>CAVYMQ010000001.1:0-15864 GCA_963769665.1 uncultured Actinomycetes bacterium
GCGCCCCGAAGCGACCGAGCTCGTGCTGCGCCGCCGGGCCTAGACTGACCCCGTGGAGGGTCACGCGTCGATCTCGCCGGAAGTGCTCAGCCGCTACGCCGCCGACGCGGCGCTCGCTGTAGACGGCGTGCGCGGACTCGTGGATCGCGCGCTTCCGTACCGGCGGGGTGTGAAGCTCGACGGGGACGAAGGCCACGTGACGGTCGAGCTCCGGCTGGCCGTCGAGTGGGGAGCGTCCATTCCGGCAGTCGGCAGAGAAGTGCAGCAACGCGTGCGCGAGTACCTGCGGCAGATGGCGGACGTCGACGCGGCGCGCGTCGACGTCGTGATCGACGAGGTCGCCTGATGGCGGCGCACCTCTCGGGGCTGACGCGAGCGACGCTGCCGGCGACCCCGAGCGTCTGTCACACCTGCGTCTGGTGGCAGTCTCGAGCCGGGCGCGCGGCCAACAAGGACCGCTGGATGGATCGCATCGAGGACGACTGGGGCGCCTGGGGCACCGTCTACCGCGACGAGCACGGCAACACGCTCGGCTCGATGCAGTACGGCCCGGCGGAGCTCTTCCCGCGCGCGGCGGAGCTTCCGGCAGGCCCACCCTCGGAGGACGCCGTGCTCGTGACGTGCGCGTACCTCGTCGCGTCGTCGAGCCCGTGGGTGATGCAGTCGCTCTTCCTCGCCGCGATCGGCGACGCACGCGACAAGGGTGCGCGCGCGCTCGAGGCGTTCGCGTACCGCTACCCGGAGGGTGAGAGCGCGTACGAGCGCTTCCAGGTGCACAAGACGATCTTCCCGCGCGACTTCCTGTCGGACTTCGGCTTCGTCACGGTTCGGACGTCCGGTCGCGTCGAGCTTGCGCGGCTCGAGCTCGGCGGCCTCCAGCCGGCCGTCGAGGGTTCGCGCGCGAAGGTGCTCCGCGTCGTCAAGGAGGCGTTCTTCCCCGAGCCGCTCCCGGCTCCGCGGCGGCCGTGAGCGAGGTCTTCGACCTCGGCCCCACGCGGCTCCGCGTCGTGGCGGCGACCGACGACGCGACGGTGATCGAAGGCGAGCTCCAACCCGGCGGCGGCTCGACGTGGCACACGCACACGCTCGAAGACGAGACGATCGTCGTGGTCGAGGGTGCCCTCGTCGTGAACGACGGCGAGCGTCGCGTGGTCGAGGCCGGCGAGGCGCACGTGCTGCGCCGTGGCGTGCGGCACGCCTTCGCAAACGAGACGGAGGCACCGACGCGCGTCTATTTCGTCTGCACACCGGGCGGGCTGGAGCGGTTCTTTCGCGACCTGGTGAGCGGCGTGCCCGCCGACGAGGCGGCCGAGCGCGCCGGGCTCCAGTTCGGCTAGGCCGCGACGCGCTGTCGCTCGAGCAGCAGCTCGGCGATCTGGATCGCGTTCAGCGCGGCGCCCTTGCGCAGGTTGTCGCAGACCACGAAGAGGCTGAGCCCGTTCGGCTCGGTCGTGTCGCGGCGGATCCGGCCGACGAGCACGTCGTCGATGCCCTCGGCCTGCTTCGGGGTCGGGAAGTCCACCAGGCGAACGCTCGGTGCGGCGCCGAGCAGCCGGCGGGCGTCGTCGGCCGAGATCGCGTCCTCCATCTCCACCCACACGGCCTCGGCGTGGCCGACCATCACCGGCACCCGGACGCACTGGGCGTGGATCGGCAGCTCGGGGAGCTCGAGGATCTTGCGCGTCTCGTCGCGGAGTTTCGCCTCCTCGTCGAACTCCTCGCCGTCGAAGTCCCAGTCCATCGCGAGGTCGGTGTCGTCGGTCGCGGTCGCGCGCAGGCGCTCCATCGAGGTCGTGCCCGCACCCGACGCTGACTGGTAGGTCGCGAGGCGGACGCGCCGCACGCCCGCTGCGTCGTGCAGCGGTTTGAGGACGCACGAGAGCGGGATCGAGCAGCAGTTCGGGTTGGCGACGATCCCGTCGTGCTCGAGTGCGCGCTCCCCGTTCACCTCGGGCACGACGAGCGGAATGCCGTCCTGCAGCCGAAAGGCCGACGACTTGTCGACGACGACTGCGCCGCCGGCCACGGCGTGGGGGACGAGCTCGCGCGACGCGGCGGTGCCGATCGCGAAGAAGACGACGTCGAGGCCGCCTGCGCTCAACGTCTCGGGAGTGGCCTCCTCGACGACGATGCCGTCGATCTCCGTGCCGGCCGAGCGTCCCGACGCGAACAGGCGCACGTTCTCGTGCCCGCGCTCGCGGAGCAGCGGGATCGCG
The DNA here is from genome assembly GCA_963769665.1 of uncultured Actinomycetes bacterium. Classification (GTDB taxonomy): domain Bacteria; phylum Actinomycetota; class Thermoleophilia; order Gaiellales; family Gaiellaceae; genus JACCTU01. The sequence continues at coordinate 2,217 of CAVYMQ010000001.1, forward strand.
ACGCGACCCACCGCGCCCGTCGCTCCGACGATCCCGACGCTAGGCAAGCTCGAACGCCTCGTGCAGAGCCTGCACGGCGCGATCGACATCCGTGCTCGCGACGTGACAGGCGATCTTGATCGGCGACGTGCTCACGATGGGCGCCTCGATTCCCGCGGCCTCGAGCGTCGCGAAGGTCTTGGCCGCGACGCCGGGGTGGCTCTTCATTCCCGCCCCGACGAGGCTCACCTTCCCGAGGTCGTCTCGCGCGCTCCACTCCACGCCCAGCCCGTCGAGCGTGCGCGCGGCGTCGCGGCGGTCCTCCACCGGAGCGGAGAACACGATCTCGTCAGTCGTCTGGACGATCGTGTCGACGTTGACGCTCGCCCGCGCGAGCTCTGCGAAGAGCCGCGCAGGGGTCGTGCCCGTGACCCGGTAGACGGTCTCCTCGCGCTGGTGCACGACGGCTGAGATGAGCGCTTTCTCGAGCAACGTCTCGTCCTCCTCGCGGATCCAGGTCCCGGCGTCCTCGCCGAACGAGGAGCGCACGTGGAGCCGCACATTGTGACTACGCGCGACCTCGATCGAGCGGGTGGCCATCACGGCCGCGCCTGAGGCAGCCATCTCGAGCATCTCCTCGAACGAGACGACCTCGAGCTTGCGCGCGTTCGGGACGAGTCGGGGGTCGGCGGTGAAGACGCCCAGGACGTCCGTGTTGATCTCGCAGTGCTCGGCGCCGAGCGCCGCGGCGAGCGCGACCGCGGTCGTGTCGGAGCCGCCGCGGCCGAGCGTCGTCACGTTCTGGTCGGTCGACACACCCTGGAACCCCGCGACGAGCACGATCCGGTCCTGGTCGAGCGCCTCGTGGATGCGGTGGGCGCGCACGTCGACGATCTTCGCCTTGCCGTGCGTCGTGTCGGTCACGATGCCAGCCTGCGAGCCGGTCAGCGAGATCGCCTCGTGGCCGAGATCGTGGATCGCCATCGCGCAGAGCGAGTTCGAGATCCGCTCGCCGACGGAGATCAGCATGTCGAGCTCGCGCGGGTGCGGGTGCTCGCTCACCTGCGCGGCGAGGTCGAGCAGCTCGTCGGTCGTGTGGCCCATCGCCGAGAGCACCCCTACGACGCGATAGCCGGCCTCGCGTGCGCCGACGAGCCGACGTGCAACCTCCTTGATCTTCTCGGGGTCGGAGACCGAGGTCCCGCCGAACTTCATCACGACGGTGCCGCCGTGGAGCTCTGCGCGCTGGACCTTCGGTACGGCCTCGTAGTCGGTGGTGGTCACGCCGAAAGGCTAGATGATCAATCGATAATTCCCGCCGCCGCGGATGGGGGTCTGCGCACGGCGCATCGCGCCCGCCTTGCCCGGCGCCAAGGCTTACCGGCCTTGGCACCGAACGAGTCGGCCACGCTGCTTGGCGCAGACCCTCCCCGCGGCAGCGCCAATTATCGATCGACCATCTGTCACATCTCGCGGCGGCCCGAGAGGGCGCGCCCGAGCGTCACTTCGTCCGCGTACTCGAGGTCTCCGCCCACGGGCAGTCCACTTGCCAATCGTGTGACGCGCACGCGTCCGCGCAGGCGATCGGCGAGGAACGACGCAGTCGCCTCGCCGGTCATGTTCGGGTTGGTCGCGAGCACGACCTCGACGACGCCGTTCTTCTCCACCCGGCGCATCAGCTCGTCGATCCGCAGATGCTCGGGCTCGACGCCGTCGATGGGCGAGAGCGAGCCGCCGAGCACGTGGTAGAGCCCGCGGAACTCATGCGTCCGCTCGAGCGAGATCAGGTCGACGGGATGCTCGACGACGCAGATCACAGAGTGGTCGCGCCGCGCGTCGAGGCAGATCGCGCAGACCTCTTCCTCGGTGAGGTTGCCGCACTCGTTGCAGAACCGCACGCGCTCCTTCACTTCCTTGATCGCGGCCGCGAGCGCGAGCGCCTCGTCCTCCGGCACGCGCAGGAGGTGGAAGGCGAAACGATGGGCCGTGCGCGAGCCGACGCCGGGCAGGCGCGTCAGCTGCGCGACGAGGTTCTCGACCGCGGCGGACAGCACGCGGCCATTTTGCCTGTCCTCTTCGGACTACAGGCCGAGCCCGAGGCCGCCGAGCGCCCCACCGGCCAGTCCGCCCATCCGCTGTTCCATCAGGGCCTGGGCCGAGCGGATCGCCTCGTTCACGGCCGCCATGACCATGTCCGCGAGCAGCTCCGGGTCTTCCGGGTCGATCGCCTTGGGGTCGATCGTGATCTCGGTGATCTCCATGGCTCCGTTCGCCTTCACGGTGACCATCCCGCCGCCCGCCGACGCTTCCACGACCTGCGTCGCGAGCTCCTCCTGGGCCTTCGCCATCTCTTCCTGCATCTGCTGCATCTGGCCGAGCAGCTTGTTCATGTCCATGCCCATCAGTCGGTTTCCCCCTCTTTCAGCTCTCGTGCATCGAAGGTCTCTTTCACGAGCTCGAGGATCTCGTCCTCGCCGAGCTGCTCCTCGGCCGCTTCCTCGGTGTGCTCCCCGAGCTGGAACGCGACCGCGAGCTTGCGGCCGGTCACCTCGTAGAGCGCGTCCTGCAGCAGCGTCGCGTTCTTCGGGTCCTCGGCGAGCTTGCGGTGGAAGTCGGCGCTCGACGGGAACTCGAGCGTCAGGCGGTCGTCAGCCAGCCCCGCGAGGCGGGCCTCGCGCAACACCGACGCGGTCGGGATCGAGCGCTCCTCGACGGCGGGGAGGATCGTGCGCTGCCACGCTTCCTGGAGCGACTGGAGGTCGACCGAGGGCGGCGCCGCAGCGGGCGTGGCCGTTTCCGCTTTTGGCGGCTCGGGGCGAACCCCGGTGTCTGACACCGGCGCGGGGGCGGACGGGGAATGTCCCCGCTGTTCGAGCTGTTCGAGCCGATACGCCGTGGACTCTCGGGACAGGTCCGAGCCCGGGCGCGTCACCTTGACGAGCGCGAGCTCGAGTGGCAAGCGCGGATCGCCTCCTTGTCGCATGTCCTCAACGGCGACGTGCAGCAGGTCGATCAAGCGCAGAACCGGTGCCTCGCCGAGCTGGTTCGCCTGCTCGCGCAGCCGGTCGCGCGTCTCCTCGGTCACCGGCAGCGAGTCGGGCACCTCGCCCATGTGCTGCACGAGCAGGAGGTGACGCAGATGCTCGAGCAGGTCGGTGACGAGCCGACCGAGGTCCTGTCCTTGCTCGGACAGCTCCTCGATGAACGTGAGCGCGCCGGCGGTGTCGCGGTCGACGACGAGGTCGAGCAACCGGAACAGCGCTTCCTCCTCGACGGCGCCGAGCCCCTGCAGCACCGACTGCACGGTGATCGTCCCCTCGCTGCCGGCGGAGAGCTGGTCGAGCGTCGACTCCGCGTCGCGGTACGCACCGCGCGCCGAGCGCGCGATCAGCGCGAGCGCCTGGTCGGGCACGTCGATCTTCTCGGCGTCCGCGATCCGCCGGAGCTTGCGCACGAGGTCGGGCAGTCGCGGCCGCGAGAAGACAAACGTCTGGCAGCGCGAGCGGACGGTCGGCAGCACCTTCGAGAGGTCGGTCGTGCAGAAGACGAAGACGAGATGGGGCGGGGGCTCCTCGATCAGCTTCAGGAGCGCGTTCCAGGCGGCGTCCGTGAGCTGGTGCGCCTCGTCGAGGATGTAGACCTTGTAGCGACCCTCTGCCGGCTGGAGTACGACGCGGTCGCGAATCTCGCGGATGTCGTCGATCCCGCGCTGCGACGCTGCGTCCATCTCGATCACGTCGAGCGAGTTGCCGCTCGTGATCGCCTGGCAGACATGGCAGGTGTTGTCGGGCGTGGCCGTCGGCCCTTGGACGCAGTTCAGCGCCTTGGCCAGGATTCGCGCCATCGAGGTCTTGCCTGTGCCCCTCGGCCCGGCAAAGAGGTAGGCCTGGCGCACCTGGTCGGCGGCGATCGCGTTTCGCAGGGTGCGGACGATCGGCTCCTGGCCGACGACCTCCTCGAAGTCCTGCGGGCGGTATTTCCGGTAGAGAGCGGCCACCCGTCGAGCATAACCGGGGGACGAGAGTGGAGATCCTTAGCGCTGCTTCCTTCCGGACCTGACGCGGTTCGGAGCCACTCACTCCCCCGGCAAGGGAAATCGTAGCTTCCCTTGGCGCGTGCGGTTTGACACGATAGGGGCCGTGGGGATCGCCGACGCCATGACTGTGAGGGTCGTGACGGTGCGGCCCGACGAGACCGTCCAGCTCGCGATCGCCCGCATGAACGAGGAAAACGTGGGCGCCGTGGCCGTCTGCGAGGGCCACAAACTGGTCGGGATCTTCACCGAGCGGGACGTCCTCCGCCTCGCGGGCGAGGGCTCGCAGTTCGGAGAGATCAAGATGCGTGACGTGATGACGACGCAGGTGCTGACCCTGACCCCCGACGTCGAGATCATCGACGCGGCCCGGCTGATGCGCGAGAAGAAGATCCGCCACGTGCCGGTCGTGGAAGACGGCAACGTGCTCGGGATCGTCGGCATCCGAGACGTCATGGGAGCGCTCGTCGCGCAGGTCTGGGAGACCCGCGACGAAGCCGCCCACGAGACTGCTCGCGGTCTGCTCTCGCGCTAACCTGTCACTGCTCTCGGGCGCATAGCTCAGCGGGAGAGCGCCCGCTTCACACGCGGGAGGTCCCTGGTTCGATCCCAGGTGCGCCCATCTTCGGTGCGAGACTACGCGCCGCTTGCGGCCGTCCGATCTGACCTCGAGGCACCGCCTGCCGCTTGCGGCCATCGTTGTCGCGGCGTTCACGCTCAGGGCTCTGCCGCTGTTCCAGACGAATGGTGCGCTTGGCACTGCTGATTTCGACGACGGGGTCTACTTCTCCGCTGCTGCGCACCTGCTGAGCGGTGTGCTGCCGTACGACGACTTCGTCTTCGTGCACCCGCCCGGCGTGCTGATCCTTTTGGCTCCCTTCGCCTTGGTAGGCGAGCACGTGATCGGTTATGCCGACGCGTTCGCGTTGGCCCGGTGGTCGGTCTGTCTCGTGGGCGCGGCGAACACGCTGCTCGTCGGTGCTGCTGCGTCCCGCTGGGTGGCTCCCCGGGCGGGGGTGGTCGCGGCGGCGCTCTACGCGGTCTTCCCCCCTGCAGTGAGGACCGAGAGCCTCATCCTGCTCGAGCCCTTCCTGAACCTGGCGGTTCTCGTGGGCGCGCTGGCCTGGCTGGGCCGACCGAATCCGAACGCTGTCGATCGACGCGCAATCGTCGCGGGCGTTGCGTTCGGTTTGGCAATCACGATCAAGCTCTACGCGGTAGTCGCACTGGTCGCGGCACTGGTCGCACCGACGGGTAGAGCACTGCGCGCACGCGGATACCTCATTGCCTCGGCCGGGTTGACGTGCGCTGCAGTCGTCGCGCCGTTCGCGGTGCTGGCCGGCTCGACAGACATCCTCGATCAGTTTGTACGCACTCAGCTCGAGCGGCCCTCCGGAGACGTCGAGGGCGGAGAGATCGTCGGGATCCTCGATCGCAGCTTGCACATGCTCTATTACGGGCCGGGCCCGCCTGAGCGTTTCCCGGCTGTGGTCGGGGCAGCCCTGTTCGCCGGGGCGCTGCTCTCGGCGGCGTGGGCTTGGCGCCGCGGTTTCGAGGGTCGCTTCTGGAGCGCGATGTGGGCATCGGCCGCCGTGACCCTCCTTGCCGCACCCAGCTACTACGACCAGTACGCGGTCCTGCTCGCCCCGGCGACCTGCGTACTGGCCGGAGCTGTGGTCGACAGGTTGTTGCAGACGACGCTGGTGCCGCTCAGAGCGGTCGTGAGCGTGGCGGCAGTTGCCCTGCCGACTCTCGTTGGCGTGGATCTCATACATGACTGGAAGGACCGAGGCGATCCGCCACACTTCGCGAGCGTCGTCATCGCGCAGGTCCCGCAGGACGCCTGCCTCTACGCGGATCCCCCCATCCTCTCCCTGGCTGCGGATCGGCTCTCGGACTCGACACGGGCCGGAGATCCACTCGTCGATCCGTTCGGCGAGCTGCTGTATCTCGCCTCGCGCCATGGACGCAGATCGGAGACTGTTGCGGAGGCACTCATGAGTCGACCCGCGCAGGCTCGGGTCCAGGACGTCTTGTCGGAGTGCGACTTCGTCGTGCTCAGGCGAGGGCCCGAAGACAACCCGAGGTGGTCGGCCGTGACCCGCATGCGCTTTCGGTCGAATTTTCAGGTCGTTGCGGGCTCGGAGGGCGAGGCGTTCGTCTGGATGCGATCGTCGCGGCGCTAGTCGCAGGGTCCCAACGTCTCTCAAGTCGACGGCAAAAAGCACTGGATAAACCACCGGGGAGGCTTCACACGCGGGAGGTCCCTGGTTCGATCCCAGGTGCGCCCATGCCGCACGGTCTCGCGCGGGTCGTGTACCTTTCGCGCCCCGTGCGACGGATCCGTGCGTTACGGCGGGCGCTCGCCACAGCGGTCTATGGTCGCCGTTCAGGTGCGCGCGCGATGCACGCGCTTCGGATCGTACAGTCGCGAGCCGTCGTTCCCACGCTGCCGTACGCGTTCGCTGTCGTCACGGGAATCCCGCGGCTGGGCAGGTACACCTCGGCCCGTACGGGTCAGAGGGTCTTTCTGCGGGCGCGCCAGGACCTTCATGTGACGCGGGAACTCATCGCGGGCAACATCTACGCGCCGCCCGCCGAGCTGGCGGCGTCGCTACGGCCGACCAAAGTTCTCGACCTTGGAGCGAACATCGGGCTGTTCGCGCTAAGCGTGCTCCACGAGTTCGACGGCATCGCTGTGACCGCCGTCGAGCCGGACCCCGCCAACGTCGACGTGCTCCGGCGAAACCTCGCGGCGAACCTCTACGGCGACGGGCGCGCGACCGTCGTCGAGGCGGCCGTCGGGACGGCCGCCGGAACCGCCGCGTTCAGCCCGGGCCGTGCAGAGCTGTCGCGCTTGGCGGCCTTCGCGCCTGGTCAACCCGCCATCACGGTGCGAACGATCGACTTCTTCGAGCTCGTCGCTGGCCACGACCTCGTGAAGATGGACATCGAAGGCGGCGAGTGGGAGATCCTCGCCGATCCGAGAATGGGACGGGTTGGCGCGGTGACCGTACTGGAGTGGCACGTCGAGGGCGCGCCGAGCGACGAGCCCGCAATCGCCGCGGAGCGCCTGCTGCGCGCGGCCGGCTACGACCGTTTCGTCCACCTCTCGCCGACCGGCGACGCAATGAGCGCTGCGCCGGCGCTGCCCGAAGCCGCGGGCGGGCTGTGGGCGTGGCGGGAACCGCGCAGCTGAGCCGCTTGGCGACAGAGGCCACTGTCGGCAAACGAGCCGCGGAGCACTTCACACGCGGGAGGTCACTGGTGCGATCCCCGGCGCGCCCACACTAGAGCGCACCCGTTCGACGGTCGCGAAAACGCGAGTAACGTCTCCCGAGATGCACCTCCTGGGCCGGATCCGAGCGGTGGCGGATCGTCTCACCGCACGGCTGGCGCTTGTCGGCGCGGATCCCCGCGACGATGAGGACCTGCGCGCTCGCAAGGCGCTGCTGGTCCTGATCTCGGTGCTGATCCTGCCGGTCGCGGCGCTGTGGGGGGCGCTCTATCTCGCGTTCGGGTCCCCGGTCGGTGTGGTGCCGCTCGTGTACTTCGGGATCCTGCTCGGTGCGATCGTCGTGTTCTCGCGCACGCGCGACTTTCCGTGGCTGCTCCGTGTGGGCCAGGTCGACATCCTGCTCGCGCCGACGCTCTCGATGATTCCGCTCGGCGGGTTCCTCGCGTCCGGCGGCGTCGGCCTGTGGGGAATTCTCGCCCCGCTCGCGGCGCTCGTGTTCAGCGAGGTCAGGTCGGCGGCCCGCTGGTACGTCGCCTACGTCGTCGTGTTTCTCGGATCGGGGATCGCGGGCGAGGTCATCGGCCCGATCGAGCCGCCGATCCCCGTCTGGTTCACGAGCACGATGCTGGCCATGAACATCGCGGTCGGCGGCACCATCGTGTTCACGCTGCTCGCGGTGTTCGCGAGCCAGCGCCGCGAAGCGCTCGCAGCGCTCGGGCGGGAACAGGCGAAGTCAGAGAATCTCCTGCTCAACATCCTGCCGAGCTCGATCGCCGACAAGCTCAAGGCCCGCATCAACCCGATCGCGGATCAGTTCGATTCGACCTCGATCCTCTTCGCCGACGTCGTCGACTTCACGCCCTGGTCGGAGCGGCTCCGGCCCGCCGACGTGGTCGGCTATCTCGATCACCTCTTCAGTCACTTCGACGAGCTCGCCGAGCGGTACGGGCTCGAGAAGATCAAGACGATCGGGGACTGCTACATGGTCGCCGCGGGCGTTCCGACACCACGCCCCGATCATGCTCGCGCGCTCGCGCTCATGGCGCTCGACATGCTCGAGGCGATGCGCGCCGACGACGAAGTCGGCCACTTCGGCCTCGAGCTCCGGGTCGGCATCAACTCGGGCCCGGTGGTCGCCGGCGTGATCGGCCGGAAGCGCTTCCTCTACGACCTCTGGGGCGACGCCGTGAACACGGCCAGCCGCATGGAGTCCCACGGGACGCCGGGTCGGGTCCAGATCACTCGCGCGACATACGAGCTGCTCGCCGACGAGTTCGAGTGCGAGCCGCGGGGGACGATCGCGGTCAAGGGGAAAGGCAACGTCGAGGCGTGGTACCTCATCGGTTTACGGGACGAACTTTCGGTCGAGGGCGCCCGCGTAGCGCGGGCGCCCTCGTAACTCAGCTGTCCGACCGCTTGCGCTTCGTCACGATCGCCGCGCCGGCGAGCGCCGCGACACCCGCGGCGCTGAGCGCGCCCCTCGGCGCCCAGGCCCGCAACCGCTGAGCCCGCGGCCGCCGCTGCTTCGTCGTGAGGGCGAGGACGACCTCGTTCGCTCCGAGGACCGCGTGCGGCAGCCAGTGGCGAACGCCCTTCTTGGACGCCCGCGTGAGGAACGGCGTCGCCGCGAGCGTGACGCCTCCAACGGCGTCGAGTGCCAGATGCGTTCGCATCGGCAAGAGCCGCTTGAGACCGAACTCGTAGTCGGTGAGCAGCGCGTTGACGATCGCCGCTGCCCCAACCGCGCGGGGCGGGATGGTCGCGCCCTTGTTGCCGTTCATTCGCAGCAGCGTCGGTGCGGCGATGAGCACCGGACCGGTCGCCATGTCTACGGCGCCGTGCACCTTCGTCGGGATGACCCGAAGTTTCATATGACCCCCTTCGTTGCAGTGTTGCGTCGCTGAACCTCTACCCGCTCGAGCGGGAACTGAACGACCAAACTTTGTGCGACAGCTCACATGCTCGTTCGACGGTCGTTTCTCGCTCATGGCCGCCGGGAACGTGCACGGCGTCCTAGCGATGAAGGAGGAATGAGATGTACATCGGCGGCGGAATTCTCACGATTCTGCTCATCATCCTGTTGATCTATTTGCTCGCGTAAGGCCGGTCCAGGCGCGGCGCCGAGCCTTCGGGCCCGGCGTCGCGCTACACGTGCGTTCGGGGTTCGGCCAGCGGGTCGAGCCAGAAGGCGAAGAGACCGGCGAGTCTCCTCGACGTTCTCCAGAGCGCCGGCGCGCGTACCGTCGCGTCGAGCACGATCCACGCGATCGCCGCAGCGCCGCCTGAAGAGACGAGCGCGAGTGCGACGACTCCGGGAGCGACGACCGAGGAAAGCTCCTCGAGCGGCATGTACCGGAACGAGATCCACTCGACCCGACGCGAGCGTGCGTGGAGCTGCCAGAGCGCGGTCGCGACGAGCAGGCACCAGGCGGCGAGGAGTGTGACCGAGCCGATGCGGACGCTCGTGTGCGCAAGCAACGGCAGCAACGCCACGACCAGGGCTGTCGCCTCGATCGGGACCAGAAGCGCGATCAGCCGCTCGGGCTCCCGCGGCGCAGCCCGAGCACCCCAGGTCGCAAGGCCGCTCAGGCGATCGTGCTCGGCGTCCTGCGCCTGGTGAATGACCATTCCCCGCAACCCCCAGCACGTCATCCAGACGAGCCATGGCACCGTCTGGAGGGTGGAGAGGTCGAACGCAACTGCGATGAAGACGGCAGGCAGCGTGCGCTGGGCAGCCGCGCCCGCGAGCAGGCCGAGACCGCCGCGCTCCTTCAGCCGGAGCGGTCGCCCTGAATACGCCCAGGCCAGTAACACGGCCACCAGCGCGAGCGCGAGCAGCACGGTGTCGAGGCGTGCAGCGGCAGCGAACGAGACGACTGCGACGGCGAGCGCGAGGAGCGCGACCGCTCGCGACTGCGAACGAGCGGGCCGGTCTTTCCCTGCCTGCGAGTCCGGACCGGCGTCGCAGACGTCGTTCCAGGCGTACCCGAAGACGGCCAGCGCCGCGCACGCCGAGAGACACAAGCAGCCCGTGAGGAAGAGCTGACTCGTCGGAGGCTGAACGGCGAGCGCAAAGCCGACGAACAAGGAGAGGTCGGCGAGCTTGACCTGCCAGTGCTGGTACCTCGTGAGCCTGTTGAGCGCCGTCACGCCAGCACCAGTGCCTCGACCGCCAGCGCGTTCGAGAACGCCTCCGAGCGCCACGTGTAGCCGGCGGGATCCGTGAACCACCGGGCTTCGGGCCAACCGCCGTCGGGCTCCGCTGTGGCCAGTAGGCGCGACGTCAACCCTCCCGCCGCTGAGTCGACTCCGAGCAGCGCGGCTGCGGCAAGCGCGGCGGCGACGTCGACGACGTCCAGGGCCTCAGGGTCGACATCGGCGAGGAACTGTCGAAGCACTCGCACGGTCGGCCCGTCGGACGAAGCGGGCGCCACCGCGCGCGCGAGGTAGTAAGCGCGGATCGCCGGCGAGTCGTAATACGTCGTGGCGATCCCGGCCAGGCCGCGAGAGGTGACGTGCTGCTCGAGTGCGCCGAGCAGCTCCGAGACGTCGAGCCCGATTCGAGTCGCAGCGAAGACCACGTTCGCCGTGACGATCGCGTCCGCAGCGTTGCCGTCGAGGCGCTCGTCCGCCTCGGGGTACCAGACGAGCCATGGTCGAATCAAGCCGTCGCTGGCCGGCTGAAGGCGGAGCACCTCGTCGAGGATCGGCTCGGAGAACGACTCCCCCAGGCGCGTCAGAGCGGCGAGTGCACATGCGGTGGAGTCCGCGTCCGGAGGCCATCTGCGCTCGTGGGGATCGAAGCACCACGACCCTTCGGCCTCACGTGTATCGCGCAGGTACTGCGCCACCTCTTCCAGCTCGGCGCGAACGTCGACGCCATGGTCAGCCGCCGAGCAGAGCGCTTCGCACACGCCTGCGGCGACGAACGGTGAACACACCTCCAAACGGCTCTTGCCCGCAGCGGTCGGCGTGACCGTGACGGTGGGCGGGATCAGCGCGAGCGCTCTGACGCCGCCGAGCAACGCCTCTTCGCGGGCGTGCGACGAAACGACGGCGGCCTGGGCCATCGGGCCATGCTAATCCCCCCGCCGGGGGCGATTCGACCCGCTGAAGGAATAGCCTCCGGGGGTGCGCGCGATCTGGCTCGCGATTCTCGCTTTCGCGACCGTGCCGGCGCTGCGCGTGCTCACCTCCGAATCGCTTCGTCGCTTGTTCCCCTGGGTCTACGCCGCGGTGGTGGCCGGGGTCCTCCTCTGGGGCGGGCTGGTCGTGTTCGTCGCCGTCCGCTTCCCGGGCGCCTTGCCGGCAGCGGCGGTCCTGACGGCTCTCGTCCTCCTCGCAGCGGCCGTGAGGGCGCGCACGGGCTACCGGTTCCGGCGTGGTCTGCCGCCGGGCTCCCTCTCGCTTGCGGCGTCGCTGCGTTCGGTCGCGGAACGGCGCGGGTACCTGGACCGCGCTGCGCGCCACGGCCCGATCTTCAAGGTCGCGCAGTTTCACCGCAACGTCGTTTGCGTCGTCGGGCTCGAGCGCATTCGCAAGCTCGTGCGAGAGCACGGCGGCTCGTTGGCTCCGAATCCGCTGCCGCTCACGCGAGAGGTCACCGGCGGCTTTCTGCGCTACATGGAAGAGGACCGGTACGCCGTGTACGGACCGCTGTTTCGCAAGGCGCTTTCGCCGGCGGTGGTCGCTGCGGCCAAACCGGCGACGGTCGAAGCTGCTCGGCGAGAGCTCGGCCGGCTGGCGGTCGATTTTTCGAGCGCTCCGAATGGGCATCTCGACCGCATCGCGTTCGACGGCCTCGTGCGCGCGCTGTTCGGCTTCGAGCCGGAGAGTGCGGAGCACCAGGCGTTTCGGTCGGCCTACGGCGCGCTTGCCGAGCAAGACCTTGGTATGCCTCCCACTTTCGACGCGAGAGACGCGGTCGTGGCGCTTCGCCACATCGTCGTCGGGAGCCTGAACGCTGACACAGCGGCGACCTCGGCGCTCACGGAGCTGCGGCAGATCGACCCGGAGCTACCCGACGCGATCTGCGTCGACAACCTCATCTTCACCCTGAAATTCGCGTCAGCCAACGTCGTCAGCCTCTTGCACTGGCTGCTGGCGATGCTCGGCAGGCATCCGGAGTGGGGGGTCCGGATGCGCGAAGACCCGGCGCTCGTCGACAGGTTCGTCATGGAGACGCTGCGGCTCGCGCAAAGCGAGTACCTGTACCGCGTCGTCACGCGTGACTTCGAGTTCGAGGGCTACCTGTTCCCGAAAGGCTGGTTGACCAGGCTCTGCGTATGGGAGAGCCATCGCAGTCCCGAGGCGTTCGACGATCCGGAGAGGTTCGACCCCGATCGCTTCCTCGAGGCCTCGTACCGAACGTCGAACTACTCACCGTTCGGTTGGGGTCAGCACGCGTGCAACGGTGTTCCGCTCACGTACATGATCTGCGGCGCCGCCCTCTCGACGCTGGTGGCCGAGTACGAGTGGGAGGTCACCGGCGACGGCTCCGCAGAGCGCGACTTCCGGCACTGGCACCACTGGCGCCCGAGCTCGGGACTCCGGCTCGGCCTGTCGCCACTCGCTGCTCAGACGGCCGCGGAGGGCCAGTACGTTCGCGACGAACCGTCGCAAACGGAGGTCAGCAACTCGCGTACAGGACACACGCACGGCCGCGCCGCACCATGATAGAGGCATCGCTGAGCCCGACTATCCAGACGCAGTTCGCCGCGGCGCCTGGAGCGGCGCCCGGTCTCCACGGTTGCTCGTCATCGCGGCTCTCTGCATCGGCGTCGGGCTCGTCGCGGCGGCTGGTCTCGGCGCTGCGTTCGTCGACCGCCCCATCGTCTATGTGACGAGGGATCCAGCGACCGTGTTCGACGGCGAGTGGTACGTCGGCTTCCTCTCGACGATGGGTGTCCTCGTGATCTGGACCGCCGCGATCATCGCCGGCTTGTGCGGAGCGGTGCTCCGGCGGGCCCGCGACACTCGCGCTGGCCTGCTCCTCGCAGGCGCCGTGCTTTCAGGCGCCGTGGCCCTCGACGACGCGCTTCTCATCCACGAGGCCGCGCTTCCAGGGGTGCTCGGCATCCCTGAGGACGTTGCCGTCGTCGTCTACCCGATCGCCCTCGTCGCGCTGCTGCTGCGCTACCGCAAGTCCATCGCGCAGTACGACTGGCGCCTCCTCGCGTCTGGAGTGTGCCTGCTCTCTGTTTCTGCGGTCGTCGACGTTGCTGCGAGCGAACGCGTCCGCAACGACGCGATCTTCCTCTTCGAAGACGGAACCAAGGTCGTCGGATATGCCCTCTGGGCGTCATTCTTCGCATCGGTTGCGCTCAGCTCACTCGCCCCGGCGCGAGTGCCCTAGCCGCGAGCCGAGGGGGCGACTGTGCGGAAGCTCAGACGCGGCC
>CAVYMQ010000002.1:0-466786 GCA_963769665.1 uncultured Actinomycetes bacterium
GCGGAGGGCCAGCACGTTCGCGACGAACCGTCGCGTCTCGTGGTAGAGCCCGTCCGCGCGCACCGCGGCGGGGCCTTGGTGGTACGCGCCGAGCGCGCGGCGGACGTTGCCGTTGAACTCGTCGAGGAGGTGGTCGAGGTAGGCGACGCCGACGCGGATGCCTCCGTCCGTCGTTCGCGGGACTCGCTGACCGATCACGAACAGCTCGACGAAGTCTCGCGTGGCGGGGATCACCTGCATCACCCCGGTGGCACCGACAGACGACCGCACGTGGGGCTGGAAGCCCGATTCCTGCCACGCGAGCGCGCGAGCGAGTCTCGGGCTCACGCCGTAGTGCGCCGCCCAGCGGTCGATCGAGGCGGTGACCGAGGTCCTGCGCGCCGCGGTCTGCCCCTTGGGGACGACGAGCTTCGCGCCGATCAGCAGCACGCTCGACGGATCGAGCTTGTTCGTGCTCGCCAGCTCGCGCACCGTCGTTCCGTTGCGCTCGGCGATCGCAGTCAGCGTCTCGCCCGGCTGAACGACGTGGCGCTTCGCTGTGGGCTTCGCCTCGGTCGCCGACTTCGCCTTCGCCGCCTTCCCGGCGACGAGCGCGGCGCGGGTCGCCTTTCCGACGATTCCGTCGACCGGCAGGCCCGCCTTGCGCTGGAACTTCCGCACGAGGCCTTCGGTCGCGGGTCCGAAGTTGCTGTTCAGCCGCTGCGGCGGGAGGCCGCGCTTCGCAAGCAAGAACTGCAGCACCGAGACGTCGAAGCCGACCTTGCCCCGTCTGAGGGTGCGCACGCCGAAGAGGGGCCGGCCGTAGCGACCGAGCGCGACCCGCGTCTGCTTGCCCGCCCTGCCGTCGGCGGTGAGCTTCCGCTGCTTCTGGAACGCGACGATCGCGTTGTTCGTCATCGGCCCGGCGATGCCGTCGATCGGCCCTTTGTAGTGGCCGAAGCGGTACAGCGCGACCTGGAGGCCGGCGACCTGGTACTCCGGCAGGGCCTTCGCCGACGCGCCCGAGGGGGCGAGAACGGCCAGCACAGCGATCGTGATGAGGACGGCGGAACGGCGCATGGGTCCTGCCACTACTCGGTCCCCGGCGGTTCTCCTTCCCCACCCTGCATGGCTCCTGGCGTTATTCTCGCCGCATGAGCACGCTCGGCGACCTGATGCACGACACCTTCGTCACGGTGGCCCCCGAGGACACGATCGGGGAGGCCGCCCAGAAGATGGTGGACGCCGGCCGTGGGGCCGCAGCCGTGTCCGACTTCGGCCGGCTGATCGGCATCCTCACCGACCGCGACGTGATGCGCTCGGTCGCGGCCCGAACGCACTCCTCGGAGGAGCGCGTGCGCGCGTGGATGACGCCAGACCCGATCACCGCCCGTCCCGACGCCACCGCGGACGAGGCGGCGAAGATCATGCTCGACAACGGCTTCCGCCACCTCCCGATCGTCGACGGCGAGCGCGCGATTGGGATCATCAGCATCCGCGCGGTCCTCCGCGCGGCCACCCAGGAGTAACGCTTGGACCCAGACCGGTTCGAACCCGCGCTCCACGCGCTCTTCGACGAGTTCCCGGTCTCGCCCAACCCGAACGGCCGCCGCTTCACGCGCATCCTCGACGAGGTGCCCGGGCTCGCCTGCGAGAACAACCTCGCGCTGCTCAACCTCGCGGCGAGCATGCTCGAGCCGGGGGAGAGCTACGTCGAGGTCGGCTCGCTCCGCGGCACCTCGCTGATCGCTGCGATGGTCGGGAACGAGGACGCCGACTACGTCGCTATCGATGACTTCTCGATGCAGGACGCCTCGCGCAAGCAGCTCGAGGGCAACGTGAAGCAGTTCGGGCTCGACGTCCCGACGATCGTCGAGGGCGACGCCTTCCAGGTCATCCCGTCGGGCGCGCTCGCGGGAAAGAGCGTCGGCGTCTACTACTACGACGCGGGCCACTCGTACGAGCAGCAGCTCGACGGCTTGCGGATGATCGAGCCCTGGCTCGCCGACCGCGCGCTGCTGATCGTCGACGACACGGACTGGGAGCAGGTCGAGCAGGCGACGCGCGACTACCTCGAGCAGCAGCCGAAGGCGCGCCTGCTCGTCTGGATCCCCGGCAAGGACAACGGCTACCCACACTGGTGGGAGGGCGTGAAAGTGTTCGCGTGGGAGTCGGACGCCGGAGTGCTGACGGAGCCCGCGGCGAGCGCGACCGTCGCGCTGCCGTTAGCGGTCGATCTCTAGCACCCAGCTGTTCTCGCGGATGATCGGCGTGGCGTTGCCGTCCGCGTCGAGCCCGTCGACGTCCACACCGGGGCCGCCGATCATGAAGTCGACGTGGACGCTCGAGTCGTTCGCGCCGAGCTCCAACAGCTCGTCGGCGGACATCGTGTCCGCTCCATCGACGGCGTCCTGCAGCGACTGGCCGAACGCGATGTGCGACGTCGCGTTCTCGTCGAACAAGGTGTTGAGGAAGGTGATGCCGGTGCGCCCGACACGTGAGTCCCCGTCGACAAGCGCGAGCTCGCCAAGGCGCCGCGAGCCCTCGTCGGTCTCGACCTGCTGTCGGATGACCTCTTCGCCGCTCGACGCCTTGACGTCGACGATCTCGCCGTTCTCGAACCGAAGCTCGAGGTCGCGCACGACCGTGCCCTGAAGCACGAGCGGCATCGTCGAGCGCACGGTCCCGTCCGCTCGGCGGCGATCGGGCGTGGTGAAGACCTCTTCGGTGGGAAGGTTCGGCACGTGCGTTTGCCCCCAGGCGGTCTGCGCCTCTGCCGCGACCCAGCGAGAGCGGGGGGTGAGGCCGATCGTCAGGTCGGTTCCGGGGCCCGTGAGCCGCACCGCGTCGAAGCCGCGCGCGTTCAGTGACGCCGCGCGCGCCACGAGCAGGTCGATGTGCGCGCGCCAGGCGGCGACGGGGTCGGCTTCGTCCAGTCGTACGGTCGAGCCGACGGCTTCCCAGAGCTTGTCGACGTCGGGCTCACCGAACACGGCCTCGGCCCAGCCGGCGTTCGGGCTGCCGACGATCGCCCACGAGAGCTTTCCGGTCGAGACGAGCTCGAGCTGGCGCGTGCGGAGATCCTTCATCCGCGCCTTCGCGACCCGCTGCTGGTCGAGCTTCGACAGAAGGTCGGGCTCGGCGTCGCCGACGAGGAGCAGGACGGCACCCTGCCGCTCGGCGAGGTCGTCGAGCCGGGTGAGCAGCCACGAAGGCGTGGACTCGAGCTCCTCCTCGGGCCCGTGCTCGATCATCGCGCGGCGGACGTGCGGATCGGTGACGTTGAGGTCGACGCGGCGCGCCCCGACGCGGTAGGCCGCCTCGACCACCGCCCGCGCGAGGTCGAGGTGCTCGGGATAGCAGTTGATGTGAAGGTCCTGGCCGGGCTGGAGATTCACGCCGATCTCCACCGCCAGCCGTGCGTAGCCCTGGAGTAGCTCGTCCGTCGTCATGATTCGCGAACCATAGTCGCCCTCCGGCTCCTCATTGCGCTTGCACTGTTGGTCGTCCCGTCCGCGCCGGCGGCCACGGGCGTGATCGCGATCGGCGACTTCGGCGTCGGCGGAGAACGCCAGGCGGCACTCGGTGCAGCCGTCCGCGACTACGAGGCGACCCATCCCGCCGAGTTGTTGGTGACGCTCGGCGACAACGACTACACGCGCGGTGCGTCGTTCGCGACGAACTGGGCCTCGACGTTCGGTTGGCTGACCGCTGCGGGAGTCGGTGTGGCGGGGACGCTCGGGAACCACGACTTCGAGGTCGACCGCGGGCGCTACCAGTTCGACCTCCTGGGCATGCCGGCGTCGTACTACGTGCGCCGCGTCAACGACGTCCAGCTGATCGTCCTCAACTCCAACGCGATCACGAATGCGCAGACACGATGGCTGAAGCGCGTTCTCTCAAAGCGCACGCCGCTGAGGCGGATCGTCGTCTTCCACCATCCCCCGTACACATGCGGCGGCCATCTCGGCTCCCGCACCGTGCAGCGAGGTTGGGTCCCGCTGTTCGAACGCTACGGCGTCCGACTCGTGCTCAGCGGGCACGACCACAACTACCAACGGTTCAAGCGGAGGGGCGTCACCTATGTCGTCCACGGCGGCGGCGGGGCGGGCCTGTACGCCCTCCGTCGGTGCCCCGCCGGCTACCCGACCCGGATCGGGGCTCGGCGGACGTACGGCTTCCTCCAGCTCACCGTGGCACCCGCACGTGTCGATGTTCAGGTCGTGGACCTCGAAGGAAAGGCCGTCGACACCTTCCGTGTGACGTGATGGGCCGGCCGCGGCGTAGAAGCGATGTGAACCGGCCGACGTTCTCAGCGGTCGCCGAGGACTGCCTGGACGAGGTCTATCGCTACCTGCTCATGCTCACCTCCAACCCCAGCCTCGCCGACGATCTGACCAGCGCCACGTTCGAGAAGGCGTTCAAACAATGGCGCCGCTACGACGCTCGGCGCGCCGCCCCGATCACGTGGCTGTGCAGCATCGCTCGCACGACTGCGCTCGACCACTTCCGGGCCGACGCCCGTCGCCGGCGGCGCGAAGAGCGGTTCGCCCTCGAACAGCCGATGACCGAGGAGTTGCACCTCGCCGGGCTCTCGCCCGAGCTCGAGGCTGCCGTTGCGGAGTTGACCGCCGCCGAGCGCGAGGTGCTCGCGTTGCGCGTCGTGCTCGATCTGGACGCCGAAGCCGCCGCGCGCGTGCTCGGCGTCTCGCGCACCGCGTGCTCGATGCGGCTCGCGCGTGCCCTGACCAAGCTGGAAGAAAGGATGGCCGCGGATGCGCTCGCCTGACGCGACCGACGTGGAACGGATCGAAGGGCTCCTGCGCGGCATGCCGCCGGAGACGGAGCGCGAGGCGAACCTCGAGGGGATGATCCGCGAGCTGCGGAGCGTCTCGCCGCGGGCCTCGCACGAGTTGCGCGAGCGCGTGCGCACGCTGCGCGAGCCTGAGGTGCGGCGCTCGCTGGGTTGGCGGCCGGCGCTCGTCGTCATTCCGGTTGCGTTGGCGTTTGCCGGCGCGATCATCGTCGGAGGCGACCGAAACCAGGGCTCGGACGAATCCAGCGCTGCGGGCGCCTCAGAGGCAGCCGAGCTGCGCAGGATGCCGGCGACGCAGGCCAAGGACGCCGACGCGTTCGCAGGCGCCGCGCCGCAGACAGCGCTCTCCGACACCGCACGCGCGCAGGAGTGGGACGTCTCGCTCGAGCTCGCCGTGCGCGACAATCGCGCGCTCTCCGACGCGAGCGCGGAGGCGATTCGCACGACGCGCGCGCTCGGCGGCTTCGTCGTCTCGTCGAACGTCGCGACGCAGGGATCCGGCGGGCGTGCCGATCTCGTGCTTCGCATCCCGCAACGCCGCGTCCAGGACGCGATCGCGCAGTTCTCGGAGCTCGGCACGATCACCGGCCAGCAGGTCACGGTGCAGGACCGCCAGGCCGACCTCGACCGGCTCGCGAAGCGGATCGACACGCTGCGGATCCAGCTCGCGCAGGTTCGCGCGCAGCTCGCGCAGGGCGGCCTCTCCGAGGTCGACCGGCTGCGGCTCGAGCTTCGCAGGCAGCGCCTGCAGGCCGAGCTCAACCAGCAGACCCGACAGCGCACGGGCATTGCGAACGAGGTCGCGCTCGCGGAGTTCTCGCTCACGCTCCAGACGAAGCGTGCGGCCGCCGCCGCCGGCGACAGCCGGATCGACGGCGCGATCGGGAACGCCGTCGAGGTGCTCTCTGTCGCCGCGGCCGTCGGGCTCTTCCTGTTGATCGTGCTCGCGCCGCTGGCAGTGATCGCCGTACTGCTTCTCCTCGGCCGCCGCTCGCTCCGGCGCCGCGAGGAGGAGCGACTGCTCGACCAGCCCCGCCCGACGCCGACCAGTTAGTCTCCGGCCGTGCTCGCCGCGGTCTCGACGCAGAACATGATCCTGCTCGGCGGGATGGCGCTGATCTTCATCGTCTTCTCGCTCGTCTCGTCGTTCGTCATGCCGCGCCGCGACCCGAACTTCCCGGGCGAGAAGCTGGGGCTGTTCATCGTCGTGACGGCGGTGCTCTTCGTCGCGATGCTGTTGGCCGTCGAGCTCTTCGCGGTCGAGGAGGAAGAGCCCGGCGGCGAGCACGAAGCGCTCGTAGTCTCGACCCGCTAGCGGCTACCCTCCCCAGCGCTCGGAGAGGTGTCCGAGCGGTCTAAGGAGCGCGACTGGAAATCGCGTACGTGCTGCAAGGTGCGTCGAGGGTTCAAATCCCTCCCTCTCCGTCGGAGCACGGGGGAGCCCTGGGGTTCCCCCGTGGCCATCCCGCTACGCTGTGCGCGCTCGGAGGGGTGGCAGAGCGGTCGAATGCGGCGGTCTCGAAAACCGTTATCCGTCGTTAGGCGGATCGAGGGTTCAAATCCCTCCCCCTCCGCTCAAAAAGTGTCAGGTGGTTCGCAGTGGCCTCAGCGTTTATGATTTGAACCAGGGGTCATCGTTCATTTCTCGCTAACCGCCGCCACGTGAGTACGCGCTCCCCGTCACCGGGCGGATCGACGCCGCCGCGGTGGGGCCTCGGTGTCCTTGCTGCTGCCTGTCTGGTCTTGCCGTCGTCCGCGCTTCCGGCGTCGGTCTACAGCATCCAGTTCAGCAAGTCGTCCAACCGCAGTGCCCCTCTCGCCCTCGCGGGGAAGACCGTCTCGGGCAACATCTACGTCTTCACGAAACCGGACTCAGGCGTGCGGCAGGTTCGCATCTCTCTCGACGGGCGAGTGGCCAGGACCGAGTCGGTGGCCCCGTTCGACCTCGTTGGAGGCGACTCTGCCAACGCCAAGCCACTCGACACGAGGACGCTGACGAACGGCCAACACATCGTCAGGGCTGCAGTCGACAAGGTCGCAGGCGGAACGGATCAACTCACGGCGACTTTCACGGTCGCGAATCCTGTCGTCGGGGACACAACGCCGCCGGCCGTCCCGAGGACGCTCACGGCGTCGGGGTCGACGACGGGCATCGCGCTCAAGTGGGCCGCGAACACCGAGCCTGACCTTGCCGGTTACAACGTCTTTCGCAGCACCGCCGCTACCGGCTCGTACGTGAAACTCAACGCCGCGCTTCTGAATTCCCCGGCATTCAACGACGCCAACGCGCCGCAGGGCGCGACGTCGTTCTACGAAGTACGCGCTGTCGACACGACGGGAAATCAGTCTGGCGGCGCAAAGGCGAGCGCAACTCGGCCCGTTGGCTACGGTCTGCTGTACAGCACATCGTCGAACCGTTCGGCACCTGCTTCGCTCGCCGGCACGACGGTCTCTGGGAACGTCTACATCTTCACGAAGCCCGACACCGGTGTCGTAAGGGTGCGGTTCTATCTCGACGATCCCGGCCGGACTGGGGCGCCGTTCTCGACCGAGGGCGTCGCGCCTTACGACATGAAGGGCGGCACCGCGACCACTGCGGTGCCGTTCGACACCTCGACGCTCGCTGAAGGTGAGCATACGGTTGCAGCGGCGATCGACAAGTCGGCCGGGGGGACAGAGGTCGTCGAGGCGCGCTTCACCGTCGCGAACGCAGGCCCGTTCTCATGGAAGACGGTCGCACCCGCTCCGCTTGCACGCTTCGAGGCCAGAGGCGCGGAGGTAGGTGGGAAGCTCTACGTCTTCGGTGGATTCATCGGCTCCACCTGCTGCAACGCTACTTCCAGGTCCGACGTGTACGACCCAGCGACAAATACCTGGGCGCAGCTCGCGGACATGCCGAAACCGATCACACACCCTGCGGTCGAGGTCGTCGGCTCCACTATCTACTTCATCGGTGGATACCTTGGCAACGGGCTGGCGCTTGCAGACGTCTGGAAGTACGACGTCAGCTCGAACACCTGGAGTTCCGGTCCGTCGCTGCCCCAACCGCGTGGCGCTGGCGCATCAGGTCGACTGGGAAACACCCTCCACTTCTTCGGCGGGATCGACCGCGGTTACGTCGGTGAGCGTGACCGTGGTGACCATTTCGTGCTCTCTCTGAGCGGGGGGACCTCGTGGCAGACGCTCGCGGCGATGCCCAACGCGCGAAACCACTTGGCCGGGGCTGCGCTGGGCGGAAAGCTCTACGCGATCGGTGGCCAGCACCTGTACAACGAGGTCTCCGGGAACGACGACGAGGTCGACGTCTACGATCCTGCGGCCGACGCCTGGAGCGAAGTCGAGAGCCTCCCTGCGGCCCGTGGTCACGTGTCGGCAGCCGTGCTCGACGGAAGGATCATCGTGTTCGGCGGAACGCTTACGGGCAACCAGCGATCAGCCGATGTGACGGCGTACGATTCGGCGAAAGACGTTTGGCTCAAGCTGCCGTCACTCCCCGAGGCCAGGAAGTCGCCAGTTGTCGCTGCTGTGGGGGACACCCTCATCGTCACCACCGGAGAGGGGGTCGGATGGGCCTCCTCGACGACGTGGATCGGCAAGCTGTCGGGAACGTGGGAGCTCGGGGCGCCGGCTCCTGTCGCCCTCGGTGAGGTCGCGGGCGGGATCGTCGGTCGCGTGCTCTACCTGGTGGGCGAAGGGGCGACGAACACGCTGGCCTACGATCTGTCGCGGGGCACGTGGAGCACCTTCGCCGCTCGCCCGTTCGTCGCCGATCATCACGCAGCCGAGGTGGTCGGAGGCAAGCTCTACCTCCTCGGCGGCATGGGAACAGCGGCTGGGAAGGTCCAAATCTACGACCCCGTTGCCAACTCCTGGTCGCTTGGCGCGAACATGCCCTTCGCAGCTGGCTCGAGTTCGTCCGCTGTGATCGGCGGAAAGATCTACGTTGCGGGTGGAATCGTCGGGACCTCCACGACCGGCCACGCTGCGCGTTACGACCCCGTCATCGACGCATGGACGACGGTTGCACCGATGAAGCAGCCCCGGAACCACGCGGCTTCGGCAACCGATGGTCTGCGCCTCTTCGTCTTCGGCGGCCGTGGGCCCGGCAGCGGCGACGGAAACACGGTGGCGAACGGCTTCTCTACCGTCCAGATCTACAATCCGGTTTCGAACTCATGGTCGTCGAGCGACGACGAGGGCGCAGCGCTCGCGCCGCTTCCTCAGGCCCGCGGCGGCATGGGCAAGGCCGTCTACCGATCCGGCGCGTTCTACGTGGTGGGCGGCGAGACCTCAACGGGCGCCGGGGCGACCCCAGCAGGCACGTACAGCCGGGTGGACGTCCTTGATCCCACCGGCACGTGGCGGCTTGGTCGCCCGATGCCGACCGCCCGGCACGGGATCTTCCCGCTCGAGATCGGTGGTCGGATTTACGTCGCGGGCGGGGGCACGCAGGCCGGCAGCTCGAAGTCGTCCGTGCTCGAGATCCTGAACATCGGCCCGTAACGAGGTCAGGGGGAACCGCGGTTCCCCCACATGCCTACGGAGAAGGAGGGATTCGAACCCTCGAAGGAGGATTGTTCCCCCTTAACGCCTTAGCAGGGCGCCGCCTTCAGCCACTCGGCCACTTCTCCCCGCGCGGGAAAGGGTATCGCAGCCCGCGGCGGATGGTTACCCCGTTCGGGGCATGACCACACGACCCTGCGCGCCGAGCATTCGAGGTGCCGGCTCCCCCTCAAAACCGGCACTCGTGCGGCGACCCCTCTGCGGCTCTCCAGGGGGGTTTCGCCTTTTCAGGGGCAGGTTCTCAGTCGATGACGCGGGCGATCAGCTCTTCGCGGCGGAGCAACTTGACGGTGCCTGCGCCGACGCGGACGTCGTAGCCCGCTTCCTTCGGGAAGAGGACCTTGTCGCCGGGCTCGATCCCGTTCGCGTCCGGGCCGACCGCGGTCACGATCCCGGTTCGGCAGCCCTGGTCCGCGCCTGCGGGGACGATCAGGCCGCTCCGCGTCCAGGTCTCGGCGTCGCCGGGCTCGATCAGCAGGAAGTCGTCCAGCGGTTCGAGCGAGACGCTCAAGTGGTTTTCGTGCTGCTTCTCGACCACCCCTACAGTCTGCCTGCTTCGACGACTCGCGCAAGGAATTGCTGCGTGCGCGGCTCTCGGGGAGCGGAGAAGATCTGCGCTGGCGGGCCCTCCTCGAGGATCACGCCTTCGTCGAGGAAGCAAACGCGGTCGGCGATGTCCCGCGCGAAGACCATCTCGTGCGTCGCGATCAGCATCGTCATCCCGCCCTGCGCGAGCTCGCGCACGACGTTCAGGACCTCGGCGACCAGCTCGGGGTCGAGTGCGCTCGTGATCTCGTCGAGCAGCATCAGCTTCGGACGCAGCGCGAGCGCGCGCACGATCGCGACGCGCTGCTGCTGACCGCCGGAGAGGCTGTCGGGATAGGCGCCGCGCTTGTCCTCGAGGCCGAAGCGCGCGAGCAGCTCGTCGGCTCGCTGCTCGGCTTCCGCGCGCGAGAGGCCGAGTGCTTTTCGCGGGCCGAGCGTGACGTTCCCGAGCACGCTCATGTGCGGGAAGAGGTTGAACGACTGGAAGACGATCCCGATCTCACGCCGGACTCGGTTGACGTCGACGCCTTGGGCCGTGATCTCCTCGCCGCCGAGGAAGATGCGGCCGTCGTCCAGCGGCTCGAGCAGGTTCACGCAGCGCAGCAGCGTCGACTTGCCCGAGCCCGAGGCGCCGATCATGCACACCACCTCGTGCTCGGCGACTGCGAGGTCGATCCCGCGCAGCACCTCGTTGTTACCGAAGGACTTGCGGACGTTCCGGAGCTCGACCGCGTTCATGCGCGCGCCAGCTCCCGGCGGCGGTTGCGTGCGATCAGCCAGTCGGTGAAGCGCGTGAGCGGGATCGTGAGCAGCAGGAAGAGCAGCGCCGTCGCGAGCAGGGGGGTGTAGTTGAACGAGCCGGCCACTTCGATCTGCGACTGGCGGAACGCTTCGACGACGCCGAGGATGGCGACGAGCGCGGTGTCCTTCTGCAGTCCGATGAAGTCGTTCAGCAGCGGCGGGATGACCCGACGGACGGCCTGGGGCACCACGACGTAGCGCAGCGATTGCGTGTGCGTGAGCCCGAGCGAGCGCGCCGCCGCGTCCTGACTCGGATGGATCGACTCGATCCCGGCGCGGTAGACCTCGGCGACGTACGCGGAGTAGACGAGCACGAGCGCGACGGTCGCCCAGAAGAACTGCGACTTCGGGACGCCGCTGAGCTGCAGCCCCGGGATGCCGAAGCCGAGCAGGTACACGAGCAAGATCGTCGGGATGCCGCGGAAGATGTCGGTGTACGCGGTGGACAGGACGCGCAGCGGGAAGAACACGGGGCCGGGCAGACCTCGCAGCACGGCGAGGACCAGCGCAAACGCCAGGATGAAGACTTCGGCGACGAGGAAGAGCTTGATGTTCGTCTTGAAGGCTTCGGCGATGTCCGGGAACGAGTTCCTGAACACTTCCCAGTTGAAGAACTGCTCCCTGACCTCGGGCCAGTTCGGGGCGTTGACCACGACCAGCACGAGCAGGCCGAAGACGACCACGGTGCTGATCGCCGCGATCGCAGTGCTACGGGCCCCGCCAGGCCCGCCCAGGATCCTCGAGCGCCGGTCGCCTACTCGAGGACCGGAGCGCTCGTCTTGTTCGAGAGCCACTCGGTCTGGATCTGCTCGAGCGTGCCGTCCGACTTCAACTCCGCGAGCGCGTCGTTGACGCAGTCACGGAGCGTGTTGCCCTCCTGGAAGAGCATCCCGAAGTGCTCCTGGCCACCGGTCGACGCGAACTGCCCGACGACCGTGCCGTTCTTGACTTCCTCGGAGCCGACGAGGAAGAAGGCCGTCGGCAGGTCGACGACGAGGCCGTCGATCTGTTTCGCGTTGATCGCCGCGATCACGTCGTTCGACGTGTCGTACACGCGCGGCTCCTGATCCGGCTGGATCGAGTCGTTGATGTACCCGAGACTCGTCGTGCCGATCTGCGCGCCGAGCTGGTACTGCTTGAGGTCGGCGATCGACGTCGCGTCGGCGATCGGCGTGCCGTTCAGGGCGACGAGCGACTGGTTCACCTCGTAGTACGAATCGCTGAAGTCGACCGCCTGGTCACGCTCCGCAGTGACGGAGATCTGGTTGATGTCGAAGTCGAAGCCCTTGTCGCCCGGCTTGAACGAGTTGTTGAACGGGACGACGACCCACGTCACCTCGCTGTCGGCGAAGCCCAGCTTGTCCGCCACCGCGTAGGCGACCGCGCTCTCGAAGCCCTCGCCGGTGGCCGGGTCGTTGATCTCCCAGTCGGAGCCGTCCGGTGTCCCGCCCTCGAACCACGGCGGGAAGGCCGGGTTGTCGGTGCCGACGGTCAGCTTCCCGGGGCTGACGAGCTCGAGCTGGGCCTTGTCGCAGCCGGTGTCGGCCGCGGTCGTGGTGCCCGCCGCGTCGTTGTCGTCGCCGCCGCACCCGGCGGCCAGGAGGGCGAGCGCGAGGATCGGGAGGAGCGCGAGCCTCTTCACGCGCGCGACCCTACCATTGTGGGAATGGCCGAGTTCGTCGAGCTGGAGGTCGGTGACCGCGTCGTCAAGGTGACGAACCCGGGCAAGGTCTATTTTTCCGCGCGCGGAGAGACGAAGCTCGACCACGTTCGCTACTACCTCTCGGTCGGCGACGGGATCGTCCGCGCTCTGTACGAGCGGCCGACGCAACTGAAGCGTCATCCCGGCGGGGCGGAGAGCAAGGCGATCTACCAGAAGCGCGTGCCCGACAGCCGGCCCGAGTGGATCGAGGTCGCGCGGGTCACCTTTCCCTCTGGACGACACGCGGACGAGCTGTGCATCACCGAGCTCGCGCAGGTCGCCTGGGCCGCGAACCTCGGGACGATCGACTTCCACCCGTGGCCCTCTCGCCGCGCCCACGTCGACAACCCGGACGAGCTGCGGATCGACGTCGATCCGCAACCCGGCACGGACTTCGGCGACGCGAAAACGGTCGCGGGCGTCGTCCACGAGGTGCTCGACGAGATCGGCTTCGTCGGCTGGCCGAAGACCTCGGGCAACCGGGGGATCCACGTCGCGTGCCGGATCGAGCCGAACTGGACGTTCCCCGAGGTGCGGCGCTGCGCGCTCGCGTTCGCGCGCGAGGTCGAGCGCCGGTCGCCGCTCGTCACGACTGCCTGGTGGAAGGAGGAGCGGGGCGAGCGCGTGTTCATCGATTACAACCAGAACGCGCGCGACCGGACGATCGCGTCGGCGTACTCGGTGCGCGCGCGGCCGGACGGGACGGTCTCCGCGCCGGTGACGTGGGACGAGCTCCCGGATGTCGAGACCGAGGACTTCACGATCGCGACGATGCCGGGTCGCTTCGCCGAGCTCGGCGACGTGCAAGCCGGGATCGACGACACCGTCAACGATCTGCGCGTGCTGCTCGAGTGGGTCGAGCGAGACGAGCGGGAGGGCGTCGCCGAGGCGCCGTACCCGCCGAACTTCCCGAAGATGCCGGGCGAGCCGAAGCGCGTCCAGCCCTCGCGCGCCAAGAAGGATGTAAAGCCGACTTGACAGGCGCATAGTGTCAAGCTAACTTGACACTATGCAGAACGTCGTACGGGAGCTACGCACCAAGGCCGGGCTCTCCCAGGGGGAGCTCGCGGCCGAGGTCGACGTGTCGCGGCAGACGATCAACTCGATCGAGCAGGGCCGCTACGTGCCGTCGCTCCCGCTGGCGTTTGCACTCGCACGGTTCTTCCAGCGAAGGGTGGAGGAGGTGTTCGGCGATGGCGTACGTGCATAGGTCGAAGTGGTTTGTACCGCTGCTTTCGGCGGCGATCGGGGCGGCGTTCCTTGCGGCCTACTGGGTGGGTGGAAATCCGCGCGACGGCGTGATCGCGGCGGTCGTCATGGTCGGGGTCGGCACCTTGATCTTTCTCGGCGGGCGGAGCGACCTCGTTCGCGGCCTCCGGGGCGACGGTCGCGACGAGTACTGGCAGCGCATCGACGTCTACGCCACAGCTGCCGCGGGCAGCGTGCTGGTCGTCGCCGTGCTGGGCATGTGCGTCTGGGAGTGGGCGCACGGCCGAAGTGGAACGCCGTACGTCCAGCTCGGCGCGATCGGCGCAGTTGCGTACCTCGTGGCCCTGGCCGTGCTCAGGTGGCGTTCATGAGGCGAGCAGCGACTCGAACGTCGGGTCGTTCGGGTTCCGCGCAGGTCGCACCTCGCGCCAGGTGCAGTCCTTCGGGTCCTTGTCGTCGCGAAAGCGGATCAGCCGGGTGCCGTGGCGGAACCGGTTGCCTTGCACCTTGTCGTAGCGCACCTCCGCAACCAGCTCGGGCCGGAGCGCGGTCTCCTCGAGGTCGCCGGTGCCCCAGCGGTTTGGCTCGGAGAAGCGCCGCTTCGGTGCGTTCTTCAGCAGCGGCTTGACGAGCTTCAAGATCTCGGCGTGCTTCTTCGCCCCGATCGCGGCGGAGCCCACGTAGTCGATCTCGCCGTCGTCACGGTAAAGACCGAGGAGCAACGTCGCGAGGTGCGTAGGCTTCGACTTCCAGCGCACGCCGACGACTGCGCAGTCCGCGGTCTTGAAGGGCTTGACCTTGGCCACGGCCTCCCGCGAGCCGGGGCGGTACGGGAGGTCGAGCCGCTTTGCGATCACGCCGTCGAGCCCCGCGGCCTCGAAGGTGTCGAGCCAGCCGCGCGCCTGTTCGAGATCGGTCGTCGCCGGCGACAGCTTGAAGCCCTTCGCAACCTTCTCGAGCTCTCTGCGGCGCTTCGCGAGCGGCAGCTCGTGGACGGGCTTGCCTTTCCAGAGCAGCACGTCGAACGCGATGAACTCGGCGGGAATCTCCGCGGCCAGCTTGTTGACGCGGCTCTCCGCCGGGTGCAGCCGCATCTGCATCAGCTCGAAGTCGAGCATGCCGTCGCGCGCGATCACGATCTCGCCGTCGAGTGCCGAGTGGGGAGGCAGCAGGTCGCCGAGCGGTCTCAGCTCAGGGAAGTAGCGGAGCAGCGGACGCTCCTTGCGCGACCAGAGGGCGAGCTCGCCGCCGTCGTTCTCGAGCACCCCCCGGAAGCCGTCCCACTTCGGCTCGTACTGCCAGCCGTCGCCTTCTGGGAGCTCGGAGACGAGCTCGGCCTCCATCGGGGGGAAGGGGACGTCCGGGCCCGGCACGCCAGAGAACCTACTCGGATCGGGCTAGCGGAAGGAACGTCCGGCCCCCGCAACGGGGGCAGCCGTCACCGCGTAGTGCCTCGATCGTCGACCACGCCTGTCGGTGACCGACCGGCTGAGCGCGGCGGCAGCCGCGGCACCGGTAACGGCGGATCGGTGGCCGGAGGTCGCCGGTGTACAGGCGGCCGTCGTAGCGCGCCGAGAGCAACGGCCGCAGCTCGCTCGTGCTCGCGAGCTGGTACAGGTGACTAACTCCTCCGAGCGCGCCGGCGCCGAGATACTCGTTGAAGTTCCGCACGAGCCGGCGAACCACGAACCCCATCTCAGCGATCGCGCGCTGAACGTGAAGCAACTCCTCTGGCCGCTTTCCGCCGAACGCGAAGAAGACGTCGGCCCGTGACTCCCCGTCGACTGCCTCTGCCGCGCGGGAGAGGAAGAGCGTCGCCCCCTCGACCGTGTACGGGGGATCGGTGAACACGGTGTCGATCGAGCCTCGGAGGCCGGAGGGAAGCGGGTCGCGCAGGTCATGCGCGATGACGTGCACGTCGAAGGGTGCGCGCCTGAGAAACGCAACGATGTCTCGGTCGACCTCGACCACATCGATTCGGGCGGGGCGCACGCCGAGGTGCTCGGCGACGAGGGAGATCGCGAGCGACGTGAGGTCGTCGTCGCCGAGCAGGAGAACGCGTCGGCCGTCGAGCGCGCCCGCTTCGTGCAGCGCGAGCACGCGCCGGATCTTCGTCTCGACGTCGCAGTGCACCTGATCGAGCTCGACTCGTGCAGTGGGCGCTCGAGCCGCGAACGACGCAAGCCGCCGTGCAACCGGGGCGAGGGATGCCGGGACGACGATCTCCCGCTGCGCGCACGCCGGGCAGGCTGCTTCGGCCGCGATCTCGTCGCCCGGTGTCGCGAACAGCTCCCGACCGTGCGCCGTCAGCTGAACCGGGCGGGCACGGTCGACGACGCCGCGCTTCCGGAGCTCGTTGCAGATCGCGCTGACGATCGGGATCGGGAGCTCGGTGACGCGGCTGATCTTCCGGACCGCAACGGGCTCGAGTCGGGCAGCTGCGCGCACGACGTCGCGAACGCCCGCATCGCCCTCGGCCAGGCCGACGCTCGCGGCAACCTCGTGGACGATCCGGGCCGACTCCGTCATCGGCGGCCGCGAGCCAGGATCGAGATCGTTGTCCGTGTCGCTCCGAGACGCTCGCTGACGACTTGAAGTGCCAAGTCGCCGTCCACGTCGCCGTACGTCAGCAGGTCGACGTTCGCGAGCGACAGTTCTGGCCACGTGTGGATGCTCAGGTGGGACTGGGCGAGGAGGAGCACGCCCGTCAACGCGCCGTTCGGAAACGTGTGGAATGCCTCTCCCACGACTCGCGCGCGCCCGAGATCCGCACCTGCGCGGAGGATCGTTCGGAGCTCGGTTTCGTCGATCAGGATCGCCGGATCGGCGACCCAAGCGTCGAGCGTGTACAGGCGCATCGACGCCGCTGCCGGTTCGAGGTTCAATCGTCCTCC
This sequence comes from uncultured Actinomycetes bacterium, assembly GCA_963769665.1. GTDB lineage: Bacteria > Actinomycetota > Thermoleophilia > Gaiellales > Gaiellaceae > JACCTU01. The sequence goes on from CAVYMQ010000002.1 coordinate 16,511, forward strand.
TGGAGCGGGGGTCAGAGACGACGGCCGCCGCCCTTCGCGCCGAGGAGGTGAGAAGCGCCTCGGGCTAGCGGTGGCCGAAGGAGGTGCGGGTCAACTCAGTCATCAGTGCACTCTCCTTCCGCTCGACTACGCCCGAGATTGAAGTATGCGTGTCGGCCGGACAGACCGCAAACGCGGGAGCTCGGGGCGGTGTGGAACCCTAGTCCCGTGAACCTGGACGGTGTTTGGACGGTAGAGCGGGTGAGCGGCGCGCTGCCGCCGATGTCCCGTGTCATCAAGCGGATCGACGGCGCCTCGGGTGTCACCGTCGCCGGTCGTCTTCGGATGCGGTTCGACGTGCGCGGGAACGAGCTGCGCTACCGCGCGCCGTTCATCGGCGTCGTCGACGTTCTCGAGCCGGCGGGCGAGGGCTGGAGCGGTCGCGCGACCTGGTTCGGTCGAGAGTTCGGGCGTTTTCGGATGAGGAGAGTTCTCGGGACGTAGGGGTGTCTGGTAAACCAAGCAGATGCGCCGCGTAGTCGTGACCGGGCTTGGGGCTGTGACGCCGATCGGAAACGACGTGGCCTCGTCCTGGGACGCCGCTCTCAACGGGCGCAGCGGGGTCGACTTCATCGGCGCGTTCGACACCGAGGGGTTCCCCGTGCGGATCGCCGCCGAGGTCAAGAGCTTCGACCCGACGACCGTCATTTCGGCCAAGGAGGCACGCAAGCTCGACCGGAACGTGCAGTTCGCCGTCGCCTCTGCCAAGGAGGCGGTCGCGGACGCGGGGCTGAACGGCTTCGACCCGACGCGCGTCGGGATCGTCTTCGGCTCCGCGATCGGCGGGCTGCTCGGGATCATGGAACAGGCCGAGGTGCTGCGCGAGCGCGGGCCGGACCGCATCTCGCCGAACTTCCTGCCGAACGTGCTCGTCGACTCGGCCAGCGGACAGCTTGCCATCTCGCTCGGGATCCGCGGGCCGAACTACGCGCCGGTCTCCGCCTGCGCGACCGGCTCGCACGCGGTCGGTGAGGGCGCCGAGCTCATCCGGCGCGGTGACGCCGACGCGGTGATTTCGGGCGGGACGGAGGCGTGCATCCACCCGCTGATCCTGGCGGGCTTCTGCGCGATGCGCGGCCTCGCGGCCGAGGACGAGCACCCGCCGCGCGCGTCGCGTCCGTTCGACGCGACGCGAGAGGGGTTCGTGATGGGCGAGGGCTCGTGCACGCTCGTGCTCGAGGAGCTCGAGCAGGCGCGCGCCCGCGGTGCGCGGATCTACGCCGAGGTGCTCGGCTACGGCGCCTCGAACGACGCGCACCACATGGCCCAGCCGGAACCGGAAGCAATCGGCGTGAGCGACATGATGCGTGCGGCGCTACGCCGCGCAAATGTCGACCCCAAGCGCGTCGGGTACATCAACGCGCACGGGACCTCGACGCCGCTGGGCGATCTCGCCGAGACGCGTGCGATCAAGCAGGTCTTCGGCGACCACGCCTACGAGCTCGCGGTCTCGTCGACGAAGTCGGTCACCGGCCACTGTTTCGGGGCGGCCGGCGCGGTCGAGGCGATGATGTGCGTGCTCGCGCTGCACCACGGCGAGCTACCGCCGACGGCGAACTACGAGCACCCCGACCCCGAGTGCGACCTCGACTACGTGCCGAACGAGTCGCGCAAGGTGCAAGTGGACGTCGCGCTCTCCAACGCGATGGGCCTCGGCGGCCACAACGCGTGCGTGCTGCTCGCGCGTTACTCCGAGTAGTCGGGATCGATCACGCCGGGCGTCAGCTCGTCCAGCGAGTTGAGGATCTCGTCGGTGAGTGCGAGGACGTCAGCGTCCGGTGGGAAGTGCGCGTTCGGGATCGCCACGACGCGCAGGCCCGCAGCGTGCGCGCTGCGGATCCCGTTGCCCGAGTCCTCGACTGCGGCGGCGTGCGCGGGCTCGACACCGAGCCGCCTCACCGCTTCTAGGTAGACGTCGGGCGCCGGCTTGCCGCGTCCCACCTCCTCGGACGAGACCGTGACGGCGAAGAAGTGCGCGAGGCCGCCGAGCTCGAGGGCGAGGTCGATCAGCGGGCGGTTCGACGACGAGGCGAGGCCGAGCGGCCACCGCGCGGCGAGGCGCTCGACTGCCTCGCGCGTGCCCGGGATCAGCGGCAGCCGCTCCCGGTAGCGAGCCTCCATTCGCCGCACGACCTCCTCGGCGATCTCGTCGGGCGACTCGGTCAGCCCGACCACCTCGTGCATGTAGCGCGACCACTCGGGCGAGCTCATCCCCATCATGTCCGCCTGCGCGCGGTCCGACCATTGCCCGCCGCGCTCGCGTGCGAGCTCTTCGCGCACCTCGTCCCAGAGCTGCTCGGTGTCGATGAGCACTCCGTCGAGGTCGAAGACGACGGCGTCGATCACGCCGAGATGTAGCGCCCGTCGCGGTAGACGAGCCCGGGCGCCGCCCGGCCGACCTCGATGCGCTCGACTTCGCCGACGAAGAACGTGTGGTCGCCGGCGTCGTGCTCGGAGTGCAGCGAGCACTCCAGCCACGACACCGCCCCTTCGAGCAGCGGGCCACGCCAGGTGTCGCGTACCGCGACACCTTCCCATTGGGCGATCGGCGGCACGCTGCGAGCGAAGTGCTGTGCGAGCGCGGCCTGGTCGCCCGCGAGCACGCTGACCGCAAAGCCGCCGGCCTCGCGCAGAAGCTCGTGCGCCTGCGCGTCGTGACCGATCGACACGCCGACGAGCGCAGGCTCAAGCGAGAGCGAGACGAGTGAGCCGACCGTGAGGCCGTACGGCACGGGCACGGTCAGCACCGCGATCCCCGAAGGGAACCGACGCATCGCCGAGCGGAGCTCTTCGCCAGTCACCACGGGACGATGCTAGAGCGAGAGCGAGAGCGGAGAGCGAAGGGCGGGGGTACCGCCCTTATCCCTTGGTGCCTAGACCCTCGCGGTGCGCTCGCGTCCGAGGAGCAGACCCGCTCCCAGCAGGACGACGCCGAGCGCGAAGTGCAGCCAGTGGTCGGCCGAGTTCGCGGGCAGCCAGTCGAGGCCGCCGATCAGGCCGACGATCCACAGCAGCAGGTAGACGACGCCGCCGCCGACGAGAAACGTTCGAGCACCCTCCGGAGTGCGCGCGAGCGCAAGGCCGACGATCCCGAAGAGCAGGTGCACGATGTTGTGCAGGATGCTCACGTTGAAGATCCCGAGCAGCTGGGCCTCGGAGCCGTCGCCTGCGAAATCGCCGGGCGCGTCCGAGGTTATGCCGGGGATGAAGCCGAGAATCCCGACGAGCAGGAACACGACGCCGAACAGCTGGGCCGTCGTCGTGAGCAGATCCCGCTCGGCCGGCATTGTCCGATCAACCATAGAAACCTCCTGAAGTAGCGAATCGATTAAAGCAGCGTGACCCAGTACGCGACGATGACGAGCAGCAAGCTGAGCGTCCCGGCAAGCGTGACTGCGGCCCTGTTTCGTGCCAGCACCGCCCCCGCCGTGGCGACGGGAAGAACGCGCGCGGGGAGCACCGCCACAACGAGCGCGGCCATCGCGAGTCCGAGCAGGAAGTAGAACGCAGGATTGAGCGACGCGGCGGCCTCTGCGGCATCCGTGAAGGCCGTGCCGAGGACGTGCGGCCCTGGGTCAGTTGCGGCACGAACCGCGTTCGCCGCCGCCGCGGCTTCGGTTCGGTCCGGGGAGCTCTGTGCGATCGGCGCTGCGAAGGCGACGTTCGCGGTGACCGTCTCGGCGTCGCACACGCTCGGGGATAGCCTCCTGGGGCTCCGCGTCGGCTTGCCTTTGAGGATCGCGAACCGGACGGTGCCGGAGGGCGTCGTGGCAACGTAGGTGCCGTCGCGCAGCGGACGACCCGAGATGCGACCGTTGAAGCGGAAGCGGTTCGGGCCGCTCCGGGCGGGGACGAGGAGCCGGCCTGCACTTCGGCAGACGGGGGCGACCTGCCTCAGGCGGATCGCGGTTCGGCCCGAGGCGCTTGCGCGGAAGGCGAGCACGACGCTCGGCCGTCGTTTCGGGGTCGTCGCCTGACCGGACCTTTCGCCCGCCGGTCTCCCTCCGGTGGCGCGCGACCCGCTGCCCGCAGGCGGCCCGCCGCCCGCGGAGGTCCCGGTGCCCGCAGGCGCCGCGCTGCTGGCGGGCAGCACCTGAGCTGCGGGCGAGTCGCCGGCGGCCGCGATCGGCGCCGCGGGGGCCTTAGGTGCCGTAGGTGCCTTAGGTGCCGTGGGCGCGGTCGGCACTGGAACGGCCGGCGGCTGAGGAGCCGAAGGCGGCGGCGGAGCGGGCACGGGCGGCAGCGCCGGGCGTGGAGCGGTCGGCGGCGGCGGGAGCGGCAGCGCCGGTGGCGGCGGCAGCGGTGGCAGCGGTGGCACCGGAGGCGGTGCCGGGAGCTGCGCGACGGCGGCCGTAGGCACGACCGCCAGGCTGAGCAGGAGAGTCAAAACCGTGCGCCGCATACGGATCCATAGACAGAACGCCCGAGCGCCCGAAACGGTTTCGGGTATCTGCCCCTTCGGGCAGAATCGGCCCCATGGGACGCGAGACCTCGTTCCCCGACCTATACGAACTGCTAGGTGCGAGCCGCGAGGCCGGGCCCGACGAGCTCAAGGCCGCCTACCACGCCAGGGCACGCGAGCTGCACCCCGACGTCTCGGGGGACGCGGACGCCGAGGCCCGCTTCCGCGAGGTCTGCCACGCGTACGCCGTGCTCTCGAAGCCGCGCTCCCGGCTGCTCTACGACCGGCTTGCGTACCGGGGGCCGGGCGGCGGCGGGTTCGGCCCGGTGCACGAAGGCGTGGGGAAGCCGACCCGTGAATCGGCCCACCTCTCGGACGACGAGCTCGTGGACTGGGTCTTCAACGACGAGCCGACCAACCCGGCGCTGGCCGTTCCGACGGAGGAGCGGCTCCTGCGCTACATGGCGGGGGCCGCGCTGCTCGTCGCGATCGTTTTCCTGGTCGCGATCCTCCTCAACTGACAGCTGGTAAGGATTCGGCGTGACCGAGTCCGTTCCGGAAGCACAGCTGAAGCAGGCCGAGCTCGGGCTCGTCGTCGAGAGCGAGGGTTGGTTCGTGGTCAACGCGCGAGATGTGAGGTGGGTGCGAAGCGACGCGCGTGGCCAGGACACGGACTTCGAAGGCAAGCAGGAGTTCCCCGAGCTCGGTTTCCGCATCCACGTTCTCGAGCCTGGTCAGCGGAACGGCATGTACCACGGCGAGGGCGGTCAGGAGGACTTCCTCGTCGTCTCCGGTGAGTGTGTGCTCGTGATCGAAGGCGAGGAACGCCGGCTCAAGGCCTGGGACTTCGTCCACTGCCCGCCGTGGACGCAGCACATCTTTGTCGGCGCCGGTGACGGGCCCTGCGTGATCGTCATGGTCGGCAGCCGAGCGGGCGGCACCGAGATCCTCTATCCCGTCAACGAGGTCGCCGCGAAGCACGGCGCGAGCGTGCTCGAGGAAACATCGAAGCCTGACGAGGCCTACGCCAACTCGGGGCCGGAGGAGTGGTCGGCGTACCGCGAGGGTTGGCTGCCGTAGCGCCCCGCAAAGTGGTTGAAACCCGCTGACCGTCGGATCCGGTGCCGCGACCGATGAGCGTTCGGTGGTCTGCCAGTCTCTACGGCGTACGGATCCGTAACCGACTCGGGAGCAGCATGAAAATCCTTCTCACGTCGAGCGGTATCACCAACACGACCATCGACGACGCGCTGGTCGACCTGCTGGGCAAACCGATCGCCGAGTCCAGCGCGCTCTGCGTTCCCACCGGAGTACAGCCTTTCCCCGGCGGACCCTCACACGTCTATGGGTTCTTGACCGGGACAGTGGGAGGCCCCATGTGCGCCTTGGGCTGGAAGTCGTTGGGAGTGCTGGAGCTCACGGCGCTCCCCAGCATCAAGAAGGAGCATTGGGTCGCGGCCGTCGAGGAAGTCGATGCGCTGCTGGTGTGGGGAGGGAGCCCGTTGTATCTGTGCTACTGGATGCGGCAATCCGGGCTCGCCGACCTCTTGCCGTCGCTGCGGCCCGAGGTCGTGTATGTGGGTACGAGCGGCGGAGCGATGGTGGCGACTCCCGACTTCGGAGGCGAGACCTACGACGACAGCGAGCCGCTCACCGGCAGCGACGAAGCGCTGGGGCTGGTCGACTTCTCGGTGTTTCCGCACCTGGAGCGCGAGGACATGCCGGACACGTCCCTCGCCAACATCGAGAGATGGGCCGCCGGGCTATCGGTGCCGGCGTACGCGATCGACGACCAGACCGCGATACGAGTGGTCGGCGGCACTGTCGAAGTCGTCTCAGAGGGACACTGGAAGCTCTTCACCCCCAGCCCGGAAGCGAGTTGATCGGCCAGGAGACACGCGCGCTAGCGTGTCGCCCGTTCGCCCGTCCGGGTCGGCGGCCTCCAGCTACGGACGCATGGTTGAGCGGCGGGGGTGGGATTTGAACCCACGGACGAGTTTCACCCGTCAGCGGTTTTCAAGACCGCCCCGTTCGACCGCTCCGGCACCCCGCCTAACGGGTGACGGTAGCGGGGGCGCCGAACGCGTGCAGGACCTCCGGGACCTCGCCCTGGAAGTTCTCGAGGATCGCGAGCGCGACGCGGTCGACGGTCGCGGTGCCGTTCAGCGTGTGCACGGGCTCGAGGCCGTGCTCGCCGCGGAAGCGGATCCCGAGACGGCGCGCCTGGAAGTCGGTCGTGTTCGAGCACGACGTGACCTCGCGGTAGCGCTCCTGGCTCGGGAACCACGCCTCGATGTCGTACTTCTTCGCGGCGGGGTCGCCGAGGTCGCCTGCCGCGACGTTCACCACGCGGTAGGGCAACCCGAGCTCCTGCATCAGCGATTCCTCGATCGCGAGCAGCCGCTCGTGCTCCGCCCACGAGTCCTCAGGACGCTGGTAGACGAACATCTCGACCTTGTTGAACTGGTGCACGCGGAACATGCCGCGCGTGTCGCGGCCGGCGGCGCCGGCCTCGCGGCGGAAGTTCGTCGAGAACGCGGCGTAGCGCAGCGGTAACTCGTCGAGCGTCTCGGTCATGTGGAGTCCCGCGACCCCGACCTCGGAGGTTCCGGTCAGGTAGAGGTCGTCGCCCTCGATCGCGTAGATGTTCGAGCGCTCGGTCGGGAAGAAGCCCGTGCCGTACATCGCTTCCTCGCGCACGAGCACCGGCGGCAGCACCGGCGTGAAGCCTTCCTTGACGAGCCGGTCGAGCGCGAAGCGGTAGTTCGCAAGCGCGAGCAGCGCGGTGTCGCCGACCCAGTAGCCGAAGCGCGACCCGGACACGCGGGCTGCGCGCTCCATCTCGAAGCGGCCGATCTCGGTGTGCTCCTTCGGCTCGGCGAGCTTCGGTGGCTCGCTCCAGCGCTTCAACTCCTGCGCATCGTCCTCCGCGTCGCCGTCCGGCGTCGACTCGTGCGGCGGGTTGGGCACGCGCGTGAGCGCCTCGTCCCGCGCGCGCTCCGCTTCGCCGTGCTCCTCCTCGAGACGCTTCAGCTCTTCCTTCACGCCGCGGAGCTCCTCAAGCTGCTCGGGCGTCGGCTTGCCCTTCAGCTTCGTCTTCGCGCGCAGCTCGGTCACCTGCGTCTCGAGCTCGCGCCACCGGGTGTCGGCTGCCATCAGCTCGTCGAACGCCTCGCCTGCTCCCTTGCGCGCGACCGCGGCCCGGAACCCCTCGGAGTCGCTGCGCGCGGCGCGGATGTCGATCATCCGCGTGAGTCTAGGGCGGCCTCGATCACCTGCGCGACACCTTCCTCCGCCGCGGACGGGCAAACGAAGTCCGCGACCGCCAGCACCCGCTCGTGCGCGTTGGCCACGGCCACCGCGTAGCCCACCGACTCGAGCAGCTCGACGTCGTTCTCGCCGTCCCCGAACCCGACGACCCGGTCGAGTGGCACCCCGAGCTCATCCGCGACGAGGGCAAAGCCGGTCGCCTTCGTCACCTCGGGCGCCGCGAGCTCGAGGAACTGCGGCAGCGACTTGGAGATGTAGAGGCGATCGCCGAACACTCCCTTCAGCTCGAGCTCGAGCTCGTCCATCGTCTCGGGCTCGCCGACCACGACCAGCTTGGTCGGCGGCTCGTCGAGCCAGGCGAGCAGGTCGCCAACGGGGTGAATGGGCAGGTGCTGGAAGTCGGCGTAGGCGCGCGCCTCGTCGGTCACGTCGGCCACGTACAGCTCGTCGCCCACGTAGCAGTTGACGTGATGGCGGCCGGCGATCGCGACGATCGCCTCGCGCGCGAGGTCGAGCGGGATCGGAACGTGGCGGAGGAACCGCCCGGAAGCGTCGGCCACGACGGCGCCCTGGTAGCAGACGACGAGCCCGTCGAGCTCGAGCTCGTCGGCGTAGCGCTTCACCGACCGGAACATCCGGCCCGTGACGATCACGAAGGGGATCCCGGCGTCGCGGACGGCGCGCACGGCGGCGCGGGTGCGCGGGTGCACGGCTGCGTCCTCCGAGATCAGCGTGCGGTCGAGGTCGCACGCGAACGCGGCAACGTCGCGCGGAAAGTCGTCAGGAAGACGCAGACCTACTGGGTGACGAACGCGGCCACGTCGGCGATCTCCTGGTCGCTCAGGCGATCTCCGAAGGCGGGCATCCCGCCGCCGCCGTTCTCGATCTGCTGGACCGCGGCGTCGAAGTCCATGCTTGACTCGTCGAGGTTCGGGCCGACCGTGCCCGTCGATCCTGCCGCGGAGAACGTGTGACAGCCGCCGCAGCCGGCGGAGGCGTAGATCGTCTTGCCGTTCGCCGGGTCGCCTTCCGCGGCCCCGCCGCCGGTGTCAGCGGGAAGCGTTCCTTCGACGGTCTCCGGCAGGGCCTGCTCCTCCTCCTCGCCGCCGCACGCGGGGATCGCGACAACGAGCACGAGCGCAGCGAGCAACAGGACGAGCTTTCTCACGCCGGGGATTCTATCCCCACGCGCTCTCTCGAAACCGACCACGCGCGCAGTGCGCAGCAGACGATCGCGCCGTAGCCCGCGACCTTCGTCGGCGAGTCGTTGACGACGAGGGAGACGGCGATCGCGACGAGAAACGCGTCCACCACCGGGAAGCGCGGCTTGAGCGTCGCGAAGTAGACGAGGGCGGCGAGGCCTCCGGCGAGGATCGCGAGCTGCCACACGCTGGACGTCACTATCGAGACGGAGCGCTCCGCGCGGTCGCGGAACGTGTCGAAGAGCTCGCCCGGGCCGCCGGACACTGCGTCGGTCACGTGGCTCGACCCACCGACGAGCGCGTCGAGGCCGACGAACGCCAGTCCCAGCACGACGACACCGAGCAACGCGAGGGGAATCGCACGGGGTCGGCGGTTCAGAAGCGCGCCGAGCACCGCGAAGCCGGCTGCGAACACGAGGATCCCGCCTCCGTCCGCGCCGGTCTTGCTCGCTCCGACAACGACGAGCGACAGCACCGCAAGCGCGACGAGCCGCCAGCCCCGCAGCAGGAGCCCTGCGGCGAGCGTCGGCCCCAGGAGGAGCGTCTCGATCTGGTTGTTCACGCCGTAGAAGCGCGAGCCGCTCCACGGGTACGGCCCGATCGCCATCAGCGAGTTCGTCTCGGGTGACACCGCGAGCACGAGCCCGTAGCCGGCGAGGAAGACGGGAACCCCGAGCGTGAGCGGTACGCGTGCGGCCACCACGAGCGCGAGTGGGACCGCCGCGAGCACGATCAACGTCGTGACGAGCGGGCCGACCACGTGGAGCGCGCTCCCGCCGAGGGCGAGCGCGATCGCGACGAGCGGATAGAGCAGCGCGCCCCGCGCGAGCAGCGCCGAGCGGGTGAGGAGTGCGACCGCTGCGAGCGCGATCAGCGCGAGCGTGAGGGCGATGGTCGCCGGTACCTGTGCGGCCCGCGCGTCGGACAGCCGCTCGTCGAGCTCGCGCAACTCCTCGAGCGGGTGGTCGCTCGCCCGCCATTCGACCGGAGGGTCGCGCCCCGTTTCGAGCGCCTCGACGGTCTCGCGAATGTCCGAGATCGTCACGAGCCCGGGGATCCGCGTCCGGTCCGAGACGAGGATCCCTCGGTAGCCGTCCCCGAGGATCGTCACCTCGTAGCGCTTGTCGTTCGACTGGGCGCCGAGCGGCGGGACCGACACGAAGAGCTCGAATTCGCACTGGCCGATCGCGCCGCAGGGCTGCTGTGGGAGCCGGCCGAGTCGCTCGAGCGCCTCCTCGCGGCTCACATAGAGCCCCTGACCCGGGACGTAGAGCCCGGTCGCTCCGCGGCCTCGCACGGTTGCCGGTTGCTCTCCCGTGACGACCAGCACGTAGACGTCCTGCGCCGCCGCAGGCGCCGCGGCAGCGAGCAGGGCCAAAGCTACGATGGAGACGACCTTCACCAAGGAGCGGATTGTCGATGAAACGAAGGACGTACGGACGTGATGCGGGGCTGACCCTGCGGATGCTCGCGACGACCGGGCTGCTGGGCCTGCTCTACGTCGTCTTCGGCGCGGTCCTCATCTCCTACCTCAACGTCGGGATCCTCCCGATGGTGCTGATCATCGCCGGTCTGGCCTTCTTCCAGTACTTCACATCCGACAAGCTGGCCCTCAGGGCGTCCGGTGCGAAGGTCGTCACCGAGGACGAGGCGCCGGAGCTCCACGCGATGGTCGAGCGGCTGTGCGCGATGGCCGACCTGCCGAAGCCGAGGGTGGCCGTGATCGACACCGACGTCCCGAACGCCTTCGCGACCGGCCGCAACCCGAAGCACGCGGCCGTCGCAGTGACGAGCGGCCTCTGGCAGCGGCTCGAGCCGCGCGAGGTCGAGGGCGTGCTCGCGCACGAGCTCTCGCACATCGCGAACCGCGACGTGCTGATCATGACCGTCGCGAGCTTCTTCGCGATGCTCGCGGGGCTCCTCGCGCGCTACTCGGTCTTCTTCGGCGGCGGCGGCCGCGACCGCAACGGGCCGCCGATCTGGCTCGTCGTGCTCGTGGTCTCGATCGTGACATACGCCGTTTCGTACGTCCTGATCAGGACGATCTCGCGCTACCGCGAGTATGCGGCCGATCGCGGTGCCGCGCTGATCACCGGCGCGCCCGAGAACCTGATGAGCGCGTTGCAGAAGATCTCGTCGGGGATCGCGTCGATCCCGCAGCGCGACCTGCGCGAGGTGCAGGCGATGAACGCGTTCTTCATCATCCCGACGAACGTGAAGTCCGCGTTCGGGGAGCTCTTCCTGACGCACCCGCCGCTCGAGAAGCGGCTTGCAGCTCTCGCGGAGATCTCCCGCGAGATGGGCCGCCCCGTCTAGGTGGGCCTCACCGACGTCCTCTTCGGCCGCAAGAAGCTGAAAGAGGCGCAGGGCGAGCGGCTCTTCGCGCTCTCCACCGCCCGGGTCACGCTCGACGTCGAGCTCGGGCTGAGGCCGGGGAAGCGTGCCGCGATCGTGTTCAAGTCGCTCTCGTCCGGCGACTTCGTCCGCGTCGAGAACGAGCTGCACGAGCTGCTCGACATCGCGGCGCGCGACACCGGCTCACGGGTGACGAGAAGTGAGGACGAGTTCGGCTACGACTGGATCGTCGTCGAGGACAACGACTTCGAAGACCTGATCGCGACGATCCACCTCGTGGGCTCCGAGCTCAAGGCGCGGGGCTTCGGGCCACAGCTACTCGCCGCAGTGTTCCGCTTCGAAGGCGGCAAGCATCCCGTCTACTTCGTCTACGGCTACAAGCGCGGCGCGTTCTGGCCCTTCGTCCCGACGGGCAAGGACAAGGAGCGCGACAACGCGACGGAGCTGGAGCTGAAGGCGAAGCTCGAGCAGGAGCTGCCGATCGAGCAGGACCTCACGCGCTGGCTCGCGCTCTTCGATGCTCCTGTCTGAGGCGCTCCCGGAGTACGACTTCAGCGAGCGGCACCAGCGACACGTCGACGCGTCGCCGGAAGCGGTGTTCGCCGCGATCCGCTCGGTCACGCTCGCGGAGACGCCGATCGCTCGCACGCTGATGCGGCTGCGCGGGTTGCGCGCCGGCTCCGCACGGCCGCTCGTCGAGGAGATGGACAGCGAGGGCTTCGTGCAGCTCGAGGAGGAGCCGCTGCGGGAGCTCGTCTATACCGCGATCGGTCAACCGTGGAGGCCACTCGGCGGCAAGCGCGCGCACGCCGGCGACTTCCGCGCGTTCGCGGAGCCCGGCTACGCGAAGATGGGCTTCAACTTCCGGCTCGAGGGCGGCGTGCTCTCGACCGAGACACGCGTGCTGCTGACCGACGAGCGCAGCCGGAAGGCGTTCCGGCGCTACTGGTTCGTCATCCGTCCGTTCAGCGGGTTGATCCGCCGTGAGTGGCTCCGCGCAATCGCTAGTCGCGCAAGCCGAGAATCCGCTAGCGCGGATCCTCGACGCGCAGAAAACCCCTAAAGGCGGCCGCTCCGCGGCCGCTGGCGCAGCGGACTCACCGCGCACGCCGCCGCTGCCTAGGTCTCGAGCTCCTTCTTCGCGCCGGAGCCGACCTCGGCCTTGAGCGCCTCGAGCTCCCGGTCGACCTGGTTCGACGACTGGATCTGCTCGAGCTCCCGGTCGAGCGCGGTCTTGTCGCCGCCGGTGAAGTCCTCGAGCGTGCCCGCCTCGATCAGCTCCTCGACGGCGGAGGCGCGCGCCTGCATCTGCTCGGTCTTGTCCTTGGCGCGCTGGATCGCGAGCCCGGTGTCGGCCATCTGGTCGCCGATCCCCGTCGCGGCCTCGCCGATTCGCACCTGCGCCTCGGCGGCGGAGTACTGCGCCTTGATCACTTCCTTCTGCGAGCGGAAGCCTTCGATCTTCGCCTGCAGCTGCTTCTCGGAGGCGACGAGCTTCTCCTGCTGCTGCTCGAGCTGCGCGACCTGCTGGTCGAGATCCTGGAGCTGGCCCTGGATCAGCGCCTTGCGCTCGAGCGCCTGGCGCGCGAGATCCTCCCGGCCCGCCGTGAGCGCTTCGCGGGCCTGCGTCTCGAGCTTGACCAGGCTCTGCTCGAGCTGCGCGGTCTGCATCTTCAGCCGCTTCTTCGAGGTCGTGACGTCGACGACGCCCCGCTTCACGTCCTGGAGCAGGCGAAGCTGCTGCTCGTAGGAGTAGTCGAGGGTCTCCGTGGGGTCCTCGGCGCGGTCGAGCAGCTTCGAGAACTTCGCCTTGATCACCGTTGCGGCGCGTGAGAGCAGGCCGGCCATCGTTCCTCCGTCGTCGGGTGCGAACGCAGTTAGCCTACCGGCGTGCCGGTCGAGCGGAGCATGCACCCCGAGTGGCTCTCGAACGCCTACCTCGTCTGGGACGAGGGCTCCCGCGAGGCCTTCTTCGTGGACAGCGGCGGGCCGCTCGAGCCGCTCGTCGAGGTCGTGGAGCGCGAGGGCCTCGAGGTCAAGGCGCTGCTGACGACCCACACGCACGGAGACCACATCGCGGGCGACGCAGAGCTCGAGCAGCGCTTCGGCGTCCGCGGCACGCAGGAGGTCGACTGGGCGCAGTCGATCCCTACGCCGGGGCATGCGGACGACCACGTGACCTTCGTCGTCGACGGACTCTGCTTCTCGGGTGATCTGCTCTTCAAGGATGCGGTGGGCGGCGGCGATGCCGCGCGCGTGCACGAGTCCGTGCTGAAGCTGCTGGAGCTCCCGGACGAGACGCGCGTGCTCCCCGGGCACACCGAGGAGACGACGATCGGGCGCGAGCGCGAGGAGAACCCGTTCCTGCGCTTCTGGCTTGGAGCTGCTCCTTCCATCGATGAGCCCGTTCGCGTGTCGGGAGACGACGCGACGCTCGTCGTCTGGTCGCCGGACTACGACGGAAAGGGCAAGGCGCTCGTCCGCATGGGCGATGGGACCGAGCGGATCGTCGGTGGGTCCAGGGTGGAGCGCTAACGAGTACGACCCCCGGGCGTCTGTACGGGGGATGACTCGGGTCGCCGCTGTCACGCCGGACGGACGCTGCTACAGCCAGGCGATCGTCGGGCCGTTCGAGGTCACGCGGCTGACGTTCCCGCCCGGCTACCGCCACGACGCGTTCGAGCCGCAGCGCGGCTACCTCGTCGTCGTGCTGCAAGGCTCGGTTTGCAAGACGTTTTCGGGAGACTGCGCCACGCTCGGCCGCGGCGACGTCGCGACGTTGCCGGCAGGCTCGACGCACTCGAGCGCTTTCGCCCCCGCCGAAACCCAAGTCCTGACGGTGCGGGCCGCCGACGAGTCGCCGCTCTTCGGCTCGTTGCTGACGCGGCGCAGGCACCTCCGTGCGCCGGCGTCGACCGCGCTCGGTTGGCGGATGGCGTCGGAGCTCGAGGCGACGGACGACTGCTGGTCGCTGGCGCTTGAGGGTCTCGCGCTCCAACTCGTGGCGACGGCAGAGCGGGCGTCGTGTGAGCGTCCGGGCACGTGGCTTGCGCGCGTGCGGGAGCTACTGCACGACCGCGCGCCCGAGCACGCGTCACTCGCCGAGCTCGCGGATGCGGTCGGCCGCCACCCGACGCACGTCGCGCGGGTCTTCCGCCGAGAGTACGGCCTCAGCGTGGGGGAGTACGCGCGCTCGTTGCGCCTCGAGTGGGCGGCGTCGCGGCTCGCGCTCGACGACGCACCACTTGCACAGGTTGCGCTCGAGGCAGGGTTCTCCGACCAGAGCCACTTCACGCGGGCGTTCCGGCGCCACGCGGGCGTGACGCCGGGTCGCTACCGCGAGCTCCGGCGGAGCTAGCCCGAACGCACCTGCAGGTTGCCGCGGTCGACGAGGAACGGGAACCGCACCACGGGGTGGTCGTCGCAGTACTGCTGGCCCGTTCCCGGCCCGCCTGCGCCGAGCGTCGACGTCATGTCGGGCGGATCGTTCGCGCCCTCGCCGTTGTCCTGCGCCTGGAACCACATGTCCAGACCGACGAGCGACTCGCGTGAGCTCTCTTCGATGATCCCACCCGCCCAGACCTGGTTGCCGGCGATCACCGCGCACGTGAGCCAGCCTCTCGCCCACAGCGCCACACCGTCGCGGACCTGCGTGTAGTTGAAGCGTCCGTGGACGCGGCCGTCCTCGTGCAGCTGCACGTTCCACGTGAACGGGTGAACATCGAAGAAGCTCCCCGCCGCCGTACCGGTGGTGCCGTACCCGCCGCTCGCGGACGCGACCACGCCGCCGCCGGCTCCCGCCGAGCTCACCGCACCGAGCGCCAGCGCGGCAGCGGCCAGCCACATGACCTTGCGCACCTCTCACACCCCCTTGTGTCGTTGACGCTGCCGACGCTACGGCGGTGGTGTCCCGCGGTCTTGCACCGACGGAGCGTGGTGGAACGCGCGTAGCGCTTCGCACTGCGAGAATGGAGCTATGGACTTCGTGGAGCCCGAGATCGAGGCGTACGCCGCCGCGCACACGACGCAGCCCGAGCCGCTGCTCGCCGAGCTCGCCGAAGAGACGCGCGCGTCGCTTCGCTCGCCGCAGATGCTCACGGGCACGATCGAGGGGCGGTTCCTGGAACTGCTCGTGCACGGGCTCGCGGCGAAGCGTGTGCTCGAGCTCGGCACCTATTCGGGTTACGGGACGCTCTCGATGGCTGCCGGGCTGCCGGAAGGCGGACGGATCGACAGCTGCGAGATCTCCGAGGAGCATGCCGCCGTCGCGCGTCGCTACCTCGAGCGCGCCGGCTACGCCGACCGCGTAACGGTGCACGTCGGCCGGGCGCTCGACACGATCCGCGGGCTCGACGGTGAGTTCGACTTCGTCTTCATCGACGCGGACAAGGAGAACTACGTCGCGTACTACGAAGAGGTGCTTCCGCGGCTCACGGCGCACGGCCTGATCGCCGCGGACAACACGCTCTGGAGCGGCCGCGTGCTCGACGAGTCCGACGACTCCGAGGCCACGCGGGCGATTCGCGAGTTCAACGAGCGGGTGGCCGCGGACGACCGCGTGACGTCCGTGATGCTGACCGTCAGGGACGGCGTCACCCTCATCCGTCGCCGCTGAACCGCGGCTACAATCCGGCTCGCGGGGCCATAGCTCAGCTGGGAGAGCGCCTGGATCGCACCCAGGAGGTCGCCGGTTCGAGCCCGGCTGGCTCCATCAAGAAACCCGCTGGTAAGGGCGGGTTTGATCCTTCACGGGTGACGCAAGATCCGACAACTGATGCGCGTGTGGTCAGCCAAGTGGTCAGTACGCTCCGAAAGTGTTGCCGCGGTCGTGTCGTGAGTCGAGTGTTAGGACAGACGAGCTGGGCCTAGTCGCGATGGCGTCCACTGGAGCCGTGGGCTGGCGAGTGCGCGAGTCATGCGATCTGACTCGCGGCGCCGTGCCGGCTGATAGGGGCACTACCTGGTGACTGAGCGGCGCCCGGGCTACGGCCTGATTTCCAGCGACGTCGACTTCACCAAGAACGGAGAACAGGTCATCCGCGCCTCAATTTGCCACGTGAGCGTGTCGGTAACTCGCGGCGTTCTCCAGATTCGGAGGAACCCCCCGAAGCCAGACCCTTGGGCAGCGACCACGGCCGCCCCGGTTGGGAGTTCGATTCCTGCGCTTGTACCCGGGCCGCCGAAGGCGCACACCGCGAGCGTCACGCGGTCACCAGATGGGAGGGGCGATGCGAAACATCCTTGTTCTCATGGCGTCGGTGGCAGTCGCAGCCGTGTTCGTCGGCACTGCTACGGCCGACCGGGCCTACCACACGGAATACCTACCGTTGAGTGGAGTCGCCGGCGCGCCCGGCGGAGGCGCCGTCGTCAACATCCATACGAACGGACTGCGGGTCTATGCGCACGAGATCTACACGCTGCGTCATGCCGTCCCCGGGACATATCAGGTCTCGCTGAACGTGTTCCCGACGAGCATGAATTGTACGGGCACGACCTTCGCGGTTCCGACTGCGACGATCACCACGAATGCGATCGGAAACGGCTTGGCCGACTTCAAGTTCACCCCTGCGGACGTGGCGGCGTTCCGCGGCATGACGTTCAGCATCAACTGGACGGTTGTCGGGCCTGCGACGTACAAGACCGCCTGCACGGTCGTCGCCCTCGACTGATCACACCGCGACGGGCCGGAATCGGCGTCGATTTCGGCCCGTACTAGGGCACCGGCTTGACTGACCGTAACTGCGAGCGTGGCGAGGGCAGCGCAGCCATGCTCGACGAACTGCACGCCTAGGGAATCGGGCTAGGTGTTTCCCAGACGCGAAGTGCCGCCGGAGCGGCGACGCTGCGAAGCGTGGTCTTGCTCTGGAAGGTGCTGGATAACCGCGTCGTCGACGCCTGCCTCGGCACGGCCCTTTGGCTCGCAGGACTTGCCATCGTCGCTGTCCTGCTGCCCCCAGGCGCGGAGGGTGGAGCATGGTTCCTGACAGTCATCACGACTGTGATCCTCATTTGGAAGTTCATCGCCGCGCTGTTTGGACCGCTGCTGCGCCGCTAGCTCAGGGCTGAAGCACTGTTCGCAGCCACGCTTCGAGCGAAAGGAGCAGCCAGATCTTGACGCCACGACGCGGCGGCGGCAGCTGCTTGTCCGGGCGGGCCAGCTCCTCGAGATACGAGCGCCGGATGATTCCGTAAGGTGCCAGGCCGTCGAGCAGTCGCTCACGTGCGAAGCGGTTGAACTTCCCCTGCAGCCACAGCTCGACCGGTACGCGCATGCCGCTCTTTCGTCGCATCATGATCTCTGCGGGCAGCAAATCCTCGGCCGCCCGCTTGAGGATGTACTTCTCAACCGTGCCGCGCAGCTTCAGTTCGGCAGGCATCTTCAGTGCCGCGTCGACAACGCCTCGGTCGAACAGCGGCGAGCGCGGTCGCACTGCGTGCGGTCGGCTGAGTTGGTCGACCTTCGGGAGGATGTGATGCCCGCCTTTGAACGTCACGTTG
Organism: uncultured Actinomycetes bacterium; assembly: GCA_963769665.1. GTDB lineage: Bacteria > Actinomycetota > Thermoleophilia > Gaiellales > Gaiellaceae > JACCTU01. The sequence goes on from CAVYMQ010000002.1 coordinate 34,277, forward strand.
AGGGCCATCAGCCGGTTCACGAGTGTCGACCAGCGTGGGTCGTCCAGGTGCGGGCTCACCATCGCCTCCAGCCCTCCGGCAGCGAGCACGTCCGGGTCGAGCATCCGCCCGAGCTCGGTGAAGCACTTTCGGTGTGCGACGAGGTAGCTCCGCTCGAGGTTCCCGCCGTAGAGGTCGCTCAGAATCATCGGCACGTTCTTCGGGCCACCGAAGCAGGGGTCGCCGCCCTCGCCGTTGAGCACGACCGAGGCTCGCTTGGATGCCGCCTCGAAGAGGACCGAGTTCGCGACGGTGAGCGGCTCGCCGATCGGCGTGCTCAGCGCAGCCATCGTCGCGTCGAACCGCTCCATCACCGTCCGCGGCAAGAGTTCGACGACGTGATGGTCGGTGCCGCAGTGCGCGGCAACGGCGGACGCGTACTCGAGCTCGTTCGGGATCCCGCGTCCGAACGAGAGCGAGAACGTCGAGATCGGATCGCCGTGGAGCCGGCTCGCGAGCGCAACGACGACACTCGAGTCGATCCCGCCCGACAACGTTGCTGCGACCGAGCCCGAGACGGGTAGGCGGCGGCGAACTGCGTCCTCCAGCCGCGCGCGCAGCTGGCGCCGGTACACCCCTTCGTGTTCCGGCCGCTCGTCCTCGCGGGGAAGGCTCCAGAGACGCTCGTCGCGGATGCCGCCGCTGTGGAAGACGAGGTGCTGCCCGGGCAGAAGCTCGAACACGCCGTCGACGAGGGTTTCGCGGCCCGGGAGGTAGCCGAAGGAGAGATACGACGGCAACGCGCTTGCGTTCAGCGTGCGCGGGACGATGCCGCATTCGAGCAGAGGCCGAAGCGTCGAGGCGAACGCAATCCCGCCCGCGACCTGGGTGTAGTAAGCCCCTCGCTCGCCGATCGGGTCGCGGGCGAGGTGGAGGCCGTCGTCGGCGAGCCACGCGAGCGCGAACGCTCCTTCAACCTCGCCGAGTCGTCCGTGCCGCGCGAGTCGCTCCAACTCGTGCAGGTCGACGGTGGCGCCCGCGAAGCGACAGGCGTCAAAGTCGCAGACGAAGATCCGCGCGGGCGCGGCGAGCAGTTGCCGCTGCGGGCCGAGCGCCCGGGCGAAGCGCGCCAAGGTGACCGCGTCCACTTCGGCGCTCACGACTCCGCCGAACTGCGCCCGCTCGCCTTGCGTGGGCTCGGCGGCCCACGCGACGAGGTCAGCCGACCTCGTCGTCACCGTCGGCCCACGCGCCGCTTGCCAGCCAGAGACCGCCGTCGTCTGCGCTCTCGGCCTCGGCATCACCCCGAAGCACGCGCCCGAGAACGCCCATCAGCACGCGCGGCCGTGCCACTGCGAGCTCGAGGTGGAACTTGCCGAGCCACTTCGCCTCCGCGGAAGTGATCCCGGACGAGGTGGCGTCGAAACCGCGGGTGGCCAGCTGGAAGAGCCCGCGGTAACGCGGTGCGTCCCCTGGGCGCAGCCCCGCATCGACCACCTTCGGCAGGTCGACACCCGCAAACCAGCGCGGGTCGTCGGCAATCGCGGATGCGAGACGGCATCCGTCCCAGTCGGCGTCGTGGATGACGACCACCGTGGCCGGCGGCCGTTCGCGTAAGAGTCGGATCAGCGGCTCGTAAACGTGCGCGGGGTAACCACTGAACGACAGCACCGGGCACTTGAGCTCGGCGTGGAACCCGTTGACGAGCAGCACGTCCGCGGCCGAGTCGTCGGCGCAGACGACGAGGTGCTCGAAGCCGTACGCCTCGACGTTTGGTTCGACAGCGTCAGGCGCTAGCTCTGCGAACACCCTCGGCTCAAGCCGGCCGACGAGCGGGCCGTGCGCGTCGACCCAGCGTCCGAGCAGGAGCTCGAAGGACGAGCGGTCGAGGCTGACCATTGGACGGCGCAGCAGCCGGTGCAGGATCCGGCGGCGACGCACGCGGCGGCAGACGTCGTAGTAGAGATGGTCGTCGTTCCACGCGAGTCGCCCGTCATCCGACACTGCCTCGATCGCCAACTTGAACGTGAGATCCGTCAGGCCTCGGTCGCGCCTCGGTTCGAAGGCGAACTGCCGGCCGCACGCGCGGCAACTACCGCCCGCCTGCCGGGCCCGGTAGTCCGAGTCGGTACCGCAGCGGATGCACTTCACGCCAGAACCCCGGGCTCGTAGAGCGCAACGAGGTCGTCGAGCGTCTCCCGTCTCGTCGTCAGGATCGCCTCGCCGCCGTCCAGCACGACCTCAGCCGGGCGGGGACGGTTGAGGAAGTGACTCGACATCGCGTACGCGTAGGCGCCGACGTCGCGCAGTGCCAACACGTCGCCTGGCTCGACTCGCGGAAGACGAACGTCTCGGGCGATGAAGTCGGCCGAGTGGGTCGTGTTGCCGCAGACGTCCGTGGTGAGCTCGAGCGTTCGGCCGCGATGCGACAGCGCTTCCAGCCGGTGGTAGCCGTGGTAGACGCTCGGCACGACGATGTTCCCGACGGTGGTGTCCACTCCGATGTAGCGCCGGCCGCCACGGTGCTTCACCGAGACGACCGTCATCAGGAGCGAGCCCGCGGACGCGACCAGGACGCGGCCCGGCTCGAGGATCAGCCGCACTTCGCACCCGCGCCGACGCGAGAGCGACCGCAGCCGCTGTGTCACTTCCTGCCCGATCGCGTCGACGTCCAGGTCCGGTTCCCCCTCGCGGTACCCGATCCCGTAGCCGCCGCCGAGGTTCACGAACTCGAGGTCGGGGAGCATCTCGGTCGCCGCAAGCAATCCGTCGACGCAGTCGAGAAAGCGAGATGCCCGGTGGTTGTTGGTCCCCGCGTACATGTGCAGCCCGGCGACCTGGACGCCGCCCGCGTCTGCGATCAGAAGCGCCTCGAGGAGCTCACCCGGTGAGATGCCGATCCGGTTGCGCTTCGCCGGGTCGTCGATCAGGAACCGGAGCCCGACACTCCGGCAGCCGCCACGGCGCACCACGTCCCGCAGCTGATCGAGCGAGTCGACGTTGAGAGCGACTCCGCGCGCGAGCAGGTAGTCGAGGTCGGCGCCGGTCAAGTTCGTCCCGCTGTAGACGACGTCTTCGGAGGGCACGCCGGCGGCGAGCGCTGCGAAGGCGTCGCCGGGCGTGTTCGCGTGCACTCCTGCTCCGAGCTCGTGGAGCCGCCGGACGATGACCGGGTTCTTGTTGCAGACGAGCGCGTAGTGGCACTCGAGCGGGCGATACGCGAACGCCTGCACGAAGCTGAGGTAACGCCGCTCGACCTCTCTTAGGTCGTAGACATAGAGTGGGCTGCCAAAGCGCCGGAGGAGCTCGCCGGCCTGCTCATCCACCGCTGATCGCCTCGCGCGCAGCGCGCGCGCGAAGCCGGCGGCTATGACGCTGCATCGCGTGGCTGCGGTCCGCCGGACGTGGTCGCCGCTCCGGCTTGGCCTCGGCGACGCGATGGAGGAAGACGTGGTTCGTCGAACCGCCGAGCGGAATGTCGGCGCGGCCCGTGAGCACGATCGTGTCGCCCGGTTGCGCGAGCCCTTGGTCGAGCACCCGGCCGACGATGTCCGCCCACCCTGCGTCGACCGAAGGCGCGTCCTCGACGAAGAGCGGCACGATCGCCCACTCGAGCGCGAGTTGCTGGAGGACGCGGGCGTTCGTCGCCGCGGCCACGATCGGCCGCTGCGGCCGGAAGCGCGAGACGAGGCGTGCCGTCGCTCCGGTCTCGGTCGGGACGGCGATGACCGGTGCGCCGACTTCGTCGGCGAGGTCGCACGCGCCGTGGGTCAGGATCTCCGCCATGTCCGCGCCGGCCGCGACCCGGCGCTCGTAGACGAGCGACGGCTCCACCGACCGCGCGATCGCGTCCATCTGCGCCACCGCCCGCAGCGGGAAGGCGCCCGCCGCGGTTTCGGCGGAGAGCATGACCGCGGACGTGCCGTCGAGGATGGCGTTTGCGACATCGGACACCTCCGCCCGCGTCGGTTCCGACTCGTGGATCATCGACTCGAGCATCTGCGTCGCCGTGATCACCGCGCGACCGGCGTCGCGGGCACGGTCGATGATGTGTTTCTGGACCAGCGGCACCTGCGCGACACCGATCTCGACGCCGAGGTCGCCCCGCGCCACCATGACCGCGTCCGATGCGTCGATGATCGCGTCGAGGTTCACGACCGCTTCGGCTTTCTCGATCTTTGCGACGATCCGAGCTGACGAGCCGGCCGCCTCAATCAGCTTGCGCAGTTCTGCCACGTCGTCGGCCGTGCGGACGAACGAGAGCGCGACGTAGTCGACGCCGGCCGCGAGCGCGAACTCGAGATCGGCCCGATCCTTCTCCGTCAGGGCGGGGATCGGCAGCCGTGACGAGGGCAGGTTGACACCCTTCGAAGGCTTGATCGTTCCACCGACCTCGACGCGACAGAAGAGACGCATGCCGCCGCTTCGCTCGGCGCGGGCCTTGATCCGTCCATCGTCGATCAGCACCTCGTCGCCCGGAGCGACGACCTGGACGACGAGTGTCGCGAAGGTGACGCCGAGCTCGCCGGCCCGCGCGCGCCCGGGCTCGGTCAGGACGAGCGAGTCACCGGCCTCGACCGGCATGGGTTCCTCCAGGCCCGCGACGCGGATCTTCGGCCCGCAGAGGTCGCCGAGAACGGCGATTGGCCGCCCGACACGCTCCTGCGCCCATCGAACCCCTCGGAGGCGTGCGAGCTGCTCGTCGGGCGACCCGTGCGAAAAGTTCAGCCGAGCGACGTCCATGCCGGCCGCCGCGAGCTCGAAGATCGTCTCGGGGTCATTCGTCGCCGGTCCCAGCGTGCAGACGATCTTTGTCCGCCGGATGGTCGGTCGCGCCGTACCGGGCGCGATGGTCTTCCACGTTTCGGTCAGGGAGAAGCTCGACATCGCGTCACCTCTCTCGTATGGCTCTTGCATCGAGCGTAGGAAGGAGCGCTGCCGGTCGCATCCGGGATTTCCCTAGCTCATTGGCCCCCGAAGCCGTTTCCTGGTGACAAACGACCCGATCTATGATCGCCGCGTGCTCATCGGCCGTGAGAGCGAGCGCGCTCGGATCGATCGATTGCTCGAAGAGGCGAAAGGCGGTCGGAGCGGTGCGCTGGTCATCCGCGGCGACGCCGGGATCGGAAAGAGCACCCTGCTCGAGTACGCCGTCGCGCGCGCCGGGGATGCCCGGGTCGTGCGCGCGCTCGGCGTCGAGACCGAATCGGAGTTCGCGTACTCGGGTCTGCACGAGCTCGTGCGACCCCTGCTCGACCGCTTGCCCGAGCTGCCGCCGGTCCAGGCGGACGCGTTACGCGGCGCGCTTGCTCTCGCCGAGGCACAGGGGGCAGGCAGGCTCTACATCGGCGCCGCGACGTTGAGCCTTCTTGCTTCCGCGAGCGAAGACAAACCGCTGCTCTGCGTGATCGACGATGCGCACTGGCTCGACGAGGCGTCGGGCGGCGCGCTCGCCTTCGCAGCGCGCCGCCTCGAGGCGGAAGGCGTCGTCATGCTCTTTGCCGCCCGCGGCGAGGGTTTTCGTACGAGGGGGATTCCCGAGCTCGAACTCGGAGGCCTGGACGCGGAGGCTGCCGTCGTGCTGCTGGACCACGATGCGAACGTGAGGGTCTCGCAGGAGCTCGCCGAGGAGCTTGTTGCCGCGACCGGCGGGAATCCCCTTGCCCTCCTCGAGCTGCCCCGGCGCCTGACCGCCGAGCAACTGCAGGGCGGGGAGCCGCTGCCCCATCCGGTGCCGGTCGGCGAAGGTCTGGAGAACGTCTTCGCAGCACAAGCGCGGAATCTCTCGGAGGAGGCGCGGCGCGCGCTCGTGATCGCCGCCACGGCCGACACCCGCGCGATGCGGGTGATCACGCGGACCGGCGGCACGAACCCTGCCGCGTTCGAAGAGTGCGAAGACGCCGGCCTACTCGCGATCGAGGATGGCCTCGTCACCTTCAAGCACCCACTCGTTCGTTCCGCCGTCTACCACCAGGCGACGCCGGCGGAGCGCCGTTCCGCGCACCGAGCGCTCGCGGATGGTTTCGCAGGCGAGGGCAAGTACGCGGAGCGTCGGGCCTGGCACTCGGCGGCGGCCGCTGTCGAGCCAGACGAGGAGGTGGCCGGCCGTCTCGAGCGAGCGGCCTTCGCGGCAAGCGAACGGCGCGGTCACGTGGCGGCGGCATCGATGTTCGAGCGCGCCGCCCGGCTAACGCCCGAGGACGAGCCCCGCGCGCGTCGCCTCTACCTCGCAGCTCACTCCTCGTGGCTCGCCGGCCAGGGGGACCGGGCGCTTCGACTGCTGGATGATGCCGACTCGGCCGGGGCGGGCGACCTCCTGCGGGCCGACGTCTGCTACCTGCAGAGCCGGATCGAGCTTCGCTCGGACGCCCCCGGCGGCGTGGTCGACCGGCTCGTGGCCGAGGCGCGGAGGGTCGAACCGCTCGACCCGATCCGGGCCGGCGCCATGCTCGCCACGGCCGCCGAGGGGTCGACAGGCGCGGCTCGGTTGGAACTCGCCCGACGAGCGGTCTCGCTGACGAAGGGACACGACGATGCGGCCGGCCTGCTCGCAAACCTCGCGCTCACGCGGGCGCTGCTCGACTCCGGCAACGCAGTGGAAGCTCAAGAGCACCTCGTCCAGGCAAGGGAGACGCTTGCCGCGAATCGGGATTTTCGGCACGACCCGGAGTTGATCCTCGCCGCGGTCGAGACGCTCGCCGGTGTCGGCGTCGGCGACGATGAGCTCTTCAGCGAGCTTCTCGACGAGGTGACCGCCGCCGCGCGTGCGCACGCTGTCGTGGTGCTGCCGAGGGCCCTCCTCCACACGGCGTGGCTCGACTTCGAGGCCGGGCGTTGGACCGACGCTTCGCTCAACTTCTACGAGGCGGCGCGGCTCGCCGACGAGATCGGTCAGGGGCGCGAGCGCACAGCCGCCATCGCCGGGAAAGGGCTGATCGACGCCCTTCGCGGCCGTGTGGTCGACGCGTCGAGGGCGGCGGAGCACCTGCGCGACGCCGGTGGAACGGCCGAGCGCATCCTCGGGCTGCTCGCGCTCGGGAGCGGCGACGCCGACGCCGCGATCGCGCAACTCGAGACGGCGGCCGCCGACCCGACGCCCTCGATAGTGCGCCGCGGACTGCCCGCGCCCCACGTCGACCTTGTGGAGGCCTACCTGCGCGCCGGTCGACGGCAAGAGGCGGAAGTCGCAGCGGAACAGCTACGCAGCGGCGACGCAGCTTGGGCCCGTGCGCTGCTCGGAGAGGTTGGCGCCTTCGCCGAGGCGAGCCGCGACTTCGCCGAGAGGCCATTCCTGCTCGCGCGCATTCGGCTCAACCTCGGGGAGCACCTCCGCCGCGACGGCTCGCGGCGCGAAGCGCGGGACGAGCTGAGAGCGGCACTCGCGGTCTTCAAGCAGCTCGACGCTGAGCCGTGGAGCGAGCGAGCGCGGCGGGAGCTGCGCGCGAGCGGTGAAACCGCGCGCAGACGGGAGCCGAGCACGTTGGACGAGCTGACACCGCAGGAGCTGCAGATCGCCCGAATGGTTGCGGCGGGAGCGAGTCAGAAGGAGGTCGCCGCCAAGCTCTACCTGAGCCCGAAGACGATCGAGTACCACCTCGGCAAGGTCTACCGCAAGCTCGGGATCACCTCCGGCCGCCAGCTCCAGAATCGTCTCGCCGAGCAAGCGTTGCTCGAGGCATCGTGACGCGACGCATCGCATGGATCGCACGCGCGATCGTGATCGCCGCCGCGGCCGTCGCAGTTCTCGTCGCTGCGGCCGGCCGAAGCGACCCGGAGGCACGCACGAATGAGCCGGAGCTCGTGCTGCGCTACCTCTACTCACCCGACGCGGAGCCGCTCCTCGTCCCGTTGATCGACCGCTTCAACCGCGAGACACACCGGTGGGGCGGCAGCGAAATCAGGATCGACGGCTTCGCGCTGACATCAGGTGAGGCCGAAGCGGCGCTCGCTGCCGGCCGTGAACGAGCTGCGCTCTGGACGCCTGCGTCGTCGCTTTGGGGCGGGCTGCTGAATCACAGCGTCTCCGCCGACTGGGTGCCCGCCGAGAATCCCCGGCTCGTCTTTTCGCCCCAGGTGATCGCGATGTGGAAACCGTTCGCACAGGCGCTCGGCTGGCCGAAGACGAAGATCGGCTGGAGCGACATCATCGCGCTGGCCACTTCCAGCCGCGGCTGGGCGGCCCGAGGTCACCCCGAGTACGGCTCGTTCAAGCTCGGGCACACCAACCCCGGCTTCTCGACCTCGGGACTCTCTGCCGTCGCCTCGGAATACTACGCCGCCACCGGGAAACGGTCGGGGCTGAGCCTGGCCGACGTCCGGCGTCCGGACGTACGCGCCGCCGTACGGAGGGTCGAACGATCGATCGTGCACTACGGCGAGACGGCGAACGATCTCATCGAGAAGATGGATCTTTACGGCCAGCCCTATGCGCACGCGGTGTACGCGCAGGAGACCACCGTGCGCGGCTACGACAGGCTCGTCCGAATCAAGCCCGCGGACGGCACCTTCGTCGCCGACTATCCGCTGATCGCGCTCGAAGCTCCGTGGGTCAGCGCAAGCGCACGAGCGGCGGCGCGGGCGTTCCGCCGCTGGCTCGTCCCGAAGATCACGGCCGAGAACGCGGCCGAGAGCGGCTTCGACATCCGTCGCCCGACCGGCCTCGTCGAGCTCGAGCCGCCGGAGCCGGAGGTGCTCGCCGCGATCCAGGACGCGTGGCACGAAGACCGCCCGCCCGCCAACATCGTGCTGGTCGTGGACACGTCGGCGTCGATGGCGACGCGCGGGCGCCTCGAGGCTGCCCAGCAGGGGCTGCTCTCGTTCCTGGACGAGCTCTCGCCGGAGGACCGGGTCGCGCTCGTCACCTCCGGCGACTCGAAGACGATTGTCCGGCTGGGCGCGCAAGAGAGCAAGGCGGCGGTGTCCCGCGCGGTGCGCGCTCTGTTCGCCGACGGCAACGAACCGGTCTACCCGGCGGTCTCGCGTGCGCTCGACGACGTACGCACGCTCGACGACCCGGACCGCATCAACGCTGTCGTCGTGCTCTCCGACGGTGCCGGCACGGACGTCGGTCGGAAGCACCTGTTGCGAAAGATTGCGCAGGAGCCGGTCACCGAAGGCACCGGCGTCCGCATCTTCACCGTCGCGTACGGCAACCGGGCAGACGCCGACGAGCTCCGGCAGATTGCAGCGGACTCGGGCGGCACTTTCTTCCCGGCCGGCCCAAAGGACATCAAGGACGTCTACCGGGAGATCTCTTCCCATTTCTGAGACAGTCGTGAGAGAGATCGGCCGCTACCGAGTCGAGCGCGTGATCGGACGAGGCGGGGTGGCGATCGTCCATCTCGCCCATCAACCGGACCTCGAGCGGCCGGTGGCGCTGAAGGAGCTCGCCGGCCTCTCGGCGACGGATCCGACCGCGACAACGCGATTTCTGCGCGAGGCCAGGCTCGGCGGCTCGCTTGAGAGTCCCAACATCGTCACCGTGTACGAGTACTTCGAGCACGGCGGCGTGCCTTACATCGCGATGGAGTTCCTGGCCCGGGGCTCGCTCCGGCCGCTCGTCGGGAGGCTGACGGACGAGCAGGTCGTCGGCGTCGTCGACGGCATCCTTGCCGGCCTCGCCGACGCTCACGAGAAGGAAATCGTCCACCGTGATCTCAAGCCGGAGAACGTGATGAGGACTCACGACGGAAGAGTGAAGATCGCCGACTTCGGGATCGCGACCGCCTACGACGAGCTGGAGAACGCCAACCTGACGCCGCTCGGCGAGTTCGTCGGCGCCCCCGGCTACGTCTCTCCGGAGCAGGTGCTGGGGAAGGACGCGACAGCCGCAAGCGACCTCTATTCGGTCGGCGTGATCGCCTTCGAGCTCTTCACCGGCGCCGTGCCGTTCGCGGAGACGGGCGGCGGGAGCGCGCTGCTCGTCAGCAAGGTGAATCAGCGAGCGCCCAGCCTGTCGTCGCTCCGCCCCGACCTCGACAAGCGGCTGGCCGACTGGGTCGACAACCTGCTCGAGCGCGATCCCGGTCGGCGTCCGGACGGGGCAGCCGCGGTCGGCGAGGCGCTCGAGGACGTGGCTGAGGCCGCGCTCGGATCCCGTTGGCGGCGCACTGCGGTGCTGCCAAGCGGTCAGCCGGCGCTCGTCGACCCGGTGCAGACGCAGACGCTGCACACATTCGAGCTCGCACGCCTGCGGCTCGCGAAAGCACTGACCCGACCGCTGAACCTTGTTCTGCCCGGGCTCGTGATCGTGGCCGGCATTTTATGGGCGCAGTGGCTCTTCCTCGTTGCCGCACTGTTGTACCTCGTGCTTGTCCTGATCAGCTACTTCGACGAGGCCGAGGCTCACCGGGTGGCCGAGGCGCGAAGGCGCGGTCAGCGAGCGTGACCGACAATCGTGGCCTTGATCGCGACAGTTGATCGCAACAGCCTCAAGCGATCTACCGTCTGTACTACCGAACCGAGCGAACTTTGCGTGAGTGGAAAGCAGCGAGCCAGGCCCAACGGAGCCGGATGTGTTCCACCCGATGTCGTTCAGCCGTTATCGCACCCAGGAGGTCGCCGGTTCGAGCCCGGCTGGCTCCACCTCAAACCCCTGCTAGGCGGGGCTTTTTTGCACGTCAAGCCCGTGGCACACGGGGCGACGTCAACCGTGCTGAGGAGCCCTGTTCCGAGGCCGCACCCTCCGATCGAAAGCCCGACCGCTGGCCGGGTAGCGCTCGTCCTTCAGTTGTGGAGTCGAGGCGCAGTGCAAGGCACAGTGCCACACACAGTGCCGGCCACCGAGCTCACCATTGTCGAACGGCTGGCGCCGAGATCGTTCTCGCCCGGCGCAAGCCGGCGCGCGGAGATGAAGGACGTGCTGATCGCGCTCACGCTCTCCGATCTCCGTGCGCGCTACGGTCGCGGGCCATGGCGACTCGGGAAGTGGTTGCTCGATCCCTTCGCGGTCGTCGGCGTCTACCTCCTGCTGGTCACCTTTGTCCTGAATCGCTCGGGGAGCGCTCCCGGCCTGAGCCTCGCGTGTGCCGTGGTTCCGTTCCAGCTCATCATGTCGACGGTCATCAACGCGATGGGAGCCGTTGAATCGCGGCGGGCGATCATCCTCAACATGGGATTTCGACGCTCACTCATTCCCGTGTCTGCCGTGATGACGGAATCTGTCGCCTTCGCGGGAAGCTTGGTCCTACTTCCCCTCATGATGGCTGCATACCAGCTGGGTCCGGCGACCTCGCTCGTTTGGCTGCCTCTCGTCCTCGCTTCAAACCTCGCCTTTGCATTTGGCTTGGCCTATCCCGCATCGCTCTTCGGGCTCGCTTTCCGCGATCTCCGCATAATCGCGGTGAGCCTCGTCCGCACGGCCTTCTTTCTTGCGGCCGGGCTGGTCGCGTTGAGCGAGATCCCTGGGCGGACCGGCGAGCTTGTGCGGCTGAACCCCCTCACCGCAATCTTCGAGTCGTACCGCGACGTCTTCCTGTTCCAGCAGCGGCCCGCAGCCTGGGAGCTCCTCTACCCGGTGGTGACGGGGCTCGTGCTGCTCGTGGTCTTCGTCCCGGTCTACCGTCGTGAGCAACAGCACTTCGCGAAGGTGCTCGAGTGAGCGTTGCGATCAACGGCGATGAGGTGGGGGTCCGCTTCCTGCTGGATCGCCAGCGCAGACCAGTCACGCCTGCGGTTGCCCGGTTGCGGCGGCATGTCTCTGAGATCTGGGCCTTGCGCGGAGTCAGTCTTTCCATCGGCCCCGGAGAAGCCGTCGCCCTGCTGGGGTCGAGTGGGGCCGGCAAGACGACTCTCTTGCGCTCGATTGCGGGCGTCCTCCCGGTCGACGCCGGGAAGCTGGACGTTCGGGGGCGCGTGGGCGCGCTGCTGTCGACAGCCGCCGGGCTCGTCGGCCTGCTCACCGGTCGCGAGAACGCGCTGCTACTCGGCGTTCTGGCGGGTCTGTCCGTGGCGGAGTCACGCGAAGCGCTCGAGGTTGTCAAGAGCGAGAGCGGTCTTGGAGACGCTTTCGAGCGACCGGTGGCGAGCTATTCGCAAGGCATGCGCGCGCGGCTTGGATTCGTGGCGGCGGAGAGCGCGGCCACGAACATCCTCCTCCTCGATGAAGTGCATGAAGCACTCGATCACGACTTTCGACAACGCGTAGAGCGGCGGGCCAAGCAGATCGTCGAGTCGGGTGGCATCGTCGTCGTCGCCGGCCACGACCACCCGCTCCTCGAGCGGCTCTGTCCGCGCGCCGTGCTGATGACGAACGGGAAGGTAACCGCTGACGGGAGTTTCGAGGAGGTTCGACGTACCTATCTCGGATGAGCGCGGCACCCCTGGGACGCTCATGACGCCCGAGCTCGCATGCGCAGTGCTCAGCTTTCGCGACGAGCCCGGCTTGATCGATGCGGTTCGGTCTGTCCTCGATCAGTCCGACCCAGTCGAGGTGGTCGTGGCGAACTCGGGCGGCGGTGACCCGGCGGCGCGGCTCGCCGCTGCTGGAATCGACCTGCGCGTGATCAGTTTTGAGGAGCGCCTATATCCAGGTGGGGTGCGTAACGTCGGAATCGAGGCGACGGAAGCGCCATACGTCGCCTTCCTGGCTGCTGACTGCATCGCCGAGCCGGGATGGGTGGCGGGACGACTCCGCGAGCACCGTGCAGGCGCGGCAGCGGTCGCAAGCTCGGTTTGGAACGCGTTCCCGGATTCGACGTGCGCTTGGGCGTCGCTTCTCCTCCTTCACAGCCGTCTTACGGAGCTCAACAAACCCGGGCAGCGGCTGCTGTACGGGCTCTCGTACGACCGCCGTCTATTTGAGCGCTACGGCCTCTTCCGCGAGGATCTCCGAGCCGGAGAGGACACCGAGTTCAACGCCCGGCTCGGGCCTGAAGCGCGGGTGGTCGCCGCACGCGGTGTTCGAACGGCGCATCGCTATCCAACCGAAATTCCTGCGATGCTGCAGGACGCATATCGTCGGGGACGCCTCCAGGCTGCGATGTTGGGCGCGATCGCAGGTGGTGGCAGCCCAAAAACTGCGACCGTCGTCAGCCGGGGTCCGCAGAACATTCTGCGATCGTTCAGGTGCGCTTGGCGGGCGCCAAGAGAGCAACGGCGTCGCTTTCTCAGCGCTTGGCCGTTGGTCCCTGTCGCCGGAGTCGTGTACGCGGCGGGTGCGGTTTCCGCGCGCTGGCGGCCTTACGACGGCTTTGATGCCGTGAAACCCGCGCGGCGTGTGACCGAGAATGTACGCGCGTAGTTTCGGCGGGTACGCCGCACGGTCGTACCTCGTCGTGTCGCGAGTCAACTAGGTGTATCCGCGTCGGCGATCGATCGGCGTGAGACGCAACTGTCGCTCATCCGTTAAGTACCCATAGCCAATGCGCTGCCACCGAGCATTGGGATCGGCGAGCTCGTAACGGCGCCGACGTGCCAAGCGGTCTTCGCGCTCGATCATCCCGAGGTGATAGATCGTGATGTCAGCGAGTGGAAACCAGCGGCCGAATCGGCGGGATTGAAGAGGAGCCTTGATGCCGTGGAACGGCGTTTGATCGAACGCATGGTCCTCGCGCGCCTTGTAGAGCCGAACCACGGTTTTCCGGCCCCAGCGTCCGTCGGAACGAAATCCGGAGGTCGAGTCCCATAGCTCGCGAAGCCGCACGGAGTACGCCCGAAGCCCGAAGAAGCGTCCGCGATGAATTACGCGCTCGGCGCGGACGCGGAAATCGCGTTCGAGGCGCTCGTCTGCGTCGATGCTGAGAATCCAGTCTGCGCGGTGGCGTATCGCTGCATTGACGAGTGCGCGGTGGTTTCCCACTTCGTCCCAAACAGGCCGGTCAGCCGGGACGCGGAGAAGCTCGAGCACACTCTCGCAAGCCTCCAAGAACTCTGCCGAGCCGTCTCGGGAACCGTCGTCGAGCGCAACGATCCCGTCGACGTGCGGAGCGACGTTGGTGATGAAACCGGGGAGGTAGTGCATCTCGTCTCGTACCGGGACGAGCGCGAGCAGGCGGACGCGTCGTCGGTCGGCCGTATCTGGGCCGCCCGAAGGGACTGCGGGGAGCCGGAGCAGGCGCTCGAGCACGACCAGATTCTCGTAGCTTAGCTCGGCGATGCCATCAGACCGCCGACTAGTCGTGTCTGGACGGTTAGCTACTCGAGGCCGGCGCTGCGGTCGCCCGACCGCGCGCGGCGCCGATCGAGTAGGTGCGCCGCGAGGCCCGCGGGGACCGCCGCGATGGACGTGAGCAGGTGCACAACATGGAGGCCGACGCCGACAATCGCGCCTCCCGCGCCCTGTCGCCGGAGGAGGAGCGCGTAGAAGCGGCGGTTGAGCGCGAGGAACGCAAGCGAAGAACCGGCGGCGATAACAGGGCGGCGGCGGATCAGCGCCCCGAGCGTCAGCAGACAGGCGAGTGCGCTCAAGCGATGCCTCCAACCGAGGTTCAGCGCCCGCGACATCGTTCGCTTGCGGGCGAGCAGAACCACCCACGGCACGCCGCGACCGAGAAAATCGGTCCGGATCATCGTTCCGAGCGTCCAGCGCTTCAAGTGGGTGCACTGAAGCTCCGGGTCGAGCAGAATACGCCCTCCGGCCGCCGACACCCGCATTCCGAGATCGACGTCTTCCAACGTCGAAAGGCGCTCGTCGAAGCCGCCGACGTCGGCGAAAATCTGCCGGCGGATTGCACCCAAGCCGGTCGAGAATGTCGTCGCGGGCCCCGCGGACGATTGATGAACGTGGTGGTGGAGGAGGTTTCGGAAGACGGAGACCGTCCCTACCGCCGGCGGCTCGTCGTCGAACGAGCCAAAGACTGCTGCCAGCCCGGCGTCGGCGAACGTTGCACGCAGCCTCTGAAAGGCGTCGGGGTGCACGACGACGTCTGCGTCGACGAAGACGAGGATCTCCCCGTTCGCTCGCCCTGCGCCGTCGTTTCGAGCTGAGGCCGGTGCCGCGAGCGCCGGTTCATGGACAACGATCACTTCCTCCGGCGGCTCTTCTGCGCACTTGATGGCGTGGAGACACCGCTCGAGCGTCGGCGGGCGATCCGTCGCCGGAACGATGACGCTGAGGCTGGGCACCGCTCGATTCTAGGAACGTACAGCGGCCGCAGAGCTGGACGTTTGCATCGGCGGGTTACGCTTTTTGGATGGTCGGTCTCGCGTCTCGCCTCGCCGGAATGCAGCTGCGCCGACCGCTCGAGGCGGTAACCGAGACGGTTCGGCGTTTCGCGCTCGAGCCCGCGTACATCGCGCTCGTTCTGATTTGCATCGGCCTGATTCTTCGCATCGCCAACTTCGCGAGCAACGCGTCGCTGTGGCTCGACGAAGCGTTGCTCGCACTCAACCTCCGGAATCGAGACTTCTCCGGCGTCTTGGGGACGCTCGACTTTCACCAGACTGCGCCGCCCCTGCACCTGATTGCGCACAAGGCGTCGGTTCTCGTTCTCGGTGACAGCGAGTACGCGCTGCGGGCGTTCCCACTCATGGCCGGGATCGCAGCGCTTGCGTTGTTTCCCGCCGTCGCCCGCCACTTCCTCGACCGCTGGGCGGCTGTCCTCGCGCTCGGCCTCTTCGTCGTGCTCGGGCCGCTGATCGCGATCTCGGGCCAGGTGAAGCATTACTCAACCGACGTCGCAGTCGCCATCCTCCTCCTCTACGCGATCTCGCGGTTTCCGGCGTCGCGTCCGCTCCGGCTGCATGAAGCGGTGGCGTTCGGATGTGTCGGGGCCGTCGCGCCCTGGCTCTCGTACCCTGCGATTTTCTATCTCGCGGGTTTCGGCGTTGTCGTTGTCGGAGCGATCATCGCCCGACGACGGTGGCGCTCGTTGCCGACGCTCGTGATTCCGGCCGCGCTCTGGACTGCAAGCGTCGTGCTGTTGCTGTTCTACGCCCTCGATCGCGTTCGCGCGGTGCAGACGTCGCTGCGTGGAGACCCGAACGCCTATGCCCCGCTTGCGTCGAGCGGGTCCGACTTGAGATGGTTCGTCGACGCGCCGGAACAGCTGCTCCGCGAATCTGCCGGACTCGCGTACGTGCCTGTCGCTACTGCGCTCGCGCTCGTCGGTCTCGCGTCGCTTCTCAGGCGCGACCCGGAGCGCGGACTGCTCCTCGCTTCGCCGCTGCTCTTCGCCGTCGTCGCATCCGCTCTCGACAAGTATCCGTTCGGCGGAAGGTTCAGCTTCTTTTACGTTCCTGTGCTGGTGTGCCTCGTGGCCGGAGGCGTCGATGCGATTGCGAAAGTCGCTGGCCTGTTCGTTCGACGTTTCGGAGGTCCGCGACTGACCGCCGCGACGGCGGTCGTGACCGGCCTCGCGCTCGTTGCCGTCATCGGACACACGTCCGCGCGCTCTGCCGCTCGAAACCTCGTTGCCCCGTCGGGACGCGAGGAGATCAAGCCGCTGCTCGAGCGCATGCAGCGCGAATGGAAGCGCGGGGACGCCGTCTACGTGTACTTCGCTGCTCAATACGCGTTTCGGTACTACGCCGAATGCAACGATTGCGGAGTCGCCGACCGCACCGGCGCGACGCGTGAGCTCTGGGCGCGCGTGCGGCCCACGGAAGGGCGGGAAGGGTGGGCACGGGCGGTAGCCTCACGTCCGCCGAAGCTCGTCGTCGCGACGGAAAGCAGTAACCACGTCGCCGAGCTGAACGGCTTGCGGGGAGAGGAGCGGGTCTGGGCGCTCTTTTCGCATGTCGGCGGTCGCCATCAGGCGATCGTCGCGGCCGTCGTCGCTCGTCTTGATGCGCTCGGAAGGCGCGTCTCGAAGCGCGAGACGAAGGGAGCCGTTTTGTACCTCTACGACCTCGGGAGCCGGTAGCGACGCGAGCAACCCTGGTCCGGAGCGACAGTCGGCCGCTGCGAACCAGTACTTTCGGGGGAAGAGAAGCTGGAAGCTGCGCGCTTGAATCGGGCGTCTAATGGCAGATGCGGCACGCAGGCCGCTCCCGCTCCCGTTGCCGTTCGAGGCATTGAACGGTGACGGAGCACACATAGAGCCCGATCGTCGGCGAATCGGCTCTGGCGGCGGCGATTCGGCGTCGATCGGCACAGCGGTGCTCGGAGCCGGCCCCGCCGGCTTGACCGCTGCGTACGTCCTCAGCCGTCGCGGTGAGCGCGGCGTCGTCTTCGAGGCCGACGGAACCGTCGGCGGTCTTGCGAAGACGGTCGAGTTCAACGGCTATCGCTTCGACCTCGGAGGCCATCGGTTCTTCACGAAGCTGGCACCCATCCAGCGCTTGTGGGAGAGCGTCCTCGGCGCCGATTTCCTCGTCCGACCGCGCCTCTCGCGCATCTACTACCAGCAGAAGTACTTCTCGTACCCGCTCGCAGCGCGCGAGACCGTCCTCCGGCTCGGCGTTGTCGAGTCGGTTCGTTGCCTGGTCTCGTACCTCGCAAGCCTAAGGCCGAGGCGCGCAGCTCCCGAGACGTTTCAGGACTGGGTGACCGCGCGGTTTGGTCGCCGCCTGTACGACGCGTTCTTTCGCTCCTACACCGAGAAGGTGTGGGGCATCCCCGGATCCGAGATTCGCTCCGAGTGGGCGGCCCAGCGAATCAAGGACTTCTCCTTAGCATCGGCGATCCTTTCCACTCTCCGCCTCGAGCGCCGGCAAGTAACGACGCTCATCGAAGAATTCCGCTACCCGCGCCTCGGGCCCGGCCAGATGTGGGAGGCGTTCCGCGAGCTGATCGAGGACGCCGGGATCGAAGTGCAGGTCAACCGGCCGTGCACCGCAATAGATCACGACGGCTCGCGCATCAAGTCGGTTGCCGTCGGAGCGAACGGCTCGCAACTCGTGCACCCCGTCGATGCTGTGCTGTCGAGCCTGCCGTTGGGTGAGCTCGTCCTGATGCTAGAACCGGCGGCTCCGCCCGAGGTCGAGGCGGCGGCAAACCGCCTGCGGTACCGGGATCTCTGCGTCGTCGCGCTCATGACCACGCAGGCAGAGCCGTTCCCCGACAACTGGATCTACATCCACGATCCGGGAACGCGAGCCGGCCGCGTGCAGAACTTCGGCGCGTGGAGCCCGGATCTCGTTGTGCCCGGAACAACATGTCTCGGAGTCGAGTACTTCTGCTTCGAGGACGACGACATCTGGAAGATGAGTGACGCGGAGGCGGTCGCGCTCGCGACGAGTGAGCTCGATCGGATCGGACTCATCGATCCCGCACAAGTCTTCGACGGCATCAAGATCAGGGTTCCGAAGGCGTATCCGATGTACGACCGCCACTACGAGGAGAGCGTCGCGATGATTCGCGTGTACTTGGAGCGGTTCGAGAACTTGCGGACGTTCGGACGGAACGGACTCCATCGCTACAACAACCAGGACCACTCGATGTGGACGGCGATTCTCGCGACGCTCGACCTCCTCGACGGCGAGGGCGAGGATGTCTGGTCGGTCAACACCGAAGCCGAATATCACGAGCAGGGAGAGATGACCGATCTGCTGCTCGACCTCGAACGCGTCGGCGCCCTCGCACCTGCGTGATCGAACGCGCGGCCTCGGCTAGCCGACCCCGCAGCCTGCGCAGCTGATGCGCGTAGTTCGGTGGTTGTTTCCCAACGAGATCTCGTCTCGGCGCCCAACCCTCCCCGGTCGACCGAGGACTCGCCTGCTCGCGCTCCTCGCCGTACGCGACGGCATGCGGCATCTCCCAGCCTTCGTCGCTAACGTCGCGCCACAGGTCGACGGGATCATCGCGCTCGACGACGGCTCCCGAGACGGCTCCGCGGAGTTCCTGGAGCAAACGCCCGCAGTGATCGAACTCCTGCGCGTTCCGCCGAACCGGCCAGCGTGGGACGAGGTGGGAAATCACCGAGCGCTACTCGACGCGGCCCTTCGTCACGGCGCCGAGTGGGTCGTCTGTGTCGACGCCGACGAACGCTTGGAGTTCGAGTTCCGCAACCGTGCCGAACGCGTAATCAGGCGCGGGCGGCGGCGCGGCTATTCAGCGTATGCCGTCCGCATAAAGGAACTGTGGGATTCGAAAGACGGATTTCGGGCCGATGGCGTCTGGGGGCATAAAGCGCACGCTCGCCTGTTCGCAGCGCGGGCAGACCACGAGTTCGATTTGAGGCCGCTCCACGGCATCAAGGCACCGCTGCAGGCGCGTCGCAATGGGCAATACCCGCTTGCTGATCTCAACATCTACCACCTGGGAATGCTCTTGCGCGAAGACCGGGTCGCCCGTCGGCGTCGATACGAGCTGGCAGATCCGGATCGGCGCTGGCAGGCGATCGGGTACGCCCACCTAACCGATGAGCAGGGGCTTTCGGTCAAGAGGCTCAACCCCCGCCGCGGCTATGCGGAGTGAACCGCCCACGCTGTAGCAGGCGGCGCGCCGTACTACGGTGCTGGTCGAAACGCGAAACCATGACGGACAAGCCTCTTCAGGTTGCGAATGCGAGCCGCTCGGACGGGGAGGAGGACCCGCTTCCCGTCGATGGTGGCGGGGCGGACGGCGTCGAAGGTCCGGAACCGCCAGCTCGGCTCGACGAGTGCGAGGTCCGCGAGAGCACGGGTGCGATCGGACACAGAGACGAACGCGGGATCTTCGAGCAACTCGGGGAACCGGACGTGCTCCTCCAACAACCGGCGCACGAACACCTGCTGCCGCTCGATGCGCGCGAGATCCGGAAGCACATTGGGCGCCGGATCGACCGCCGTCCTTGCGCCGAGCCATTGATGGATGCGCTCGCCCTCGAGCACCTCCTCGGGCGGCTCGAACACGACCAGCTTGCGCCCGTCCTCGAGCCTCTCGAGAGGATGAAGGGGGTACCAGAAGCGGAGCTTCTTCGGCACCGGGACGGTGAGGCGCACGTCCCCCAGCACGCTTTCGACCGCGGAGCGGCGCACGCAGATACTCGCGCCAACGGCCGGCACGTACTCGGAGAGGGCGTCGAGGAGCAGGCCATGGCCGCCCAGTGCGAAGGCGCCGTTCACACGGTCTCCGACGACCCGCGACCACAGATCGCGGGGGATCCACAGCAGGCGCCGGCGCTTGGGATCGACGACGACGATGTTGTCGGTCGTCGCTTTCCAGTTGTCGCGATCCGTGATGCTGACGACGGTCGACATTGCGGCTAGCCGAGATAGGCGCGGCGAACGGTCTCGAAGTCGCCGTCCGCGAGCACCTTACCTTTCGTTATCAGCACGGCGTGGGAGCAGAGTCGCTCGAAATTCCTTTGGCCTGTCCTAGCTGCCTTGCTGCTGCGCAGCACGCGAGTCAAGCCGCTTAGGTCCGGGGATCAAGCTCCTTCGCGATCTCCGCGCCCTGCCGATCTTCGAGACGACACGGTAACGCTCGTTCTCCGACACGCTTGCGTTCCTTGCCTACTCGCACAGTTGTCGCGTCCAGGCACGCCGCACGGGCTGAGTTTCTCTCTCACGACTTGCATTGACGTCGCTGGTGTAGTCGCTGCATTCGTGACGGGGTTGCGCGGCTGAGTTCGGCACCTCACGCATTGCTTGTAGAGCGATCTACCGTCGGTGCTACCGAACTGAGCGAATCTCGCGTCATCTGCAACCACCGGATGTGGCCCAACGAAGCCGAAAGCGCTCCAGGTAACGCCGCTCGGCCGATATCGCACCCAGGAGGTCGCCGGTTCGGGCTCGGCTGGCTCCACCTCCGAACCCGCTGGAAAACGGCGAGTTGTTTGTCTCCGCCAATTGCAAGTGTCCGTCCGCCACGTCGCTACGATCACGCGCGTGAAGGTTCGCAAAGAAATTCAGGTCGCCCGTCCACCTGCCCAGGCGTTCGCGTACGTCGCGGACTTCTCCAATGCCGCCGAGTGGGATCCAGGGATCCCGGAAGCCAGGAAGGTCAGCGACGGGCCAGTCGGTCAGGGGAGCGAGTTCGAGGTCGTTGCGCTCTTTCGCGGCAAGCGCCAGCGATTCCACTACGTCGTCACCGCGTTCGAGCCGGAACGCCGTCTCGTGCTCACGGGCGAAGGCGAGAAGGCAGCCTCGGTGGACGAGATCACCTTCGAACCAACGGAAGCCGGCACGCGAATCGTCTACGTGGCGGACATCCGGCTCAAAGGGATCGCTCGCGTGGCCGAGCCGCTGCTCGCCCAGACCATGAACCGGATGGCAGACGACGCTCTCGCCGGTCTGAAGTCCGTGCTCGATCAGCCGCGCTGAGCAAGGCGGTTTTGGGACGCGGCCCGGCGGGCGTGACCCGCCTCGAAACCGGCGCGGAGATGCGTGTGACCGGGACGACCTCTCAGGCAGCGATCGTCTGCGTGAACGGAGGTCAGAGCGGCGAAATAGCGGGAACATGGAGCGCTTCGATCGAATGGCTGGTGCGCCGGTTGGCGCCCGACTTCCCAGAGCTCGGCTTCGCCGAGGTGAAGTACCGCATCAAGTCCTGGAAGCGGATGGACTGGTGTGTCGCGGACGCGATCGCCGCGGTCGAAGAGACCGGCGCGCCGCGGACGCTTCTGCTCGGCTTCTCGATGGGCGGGGCCGTCGCGATCCAGGCTGCCGCGAAGCCCAAGGTGCAGGCCGTCCTCGGGCTCGCGCCCTGGATCCCCGAGCGGCTGAGCCTCGAGACCCTGCGCGGAAAGCGGTTCGACGTGATTCACGGCTCGCTTGACCGCTGGCTGCCGGGCATCCCCGGTGTCAGTGCGACGAGCTCGCGCCGCGGGTACGAACGCGCTCGTGCACTCGGCATCGAAGGCGAGTACACGCTGGTCAAGGGAGCCCTGCACGGGATGGCGCTTCGCTTCGGAGGCGATCAGCTGATCCCCCTGCCGCGCGCGGGCGCTTGGTCGAGGCTCGTCGCGGACGAGCTCGCTCGCTTTCAGGACTCGCCTGGCTGAAGCCGCCGCCGGCCGATCTGCTCGGCATCCGGCACCTTGACGTTCCAAACGAGACCGAGCTTCTCCAACCCGCGAATCACCCACCACGACACGTCGAACTGCCAGCGGTGCAGGCCGTGGCGCGCCGAAGCAGGGAATGCGTGGTGGTTGTTGTGCCAGCCTTCGCCGAACACGAGCACGGCTACGACCCAGTTGTTCCGCGCCTCGTCGCGCGAGCGATAGTCCTTGCGACCGAACATGTGGCAGATCGAATTCACGCTGAACGTGGCGTGCTGGTAGAGGAAGATCCGGATCAGGCCTCCCCACACCAAGCCCTCCATCCCTGCGAGCAAGGTGCCACCGATGGCGTAGCCGATCGCAAACGGGATCCCGAGCGTCAGCACGACCCAGACCAGGTAGAGGCGGTCGATCCAGGCGACGAGGCGGTCCTCGTAGAGATCTCTGCCGTAATCGCGTCCCTGCTCCATGCCGAGGTTCGTGAACAGCCAGCCGATGTGGGCGTGCACGAACCCTTTGACCGCACCCCAGGCACCGTCGCCGTTGCCGACATGAGGTGAGTGCGGGTCTCCGGGCTTATCCGAGAGGGCGTGGTGCTTGCGATGGTCGGTCACCCACTGCGTGAGGGGCCCTTGCATCGTCATGCACCCGAGAATCGCGAGCAACGCCTTGACCGGAGCCGACGTCTCGAAGCCGCGATGGGTGAAGTACCGATGGAAGCCGATCGTCGTCCCGAACGCGCAGACGACGTACATCGTCACGAGGAGAACGAGATCCCGGAAGTGGAAGCCAACCCCCCAAAGCAGCCCCATCGCCGAGAGAAGGGCGAGCGGGGGGACGACGACGGCGATCAGCGTCACGACCTGGCTGATCAGGCTCGTCCGCGGGCGAACGGTTGCGATTCGGGCGGCGCTGTCCATGGTTTATCCCTTCCCGTTCGTGAGAGTAGCCAACCGATATTCGCGCTGAGTCGAATACCGGTTTATGCGAGTTGCTGTCATCGGAAGCGGCGTGTCCGGCCTGGGTGCCGCACACGTGCTCTCGCCTGTCCACGAGGTCGAGATCTTCGAGCGGGAGACTCGCCCGGGCGGTCACACGCGCACCATTCGACGGGACGGGGTAGCGCTCGACACCGGTTTCCTCGTCCACAACGAGCGGAACTACCCGCTCCTGACACGCCTTCTTCAGGAGCTCGACGTTCCGACGCAGGACTCGGAGATGTCGTTCTCCGTCTCGTGTGGCTGTGGGCTCGAGTACTCCGGGAGGCGGCCGTTTGCGCAGCCTCGCCGCGTCGGGGATGCCCGCTTCCATGCGCTCCTGTGGGAGATCGGACGCTGGCTGAGGACGGCGCGCCGGTCGCTGGACGAGCTCGACTGCGAGAACTGGTCGCTGGCGCGGTACCTCGACGAGCGGAGGTTCTCCGGACGGTTTCGCCGGCACTTCCTCGTCCCCCTGACCTCAGCGCTCTGGTCGACCGCACCCGGACGCGCACTCGACTACCCGGCGGCGGCCGCGATCCGCTTCTTCGAGAACCACGGCATGCTGGGCTTCGGCCGTTTCCGCTGGCGCTATGTCAGCGGCGGCAGCGACACGTACGTGCGCGAGCTGTCGACCAGGCTCGGGGGCAGACTCCGGCTGGGGCTAGGGGCCCGCTCGGTCCGACGTGGACCCGAGGGCGTCGAGCTGACGACCGACGACGGCGAGCGCCGGCACTTCGACGCGATCGTCGTGGCGACCCACGCCGACCAGGCTCTCGGGCTGCTCGAGGATCCGACCGCGGAGGAGCAACGGATCCTGCGCAGCTTCGAGTACACGCGGAACGACGCGATCCTCCACACGGATGCGTCAGTGCTGCCGCGCACGCGTGCGGCGCGCGCCTCGTGGAATTACCGCCTCGGAGGCAATGGAAGACCCACCGTCACGTACTACCTCAACAGACTTCAGCGACTCGACACGGACGTGGACTACTGCCTGACGCTGAACGAGGACATCGCCGACCAGCACGTGCTCGACCGCGCGGTCTTCGAGCACCCGCTCTACACGGTCGAGTCCCTGGCGGCGCAGGGAGAGCTGGCGTCGCTCTCTGGAGCGCGGCGAACGTACTTTGCCGGCGCGTACCACGGCAACGGCTTCCATGAGGACGGGCTTGCGTCAGGTGTCCGCGCTGCGGCTGCACTCGGAGTGCAGTGGTGAAATCGGGGCTCTACGAGGGAACGCTGATGCACATCCGCCGCACGCCGGTTCGGAACGGGTTCACCTACCCGATCTCGTACTGGCTGATCGATCTCGACGAGTTGCCCGAGCTCGATCGCAAGCTACGGCTTGTCTCGGTGAACGGCAGGAACGTCGTCGGCTTCCACGACCGCGACCACTTCCACGGTGATCAGCCGGTGAAGCAGGCGGTGCTCGATCTCGTAGGCGACCCCGACGTCGAGCGCGTGTTGATGCTGACGCAACCGCGGGTGCTGGGCTACGTCTTCAACCCGGTCACGTTCTACTGGTGCTACCGGGGCGACGGCTCCCTCGCCTGCATGGTCGCGGAGCTGAGCAACACGTTCGGCGAGCGGCTGCCCGAGGTCCTGCGGGGCTCGGGCCCGGCCTACGAGCACGAGAAGCACCTGCACGTGTCCCCCTTCATGGGGCTCGACCAATCCTACGAGTACGCATTCGCCGAGCCGGGCGAGGAGGTCTGGGCACGGATCCACGTTCGTGAGGACGGGGATCGCCCGCTCACCGCCGTGCTGCGCGGCCGACGGCGTGAACTGACCAACGCGAACGTCGCCCGCACGCTCGCCCGCTATCCGCTGATGCCGGCGCGAGTGTTCGGACTCATCCATTGGCAGGCGCTCCGGCTCTGGTGGAAGAGAGTTCCCTTTCACCACAAGCCCGCCTTCGAACAAGGCAAGGGATCGGTGCGGACGTGAGCGCGATCGGCCGAGCCGATCGCGCTCTGCGCGCCGCGCCCCGCGCAAAGCGGCTACCCGCCCTCGAGCGAGTTGCGAGCGCCGTGCTCGAGCGTGCGCTCGCGAACCTTCACGGCGGAACGCTCGAGGTGCGTTTGCCAGGAAGCAGCAGTGTCCGGCGCTTCGGGTCCGGGCCGGCCGTCACGATGGCGATTCACGACCGGCGCTTCTTCCGGCGGGTCGCCACACGCGGCAAGGTCGGCGTCGGAGAGTCGTACACCGCCGGCGAATGGGACAGCGACGACCTGGTCTCGCTCTTCGAGCTCCTGCTGCGGAATGCGGGAGCCTCGGCCGACCGTCACTTGCGCGTTCGGCGATTGCTCGAGGCACGGCCGCGACTGAACACGCGAAACGGCTTCCTCCGTGCACGCCAGAACATCGCCTATCACTACGACCTCGGGAATGATCTCTTCGAGTTGATGCTCGACGAAACGATGACCTACTCGTGCGCCGTCTTCGAGCGGCAGGACGACCTACTCGAGGACGCGCAGCTGCGCAAGTATCAGCTGATCTGCAACAAGCTCCAACTCGAGCCCGGCGACCGCGTGCTCGAGATCGGTTGCGGCTGGGGCGGTTTCGCGGCTTTCGCCGCACGCGAGCACGGCTGCAGCGTCACGGGCCTGACGATCTCCGCCGAGCAGGCTCGCCTCGCCCGCGAACGCACTGCAGGGCTCGACGTCCGCATTCTCGAGGAGGACTACCGGAGCCACCAGGGCAGCTATACGAAGGTCGCGTCGATCGAGATGCTCGAGGCAATCGGCGAGCGTCAGTTCCCGACGTACTTCGAGGCGATCGATCGACTGCTCGAGCCGGGCGGCCTGGCGTGCATCCAGACGATTCTCGTCCCGGACGACCGCTGGGATCGGTACCGCAAGGCTCCCGACTGGATCGAGCAGTACGTTTTCCCCGGTTGCCTCATCCCGTCGCTGAGCGCGCTCACGCAAGC
This sequence comes from uncultured Actinomycetes bacterium, assembly GCA_963769665.1. Classification (GTDB taxonomy): domain Bacteria; phylum Actinomycetota; class Thermoleophilia; order Gaiellales; family Gaiellaceae; genus JACCTU01. Next base: position 59,968 of record CAVYMQ010000002.1, read on the forward strand.
GATGACACGCAGTTCGCGATTGATGGTTCACGAGGTCGATGAGATCGGACCGCACTATGCGGAGACGCTTCGCCGCTGGCGAGCGAACTTCCAAGAGAGCATCCGGGAGGTTCGACGGCTCGGCTACGACCAGCGGTTCGAGCGAACCTGGAACTTCTACCTCGCGTTTTGTGAGGCAGCGTTCCGGACCCGCGCGCTCCGCGACGTCCAACTCACTCTCACGCGGTCGTTCAACGAGGCGCTCGCATGATCCTGTACGAGCTGCTCGAGCGCGTCGGCTTCCGCACCCTCGCCCGGAAGCTGTACAGGGTCCAGCTGCGGGGAGCAGAGCACATTCCGAAGACCGGCGGCGTCATCCTCGCAGCCAACCACGAGTCGATGTTCGACCCGTGGCTCCTCGCTCTCGCAACGCCTCGTCGGGTGCGCTACATGGCCAAGTCGGAGCTCTGGCGTTACCCGCTGGTCGGACGTGCGCTGAACGCCTTCGGCGCCTTCCCGGTGGAGCGCGGAGTTGGAGACGCGGCCGCGATCTCGAACGCCGCGGACCTGCTGCGCGACGGCGAGGTGCTCGGAATCTTCCCGCAGGGAACGTCCAAGCAACTGCAGCGCCGCCCGTACCATCGCGGCGCGGCGCGGCTTGCGCTCGCAACGGGCGCTCCGATCGTCCCGGTCAGGCTCGTGGGCACGCGAGGTTTTCTGCGGCCCGGTCGCCCGCCTGCGCAGGTGATCGTCGGCGAGCCGATCGTCGTGCACCCGGCAAAGCCCACGCTTGTCGCGGCCAAGGAGCTCACGCAACGCGTCGAGCGCCGGCTCGTGGAGGCCGCGTGATCGAACATCGCTGGCAGCTGCTCCTCCTCGGGTGGGCCGTCGCGAGCGCTCTGCTCGGCGCGCTGTACGTGGTGCAGCGCCGCACAGGCGATGCGACCGCAGTCGATGCCGGCTGGGCCGGCTCACTTGCCGTGCTCGCCATCCTGTACGCCGCGCTCGGCCCCGGCGAGCTCTCACATCGCTTGTTGATCGCCGCGATGGCCGGGATCGAGAACCTCCGCATCGCACTACTCGTGCTCGCCCGGCTCGGGAAAGGCGAGGACACGCGTTACCGCGAACTCCGTGGCCGCTGGCGCGCACGGGGCCGCGAGCAAAGGACCTTCGCCATCTTCTACCAGGCGCAAGCATTCCTCGCCGCGGCGCTGTCGGTCCCATTCCTGCTGGCATCGTTCAACCGCCACGACGGGATCGAGCCAATCGAGTGGGCGGGCGCGGCGCTCTGGCTCGTCGCCGCACTCTTGGGGCACGTCTCGGATCAGCAACTCGCACGCTTCAAGGCCGACCCCGCGAACAAGGGCAAGACGATGCGGTCGGGGATGTGGCGGTACTCACGCCATCCGAACTACTTCTTCCAGTCGCTCGTCTGGCTCGCCTACGCGCTCGTCGCCGTGGCTGCGCCCTGGGGCTGGATCGCGTTCGCGGCCCCTGCAGCGATCCTCTTCCTGATCCTCTACGTCACGGGTGTCCCACCCGCGGAGGAGCAGGCACTGAAGAGTCGCGGCGACGACTACCGCCGCTATCAACGTGAAACGAGCGTCTTCGTCCCGTGGTTTCCCAAGTCGTCGACAACCTGATCGAGTCCGGGCGCGTCCCGGACCCGCTGCTTCGGCTCGGCATCCGCGCGAACCTCTTCGTGCGACTCGAACGCGAACGACGTAAAGGAATCGAGGAGAAACGGGCGTTCGTCGAGCGGCTGCGCGAGTCGCCCATCGCGGTGCAGGTCGAGAAGGCGAACGAACAGCACTACGAGTTGCCGCCCGAGTTCTTTCGCCTGGTGCTCGGCCCGCGCCTGAAGTACAGCTCGTGCTTCTGGCCGGAAGGCGTCGGAAACCTTGCGGCGGCGGAAGAAGCGATGCTGGGCCTGACGTGCGAGCGTGCGGGTGTGGAGGACGGGATGGAGTTGCTCGACCTCGGTTGCGGTTGGGGCTCGCTCACGCTCTGGCTCGCTGAGCGGTATCCGACCGCGAGGATCCTTGCCGTTTCGAACTCGGCTCCGCAGCGGGAGTTCATCGAGTCGCAGAACGCGCCGAACGTCGAGGTGCTAACCGCAGACGCGAACACGCTCGAGCTCGAGGACGGTCGGTTCGACCGCATCCTCTCCGTCGAGATGCTCGAGCACATGCGCAACTACGAGGAGCTGTTCGGTCGGATCGCGTCGTGGCTTACACCAGAAGGCCGCTTCTTCTGCCACGTGTTCTCGCACAGAGCGTATGCGTATCCCTACGACGACACGTGGATGGGGCGCACCTTCTTCAGTGGCGGGACGATGCCCTCCGACGATCTCTTTTTCCACTTTCAGCGCGACCTCGTGGCCGCTGACCACTGGAGCATGTCGGGCACGCACTACGCACGTACGGCTGAGGCTTGGCTCGAACGCATGGACGAGCACGAGCCGGCGATCATGCGTGTCCTCTCGGATCAGTACGGCGGAGATCGCGCAAACGCGTGGTGGGCGAACTGGCGGGTCTTCTTCCTCGCGTGCGCGGAGCTCTGGGGCTATCGCGGGGGACGTGAGTGGCTCGTGTCTCACTACCTCTTCGAGAAGCGGCGGGCGGTGCGGTACCCGGTTCCGGGAGCGGCTCTCTGCGACTAGTCGAGGAACAGTAGAGAGAGCTGAAGCACCCGGACGTCGAGCGTCTGCTCTCGGGCTGAGCATCGACTGGTGGATCGCCGGCGGCTGGGGCGCTCGACGTCGCCGTGCTACGCCCCGACCACCCAAAGAGATGCGACGTACGGGGAGACTTGCGGTCGCTCGCTGCACGAGCGTTGTCGACGTGCGTGGCGAAGCACTTTCTCGATGAACTCTTCGATGACGGCGCTTCAGCCTTGTGAAACTCTCGCCCTAGACGAACGCCCCCGCTTCAGACGGTGTCGGAAACTCGCTAGCGATTGTGGACACCCTGGTGTTGCGGACGGAAAACCCGACGCCGGGCCGCTGTCGGCGCTCCAGCGGGCGGCAAGCGAGATCACTTCTTGGCTGTGTGTGAGTGGACGACGACGGGGGACCGGAAGTAGGGTGCGGATATGGGGTCGGGCGGTCGGCGAGGGGTCTCGAGGTCAGGTCTCGTCGCCGTCTGCGTGCTGCTCACGTTGTGCAGTGGAGTGGCGGCGAGAGGAGCAACTGCAGAGATCGTCCCGGGCGAGAGCATTCGCGGCGTCGCGCTAGGCATGACTCAGGCTCAAGTGATCGCGACGATCCGCGCACCCGGCGGCAGTGACAAGCAACGGGCCTCGAGCGGGCCTGGCCATCACACGCTCACGTGGGGGTTCGGCCCCGAGAGGCTGACGGTGACCTTCTCCAGCAAACGGAGCCTGAAGGGGGCTCGTGTCACCGCGGTAACGACCACGTCTTCCATCGACACCGTACAAGGCGTAGGCGTCGGAAGCACGCTCGCGGCCGTTAAGACGGCGATCCCGCGGCTGTCTTGCGACAAGCCTCGGCCCCGCTTCCGGGAGTTCGCGTGCCGCGACCGGGTCGAGCGCGTTGGCGCTCGAGTGACGCAGGTCTACGTTCGGACGGCGACGAAACGGGTGACCTCGATCGCAGTCTGCCACGTTGTGACGAAGCTGCAGGGCTTTCCACTCTGCTACTTCCCCTAACACGCCCCGTGAAGAATTGACCGGGTGCAGGAGCTTAGCCCAGCGGCGTGATGCGTCCCGCCAAGTCTGGGCGGGAGGTAAGACCTCCTGGGAGGAAGCAAGAAGGCGAATCGGGCCCGCACCAGGCGACGCTAGAACTCGTTTCCCGTCGTCGCGAGCCTCTCGGTCTATCGGGCAAGCCCGCAATTGGTAAGCACGCAATTTGGTAAGCACGCAATTGGTAAGCATGTGCAACCGCGTGGTTCGGTTACGGCTCGGTCGCCACAAGGCTGTCTTCCTGCGGCGCGCAGGCCAGCTTCATCGGTGATAAGTAGACGGGCGTGATGGAGCTCGTCGAGGGCGTCCTCGTATCGATGGGGTGGCTTCCGTGACCGAACACGACCGCCAAACGCTTGTCGAAGATGAGTCGTCGACGATCCCGTACTCGCCTGGGCTGCGGGTCGGCGACACGATCTATGTCTCGGGGACGATCGGTCGGCCGCGGGGCGGGGACCTCGCCGCCGACATCACCGAGCAGTTCCGGCAGCTCTACCGCAATATCGCAGTCGTGCTCGGCGAAGCGGACGCGACGTGGGCCGACGTCGTCGAGTTGACCTCGTACCACATCGGCCTCCGCGAGCACATCGAGATACTCTTCGCCGTCCACCGCGAGTTCGTCGCCGAGCCGTACCCCGCATGGACAGCGGTCGGCGTGACGGAGCTCCTCAACAAGGACGCCGTGCTCGAGATCGCCGTGACGGCCGTTCGACGGCAGTAGCCGGTCTAGTCGCGCCCCGGGCTATGGGCCGACGCGTTCCCAAACGCCTTCGGCCCATTCTCCAAAGCAGCGGCGCCGTTGACCCGTTCGAACGGACCCGGTGCCGACACGAGTTTAACGCCAGGGCTTCGTGCACGGATACGACCGTTTTACGGGGGGGCGAGCGGGCCACGAGCGACGCCGCCGCGCGCGAGAACCCCTGGCTCATCACACTTCGCCTCGCGATGTGTTTGGTGCGGGGGCGGCGGCTGCGGACTCGTCTTGTTGTGTCAGGACTAGGCTGGCACGGTGGCGCGGCAGCCGATCTTCACTCCTGATCGCCGGCTGCGTGTCTTCGTCTCGTCGACGCTTCGCGAGTAGCCCTCGAGCGCACGGTGGCGCGTGAGGCGATCGCGTCGCTGCGCCTAACCCCAGTGCTTTTCGAGCAGGGCGCACGGCCGCACGTTCCCCGCGATTTGTATACGGCCTACGTCGATCAGTGCGACGTGTTCGTGGGCATCTATTGGCAGAGCTACGGCTGGGTCGCACCGGGAGGCGCTGTCTCGGGACTTGAGGACGAGTACGAGCTCGCGCGGGGTAAACCTAAGCTGCTGTACATAAAGGAGCCGGCGTTCGATCGCGAGGAACGCCTGCGCGTGCTCATCCGGCGCATCGAGGACGAGGCCGGCCCTGCGTACCGGACGTTCTCCACAGTCGAGGAGTTGGGGCGGATTGTGAGAGACGACCTCGCCCTGCTGCTCACCGAGCGCTTCCACGCGAGCACCGACGAGCGCGACCAGCGGTCAGAGCTCCCCGCGCGCACGACCTCGTTCGTCGGTCGCGACCACGAGGTCAACGAAGTGTCGCGTCTGGTCGAACGAAGCGATGTTCGGCTCGTCACACTTACCGGCCCGGGCGGCATCGGCAAAACGCGGCTTGCCGTTGAGGCCGCGCGCCGGCTGGCTCCGCGTTTCCGAGAGGGCGCGGCCTATGTCGCCCTCGACCGGGTTGCGGATCCGGAGCTCGTGCCGGCAGCCGTCGCTGACGCGGTCGGGTTGCCCTCTCTCGGCCCGGACCCGGTGGATGCTCTGGCTCGTCGCCTGCGTGAGCGGCATCTCCTGCTTGTCGTCGACAACTTCGAGCACGTTCTGGCTGCCGCTCCTCTACTCACGCAGCTGCTCGAGGCCTGCGAGCAGCTGGAGGTGCTCGCAACGAGCCGCGAGCCTCTACGCCTACAGGGTGAGCACGAGTACAGCGTCCCGCCCCTTGAGGCTGCCCCAACTCTCTTCATGGAACGAGTCGCGGCGATGCGGCCCGACGTCGTCTGGAACGAAGAGAACGTGCGTGCTGCGGGTGAGATCTGTGCTCAAGTCGATCATCTGCCGCTTGCAGTCGAACTCGTGGCGGGCGCAGCGCGTCTGTTTTCACCGAGTGTCCTGGTTGAACACATTGAGTCCTCGCTTGACGCGCCCTCGACCGGGCGACGAGACGCGCCGGCGCGCCAGCAGACGGTGCGCGCCACGATCGACTGGAGCTACGGGCTGCTGAATGAAGACGAGCGTGACCTCTTCGAGCGACTTGGCGTATTCGCCGGCTCGTTCACGATCGAAGCGGCTGGTTCGGTCGCGGGCGAGCAGGCACTGGCAGTTCTCTCGACGCTCTCTGCGCTCGTGGACAAGAGCCTGCTCGTGCATGCGGCGTCAGAGTCTGAGACCCGTTTTCGCATGCTTCGGGTCGTTGCGGAGTATGCAGCTGAGCGGCTCTGCGATCGGGCGGACGCGGAGGACATCAGTGTCGCGCATGCGGAGTACTACGCCGATCTCGCCCGAGCCGCGTACTCCGGATTGCGGGGAAGCGAGCAGCGAGGCTGGAAGGACACTCTCGACTTCGAGCGTGAGAACATTCGCCGCGCTGTCGGGCACCTCGCTCGAACCGGACGCGTGGACGAAGCTGCTGATCTGGTTTGGTCGGTGTGGGTGTACTGGCTCACCGGACACGTGCTGGAGGGACGAAAGCTCGCCGGTGATCTCCTAGCTTTGACCCGCGAGCTCTCCGAGCGGGGACGTGCCCGTCTCCAAACTGTCGAGGGAGTACTCGCGGGACTTCTGTCCGACATCGGCACCGCCCAGGCAGCACTCGGCCAGGCAACGGCCTGGTTTGAGGAGCACGACGACAACGAGGGAAAGGCGAGCGCGCTCGCCGGGCTCGCGCTTGCGACTGCCCCGGTCGACCCCGAACGCGCCCGATCGCTGATGCTCGAGAGCGCGAGCTTGTTTGCGGGGATCGGCGATGCGTGGGGGGAGGCGATCGTCCTAGGGTCGCTGGGGTGGCTGGATACAGGCCGAGGCGACTTCAGCGAAGAACGCCTCTTCGAGCGCGCGTACGCCCTCGCCCGCCACGTGGACGACGAAGTAGCGACAGCGCACACAGCCACGAACCTTGCCGAGCTGCGCCTGGCCAGCGGGCAAGCCGACGAGGCGCGTGACGCGCTGGACACTGCACTCACGGCCCTTGAGGCCGTGCGGCTTTACGACGGCCTTTCGTATTCACTCGAAGCTACCGCCCGGCTCGCCAAGAGCGACAATCGCTCCCACGAGGCGGCTCGCCTGCTTGGGGCGGCCGATGGGCTGCGTGAGGAGGTGGGCATGCCGATCTGGGGCCCACGACTAAGCCGCTTCGAAGCGCTCGCGCAAACCGTGAGGAGTGATGTTGGCGAGGCCTCGTTCGCGGCCCGCTGGGCGGAAGGGCGCACACTCAGCTTCGACGCCGCGCTGGCAACGGCCCGTGACATCCTGCACGGCGCCGAGGCTGACGTGCGTTCTTGACCCGAAATAGACGCTCCGCGCGACCTCATCGGCCGGACCGCCAAAGGTGCTGCGGTCGATCACGCAGAGTGGACTGCATGTCAAGCGGTGGCCATGATCGGTCTCCTCGAGCTCGACCGCGCGCGGGCAAGGTGGATCGCCACAACGAAGTCGCTGGCCGGAACACCTCTCGGCGCGCTCGAGGTGCGCGCCGCACGTCCGATCGGCGCGTACGACGTCTACGCCCTGGCTGTGGACTTCCTTCTGCGAGGAACAGAGCCTGCCTCGCTATCGGCTTACCTTGAGGCGATCGGCCGAGGAGCCCCCTGGCGAGCAGCATTTGCCACCACGTTCGGCATGACGATCGAGACCTTCTTCGTCGAGTTCGCCGCCTATCGCCAGACGCTGTAAACGTTCCGCGCCCCGGAGGTGACGGCGTTCGCCAGGTCGGGGTCTTAAGGGCATCGCAACTCGTCCTTAAGCGCTCCGTCGCACTGTGAGGCGGTCAACGCAGAGCCCTCACAGGGCGGAAAGGAGCGTCAGGAGATGATCAGGTCGGGAGACACCCTTGAGAACCCCGTCACGGGGGAGCGGATCGTGTTTCGGAAGACCGCAGCCGACACCGGCGGAGCCCTCGTCCTGGTCGAGTGCGTCGTGCAGCCGGGGGGAGCCGTCGCGGCGGCGCACGTGCACCCGCACCAGGAGGAGCGTTTCGAGGTCCTGCGAGGGAGCGTCGGGTTCCGGCTCGGACGCAAGAAGAGCGTGGCCGGTCCAGGAACAAGGATCAGCGTGCCCGCAGGGACACCGCACAAGTTCTGGAACGCGGGTCCGGACGAGGCGCACTTCGTCTGCGAGATCAGGCCCGCGCAGCAGTTCGAGCAACTGATCGAGACGATGTTCGGCCTCGCCGCGGATGGCAAGACGAACCGTAAGGGGATGCCGAACCCCCTTCGCCTCGCGGTGATCGCGGACCACCACTTCGGCGACCTGCGCCTGCCGCTCGTGCCCGCCTGGATGCAGCGCGCAGCCCTCTCGCTGGGCGCCCCGCTCGGCCGGCTTCTCGGCTACGACGCCCGGTACGTGCCGGCCGGCGAGGTGGTCGCAGCGTGATCGGCCGCCGCTTCAGGCGTCGAGCGCTCGTCGGGCTGCTCTTCCTCTGCCTGTGTGGTTTCGCCCTCCTGGGATTCATCTTGCAGGCGGCGGCCCTGGTCGAGAGGCGAACCGCGGCAACGTAGAGAGAGGATGAGTCTGGGGGGGCCGTCATGCGGCCCCCCGCCCTGACGTTGACCGGGGGCGTCCCCGGGGGGAGACTTAGGCCCCGCTCACCGGGGGTCACCCACCTGTCTCATTTGCTCGAATTCCGAGTCCTCGGCCCGCTCGGGGTCGCGCGTGGCGCCGAGGAGCTCCAGCTCCCGGGCCGCAAGCCTCGCGCCCTGCTTGCGTACCTGCTGTTGCATGCGAACGAGACCCTCTCCCGCGATCGCCTGATCGACGCGCTCTGGGGCGAAGAGCCGCCGCAGACAGCAGCGAACGCACTGCAGGTGCACGTCCATGCGCTGCGTCGCGCGCTCGGCAGGGATCGACTGGTGACCCACGGCTCGGGTTACACGGTCCGCGTCCACGAAGGTGAGCTCGATCTCCATCGGTTTCTCGATCTGTTCGCCCGCGGCACGGCGGCGCTCGGCGACGGTCGGCTCGAGGAGGCGGATCGCCTGCTTGCCGACGCGCTCGCGCTCTTTCGCGGTCACCCCCTCGGGGAGTTCGCCGCGGAACCGTTCGCCTCGGCAGAGCTCGGACGTCTCGAGGAGTTGCAGTTGGCGGCTCGTGAACGTCGCCTCGAAGCGGCCGTTGAGCTCGGCCGACACGCTGACGCGCTCGGCGAGCTCGAGACGCTCGTCCGCGAACAGCCCCTGCGGGAAGGCGCGCGTGCTCTCCAGATGCTCGCCCTCTACCGCTCGGGCCGGCAAGCCGAAGCGCTCGGGGCCTACGCCGAAGCCCGGCGGGTGCTCGTGGACGAGCTCGGACTCGAGCCGGGACGTGCGCTGCAGGAGCTCGAAGGACGGATCCTGCGCCACGATCCCTCGCTCGACGCGACACGGCCGCGAACAGCGCACGGATCCCTGCCGGTCCCCGCCTCGCCGCTCATCGGTCGCGAGCTCGAGCTCGCCGCGACCGCCGCGCTGCTGCGCCGCGACGATGTCCGACTGTTGACGCTCTGCGGTCCCGGCGGCACCGGCAAGACGCGACTCGCGCTGGCGCTGGCGCATGAGCTCCAGTCCGCGTTCGCGGACGGTGCCGCCTTCGTCGACCTTGCCCCCGTGGAGGACGACGTCCTCGTCCCGGGTGCCGTCGCCGCGGCGCTCGACGTGACCCGAGCGCCCGGCCGCTCTCTGCACGAGTCGATCGCGGAGGCGGTGCGATCGTCGCGCCTCCTCGTCGTGATCGACAACTTCGAGCACGTGCTCGGCGCCGCGACGCTGGTGTCGGACTTGCTCGCGGCAGGATCCGGGATCAGCGTGGTCGTGACGAGTCGCGCTCGTTTGCGACTTGCAGGGGAGTACGCCTACGACGTGCCGCCGCTCGCCGAAGACGATGCCGTCCGCCTCTTCGTCACCCGTGCGCAAGCGGCGGACCGCGCGTTCGAGCTCACCGAGACCAACACGGAGGCAGTGAGAGCGATCTGCCGCGGCGTCGACGGGCTGCCTCTGGGCATCGAGCTTGCGGCGGCGCGAAGCCGGCTGTTTCCAGCGGAGGTCTTGGCCGCCCGGCTCGGCAGTCGGCTGTCGCTCCTGACCACGGGCACACGCGACGCGCCCGCGCGTCAGCAGACCCTCCGCGCGACGATCGACTGGAGCTACCGGCTCCTCGAGCCAGAGGTGCGTCGAGCGTTCGCGCGCTTCGGCGTCTTCGCCGGCGGCTGCACGATCGACGCGGCGGAGGTGGTCTGTGACGCGGACGTCGAGTCAGTGGCGACCCTCGTCGAGAGCAGCCTCGTGCAGCGAGCCGGCGAGCGGCTCACGCTCCTCGAAACGGTGCGCCATTACGCGCTCGAACGTCTCGACGAGGAAGGCGCCGAAGCACGCCGCGCGCACGCCGAGTACTTCGTCGCGTTCGCCGAGCGCGCTGAGCCTCACGAGACGGCGTCGCTCGAGAAGCTCGAGCACGAGCACGACAATCTTCGAGCCGCTCTCGCGTTCGCGCGGCAGCACGGCCCGGCCGAACTGCAACTGCGGCTGTGCAACGCCCTCTGGCTGCTCTGGTACGTCCGCGGCTTCCTCGCGGAGGGGCGCAACGAGTTCCAGGCAGCGCTGGCCAGTGGATTGGGCGGACCCGTCCTCCGTGCCGAGGCCCTGAGGGCCGCCGCCGTGCTCGCCTGGGCTCAGGGCGACCTCGACCGCGCGGAGGCCGACGTCGAGGAAAGCATTCCGCTGTACCGCGCGCTCGGCGACGATGCCGGTCTCGCCGGATCGCTCATCACGGCGGGACTGATCGCTCAGGACCGCGGCGAACTCGCACTCGCAAAGGAACGGCACGAAGAGTCGCGCCAGCTCGCAGAGGCCGCTGGTCACCGCCGCCGAGAAGGGGCCGCCCTGGCCAACCTCGGTGACGTTGCACTCCTCGACGGCGACATCGCCGGAGCGTGGGATCTGTACCGCCGGAGCGAGGCCGTCTGCGCGACCGCCGGTGACGACCGCGGCCGCGCAATCGCGCTCATGTCGTTCGGGATCCTCTCCCTCCGTGCGGAGCGAGACGTGCCGGCCGCGCGGCGATGGTTCCGCGAGAGTCTTGAAGTCTTCGCGAGGATCGGCCATACCGAGCGGGTAGTGAGCTCCCTCACAGGACTCGCTGCCGCGACCGCCCCGACGGACGCCGAGCTCGCCGCGCGGATGCTCGGCGCGGCGGCCGGCCTGCGTGCCGCCATGGGCCTCCGCATCGAGGCGTGGTGGGAGCAGCCCGTAATCGATGAGGCGACTGCAGCACTGGAACAGGAACTCGGCGACGCGTTCGCCGCTGCGACTGCTGCCGGGCGAGCGATGCCGGAGGAGACCATGCGCGACGCGCTCGCGTCCTGACTCGCGACGGCCCGACGGTTGTACTACCGAATGCTCGACACGAAAGTTGCACGTCTTACGTTTGACCGTGAGGAGGGGGGTGTTCGGCTCAACCTCCCGCCGCGGTCGATCGGGCATGGGATCAACTCCGTGTTCCACGCGACGCACCGCCAGAACTTCCTCGTGCCGCCGCGTGCGCACCGCTCCTTCCCTCTGTCTGAATTGCGATCGTAGCGGCGCGTTCTCGCGAGGTGTCCACGGCCCCGACATCGCCTCGTCAGGGCAGCACGCGTCGATCTACCGTCCGTGCTACCGAACTGAGTGAATTTCATGTCATCCGGGCGCAGCGAACGTGGCTCAATGACGCCCAATCTGTACAACGTGAGGTCGTTCGGCCGATATCGCACCCAGGAGGTCGCCGGTTCGAGCCCGGCTGGCTCCACCTCAACCCCTGCTTCCGCGTGGGTTCTGTTGTCCCCGGTGGCGACACTACGCGACGCAGCAAATGGCGGGACCTCGTCGACGGCTGGGAGTTCGACTCCTGCGCTTGTACCGGGCCCGCCGAAGGCGCACACTGTGGGCGTCACGCGGTATCGGATGGGAGGGGGCGATGCGAAACGCACTTGTCTTCGTGGCGTCGGTGGCAGTCGCAGCAGTGTTCGTCCGGGTCTATGCGCACGAGATCTACACGCTGCGTCCCCCTCAGCGGTAGGTATTCCGTGTGGTAGGCCCGGTCGGCCGTAGCGGTGCCGGAGTCGCCGGCGCGCCCGGCGGAGGCGCCGTCGTCAACATCCACACGAACGGACTGCGATGCCGTCCCCGGGACATATCAGGTCTCGCTGAACGTGTTCCCGACGAGCATGAATTGTACGGGCGCGACCTTCGCGGTTCCGACTGCGACGATCACCACGAATGCGATCGGAAACGGCTTGGCCGACTTCAAGTTCACCCCTGCGGACGTGGCGGCGTTCCGCGGCATGACGTTCAGCATCAACTGGACGGTTGTCGGGCCTGCGACGTACAAGACCGCCTGCACGGTCGTCGCCCTCGACTGATCACACCGCGACGGGCCGGAATCGGCGTCGATTTCGGCCCGTGTAGCGCCGAGAGACCGAGCGGGCTTGGGCGCGTGGACAACTCGCGTGAAGATGCGCTTTCCAGGACGAAGGGGCGCGCCAACTGCGCGTGGAGGGAAAAGCGGTGAACCTCGTTGCACGAATAGTTCTGCGTAACTCTTGACGCGCCGCTCGCAGAAGTGCACAATGCTTCGTTCACGTTCCGCACACGAAAGGAGGTCAGCTTTGAATTTCGATCCACTTAATGCGAGCTGGCCTCTCGGTGCGGACACGGTCCGCGGCTAAGACCCAGCGCGCCACACAGAGTCCTGCTCGTCGGTAAAACCTGCCGGTGCAGCAGCCAGCCGCCGCACGTCACGCGTGCGGCCGACAGAAGGGAGACGCGTCCGTGGGACGCCTGTTCCGTGCATCGCCAAACGCCCCTGCGACCAATGTGGAGAGGAGGAAGCATGTATTACGAAGAGCTCGAACAGCGGACCCGTGATCACCGCAGCCAGCTGATGCGCGAGGCTGAGCAGGCGCGGCTGCGGGCGGCATCACGGACGCAGCGCCAGTGGCGCCGATCTCGCGCGTTGGCCGCAACGCTCCAGCTGCTCCACTCGCGTAGGACGTCGGCGCACGCGTGACCGGCACGTCAAGAGGGGCGCCCGCTCTCGAGCGGCGCCCCTCTAAGTGACGCCGTTCGATTGATATCGCACCCAGGAGGTCGCCGGTTCGAGCCCGGCTGGCTCCATTCCTCAGACGCGCAGGGCTGGTCGCTGGCCCGAGCCTCCCCTCCGTTAACCATATGGACAACGGCGACAGGCGACCGCGCGCCCGTAGTTTCTCGAATCGGATGGGGGGTAGGCAGCGCCTGTCGTGAACACGACGAACGGTTCGCTCAACCGAGGAGGATCTCTTGGAGAAAGACGAGCATCACGATCGCGACCCTGACCCAGTCGACCCCGAGGACGCCGACCCCGGCATCGCCGGCGGCGGTGGTCCAGCCGCGGTCATCTACGGCGAGGACGAGGAGTCCGAGGAGCACGGCGATCGTCTGGCGCAAGATCCGGACGACAGCGTCTGACCCCGGCATCGGCCCACCAGCTCACCGGTTAACGTGAAAGCGCGCCGGGGGAAGGTGCTCTGCCTCGTCTTGGCCGGCGGCGAGGGCGGGCGGTTGGGAAGACTCACGGATGGCCGCGCAAAGCCTGCGCTGCCGTTCGGGGGCGTCTACCGCCTGATCGACTTCCCCCTCTCCAACTGTCACCACAGTCGCATCTCCGACGTGTGGGTGATCCAGCAGTACGAGGCGCACACGCTCTCGGAACACCTCGCCAACGGCCGCCCATGGGATCTCGACCGGACATGGGGTGGGATGCGCGTCGTGCATCCGACGACTGGGGATGAGGAAAGCGGCTTCTACGAGGGGAACGCCGACGCAATCAACCGCAATCGCGCGGCGATCGAGAGGTTCGACCCGGAGCTCCTGCTCGTGCTCAGCGCGGACGCCGTCTACCAGTTGGACTACTCGGACGTGCTCGAACGCCACCGTGAGCGAGGCGCTGAGGCGACCGCTGTCACAACTGTGAAGTCACCTGACGAAGCCTCCCGTCTCGGAACCGTCGCTGTCGACAGTGACGGGAGAGTCACCGCGTTCGAGTACAAGCCAACGCAGCCGCAGAGCGAGATCGTTACCACCGAGGTATTCGTCTACGACGCGAAGGCGCTTCTTCGCACGCTTGCCGAAATCGAGGCGGAAGGCGAGACGCTCTCCGACTTCGGCCATGCGCTTCTGCCCCGCTTGGTCGATCGGGGCAACACCTGGGCCGTCGACCTCGGGGGCTACTGGCGCGATGTCGGCACTCTCGAAAGCTATTGGCAAGCGCACATGGACCTTCTGGAACCGGAGCCGCCGTTGCGGCTCGACGATCGCGAGTGGCCGATTCTCACGCGGGCGTCCCAACGCCCACCCGCGCGAATTGAGGCGTCAGCCAGAGTTCAGAGCAGCCTCATCTCACCGGGCTGCACTGTTCAGGGTCGAGTCTCGCGCTCGGTGCTCGGGCGGGGAGTTGTTGTCCCGGCAGGGGTGGAGGTCATCGACTCGGTCGTGCTTGGCGACTCGGTGATCGATGCCAACATCGAACGAGTCATCGTCGACGAAGGGGCCGACGTCGTTGTGGAAACCACGGGTGGAAAGGACGAGCCGGCAGTCATTGCGTGACGAGCGGTTAAGAATCCGCCCGATCGGACAACACTCCGGGGCTCATTCGTTCTAAGGGGGGACGATGGACAAGAGTCGGCCGCGTGGCCGCAGTAGCGCCCGGGTTCTCGCGTTGTTCGCCGTGCTCGGGCTGGCGCTCGTCTTTTCCGTAGGGATCGTTACGGCGAGCCCTGGCGAGCAGTACTCGGGGCCGCACTTCGGCGCCGACAACTTCCCGGCCGGGTGCATCCGGGACATGTCGCCAACCAACCCGGAGAACATCTGCCATCACATGCGCACCAACCTCAACGCGCTCGACTCACCCAAGGTCGACGTGCTGGTGATGGTTCCGGTCTCACCGACCGTGGAGCGCGACATTCGGATCATGCGCCAATCGGTCGAGATGTGGGAAGGCGGTATCGACTACCTCGCGGGTCAGATGGGGCTCGGATGGCTCGCCGCGGGCATGGACTTTCACATCACCGTCGACCGCGTCGACCTCGCGGGTGACGGCGGCGAGTTCACCACGTACCCGATCGTGGACCCGGAGATCGTCGTGATCGCGACGAACCCCGTCGGCGGCATCGGCATCGGCGTCGACCCGATTCCGCTCGTGTTCACCGACGAGAACCTCGTGCCCTGCCACAACGTGGCGAACCCGTTCGACTTCGAGTACTGGGAGAACCTCCCGGGCTTCAACGATCACCATAGGGAGCGCAGCGGGACCTACGTCGAGGACTGCGGCGGCGCCGGCGGAAACATCTGCTTCGCGATCAACGGCGCGATCGACCCGGTGCCCGGGCAGATCGACGTCTTCAATCTCTTCGACCTCGTTTCGCACGAGTTCGGGCACTGCCTCACGCTCGGCCACGTCGGCGACGGCGCCGAAGGCGAATGGGGCGTCGTCCCGACCAACGACATCATGGCGTACAGCGCCGATCCGCCCGGGCTGAACAAGTGCGTGTCGACCCTCGACGTCGAGGGTGTGGCCATCCGCATGAGCAATTACCTCGACGTGAACGCCGACGGGAGGGTCGACGGCGCCGACCGCCTGCTCGCCAACGATCAGATCGGCGAGGGCGGGAACCCGTTCCAGATCCAGCACCCGGGCGACCACCTCTACGCGTCGAGCAGCGGGTCCCCTCTCGCCTGTCCCCAGCCTGACCTGGGGCTCCTGCCGGGACGGCGCACGAACTGGGAGCCGACGCCGGTCGCGTCGACACTGAAGCGCTAGCGGGGTCGCGTCAACGGCGAGCTCGACCGTTCGAGGGTCGAGCTCGCCGTTTCGCCTAAGCTCCCGGTGTCGGGGTCTGAGGGGGTCCGGTCCTGCCGCATCACAGACGGTACGAGCTCGTTCTGATCACGGTCGTCGTGGCGGCGTTCGCGGCGTCGGCTGGTCCCGGCTCGCAGTCGGCGTCGGCAACCCACGACTGCGGGCTCCCTCACACGACGCCGGTCTGGATCGAGTTCGGCCAGGGCTCGGTTCCGCCCGAAGTGCGCGCCGTCTTTGCGCGACCAGGCGTGGTCCTCGCGGCCAGCGGCACGGCGCTGCCCGCGCAATACCGGGCGAGTGGTGCAGCGACCACCTACTTCGTGCTGAACCTGCCGACGTTCGTCGGTGAGCCGGCCACGCCGGACGACCCGGCGCAGATCGCGACGAGAGCCGACACGCTTTATCAGCTCGCGGTCGCGTCGACAGCGTGCGCGACGCCGTACATCGCGTTGAACGAGTTGCTCGGCCCGAGCCTCGCGACCCCGTGGACACCCAACAACGCGCAGTACCGGGCAAACGTGCTCGCGCTGATGGAGCGGTTGGCCGCGCGAGGAGCGCGCCCGGTGCTGCTCGTGCACGGCGATCCGAACGTGGCCGGGGCTGCCGCGGCATGGTGGGCGAGTGTCGCGCGCGCAGGGTCGATCGTGTACGAGGCCTACTACGACGCGCGCAACATCAGCCGGCTCGGGCCGCTGATAGGCAATCGCCGCGTGCGGCTCGGCATGCGCAGCGTCGTCAGGCGCTTCGTCGGTGCCGGCGTGCCGCGCGAGCGCCTCGGCTTCATGCTCGGCTTTCAGGTCGCGCCGGGTGCGTTGGGCCGTGAGGGGCTCCAGCCGCGCGAGGAGTGGTTCCGCATGGTCAAGTGGCAGGCGCTCGCCGCGCAGCAGGTCGCGCGTGACGAGCAGACCCCCACGGTCTGGTCGTGGGGCTGGGGCAACTTCGGTCCGCAGAGCATCGACCCCGACAAGCCGGCCGCGGCGTGCGTCTACCTCTGGTCCCGCGACCCCGCCCTCTGTGACGGGCCCGCGGTCGCGGGCGCGGCGTTCAACGCGTCGCGGGAGGAGGGCCAGATCCTGCTACCCGCTGGGGTGCACTGCCGGTTCCCGGGCGGCACGGTGCGTGAGAGCGCCGTGGTCGCGGTACAGCGCCTGACCCAAAACCGGCACTCAGCGGTGACCGCGACGTTCGCACGAGCGGTTCTCGAACGACGCGTGCGCGTCACTGCGGCGGAGATCGTGCGTGCCGAGACCGCAGTCGTGGCGCGGGCGTTTCGCGGCTCCCGGACGGCGTACGTTCGCGCTCTGAACCGCCGACGCGCGACCCTGGCGATCGCCCGCGGCATCCTCGCCGACGAGGTCCGTCGGCAGAAGATCGTGCGCCTCGCACGCACGGCCGGCGTGGCGCCGCTCGCCTGGACGTCCGACGTGACGTCCGCCGCAGCGAATGCCGCCACTTGTGCGCGCGACGACCTCCCGGGCTACGGCGACTTCCCTCGCGCGAACGAGCTCGACGTGAACGTCGTGCCGCTTCCCTCGCTGGTCCCGTTCCTGCGTGCCGACCGCAAGCCTCCGATTGCACCGCGGGGCCTCGTCGTCACGCGCGAGGTGGGCACGACGAACGCCGCCGTGCTCGACTGGGCGGACGGGCCGGAGTCGGACCATGCGGGCTACCGCGTCTTCCGCGCCCTGGTACCCGGCGGTCCCTACACGGAGCTCACGAGGACGACGATCGTCCGCTCGACCTTCCGGGACGCGTCCATCCCCGCCGGGGCTACGCCGTACTACATCGTCCGGGCGTTCGACGCGTCGGCGAACCGCAGCAGCAATTCGGCCGAGGCGTCGCTACAGCAACCGTAGAGCCCTCTCCCTCCTACTTCAGCGCTGTGCTCACCTTCTCGATCGTCTCGCTCTCGGCGGTCTCGCCGCCCTCGGCAGCCTGCGCTACCGACCGTGTCACGTCGACGACGAACTGTCGGTACGAGTCCAGCTCGTCGGGAGCCTTCGACGCGAGCGTCGTCTTCGCGCTCTGCAGCGCCTCCAGCGTCTCTCGTTCCACCTTGTCGGGCGAAGTCGTGAGGCCGAACCCCGTCCCACGCGTGTCGGCGAGTTCGCGGATGAACTCACTCGCGTTGCTCTGCTTTGCCTCTGCAAGATGCTTGCCGAGCACACCCGCTTCCTTGAACGTGTCGAAGAAGCTCCGGTCGCTCAGCGAAACGAGCAGACCCGCCCCCGCCACACCCTTCTGCATCGACTCCCACTCCTGCTCCGTGAAATCGGACTTCTTGGCCATGACCCCTCCTTGTCGAAGACGGTAGAGCGTTCCCGAATCAGTCGTGTTCTACCCCGCGCGATGAGAAGGGGCGCCAGTCGTCGAAGTCCCAGTCCAGGCCCCCGCACATCGGGCACTGAAGCGGAGTCGCGCTGGTAACGGCCCCGAACCCGCATCCCACGCAACGCAGCTCGAGCCGCGCAGGTTCGCGTGGTGGGTAGGGCCTTACGGAAGCGCCTCTCAAACCCGCCGACTGCTCAGACAACCGTTCGTTCATCGCCACAACCTCAAGCCTCTCGTCCGTCCGTCCGGAGCGGCTGCGGAACCGGAGCACGGTTCCCCAGCCGCCCCAGCATCCGGTCCTAGCGATCTGGCGTGACGTCCGCGCGACCACGGTCCGGCTCGCGATGAACGACGTCGTCGCGTCGCTTCCGACCTGCCAGACCGGCAAGCCCAGCGAGACCGAGTAGCCCGATCCAGCCGTAGTCGGTCCCGTCGTCGTCGTCGGTCTCCTCAGTCGTATCGTCCTGCGCCACCCGATACACATCCGCCGACGCCCCTGGTGCCGAAGCGCCGACTCCGAGAATCGCAACCGCCAACAGTAAGGTGAGTCTGTTCCGCATTGGTCCGCCTCCATTGGTTGAGCGTCAAGCCTTGCCCTGTTCCGCCACGGGGGCGGTTAAACGTTTTGACGGGACAAGCTCACCGGAGCCATGGCGCCAGAAGCTCCTCGATCTGGCGGCAGCCGACCGGCTTCGTGACTCGTCCCCGAATGAGTCCTCCGTCCACGATGACGAGCGCCGGGGTTTCAGTCACCTCGAGCCGCATCGCGAAGTCCGCGTGCTTGTCGGCGTCGACGCGGTGGACCTGGAAGGTCGTGTGGTTGCGGCGACGCTGCAGCACCTGAGCCAGGAACCCTTCGACTCGCCTCGACTGGCCCGACCGGGGGGAGAAGAAGAAAATCAGCCCGGGCTTTTCGGCCGGCAGATCGAGTCGAGCGGCCGTCCGAGCGCTCATGATGTGGCCACCGCGACGTTGTCGACCGCTTCGGACAACGTGGAAGCGATGCGGAAGTGGCCGTCCAGATACCGCTCGATCCCGCGCGTGGTCACGTCGTTGTCGATGACGAGCGTGAGCGTGCCGCCGCTCAAGCGGATTCGGCGCGAATGCTGCAACAGCACGCCGAGAACGCTCGAGTGGAGAAACGGCACATCGAGCAGGTCCAGGATGAGGTGTTGAGCACCGTTGTTCTGAAGCGTCTCCAGCTCGCGGTCGACCTTAGGCGTCTGCTCGAGATCGAGGTCGCCTCTCAGGCTCACCACGGAGACGCCGTTCTCCAGCTGGGCCGACGTGAGCCTGAAGTTGACGTAGTTCACGGCGGCCAACGTACTCGGCACTCCGTACGCGTTCTCGCAGAGTTTCGTGTGCGTTAGCTCACATTGCCGTCAGCTTGTACCCCACTCCTCGCACCGTCACGACCCGCTCGGGAAGCTTCGGGTCCCGTTCGACCTTGCGCCGGAGATTCGAGATGTGGATGTCGCAGGCGCGCTGGTCGCCCACGTAGCTGCTGTCCCAGAGATGCTCCATCAGCTCGCGCCGGCTGAACACTCGTTCCGGCTGCGAGGCCATGAGGGCGAGGAGCGTGAACTCGGAGCGAGTGAGGCTACGCGGCTCACCGTCGACCGTGACTCGGTGCGCGTATGGGTCGAGTTCGAGCCCTCCCACCCGAAGCCGTCGCGAGGAGACGGTTCGGTCGAGCTCACGACGGCGCAGCAAAGCCCGGACCCGGCTCACGAGCTCTGCCATCGAGAACGGCTTCGTGACGTAGTCGTCGGCGCCCGCTTCCAGCCCCAAGACCCGGTCGCCCTCGCCACCCTTCGCGGTGAGGACGATCACCGGTAGCGGGCTCTCGCTCCGCAGGCGGCGGAGGATCTCGGTGCCCGAGAGGCTTGGGAGCATCAGGTCGAGGACCATCAGGTCGAAGTCGCGATTCAGTGCCTGTGTGAGCGCGGTTTCCCCGTCGTCTGCGGTCTCGACCTCGTACCCCTCGCCGCGCAGCGTGTAGGCGAGTGCATCGAGGATCGCCGGCTCGTCCTCGACGACCAGGATCCTCGTCATGTCAGCATCCTTGCGCCCGGCAATCGGATCGAGAAGCTCGTCCCCGCGGACGAGGTCTCGAGCTCGAGTTCGCCATCGATCGCCTTGACGGCCTCGGCGGCGATCGACAGTCCGAGGCCGAAGCCGTCCGTCGGAGCATCGCCCCGGTAGAAACGGTCGAAGATGCGTTCGCGGTCGGACTCACTGATCCCGCCTCCGTTGTCGCGCACTTGGATCCGCACGGCCTGGTCGAAGCGCTTTCCGGCCAACACGATCGGTCCGCGAGAGTGTTTGGCGGCGTTTTGACCAAGGTTGGCGAGCGCCTGCTCGAGCAGCGAGCGGTTCGCCAGGACAGCGACGTCGGCGGCGCAGTCGACGTCCACCCTTCGCCCTGGAGCAAGACCGCCGGCCACCGAGCTCAAAAGCGCGGCGACTGGAACGATCTCCTGTCGAGGGCGTTCGACGCCCGTCTGGGCGCGGGCAAGGACGAGCAAGGCTCGGGCCAGGCGGTCGAGACGGCCGCACGCTGCCTCGACGTGTGCGAGAAAGCGATCGCGGTCAGCGGCGTTGTCCTTCGCACCTGCCTGAAGCACTTGCACCGCGCTCGTGATCGCGGCGAGCGGGGTCTGCAACTCATGCGCGGCGTTCGTCACGAAGTCGCGTTCCGCCCGCTCTCGGCGCTCGCGGGCGCTGACGTCCTCGAGGGTGACGATCGTGCTGCCTCCGACCCGCGTCACGCAGCCTTCGATCTCCGCACGCGATTCGTCCGGACGCTCCAGCTCGAGGCGGATCGGGTCGGCAAGCGCCGACGACAAAAGCTTCGACACGAGGGCCGCTCCGGGCTCTGATGTGCCGGAATCGCGGAGTCCCGCCGCGAGCTCGTCGGACGAGAGCCCGAGCAGCTCTTCCGCCCGGCGGGTGACGAGTCGGAGCTCGCCCCCTGCATCGAAGATCAGTAGGCAGGCAGGGAGCTCGTACAGGACCGAGGTCGGCAACTCGCCACGCTCGGGCATGGCGCCTTCAGCTCCGCGGATCTGTTTGAGCTGCCACTTTCGCAGGATCACCGGGATGCTTCCTGACGACGGCGTAGACCTCAGTCGTGGCGACGACGTCTTCGACGTCGGGGATCTCATGACCCGGCACGATCGCGAAGAGGACGGGGTCGCTCCGAAGCTCTTCATACGCGCGCGGCGCGATGGAGAACCGATCGTCGCAGGTCGCGTGCCCGCACTCGCACATGATCTCGAAGTTGTCCGTGATCGTGGCGAAGGCCTCGTTGACGCTCCGCAGCTTCTCGTTCACTTCCCGATAGACGGCTTCGTTGAGCCCGATTCTCCGCTCGCGCGCGCTCAACCGCCACCTCCGCGTGGGTCGAGTTCCTCCACGATGTCCCCCGCGTAGCCTGTCTTCTCGACGATCTCGTAGCGACCACGGTCGGCCACGATCTCCGCCGCACCCTGTGCAGCGCGCACGTGCCCTGGGGCGATCAAGAAGTGTCGCGGGTTCCCTCGGATCTCCTCGTACTGGCCCATCGAGAGCACGAGCAGCTCCCGGCAGTTCCCATCCGCGCACTCGCAGATGAACGGAATCCGCTCGAGCACGTCGTACTTCGCGGCGGCCTCCTCGATGCCCTCGTTCGCCTCGCGGAAGAGCGCCTCGTTCCGGGCGACCCGCTCCTGGGTGACGAGGTCCGGCTGTTCCTCGTCGTCTCGCTCCCGCTGTGCCATCGCTCAGCCGCACTTACCCGTCGCACGACACTGGAAACGCAGAATGAAGTGTGAGCAAACCCACGCGGTATTGAGGTTTTTACGGGCACGCGTGCGGCAAGGAGACGTCTTCCTAGCAGGCACGAAACGACGAGTGGGGGGGTCACATGACTGAAGTTGCCGACGAACGACGGCAAGACGAAGGCGTGCGCGAGCGCGCCGGCGGAGCGGTCGAGGACGCAGCCTCGGCTGCGCAGGACAAGGCGCTGGAGCTGCGCTCCAAGGGGGCGAACCAGCTTCGCGACCAACTCGACACCAGAACGACCGATGTCGGAAAGCAGGCGAAGACGGTTGCGCAGGCCTTTCGCCAGAGCGGCGAGAAGCTCCGTGGCGAGGGGAACACGCAGGCCGCAAGCGCCACCGACATGGCAGCACAGCGCGTGGAGCAGCTCGGCGAGTACCTCGAGCGCATCCAGGGCGACGAGCTACTGCGTGACGCAGAGCGTTTCGCGCGTCAGCGGCCCTGGCTTCTCGCGGGGATCGGCATGTTCGCGGGTCTCGTCGCCTCGCGGATGATGAAGGCGTCGTCGGAACAGCGCTACCAGGCGTCGAGCTCCGAGCGCGCCACTCCGACGAGCCCGGGACGGAGTGCCTGATGTCGACCGACACCGAAAGCACGCTCGGTCGGCGCGACGAGTCGCTCGGTGAGGTCGCACGTGATCTGACGCGGGACCTCTCGCTGCTCGTGCGGCAGGAGGTACAGCTCGCGAAGACCGAGATGGCCGAGAAGGGCCGGGTCGCCGCGCCGGGGGTCGGCATGATCGGAGGAGCAACGGTTGCTGCGCTCCTCGCGGGCGGTGCGTTGACGGCCGCTGCGATCCTCGCGCTCGCGATCTTCTTGCCCGAGTGGCTGGCGGCGCTGGTAGTGGGCGCCGTGCTCGCTGTCGTTGCGTATGTGCTCGTGAAGCAAGGCAAGGAGCGCGTGGCCGAGGCCGGCGCGCCGATCCCTGAACAGACCATCGAAACCGTGAAGGAGGACGTCGAATGGGCCAAGACTCGAGCCAGCTCCGCGAGGAGCTAGAGGAAACCCGCTCGCGTGTGGGCGAAGAGGTCGACGCAATCAGCTACAAGACCGACGTCGGCGCGCGCGTGGGGGACTACGTGAGCGAGAAGAAGGACGCCGTGACGTCGAAGCTGACGAAGCCGATCCCTGATCGTGCGCAGATCCGGCAGGTGCGTCGTACCGCGGAGCGGAACCCGCTCGGTCTCGCCGTCGGGGCAGCCGGCGTCGGGTTCGCGCTCGGACTTCTGCTTCCGGGGACCCGCGTCGAGAACGAGAAGCTCGGCGCTGCAGGCGACAAGGTGGGCGAGGTCGCCCGTGAGGGCTGGGAGCACGGCAAGCAAGTCGCTCAGGACACCGCACAGGGGGCGATGGAGGCGGCGAAGGACAGCTCGAGCCGCCACACCGAGGAACTCTCCTCGTCGCTTCAGGAGCGGCTGCCTGCAGGGCAGGAACAGACGGCACAGACGAAGCGGCCCAAGCGGCAGCCGAAGGCCTCGTAGATGGGGGCACGTGTCGGGGGCCTGCGGCGCCTCCGACACGTGCTCTCAGCATCACGCAACTCCGACGAAAGGAATCAGATGATTCTCCGCCTCGACCGACTGCAGGTCAGCCTGCCACCTCCATCCGAACCCGACCCGGCGGGCGCAGCCGCAGTGCAGGAGCTGCTCGGCGGGAAGTTCGGCGAGATGTCCACGTGGCTCAACTACACGTTCCAGTCGTTCAACTTCCGGGGCCGCCAGGGTGCGCGCCCGTTCTACGACCTCGTTTCCAGCATCGCGACGGAGGAGTTCGGCCACGTCGAGCTCGTTTCGGCGACGATCAACACGATGCTCACCGGGGCGTCGCCCGTCGACGGGCGCGCGCCCGATGCAGCGCTCGCCGAGGTCAAGGGAATCGGCAACCCGCACCACTTCCTCGCCGGCGGCCAAGGCGCGCTCCCGCAGAACTCTCAGGGACGCCCCTGGAATGGCGACTTCGTGTTTTCGTCGGGCGATTTGGTCGAGGATTTGACGCACAACTTCTTCCTCGAGACGGGCGCCCGCAACGGCAAGCTCAAGGTCTACGAGATGGTCGAGCACCCGGCCGCCCGAGCGTTGACGGGGTACCTGCTCGTCCGCGGCGGCGTGCACCAGCTCGCTTACGCACGCGCGCTCGAACTGTTGACCGGAGCAGACCTGATGAAGCTCTTTCCCTCCCCGCGAATTCCCACGGAGAAGATCCCTGAGTGCCAGCCGCATCTCGAGCGAGGAGAGCATCTCCGGCTGTACCGCTTCTCGCAGGAGGACTTCCAGGAGGTCACGGCCGTCTTCAAGGGACCGCACCCGGAGACCGGCGAGGAACTCGAGGTCGCAGACGTCCCGCATCCGATCGGGGCGCCGGCGCACGACCTGCCTCCGCAGCCCGCCGTGTTCGCACCGGACTACGCGCCCGAGGAGATCGCGCAGATCGCGCAGAAACTGCGCAAGCAGGCGGGCCTTCCGAAGGAGCCGACGGGGCAGGTCTCCGAGGAGTCGGCCGAGCTGGTCGACACGCTGGTGGGCAAGGCTCGGTCCTAGAGGATCACGACCCGGCGCGGCGAATGCCGCGCCGGGTCGGGCGCGGCCTCCTCGGGCGAGTGACGTGGGCATGCGGATAGGTGCGCCCGGTTCGGCACGCTCGACGGCGGGTATGCCGCCGCAGGTGAGGCTCTCAAAGCTCCTGATCAATCTGAAGTCGAGCGTGTGGCTCGTGCCGGTCCTGTGCGTGCTCGCCGGCGCGGTACTGTCGTTCGGGACGATCGCGCTCGACCGCTCTTTCGACTATCAGGCGATCCCGCAGAGCCTGGTCGGCGGCCCAGACGCGGCCACCGAGATCCTCGGGACAGTTGCCGTCTCGATGGTCAGCTTGACTGCGCTCGTGCTCACGATCACGATGGTGGTTGTCCAGCTGGCGATGGGTCAGTTCTCGCCGCGGATCGTCCAGCGGATCCTCCAGGACAAGCCGAGCGGGCTCGCGATCGGCCTCTTCGTTGCGACGTTCGTGCACTCGATCCTGGCGCTCCGCGAAGTGACGAACAACGGCGACGGCAGTGGGAACGTGCCAGGGATCGCGGTAGTCACGGCGTTCGCGCTCGTGCTCATAAGCATCGCCGTCCTCGTCATCTACGTACACCACATCGGCCGGGCGCTGCGTGTCTCAGCCCTGATCGAGCTCGTGGGGAAGGAGACGCGCACGCTGCTCGACCGCAAGTACCCCGACAAAGGCTCCACTCCCGAACGTGAGACGGGAGGGCGGTTCATCGTCGAGGCGCAGAGCTCGGGCGTACTCACCGGATTCAGCGTCGACCTACTCGTCGAAGAGGCCCGACGCGCAAACTGCCAGCTCGAGTTGTGCCCAGCGCTCGGCGAGTTCGTCCCTGCGGGAGCCCCGCTGTTCCGAGTCGCCGGCGACCGCAACCGCCTGGACGAGGACGCGCTCACCAGGGCCCTCATCCTCCAGCTCGAGCCCACACTGGACGAGGACGTCGCCTACGGTGTCCGACTCCTCGTCGACATCGCCGAGCGTTCGCTCGCCGAGTCACCCTTCCAGGATCCGACGACTGCGGTACAGGCGATCGATCGCTTGCATGATCTTCTGCGACAGCTCGCACGGCGACCCTTCCCCGACGGCAGGCATCGGGACGAAGCGGGCGAGATCAGGCTGACCGTGAAGACGATGAGCTGGGAGGCGTACGTTCATCTCGCGTTCGACGAGATCCGCATGGCGGGCGCAGGCTCGCCCCAGGTGTCGCGAAGGCTGAAGGCCGCGCTCGAGGATCTGCGGACGATCGTGCCTTTACAGCGCCTCTCAGTTCTCGACGAGCAGCTCGACCTGCTCACAGCCGCGACAGAGGCAGCCATGGACGATGCGCGAGACGTCGACATGGCGTTGCACCGGGATCCGGAGGGTATCGGCGCCGCATCGTCGCGTCCCTGAACGCTGAAAGCATCACTCCCACGGCCACCACAGCCGCATCTCCGACGTGTGGTGGTTCCGGCAATACCAGTAAAACCACTTGGCGAACCAGTGGCGGGGCTTGCTATTGCCGCGAGCGCGGATCGAGCTTTTCCACGTATTCGCCCGCGTCGCCCGTCTTTCGCACGATCCAGTAACCCTTGTTCTCGCTGGCCAAGGTCTCGACCTCCGGCGTGAAGTGGCGTGGCAAGACGAAGAACTGGGTGGGATCGGCCCTGACGTTCTCGTACTCCGCGGCGGTCAGCGAGACCTGGAAAGTGCAATCAGCGTTCGCGCACTCGCAGAAGTACTCGAAGTCGGCGTCTGACCCGAGTCCGTCTGCCGTCGCCTTGATCCGTTCGTTGACCTCGCGAAACAGCGCTTCGTTTTGCGCCATCCGCTTTTCGCGCTGGTCCACGGCGTCACCCTAACCGGGAGGCTTCGTGGGCGGGTCACTGGGAGGACGCTTGCCGAACTGGAGCATGATCTGGTTCGTACGTTCCTCGATCCACTCGGCGCTGGGAGGCGGCTGGAGCCGTCCCAGGAGCGTCGCGATCGCCTCGCGAGCGTCTTTGATGTGCTGAGGTTCGCCGGGCATTTCCGAGGACTGAGACTCCGCAAGCGCGGTGAACTTGTCTTCCGCTCCGAGGAGCGCTCAAACCCTGAATCGGGCCTTGCGGGTAGCGATCCTGTTCCGTGGGTAGCGCGTGAGTTGATGAATGCTGCTCTGCCGGACGCACTGACCCGCCTCAGGGACGACCTGAAGGCCGTACGTCTTCTGCTCGAGGTGGACGGCGCGCGGGACGCTCGGCAGGCGCGCGATGCCGCGGTCGCACAGATCGACGACTACGTCCTGCCTCGGATCAGGCAGATGGATGCGCCTGTCTTGATGGTCGTCGGGGGTTCGACAGGAGCCGGGAAGTCGACGATCTTGAACAGCCTCATCGGCACCGAGGTCAGCCCGGCCGGGGTTCTGCGTCCGACGACTCGGGCGCCGGTGCTTGCCTGCCACCCCGACGACCTGCACTGGTTCGAGGACCTGCGGATCTTGCCCAAGCTCTCGCGCACGACCGGCGCCTCGGGCGGGGCGGAGGGGTCATTGAGGCTCGTGCCGACCACCGCCCTCCAGCCGGGGCTCGCGCTGCTCGACTCGCCGGACATCGACTCCGTGCTCGCGGAGAATCGAGCTCTCGCCAACCAACTGCTCGCTGCGGCTGACGCATGGCTGTTCGTGACGACGGCCGCGCGGTACGCGGACGCGGTGCCTTGGGAGTTCCTGCGGAGCGCACGCGAGCGCGGAACGTCGCTCTCGATCGTGTTGAACCGCGTGCCCGACGATGCGCGAGAGGTTGCGGCGCACCTCCGCGAGATGCTGCGCGAGCAGGATCTCGCGGAGGCGGAGCTACTCGTCGTGCCGGAGACAGGGCTCGTCGACGGGCTGTTGCCCGCGCGTGCGCTTGCGCCGGTGCGCCAGTGGCTCGACGCACTCGCTGCCGACGCGGCGGCGCGCTCAGACCTGATCAGACGAACACTCAAGGGAGCGCTTGCGAGTCTGCCCGCGCGTGCAGGCGGCGTTACGACCGCTGCCGCCGAGCAGCTGGCTGCGGCGTCCGAGCTACGGGCGGAGGTCGACGCCGCCTACGCCGGGGCGCAGCGCGAGGTCGAGGAGGCGATGCGGAGTGGGTCGCTCCTCCGCGGTGAGGTGCTCGCGCGCTGGCATGAGGTGATCGGTACGGGCGATGTGATGCGCGCGCTCGAGTCGCGAGTCGGTTGGGTGCGTGACCGGGTGAAGAGCGTGCTCACGGGAAAGCCGGCCCCAGACGAAGAGCTGCGAGTTGCGGTCGAGAACCGGATCGAGGCAGTGATCCGGGCCGCCGCGGAGCGGGCATCGGAACGAGCAGCGCGGGCGTGGCGTGAACACGCGTCGGGTCGAACGCTGCTCGCCGACTCGACGACGTTCGACCGCGCCTCGCGTGAGCTCGAGGCCCTCACCGAAGACGAGGTTCGCGCGTGGCAAGGATTCGTGTTCGAGCTCGTGAGTCGCGAGGGCGAATCGAAGCGGACGACCGCGCGCCTCGCCTCGCTGGGTGTGAACGGCGCGGGGCTCACCGTGATGCTGGCCGTGTTCGCGCACACGGGCGGACTGACGGGCGCTGAAGTCGTCGTCGCGGGCGGCACATCGGCGATCAGCCAGAAGGTGCTCGAGGCGATCTTCGGTGACCAAGCGGTGAGGACGCTGGCCGCGCGCGCGAGAGAGGACCTCCTCGAGCGGGCCGAGCAGCTCCTGCGGGCCGACTCAGCGCGCTTCGACGAGTTGCTCGACGCGAGTGCTCCGGACGCGGAGAGCGTCGCGAGGCTGCACGGGTCGCTCGACGCAGTTCGACGCGCTGCGTGAGCAACGACCTCGACAGGCGCCTGGTCGCACTCGCCGAGGCGGCGAGGCTGGCGGAGGGCCGACTCGACGACGACGCGGTGGCTCGCGCGAGCGCTGTCGTGGAAAAGGCCGGCGCGAGACTCGGCTTCGGGATCGAGAACACGGTCGTGGCACTCGCAGGCTCGACAGGCGTCGGGAAGTCGCAGCTCTTCAATGCGCTGTCGAGCTCCGAGCTCGCGGCGGTCAGCCGTCGCCGGCCGACGACGTCTGTCACCCAGGCGGCGGTGTGGGGAGACGGCGCCGATCCGCTTCTGGACTGGCTCGAGGTCGCACGACGCCACCGCCTCGATCCAGGGGAGCTCGGGGGCATGGTGTTGCTCGACCTTCCGGACTTCGACTCGATCGAGCGCCACCACCGCGACGAAGTCGACCGGGTCGTCGCGCTCGCCGATCTCGTCCTGTGGGTCGTCGAGCCGCAGAAGTACGCCGACGCTGCCTTGCACGAGCGGTACCTGCGCCCGCTCGCATCGCACGCAGCTGCGATGGCGATCGTTCTCAACCAATCGGATCTGTTGTCGCCGGCGGACGTCGCTGCGTGGCGCGACGACATGGCTCGGCTCCTCGCTGAGGATGGCCTCGGCGACGTCTCGGTCGTAGTCGTCTCGGCCCGGACGGGGGCGGGCCTCGAAGAGCTACGGCAGCTGCTCCGCAGACGCGTTGCCGCTCGTCGGGCTGCGGTCGAGCGTCTCGAGGCTGACGTCGCCGATGCTGCCGGGGCGTTGGCGAACGCGAGCGGGACAGGTACGCCCGCCGGCATCCGTGGCGACGATCGAGCCCGCTTGCTCGCCGCGCTCGAGGACGCCGCGGGCGTGCCGGTCATCGTGCAGGCTGTGGACGCCGCCCACAGGCGTCGCGGCTCGCTTGCCACTGGGTGGCCGTTCGTGCGCTGGATCCGGCGTTTTCGGCCTGACCCTCTGCGTCGGCTGCGACTTCCCGAGACGCCACAACCCTCGGTGCGGACTTCCCGCCCGGAGCCGACCGAGGTTCAGCGCGCGCAGGTCGCGACCGCCGCACGCGCGCTCGCCGACCGTGCTGCCGAGGGGCTGCCCGCGCCCTGGCCGCGGCTCGTCCGCGACGCCGCGACCCAGCACGAAGCCGAGCTCCCCGACCGGCTCGACCGCGCCGTTTCCGGCACCGATTTGCACGTCGGCCGACCCCGCTGGTGGCGCGCAGCCGCCTTTCTTCAGCGCGTGTTCGCGGCCGCCACGATCGTCGGGATGCTCTGGCTGCTGGTCCTCGCCGTGCTCGGCTACCTCCACATCGACGAGGTCGTGCCGCTGCCCGAGCTCTGGGACGTTCCGATCCCGACGCTGTTCCTGCTCGGCGGGATCGCAGCCGGCGTCGTCTTCGCCTTCGTCTTCAGGCTCGTGAATGCGGCAAGCGGCCGACGCCGTGGTCGATCCGCTGCCCGCTCGCTGCGGAGACAGATCGAGGAAGTGGCCAAGGAGCACGTGCTCGGCCCGGTAGAGGCCGAGCTCGAGAGCCACGCGCAGCTGCGCAAGGCGATCGAGCTGGCGAAGCCCGGAACGTGACCGCGGCTACGCCTGGACGGCCGCACGCCGAGCCGACCGGCGGCGATACGCCGCGAACGCGATCTTCCACGCCTTGCGAGCGAGCCAGAGGAGGATCAGGTTGCGGATGCGGAGCATGTGAAGGGTTCTGGGCACTGGGGCCGCGCCGCAAACCAGACGACCGGCCTGAGCGGCTCGCTCCCTTCGATTCAGAACACACCGTGATGGCGCTAGGCGGCGGCTTTGAGCGAGCGGTCGACCGCGTCCGGAGCGAGGACGTGCTCGATCGCCATGTTCGCCGCCCCGATCACGCCGGCGCGGTCGCCGAGCCGGCACGGGACGATTCGGAGGTCGCGCGTCGCGAGCGGGAGGGAGCGGCTGATGATTCCCTCGCGCACGCCGGCCAGTAGGTGCTCGTGCGCTTCGGCGATGTCCCCGCCGATGACGATCACTGCGGGGTTGAAGAAGTTGACGGTGCCCGCGAGGACTTCGCCGAGCGTGCGCCCGGCGTCGCGCACCATCCTGATCGCGCCGGCGTGGCCGCTCCGCACGAGCCGGACGACGTCGCGGCTGCGTGATGCGCTCTCGCCCGAAGCGGCGAGCCGTTCCGCGATTGCTTGACCGCCGGCGATCGCCTCGAGACAACCGACGTTGCCGCAGCGGCACACGACGTCCGTCCGGTCGGTCGCGCGGATGTGGCCGATGTCTCCCGCTGCGCCGCGTGCGCCGCGGTGGATGTGGCCGTCCGCCACGATGCCGCAGCCGATCCCCGTCCCCACCTTGATCAGCAGCAGGTGCTCCGTCTCTGCGTGGTGAGTGCGGTGCTCTCCGAGCGCCATGATGTTGACGTCGTTGTCGACGAGGACCGGCGCGCGGTAACGGCTCTCGAACCACTCCGGGATCGGGAAGTCGTCCCAGCCGGGCATGATCGGCGGGTTCACCGGCCGCCCGCTGTCGAATTCGACGGGGCCCGGTACGCCGATTCCGATGCCGTACACGTCGTCGGGAGCCCGACCCACCTCCGCGAGGAGCTCGTCGAATCGATCGGCGACCCAGCTCAAGGCCGCCTCGGGCCCGGCGGCGATCTCCAGGTCGGACGCCCGCTCGGCGAGTGGCTCACCGCCGAGATCGCTCAGCGCCACGCGCGCATGCGTCGCGCCGAGGTCCGCGACCAGCACGACGCCCGCCCCGCGGTTGAAGGCGAGCACCGTGGCCGGGCGGCCACCGGTCGAAGCGCCGCCGCCGGCTTCGTAGACGAGCCCTTGCTCGAGCAGCGCGTCCACGCGCTGGGCGACGGTCGACCGGGCGAGACCGGTTTCCCGGGCGAGATCGGCACGGGTGACCGCGACGCCCTCACGGATCAGGCGCAGGAGTGCACCGGCGCTGGTCTGGGAGGACTGCGTCGGAGCACGTTTTGTCGCCATAGTGCGCCAAATTACAGCATCGGTTGGACGAAGTATGCGAACTTATGATTGACAGCTGGACTAAGTTCGGTTTAGGCTCCCGCTCGGATGACGCACCTCCGCGCGGCGATTGCAGGAACCGGGTTCATCGGGAAGGTGCACGCACGGTCGGCGCGACTCGCGGGAGCCCGGCTGGTCGGCGTCGCGGCCTCGACACCGGAATCCGCTCGGGCGGCGGCAGCGGAGCTCGGCGCCGAACGACATTTCGCGTCGGCGCAAGAGCTGGTGGGCGATCCGGAAGTCGACGTCGTCCACCTCTGCACGCCCAATCATCTCCACCTGCCGCTCGCCGAGGCTGCGCTCGCAGCGGGGAAGCACGTGATCTGCGAGAAGCCGCTCGCGCTCGACGCCGGAGGGGCGCAACGGCTCGTGGACGCGGCGGCAGAGTCGGGAAAGCAGGCGGCCGTACCGTTCGTCTACCGGTACTACCCGACCGTGCGCGAGGCGCGCGAGCGAGTTGCGAGTGGGCGGACCGGTTCCCTGCGCCTGCTCCACGGCACGTACTTGCAGGACTGGCTGCTGCGGGCGGACGACGGCAACTGGCGCGTGGACGAGCAGCTTGGCGGTGCGTCGCGCGCGTTCGCCGACATCGGCTCGCACTGGTGCGACCTCGCCGAGTTCGTCTCGGGCCAGCGCATCGAGCGCCTCTCTGCGCGGCTGCTCACCGCCGTGCCGGAGCGAGTCAGTGAGGCAGGTCACGCGTTCGCGACCGCAGGAGGCGGCAGCGAGCTGCGCCAGGTGACGACCGAAGACGCCGCACTCGTCCAGTTCGAGACCGACGCGGGGGCAATCGGGTCGGTCGTCGTCAGCCAGATCTCCGCTGGACGCAAGAACCGGCTCTGGCTCGAGGTCGACGGGACCGAGGAGGCGCTCGCCTTCGACCAGGAGCACCCGGAGGAGCTCTGGTGCGGCCGGCGCGAGGCGCTGACGATCGTGCGCCGGGACCC
Source organism: uncultured Actinomycetes bacterium (assembly GCA_963769665.1). Lineage (GTDB taxonomy): Bacteria > Actinomycetota > Thermoleophilia > Gaiellales > Gaiellaceae > JACCTU01. Next base: position 92,201 of record CAVYMQ010000002.1, read on the forward strand.
GACCACGCTATCCCCGGCCGCGGCGCGCTTCGCGACGCTGCCCGCCGGTCACCCGCAGGGCTACGCCGACTGCTTCGACGCGTTCGTCGCGGACGTCTACGAGGGAATCGGCGCCGGCTCGACGATCGCAGGAACGCCGACGTTCGCCGACGGACTGCGTGCCGCGCTGATCACCGAAGCCGTGCTGACCTCCGCTCGTGAGGAGCGGTGGGTCGACGTGGCTGCGAGTCCCGCCGTGGTGGCAACGTGAAGCTCGGCTTCCTGACCTCGTGCATGCCGGAGCGCAGCCTCGAGGACATCGCTGCGTGGGCGGGAGCCAACGGCTTCGAGGCGCTCGAGCTCGCCGCGTGGCCTCAGCTCGGCGACCGGCCGTTCACGGCAAGCCACGTCAGGGCGGACGCCTTCGACGAGGGCGAAGCCGAGCGAGTTCGCAAGGCGCTCGACGATCAGGGTCTCGTGCTCTCCGCGCTCGCGTACTACGACAACAACCTCGCGCCGGACGCTGCCGAGCGCGAGGCGTACCACGCGCACCTGCGCGCGTGCATCGACGCGGCGGCCGCGCTCGGCGGCGTCCCCGTCGGCACGTTCATCGGACGCGACCCCGGACGCACCGTCGCCGAGAACCTTCGCGAAGCAGAGCGCGTCTTTCCGCCGCTCGTCGATTACGCCGGTGAGCGCGGCGTGCGCCTGATGATCGAGAACTGCGTGATGGAGGGCTGGCATCCGGACGGGTACCCCGGCAACCTCGCGTACTCGCCCGAGCTGTGGGAGTGGATGTTCGAGCTCGGCCTCTTTCTGAACTTCGACCCGTCGCACCTGCTCTGGCTCGGGATCGACCCCGTCGAAGCGCTGCGGCCGTACGTCGACAGGGTGGCGCACGCGCACGCGAAGGACGCCGAGACGTTTCCGAACGAGCGCAACCGCTATGGCTTCTTCGGCCGGCTTTCGACGCGCGAAGCAGATCCGTGGGACATGGGCTGGTGGCGGTACCGGATCCCCGGCCTCGGGCACGTCGACTTCCACGGTTACGTCGAAACGCTGCGCGAAGGCGGGTTCGACGGTGTGCTCTCGGTGGAGCACGAGGATCCGGTCCTGGCCGGCACGCCCGAGCTGGTCGAGCAGGGCCTCCAGGTCGCCCGCGACAACCTTCATCCCCTGGTCGCGCGATGACGAAGGTTCTCGAGGTTCGCAACCTGGTCAAGGAGTACCCGGGCGTCAAGGCGCTCCAGGGTGTCGACCTCGACGTGCTCGAGGCCGAGGTTCACTGTCTGCTCGGGCCGAACGGCGCAGGCAAGTCGACGCTCATCAAGTGTGTCTCGGGCGCGGTGGAGCCGACCAGCGGCGAGATCCTCTTCATGGGCGAGCCGCTGCCGGCGGGGGATCCCGCGGGATCGCTGAAGCGCGGAGTGGCGACGATCTATCAGGAGCTCGATCTCGTCCCCGACCTGAGCGTCGCGGAGAGCATCTTCCTTGCGCACGAGCCTCGCCGCGGCCCGCTGCTCGACCTCGACAAGATGTATCGCGACTCGGCTGCGCTGCTCGCGCGGCTCGGACACGAGTCGATCCCCGTGCGCGCGAAGGTGGGGAAGCTCCGGCCGGCGGCGCAGCAGATCGTGTCGATCGCTCGCGCGCTGTCGGGCAACGTGAAGTTGCTCGTCATGGACGAGCCTTCGGCGATCCTCGACGACGCCGAGATCAGCACGCTCTTCGACGTCGTTCGCCGGTTGACCGCGGAGGGTGTCGGAGTCGTCTACATCTCGCACCGCCTGGACGAGATCCGGCGCATCGGCGACCGCGTCACGGTCCTCGCCGACGGACGCACGACCGCGAGCGGTCTCCCTGCCACGACGCCGACCGGTGAGCTGGTCGAGCTCATGGTCGGGCGAAAGGTCGATCAGCTCTATCCGGACCGCCCGATCGGCACCGATCGTGTTCTGCTCGAGGTCCGAGACGCCAGGCGGCTGCCTGCAGTTCGCGGGGTCAGCCTCAAGGTGCACGCGGGCGAGGTCGTGGGCCTCGGAGGGCTCGTGGGCTCCGGCCGCACGGAGCTGCTCTGGTTGATCTACGGCCTCGACCAGCTCGAGGAGGGCGAGATCCTCGTCGAGGGCAAGCGGCTGCGGCCCGGCGCGCGCAACGCGATTCGCCGCGGTCTCGGGATGGCGCCGGAAGATCGCAAGTCGCAGGCGCTCGTTCTCGACTGGAGCGAGACGAAGAACGTGACGATCGCCGACCTGTCGCGCTTCTCACGCGTGCTGCTCGACGTCCGCAAGGAGCGCGAGAGCGCGCGCAAGGAACTGCGGGCGCTGAACACGGTGCCGGACGATCCGGACCGCATCGTTCGACTGCTCTCCGGTGGCAACCAGCAGAAGGTCGTGCTCGCGCGCTGGTTGCTCCACGGGTGCCGCGTGCTGCTGCTCGACGAGCCGACGCGCGGCGTCGACATCGCGACGAAGGCCGAGATCTACCGGATCATCGGGAAGCTCGCGCAGTCGGGTCTCGGTGTCCTCGTCGTCTCATCCGAGCTCGAGGAGCTCGCGCACATCTGCACACGCGTCCTCGTCATGCGCGACGGCGAGATCGTCGCCGAAGTCGACGGTAAGGACGCCACAGAGCGAGAGCTCCTTCGGCACGCCGTCGCGCCCACCGATGCTCCCGTTCTCGTCGAGGAGGTTGTATGACCGCTCCTGCCCAACCGTCCGATCCCGGCCGCGGTGCCGCGCTCACGCAGCGCGTGAAGACGCTCGAGCTGCAGGAATACGCGCTGGCAATCGTCGTCGTCCTGCTGTTCGTCGCCGGTGCGATCCTGAAGCCCGACACGTTCCCGACCTGGGACAACGTCCGCAACATGCTGACGCAGGCGAGCGTCGTCGGCGTGCTCGCGATCGGCATGACCTTCGTGATCGCGACCGCCGGCATCGACCTGTCGGTGGGCTCGATGGTCGCGGCCGCCGGGGTCTTCGGAGGGATCATGGTCGGCACGGACGGCACGAGCAGCCTCGTCTTCATCCTCGCGGCGATCGCGTTCGCGACCTTCCTCGGCACGGTCAACGCGACGGCCGTCGCCTACGGGCGGGTCGTTCCCTTCATCGCCACGCTCGCGATGTTCTCGGTCGCGAGGGGCCTTGCGCTGCTCCTGAACGACCAGCTACCAGTGAGCCTGCTCGACCTGAACGGAGGCTCGTTCGGCGATCCGCGCCCCTTCTCGCTGCTCTGGTTCGGCAACGGCCGGATCGGTGGGATTCCGGTGTCGGTGTACGTCTTCCTCGGGATCACGGTGATCGGGTGGATCGTCCTGAACCGCACCCGCTACGGCCGCTACGTCGTGGCGGTCGGCGGCAACCGCGAAGCCGCCCGCATCGCAGGCGTCCCCGTCAGGCGGATCATCTTCAGCGTCTACGCCCTGTCCGGATTCCTCGCCGGAATCTCTGCCGTGCTCCTGTGCGCGCGGCTCGGGAGCGCCTCGCCGGTGAGCGGCAACCTCTACGAGCTCGACGCGATCGGTGCGGTGGTGATCGGCGGGACCGCCCTCGCGGGAGGACGAGCGACGATCGTCGGCACGTTCCTCGGGGTGCTCACGTTCGCGCTCATCTTCAGCCTCATGACTCAGCTCAATCTGTCCACCGAGATCCAGCAGGTGACGAAGGGCTTGATCGTCCTCGGAGCCGTCCTGCTGCAGCGCCCGGAGGCGCGTTACTAATGCCCGACACGGCCGGGCGAAGCAGTCACAACAACGGGAGGTATGCAATGTCGCGCAAGCGACTCCTCATCTCCATCGCATCGGCTCTGCTGCTGGCGGTCGCTGCGACGGCATGCATGAGTGACAGCGAGACGGTCACGCAGACGGTCACAGTCGGCGAGACCACCGGCGGAACAGCGTCGGGCAAGACGGTGAAGATCATCGCGAGCGTCCCGCCGACCGACCACGGGTGGCTCGGCGCGATCTCGAAGAACGCCCAGGCCGCAGCCGACCAGTACGACGACGTCGACTTCGAGCTGGTCCAGGCAGCGGACGCGGACTCGCAGGCTCAGCAGATCGAGCAGGCGATCGCTCAGAATCCGGACGTCATCGTCGTGCTGCCCCAGGACGGTGCCGCGCTGACGCCGGTTGCCCAGAAGGCCGAGCGTGCCGGTATCCGGGTCGTCAACATCGACCGCCTCTTCACCGCACCGGACGCCGCGACGGCAACCATCCTCGGCGACAACTACCAGATCGGCGTTCTGGCGGCGACCTACATCGCCGACCAGTTGAAGTGCCAGGGCAACGTCGTCGAGATCCAGGGTCTGGCCGGCATCTCGGTCACGACCGACCGGACGAAGGGCTTCACCGACACGCTCAAGCAGAAGTGCCCGGGTGGCGGCGTCAAGATCGTCGCGTCGCAGCCGGGCGACTTCAACCCCGACAAGGGGCTGACCGTGATGGAGAACATCCTGCAGGCCCAGAACAGCATCGACGCCGTGTACACGCACGACGACGACATGGCGCAGGGCGTCGTCCAGGCGATCCGCAACGCGAACCGCGACGACGAGATGTTCCTGACCGGCGTCGGCGGGTCGCAGGACGCGATGAAGCAGATCAAGGAGGGCGGCCTCTACCGGGCCACGTTCCTCTACAACCCGAACATGGCGGCGACCGCCGTGAACATGGCGCGCCTGATCGGGCTCGGCCAGGGCTTCTCCGAGCTCGTTCCACCGGAGGTTCCGCGCACGCTGGTCGTCCCTGCTGCCGTTGTCACCAAGGACAACGTCGAGCAGTACGAGAAGTACGCGTTCAACTAACCCAATCGACCCCCACAGCGGCCCGCCGGATGACGACTTCGTCCGGCGGGTCGCGCCGTCGCCGGAAGCGGATCCGGCCGGCTCACGCAGGCGCAGGCGGACGAGCACCTCGCGAACGCCGAGGCGCGGTTCACGGATCTCGTGAACGGCACGAGGCCCGAAGGCGGCCGGCACGGGTTCGGCAGCCCCCCGGCAGCGAGGCAATCCGCCGACGCGTAGGCACTTCGCGCCGCAGCCGTCCCGCGCCGGGCGGCTGCGGCCAACGCCTCAGGCGGTCGTGCGTGCCCGGTCGAGGCCGTCGAGAATGAGGTCGAGCCCCATCTCGAACCCGCTCGTCTCCTCGTCGTGCGGCTCGATGTGCTGGTGGATGTGCTCGACGAGGTCGGGGTACTCCTCGACGGGGATCTGCTCGAGGAAGCCCGCGGCCAGGTCGGCGAGCTCCTCGCCCTTGTACGGGAAGTTGAGCTGCTGGAGCGTGTAGCCCAGGACGTAGCTCTCGAGGATGTGAAACGCGTGGTAGATCAGCTCGGGCGAGAAGCCCGCCTCGCGCAGCGTCCTGAGCATCCAGTCGCCGTTTCGCAGCCGTGCCGGGCCGCCGCCCTGCGACATCCAGATGCTCGTTGCCCAGCGGTGGCGCAGGAGAACATCGCGGGACGAGATCGCGTTCCTGCGCATCGCGAGCTTCCAGTCGTTCTCGTCGGAAGGCAGATCGAACTCGCCCGCGACGAGGTCGATGATGCCGCCCAGGATCTCGCCCTTGTTGGCGACGTGGTTGTACAGCGACATCGCCTCGACCCCGAGCTCCTTCGCGAGCCTGCGCATGCTGAGGGCGTCGATTCCCTCCGCGTCGGCGAGCTCGATCGCGGCGCGCAGGACCCGCTCCTTGCTGAGAGGGGTACGAGGCGCTGCTGCATGCGGGTCGGTTTGCCTGGCCATACGCCGTAAGCGTACGCGCGTCAGACGGTGACGACGATCTTCCCCCGGGCGTGTCCTTCACCCAGGTACCTGAGCGCATCGGGCACCTGGCTCAGCTCGTAGCGCCGGTCGATGACCGACTTCACTTTTCCCTCCGCGAGCTGCTCGCTCATGAACGCGAGGTCCTCTTTCGTGATCTTGGCGACGAAGTTGACCACGCTCTGGCTTCGACCCAGTGACGTCAGACGGCTTCCGATGAGGTGCTTCAGAGGTCCGAGGCCACGCGCCGACATCGGCGCTCCGACCGCGACGACGATCGCGTTCGGTTGCAAGACGCGGCGGAACTCGAGGAACGGGCGGCTTCCCGCGATGTCGAGCATGAGATCGTGGTGCTCGCCGCTTCGCGTGAAGTCGTGCTTTGTGTAGTCGACGACGTGGTCCGCACCGAGCGAGCCGGCCTGGTCGACGTTCCGCGTGCTGCACACGGCGGTCACCTCGGCGCCGAACGACTTCGCGAGCTGAACGGCGTACGTGCCGACACCTCCGGACGCGCCGTTGATCAGCACCTTCTGCCCGGCCTGGACTTTCCCGTGGTCGCGCAGGGCCTGGAGCGCGGTGAGCGCTGCGACCGGCACGCCCGCCGCCTCCTCGTACGACACGTTGGCCGGCTTCTTGACGAGGCGAACTTCACGGGCAGCTGCGTGTTCCGCCCAGGCTCCGCCCGAGGTGCCGAACACGTCGTCACCGACCTGGAACTCGGTGACGTCTTTGCCGACCGCTTCCACGCGTCCTGCCACGTCGCCGCCGATCGACGGGCTCTTCGGGCTGCGCAGCCCGCTGTCGAACCGGGCGAAGAACGGCCCTTGAACTCGGTACCACTCCGCCGGGTTCACCGAGGATGCGTGCACCTTCAGCAGCACCTGATGGTCTTCGATGACGGGCAGGTCGACGTCTCGGAGCTCGACCCCGTCGGAGCCGTACGTGTGGTGGACGATCGCCTTCATGCTCAGGCCGTCCGGGCCGCGAGCGGCCTGCGGTCGAGGCGATCCGCGAGGCAGCGCAGGGACGAAGCGAGGCGGTGGGCCGTCGCCGCACTGCGGAGACGTGCAACGGCCGCCTCCCGGCAGAGGTCGTCGGCCCGTTGGTGGGCGACGGCGAGCAGGTCGAGCGGGTGGGCGAGGAACATCGGGTGACCTCCAGGTTGATTACAGCGTAAGCGTACGCCGTAAGCTACACGTACGCCGTAAGCTTGTCAAGCCTGGAAGCCGAGCCTGCGGTGGCTTCCGTCGCAGAATGGCTTGTTCCCGGATGCGCCGCAGCGGCAGAGCGCGACGCGCGTGTCCTCGCGGACGAGTCGCCCGTCGGGATCGACGATCCGCACGTGGCCGCGCACGAACAGCGGGCCGTTCGGCCGCGGCTCGACGGCGGGAGGCTCCGTCGCCGTCTCCTGCGGCCCGCCGTCGAGGCGTCGGAAGTGCAACGCGCCGGTCGGGCAGGTGAGGACGGCCTCGGCGACCTGATCCGCGGTTGCTGCGTCGACGATCACCCACGGGCGCGCGTCCGGATCGAAGACCTGCGGCAGGCTGCGAACGCAGTTGCGCACGTGGATGCAGAGCCTCGGCTCCCAGTGCACCTCGATCGCCTCGTTCGCGTAGACGCGCCGCGGGCCGCGCTCCTGCTCCGGCGACGGCTCGCTCACTTGACGATGTCCTCGTACTCGCGGTGGCGCCGAAGGTACGCGCCGACGAACGGGCACAACGGAACGACTCGGAGGCCGTGGGCGCGGATGTCGTCCAGCGCGTATGCGACGAGCTGTTCGCCGAGCCCGTGGCCCTCGAGCTGCGGAGCGATCTCGGTGTGGATCAGGGTGACGACGCCGTCTCTCGCCCGGTAGATCAGCTCACCGACGACCTCGTCTTCGACGAGCAGCTCGTAGCGGTGAGCTGCGTCGTTGTCTCGAACCGTCGCTGCCAGCGCGGCCATCTCACGACCTTAGCGACGCGGGTCGAGGCTACGTCTCGCCGAAGGGGCTGACGCTCGTGTACTTGAACCCCGTGTCGACCGCGAGCGTGACGATCACCGCCTCGGGGCCGAGTCGATTCGCGAGTCGGTGTGCGCCGACGACGTTCGCGCCCGTGGAGATGCCGGCGAAGATCCCTTCCTCGGCCGCGAGCCGACGCGTCATCGCGATCGCCTCGTCGTCGCCGATCGGCTCGAGGTGGTCCACCTTGTCGGCGTCCCAGTGCGGCATCACCAGGCCCGTCCAGCCCTGGATCAGGAACGGCCCCTGTGCGCCGCCGCTGATCGCCGCCGACGAGGCGGGCTCGTGCGCCTGGATGAACACGCCGTGGGGGCGCAGCGCCTCGGAGACGCCCAGCACCGAGCTCGCAGTGCCCATCCCGTGGCAGAACGCGGTGACGCGCCCCTCGGTCTGCTCCCAGATCTCCCGGCCGAGGTTGTCGCGATGGTCGGGGATGATGTACGGGTTGTTGAACTGGTCGGTCGCGTAGTGGCCGGGCTGCGCCGCGAGCTCGGCGGCGCGGGCGACCATGTTCTGGATGTCCTTCGCGGTGACCTTCGGACGCCCCTCGACGGACTTCACGACGTCGAGCTCTGCGCCGAGCGCACGCATCAGGTGGAACCGCTCCTTCGTGAAGCAGTCGGCGATCACGATCAGCGGGCGATAGCCCTTCGCGCGGCACACGAGCGCCAGCGCGGGGCCCGTGCTCCCGCCGGTGTACTCGACGATCGTGTCGCCCTGCGAGATCAGACCGTCCCGTTCTGCGCCCTCGATCATCGCGAGCGCCATTCGGTCCTTCATCGATCCCGTGGGGTTGCGGTACTCCAGCTTCAGCCAGAGTTCCGCCCCGTTCTCCGGCGCGCAGCGACGCACACGGACGAGCGGGGTGTCTCCGATCGTGTCGAGGATCGACGTCATGCGTCTGAGGTCGCCGCGGCGAACGCGTTGTGAATGCCAGTTCTGAACAAGCGAACGACGCCCATGGCCACGCGAACGTATCCTGTTCCGATGCCGGCTGGAGACGCTGACCGGGACAAGGCCGTCAGCCACATCAGCCGGGCCTACCCCGACCGGGTCGAAGTGCGCGGCCGCGATCTGTGCGGCGACCTGATGGGCAGGTTGAGCTTCACCGAGTACTTCCACCTGCTGCTCACCGGGCGCGAGCCGACCGACGACCAGCGCTTCTTCCTCGACCTGCTGCTCGTCGCGATCGCCGAGCACGGGCTGATGCCGAGCAACATCGCCGCGCGCATGACGCTCGCCGCCGATCCGGAGTCGCTCCAGGGCGCGGTCGCGGCGGGGATCCTCGGCGCCGGGCCGGTCGTCCTCGGCACGTCGGAGTCCTGCGCACGGCTGCTCGAGGAAGCGCAGAAGGAGGTGGCGGCCGGCGGCGCACCTGCGACCGTCGCAGGTGACTTCGCGCGAGCGATTCATTCCGTGGGCGGCAAGGTGCCTGGTTTCGGTCATCCGGTGCACCGTCCGCTCGACCCTCGTGCCGAGCGGATTCTCGTGCTCGCCGACTCGCGTGACGTGAGCGGGCCGCACGTTCTGCTTGCGCGCGCGTTGCGCGAGTCGGTCGCGGAGGTCTGGGAGAAGCCGCTCGCGATGAACGTCGCGATGCCGATTGCGGCGGTGATGCTCGACCTCGGCTTCTCGACCGACGTCGTGAAGTCCGTGCCCATTCTCGCGCGCACGGCCGGGTTGCTCGCGCACCTCGCCGAGGAGCAGGAGCGGCCGCTCGGCTTTCGGCTGGCAGCGGCGGCGGAGGAGGCGGTCGAGTACGAGCCCGATGCTCGCGCCTGAAGTCGAGAGCCGCCCGTGGGCGGAGCAGCTCGGGGTCGACGCTGCGAGCTACCGCACGCAACTCGCCTATCTCTTCGAGCGCTCGGCGTTCTACCGCGCGAAGCTGACCGCTGCAGGGTTCGACTCCGACGATGCCGCGGGCGGGCTCGAGGAGATCGCACAGCTGCCGCTCACCGAGAAGCACGAGCTTCGCGCGACATGCACGCCCGACAACCCAATCGGCGCGCACCTCTGCGCGACACCGACCGAGATCGTGCGCATCTACTCGACGAGCGGCACGACGGGAAGGCCGAGCTACGTTCCGCTCATGGCCGGGGACCTCGACAACTGGGTAACCGGCTCGGCTCGCAGCTACGCAGCCTCCGGCGTGGCGGCCGGCCAGCGAATCGTCTCCACGTACAACGCCGGGCCGTTCGTGGCAGGGGCGGCGCTCGCCTCGTTCGAGCGCATCGGGCTCACGCACGTTCCGGTGGGGACCGGGAACACCGAGCGCCTGATGCTCGCCGTCGAGCTCCTCAGACCGGACGCCGTGGTGCTGACGCCCTCGTATGCCGCGTACCTCGTCGAGTGGGCTGCGGAGCGGAGCGTCGAGCTTCGAGAGTCGAGCGTCGCGCGCGTGCTCGTCGCCGGCGAGCCCGGCGGCGGTGAGCCTGCGTTCCGCTCGAAGCTCGAGGAAGGCTGGGGCGCGCAGGTCACCGAGGCGATGGGGATCGGCGACATCGGTGTGTCGCTGTGGGGTGAGTGCGAAGAGCGGGACGGCATGCACCTGGGAGCGCGCGGTTTCGTGCACCCCGAGTTGATCGACCCCGAGACGGGCGCCGCGATCGCGTTGGAGGACGGCGCTACGGGCGAGCTCGTGTTGACCCACCTTCAGCACCGCGCGGCGCCGCTTCTGCGCTTCCGCACGCGTGATCACGTGCAGATGCGAATGAGCCCGTGTGCGTGCGGTCGCACGGGGCCGCGCGTGCGGTGCATCGGCCGGACCGACGACATGCTCATCGTCCGCGGCGTCAACGTCTTCCCATCGGCGATTCGTGAGGTAGTGAGCGCGTTCGCTCCGGCTGTGAGTGGTCACATCGTCGTCAAGCCGGTGACGCGGGGCGTGCAGCAGCAGCCGCCGCTTCCCGTGAGCGTCGAGCTCGCGCAGGGTGCGGCAGGAGACGACGCGCTCGCGGACGCGATTCGGCAACGGCTGCGAGAGGCGCTCGTCGTCCAGACGCGCGTCGAGCTCGTGGCGTGGGGGAGCCTCGAGCGCAGCGAGTACAAGTCGAAGCTGGTCGAGCACTCGTGAGCGGCGTTCTGCTCACGTCGGTCGTCGGGAGCTATCCCCAGCCCGACTGGCTGATCGACCGGGAGCGGCTCGGCGACCGGCTCCCGCCGCGAGTACGAGCTCGTGAGCTGTGGCGCGTCGAGGAGGCGTACCTCGAGGAGGCGCAGGACGATGCGACCCGCATCGCCGTGCGAGACATGGAGCGCGCCGGCGTCGACGTGATCACGGACGGCGAGATGCGCAGGGAGAGCTACTCCAACCGGTTCGCGACGGCACTCGACGGTGTCGACCTCGATCAGCCCGGTGTCGCGCTCGACCGCACGGGTCACGAGAATCCCGTTCCGCGAGTGGTCGGCCCGATCCGCCGCACCCGACCGGTCGAGGTTCGAGACGTCGAGTTCCTCCGCTCGATCACCGACCGCCGGATCAAGATCACGGTGCCGGGGCCGTTCACGATGACGCAGCAGGCGCAGAACGACCACTACGATGACGATCGGAGCCTCGCGCTCGCCTACGCGGAAGCGGTCAACGAGGAGCTCCAGGATCTCAAGGCGGCCGGCGCCGACGTCGTGCAGATCGACGAGCCGTATCTCCAGGCGCGACCGGAGCCCGCGCGCGAGTACGCACTCGAGGCGATCAACCGCGCGCTCGACGGGATCGAGGGGGAGACGGTTCTCCACACCTGCTTCGGCTACGCGCACATCGTCCACGAGCGGCTTCCCGGCTATCCGTTCCTCCGCGAGCTCGCGCAGTGCGACGCGACGCACGTCTCGCTCGAAGCTGCGCAGCCGAACCTCGATCCCGAGTTGTTGCGCGACCTTGCCGACAAGACGATCGTGCTGGGCGTCCTCGATCTCGGCTCGAGCACTGTCGAGACGTCGCACGTCGTCGCCGACCGGATCCGTCGAGCGCTCACGGTGCTGCCGCCGGAGCGGCTCGTGCTCGCGCCCGACTGCGGGATGAAGTACCTCTCGCGCGAGACGGCGTTCCGCAAGCTCGAGGCGATGGTCGAGGGCGCACGCGTCGTGCGCGAAGAGCTGGGCCTCTAACAGCTCGTACCTCGTTCGAGGGGTTTTCCCCGCGGACGCCGACTCAGGGGCCATACTGGGAAGACGGTGTTTCGCTGCGGCTCACCGTGTGATTCAGATGAGTCCGCAACAGCGAGAGGAGCCGTAGCGAGATGCCGACCTGGACGACTTGGGTTCTCGTCGGGATCGTGCTGTGGCTCGGCATCTTCATCCTTCTCGGGATCTTCGCCGGAGCGTTGATCGCCGTCGGCCGCGGCGGCGCCGACCGCGCCGAGCGGGCCAGCGCGCTGAGCTCAGCAGCTTCGAGGCGCTCGCGAAGATCGCCGATCGCCTCAGTCATCTCGCCCGAGCTCGACCGGGAGCGAGTCCTCGTGGTCGACGACGACCCCGGCCTTCGGTTGCTCCTGCGCACGACGCTGCCGGCGAGCGAGTTCCACGTCGAGGAGGCGGATTCGGCCGAAGCTGCCAAGGAGACCGCCAAGTTCTTTCGCCCGGAAGTCGTCATCCTCGACATCGGCCTTCGCGGGCAGGACGGGCTCGCGTTCTGCCGCGAGCTCAAGCGTTCCGCGCGTTCGCCCCACGTGATCCTGCTCACCGGCGCCGACATCGACGGCGAGCGGCTTCGCAGCGCGGGGGCCGACGCGTGGTTGCGGAAGCCGTTCAGCCCGGTCGAGCTGCTCATGCTCGTGGACAAGGTCAGCCACGAGACCAGCCTGGTCGACGCCGGTGCGTCGGCGTCGGCAGATGAGCAACTCCTGATCTACGCGCGTGACCTCAGCCGCGTCGTCGAGGTCGAGCGAGGGCAGCGCCGGCTCCTGCAGCACGCCTACCGCCAGACCGTGACTGCACTCTCCGACGCACTCGAAGCCAAGGACCGGTCGACGGGTCAGCACGGTCGCCGCGTGCAACGGTACGGGCTCGAGCTCGCTGCGGCGTACGACGAGTCGCTGGTCGCCGACCCCAGCCTCGAATACGGGTTCCTGCTCCACGACGTCGGTAAGATCGGAATCCCGGAGACGATTCTCCGCAAGCCGGGTCCGCTCGACGACACCGAGCGGCGGCTGATGCAGCGTCATCCGCTGCTGGGCGTCGAGATTCTCGACGGCATTCCGCTCCTCGAGGGAGCAGGGCTCGAGGTCGTGCGCTCGCACCACGAGCGCTGGGACGGCAGGGGCTACCCGGACGGTCTCGCAGGCGAGGAGATTCCGGTGGCCGCCCGCATCTTCGCGCTCGCCGACGCGCTCGACGCGATCACCACCGATCGCCCGTACCGCAAGCGGCTCTCCTGGGAGACCGCGATCGACGAGATCCTCGGAAACAGCAACTCGCAGTTTCGACCCCGGCGTGGTCGCGGCGTTCGCGCTGCGCGAGAGCAGGCTCAGGCAGATCGCCGCGGAGCTGACCGAACGCGCCGCGTGAGCCTGGCTACTCGAGTGCGCTGATCGCGAACGCGATCGCGAACCCGAGCGTCGTCGCGAGCCCGACGAGCTTCCCGCCGTGATCGAACGCCTCCGGCATCATCGTGTCGGCGAGCATCGTCAGGATTGCCCCGGCCGCGAACGAGAGCACGAACGCGATCGCCGACCCGCTCGCGTCGTCGAAGAAGACATAGCCGGCGAGCGACGACAACGCGGTTACCAACGCGACGAGCAGCCAGAGCACGATCGTGTTTCGGCGGCTCCAGCCCGCGCGCGTCAGGCCGCTGGTCGCCGCGATCGCCTCCGGAAGGTTCGAGAGGAACACCGCGGCCAGCATCGCGGCACTGACGACGCCTCCCTGGACGATCGTCAGGCCCAGCACGATCGACTCGGGGATCCCGTCCAGCACGATTCCGAGGAGGATCGCCAGCGGAGAGCCCGAGGCCTGCTCACCGGACGAGCTCTTTCGGTTGTCACCGCCGTAGCGGTCGATCAACGTGTCGCCGACGAAGAACGTGGCCGCGCCGGCGAAGAGGCCGAGCGGGACCGCCCAGGGCCCATCTGCCGTGACAAAGGCCTCGCTGACGAGCTCGTACGCCACCGCCGAGATGAGCACCCCGGCTCCGAACGCCATCACGAGGCCGAGGAGCCGAACGCTTACGGGCGTGAACATCGCGATCAGCGCGCCGAGGACGAGCGACGAGCCCGCGACGGCACCCCAGAAGAGTGCGGCCCCCATTACGGGTTCCGGCGTCCAGACTCGGTCGGCGACGCAAACAGGCGCTCAGTATCGCCCGGAAGCGCACGCGTAGGATCACGTCGTGTCCCGAGCCGAGGCCCTGCCTTTGTCAGCGCGCGAACCGGCAGCGGCCTATGCGACCTGCCGGCGCATGCTTCGGAGGCACGACCCGACCTACTACCTCGCGGTTTCCCGGCTTCCGAAACAGAAACGCTCAGCTGTGTACGCGCTCTACGGCTTCGTTCGGGGCGCCGACGAGATCGTCGACGGGGCCGGCTCCGACCTTCGACCGGACGAGCGCCGCGCGGCACTCGACGAGTGGCAGGGCGAGCTCGAGCGCGGGGTGACGACCGGAGTGTCGGACCACCCGGTGATCGCCGCCCTCGTCCACGCTGCGGACGCGCATCAGCTTCCTGTCGAGGAGCTTCGGCCGTACATGGCGTCGATGCGGATGGACTGCGGGCGTCTGAGGATTCAGACGCGGGAGGAGCTCGAGCGCTACATGGACGGTAGCGGCGCGTCGGTTGGCCGGATCATGGCGGTCATCCTCGGAGCACCGAACGAGAGTAAGCGCCTCGGGCGTCTTGGCGTCGCCTTCCAGCTGACGAACTTCCTGCGCGACCTGCGCGAGGACTACGCGCTCGATCGGATCTACCTGCCGGCGGACGAACGCGAACGGCACGGCGTGGGCGAAGGCGACCTCGCGGCTGACTCCGCGAGCCCTGCGCTCAGGGAGCTCGTTGCGGCGGACGTTCGGCGCGCACGCGAGTTGTTCCTCGAGACGACGCCGGAGCTGCTCACGGCGATCCCGTCGGCGAGAAGAGGGATCAGCCTCGCGCGGGCGGTCTACTGCGCCGTCCTCGACCGGATCGAGCGGAACGGCTACGACGTGCTCGGGCGGGCGAGCAGACCGCGCATCGTCGACTTGGCGCGCGTCGCGGTGAGCTCGCGGTGAGCCGGCGCCCCGAGCAGCAGCTCGTCGACGAGCACGCCGACGTCGTCGTCTGCGGCGCGAGCTTCGCCGGGCTCGCGGTCGCGCGCGAGCTCGCGGGCACGGGAGCCGACGTGCTCGTCCTCGACCGCGAGGAGATCGGCGCGCATCCGACTTCGGCCTGTGCGGCGCCGATGCCCTGGCTCGAGGCGCTCGGGCTCGAGAGCTCGGTGAAGCAGGAGCTTCCGTTCATGCGCTTCACGACCCCGCACGGGTCCTCTCGCGTCCGGCTCCCGTGGAGTTGGGGTGCCTTTGACTACGCGGAGCTCTGCAAGTTGTTGTGGGCCCAGTCGGACGCGCGCTTCGAGCGCGCGCTCGTGAAGGGTCGCGTCGACGGCGGCGTGCGCACCGATCGCGGAGTCGTCACTGCCCCGCTTGTCGTCGACGCCCTCGGCTGGCGCCGCGTGCTCGGGTCGCGGCCGTTCACGGGGACCGGAGGTCCGCTCACGCGGGGGCTCGAGGTCCATCCGCACGGCGAGGGCGACGAGCTCGACGTTGTCCTCGACCGGTCGCTGCTGCGGCGTGGCTACTCCTGGCGCGTGCCCGCGGGCGACGAGCTGCGTGTCGGCGCGGGCTCGTACGACCCGCGCGTCGCGGTCAAGCAACCGACGGCCGACATCGCCAAGCGTTTCGGCGTGCCGACGGTGCGCCACCAGGGAAACCTCATCCCGCATCGGCTGCGGCCGGCCGCCGAGAACGGGTGCTTCTTCGTCGGAGACTCGTCCGGACACTGCTTCGCACTCTCGGCTGAGGGGATCCGCGGCGCGTTCTACTTCGGGATCGCGTGCGGTCGCGAGCTCCGCAGCGTGCTGGCCGGCGACGCGACCATGGACCAGGCGCTCGCGTCCTACAGCGCGTTCAGCGCGCGCCATCGCAACGGGTTCTGGATCACGTACCTGCTGCAGCGCGTCATTCCCGAGCTCCCGCCGCGCGCGCTCACCATCGTGATCCGGTCGCTCAGCAGTCAGCGCCTCGCCGACGCCATCTTCAACTGGTACCTCGGACTTCTGCCGCTGACGCTCGCGGCGGAGCCGCTACTTGTCGGTCTCGCCGGGCCCGAACGTCAGGACCTCGGCGTCGCTCTCGTCGGTGGGGACGATGTAGAGCGCCATCGGGCTGGAAACGGCGTTCCCGCTTCCGTACAGGTAGCGCTCGGCGACGACCTTGGTTCCGTCCGGCGCCCAGCTGGGTGAGCCGGCGTCGCCGAGCAGCGTCGTGACCGTGCGGCCGGCGAGCTCGATCACGCACAGGCTCCCGGCGCACTGGAAGGCGATCTCGCTCCCGTCGGGTGACCAGGCGGGCTCGTAGGCCGCGCCTTCGGTCGGAAGCGTCTCACGGCGGCGGCCGTCGATCGCTGCGACGAAGAGCTCGCCGTCGCCGTTGTTGTAGGCGATGCGCTTGCCGTCCGGCGACCACGCGGGCGTCAGCTCGGACACTGCGAACACCGACCACGTGGGATCGGCCGGGTCGAGGGCGGGCTCGAGCAGGCGCCGCTCCGCACCACCGCTCCGGTTGACCACGAAGACGACGTCGGCTCCGTCCGGAGCCCTGCGGACGAACGCGATCTGCCTGCCGTCCGGCGACCAGGCCGGCGCCAGGCTCCGCTCTCCCTTCTTCTTCACGCGGACGAGCAGGCGTTCGCCCTCGCCTGTGGACGACACGAGCCGCAGACCGTCCGCGGCTTCGAACACGAGCTCTTTCCCGTCGGGTGACCACTCGGGCGCTCGGCTCCTCAGCGCGCTGCTGATGCGTCGGATGTTCGTCCCGTCGGGGTTGATCAGGAAGATCCCACCGCCGTCGCGGTTGCTCGCGAACGCGATCAGCTTCCCGTCGGGCGACCACGCGGGGGCCGAGTCGGCTGTCTCGAACTCGACCTCGATCCCGCCCCAGGACGAGCTGGACGACCCGCAGGCGGCGAGCAGAAGCGCCGCGGCGGTGGCGGCGACCACCGTGACGATTCGGCTCACGAACGACGTAGACGCAGAAACCAGCAGTCTTGTTAGCAGTCGGCGGTTCCATCAGATCCGACGATCGCCCTAGCGGTCTCGCTCAGTTCGTGATCGTGACCGGCACGCCGGGGCTGATGCGGTGCACCAGCCAGCGCATCGTGGCGTTGGCGAGCCGAACGCAGCCGTGCGAGACGGCGGTACCGAGCACGCCGCCGACGTTCGAGAGACCGTGCAGGCCGATCTGGCCCGGGCCGCCGTTGAACTCCTGCAACGCGTTGGAGCGTGCGCTCAGAGCCAACGCGAACGGGGCGCCGGCATCGCGGGCTTTCAGCTTGATCACCTCTTCGACGAAGAAGGTGCCGTGCGGAGTGGGCGTGGATGCCTTGCCGACGATCGCCTTGTCGGATCGCACGATGCGGCCGTTCCGGTAGACGAGCACGCGTCGGCTCGAGGTCTTGACGACGATGTGCCACTTGGTCGTCATCGCGACGGTGGAGACCCGCTTGATCCAGCCCGTGCGCCCGTTCGGGCGGCCGGGAAGGCGGACCAACATCCACGCGGCGTTCGCACCGGTGCCGTCACCGACGACCGGGAGCACTGTCCGCACACCCGTGAGCGGCCGGTTGGCCCGGAACAGCTCGATCCGTGTCGACTCTTGGCCGGGCTCCAGGAACGCTGCGTGCGCCGTGCGAAGTGCCACCAGCCGCTGGGCCGGCTTGATCGCAGTCGGTGAGAGGGAGTGAGCCGGAGCCGTTGCCGTCCACCATGCGGTCAACAGCAGGAACGCCACGAGGACTGTGAGCCTTGACGAGTGGGCGGCGAAGCCGCCCACTCGTCGTTGGTAGCTCTCCACGTCGATCAGCCTGTGAGCGCCACGCGCACGCGGGCCCGTTTCGCGAAGCCGGTCTCCGAGGCGGCAGCCTTCTTCGCTGCGGCGGCCTCCTTGGCTGCGGCGGCCTTGACCGCAGCGGCAGGAACCGGCGTGGTCGCGGTCGGCGTGGTGCTCGTCGCCGGAGTCGTGGTGGCCGGAGTCGTGCTCGGAGTCGTGGTCGTCGTCGTCCCCGCAGTGGTCGTCGTCCCCGCAGTCGTGGTCGTCGTCGCGGTGGTCGCCGTCGTCGCGGTCGTCGCCGCTGCCGTGGTGGCGGTCGTTGCGGGCGGTGCGGCACACGTCGAGCTCGTGATCGTGTTGTTGTTGAGCGACACGAGGCCGGTCTGGGCCAGCACACGACCCTGGACAGTGGCGGCCGAGTTCACGGTGATGCTGGTCAGCGCCATGATCGTGCCGACGAACGACGAGCTGTTGCCGAGCGTCGCGGAGCTGCCGACCTGCCAGAACACGTTGCAGGCCTGCGCGCCGCCCGAGAGCGTGATCGTGCTCGACGTGGCAGTCACGAGGTCGGAGGTGGCCTGGAAGACCCACACCGAGTTGGCATCGCCGGTGAGCGTCAGGTTGCCGATCAAGTTGGCCGTCGTGCCATGGCCGAAGCGGTAGACGCCGGGCACGAGGTTCAGCGAGCCGAGCTGATTCTCGCCGGCCGGGTACGTGGTGTCAGGGGTCTGCCCAGCCGCGTTGTCATACGCGGTCGACAGGTCGTTCTTCGCGATCCCGAGCAGCGTCGCGTCGGTCACGCGGCACGGGAGGACGGGGGTCGCGTCGACCGAGTAGATCGTGCCGCTCACCTCGGCGCACGAGAGTGCGGTCATCGACGCGCCGGTCGTCGGGCTGACGCCCACGCTCCCGGTGATGCTGGAAGGCGGGACGTTCGTGACGCCCGTGCCGGCCAGCACTGCGAAGTTGGCCGCGGTGCCAAGCGGCACCAGTGTCGCGGCTGCCGAAGCTCCGCCGACAACCGTCAGCAGCAGTCCGAGCGCGAACAGCGCGCTCAGGGATGTCGCCCACGTCGCACGTGCGCGCAGGCGTGATCCGACGGTCCAGCGTTTGAAGTTCGAACGTGTCATGAGTTGTGTCCTTCCCTCGTCGAGCCTCGTCGCCGACGGAGGATCCCGCGGTGACCGTGCTCCGACCCACGCTGCTGAGGGCGGACGGTTCGAGGCGCCGATGACTGTGGACCGCAGGTTTGCGCGGTACGGTCAATTGGGGACGCCGTAGACGAGCTATCGACCTAAATGCGGCCCACCTTGAATACCGGCCGAATCCGGGCACCATCACCCAACCTGGCGCCGTAGAGTTCGTCCTACCTCTCATGGGGAATGGCCTCAAACGTCTTCCGCTGCTCGCGCTCGTCGCGGTGCTCGGGCTTGCGCTCGTCTCGGGTCTGGCCCGGGCCGCGGACGCGCCGACCACCCCCAAGCCGCTTCGCGTTCTCTTCATCGGGAACAGCCAGACGTCGACGAACGACCTGCCCGCGTTCGTCGCGGCGATCGCGAAGGCGTACAAGCAGAAGATCGAGTACCGCACGGTCGCTCCGAGCGCCGTGACGCTGCAGGGCAACTGGAACACGGGAAGCGCGCGCGGGGCGCTGCTGGGCGGCGGTTGGGACGCGGTCGTCCTGCAGCAGGGACCGTCGGTCCTCCCCGAGAGCCGTGCGAATCTCTGCTTCTACGCCAAGGCATTCGCCGACGAGGCGCGCGAGTGGGGGGCGCAACCGTTCCTGCTCATGGTCTGGCCGCGGCGTGGGTCCGGCGTGTCCGAGGTGATCGACGCGTACTCCGCGGCCGCCGCCGGGGCCGACACGGGGCTGCTGCCGGGCGGCGTGGCGTGGGCGGCCGCGCAGCGGCGGGCGCCAGACCTGTCGCTCTACCGGTGGGACGGCATCCATCCCAACCGGGTGGGGACGTACCTCGCCGCGCTGGTCGTCTACGCCGGTCTGCGCGGCGTTGCAGCCGTGGCGCCGAACTCTCTCGTCGTCAACGGCAACCCGTTCTGGATTCCCCGCGATACGGCGCGCCAGCTCCGAGACTCCGCCAGGGAAGCGTTGTCCACACGTTTCCCGACGCCCGCCTGCTCGCAGCTCTAGCGCGCCGGCCCGGCTACCCTCGGGCCGTGGCGAAACCTGACGAGAACGGCAACGCCGCCCGCCTGCGGGAGGCGATCGAGGCGCTCGAAGCGGTCGTTCGAGACCGCGGCCTGCTCGGCGACCTGTCGCTCGAGGAGCGGCATCGGCTCCTCGCCGCCGCCGGCGACGTCTTCAACCCGGACGTCGTCCAACGGCGCCAGTGGGGGAAGGCGCTCCGCCGCCGAGAGAAGGCGGCGAAGCAGCGGCACGACGAGAACGTGCTCGCCGAGACGGGCATCCGCGTGCTGCGCGAGAAACCGGTGTTCACGACGCCGAACGTGTTCGCGCCCGACGACTTCGTGCAGCGCGACGTTGACGACGTCGAGCGTCGAGAGGTGATCGACCTCCAGCACTGCTACGTGTGCAAGCAGCGCTACGTCGAGATCCATCCCTTCTACGACCAGCTCTGCCTCTCGTGCGGCGATTTCAACTACGCCAAGCGGACCGAGACGGCCGACCTCTCGGGCCGGGTCGCGTTGCTCACGGGCGGGCGGGTGAAGATCGGCTACCAGGCCGGGATCAAGCTGCTGCGAGCTGGAGCCGCGCTGATCGTGACGACGCGGTTCCCGCGGGACGCAGCGGCCCGGTACGCGCAAGAGGCCGACTTCGACGTCTGGGGCGATCGCCTCGAGGTCTTCGGCCTCGATCTCCGTCACACGCCGAGCGTCGAGGAGTTCTGCCGGCATCTGAACGAGACCCGCGACCGGCTCGACTTCATCGTCAACAACGCTTGCCAGACCGTGCGCCGCCCGCCGGACTTCTACCGGCACATGCTCGAGCTCGAGCAGGCGTCGGCCGAGACCATGCCCGCCCACGTTCGCCGGCTGCTCGGCGCGTACGAGGGGCTGCGCCGCTCGGACATGCTCCTTTCCGGCGCGGGGCCGGAGCCGATGGTCGGGGTCACGCGCTCGGCCGAGCTCTCACAGGTGCCGCTGCTGCCCGACGAGCTCGTGGGCCAGGGAGATCTCTTTCCCGAGTGCCGTCTCGACCAGGACCTGCAGCAAGTCGACCTCCGCGAGCGGAACTCGTGGCGGCTCCTGCTGGCCGAGGTGCCGACGATCGAGCTCCTCGAGACCCAGCTCGTGAACGCCGTCGCTCCGTTCGTGCTGAACGCGCGCCTGAAGCCGCTGCTGCTGCGCACGCCCGAGCGCGACAAGCACGTCGTCAACGTGTCGGCGGTCGAGGGGCAGTTCTACCGCCGGTTCAAGACGACGCGGCATCCCCACACGAACATGGCGAAGGCCGCGCTGAACATGATGACGCGAACGTCAGCCGCGGACTATCACGCCGACGGGATCCACATGAACAGCGTCGACACGGGCTGGGTGAGCGACGAGGACCCCGTTCACATTGCGGTCCAGAAGACGGCGGAGCACGGGTTCCGCCCGCCGCTCGACATCGTCGACGGTGCCGCGCGGGTCGTCGACCCGATCATCGGCGGCTTCAACACCGGCGAGCACATGTGGGGCGAGTTCCTGAAGGACTACCGGCCGACCGACTGGTAGAGCTCGTCGGTCTTCGCGGCCATGATGAAGTCGTTGCGGTGGAGGCCCTTGATCTTGTGCGTCCACCAGCTGACCGTCGTTCGACCCCACTCGGTGAGGAGCGCCGGGTGGTGACCTTCGGCCTCCGCAGCCTCACCGACCTTCTGCGTGAACCGGAGCGCTTGTGCGAAGTCGTCGAACGCGAAGACGCGGCGCAGCCGCTTGATTCCGTCGACCTCGACGAGCTCCCACTCCGAGACCTGCGGGTGGAGCTCGGCGACCTCGGCGTCGGTGACGGTCGGGGCGTCCCGCCGGCACGCGACGCACTTCTGCGCGGTCAGCGCATCGGTCACGCTAGCGACAGGGCAGCGTTCGCGCCGCCGACGGTTTCTTGCCCGCGAGCGCTCGGATCTTCGCCGCTTCGGCCTTCAGCCGACCCGGGCTGACGTAGCGGAAGCACAGGTTGGCGGTCATGCCGCCGACCTGGTCGTGCTGGAGCGTTCCCGGATTGTGGGGATGGTCGTCGTCGAAGCTGATGCGGTGCGCAGCCCTGAAGGCCTTCGTGCCGAGAAAGGCGGACGCCGGCGGCGCGGTCACGAGGACGGTCGCCGCCCCGCCCGGGCTCAACCCGTCGAGATCGCCGGCCCCGATCCCGTGTCCCGTGCGGTCGCAGCCCTTGTCCGCGGCCGCCGCGGCAGTGCGCGCCGCGCGGCCGGCCTGGACCACGAGCCGGGTGGCATCACCGGCTGCAGAGCGCACGAGTGCGCGCGAGTCGGCCCTGTAGGTCGTCGTCGTCTGGCTCTTGTTGCACTTGGCGATGTACTTGTAGGTCTGGTCGGGGAGAACCTCGCCGATCTCGTTCTTCACCAGAGCCTTTCCGAACGCGACGCCGGCACCGCCGTTGGCGCGGCGGAGCGTGCCGTCCGCGGAGAGCATGAGCAATTCGACGCCGCGGTACGTGACCAGCGCCTCCTGATGCCCGACCATGCCGCCCACCCGGGTGCTGTTGAAGATCACGTCCAGCTCGGCCTGAACGAGAGTGTCGACGCGAAAACAGCAACGCGACGCCGCCGGTGCGCTCTCGGCGGCGAACGTGTCCCCCGCGAGTGCCAGCACGCCGGCCAGCGTTACGAGGGCAACGCATGCAGCGAGGCGGATTTGCCGCGCGCTCATCGAGGCGATGGTAGCCGCGGTAGGTGGCGTTGCCAACCGAGCTAGAACAGGCGTCTGGTGCGCGTTGCCTTGCGCAGCAGCGCGCGCAACGCTTCCGGCTCGGGGCGCCTCGGCGCGCCGTCGGCGGTGCCTGCCGGAATGAGCGAGGCGGGTGTGTCGAGGTAGCGGGTCCGGGCGGCGGCGAGGATCCGCTCCGCGTTCATCGGCATGTTCTCGCTGACCCACATCAGGGCGAGCTGGGGCGAGGGCACACGGCGCTCGCGGATCTCCGGGCCGACGAGCGAGTACACCTGGCCGGCGCCCTGCGCGCCGAGCACGCCGACGAGGGCGTCGTCGACGGCGTGTGCGAGTCGGTCGTCATCCGCGCCCGAGGCGACATGGGTGTGCAGGTTGCAGACGTCGCGGAGCGTCGCGACCTGCGACTCCCGGTCGAAGACGTCGCACCGATAGCCGCAGAGGAGCGCGAAGCGACGGGTGCCTGCGAGGCGGTTCCACAACTCCTCGAGCGCGACCGCGGCACGCTGCTGGCCTCGCTGACACAGCACGTCGACCATCTCGCCGTAGACGCGAACGCGGGTCTCGGGGAAGCGCGCTTCGAGCTCGTCGAGCAGCCCACCGACGATCCGCTCGAACGCGGCGTCGCCGGGAACCTGGCCGTCCATGAGCTGTTCGAGCGTCGCGTCTGCGTCGGCGCTGACGAGCAGTCCAAGCTTGTCGATTCGCTTCGCGTCCCAGCCGGCGGCGGCCAGGCGTTCGAGCACGAGGCTCGTGTGCGTCGCGGTCGCAACGAGGATCGCGGGCTCACCCTCGTCGAAGCCGGCGGCGAAGTACGCGGCGACGGAATCGGCGAGCTCGTCGGACTCGGTGTAGATCTGCGCCGCGTGGGCCGCCGGCGCCTCCGTCCAGGTGAGACTCACCGAGGCAGTGTAGGTGGCATTGCAGACGGCCGCGGTCCGGCTCTGTGCGCTAAAAGCTCAGGCATGACGACGCTGATCGAGCGACTCGAGGCGCTCTACGCGCTGGGAGGAGGCCGTGGAGCGAATCGCCAGGCCGGGAGCGAGGCCGAGAGCGAGGCCTGCGCGCTCGCCGAGCAGTGGATGGAGGAGGCGGGGTTCGCGGTGACGCGAGACCCGTTCGGGAACGTCATCGGCCGGTTGCGTGGCTCGCAGCGCGAGCTGCCGGAGGTCTGGGCCGGCTCGCACCTCGACAGCGTCCCGGACGGAGGCAAGTACGACGGTGCGCTCGGCGTCGTCGCGGCGATCGAAGCAGTCGCCGCGGTCGGTGCGAGCGCTCGCACGCTCGGTGTCGTCGCGTTTCGCGACGAGGAGCGCGGCTGCTTCGGAAGCTTCGCGCTGGCGCAGACGGGGCCACTGCCCGGACGCTACGTCGAGTTGCACATCGAGCAGGGGCCTGTGCTCGAGCACGCGGGGGCCGCGCTCGGCGTCGTCACCGGCATCGTCGGCTCGACCCGGCGTGAGGTGGTCTTCGAGGGGACGGCCGGCCACGCCGGCACGTCGCCGATGGACGCGCGCTACGACGCGCTCGTGCAGGCGTCGGAGTACGTGCTCCGTGTGCGGGATGCGGCCAAGGCGATCGAGGGTGCGGTCGCGACGGTCGGCGTGCTCGAGGTCGAGCCCGGCGCCGTGAACGTGATCCCCGGGCGCGTGCGGCTGACTGTCGACGCTCGCGCGCCCGACGAGGAGCGGCTGGCGCGCCTCCTCGACGCGCTCGACCTCGATCCGGGCGTCGACCTGGCGCCGGTTCAGCTCGACGATTCGATCCGTTCTGTTCTGCGCGAGGAGATCGAGCGGATCGCGGCCCCCGCGGTCGAGCTCCCCTCGGGTGCGGGGCACGACGCGGGCGTGCTGGCCGCAGCGGGCGTCGAGACGGGGATGCTCTTCGTCCGCAGCCTCAACGGCGGCGTGAGCCACTCGCCCGAGGAGCTGACGAGCGAGGAGGACATCGCGCACGCCGTCGCGGTGCTGACCGCGACGCTGCGGCGGCTCAGCGCTCGGTGAAGGTGATTTCGTGGGCGCCGTCCCAGAGGGTCCGGCGGCCGAGTTCGGCGAGGTGCTCGTGCCCCTCCGTCATCGTCGCGAAATGGTTGCCGGCGAGCGGCCCCGCCTTGCTCGCAAACGCGCAGTGCCCATATGGAAAGAGGAGCTCGGTCTCGCTCAAGCCGCCGGGGTAGAGGAGCAACTGCCCAGGCGCCGGGTAGGACGTCGCATTCTCCGGTCCGATCCCGAGCTCGAGGTCACCGAACGGAATCCAGTTCGACTCGCCGCTCCAGCGGCAGTGGATGATCTTCGACTCGAGCGGGAGCAGACGCCGAAAGGCCGCGACGGTCTCGGGTGCCGCCTCGTCCTCGAAGCGAGCGACGAAGCGGAACTCCCCTGCGGTGATCTCGATCACGGCGCGACCTTAGCGCCCTGCGCGATCCAGCGGCCGAGGAGCTCGCGCTCGGCGTCGGTCATCCCGGTGACGTTCCCGAGCGGCATCGCGCGCGTGCGCACCGCCTGCTCCTCGATCGCGGCCGCTCGGGCGCTGATCTGCTCCGGCGTGTCGAACGCGATCCCGCCCGGCGCTGAAGAGAACGACGGGTCGCTCGGCGTCATCGAGTGGCACACGGCACAGCGCCGCTCGACGATCGCGAAGACTTCTCCGACTGGCACCGCTTTGGCGCTTGCGGGCTCCGCGTCGTCGGGGCGGATCGCGATCGCGATCGCGAGCACCGCGAGCGCGGCGCTCGCCGGGATCCACCAGACCGTCCGACCCCGGTGCCGGAGGTTGAAGTAGAGGCGGATCCACGCGCCGACGAGCATCAGCGCGACGAGGACGAGCCAACCGTGCTCGCCCGCGAAGGCGAAGGGAAAGTGCGGGCCGAGCATCGCCAACACGACGGGCAGCGTCAGGTAGTTGTTGTGCACCGACCGCTGCTTGCCCTTGATCCCGTGCACCGGGTCGGGCTCGCGACCGGCGCGCTTCGCGTGCACGAGCTCCCAGTGGCCCGGAATGATCACGAAGAGGACGTTGCCGACCATCATCGTCCCGAGCATCGCGCCGAGCTGGATCGGCAGCGCCCGTGCGCTGAAGAGCTCGCTCACCGTGTAGGCAGACGCTGCGACGAACGCGACGAGCGCGGCGGCGAGCAGGAGCTCGCGGTTGCCGAGCAGGCGGCAGAGCCCGTCGTAGACGAGCCACGCGAGCGCGAGCAGGGCGATGCTGATCGCGATCGCCGTTCCGGTGCCGAGGTCTCGCACCGACGGGTCGACGAGGTAACTGTCCGCGTCGAGGTAGTAGAGGACGACGAGCAGCGCGAAGCCGCTCAGCCAGGTCGTGTACGCCTCCCACTTGTACCAGTGCAGAGGCTCGGGAATCGTCTCCGGCGCGACGCGGAACTTGTGGATGCGGTAGAAGCCGCCGCCGTGGATCTCCCACGACTCGCCTCCGACGCCCTCGTCGGAGTCGCGGGACTTGCGCGGCGGAAGCAGGTGGCTGTCGAGGGCGACGAAGTAGAACGACGTCCCGATCCACACGATCGCTGCGATGACGTGCAGCCAGCGGATCAGCAGGTCGAGCCAATCGACGAGGTACGCGTCGACGAAGATCACGGGCGTTCCCAGCGGTCGCGCGCGATCGCGACGAGCTCGCGCACCGCGGTCTCGAGCTCTTCCTCCCGGGAGTGCTCGAGCCGCGCGCGGAGCACGTCGGCGATCTCGCTCTTCGGCCGCCGGTTGACGAACACGACGAAGCGGAACCCGAACTTCTCCTCGTAGACCTGGTTCAGGTACGCGAGCTCGGTCTCGACCGCGGCGCTCTCGCTGGGGCCCTGCTCCTGCGCCGAGCGCTCGGAGAGGTTCTTCGCGCCGATCTGCGGGTGAGCTTCGAGCGCCTCGACGAGTTCGTCCTCCGGCACCTCGCCGACGAGGTCGAACGCGGAGTCGAGCGGATTGGGAAGCTCGGCGAGCCGTTCCACGAACCGCGAGCGGCCCTCGAACAGCTCGGCCAGCTCGTCGACGCTCAGCTGCCGCGGTAGCTCGCGCACGCGTAGGACGAGACGAGAAGCGGGACGTGCGTGTGGCCGTCGCCGAGCTCCACCTCGAGCTCGACGCGTCGGAAGAACGGCGACGGCGGGTGGAAGACGATCCGGTAGACGCCCGCCTCGAGCCCCGGTGCGAGGTCGGCGATCCGGCCGTCGGCGTCGGTCGCCCCGTCGGCGATCTGCTCCGCGCCGCGGTAGAGCTCGACGCGAACACCTTCCGCCGGGCGGCCCCGCTCGGTGTCGAGGACGTGGGTGGAGAGGCTCATGCCGCGAATCTTGTCGCTTCGCGGCGATGCTCGCGCGCGATCTCGTCCTCGTCGGCCCTGACGAGGTGCCCGTCGCGCACGACGTCCTCGCCGCCGACCACCAGGCGGTCGACCCGGTGGGGAGCCGAAAAGACCAGCCCCGCGACGAGATCCTCGGCGCCGCCGAGCTCGAGCCCGTCGACCCTCCAGACCGCGAAATCCGCGCACTTGCCAGGCTCGAGCGAGCCGATGTCGTCTCGCCCGAGCACGGCGGCGCCGCCGCGGGCGCCGAGCGCGAGCGCGTCGCGGACGGTCATCGCCTCCGGCCCGCCGCGGCCGCGGGCGACGAGCAGCGCCTGCTTGACCTCGAAGAAGAGGTCGCTCCGCTCGTTCGAGGCAGAGCCGTCGACGCCCAGCCCGACGCGCACGTCCGCGTCCAGGAGGTCGCGCACCGGGGCGATCCCGGCACCGAGTCGCAGGTTCGACGTCGGGCAGTGCGCGACGCCGGTGCCCGTCTCGCCGAAGCGGCGGATCTCTTCGTCGCGCAGGTGGACGCCATGCGCGCACCAGACGTCGTCAGCGAGCCAGCCAAGCCGCTCGAGGTACTCGACCGGCGTGCAGCCGTAGAGCTCGCGGCAGTACGCGTCCTCCTCGACCGTCTCGGCGAGGTGCGTGTGCAGCGGGAGGCCGAGCCGGCGCGCGAGTGCGGCCGACTCCTCCATCAGCTTCCCCGTCACCGAGAACGGGGAGCAGGGAGCGACCGCCAGCTGGACGAAGGCACCGGGGCCTGGCTCGTGGAGCTCGCCCGCGAGCCGCTCGGTGTCGGCGAGCACCGCGTCGAGGTCCTCGACGAGCTCGTCGGGAGGAAGCCCGCCGTCGGACTCGCCGAGATCCATCGAGCCGCGCGAGGCGACGATGCGGACCCCGAGCTCGCGCGCCGCCTGCACCTCTGCCTCGACCAGCCCGGTGCGCCCGCGCGGGAAGACGTAGTGGTGGTCGAACACGGTCGTGCAACCGGAGAGCGCGAGCTCGGCGAGGCCGGTTCGGGCGGCCGCATACTCCGCCTCCGCGTCGACGCGCGCCCAGACCGGGTACAGCTCGCGCAGCCACGAGAAGAGGTCGGCCTCTTGCGCCCGCGCGCGCGTGAGCGTCTGGTACAGGTGATGGTGGGTGTTGACGAGCCCAGGCGTGACGACCTTGCCGCCGAGGTCGACGCGCTCGTCGCTCTCGGGCTCCGCGCCGGCGCCGACGCCGCGCACGAAACCGTCCTCGACGAGCAGCCAGCCGCCGGCGTGCTCGCTCCGCGCGTCGTCGAGCGTCACGACGTGCGCGTTGGCGTAGAGCGTGCTCACACCTCGAGCGGCACGAGCTCGAAGGCGTCGACGTCGACGAGGCCGTAGTCCGTGATCTTCAGGCTCGGGATCACCGAGAGCGCCAGGAAGGCCAGCGACTGGAACGGCGAGGGCAGCGTGCAGCCGAGCCCGCGCGCGGCTTCCACGCACGCGCGGCTCGCCGCGACGACCTCGGCCAGCGGCCGGTCCGAGAGCAGGCCGGCCACGGGGAGCGGCAACTCTGCGCGCACCTCGCCGTCCGAGACGACGACGATTCCGCCGCCGAGCTCCACGAGCCGCTCGACCGCGCGCTGCAGGTCGCTGTCGTTCATTCCGACCGCGACGATGTTGTGCGCGTCGTGCGCGATCGTCGACGCGAGCGCGCCGTCGCGCAGCCCGAAGCCGCGGACGAGACCCAGGCCGATCCGGCCGGTGCCGAGATGGCGCTCGACGACGGCGATCTTCGCGAGGTCGCGCTCGGCGTCCGCGAGGACCTGTCCGTCGCGCATCGTCGGCTCCTCGACGAGCGCCTCGGTGACGATCTGGTCGGGCACGACGCCGATCACGCGCACCTTCCCGCCGGCCGAGCGCAGCGCGAAGTCGCTGGTCGACGTTGGCGCTGCTCGCACGGTGTGCTTGACCCACTCCGGCACCGAGGGGCGCTCGATCTCGCCGACGGGCAGGCCGCGCTTCAGGACGAGCTCCGGCTCGAAGCGCTCGAGGTCGGGCAGCACGAGCAGGTCGGCCTGATAGCCCGGCGCGATCGCGCCGAGGTGCGAGAGGCCGTGCCACGACGCACCGTTCCGGGACGCCATCACCAGCGCGTCCTCCGGTGCGATCCCCTGCTCGACGCTCGCGCGCACCATCGAGTTGATGTGACCCTCGTCGACGATGTGCTCGGGCTCGCGGTCGTCGGTGCAGAACGCGATCCGCGCCGGGCCGAACTCGCGCACGACCGGCAGCAGCGCGTGGAGGTTGCGAGCGGCCGACGCCTCGCGGATCAGCAGCCACATCCCGGCGCGCAGGCGCTGGCGCCCTTCCTCCGCCGAGTACGCCTCGTGGTCGGAGCGGATGCCGGACGCGGCGTACGCGTTCAGCTGCTTCCCGAGGACGCCCGGCGCGTGGCCGTCGACGTGCGACGCGCCGTCGAGCCGGAGCTTCGCGAGCTCGCGCTCGTCGCCCGCGATCACGCCGGGGAAGTTCATCATCTCGGCGAGCCCGATCACCCGTCGCCGGCGAAGCAGTCCTTCGAGGTCGCCCGGCGTCAGCTCGCGCCGCGGCGACTCGAACCGCGACGCAGGCACGCACGACGACGCCATCACGAAGACGTCGAGCGGCACTTCGTCGCAGGCGTCGAGCAGCCAGTGGACGCCGTCGGTGCCGAGCACGTTCGCGATCTCGTGCGGGTCGGCGACCACCGCGGTCGTACCGAGGGGGAGCACGAGCCGTGCGAACTCGTCGACGAGCAGCTTCGAGGACTCGAGGTGCATGTGGGCGTCGACGAAGCCCGGCACGACCCAGCGGCCGGAGGCGTCGAGCGTCTCGCCCCCCTCGTAGTCGCCCAGCCCGGCGATGAAGCCGTCGGCGATCGCGACATCCGTCTCGAGCCATTCCCGCGTGAACACGGAGAGCACGCGTCCGCCTCGGATGACGAGGTCGGCCGGCTCGTCGCCGCGGGCAACGGCCAGTCGGCGCGCAAGGTCGGCCATCGGCTCCTAACGTACTACCCTAGGCGCCGTGGACGTCCTGAGTCCGCTTTCGCTGGAGGAAGCGCTGCGGCTGAAGGCGGAGCGCCGCGACGCCGTGCCGATCGCCGGCGGCACCGACGTGATGGTCGCGATCAACTTCGACCGGCTCCGGCCGGGCGCCCTCCTGAACCTGAACGAGGTCCCCGAGCTCCGGGGCTGGTCGCGTGAGAACGGCACCCTGCGGCTCGGCGCGGGTCTCACCTACGCGGAGGCGATGGAAGAGCCGCTCGCCGGCCTCCTGCCCGCGCTGGCGGAGGCCTCGCGCACGGTGGGGTCGCCGCAGATCCGGAACCGGGGGACGATCGGCGGGAACCTCGGGACCTCGTCGCCGGCCGGCGACGCCCTGCCGCCGCTGCTCGTCTCGGGCGCGCAGGTCGAGCTCGCGAGCGTTCGCGGCACGCGCGTCGTCGCCCTGACGGACTTCCTCGTCGGACCGAAGCAGAACGTCCTCGCCGACGACGAGCTCGTCGTCGGGCTGCTGGTCGAGACCGGCGGCAGGCAGACGTTCATGAAGGTCGGCCCGCGAAACGCGATGGTGATCGCGGTCGTCTCGCTCGCGGTGCGCGTCGACGGCGAGCTTCGCGCGGCGTTCGGCTCCGCGGGGCCCGTGCCGACGCTCGTCCGCGCGCCGCTCGGCGACGCCGAGTCGTTCCCCGACCTCGTCGCGGAAACGGCCAGCCCGATCGACGACGTTCGTGGCACCGCCGCGTACCGCCGCCACGCGCTGCGCGTGCTGACGAAGCGCGCGCTGGACCGGTGCACGGCGTGAAGATCGAGCTCACCGTCAACGGCGAGAAGCGCGAGGCGGACGTCTGGGAGGGCGAGAGCCTTCTCTTCGCGCTGCGCGAGGGCCTGGGTCTTCCCGGCTCGAAGAACGCGTGCGAGCAAGGCGAGTGCGGGTCGTGCTCGGTGCTGCTCGACGGCACGCTCGTCTGCGCGTGCCTCGTGCTCGCCGCGCAGGCCGACGGACACGAGGTCGTCACCGTCGAGGGGCTGGCCGAAGACGGCGAGCTCCATCGCGTGCAGGAGGCGTTCGTCGAGGCGGGAGCGGTGCAGTGCGGCTTCTGCACGCCCGGCCTTGTCGTCGCCACCGCCGACCTGCTCGCTCACAACCCGAAGCCGAGCGACGACGAGATCCGCGAGGCGCTCTCGGGCAACCTTTGCCGCTGCACGGGCTACTCGAAGATCTTCGACGCGGTCCGGCTGGCAGCCGAGTGAGCAAGACCCTTCCACTCGGCCGGGTGGGCGAGAGCGTCAAGCGCGTCGACGGGATCCCGAAGACGACGGGCGAGTTCGCGTACTCGAGCGACCTCTATGCGGCCGGGATGCTCTGGGGCCATACGCTGCGCAGCCCGCACGCGCATGCGCGCATCGTCGAGATCGACTTGAGCGAGACGCTGACGTCGCCCGGCGTGCACGCGGTGCTGACGCACGAGGACGTGCCCGGGCAGAAGCGCTACGGCCTCGAGTTCCCCGACCAGCCGGTGCTCGCGCTCGGGAAGGTGCGCTACTTCGGCGAGCCCGTCGCGCTCGTCGCGGCCGAGCACCCCGAGCAGGCGCGCAGGGCAGCCGAACGGATCAAGATCGAGTACGAGCCGCTCGAGCCCGTGGTCGACATGGAACGCGCGATGGAGCAGGAGCCGATCCACGACCAGCGCTGGACGCACGGCCACGGCTACCTCGACGACCAGCGCTCGAACGTCGTGCGACACCTCGTGATCCG
Organism: uncultured Actinomycetes bacterium; assembly: GCA_963769665.1. Classification (GTDB taxonomy): domain Bacteria; phylum Actinomycetota; class Thermoleophilia; order Gaiellales; family Gaiellaceae; genus JACCTU01. The sequence goes on from CAVYMQ010000002.1 coordinate 123,873, forward strand.
GCACGGCGACCCGGACGCGAGTGGCGATGTGTCCGTGTCCGGCGTCTACGAGCTCGGGATCCAGGACCAGGCGTTCCTCGGCCCGGAATCCGGTCTTGCGATTCCCGACGGCGAGGGCGGCGTCGACATCTACGTCGCGACGCAGTGGCTGCACGTCGACCGGGACCAGATCGCGCCGTGCCTCGGCCTCGAGCCCGAGCGGGTTCGCATCCACCTCGCCGGCGTCGGCGGCGCGTTCGGTGGGCGCGAGGACTTGTCGATGCAGATCCACAGCGCGCTGCTCGCGCTGCACACGAGTCGGCCCGTGAAGATGGTCTACAACCGCGAGGAGTCGTTCGTCGGCCACGTGCATCGGCACCCGGCGAAGATCTGGGCCGAGCACCGAGCGGACCGCGACGGGAAGCTCGTCTGCGTCCGCATGCGGATCCTGCTCGACGGCGGGGCGTATGCGTCCTCGTCGACCGCGGTGACGTCGAACGCGGCGGCGTTCGCATGCGGTCCCTACGCGGTCGCGAACGCGCTGCTCGAGTCGACGTGCGTCTACTCGAACAACCCGCCCTGCGGAGCGATGCGCGGCTTCGGCGCTGTGCAGACGTGCTTCGCCGCCGAGGCGCAGATGGACAAGCTCGCGGACGCCCTCGGGCTCGACCCGGTCGAGCTGCGGCTCCGCAACGCGCTGGCGCCGGGCGACGTGCTCCCGACCGGTCAGAAGCTCGAGGGGTCGCTGCCGGTCGCCGAGGTGATCCGCCGCGCCGCCGAGCTGCCGATCCCCGAGCCCGAGCCGCTGCCGCGGGAGGCGATCGGGCTCCCCGGAGGGGCGGGCAACACGACGCGCGGGGAGGGTGTGCGCCGCGGCGTCGGCTTCGCGGTCGGGTTCAAGAACATCTGCTACTCGGAGGGCTTCGACGACTACTGCGCGGCGCGGGTTCAGCTGCGCGCCGACGGAAGCGCAGAGGTGCACTGTGCGGCAGCGGAGGTCGGCCAGGGCGTGACGAACGTGATCCTGCAGGTCGCGCGAACCGAGCTCGGCACGGATGACGTCACCCTTGCCCCGCACACCACGGCGACCGTCGACTCGTCGGGCTCGACGTCGGCGTCGCGCATGACGTGGATGGCGGCCGGTGCGGTGCAGCTCGCGTGTCGCGCCGCAGTCGAGGAGCGCGAGGTGTCCAGGGGAGAGGTCGACGTGGAGCGGATCTACCGGCACCCGCGCACGAGCCCACTCGACCCCGAGACGGGTCAGACCACGGGCGAGCGCTCGCATGTCGCCTTCGCGTGCGCGGCGATGCGCGTCGTTGCGGAGGTCGATGTCGATCTCGGCCTCACGCGTGTCGTCTGGATCGGAACGGCACAGGACGTCGGCGCCGCGATCAACCCGGTCGCGGTGGAAGGTCAGATCGAGGGCGGCACCGCGCAGGGTCTCGGGCTGGCGCTGATGGAGGAGATCCAGACGCGCGGCGGGCTGATCACGAACGCGAGCTTCACCGACTACCTGATCCCGACGACTCTCGACATGCCGCCGGTCGACTCGGTGCTCGTGGAGGTTCCGGAGCCGAGCGCGCCGTACGGTGTCAAGGGGGTCGGCGAGCCGCCGACGGTTGTCTCCACCGCCGCGATCGTCGCGGCGCTTCGGGACGCGACCGGCCGTCCGCTCGTGCGTGTGCCGGTCCGGCCCGACGACGTCGTCGGGCTCTAGCCGTGTTCGACCACGTCACGATCCGGGTCTCGGATCGCGACGCCGCGACGCAGTTCTACGACACCGTGCTGCGCACGCTCGGGATCGAACGGCCGGGGGGCGACGAGACGTACACCGAGTGGGACGACTTCTCGTTCGCGGAAGCCGAGGCGGCGACGAGTGGGCTGCACATCGCCTTCGTCGCACCGACGCGCGGCCATGTTGACGACTTCTGGCGGGCCGGCACCGAAGCCGGCTACCGGGACGACGGCGCACCGGGCTGGCGCCCGCAGTACCGCGATGACTACTACGGCTCGTTCCTGCTCGACCCGGACGGCAACAGCATCGAGGCGGTGCATCACGGCGCGATGCGGGGCGTAGGGATCGACCACCTCTGGATCCGCGTCGCGGACGTCGCGGCGGCGAAGGCCTTCTACGAGCTCGTCGCGCCGTTCGCCGGCTACCGCCTCAGGGATGACACGCCGACTCGCGTCCGCTTCGCCGGTGGGAGCGGCTCGTTCTCGCTCGTCGAAGGGACGCCGACCAAGCCGTTCCACTTGGCGTTCGCGGCCGACGACGACGAGACGGTCAAGGCGTTTCATCGCGACGTCACCGCGGCGGGGTACCGCGACAACGGAGGCCCGGGCGAGCGTCCCGAGTACCACAAGGGGTACTACGGCGCGTTCGTGCTCGACCCCGACGGTCACAACGTCGAGGTCGTGAACCACAACCGCTAGCGGCCCCCGATCTCGTCGCCGCGCCGGGCGTCCGCGTTCGTCCGTGGGTGTGCGACGTCGTCGCGCATCACGATCGTGTCGCGGAAGAGAATCGGGAACGTCTCGAGGTCGTCGTCCGAGATCTCGAACGTCGACGAGTTCTGCACCTGGATGTGCAGGTGCGGCTCGTCCGAGTTCCCCGAGTCGCCGACGAGACCGATGTCCTGTCCGGACACGACGCGGTCGCCGACGCGCACGCGCGCGCTGCCCTGCTTCAGGTGCGCGTAGAGGACGTAGCGGCCGCCACCGATGTCGACGACGACGATGTTCCCCTCGGGATGCTCGAGATCGCTGTCCCCGACGGGCGCATCCGGCCGCGAGTCGATCACCACCGTGACTCTGCCGTCGCCCGGCGCGAGCAGCCGCTTGCTGTAGGTGTAGTAGTTCGTGAGCAGGTCGGCCCCGCCGCGGTGCGTCTTCCCGTCGCGGACCTGGAAGAGGTCGAGCGCGTGCCGCTGCGCGCGCAGCGGGTAGTGGCCGTTGACGAGGGCGCTCCGGCCGCCCGAGGCGACGAACCACACGCCCTCGAACGGCAGGTCGATCGCGACGGCGTCCTCCGGGCCGCGCTCGAGCTGCACGAGCTGGAGAGCGAGGAACAGCGAGCCGAGCGCGACGAGGAAGTTGAACGCGAGCGAGATCCGCCTGCGCGGGACGATTGCGAGCAGGGCGAGCGCGGCGAGCCCGATCCAGAACGCGAGCACGATCGTCCGATGTGAGCCGGGAAACAGAAGCTCGTAGAGCGCGAACGTCCCGGGCAGGCTCGCGGCGCCGAGCAGTGCTGCGAAGATCCACACGTTCACCGCCTGCGTGGCATACGGGAGCCGGCGAAGGAGCCCGGGCTCGAGATCCTCCGTGCGTGCGTGCCGCACGCGCACTGCGAACAGAACGGCCGGCAGCACGATCGCGACGGCGACCATCGCGAGGAAGAGGTCGCCCGCATGGTAGGACGCGACGAACGCGAGCAACACCGTGAGCGAGAGGACGAGCTCGCGCTTGCCGAGCCGCGCGCGTCCCCTTCCCTCTGCCGTCTCCGCGGCCAGCGCGAGCACGAGGATGACGGCGGAGAGCACGCCCGCCAGCGTCAGGGCGAGGTCGACGTCCATCGTTCCGAGCAGCAGCCCCGGCCCGGCCGCGAGCGGGACGAACACGGCGAGGGCGGCGAAGCCCAGCACGACGTTGCGCTTCGTGGCCACCACCGTGCGGGTCGGCGCAGCGTCGGGGTCGAGCGTCTTGAACGCGAGCAGCCCCAGCACGAACACCGCGACGAACGCGGGCAGTCCCAGCAATCCGAGAACGCCGAGCAACAGCCAACAGAGCGCGAGCGCGCCGAAGAGGACGCGTCGCCGGGTCGTCTCAGTCCAGGCGGAGCGCACCGAGCTCGAGCAGCTCTTCGCAGAGGTCGAGCACGTCGCGCCGAAACTCCCTCAGCTCGTCGTCGTCGAGCTCGCGCAGGTCCGCGACCTCTTCGACGGCATCTTCGAGAGGCGTCTCCCCGTCGAGGAGCTCGAGGATCTCGAGCGCGTCGGGCGTCGTGTCCACGGCGGAGTTCGTGCCGCTCGCGAGGACGGCGACCGCGTCTGTCGGGACCGGCGCGTCGACCGTGGGCTCCAGCTCGTGCTGAACCCTGAGGGGCATCGCCACCGACAGGCTCAGCTCGAGCAGGTCGTTCCGCCCGAGCTCCTCGAGTCGCGCGCGATTCTCGAACGCACGCTCGATCTGCTCGCCGGACTCCTCGACGTCGTCCTCGTCGACCGAGTCGACGCGGACCGTCGGCTCGCCGCCGGAGCGCCCCTTGAGGATCACTGCGCCGTCGCTCACCCAGCGCACGCCGAGCTCGTCGAGGTAGCGCGCCCACTCGTCGAGCGCGGCGCCGTAGGCCTCGGGGTCGCCTTCGAGGTGCGAGTTCCACGCCGCGGCGTGACCGAGCGGGTCGGTCTCCTCCGCGACGAGGATCCAGCTGTCGCAACCGGTCCGCTCGGCCCAGGCAACGACTCGCTCGTCGGGCTCGTCCTCGTCCTCGGCGACCCAGCTGACGAGCATCGTGGCGAACCCTCCCTCGGCGAGGTGCGCCGCCGACTCGGCGACGATGCGCTCGGAGACCTCATCCGCTGTTCCGCCGGCGTCGCGGTACGCCCAACGGCGCTCGGGCGAGACGACGTACGGCGCGTTGCAGGTGATCAGGTCGAACTTCTCGCCGGTGACAGGCTCGAACAGGCTGCCGCTGCGGGTCTCGATGTTCGTCAGCCCGTTGAGCGCCGCGTTCAGGCGGGTGAACTCGAGCGCGCGCGGGTTCACGTCCGTCGCGATCACGTGGCCGGCGTGCCCGGCCGCGCGGAGCGCGTGGACGCCGCTGCCCGTGCCGACGTCGAGCGCGCGCTCGACGCGGCGACGCGGCGTCAGCGTGTCGAGCAGCCGCGCCGTCGGCGTGTAGGCGGCGACGTAGTCGTGCGGGTCGTCGAGGTCGCGGGAAAAGCCGTCCGCCGCGACGTAGAGGTCGTCGACCGGAAGGATCCGCGCCCGGGGGACGACCTCGTCGCCGACGTCGGCGAGCCCTGCGGGCTCGAGCGCCTCGACCGCGTCCCGCCCGAGCGCCGCGACCGCGTCATCCAACGGGACGGGGCGCAGGAGGAAGAACGCCCGCACGACGGTCGCGAGCTTCGTGTCCGGAAGCATGCGCTCGTTGACCGGGACATCCTCGGCTCCGCCTGAGTACGCGTCGTCGCCGAGCAGGTCGACGACGCCCGCCTCGGAGTAGCCGGCGCTCCGCAGGGCGTCTCCGACGGTCGCCGCCGCGTGCCCGATCGTGCGCGTGTCCGTGGCCATCGCGCGAGATCATGCCGATTTGCGCTCTCACAGGCGATTCACAAGAACCGCTGCCACCATGTGGCCCATGAGCACCACGAACGACAGGCACCGGATCCTCGTCGTCGACGACGAGCCCTCGATCGTCGACGCGGTCGCGACCGCTCTGCGTTACGAGGGCTACGAGGTCGAGGAGGCGTACAACGGCCGGCAGGCGCTCGACGCCGTCAGTCGGGAAGAGCCCGACCTGATCGTGCTCGACTGGATGCTTCCCGACATCGAGGGGATCGAGGTCGGGCGGCGCCTGCGAGCGCGCGGCTTCAAGAGCGCGGTCTTGTTCCTGACCGCGAAGGACGCGACCGAGAACAAGGTCGAGGCGCTGCGGGCGGGCGGCGACGACTACGTGACGAAGCCCTTCAGCCTCGCGGAGATCGTCGCGCGGGCGCAGGCGATCCTCCGCCGGACGATCGGAGCGCTCCCCGGCGACGTCCTGCGCTTCGACGACCTCGTGCTCGACGAGGCACGGCACGAGGTGCACCGCGGCGGTGCGGCGATCGAGCTGACCGCGACCGAGTTCAGCCTGCTTCGCTACTTCATGCTCAACCCACGGCGAGTGCTCTCGAAGGCGCAGATCCTGCAGAACGTGTGGCGCTACGACTTCGGCGGCAACTCGAACGTGGTCGAGACGTACATCAGCTACCTGCGGAAGAAGCTCGACGCCCACGGCACGCCGCTGATCAAGACCGTGCGGCAGGCGGGTTACATGCTCGACGCCGGGACGGACTAGGTGCTCGATCGGCTCTCGTTGCGCGCGCGCCTCGTGCTCGGGGTGATCGTGCTCGGGGCGATCGGGCTCGCGGTCGCGAACGTCGCGACGTACGCGTCTCTTCGCTCGTTCCTGATCGATCGAACCGATGCGTCACTCGAGCAGGCCAGCCCCGGAATCGAGCACGAGCTCGCGCGGTCGGGCTGCAATCCCGGCCGGCGACCGCCTCCCGGCGTCAACCCCGGCGACTTCGTCCAGGTGCGGACGGCCGACGGCACCGTGGCCTGCAGCTGGCAGCTGACGCCGCTCGGCGAGTCCGCGCCGTCGCCGCCGGCGCTCCCCGACACGATCGACTCGGGCGACGCCGGCCAGGCTTCGTACTTCACCGTGTCGGCGCGCGAGGGCGGCGACCGCTACCGCGTGCGCGCGGCGACCGTGCCGGGCACCGACGCGATGCTGATCACCGGGACGTCGCTCGCGGACGTCGACGCGACGCTCCGCCGCCTGCTCGCGATCATGCTGCTCGTCACGCTTGGCGTGCTCGCCGCGCTCGCAGCGCTGGGCCTCTGGGTCGTCAGGATAGGGCTGCGGCCGCTCGACGAGATCGGCAACACCGCCGCGGCGATCGCCGAGGGCGACCTCACGCGCCGAGTCGAGCGCGCTGAGCCGCGCACCGAAGTGGGGCGGCTCGGGCTCGCTCTGAACGCGATGCTCGCGCAGATCGAGGCGGCGTTCGACGCGCAGGCCGCGTCCGAGCGACGGCTACGACGCTTCGTTGCGGACGCGTCGCACGAGCTGCGGACGCCGCTCGCCGCTGTCCGCGCGTACGCCGAGCTCTTCGGACGCGGCGCCGACCGTCGCCCCGACGACCTCGAGCGCGCGATGACGGGCATAGGTCGCGAGTCCGAGCGGATGACCGTCCTCGTCGAGGACCTGCTCCTCCTGGCGCGGCTGGACGAAGGGCGGCCGCTCGAGCGCGAGCCGGTCGAGCTCGACGAGGTCGTCACCGAGGCGGTGGACGCGGCCGTCGCCGTCGACCCGGACCGGCCGGTCGACCTCGAGGCGGACCCCGTCGTCGTGCTCGGCGACCGCGACCGTCTGCGGCAGGTGCTCGACAACCTCCTGAGCAACGTCCGCGCGCACACGCCGGCGGGGTCACCGGTGCGCGTCCGCGTCGGCTCCGAGAACGGGCTCGCGGTGGTCGAGGTAGCCGACTCCGGGCCTGGGATGACGAGCGAGGAGGCGGCGCGCGTGTTCGAGCGTTTCTACCGCTCCGACTCGTCGCGCTCGCGCGCGACCGGCGGCGTCGGGCTCGGCCTGTCCATCGTCGCAGCGGTCGCCGAGGCGCACGGCGGAGCCGTCAGTGCCCACTCGACGCCGGGCGACGGTGCCACGTTCCGCATCACGTTCCCACGAAACGGAGGTACCCCCCGATGACTGAGCACGAGCTGACCCGGAGGCGCCTGCTCGCCCTCGGGCTGGCGATTCCACCGCTCGCGGCACTGGCCGGAACCGACCTGTTCGCAGGCGAGCTGCTCGCGGCGACGCCCGCGATCGCCGACGACGACGACCCGACACCCGCGCAGACCGAAGGCCCGTACTTCACGCCGAACTCGCCGCTGCGGCGCTCGATCGTGCCCGCGGGCGCGGCCGGGGTTCGGCTGACGCTGTCCGGCCGCGTGCTCACGACCGCGGGCAAGCCGGTCGCGCGTGCGCTGATCGACTTCTGGCAGGCCGACGCCGGCGGCGCGTACGACAACAGCGGCTACCGCTTTCGCGGCCACCAGTTGACGGACGCCAAGGGTCGCTACGCGCTGACGACCGTCGTTCCCGGTCTTTACCCGGGCCGCACGAAGCACATCCACGTCAAGGTGCAGCCGCGCGGCGGGTCGATCCTGACGACGCAGCTCTACTTCCCCGGCGTTGCGCGGAACCGCTCGGACTCGATCTTCCAGTCCGCGTTGCTCGTGCGCAACTGGCGGAAGGTCGGCGCGAGGCGCGCCGCCCGCTTCGACTTCGTGCTCAGGTAGAGAGATGGCTATCGTGCGGCGATGCGGATGCGCATCGCCGTGCTCGCGTTCGCCGTCCTCGCGCTCGGCGGGCAGGCGCAGGCCGCCGATCCGCCGCCGCTCCGCGTCCTGTTCGTCGGCAACAGCCTGACGGCGACGAACGACCTGCCGGGCATGGTCGCCGCGCTCGGGAAAGCGTCGCGGTTTCGCGACGTCGAGGTGCGGACGCTCGCTCCCGGCGGTTGGTCGCTCGAGGATCACTGGCGGCTCGGCGAGGCACCGCGGGTGCTCGCGTCGCAGCACTGGGACGCGATCGTCCTCCAGCAGGGCCCGTCGGCGCTGCCCGAAAGCCAGGTCGATCTGCGCACCTGGGCGACGCGGATCGCGGCGGAAGCGCGTGAGCGCGGGACGCGGCCGGCGCTCTTCACTGTCTGGCCGGAGAGCTACCGCTTCGCGGTGTTCCCCGACGTGCTCGCGTCGTATCGCAACGCCGCGCGCGCGGCCCGTGCGGAGCTCTTCCCGGCAGGCGACGCGTGGCGCGCGGCCTGGCGTCGCGACCCGAAGCTTCCGCTCTACGGCCCGGACGGCTTCCACCCGAGCCGGCTCGGGAGCTATCTCGCGGCCGTCGTGATCTACGCCGGGCTCGTGAAGGCGTCGCCGGTGGGGCTCCCGCGGCTCTGGGTCTCCGCGAAGCGCGCACGGGTGCTCCAGGCCGCAGCGGCCGAGGCCCTCCGCCGCACCTAGACTCGGACGCGTGCGGAAGGCCGTCGTCGCCGCGGTCCTCTCGTTCCTCGTTCCGGGAGCGGGACAGCTCTACCTCGGCGAGCGGCGCCGGGGGGCGATCCTGCTCGGGGCGTGGGCGGGAGTGCTCGTCGCGACGTTTGCGCTCGTCGCGAGCGGTCTCGTGCCCGACCTCGGGCGAACCTTTCTCGCACTGTTGCTGCTCGCGAACGCCGCGATCTTGGCGCTTCGCCTGTTCGCGATCGTCGACGCGGGGAGGGGTGCGTTCGCGTCGCGCGTTGCGGCCGCGCTGCTCGCGGCCGTCGTCGTCGCCGCGGTGCTTCCGCACGTCGCCGCGGCGTACGTCGCCGTGCGCGGGTACGGCGTGCTCGAGTCGGTCTTCGCGGACGAGGAGCCGACCGACGTGCTGGGCGGCAGCGGCCTGTTCCTCGCCTTCCCGAACGGGCGGCCGCCGCTCGACCTCGACCCTCCGGTGCTGCGGGCGCGGCGCTCGACCGCGGGGGCCGCGCCCGCGCCGTTCCGCGGGGTCGCGGAGCCGCTTGCGGACTCGGCGAAGATCCTCGCCGACGAGGAAGCGGCGCCCGAGCATCCGTGGGTGACGATCCTCCTGCTCGGCAGCGACGAGGGCCCGCGCCAGGCGGGCGACCGCACGGACACGATGATCGTCGCGGCGATCCAGCGGAAGACACACCGCGCCGTCCTGTTCGGCGTGCCGCGCAACCTCGTCGGCGTGGACGGGTTCGGCGAGCCGCTGAATGCGCTCTACCAGCACCGCGGCGCGACCGGGTTGAAGCACGCGATCTCGCGCCTGCTCGGGCTGCGCGTCGACTACCACGCGATGGTCAACCTGGACGGCTTCGTGGAGATGGTCGACGCGCTCGGCGGCGTTCGGATCACGGTGAAGGAGCGCATCGTCGACGAGGTGACGCGGCCGGCGTGGGGGGAGACGAAGCCGAAGATCGACGTGTCCCCCGGACGCACGTATCGGTTCACGGGACGGACGGCGCTCGCGTACGTGCGGTCACGCAAGGCGTCGAACGACTATCGCCGTATGGCTCGCCAGCGCTGCTTCATCAGCGCGCTCGCGAACCAGCTCGACGTCGGCGCAGTCCTGCGGCACTTCGCGTCACTGGCCAACGCGGTCGAGTCGAGCGTGCGCACCGACATCCCCCTGAACCGCGCCCCCGACCTGATGCGCCTCGCAGCCGGTGTCGACCGCAAGGAGACCTTGACCGAGACGTTCGGGCCGCCGTACTTCGCCGGCCGCCGGTACGACCGCTTCCCCTACCCGAACGTCAAGAAGATCCAGGCCGCGGTCCGCGACGCGATCCTGCATCCCGAGCTCGCGAAGGCGCGGCGTGGGATCGCTTCTACGAGCCAGTCGTGCTGAGAGACTCACTGACGCGGAACACGACGTTCCCCGTCTTCTGCCCGGTCTCGACATACCGGTTCGCCTCGACGGCCTCGTCGAGCGTGTAGCTCTGGTCGATCAGCGGCCGGTACTTGCCTGCGTCCACGAGCTCTCTGACGTGCACGAGGTCCTCCTTCCGGTAGCGGCCGATGCCGAGCCTCGCGCGCTTGCTCCCGATGAATCGAGTGACGAGCATGACCAGCGGCAGGTGGTACATGGCCCCGAGCGTGGTCGAGACGTAGCTCCCGTCGGGCTCGAGCGATCGCCGGGAACGGCGGAACGAGTGCTTGCCGACGGCATCGAAGACGACGTCGTACGTCTTGCCGTTCCTCGTGAAGTCCTCGCGCAAGCGGTCGATGACGTCATGCGCACCGAGCGACCGGATGCGCTCGACGTCCTTCGTGTCGCAGACAGCCGTCACGTCCGCGCCGAAGTCGTGCGCGAGGAGCTGGACAGCGGCCGACCCGATAGAGCCCGCCGCGCCGTAGACCAGGACGCTCTTTCCTTGCAGCGGCGACAGCGGCCGCAGCATGGTCAGCGCCATCAGTGAGCCGTCTGGCACGGCAGCCGCCTCTTCGTACGCGAGTGATGTCGGCTTCGGAGCAACGATGCCGCTCTCGCGCACAGCCACATACTCCGCGTTAGCACCGCCCTTGACGCCGAAGACGTCGTCGCCGATCCGGAACTCGGTCACGGCAGGGCCGACCTCCTCGACACAGCCCGCGAACTCCGTGCCGGCGATCCTCCGCCGCGGGCGGCGAATCCCTGTGGCCGGGCGGATGAACGGATACTCGACGGTGCGCAACTCGGTGTCGCCGCGTGTGACCGTTGAGCCGTAGACGCGAACGAGCACCTCGTGCTCCTTCGGGACCGGCCGCTCGACCTCGACGACGCGCAGCACCTCCGGAGGCCCGTATCGATCGTGCACGACGGCTCTCATCACGGAGTCACGACGACCTTGCCACGCGGATGGCGCGCCATCAGGTGGCTCATCGCAGCGGGCGTCTCGTCGAGGCGGTAGGTGCGGTCGACGATGGGCGTGAGGCTGGAGTCCTCGACGAGCTCAGCGAGTTCCAGCAGAGAGTCCCGAGTGACCTTCCTGGTGAACTGCTTGACGTCGCGACGGCGGAGAATCAGCCGCGCCGTAAAGCCCGCGACGATCAACGAGCGGTCCTGGCCGCAGTTGAGAACGACCACTCCATCTGGCGCGACCGCGCCGCGGAGTTGCCGTAGAGATCGGCCGCCGCCGTTGTCGAAGATCGCGTCGTACCGTTGCCCGTGCAGATAGTCGTCGCGCGTGTAATCGAAGACACGGTCGGCCCCGAGCTGCTGGGCGAGCTCCACGTTTTCGGTACGGCAGACAGCAGTAACGTGGGCGCCCCACGCTTTCGCGATCTGGACGGCAATGCTTCCCACGCCGCCGGTCGCGCCGGTGATCGCAATCCGTTGACCTGCGCGAAGCTTCGCGTGGTCGCGCAGCGCCTCCAGTGCCATCGCGCCCGCGACAGCCAACCCGGAAGCCTGTTCAAAGCTCAGCCGCTCAGGCTTCGGCACCAGCTTCTGCGGATCGCCGACGGCGTACTCGGCGAGAGCCCCGCGGCAGGTTCCGAACACGGCGCTTCCCAAGGCTGGCTCGGTTACGTCCGTACCGACACTTTCGACGATGCCGGCGACATCGAAGCCCCTGACCAGTTCCCTTGGGCGCCGCCACCCTGTCTGCGGACGCAGGAAACCGCGCATCACGATGTGGTCCGTGGGATTGAGCGCCGCCGCTCGCACGCGCACGAGCACCTGATTGATCCCGACCGTTGGTCGATCGACCTCCGCTACCGCGAGGGTCTCAGGGCCTCCGTAACGGTGCTGCACGACCGCCTTCATCGTCATCTTCTAGGGTGTCAGACACTCCGACGCGGTGCCATAGCATTGCGCCGTGCCGTTCACGCTCAGGAACATCAAGGCGGATCTGGAGGACATCGGCTCGAAGTTCGACGGCGCGCCGGACCTGGAGTTCCGCGCGGCGACCAAGGCGCTCGAGCTCGAGCAGTCGAGCCTGAGCTACCAGCGCGTCCCGCCCGGCTATCGCTTTCCGTACGGCCACACGCACAAGCAGCAAGAGGAGGTGTACGTCGTCGTGCGTGGGAGCGGGCGGATGAAGGTCGACGACGAGATCGTCGAGCTCAAGGAATGGGACGCCGTGCGCGTCCCGCCCGGCATGTGGCGAGGCTACGAGGCCGGGCCGGAGGGCCTCGAGCTCCTCGTCATCGGCGCGCCCAATCTCGGGGAGGTTCCGCGCGACGACGTCGATGGCCAGCGCGACTGGTGGGCCTAGAAGACGAGGTAGACGGCTTCGCCGACCATCGCCGGCTTCTCCTGGCCTTTGACCTCGATCTGCACCGCGACGTTGTAGAGGACGCCGTCACCGCGCGGCTGGCTCGAGACGAGCCTCGCGTGCAGGCGCACGTCGGACCCCGAAGGAACAGGTGACGTGAAGCGCACCTTCTCGGTGCCGTAGTTGATCCCCATCCGCGCGTCGCTGATGTTCAGGATCTGCGAGAGCAGGAACGGGAGGAGTGACAGCTGCAGATAGCCGTGCGCGACGGTCGTGCCGAACGGGCCCTGCTTCGCCATCTCCGGGTCGACGTGGATCCACTGGTGGTCGTGCGTCGCCTCGGCGAACTGCTCGATCTGCGGCTGCTCGATGGTCGTCCAGTCGCTCGTGCCGAGGTCGAGCTCCTCGGCGGCGGCGAGCTCTTCGAGGGTGAGGGTCGTCGTCATGCCTCAACCTTCTCATGGAGGCGAGCGCGAAGTGCCTTGCGGTCGACCTTGCCGATCGGCGTCAACGGGAGCGCGGGCACGACGTGCACCTCGCGTGGGTACTTGTAGCCGCCGATCCTCGTGCGTGCCCAGGCGACGAGCTCGGCCGGGTCGAGCTCCTCGCGGAGCGCGACGAACGCCACGACCTCCTCGCCGCACTTCGGGTCCTGGCGGCCGACGACGGCCGCGCCCTCGACCGCGGAGTGCTCGAGGAGGGCCTCCTCGACGTCGCGCGGGAAGACGTTGAAGCCACCCCGGATGATCAGATCCTTCTTGCGGTCGACGACGTAGAGGTAGCCGTCCTCGTCCACGCGCCCGAGATCGCCCGTGTGCAGCCAGCCGCCGCGCATCGTCTCCTCGGTCTGCTCGGGCGCGCGCCAGTAGCCGCGCATCACGAGCTCGGAGCGGCAGCAGATCTCGCCGACCTCGCCGGTCGGCACCTCCGCGTCCTCGTCGTCGAGGATCCGGACGTCCATCCCGGGAACGGGCTGGCCGACCGCTCCGGGCCGGCCGTGCCCGGGACGCGTCGTCGAGACGAGCGCGGACGTCTCGGTCAACCCGTAGCCCTCGCGGATCTCCGTGCTCGGCAAACGGCGTGCGAGCTCGTGCACCACCTCGGGGGCGAGCGGCGCCGCGCCCGACGCGATGTAGCGCAGCTCCCTCAAGTCGTACTCCTCCAAGGGTTGCGCGAGCAACAGGTGCAGCATCGACGGCACCACCGCGACGATCTGGCTGCGGTGCTCCTGCGCGAGCTCGAGCCAGCTCTCGGGGTTGAACCAGCGCATCAGCACGTGGCGGCTCGGCTCGGTCGCGTGCAGTCCGACGCACGTCACGAGGAGCCCGAACGCGTGCGAGAGGGGAAGCGACGTGAGGCTCCTGACGATCCCGGTGACGTGGCCCGTGTCCTCGGCGACCTTGCCGCTCAGCCAGAGGTTCTCGTGCGAGAGCATCACGCCCTTCGCGCGGCCGGTCGTGCCGCCGGTGTACATCAGCGCCGCCAAGTCGTCGTCGGCGCGCTCCACGATCGGCGACTCGCCGCCTGACTCCAGCTCCGCGAACTCCTCGGTCGAGACGACGCGCGCACCGGGTGCCGCCTCGCGTGCGGTATCGGCGAACTCGGGCGTCGTGATCACGACGCGGGCCTCGGAGTCGTCGACGATGTGCCGGAGCTCCTGCGGTGGAAGCAGAAAGATCGCCGGCGTGACCACGGCGCCCACGCGCCAGAGCGCGTTGTAGGCGATCCCGACCTCGGGGCAGTTCGCCATCAGCACGACGACGCGGTCACCCGGCTCGACCCCCGCGTCGCGAAGTCCCTGTGCGAGTCGCCGCGCTCGCTCGTGCAGGCGGGCCGAGCCGTGCCACTCGCCTTCGAAGAAGAGCGACTCGTGGTCGCCGTGCCGCTCGAGCGTCTGCTCGGCCAGTTGAGCGAGGTTGTGCTCAGCCAACGCGCATCGAGCGCCCGCCGGCCTTGCCCATCTGCTCGACCATCGTCTCGGGCGACGCGCCGTCGGGGAAGCGCTCGAGCAGCTGCGCGAGGAAGTCGTCCGCCTCCCAGCCGTTCTCGGAGGCGAAGAGCTCGCCCGACTCCCACGGCCTGAGCATGTTGATCGATCCGCCCCAGACGAAGAAGCACTGGCCGGTGACTCCCTGCGCTTCGTCCGCGGAGAGCGCGACCACGAGCGGCGCCATGTTCGCGGGGTCGAGTGGGTCGAAGCCCTCCTCGGGCTTGGCCAGCTCTCCGAAGGTGACCTCCGTCATGCGCGTGCGCGCGTTCGGCGCAATGCAGTTCACCGTGACGCCGTAGTTGGCGAGCTCCTGCGCGGCGATGATCGTGAACGACGCGATGCCCGCCTTCGCGGCGCCGTAGTTCACCTGGCCGACGTTGCCGAAGACACCCGAGGGGCTCGACGTGTTGATCACGCGGCCGCGCACCTCCTCGCCCTCCTTCGAGCGCGCGCGCCAGTACGCGGCTGCGTGCCGCGTCGGCGCGAAGTGGCCCTTGAGGTGCACCGCGATCACCGCGTCCCACTCGTCCTCGGTCATGTTCACGAGCATGCGGTCGCGGAGGATTCCCGCGTTGTTGACGAGGATGTCGAGCCGCCCGTAGCGTTCGAGCGCTCGGTTGACCATGTGCTCCGCGGCGTCGAAGCTCGAGACGTCGTCGTAGCTCGCGACCGCTTCGCCGCCGGCCGCGACGATCTCGTTTACGACGGTCTGTGCGGGGGTCGCGTCCTGGCCCTGGCCGTCGAGCGATCCGCCCAGGTCGTTGACGACGACCTTCGCTCCGGCGCGAGCGAGCGCGAGCGCGTGCTCGCGGCCGATCCCGCGCCCGGCGCCGGTGACGATCGCGACCTTTCCTTCGAGCGACGGCATGCCGTGAGTCTAAGCTCGTCGGGTGGACAAGGGAATCGTGGTCGAGGAGCTCGGCGGCCTCGAGCTCGTCGAGATCGAGGTCGAGGATCCGCAGCGGCACGAGGTGCTCGTCCGCGTCGAGGCGAGCGGCGTCTGCCACAGCGACCTGCACGTGCTCGAGACCGGGTTCTCGCACCCGCCGCCGATCCTGCTCGGGCACGAAGGGGCGGGCGTCGTCGAGGCCGTCGGGCCAGGAGTCGAGACCGTGGGCGTTGGCGACCGCGTGGTCATCGGCTGGCGCGCGCCGTGCGGCGAGTGCCGCTGGTGCGCTCGCGGCGACGTGCGCCGCTGTCGGACCCCGGCGTCCGCCGGGCCTCGCGTGCGGCTCCCCGACGGTCGCGCCCTGACCCGCACGCTCGGCGCGGGGACCTTCGCCACGCGAACGGTGGTGCACGAGCGCGCCGCGGTCCGCGTAAACGGCATTCCGCTCGTCCAGGCCTGCCTGATCGGCTGCGCGGTCGCGACCGGCGTCGGCTCGGTGCTCGAGACCGCGAAGGTCTGGCCGGGCGCGCGCGTGGGGGTGATCGGCTGCGGTGCGGTCGGGCTCGCGGTGATCCAGGGCGCGCGGATCGCCGGCGCGGCCGAGGTGCACGCGCTCGACCTCGACGAGCGAAAGCTCGAGACGGCGAAGCGCTTCGGCGCGACGCACACGGGCGAGTCTTCGCGGCTCGACTTCGTGTTCGACGTCGTCGGCCGGCCCGAGACGGTCGAGCAGGGGCTCGGGATGCTCGGGCACGCGGGGACGCTCGTCTACATCGGCCTGCCGCAGCCGGGCGCGCACGTCGACTTCCCGTTGCAGAAGGCGTTCGACCGCCGCGTCCGCTTCCTCGTCTCGCACGGCGGCGACCACGTGCCGCGCCTCGACTTCCCGGCGCTCGTCTCGCACGCCCGCGGCGGCAAGCTCGACCTGGCGGGAATGGTGACGAAGACGATCGGGCTCGACGAGGTCGAGCAGGCGTTCGACGAGATGCGGTCCGGCGACGTGATCCGCTCGGTGATCCTGCTGTGAAGATCCCGCCGCCGGTCGCCGAGCTGATCGGGTTCGACGTCGTGAGCGCCGGCGACGGGCGCTGCACGATGACGCTCGAGGCGCAGGAGCGCCACGCGAACCCGATGGGCACGCTCCACGGCGGAATCCTTTGCGACCTCGCCGACGGCGCGATGGGGATGGCGTTCTTCACGACCCTCGAGCCGGGCGAGTCGTTCACGACGCTCGAGCTGAAGATCAACTACCTGCGACCCTTCTGGACCGGGATGCTCTTCGCCCACGGGAAGGTCGTCCACCGAGGCAAGACGGTCGGGATGACCGAGTGCGACATCGTGGACGCCCAGGACCGCCTGGTCGCCCGGGCGAGCAGCACGTGCCTTGCCCTCCGCGGCGAGGCCGCCGAAGGGCGATGATCCCCGGATGATCGACCCGGGCCTCGACGCCGACCTGAAGCAGCGGCTGCACGAGGTTCTCGCGCGTCGCCCGGTCACGGAGGCCGAGCTGCGCAAGGTGCTGGACGAGGGGCGCGCGTGCGCGCAGCTGGTGCGCGGGCGGCTGGAGCGGGCCGAGCAGCGGCTCTCCGAGCTGGCGGCTGACCCGGAGTCCCCGCTCGCGGAGGTCGCTTCCGCGCTGCGAGTGGTGAACGACCTCCGGCCGCGGCTTCTGGAGCTCGAGTCGGCCCTGGCCGAGCTGCGAGAGCGGGCGCCGGAATACCGGCGGTCGTGGCTCACCGGTAGACCAGCGCCCTGAGCAGTGGTTCAATAGCCACATCGACCTCCGCGACACCCCAGACGAAGCCGAGTTCCGCGCGGGCGTTCGCGCCTGGCTCGAGGCGAACCTGCCGGCAGGCGATCCCCGCGAGTGGTCGCGCAAGATCTTCGACGCCGGCTACGCCGGGCTGACCTGGCCCGAGGAGTACGGCGGCAAGGGCGCGCCGTACAGCCACCAGGCGATCGCGCTCGAGGAGTTCGCGCGCGCCGAGGCGCCGCCGCACATGGGCGTGATCGGGCTCGGGATGGCCGGGCCGACGATCATGTTCCACGGCACCGAGGAGCAGAAGCAGCGCTACCTCTCGAAGATCCTGTCGGCGGAGGAGATCTGGTGCCAGGGGTTCTCGGAGCCCGGCGCCGGTTCCGACCTCTCGGCCGTGCGCACGCGGATCGACGACCAGGGCGACCACTTCGTCCTGAACGGCCAGAAGGTGTGGTCGTCGTTCGCGCACATCGCCGACCACTGCATCCTCGTCGGCAGGAGCGACCCCGACTCCGAGCGGCACGCGGGCCTGACGTACGTGATCGTCGACATGAAGGGCGAGGGCGTCGAAGTGCGGCCGCTGAAGCAGATCACCGGCGAGGCGGAGTTCAACGAGATCTTCTTCACCGACGCCAAGGTTCCGAAGGAGAATCTCCTCGGTGACATCGGCGGCGGCTGGCAGGTCGCGATGACGACGCTGCTCCACGAGCGCGGCACGCTCGGCTTCGCGCTGAGCGGCATCCTCGAGGCGCAGGTGCAGAAGGTCGTCGCGCTGGCGAAGTCGCGCAACGGCCACGACGAGATCGTGCGCGACCGGCTCGCGAACGAGTGGATCGTGCAGCAGGCGCTCAAACTCACGAACTACCGCGCGCTGACCTCGCTGATGAAGACCGGCATGCCGGGGCCCGAGGGCTCCGCCGTCAAGCTCGCCTGGTCGGAGGCGAACCAGCGACTGACGAAGCTGGCGATGGAGATCCTCGAGGGCGAGGACGACGGCTACTGGCGCCACCAGCAGCTGCGCTCGCGCGGCAACACGATCGAGGCCGGCACGAGCGAGATCCTGCGCAACATCGTCGCCGAGCGCGTGCTCGGCCTACCGAGGAGTCGCTGATGCAGTTCGCGTTCACCGACGAGCAGGAGCTGCTCCGCCGCGAGGCGCGCGAGGCGCTCGGCAACGGCGGCTGGTCACGCGACGAGATCGCGGGCGCGGAGCTGTCGTTCCTCGACCGCGCCGTCCTGTACGAGGAGGGCGGTCGCGCGAACGTCGGGGAATCGCTCTTCGACGACTCGCGCCCCGAGGACGAGCAGCTCGCGACGCTCTCGCTCGAGGCCGTCGGGATCGCAGCGAAGGCGCTCGAGCTCGGGGTCGAGTACGCGTCGACGCGCGAGCAGTTCGGCCGCAAGATCGGCGTCTACCAGGCGGTGTCGCACCCACTCGTCGACATCTACGTCGAGACGGAGCTCTCCCGCTCGCTCGCGTACTGGGCGGCGTGGTGCGTGTCGGAGGGCGACGAGCAGGCGCCGGTTGCCGCGGCGGCCGCGAAGGCGTACGCGAGCGACGCAGCGGTTGCGGCCTGCGAGCGCTCGATCCAGGTGCACGGCGGGATCGGGTTCACCTGGGAGCACGTGCTCCACACCTATTACAAGCGCGCACTCGCGATTCAGGCGTACGGCGGCTACCCACGCGCGCAACGCGCGAAGGTCGCCGCTTTCCTGCTCGACTGACGAGGAGGTCGTGATGAAGGGCCAGATGATGGACTTCCAGCTGACGCTTCCGCCGCTGCTGCGGCGCGCCGAGACGTACTTCGGCGACAAGGAGATCGTCACGCGGCTTCCGGACAAGAGCTTCCACCGCTACACGTATCGCGACATGGCGAAGCGCGCGAAGCAACTCGCCGTGGCGCTCGACAAGCTCGGCCTGCAGAAGGGCGACCGCGTCGCGACGCTCTGCTGGAACCACTACCAGCACATGGAGGCGTACTTCGGCATCCCGTGCGGCTGCTTCGTCCTCCACACGTTGAACCTGCGCCTGCACCACGACGACATCGGCTACATCGCGAAGCACGGCGGCGACAAGGCCGTGATCGTCGACCAGAGCCTGCTGCCGCTGCTCGACGCGTTCAAGGGCGCGACGGACATCGAGCATGTGATCGTGATCGACGACTCGTACGAGGAGTTGCTCGCGACCGCCGACGCCGACGAGTGGCGCGACCCGGAGCTCGACGAGAACGACGCCGCGGCGATGTGTTACACGAGCGGCACGACCGGACGGCCCAAGGGTGTCGTCTACTCGCACCGCTCGACGATCCTCCATGCGCTCGGCGTCGCGTCGCTTTCGCCGCTCGGGCTGCGGGTGTCGGAGGAGGATGCGCTGCTCCCCGTGGTGCCGATGTTCCACGCGAACGCGTGGGGCTACCCGTATCTCGCCGCGATGATCGGCTCGAAGCTCGTCTTTCCGGGGCCGTACCTCGACCCGGAGAGCCTGCTCGACGACTTCGTCCAGGAGCAGGTCACGTGGACCGCCGGCGTGCCGACGATCTGGCTCGGGATGCTGCAGATGCTCGACGCGAGCCCGGACAAGTGGGACCTCTCGAAGATGAAGGGCATGCTCGTCGGCGGCTCCGCGGTGCCGCGCTCGATGATCGCGGGCTACAAGGAGCGCCACGGGCTGAGCGTCGTGCAGGGCTGGGGGATGACCGAGACTTCGCCCGTCGCGTCGGTCACCGACTTCACGGGCGACCTTCGCGCGGCCGACCAGGACACGAAGTTCGACTTCGTCGCGATGGCTGGCATGCCGCTGCCGCTCGTCGAGCTCCGCGTGATGGCCGAGGGGAACGAGGTTCCCTGGGACGGCGAGTCGATGGGCGAGCTCGAGGTCCGCGGCCCATGGGTCGCCTCCGCGTACTTCGACGACGACGAGCTGAAGGACCGGTGGACGAGCGACGGCTGGTTCAGGACGGGCGACATCGTCGCGATGCATCCGCGCGGGTTCATCCAGATCAAGGACCGCACGAAGGACGTGATCAAGTCGGGCGGCGAGTGGATCTCGTCCGTCGAGCTCGAGAACAAGATCATGGGACACCCGGCCGTGGCGGAGGCCGCGGTGATCGCGATGCCGCACGAGAAGTGGTCGGAGCGGCCGCTCGCCGTCGTCGTCCTCAAGGAAGGGCAGCAGGTGACGGAGGAGCAGTTGCGCGAGCACCTCTCCGGACAGTGCGCGAAGTGGTGGGTTCCCGACCGGTTCGAGTTCGTCGACGAGATCCCGAAGACCGCGGTCGGAAAGTTCAAGAAGACCGCGCTGCGCGACATGTTCGCGGACGCGACCGCAGAAGCGCCCGCGGAAGCACCCGTCGCGACCAGTTGAGAGCCGTCCTCCTGCGGGAGACCGGCGGCCCCGAGCGGCTCGAGCTGGCCGAGGTCGACGAGCCCACGCCCGGCGACGGGCAGGTGCTGGTGCGCGTGCGCGCGGCGGGGATCAACTTCCTCGACGTGCTCGTGCGGCAGGGCCGCTACCCGCAGATGCCCGAGCTGCCGACGGTGCTCGGCTCGGAGGTCGCGGGCGAGGTCGACGGACGTCGCGTGATGGCGCTGCCGCGCGCGGCCGGGGGCGGCTACGCCGAGGCGGTGGCCGTCGACGAGTCGCTGCTCGTGCCGCTGCCGGAGAGCGCGTCCTTCGAAGAGGGCGCGTCGTTCCTGCTGACGTTCCTGACCGCTTGGATTCCGTTGACGCAGCAGGTGCGCGTCGCGGACGGCGCGACGGTGCTGGTGCACGCCGGCGCGGGCGGCGTCGGTTCTGCGGCGATCCAGGTCGCGAAGCACCTCGGCGCGCGAGTCGTGGCGACCGCCTCGTCGGAGGAGAAGCGGGCGCTCTGCCTCGAGCTCGGCGCGGACGAGGCGCTGCCGTACGAGGGGTTCGAGGAGCACGTCAAGGCCGACGTCGTGCTCGACCCCGTCGGCGGGGAGGTGTTCTCGCGTTCGCTCGCCACGCTGAACCCGCTCGGCGCGGTCGTCGCAATCGGCTTCGCGGGAGGCTGGTGGGAGCCGCTCGACCCTGCGCCGCTCGTCGGCCGGAACGTCGGGATCTTCGGCTTCTACCTTGGGCGGTTGATGCGGTTCCGTCCCGACGTGGTGGCCGATGCGATCGCGGAGATTGTCGCGCTCTGGGAGTCGGGCGCGGTGAAGCCGCTCGTCGGCGCGACCTACTCGCTGGACGACGTTGCCGACGCGCACCGGCTCGTCGAGGAACGTCGCAGCGTGGGCAAGGTTGTCCTCGTTCCGTAGCGCGCTCGTCACGGGCGGACGCTCCGGGATCGGCGCCGCGATCGTCTCGGCGCTCGAGCGCGACGGAGTCTTCGTGCGCGCGCTCGACATCGCGGACGGCTTCGACGCCGGCGACCCGGAGGCGTGGGAGGCGGTCGACCGCGTCGAACTCGCGTGCCTGAACGCGGGCGTGGTTACGGGCGAGCGGCTGATCGCGCGCGTGAGCGACGAGCAGTATCGGCGGATCGTCGGCGTCAACGTCGACGGCGTCGTGTTCGGCGTCCGACGGCTCGCGCGCGTGATGCACGAGGGCTCGATCGTCGTCACCGCGTCGCTCGCCGGGCTCACGGCGATGGAGAACGACCCGCTCTACGCGCTGACGAAGCATGCGCTCGTCGGGTTCGTCAGGTCGGCCGCACCGCAGCTCGCCGAGCGGGGGATCCGGCTGAACATGGTGAACCCCGGCATCGTCGACACGCCGTTGCTCGGCGAGGAGGGACGCGACACGCTCCTCGAGGCGGGCTTCCCGCTCCTGCAGCCCGAGGACGTCGCGGCCGCGGTTCTGCTCGCCGCGGAGGATGACGAGGTCGGCCAGGCCTGGGTCGTGCAGCCGGGGCGCGAGCCCCTGAAGTTCCGCTTCCCGGGCGTTCCGGGGCCGCGCGTCGAGGGGGCGGAGGGGATGGTGCCGAAGCTGTGAGCGACGAGCCGCTCGAGCGCCGGCCCTGGGAGGACGTCGCGCCGGATGTCCCGCACGTCTGGCGCACGCTCGGCTACCGCCGTCCCGTGGCGGAGCCAGGGCACATCGTCGTCGAGTGGGATGCCTCGCCCGACTACGCGTTCCCGGCGGACTCGGGGCACATCGTGCACGGTGGCCTCGTCGCGACGATCCTCGACACGGCGATGGGCGGCGCTTGCTGGACGCTGCTCGAGGACGGCGAGACGTTCCTGACCGCCGACCTGCACACGGAGTTCCACCGCGCGACGAGGCCCGGCTTGGTCCGCGCTGACGGTCGCGTCGTCCACCGGACGAAGCGCGTGATGTTCTGCGCCGCGGAGCTCTACGACGCGGAGGGCGCGCACCTCGCGAGCGCCCGCTGCACGCAAGTCCTTCTCCCCGTCCGCTAAGGCCCTGTCCGGTGCCAGGCACCGGGCATGCCCGTTCGCGACGGTCTAACGGCTCGAGCAGCGCGCTTGGTGTCGGTCGCAGACACGGCCGGTGCCTGGCACCGGACCCGTCCCGTTAGGTCGGGTCGGCGACCTTGACGAGCGCCTTGCCGCGGTTCTCGCCGCGGAGCATCCCGAGGAACGCGCTCGGTGCGTTCTCCAGGCCGTCGGTCACGTCCTCGCGCCACTGCAGCTTCCCCTCGGCGACCCAGCGCGCGAGTCGTCGCGCCGCCTCGTCGAAACGCGGCGCATAGTCGCTCACGAGGAAGCCCTGCATCTTCGCGCGGAAGACGATCAGTAGCCCCGGATGGAAGCTCGGCTCGGGGCGCACCGCGTTGTACTGCGAGACCTGACCGCAGATCGCGATCCGGGCGCCGACGTTCAGCCGCCCGTGCACGGCAGACGAGATCTCGCCGCCGACGTTGTCGAAGTACACGTCGACTCCGTCCGGGCACACCTCCTTGAGCGAACCACGCACGTCGTCGTTCTTGTAGTCGATCGCGACGTCGTAGCCGTAGAGCTTGCAGTCGGTGGCCTTGTCGGGGCCGCCGGCGATCCCGACGGTGCGACAGCCCGTCAGCTTCGCGATCTGGCCGACGATCTGCCCGACGGCGCCGGCCGCGCCCGAGACGACGACGGTGTCGCCGGGCTTCGGCTCGCAGACGTCGAGCAGGCCGAAGTAGGCGGTGAACCCCGTCGCGCCGATCACGTGCAGCGCCAGCGTCGGCGGGTCGAGCTCGCGCGGCACCTTGCGGAGCGAGCCGGCGCGCACGACCGCGTAGTCCTGCCAGCCGAGCTGACCGACGACCAGATCCCCGGGCGCGAACCGAGCGTCGTCGCTCTCGACCACCTCGCCGACCGCCTGCGCCGTCATCACCTCGCCGACCTCCACGGGCTTCGCGTACGAGCGCGCTTCGCTCATGCGGCCGCGCTGGTACGGGTCGACCGACGTCCAGAGGACGCGGACGAGCGCCTCGCCCGGCCCGGGCTCGGGCACCGGCTGCTCGACGAGCTCGAAGTTCGATTCGTCGGGAACGCCCGTCGGTCGCGAGGCGAGCGTGACCAAACGGTTCACCCGAACCGCCACGCTCGTCCTTGCTCAAACTCCTTGAGAATGCGCCGCGAGACGACCATCCGATGCACCTCGTCGGGCCCGTCGTAGATCCGCGCCGCGCGCGCGTTCGCGTACATCTCCGCGAGAGGCGTCTCGTCGGTGAGCCCGCGCGCGCCGTGCACCTGGATCGCGCGGTCGATCACGTCGTGCAGCACCTGCGCTGCGAAGAACTTGATCACGGACACCTCGACCCGCGCTTCGTCGCCGTCGTCGATCTTGCGCGCGGCGTCGAGCGTCATCAGGCGACACGCATGGATACCCGCGGCCGAGTCGGCGATCCAGTTCTGGATCGTCTGCTTGTCCGCGAGGCGCGAACCGAACGCCTCGCGCGAGAGCGAGTACGCGCACATCAGCTCGAACGCACGCTGCATCTGTCCGAGCCAGCGCATGACGTGGTGGATCCGCCCAGGCCCGAGCCGCTTCTGCGCGATCCGGAACCCGTCGCCCGGCTCACCGAGCGTGTTCGCGACCGGCACGCGCACGCCGCGGTACCAGACCTCGCAGTGCGTCGACCAGCCGCTGCCCGCATGCCCCAGCACCGGGATCGGCCGGACGACCTCGACTCCCGGTGTGTCGGCGGGGACGATGATCTGCGACGCGCGCGAGTGCGCGGGTGCGTCCGGATCGCTGACGGCCATCACGATCCCGAACGCAGCGCCGTCGGCGCCCGACGAGAACCACTTGTGCCCGTCGATCACCCACTCGTCGCCGACGCGCACCGCGCGTGTGCGGAGCGTGGTCGGGTCGGAACCCGAGACCTCGGGCTCCGTCATCGAGAAGAAGGAGCGGATCTCGCCCGCGACGAGCGGGAAGAGCCAGCTGTCCTTCTGCTCCGGCGTCCCGAACATGTGCAGGATCTCCGCGTTGCCGGCGTCGGGCGCCTGGCAGCCGAAGACCAGCTGCGCATACGTCGAGCGGCCGATCTCCTCGTTCAGAAGCGCGTAGGCGAGGAAGCCCTTGCCGCTCCCGCCCGCCTCGGGCGGCACGTGCGGCGCCCAGAGGCCAGCCTCCTTCACCTTCGCCTGGAGCGAGCGGATCAGCTCCTGGTCGTCCGTGGAGAGCGCGCGCTCGTTCGGGTAGACGTGCTCCTCCATGAACGCGCGGTAGCGGGCGCGGAGGCCGACGAGTTCGTCGGTGGGAGCAAGGTCCGCGATCGCCACGCGGTTAGCATCGCAGGTCATGCGCCTCGGCTTCTACATGGGCTACGCACAGCCGGGGACGAACCCGCTCGAGCTCGTCGAGCTGGCCCAGGAGGCGGAGCGTCTCGGCTACGACTCGGCGTGGGCAGCGGAGGCGTGGGGCACCGACGCGGTCAGCGTGCTCAGCTGGCTCGCCGCGACGACGACCACGCTCAAGATCGGCTCCGCCATCCTGCAGATCCCGGGGCGCACCCCGGCGAACGCGGCGATGACGGCGGCCACGCTCGACCTGCTCTCCGGCGGCCGCTTCCTGCTCGGGCTCGGCACGTCGGGCCCGCAGGTCGTCGAGGGCTGGCACGGCGAGCCGTGGGGGAAGCCGCTCACGAAGACGCGCGAGTACGTCGAGATCGTCCGCACGGTGCTTCGGCGCGAGCTGCTCGAGCACCACGGCGAGCACTACGACATCCCGTACTCGGGGCCGGGCGCGACGGGGCTCGGCAAGCCGCTCAAGCTGATGGCGCGCCCGCACCGCGCCGAGATTCCGATCTACCTCGCGTCGATGGGACCGAAGTCGGTCGAGCTCGCGTTCGAGATCGCGGACGGCTGGATCCCGCTCTTCTTCCAGCCGGAGCGCGCGCGCGAGATCTTCCCGATGAGCGAGGGCCGCGAGGGGTTCGACATCGCGCCGAGCGTGCCGGCGGTGCTGCTCGACGACGTGCAGGCGGCACGCGATGCGCTCAAGGCGTACTACGCGTTGTACATCGGCGGGATGGGCGCGCGCGGCAAGAACTTCTACAACGAGCTCTTCGCCCGCTACGGATACGAGGACGACGCGCGCAAGATCCAGGATCTCTACCTCGACGGCAAACAGCGTGAGGCGATCGCCGCGGTGCCGGACGACTTCGTCGACGCGGTCGCGCTCGTCGGCCCGAAGGAGCGCTTCGCCGAGCGGATCGACGCGTTCCGCGAGGCGGGCGCGACGACGCTGCTCATCTCGACGCGCGATCCCGCCGCGCTGCGCGCCGTTGCCGAACTGACGCAGTGAGAGAGGCGCTCGAGGCGAAGCTCGGCCCGATCTCGTCGGCGCACCTCCTCGCGGGCGGCGCGTCGAAGGAGGCGTGGGCGGTCGACCTCGCCGACGGGACGGAGCTGCTCGTGCGCCGCGCGAGCGTCGGCGTGATCCACCGCGACACGCTGACGCTCGAGCAGGAATTTCAGGTGCTTGAAGCAGCTGTCGCCGCCGGCGTCGCGGCGCCGCGGCCGGTCCAGTACCTCGGCGACGTCGACGGGCACGAGGCCTTCGCGATGGAGCGCGTTCGCGGCGAGACGATCGGGCGGCGCATCGTGCGCGACCCGCCCGGCGCACTTCCAGAGCAACTCGCGGAGCAACTCGCGCGCATCCACTCGATCGAGCCGCTCGACTTCCTGCCCCGCGGTAGCGCGATCCAGCGCTTCTACGACGAGCTCGACTCCGTCGAAGAGCCGCACCCCGCGATCGAGTACGGGCTCGCGTGGGTTCGCGAGCGGCTCGCTGCTCCCGACGCGCCGACGTTCTGCCACGGCGACTTCCGGGTCGGCAACTTCGCGGTCGACGCCGAAGGCCTCGTCTCCGTGCTCGACTGGGAGTTCGCGCACGTCGGCGATCCGGTCGGCGACGTCACGTGGCCGATCGTGCGCGCGTGGCGCTTCGGCGCCGACGGGCGCCGGCTCGGCGGCGTGGGGGAGGTCGAGCCGTACCTCGAGCGCTACAACGAGCTGAGCGGGCGCGGCGTCACGCTCGAAGAGCTCGACGTCTGGGAGGTCTTCGGCAACGTCAAGTGGGCGATCGGCTGCCTGACCCAATGTCGCCGCCACCTGAACGGGCAGGACCGCAGCGTCGAGTACGCCGTGCTCGGCCGGATGGCCGCCGAGATGGAGTACGAGCTTCTCGACCTGATCGAACATGTCTGACCGTCCGAACGCGTCCGAGCTGATCGAGGCGGTCTTCGAGTTCCTCGCGAGCGAGGTGCTCCCGACCGCCGAGGATCAGCGGCTGAAGTTCCGCACGCTCGTCGCGATGAACGCGCTCGGGATCGCGCGGCGAGAACTCGAAAGCAACACCGTGTTACTCGACCAAGGGCAGCTCGCTGACCTGGCCGCCCGGATCAGGTCAGGCGAGACCGTCGACCTCGCAGAGCTCAAGGAGCACGTCGCAGCCAAGCTCCGCATCTCGAATCCCGCGTACCTCGAGAAGTACGAGTGAGGCGCCGCCTCTACCTGATGCGGCACGGCGCGGTCTCGTACTTCGACGCCGGGCGGCCGCTGAAGCCGGAGGACGTCCCGCTCACCGTCGCCGGGCGCGACCAGGCGTACGCAGCCGCGTCGATGCTCCGGGGCATCGACTTCGACCGCGTGATCACGAGCGGCCTACCGCGAACGGTGGAGACCGCGCGCATCGTCGCGCCGGACCTCGAGCCCGAGGCCTGGCCGGACCTGCGCGAGCTCGAGACCGGACGCCTCGCCGACATCCCGGAGGACGAGCTCGAGCACGCCTTCACCCACGCCTTTCGCGACGTCATCCCCGAGGACGCCCGCTTCCTCGCGGGGGAGACCATCGGCTCGCTCTTCGACCGCATCCTGCCCGCGATCGACCGGCTGCTCGCGGCGGACGACTGGGACATCGTGCTCGCCGTCCTCCACGGCGGCGTCAACCGGGCGATCATCTCCCGCGCGTTGACCGGCGGGCGCACGTTCCTCGGGAACCTGGAGCAGTCGCCGGCCTGCGTCAACATCGTCGACGTCGGCGACGAGTGGATCGTGCGAGCGGTCAACGTGACGCCGTACGATCTGGCACACCTGGAAGGCAGGTCAACGACGATGGAGGAGCTATGGCAGCAGTTCCGGAGCATGTAGAGCGCGACCAGGTTCTCGAGCTGATGCGGCGCGAGGCCTCTCCCGAGGAGCACGAGGAGATCCGGGAGCTGTGGAAGAAGCACTCGAAGGCGGAGGACGACCGCGACCTCCCGGGGTTGATCTCGACCCTGACCCCGGACTGCGTCTACGAGGTGCGCCCCGACGGCGCGCGCTGGGAGGGCCACGAGGGAGCGACGCGCTTCTACATGGAGCTGCTCGGCGCGTTCCCCGACATCCACTTCGACCTGACCGACATCGTGATCGGCCCGCAGGGCGTCTGCGAGTGGGCGCGCGTCAGCGGCACCCACGAGAACAAGTGGCTCGACTACGAGCCGACGGGCCAGTTCCTGACCTGGAACGTCGTCATCCTCTTCCCGTGGGACCGCGAGCGGCGGCTGTTCAGGGGCGAGAAGGTGTACTCGGACGCGCAGATGCTCCTGCTTCCACGCGGCTGAGAAAGCGCGACACGAGCCCCGCGAGCGCGTCGGGGATCTCGAGCGGCAGGTTGTGGCCGTGGCCGGCGAGCTCGACGTACTCCACGTCGTGGAGCCGCGCGGCGAGCATTCGCCCGTTCTCGACCGGGATGATCAGGTCCTCGTCGCCGTGCACGACCAACGCGGGAACCGACACCCGCTCCGCCTCGCAGCCCTCGCGGTAGAACGCGTAGCACGCCTCGGCGTGCGTGAGGATGTTCTCGTACGACGTCGGCTGCGCGGCGCGGAGCGCGACGATCTCGTCGAACCGCTCCGGGTTGGCCGCCGGCCAGCCCGGTCCGAATGTGTACGGCATGGTGCGTCGGGCGAACTCCTCCTGGGCGCTCCCCATCGCCTCCTCGAACGCGCGCGCGACGTGGAACGGCCGCGGCACGCGTCCCGGCCCGCCGCCGCCGGTCCCGACGAGCACGAGCGAGCGAACGAGCGACGGCTGAGCGAGAGCGAGCGTCAGCGCGACGTACCCGCCCATCGAGAGCCCGGCCACATGCGCGGGCGCGTCGAGTAGCGCCGCGGCGTCCTGCGCCATCTCGTGGACGCTCCCGCGCGCGGGCTCGTCTCGTAGCTCGCCTGTCCCGCTGGCCTCGAAGAGCACGACCGGCCGCTCGCGCTCCAGCACGGCAGCGACGTCCCGCCAAACCCAGGCGCCCTGCCCGAGCCCGGCGATCAGCAGGACGGGTTCGCTCAGAGGCGCTCGACGAGCATCGCCATGCCCTGGCCGCCGCCGACGCACATCGTTTCGAGGCCGATCGTCTCGTCGCGCGTCTGGAGGTCGTTCAGGAGCGTGCACATGATGCGTGCGCCCGTCATCCCGTACGGGTGTCCGAGCGCGATCGCTCCGCCGTGCGGGTTCAGCTTCTCCCCGAACGGGTCGACGCCGAGCTCGCGGCAGACGGGGATCACCTGCGCGGCGAACGCCTCGTTCAGCTCCATCACGTCGACGTCGTCGATCGTCATGCCTGCCTGCTTCAAGGCGTTCCGCACCGCGTTGATCGGGCCGACGCCCATGATCTCCGGCTCGACGCCCGAAACCCCCGACGCGATGATCCGCGCGAGGGGCGTCAGTCCGAGCTCGCGTGCACGCGTGTCGCTCATCACGATCACCGCAGCCGCGCCGTCGTTCAACGGGCAGGCGTTTCCGGCCGTCACCTTCCCGCCCGGCTTGAACGCGGGGTCGAGCGACGCGAGCTTCTCGAGCGTCGAGTCCGCCCGCGGCCCGTCGTCCTTCGCGACGCCGTCCCACGGGGTGAGCTCGCGCTCGAAGAACCCTGACTCCTGCGCGGCGACGGCGCGCTCCTGCGAGCGCTGCGCGAACTGATCCATCTCCTCACGCGAGACGTCCCACTGCTCCGCGACGTTCTCGGCCGTCAGGCCCATCGGGATGTAGACATTCGCGATCGGCGCGTGGTCGCCGAACAGCTTGGGGTGGAGCTCCTCGGTGTCCTTCGGGTAGCCGTTCACCTGCGTGATCGACTCGACGCCACCGGCGACGAATGCGTCACCCTCGCCGGCGCGGATCGCGTGGAACGCCATCCGGATCGTCTGGAGCGACGACGCGCAGAAGCGGTTGACCGTCGTGCCGGGAACGGATGCGGGCAGGTCGGCGAGCAGCGCCGCACGCCGCGCGAGGTTCATGCCCTGCCGGTCCTGCGGAAATCCGCAGCCGATCATCACGTCGACGATCTCCTCCCGTGGGAGCGCGGGGACCTTCTTCAGTGCCGCGTCGATCGCGAAGGCGGCGAGGTCGTCGGGGCGGGCGTCGACGAGCGACCCCTTGCGGGCGCGCCCGATGGGCGTGCGCGCGGCGGAAACGATGACTGCTTCAGGCAAAGGCGGATTCTCCTGTCAATGCTCGGCCGATGATCAGCTTCTGCACCTGGCTGGTGCCCTCGTACAGGGTAGTGACCCGGGCGTCTCTCAGGTACTTGCCGACCGGGTACTCGTCGACGTAGCCGTAGCCGCCGTGCACCTGCACGGCCGCGTTTGCGGCCCGCACCGAGGCCTCGCTGGCGTAGTACTTCGCCACCGACGACTCGAGTGTGTGGCGCTCACCGGCGTCGGCGAGCGCGGCCGCGCGCCAGGTCAGGAGCCGGGCGGCTTCCATTTCGACCCCGATGTCCGCGATCAGCTCCTGCACCAGCTGGAACCGGGCGATCGGCTGCCCGAACTGCGTCCTCTCCTTCGCGTACGCCACCGATGCATCGAGGCAGCCCCGCGCGATTCCGACGCAGCCGGCCGCCAGCGAGATCCTGCCGTTGTCCAGCGCCGACATCGCGACCTTGAAGCCTTCGCCCTCCGCACCGAGGCGAGCCGAGTCCGGAACCCGGACGCGTTCCAGGAAGAGCTCGCCCGTGTCCTGCGCGCGCAGGCCCAGCTTGCCCTTGATGGGGCGGGCCTCGAAGCCCTCGGAGTCGGTCGGAACGAGGAAGCAGGTGAGGCCGCGCGCACCCTCGCCGCCGGTGCGCGCGAAGACGAGCGCGACGCTCGCCCATGTGCCGAGCGTGATGAAGATCTTCGAGCCGCTGAGCAGCCAGTCGTCGCCGTCGCGCTCCGCCCGCGTCGCGAGCGAGGCCGGATCCGAGCCGGAACCGGGCTCGGTCAGCGCGTAGCAGCCGAGCGCCTCGCCGGAGCCCAGCTTCGGGATCCACTCCGCGCGCTGCTCGTCGGTGCCCCACTGCTTGATCGTCTTGCCGACGAGCCCGACGGTGACCGACACGATCCCGCGCACCGACGAGTCGGCGACTCCGAGCTCCTCCATCACCAGGCAGTAGGAGAGCGTGTCGAGCTCCCAGCCGGCGAGGAAGCCGACCTCGGCGAGCTTGCCGATGAGCTCCCGGTCGAGCTCTTCCTCGCGGTCCCAGTCGCGCGCGTACGGCGTGACCTCACGGTCGCAGAACGCGCGCGCGGTTTCGCGGACGAGCTCTTGCTCCGGGGTCAGCGTGAAGTCCATAAGAAAACCGGGGCCGGCGAGCCGGCCCCGGTTTTGTCGATGTGGTCTAGCGACCCTTGATCAGTGGGCCGAACTCCGACCAGGTGCCGTTGTTGTAACGGATGAGCTTCATCTGCGAGATCGGGAAACGATCCTGCGGGCCTGTCTTGACCTTGACGCCGGCGAGCAGGAAGGGGTTCACCCAGTTCATCTTGGCAGTCGCAGCCATCAGCGACGCCCGCGTCGGGTTCTTGCCCGCCAGGTAGAGCAGGCGGATGACGTCGGACGCCTTGGCAACGCCGTAGTAGTGGAACGTGTTGTTCGCGTCGGCGCCTCCGCCGAAGCGGCGCATGATGTCGCGGTAGCGCTTCACCGCCGCGTCGTTCGCGTAGCGCGGGTTCGTCGGGTTCTTCGTGTACGACGAGCTGACCGAGCCGTTCACGAAGTCGGCGCCCGCACTTCGGGCGGCGGCCTGCATGACCGAGTCGGTGTTCGATACCGAGTTGATCACGATCGTGTCCGGCTTCCAGGCGAGCGCCTTCGCGGTTCCGATTGCGCGAACGGTGGGAGTCGGAGTCGTGAGCAGCACCCAGGTGTCGGCGGCGGATGCCTTCTGCCGCGCGATCTGGGAGGCGTAGCTCGTGTCGGTGATCTCGTAGCCGAGCTCAGAGACGATGAGCGTCCGCTTCGCCGCGAGCCCGATCTTCAGGCCCTTGAGGTAGTCCTTCCCGTAGTCGTCGTTCTGGAAGAACACGGCGATCTTCGCGTTCGGGGCGTTCTGGGCGATCCAGCGCCCGTAGGCGATCCCCTCGGCGATGTAGTCGGGCTGCCAGCCGCTCGTCCACGGGTACTGCTTGTACTGGAGACCCCAGTAGCTCGCTCCTGTCGAGACGAGGATGTGCGGGATCTTCCGCTGGTTCAGGATCGGCCGGATCGGGATGTTCGGCTCGGTCCCGAGCGTCCCGACGACCGCGAACACCTTGTCCTGCAGGACGAGCTGGTTCGTCAGCTGCACCGTGTTCGCGGGGTTGTAGCCGTCGTCGTAGTACTTCCAGACGATCTTGCGTCCGTAGACGCCGAGCTTGCCGTCCGCTCCCTTCCGCTGGTTCGCCCACTTGAAGTAGGCGTCCATCCCCTTGGGGATCGGCGCGTAGAGCGAGGCCGGCCCCGTCAGCGGGAAGGTACCGCCGATGACGATCGTGTTCTTGGTGATTCCTGGAACAGCCTCAGCCGACTCCGACGCACGTGTGGCGCCGAGAGCGGACTGAAGGCTGACCGCAGCGACCAGGCTGAGCGTCGCCAGTAGGAACAGCGCTTTTTTCATGTCTCCTCTCTCCTTGCCGGCACGGCCGGCATCGGGCTGGGCACATTCTCGCGCTTTGCGAGGGCCGATGTGAAGGGGCGGGTGACGCGCCGGAGCAATCCGGCCACCCCGCCGGGCATCAGCACCATGATCAGGATCAAGATCACCCCGAAAACGACGGTCGGTGACTGCTTCGCCAGCTCGAAGGGGAGGAGCGGCGGGTCCTGGGCGTAGATCGGCAGGAACTCCAGGAGGAGCGCCCCGAAGATGACTCCGGACAGCGCTCCCAGCCCGCCGACGACGACGCTGGCGAGCAGCAGGATCGAGAGGCTCAGGGGAAAGGTGTCCGGGTTCACGTACGAGACCTCGATGGCGAGGAGCGCTCCCGCCACGCCTGCGAAGGCCGACGAGACACCGAACGCCATCGTCTTGTACGTCGCCGGGCTCACACCGGATGCCGTTGCGGCGATCTCGCCGTCCCTGATCGCGCGCCAGGCGCGGCCGGTCCGGCCTTTGACGAGCATCCAGGCAAGAAGGAAACAGATCCCCGCCGTCACCCAGGCCTCGTAGTAGAGCCAGTGCCGCACCGAGATGTCCCAGCCGAAGGGGGTCGTCGGGAGGTTGAGCACAACCCCGCCGCCGCCGCCGGTCAGGTCCTCGAGCCGGTGCCACTTCGCGAGCTGCGGGAGCGAGACGGCGACGGCGAACGTCGCGAGCGCGAGTGAGACGCCCGCCAGACGCAGCGCGGGGATCCCGAACAAGATGCCCACGATCCCGGTGATCAGCCCCGCGATCGGGATCGTGAAGACCGGCCGCATCCCGTCGCCGATCGGCAGCCAGTCCGGCGGCTCGAACAGCAGCGCCTCGAGCCCCGGTGTGCCGAGCGACAGCACGGCGCCCACGTAGGCGCCGACCATCATGAACGCGCCGTGCCCGAGCGAGATCTGCCCGTTGTAGCCGGTGAGGATGTTCAGCCCGAGCAGCGCGATGAAGTAGATCGCGACGAACGTGAACTGCGAGAGGCGGAACTCGCCCATGAAGCGCGGCAGCACGATGATCACGAGCGCGGCGGCGGCGAAGACGGCGACCCTGACGATCGTGAGCAGGTGCCGGCTCACACGCGCCTCACGGCGAGGTGGCCGAACAATCCTTGCGGCCGGATGATCAGGACGAGCAGCAGGATCGCGAGCGCGGTGGGAAGACGGAGCTCGGCAGGGACGACGTAGGCGCCGAGCACGTTCACGATCACGCCGAGCAGCAGTCCGCCCACCACCGCGCCGATCGGGCTGTCGATCCCACCGAGCACCGCAGCCGCGAACGCGTAGATGAGGATGATCAACATCATGCTCGGGTCGAGGAACACCGTCGGCGCGGCCATCATCCCGGCGACCGCGCCGAGCACTGCCGCGAGTCCCCAGCCGATCGCAAGCATCCAGCCGACGCGCACGCCGAGCAGGCGGCTCGCGCCGGGATTGACCGCCGACGCGCGCATCGCCAGCCCGATCGTCGTGAAGCGGAAGAACGTCCACAGCACCAGCACGGTGACGAGACAGACGCCGAGCGTCCCGAGGTCCTGCACCGACATCGTGACGCCGCCGATGTCGAACGTGCGGTTCGGGAACGGGCTGTCGAACACCTTGGTCTCGCCGCCCCAGATCCAGCCGACGAGCCCGTTGATCGCGATCAGGAGCCCGATCGTCACGATCACGATCACGATCTCAGGCCGGTGCTCGACCGGACGGATCGCGATCCGCTCGACCGCGACCCCACCGAGGAACGCGAGCACGAGTGTCAGCACGAACGCCGGCCAGTACGAGAGGCCGTTGTTCATCAGAGACCACGCCACATACGTCGTGAACGTCGCCATCTCGCCCTGCGAGAAGTTGACGACGTCCGTTGCGCGGTAGATCAGGACGAGCGCGAGCGCGAGGCTCGCGTAGATCGCGCCCGAGGCGAGGCCGCTCACCACTTGCTGGAGAAATTCCGCCACTAGTAACCCAGGTACGACTTTCGGACGCCCTCGTGACGGCGGAGCTCGTCGCTCGTGCCGGAGACTGCGATCTTGCCGACCTCGAGCACGTACGCGCGCGCCGACGCGTCGAGCGCGATGTTCGCGTTCTGCTCGACGACGAGCACGCTCAGTCCCTCCTCGGCGTTCAGGTGCTTGACGATCCCGAACAGCTCCCGGACCACCGTCGGCGCGAGCCCGAGCGACGGCTCGTCGAGCATCAGCAGCCGCGGCCGTGAGACGAGCGCACGGGCGAGCGAGAGCATCTGCTGCTCGCCGCCGCTCAACGTGCCGGCCTGCTGGTGCTTGCGCGCCTCGAGCCAAGGGAAGTAGCCGAGCACGCGCGGCGCCTCCTGCTTGAACGTCTTGCGCTCACCGCGCACGTACGCGCCCATGCGCAGGTTGTCCCAGACGGTGAGCTCCGCGAAGAGACCGCGGCCCTCGGGTACGTGAGCCACGCCGAGGCGCGCGACGGACTCGGGTGCATGGCGCGCGATCGACTTGCCGTCGAAGGTGACGTCGCCGGTCTTGCGGACCGCCCCGGAGATCGCGCGGAGCGTCGTCGTCTTGCCGGCGCCGTTCGCGCCGAGGAGCGACACGACCTCGCCCTCATCCACTGTGAGCGAGACGCCGTGCAGCGCGCGGACCGCGCCGTAGCGGGCCTCGACGTCTTGCAGCTCAAGCAGCGGCATCGTCCGCCCCCAGGTACGCCTCGATCACGGCGGGGTTCGCCCGCACCTCGGCGGGTGTCCCCTCAGCGATCTTCTGGCCGAAATTGAGCACGTGGACGCGGTCGGAGATCGACATCACGAGGTTCACGTGGTGCTCGACGAGCAGGATCGTCAGGTCGTAGTCCGCCTTGACGCGGCGGATCAGCGCGCCGAGCTCCTCGACCTCCTCGTGGTTCAGGCCGCCCGCGGGCTCGTCGAGCAGCAGCAACCGGGGGCGCGAGACGAGCGCTCGCGCGAGCTCGATCCGCTTCAGCGTGCCGAAGGGCAGCCCGGCGGCCGGCCTCGGAGCGAGCGCCGAGAGCCCGAGATAGGAGAGCACCTCGTCGGCCTCGCGCCGCGCAGCCCGCTCGGAGAAGGGTCGGTGTTGCGAGTGCGTCCCGACGAGCACGTTCTCGAGCACGGTCATCAGCGGGAAGAGCACGACGTTCTGGAAAGTGCGTGCGACTCCCAGGCCGACGACCTTGTGCGCCCGCGTGCGGAGCAGATCCTTCCCGTCGAAGACGACGCGGCCGGAGTCCGGCTTGTAGAGCCGGGTGATCACGTTGAAGGCTGTCGTCTTGCCCGCGCCGTTCGGGCCGATCAGCCCCGCGATCTGTCCCGGGTCGACCGCGAGCGACACGTCGTCGAGGGCCACGAGGCCGCCGAAGGTCCGGGTGACGTGCTCGACGGAGAGAAGGGGCGCCACGGGGAGGCACGATCCTAAGCTGAAACCGGATCGGCCTCCAAGGAACGAGTCAGCGCGGCGGTGTGTCGACGAGCCTCAGGAGCCGTTCGGCGAGCTCTCCGAGGCTCCCGGGCCGATCCAGGCTCGAGACCATCAGCACCTCGTCGCCGAGCTCCAGTGCGAGTTCGCGATGCGACATCAAGCGCACGATGTCGACGTTCGTGACGTCCTCGTAGCGAAGCGTCCGCACCTGCTCGCGGCCCTCTGGCCCTCCGCCGGCGAGGCGCAGCCCTTCCGGGAGCAGCCGGGCATGACCGACGAACCGGAGGTCGGTGTCGCGCCAGGAAACCGCGTAGCTGGTGGTGTCGGTCATCACGTCCATCTCGTTTGCAGAGGTTGACGGGCGGGCGCCGCGACTCGACGCCCGCCCGACGTCCTGCTAGGTGGCGAGCGCCAGTGCCTCGTGGTGCTCGGGGTTCAGCGGTGCCTTCTCACCTACGAGGACGACCTTGAGGGCGTTCGTCTCGGCAGCTGCGCCGAACACGTCGTAGGCCTCGATCGCCTCGTCCAGCTTGAACCGGTGCGTCGTGAACGGCGTTCCGTCGAGCCGTCCTTGCGCGATCAGCTTGAGCAGCGTCGGCGTCGTGAACGTGTCGACGAGCCCCGTCGTGATCGTGACGCCCTTGATCCAGAGCTTCTCCAGGTGCAGCGTCACCGGGCTGCCGTGCACGCCGACGTTCGCGACGGTGCCGCCGGAGCTCACGATCTCGGAGCAGAGCTCGAACGTCGCCGGGATGCCGACGGCTTCGATCGCAACGTCTGCGCCGCGACCACCGGTCAGCTCCATGATCTTGGCGACGGCGTCTTGGGTGCCGTTGTTGATCGTCACGTCCGCGCCGAACTCCTTCGCGAGCTCGAGCCGCGCGTCGGCGACGTCGAGCACGACGATGGTTGCCGGCGTGTACAGCTTTGCGGTCAAGACGGCGGCGAGCCCGATCGGGCCGGCGCCGACGATGGCGACAACATCGCCCGGCTTGACCTTTCCGTTCAAGATTCCGACCTCGTACGCCGTCGGGAGGATGTCGGCCAGGAACAGGACCTGCTCGTCGGTGAGTCCCTCCGGGATCTTGTACGCGGAGGTGTCGACGAACGGGATGCGCGCGTACTCGGCCTGCACGCCGTCGATCAGGTGGCCGAGGATCCAGCCTCCGCCGCCCGTGCACAGGCCGTAGCGGCCTTGCTTGCAGGACGGACAGCGACCGCAGGACGTGATGCACGAGATCAGGATGCGGTCTCCGACCTCGAAGCCGGTGACGGCGCTGCCGAGTTCCGAGATCGTCCCGACGGCCTCGTGGCCGAGGATCGTTCCGGGAATGACCGCCGGCACGTCGCCCTTGAGGATGTGCAGGTCGGTTCCGCAGATCGTCGTCGTGTCGATTCGGACGATCGCGTCTGTCGGGGCCTGGAGCGTCGGCTCCGGCACGGTGTCCCAGGACTTCTGCTTGGGACCGTGGTACACGAGCGCTTGCATGAGCGCCTCCCTTTTTCCGATGTCTCCCGACAGTCTCGGCCCGTGTGCGCCGCGCGCCATCGGCGGCGGCGCTGACGCTCGGTGCGGCTTTCTACGGCTGCGGGCCGGCCGCCGGCAGGCCAAGATCCCGAGGTGAGCACCGTCGTCGCCCGGCCCCTGGACGTCATCCTTCGCGACGGCACGACCCTGCGTCTGCGCGCACCGACCCGCGACGACGCCGACGCGCTGCTCGAATTCTTCCGCGGCCTCTCGCAGCAGAGCCTGCACAGCCGCTACCACGGCACGCCTGCGGTCGACGCGCACCTGGTCGAGCCGTTGCTCCAGGCGGACGGCCAGGAGGCCGCTGTCCTGATCGGGTTCGTCGAGGACCGGATCGTCGCGGTCGCGAACTTTGCGCGCCTGCGCGACCCGACCGGGGCCGAGGTCGCCTTCGCGGTCGCCGACGACTACCAGCGCCGCGGGATCGGGACACGCCTGCTCGAGCAGCTTGCGGCTCTCGCGGGGGCGCAGGGAATCGAGCGCTTCCTCGCGACGGTGCTGCCGGACAACCGGCAGATGCTCCGCGTGTTCGAGGCGGCCGGGTTCGAGGTCACGCGCGACGCCGCCGGCGGCGAGGTCGAGCTCACGTTTCCGATCGCGCCGACCGAGCGCTATCTCGAGCACGTCGGCAGCCGGGACCACGAGGCGGTCGTCGCGTCGCTGCGCGCCTTCTTCGAGCCTGCGTCCGTCGCGGTCGTCGGCGCCTCGCCGCGGCAGGCGTCGATCGGCGGCGGGTTGTTCCGCAACATCCTGGACGCGGACTTCACGGGAGCTGCGTACCCGGTCAACCGGCAGGCCGAGTCGGTCGCCGGCGTCCGCGGCTATCTGTCGATCGAAGAGATCTCGGACGCGATCGACCTCGCGGTCATCTGCGTTCCGGGCGAGCACGTCCTCGCAGCTGCGGAGGATGCGCTGCGGAGTGGAGTTCGCGCGCTCTGTGTGATCTCAGCGGGGTTCGCGGAGATCGGGTCCGAGGGCCTCGAACGGCAGGAGCAGCTGCTCGCGCTCGTGCGCTCGTACGGCGCCCGGATGATCGGCCCGAACTGCCTCGGCATCGCGTCCGCCGGCCCGAGCCTGAACGCAACGTTCGCGGGCCAGGCGCCGCGCTGGGGTTCGATCGGCTTCTCGTCGCAGAGCGGCGCGCTCGGCCTCGTGCTGATCGAGGCCGCGGAAGCACGTGGGATCGGGCTCTCCACGTTCGTCTCGATCGGGAACAAAGCCGACGTCTCGTCGAACGACCTGCTCGAGCGGTTCGAGGCCGACGACGCGACCAAACTCGTTGCGCTCTACCTCGAGTCGTTCGGCAACCCGCGGAAGTTCTCGCGCATCGCGCGCCGGGTTTCGCGCTCGAAGCCGATCCTCGCGCTGAAGAGCGGGCGCACGTCGGCGGGCGCGAAGGCCGCCGGCTCCCACACGGCGGCGCTCACCAGCTCCGACGCCGCTGCCGCGGCGCTCTTCCAACAGGCGGGCGTGATTCGCGCCGACACGTTGGAGGAGCTCGTCGACGTGTCGGTGCTGCTCTCGACCCAGCCGCTCCCGCGCGGGCGCCGGGTGGCGGTGCTGACGAACGCCGGCGGCCTGGGCATTCTCGCCGCCGACGCTTGTGACGCAGCTGGGCTCGAGCTCCCGTCGCTCGGCGACGAGACCGTCGCGCGCCTGGCCGAGCTCCTGCCCGGGGAGGGAAGTTTCGCGAACCCCGTCGACATGCTCGGGTCTGCGACCGCCCCGAGCTACGAGGCTGCGCTGCCGATCCTGCTCGCGGACGCCGCGGTCGACGCGGTGCTCGTCCTGTTCGTGCCGCCCGTCACGGCGACCGCCGACGAGGTGGCGCTCGCCGTGGGCCGGGTCGCCCGCGATGCCGACAAGCCGGTGCTCGCGGCCGTAATGGATGCGAACGGCATCCCGCCTGCGCTCGTGAGCGCCGGCGTTGCTGCATTCCCGTACCCGGAGTCGGCGGTGCGCGCTCTCGGCCGTGCCGCGGGTCGCGCCGACTGGCTCCGGCGGCCCGCCGGCGTCGTGCCGGAGCTCGAAGGCATCGATCGCGTGGGGGCACGCGGGCTCGTGCACGAAGCGCTGAGCCGCGGACCCGACGTCTGGCTCGAGGCCGACGAGGCCCGCGCGCTCCTCGTCGCGTATGGGATCCCCGTGGTCGAGCAGCGCGTGGCGGACTCGCCGGACGAGGTCGGTCGGGCGGCTTCTGAGCTCGGCTTCCCGGTCGTGGTCAAGACCGCGGTCGCGGGAGCGCACAAGACCGAGACGGGCGGCGTCGTCCTCGACCTCCAGACCGAGGAGGACGTCCGAGCTGCCGCCACGCGGATCGGCGGTGCGGTCCTCGTGCAGCCGATGCGCAGCGGCAGCGCGGAGCTCCTGGCTGGGCTCGTCCAGGACGAGCTCTTCGGGCCGCTCGTGGCGCTTGGGCCCGGAGGTGTGTTCGCCGAGCTGATCGGCGACGCGGGGCTCCGCATCGCGCCGCTCACCGACGTCGACGCGCGCGAGCTCGTGCTCGAGGGCAAGACCGGCGCGCTCGTTCGGGGTTACCGGGGCAAGCCCGCAGCCGACTCGGAGTCGGTCGTCGACCTGCTGCACCGGCTCTCGGCGCTGGGGGAAGACCTGCCGGAGGTCGCCGAGCTCGACCTCAACCCCGTGCTCGTCGGCCCGGACGGCTGTGTCGCTGTGGATGCGCGCGTGCGCGTCCGCGAGTCCGTGCAGACGCGCAGCGCGAAGACCTGGTAGCCGTCACCCCGCGTCTTCGTCCAGCAGTCCGTGCGCCAGGGCGTAGCGAACGAGCTCGGCTCGGGTCGCGAGGTGGAGCTTCTGCATGATGTGCGCCCGGTGCGACTCGGCCGTCCGCACCGAGACGAAGAGCAGCTTCGCGATCTCCTGGTTCGTGTGACCGAGCGCGAGCAGCCTGAGCACCTCGTGCTCGCGCTCGGAGAGCGGGTCGGCCGCTTCTTCCTCGCGCTCGCGTGCCTCCGAGTCCAGCAGCCGCGCACCGAGGGCGGGGTGGAGGTACCGGTTGCCCTCGGCGACCTGCCGCACGGCCGCGACGAGGTCGGCGTCCGCCGCTTCCTTCAGGACGTAGCCGCTCGCGCCCGCCGCGAAGGCTTCGCGGACGTAGTGGGGGTCGTCCTGCATGGAGAGGATCAGCACCTTCGCGTCGGGAGCCTCGTGGAGGACGAGCGGCGTGCCGTCGATCCCGCTCGGCCCGGGCATCACGACGTCCATCACGACCACGTCGGGCTTCCGTGCGCGGGCTTCGAACACCGCTTCGCGGACGCCCCCTGCCTCAGCGACGACCTCGATGTCCGCCTCCGCCTCGAGCACTCGCCGGAGCCCGGAGCGGACGACCGCATGATCGTCGACCACGATGACCCGGATCGGCATCAGGGGATCGGCACCTCGACGACGATGGACGTCCCACCGGCGGACGAGGATTCGATGTCCAGTCGTCCGTCGAGCAGGGCGATTCGCTCGCGCATCCCGAGCAACCCTAGACCTCCGTCGCGGATGTCTTCGGCGTCGAAGCCGACGCCGTCGTCCTCGATCACTGCGGCAACGCTGTCCGGCTTGCGGGTCACGAGCACGCTGACGCGCGACGCGCGCGAGTGCTTGATCACGTTCGTGAGCGCTTCCTGGACGATGCGATAGAGGGCGGTCTCCACCGGCTGCGGAAGCCTCTCCCCGCCGAGCACGGCTTCGAGCTCCACCGGGATCGACGTCTGCTCGGCGAAGGTGTGCGTGAGCCGCTCGAGCGCAGGCACGAGCCCGAAGTCGTCGAGCGCCTTCGGCCGCAGCTCCACCGCGAGCCGCCGAACGTCGTGCAGCGTGTCGACGAGCTGCTGACGGAGTCCTGCCGTTGCTTCGCGGAGCTGCTCCGGGTCCTTCGCCTCCTCGATCGCGCCGAGGCCGAGCAAGGCCGACGTTAGCGCCTGCCCGGTCTCGTCGTGGAGCTCGCGTGCGAGTCGGGTCCGCTCGAGCTCCTGCGCGTCGACGACGCGAGCGACCGCGGCGCGGGCGACACGCGTCGAGAGGTCGGCGGCAACTGCGGCGCGCGTCGCAAACGCCTCGGCAAGCCTGAGGTCGTCCTGCGTGAACCGTTTGTCGAGCCCGGACTTGTTGTGAGCGACGACGATCCCGATCGGCTCCCCGCGAACGAGCAGCGGCACGTAGAGCCCGGTCGACGCTCCGACCTGCCGCGCGAACTCCTGGTCGACCTCGGGGTCGTCGAGCAGCGAGTCGACGCGTTCGCTTCGCCTGCGCTCGAGGATCCGCGCGCTCTTCGAGGTGTCGGGAACCTCGTTTCCCACGAGCCGCCCCGCGCCGGCGCCTGCCGCGGCCTGGACGACGAGCCGGTCGCCGCTCGGAAACGCGATGAAGACGTTTTCGGCGTCGATCAGGTCTTGGAGCCGGTCGGCAACGAGCTGCAGGACACGCGGCAGCTCGATCACACCAGAGAGCGTGTTGCCGACCTCGATCAGCGACTCGAGCTGCCTGGACCAGCGCGTCGCCGACTCGTACAGGCGCGCGTTCTCGACGGCGACGGCGGCCTGCGCCGCGAGCAGCGTGATCACGTCGACGTCGTCCTCGGTGAACTCTCCGCCGCGCTTCTCGGTCAGATACAGGTTTCCGTAGGCGACGCCGCGGAGCACGATCGGCACGCCGAGAAAGCTCGTCATCGGCGGGTGGTTCGGTGGGAAGCCCGTCGAGTCCGGATGCTCGCCGAGGTCGGCGAGGCGAAGCGGCTTGGCGTCGCGGATCAGCACGCCGAGGATGCCGCGCCCGCGTGGCCGCTCGCCGATCAGCTCCTCGGCGTCCGCGTCGATGCCGGTGACGAGGAAGCGTTCGAGCCCCGTTCCCGCCGGATCGATCACTCCGAGCGCGGCGTAGCGGGCGTCGGTCAGATCCGCTGCCGCCTCGGTGATGCGCTGGAGCACCGCATCCAGCGAGAGCTCGCTACTGACGGCGATGCCTGCCTTGACCAACGCGCGGAAGCGCTTCTCCACGGCGCCATTATCCGGAGAACGACGAAGGGCGGCCGGAGCCGCCCTTCGGTCGCGAGCGGAGTCGCCGCTCAGCTGATGGCCACAGCCGTCTTCTGCGGCGCAACCTGACGAGTGATTGCCTCCTGCTTGCGAAGCGCGCCACCGGCGGCGAGCACCAGGAACCCGATGCCCGTGAGGAGTAGCGCAATGCCCGTGACGATCCCGAACAGCGAGAGCTGCTCCGCCATGAACGACATGTTGAGCGCAGTCGTCAGGGCGGTCTCAGTCACCCACATGTTCCGGAGCCCGTTCTCCACGGGGCGTCCGTCCGGCGTCTTCGCGGCCAGAGCTTCGTCGCTCGTGTCCGAACCGGTCGGGGTCAGGAAGCGGCCCATCTCGGCATACCGCTTGCCTTCCGTCGCCTCGAGAGTGTGGAACTCCATCACCTTGGCGAATTCCCGTGCCTTCGCCCCGGTGTTGATCAGGGCACCGTTCTGGAGCTTGCCGTTCGTGATCTCCGCGGCGTCGTCGCCGGCGGTGATCTGCTGGGCTGCGAGCGAGCTACGGACCTCGTTGCGGCCGTTCACGCCCATTGTGATCGCGACGATGCCGAAGGCGATCAGCACGGCACCGGCAATCCAGCCACCGTATTCGAAGAACTTGCGGGTCATGGCGACTCCTTTGTCGTGATCCATTCCTGTGGTTGCCAGTGTCGGCCGGGGAGGCCCCGGCGCCATCGGCAGGGCGCCGCAGCGTTCTTGCGGGATTTCCGCAGACCCACTGCGGATCGGACCCGATTCGGCTTCCAGTGCCGCCTCGTACGTTGAGTGCATCGAACTGGAGGAGTCGCGCGATGGTGTTCAAGGGAATGCTCGGACTCGTACTGGGGCTCGTGCTCGTGGCGGTCTTTGCCGCGACTGGAGCCGTGATGTTCTCGCTCGACTCGATGGCGGCCTCGCGGGACACGACCGACGAGCCGGCGGCCGCCCCGGCCGCCACCCACGACCACAACGTCGCACTCCCCATCGCGAGCTTCGTCGGCGAGGTGCCGGAGAACGCCGACGAGCTGGCCAAGGCGCACAAGCCGTATGACGCGACCTTGCCGGCCCTGCAGTCCGGCGACCTCGTGCGGGTCCACATGACCTTGAAGGACATGGCCGTCCAGATCGCGCCGGGAGTGACCTACAACACCTGGGCGTTCGACGGCCACGGAGCGCCGGGGCCGGTCGTGCACGTGCGCGAGGGGCAGACGGTGGAGATGACGCTGACGAACGGCGGGGCGATCCCGCACTCGATCGACTTCCACGCTGCACGCATCGCGCCGAACGTCGCGTTCAAGGACGTCGACCCGGGCGAGTCGTTCACGTTTCGCTTCAAGGCCAACGACCCGGGCGTGTTCATGTACCACTGCGGCACGAAGCCCGTCCTCGCGCACATCGCCAACGGCATGTACGGCGCGATCGTCGTCAGCCCGGCGAAAGCCTTGCCGAAGGCCGACCGCGAGTACGTGCTCGTTGCGAGCGAGTGGTATCTGAACGGCTCCGGCATCGAGGAGCCGGCGAGCCTCGACATGGCCAAGGCGCGGGCGACCGCACCCGACTGGACGACCTTCAACGGGTACGCGAACCAGTACGTGACCCATCCGCTGACGGCTGACCCCGGAGACACCGTGCGCTTCTGGGTTCTCGCAGCAGGACCCACACTCGACACGAACTTCCACGTCGTCGGCACGCTCTTCGACCGTGCGTGGGTGAACAGCGACATGACGCAGTACCAGCGCAACGTGCAGACAGTCGGCGTTCCCGCCGGCGGCGGCGCGGTCTTCGACGTCAAGATCGACGAACCCGGTCTCTACCCGTTCGTCAGCCACGCGTTCGCCCACGTCGACCTCGGGCAGGTCGGGCTGCTGAAGGTCGGC
Organism: uncultured Actinomycetes bacterium; assembly: GCA_963769665.1. Lineage (GTDB taxonomy): Bacteria > Actinomycetota > Thermoleophilia > Gaiellales > Gaiellaceae > JACCTU01. The sequence goes on from CAVYMQ010000002.1 coordinate 168,185, forward strand.
AAGGTCGCCGGCACGATGAGCCACTGATGACGACGAGGCGAGTCCTCCTCGTGCTGATCGGCGCGGCGGCGCTCGCGGTCGGGTTGATCGCGACGAGCCAGCTCGGCGCGCGGGAGCGCGAGGCGATCCCCGCCGCGACGCATCCAGGACACAGCTCGCTGGCCGGGATTCCGCAGCGCGGGATCGTGCTCGGGGATCCGCACGCGCCCGTGACGCTCGTCGAATACGTCGACCTGCAATGCCCGTACTGCGCCGAGTGGGCGATGAGGACTTTTCCCGTCCTCGTCTCCGACTACGTGCGCATGGGCAAGCTCCGCATCGTCTTCCACGGGCTGGCGTTCATCGGCCCCGACTCCGACACCGCGCTTCGCACGGCGCTCGCAGCCGGCCGCGAAGACCGGCTCTGGGACGTCGTCGCCGGCTTCTACATCCGCCAGGGCGCCGAGAACGGCTGGGTCACGGAGGGCCTCGTCGACGACGTCGTGGCCGAGGCCGGCCTCGACGCGGGTCGCCTACGTGACGCGCGCAACGCGTCATGGGTGACGGCCGAGCTTCGGAACGCTCAGGCTGCGGCCGACGCCGCGGGAGTGCAGGGCACTCCGTCGTTCCAGCTCGGCCGAACCGGCGGTGCGCTGGAGCTCGTGAAGCTGCGCTCGCTCGGGCCGGAGGGCATCACGCCGGCGATCGACGCGCTGCTCCGTCCGTGACCGAGCGGTCGAACCGGATCGCGTCGGCTGCGCTCGCGCTCATCGGCGTCGGGATCACGGCGTACCTGCTCTCGGTGCGCGCGTCCGGTGCGACGCTCTCCTGCGCGACCGGAGGCTGCGAGACAGTGCAGAACTCGCCCTACTCCGAGATCTTCGGCATGCCGGTCGCCGCTCTCGGTCTCGCCGGATTCATCGTCTTGCTGGGCGCGGCGCTCGCCGGCCGGGACCTCGCGCGACTCATCGGCGCGGTCGTCGCCCTGGCGGCGTTCGCGTTCGGCGCCTACCTCCTCGTCGTCCAGGTGGTCGTCATCGGCGCATTGTGCGACTGGTGCCTCGCGAGCGATGCCGTGACGACCGCGCTCGCCGCGCTCGCGCTCCTTCGGCTCAGACAGCCTGAGAACAGATCTCACCCGTGGAACGCGGCCAGGCGGTCGGCTTCGCCCTCGAGCTCGGCTCGGGTACCGCGAGGGAGCCGTCCGAAGGGCTCGAGCCGCACACGCCCATCCTCGTAGCGCCACGTGCCCGCGACCTGGCCGTCCACCAGGAAGGTCGGGAATGAGTGGGGCGCCTTCGTATGGAAGATGCGCTGCCGGTACTCCTCGGGGAGGATCAGCGTGCGGCGTGCGTGGACGAGGAGCGTCGCGTCCCAGGTCGGCAGGAACCGCACGGGCGCCGGAGTCTCCGGATCCGGGAGCGGGGCCCGGGGGAGGTCTAGGAGCTCCTTGCCGGCCTCGTCTCGGAACCGCCGCAGCTGCATCCGCTCGAGCGCCGGCGCCAGCCGCTTCGGGGAGATCTTCGACCAGCTCGCGATGTCCTTCGGGCCAGCCGGCCCGAACGCGCCGAGGTAGCGGCGCGCCAGGTGCTCGATGCCGTCCTCTTCGCTTTCCTCGAGCGGCCCGACCCACTCGGACGCGAGCCCGTACGTGTGCGCGCCACGCTGTTCCCAGGTGCCGCACGGAGGAACGCGGACCAGGTTGACCCAGTGCCCGACTCCGCTGGGGTAGGCGCCGAGCTCCTTGCGCGAGATCGTCCGCCCGCGCAGGTGCCGAGCCAGCTTTCGAGCAGCAGCCACGACCTCCCGATCGTCGGTGCGCTCGTCGACGCGCAGGCGCCACTCCTGGCCGGAGCGCCGGATCCCTGCGGCCAAGAGCGCGTAGTCGCGCCGCGAGACGAGGTGGATCGTCTCCCGCATCAGCGTCCCCTGGATCACGCTGCGGCGTGCGAGCGCCCGCGTCAGGTCGTCGCGCTCGAACCCCTCGATCGACGACCAGAGCCGGATGTATCCGTTTGGCGCGTACTGGTTCTGGATCCCTCCGATCCGCTCGAGCACACGCGGGATCGGCAGCCGCACACGCTCCAGGAGCAGTTGCCGGGCCAGCAGCGCCCGGTTCAGCTCCCGCGTCGTGAGGACCCGCTCGGCCACCGGCGGCGACCGTACCGGACCACCTTTTCGACACTGTTGGTATTGACCACTTGCCGGTCAGCGCTGTACGATGCCGAACACGATGAGGTCGCGCTCGGAGAGGCACTGACCACTTGGCCATCCGGGTGACCAAGCAGACCGAGACGCGCGACAAGGTGCTCGAGCTGATCGAGCGGCTCTCGATCGGGGAGTCGATCCCCTCCGAGCGGCAGCTGAGCCTCGACTTCGGCGTCTCCCGCCTGACCGTGCGCGCCGCCCTCGACGAGCTCGTTCGCGAGGGGCACCTCATCCGTCGCCGAGGCAGCGGAACCTTCGTCAGCGAGCCGAAGATCGCCCAGGAGCTGACCATGACCTCGTTCACCGAGGACATGCGGCGCCGGGGCATGCGGCCGACCAGCCGCACGATCGAGCTGAAGACCGTCGCCGCCGGGGCGAGGCTCGGGCGTTTCCTCAACGTGTCGCCCTCCGAGCCGACGATGGTCGCGAAACGCCTCCGCCTCGCGGACGGCGAGACGATGGCGATCGAGACGCTGCACGTGCCGAGCCGACTCGTGCCGGGGCTCACCGGCAAGGATCTCGAGACGCAGTCGTTCTACGAGCTCCTGGCTGAGCGGTACGGGATCACGATCGCCGGCGGCGTGCAGCAGATCGAGCCGACGGTGACGAACGAGGAGGAGTCAGAGGCGCTCGGCGTTCCTCTGCACTCTCCGGCGTTCCTCTTCGAACGAACGAGCCGGTCTGCCGACGGCAAGACGGTCGAGTTCGTGCGGTCGATCTATCGAGGCGACCGCTACGTGCTCGTCAGCGAGCTGACGCCGCAAACGCCACGCACCGGCGTGCCGGTGCTGACGGTGCGCGATGGCCTCAACCGTTAAGGGCAACGCCGGCTGCGCGTACTTCGGCGTGCGCATCGTGCGGCACGTCGAGCGCGACCTCGACGATCTCGTGCGGCGCGGGTTCACCGGCGTGCTCCACACTTTTTCCGAGAACGACCTCGCCTACTACCGCGACACGATGAAGCGCATCGTCGCGGCGTCCCACGCGCGCGGGCTCGAGGTGCAGATGAACCCGTGGGGCCTCGGGCGGACGTTCGGAGGCGAGGCCGAGAGCCGGTTCGTGACGATGAACCCCGACGCCTGCCAGGTGCTCGATGACGGTCGCCGCGTGGCTGCGGCGTGCCTGAACAACCCGCGCTACCGCACCTTCTGCGCCGAGTGGGCGGACGCCGCGCTCGAAGCGGGCGCCGACCTCGTCTTCTGGGACGAACCGCACTGGGTCGTCCCCGATCACGTCGGAGTCGACGACGCAACGCGTTGGAGCTGCCGGTGCGACGTCTGTCGCGAGCGCTTCGGGCGCGACTTTCCGGCGGAGCTCGACGACGAGGTGCTCGCGTTCCGCGAGGCGTCGCTCGTCGACTTCCTCGGCGAGCTCACCGCTCACGTGCGCTCACGCGGCGGCCGCAACACGGTCTGCCTGCTCCCCGCAGTCGAGGGAGCGCACGGCGTGCGGGACTGGGACGCGGTCGCATCGCTTCCCGGCGTCGACGTCTTCGCGACCGATCCCTACTGGAAGAGCTTCGACGAGGAGGCCGGCCCGTTCGTTCGCCGCTTCGCGAAGCTCCTCGTCGAGACGGCGACCCGCCACGGTGTCGCCTCCGAGCTCTGGGTGCCCGCGTTCCGCCTCACGGCGGCCGACATTCCCGACCTGGACGACGCGGTGAGCGCCGCGCGGTCCGCAGGTGTCGAGCGCGTGTGGGTCTGGGGCTACGAGGCGTGCGCGCACATGAGTCATCTCGCGACTCCCGACTCGCTCGAGGTCTGGGAGCGCGCGTCCGAGTTGCTCGCCGTGCCGACGGAGCGGATCACCGAGGCCGCGCGCGCGGACCACGCCGACCTCGACCTGCGCTCGTCCGCCGAGCTCGTCTCGCTGATGAGCGCGCAGGACGCAACCGTTCCCTGGGCCGTCGCAGCCGCCGGTGACGAGATCGCGGCCGTGGTCGACGAGATCGTCGAGCGGATGCCGCGCGGTGGACGATTGATCTACGTCGGCGCGGGAACGTCCGGGCGGATCGCCGCGGTCGACGCAGCGGAGTGCGAGTCGACGTTCTCCATGCCTGCCGAGCGCGTGGTCGCGCTCGTTGCCGGAGGGGCTACGGCCTCGGCACTGGAGCAGGAAGCAGCGGAGGACGACGCCGGCGCCGGCTCGCGAGAGCTCGCACAGCTTGCACCAGGTCCGCACGACGTCGTCATCGGGATCAGCGCGAGCGGCCGCACGCCCTACGTGCTCGGAGCCGTCCGGGCCGCGCGGGACACCGGCTCGCTGACGGTCGCGCTCGTCTGCGCGCCGGGATCGGAGCTCGCCTCGCTCGCCGATCGTGCGATCGAGGTCGTCGTCGGGCCCGAGCTCGTCGCGGGATCGACGCGGTTGAAGGCCGGAACCGCGCAGAAGCTCGTGCTCAACACGCTTTCGACCGTCTCGATGATCCGGCTCGGCAAGACGTACGGCAACCTGATGGTCGACGTCGCAGCGACGAACGAGAAGCTGCGTGAGCGCGTGCGCTCGATCGTGCGGGTCGCGACCGGGGCGGAGGCGGAGCAGGCGGACGACGCGCTCGAGGCCGCGGGCGGGAGCGCGAAGGTCGCGATCGTCTCGCTCCTCGCCGGGGTCGACGCGGCCGCCGCGCGCGAACGGCTCGCGTCGTCCCACGACAACGTGCGCGCGGCGCTGCAATGAGACTGGGCGTCGAAGCTGCGCTCGTCGACGGGAAGCTCGTTCCGGGCGACGTCGAGGTGCGCGAGGGGCGAATCGCGCGCTACGGGATTCGCCGCGGCAACGGCCGGAGCGGGATCGCTGCGCCGGGCTTCGTCGACCTCCAGGTGAATGGTTTCGGCGGCGTCGACTTCGCCACGGCGGACGCCGCAGGCTACGAGCGCGCCGGCGAGGCGCTGCTCGAGACCGGCGTCACCGCCTACCTCCCGACGCTGATCACCGCGCCGGAACCGGCGCTCGCTGCCTCGCTGCGCGAGGTGCCACGCCAGTCGCGCGGCCCGCGCGTCCTCGGCGTGCACGTCGAGGGTCCGTTCCTCGCCGCGGCGCGCATGGGCACGCATCTTCTCGAAGGACGGCTCGACCCGGACCCCGACGTGCTCGAGCGGCTGCTCGACGCGGGACCCGTTCGCCTCGTCACGCTCGCACCCGAGCTTCCCGGCGCGCTCGAGCTGATCGACCTGCTGCTCTCCCGCGGCGTCGCCGTTTCGTGCGGCCACACCGATGCGACCGCAGAGGAAGCCGACGCTGCGTTCGACCGCGGCGCGCTCGCCGTCACGCACCTCTTCAACGCGATGCGGCCGTTCAGACATCGCGACCCGGGCATCGCCGGTGCCGCACTGGTGCGCGACGACGTGATCATCCAGCTGATCCTCGACGGGCATCACGTCGCGGACGAGACCGCGCTGCTCGTCTGGCGCGCCGCCGCCGGCAGGCTCGCGCTCGTCACCGACGCCATGGCAGGCGCCGGCCAGGGCGACGGGAGCTACCGGCTCGGCGACGTCGAGGTCGAGGTGCGAGGCGGCAGCGCGCGGAGCTCGCAGGACGTGCTCGCGGGAAGCGTGCTGACGATGCTGCAGGCCGTACGCAACCTTCACGCGCTCGGCGTGCCGCTCGCGGATGCGCTCTCCGCGGCGACGGCGGTCCCTGCGCGAGTCGTCGGCGAGCTCGAGGTCGGGCGGATCGAGCGCGGCGTGCGCGCCGACGTCGTCGTGCTCGACGACAACCTCGAGGTCGACCGCGTGCTCGTCGGGGGCGAAGCGCTTGTCGCTGCCTGAGCCCGTCCCGTCGGAGCCGCCCGGCGCGGCGCTGCTCGACGAGATCCGCGAGCAGCCGGCTGCGCTTCGACGTCTGCTCACGCACGAGACCGAGTTCGCCGACGTCGCCGCGGAGGCGAGCCGCACGAACCGGACGCTCGTCAGGCTCGTCGCGCACGGCTCGTCCGACAATGCGGCGTCGTACGGCGTCTACGCGTTCGGCCTGCTGCCGGGCTGGACGGCACTGCGCGACTCGATCTCGTTGACGGTCTACTCGGATGCGAAGCTCGACCACACCGGCTCGTGCGTGCTCGCGCTGTCGCAGTCCGGACGCACGCCCGACGTCGTCGAGTACGTCGCGCGCGCACGCGAGCATGGCGCGTTCACCGTCGCGGTCACGAACGACCCGGACTCGGCGCTCGGCCTCGCCGCGGAGGCGGTCCTGCCGCTGGCCGCAGGACCCGAACGGTCGATCGCTGCGACGAAGACGTACCTGAACACCGTCGCCTCGCTCGCGCTGCTCGCTGCGCATGCCGCCGGGCGAGGGAAGGAGTTCGCCGACGGCGTGGCACGAGTGGCCGACCTGATCGAAGACGCCCTTCCTCAGCTCGAGGCCGCCGTTGCGGAGCTCGCGGTCTCGTTCGCCTTCGTTGGGCGGATGTTCGTGATCGGACGCGGGACGGAGCTCGCGACCGCGCGCGAGATCGCGCTCAAGCTGCTCGAGACCTGCCGGATCGCCGCGGAGCCGATGACGGCCACCGCGTTCGCCCACGGGCCAGTTGCAGCGCTCGACGCGCTCTTCCCGGTCTGGGCGATCGCCTCGCGCGACGAGAACCTTCAGGCAGTGCGCGAGGCGGTGGCCCGCGCTCGCGCGGCCGGCGCCGGGGTCGTCGCGAGCGGCGCGGCCGCCGCCGAGCTCGACGCCTCGTTCCGGCTCCCGACGCCGGAGCCGCCGCTACCTCTCCTGTCGCCTCTGCTCTCGGTGCTTCCGGGCCAGCTCTTCGCACGGGCCCTAGCCCTCGCGAAGGGCTACGACCCGGACCACCCGCAGGGGCTCCAGAAGGTCACGCTGGCCCGCTGAGCGGGCTGGTCAGTACCATTCTTGGCTCCTTGGAGGCCACTTTCCCCGCTCTCGGAGCGGAAAGTGCAGAAGTGGTCTTGACAGGGAGGATGCGATCGTGCGATGCTGCCGCCGTGGCGTATTGGTACGAACCACTCGGCGCGGCGGCCCGGCCACCAGTCGCTCGCCGACCTCGCGGGAGGACTGGAATGAAACTTCGTTACGTCTTCGCCGCGGCTCTCGCGCTTGCTGTTGCCGCCGGGGCGCCGACGGCAGGCGCCAGAACCGACGGCGCAAGTGCAACAACGCTCACGGTCTGGCTGATGACCGATGCGCAGGGCCCCGACTGGGCCGCGGTGGTCGCCGCTGCGAACCGGGCGTTCGAGGCCTCGCACGCGGACGTCACCGTCAAGGTCGAGATCCAGACCTGGGGCGAGCACCTGACGAAGCTCGACGCTGCTCTTGCGGGCGGCCGTGCTCCAGACGTGGTCGAGCTCGGGAACACGGAGACGACCAAGTACATGGCCGCCGGTGCGCTCGCCAACCTGACGGCGAGCAAGGCGCGCTTCCCCAACAACGCGACCTGGCTCAACGCGTTGAAGAACTCGTGCACGTACCAGAGCCGTCTCTACTGCGTGCCGTACTACGCCGGTGCGCGCGCCGTCATCTATCGGAAGGACCACTACGGCGCCGTGGGCATGCGCAAGGCGCCCGCGTCGCTCGACGCGTTCATCGCAGCCGGCAAGAAGGTCATGGCGAGGCACAAGAGCGACCGGAACTACTCCGCGCTCTACTTCCCGGGCAAGTACTGGTACGCCGGGATGTCGTTCGTCTATGACTACGGCGGAGCGATCGCGCGCTTCAAGGGCGGCAAATGGGTCGGAACCCTCAACTCTCCTCAGGCAATTGCCGGGCTGACGAAGCTCAAGTCCACGGTGCTCGCACTGTCGCGGGCGAACCGCTCCGGCACCGAGGCCAACCAGTGGACCGTGTTCTCTCAGGGCCACGTCGGCGCGGACATCGCGAACGGCTGGGAGTGGGGCCTGATCTCAGACCCGAAGATCGGCGATCCTGCCCTCGCTCCGGTGCTCGGCGCGTTCCCGATGCCGAGCCACAACAAGGGCAAGTTCATGCCGACGTTCCTCGGCGGCTCGGATCTCGCGATCCCGGCCTCGAGCAGCAACCGTGCACTGGCGATCGACTGGATCCGGGCCTTCACGGCGACCCAGTCGATGCGTCAGCTGACGAGCGCGGCAGGCGTGATCCCCAACACGACCTCCCTCGTCAACATCAACGCCAGCAAGCCGACCCTCGCTCCCTTCGCCCGCGCGGCGACGTCGAGCTGGTTCGTGCCCACGGCGCCGAACTGGGTGAACGTGGAGAACGCCCAGACGCTGCAGAACATGCTCGCGGAGATCTTCACCGGACGCCGGACGGTCAGAGCGGCGGCCACGCGCGCGAGCGCGCAGATCACCCAGATCCTGAACGCACGGTGACGCAACACCCGGGGAGCGGCGGGCGATGAGCGCCGCTCCCCGGGCCGCGGCCCCGGCCGCCGAGATCGGGACTCCTACCTCCTCTCGGCGGCCGAGCCGCACCTTCGGCGAGGCCATCCGGGCAGTCGCTCCTCCGTACCTCCTGCTGCTCCCGACGATGGTCGTGCTCGTCGGGGTGCTCGCCTGGCCGCTCTGGTGGCTCGGGCGCATCTCCTTCGAGTTCTACGGCCTCAAGGAGTTGATCGCGCACCGCGGCGTCTGGACCGGGCTCGACAACTACCGGCACATCCTCGGCGACGGCGAGTTCTGGCGCATCGTCGTGCGGACGGTCGTCTTCACCGCGGTGAACGTCGGCTTGACGATGCTCTTCGCGACGCTGATCGCCCTGCTGCTCGCGCGCATGGGCAAGTACATGCGCTCGGCGCTCCTCGTCGGGCTCGTATGGGTCTGGGCGACGCCGGTCACCGTGGCGATCGCGGTCTGGCAGTGGATGGTCGACTTCGAGTTCGGCGTGCTCAACTGGACGTTGACGAACCTCCACATCGTCGACCTCGTGCACTACAACTGGTTCGACAACCCGTGGACCGGTTTCGCGGTGATCACGGCGTGCGTGGTGTGGGGCGCCATCCCGTTCGCGGCGATCACGATCTACGCGGGGCTCTCCCAGGTACCGCAGGAGCTCGTCGAGGCCGCCGAGGTCGACGGCGCCCGTGCGTGGGACGTGTTCCGGCGCGTGACCTTCCCGCTCGTGAAGCCGATCTTCATCATCGTCGCGAGCCTCTCGATCATCTGGGACTTCCAGGTCTTCAACCAGGTGTGGATCATGCTCGAGGCGCGCCCGAGCCCCGACTACTACCTGCTCGGCGTGTATTCGTTCGTCGAGTCGTTCCGCCTCAGCCAGTACGGGCTCGGCGCCGCGATCGCCGTCGTGATGGTGCTGCTGATGCTCGGCGTCAGCTTCGTCTACGTGCGGCAGATGATCCGCATCTCGGAGATCGATTGAGCGCCGTCGCCGCACGCATGCGCACGTCCTTCGACGTGCGCAACCGCCGCAACCGCCAGCGACTGATCGCGAACGCGATCGGGCTGGTCGTCCTCGTGGTGATGATCTTTCCGGTCTACTGGATGGTGGCGACGTCGTTCAAGCCTGGTCGCGACGTCCTGCGCTTCGACCCCAAGTGGATCCCGTCCCCGTGGACGCTCGACAACTTCGACGACGCGATCCACCGTCCGTACTTCTGGGACAACGTCAAGAACAGCGTGATCATCGTGAGCGTCGTCGTCGTGCTCTCGCTCGTGATCGGCTTCCTCGCCGCGCTCGCGATCGCGCGGTTCCACTTCTACGGCCGCAAGGCGTTCATCGCGATCATCATCGGCGTCCAGATGATCCCCGCGACCGCGCTGATCATCCCGCTCTATGTCCTGCTGGCCCGCGTCGACCAGGTCGACCGGCTGAGCGGCGTGATCGTGACGTACCTGACCTTCGTCCTGCCGTTCACGATCTGGACGCTCCGCGGGTTCGTGATGGGGATCCCGAAAGAGCTCGAAGAGGCGGCGATGGTCGATGGCTGCACGCGCTTCGGCGCCTTCGTGCGCATCCTGCTGCCGCTGATCGCGCCCGGCCTCGTCGCGACGTCGGTCTTCGCGTTCGTGCAGGCCTGGAACGAGTTCATCTTCGCGTACGTGCTGTTGAGCAGCCAGGAGAACCAGACGCTCACGGTGTGGCTCGCGTCGTTCACGACGTCACGCGGGACCGCGTGGGGGCCGCTGATGGCCGCGGCGACGCTGACGTCGCTGCCGATCGTGATCTTCTTCGCGCTGGTGCAGCGGCGCGTCGCGTTCGGCCTGACCGCCGGCGCAGTTCGTGGCTAGGAGGCGGGAACGGCGGGCACGTCGCTGCGCCTGAGGATCAGCAGCGTGACCGTCAGCCCGACGAGCGCGAACGCGCTGCCCACCCAGAACGCCCAGTTGAAGCCGCCGGTCAGCGCCGCTCCTTGAGCCGATCCCTCCTCGAGCAAGGTCTGCGTGTGCGTATTCGCGATCGTCGCGGCGATCGCGACGCCGAGCGCGCCGCCGATCTGCTGCGAGGTGTTGAGGAGCCCGGACGCGACGCCCGCGACGCGCTCCTGGAGGTTCGCGAGCGCGGCGAGCGAGACCGGGATGAAGACGAACGCAAGCCCGACGCCGCTCAGCACGAAGGGCACGAACAGATTGCGCCAGAACGTCCCGTCCGGCGGTAGCTGCGTGTACCAGAGGTACGCGAAGGCGGTCAGCGCGAGACCGGTGGCCATCACGGGCTTGACGCCGACGCGGGTGATGAGCGCCTGCGCCGCTCCGGCCGCCGGAATGGTCGTGCCCGCGGTCGCGAGAAACGCAACGCCGGCCTCGATCGGCGAATACCCGAGCACCTGCTGCATGTAGAGGCTGAGCAGGAAGAAGCCGCCGAAGATCGCGCCGCCGATGCAGAAGCCGACGAGGTTGGCGACCGCAACCGCGCGATGATCGCGATCCCGACGGGGACGTTGACGAAGAAGATCCACTGCCAGCCGAGGTACTCGGTCAGCACTCCGCCGAGGAGCACTCCGACCGCCGCGCCGCTCCCTGCGACGGCGCCCCAGATGCCGAAGGCCTTGTTCCGCTCCGCACCGCCGTGCCGGAAGGCGGCGTTGATGATCGAGAGCGTCGCGGGCGACACGATCGCGCCGCCGAGCCCCTGCAGCGCCCGGAACGCGATCAGCCAGGCGCCGCTCTGAGCGAAGCCGCACATCAACGAGCCGAACGTGAACAGCGCCATGCCGGCGATGAAGACCTTTCGCCTGCCGAGCACGTCGGCCGCGCGCCCGCCGAGGAGGAGGAAGCCGCCGAACGCGAGCGAGTACGCGGTGATGATCCACTGCAGCGTCGACTGCGAGAGCTCGAGGTCCACGGCGATCGAGGGCAGCGCGACGTTGACGATCGAGACGTCGAGCACGACCATGAAGAACGCCGCGCAGACGAGCACCAGGGCCTTCCAGCGGCGGGGATCCGGGGTCAACGCGGCCTCCACCGGCGAGAGGCTACAACGTGTGCGCCCCTTGACCCGGGCCTCTGGACCTGGCATAAGACGAGACCTGAATCGGGTCTCAGTTTCCGAAGGGAGTCACATGCATCGGAAGGTCTGGGCGGCGTTCCTCGTCGTCCTCGTGCTTTCACTCGCGGCCGTTGCAGGCACAGCGGGCGCAGGCACACGGAGCACGGAGGGCACGCAGGCTGCGGCCCCCGTCAAGATCGGCATCGTCTATTCGCGCACAGGTCTCCTCTCGGCGTACGGCGCGCAGTTCCGCCAGGGCCTGACGCTCGGCATGGAGTACGTCACGAAGGGGACGAACAGGATCAACGGACGTCCCGTGCAGATTCGGTACGTCGACGACGCGGGCGATCCCGCGAAGGCAGTCTCAGCAGCACGCGATCTGATCGGCCAGGGCTACAAGATCATCGGCGGCTCCACGTCGTCGGGGGTCGCGCTCCAGGTCGCGCCGCTTGCCGCGCAGAACCGCGTGCTGTTCATCAGCGGGCCTGCAGCAACCGACGCGGTCACCGGCCTCAACCGGTACACGTTCCGGGCCGGCCGTCAGAGCACGCAGGACGTGCTCGCCGCGAAGGGAATCCTCGGTAGCGGCGTCGGACGGAGGGTCGTCGTCTTCGCACAGGACAGCGTGTTCGGGCAGGGCAACGTTGCGGCCGTGCGTGCGATCCTCGGCGGAGCGGGTCACACCGTGTCCTCGGTTCTCGTCCCGCTGTCGGCGAACGACTTCACACCGTTCGCGCAGCGGGCCAACGAGGCGAACCCCGACCTGCTCTTCGTCGCCTGGGCCGGCACGACCGCGCCCGCGATGTGGCGTGCGCTCGAGCAGCAGGGCACGATCCGTGGCACGACCGTCGCCACGGGGCTCGCGGAGCGGTTGACGTGGGGCAGCTACGTCCCGGGGCTGAACTTCCTCTCGCACTACGTCGCGGAGGCGCCCAAGAACAAGGTGAACGCGTGGATGGTGGCGAAGATGAAGCGGCGGAACCAGGTGCCGGACATCTTCACGCCGGACGGCTTCGTGACCGCACAGATGATCGCGCGGGCGGTCACGCGTGGCGGTGACGACGTCGAGCGAATGATCAGCGCGCTCGAGGGCTGGCAGTTCGCCGCGCCGAAGGGTGCGCAGCGGATCCGGCAGGCCGACCATGCCATGCTGCAGCCGATGTTCCAGGTGCGGACCCGGCAGGTGAACGGCAAGTGGCGGGCGGTGCCCGTGAAGACGTTCGCAGCCGGCAACACCGCGCCGGCAGCCAAGCAGTTCCCGTAGGTCGTTGGCGGACTCCCCGATCCTGAGGACTCGAGACCTCGGGCTCGACATCGGCGGCGCAACCATCGTCGCCGGTGTCGAGCTCGAGGTGGCTTCGGGCGAGTTCCTCGGGATCATCGGGCCGAACGGGGCCGGCAAGACGACCCTCTTCAACCTGCTCTCCGGGTTGTTGCGGCCGACCTCCGGGCGGATCGAGCTTGCCGGCCGCGACGTGACCGACGAGCCGGTGCACAAGCGCACGCAGGCCGGGCTCGGCCGCACGTTCCAGATCTCGAGCGTCTTTCCGCTGCTGCCGGTGCTCGAGAACGTCAGGCTCGCTGTTGAGGCGAGCCGCGGCGGTGCGCTGCGGATCTGGCGCCGCGCGTCGTCGCTCCGCGAGGCCGTCGAACGCGCGCAGTGGGCGCTCGGGCGGGTCGGGCTCGGCGACCGGGGCGCGGTCACCGCGGGCTCGCTGCCGCACGGGGACAAGCGCAAGCTCGAGCTGGCGATGCTGCTCGCGGCCGACAAGGACGTGATCCTGCTCGACGAGCCGATGGCCGGCGTCAGCGCGGGGGACGTTCCGGGCCTCGTCGACGTGATCCGCTCGGTGCACGTCGATGAGGGCAAGACGGTGCTGATGGTCGAGCATCACATCGGCGTCGTCACGGGCCTCGCCGACCGCATCGCCGTCATGCACCACGGCGCACTGCTCGCGATCGACACGCCGCAGAGCGTGATGGAGAACGCGCAGGTACAAGAGGCATACCTCGGAGAACCGCTGTGACCGCGGTAGCGGCAGAGCGAGCGACCGTGCTCGTGCTCGACGACGTCCACTGCTACCTGGGCGAGTCGCACGTCCTGCAGGGAGTCTCGTTCGAGGTCGCGGAAGGGACGGTCACGGCACTGCTCGGCCGCAACGGCGTGGGCAAGACGACGACGCTCCGCGGGATCATGGGCCTCGTCCCGCGTCGCGGGAAGATCGAGCTCGGCGGCGAGGACATCCGGAAGCTGCCCACGCACTCGGTCGTGCGGCGGGGCGTCGGCTACGTGCCGGAGGACCGCGACGTCTTCGCCGGGTTGAGCGTCGAGGAGAACCTTCGCCTCGCCGAGCGCGACGACGAGCCGCGCTACGACCTGGTCTACGACCTCTTTCCCGAGCTGCGCGAGCGCGGACGCCAGCGCGCCGGGACGCTCTCCGGCGGGCAGCAGCAGATGCTTGCAATCGCCCGAGCGCTGCTGAACGACAACCGTCTGCTCCTGATCGACGAGCCGACGAAGGGGCTCGCACCGTTTCTCGTCACGCAGGTCGCCGACGTGCTTGAGCGCGCGAGCGAGTTCGCCACAATCCTGCTCGTCGAGCAGAACCTCGGCGTGGTGCGGCGGATCGCACGCGACGCGGTCGTGCTCGACCAGGGACGCGTCGTCCATCGCGGCGACGCGCGTGCACTGCTCGCCGACCCGGCGCAGGTGCGCCGCTTCCTCGGGGTCGCCGGATGAGCACCTTCGTGCTGCTCACGATCACGGGCCTGGGGCTCGGCGCGATGTATTTCCTGATCGCGTCGGGGTTGTCGCTCATCTACGGGCTGATGGGCGTCCTCAACTTCGCGCACGGCGCGTTCCTCTCCGTCGGCGCGTACGCGGCGTGGTGGCTCTCCGACCGGCTGGCGGGGACGATCGAATCGGTGCTGCCGCGCTTCTTGCTCGCGAGCCTGTTCGGGCTGATCGTCGGCGGCGTGCTCGCGGTGCTCGTCGAGCTCGTGCTGATCCGGCCGCTCTACCTGCGGCACATCGAGCAGGTGCTCGTGACCGTCGGCCTGTCGCTCGCCCTGGTCGCGCTGCTGCAGGGGATCTGGGGGCCGACGGAGCGGATCTTCGAGGTGCCGGGCTGGCTCTATGAGACGACCTCGGTTCTCGGCGCAGAGGTCCCGAACGACCGCTTCGTCGAGATCGGCGTCGCGGTGGCGGTGCTGATCGGCTTGCTCGCGTTTCTCCGCTACACGCGCTACGGCCTGATCATCCGTGCGGGTGTCGAGAACCGCGCGATGGTGACGGCGCTGGGGATCGACGTGCGCAAGGCGTTCACGCTCGTCTTCGCGCTCGGCGGAATCGCCGCAGCGCTCGCAGGCGTGCTGTCCGGCGTGTACTTCGGCGCGATCGACCCGGAGCGCGGCACGTCGCTGCTGATCTTCGCCTTCATCGTCGTCGTGATCGGCGGGCTCGGCTCGATCTCGGGCTCCGCTATCGCTGCCGTCATCGTGGGGCTGACGCAGCAGTACGCGAACTACTACGCGTCGTCCGGCGTCGGCGACCTCGCCGTGATCATGCTGCTCGCGCTGACGTTGCTCATCCGTCCGAGCGGGCTCGCGGGCAAATGGCAGCTGGCGCATTGAGACGCGCGGCCGGCATCGTCTTCGCGCTCGCCGTGCTCGTGTTTCTCGCGGCGGTGCCGACGCTCTCGTGGGACACGCACGGCATCTTCTCGTCGCCGCTCGACAGCCCTGGGACGCTGACGCTGCTCGGCCTCTGTCTGATCTTCGCGGGCGTGGCGATGAGCTACGACCTGCTTTTCGGGCACACCGGGCTGCTCTCGTTCGGCCACGCCCTCTACTTCGCGGCGGGCGTCTACGTCATGGCGATCGCGCTCGAGCGCTGGGAGCTCTGGCAGGCGGTCCTGGTGACGCTCGCGGTCGGGCTGGTGCTGCCGATCGTCGTCGGCTCGGTCAGCCTGCGCGTGAGCGGGATCGCCTTCGCGATGGTCACGCTCGCGTTCGCGCAGGCAGGCGTCGTGCTCGTGCAGAAGAACCCGAACAACCTGACCGGTGGGGAGGAGGGGCTGCCGCTCGCGTACGAGAAGCTCCCGTCCTCGCTCGTCGGCGTCGTGAACACGAAGCACCTCTACTGGCTCGCACTCGGGTACCTCGTGTTCGTCGTGCTCGTCGTCCGCTGGTCGCTCGCGTCGTCGCCCGGGCACGTCTGGCGTGCAATTCGCGAGAACGAGCAGCGCGTCGAGGTGATCGGCCTTCGGCCGTTCGCGTTCAAGCTTCTGTCGTTCGCGATCGCGTCGTTCCTCGCGACGCTCGGCGGGATCGTCTACCTGCTGTTGCTCGGGACCGGTGCGTCGCCGCAGGTCGTCTCCGCGTCGTTCACCTTGTCGCTGCTCGTGATGGTCGTGATCGGTGGCACGGGCACACTCTGGGGACCGATCCTCGGCGCGTTCCTCTACACCTTCCTCGACCAGCGCCTGCCGGCGTTCGTCGACAACGAGCGGATCCAGGATCTGCCGTCCGTGCTCCGTGTCCCGCTCTCGGAGCCGCTCTTCGTGCTCGGCGTGCTCTTCATCCTGATCGTCTTCTTCCTGCCCGGCGGGCTTGCGGGAATCGGTGGGCGCGGACGCCGGCGCGGCCTGCGTCTCCTCGAGCACCGCGTCGGGCGCGAGGCGGAGGCCGGAGCATGAGCGCGACGTTTGCGGACAGCGCCGGAGTGCGAATCGCGTACGAGTCGCTCGGCGAAGGTCCGGCGCTTCTGCTCATGCAGGGGATCGGGTACGCGCGCTGGAGCTGGGACCCGGTCGTCCCCGCCCTCGCCGAGCGGTTCCGAGTGCTGAACTTCGACAACCGCGGGATCGGCGAGAGCGACGTGCCGCCTCCGCCGTACACCGCGCGCCAGCTCGCCGAGGACGGCATCGCGGTGCTCGACGACGCGGGTGTCGAGCGGGCCCACGTCGTCGGTGCGAGCCTCGGAGGAATGGCCGCGCAGGAGCTCGTCGCGGCTTTCCCCGACCGCGTCGATCGGCTCGTGCTCGCGTGCACCACGCCCGGCGGCACCGGCGCGCTGCCGATGCCCGCACAGACGGTCGCGCTCATGCAGGAGGCCGCCGCGCTTGCGCCCGAGGTCGCGATGCGGCGCTTCGTCGAGAACGCGCTCGCGCCGAACGCCGAGGCGTCGCTCGTTGACGACCTCTATGCGCGGCGGGTCGCCAACCCGCCCGACCCGATCGGGTGGCAGGGCCAGGCCGCCGCGGGGATGGGCTTCGACGGCTTCCGGCTCGAGATCGCCGCGCCGACGCTGATCCTCCACGGCACGGAGGACGCCGTCGTCGATCCGGGCAACGCAGCGCTGCTCGCGGAGCGGATCCCCGGCGCGCGCGTCGAACTCTTCTCAGGGTGCGGACACCTCTTCTTCTGGGAGCAGCCGGAGCGCTTCGCCGACACCGTCGCGGAGTTCCTGGCATGAGCGGGCGGCTGACTCTCGGACGCTGGCTCGCGGACCGCGCGCGCACGACGCCCGATCGCGTGGCGATCGACTACCACGACCGCGAGCTCGACTACCGCGAGCTGGACGACGCGGCGACTCGCTTCGCGTCGTCGTTCGTCGAGCGAGGGCTCCAACGAGGCGACCGCGTCGCGACGCTGACCGGGAACACGCCGGAGCACGTCGCGATCTTCTTCGCCTGCGCGCGGCTCGGGCTGATCCTCGCGCCGCTCAGCTGGCGCCTGAGCGCCCCCGAGCTCGCGTATCAGCTCGAGGATTCGGAGCCGGCGTTGTTCCTCGCCGAGCCCGAGTACGCGGAGCTGGCCGAGGCGACAGGCCACTCGTTCGGGCCGTTGACGATCCCTACCGTCGACGGCACACCAGAAGACGTTGCGCAGGACGACGACCCATTGCTGCTCGTCTACACGTCGGGCACGACCGGCAAGCCGAAGGGCGCGCTCCTCACGCACGCGAACTGCTTCTGGACGAACGTCGGCTTCGACGTCGCGACCGGCATCTCCGGTGACGACGTCGTCCTGCAGGTGCTCCCGCAGTTCCACTGCGGCGGGTGGAACGTCCAGGCGCTGCTCTCGTGGTGGAAGGGCGCGCGCGTCGTGCTCGAGCGCACGTTCGAGCCCGACCGCTGCCTCGAGCTGATCGAGAGCAAGCGGATCACGACGACGATGGGCGTTCCCGCGAACTACCTCTTCATGTCGCAGTCGCCACGGTTCGCCACCGCGGACCTCTCTTCTCTGCGTCGCGCGGTCGTCGGCGGCGCGTCGATGCCGGTCGCGCTGCTCGAGACCTGGCGCGAGCGGGGCGTCGAGATCGTGCAGGGCTACGGCCTGACCGAGGCGGCTCCGAACGTGCTCTGCCTTCCGCCGGAGGATGCGGTGCGCAAGGCCGGCTACGCAGGCAAGCCGTATCCGCAGGTCGAGGTCTCGCTCTCGGACGAGAACGAGCTGCTCGTGCGCGGCCCTAATGTCTTCGCCGGCTACTGGCGTAACCCCGAAGCGACCGAGGAGACGATGGTCGACGGCTGGCTGCGCACCGGTGACCTCGCGGAGCGAGACGACGAGGGCTTCTACCGGATCAGCGGCCGGCTCAAGGAGATGTACATCTCGGGCGGCGAGAACGTCTACCCGGCCGAGGTCGAGGACGCCTTGCTGTCGCTTGACGGCATCGCTGACGCTGCGGTGCTCGGAGTGCCCGACGAGCGCTGGGGTGAGGTGGGCGCC
The DNA here is from genome assembly GCA_963769665.1 of uncultured Actinomycetes bacterium. Lineage (GTDB taxonomy): Bacteria > Actinomycetota > Thermoleophilia > Gaiellales > Gaiellaceae > JACCTU01. The sequence continues at coordinate 186,476 of CAVYMQ010000002.1, forward strand.
GCGTTCGTGGTGCTCGAGCCCGGCGCGACGCTCTCCGCCGAGGATGTCCTCGAGGCGTGCCGCACGCGGCTCGCGCGCTTCAAGGTCCCCGCCTCCGTGCGCTTCCTCGACGAGCTCCCGCGCTCGGGGATGAACAAGGTGCTGAAGGACGAGCTGCGCGCGGGGGTGCCGGCGTGACCGAGACCGCCCTCCCGCTCGGCGCCGACGGCCGCACGCTCTCCGGCCGCGGCGTGCGCACGCGCGGTCGCCTGCTCGAGGCGGCGGAGCAGATCTTCGCGGACGTCGGCTTCCACGAGGCGTCGATCGTGAAGATCACCGAGGCCGCGGGCGTCGCGCAGGGCACCTTCTACCTCTACTTCGAGAGCAAGAAGCAGATCTTCGACGAGCTCGTCCGCGACCTGAACAGCCGTGTGCGCCACGCGATGAAGGAAGCGTCGTCCAAGGGCACCACGCGAGTGGAGGCAGAGGTGCTCGGCTTCGCCGCGTACTTCCGCTTCACCAGCGAGCACAAGGCGCTGTACCGGATCATCCGGCAGGCGGAGTTCGTCTCCCCCGAGATGCTTCGCTACCACTACGACCGGCTCTCCGAAGGCTACGTCGAAGGGCTTCGCGAAGCGGTCGAGTCGGGCGAGATCGGCGACGTCGACCCGAAGGTCACCGCGTGGGCGCTGATGGGGATGGGCGAGCTGATCGGCCTGCGCTGGATCCTGATGGAGAACCGCGACAAGATGCCGAAGTCGGTTCTCGACGAGCTCGAGCGGATCATCGCCTGCGTGCTCGAGGCTCCCTCGTGACGGTCGGGATCGCGGCGAGCGCCGCCTACCTGCCCGAGCGGTGGATGACCGCGGCCGAGATCTCGGACGCGAGTGGGATCCCGGAGCAGGTGCTCGTCGAGAAGTTCGGCCTGCGCGGGAAGCACATCGCGGCTCCCGACGAGCACGTCAGCGATCTCTGCGTGTCCGCGGCAACTCGTCTCATCGAAGAGCGCGGCGTCGATCCCGCGGGGATTGACGCGGTCGTCTACTTCGGCTCGATGTGGCGCGACTACGCGGTCTGGCAGGCCGCGCCGTGGATCGCGCACCGCCTCGGCTGCGTGAACGCGCTCGCGCTCGAGTACGCGAACGTCTCGTGCGGCGGCCCGATGGCGCTGCGGCTCGCGCGCAACTACCTCGTCGGGGACGACGGCCTGCGCAGCCTCATGCTCGTCGGCGCCTCGCGGGAGTCGTACCTCCTCGACTACGAGAACGAACGCTCGCGGTTCATGTTCAACTTCGGCGACGGCGCGGTGGCGATGCTCCTGCAGCGCGACGCGCCTGCCAACGAGCTGCTCGCCTCGCACGCGATCACGGACGGCTCGCTCTCACTGCAGGTGAAAGTGCCATCGGGCGGAAGCGTCGACATGAACGGCGGCTACCGGTTCCTCGACGTTGCTGATCCGTCCGTGATGAAGGAGCGGCTCGACGAGGTCAGCCTGCCGAACTTTGTCCGCGTTGCGGAAGGCGCGCTCGAGCGCTCGGGCGCCACGCTCGCCGACGTGTCGTTCCTGTGCGGGCTACACACGAAGCGCTCCATGCACGACGAGCTCGTTCGAACGCTCGGCGTCGACCCGTCGAGGACTGTGTACCTCGACGACACGGGGCACATGAGCGGCGTCGACCCGCTGCTCGCGCTCGACCGCGCCGCGCGCGCCGGCGAGCTCGCGGACGGCGACCTCGTGCTGCTCCTCGCAGCCGGCACGGGGTACACCTGGGCGGCCAGCGTCGTCCGCTGGGGTCCTCGCTAGACCCGGACCTTTGGGGGTTTGACGCCGTCCGAAGGGCGGCCTAGGATCCGAGACACTCGTTTTTGGACCCGAAAGGAGCCCAGATCGTGGCAGCCACCCCGTTGAACCCCGAAGCTCGGATCCAGGAAGAAGCCGAGCGTCTCGCCGCGGCTTGGGAGGCCGACGAGCGCTGGCAGGGTATTCGCCGCCCCTACACGCCCGAGCAGGTCATTCGCCTGCGCGGCTCGCTTCCGGTCGAGCACACGCTCGCGCGGATCGGGGCCGAGCGGCTCTGGCGGCTGCTCACGACGGAGGGCTACGTCGCCGCGCTCGGCGCGATGTCGGGCGGCCAGGCGGTGCAGATGGTCAAGGCGGGGCTTCGCGCGATCTATCTCTCGGGGTGGCAGGTCGCCGCCGACGCGAACCTCAGCGGCCAGACCTATCCCGACCAGAGCCTCTACCCGTCGAACAGCGCGCCCGCACTCGTGCGCCGGTTGAACAACGCGCTGCTCCGGGCCGACCAGATCGCCTGGTCGGAGGGCGACGGCAGCATCGACTGGCTCGCGCCGATCGTCGCCGACGCCGAGGCGGGCTTCGGCGGGCCGCTGCACGCGTTCGAGTTGATGAAGTCGATGATCGAGGCCGGCGCGGCCGGCGTCCACTTCGAGGACCAGCTCGCGTCCGAGAAGAAGTGCGGCCACCTCGGCGGCAAGGTGCTGGTGCCCACGTCGCAGTTCGTGCGCACGCTCGTCGGCGCGCGGCTCGCGTCCGACGTGCTCGGCGTGCCGACCGTCCTCGTCTCGCGCACCGACGCGCTCAGCGCGACGCTGCTCACGAGCGACGCCGACCCGGGCGACGCCGAGTTCCTGACCGGCGAGCGCACGCCCGAGGGCTTCTACCGCGTTCGCGACGGGCTCGAGCCCTCGATCGCCCGGTCGCTCGCGTACGCGCCGTACGCGGACGTGATCTGGTTCGAGACCTCGACGCCGGACATGGAGGAGGCCCGCCGGTTCGCCGACGCGATCCACGAGCGCCATCCGCGCAAGCTGCTCGCGTACAACTGCTCGCCGTCGTTCAACTGGCGCAAGCACCTGTCCGACGCGCAGATCGCGACGTTCCAGCAGGAGCTCGGGTCGATGGGCTACCGCTTCCAGTTCGTGACGCTGGCCGGCTTCCACGCGCTCAACGAGTCGATGTTCCAGCTCGCGCGCGGCTACGCTGCGGACGGAATGTCGGCGTACGTCGAGCTGCAGGAGCGGGAGTTCGCGCTCGAGGAGCACGGCTACACGGCCACGCGCCACCAGCGCGAGGTCGGCGCCGGCTACTTCGACGGCGTGCTCGATGCGGTCACGGGCGGCGAGAGCTCGACTCGCGCGCTCGAGGGCTCGACCGAGGAAGCGCAGTTCGCCCCGGCGGTGTGAGCGGGCTGCTCGAGACGACTGACGTTCTCACGGAGGAGGCGCTCGCGTTCGTCGAGCGCCTCCACCGCGAGCTTCGCGGCGAGCGGGCCGAGGTGCTCGCCGCCCGCGCCGAGCGGCAGGCACGCCTCGACGCGGGCGAGCGGCCGGACTTCCTCGAGGAGACGAAAGAGGTGCGCGAGGCGGACTGGCGCGTGCGTCCTGCGCCGCCGGACCTGCGGGACCGCCGCGTCGAGATCACCGGCCCGGTCGAGCGCAAGATGATGATCAACGCGCTGAACTCGGGCGCGAAGGTCTTCATGGCCGACTTCGAGGACGCGTGCTCGCCGACGTGGGCCAACGTCGTCGACGGCCAGCGAAACGTGCGCGACGCGGTGCGAAAGACGATCGCGCTCGACACGGGGGAGAAGAGCTACCGCCTGAACGACGAGATCGCGACGCTGGTCGTTCGCCCGCGCGGCTGGCATCTGCCCGAGCGCCACTTCGAGGTGGAAGGCGAGCCGGTCTCCGCAAGCCTGTTCGACTTCGGCCTCTGTGTGTTCCACAACGCGCGCGAGCAGCTCGACCGCGGCACCGGGCCGTACTTCTATCTCCCGAAGCTCGAGGGCCACCGCGAGGCGCGCCTCTGGAGCCGCGCCTTCGTGCTCGCAGAAGACGAGCTCGGCCTCGACCGCGGCTCGATCCGCGCGACCGTCCTGATCGAGACCGTGCTCGCGGCGTTCGAGATGGACGAGATCCTCTACGAGCTTCGCGACCACATCACGGCGCTGAACGCAGGGCGCTGGGACTACATCTTCAGCCTGATCAAGAAGCTCCACAGTCGCGGAGAGGTGCTGCCGGACCGGCCGCAGGTCTCGATGACCGTGCCGTTCATGCGCGCGTACACCGAGCTGCTCGTGCAGACGTGTCACCGGCGTGGCGCGCACGCGATCGGCGGCATGGCGGCGTTCATCCCGTCGCGCCGCGACGCGGAGGTCAACGAGGTCGCGCTCGGGAAGGTCAAGGAGGACAAGGTCCGGGAAGCTGCCGACGGCTTCGACGGGACGTGGGTCGCGCACCCGGACCTCGTCCCGGTCGCGCTCGAGCAGTTCGACCGGCCGAACCAGCTCGACCGGCTCCGCGAGGAGGTCGAGACGACCGCCGAGGAGCTCCTCGACCTGCGCGTCCCCGGCGGTGCGGTCACCGACGAGGGCCTGCGGCTGAACGTTCGCGTCGGTGTCCGCTACCTCGACGCGTGGCTGAACGGCACGGGCGCCGCGGCGATCGAGAACCTGATGGAGGACGTTGCGACGGCCGAGATCTCGCGCTCGCAGGTGTGGCAGTGGGTGCAAGCCGGCCACTTCACGGCCGACGACGTGCGCAAGGTGATGGCGGAGGAGCTCGGCGACGAGGCAGCCGAGGCGCGCGAGGTCTTCGAGCAGGTCGCGCTCACCGACGAGTTCGTCGACTTCCTGACCCTCGCTGCGTACGAGCGCCTGCCGTGACGACGCTCAGCACCAAGGCCGACGACATCGCCCTCGTGATCGAGGAGGCGATCGTCTCGGGCGAGCTCTCTCCCGGCACGGTCCTGCGGCAGGAGCAGCTCTCTGACCAGTTCGAGGTCAGCCGCACGCCGATCCGCGAGGCGCTCCGCAAGCTCGCCGCGCTTGGGCTCGTCTCGTTCGAGCCGAACCGCGGCGTGCGCGTGCGCACGATCACGCGCGAGGAGCTGCGGGAGGCGTTCCTCGTGCGCGCAGAGCTCGAGAGCCTCGCGACGGAGGCCGCAGCGGCGCGCATGACCGACGAGGCGCTCGACGAGCTCGACGCGGCGCAGAAGCGCTTCCACCGCCTGACCGAAGAGATGCGCGCGCGAGAGCCCGGACGAGACCGTCGCAACCTCACGGCCGAATGGGTGCGTGCGAACCACGCCTTCCACGACGTGATCTACGCGGTCGCAGACCTACCGCTCGTGGAGCAGCTCGCCAAAGGCGCCCGCCGCACGTTCTCGGGTCCCGCGGTGTGGGCTCCCGGCGACTCGCGCATCGACGAGCTCTACGCGAAGAACGACCAGCAGCACCGCGCGATCCGGCAGGCGCTCGCCGCCGGCAGCGCAGAGGGGGCGCGTGCGCTCGCGCGCGAGCACGTGCTTTCGTCGTTCCACATGCTCGAGGAGATCCTGGAGCAGGTGGGCGCGAAGCCCTGGCGGAACTAGCGCTCTTTCAGCTTCCCGTGCCGGCGCTGGTAGCGCGTCTCGCGCGCGCGGTCGCGCCACCGTCGCTTCATCTCGGCCTGCTCTCGGTGACTTCGCCGACCTCGCTGTCTCGCCATCTCGCGCTCCAGCCGCTGGTAGCTGTCCCAGCGCGTCGGGTCGAGCGAGCCGTCCGCGATCGCAGCGTTGATCGCGCACCCCGGTTCGGTGCCGTGCGCGCAGTCGTTGAAGCGGCACTTCTGCGTGAGCTCCGCCACGTCGGCGAACGCTCGGTCGAGGTCGCCTTCCCAGAGCTGCAGCTCGCGGAGGCCCGGCGTGTCGATCAGCAACGCGCCGTTCCGCAGCGCGTGCAACTGGCGGTGCCTCGTCGTGTGGCGGCCACGCCCGTCGTTTCGCAGGTCGCCGATCGGCATCAGCTCACGCCCGGCGAGCGAGTTCACGAGCGTCGACTTGCCGACCCCCGACGACCCGATCAGCACGATCGTCTGCCCCGCGCCCAGGTACACGTCGAGTTGCTCGAGGCCCTCGCCGGTCACGTTGCTCACCGCGTGGACGGGTACGCCCATCGCGATCGCCTCCGCCTCGATGAGAATTGCCGGATCGTCGTTCACGTCGAACTTGGTCAGAACGATGACGGGGGCAGCACCGCTGTCCCATGCGGTCGCGAGGTAGCGCTCGAGCCGGCGCACGTTGAAGTCGCCGTCGAGCCCGGTGACGATGAAGATCGTGTCGACGTTCGCGACGAGGATGTGCTCGTCCGACTTGAGCCAGGGCGTCTTGCGCGACACCTTCGTGCGCCGCGGCAGCACGGCCTCGATCGCGTAGCGCTCGCCCGCGTCGACGACGACGACCCAGTCCCCGACCGTCGGCATGCCGCCGAACAGCTCGTCCTCGCGGAGCTTCCCCCGCACGTGCGCAAGCCGGTCGTCCCGTTCCGTACGCACGGCGAAGCCGCCGCGATGCTCCGCGACGACGCGGGCGGGCTCGAACCCGTCCGCCGCATAGGTTGTGAAGGCCGCTTCCAGCTCATCGGTCCAGCCGAGCTCGGCCAAGGTCATACGGTTCAAAGCGTTCTCCTTCGACGTCGTGACTGACGCCGCGGACGCTCGAGCGCGATGCTAGTCGTCGAGCCCCGCGGCTACGCGGGGGGAGGTGATGCAGCTGCGCACGTTGGGCATTGCAAGCCTCCTTCGCTCGACGATGAAGACTCAGCGTACGTGTCGTTTCGGACGGCGTCAACGTTTGCGGACGCGTCACCGCGGCGATTTCCCCTTCGTGAGCACGCCTCCGCGAGAGCCGGACCCGGCAGACGAGACCCTGATCATCGACGAGAGTGGTCGGACCGAGGTCGTCGAGGAGGAGGTCGTCCCGCCCAGACAGCCGCCGCGCATCTGGCCTTGGCTGCTCGCGCTGCTCCTGCTCGTCCTCGCCGGATTGGCCGTCTACCTGCTCGTGGTGCGCGACGACAAGACGGTCGTCCCAAAGGTCGTCGGCCTGACGGAGGACCAGGCGCGCACGCGGCTCGCGGAAGAGGAACTGGAGATGGACGTCGACCGCCGCCCGAGCGACAAGAAAGCGGGCATCGTGTTCGCGCAGTCGCCGGGCCAAGGGACTCAGTTGAACGAGGGGCAGACGGTCGAGGTCCTCGTCTCGAGTGGGCTGACCAAGGTTCCCGTCCCGAACGTGATCGGGCTGAAGGAGGCCGAGGCGGTGGAGCGCCTCGAGACCGCGAAGCTCGAGCCGAAGGTCGAGCGCGTCTTCGCGGCCGCACCGAAGGGGGAAGTCGTCGACCAGCAGCCTCAGAGCGGTGAGCAGGTCGCGACGGGGTCCGCGGTCACAGTGAAGGTGTCGAAGGGAACGAACACGAAGCCGGTGCCCGATGTGATCGGCCTCCAGGAGGACGAGGCGATCTCGAGGCTCCGCGAGAGCGGTTTCGAGCCGCGCGTCTTCGACGTCCCCGCGGCGGATGCGGCGGGGACCGTCGTCGCGCAGGAGCCGGAGCCCGGGGCGAAGGCACCCCCCGACTCGAGCGTGCGGATCAACGTTTCGACGGGCGAAGCGACAGGTGAGACGACGGAACGTCCCGGAACGACGACGCCGACGACCACCGGAAACGCGCAGGTGACCGTCCCGAACGTCGTCGGGGTCGCACAGACGCCCGCGCTGCGCCAACTGCGGGCTGCCGGTCTCAGGGGAATCGTCGCTTATCGCACGTCCGACCAGCCGCGCGGCCGCGTGATCGAGCAGAGCCCGGCCGCCGCGGGGAGCGCGAATCGCAACGCGCAGGTGCGGATCGTCGTGGCGGTTCCTGAGGGCGCCGAGGAGCTCGAGGTGCCCGACGTTCGCGACCAGGACGAGGACTCCGCGCGACAGACGCTCGAGGACCTTGGCTTCACTGTGCAGATCATCCGCACGGGTGAGGGCGACACCGTCGAGGATCAGCAGCCCGCAGCGGGCGTGACCTCGGCGCGCGGCATGGTCGTCACGCTCTTCGTCGGCTAGCTCACCGCGGCGGCCTCAGCACGGCGAAGGGATCGGTGACGTCGAGCTCACGTGCGCCGAATCGAAAGAGCTCGGGCGGCCGCCCGCCGCTCGGACCGGACTCGCGCCGTTCGCCCGTCGGCTCGAGCACGCCTCGGCGCAGCAGCACACGTTGGAGGTTCGTCGCGGAGACGTCGTGGCCGAGCGCCGCCGCGTAGACGTCGCGCAGCTCGGCGATCGTGAACTGCTCGGGTGCGAGCGCGAAGCCGACGTTCGTGTACGAGAGCTTGGCGCGCAGCCGTTCCCGGCCCGCGAGCGTGATCTTCTTGTGGTCGAACGCCATCCGCGGCAACTCGTCGACCTCGTGCCAGCGCGTGTCTTGCGGCACGGCCGGGTCGACGGGGCTCGGCACGAGACCGAGGTACGCGGTCGCGAGCTGTCGCTCACGCGGGTCGCGCTTCGGGTCGCTTCGCGTTTCGAGCTGCTCGAGGTGGGCGAGCTCCCGCACGTCGACTTTCGCGGCGAGATGGCGTCGGATCGACGCCTTGAGCGTCTCCCGTGCTTCGAGATAGCCGCCGGGAAGCGCCCAGGCGTCCTTCGCCGGAGCCTTCGCGCGTCGCCAGAGGAGCACCTGCAATCCCGCGTCGCGCACGCGCAGCACGACTCCGAGCGCAACGTGCGTGGTAGACTCGACCACCAGTTTTAGACTATCAGTCGAAAACCTCGATGACCCGCGTTCTCACCACACTTCTCACCACACTCGTGCTCGCGCTCGCCGCGTGCGGCGGCGACGACGAGACCGCCACGCCGACCACCGACGGCGGCGAAGAAGCCCTCAGGGTCGCGCTGATCACCGACGCGGGTCAGCTCAACGACCGCGGCTTCAACCAGCTCGCGTACGAGGGGCTGAAGCGCGCCGAGAAGGACCTCGGGATCGAAGGGCGCGTCGTCGAGTCGCGCACCGCTTCCGACTACATCCCGAACATGACCACGCTCGCGCGCCAGGGCTACGACGTGATCATCGGCGTCGGCTTCGCGCAGGGCGACGCGATCGCCGCGGCCGCCAAGACGTTCCCCGACAAGAAGTTCGTGATCATCGACGTCGATCAGTCCGGCTTGAAGGGCAAGCCCACGAACGTCGTCGGGATGCTCTTCCGCGAGGAGCAGGTCGGCTATCTCGCCGGCTACCTCGCGGCGCTCGAGGCGAAGCGGCTGCCGGGTCCGCAGGTGATCAGCTCGGTCGGGGGGTTCAAGGAGCCTCCGGTCGACCGCTTCATCGCGGGCTACCAGGCCGGTGCGAAGGCGGCGGCGCCGGGCATCAAGACGCTGAACGGCTACTCGTCGGACTGGGACGACCAGGCGAAGTGCAAGGAGCTCGCGCTCAACCAGATCCAGGCCGGCTCGAAGGTCGTCTTCCAGGTCGCAGGCGGCTGCGGGCTCGGCGCACTCGATGCAGCCCGTGAGCGCAAGGTGTGGGGGATCGGCGTCGACGCCGACCAGTCGTTCCTCGGCCCGCATGTCCTGACCAGCGCTCAGAAGAAGGTCGACGAGGGCGTCTTCCGGACGATCAAGAGCGTCCAGGACGGCGAGTGGCAGGGCGGTCGCAACCTCGTCTTCGGCCTCCCCGAGGACGGCGTCGGGCTCGGCACGATCTCGAAGCAGGTCCCGCAGGCAGACCTCGACGACCTCGACGTCGTCCGCGAGAAGATCTCCGCCGGCGAGATCGACGTCCCGACGAGTTTGTAGCCCGTCGGGGCCATGTCCGGTGCCTGGCACCGGGCAGGTCCGGTTGGGACTAGCCCCCCGCGATCGCGGTCACGACGAGCACCTGAGAGTCGGGGCGAAGCGGCGTCTCGAGGCCCGCGCCGCCGCGAACGTCGTCGCCGTCGACGAACACATTGACGAGCCGGCGCAGCTCGCCGTGCTCGTCGAGGCAGAGGTCGTGAACCGGCAGCGCACGCAGCGCGTCGCCGAGCGTCGCCGCATCGCTCTCGAACTCGCGCTGCCCGCCCGCCTCGCGCGCGAGCAGCGCAGGGAGCTTGATTACGGCCACTCCGCGGTCTCGACCGAGAGGACCGGCGGCAGCCAGCGCGCCGCCTCGTGCCACGACTCGCCGCCGTCAGGAGAGGCGAGGACCGAGCCGGTCTGCGTGCCGAAGTAGAGGCCGTTCGGTTCCTGTCCGTCCCAGGCCGACGCCTCGCGGAGCACCCCGACCCATGCCTGCTGCGGCAGCCCGTTCTTCAGCAGTTCCCACGAAGAGCCGCCGTCGCGCGTGCGGTAGACACCGAGCCGGTTGTTCGGCGCGACGCGGTTCATCGCGCTCTCCTCGGGGATCGTGAACGCGGCGTCCGGGTCGCGCGGGTCGAGCATCAGCGCGAAGCCGAAGTCGCTCGGCAGCCCGTTGCCGTCCAGCCGTTCCCACGAGGTGCCGCGGTCGTCGGAGCGGTAGACGCCGCAGTGATTCTGCTGCCAGAGCCGGTCAGGCTTTGCGGGATGGATGAGCACCTTGTGGACGCACTGGCCGACCTCCGGCTGCGCGTCGGGCAGAAAGTCGGCGGACGTCCCCTTGTTCGCGGGCTCCCAGGTCGCTCCGCCGTCGTCGGTCCGGAACACTCCCGCAGCCGAGATGCCGATCACCATTCGCTTCGCGTCGTCGGGATCGACGTTGATCGAGTGCAGGCACATCCCGCCCGCACCCGGGTTCCACTGGTCGCGTGTCTCATGGTGGAGGATCCCCTCGTTCACCTGCCAGGTGACGCCCTGGTCGTCCGAGCGGAAGAGCACGCCCGGGTCGCCGCCGAGCCAGAGCTCGCCGTTCCCGCCGGGCTCCACGTGCCACGTCGCGTTCAGCTTGAGCTCGCCGCCCTGGGGGAGCCCGAGCTCCTCGGCGCGCTCCCACGTCTCGCCGTTGTCGCTCGAGCGGTGCACGGTCCCGCCGTCGAAGAAGTTCGTCGCGGCATAGAGCGTGCCGTCCCTGGGATCTCGGATCGCGTGGTAGACCGAGAAGCCCGTCAGGTGCGGGCCGTTCAGCGTCCACTCGCGGCGCTCGGAGTCGCCTTCGAGCACGAAGAGCCCCTTCTTGGTGCCGACGAGGACTGCCAGACCCACGACTCGAACCTTACCGCGGCGGGTACCGTCGGCTTCGGGTGGCACGCCTCACGGATGACCAGGCCGGGCTCTTCCTCGCCGACAACTACGCCGTCGTCGCGACTCTTCGCGCCGACGGCTCGCCGCATCAGACGGCGACGTGGGTCGACTGGGACGGCGAGCACGTGCTCTTCAACATCACCGTCACCCGCAAGAAGTACGGGGAGCTCCTGCGCGACCCGCGCGTGTCGGTGTTCGTCTTCGACGGCGACAACAGGTACCGCTGGGTCACGGTCAGCGGAACCGCGGAGCTGACGCTCGAGGACGCGGCCGAGCACATCCACAAGCTCTCTCGCAAGTACCGGGGACGCGATTACGTCTTGAAGCCGGAAGAGCAACGCGTGATCGTGCGCGTGACGCCGGAGCGCGTCACCGCGTACGGTTTCGACTCGTGATCCTCTGCGACGTCGGCCCGCGTGACGGGCTGCAGAACGAACCCGACGTGCTCGAGGCGTCGGTCCGCGCCGAGCTCGTCAACCGGCTCGCCGGCGCAGGGGTGAAGCGGATCGAGGCGGTCAGTTTCGTCCGCGACGACCGCGTGCCGCAGATGGCCGGCGCGGAAGAAGTCGTGGCCGCGATCGAGCCGCGAGCGGGCGTCGAGTACTCCGGCCTCGTGTTGAACGAGCAAGGTCACGAGCGGCTGAAGGCGACCGCGCTCAACCGAGTCAACGTCACGCTCGCCGCCACCGAGTCGTTCTCGCAGCGCAACGCCAACGCATCGGTCGACGAGGCGGCGGCGCGTGTCGAGCGAATCCTCGCCGCGGCGGACCGCCCGGCGACCGTGACGATCAGCGTCGCGTTCTGCTGCCCGTTCGAGGGACCGGTCGAGCCGGGCGCGGTGCTCGCGCTCGCGGAGCGCTTTCGCAGCGCGGACGAGGTCGTCCTCGCCGACACGATCGGTGTCGCAACCCCGCGACAGGTTCGCGCGCTCACGGAACAGGTGGCCGCGCTCGGGGGCACGGTCGGTGGTCACTTCCACAACACGCGGAACACCGGCTACGCGAACGCGGTCGCAGCCCTCGAAGGAGGCGCGACCGTCCTCGATGCCTCCGTTGGCGGCCTCGGCGGCTGTCCGTTCGCTCCGCGCGCCACCGGGAACATCGCCACCGAGGACCTCGTCTACCTGCTCGAGGGCGACGGGGTGATGACCAGCGTCGACCTCGACGCGCTCGTTCGCGTGTCGCAGTGGTTGGAAGAGCTGCTGGGGCGCGAGCTCCCCGGCCAGGTCTACCGCTCGGGTTGACCCAGCTCGGGCGGCGGCGTGTCCACCCGGACGCGCTCGCCGTCGATTCGCAGCGGCTCCGCGAGCCGCTCGCGCCCGTCGAGTGTCTGCACGATCCCGAGCGCACGCGTGTGTGGATGCTCCGCGGCCTCGCGGATCGTCTGCACGGGCGCGATCGGGATTCCCTCGAGCCGCTCGAGCCAGACAGCGGTCGGCTCGTGCGCGAGACGTTCCTGCACGAGCGCAGCGAGCTCCTCGCGGTGCGCGACGCGCGATGCGTTCGTCGCGAAGCGCTCGTCGGCGGGGAGGTCGAGTCGTCGTGCGAGCTCGGCGAACAACCGGTCGTTCGCGGCCGCGAGCATGACCTCTCCGTCGCGGGTCTCGAACACCTGGTACGGCGCGATGTGTGGGAACGCGGAGCCGTGCTTGCCGGGCTCGTCGCCTGCAAGCGCATCGGCGACGTGGTAGCCGGCGAGCGCGAGCGCGGTCTCGAAGAGCGAGACCTCGACCACGTGCCGCTCGCCCGTTCGGAGTGCGGAGAGGATCCCGATCGCGGCCCACCACGCCGTTGCGTAGTCGACCAGCGACACGCCGATGCGGACAGTCGGGCCGCCGGTCTCACCCGTGACCGAGAGGAGGCCGGCGAACGCCTGCATGAGCGGGTCGTAGCCGGGCTCCCCGCCGAGCGGCCCCGGCCCGAAGGCGTCGATGCGACAGTAGATGCGCGCGGGCACGTCGTCCGGCCCGAGGCCGAGGCGCTCCGCTGCGCCCGGCCGAAGGCTCGTGACGAACACGTCGGCGTCTTCCGCGAGCCGGAGCAGCTCGGCTTTGTCCTCCCCGACCTTGAGGTCGAGCACGACCGACCGCTTGCCGGCGTTCACGGCGAAGAACATGGACGGGCCCCACGCGCGCGCCTCGTCGCCGTCGGGCCGCTCGATCTTCGTCACGTCGGCGCCGAGCGCCGCGAGCAGCTGCGTGCACGCGGGCCCGGCGAGCGACGAGGTCAGGTCGACGACACTGATTCCCGCAAGCGGCTGGAACGCCATGCGGGCAAGGGTACGACGCTAGGCGACCGGCGCAGGTGCGATCGGGTCCGTTTTGAGCAGCTGCAGGTCGCGCTTCGCGATGTACGCCGCATACACGAGCACGAAGAGCGCGAACAGGCCGTGTAGGCCGTGGACCCAGGCGCTCCCGGGATCCTCGTCGGGGGGAAGCAGGAAGATCTGAACCGTCCCCAGGACGAAGAGCCCGAGGTTGACGAGGATCCAGCGCCACCAGCCCCAGAACGCGACCAGGGCGGTGATGAACACGAGCAGCTCCGAGGCGTGGATCACGAGGCCGCCGACGAAGCCGTGGGCGTCGAGCGCCGACTCGCCGGCGCCCATCGCGTACGAGGCGATCAGATACGCCTGGACGAACACGCCGATCACGATGATCGATGCGAACACGAGGTTGAGCCAGGTGGCTACGCGGTTTCTCATGCGCCGACCATAACCTCCCTGCGGGACGTAGCGTGTCGGTGTGAACCGCCTCGCGCAGGAGACGAGCCCGTACCTCCTCCAGCACGCGGACAACCCGGTCGACTGGTACCCCTGGGGTCAGGAGGCGCGCTCCCGTGCGCGCGAGGCGGACAAGCCGATCCTGCTCTCGGTCGGCTACTCGGCGTGCCACTGGTGCCACGTGATGGAGCACGAGTCGTTCGAGAACGCCGAGACCGCGCGGCTGATGAACGAGCGCTTCGTCAACGTGAAGGTCGACCGCGAAGAGCGCCCCGACGTCGACGCCGTCTACATGGACGCGGTCGTCGCGCTGAGCGGGCACGGGGGCTGGCCGATGACAGTCTTCCTGACGCCGGAGGGCGAGCCGTTCTTCGGCGGGACGTACTACCCGCCCGAGCCTCGGCACGGGCTGCCGAGCTTCCGGCAGCTGCTCGTCGCGGTGTCCGACGCGTACCGCGAGCGGCGCGACGACGTGACGCGCCAGGCGCAGGCGCTCGTCGAAGCCGTGCGCGAGCAGAACGAGCGGCGCCCGTCCGACGAGCCGCTGACCGAGGCCGTCCTCGAGGAGGCCGCGCACGGGCTGCACTCGCAGTTCGACCCGGAGTGGGGCGGCTTCGGGCGTGCGCCGAAGTTCCCGCCGGCCTCCGCGCTCGAGTTCCTGCTGCGCCGCGGGGAGTTCGACCTGGTGACGAAGACGCTCGACGCGATGGCGCTCGGCGGCATGTACGACGTCGTGGGCGGCGGCTTCCACCGCTACTCGGTCGACGAGCGCTGGCTCGTCCCGCACTTCGAGAAGATGCTCTACGACAACGCGCTTCTCGTGCCCACGTATCTCCACGGCTGGGCGCGCACGGGCAACGAGCGCTACCGCACCGTCGCCTCGCAAACCGTCGACTACATGGTGCGCGAGCTCTGGATCGAGGGTCAGGGGTTCGCGTCCTCGCAGGACGCCGACACGGACGGCGTCGAGGGCACGACGTACACCTGGGCGTCGGGCGAGGGTGCGCCGGAGGACCTGCTCGAGCCGTTCGAGCACGGACGGTCGATCCTGCGCGGTGAGCTCGACGAGGAGACGCGCCTGCAGCTGCTCGGGATCCGCGAGCAACGGCCGCAGCCGGCGCGCGACGACAAGGTGATCACGTCGTGGAACGGCCTCGCGCTCGCCGCGCTCGCGGAAGCTGGGCGCATGCTGGAGCGCCTTGACCTGTTGGAGATCGCCACTCAGCTGGCCGAGCTCCTGACCGAGGGCGAGCTCGTGCGCTCGCGCCGAGCCGGCAAGACGTCCGTGCCGGGCTTCCTCGACGACTACGCGAACGTCGCGCACGGCCTCTACGAGCTCCACGTTGCGACGGGCGACCGGCGGTGGCTGCACGAATCGCGACGCGTCGCGCTGCTCGCGATCGAGCGGTTCGCCGACGACGAGCGCGGCGGCTTTTTCATGTCGGCGAGCGACGCCGAGGCCCTTGTCACCCGGCGAAAGGACCTCGACGACCATCCGACGCCGTCGGGGAACTCGATGCTCGCCTTCGTGCTGCTGCGGCTCGGCCGGATCTGGGGCGACGACGAGCTCGAACGGGCCGCGACCGGGGTGTTCCGGCTCCTGCTGCCGATGCTCGCGCGCGCGCCGTCTGCATTCGGCTGGACGCTCGCCGCGCTCGACCTGCACCTGTCACCTGCACGAGAGCTCGCCCTTCTCGCCGAGCCGGGTGACGAGATCGCCCAGACGGCGCTTGCCGGCTGGGATCCGCATGCGGTGGTCGCATTCGGCCCCGACGAGGAGGTGCCGCTGCTCGCGGGCAAGGCCAGGGTTGACGGAAGGCCGACGCTCTACGAGTGCGAGCGCTTCGCCTGTCGTGCGCCCGTCACAGATCCTGACCTGATCCTTACCAACCGCTCATCGACGCTGCGCGCCTAATGGGTATGAAGTCGGTGATGAAACGCGTCCTCTTGTTCGGGGCGATCGTCGGCGTTGCGCTGCTCGCCGCCCTCACCCCAGCTCCTCGCAACAGCACCGCCGCGGAAGCGCCGGCGCCGCGACCGAACATCGTCGTCGTGATGTCCGACGACCAGACGGTCGAGTCGATGCGCGTGATGGCGAACGTCAACACGTTGCTCGGCGCGGAGGGGACGACGTTCGCCGACAACTACGTCTCGTTCCCGCTCTGCTGCCCCTCGCGCACCACCTTCCTCACCGGGCAGTACGGCCACAACCACACCGTGATGGGGAACGCACTGCCGCAGGGCGGCTACGAGAAGCTCGCGCCCACGCACGCGAACACGCTGCCCGCCTGGCTGAAGCTGGCCGGGTACCGCACGGTGCACATCGGCAAGTACCTGAACGGCTACGGGCGCCAGCGGCCGACGGAAGTTCCGCCGGGCTGGGACGAGTGGTTCGGTTCCGTCGACCCGAGCACGTACCAGTTCTACAACTACTCGCTGAACGAGAACGGCAAGCTCGTTCGCTACGGCACTGCGGCCGGCGACTACCAGGCCGACGTGTACACGGCGAAGGCCGTCGACGCCGTGAAGCGTCTCGCCGCGCGCACCGAGCCGTTCTTCCTCTCCGTCGCGTACCTCGCGCCGCACTCGGGCGGGCCGCGCGAGTCGGACGACCCGGCGAATCTCGCAACGCCTGTTCCCGCACCCCGGCACCGGAACCGCTTCTCGGCCGAGCCGATGCCGCGGACTGCCGCCTTCAACGAGGCGGACGTCTCCGACAAGCCGCTCGCCGTTCGACGCAGGCCGCTGCTCGGTCCCGCGCGCATCAACGGGATCACCGAGATGTACCGCCAGCGCCTCGAGTCGCTTCTCGCGGTCGACGAGGGCGTCGCGGCGATCGTGCGAGCGCTCCAGGACAGCGGCGAGCTGAGCCGCACGCTCTTCGTGTACACGGCCGACAACGGGTTCTTCCACGGCGAGCACCGGATCCCCAACGGGAAGGTGCAGCACTACGAGCCGTCCGCGCGAGTCCCGCTCGTGATGCGCGGCCCCGGCGTCCCGCGTGGGGTGCGGATCACCCAGCCGTCCGTCAACATCGATCTCGCGCCGACGCTCGTCGATGCGGCGAACGCGAAGGTGGGGAGGCCGACCGACGGCGTCTCGCTTCTCGCGCTGCTCGCCGACCGCACGCGGTTCGTGGGTCGGGACGTGCTGCTCGAGACTCCCACCTACGCGGCGATCCACACCCCCCGCTACGTCTACGTCGAGCACAACACGGGCGAGCGGGAGCTCTACGACCTCCGGACCGATCCGGACGAGCTCGCGAGCCTGCACGACAACGCCGCGTACGCGCAGATCCGAAGCGACCTCGCGCGGAGGCTGCTCACGCTGCGGGCGTGCAAGGCGGCGGTCTGCCGCAAGGGGCCGACGCTCTCGGTGTCGAGCCGCTGCGTGGGCAAGAAGCACCGGGTGGTGCTCGCCGGAAGCGACGGCCGGCTCGTGACCCGCGTGGACTGGATCTACCGCGGCCGTGCCGCCGGGGCCGACACCAAGTCGCCCTATCAGGTGATCCTCTCCGGAGCCGCCGGCGTCCTGCGTGCGAACGTGACGCTCGACGACGGCCGGCGGGCCTCGGTCGATCGTCGCCTCGCCGTCTGCCGCTAGGCCGTTACGATCCCGCCCAGGTGGCGGCGCTCCTTTCGGTCGAGAACGTCACCCGTCGCTTCGGCGGTGTCGTCGCGCTCGACGATGTGTCGTTCGACGTCCCCGCCGGAGAGATCGTCGGGCTGATCGGCCCCAACGGCGCGGGCAAGACGACCGCGTTCAACGTGATCACCCGGCTCTACACGCCTGACGAGGGCCGTGTCGTGTTCGACGGCGACGACCTGCTCCGCACGCCGGTGCACCGCGTCGTCAAGCGTGGCGTCGCACGCACGTTCCAGAACGTCGCGCTCTGGCCGACACTCTCGGTGCTCGACAACGTGAAGGTCGGCGCGCAGGCGCGCAGCGGCGAGCGGAGCGCCGAAGAGCTGCTCGAGTACGTCGGCTTGTCCGGTCTCTCGTACCGGCCGGCCGCGGGTCTGCCGTTCGGGACGTTGAAGCGGATCGAGCTCGCCCGAGCGCTTGCATCTGGTCCCCGGCTTCTGTTGCTCGACGAGCCCGCCGGCGGGCTGAACCACGAGGAGGTCGGCGAGCTCGGGCGCTTCGTTCAGCAGCTCCGCGGCGACTTCGACGTGACGGTGCTGCTCGTCGAGCATCACATGAACCTCGTGATGGGCATCTCCGACCGCGTGTACGTCCTGAACTTCGGTCGCGTGATCGCCGGCGGCACGCCGCAGGAGGTCCAGCGTGACGCGGCCGTGATCGAGGCCTACCTGGGAGACGCCGGTGCCGCTGCTTGAGCTCGAGGACGTCGAGGCGCGGTACGGAGCGGTCCGCGCGCTGCACGGCATCAGCCTCGACGTCGACGAGCGCCAGGTCGTTTCGGTGCTCGGCGCGAACGGTGCCGGCAAGACGACGACGCTGCGTGCGATCTCCGGAACCGTGCGGCGAAGCGGCGGGCTTCGGTTCGACGGCAAGGCACTGCCGCGCTCGCCGGAGGCCGTCGCTCGGCTCGGGATCGCGCACGTGCCCGAGGGCCGTGGGACGTTCACCGAGCTCAGCGTCGACGAGAACCTCAAGCTCGGCGCGTACACGCGCCGCGATCGCAGCGGGTACGCAAGCGACTACGAGGAGCTGCTGAAGCACTTCCCGTGGCTCGCGGAGCGCCGCGACCAGCAGGCGGGCACGCTCTCGGGCGGCGAGCAGCAGATGCTCGCGCTCGCGCGCGCGTTCATGGCGCGTCCGCGCCTGATCCTGGTCGACGAGCCGTCGCTCGGGCTTGCGCCGCTGATCGTGAAGCAGCTCTTCGACGTTCTGCGCGCGTGGATCGACGAACACGGGATGTCGGCGCTCGTGGTCGAACAGAACGCGAACGTCGCGCTCGCGCACTCCGAGCGCGGCTACGTGCTCGAGGTCGGCCGCGTCGCGGTCGAGGGGACCGCCGACGAGCTGCGCGGCAACGAGTCCGTCCGCAAGAGCTACCTCGGCTACTGATGGCCGACGTCCTCCAACAGGTCGTTTCGGGAATCGCGTCGGGCGGGGTGTACGCGCTCCTCGCGCTCGCGCTCGTCCTGATCTACCGCTCGACGGGCGTCGTCAACTTCGCGCAGGGCGAGATGGCGATGTTCTCGACGTTCATCTGCTGGGAGCTGCTCGACCGCGGCGTGCCGTACTGGGTCGCGTTCTTCCTCACGCTCGTGATCTCGTTCGTCGGCGGCGTCGTGATCGAGCGGGTGGTGATCCACACCGTGTCGCGCTCGCAGGCGCTCACCGTCGTGACGGTGACGATCGGGCTGCTGATCCTGCTGAACGGCGCCGCCGCCTGGATCTGGAAGGGCGAGCAGCGGGCGCTCGAGAACCCGTTCCCGAGTGACACCTTCGACATCGGCGGTGTCGTGATCGCCGCGCAGGACCTCGGGATCATCGGTGTCTGCCTCGCGATCGTGCTCGTGCTCTGGGCGTTCTTCCAGCGAACGCGCGTCGGGCTCGCCATGCGTGCCGCGGCCGTCAACCCCGAGTCGAGCCGTCTCCACGGCGTGCGCGTGTCGTGGATGCTTGCGTTCGGCTGGGGCCTCGCCGCCGTGCTCGGCGCGGTCGCCGGCATCCTCGTCGCGCCGACGCAGGGGAGCTTCGACCAGAACCTGATGCTCCCCGTGCTGATCTTCGCGTTCGCCGCCGCGGTGCTCGGCGGGCTCGACAGCCCGATCGGAGCCGTCGTCGGCGGCGTCGTGCTCGGCGTCGTGCTGAACCTCGTCGGCGCGTACATCGACTTCTTCGCCGACCTGCGGCTTCCCGTGGCGCTGCTGCTGATTCTCCTGATCCTGCTGTTCCGTCCCAACGGACTCTTCGGCCGGACCGTGGTGAGACGGGTATGAGAGCGCTCCGCTACACGCTCCGCGCCCTCGGCTTTGCGCTCCTCGTCGCCATCGTCGTCTACCTGCCGTTCCGTCTCTCGGACTTCCGGGCGTCCGAGTTCGCGCTGATCGGGATCTACTTCATCGCGATCCTCGGGCTGAACGTGCTCACCGGCTACACGGGCGTGATCTCGCTCGGCCACGGCGCGTTCATGGCGCTCGGGGCGTACACGACCGCGATCCTCGTCGCCGACCACGGCATGCGCGACATCTGGACGATCCCGCTGGCCGGGCTCCTCGCCGCGGCCGCGGGCGCTGCGTTCGGCCTGCCGGCGCTCCGCCTGTCAGGCCCGTACCTCGCGCTCGCGACGTTCGGCATTGCCGTCGCGACTCCGATCGTGATCAAGAAGTTCGACGGGCTGACCGGCGGGAGCGGCGGCATCAACCTCTTCGAGGCCGAGGGCATCACCGGCCTCCCCGAGTTCCTCGTCACGCTCCCGGGGGGCAAGGTGCTCTCGTACAACGACTGGCTCTACTACCTGACGTGGACGATCGCACTCGCGCTGCTTGTCGTCGCCTGGGGTATCCATCACAGCCGCTTCGGCCGCTCGCTGCGCGCGATCCGCGACAACGAAATCGCGGCCTCGGCCTCGGGCGTCTGGCTCGCGTCGCACAAGACGCTCGCGTTCACGATCTCGGCGTTCTACGCCGGCGTCGCCGGCTCGCTGCTCGCGATCTCGGCGTTCTCGGTGCAGCCGGGGGCGTTCCCGGTCGAGCGCTCGATCGCGCTCCTCGTCGGCCTGGCCGTCGGCGGGATCGGGTCTCTGGTGCCGCTGGCGGCGGGCGCCGCGTTCCTCGTCTTTCTCCCGCAGTGGGCCCAGGACATCTCCAAGGCGCCGGGCGTCCCGGCCGTGATCTACGGCGCGGTGTTGATCGTCCTGATGATCGTGCTGCCCATGGGCGTGGGCGGCCTCCTGCGCTGGATCACCAACCCCCTAACTTCCCGGCTGTATCCTCGGTCTTAGCTTTCCGATGCGCGTCCTCGGGGTCATCGCACTTGCGCTCGCCGTTTCTACGGGCGCCGCCTCGGCTCGGCCCTCCGCCGATCCGGGCCTCA
Source organism: uncultured Actinomycetes bacterium (assembly GCA_963769665.1). GTDB lineage: Bacteria > Actinomycetota > Thermoleophilia > Gaiellales > Gaiellaceae > JACCTU01. Next base: position 207,204 of record CAVYMQ010000002.1, read on the forward strand.
GCTCGGGCGAGATCGTGATCGGCGGCACCGTGCCGCTCTCGGGGATCGCCGCGTCGTACGCGTCGGTCGGCCGAGGCGCCGAGGCGTACTTCAAGTCCGTGAACGCGCGCGGCGGCGTGAACCGGCGCAAGATCACCTACAAGTACGTCGACGACCAGTACAACCCCGCGCAGACCGTGCAGGCGACTCGCCAGCTCGTCCAGCAGGACCGCGTGTTCGCGATCTTCAACTCGCTCGGGACGGAGCACAACCTGTCCGTGCGCTCGTTCCTGAACGCAACGAAGGTGCCACAGCTCTTCGCGGGCTCCGGCGCGACGACCTTCGGCCGCGACTACAAGCGCTACCCGTACACGATTGGCTTCCTGCCGAGCTACGTCGGCGAGGGCAAGGTCTACGCGCGGCACATCCTGAAGACGAAGCCGAACGCGAGGATCGCCGTGCTCTTCCAGAACGACGACTACGGCAAGGACCTGCTCGGCGGCTTCAAGACGGGTCTCGGCGCGAAGCGCAGGAACCTCGTCGCGGAGCAGAGCTACGACCCGCTCTCGACGGACGTCTCGTCGCAGATTGCGCGCCTGCGCAGCTCACGCGCGACTGTGCTGCTGTTGATCACCACTCCGCCGTTCGCGATTCGCGGCCTCGTCGCGGCGAACCGGCTCGGCTGGCGGCCGCAGGTCTACGTCAACCAGGTCGGCAGTGCGACGAACATCATGCGGATCGTCTCGGCGACCGCGAACCCCAGGATCATCGAGGGCGCGATCACGTTGATCTCCGTCAAGGACCCGCTGATGCCGCGCTTCAAGAACGACGCGGGCATGAAGCTCTACAAGTCGATCATGCGGCAGCACCTTCCGCGCGGCGACGTGAACGACGGCTTCCACGTCTACTCGATGGCTGTTGCCTACACCTTTGTCGAGGCGCTCAAGAAGGCCGGCAGGAACCCGACGCGCGCCTCGGTCGTGCGGGCGGTCGCGAACCTGAACCTCAGGAACAACCCGTTCCTGATTCCGGGCGTCGTCGTCAAGACGAGCTCCACGGACCACTTCCCGCTCGACCAGGGGCAGCTCCAGCGGTGGTCGAAGAACCAGTGGAACCCGCTCGGCAAAGTGATCTCGGCGAAGTAACGCGCGTCAGTTCGTCGCCGGCAGGAGCTTGTCGCCGCGCACCCGCAGGACGCGCAGCCCCCTGATCGGCAGGAGCGCGACGACGGTCGTCGTCAGCGCGAGCCCGAGCCACTGCGACCCGTCGAGCGTCGCGTCGAACGCGAAGTAGCCGACGGCGGCGGCCGTGACGGGGAAGGTGAGCTCGGCGAGCGTGGCGATCACGGCCGGCGTGCGCTTGAGACCGTAGTAGTAGAGCGAGAGCGCGACGAGGCCGGTCACGATCGCGAGCACCGCGATCCACACGAAATCGCTTCCGGAGGTCGTGAAGGGCGCGCCGACCAAGAGCACCGCCAGCGCGCTCGCAGGGAGACCGAACGTGAAGCGCAGCGCCGTGACGTGCCCGAACCAGATCTTCGTCGCGAGCAGCCGTCCCAGGACGGTTCCCATCGCCCAGAGGACCGCCGCGGCGAGCGCGTAGATCGCCGGCTGCGCGGCGTCGATGTGGATCTCGAACGGCGAGGGAAACGCGATCAGCCAGACGCCGAGGATGCCCGCGGCGAGGAACCAGGCGAAGCCTCGTCGCGGCCGCTCGCCGAGGATGAACCACGCGCCGACCACCGCGACGAGCGGCTGGACCTTCTGGAGGACGACGGGTGTGACGGGGTCGCCGTCGACAAATGCCTGCGTGAAGAGGATCGTCGCGATCGCGGACGCGCCCACGCCGATCGCGACCGCGGCAGCCACGTAGCGCGGCCCTGCACGGCGGACGGCCACGAGCGCGGCGGGGATCACGGGGAGCGTCAGGAGCACGAGCACGAGGTGCTCACCGAACACGATTGTCGCGGCCTGCGTCGAGTCCGCGAGCGGCTTTCGCAGGAGGGCGTCGGTTCCCCAGAGCGCAGCGGCGATCGCGATGAAGATCGCGCCCGGGATCGCGATGAACCGTCCTCTCACGGGCGCGAGCGTACAGATGCGGGCGGGGGGAGCCGTTCGCCGCAGCTCCCCCCGCCGGCCGGTCGGTTACTTCGGTGGAATGAGCACGCGGTTGATCACATGGATCACGCCGTTCGAAGCCGGAACGTCCACGGTGGTCACGCGCGCGTTGTTCACGAACACGCGCTTGCCGGTGACGCGGATCTTCACGGCGGGACCTGCGAGCGTCTTGGCCGACTTCAGCGTCACGACAGTGGTCGAGGGCACCTTGCCCTTGATCACGTGGTAGAGCAGGACGCGCTTCAGCAGCTTCGGATTCCGCTGCACGGCGCGCAGCGTGGCCTTCGGAACCTTCTTGAAGGCGGCGTCCGTCGGCGCGAGGACGGTCAGTTCGCCGGTTGCGAGGTCGTCGGCGAGGCCTGCTTTCGTCGCGAGGGCGAGCAGGGTCTTGAACTGGCCTGCCTGCTGCGCGGTCTGCACGATGTTGAGCTCGCTGTCGGTCGTGCGGGCCGGTGAGGCGGCCACAGCCGTCGCAGCGACGACGAGGCCGAGAGCGGCGAGTGAGATGAGCTTCTGCACGGTCGTTCCTCCTTGCGGGTGGTTGTCAGGACCTGGCCGGGGCCAGGGCGGGGCGGTTGCGGGCGATGGCGACGAGACGGGCGGCGCAGTAGACGCCCGCGATGCCGACGGCGCCGTAGACGACGCGGCTGAGCGCGCTCGTCTCGCCGAAGTCGTTGCCGGTGATCGCGGCGACGAGGTCGAGCTCCGCGAGCGCGACGAGACCCCAGTTGAGGGCACCGACGATCACGAGCGTGGCCGCGAGTAGATCGGTTGGACGCATTGACCTTACTCCTTTGTCCATGGTTTGTAGAGGGAACGTACCGAGTCTATCCAGGTTTGTCAAGCGTCTGTCCAAGGTCTGTACACTGGGAGGGTGCGCGGCTACCTGAGGATCGGCGAGGTGTCTCGGAGGACGGGCGTGTCGGAGACCACGCTGCGGGCCTGGGAGCGGCGTTACGAGCTGCTCCGACCGGAGCGCTCCGAAGGCGGGTTTCGGCTGTATGCCGACGACGACGTCGCGCGCGTGCGATCGATGCAGGACCACCTCGGGCGCGGCGTGTCGGCGTCCGAGGCGGCGCGGCTCGCGCTCGACGAGCCGGGAACGAGCGGCGTCCCACCGGCGGAAGGGCTCGCGAACGACCTGTCCGCCGCCCTCGAGGCCCTGGACGACGTCGCCGCTCAGGCGGCACTCGACCGCACGCTGGCGACGCTCACCGTCGAGGCCGCGCTCCGTGACGTCCTGCTGCCGGTGATGAGCGGCGTCGGGCAGGGATGGAAGGACGACCAGGCGGCGATCGCGCGTGAGCACTTCGCCACGAACCTCGTTCGCGGCCGGTTGCTCGCGCTCGCCCGAGGCTGGGATCTCGGCGGTGGGGCTCGCGCCCTGCTCGCGTGCGCGCCCGACGAGCAGCACGACATCGGCCTCATTGCGTTCGGGCTCGCGCTCCGCGCCCGCGGTTGGCGGATCACCTACCTTGGGCCGAGCACGCCGGTGACGACTCTCGCCGAGGCGGCCCGGCTGACTCAGCCGGCGCTCATCGTGTTCAGCTCGTCGCTCGAGCAGCGGCTCCAAGGCGCCGACGAGGAGCTCCGCGACCTGGCCTCGGGGTTCCGCCTCGCGCTCGGCGGCCCCGGGTCGACCGACGAGCTCGCGTCACGAGTCGGTGCCGAGCTCCTCCCGCCGGATCCGCTCGACGCTGCTGCGTCCGTCTAGCGCTCGAGCGCGAGCAAGTCGTCGACGGTCTCGCGGCGGCGAATCACGCGCGCGCGGCCCTCTGCCACGAGGACAGCTCCCGGTCGCGGCACGCCGTTGTAGTTCGACGCCATCGCGAGGGTGTACGCGCCGGTCGCGGGGACCGCGAGGAGGTCGCCGCGGCGCGGTTCCTGGAGCTCGACGCGGTCGATGAGCACGTCGCCCGACTCACAATGCTTGCCCGCGATCCTGAACGTCCCCGCTGTGGGCTCGTCGGCCCGGTTCGCGAGCAGGGCCGTGTAGCGCGCCCCGTACAGCTGGGGTCGTGGGTTGTCCGACATCCCGCCGTCGACCGCGACCCAGGCGACCGAGTCGCTCACGTGCTTCACGGCCCCGACGCGGTACAGCGTCACGCCGGCGGGGCCGACGATCGAGCGCCCGGGCTCGAGGATCAACCGGGGGCGCGGGAGGTCGTGGCGCTCGCAGGCGCTTCCCACCTGCTCGAGCAGCTCGCGCACGAAGACCGTGATCGACGGGGGCTCGGGTTCGTCCGGCGAGGTCCGCACGCCGAGCCCACCGCCGAGGTCGACGATCTCCGGCGTCCAACCGAGCCGGTCACGGCACTGTGCCGCGAACTCCGCGAGCAGGTCGACCGTCAGGCGCGCTGCGCCTCCGTCGAGCAGCTGCGAGCCGATGTGCACGTGGAGTCCCAGCGGCCTAGCGCGCTCGACGACCTCGAGCGCCTGCTCGGGCGGGAGCCCGAACTTCGAGCCGTGCTGCCCGGTGCGGATCGCCTCGTGCGTCTCGGCCTCGACGCCGAGCGTCAGTCGCACGAGGGTCCGCTCGACGCCTGCAGCGCGTGCGCGCTCGACCTCGTCGAGCGCATCGAGCACGACGAGCGCGCCCGCCGCGCCCGCCTCCGCGAGCTCCGCGTCGTCCTTGTTGTTCCCGTGCACGACGAGCCCGTCACCATCGATCCCCGCTTGCTGCGCGAACCGGAGCTCGCCGAGCGTCGAAACGTCCGCGCCAAGGCCTTCCTCGCCGAGCATGCGCATGAGCGAGACGTTCGGGAACGCCTTCGTCCCGTAGACGACGAGCGCGTCCGGCGCCGCGTCCCGGTATGCGCGCGCGCGACCCCGGAGCGTCGCCTCGCAGAGCACGAGCAGCGGCGTTCCGTGCTCCTCGGCAAGCGCCGAGGCCGGTACGCCGGCCACAAAGAGGTGGCCCTCGAGGATCGCCGCCGTGTCCGGAAAGAGCTCCATGGGCAGGATTGTTCCCACATGCGCCGCTTCCTCGCCTCCCTGCCCGAGCGGATCATCAGGTCGGTGGTCGCGCTCCTGGGCGGTGCCGTGCACGAGACGGCACAGCTGCTGCTCCCGCGGCTGGTGCGAACGTCACGCCTCTACGAGGCCACCGCGAAGAACCTGCTGCGCGTGGCGATCGAGCTCGTCGGTCGGGTCGAAGGGTCGTCGACGGTCGAAGCGACGCCCCCGAAGGAGCTCGCGATGCGCAAGGGCGCGGGCAACGTCGTCGAGCTCGGCTCGATCGCTGCCTTCGGGTTCTCGCCGCTCTGGCTGCTCGCCGGAGCGAGCGACGTCGCGCGCGGCTCCCGCGTCTACCTCGAGGCGCTCGTCGGCGAGCTCAAGCAGGCGGGTGTTCTCGGCGTCGAAGTGCAAGTCGCGTCGGTGGACGAGCTGCTCGGCGTACTCGAGCGCGGGGCGGGGCGGACGGCGCGCCTGATCGACATCCCGCCGCTCGAGCTCTCGGAGCTGCGTTCCTCGCTCGGCGAGCTTCGGTCCGAGGCCGACTCGCTGCCGACTCCCCAGGCGCTCGCCTCGCTGCTTCGTGCGCTCCAGGAGGAGGCGCGGCGCGAGGACCGCTCGCTGCTCGAGGTCTCGTCGGGCTTCGGGCTCGCGTTTCTCACGTCCGCGCGGAACGTCGGCCGCGAGCACCTCGTCGTGCCGTACGTCGAGGACTGGGAGCCGCTCCGGCGGGAGGGCCTCGGCGACTACGCGCGCCGGATCTCGAGCCCGTACCGCGATGCGGTGACGGGGCACCTCGACCCGGCGCGCGAAACGCACACCGAGCGTGCGCTCGGGGAGCTACGCCGCTAGCTCCACCAACCCTGTTCCATGTCCGCGTCGCCGGGGCCGGTGTTCGGTGCGCCGATCGCGATCAGCTCGAGGCCGTCCGCGTCCGCCTCGAACCCGCGCATCGTGTCCTTGTGCACCCGGACCGCATCCCACTGTTTGAGGTCACGGACTTCGTCGCCGACCTTCACGCGACCGCTTCCTGCGACGACGACGTAGACCTCCTCCTGGTTCTTGTGGTTGTGCCCGAACGGGATTCGGTAGTTCGGCGCGACGCGCATGTAGCTGAGGCCGGCCTGCTCCATGTCCAGTGGCACGCGGCCCATCCGGAACTCCAGGTCGGGGGAGAGGCCGAACTTCGGGGCCTGGTCCTCCACCTCTTTCAAGTTGAGATGCGTGTAGTCGCTCATGGCGACGATTGTGGCCCCCTGCTACATTCAGCGCAAATGCGGAAGGAGCTCCTTCTCTAGCGCAGGAAGCCGACGCGGTAGACCCCGCGACAGCTTCCGACGGCCTCGAAAGAGGCCGTTTTCGTCTCCGGACATGGACCGATACGACCCACACGCGATCGAGCCCAAGTGGCAACAGGTCTGGGAGGCCGAGAGGGCCTTCGAAGCCACGGACGACTCGACCAAGCCGAAGTCGTACGTGCTCGAGCAGCTGCCGTATCCCTCGGGGCAGCTCCACATGGGCCACATGCTCGTCTACACGATCGGCGACGTACAGACGCACTTCCGCCGCCGCAACGGGGCGCACGTGCTACACCCGATGGGCTTCGACTCGTTCGGCCTGCCGTCGGAGAACGAGGCGATCCGGGCGGGCGGCCACCCGCGCGAGATCGTTGAGCGCAACATCGCGGGCATCCGCCGCTCGATGCGTCGCATCGGCTGGGCGATCGACTGGTCGCGCGAGCTGTCGACGCACGACCCTCGCTACTACCGCTGGCAGCAGTGGCTCTTCCTGAAGTTCCTCGAGCGCGGGATCGCCTACCGGAAGGCCGCGCCTGTCAAGTGGTGCCCGAACGACCAGACCGTTCTGGCCAACGAGCAAGTGCTGCCCGACGGACGCTGTGAGCGCTGCGGCGCGCTCGTCGAGTCGCGGCTGATGGAGCAGTGGTTCTTCCGGATCACCGACTACGCGCAGACGCTGCTCGACGATCTCGAGACGCTGGACTGGCCGGACTCGATCAAGGCGCGCCAGCGCAATTGGATCGGACGCTCGGACGGCGCCGAGATCTCATTCGTGCTGGAGGATCTCGGAGTCTCCGTGCCGGTGTTCACCACGCGGCCGGACACGCTGTTCGGCGCGACCTTCTTCGTGCTCGCGCCCGAGCACGAGCTCGTCGAGCAACTGGCGACGCGTGCCGAGAACGGCGACGAGATTCGCGCGTACGTGCAACGCGCCGCGCTGAAGAAGACCGAGGAGCGCGCGGCGGCCGAGGTGAAGACCGGCGTCTTCACCGGCTTCCACGTCGTGAACCCCGTGAACGGCGAGCGGCTACCGGTCTACGTCGCGGACTACGTGCTGACCGACTACGGCACCGGGGCGATCATGGCAGTGCCAGGTCACGACGAGCGCGACTTCGCGTTCGCGCAGACGTACGAACTGCCCGTTCGCGAGGTCGTGCGTTCTGCGGGCGGCGACTCCGTTGAGCTGCCGTACGTCTCGAAGTCCGAGGACGACGTGCTCGTGAACTCGAACGGGTTCGACGGGCTGTCGGTGCCCGAGGGCGGCCGACGGATCGTCGAGAAGCTCGAGGCGGAAGGTCGCGGGCGCTTCGCAATCAACTACCGGCTGCGCGACTGGGGCTGGTCGCGGCAGCGCTACTGGGGCTGCCCGATCCCCGTCGTCTACTGCGAGACCGACGGGATCGTCCCGGTGCCAGAGAGCGAGCTCCCGGTTGTGCTGCCCCACGTCGAGGACTTCAAGCCGAAGGGCAAGCCGCCGCTCGCCCAGGCGGAGGACTGGATCAACGTGCCGTGCCCGAAGTGCGGCAAGCCCGCGAAGCGCGAAGCAGAGACGATGGACACGTTCGTCGACTCGGCGTGGTACTTCCTGCGCTACTGCGACCCGCACAACGATCGTGCGCCGTTCGAGCGCGAGGCCGTCGACTACTGGAACCCCGTCGACCTGTACATCGGCGGTGTCGACCACGCGACGATGCACATGATCTACGCGCGCTACTTCGTGAAGGTGCTCAACGACATGGAGATGCTCGGCTTCCGAGAGCCGTTCGCGAGCTTCTACTCGAACGGGTGGGTCACGGTCGGCGACAAGAAGATCTCCAAGCGTGCGGGCAACGCCGTCGGCCCCGACGACTACGTCGACCAGTACGGCGCCGATCCGGTGCGGCTCTACATCCTCTTCATCGGGCCCGCCGACCAGGACATGGAGTGGACGCCGGAAGGCGTCGAGGCGATGTCGAAGTTCGTGCGCCGGCTGTGGCGGATCGTCAACGACGTGGCCGAGAACGCGCCGCAGGGCGACGGAGAGGTCGGCGCGCTGACGCGCAAGACACACGCGACGATCGCCAAGGTGACGGACGACGTCGGCCGGCGGTATGCGTTCAACACCGCGATCTCAGCGGTGATGGAGCTCGTGAACGAGCTGCACCGCGAGCCTCACGGCCCGGAGGCTCGCTTCGCGGCCGAGACGGCGGTGTCGCTGCTTCAGCCTTACGCGCCCCACGTGACCGAGGAGCTGTGGCAGCGGCTGGGCCACGAGCGGCTCTGGGAGGAGCCGTGGCCGGTCGCCGACACGTCGCTGCTCGAGCGCGCGACCTTCGAGCTCGTCGTCCAGGTCAACGGCAAGGTGCGCGACCGGGTCGAGGTTCCGGCCGATGCGTCGGAGGACGAGCTGGTCGCCGCCGCGCGGGAGTCAGAGCGCGTGCGCAGCTTCATCGACGGTGCGGAAGTGCGGCAGACGATCGTGGTGCCCCAGAAGCTCGTCAACATCGTGCTCGGGTCCTCCGGGACGAACTGACACACATCCGGCACGAACCCGTCACGCACGTGTGACGGTTCTGTCGCCACGCTTGGCGACATGCCGGAGCTCTCGGTCTCGCGAACGAACGCGCTCGCCGGCGCGGCGGTGCTGCTCGTCGTGCTGGTGGTGGCGGGACGGTTCCTGCTCGGCGCGGGTGCGGCGACGTCGTCGTCCCATGCAGGCGTTGCGCTCGGTGCTGAGCAGATCCGCGCTGTGCCTGCGCCTCCGGTGGTCGTGCACGTCGTGGGAGCGGTGCAGCTGCCGGGGCTGTACCGCCTCGCGCGCGGGAAGCGCGTTGCCGACGCGGTCGCCCGTGCCGGCGGCGCGACAGCGAGGGCCGACCTCACGCTGATCAACCTTGCCGCCCTCGTCTCCGACGGACAGCAGGTGGTGGTTCCGGCGCGCGCGCCGCCGAGCGCCGCCCCGACCGCCGGCGAGGCCTCGGGTGGCCCGGTGCACCTGAACAGCGCCACCATCGAGCAGCTCGACGCGCTACCGGGCGTCGGCCCCGTCACCGCGCAGAAGATCGTCGACTACCGCGAGAAGCACGGGGCGTTCAGCTCCGTCCGCGAGCTCGACGCGATCCCGGGAATCGGGCCGGCGCGGCTCGAGCAGCTGACGGAGCTCGTCGCACCGTGACGCGCGTGCTCGTGCACTGGCGGCCGCACCTGCTCGCGGGATCGCTCGTCGGCGGGCTCGCGCTCGCGAACGCGGTTCGCGTCTCGAGCGTCGTTGTCGTCGTGGTCGCCGTGCTCGCCGTTGCGGCGCTCGCACTGGTGTCGGAGCCGCGTGCGCGCCTGGCGTTGCTCGTCGTCGCCCTGGTGCTCGTCGGTTGGTGGTGGGGAAGCGCGAGACTCGATGCGCTCGATCGCAGCGTCCTGCTTCGCGACGTCGGCGCGGGCGGCGACGCGCTGGTCGTCGTGACCGGCCCCGCCCGCCGCGGACAGTACGAGACTCGAGTCGCCGCACGCGTGCTGCGCTTTCGCGGCCGGGTGGTCTCCGAGACGGTGCAGCTGGAGCTGCCACCAGGACGCGCGCCGCCGCAGGGGGCCGAGCTCGAACTGTTCGGCCAGATCGCCGAGCCCGAGCGCGACGACGACTTCGACGAGCGCACCTTCCTGCGCCGGCGCGGCGTGCACGTGCTGCTGCGCGCGAACGAATGGCGCGTCGTCGGTGCGCGCGGCGGAGTGGGCGGTCTCGCCGACCGGCTGCGCCGTGCGCTGGTTCGCGGGCTCGACGGCCTCGAAGGCCAACGTCGCGCCGTGCTCGCCGGCGTCGTGCTCGGCGAGGACGAGGGGCTGAGCGACGACGTCCGCGACGCCTTTCGTGCGTCGGGCCTGTACCACCTGCTGGCCGTCTCCGGCCAGAACGTCGCGCTGCTTGCAGGCGGAATCGCCCTGCTCGCGTGGCTACTCCGACTGTCGCGACGCGCGACGGAAGCCCTGATCCTCGTGGCGATCCTCGCGTACGTGCTCGCGGTCGGCTGGCAGCCGTCCGTCGTGCGCGCGGGCGTTGCCGGAGCACTTGCCTCGATCGCGTGGCTCACCGCGCGAGACCGCGACCGCTGGTGGCTGTTCCTCGCCGGTGCCTGCGTCCTGCTCGCGTGGAACCCGTACGCGCTGCTCGAGCCGGGCTTCCAGCTCTCGTTCGTGGCGGTAGCGGCGATCTTTCTCGCGGTGCCGCCGCTCCTGCGCGTGCTCGAGGGCTACCCGATCCCGCGCGCGCTCGCGATCGTCCTCGCGGTGTCCGCTGCCTGCGGGCTCGCGACCGCGCCGATCCTCTGGCTGCAGTTCGAGGCGATCCCGCTCTACTCGGTGCTTGCGAACGCGCTCGCGGCACCGGTCGTCGCCGGGCTGCTCGGGCTCGCCCTCGTCGCGGGCCTGCTCGCGCCGGTCGCCCCGTCCGCCGCCTACGCGCTCGCCTGGATCGACGGGTGGCTCGCCGCGTACCTGATCGCCTGCGCGAAGGCCGTCGCCGCGCTTCCCTTCGCGCAGCTCTCGTCCGCGAAGGCGCTCGTGGCGCTGGTCGTTGCGGGGCTGTCCGCGGTCGTGTTCGCACGCCTTCGTGCGCCGCGTCCGTTGCGCGCGCTCGTTCTCCTCGCCATGACCTCGCTCGCGCTCGTCGGCTGGGTCGCGCGCGCCGGGCCGGATCCGCCTCCGCCGCCGGCAGGGCTCCGGGTCACGTTCCTCGACGTGGGGCAGGGAGACGGCTGCCTCGTCGAGGCGCCCGGCGTACGGCTGCTCGTCGATCAAGGCCCGCCCGACGCTCACGTCGCCGAGCAGCTCCGGCGCCTCGGCGTCAAGCGTCTGACCGTGCTCGTCCTCACGCACCCACAGCGCGACCACGTTGGCGGCGCCGCCGACGTTCTGCGCAAGCTGCGCGTCGGGTTCGTTCTCGACCCGCGCCTCGTCACGACCGGCCCCGAGGAGCAGGAGGCGATGCGCGAGGTCCGCCGCCGGCGAGTGCGGGTCGTCGCCGCGCGCGCCGGCCGCGCGTTCCAGGTCGGGCGACTCAGGGTCGCCGTGCTCTGGCCCGACGGGCCTGGCTTTCCCGGCGAAGACCCGAACCTCCGCGCAACGATCCTGCTCGTCTCCTACGGCCAGGTCGACCTGCTGCTCACGGCCGACGCCGAGTCGCCGGTGACGCTGCCGCTCGACCCACCGCCCGTCGAGATCCTCAAGGTCGCCCACCACGGCTCCGCCGACGAAGGCCTGCCCGAGCTCCTCGAGCGGCTGCGTCCGAAGGTCGCGGTGATCTCGGTCGGCCTCGACAACGACTACGGCCACCCGACGCCGTCCACGCTGTGGGCGCTCGAGCACGCGCCCGGCCTTCGGCTCTACCGGACAGACCTCGACGGACGAGTCGTCGTCGAGTCCGACGGCACGCGGCTCTGGGTCCGGTCGGAGCGCTGAGTAGGCTTGGCTCGTGGCCGACGAGCTCAAGCCGCTCTACCTCCTGACCGGCTCGGACCGGCCGAAGATCGAGCGCGCGCTGCGGCGGCTCCGCGATCACTTCGACGCCGATGGCGTCGAGCTGCTCGCAGCGCTCGACACCTCCGGCGCCGACGCGGTTGCCGCGTCGAACTCGCTCGGGCTCTTCGGCACGGAACGCCTCGTCGTCGTCGAGGAGGTCGAACGCTGGAAGGCCGAGGACGCGAAGGCGGTCTCCGCATACGCAGCCGATCCCACCCCTGGAGTCACGCTCGCCCTCGTCGCGGGCGAGCTCCGCAAGGACTCCGCGCTCCTGAAGGCGGTCAAGAAGCTCGGCGAGGTGCTCGTGTACGACGTCGACCGCAAGAAGATCGTCGAGTGGGTCGTCCAGCAGTTCGCGGCGAACGGTCAGCGGGTCGACCGCGAGCTCGCGCGCTCGCTCGTCGACGCCGTCGTGCCTGAGGGGCTCGAGCCGGACCTGCACCACCTCGCGAACGAGGTCGCGAAGCTCGCCACGTGGGCAGGCAGCGATCCCGTCGACTGGGAGTCGGTGCGCGAGCTGGTCGTCCCGTTCGGCGAGATGCCCTCGTTCGCGCTCACCGACGCGATCGGCAGGCGCGACGTCGCTGCGGTGCTCGCGGCGACCGAGGAGTCATTCGAGCGCGAGTCGTCGCCTCGCCGCGACGTGGCGCCGCGTCTCGTCGGCGCCGTCGCGCGGCACCTCGCGCGCCTCAACGAGTGCAAGCGTCTCCTCGCGGAGGGTTGCTCGAGCCAGGAGGTCGCGTCGCGCCTGAAGCGGCACCCGTACTACGTGCAGAAGCTCGTGCGGCAGGCGGAAGGCTTCACCGAGGACGAGCTACGCGACGCGTCGGTTCGCCTCGCCGAGCTCGACCACGCGCTCAAGGGTGGCTCGCGGCTGTCGGGCGATCTCGAGCTGGAGCGAGCGCTCGTCGATGTGACGCGCGGCCGCGCGGTCGCGGTCCAGGCGGCCTAGGAGCGCTTGCCGGAAACCAGCCGCGCTGCCTGCGACTTCTTGCGCGCGGCGGCGTTGCGGTGCAGTGCTCCGCGGGAAGCAGCGCGGTCGATCCAGCGCACGAGCTCGCGATGCTCGTCGGCGACGGTCTTGCCGCCCTCCTGAGCAACCTTCTCCAGGCGCTTCGTGAGCGTCTTGATCGTCGAGCGGTAGCGCAGGTTCTCGAGCCGCTGGCGGGCGGCGATCCGGACGCGCTTCTTCTGTTGCTTGATGTTGGCCATAGCGTGAAAAGGCCCGCTGAGCGGGCGGCAGGATCGTAGCAGGCGCCCTCGTATACTCGCCGCGTGGAGAAGCGGCGCCCGGGCCGGCGGTTGGCGTGGTCTGCGGCGATCTTCTCCGTCGCGACGGGGATCTCGCGCGTCCTCGGGCTGATCCGCGAGATGGTCGCGGGCTACTACTTCGGCTCGAGGGGCCCGATCAACGCGTTCACGGTCGCGTTCCAGATCCCGAACCTGATCCGCGTGCTCGTCGCGGACGCCGCACTCTCCGGCGCGTTCGTGCCGGTGTTCAGCGAGCTGCTCGAGAAGGGCGACCGCGCTCGGGCGTGGCGCGTCGCCTCCACGCTGCTGTGGCTCCTCTTCCTCGGCCTGAGCGCCGTCACCGCAGTCTTCATCCTGATCGCCCCGTTCTTCATGCCGCTGGTAACGAACGGCTACGAGGACCTCACGGTCCGCCTCTCGCAGATTCTGTTCCCGCTCGTCGTCCTGCTCGGCGTCTCGGGAGTCATCGCCGGGATCCTCAACGCGTACGACGAGTTCGCGATCCCCGCGCTGACGCCGGTCGCGTGGAACCTCGTGATCATCGCCGGGCTCGTGATCGGCGTTCCCCAAGCCGAGACGACCGACGGCGAGCTCTACGTCTACGCGGTGTCGATCGTGATCGGGACCGTCGTGCAGGTGCTGCTGCCGGTCCCGTGGCTGCGGGGTCTCGACGGACGGCTGCGGGTCGCACTCGACTGGCGCGACCCTGCGGTCTGGCGCGTCTTCAAGCTGATGATCCCGGTCACGATCAGCCTGGGCCTGATCAACCTGAACGCGGTGATCGGCACGTTTGTCGCGGCTACGTACATCGACCCGACGATCGCTCCGAATGCGATCGACAAGGCATTCCGGATCTACATGCTGCCGCAGGGGATGTTCTCGGTCGCGGTCGCGACCGTCCTCTTCCCGGCCCTCTCGCGGCTGTCCACGCGCGCCGACTGGGACGGCTTCCGCGGCACGGTTGCGACAGGGTTGCGCCAGATCGCGTTCCTACTCGTGCCGGCGAGCGTCATCTGCGCTGTCCTCGCCGAGCCGATCGTGCGCCTCGTCTACCAGCGCGGCGAGTTCACGCCCGACCAGACGCCGATCGTCGCGAGCGCCCTGGCGGCCTTCTCCCTTGGGCTCGCCTTCAACGGCGCCATGCTGCTCTTGAACAGAGCGTTCTTCAGTCTCCAGGCACCGCGCATCCCGACGCTCGTCGCGGCCGGCAACTTGATCTTCAACGGCCTGCTGTACGTCGCCCTCTACCGGGTCGGCGTCTGGGGCGTGCCGCTGGCGATTTCGATCGCGAACATCGCCGGCGCGCTCGCGCTCGTGCTCCTGCTGCGCCGGCGCCTCGGCCGACTCGAGCTCGGTCACATGTGGGGAGCGCTCCTGCGGATCACCGTCGCCTCCGCGGTCCTCGGCGCGGTCGCCTACGCGGTCTGGTGGGTGCTCGACGACGCGTTCGGCCGGGACATCCTCGGCCAACTCGTCTCGGTCGGCGGTGGAGTCACCGTAGGCGGCCTCGCCTACCTCGGCGCCTGCCGGCTGCTCGGGGTGCGCGAGATCGACACGCTACTCTCGTTGCGGGCGCGGTTCCGGCGCCCTTGAGGCCATGGACCAATCACGCATCCGCAACTTCTCGATCATCGCGCACATCGACCACGGCAAGTCGACGCTCGCCGATCGCATCCTCGAGCTGACGCACGCCGTCGCGAAGCGCGACATGCGCGCGCAGGTGCTCGACTCGATGGACCTCGAGCGCGAGCGAGGGATCACGATCAAGGCGCAGGCGGTGCGCGTGACCTGGAAGGGCCACGAGCTGAACCTGATCGACACGCCGGGCCACGTCGACTTCACCTACGAGGTCTCGCGGTCGCTCCAGGCGTGCGAGGGCGCCGTGCTGGTCGTCGACGCAGCGCAGGGCACCGAGGCACAGACGCTCGCAAACGCCTACCTCGCGATCGAGAACAACCTCGAGATCGTGCCGGTCGTGAACAAGATCGACCTGCCGCAGGCCGACCCCGACGGTGCGGCGCGCGAGGTCGCCGAGCTGATCGGCGACACGGCCGAGCACGTCCTGCGCATCTCGGCGAAGACGGGTCAAGGCGTCCCCGAGCTGCTGGACGCGATCGTCGAGCGGATTCCACCCCCGACCGGAGAGGCGGATGCGCCTGCGCGCGCGCTGATCTTCGACTCGTCCTACGACCAGTACCGCGGCGTCGTTGCGTTCGTCCGCGTGATCGACGGCGTCTTTCGCCCGCGCGAGCGCCTGCGCGCGATGGCGATGGGCACGCGCTTCGAGGCGCAAGAGATCGGCTTCATGGCACCGGTCATGAGCCCCGTCGACGCGCTCACCGCTGGGGAGGTCGGCTACGTGATCACCGGCCTGAAGGACGTCTCCGAGCTCCGCGTCGGCGACACGCTCACCACCGAGACCGCGGGCGCGACCGAGCCCTTGCCGGGGTACAAGGACGTGAAGCCGATGGTCTTCGCGGGCTTGTTCCCCACCGACTCCGACCAGTACCCGGAGCTTCGCGACGCGCTCGAGCGGCTGAAGCTGAACGACGCAGCACTCTTCTACGAGCCGGAGACGTCGCAGGCGCTCGGCTTCGGCTTCCGCAGCGGCTTCCTCGGGCTGCTGCACATGGAGATCGTGCGCGAGCGGCTCGAGCGCGAGTTCGACCTCGACCTGCTCGTCACGGCCCCGAACGTCGCCTACCGCGTGCTCGAGCGAAACGGCGAGTGGCGCGAGGTGCACAGCCCGGCTGACATGCCCGACGAGTTCGACGACGTCGAGGAGCCCTACGTCAAGGCGTCGATCATCGTCCCCAAGGAGTACGTCGGCCAGGTGATGGAGCTGAACAACGACCGTCGCGGCAAGTTCGACCACATGGAGTACCTCTCGCCCGAGCGCGTGCACCTGACGTACGAGCTGCCGCTCGGCGAGATCGTGCTCGACTACTACGACCAGCTGAAGTCGCGCACGCGCGGCTACGCGAGCTTCGACTACGACTACATCGGGTTCCGGCCGGGCACGCTCGTGCGCGTGGATGTGCTCGTCGCGGGCGAGCCCGTCGACGCGCTGTCGCTGATCATCCACCGCGAGTTCGCGTACGACCGCGGACGCGCGCTCGTCGAGCAGCTGAAGAAAGAGATCCCGCGCCAGATGTTCGACGTCGCGATCCAGGCGGCGATCGGCGCGCGCGTGATCGCGCGCGAGACCGTCAAGGCACGGCGCAAGGACGTGCTCGCGAAGTGCTACGGCGGCGACATCACGCGCAAGCGCAAGCTGCTCGAGAACCAGAAGAAGGGCAAGAAGCGGATGAAGCAGGTCGGCGCGGTCGAGGTTCCGCAGGAGGCGTTCCTCGCCGTCCTCAACATCGGGGACGGCAAGAAGTGAGCGGCGTCCGCCACCTCTACGTGCATCTGCCGTTCTGCGCGCACCGCTGCGGCTACTGCGACTTCGTCACGGTAGTCGGGCGCCACGGCGAGCACGACGCGTACGTCGACGCGCTACTGCGCGAGCTCGAGCTCGAGGCCGGGCTGCTCGACGCCGGCCTCGAGACGATCTTCCTGGGCGGCGGCACGCCGACGTTCACCGAGCCGGGCGCCCTGGAGCGCCTGCTCGCGGCGCTGCCCGACGCGCGGGAGGTGACCGTCGAGGCCAATCCGGAGACCGTCACGCCGGAGCTGGCCGCGCTTCTGTCACGAAACCGTGTCAATCGTGTGTCGCTCGGCGCGCAAACGTTCAACACCGCACTTCTGGACGTGCTCGAACGCCGCGCGAGCGGCGAAGACGTCAGGCGCGCCGTCTACGTTCTTCGCAGTGCCGGTTTCGACAACATCAACCTCGATCTCGTCTACGGGATTCCGGGGCAGAGCACCGCCGACCTCGAGCGCGACCTCGCGATCGCGCTGAGCTTCGAGCCCGAGCATCTCTCCTGCTACGAGTTGGAGGCGAAGCCGGGAACCCGGTTCACGCACGCGCACGGGCCGGAGCTCGAACGCCAGGCCGACGCGATGGAGCACTACTTCGAGCGAGTCGTCGAGCAGCTGACGGCCGCGGGCTACCGGTGGTACGAGACGGCGAACTTCTGCCGGACCGCGTCGGACGAGCGCGACCTGCGCGCGCACCACAACCTCGCGTACTGGGAAGGCCGCGATTACCTTGGCCTCGGGATCGGCGCCGTCTCGACGGTCGGGGGCCGGCGGTGGCGCAACACACCGCGGTTGCCGGCGTACGTCGCCGCGCTTCGGGAGGGCGAACCGCCGATCCGCGAGCTCGAGACGATCGACGAGGGCACACGCGTGCGCGAGCACGTGATGCTTGGGCTGCGCCTCGACGAGCCTCTGCCGCTCGCCGGGCTCGAGGACGCGCTCGACGACGCTGCGCTTCAGCGTCTGACCGGGCTCGGGCTCGTCCGTCACGACGAGCGCACGATCGCGCTGACGCGCCGCGGCCGCTTCCTCGGCGGAGGCGTGACGGCTGACCTCCTGACGTAACCTTTTCCCATGACAGCGCCGGGCGCAGCCCAGCTCAGCACCCGTCAGCGCGAGATCCTGCGCGGCGTGGTCGAGGAGTACGTCGCGACCGGCGAGCCAGTCGGCTCGAGGACGCTCGTCGAGCGAAGCGGCCTGCCCGTCTCGCCGTCGACCGTGCGGGCAGAGCTCGCCGAGCTGGAGGCGCAGGGCCTGCTGACCCACCCGCACACCTCTGCCGGTCGCCTGCCGACGGAAGAGGGATACCGCTACTACGCGAACGAGCTGCTCACCGAGCCGGAGCCGCGTCCCGCGGGGCTGGGGCTCGAGCTCTCGGCACCGAAGGAGATCGACTCCGCTCTCCAGCAGACGACCGAGCTCCTCTCCGACATGACGCGCCTGCTTGCGCTCGTGTCCGCGCCGCCGCTCGAGGCCGCGACCGTCAGGCACGTCGAAGTCCTCCTGCTCCAGCCGACCGTCGCGATGGTCGTCGTGATCACGTCGACGGGCGGCGTCTCGAAGCGGATCTTCACGACGAGCGAGCCGCTCGACTCCGGCCTGGTCGGCTGGGCCGCCGAGTACCTGAACGAGAGCGTCAGCGGCCTCCAGCTCGGTACGCGGATGCTGCGCGCCCGCTTCGACGATCCCGGGCTGTCGCCGCGCGAGCGATCGTTCCTCGAGCTCGTCCGGCCGGCCTTCGTCGAGCTCGAGCAGGAGGAGCAGCAACTCTTCGTCGGGGGAGCGGCCGGCCTGCTCGGCGAGCTTCGCGAGGACGAGCTGGAGGCTTGTCGGCGCGCGCTTCAGCTGCTCGAACGGCGCGCCGCGGCGCTCGAGGTGATCGGCCGGTCACTGCACTCGCCGCGGACGTTCGTCCGCGTCGGCGGCGAGTTCGAAGACCCGGCGCTGAGCAACATCGCGCTGGTCGGGGCGGGTTACGGCCTGCGCAACCGCACCCTCGGCTCGGTCTCGCTGCTCGGGCCTGTGCGGATGGACTACGAGAAGGCGATCCGCTCGGTCCGCTCGGCGGCGTTCGAGCTCTCGCGGTTCGTCGAAGGAGTCTTCGAGGACAACTGACGGCGGAGCTACGCTGAGCCCGAATGTCGACGACGAAGCGCGACTACTACGAGCTGCTGGGCATCGCGCGCTCCGCCGACGACGCAGAGCTCAAGCGTGCCTTCCGCCGGAAGGCACGCGAGTTGCACCCCGACGTCTCCGATGCGCCGGACGCCGAGATCCGGTTCCGTGAGGTCGTCGAAGCCTACGAGGTGCTCTCGAAGTCCGAGACGCGCGAGCTCTACGACCGGTTCGGCCACGCGGGCCTCCGCGGTGGCAGCTTCAGTTCGTCGCAGTTCGACTTCGGCAGCTTGACCGACCTCTTCTCCGCGTTCTTCGGCGACGACCTCTTCGGCTCCGGCGGTCGGCCGCGGCGCGCCCGTGGGCAAGACGTCGCGGCAGAGGTCGAGATCGAGCTCGTCGACGCTGCGACGGGCGTGACTCGCGACGTGCCCTACGAGGTCGTGGTCTCCTGTGAGCGCTGTGGCGGTGAGGGGGCGGAGCCCGGGACCGGCACGAGCACCTGCGAGTCGTGCGGCGGAAGTGGCCGGCTGCAACAGGTTTCCCGCAGCGTGCTCGGCGAGTTCGTCCGCAGCCAGGCCTGCCCGGATTGCGGTGGGACCGGGCGGCTGATCGAGAGCCCTTGTGCAGACTGCGGGGGAGCGGGGCGCACGGTGGAGCCGAAGAGCCTGCCGGTCGAGATCCCGGCCGGGATCCACGACGGCCAGCGCATCCGAGTCTCGGGCGCGGGGCACGCCGGCAGCCTCGGCGGGCCGGCGGGCGACGTCTATGTCCGCGTTCGCGTCAAGCGCGACGAGCGGTTCGTGCGCGAGGGCGACGACGTGTACTCGACCGTCGACCTCACGATCGTCGAGGCCGCGCTCGGCGCGACCCGGACGATCGAGACGCTGGATGGTGAGCTCGCGCTCGACTTCGATGCGGGGACCCAGGCCGGCCAGATCCGCGTGCTGTCGGGCCGCGGGATGCCGGTGCTGCAGGGCTTCGGCCGCGGTGCGCACCGGGTGCTCGTCAACGTGCTCGTCCCGCGACGACTAAGCGATGAGCAGCGCGCGCTGCTCGAGGAGTTCGGGCGGCTGACGGGCGAGGAGAACTACCGGCCCGACGAAGGGTTCTTCGACAAGCTGAAGAGCGCGTTCCGCTGACCGGCCTCCGCCGCGTCGCCGTCCGCGTCCCGCTGGAGCGCGCGGAGGAGGCTCGCGCGCTGATGTTGGAGCTCGCACCCGAAGGGTTCGAGGAGCGCGAGCGCGGGGCGGAGGTCGAGCTCGCCGCGTACACCGACTCGCACGGCGGGTCGCGGATCGCGCGGGCGTTCGGTTCCGCGCAGGAGGACGACGTCCCGACCGACTGGGCGGAGCGCTGGCGCACGTTTCACCGTCCCGTACGCGCGGGTCCGTTCTGGATCGGGCCGTCCTGGGAGGGCGCTCCCGACGACGCGATCGCGATCGTGATCGACCCGGGCCTCGCGTTCGGCACGGGTGCGCATGCGACGACGCGGCTCTGCCTCGAGCTGCTCGCCGAGGTTCCGCCGGGATCGCTGCTCGACGCCGGTTGCGGCTCGGGTGTGCTTTCGATTGCGGCTGCGAAGCTCGGGTTCTCGCCGGTGCACGCGCTGGACGACGATCCGTTCGCGATCGAGACGACGATCGGCAACGCGAGCGCGAACAGCGTGAGCTTGTCTGCCGCGGCGGGCGACGTGACGCTGTTCGCGCTGCCGACGGTCGACGTCGCGGTGGCGAACATCGCGCTGGAGACAGTGGAGCTCCTGGCGGCGAGAGTCGACGCAGGCGGGCTCCTTGTCTCGGGCTACCTCGAGCGGGACACCCCGAGCACGCCCGGCTGGACACACGTCGAACGGCGGACCCTCGACGGCTGGGCAGCGGACCGCTTTCGCCGAGTGCGCTAGCGCGTCGCGTACGATCCGCGCCGTGCCCGACGACTGCCTCTTCTGCCGGCTCTACCGCGAGGGCGACCACGTGCGCAAGGGCGGCGGGTTCGTTGCGATCCGCGACATCGCGCCCCAGGCGCCCACGCATCTCCTCGTCATCCCGGAGCGCCACGTCGAGACGTTTCGCGACATCGGCGACCTCGGGGCGGACGAGGCGAAGGGTCTCCTCGAGTTCGTGGCGGACACGGCCCGCGAGGCGGGCCTTGAGGACTATCGCGTGGTCGTCAACGTCGGCTCGGGCGGCGGCCAGACCGTCTTCCACCTGCATGTTCACGTGCTCGGTGGGCACGAGATGGGGCAAGATCTGTGACGTTGATCGCCGAGATCGAAGAGGAGCTGAGGGAGGCAACGCTCGCCCGCGAGGCCGAGCGTCGCGACACGCTGCGGCTGATCCTCGCGGCGCTTCGCGGCGCGGAGAAGGAGCTGCAGCGTCCGCTGACCGGTGACGAGGAGCTGCAGGTGCTCCAGCGGGAGCGCAAACGCCGAACGGAGGCCGCCGAGGCGTTCCGCGCGGGCGGCCGCGAGGAGCAGGCGGCTCTCGAGGAGCGCGAGCTCGCGATCCTCGAGGAGTTCATGCCCGAGCCGCTGACCGAGGACGAGATCGAGGAGATCGTCGACAACGTGATCGCCGAGGTCGGCGCGACGAGCATGCGCGAGCTCGGTCGCGTGATGGCCGACGTGATGCCGCAGATCGCCGGTCGAGCCGACGGCTCAACGGTGAGCCAGCTCGTCCGCGAAAAGCTCGCCTAGACCGAGGCATTCCCCGCCCAATGGGGTGGGGCAGTTGGGCCACCCCGCCTCCCTGGCTTCGAGGCTACCGGCGAGCGCGTGCCGTGTCTGTGACGGCTTCGCGCCGGAACCGTGCCGATTCGTCCTGCCTACACTTCCGTTGTGACACAACAGACGCTCTCCGTCTCGAACGACGTCGCCGCCGAGCTCGCGGGGATCGGCGACGGCGTGCTCGAGTCGCTTCGCGACCGCTTGCACTGCACGATCCGCCTGCGCGGCAACCAGCTGACGCTCGAAGGCGACGACAACGGTGTCGCGGAGGCCCGCGCGGTGCTCGACGAGCTCGTGGAGCTGGTCGAGGGCGGGCACGAGATCGGGCCGTCGACGGTCGACGCCGTGCTCGGCGCGCTCGACCAGGCGGCCGACATCCGGGACGTCTTCGACGACGTCGTCTGGCGTCACCGCGGCAAGAAGATCGCGCCGAAGACGGTCACGCAGAAGCAGTACGTCGACGCGATCCGTGGCAGTACCGTCTCGTTCGGGATCGGACCGGCCGGCACGGGCAAGACGTACCTCGCGATCGCGCTCGCGGTCGCGGCGCTCTCGGAGCGCCAGGTCGGCCGCATCATCCTCACCCGCCCGGCCGTCGAGGCCGGCGAGCGGCTCGGGTTCCTCCCCGGCGACATGCTCGCGAAGGTCGACCCGTACATGCGCCCGCTGTTCGACGCGCTGTACGACACGATGGACCCGGAGAAGCTGAACGCGTACATGGAACGCGGCACGATCGAGGTCGCGCCGCTCGCGTTCATGCGGGGCCGCACGCTCAACGATTCCTTCGTGATCCTTGACGAGGCGCAGAACACGAGCCCAGAGCAGATGCAGATGTTTCTCACCCGACTCGGCTTCGGCTCGAAGATGGTTGTCACCGGAGACGTAACGCAGGTCGACCTCCCACGCGAGCAGGCATCCGGACTGATCCACGTGCAGCGGATCCTCGAAGGCGTCGACGACGTGGGCTTCGTCCAGTTCACGCACAAGGACGTCGTCCGCCACAAGCTCGTGCAGCGAATCGTCGAGGCCTACAAGCGCCACGCGGAGGAAACGGGCACGCAACGCAGCCGCTGATGGTCGCGGTCGAGGTCGACAACCGAAGCGGGCAGGAGGTCGACGAGCAGGGGGCGATCGCCCTTGCCCGGAGCGTGCTCGCCGCGGAAGGCGTGGACGACGGAGAGCTCGGCATCCACTTCGTGGAGCCGGACGAGATCCAGCGGCTGAAGCGCGAGCACCTCGGCATCGACGAGGCGACTGATGCGCTCGCGTTCCCAATCGACCAGCGCGAGGCCGTTCCGGATGGGCTCCCGCGGCAGCTCGGCGACGCGGTCGTCTGCCCTCAGGTCGTGGGGGAGGAGTGGCAGGCCCCGCTCGTCCATGCCGTCCTGCACCTGCTCGGACACGATCACGGGCCGGAGATGGAGGCGCGAGAGCGAATGCATCGGCAATGAACTCGCCCCGCCTCCGACCGCCCTCGCTCGTCGAGAGCTTCAACTACGCCTTCGAGGGGATCATCCATGTCCTCCGCACGCAGCGGAACATGCGGATCCACTTCCTCCTCGCGGTCATCGTGCTGATCGGGGCGCTCGTGACCGGCGTGAACAAGTTCGAGCTGATCGCGCTCCTGATCGTGATCGCCTTCGTCCTGATCGCCGAGATGGTGAACACCGCGATCGAGGGTGCGATCGACGTCGCGACGACCTCGTTCGACCCGATGGCGAAGCTCGCGAAGGACATCGCGGCGGGCGCCGTGCTGATCGCGACGGTCGTCGCAGTGGCGGTCGGCTACCTCGTGTTCGCCGACCGGCTACGCGACCCGAGCCTGCGCATCCTCGACGGCCTCCGCGAGGCGCCGTTCGAGGTGACTCTGATCGCGCTCGTTCTCACCGTGATGCTGGTGATCGCCGCCAAGGCGTACACCGGGCGCGGCACCCCACTGCGCGGCGGGCTGCCGTCCGGCCATGCCGCGGTCGCGTTCGGAGGCTGGGTGGCCGTGACGACGTTGATCGGCGACGGGCGGTACTGGTTCCTCATCTCGACCGTGACCTTCATCATGGCGTTGCTCGTGGCGCAGACACGCATCGAGGCCGGCATCCACTCCTTGTTCGAGGTCTTCCTCGGCGGGCTCCTCGGCGCTCTCGTGACGCTCGTGATCTTCCAGGTGTTCTGGGCGTGACCGACGACGAGCTGCTCGCGCGGGCCGACGCAGTTGCCGAGCGCGCCTACGCGCCGTACTCCAAGTTCCACGTGGGCGCAGCCGTCCTGACGAGAGACGGAACCGTGATCGAAGGCGTGAACGTCGAGAACGCCGCATACCCGCTCGGCACCTGCGCGGAGCGGACCGCGCTGTCCCGCGCGGTCACCGACGGCTTCGGCCCGGGCCGGCTCGAGGCGATCGCGATCACGGCATCCCCGTGCGGGGGTTGCCGCCAGTGGCTGCACGAGTTCGGCCTCGACCGCGTGATCTTCAGGAAGGCGAGCGGCGAGCCGGTGACCCGCACGCCGGACGAGCTGCTCCCCGAATCGTTCGACCTGTGAAGAGCGGCTTCGTCGCCGTCGCCGGCCGGCCGAACGTCGGCAAGTCGACGCTCGTCAACGCCCTCAGCGGCGGGAAGGTCGCGATCGTTTCCGACAAGCCGCAAACGACGCGGCATCGCATCTTCGGAATCGCCAACGCCGAGGACTCACAGCTCGTCCTCGTCGACCTGCCAGGGTTTCAGCGTCCGCTGGACGAGATGACGGAGCGGATGCAGCGCACGGTCGACCGAGCCTTCGAGGACGTCGAGGCCGTTCTGTTCGTGCTCTCCGCGCGGGAGCGGATTGGAGCGGGTGATCGGTTCATCGCGAAGCGCGTCTTCGCGCTCGAGGTTCCGGTGGTGATCGCGCTCAACAAGGTCGATCGACTCAAACCGGGTCACATCGCCTCGCAGATGGCGACCGCCTCGCAGCTCGGGCCGTTTCACGCGCTGCATCCGGTGAGCGCGAAGACGGGCGACGGGATTCCGGAGCTGCGGGAGGAGCTCGTCGAACTGCTCCCCGAAGGGCAGGTGTACTTTCCGCTCGATCAGCGGACCAACCTGCCGCTCGAGCTCCAGCTCGCCGAGCTGATCCGCGAGCAGGCGCTCCACCTCACGAAGGAGGAGTTGCCACACGCGATCACCGTCGAGATCGAGGAGCTGGGGGAGAAGGTCGTTCGCGCGAGCCTCCTCGTCGAGACCGAGTCTCAGAAGCACATCCTCGTCGGCAAGGGTGGTTTGATGGTCAGGGAGATCGGCACGCGCGCGCGCCCGGAGTTCGAATCGATCCTCGGCCGGCCCGTCTATCTCGACCTGCAGGTGAAGGTTCGTCCGCGCTGGCGCCGAGACACCGCCACGCTCGACCGGCTCGGCCTCTGAGCACACGGCGTGTGGAACGATCGTCACGCTCCCGCGACAACTCGGCCCAGACGCGGCACACACGCAGCGGTAGCCTCGACGTTGGGTGCGGGGTGGCCCAAACCCCACCCAAGGGTGGGGGTGCGTTTGAAGAACCTCAGCCGCTGCGCGGGAGGTAGTACCGCCGCAGCCACGCGCTCAGGCCGTCCAGCCCCGGGAACAGGACCCGCTCCGTGATGTTCGCCTGGTCGAGCTTGTCGCGCACTTCCCACTTCAGCTCGGCGGGCACGATGAGCTTGCGCACGAGGTCGTCGTGCTGGTCGCCCCACTCGTCGAGCGACGCCTCGGCCGACGACATGAGCGAGAAGAGCGCGTACTGGTTGACGATCCGGTCGTCGAGCGACGGCGGCTCGAGGAAGAGGACGAAGTCCTCGTCCTCGGCGAGGTGGTCGAGCTCCCGCCGGTTCTGGGCGGCGCGGTCGAGCATCTCGGCCGTGAAGACGTTCGCGCCTTCGTCGCCGAGCACCTTCCGGAGCGACTCCGGCAGCAGCTCGTGCGCGCGGACGTAGTCGATCGTCCACACGACGCCGTCCTCGTTGAAGCGAAGCAATGTCGTCGTCGCGAAGTGCAGCGCGACGTACGGCGAGAACGTCCAGTCGAGCAAACGCGTCGGCAGGCCGTGGTGCTGCGCGAGTGCGAGCCAGTTCCACGCCGAGTCGTAGGGCACGTCGCTCTTCCGCGCGTACTTGCGGAAGCTGCGGATCAGGGGTGCCTCGAGTGACCCTGGGTCGGCGCTGAGACGCTGGAGGCTCGTCTCGAGACCCTCGGTGGCAAGGGCGCGACCGCGATACGCGAAGTTGGAGCGGTGCCGGCCGAGGCGCTCCTGCCACGAGTCCTCGAACAGCCGCTCGTGGAGCTCCGTCCAGCTCTCGACGCGGATCTCGCGCACGAGCCTTCCTTTTCCCGAGTGCTCGGTTGCTAGACCCGACGCCTTGGCGCGCACGGACGGCGCCGCGCCTTGGCGAGGGGCCGACAGGCGGGGCGGGGCGCGCGAGGCCTGATCGCACGGCGATTCGGTCGCATTGCGCGGCAACGATGACGGTCGGCCCGGACGGCGGAGCTACACTCGATCCATGGCCCAGGCGCCTGCACTGCCGCGCGGTTTCGAGCTTCCGCTCGAGCCTCGGCTGCCGCGCATCGGTTCCGTCGACCAGGTTGCGGTCGAAGAGCGTGCCGCGTCGCTCGCGAAGCGCTCGATCAAACGCGAGTCGAAGCTCTTCGCGCTCGACCTTGCGATCCGGATGATCGACCTGACGACGCTCGAGGGTGCCGACACGCCGGGGAAGGTCGCGGCGCTCTGTTCGAAGGCGATGCGCCCCGACCCCGTTGATCCCACCGTGCCGCCCGTCGCCGCGATTTGCGTCTACCCGAACCTCGTTCCTGTCGCCAAGGAGCGGCTCGGCGACAGCGGCGTCAAGGTCGCGGCGGTCGCGACCGGGTTTCCCTCGGGACAGTTCCCGATCGAGCTCAAGCTCGCCGACGTCCGCTCCGCGGTCGAGCTCGGCGCGGACGAGATCGACATGGTGATCGACCGCGGCGCGTTCCTGTCGGGCCGCTACGCGAAGGTCTACGACGAGATCGTCCGCGTCAAGGAGGCGGCCGGCGACGTGCACGTCAAGGTGATCCTGGAGACGGGCGAGCTCGGCACCTACGACAACGTTCGCCGCGCCTCGCTGCTCGCGATGGCGGCCGGCGCCGACTTCATCAAGACCTCGACCGGCAAGGTCTCACCGGCTGCGACCCTGCCGGTCTCGCTGGTGATGCTCGAGGCGATTCGCGACGTGCACGACGAGACGGGGCGCGTTGTCGGGTTCAAGCCCGCCGGCGGCGTGCGCAACGCGAAGCAGGCCGTCCAGCACCTCGTGCTCGTGCACGAGACGCTCGGCCCCGACTGGATGACGCCCGACCTCCATCGCTTCGGCGCCTCGTCGCTCCTCAACGACGTGCTGATGCAGATCCGCAAGGAGAAGACGGGCCGGTATCAAAGCCCGGACTACTTCACCGTTGACTGATCTCGAGCGAAAGCAGGACCGCACCCCGGTCCCCTCCGAGTGGACGTACGCGCCCGCGCCCGAGTCGCGCGACGTCGTCCAGATCCGGGAGCGCTACGGCCACTTCGTCGGCGGCGAGTGGCTCGAGCCGAGCCAGACCTACACCACGATCAGCCCCGGGACCGAGGAAGACCTCGCCGAGGTCGGCCAGGCGACGTCCGAGGAGGTCGACCTCGCGGTCAAGGCCGCACGCGGGGCGTACGAGAACGGCTGGTCGAACCTGCCGGGCTCCGAGCGCGCGAAGTACCTCTTCCGGATCGCGCGGATCCTGCAGGAGCGCGCGCGCGAGTTCGCCGTGCTGGAGTCGCTGAACGGCGGCAAGCCGATCAAGGAGTCGCGCGACGTCGACCTTCCGCTCGCCGCGGCGCACTTCTTCTACTACGCGGGCTGGGCCGACAAGCTCGAGTACGCGTTCCCGAACCGCAAGCCGAAGCCGGTCGGCGTCGCGGGCCAGATCATCCCGTGGAACTTCCCGCTGCTGATGCTGTCGTGGAAGATCGCCCCGGCGCTCGCGTGCGGGAACACCGTCGTTCTCAAGCCTGCCGAGACGACGCCGCTGACCGCGCTGCTCTTCTGCGATGTGCTGCGCCAGGCGGAGCTGCCGGCGGGAGTCGTCAACATCGTCACCGGCGACGGCAGCACCGGCGCCGCGCTCGTCAAGCACGAGGGCATCGACAAGATCGCGTTCACCGGCTCGACGGAGGTGGGCAAGGCGATCCAGCGCGAGCTCGCCGGCACCGGCAAGAAGCTCACGCTCGAGCTCGGCGGGAAGGCGGCGAACGTGATCTTCGACGACGCCGCGCTCGACCAGGCGGTCGAGGGGATCGTGAACGGGATCTACTTCAACCAGGGCCACGTGTGCTGCGCCGGCTCGCGCCTGCTCGTGCAGGAGTCGATCTCCGACGCCGTGATCGACAAGCTCAAGCGCCGCCTGACCACGCTCCGCGTCGGCGACCCGCTCGACAAGAACACCGACGTCGGCGCGATCAACTCGAAGATGCAGCTCGACAAGATCACCGAGCTCGTCGAGGCGGGCAAGGAAGAAGGCGCGGAGATCTACCAGCCGCCGTGCCGCCTGCCGGAGAAGGGCTACTGGTTCGTCCCGACCGTCTTCACGAACGTCGCGCAGAGCTACCGGATCGCGCAGGAGGAGATCTTCGGGCCGGTGCTGTCGGTGCTCACCTTCCGCACGCCGGAGGAGGCGGTCGAGAAGGCGAACAACACGCCGTACGGCCTCAGCGCGGGTGTCTGGACGGAGAAGGGCTCGCGCATCCTCTGGATGGCGCAGCAGCTGCGCGCCGGCGTCGTCTGGGCGAACACCTACAACCGCTTCGACCCGACGTCGCCGTTCGGCGGCTACAAGGAGTCGGGCTACGGCCGCGAGGGCGGCAAGCACGGCCTCGAGCCGTACCTCAAGTTCGACTCGGAGGCGTTCGGTGGCTGACCGCCTGCCCGTCAACAAGACGTACAAGCTCTACATCGGCGGCGCGTTCCCGCGCTCCGAGTCCGGGCGGACGTTCGAGGCCGAAGGGCAGAACGTGGCGCGCGCCTCGCGCAAGGACGTGCGCGACGCCGTCCGCGCCGCGCGCGACGGGTACGGGAAGTGGTCGACGATGACCGCCTACAACCGCGGACAGATTCTCTACCGGGTCGCGGAGATGATGGAGGCGCGGCGCGACGAGTTCGCAGCCATGACCTCGGGGAAGAAGGAGGTCGACCGCGCGATCGACCGCGTCGTCTGGTACGCCGGCTGGGCGGACAAGCTCCCGCAGGTGCTCGGCGGCTCCAACCCCGTCGCCGGCCCGTACTTCAACTTCACCGTCCCCGAGCCCACCGGCGTCGTCGGCGTGCTCGCGCCGGACGAGCCCGCGCTCGCGGGGCTGATCTCCAGGATCGCCCCCGTGCTCGTCGGAGGCAACGCGGTCGTCGCGGTCGCCTCGGAGACGCACCCGCTCGCGGCGATCGAGCTCGCCGAGGTGCTCGCGACCTCCGACGTGCCGGGAGGCGCGGTCAACATCCTCACCGGCTACCGCGAGGAGCTCGCGCCGTGGCTCGCGGGGCACATGGACGTCAACGCGATCGACGTGACGGGCGCGGACGGGCTCTCCGCCGACGTCGAGCGGCTCGCCGCCGAGAACGTCAAGCGGGTCGTGCGCGGCCAGCCCGACGGCCAGAGCGCCTGGCAGATCGCGGACTTCCTCGAGCTGAAGACGGTCTGGCACCCGATCGGGCGCTAGCGCGCTACAGCGGCGGCGGGAGCGCCGATCTGCGCTCGCTGCGGCGGGAGCCGCTCCGTACGTCGACCCCGCCCATCAACGACCACGCCTTGACCCGGATGAGCGGCCCTGAGCTCGCCGCGCCCTCGGGGACCCTGTTGCTGTTGCCGCCCATCAGCGCGAAGCCGGAGAGCTCCACGCGCGCGCCCTCGGGCACCCAGATCGTCGAGCCGCCCATGACCGCGATCGCCGTCACGGTCGCCTCGCCGTCGGGGAAGCTCGCCGCGCGGAGATCGAGGTCGCTGCCACCCATGAAGTCCACGATCATCGTCTCGTCCGTGGCAACGTCTTCGGCGCGCTCGTTGCCGCCCATGACCGAGACGAGCCAGCGGCGCTTCCGAGGTTGCGCCCTCGGTGCGGGCGCGTCTGGAAGATCGGCGGTCAGCACGTCCAGCTCCTCGTGCGTGCGGGCCTCGTAGGCCTGGTCCATCCGCTCGACGAACTCGTCGTAGGACAGGCGGCCGACCGCGTGGTGCTCCCCGAGGGTCCGAACCGCGGACTCGCGCTCCACGTCGGAGATCCGGAGCGCCGGTCGCTGTTCTCCCGCCATGCGGGGGAGTCTGCCGTCGTCGAGAGCGCCTCGCAACGACGCAGTTAGCATCCCCCGGCATGAACGAGCGAGGATCACGCCGGCTCAGCCTGGCGATCTCCGAGGGCGACGGCATCTCCGTGCTCGTCGAGGTGACCTCGCCCGAGGCGGCCGGCGCGGCCGAGGAGCAGGGCGCAGACGGCGTCGTCGTCCGGACCGGCGGGTCAGCGGTTCGCGGCGCGACCGAGCTCCCGATCCTCTGGTGCCCCGACGGCCCGGCGGCCGCAGACGCGGCCGGAGCGGACGCCTGCCTGCTCGTCGCCGAGCGCTACGACGAGGACTGGCAGCGACTCGCGGACGATCTCGCACGCGGTCTGGAGCTCGGGCTGGACAGCGTCGTCGAGGTGCGCGACGAGGAGGAGCTGCAAGCGACGCTAGAGCACGTCGACCCGGAGATCTTCCTGCTCGGCGGCGAGCCGCACGACCCGGACGAGGTGCCGCTCGACCACGTGCTCGAGTTGCTGCCGGACGTCCCGGCGGGAAAGCTCGCCGTCGCCTACCTCCCGGACGCGACGCAGGACGAGGTCGAGGCGCTCGAGCGCGCCGGGGTCGACGCGGTCGTCGTGAACGCGAGCGACGTGCGCGAGCTCGTCGGTGCAGAGCCCCCCGCAGTCTGAGCCGGAGTCCCGCTGGGGCGGCCCGGCGACGATCCTCGGGCTCGTCCTGCTCGGCGCGGCTGCGCTCCGGCTCGTCGGGCTGCGCTACGGCCTGCCCGACGGCGGACTGCTGAACCCGGACGAGGAGCTCGTCGTCCCGCGCGCGTGGGCGATCACGCACGGGAGCGGCGTCGACCCGCACCCGTTCTTCGACTGGCCGAGCTTGCTGTTCTACGTACAGGCGCCCTTCCAGGCCTGGCAGGACGCGCCCTCGTACTTCACCGCGCGCATCGTCGCCGTCGTGATCGGCCTCGCCGGCGTCGCGTCGGCGTGGTGGCTCGGCGAGCGTTCGTACGGCGTTCTCGCCGGTGGCGTGGCCGCGGTCGCGACCGCGGTCGCGGGGGTGCACGTCGCGTACTCGCGGATGGCGGTGACCGACGTGCTGCTGACGACGCTCGTCACCGTTGCGCTCGGCTTGCTGATCACACGGCGATACGAGCTCGCAGGGCTCGTGATCGGCGCCGCGACAGCCGCGAAGTGGCCGGGGGCACTCGTGCTCGTCCCGCTCGCCGTCGCGGCGTGGGGGCAGTGGCGGCGACTCGCGTACGCAGGCGGACTCGCGCTGGCCGGGTTCGTCGTCGCGAGTCCTTTCGCCGTCTTCCATCTGGGTGAGGCCGCCTCGGACCTGTGGCGCAGCTTCTCGGGCGCCTGGGACGGCTCGCTCGGGGCCGACGACGACTCGTTCGCAGCCGTCGCGTTCGCGAGCGACCTGTGGGAAGCGCTCGGCCCAGCGCTCGTGGTCGCGGTGATCGGCCTCGGGGTGGCGATCGCGCGGCGCGACCTCGCCGATCGCGTGCTCACGACGTTCGTCGCGGTCTACTTCGTCGCGCTGCTGCCGCTCGACTCGCACTTCGACCGCTACGTGCTGCCGCTCGTCCCGGTGCTCGGAGTGCTGGCAGGCCGGTTCCGCTCGTTCGCGCCTGTGACGCTCCTGCTCCTCGTCGTGCCCTTCGCCTGGACGGTGCGCGACACGCGGGAGCTGACCCGGTCCGACCCGGGGGCGGTGCTGGTCAGAACGGTCGAGCGGCTACCGTCCAGGCGGTGAGAGTCGGGCTCGAGCGCGTGTCCCTGCACTTCGCGGTGTTCGTCTCGGGCGCCGTGCTGCTGGGGGTGGAGATCGCATCGAGCCGGGTGCTCGCGCCGTTCTTCGGCAACTCGCTCTACGTCTGGGGCGCCCTGATCGGCGTCGTGCTGACCGGACTGGCGATCGGCTACTGGCTCGGGGGCCTGCTCGCCGACCGCATGCCGTCGACCGGCCTGCTCGTCGGGACGATGTCGCTCGGCGCGCTGCTCGTGCTCGCGATTCCGTACGTGGACGACCGGGTGCTGCAGTTCGTCGTCGACTGGGATCCCGGCGCGCGCCTGAATCCTCTCGTCGCCGCGGCGATCCTCTTCGGGCCGATGAGCGTCGTCCTCGCCGCGGTGACGCCGATCGCGGTGCGGATAGCGGCGCTCGACGTGGCCACGCTCGGCCGCACGGCGGGGCGGCTCTTTGCCGTCTCGACCGTGGGGAGCATCGTCGGAACGTTCGCGACCGCGTTCGTGCTGATCCCCGAGCTCGGCACGAACCAGCTGCTCGCACTCGGCGCTGCCGTGCTCCTCGCAGGCACCGCGCTCGTCGCCGTGGCGCGCTCGCTCCCGATCGTAGGCGTCGCCGCGCTCGCCGCGGCCGCGGCCGCCGCGGCGCTCTCGTCGTCGCTCGCGCCGGAGCAGGGCGGCACGCTCACCGCTGCCGCCGCGGAGAACTACTCGCCGGTCTACCGCCTCCAGGAGGGAAGCGTCAGCGGCGGCACGGACTACGCGGCCGAGGGCTATCGCGTGCGTTACCGCAAGGACAGCGCGTACCACTCGATCGCCGTCGTCGAGGACGAGGACGACCGCTACCTCCGCTTCGACAGCTCCTTCCAGAGCGCGATGGACCTCGACGACCCCTTCGTGACGCCGTTCGACTACGTGCCCTATCTCTCCCTCGCGTTCGCGTACCGGCCCGAGGCGGCGAACGCGCTCTACGTCGGGCTCGGCGGCGGCTCGGCGCCGAAGCGCGCGTGGCGCGACTTCCCCGACCTGCAGCTGCAGGCGGTCGAGCTCGACCCCGAGGTCGTCGACGTCGCGCGGAAGTGGTTCGCGCTGCCGCAGGATCCCCGGCTCGCCGTCGAGGTCGAGGACGGGCGTCGCTACCTCCAGCGGAACGACCGGCGCTGGGACGTGATCGTGCTCGACGCGTATTACTCGGACGCGCTGCCCTTCCATCTGACGACGCAGGAGTTCCTCGAGCTCGTGCGCGACCGGCTCACGCCGGGAGGGATCGTCGTCGCGAACGTGATCGGCGCGGTCGAGGGGGAGAACTCGAGGCTCTTCCGCTCGTTCTACCGCACGTATCGCTCGGTCTTCCCGAGCGTGGCCGTGCACCCGGTCGCGCTTCAGGGCGATCCCGCGTCGATCAGGAACATCATCGTGGTCGCCGGCGAGGGCGCTCTCCCGAGCCGCGACTTCCTCTCCGAACGTTGGGCCGAGGTCAC
The DNA here is from genome assembly GCA_963769665.1 of uncultured Actinomycetes bacterium. Taxonomy (GTDB): domain Bacteria; phylum Actinomycetota; class Thermoleophilia; order Gaiellales; family Gaiellaceae; genus JACCTU01. The sequence goes on from CAVYMQ010000002.1 coordinate 240,079, forward strand.
GGCCGAGCACCCGCAGGTCCCGGACCTCTCGGACGCGATCGCGAGCCGCTACGAGAAGCTCGTGCCCACGCGAGACGTGCCGGTGCTGACCGACGACTATGCGCCGACCGACGCGCTCATCCTCGTCGATTAACCGAAGAACGCCTTCGCGACGTCGTACCACTCGGGCGGCACGGTCTTCGTCTCCTTGGTCGCCTCGTCGAGCGAGACGTCGACGATGTCGTCGCCGTGCAGCGCCGCCATCCGGCCGAACCTGCCCTCGTTGACCAGGTCGGCCGCCTTCAGTCCATAACGGGTGGCCAACACCCGATCGCGAGGCGTGGGGGAGCCGCCGCGTTGCACATGGCCGAGCACCGTGACGCGTGTCTCGTAGCCGGTGCGCTCCTCGATCTCCCGCGCGAGCTCGCCGCCGACACCGCCGAGCTTCACGTGGCCGAACTGATCGGTCTCGCGGGCCTCCTCGCCGACGAGCCGGCGCTCGCCGGACTCGTAGGTGAGCTCGTAGCCCTCGCTGACGACGACGATCGAGAAGTCGAGCCCACGCTCGTGTCGCCTGCGGATCTCGGAGCAGGCCTGCTCGACGGTGATCGGGTGCTCGGGGATCAAGATCACGTCGGCGCCGCCGGCGATTCCGCTCATCACGGCGATCCAGCCGGTGTGCCGCCCCATCACCTCGACGACCATCACGCGGTTGTGCGACTCGGCGGTGGTGTGCAGGCGGTCGATCGCCTCGGTCGCGATCGTCACCGCCGTGTCGAACCCGAAGGTGTAGTCGGTGGCGCCGAGGTCGTTGTCGATCGTCTTCGGCACGCCGACGACCGGGAAGTCCTGCTCTCGGTGAAGACGGGCCGCCACGCCGAGCGTGTCCTCGCCCCCGATCGCGACGAGCGCGTCGAGTGACGCCTCGCGGAAGTTCTTCAGCACGCGGTCGACCGAGTCCGTCTTGAAGGGGTTCGTCCGCGATGTGCCGATGATCGTCCCGCCCCTCGGGAGGATCCCCGAGATCTCGCGGGGCCCCAGTGGCTCGATCAGCCCATCCACGAGCCCCTTCCAGCCGGCCCGGATCCCGAGCACCTCGTGGCCGTGGGAGAACGACCTGCGGCCGACCGCCCGGATGACCGCGTTCAGGCCGGGACAGTCCCCTCCGCCGGTGAGCACGCCGATCCGCACCGGCCCAGACTATGCCGAAGGTGGGAATCGAACCCACACGGCCCGAGGGCCACCGGATTTTGAGTCCGGCGCGTCTACCAATTCCGCCACTTCGGCCCTGCTCCGAATCATGTTAACGGCGTGTTGAACCGACGGCTCCGACTTGATCCCACCGCGCAGGCCGCGGATACTGCCCCCTCTGTACGCGCGTACATCTGATCTGCAGACGGAGGAGGAGCATTGAGAAAGCGCAGTTTGCTTGCGCTCTTCGCGTTGCTCGTGGCGTCCCTCGCCCTCATGGCGAGCGGCTGCGGCGGCGACGACGAGGGCGACGGCGGCGGTGACGGCGGCGAGATTACGGCGCTGCCCTCGTCTTCGTGCACGGGCATCGAGTACAAGGGCGAAGGCGATCCTGACGTCTTGCTCGTCTCGGACTTCCCGCTCCAGGGCTCGAGCCGGACCCAGACGACCCAAATCGTCGGCGCCATCCGGTTCCTGCTCGACAAGCAGGATTGGAAGGCCGGCGATCACAACGTCGCCTACCAGTCGTGTGACGACGCGACCGCACAGGCCGCGAAGTGGGACTCGGGCAAGTGCTCGCAGAACGCGAACGCCTACGCCGGGAACGACAAGGTGATCGGCGTGATCGGCACGTTCAACTCGGGTTGCGCCGCGATCGAGATCCCGGTGCTCAACCAGGCAGCGAACGGCGGCATCGGGATGATCTCCCCTGCCAACACGTTCGTGTGCCTGACCGAGGGTGGGCCCGGCTGCGAGGACACCGAGCCGGACAAGTACTACCCGACCGGGAACCGCAACTACACCCGCGTCGTCCCGCATGACGCGTACCAGGGTGCTGCCATGGCCGAGTTCATGCAGGCCCAGGGCATCAAGAGCGTCTACGTCCTCAACGACAAGGAGGCCTATGGCCTCGGCGTCGCGACGAACCTGCGGAACGCTGCCGAGAGCCTCGGCATCGAGATCGCCGGGTTCGAGGCGTGGGATCCGAAGGCCTCGTCGTACGAGGGCCTGTTCCGCAAGATCGGTGGCACCGATGCGGACGCCGTGTTCCTCGGCGGCCTGATCGACGAGAACGGCGCGAAGGTGATCAAGGACAAGGTCGCCACGCTCGGGCCGAACGACGGCGACATCAAGCTGTTCGCACCGGACGGCTTCACGACGCAGCAGACGATCGACGAGGCCGGCACCGCTGCGGCCGGGATGTTCATGTCGGTCGCCGGCGTGCCGATCGACGAGTTCACGGGCGCAGGCGCCGAGTTCGCGGCCGAGTTCGGGCCGACGCTCGGAGGCAAGCCGATCGACCCGTACGCGATCTACGGCGCGCAGGCCGCTCAGGTCATGCTCGACGCGATCGCGGCGTCGGACGGGACCCGGGCCAGCGTGATCGAGCAGCTGTTCAACGCCAGCGTGACGGACGGCCTGCTCGGCTCGTTCGAGATCAACGAGAACGGCGACCCCTCGGGTGCCGAGGGGGCAGTCGTCGGCTTCACGATCTACAAGGCGACGACGAAGCTGGAGACCGAGACCACGATCTCGCCGAAGCCCGAGAACGTGGACGCGGCCAGGGGAACCTGATCCGCGGGTAACGCCTTGAAGGGGGAGGGCCTTCCGCCCTCCCCCTTCACGGTTTAGGGTCTCGCACACACGTGGCTGACGCGGCGCGCACGGGAGGCTCTTTCGGTTCGAGGGTGGCGGCACTTGTGCCGCGCACCGTGACCGGCTGGCTCGGGCTCGGTTTCATCGGGGTGATCGTCTTCTGGCTCGGGGCGAACCTCGTCAACGACCCGAGCGAGTTCTTCAACGTCGCGTTCATCGGACTGACGAACGGCGCCGTCTACGCGCTCGTCGCGCTCGGCTACACGCTCGTCTACGGGATCCTGCAGTTGATCAACTTCGCGCACGGCGACGTGTTCGCGCTCAGCGGCCTCGTCGCGAGCACAGTGATCGTCGGGTGGGTCGGGCTGGGCGCCGAGTCGACCACCGGGGAAGTCGTGGCCGGGATCGGCCTCGCGCTCGTCATCGCCGTCGTCTTCGCCGCGACGCTGAACACCGGCATCGAGTTCGTCGCCTATCGGCGGCTGCGGAACGCGCCCCGCCTGGCGCCGCTGATCACCGCCGTCGGTATCTCGTTCATCCTCCAGGACGTCGGCCTCGTCGGGTGGGGAGTCGAGTTCCGGACGACCGAGAAGCTGATCCCCAACCGGGACGCGTTCAACATCGGCGGCGTGCACTTCCCGTGGGACAAGCTCGGCGTCCTCTGGCTCACCGTTCCGGTCCTGGTCGCTCTGACCTGGCTCGTTCGCTCGACGAAACAAGGGAAGGCCATGCGCGCGACGTCGCAGGACATGGACGCGGCGGCGATGATGGGGATCAACGTCAACCGCACGATCTCGTTCACGTTCGCGCTCGCCGGAGGGCTGGCCGGAGCGGGAGGGCTTCTCTACTTCCTCCACTTCACGTCGATGCGGTACGACACCGGCTTTCAGCTCGGGTTGATCGCGTTCACCGCTGCGGTGCTCGGCGGGATCGGCAACCTCGCCGGCGCCGTGCTCGGCGCGCTGATGATCGGCCTGATCGAGCAGTTCAACGAGGGGCTCGAGCTGTACTCGCCCGGGAGCGACTGGACCCGCTCGATCGTGTTCGGGATCCTGATCGCCACACTCGTCTTCCGACCCGAGGGCCTGCTCGGAGAGAGGACGCCGGAGGGTGGATAAGGTGACCAACCGGCTGCGCCGAGCGTGGGTGCCGATCGTCGTGATCACGCTCGCTCTGCTCTACCCGACGCTGCTGCCGTACCTCGACGACATCCCCTTGATCGGAACGCTCCTGCCGGGTGTCGGGACCGTGGTGATCATGATCGTCTTCACGATGATGGCGGTGGGCCTGAACGTCGTCGTCGGCTATGCCGGCCTGCTCGACCTCGGCTACGTCGCGTTCTACGCAGCAGGGGCGTACACCGCGGCGTGGCTCGCGTCGGTGCAGTTCGAACAGGTGACGTTCCACTTCGGCTCATCGGGGATCAACCCCGAGCTGCCGGGCATCCACATGTCGATCTTTCTCGTGCTGCTCATCGCAGGGTGCTTCACGGCTCTCGTCGGCATCATCATCGGCCTGCCGACGCTGCGACTGCGAGGCGACTACCTGGCGATCGTCACCCTCGGCTTCGGCGAGATCGTCCCCCAGTTCGTGCGCAACGCGGACTCGATCAAGGGCTTCGACCTCACGCACGGGGCGTTCGGGATCTCTCCCATCGACTCGCCCGGCTTCGGCGCGGGTCTGGGCGCCGCTCTCGGCCTCCCCGAGAGCTACCAGCAGTCGACGAACCGGGCGGAGCTGTACTTCTACACGGCGCTGGCGCTGCTGCTGTTCACGGTGTTCGTCTCGGTGCGGCTCCGCGACTCGCGGCTGGGGCGCGCCTGGATCGCGATCCGCGAGGACGAGACCGCCGCCGCCGCGATGGGCGTGCCGCTGATGCGGACGAAGACCTGGGCCTACGCGATCGGCGCGTTCTTCGGCGGGATCGCCGGCGCGTACTACGCATCGTTCAAGGGAGGCGCGTTTCCGAGCGACTTCTACTTCAACCTGTCGATCTTCATCCTCTGCATGGTCATCCTCGGCGGGATGGGCAGCGTGTGGGGGGCGATCGTGGGCGGACTGTTCCTCTCCTACCTCGATCAAGAAGGGTTGGCGAAGATCGGGACGGAGGTCGGGATCCAGGATGTGCCGAAGTACAACTTCGGCATCTACGGTCTGATCATCGTGATCGTCATGCTCTTCCGGCCCACGGGCCTGATCCCGGAGCGACGGCACAAGCGCGAGCTCGAGGAGGGCGTGCGCGACACGCCGCTCTACGACGTCACCCACGAGGGGTCCGACACCGACCGGAGCTCGACCAATGACTGATCTCCTCGTCGCGTCCGACATCAGGAAGGAGTTCGGTGGGCTCGTCGCCGTCAACGACGTCGACTTCGCGATCCCGCAGGGCTCGATCGTCAGCCTGATCGGGCCGAACGGTGCCGGCAAGACGACCTTCTTCAACATGCTGACCGGCGTCTACAAGCCGACCGCGGGCCAGATCGTCTTCGACGGCACCGACGTGACTGGCAAGCCGCCGCACGCGATCACGCAGCTCGGCATCGGTCGCACCTTCCAGAACATCCGGCTCTTCCAGCAGATGACCGCGCTGGAGAACGTGCTCGTGGGGATGCACTCCCGGCTCAAGGGCGGGATCGTGCGCTCGGTGCTGCACACACCGGGGCTCATGCGGCAGGAGCGCGGAGCGGCAGAGCGCGCGCGTGAGCTGCTCCGCTTCTGCAGCCTGACCGGTGGCGACGACGAGTGGGCGCGGAATCTCTCGTACGGCGACCAGCGGCGGCTCGAGGTCGCGCGCGCGCTCGCGACCGAGCCCAAGCTGCTCCTGCTCGACGAGCCGACGGCGGGCATGAACCCTCAGGAGACTGCGGCGTTCACCGCCTTCGTCGCCAAGCTCCGAACCGAACAGGACCTGACCGTCCTGATGATCGAGCACGACATGAAGGTCGTGATGGGGATCTCGGACCGCGTGACGGTGCTCGACTACGGCGAGAAGATCGCCGAAGGCGGTCCGAAGGAAGTGCAGAAGGACGAGCGTGTGATCGAGGCGTACCTGGGGAGGGCGGCGACGGCATGAGTGCTCCCGGCGAGGTCATCCTCGAGGTCGAGGACGTCCACACCTACTACGGCTCGATCGAGGCGCTCAAGGGCATCACGATCGACGTTCGGCAGGGCGAGATCGTCACGCTGATCGGCGCGAACGGCGCAGGCAAGTCCACGACGCTCCGCTCGATCAACGGCCTTAACCGCCCGCGGCGCGGGACGATTCGCTTCCAGGGTCAGGAGATCACCAATCGGCCTGCGCACGAGATCGTCAAGCTCGGGATCGCGCAGTCACCCGAGGGCAGGCGGCTGTTCCCGCGGATGAGCGTGCTCGAGAACCTGCAGATGGGCGCGTTCCAGCGCGCACGTGGCGACAAGGACATGCAGAGCGACCTCGAGCGCGTCTACACGCTCTTCCCGCGGCTCTCGGAACGCAAGTCGCAGCACGCCGGGACGCTCTCCGGCGGCGAGCAGCAGATGGTCGCGATCGGCCGTGCGCTGATGGCCCGGCCCAAGCTGCTCATGCTCGACGAGCCGTCGATGGGGCTGGCGCCGATCTTCGTCGAGCGCATCTTCGACATCGTCCGCGAGATCAACGCACAGGGCACGCCGATCCTGCTGGTCGAGCAGAACGCGCTCATGGCGCTCGACGTCGCGAACCGCGGCTACGTGCTCGAGACAGGGCACGTCGCGCTCGCAGACGATGCGACAGCACTCCGCAACAACGAGCAGGTCCGCAAGACGTACCTCGGCGAGGATTAGCCGGATCTAATCGGGAAGTACGGCGGCGCGAGCAGCACGCCGATGCGCGCCTTTCCCCCAACGCGTCCGCGCGCCATCTCGAGTGCTGCGTTCAGGCCGTGGATCGGGACGAGACCGAGTTGGCGCGCTGCCACCGAGTCGCGGCAGCCCGCGACGAGGACGGCGCCGAGGCGGACGATCGCGGGCTGGCACGACGACCAGTCCGCGAAGGGAAGCAACGGGTGGCAGGTGCGGCCCTCGCGGTATGCGGCGAGTGCGCGGGGATCCTCGGAAACCGCTTGCTCGGCGGCGCGGAGCTCTTCGGGCTCGCGCCCGAAGCGCGTCGCCGCGAAGAACGTGCGATAGGGCTGTTGCGTTGGATGGTGGAACCGTCGGCGGAGCGGGTGAACGAGGATCGCGGTGCCGCCGTTGACGACCGGGAACGAGTCGCGCCACAGCTTCAGCGCGACGCCGAGGCCGAGCTGCGCGGCGTTCAGCGGGTTCGGCAGCTCGCGGGGAAGGTGGAGCGTCGTCGGTGGGATCCCGACGACGATCGCGTCGAGCGGCTCGTCCAGCACGACCTCTCGCGCGGCGATCGCGCGCAGGAGGGCCTCCGCGTGCGCGACCGCGGGGGGCCCGGCGAACACTCCCGCGGCGGTCAGGTCTCGCCGGAGCGAGCGGATCATGCGCGCGCGAAGCGGTCCGGGCACGACCGCGAGCGCGCGCCGTAGGGGCGAGCTGGCGATCCGCTCGGCCACGTGCTCGTCGTAGGGGAACCCGCGCAGCGACGACGCGACGAGCTGCGGGTGGTTCAGCACGAGCGAGACGCCGATCAGGGGGACGCGCGCGGCGAGCATGCGCTCGAGTGCGGTAGCCAGCTGCCAGCCCTGCGACGCGGCGGTCTCGAGCAAGGACCACGCACCTGCGGCGCGGATCGCCTCGGGGCCGGCTGCGGCGACGAGTGCGGCGGGGCCGCCGTGCACGACGGTCTCGGCTGCGGTGACCACGACCACCGAGTCGGTGTCGACGAGCGCACGGTTGACCCGAAGCGGGACGTTCCCCGCGGCGCCTAGGTCGACGAGCTCCGGGTCTTCCACGTCGTGCACGACCACGCGGCCGCGGAAGCGCCTCCGGAATTCCGGCGCTGCGAGCAGCGACATGTCCGCAGGCCCCGCGCGTCGCCCGAGGCCGCAGGCGACCAGGAGCGTCTGCTGCTCGCTCGGCACGCCTGCGCGCTCGAGCTCGGCCGAAGCGCCCTCGACCGCGGCGTGGCGTGGATCGGTTGGCGCGCCGGGGATCGGCAGGCTCGGCAGCTCGACGACGATCGTCACGCGCGAGGCTCCGCGAACAAGCTGCTCGAGCGGCGGGCCCTCGAGCGGATAGCGGAGCGCCTCGCGAACGGCGGCTGCGACGTCGGCGACGACCTGACCCGGCGGTGGTGGCCGCAGCACGACCACGTCGTCGGGCACGTTCAGCACGGCGATACCGGACCCGGCGAGGAGGGGGACACGCGCCACGGCCGGCGACGTTACAGCGGCCGAGGCGGGGGCCGCGAATAGACTCGAAGGAGATGCCGAAGACGCTCACCGGCGAGGAGCTACAGCTCGACGACGGGCCCGCGAGGGACTCCGAGCTCTTCCTCGTCGACGGCAACAACCTCGCCTACCGCGCCTTCTTCGCGCTGCCGGAGGAGCTCGCAACGACGGAGGGCTTCCCGACAAATGCGCTGCTCGGGTTCACGAACATGCTCTTCAAGCTGCTCCAGGACTACCGGCCGAAGGGCGTCGCCGTGGCGTGGGACACCCGTCCGGCCGAGCGGCTCGAGACGCTCGAGACGTACAAGTCGGAGCGGAAGCCGACGCCTGACCTCCTGAGCGAGCAGTTCCCGTACTTCCGCCCGATCGTCGAGGCGTTCGGCTATCGCAACCTCGAGTTCGAGGGCTGGGAGGCCGACGACGTGATCGCGACCCTCGCGACGCGCGCGGACGAAGCCGGGATCAAGACGACGATCGTCTCGACCGACCGCGACGCCTTCCAGCTCGTCACCGACAACGTCACGCTGATGATGACGCCGCGCGGAGTCTCGGACGTCAACGTGTACACACCCGAGCGAGTCGAGGCGCGGTACGGGATCCGGCCCGATCAGATTCCCGACTTCATCGGCCTCAAGGGCGACACGAGCGACAACATCCCCGGCATCCCGGGCATCGGCGACAAGACCGCCGGGCAGCTCATTCAAAAATATGGCTCGCTGGAGGAGGTGATCGCGCACGCCGACGAGCTGACGCCCGCGCGCCGCCGGAACATCCAGGAGCACGCGGAGCAGGCGCGCGTCTCGAAGGAGCTGGCCACGATGCGCCGCGACCTCGAGCTCGAGCACGCACCTGCCGACCTCGTGCTGCAGCCGCCCGACCGCTCGCAGCTGAAGGAGATGTTCCGGCGCTTCGAGTTCCGCAACCTGATCGGCCGCGTCGACCAGCTCGACGAGGCCGTCCCTGCACTGCCGACGATGCGCCCTGAGGGGACCGGCGTGACGTGGCGTGAAGGCGACTTGCCGGAGACGCGTTCGCGTGCGGCGCTCGCGGTCGACGACGGTCGCTTCGCACTCGCGCTCGACGACGGCGTCGTGCTCGGCACGTTCGACGCCGACGTCGCCCAGGCGCGACTCCGCGACGCGCACGTGATCGCCCACGACTTCAAGTCGCTGCCGCGCCTGACCATGACGCCGGCCGAGGACACGATGCTCGCGGCGTACCTGATCGACCCGGGCCGGCCCGCGTACGAGCTCGACGATCTCGCGCAGGAGTACGGGCTCGAGGTGCTTCCCGAGCCGGCGACCGACGAGGAGACCGCGACGCTCGTGCGTCACGCCGAGGCCGCACGCCGGCTCGCCCCGGTGCTTCGCGAGCGGCTGCGCGAGCGCGGGAGCGAGGTGCTGTACGACCACATCGAGCTTCCGCTCGCAGCGGTGCTCGCCTCGATGGAGGACGCGGGGATCAAGATCGACACGTACCGCATGGGTGAGATCACCGCGCGGCTCGCGGACCGCGTCGAGGAGCTGGAGACGAAGGCACACGAGCTCGCGGGGGAGGAGTTTATGCTCGGCTCGACGCAACAGGTCGCGCGCATCCTGTTCGAGAAGCTCGAGCTGACTCCGGGGCGCAAGGGCAAGACGGGCTACTCCACCGACACGAGGGTGCTGCGCTCGATCCGTCAGGACCACGCGATCGTCGCGGTGATCGAGGAGTGGCGCGAGTACTCGAAGCTCCTCAACACGTACCTGCAGCCGTTGCCGTCGCTGCTGGCGGAGGACGGACGCCTGCACACGCACTTCAACCAGGCCGTCGCGTCGACCGGCCGGCTCTCGACCTCGAACCCGAACCTGCAAGCGATCCCGATCCGGACCGAGCTCGGGCGCGAGATCCGCTCGGCGTTCGTCGCGGAGCCGGGCCACAAGCTCGTGAGCGCCGACTACTCGCAGGTCGAGCTGCGGATCCTCGCGCACGTCTCGGGCGAGCCAAAGCTGCGTGAGTCGTTCGCGCGCGGCGAGGACATCCACACGACGACCGCAGCCGAGGTGCTCGGCAAGGACCCCGCGACGTTGACGAAGGACGAGCGCAACATCGCGAAGATGGTCAACTTCGGGATCATCTACGGCATCTCGTCGTACGGTCTCTCGGAGAACCTCGAGATCCCGCGCGACGAGGCGCAGGAGTACATCGACGCCTACCTCGCGCGCTTCCCGTACGTCCAGGACTTCATCGCGCGCACGATCGAGCAGGCGAAGCGCGACGGCTACGTGACGACGCTCTTCGGCCGTCGGCGCCCGGTGCCAGAGATTCGCGCGTCGAACCGGCAGACGCGGGGCCTCGGTGAGCGTCTCGCCGTGAACTCGGTCATGCAGGGGACGGCGGCCGACATCATCAAGGTGGCGATGGTCAACATCCACCGGCGGCTGCAAGAAGAGGGCCGTTCGTCGCGCCTCGTCCTCCAGGTGCACGACGAGCTGCTCGTCGAGGCTCCCGAGCGCGAGGTCGGCGCCGTGAAGGAAGCCCTGCGAGAAGAGATGATCGGCGCCTTCGACCTCGACCCGCCGCTCGCGGTCGACGTCGGTGCCGGCGACGACTGGCACGAGGCGAAGTCGTAACGATCCTGTGAGGGCTGCTTAGCCGCTGTTGGCGCGGGGTAGGAACCCACGTTCGTATCCGAGGAAGGCAAAGGGGAAAATCATGAGGAAACTTCAGGTCGGGCTTCTGCTCGCCGTCGCGTTCGCGCTGTCGGTCGGCGTGACGTTCGCCGGCGCGCGCCCGGACGCAACGGGTGCTGCGGCTGCTCCGGTGTCGGTGCAGCTGCTCGCCTTCAACGACTTTCACGGCAACCTGGAGCCGCCGAGCGGCTCGAGCGGTCGGATCGGCACTGTGGACGCCGGCGGTGCCGAGTTCTTCGCGACCCACATGTCGCGGCTGAAGGCGACCAACCCGAACACAGTGGTCGTCGGGGCGGGCGACATGATCGGTGCATCGCCGCTCCTGTCGGCGCTGTTCCACGACGAGCCGACGATCGAGTCGCTCGGGCTGGCGGGCCTGCAGGTGACGTCGGTGGGGAACCATGAGTTCGACGAGGGTGCGGGCCAGCTGCTGCGCATGCAGCGGGGTGGCTGCCATCCGACCGACGGCTGCCAGGACGGCGACGCCTTCGCGGGCGCGCAGTTCCAGTACCTGTCGGCGAACGTCGAGGTCGTCGTGACCGCGGCGCAGCGAGCCGCGTACAACCGGGCGCTGGTCAAGCATCGCAAGGCTCTCAAGGCGAAGGCCAAGGCCTGCAAGGTGAACAAGCGCTCGAAGGCGTGCAAGCGAAAGCTCGTCAGGCCGAAGGCGCCTCAGACCAGGAACCTGCTGCCGCCGTACTCGGTCAGGACGGTCGGCGGCGTGAAGGTCGGGTTCATCGGGATGACGCTCGAAGGCACACCGCAGCTCGTGACCCCTGCCGGCGTCGCCGGCTTGGCGTTCCGCGACGAGGCGCAGACCGCGAACCGGTTCGTGCCCGTGCTCAAGCGGCTCGGCGTCGAGACGATCGTCGTGCTCGTCCACGAGGGCGGATTCACCACCGGCACGTTCAACGACTGCGCCGGCATCTCTGGTCCGATCGTGGACATCACCAGCGCCTTCAACGACGAGATCGACGTCGTGGTCAGCGGTCACACGCACCAGGCGTACAACTGCACGATCGACGGCAAGCTCGTGACGAGCGCCGGCTCGTTCGGGCGCGTCATCACTGACATCGACCTGACGATCGAGAGTACGACGGGCGAAGTGACGGCGAAGACCGCGACGAACCGGATCGTCACGCGCGACGTTCCTCGTGACTCGGCGCAGACGGCGCTGATCCAGAAGTACCAGCGCATCGCAGCCCCGCTCGCGAATCGCGTGATCGGCTCGATCACCGCCGACATCACCCGCGCTTCGACTCCGGCGGGCGAGTCTGCACTCGGAGACGTGATCGCGGACGCTCAGCTGGCGGACACGCGTCCCGCGAACAAGGGCAACGCCGTCGTCGCGTTCATGAACCCGGGCGGAATCCGCACCGACCTGATCTACAACCAGATCTCGGGCGGCGAGCAGCCGGGTCAGGTCACGTACGGGGAGTCGTTCGCGGTGCAGCCGTTCGGCAACACGCTGATGACCATGTCGCTGACGGGCGCGCAGATCGACACGCTGCTGGAGCAGCAGTGGTCGGGCGTCGGCAACACCGCGGCGCCGAAGGTGCTGCAGGTGTCGAACGGGTTCACCTACACCTGGGATGCATCGCGCCCGATCGGCGATCGCGTCGACCCGGCGACGATCCGCATCACCGGGACGCCGATCAGCACCTCGAGCTCGTACCGCGTGACCGTGAACAGCTTCCTCGCGGACGGCGGTGACGGCTTCGCGATCCTGCGCGAGGGCACGAACCGCCTCGGCGGCGCGGTCGACACGGACGCGCTCGAGGCGTATTTCCGTGCGAACTCCCCGGTCGCACCAGGGCCGCGGAACCGCATCACTCGAGTCAACTAGAGCTCTCGACTCACCTGTTTCAAGCGCGAAAGGCCTGCATTCTGCAGGCCTTTCGCGTTCCAGCGGGCTGTTTGGAGATTCCCGAGGCCCGCGTTACACTGGCTGGCGGTCATGGCCCTCTGGGCCAGGAGGGTCAAACGAGGGGAGAGGATTTCTGTGGTGAGCAGCCGCATGCGAATTGCGCTGGTGCTCGGGATCATGGTGGGGGCGCTCGCCGCCGTCGGTACAGCCAGCGCCGCGTCGAACATCGTGATCAGCCAGGTCTACGGCGGCGGAGGCAACTCCGGCGCGACCTATACGCACGACTACGTGGAGCTCTACAACCGGGGCCCGCTGGCCCTGCCGCTCGGCAATCTGTCGATCCAGTACGCGAGCGCAACGGGCACCGGCAACTTCGGAGCGAACTCCGGCCAGCTCGCCGAGTTGCCCGAGTTCTCGCTCCAGCCTGGCCGGTACTTCCTGGTTCAGTTGATGGGCGGCACGACGGGCGCTTCGCTCCCGACCGCGGACCACGTCGATTTCGTGGGACCGATCAACATGTCCGGCACCGACGGGAAAGTTGCGCTCGTCTCGGGCGACGCCTCGCTCGGCTGCAATGGAAGCACCACCCAGTCGTGCGACGCGGCCGCTCTTGCGCGAATCGTCGACCTCGTTGGCTATGGAAGCGCGAATTTCTTCGACGGCTCTGGGGCCGCCCCGAGATTGAGCAACACAACGGCCGCACTCCGTGTCGGCAATGGAAGTGTGGACACGGACAACAACGCCGACGACTTCGCGGCCGCGACCCCGAACCCGCGGAACAACAACCCGGCCGACGCAGCGCCGACCGTGAGCTCGTCGACTCCGGCTCCCGGCGCGACGGGTGTGGCACGTGACGCGAATGTCTCGATCACATTCAGCGAGCCCGTGAACGTGACGGGCAGCTGGTACGCGATCTCCTGCGGGACGACCGGGGCGCACCCGGCGACCGCAACAGGCAGCTCGCCCACCTTCACGCTCGATCCGACGACGAACTTCGCGGCCAACGAGACCTGCACAGTCCGGATTCACGCGGCAAACGTCACCGACCAGGACGCGACTGATCCGCCGAACAACATGGCGGCGGACCACGAGTTCACCTTCCAGACCGCCGACTCGGCAGCCTGCGGCGATGCCGCGACGAAGATCCCCGCGATCCAGGGCAGCGGGAACGCCGCCGCGATCACCGGGAACGTGTCGGTCGAGGGTGTCGTCGTCGGCGACTACGAGGGCGCCTCGGGTCTCTCGGGCTTCTACCTGCAGGATGCGGCCGGCGACAGCGACGCGTCGACGTCGGACGGGATCTTCGTTTTCACCGGTACGGCCGACACGGTCAGCGCAGGAGACGTGGTGCGCGTGAGCGGGTTTGCCCGTGAGCGCTTCAACCAGACCGCGCTGAACGGCACGAACAGCAACACCTCGCCCGTGACGAACATCATCGAGTGCGGCACGGGGAGCGTCAGTCCGACCGACGTGTCGATGCCGTTCGCAGCGATGGACACTCCGGAGCGCTACGAGGGCATGCTCGTGCGCTTCCCGCAACCGCTCGTGGTCGCCGAGTACTTCAACTACGAGCGCTTCGGCGAACTGGTGCTCGCTCTGCCGCTCCTGAATGAGTCGCGGCCATTCACCCCGACGTCGATCGTCGAGCCCGGCGCGCCGGCGCTCGCGCGGGCCCAGGCGAACCTCCTGAGCCGGATTACGCTCGACGACGGGTTGAGCACGCAGAACCCGACCGTCCTCCGTCATCCCGACGGCAACCCCTTCTCGCTCCTCAACCGGTTCCGCGGGGGCGACAGGGTGCAGAACACGGTCGGCGTCATCGGCTTCGACTTCAGCCTCTATCGAATTCAGCCGACCGGTCCCGCGCAATACACATCGGTGAACCCGCGGCCGAGCGCGCCCGCTGACACGGGGGGCACGTTGAGAGCCGCCGCGATGAACACGCTCAACTTCTTCATCACGGGCGACCCTCCAAGTGGTCCGCTCGACAACAAGTGCGGCGCCAGCCAGACGCTCGAGTGCCGCGGACATGACACCGACCAGCCGAACGAGTTCACACGCCAGCGTGACAAGCTGATCGCCGCGATCTCCGGCCTCGAGGCCGCAGTCGTCGGTCTGAACGAGATCGAGAACACGCCCGGCGTCGATCCGCTCGGTGATCCGGCCGGCGGCATCGTCACAGGGCTGAACTCGCTTCTTGGCGCCGGGACGTACGACTCGATCGACACTGGCGTGATCGGAACGGACGCGATCCGCGTAGGGTTGATCTACAAGCCCGCCGAGGTCGTTCCCGTCGGCGCGTTCAAGGTGCTGACGTCGAGCGTCGACCCGCGCTTCATCGACACGAAGAGCCGGCCGGCGCTCGCGCAGACGTTCGAGGAGGTCGCCACGGGCGCCCGCTTCACGATCGTCGTCAACCACTTGAAGTCCAAGGGCTCCGACTGCAACGACGTCGGCGACCCGGACGCGTTCGACGGTCAGGGGAACTGCAACCGGACCCGCACGGCCGCCGCCGAGGCGATCGTCGACTGGCTCGCAACCGACCCGACCGGCAGCGGAGACCCGGACTTCCTCATCATCGGCGATCTCAACGCCTACGCGCAGGAGGATCCGATCGACGCGGTCAAGGCCGGCTCCGATGGCATCGCCGGCACCGCAGACGACTACACGAACCTCGTCGCGCAGTTCCTGGGCACGTATGCGTACTCGTACGTGTTCGACGGGATGGCCGGCTACCTCGACCACGCCCTCTCGAACGCGAGCCTGACGCCGCAGGTCACCGGCGTGTCGGAGTGGCACATCAACGCCGACGAGCCGGACGTGTTCGACTACGACACGTCGTTCAAGCCTGCGTCGCAGGACGCGCTCTACGAGCCCAACGCGTATCGGTCATCCGATCACGACCCGGTGCTCGTCGGTCTCGACCTGACGACCTCGTACGCCGACCTCAGCCGACTGACGCTCGCGTACGTCGCTGACGCCGCCATCGCGGGCGCGCTCGTCGCCAAGCTCGACGCGGCGGCCCGGGCTGAAGAGCGCGGCAACGAGCAGGCCAAGCAGGGAGCGATCCGCGCGTACGTCAACCAGCTTCGCGCACAGGCCGGGAAGGCCCTGACCGTGGCGGAGGCCGAGATCTTGATCGGCCTCGCCGAGGAGCTCTAGCGATGACAAACGAGAAGGGGAGAGGTAGAGGAATGAGGAAGCTCACGATCGCCGCGACACTGATCGCTGCGCTACTTGCGGCCGTCGCCACGCTGAGCGCGTCGGCGGCCGGTAAGACGGACGCGGGCGGTCCCAAGATTCCGCCGCCGGTCACGATCCAGATCCTGAACGTGTCGGACTGGCACGGGAACCTCGACCCGGTCGGGACTCCGGCCCTCGGTGGTGCCTGGAACATCTCGGCCCGCTGGCAGCAGGATCGCGCGACGCATCCCACGCTGACGCTCACCGCCGGTGACGACTTCGGGGCGACGCCGCCGCTCTCGAGCTTCTTCAACGAGGAGCCGTCCGTCAAGGCCCAGCGGTTGATGGGGATCCAGGTGGGCGCGCTTGGCAACCACAACTTCGACCGTGGTGTCGGCCACCTACAGCAGATGATCAACCTCGCGGGCGCACAGACGAGCTCGAGCGCTCCGGGTCAGCCTTTCCGCTACGTGTCCGCCAATCTGAAGAACCTCGACGCGAACCTGACCGGCGTCGAGCCGATGCAGTTCTTCAAGGTCGGCGGCCTGAAGGTCGCCGTCATCGGAATCACGAACGAGGAGGCTCCCAACGTCGTGCTGCCGGGCAGCTTCGGGACGATCGAGGTGACCGACGGCATCGCGGCCGCGAACAAGTACGCGCGGCACGCCCGGAGGGCTCAGGCGGATGTGGTGCTCGTGATCACGCACAAGGGCATTCGCAGCTTGTCCGGGGGAGTGCCGTCCGGTGAGTTGATCGACTTCGCCAACGGCCTCGAGCCGGGTCTGGTCGACGTCGTCTTCGGCGACCACACCGACGCGCAGTTCTCGGGGACGATCAACGGCGTCCTCGTGCACGAGAACCGCAGCTACGGCGGCACGTACGCCAAGACGTTGCTGACCGTGCAGCCCGGCAGAGGCAACATTGACGGATCGGTGCTCAGCAAGTCGGTCAGCTTTGTCACGCCGACGCCTCCGAACCCGGGCCTCCAGAACAACAACACTGCTTGTCCGGCTGCCCCGACCTTCTGCGACCAGGCGATCGTCGACATGCTGGTGCCGTATCGTCAGCAGCTCGCAGCGCTGCTGGATGGCCAGATCGGCACTGCAAGCGGCATCTTCGTGCGCGGGGGCAACATCGAGCGTCGGCAGGAGGTCCCGCTCGGAGATCTGGTCGCCGACGGCATGCGCTGGCGCTACGGCACGCAGCTGGCCCTGATGAACGGTGGCGGACTCCGGGCACCGATGCCGTCGTGCGGCTATTCGCCGGTGAACACGGCGCTCAAGCGCCCGTGTATCGGCTACGCGGCCGGCACACCGTACGACCTCGTGCTCGGCGACGTGTTCAGCGTGCTTCCGTTCGGGAACATCCTGAACACGCGCACCGTGACCGGCGCTCAGCTCTGGCTGGCGCTCGAGCAGGGTGTGCGCTTCATCAATGCGGACGGCACTGGGCTCGACGGTCGGTTCCCGCAGATCTCGGGGTTCAAGTTCTCGTTCCGCTACGACATCCCGAGTGGCTGCACGGGAACGCCGACTTCGTCGTGCGTGGTCAACCGGGTGCAGTCGGTCGCACTCTCGGACGGGACCGCGATCCCGAACGACGGCACCACGTACACGATGGCACTGCCGAACTTCGTCAACCTCGGCGGTGACGGCTACTACATGTTCGCCGACGGCCAGGGCGCGACCCAGGAGCTCGATGCCGTCGTGATGAAGGAGTACATGGCCTTCGCAGGGCCGAACTTCGATCCCGCGAGCTACCCGCTCGACCGGATCACGAAGTGCAACGGGCCGTGCCCGTAACGGGCTAGCTCAGAAACGTGAACGCCGAAAGGCCGGGCCGAAAAGCCCGGCCTTTCACGTCTCGTCGGCGCGCAGGAACGGCACCGCCAGCGCCGCGGCGAGCACGATGACGCCGATCGCCACCGCCACGATCACGACCCACGTCGGTACGTCCTCGTCTTCGGTCTGCGCCGCCATAGCCGGTGGTCGGTAGCCGAGAAAGCCCACGATCTCGAACGGCGCGCCGTCGGCCGTCGCCGGAATCGTCCAGTTGCGGACGAGGCCTTCGCGCTTCGGCGGTGCCTCGGTGGCGCCGATTCGCGGCTCGACCCAGACCTGTGTGCGCCCGGGCTTGATGCGGACCGTCGGCTGCCCTTCGCCGCCCGGGACGACGATCGTCTTCGGCGTGAGATTCGCGAGCGACAACCGTACGTGTCCCTCCAGGACCTGGACCAGGACGCCGGGCTGCGACGGCTCGAGGTACGAGACCCGCGCCTGGAAGCCGGAGTGGGAGCCGCCACCGTGCGCCTGGGCGGTTGCCACCGCGACGCCTCCGGCCGTGGCTAGGACGGCGAGGGTGAGCGAGACGCGAGTCCGCATGGGCGGCCATGGTGCCACGCGGCGCGCGGCGGACCTGCTCAGACCTGGGGCTATACTTGCTCGCCGTGAGCACGACCGAACAGCCAAAACTCGAGGAAGGCGTCTGGACCGAGGGCCCTGACGGGGAGTTGATCCCCGACTACGAGTCCACCTTCCCCACGATCACCGAGGGCGAGGTCGTCCACGGCACCGTCGTCCGCGTCGACAAGGACGAGGTGCTCGTCGACATCGGCTACAAGTCCGAGGGCGTGATCCCGGTCGCCGAGCTCTCGATCCGGCGGTCTGTGAACCCGGCCGACGAGGTCAGCCTGGGCGACGAGATCGACGCGCTCGTCCTGACCAAGGAAGACGCCGAGGGCCGCCTGATCCTCTCCAAGAAGCGCGCTCGCTTCGAGCTCGCCTGGAAGAAGATCGAGGGCGCCGCTGAGTCCGGCGAGCCCGTGCTCGGTCGCGTGATCGAGGTCGTCAAGGGCGGCCTGATCCTCGACCTCGGCGTGCGCGGGTTCCTGCCGGCGTCGCTCGTCGACATCCGGCGCGTCCAGGACCTCGACGAGTTCATGGGCACAGAGCTCCGAGCAAAGGTGATCGAGCTCAACCGCTCGCGCAACAACGTCGTCCTCTCCCGCCGCGCGGTGCTCGAGGACGAGCGCAAGGAGCAGCGTCAGCAGATTCTCGACCGTCTCCAGCCCGGTGACGTCGTCGAGGGCCAGATTTCCAACATCGTCGACTTCGGCGCGTTCGTCGACCTCGACGGCATGGACGGCCTGATCCACATCTCCGAGCTTTCGTGGTCGCACGTGAACCACCCCTCGGAGATGCTCGAGATCGGCCAAACGGTCAGCGTGAAGGTGCTCGACATCGACCGCGACCGCCAGCGCATCTCGCTCGGCCTCAAGCAGACCCAGAGCGACCCGTGGCAGCAGGTGCTCGAGCAGTACAAGGACGGCGACGTCGTCGACGGCAAGGTGACGAAGGTGGTCACGTTCGGCGCGTTCGTCGAGATCCTCCCGGGCGTCGAGGGCCTCGTGCACATCTCCGAGCTTGCGCAGCACCACGTCGAAAACCCGCGCGAGGTCGTGTCGCAGGGCGACTCCGTCAAGGTCTTGATCCTGGAGGTCGACGGTGAGCGCCGCCGGCTTTCGCTCTCGCTCAAGCGTGTCGGCGCAGACGGCACCGTCTCCGAGGCGCCGGAGCTCGCCCTGTCCGACGAGGTCTTCACCGAGGCCCGCGCCGCGACCGCGGAGGCGTACGACCTGCAAGAAGAAGCAGCAGCTCCCGAAGGTGAGCCTGCCGCCCCCGAAGCGGCGGCCCCGGCGGACGACTCCGCCGAGGACGATTCCGCAGCTTAACGTCGCGATCACCGGCGGGATCGGTGCCGGGAAGAGCGAAGCGCTGCGCGCGTTCGCCCGCCACGGCGCCGCGACGGCGAGCGCAGACGAGATCGTTCACCGGCTCTACGCGGACCCCGAGGTGCAGCAGTCGCTCGTCGAGCGCTGGGGCGACGACGTGCTCGCCGACGGACAGGTCGATCGAAAGCGCGTCGGGGAGATCGTCTTCGCCGACAGGGACGAGTTGGCCTGGCTCGAGTCGCTCCTGCACCCGCGCGTCGTGGCCGAGCAGGCGCTCTGGCGCAGCGAACAGACCGCAGAGCTCGCCGTCGTCGAGATCCCGCTCCTCTATGAGACCGGAGGCGAGGAGCGCTTCGACGCCGTCGTCGTGATCACCGCGCCGGAGAAGACGCGGCGCGGGCGAACCGAGGTGGCGGACGTCACCGAGCGCCAGGGGCGGCTCCTCTCCGACGAGGAGAAGGCCGAGCGCGCCGACTTCGTCTACGTGAACGACGGCTCGCTCGAGGAACTCGACGCCTTCGTCCGAAGCGTCGTGCAGCGTCTGGCTCCATGACCAGGGTCATGACCTTGTTCTTGCTCGTCGTGGGGCTCGCCGGAGCGGCGATCTTCTTGAGTGAGCCCGACTGGTACCTCCGCGCGCGTTATCCGCTGCGCTACGAGCACATCGTCCGAGGTCACGCCGAGAACTACCGACTCGACCCGGCACTCGTCGCAGCGATGATCTACCAGGAGTCGAGGTTCAAGCCGGAGGCTCGCTCGGAGGCCGGCGCGATCGGGTTGATGCAGCTGCTGCCCGAGACGGCGAAGGGGATCGCGACTCGCACCGGCGGCTCCGCGTTTCGCGTTGAGGACCTCGACGACCCTGAGATCAACGTCCGCTACGGCTCCTGGTACCTCCGGCACCTGCTCGACAAGTACGGCTCCGAGGAACGTGCGCTGGCCGCGTACAACGGGGGCCAGGGGAACGAGGACCGCGGCGTCCGCTACGCCGAGACGCAGCACTACGTCGACCGCGTGCTCGAGCTGCGCGGGATCTACCGCGAGGCGTACGCCTCAGAGCTCGGCGAGTAGCGCGCGCGCTCGGCCTTCGGCAACGCTCGCGCCCTTGTCGCGATATGCCTGGAGGGCCGTCTCGAGCGCTGCCGCCGCTTCCGCGCGCCGACCGCCCGCGACGAGGATGAGCGCGCGAACCTCGTGTCCTGCCCCGCGGTACTCCCAGAAGTCGGTGGTCGCGGCCACCTCGATCGAGCGGTCGACGACACGCTCGGCGTCCTCGAGCCGGCCGCGTCGCAGGTGGAGCCGGGCCTCGGCGAGATCGGCGTTGACGATCGTGCCGATGTCTCCCGGTGGACAGAGCTCGCGCGCCGTCAACAGTGACGCCTCGGCCTCGTCGTCGCGACCGAGCCTGATGAGGCTGTTGGCGAGGTCAGCGGCGACGGTCGACGCGTACGCGTGCTCCCCGAGCTCGGTCAGCTCCTCGAGTCCGGCGCGCTGGATGCTTGCGGCGAGCTCGTCATCGCCTGCTTGTTCTTCGACGAACCCCTTCGCCATCGAGCTCGCGGCGTAGTGCAGGACGAAACCGGCGTCGAAGAGTTGCGCGCGGCCTTCCTCGACGAGCTTCCGGCCTTCGGCGAAGTCGCCGCGGATCGCGGCGAGGCGGCCGAGTGCGCGAAGCGCGGTGGCCCGAGCTCCCACGCCGCTCGTCCCCTTGACGAGCTCGCGAATTTCGGCCTCCGCCGCGTCGACGGGCGTGGGGCCGAACAGCGCGATCGCGCACAGGTTCCCGAGCGCCTCGTTGACGAGTGACGCGAGGCCTGCCCTCTCTGCGTGCCCGATCGCAGCGCGATACCGCTCGGCGGCCGCGGCGGCGCGGCAGGCCGTCCACTCGACATGGCCCTGGACGGTCCGAGCGAGCGCGAGCCCCCGCTCGTCCTCCAGGCGTCCGAACGTCACGACCGACCTGGCGAGCGCGTCGCGACCGGACTCGAGCGAGCCCCTGCCGCTCATGTGGGCCACCATCGGGTCGAGCACCGTCGCGTAGGTGTTCAGGCGCTCGTCGTCCACCGTCGCCAGCTCGTCGATCCAGACCCGGCAATCGTCGAATCGAGCGCTCTCCATCAGTGCGAGGACGAGATCCATGGCGAACTCGAGCCGCCCCTGCGAGGCCTGGGAGGGGAGCGTCGTCGCGCGTTCGAGCAGCCTCTCAGCAGCGGAGTTGTCGCCTCGCCCGAGCGCTCCTCGACCCGCCGTGCCGAGCCGGCGGGCAGCCTGTGCGGCGAGCGCATCGTCCTCGCGGCCGAGCTCGCGCCGGTAGAGCACGGCCCGTTCGAGGTGGTAGCCGACGATCTCGTCCTGCTCGACGAGCTGGACGTGCTCGTCGATCCAGAACGCGAAGCGCTCGTGCAGGTCGGCGCGCGTCTCCTTCGGCAGCGAGTCGTACGCAGCGTCTCGGATCAGGAGATGACGGAACCGGAAGGCGTCGTCGCCCGGCATTGTCGCGGTCTCCGGCCGGATCAGCTCGTTGCGGATCAGCTTCGCGAGGTGGCCGTCGAGCCCGAGCCGGACCTGGTCGGACGCGAGCTCCGCGACCGGCAGGCGGTGAAAGACCTCTCCCTCGACCGAGCCGCGCTCGATCACGGAACGCTCGTCGCCGCCGAGCTGATCGAGCCGCGCCTGGAGGAGCGCCTGGATCGTCGGCGGTACGACGACCTCGGAGTCGCCGTTGTCCTGGAGCATCAGCAGCATCTCCTCGACGAACAGCGGGTTGCCTTCGGACGCCTGGAGGATGCGGCTCCGAGTCGTGCCGAGCAGGTCCTTGCCGCTTAGGAGGTTGTCGATCAACGTCGACGTCTCGTCGGTGCCGAGCGGCTCGAGCAGGAGCGAGGTGGCGTTCGCCTTTCCGCCGCCCCAGGCGGGGCGGATCTGGAGCAGCTCCGGCCGCGCGACGCACAGGACGAAGATCGGGGCGCCGCGCGACCAGTCCGTGATGTGCTCGATCAGGTCGAGGAACGTCGGCTCGGCCCACTGGATGTCGTCCCACACCACGACGAGCGGCCGTTCCGCGGCCTCGGCCTCGAGCAGCTTTCGCGTTGCGACCGCGGCCTCGTTCGGTGAGGGCAGAGCGAGCACGCCCTCGGCATCCGCGCCCAGCTGGAGCAGCACCTCGACGAGCGGCCAGTAGGTGATGCCCTCGCCGTAGTGGAGGCAGTGGCCGCGCACGATCCGCGCCCGATCCACGGTCTCGCGGATGAACTCCTCGACGAGCCGCGACTTGCCGACTCCCGCGGCCCCGAGCAGCGTGAACAGGTACGACGAGCGCTGCGAGACCACGTTGTCGAAGTCGTCGCGCAGCCGTTGGAGCTCGCGCTCGCGACCGACGATCGGCGAGTCGAGTCGTCGCACGAGGCCGGCGGACTCCGAATCGATGTGGAGCAGCCGATAGGCCGCGACGGGAGCACTCTTGCCCTTGAGGTCGAGCTCGACGGGCTCGACCTGCACCGCGTCCCGGACGAGCTGGTGCGTTTCCTGCCCGATCAGGATCTCACCCGGCTCCGCGTTCTGCTCGAGCCGCGCCGCGACGTTGACGGCGTCGCCCGTGACGAGTGCATCGCCCTCCCCGGCGACGACCTCGCCCGTGTTGACCCCGATCCGAGCCTGCAGCCCGATCGTCGCGACGGCAGTCCGCAGCTCGACCGCTGCGCGCACGGCCCGGAGCGCGTCGTCCTCGTGCGCCTGGGGGACGCCGAAGACCGCCATCACGGCGTCGCCGATGAACTTCTCGACCGTACCGCCGTGCCGCTCGAGGCTCCCGCGTGCATCCTCGAAGTAGCGGCGCATCGTCGCCCGCACGCTCTCGGGGTCGAGCCGCTCCCCGAGCGCAGTCGAGCCCGTCAGGTCGCAGAACACGACCGTGACGGTCTTTCTGACCTCGCGGGGCGCTTCGGCCTCCTCGAGCGGGGCGCCGCAGGCGCCGCAGAACCTGAACCCCTCTGGATTTTCCTGGCCGCAGCGTGCGCAAGCCCTCATTCCTCCTGAGCCTAGGTCGCCCCGCAGACGGTTTCAATCAAGACGTCCGAGTGACACTTGACAGACGCCACTAGTGATGTCATAGTGACGTCATGCAGATGGCACAGTTTCTCGAATCGCTCGAGACCGACCTGGACCGGATCGCCGCCGTCGGCGACGACACGGTCGCCCAGGCCGCTGCCCGCCTGAGCCAGGCAATTCGTGGCTCGGCCGGGATGCGCCTCCTGGAGGCGCTCGGCGAGGCCGCCGTCGAGATCTCGGCCCAGCTCCCCGAGGGGCACGTCGAGGTCCGGATGAGCGGCCAGGACCCGAACTTCGTCTTCGTCGAGGAGGAGCCGCAGCCGACCGCTCAGCCCTCCGCTGAGGACGAGGCGTCCGCCCGAATCACCCTGCGCCTGCCCGAGGGGCTCAAGGCCGGCATCGAGGCCGCTGCGTCACGCGAAGGGGTCTCCGTCAACGCCTGGCTCGTGCGTGCACTCACGCGCGAGGTATCGGCACCCGTCCGCGGTCCCCGTGTGGGGAGCCGCCTGACCGGGTTCGCCAAGAGCTGAAAGGAGCTCGCGATGTTGTCCATCGTCCCGATCAACTACGCCGACTACATGAGGCACGGCGACGCGAAGATCGACCGCCGCCCGCCGAGGCCGAAGCGCCCGAAGGCAAGCAAGTGAGGACCGAGACCTTCCCGACCACGCGGCCGCTCGTCGTCACCGTCAAGCTCCCGCGCGGGGAAATCGCCGTCGAGACGGCGGACGTCCAGGAGGCGACCGTCGTGCTCGACGGCTCGGGCGATCGGGCGCGGGAGCAGATCGAGCGCTCCGAGATCACCTTCGAGAACCGCGGCGACCACGACGAGCTCGTGATCGACGCCGACCCCGAGGACTTCGGGTGGAGTGCCGGCCGCGTGAAGCTGAGCATCAGCCTCGGCAGCCGCCGCGACAAGGTCAGCGTCAAGATCCGCGTCCCGCACGGCACGACGCTGAAGACGCAGACAGGCGCCGGGGACATCCACGCCCAGGGGCGCTACGGCGCCGTCGAAGCCCAGACGGGGTCCGGTGACATCTCGATCGAGGAGGTCGAGCGGGATGCCGAGATCAAGGTCGCGAGCGGCGACGTCAAGATCACGCGGGTCGGAGGCAAGCTCAAGGCGCAGGCCGCGGCGGGCGACCTCAGGGTCGGTCCCGTGGGCGGCGACGCCGAGGTGAAGAGCGCGGCGGGCGACATCCACGTCGAGGAGGTCGGCGGCAACGCGACCGTACACTCGGCGTCCGGCGACCTCCGCCTCGGCGCGGTGACCGAGGGCAAGGTGCAACTGAAGTCGGTCTCGGGAGACATGCTCGTCGGCATCCGCCGGGGCTCCCGCGTCTGGATGGACGTGAAGACGATCAGCGGCGACGCGCGCTCGGAGCTCGACGCCGGTGACGACGACGGCCAGGGGCCGCTCGTCGAGCTGAAGGCGACCGCCATGTCCGGCGACATCCGCATCGTCCGCGCATAGGCACGTGACGAAGGGATCGCGCCGCCCCCTCGTCGCGCTCCTCGTCGCTGACGCGATCTCGCTCAGCGGGAACGCGATGGGGTTCGTCGCGATCCCGTGGTTCGTCCTCCGGACGACGGGGAGCGCGACGTTGACCGGCATCGTCGCCGCACTGACCTTCGCGCCGACCGTCCTCGCCACGTTCTTCGGCGGAGCGATCGTCGACCGACTGGGGTTTCGCCGCACGAGCGTGATGGCGGACGTCGCGAGCGGCGTCACCGTCGCCGCGATCCCGTTGATCCATGCGACCGTCGGGATCGAGCTCTGGCAGCTTTTCGTCCTCGTCTTCCTGGGCGCGCTCTTCGATGCGCCCGGAGCGACGGCACGGCGCTCGCTGCTCCCCGACCTGGTCGAGCTCGCGGGAACGAGGCTCGAGCGCGCGACCGGCATCAACGGCGCGATCCAGCGCGGCTCGTTGCTCGTCGGCGCTCCGATCGCGGGCCTCCTCGTTGCGACGATCGGGGCGACGAACGTCCTGTGGCTGAACGCCGCGACGTTCGCGGTCTCCGCGCTGCTCGTCGCGCGTCTCGTCCCCGTGCTGGCACCGCACCCCGATGCGACCGAGCCCGGCCGCTACTTCTCTGAGCTGCTCACGGGGGTCCGCTTCGTCGCGCGGGATCCCCTGATCCGGATGATCGTGCTGATCGTCTTCACCACGAACTTCCTCGATGCGCCGTTCCCGGTCGTCTTCCCGGCGTTCGCCATGGAGGCGTTCGGGAGCGCGGTCTACCTCGGCGTCATGCTCGGAGTCTTCGGCGGCGCAGCGCTGCTCGGCTCGCTCGCCTACAGCGCCGTCGGGCATCGGCTGCCGCGCCGACAGACGTTCGTGTTCTCGTTCCTGCTCGCGGCGCTGCCGTACCTGGCGCTCGCGCTGCTGCCCTCGCTGCCGGTCACGCTGGTCCTGATGGCCGTGTGGGGGCTCGCCTCGGGGCCGCTGAACCCGGTGTTGCAGACCGTTGCCTACGAGCGGATACCGGCCCACATGCGCGGTCGCGTCCTGGGAGCCACGATCGCCGGGGCGTACCTCGCGATCCCCGCGGGCGCGGTGCTCGGAGGGCTGGCCGTCGAGTACTTCGGTGTCTCGGCGACGCTGTTCGCGATCGGTGCGTGCTACCTCGCCGTGACGCTCACCGGCGTCTTCAACCCGACACTCCGGCAGATGGACCCCGAACCGGAGCCTGCACCGGCGTGAGCGCACCGGCCGTGAGCAGGCGTGACCTCTTCCGCAACCCGGGGCTGATGGGAATCCTCGCGCGCGAGGTCATCTCGCTCACCGGTTCGCAGATGACCTGGGTCGCGCTGCCGTGGTTCGTGCTCACGACCTCCGGCTCTGCGACTCGGATGACGATCGTGCTCGCGGTCGAGGCCGCAGCCGTTGCGCTCGGCGGGTTCGCCGGCGGGCTCGCGACGCGCCTGGGGGCGCGGCGCACGATGCTGATCTGCGACGGCGTGCGCGCGCCGCTGATGGCTGCGATCCCGCTGCTGCACATGGCCGACGCGCTGAGCTTCCCGCTCCTGCTGGTCCTCGTCGCCGGAGTCGGTGTCTTCGCCACCCCGTCCTTCGCCTCGAAGACGTCCTTGTTGCCCGACCTCGTCGGCGAGGACGAGTCGAGACTCGGCGAGGCGAACGCGCTACTGCAGACCGCGAACCGCCTCGCGGCCCTGCTCGGACCGCCGATCGCGGGAGTCCTGATCGGGGTGTTCGGTGCGACCGAGGTGCTCCTGATCGACGCGGCGACGTTCGCGGTGGGCTTTCTGATCACCGCGACGCTCGTCCATGCCAAGGGCATCGCTCCCGAACCCGACGCGCCGAAGGAGAACGCCTTCGGCGCGGTGTACCGCTTCCTCTCGAAGGACCCGCTGCTCCGACCCTGGTCTGTCGTACTGATCCTCGGCGACGTGATGTGGCTCGCGCTCTTCGCCGCGCTACCGGTGCTCGTCCTCGAGCGCTTCGGGGAGCGCCCGGCGGTCGTCGGGCTGACCTTTGCGGGCTTCGGCCTCGGCGCAGTGCTCGGTGGGGCGATCGCGTTCCGGCTCGTCGGATCGGTGGACCGTGTCCTGCTCGCGAGCCTCGGCGAGATCGGGATGGCCCTGCCGCTCTGGCTCCTGCTCGTCCATGCAAGCCCCGTGTTGCTCGTGTTCGCGTTCGCGGTCGCCGGGTTCGCCAACGGCCTCGTCAACCCGGCGCTGCACACGATCCTGCAGCTCCGGACGCCGCGCGCCCTGAGGACGAAGGTCTACTCCGTGGTGATCACCGCGACCTCGATCCTCGGCCCGATGGCGCTCGTCGCCACAGGCCCCGCGCTCGAGCGCTTCGGCGTCGACGCGACGGTTGCCGTGCTCGTCGCGATCGACACGCTGCTCGTCCTGCTGTTCTCGGCGGCCGGGCTCCGGTTTCGCGCGTCCAACCGCCCAGTCGCCGTCACGTGACCGAACCGAGCCTCCTCCGAGACCGCGGTGTCCGCGCGCTCGTCTCCGCGGAGACGATCTCGATGGCCGGCTCGCAGATGACCTACGTCGTGCTGCCGTGGTTCGTCCTGATCACGACGGGGTCGCCGGCGCGCATGTCAGTCGTCGTCGCGGCCGAGATGCTGCCGGTCGCGCTCTTCGGGCTCGCGAGCGGGGCGGTCACCGCGCGGATCGGTGCGAGGCGCACGATGCTGATCTGCGACGCGTCGCGCGCGATCCTCTTCACCGCGATCCCGACGTTGCACCTCATGGGGATGCTCTCGTTCGCGGGTCTCGTCGCGCTCGTCTTCCTCGTCGGCATCTTCATGGTCCCGCACGCGAGCGCGCAACGCGTGATCGTTCCGGAGCTCGTCGGTGAGGACGCCGGGCGAGTGGGGGAGACCCAGTCGCTGCTGCAGGTGGGGATGGCGATCTCGGGGATCGCCGGCCCGGCGCTCGGCGGCGTTCTGATCGCGGTGCTCGGCGAGACGAACGTGCTCTACTTCGACGCCGCGAGCTACGCGGTGTCGTTCGTGCTGCTCGCGATCTGGGTGCGTCCCGCGAAGGCTGTGGTCGACGACTCGAACGAGCCGCGCGGTGTCCTCGACGGTGTCCGCTTTCTCTTCCGCGACAGGCTGCTTCGTACGTGGATGCTCTCGATCACCGGCATCAACGTCGTCTGGAGCGCGCTCGGCGTCGCGATGCCCGTGCTCGTGCTCGAGCGCTACGGCGACCGGCCGGAGGTGCTCGGCTACGTCTTCGCCGCGTTCGGCCTCGGCGCCGTCGTGGGCGCGCTCGCCTCGTTCCGAGTCATCGGGCGCGTTGACGGGCTCCTGCTCGCTACGTCCGCCGCCGCGGGGCAGACCGCCGCGCTCTGGCTCCTGTTCCCCGAACTTCCGTGGCCGGCGCTTGCCGCTGCCGGCGCTGCGATCGGGCTCTTCTTCCCGTTCCTGAACTCCGTCGTCGTCACGACCCGAACGATGCGGACGCCCCCACGCTTGAGGCCGGCCGTGCACACGGCCGCCGTCACGGTCGCGATGATCCTCTCGCCCTTCGGGGCCCTCGCCGCAGGCCCGGCGCTCGGCGCGTACGGGCTGACCGCGGTGCTCGCCGTCGTGCTCGCCGCGAACACGCTGTGCGGGATCGCGTTCGCGCTCGCCGGGATCCGTGAGCGCGGCAGGGGAATCGCGGTCGCCGAGCCCGCCGGTTAGCGCTCGCTGAGCTCTTCGCTCTTGTTGTTCAGCGCGACGAAGGCCGTCTGGAGAAAGTCGTTCGCTGCAGCGGCGGCGAACGACCACGTGAGCAGCCTGCCGAACCGCGGCGTCACGACCTGAGCGGTGCCGAGGCCCGCGGCGACCCACGTCCCCACGCAGCGCGTGCAGAGCACGAGCTCGCCGATCGCACGCTGCAACCCTTCGCCGGCCGGGTGCTCGGTCTCCGCGCCCGCGTCGCCCTCGACGAACGGCTCGCGCAGGAACGTCCCGACCCGGTCGCGCGAGATCGTCCGCGAGACCTTGAACGTCGCGCCGGCGAGCGTGGCGAGGTCGAGGGCGCTCAGGTCGCGCGGGTCCCGCCCGGCAGCGCGCGCGAGCGCGGCGGCGAGGGTCAGCCCGCCGAGGAAGGTCGCCGCGATCGCGGCGTAGGACGAGTACGGGGGGTCGTTGGCTTCCACTCTGCGGTCTTCTTCCTCGACCGACGCGGCGCCACACCTCGTTCGACGAGCTCGGCGAGCGCGTCGAGGTCGGGCATCGGGTCGCCCATCGTCCGCCGAAGGGCGAGCCCGTTCGCGACCAGGCTCAGGAACACGGCGGCCGTCTCGAGCGGGACGTCGTCGCGAACACCGTGCGCGGCGAACCGGTCCAGCCGCTCCTGCTTGTGCTCGCGCAGCTCCGCCTCTGCGTTCGCGACGAGCTCCTGGAAGTCGGGGTCGGTGTGAACCCGCCGCGCTGCCTCCAGCTGGACGCCGAGCCAGTCTGGATCCTCGTGCGCGATCTCCTCGAGCAGGGCGCGGAAGCCGTGCTCGAGCCAGATCTCGGTCAAGCGGAGGTTCGACTCGACCGCGAGCTCCAGAAAGATCGCCTGCTTGTTGGGGAAGTAGTTGAAGATCGCCCCCCGGGAGAGGCCCGTGACCTCCTCGAGCACCGCGACCGTCGTCCCCTCGTAGCCGTGGCGGGCGAACGCCCGCTGCGCGGCCTCCAGGATCTGGGCGCGACGTCGCTCCTTGTGGGCGTCGGAGACTTTCGGCACGTGGACACTTTACAAAACCGTACGGACGTTTTATTATCCCCGGGGCGTGACCAGGCCGAACCGCACCGCCGTCAGCGCCCTCGTCGTCGCCGAGATCGTGTCGGTGCTCGGCACCCGCATGACGTACCTCGCGCTGCCGTGGTTCGTGCTCGTCACGACGGGCTCGGCGGGGAAGATGTCCCTCGTCCTCGCGGCCGAGATCCTGCCGATGGCCCTGCTCGGGATCCCGAGCGGCACGATCGTCGAGAAGCTCGGAGGCCGGACGACGATGCTCGTCTGCGACTTCGCGCGCGCGCCGATCATGGCGTCGATCCCCCTGCTGCATGCGGCGGACATGTTGTCGTTCCCGCTGCTGCTCGGCCTCGTCGCCTTGCTCGGCTCGTTCATGCCGCCGTACTTCGCCGCGCAGCGCGTCGTGCTGCCCGAGCTCGTCGGGGAGGACGAGCGGCTGATCTCGCAGGGCAGCAGCCTGATCGAGGGTGGGATGGCGTTCTCCGCACTGATCGGGCCGGCGCTCGCCGGCCTGCTGATCCCTTTGATCGGGGCGCCGAACGTCCTCTACGTCGACGCGGCGACGTTCCTCGTCTCGTTCCTGATCGTCCTTACGCTCGTCCCGAAGCGCAAGCCCCTCCGCGCGCCCGCGCAACGAGGCCTGCTCGCAGGGCTTCGGTTCGTCGTCCGCGACGGGCTGATCGGCCCGCTGACCGCCACGGTCGCCGGCTTCGGCTTCGTCGTCACTGCCCTGTCGGCGTCGCTCGCGTTCTTCGCGTACGAGCACTTCGAGAGCTCGCGGATCGCCGGCCTGTTCTTCGCGGCGCTCGGTGCTGGCACGCTCGTCGGCACGGTGTGCGCCGTCTTCGTCGTCCGGCGGGTCGCGCCCCTCAAGCTGGCCGCGTTCGGGATCCTCGCATTCGCGGTGCCACTCTGGGTGCTGCCGCTGACATCGCAGGCCTGGCTCGTGATGGTCGCACTCTTTACGGCGACGCTCTTCACGCCGCTCGTCAACGGCCCGATCATGGGCGTCCTCACCGCGCGCACACCCGAGGCGCTGCGGCCCAAGGTGATGACGGCGATCATCTCGCTGCACACGGTCGCCGCGCCGCTCGGCTTCCTCGCCGCGGGGCAGGTCCTCGAGCGCTGGGGCGTGGACCCGGTGTTCTTCGGCGTCGCGGCGGGCGTGACGCTCCTCTCGGTCGTGTTCGCGTCGATCGCGCTTCGTCACCGGGACGAGGTGCCCGTGCTCCCAGAGGTGCCCGCAGTCGCGCACTAGGGCGGCGGTACCCTGTCTCGGTGCCGCCCTTCAAGACCGCAGCCGCCTACAAGCCGATGGGCGACCAACCCCGCGCGGTCGCTGAGCTCACCCAAGGCGTCCGCGCCGGCGAGCGTTACCAGACGATGCTCGGAGCCACCGGCACGGGCAAGACGGCCACGATGGCGTGGATCGTCGAGGAGGTGCAGAAGCCGACTCTCGTGATCGCCCACAACAAGACGCTGGCGGCCCAGCTCTGCAACGAGTTCCGCGAATTCTTCCCGACCAACGCGGTCGAGTACTTCGTCTCGTACTACGACTACTACCAGCCCGAGGCGTACGTCCCGCAGGCCGATCTCTACATCGAAAAGGACTCCTCGCAGAACGACGACATCGCCCGGCTCCGGCTGGCTGCGACGTCCTCGCTGTTCACGCGCAAGGACGTGATCGTCGTCGCGTCGGTCTCGTGCATCTACGGGCTCGGCTCACCGGAAGAATGGCAAGAGCGCGTGCTGATCCTCGAGGTGGGGGAGCAGCACGACCGCGACCTCGTCCTGCGGAAGCTGATCGACTCGATGTACTCGCGGAACGACGCGGTGCTCGGTCGCGGCCGCTTCCGCGTGAAGGGCGACGTGCTCGAGATCCAGCCGGCGAACCAGGAAACGGCATACCGCATCTCCTTCTTCGGCGATGAGGTCGAGGCGGTGACGCACTTCGACCCGCTCACGGGCGAGGTGCTGGCGAAGCTCGACAACATCGCGATCTGGCCCGCGACGGAGTACGTGACGTCCAAGCCGACGATCGAGCGGGCGGTCGTCGACATCAGGCACGAGCTCGAGGAGCGGCTCAAGGTGCTCGAGGGTGAGGGCAAGATGCTCGAGGCGCATCGCCTTCGGCAGCGGACCGAGTACGACCTCGAGATGATGAAGGAGCTCGGGTTCTGCTCGGGGATCGAGAACTACTCGCGGATCCTCGAGGGCCGCGCGCCCGGCACGCACCCGTTCACGCTTCTCGACTACTTCCCGAAGGACATGCTGATCTTCGTCGACGAGTCGCACCAGACGGTGCCGCAGATCGGCGGCATGTACGAGGGAGACCGCTCGCGCAAGCAGACGCTCGTCGACTACGGCTTCCGCCTGCCGTCGGCGCTCGACAATCGACCGCTGCGCTTCGACGAGTTCCTCGAGCGCGGGCACCAGATGGTTTTCGTCTCTGCGACGCCGGGCCCGTTCGAGCTTCGCAACTCGACGCGGATCGCAGAGCAGCTGATCCGCCCGACCGGGATCATCGACCCCGAAGTCGAGCTGCGCGCGACGAAGAACCAGATCGACGACCTGCTGAACGAGATCCGCAAGCGCGAGCAGGTGGGCGAGCGCGTGCTCGTCACGACGCTGACGAAGAAGATGTCGGAGGACCTGACCGACTACCTCCTCGAGTCGGGCGTGAAGGCGCGCTACCTCCACTCGGAGATCGACACGCTCGAGCGGATCCAGATCATCCGCGAGCTTCGGCTCGGCGACTACGACGTCCTCGTGGGCGTCAACCTCTTGCGCGAGGGGCTCGACCTGCCCGAGGTGTCGCTCGTCGCGATCCTCGACGCCGACAAGGAGGGCTTCCTGCGCGGACAGACCGCGCTGATCCAGACGATCGGCCGCGCAGCCCGCCACATCAACGGGAGAGTCCTGATGTACGCCGACAAGATGACGGAAGCGATCAAGCACGCGCTCGACGAGACCAACCGGCGGCGCGCGATCCAGCTCGCGTACAACGAGGAGCACGGGATCACGCCCGAGTCGATCGTCAAGGGCGTCTCCGACATCGCCGAGTTCCTGACGCTCGAGTCGCCGACCGTGCCGGGCCGGCGCCGCCGGGGCCAGCAGAAGGTCGAGGGCCTCTCGCCCGACGAGCTCCACCGCCTGCTGGTCACGCTCGAGGAAGAGATGTTCGCGGCAGCCGAGGAGCTCCGCTTCGAATACGCGGCGAAGCTCCGCGACGAGATCAAGTCACTCCGTCGCGAGCTCGACGCTGCGACGCCGGTGGCCTCGGCCTAGCGGACGATCACCCTGCCGCGGGCCTTTCGGCCTACGCCGATCAGCACGGGTCCTGCCGGCAGAACGCACACTTGTTTTCTGCCGGGGCGCTGTCTAGTCTCGCTCGAGTGCGGCGGCGGGTCCGCTAGAGCGCCCCGCGAGAACTCCCGGCATGGACGTCCTGCTCTTCATCCTGCTCGTCGTCGTCAGCGGATTCATCGTCGGCGGCCTCGCGCGGCTGGCGGTCCCAGGCCCCGACCCGATGCCGCTGTGGCGGACGATCGCGCTCGGGATCCTGGGCTCGCTCCTCGGTGGCCTGATCGCCGGCGTGTTCGGGATTGGAGGGAACGGCGGGATCTTCCTGCTGTCCCTGGCGGGAGCAGTCCTGCTGCTGATCCTCTACCGCAGGGTGTTCCAGGGCCGGGGCATCACAGGTCCCGGCGCCCTCCGCCGCTAGCGTTTCGCGTCGAACGGCGAGGGAATCTCAGGGCCATGGAATGGATATGGCTCATCATCGTCGGCGCGATCGTCGGAGCACTCGGCAGGTTCATCAATCCCGGCCGTGACCCGATGGGGTGGATCGTGACGATCCTCCTCGGGATCGCGTCCCTGATCGTCGCAGGTCTGATCTTCGACGGCGCGCTGCAGTTCATCGTCGGCGTGGTCGTCGCGATCATCCTCGTCACCGTGTACGGACGGGTGATGGGCGGTCGCGACCGCGCGGTAACAGCGCCCTAGAAAACCGGATCGACTGCCAGGGGCTCACGGCCCCGCGGAAACCTCCGCACCGCTGTGAGCCCCCAGTCGTCCGCGCGCCAGATGTACGTGTGGACGACGAGCGAGTCGTCGCCGATCTCGTAGAGATGAAGGCCGCGGGCTTCACCGCGGCGATGCGGCCGCGGCTGGCCGAGACCCGGCGCGATCGAGACGACGACCGCGCGCACGTCGCCCTCCGTGACCTCGAACTCCCGTCGCTCGCTCACTGCCGCCTGATGGATGTGGCCGGCGAGGATCAGCTGGGCCCCGGAGTCGACGAGCGTCGCGAGCACGCGGTTTCGCTCGGCCACGGGCTTCTTCGTCGAGCGCCAGGGCGCGCCGACCAGGTGGTGGTGGAACGCGACGATCTTGAACGCGTTCGGAGGCGCGGAGGAGAGCGTCTCGCACGCGCGGCGCAGGTGCTCCCTGCGCAGCGCACCGCTCTGGTGGCGCCACGGCCGGACCGAGTTGAGGCCGAGCACGAAGAGCCCGTCGGAGCTGTAGGTCGGCTCGGTCGTCTCCCAGAGCCGCTCGAACTCGCGCCAGGGGCCGGTGAAGCGGGCCGGGAACGTGTACGGGATGTCGTGGTTGCCGGGGATCGCGAGCACCGGCGGCCCGAGCGAACGCAGGAAGGCGGCGGCTCGCTCGTGCTGGTCCCGCCGGCCGCGGTGCGTCAGGTCGCCGCTCGCGATCACGAGCTCCGGCTGGATCCGCTCCAGCAGCGCCTTCACCGCCCGCTCCAGGTCGCGGTCCTCGTGGCTGCCGAAGTGGAGGTCGGAAACGTGGAAAACGCGTGTCATGTCGGCCGGAGCAGGCTATACAGTGATCTCGCATGAACGAGTCGCCCGAAGTCTTCGACGACCTCTACCTCGGCCTGCGCGCGGGCGGGGCGATGCGCAAGCAGCGCCGGGGCGAGCCGCTGACCGCCGAGGAGAAAGAGGTGCTCGGCCGCTGGCAGCGCCTCTCGACCGCGCGCAAGTCGCTCGCGCTCGGAGCCTTCGCGATCGGCACGTTCGGCCTCGGCTTGACCCTCGGCGGCCTGATCTTCGGCCGCTGGCGCAGGGCGTAGCTCAACCCGTCGTCTCCGCGTCCTTCGCCGGGAAGAGCACGGTCGGCACCTCTTCCTCGGCGGGGTCCTTGTTGAGCACGACCACGTCGATCAGCGTTGCCGCGACGGCCGCGAGCGGGATCGCCAGCAGGACCGCGAACTCTCCGAAGAGCACCGCCGACGCCGCCACCGAGGTGAGCACGATCAGCGGCGAGAGGCCGACCGCCTCGCCGAGCACGCGTGGGATCACGATGTAGTCCTCGAGCAGCCGGACGAGCAGGACGGCGACCCCCGCCGCGGCGGCGACGGCAACCGACTCCGTCAGCCCGACGCCGATCGCGACCGCCCCGGCGAGCAGGGGCCCGATCACGGGAACGAGCTCCACCAGGCCGGCAAAGATCGCGATCAAGAGCCAGAACGGGAGTCCGATCGCCCAGAAGACGACAGCCAGGACGAAGCTGACGAAGACGACGAGCAGGCCCTGCCCTCGAACGTAGGCACCGAGCTTCAGGTCGATCAGTTCCCACGTGTCGCGCACACGCTTGCCGTGCTTTGGCGGCAAGATCCTGCAGACGAGCTCCTCGGCCCGCTTGCGCTCGTAGATCCAGTACGCGGCAGTGGCGAGCACGAAGAAAATGCCTACGAACACCTCGACCGCGACGAGCCCGAACTCGGCGCCCTCGTCGACCAAACTCTCGACGCGCGGGAGCCGCTCGAGCCGCTGCTCGATGCCTAGGAGGATCTCCGACCGCAGCCCGGACGAGTCACGCGCCTCCTCGCGGAGGTCCGACCGCGTCTGGGGGAGATCGCCGAGGGCCGTTTGAACCTGGTCGAGCGCGCGTGGGACGACGGCCCAGAGGAGCGCGGCGATCACCCCAAGGAGGACGGCGTAGTGCAGGAGGATCCCGACGGGGCGGGGGACACCGCGATTTCGCAGCCCTTCGATCCCGGGGCGCATCGCTGCGGCCACGATGAAGCCGAGGAAGAGCAGCGCGAGGATCAGCTTCAGCTTCCAGAGCGCGAGCGCGAGCACGACGACGGAGCCGACGACGACCGTCGACACGAACGCGCGAAGAGCGGTCTGCTTCATCCCTACGTGTTGGCCACCCGCAGGAAACGAAAAACCGCCCCAGAAGGACGATGGTCCCCATGCGACATCCCGAAGAGCAGACCTGCTGGGAATCGCGGCGGCACGCGGTCGTTCTCGCGCGGCCCCTCGCGCGGGCGCTCACCCTCGGGCTGGGCGGGTTCGTCTGCTTCGTCGTCGGCTGGCCCGTGATGCTGGTCGCGCCGCCGCTGATCGCGCTCGGCGCGCTGGGAGCGGGTCTCTCGGTGTGGCGGTGGGAGCGGACGCGCGTCGTCCTGACAACCGAGAAGCTGTTCGTCGTTCACGGCACGCTCCGCCGGCGGGCGGCCGCGATCCGACTCGACCGGATCGCCACGATCGAGGTCGAGCAGAGCCTGCTCGGGCGCGCGCTCGGCTACGGGACGCTCTCCGCCGGAGAGCTCGAGATTCCGTTCGTGCCGCAGCCGCGCGACGTGGGCTCGCTCGTCGCGCGGCTGTCGGCCTAGCTCAGGGTCCTGCGAGCGTTCCGTCCCTGACGAGGATCCCGCCGGTCTCGACCGGGAAGTACCCGGCTTCCGCGACCAGCGAGGCACACGGCTTCGTCAGGCCGTCGGGGTCGAACGTGAACGGGCTGATGAGGTCTTCGACGGGGCCGGCGTCCACGATCTGCACGGTCCACGGCCCGGGAAAGTCACTCCGCCCGACGTGAAGGACGTTCCACCGATCGCCGCTTCTCCGCCTCCTGAGCGGGATTGTCGAGTCAGACCGAACAAACGTTCGCGTCCGACGCGCCTGGCTAAACTGGGCCGGTTATGGCCCAGGAACACCTCGTCGTCCACGGTGCGAAGGAGCACAACCTCAAGGACATCACCGTCCGGCTGCCCCGGAACAAGCTCGTCTGCATCACCGGGTTGTCGGGCTCCGGCAAGTCCAGCCTGGCCTTCGACACGATCTACGCGGAAGGCCAGCGCCGCTACGTCGAGAGCCTGAGCGCGTACGCACGGCAGTTCCTCCAGATGATGGAGAAGCCGGACGTGGAGTCGATCGATGGCCTCAGCCCTGCGATCTCGATCGACCAGAAGACGACGAGCCGGAACCCGCGTTCGACGGTCGGCACGGTCACCGAGATCTACGACTACCTGCGCCTGCTCTACGCGCGGATCGGGCGACCGCATTGCCCTGTCTGCGGCCGACCGATCGCCGGCCAGAGCCTCGACGCGATCGTCGACCAGGTGCTGATGCTCGCCGAGGGGACGCGTTTCACCGTCAACGCGCCGGTCGTCCGCGACCGCAAGGGCGAGTACAAGGACGTCTTCGAAGAACTGCGCCGAGAGGGCTTCACGCGCGTGAAGGTCGACGGTGTGCTGCACGAGCTCGAGGAGGAGATCGTCCTCGACAAGAAGTTCAAGCACACGATCGAGGTCGTCGTCGACCGGCTCGTGATGAAGCCGGACCTGCGCCTGCGCCTCGCGCAGTCGATCGAGACCGCTGCGCAGCTCGCCGAGGGTCTGATCGGCATCGACCTGGTCGACACCGGCGAGTCGATGCTCTTCTCGGAGAACTTCGCGTGCCCCGAGCACGGCGTGTCGCTGCCGGAGTTGGAGCCGCGCATCTTCTCGTTCAACTCGCCGCACGGCGCGTGCCCGCGCTGCACGGGGCTCGGCGCCCAGCAGGAGATCGACCCGGACCTCGTCGTGCCCGACCCGACGCTCTCGATCGGGGAAGGCGCGCTCGTTCCGTGGGCGATCGGGAACTCGAGCTTCTACGAGTCGGTGATCCAGGCGGTCGCCGACAAGTGGGAGATCGACCTTGACAAGCCGTGGCAGGACCTGACGGAGGAGGAGCAGAATCGCTTCCTTCACGGCACGGACGGCGAGCGGGTCTACGTCACGTACCGCAACCGGATGGGGCGCAGGCGCGCGTACATGCTCGCGTTCGAGGGGATCATCTCGAGCCTCGAGCGCCGCTACCGCGAGACCGACAGCTCGACGCAGCGCGAGCGGATCGAGGAGTACATGTCGTTCCGCCCGTGCCCGGTGTGCAAGGGCGCACGCCTCAAGCCGGAGGTGCTCGCGGTCACGGTCGGCGGCCTCAACATCCACGAGTTCTCGACGATGTCCGTCACGCGCGCGATCCGCTTCGTACAGGACCTCGCGCTCACCGAGACCGAGCGCCTGATCGGCGAGCGGATCCTCAAGGAGATCCGCGCGAGGCTGACGTTCCTCGACGACGTCGGCGTCGGCTACCTCCAGCTCGACCGCGCCGCGGCGACGCTCTCCGGGGGCGAAGCGCAGCGGCTCCGGCTCGCCACGCAGATCGGCTCGCAGCTCGTCGGCGTGCTCTACATCCTCGACGAGCCGTCGATCGGGCTGCACCAGCGCGACAACGACAAGCTGATCGGAACGCTCGAGCGGCTGCGCGACCTCGGGAACACCGTGCTCGTGGTCGAGCACGACGAGCAGATGATGCGGAGCGCGGACTGGCTCGTCGACATGGGCCCGGGCGCCGGCGAGCACGGCGGGCACGTCGTCGCCGAGGGGACCGCGGCCACCGTCGAGAAGAACAAGGCATCGGTCACGGGTCAGTTCCTCTCACGCAAGCGGCAGATCGCGATCCCGGAGCGGCGGACGGAGGATCTCGGCTCGTTTCGCGTGCTCGGCGCGAGCCAGCACAACCTGAAGGGGATCGACGTCGAGTTCCCGGTCGGCAAGTTCGTCACCGTCACCGGCGTCTCGGGCTCGGGCAAGTCGACGCTCGTCAACGAGATCGTCCACAAGACGCTTGCGAACCGGCTCCACCGCATGCGCACGAAGCCCGGCGAGCACGCGGGAGTCGAGGGAATCGAGGCGTTCGACAAGGTGATCGACATCGACCAGTCGCCGATCGGGCGAACGCCGCGGTCGAACCCGGCGACCTACACGAAGCTGTTCGACCACATCCGCGAGCTCTACTCGCTCACGCCCGAGTCGAAGGTGCGCGGCTACAAGCCGGGACGCTTCTCGTTCAACGTGCGGGGTGGTCGCTGCGAGACCTGCAAAGGCGACGGGCAGATCAAGATCGAGATGCACTTCCTGCCCGACGTGTATGTGCCGTGCGAGACGTGCAAGGGCGCGCGGTACAACCGCGAGACGCTCGAGGTGCGGTTCAAGGGCAAGTCGATCGCCGACGTGCTCGAGATGTCTGTCGAGGAGGCGCTCCAGTTCTTCTCGAAGATCCCGAAGCTGCGCAGGCGGCTCCAGACGCTGCACGACGTCGGGCTGGACTACATCAAGCTCGGCCAGCCGGCGACGACGCTGTCGGGAGGCGAGGCGCAGCGCGTCAAGCTCGCGTCCGAGCTGAGCAAGATCGCGACGGGGCGGACGTTGTACATCCTCGACGAGCCGACGACCGGGCTGCACTTCGCCGACATCGAGAAGTTGCTCGAGGTGCTGCAGCGGCTCGTGGACAGCGGCAACACCGTGCTCGTGATCGAGCACAACCTCGACGTGATCAAGCAGGCGGACTGGATCGTCGACCTCGGCCCGGAGGGCGGGGAGGCGGGCGGCGAGGTGATTGCGACGGGCACGCCGGAGCAGATCGCGAACGTGCCGGAGAGCTTCACGGGCCAGTTCCTGCGCGAGGTGCTGCCGGCCAAGCCGAAAGCCCGCGCCAAGCCGGCAGCCAGAGCCAAGGCCGCGGCCTAACCGTTCCCCCGAAAGGGGTCGAGCGACGAGCCCGCCGCGCCGATCACCTGGTCGATGCGGCTCTTCTCATGCGTGCTCGCGGTGGCTGCGCTCGCCGGTTGTGCCGGCGGGCCGGAAGCCACGCAG
Organism: uncultured Actinomycetes bacterium; assembly: GCA_963769665.1. Classification (GTDB taxonomy): domain Bacteria; phylum Actinomycetota; class Thermoleophilia; order Gaiellales; family Gaiellaceae; genus JACCTU01. The sequence goes on from CAVYMQ010000002.1 coordinate 279,825, forward strand.
GCCTACGACCTGTTGCAGCGCGCGCAGGTCGCGCAGACGAAGGTCTCCTCGGTCTCGTACGAGGCGAAGTCGAGCTTCTCGGTCCAGGGCCAGGGGTTCGGCTACTCGTTCAAGGGCGCCGCGTTGCTGAAGGGAGCAGCCGCCGGCGACCAGTGGATCGAGATGACGAGCGAGGACGTCCCGGGCGTCGGGCCGATCTCGATGACGCTGGTCCGCCGTGGTTCGACGATGACGATCCGGTCGATGGGCCAGACGCATGAGGTCCCCGTCCCGGCGGAGCTGCAGGCGAAGCAGGATGCCTGGGGGTCGTTCGACTCGCTCGACCTGACGACGTGCGTGAAGAAGGTCGACGTCGCCGAGGGGCGCAGCCTGAACGGCGAGCCTGCGACCCGCATCGCCGGCGAATTCGACGCGCTCTGCGCGTTCAAGGCCGTGAGTGGCGTCTCCGGCCTGGGCCAGAACGCGGGCGCGACGCCGGACCTCGATCAGTTGCGCGACCACCTCGGCGCCGCGCGCGCCACCCTCTTCGTGTCGGATCGGACGCACCTGGTCGTGGGCGGGCTGATCACGCTCGAGGTCGAGGTCGACGGCAACGAGCTGTCGTTCGACGTCTCCTACCGGCTGACGAGCATCAACCGGCCGGTCCGCTTCCCCGCCTAAGCTTCCGCCGTGGAGCGGGTGTGGTGGGAGCGGACGCTGCTCGTCCTGCGGCGGCCCGCCGAGGTGTTCGCTGCACTTCGCGGCGAGGACGACGAGTCGCGCTCGGAGCCGCTCCTCGCGATCGTCTTCCTGGCCGGGATCGCCGGCGTGCTCGGGACGAACGCGTTCTCGCATGCGCTGGACGACTTCGAGCTCGACGGGTTGACGCTCGCGGTCGTCGCGTTCATCGCAGGCGGCCTGTACGGGCTCGTCGGCTACTACCTGCTCGGGTTTCTCGCGTACGCCGGTGGGCGCGCCGCGGGCTCCGACGCGTCGTTCGGGCGAGCGCGGCAGATCGTCGGGTTCGCCGTCGTGCCGCTCGCGCTCTCGTTGCTCGTGTGGTTCCTGCGGATCGCGATCTACGGTGGTGACCCGTTCCGGACCGGCGGCTCGGACACCGGATTCGGCAACCACCTCTTCGAGGCGGTCGAGGTCGCGGCGCTCGTGTGGTCGGGCGTCCTGCTGGTCGTCGGGCTGCGCGCGTACCACGGCTGGTCGATCGCGCGCGCGCTCGCTGCAGCTGCGCCTGCGCTGGCGCTTCCCGCGCTCGCGCTTCTGAGCGCGTTGCTTTAGCCGTTTTCGACGTAATCGGCGACGGCTTCGATCTCGGCGTCGCTGAGCCGTTCGCCGAACGCGGGCATCGCGCCGCCGCCGTTGCGGACCTGCTGCGCGATCTCGTCCTTGCTCATGTCGATGTCGTCGAGGGTCGGCCCTACCGTTCCACTCGAGTTCGCGGGCGCGAACGTGTGGCAGCCTCCACAGCCAGCCGATGCGAACACGGCGGCACCGTCGGCGTCCTCGCCGCCCTCGGTCTCGGTCTCCTCGGTCGTGGCGGCTTCGGTCGTCGTGCCCTCGGTCGTCGCGCCTTCGGTCGCGGTTTCCTCCGTCGTCTGGGTCTCGGCGGCGGCCGGCGAGTCGTCGTCGTCAGCGCTGCCGCGACCGACAAGGAACCCGGCCAGCGCCGCGACGAAGAGCAATCCGACCACGGCCAGCACGAGCGCGCCTTCTGCGGCGGGACCAGCCCAGCTCTTCTTCTTGGGAGGCACGGACATCGAGTTCGGACGATAAACGACTCGTTCCTACCGCGCTGCGAAGAAGGCCTCCAGCTCCTCCTCGGGCATCGCGTAGGTGTGCTGTTCCTCCGGGAAGCGCCCGCTGCGGACGTCCTCGGCGTAGGCCTCGAGCGCGCGGCTGATCTCGGAGCCGACGTCGGCGTAGCGCTTGACGAACCGCGGCGAGCGGCCTTCGTAGAGCCCGAGCAGGTCGTGCCAGACGAGCACCTGGCCGTCGCACTCCGCCCCGGCGCCGATCCCGATCGTCGGGATCGAGAGCGTCCGGGTCACCTCCGCGGCGACCGCCGCAGGGACCGCCTCGAGGACGAGCGCGAAGCAGCCGGCCGCCTCGAGCTCGCGCGCGTCCGCGACGAGCTTGCGGGCCTGCTCGGCGGTCCGTCCCTGCGCCTTGAAGCCGCCGAGCGCGGTCGCCGTCTGCGGGGTGAGCCCGATGTGTCCCATCACGGGGATGCCCGCCCCGACGATCGCCCGCACGCGGGAGAGCATCGGCCCGGCGCCCTCGAGCTTGACGGCGTCGGCGCCCGCTTCCTTGACGAAGCGGATCGCGTTCTCGAGCGCGAGCTCGTCCGAGACCTGGAACGACCCGAACGGCATGTCGCCGACGACGAGCGGCCGCTTCGCGCCGCGCGTGGCCGCGCGCGTCAGCATCAACATCTCGTCCATCGACGCGGGCACCGTCGAGTCGTGGCCGAGCATCACCATCGCCGCGGAGTCGCCGACGAGGATCAGCTCGACGCCCGCACCGTCGGCGAGCCGGGCGCTCGGCGCGTCGTACGCCGTCAGCATGACGATCTTCTCGCCGCGCCGCTTGAGCTCGGCGAGCTCGGGAAGCGGCAGCTTGCCGTGCGTCCACGACGCGTAGCGGGGAGGGGGAGTGCTCATTCGGTGTCTCCTTCCAGGATGACGTTGTCGATCAAACGGGTCTTGCCGACGCGGACCGCCGCAGCGAGCACGCGCGGCTCGAAGTCCGCGACCTCGACGTAGTCGACGTCCAGGTCGCGCAGGAGATCGCGCGCCCGTTCCGCGTCCTTCGTCGCGAGCGCGCGATGGAGCGCGCGGGCGCGCTCGCGCTCCTCCGGCGAGAGACGCGCGTTTCGCGAAGAGAGCGCGACCCCGTCGGCGTCGCGCACCGTCGGTAGCACGCGCAGCTCGAGCTCGAGGTTGAGGTCGAGGATCATTCGCCGGAGCACGGCGACCTGTTGCGCGTCCTTCTGCCCGAAGTACGCGCGCTGCGGACGAACGATGTTGAAGAGCTTCAGGCAGATCGTGGCCACGCCGCGAAAGTGCCCAGGACGGTGCACGCCCTCGAGCCGCGCGCCCAGTTCCTCGACGTCCACCCAGGTCTGGAAGCCAGGCGGGTACATCTCCTCGACATCGGGCGCGAACAGGATGTCGACCCCTGTTGTCTCCGCGAGCGAGACGTCGCGCGCTTCGTCGCGCGGGTAGCCGTTGAGGTCGCTGCCCTCCCCGAACTGCGCGGGGTTGACGAAGAGCGACGCGACGACGACATCCGCCTCCGCACGCGCGGCGCGGAGCAGCGAGAGGTGGCCCTCGTGGTAGGCGCCCATGGTGGGGACGAGCGCGATCGTCTCGTTCCGGCGCGGCTCGAGCTCGGCGCGCAGCTCGGCGATCGTTCGCACGAGCTTCACGGGGTCGTCGCCTCCGCGAGGACGTCGTACAGCGCCTCGAGCTCGGGGCGTGAGCCGCGGATCGCTTCGCGGTGGCGCTCAACCGTCGCCCAGTCGCCGCGCGAGATCGGGCCGGTCAGCTCGAAGCCGTTGTCGATCGTCCGGCGCATCAACGGCGCGAGCCCCGCCGCCGGCGCGCCCGCAGCCTCGAAGAGCTCGGACGCGACCCGGTGCAGCGTGACGAGGTAGTTCGACGCGATCGCCGCACCTGCGTGGTACAGCGGGCGCGCGTCGTCCGCGAGATCGAACGGCTCGAGGCCGAGCAGTTGCGCGAGCCACCAGCCGACATGGCGCGCCTCGGGCGTCTCGGAGACGACCGCCGCGTGCGCGTCGTCGAGCTGCTCGGGCCCGCGCTGGTGCGTGAACGTCTGCAGTGGGTGCAGCCCGAACCGGCGCACGTGAGGATCAAGAGCCGCCAGTGAGGTCGCACCGCTCGTGTGGGCGATCCACGGCCCCGGCTCGATCCCCTGGGCGACCTCGGCGATCGCGGCGTCGGGCACGCAGAGGAGGACGAGCTCCGCGCCGTCCTCGCGCAGCGCGAGGCCACGCTCGCGCAGCCGAGCGCTCATCGCCGTACCGACGCGTCCTGACGCGCCGAAGATCTGGACTGTCTCGATCATCGCTCCAGTTCCGTTGTGGATACCGGGCCGGCACGCAGTCTAGCGTCCGGGAGCGGGCGTACACTGCGCCCCGGTGGCGGTTCCCGTCCAGGTCCCCGAGCAGCGGAGCCAGCAGCTCGCCTCGTTCGAGCAGGCGGTTTCCGCCTGCACGCGCTGCAGGCTCGCCGAGGGGCGGACGCAGGTCGTGTTCGGCTCCGGAAACCCCGACGCCGAGCTGATGTTCGTCGGCGAGGCGCCGGGCTTCCACGAGGATCAGCAGGGCATCCCGTTCGTCGGCCAGGCGGGGAAGCTGCTCGAGAAGCTGCTCGCCGGGATCGGGCTCGAGCGCACGGACGTCTACATCGCCAACGTGATCAAGTGCCGTCCGCCGGGGAACCGCGATCCGCAGCCCGACGAGATCGAGGCGTGCGAGTCGCACCTCTTCAAGCAGATCGAGCTGATCCAGCCGCAGCTCGTCGCCACGCTCGGCAACTTCGCCACGAAGCTGCTCACGGGCAAGCCGCTCGGGATCACGCGCGTCCACGGGCAGGAGCAGTGGACGACGCTCGGGGGGAACCGCGTGCAGCTCTACCCGCTCTACCACCCGGCCGCCGCGCTCTACACGCCGAGGATGCTGCAGGTGCTCGAGGAGGACTTCGCCCGTATCCCGAAGTTGCTCGGGACAGAAGACCTGCCGAAGCCGGTCCTTCAGCTCGCACCCCCGCCCGAGCCCACGGTCCAGCTCGGCTTGTTCTAGAACACTACGGCGGTGCAGATCGAGAGCGCGTCGCCCGAGGAGACGGAGGCCGTCGCCGGCCGGCTCGCGCGCGTCCTGCTGCCCGGCGACGTGGTGACCGTCTCGGGCGAGCTCGGCGCGGGGAAGACCACGTTCGTCCGCGGCGCCTGCCGTGCGCTCGGCATCACGCAACCCGTCACGAGCCCGACGTTCACGGTCGGTCACCGCTACGACGGCGTCTCGCATCTCGACCTCTACCGCTTCGCCGGCATCTCCGCCGCGGAGTGGGGGGACCTCGAGCCGTACTTCGAAGGGACGATCGCGTTCGTCGAGTGGCCCGAGGCCGGCGAGAACGCGCTGCCGACTCCGCGGGTTCGCGTTCGGCTGCTGCATATCGACGAGGGTCACCGCATGATCGAGCTCGAGTCGTCGGAGCCCGAGCTGCTCGAGGAGCTGAGTTGATGCTGACGCTCGCCTTCGACACTGCGACCAGGACGGCGACGAGTGCGCTCGTCTGGGACGGCGAGGTGCTCGGGGAACTTGCCTCGCGCGCGGCCACCGTGCTGGAGGACGTCGACGCGCTCTTCCGTCGAGGAGGCGTGAAGCCGACGCAGCTGGAAGGGATCGTCGTCGGGACGGGACCCGGCAGCTTCACGGGGCTGCGGATGGGACTCGCGACCGCGCGAGCGCTCGCGTTCTCGCTCGACGTCCCGCTCGCCGGCGTGTCGACGCTCGCCGCGCTCGCCGCAGGCGCCCCGGAAGCGCTCGCGGTGATCGACGCGCGCCGCGGAGAGGTGTTCGTCCTGGACGGCGAGCCGCGTGTGCTCAGGCCGGAGGACGTCGACGTGCGCGGGCGCGCGTGCGTGGGCGACGGCGCCGTTCGCTACCGCGTGACGTTCGAGGAGCACGGCGCGGAGATCCCGCCCGACGCCGACCCCGTGCACGTCCCGCATGCGCGCTTCCACGCGGAGCTGGCCGAGCGGTTCGGCCCCGCCGACGAGGTGGAGCCGGTCTACCTGCGCGCTCCCGACGCGAAGCCGAGCGTGCCGTGACGATCCGTCGCCTCCAGCTCAAGGACCTGGCGGAGATCGAGCGCATCGAGCGCGAGTCGTACGCGACGCCGTGGTCCCGCTCGATGTTCGCCGGCGAGCTCTCGAAGGCGTCGTCGGTTTGTCTCGGCGCGCTCGACGGCGACGAGGAGGAGCTTGTCGGGTACCTGATCGTCTCGCGGTACGTGGATGCCTGGCACGTGATGAACATCGCGGTCGATCCCGCCCGCCGCCGCGCCGGCGTCGCGATCGCGATGCTCGAGCGCCTCTTCGAGCTCACGGTCGGAGACGGCAGGCGCGGCTACACGCTCGAGGTGCGGGTCTCGAACCAGGCAGCGATCAACCTCTACCAGCGCCTCGGCTTCCAGCCACGCGGGATTCGGCGCGGCTACTACACGGACAACCGCGAGGACGCCCTGATCATGTGGCGCGACCCTCAGCCTCAGCCGGTCGCGTGATTCTCGCGCTCGAGACGTCGTGCGACGAGACGGCGGCGGCGCTCGTCTCGCACGACGGCGAGATTCGGGCGAACGTGATCGCGTCGCAGGCCGACCTGCACGCGCAGTTCGGCGGCGTGGTGCCCGAGATCGCGTCTCGGCGACACCTCGAGCTCGTGCTGCCGGTCGTTCGGCAGGCGCTCTCCGACGCGGGCGCGACACTCGACGACGTCGACCTCGTCGCCGTGACGCGTGGGCCCGGCCTGATCGGTGCGCTCCTCGTCGGCGTCTCCGCCGCAAAAGCGCTTGCGTGGTCGCGCCGGCTGCCGCTCGCACCGGTCGACCATCTCGACGGTCACGTCGCCTCGCTCTACCTGGAGCCCGACTCGCTCGACCCGCCGTTTCTCTGCCTGCTCGCGAGCGGCGGGCACACGATGCTGCTCGACGTCCGTGCGCGCGGCTCGTTCGCGGTCACGGGCCGCACGCTCGACGACGCCGTGGGGGAAGCCTTCGACAAGGGCGCCCGGCTGCTGGGGCTCGGCTACCCGGGTGGCGCCGAGCTCGACCGGCTCGCGCGCGAGGGCGACCCCGAGGCGTTCTCGTTCCCCGTCGCGAACGTCCCCGGTCTCGACTTCTCCTTCTCGGGGGTCAAGACCTCGCTCCTCTACGCGGTGAAGAAGCTCGAGCCCGGAGAGCTCGAGCGCCGCCGCGCGGACCTCGCGGCCAGCTACCAGCGCGCCCTCGTCAGAGCGCTCGTCGAGCGGACTGACGCCGCGGCCCAGCTCATGGGCGTGGAGCGCGTGGGGGTCGTCGGGGGAGTCGCGGCGAACTCCGAGCTCCGCGCCTCGCTGCCCTGGGCCCGAGCCGCTCCGCTCCCGCTCTGCACCGACAACGCCGCGATGATCGCCTCGGCTGCGAGGTACGTCGAGCCGCTGCCGTATCCGCGGTACCTTGGCCTGGATGCCTACGCCTCCGCGGCCTGACCACATCTGGCCGCTCGCGTTCGTCGCCCTCGCGCTGACGGTCGTCCTCGTCGCGGCGGGTGGACGGCTCGAAGCGCGAACGACCGACGACGCGACGAGGGTCTCCTGGGCGGGCCTTGCAGGTGCGCCCAGACCGCGCGTCGCGATCGGGCAGCGGATGATCGTCGTCCTGCGCACGCCGTCGCTCGCGGAGCGCGTCGCCGCGGCCGGTGGTCGCGCCGCGGACGCCGACCAGCGCCGGTGGACGGCCCAGGCCAGGGCGACCGAGCAGCTCGTGCTCTCCAAGCTCGGCGTGCAGGGGCTCCCGGTCACGCCGGACTACACCTTCGAGCGCGTGCTCACCGGGTTCTCCGCCGCACTCGACCCGCGCGCGATCGCGATCCTCGAACGGCTGCCCGAGGTGCAGGGCGTCTACCCGGTTCGGTCAGCCTTTCCCGCGTCCGTCTCGTCGTCGCTCCTGCGCGAGCGCGACTTCCAACCGGGAAGCGGGCACCGGCTCGACGTCGCGTTGCCCGGGTTCGACGGGCGCGGCGTCACCGTGGCGCTGCTCGACACCGGCGTCGACCGTGCGCAGCCGTATCTGCGCGGGAGGATCAAGGACGGCGTCGACATCGTCGGTGGCAGCGACCTCGCGCTCGCGGCGCCGCACCCCGACAACGAGGCCGAGCTCGAGCGTCACGGCACCGAGCTCGCCGGGATCATCGTGGGAGCGAGCGGTCCGGCCGACCTCTCGGGCATCGCGACCGGCGCCTGGGTGCTGCCGATCCGCGTCGCGGGGTGGCAGCGGGCGGCCTCCGGCCGCTACGCGGTGTACGCGCGCACCGACCAGATCCTCGCCGGCCTCGAGCGCGCCGTCGATCCAAACGGCGACGGCGTCGCGCACGACGCCGCGCGCATTGCGGTTGTCGGTGTCGCGGAGCCGTACTCAGCGTTCGCGGACGGGCCGCTCGCGAGAGCGGTGTCCGGCGCGCTTCGCCTCGACACGCTCGTGGTTGCACCGGTCGGGAACGACGGGCTCGGCTCCTCGAGCGACGCGTTGCGCGACTACGGCAGCGTCGCGGGACCAGGGGGAGCGCCCGCCGCGCTGACCGTGGGCGCCGTCGACCTCCGGCGACGCTCGAGAGACGTCCGCGTCACGCTTCGCACGGGGCTCGAGCTCGCGTTCGAGGGGCGGATTCCGCTCGGTGGCGTCGTGCCGCCGGGCGATCAGCTGAGCCTCGAGGTCGCGGCGCCGCTCGAGGGGCTTCCGGCGCCGAGGCGGTCGGCCGCGGACATCGAGGCGTTCTTCGACGACAAGGGGTTCAGCAAGGTCGCGAGCCGCGCTGCGCTGATCCCCACGGGAGAGTCGCCGCGGGCCGCCGTCGTGAACGCCGCGCGCGCGGGAGCGGGCGCGATCGTCCTCTACGGCGACGGGCCGACGCCGAGCGGCTCGCTCGGCCTCGACGAGGACGTTCCGGTTCCCGTCGTCGGGATCTCGCGAGCAGCCGCGCTTCGCGCGCTCGCCTCGATGCGCGTCGGCGCGAAGCCCGTGCTGTCGATCGGGTCGATGCGCGTGCACACGAACTCGAGCCTGCGTCGCGTCTCGACGTTTTCCTCGGGCGGCCTCGCGTTCGACGGTCGCGTGAAGCCCGACGTCGTCGCGCAGGGCGTCGGGATCGCCACTTCCGAGCCCGGTGCGAACTCCGACGGCACGTCGCGCTTCGGCACCGTCAACGGGTCGAGCGCTGCGGCTGCCGTCGTCGGGGGTGCCGCCGCGCTGCTCGCGCACGCGCGTCCGTCCTTGGATGCGCGCGCGCTCCGCAGCCTGCTCGCGAACACTGCGCGACCACTGCCCGACAGCTCGCTTGCGGCCCAGGGGTCGGGCCTGCTCGACCTCGGCGCTGCCGCGGCGTCGGAGTTCACGACGAGCCCCGGCTCGCTCGCGCTCGGTCGCGCAGACGACGTCGGCTGGCAGTCGGTGACGCGCGTCGTCGTGCGCAACGTCTCGACGCGTCGGCTCGTGCTCGGCGCCGACGTCCAGAGCTTCACGAAGGGCGCGGCCGCGATCTCGTTCTCGGTCCGCCCGGATCGATTCGCGCTCGCTCCGGGACGTTCGCGCAGCGTGCAGGTACAGGCGCTCGTGACGTCGGAGCCGAGCGGTCGCGCGTCCGCCGAGGGCGTCGTCGTCTTCCGCGGCGAGGGCACGACGGGGCTCCGGGTTCCCTGGGCGATCACGTTCGGGCCCAAGAGCACCAACCTGATCGGTGGCGTCCAGCTCGAGCAGTCTGCGTTCGTCCCCTCCGACGTCAGCCCGGCGCTGCTGACCCTTCGCGCCGGGAAAGTGCTCCGGACAGCGGCGGGCGAGGAGATCAGGCCGGTCCGCCGGCTGGACGTCGAGCTCATGCGCGCCAACGGCGAGCGGATCGGGCTTCTCGCCAGGCTCCGCGACCTGATTCCGGGGCACGTAGCGATCGGAATCACGGGGCGTGACCCCGACGGCGCGCGGCTCGACCCCGGCGGCTACCGCCTGAGGCTCTCGGCCTGGCCGACCGAGGCCGGAGGCCCGCCGAGCCGCACCGTGGTCAGGTTCCGGGTCAAACGCGAACCCGGTTAGACTCGACCTGCCTTGACGACCCTCCAAGAGGCGCCGGCCTCGCACCTTCGCGAGAACCCGTACGAGATCGCCAAAGCCCAGCTCCGCCGCGTCGGCGACGAGTTCGGGATCGACGACAACCTGATCAGCGTTCTTTCGCAGTGCAAGAAGGCCGTCGAGGTGTCGATCCCGACGCAGATGAACGATGGCAGCACGAAGGTCTTCACGGGCTACCGCGTCACGCACAACGTCGCGCGCGGCCCGTCGAAGGGCGGGATTCGCTACCACCCCGACGTCACGCTCGACGAGGTCAAGGCCCTTTCGATGTGGATGACGTGGAAGTGCGCGCTCGCGAACATTCCGTTCGGCGGCGCGAAGGGTGGCGTGATCGTCAACCCGAAGGCGCTCGCACCGCGTGAGCTTGAGCGCATGACCCGCCGCTTCACGAGCGAGATCATCAACGAGATCGGGCCGGAGAAGGACATTCCGGCACCCGACGTGGGCACCGATTCACGCGTGATGGCATGGATCTTCGACACCTACTCGATGAACAAGGGTCACTCGGTGCTCGGCGTCGTGACCGGCAAGCCGCTCGCGATCGGCGGCTCGCTCGGGCGGGAAGAGGCGACGGCGCGCGGTGCGCTGTACGTGCTCCGTGGTGCGGCTCGCAAGCGGAACCTCAGCCTGAACGGTGCCACCGCCGCGGTGCAGGGCTTCGGCAACGTCGGCAGCTACCTCGCGCGCTTCCTCGTGCAGGACGGCGCGAAGGTGGTCGCGATCTCCGACTCCGCCGGCGGCGTCCACAACCCCAACGGGATCGACGTCGAGGCGGCGTTCGCGCGCAAGCGCGAGACCGGCTCGATCGGCGGGCTGCCGGGCACCGACCCGATCTCGAACGACGACCTCTTGCTCCTCGACGTCGACGTGCTCGCTCCGTGCGCGCTCGAGCAGGTGATCTCGGAGTCGAACGCCGACCGGATCAGAGCGTCGATCGTCGTCGAAGGCGCGAACGGGCCTGTTACTCCCGGAGCCGACGAGATCCTCGAGCAGAACGGCGTGCTGATCCTCCCGGACATCCTCGCGAACGCGGGCGGCGTCGTCGTCTCGTACTTCGAGTGGGTGCAGGGTCTCCAGGAGTACTTCTGGAAGGAGGACGAGGTGAACGCGAAGCTGAACGACATCGTTACGCGCGCCTTCAACGAGACGTGGGCTATGCACGAGTCGAAGGGTGTGTCGATGCGCCTCGGCTCCTATGGGCTCGCGGTGCAACGGGTTGCCGAAGCCACGGTGACTCGTGGCATCTACCCGTAGCGTCGTCCTCTTCCACGCGGAGGGCTGCCACCTCTGCGAGAAGGCACGCGAGGTGCTGCGCGCGGAGCTCGGGGACGCGTTCGAGGAGGTCGACATCGGCGGCGACGACGCGCTCGAAGCGGCGTATCGCGAGTGGCTGCCGGTCGTCGAGATCGACGGCGAGCGAGCCTTCGTCTACTTCGTCGATCCTGGCGCGCTGCGGCGAAAAGTCGCACAAAGTCCGGGCTGACGGTTCCCCAACTGCCCGCAACGACGCTGCTGGCATCATGGCTCGCGGTGTCACAAAGTGGCTGATCGGCTGACCGTCGGCGTTGCGGCCCGCCTCTCTCGCTACCTGCAGGTGCTGACGCAGGCGAAGAAGATGGGCAAGGAGCGGATCTCCTCGCAGGAGATCTCCGACTACACGAACATCAACGCGACGCAGATCCGCCGCGATCTTTCGGCGTTCGGGAAGTTCGGCAAGCGAGGCGTCGGCTACAACATCGACTCGCTGCTCGGGGAGATCAGGAAGATCCTCCGCACGCAGGGGCAGCACAACATCGCGCTCGTCGGTGCGGGGCGCCTCGGACAGGCGATCGCGAGCTCACCGATTTTCGCCGAGCACGGGATCAACATCGCCGCGATCTTCGACGTCGACCCGGACAAGGTCGGGCGATCGATCGGAACGATGGGCGTGAGCGACTACTCGGAACTCGCGGGCGCGGTGCGCGACAAGAACATCATCGTGGGCGTGCTCGCGGTGCCTGCCGACGGCGCTCAGCGCGTCGCAGACGACCTCGTCGGCGCCGGCGTGCGGATCATCTTCAACTACTCAGAGGCGCTGTTGGACGTCCCCGCCGACGTCCAGGTCCACACGTCGAACCCCGCGGTCGAGCTCCTGCACGCTCTGTACTTCCACCTGACCTAGAGGGGTCCCTCGTGCGCATCCTCGTCTGGCACGGGTACCTGCTGAGTGGGACGGGATCGAACATCTACACGCAGGCGCTCGTGCGCGAGTGGGCGCGCGCGGGTCACGACGTGACGGTGTTCTCCCAGGAGCCGCATCCCGAGCGGTTCGACCTCGCCGGGGCCACGACCGTGCGACCGCGCATCGGCCCGGTGCTGCCCGTGTTCGTCCTCGACCGCTACGAGGGCCACGAGGCGCGGTTGCTGCAGGACCTCACGCAGTCCGAGCGTGACGCGTACGTCGAGGCGAACGCCGCGGCGCTCCGCGAGCACCTGCCGGCCGACCTCGTGTTCGCGAACCACGTGCTGCTCGGCGCGCCGGTGGGCGCAGCGACGGGCGCGCGCTTCGCGGTGAAGGCACACGGCTCCGAGCTCGAGTACTCGATGCGCGGCAACGACGAGCTGTCGGCCTGGGGAAGGGAGTCGCTGAAGGACGCCGCGTCCGTCTACGTCGGCTCCGCGCACATCAGGGAGGTGCTGGAGGACGTCGTGGGCCACGTCGACCGCGTGCAGGAGGTTCCGCCGGGCGTCGACGTCGACGAGTTCCGGCCCGAGGACCGGGAGGTCGCGCTCGCGGCGCTGCTCGACGAGCTTCGCAGCGATCCACCGAACCCCGGTGATGCGAACGAGCGGGTGCCCGACGAAGGGAACGCGGAACGGCTCGCGGAGTGGTTCACGAGCGACCGGCCGACAGTCCTCTACTTCGGAAAGCTGCTCTACAACAAGGGAATTCACGTCCTCTTCGAGGCGCTGCGCGAGCTCGGGGACGTGCGCGCGGTGATCGTGGGCTTCGGCGACTACCGCGAGGAGCTCGAGCGGATCGCGCCGCCGGACACGCTCTTCACGGGTCCCCTCGAGCACCGCCACCTGGTCCACTTGATCCCGCTGTGCGACGTGACGGTCGTGCCGTCGATCTTTCCGGAGGCGTTCGGGATGGTCGCGGCGGAGGCCGCTGCCGGAGGCTCGCTGCCGCTCGTCGCCCGCCACTCAGGGCTCGCGGAGATCGCCGAGGGCCTCGACGAGCCTCGCTTCGCCTTCGAGACCGGAGACGCCGCCGATCTCGCACGGAAGCTGCGAGCCCTGCTCGAGCTCCCCGAGGACGAGCGACGCAGGCTCGCCGACGCGGCTCGGCGGACGGTTGCCGAGAAGTGGTCGTGGCCGAGCGTCGCGGCGCGGCTGCTCAGCTGATCAGGCCGTCGATCGCAGCAGTCGCGAGCTTCATGCGCTCCTCGTGCGGCCCGCTCAGCTCGAGCCACGGGCTGCCCGTCGAGCGGACGTAGTCGGCGTAGCGCTGGTGCATCTTCTGGCGGGCCTCCTCGCGCCGGAGGCCCAGCTTGTCGGCGTGAAACGGCGTGTCGACGTCGCAGAGGAGATAGAGCGCGTAGCGGTGCGCGCGCGCTTCCTGCTCGAGCTCCTCGTTTCGCGTGCCCAGGTAGACCTCGTTGAAGACCGCGGTCACGAACGTGTCGGTGTCGCAGAAGAGCACGCGGTTCGCATAGCCGGCGAGGAACTCCTCGAACCACTCGCGGATGCGCGCGATGTGCACGAACTCGTCGGGCGACCACGGGCGGTGCGGGTCGCCGCGTCCCACGTGGTGGTACGGCGCGCCGTACTCGGGCACCCACAGCGTGTCGTAGTGATCAGCGAGAGCGGCCGCGAGCGTCGTCTTGCCCGTCGACTCTGCTCCGACGATGCAGACGCGCGCGACGCTTCCGCGCCGCTCGCGTGGTCGTTCGGGCTCGGGGAGGTTCACCTCCACTTCAACTACTGTAGTGCCCCCATGGGCGACGAGCAGCGGCTCCCCTACGAGGAGCTCATCAGTCGTTCGCGCGAGTCGTTCGAGGACGGACGCGACTTCACCCTCGCCGTGGAGGAGGAGTTCGCGATCCTCGACCCGGAGACGCACGAGCTCGTCAACCGCTTCGAGGAGCTTCAGGCCGCGACACTCGGCACGCCGCTCGAGGAGTTCCTCGTGGGCGAGCTGATCGCGTCCGAGGTCGAGGTGCGCACGGGACGCTGCGAGACGTGGGGGGAAGCGAGCGCGCGCGTGGCCGAGCGCCGCACGCAGCTCGTCGAGCTCGCGGACTCGCTCGGGATGGCGCTCGCGTCGACAGGCACTCACCCGTGGGCGAACTGGAAAGACCAGCGGATCATCGACACGCCGCACTACCGGCTCAACGACAAGATCCTGCGCTACGTCGTCTGGCGGAACAACACGTTCGGCCTCCACGTCCACGTGGGAATCCGCGGTGCAGACCGCGCGATCCAGACGATGTCGAAGCTTCGTAACTTCATACCCGAGCTGCTCGCGCTGTCCGCTTCGTCGCCGTTCGTCGAAGACGTCGACTCCGGGCTGCACTCGGCGCGAACCGAGATCTTCACGCGCATGTTCCCGCGCTGCGGCGTGCCCGACGTCTTCGACTCGTGGCGTGAGTGGGAGGACTACCTCCGCTTTCTCTACGGGACGCGCTCGATCACCGAGCACACGCAGATCTGGTGGAGCGTGCGTGCGCACCTCGCGTACCCGACCGTGGAGATGCGGATCTGCGACGCGCAGCCGACGCTCGAGGAGGGTCAGGCGCTCGCGGCGTTCATCTACGCGCTCACGTGCCGCGTCGCTCGCGCGCTGGACGAAGGCGAGGCGATCCCGGATCAGCCGCACCGGCTGATCGAGGAGAACTTCTGGCGCGCGACGAGGTACGGGTTGTCCGGCGAGCTGATCGACCTCGCCACCGGTGACGTGCTTCCGGCCCGCGCGCGCCTCGAGCAGCTCGCGGAGTGGATCACGCCGGTTGCCGACGAGCTCGGTGTCCCCCTGACGATCCCGACGGCGAACGCGGCCGAGCGGCAACGCGCGCGGCTCGAGGAAGGCGCGACGCTGCGGGAGATCTACGCGGAACAGGTGCTCGAGCGTGTCCGAGCCTGAGCTCTCCCCCGAGCAGCTGATCGAGCAGATCAAGAAGCTCCGGGTCGCCGACCTCGTCCTGTCGACGGTCACGACGCTCGCCCAGATCGCCTACGCGAAGCTCGAGGAGTCGAGCAAGGACCTCGAGCAGGCCCAGCTCGCAATCGACTCGATCCAGGTGCTGCTTCCGAAGCTCGAAGGGCAGATCCCCGCCGAGCTCTCCCGCGATCTCGGCCAGATGGTCACGAGCCTCCAGCTCGCCTACGCGACGGCTGCGACGGGCTGAGACTCCCCTCTAGTAGGCTCCCGCGGCTGAGCCTGTGATAGAAACTCGCCGCGCCGAGCCGGTCGGCGCGCGACTTTGTAACGAGGGGAGCCGAACCCAGTGGAGTTCTTCAACGAGCACGCCGTCAGCTTCGCGATTCTCTGCGGACTGATCGCGATCGCGGTCGGAATGGGCCTGACCTGGTGGCTGCTCAAGCAGCCGGCCGGAAGCGAGCGGATGCAGGAGATCGGCCGCGCGATCCAGGAAGGCGCGGAGGCGTACCTCAAGCGCCAGTACCTGACGATCGCCGCCGTCGCCGTCGTGCCGTTCCTGCTGCTCGGCTTCTACGACGAGCTCGGCTGGGGAACGGCGCTCGGGTTCCTCATCGGGGCCGTGCTCTCGTCCGCCGCAGGCTTCATCGGCATGAACGTCGCCGTGCGCTCGAACACGCGCACCGCCGAGGCCGCGAAGAGCGGCCTGCGTCCGGCCCTGAACGTCGCGTTCCGTGCGGGCTCCGTGACGGGCCTGCTCGTCGTCGGGCTTGGGCTGCTCGGCGTCGCGGGCTACTACTGGGTCCTCACGGGCCCGATCGGCAACTCGCCGGAGTCGGCGATCGACGACCTCGTCGGGCTGGCGTTCGGTGGCTCGCTCATCTCGGTTTTCGCGCGACTCGGCGGCGGCATCTACACGAAGGCGGCCGACGTCGGCGCAGACCTCGTCGGGAAGATCGAGGCGGGCATCCCCGAAGACGATCCGCGCAACCCCGCGGTGATCGCGGACAACGTCGGCGACAACGTCGGCGACTGCGCGGGCATGGCTGCGGACCTCTTCGAGACGTACGCGGTGACCGCGGTCGCCGCGATGTTGATCGGGACGCAGTTCCAGGCCGACCAGCTCTACCTCTATCCGCTCGCGCTCGGCGCGATCTCGATCCTCGCGTCGATCGTCGGCGTGTTCTTCGCGCGGATCGGCCCCGGCGGCTCGATCATGAACGCGCTCTATCTCGCGGTGCTCGTTGCGGTCGTGCTCTCGGCGATCGGGTTCATCCCCGTGACGATGGCCTTCGACGACGGGCGTTTCTCGTTCACCGAGCTCTACGCGTGCGGCCTCACCGGGCTCGCAATTACGTTCCTACTTGTCGCGATCACCGAGTACTACACGGGCACGCGCTGGGGGCCGGTCAAGTCGATCTCCGGCGCCTCGCGTACGGGGCACGCGACGAACATCATCGAAGGCCTCGCGATCGGCATGCAGGCGACCGCCGCCCCCGTGATCGTGATCGCGGCCGGCATCCTCGTCGCCAACCACTTCGCCGGGCTCTTCGGGATCGCTGTTGCTGTCATGGCCCAGCTCTCGATGACGGGCCTGATCGTCGCGCTCGATGCCTACGGTCCGGTCACCGACAACGCGGGCGGGATCGCCGAGATGGCGGACCTCGACGAGTCGGTGCGTGCGATCACCGACCCGCTCGATGCGGTCGGCAACACGACCAAGGCGGTCACGAAGGGCTACGCGATCGGCTCCGCCGCGCTCGCCGCGCTCGTGCTGTTCGACAGCTACACGACCGGACTTGCGGAGTCGGGTTTGAACGAGACGTTCAGCCTCTCCGACGCCTGGGTGATCGCCGGGCTGTTCATCGGCGGCCTGATGCCGTTCCTCTTCGCCTCGCTCGCGATGCAGGCCGTCGGCCAGGTCGGCGGCCAGGTTGTCGAGGAGGTGCGTCGTCAGTTCCGCGAGATCCCCGGGATCCTCGAGGGAACAGGGCGCCCCGACTACACGCGCGCGGTCGACATCGTCACGCGCTCGGCGATCAAGCGCATGCTCGCGCCTGCGCTCATCCCGGTGCTCTTCCCGGTCATCGTCGGGATCATCTCGGTGAAGATGCTCGGCGGGCTGCTGATCGGGACGATCGTGACCGGCCTCTTCCTCGCGATCGCGATGACCTCGGGCGGCGGCGCCTGGGACAACGCGAAGAAGCTGATCGAGGACGGCGCCTTCGGGGGCAAAGGCTCCGAGGCCCATGCCGCCGCGGTCACCGGTGACACCGTGGGCGATCCCTACAAGGACACCGCAGGCCCCGCGATCAACCCGATGATCAAGATCGCGAACGTCGTGGCGATTCTGATCATCCCGCTCATCGTCTCGATCCACGGCTAGTTAGCCGGGGAAAGTGCGCAGGACTTTTCCCGGCAACTAAGCGCGCCAGTAGTTTCGGGTGAAGAGCACGACGATCGGGATGATCTCGAGGCGCCCGAACCACATCAGCGCGATCAACACCAGCTTGGAGAAGTCGCTGTAGGCCTCGAACGACCCCATCGGCCCGGCGACCCCGAGGCCCGGGCCGACGTTGCCGAGGGTCGTCGCGGCCGCCGCGATCGCGTCGATCAGGCGCAAGTCCAGACCGACACGGTCGGCGTCGACGACGAGCAGCAGCGTGCCGACGACGAAGAGACCGACGTAGAGCAGGATGAAGCTCGAGACCGCACGGAGGACCCGCTCGTCGACCGCGTGTCGGTTCAGGCGGATCCGGCCGACGATCTCGGGATGAACGGTCTGGTCGAGCTCGCGGCGCAAGCCCTTGCCGAGCAGCAAGTGTCGAACGACCTTGATCGACCCTGCGGTCGAGCCCGCGGAGCCTCCCACGAACATGAGACCGATCAGCAGGACGAGCCCGAGCAGCGGCCACGCATTGAAGTCGGTGCTCGCCATGCCGGTGGTCGTCATGGTCGAGACGACCTGGAACGCCGCGTGGCGGACCGCCTCCTCGCCTTTGAAGATGTCGTCACCGACGAGGATCGCCGTAACGGCGATCGTCGCGGCAAGCAGGAAGCCGACGTACACCTTGAACTCCTCGTCGCGCACCAGTACGCCGGGGCGACGGCGGATCAGCGCGCGATACATCAGCGCGAAGTTCGCTCCGGCAATCGCCATGAAGATCGTGATCGTCCACTGGGACGCCGCGCCGAACGCTTCCGCCGAGCGCGCCTCGGTCGAGAACCCGCCGGTCGGCATCGTCGTGAGCGCGTGCGAGACGGCTTCGAACAGGTTGATGCTCGGATCGATCCGCGTCCAGCCGAGGCCCGCGAGGATCCCGATCTGGATCAGAGTCAGCCCGATGTAGAGAGCCCACAGCCGGCGGGCGGTGTCACGAATCCGCGCCGAGAGCTGCTCGATTTCGGGACCCGGCATCTCCGATTCGAGGAGCTGGCGCCCGCCGACACGGAGCCGCGGCAGCACGGCGATCGCAAGCACGATGATTCCCATGCCGCCGAGCCACTGGCTCAGCTGCCGCCAGAAGAGGACCGAGTTCGGAACCGCTTCGACGTCAGTCAGGACGCTCGCCCCCGTCGTCGTGAACCCTGACATCGACTCGAAGTACGCGTCGATCGGATGTGCGAGCTGGTCCTCACCCGTGAGCATGTAGGTCAGGGCGCAGACCCCGGACACCGCAAGCCAGGTGACCGAGACGACGAAGAAGCCTTCGCGGATGCCGAGGTGCCCACCGTGGCGGCCGGCGCGCTCGATCGCCGATCCGACCACGAACGAGATCGCGCCCGCACCGAGGAATGGCCACGGCGGCTCTGAGTAGGCGATCGCGACGGCGGTCGGAGCGAGCAGCGCGAAGCTCAGGTACTTGACGTTCGTTCCGACGAGCCCGATCGCAGACCTGACGTCGACACCGATCGACTCGCGGCGGAAGAGGCGGCGCAGCCTGGCACGGGTCAGCCGGGCCACGTTGGTCTAGAGAGCCTTCTCCACCTGCGTCGCGCGCGCAGACTCGGTGAAGATGATCGCACGGTCGCCGGCGCGGAGGACGTCGTCACCGTGGGGGAAGATCGCCTGCCCGTCGCGCACGATCGCGCCGATGAGCGCGCCGCGGATCGGCATGGTGCGGAACGGCTGGTCTGCGTACTCGCTCTCGGGACGCACCGTGACGTCGAGGATCTCGAAGCGGTCGCCTTCGAGCATCGTGACCTGCCGCGTCCGCGGGTCGTGCGCGAATCGAACGATCTCCTCGGCCGTGACCTGGCGCGGGTTGATCGCAACGTCGATTCCCGCACGCTCGAACACCTCTGTCGACGCGGCCTGGTGGACGATCGCGATCGTGAACGAAACACCGTGCAGCTTCGCCAGCGTCGCCGCGTAGTGGTTCTTGGCGTCGTCTTGCATCACGAAGACCGCGGCGCGGGACTGGCCGATCCGCTCTCGGTCCAAGAACTCAGGGTCAAAGCCCGTGGCGTGATAGACGCGCACGGTGGGGAACTGCTCCGCGGTGAGTTGCGCGCGCTTCGCGTCCGACTCGATGATCCGCACGCGCAACCCCTGGTCGACGAGCGCGCGCGCCACCGCCCGGCCGGTTCTGCCCGCGCCGAAGATCACGATGTCGTCGAGCCGGCGCTTGTCTTCCGAAAGGGTGTCACCCCAGATCCGCGCAGCGTCCGGCGAGCCGATGATCACCACCCTGTCGCCGACTTCGATCCTCTGGTCGCCACGCGGGATGATCATGCGATCGCCCCGGATGATCCCGGCGACCTTCGAGTCGCGCGGAATCCGCGCCTCGCGCAACGGCACGCCGACGACGCCTTCCCCTTCGTTCCGGGCCACGACGTCGAACTCGACGATCTGCACCTGACCGTCCGCGAAGACGTCCGTCTGCCGGGCCGCAGGGAGTCCGATGATCCGCGAGACCGCGTTTGCGGTCTCGAGCTCGGACGACACCATGAAGTCCACGTCGAGCTGACGCTCGCGCCACACCTCCAGATACTCTTCGTTGGTCGTCCGGACGATCGTGCTGGTCTCCGGGGCGAGGTTCCGCGAGAAGATCGCCGCGATCAGGTTGATCTCGTCACGTGACGTGCAGGAGATCATCAAGTCGCACTCGAGCAACCCCGCCTCCTGGAGCGTGCGGCGGCTGGCACCGTTCCCCTCGATCGTCGCGACGTCGAACCGATTCCCGAGCGCTGCAAGCCGCGCGGGGTCGAGGTCGACGATCGTGACGTCGTGCTCGCCGTGGAGCGCCTCGACAATCGTGGTGCCCACCTGCCCAGCTCCGATTACGAGGATCCTCACGCGGCACAGGCTAACCGGGCCAGGGGCTAGAGTCGCGCGGTGCCACGGCGTCGTCGCCAGCAGGGGCTCGACCGAGTACTCGGCGCGCCCTCCCTCTTCGCGACCGTCTACGGCAACGTCGGCTCCTCGATCTACTACGCGCTCGGGGTCACCGCCGTCTTCGCACTGGGCCTGACGCCGGTCGTCTTCGTGATCGCCGGCCTGATCTTCGCCATGACGACGATGACCTACGCCGAGGGAACGGTTCGATATCCGGAGGCGGGAGGCTCGTCGAGCTTCGCTCGGCACGCGTTCAACGAGACGGTCAGCTTCGGAGCCGCGTGGGCGCAGCTACTGAACTACGTCATCACCATCTCGATCTCGGCGTTCTTCGTGCCGCACTACCTCTCGATCTTCTGGGAGCCGCTCCGGACGAACCCGTGGGACATCGTCGTGGGAGCTGTCGTGATCGTCCTGCTCGTGGCGGTGAACGTCGTCGGGATTCGCGAGGCTGCGGCGCTCAACGTCACCCTCGCGGTCGTCGACTTCGCAACCCAGCTGCTGCTGGTCGTGATCGGCTTCGTGCTCATCTTCAACCCGGCCGTCCTCGTGGCGAACGTGGATCTCGGAACGACTCCGAGCTGGGGCAACTTTCTCCTCGCGATTCCCGTCGGAATGATCGCTTACACCGGGATCGAGACGGTCTCAAACCTCGCTGAGGAAGCGCGTGATCCGACCCGCAACGTACCGCGCGCGTATCTGCTCACGGCGATCGCCGTGTTCGCGATCTTCTTCACGCTTCCTGCCGTTGCGCTCTCGGCGCTGCCCGTGACCGAGATAAACGGCGAGCAGACGACGCTGCTGGCGCTTCCGCCGGAGGAAGGCGGATACCAGAACGACCCGGTTCTCGGTGTGGTCGACGGGTTGGGACTCTCGGGCGTGATGCTCGACGTACTCACGATTTACGTCGGCGTGCTCGCCGCCACGATCCTCTTCATCGCGACGAACGCGGGCGTGATCGGGGCGTCTCGGATCACGTACGCGATGGCGTCGTACAAACAGCTTCCAAGTGTGTTCCGCCAGGTGCATTCCCGGTACAAGACCCCCTGGATCGCGCTCGTCGTGTTCGCCGGGATCGTCTCGATCGCGACGTTGCTGCCCGGCCAGGTCGATTTTCTGGGGACGATGTACTCGTTCGGCGCGATGTTGTCGTTCACGATCGCGCACATCTCGATCGTCGTGTTGCGTTACCGTCGGCGCGAGGAAGAGCTCCTGTTCCGCGGGCGGCCGAACCTCCGCGTCGCCGGAGTCGACTGGCCGGTGTTCGCAGTGCTTGGCGGTCTGTGCACCGGGCTCGCCTGGCTCGTCGTCGTCGTCCAGACGCCCGCGACGCGCTATGCCGGCCTCGGTTGGCTCGTGCTGGGCTTCGCCATCTACATCGTCTACCGGCGGCGCCTCGGGCTTACGTTGCGCGAGACGAGTCGAGCGGCGGCGCTCGTCGTTGGGCCGTCGCTCGTCGCCGAGTACCGCACGGTCGTCGTCCCGATCGTCCGGTCGCCGGAGTCGGAGGACGCGCTCATCGCCGCTGCTCGTCTGGCTGCCGACCGCGGGTCGACAATCGTCGTGCTGCACGTGCTCGAGGTCCCGCTCGACCGCCCGCTTACGGCCGACCTCGGCGCGCTCGAGGACCGTGCCGATCTGCTGCTCGACGACGCGCAGGCCCTGCTCGAGGAGTACGGCGTCAGAGTCGTGTCGCGCCTCGTGCGCGCACGCTCGACGCCGCGCGCGATCGTCGACGAGGCTGCGGCGAGAAACGCCGAGCTCATCGTCGTGGGCGCGCCGCGGACGGCTCTGCCCGGTCGGCGGCTCCTCGGAGGAACAGCGGAGAAGGTGCTCAAGCTGAGCCCGGTGAGGGTCCTCGTGACCGCCGGACGACGGTCGGCGCCATGACGAAGGTGCTCTCACTCCTGCTCGTCGCGCTCGGCGTCGCGATCGTCGTGCGAACGGTCGCCGCGGGCGTGGGCGGCGGCCTCGGCCTCTTCCTCGGCGTTCTGCTCGTCGCCGCGGGTGCAGGACGCCTCTACCTCTTGCGGAGGAACTGATGGCGCGTCGCTTCGAAGGTCTGACGCGAGTGCTCGACGGCCGTTCGCTCGCCTCCGTCGCGTACGGCGAGATCGGCTCGTCGCTGTACTTCGCGCTCGGCGTGGTCGCGCTGTACGCGCTCGGCCTCACGCCGCTCGTGCTGCTCGCAGCAGGCGGCGTCTTCCTGCTCGTCGCGGCCTCGTACGCGGAGGGAACCGCGGCGATGCCCGAGCCCGGCGGGGCCGCGCTGTTCGTCCGACGCGCGTTCAACGACCCCGCCGGCTTCGCGACCGGGTGGGTGCTGCTTCTCGACTACCTGATCGTGACGGCACTCGCAGCGCTGTTCGTCCCGCACTACCTGGCCGCGCTCGGGTTGGAAGGGCTTCGCGACTCTCCCTGGGACGTCGTGGTCGGAGCAGCAGTGATCGTGGCGCTCTCGGGAATCAGGCTCGTGCGGCGGCCGCAGCTCTACCGCCTTGCAGTTGCAGTCGCGCTGGTCGCGGTGGTGGCACACGCGCTCCTGATCGTGCTCGGGTTCGCGCTGCTCTTCGATCCGGACGCGTTCCGAGGAATCGACTTCGGAGCGGAGCCTGCCTGGGATGAGCTGGCGTTCGCGCTTCCGCTCGCGATGCTCGCCTACACAGGGCTCGAGACCGTCGCCAACCTCTCGGCCGAGGCGCGGGAGCCCGGGCGAACGCTGCCGCGAAGCCTGTTCACCGGGATCGGCGCGGTCGTCGCAGTCTCGGTCGCTCTCGGGGTGGTTGGGATCTCCGCCTTCCCGGTCGAGAACGGGACGACTGCACTCGGGGACGAATGGCGGCTTGCGCCGTTGGCGGGGATCGCCGACGCGATCGGAGCCGAGCTGCCCTGGCTACTCGGCGACGTGGTGACCGTTGTGGTCGCACTGAGCGGCGTCGTCGTGCTCCTGGCCGCGGCGACGACGTCGATGTCCGGCGCCGGCCGCCTGTCGTACTCGCTCGCGCGGTACGCGATGCTGCCGCGCGCCTTCGAGCGGCTCAACCGCCGCACACTTCATGCGCCCGCGGCGATCGTCGCGACCGCAGCCGTCGCGGTTGCGCTGCTCGTCGGCAGTGACATCGCGGGACGCGCGTCGGTGATCCTTGCGAGCCTCTACAGCTTCGGCGTCCTCCTCGCGTTCACCGCGGCGCAGCTTGCGGTTGTGCGCCTGCGACGGACCGAGCCCGAGCTGCCGCGCCCGTTCCGGGCTCCGTGGATGCCGCTCTTGGGGCTGCTCGGAGGAACGCTGACGGCGGTGATCTTCGTCCTCTCGGTCGCAACGCACGATGCAGCGCGGATCGCCGGGCCCCTCTGGCTCGCGGCCGGATTCGTGGTGTACCTGCTCGTTCGCCGTCGTCGCGGGATCGCTTTGACCGCTCACGTGCGGCCGGGGGTGGCCGACATCGTCCCGACGCGGGAGGGGCAGTACCGGAGGATCCTCGTGCCGGTCAAGCTCGGCCCGATCGGCGTCGAGGTCTTCGCCACTGCGCTCCGCCTCGCCGAGGAGCACGGCGCGTCGATCACCGCCATCCACGTCGTCCTCGTACCGCTCGACCAGCCCCTCGACGCGCCGCTCTACGACGAGGAGGAGCGCGCGGTGAGTTCCCTTGCCGAGGCGAAGCTCCTCGCAGGCGAGCACGGGGTCGAGGTCGAGACGGTGGTCGTGCGGGCCCGCGCGATCGGCTCTGCCGTGATCGAGCACGCCCTCGCGGGCGGCGCGGACCTGATCGTGATGGGCTCGTCTCCCCGCTGGCGACGGCAGTCCCGCCTGTTCGGCCCGACCGTCGACTACGTCCTTCGGAAGGCGCCCTGCGAGGTGATGGTGATCGCCTACCCGCAGGGAGTGCTCGAGGAGGAGGAGCTCGCGGCGTCCTCCGCGGCTACGCTGCTCCCATGAGAGCGATCGTCGTCGGCTGCGGCCGCGTCGGCTCGACCGTCGCGAAGACGCTGGCCGAAGAGGGTTGGGACGTCACAGCCGTCGACGAGAGCGAGTCCGCGCTCGCCCGCCTGGGCGAACGGTGGCGCGGAGGGTTCGTGATCGGCCACGGCATGGACATGGCGACGCTCCGCCAGGCCGGGATCGAAAACGCCGACGCGGTCGTCGTGGCGACCGACGGCGACAACACGAACATCGTCGTGGCGCAGATCGCGCAGAAGCTGTTCGAGGTGGACACCGTCGTCGTCCGGCTCCTCGACCCCGCGAGGGCCGACTTCTACGCAGCCCGCGGGCTCGACGTCGTCTGCCCGACGAAGACCGCGTACGAGACGCTTACCGAGCGGGTTCGCGCGGCGCGGGTCCGCAGCTGATGTTCGCCATCGTCGCGGGAGGTGGGAAAGTCGGGTCCACCGTCGCGCGGACGCTGCTCCGCCGCGGCCACGAGGTGACGCTCGTCGAGCAGCGCGCCGATCGCTACGAGTTGCTCGAGCAGGAGTTCGAGCATCAGGTGCAGCTGGGCGACGCGACCGAGATGTTCGTGCTCGAGCGCGCGGGGATCGGCCGGCCCGCGGAGATCGTGATCGCCGTGACCGGCGACGACGAGGACAACCTCGTGATCGGCCAGCTCTCGCGCGAGAAGTACCAGGTCGAGCGCGTGATCGCGCGCGTCAACGACCCGCGAAACCAGCAGGTCTTCGATCTGCTCGAGATCCCGCAGACGGTGTCGGCGACGCAGATGGTGCTGGGCCTGATCGAGCACGAGGTGCCCGCGCACGAGCTGATCCACCTGCTGGAGCTGAAGAAGGAGAACCTCGAGATCGTCGAGGTCGAGATCGAGGCCGGAGCGCCGGCTGCCGGAAAGCGCGTCGACGAGCTCGCGCTCGAGGACGCGCGCCTTATCTCCGTGCTGCGAGGTGGGAAGGCCGAGATCGCTGTCGGCTCGACGAAGCTCCAGGCCGGCGACCAGGTGCTGGCGATCCTGGAGCCGGGCAGGGAAGACGACCTGCGTCAGCTCTTGCTAAAACGCTGAGGTGCGCCGGGGGGTCTTGATCGTGCTGGCTGCGCTCGTCGGGTCGGCCTGCGCCGCGTCAGGATCGACTGCCGAGACGTCGTCGACCGGCGCGGTCGCGTACTCGTTTCGGAGCATCCTGAGCGCGAGCGATCCCGTGCACGTCTCCGCTCCGGCCAACAAGCCCGGCTGGCTCTACGTCGTCGAGCAGGCAGGGCGGATCCGGCTCGCGGTCAACGGGCGCTACCGGTCGACCTCGTTTCTCGACATCCGGCGGCTCGTGCGTTCGGGCGGCGAGCAAGGGCTCCTGTCGGTCGCGTTCCACCCGCAGTTCGCGAAGAACCGGCGTTTCTTCGTCAACTACACCGACGTGAACGGCCACACGCGCGTTGTCGAGTACCGCTCGAACGCCGCGGGCACGCAGGCCTTGACGCGCACGCGCAAGCAGTGGCTCTTCGTCGCGCAGCCGTACCCGAACCACAACGGCGGCCAGGTGGCGTTCGGCCCCGACGGTCGGCTCTACGTCGGGATGGGCGACGGCGGCTCCGGCGGCGACCCTGAAAACCGAGCGCAGAACATGAACACGCTGCTCGGCAAGCTGGTTCGCATCAACGTCGCAGCCGCGAGGCCGAGCCCCCAGATCGCCGCGCTCGGCCTGCGCAACCCCTGGCGTTTCTCGTTCGACCGCGCGAACGGCGACCTCTACATCGCCGACGTCGGTCAGAACGCATGGGAAGAGATCGACTGGGTGCCGCGCGCGCGGGTCGGCGAGCTCGCGAACTACGGCTGGGACGTGTTCGAGGGACGTGCGCGGTTCGAGTCGAAGGAGCCCAACCCGCGCGGGCGCCTCGTCTCTCCGGTGCACGTCTACGGACGCGGTGACGGGTGCTCGGTCTCGGGCGGCTTCGTCTACCGCGGGTCGGCGGTTCCCGACGCGCGTGGGCGGTACTTCTTCGGGGACTTCTGCACGGGGACGATCTGGTCGCTCGTGATGTCCGGCGGCCGCGCGACCGACGTGCGTCGAGAGGGCACGCGGATCGGAAGCCTCTCGAGCTTCGGCCAGGACGCCCGCGGCGAGCTCTACGCCACCTCGCTCGACGGCCGGGTCTACCGCCTCGTTCGTTAGCCGGCGTCGCGGCGCCGGATCCGGGGCGGCTGCCGGCCGAGCGCGGCGTAGGCGAGCGCCTCGAGCGACTCGTTGAGGCGCGACAGCTCGCCGGCGATTCGGAGCAGGCTCTCCTGCGAGTCGAGGCGTCGGTTCAGGGTCTGCAGCTCCGAGCGGATGCCGTCGAGCCGGTCGAGGAGCACGTCCAGCTGCCGGTCGTCGAAGGTTCCCCGCTGCCGGTCCATCCGGTCAATCCTAAGCGCCAAGGTCGGCTGGTAGGTCGGCAGAGACGCCGTTGACCAGGCGAACCACCCGCGTTTCGCCGAACCAGTCGACGACGCTGACGCGGGCGTAGCCCACGTCGAGCGCGAACGCTCGGTCGTCGGGCAGACCGAGCGCGACGGCGAGCGCTGCGCGAATCACGCCGCCGTGCGAGACGAGCGCGACGGTTCGTCCGTCGTTGGCCGCAACGGTCTCGTCGACCGCGGCCGCGACGCGCTGACGCAGCTCTGCGTAGCTCTCGCCGCCGGGAAACCGCACCAGCGTCGGTGCCTCCATCCAGCTCCGAAAGAACTCGGGCTGTTCGCGCTCGATCTCGTCGTATGTTCGCCCCTCGAGCTGGCCGAAGTCGAGCTCCCGCAGCCGGTCGTCCACGTTGTGGCTCGCGCCGAGCGCGTTCGCGGTCTGCACTGCTCGGAGGCGCGGACTGACGTAGACGGCATCGAGTTGGACAGGGTGGAGGCTCTCGGCGAGTCGCGCCGCGCTCGCGAGGCCGGTCGGCGAGAGCCCGACGTCGAGGCGCCCGTAGCAGCGGCCGCGCGCATCCTCGTCGGGCTCGGCGTGGCGGATCAGCAGCAGCCGGGTCATGCGAGGAGGAGCGCGGCGAGTGCCGAGGCCTGCGCGAGCTCGCTGGTCGCGCCCAGCGTGTCGCCGGTGACACCGCCGAGCCAGCGGCGAAAGAACAGTCCGAGCACGAGCGCCGTCACCATGGCCGCGCCGACGGCGGCGAGCCCTTCGAGGCCGCGGACGCCGATGGCAACGCCGCACGCGGCCACCAGGCCGAGCGCGACGCTCACGATCGAGAGGTCGGAGAGCGCGGTGCCCTCTGCGCGAGCGGACGGCAGGAATGCGGCGAGCGGCAACGCGGCCCAGCGCCCGCAGGCGGCTGCCGCGGCGAACGCGCTCCACGCGCTCGCCTCCGAGGCGAGCAGCGACGCCTCGAACAGTAGCACGACCACGAGAGCCACCGCGCCGAAGGACCCGATCGCGTGGTCGCGCATGATCTCGAGCCGCCGCTCCCTCGTCGTCCCGCCGAACGCGTCGGCGGTGTCGGCAAGTGCGTCGAGGTGCAGCGCGCCGGTGAGAAGCGCTGCGACCCCGAGACCGAGGGCAGCTGCACCCAGTGAGGGCAGCGGGCCGGCGGCGACGTCGACGACACCGCCTGCGAGCGCGCCGATCGCACCGCCGACGAGCGGAAACAGCGGCGCGGCGCGGCGAACGGCCGTGCCGTCGAGCTCGGCGAGTCGGCCGACGGGGATCCGGGTCAGGAACGCGACAGCGGCGAGCGGCGGCTCAACGGCCCGCATCCGCCACCCCTGCCTGGTCGAAGGTCGCCATCTCCGTGAGCAGCGCATGCGCCGCACGAACGAGCGGCAGCGCGAGCGCAGCGCCGGTCCCCTCCCCGAGCCGGAGCTCGAGGTCGAGCAGAGGGCGAAGCCCGAGCGCGGCCAGCCCGAGCCGGTGCCCCGGCTCGGGTGAGAGGTGCCCCGCGACCATGTACTCGACGGCTGCCGGTTCGAGGCGCGCGGCGATGAGCGCCGCTGCGGTGACGATGAACCCGTCGAGGACGACTGCGAGCCGCTCCGCGGCGGCCCCCAACGCGAGCCCCGCGAGGAGCGCGATCTCGAACCCGCCGAGCGCAGCGAGCACGTCGACGGGATCGTCGAGGCGGCCGTTGGCGGCGAGCGCCCGCTCGATCACCTTCGCTTTCCGGCGCACGCCGTCGGCGTCGAGCCCGGTTCCGGGCCCGCAGACGGCGGCGGCAGGAACGCCGAGCAGGGAAGCGTGGAGGGCTCCCGCGGCCGTCGTGTTCCCGATGCCCATGTCGCCGAGGGCGACGATGTCCACGCGACTCGCGAGCTCTCGAGCGAGCGAGACCCCCGCCTCGAGCCCGGCGAGCGCCTGCTCCCTCGTCATCGCGGGGCCGTTCGCGGCGTTCGCGGTGCCGGGCCCGATGCGCATCGAGCGGACGCGAGGGTCGTCGAGCTCCTTTCGCACGCCCGCATCGACGACCACGAGCTCGGCATCGACGAGCCGCGAGAGCACCGAGATCGCGGCACCGCCGGAGGCGAAGACCCGCAGCATCTGTCGTGTGACCTCCGGCGGGTAGGCGCTCACGCCCTCGTCGACGTAGCCGTGGTCGGCGGCCGCGATGACGATCGCCGCCTGCGGATCGCTCACGCCGATCCCTGCGAGCTGCACCGCGAGCTCCTCGAGTCGGCCGAGGCTCCCGCGTGGTTTCGTCTTCCTGGCGAGCTCTGTGCGCGCCGCATCCATCGCGTGGGCGTCCAGTGCTTCGATGCGAAGGTCAAGCACGCGGCCGCCATCCGGGTTGGAGCGGGATTGCGCAGCCGGCGACGACGAACGCCGCATCGTCCGCACGGCGCACGAACGCGGCGTTCACCGCACCCAGCAGGTCGCGGTACTCGCGCCCGAGGGGGGACGCGGGCACGATCCCGAGCCCGACTTCGTTCGAGACCACGATCGTCGGCCCGCGCCGACCGGCCGCGAGCTTCGCGATCGCGTCGGCCTCCGCGCGCACGTCGTCGTTGCGCGCGAGCAGGTTCGCGACCCAGAGCGTCAAGCAGTCGACGACGACGCACGCGTCGGGCTCGACCGAGGCGAGCGCCGAACGAAGCGCGATCGGCTCTTCGACCGTCCGCCACGTCTCAGGGCGCTCCGTTCGGTGCTGCGCGATCCGCGCGGCCATCTCCTCGTCGCCGGCTTCGGCGGTCGCGATGTAGACGACCGGCGCTCCCTGATCGCGCGCGAGCTCGAGCGCGAGCGCCGACTTCCCGGCGCGCGCACCGCCGAGCAGGACGATGAGGCTCACCGCTGGCGGACGGGGATGACCACCCCGTCGACGACGCGAACGCGAGCACCGTAGAGCTCCTCGACCCGCTCGGAGGTGAGCACGTCGCGCGCGCTGCCCTCGGCCACGATGCGGCCCCGGTCGACGAGCACGACGCGGTCGCCGTACTGCGCGGCCAGTGTGAGGTCGTGCATCGCGGCGACGACGGTCAGCCCTTCCTCGCGGCGCAGACTGTCGACGAGCTCGAGCACCTGCTGCTGGTGCCCGATGTCGAGCGCGGTCGTCGGCTCGTCGAGGAGCAGGATCGGCGCCGCCTGCGCGAGCGCCCGGCCGATCACCGCGCGCTGGAGCTCGCCGCCGCTCAGCGAGCCGAGCTCGCGCTCGGCGAGCTCGCCGAGGTCGAGCCGTCTCACGGCGGCGGCGGCGGCCGCGCGATCCTCGACGCCCTCCTGGGCGAGCGGTGAGAGGTGCGGCGTACGGCCCAGCAGGACGTATTCCGCCACCGTCATCGCCGCAGGCACGACCGGCGTCTGCGGGACGAGCGCGACGAGCCGCGCCACCTCGCGCCTGCGCAGACCGCCAAGGCGACGCCCGTCGAGGCTCGCCTCGCCGCGGAACCTGATAGTGCCTGCGAGCACGCGCAGCAACGTCGTCTTGCCTGCGCCGTTCGGCCCGAGGATCGAGACCCACTCGCCGCGCTCGACTTCGAAGGAGACGCCGTCGACGATCGTCTTGCCGCCGGCCGACACCGAGACCGAGTCGAACGCGACGGCGCTCACGCCGAGCTCCTCGTCGTGCGCAGCACGAGCGCGAAGAAGGGCGCGCCGATGAACGCGGTCACGACGCCGATCGGCAGCTCGGCGGGCGAGAGGATCGTGCGCGCGACGACGTCCGCGAGCACGAGGAACGCCGCTCCGACGATCACGGACAGCGGCAGGATGACGCGGTAGCTCGAGGAGACCACGAGCCGCACGAGGTGGGGGACGACGATGCCGACGAAGCCGATCAGCCCGCTCACGGCGACTGCTGCGGCGGTGCCGAGCGTCGCGGCCGCGACCAGGAGCAACCGCAGTCGCGTCACGTCGAGCCCGAGTGAGCGCGCCTCCTCGTCGCCGACCGCGAGGACGTCGAGCGTGCGCCGGTGCAGGAGCAGGACCGCCGCGCTGATCGCGACGTAGGGGAGAACCGTGAGCACGTCGCCCCAGCCGGCCGTGGTCAGCCCGCCGAGCAGCCACGCGTACACCTCGTTCAGCGTGTCCGAGTTCTGTTGCTGCACGAACACTTGCGCGGCCGTCAGGAACGCCGCGACCGTGACGCCGGCGAGGATGAGCGTCGCCGTGGTCCGGCCGCCGCCGACCGAGCGGCCGATCAGGTACGCGGCGACCACAGCGGCGATGCCACCCGCGAACGATGCGAGCGGCAGGACGAAACCGTCCACGCCGGCAGGCCCGTACGCGATCACGAGCGTCGCGCCGAACCCTGCGCCTGCGGCGACGCCGAGCAGGTACGGGTCTGCGAGCGGGTTCCGGAAGACGCCCTGGTAGGAGGCGCCGGAGAGCGCGAGCATCCCGCCGACGAGCGCGCCGAGCACGACGCGCGGGAAGCGAAGCTCCCAGACGATCGCCTCCTGTGCAGCGTCGAGCGGGGTCGTGACGCTCAGGAAAGGCACGTGCGCGAGCGCAGAGCGCGCGATCTCGCCGACGCCGATCGGCACCGGCCCGACGACCAGGCCCACGAGCACGGCTCCCAGCAGCGTGGCCAGCGCGACGAGCGTCCACGAGACGCCGACGCGCGGTGCGGCGACCGCCGGGAGACCGTGCTCGCGGGCGGCGCTCACGTCGAGCGTGCCCGCTTCACGTAGGCCGCGACCGTCTGCACGAGGGACGCGACGCGCGGTCCCCAGCGCGACGCGACGTCGTCGTCGAGCCGCACGACGTTCCGCCCGCGGACCGCGCGGGTCGTGCTCCAACCAGGCCTGGCCGAGACGGTTGCGAGGCTCTGCCCGCAGCACTTCGAGTCGGCGAGGAAGATCAGGTCGGGGTTCGACGCGACGATGTACTCACCCGACAGCTGCGGGTAGTCGCTCGTACCGCCGGCGCTGTCCGCGATGTTGCGGAGCCCGAACATCCGGTAGATCTGGCCGATGAAGGTGCGGGACGTGACCGAGTAGTAGTCGGTCGTCAGCTCGTGGTACACGGTGAGCGTTCGGCCGCGAGGAACGGATGCGAGCGCCTTCTTGATTCGCCCGCGCATCGAGCTGACCGTTGCAGCCGCTCCCTTGCGGAAGCCGGTCGCCCGGCCGAGCTGCGTGATCTGTCCGTAGGCCGCGGTGAGGCTCGCCGCTTCGGGCTGGACGAGCACCGGGATCTTCAGCTTCCCGAGCGCCTCCGTCAGGCCCGAGTCGGTCCGGACGATCACCAGGTCGGGCCGGTAGCCCGCGATCGCCTCGACGTTCGGCGTGTACCCCGAGAGCTTCGTCCTCGGCGCTCGGGCCGGGTAGTTGGAGAGATCGTCGACGGCGACGACCCGGCGGCCGGCGCCGATGGCGAAGAGGGTCTCCGTCGTGGTGGCCGACAGGGAGACGATCCGCCTGGGCTGCTTGCGGATGGTGACCTTCCCCGTGGGCGTGGAGAGCACGACCGGGAACGGCTTCGGTGTCGCGGCCGTGTCGGCGACAGCACCGGGTGACAGTGCGAGGACGGCTGCCCCTGCCAGGCAGGCGACGAGCAGTTTCTTGACCATGAAAAACCTCCGCGTTGAGCGGAGGAGGTGTGTTGGGCGGCGATCCGCCGAACGTCCCTTCCTCCGAGGGCTGTGTTCGTCGGTGTGGCGCAGGCGTCCTGGCTCGTCCCCCGAGGGGGCTTGACAGTTGCGGGACAGCACCGGGCTTGCACCGGATTTCGCTGCGACACACCGGCCGGAGATATGTGTCCGGCGCGCGGAGCCTAGCGCATCAGATCCCCGCGCGCTGGTCGGCGACCCACGACCCGACGAGCCCGCGGTAGTGCTCGACGAAGTGCTCCTGCTCCTGCACCGGGAACGTCGAGCGGACGGTCTGCACGAGCAGCTCGTCGAACGAGGGGCCCTCGAAGTACTCGATCGTCAGCTCGTCGAGGTGACCGAGCGACTCCGAGACGAACTCCTCGTAACGCCCGGTCTCGAAGTACTCGTCCGCGAGTCGCCGGTACTCACGCAGCTTCTCGTCGTAGGAGAGGTCCTGACGGTCGCCGACCGCGAAGTACTCACGCGTGTCGAGATCGACGCGCATCGGCCGACCGGTGACGACACAGAACGCGGACCAGCGCAAGAGCGCGCGCATCGCCCACGGGAAGTAGTAGTGCAGCGACGTGATCGCGACGTCGGGCGAGGCGTTCGCGTAGTCGATCGGCGAGGCCTCGCCGTCCTTGACGATCGTCTCGCACGAGTTGAACTCCCACCGGAAGAACGCGTTCACGAGCCGCGACACCGTCACGACCTCCCAGCCGAGGTCCGGCGAGAGGAACGCGTGCTCGACCTGGTACCGGTCGTGCATCGGACGGTCCGGCTCGAAGCGCATGACCATCGTCTCGGCACCGATCGAGAGCGAGCGCGCGAAGACGTCGAAGTCCTCGAGCGCTCCCTGCACGTGCATCATCCGCTCACCCGACTCGTCGTAGTGCTTGCGGAGCTCCTCCGGCGAGGCGACGCGCGAGACGCCGATCCACTGACCGCCGTCGAACGGCTTCATGAAGAGCGGGTAGCCGACCTCCGTCCCGATCTCGGTCAACTCGAAGGGCAGGTTGTAGCGCTCGGCGGTTTCGACGAAGCGTGGGTTGTCGGGCGGGACCTTGTGCGGGATCAGCCACGTCTCCGGAACCTTCAGCCCGAGCCGCATCATCGCGCAGTAGGCGGAGTGCTTTTCCATCGACTGGAACGTGAACGGGTTGTTCAGCAGGTAGACGTCGTCCATCAGCGCGACCTTCTTCAGCCACGCGCGCGGGAGGTCGTACCACCAGGCGAGCCGGTCGATCACGAGCGAGTAGCGCGGCCGCGAGCGGAGGTCGAACGGCTCGTTGACGATCCGCTCGGTCGTGAGCTCGTGGGCCTCGCCTCGCCAGCGGATCGGCCCAAGCTTCGTGACGAGCGACTCGAAGGCGGAAGGCCAGTCGTCCTCGGTCCCGAGCAGCAGCCCGATCAGGTGCGACGGCATCAGACGAACCTCGGCAGGTGGTGCGCGAGCTGCTCGCGCCAGGACGGCCAGTCGTGCGGGTACTCGTTCCCCCAGACGTCGACCTCGCAGCGGATGCCTTGCTCGCCGAGCAGCGCGCCGAAGCGCTGCGTGCTCTCGAGGGCGCCCGTCGTGTCCTCCCACTGACCGCTCCCGCAGACGAGGACGAGCGACACGCGTCCGCGCAGCCAGTCCAGGTGCTCGCCGTTCAAGTGGGCAACGTAGTCGCCGGGGTTGTTGAAGTAGACGCTGTCACCGCGCTCGCCCCAGCCTACGACGGAGACGTCGTATACGCCGCTCTGGCAGATCGCGAGCGGGAACACGTCGGCCCGCTTGAGCGCGAAGTTGGCCGCGTGGTAGGCCCCGAAGCTCACGCCCGTCGCGACGAGCTCGCCCGCGCCACCCGAGTCCGCCGCGATCCAGGGCACCACATGGTCCAGGATCCACGATTCGTAGAACCCGTGCCGCCGGGCTCGCTCCTCGAGCGGAAGGTGCTGCGCCTGCCAGCTCTGCGAATCGTAGGAGTCGACGCAGTAGAGCTTCACACGGCCGGCGTCGATCAGCAGGGCGATCGCCTCGACCATTCCTCGTTCCTCGTACTGCCACGCCTGCCCCTGCTCGGACGGGAACGCGAGCACTGGCCGACCCCAGTGCCCGTACGCGAGCACCGTCCCGCCTTCGATCGAGACTTCGCGCCTGTTCATCCCCAGAGCCGCTCCAGGAGCGAGACGAGGTGCGGGTGGAAGGTGTCCCGCCACGAGACCCAGTTGTGCAGGTCGGGATGCTCGTGCAGCCGCACGTCGTAGCGTTGCCGCACGAGCGCGTCACGGAGTGCGCGGTTGTTCGCGACGTTCTCCTCGGTGCGGCCGCAGGTCATCACGATCGGGATCGGCGCGGGGGAGGCGTCCGCACGAAGCACGCCGCCGGCAAAGCGCGAGATCCGCTCGAACCGTGGGAAGCCCGTCTCCTGTTGGTCGGTCGTCCGGCGGAAGTAGCTGCCGGATTGCAGAAAGAGCCCGCCGAAGAGGTGGCGGTGGACGCGGTGCGCGTGAAAGGCGGCAAGCGCGCCGAGGCTCGCGCCCATCCCGACGCGGGCTCCCGACAGGTCGGGGGTGGGGGCGAGCTCGCGAAGCGCCGGGACGACCTCGGAGGCGAGCGCGTTCGCGTAGCGGGTCGATGCGGAGTACGTCTCGTTCCGGTCGCCCGGCGGCGCGAGCAGCGCGGCGCGGAACGGCTTCAGCTCGAGCTCGGCGACCGCCGAGTCGAACATGCGGAGCAGCGACGAGTGCTGCACGTACTCGGGCCCGTCGTGGACGACGAGCAGCGGCAGCAGCGCGTCGGCCTCGACGCCGTTCGCCGACCAGACGAACCCGCCGACGTCGGCCCGCAGAAGCCGCGACCGGATCGAGAGAGGCTCGATCGTCCCGCCGGGAGCCTCGTCGTCGTCGAGCCAGACGGGCCGCTCGTAGCCGTCGAGCTCGAGCACCGAGCGTTCGCCGAACGGCGCGCTCGCGCGCAGCGGGTTCTCGGGGTCGGCGACGGTCTCGGTCGTCCCGTCCGCGCGTTCCAGCTCGAGCTCGTATTCGAGCCGTGCGAGCCCGTCCGGCCGCGGGACGCGCAGCTCCCACGTCCGCGTTCGGCCGCGCTTGCTGAACTCGAGCGGCGCCGCGCGCTTGAAGGCCTCGGTTCGCAAACGCACCGCCTTCACGTCGGCGGATGGTGCGCGGTACGTGAGCATGACCTCGCTCACGCAGGTCGCTTCACCCACTCGGTCGCGACCGTGTACGGCGCGAACCCGAGCTCGTCGTTGATCGCGAGCATGCCCGCGTTCTCGGAGTCGTTCTCCGTCATGACGCGGGAGATGCCCGCCTCGGCGCAACGCCGAACGACCTCCAGCTTCGCGAGCCGCGCGAGCCCGCGGCGCCGGTAGGCGCGCGCGGTTCCCGTGAGGTCGTGATCCGCGAGCCCGTGCGCGCGGTTCGCGTTGACCCAGGAGAGCGCGGCCGGCCGGTCGTCGATGAGGACGACCACGCTGAGCTCGCGGTCGAGGTCGGGGCTGCCGATCGTCTCCGAGAGCCACTCGTCGAGCGAGACGTTCGTCTCCGGGGCGTCGGCCGGCATGTCCGCGGCCGCCTCGGTGTAGAGCGCGTGCACCTCAGGCAGGCGGTCGAGGAGGTCGGCCAGCGGGACGATCCGGACGCCGTCGGGCAGCGTCGCCAGGCGCGACGTGTCGACGAGGCGCGGGTCGAGCGCGGAAAGGCGGTCGCTCCGGCCCGGCGCGAACCCGCGCCGCTCGAGAAACGGCGCGCTCTCGGCCTCCGCCCAGCAGCGGAGCTCTCGTGCGCCGCGCGAGGTCAGATGCTCGGCTGCGCGCTCGAACAGCGCCGAGCCAAGCCCGCGCCGCCGGTGGTCCGGGTGGACGATCGCCCAGAGGCCGCCGACGTCCTCGGCTTCGATGGCCCAGTCGAACTCGGCCTCGCCCCACCCGACGATCCGGCCGGCGTCCTCCGCGACCCAGTACTCAAGGTGCGCGCGCGGAGGAACCGCACGGCGGCGGTGTCGCGTCCCTTCGGCGGTCGAGAACCACGGGCTGTGCTGGGCGATCAGGTCCGACGCGGGTTCCGCATCAGCGTCCTCGAAGTCCCTGATCACGGCGCGAGCATAGGCTTCGACGCGTGGCGACGGCCGCGATCCTAACGATCGGCAACGAGATCGTCTCCGGCGACGTCGCAAACACGAACGCGACCTGGCTGGCGAAGCGGCTCGAGCAGCTCGGCGTCCGCGTGCGCTCGATCTCCGCCCTGCCCGACGAGATCGACGAGGTCGCCCGCTTCGTGCGCGAGCAGGCGCCCGCCTTCGACTTCGTGCTCGTCACGGGCGGGCTCGGCGGCACGCCGGACGACTTGACTCGCGAGGCGATCGCCGCCGCGTTCGGCGTCGAGCAGCGGGAAGTCCCGGAGGTGGCCGCCGACCTGCGTGCGCGCTTCACGCGCGACCCGGAGTACGCGGCGCGCTGGGCGCTTCTGCCCGAAGGGAGCCGGCCGCTCGCGAACCCGCGCGGCGGCGCGCCCGGCTTCGCGATCGAGAATGTCTACGTCTTGCCGGGCCTTCCTTCGGAGATGGAGGCGATGTTCGACGAGCTCGCCGACGAGCTCCGTCGCGGCGAGCCGATTGGCTCGTGGCGTCGCACGTACCGCACGCGCGAGAGTGAGATCGCGGGTCTGCTCGCGGAGGCGACCGAGCGCTGGCCGGACGTCCTCGTCGGCTCGTACCCGCGGTTCGATCCGGGCGGGCCGGAGGTCGACGTGGTCCTCAAGTCGAGCGACGAGCGGGCGCTCGGCGACGCTGCGTCGTTCGTGGAGCAGCGACTAGGTTGACGCGCTGAACTCGCCGCTGCTCATCGCCTGGCGCTTCGCCAGGTCTTCGGCGTTCACGAGCTGCCCGTCGCGGCCGACGTAGCCGTTTTTGCCGCCGATGATCAGCAGCACGAGGTCGTCGTCGCCGACGTTCGAGACGATCCGCGGCGTCGTTGCCTCGACATGCGCCAGGCCGCCGGGGCCGAGCTCGCGGACGTCGCCGTCGACGTCGAAGCGGGCTGTCCCGCTGTGCACGAAGTAGAGCTCGTCCTGCTCGTCGTGGTAGTGGAGAACGCCCTCCGCGCCCGGCGGGTAGACGATCGCGTTCACCCCGAATGCGGTTACGCCGAGGCCCTGCCGAACCTTGCGGAAGCCGTAGTTGTCGCCGAGCTCGTCGATCGTCCCAAAGCTGTGCGCCATCAGTGAGCCTCCTCGGCCGCGTCTGCCTCGGCCTTCGTGTGGTGGACGGTTCCCGGCGCGTGCTCGGGCGGTGCGTACACCGTCCAGAGCCTGAGCGGGCCGGAGCCGCGGTTGATGAAGTTGTGGCGCGTGCCGGCGGGGACGAGCACGAGCTGTCCAGCGCGCACGGGGAACGACTCCCCCTCGAGCACCGCCTCCGCCTCGCCGTCCTCGAAGACGAGCGTCTGGTCGATCCCCTCGTGCACCTCCTCGCCGATCTCCTCGCCGGACGGGATCGTCATCAGCACGATCTGGCTGTGCTCGGCCGTCCGCACCTCCCGGCGGAAGTCGTCGTTCTCGCGCGCGAGCGCCTCGATGTCGAGTGCAGAATCGCCGTCGGCCATCGCCGTCCTCCTCGCTAGCATCGCCGGAGTGCCGGTCGTCTCGCCAGAAACCTACCTCTCCGGGCTGAACGAAGCCCAGCGCGACGCCGTGCTCCACACCGAAGGGCCCGTCCTCGTGGTCGCCGGGGCGGGCTCGGGCAAGACGCGCGTGCTCACGCACCGCGTCGCGCACCTGATCGGCGCGATCGGCGCGAAGGCGAACGAGATCCTCGCGATCACCTTCACGAACCGCGCCGCCGACGAGATGCGGACCCGCCAGTGGGATCTGCTCGGCGAGGACGCGCGCGGCACGTGGATCCTCACCTTCCACGCGGCGTGCGGGCGCATCCTGCGCCGGGAGGCGCCGCACCTCGGCTACAAGACGAACTTCACGATCTACGACCAGGCCGACCAGATCCGGCTCGTGAAGAACGTCCTCGAGGAGCTCGAGCGCGACACGAAGCGCTTCGTCCCGCGCGGGATCCACACGCAGATCTCGAACGCGAAGAACCAGCTGATTACGCCCGACGACTACCGCGAGCGCGTCGCCTCGTTCTACGACCAGACGGTCGCCGACGTCTACGACCTCTACCAGCGCCGGTTGCACGCCTCGAACGCCGTCGACTTCGACGACATGCTGATGCTCACCGTCCAGGTGCTCGAGCGCTTCCCCGAGGCGCGCGAGAAGTGGCAGAAGGCGTTCCGCTACATCCTCGTCGACGAGTACCAGGACACGAACCACGCGCAGTACCGGCTGCTGCAGCTACTCGCGCAGAAGCACCTGAACCTCTTCGCCGTCGGCGACCCCGACCAGTCGATCTACGCGTTCCGCGGAGCTGACATCCGCAACATCATGGAGTTCGAGCGCGACTTCCCCGGCACGAAAACGATCGCGCTCGAGCAGAACTACCGCTCCACGAACGCGATCCTCGAGACCGCGAACGCGGTGATCTCGAACAACCGCGAGCGGAAGCCGAAGAACCTCTGGTCCGACCTCGGGATCGGCGATCCCGTGCGCGTCGTCGAGCTCGAGGACGAGCACGCGGAAGCACGGTTCGTCGCGGTCGAGATCGCGCGGCTCGTCGAGGAGGGCTTCAACGGCGACGAGATCGCGGTCTTCTATAGAACCAATGCGCAGTCGCGCGTGCTGGAGGACGTGCTCGTGCGCCAGGGCATCGCGTACCAGGTGATCGGCGGGCCGCGCTTCTACGAGCGCGCGGAGGTGAAGGACCTCATCTCGTATCTCCAGGTGCTCGACAACCCGTTCGACACGGTGAGCCTGCTGCGGATCGCGAACAAGCCGCGCCGAGGGATCGGCGACTCGTCGCTCGCGCGCCTCCAGAACTACGCGAGCGGGCGCGGGATCTCGCTCTGGGAGGCGATGGAGTTCCCCGAGGAAGCGGGGCTCGCGACGAAGTCGGCGAAGGCGGTGACGAGCTTCCGCACGATGATCCAGTCGCTGATGTCCGAGCTCGACCGCCCGGTGGCCGACATCGTCCAGGACGTGCTCGAGCGCTCGGGCTACATCGACTCGCTCGAGGCCGAGCGCACCGTCGAGGCACAGGGGCGGCTCGAGAACCTCCAGGAGCTCGTCAGCGTCGCGCAGGAGTACCAGCAGCAGACGGAGGAACCGTCGCTCTCGTCGTTCCTGCAGGAGATCTCGCTCTACTCCGACCAGGACGCGATTCGAGGCGAGGCATCGCTCGTGACGCTGATGACGTTGCACAACGCCAAGGGTCTCGAGTTCCGCGCCGTCTTCATGATCGGGATGGAGGAGGGGATCTTCCCGCACGCGCGCTCGATCGAGGAGAACTCACTCGAGGAGGAGCGGCGCCTGGCCTACGTCGGCCTGACGCGTGCGCGCGAGCGGCTGACGCTGCTGCACGCCTCGTCGCGCGCGCTGTACGGCGGGAGGAACTACAACCTGCCGTCCCGCTTTCTGGACGAGCTTCCCACCGAGCACGTCGAGCGCGAGCGGCTCGCGCCCGCGACCTGGACGGCCCGCTCGCCCGCTCCGGAGATCGCGCCGCGCACGAACGTCCCGACGCTCATGACCGGCGACTCGGTGCGGCACGGAACGCTCGGCGAGGGCGTGGTCACGCGGATCGAAGCCGGCGGCGTCGTCACGGTGCGCTTCGCCGACGACGGCACCGAGCGGCGCCTCGTGCTCGATTACGCGCCGCTTGAGAAGATCGCCTAGTGGCGATCGAGATTCGCAGACCCGGCGAGGACGAGCTGCGCGCGGCGATGGGAGCCGCCATGGACGCGTTCGGCGAGTCGTTCGAAGACCCGGACTGGGAGCGCGAGATCCGATCGATGAAGCTCGAGCGGACCGTCGGCGCTTTCGACGACGGGCGCGCCGTCGGCTTCGGTGCTTCGTACGAGTTCGAGCTCTCCATTCCGGGCGGCACCCTGCCGACCGCCGGCGTGACGTGGATCGGCGTCGTTCCGACCCACCGACGCCGTGGGATCCTGCGCGGTTTCATGGAACAGCTATTCCGCGACGCGCGCAACCACGGGGAACCGCTGGCGGCGCTCTTCGCCTCGGAGGCGCAGATCTACGGCCGGTTCGGATTCGGGGTCGCCACACACAATCTGACGCTCGACGCCGAGAGCGACCGCATCGCGTGGCGCGACGACCCCGGGCCGACTGGAGCCACGCGGCTAGTCGACGAGGAGGCGGCGAACGAGCTGTTCCCGCCCCTCTACAATGCGTTCCGCGCCCAGCGGTCTGGACTCCTCAGTCGCAGCGAGCACTGGTGGCGCCAGCATCGCCTTCGAGACTACGAGCACCGCCGTCGAGGCGCGAGCCGCCGCTTCAACGTCCTCCTCGAGCTCGATGGCAAGCCCGCGGGATACGCGGTCTATCGCGTCAAGGAAGAGTGGAAGGACAGCTACGCCCGCGGAGAGGTGGGGGTGATCGAGGCGTTCGCCTCCTCACCGGTCGCGACCCGAGAGCTTTGGCGCTACCTGTTCGGGATCGATCTGACGACGCGCGTGAAGCTGGAGATGTTTGACCCTGGATCGCCGCTGTTCCTGCTGGTTAACGACCCGCGCGCGCTCCATCTCAACGGGCGGGACGGCCTGTGGTTACGGCTCGTGGACGTCGAAGAAGCGCTTCGCCGCCGTCCGTTCACAAGCGACGTCGAGGTCGTGCTCGAGGTGCGCGACCGTGTCCTGCCCGAGAACGCGGGCCGCTACCGCGTCGGCCCGCGCGTGGAGCGGACGGACGACGACGCGGACCTTCGCCTCGACGTCGCAGATCTTGCAAGTGCCTACCTGGGTGCGTTCGGCTTCGGGCGACTCGCTTCGGCGGGCCGCGTCGAAGAACTGCGCTCGGGATCGCTCCTCCGAGCAGACGCACTGTTCCGCACGGCGCTGCCACCGTACTGCCCGGAGGAGTTCTAGTGAGCTTCGACGTCACGCCCTGCACCGATCTCGAGGAGTTCCAGCAGGCCTTCCTCGCGATCGGCCAGTACTTCGGCGCCGAGCCGACGCCGGAGCGCTCCGAGAAGTTCAGCCAGAGCCTGCCGTTCGAGCGGATGCACGCCGCCCGTGAGGACGGCTCGATCGTCGGCGGTGCGGGCGTCTTCCCGTTCGAGATGGCAGTTCCGGGCGGGATCGTTCGCTGCGCCGGTGTCACCGTCGTCGGCGTGTACCCGACGCATCGTCGCCGCGGCGTCCTCCGCGCGATGATGCGCGCGCAGATCGACGACATCCACGAGCGTGGCGAGCCGATCGCGGCGCTATGGGCGTCCGAGGAGACGATCTACGGGCGTTTCGGCTACGGGATGGCGTCGGACACGGGCGAGATCTCGCTTGCACGAGAGCACTCCCAGTTCGCCCAGCCGTTCGAGCCGCGCGGTCGCGTGCGCCTGCTCGAGCCGGCCGAGGCGCTCGAGCAGCTCCCGCCGGTCTGGGAGCGCGCGCTTCAGCAGACGCCCGGGATGTTCCGGCGCGAGCGTCCCTGGTGGGAGAACCGCGTGGTCAACGACCCGCCCGAGCGCCGTGAGGGCGGTGGGCCGAAGCGCTTCGCGCTGCTCGAGCTCGACGGCGAGCCGCAGGCGTACGCGATCTACCGGCACAACATGAAGTGGGCGGAAGGCTCGTCGGCCGCGCAGCTCGGCGTGATCGAAGCGATCGGCGCGACACCGCGCGGGACGGCGGAGATCTGGCGCTTCCTGCTCGACATCGACTGGCAGGCGTCGATCGGCGCGGATCTGCTGCCGATCGACCACCCGCTCTTCTTCCTGCTCGCGAAGCCGCGCCGGATGAAGTTCCGCGTCAGCGACGGGCTCTGGGTGCGCCTCGTCGACGTCGGCGCGGCGCTCTCCGCGCGCTCGTACGCGCACGACGGCGAAGTCGTGTTCGACGTCGCCGACGCGTTCGCGCCGTGGAACGAAGGTCGCTGGAAGCTCGCCGGCGGCTCGTGCGAGCGAACGGACGACGACGCTGATCTGCGCTGCGACGTGACCGCGCTCGGCTCCGTGTACCTCGGCGGCTTCACGTTCGCCGAGCTGGCACGCGGTCTTCGCGTGGAGGAGCTCCGGGAAGGCGCAATCGACCGCGCAGACTCGATCTTCCGCCGCACCGGGCTCGCGCCCTGGTGCCCTGAGATCTTCTGAGCTACCCTGCCTCGCTTCGTGAGGGGGTTGGTCGTCTTGTTGGGGTCGCTTGCGCTGGTCCCGTCCGCCTACGGGTGGACGGACAGCGGACGCCAGCTTTCGCTCGGCTGGCCTGCGGAGGGCCGGTTGAACTCGCCGTACGGCCGTGACGGCTACCGGCCGCACTCGGGGCTCGACATCGGCGTGCTCCGCTCGCTGGACGTGGTGGCAGCCGAGGCCGGCGTCGTGACGCGCGTCGGCTGGATTCCCGGTTACGAGGGCTACGGCATGATCGTGGAGGTGCAGCTGAACGAGCGCTACTCGACGTTGTATGCGCACCTCTCGAAGTCGACCGTGCGTGTCGGGCAGAGCGTGACCGCAGGCGAGCGTCTCGGCATCGCCGGTTGCACGGGCTCGTGCACCGGGACGCATCTCCACTTCGAGCTCCGCGACCGTGAGGTCCCCATCGATCCGATGCCGCTGATCACGGGGTACAATCCGGCGTTCTAGGGCGGTTAGCTCAGTTGGGAGAGCACCAGCTCGACAAGCTGGGGGTCACTGGTTCGAGCCCAGTACCGCCCACTAAGAAGGCCCCGGAAACGGGGCCTTTCTGTTTCCTCGGCGGAAACGCGTCGCGCGTTGTGGTCACAGAATGGTCACGATCAACATTTGATTCCGCCGCGTTGCTGTTCGCCCCGATCCCCGTGGCCGTCACTAGCTAACGGCGCTCGAACGCCGCGCTCGCCGTCGTCCTGATGTCGTGCTGGCTCGTTTGACGTTTCCGGTCAAGAGTGGAAACCTCTGATCGTGCGGGTGACTTGGCGTGGATACCTTGTCCTGATTGCAGGGGTGGCCGTCCTTCTCCTCGCTGGAACGGCAGCCGGACACGATCGACGGACGGACATTCGCCAAGGCGGAGTGGTTGTCGCCTGGGTGAACGGCGGCGGCCCGAGCCCGCGAAGTTGGTTTTACTGCGGCAACGTGGAAGCCTTGGCGTACTACGGCGACCTGGACGGTCGGGTGTACGTTGAGCTCAGGCGCGACACTCTGGGGTGGGCCGTCAGGGGTGGCACCAACGGCTGGAAGGTATGGGCCAATCCGAAGCTCGCGGGGCGCGCCGTCCTTGTCGGAAGCGTCACTCGCCAGAGTTCATCCCGCTGGAGCATCGTCCGTGCTGCGCGACAGCCCCGCTCCGCCCAATGGGTGCGGATCAAACCTCGTCTCGTTGCTCATGCCGTGGGGCGCGATGGCGTCGCGGCTGGCGCATCGTTCCTCCTCCAATCCGGCACTTGCCGGTGAGGATTTAGGGACACTCCCCGGCCGACGCGCCATCAACCGACATTTCCGCACACTCGGCCACCTGGTTAACGCCTAACTGGATGCTTCGACAGCCCGTC
This sequence comes from uncultured Actinomycetes bacterium, assembly GCA_963769665.1. GTDB lineage: Bacteria > Actinomycetota > Thermoleophilia > Gaiellales > Gaiellaceae > JACCTU01. The sequence continues at coordinate 323,723 of CAVYMQ010000002.1, forward strand.
GAGCACTGACCCGGACGACCTTAGTCCGGCAACGCATTACTGCCGGATCACAACACACCCGAACGAGAGAGACACGCGCGAGTTGAGGCCAGTCACCCGCGCTCGAGTTCCGCTCCCTAAGAAGGACCCTCATCGAAGCTGAGTCACGCGTTCCATCAGGGTCCGCTGTGCAGATTGAATAGGTCCGAGCTGGGCATACGAGAACCGTGCAGCGTTTCTTTCGCATCGTCTTGGTCACCCTGGCGGCGGTTGCCCTGTTCACCGCCGGGACAGCAGCAGCGGGCGTGAACCTCAAGACGGTCATTCTCAAGCCGGGGAAGTGCGTGACGCTCGCGAAGGTTCGCGTGTGCGCGGCAAAGGCACGGCCCAGGGTCACGGTGACAGTGACCACGACAGCAACGCCGAGGGTCGCGTTCTCCGATGGCACGTACCGTGTCGGGCCGAACATCGCACCCGGCACCTACCAGGGCACCACAACCGCGACCGGCTGCTACTGGGAGAGGCTCAGCGGCTTCGGAGGGACTTTGAACGAAGTCATCGCCAACTACTTCGGGAATGCACCGACGATCGTCACGATCGCCGCCACGGACGTCGGGTTCAAGTCTTCCGGCTGCGGTAGCTGGACGAAGATCGGCTGAACCCTTAGTAGATCGTCGGCCCTGACCGACGCTGCCTTCTCTTCCACCATCTGCGTAGCCAACGCCAGACCGCGAACGCGATGGCCGCCAGGACTACGACCAACACGCCAACAAGCACCTCCGCCGCCATGCACGCGATGGTCGCAGAGTCGTAGGAAGTCACACCTATCCCCTGGGGGTCTGCTCTCGCCTGCGCGGCGCTCGCGGGGATCTGCGCGCTCGCGCGAGGGTAGCGACGGTATGACCAAGCGTCTAGAGGCCGTAAGCGTCGCGGCGCTTGATAGCTCGCTGCCTAAGACCAAGCGGGTGACGTTACGGCGTTACGGTGGGCGAGCGGGTCTTCCGCCCCTCGCCCACCGACAACCGAACGGATCAGGGCGCCGAGGTGCAGAGCGCCCTGAAGTGGGCGAACTCCGTCGACACCGAGCCTGGGCCGTTGACCTCCTGGAACGCCTGGATCGCGTTGCCGATGCCCGGACCGGTCGGGCCCTGGGCGCCTTCGCGGACCGCCTGGCCAAGACACGCGTTCTGGTTCGGGCTCAGCCCCCGCCGGAGACGCCACGGCCAACATCGCGTCAGCGGCGACGATCGTGCCCGCGACAGTTCTGAACTTACGCAAGTACCCACCTCCCATTCGTCGTGTAACCCAGGCAACGACAAAGCGTGCCGGCGGGATTCGGGCCGGTCGGTTTGCACTATCCCTGACTGACGTTCGGCCCTTCGCGCGTCTGGAGCGAATGCTTGATTCCTTGCAGGCGGGGTGGAACCATGGCCGGAAGCACGCGCGACCGATAAAGGAGGACTCGTGGAAACGTTCGCTATTCGCAGACGAAATGCTTGGCGTTCGGCGGAGGAGATCAAGGAGGCCGCTGAGCGAGCGACCAAGGTCGGAGACGAAATGACGGACGACATTCGCTGGATTCGCAGCTACGCGCTTGAGGAAAGCGACGGCTCCATGGGGAGTGTTTGCATCTATCAAGCGACAAGTGAGGAGGCGGTACGCGAACACGCGTCGCGAGCAGATATGCCAGCCGATGAGGTCACTCGCGTCGGCGACACGGTGGTGGTTCGGCCTGACCCAGAACCGTCTACCGCGTAACACCTATCCCGTGACTCGTCCTGTTCGTTCCGCGCGTCGTGCGCCCGCGCCCGCGCGTATATAGGGGACGCCTGGCCAGGAGCTCGAGGGCGGCAACGGGCATGACCCGCATCTAGGGGGCGTGGGGTAGTGGCGCTTGATGGCTTCCCGCCTGGCGTTGCGCGCGGTTGAGCGCGGTCGACCACAGGAGCAGCGCCAGGCTCGGCCAGCAAATCCCGCTTGGCGGCGGACGCTCGCTCCGGGTCGTGGAGGTCAGGGAGGGCGTGCTCGTGGTCGAGCCGCTGCCCAGCGGCATGGGACCTATTGCGTGAAACCCCTGGGTCCTTCGGCCTATAGACACGAACCGCACATGCGGCTTGACTGTTCCCTACTGATTTCTAGGGGAGGGGTTCCTATGGAACTGCGGTTCAAGCTGACCCGTAAACGTGTCCTGCTGTCGGTGACGGTGGCTGCGCTTGCTCTGACGAGCGCCGGTGTCGCCACAACGCTCGTCACGAACGCCTACACGGACAGCGCTGGCATTTACCACGGGTGCGTTGGCGAGGGCTCCGGCATCTTGCGCGTGCTGGGTGCAAACCAGACGTGCCGCGCCAACGAGGTCGCGATTCAGTGGAACCAGGGCGGGCCGACGGGCCCTCAGGGTCCTGCTGGAGAAAAGGGCCCGACGGGCGACAAGGGTCCGACCGGCAACGCCGGCGCGACGGGAGACAAGGGGCCGACCGGCGACCGTGGCTCGAAGGGAGAGACGGGCGACCCGGGCGCGGCCGGGGATGATGGCGACAAAGGACCGGCAGGAGACAAAGGCGCCGTCGGTGACAAAGGCCTAACCGGGGACAAGGGCCCGACAGGCGACAAGGGCCCGACTGGTGATCCGGGGTCGGCGACCGGCAAGGCTGAGGACTCTGACAAGCTCGACGGCCTCGATTCGACAGCGTTCGTGGGCAGGCGGACCAGTGGCACTTCCAGCGTCGATCCTGGGTCTCTCAACCCTGGACAGTGCCGCCAACTCCGCATTCCCGCACTCACGACGGCGGGTGACCTCGTAGTCGCGAGCGCGCCGCTCATTAGTGGTTTGACGATGAGTGCCCCCACGCACGTCCTTCCGGGATTCCTCGTGCCACCCGGGTTCATCGCTGCGTTCTGCAACATTTCCACCAACGTCATTGCGCCCGGTGCGATCGACATCAGCTGGGTGGCCCTACGCCCGGCGTAACTGCTCGATGCAAGAAGTGGCGGCGGCGCCCAACAGGGCGCTGCCGCCGCCACTTCGTCCGTTGGGTTCCTAACTCGCCCGCAGCACCCGGCTCACTGGGGCACTAGGGCCATTCGGGACCGCGTGTCCCGCGAGAGCGAGAGCCAGGACGACACAGATCGGGGTAAGAACTTCACGTCTCGTCCTGGGGGAACTCAGTGTCCGCGCACCGCGGGCAGTAGAGCGCCTGGCTCGTCGTCGACCGTCAGGAACGTGCGCCGCCGCTCCGAACGATCAGCCCACTCACGGCCGCACTCGATACAGACGAGGATCAACGCGGGTCGTTTCTCGGATGGAAACGCTCCGACGGTCCTGCTCGCAAAGTGCTCGCAGCGAGTCGCGAATCGCGTCTGGGACGAGGTGCGTTGACCGGGTAAGCGAGCTCGCCTACGCGGCCGGTACGGCGTGACGTCGCGCGCGTCCGTCGCTCATCATCGCCACTATCGCGACCGCGGCAGCAAGTCCGACGGCGAGCGTGTAGACGATCAACTGCACGTCGCTGTGGTCAGACTGGCGCAGGGCGTATGAGACCACGAACCATCCGACGATGGCCTCGACCAGGAGAGTCGTCACCCCCCAGAACGGGCGGCGAATGACGATGGCGACGGTGTACGCGATCCCGAGGGCTGCCATGCCCACCACGCCGGTGACGATCCAGGGGTCGCTGACCTGGTCGTCTGCCGATTGGTTCTCGAACCTGAACGTGGCGACGAAGTAGAGCGTGTAGGCCGCGAGTCCGACCAGGACTAGGTGGACGGCTGGTGCTGTGAGGGCTAGAACTCGCACCTTCTGGTCATCGACATGTGTGGCGGCGGGGTGAGGAACGCCTCGGAAGCGCTGTCGGTCGACAGCCGCCCAAAGCCCGGCCTACCGCCCACTACGAACCCCGCCAGTGCGGGGGGGTTTCGTTTTCTCGTCGCCAAAGCCGTAGGGTTGAACCGTGGACTGGCTCTGGCTCCTCGGGACCGTCGCGGCGATCGCCTGGATCGTCGCGATCGTCGACATGGTTCGGCGGCGCGGCTCGCTCTCGCGCGGGCAATTCGGCGCCTGGCTGCTGATCGTGATCATCCTTCCCGTCCTCGGGACGATCCTCTACTTCGTGGCCGGCCGGAAGCCCGCGGTCTAACGAGGTCCGGCGCGCGCGAGTGGCAAACGGCGGACGTGGTCCCGCCGTCGCGTCTTCGCCTCTACACAGCGACGGCGTCGGCGCAGTCGGTTCTCGGGCCGGGTGACGAGCGACTACTGCTGCGACACGTCGACCAGACTCCCTAGCGCTCTACCGAACCCAGCCCCAGCCACGACGCCAGGTCGTCGAGTTCGGTGTCGACGGCCTTGGTCATCGCGCGGGTGAACTTCACGTCCTCGTGGATCGCGTGCACTCGCAGAACGTCGGCCTTGCGGTCGGCGGTGGCGTCGACCTTCCCGACCAGCCGGTCGTCGTGGAGCACCGGGAGTGCGAAGTAGCCCCAGCGGCGTTTGGCCGCGGGCTTGTACATCTCGAGGGTGTACTCGAACTCGAACAGCTCGAGCGCGCGGCGCCGGTCGTAGACGAGCCGGTCGAACGGCGACAGCAGCGCCGTACGCCCCTCGAAGTCGGCGCCGAGCGCCCCAGGGTCGACGCGCCACTCGCCCTTGACCCCCTCGACGACGGCCGGCTCCCCGGCGTCGCCGACGTCGACCGGCTCGAGCGGCATGACGGTGGTCTTCTGCCGTGCGATGCCCAGCGAGGCGAGCCGCCGCTCGTTCCTGACCCGCTGCGCAGCCTCGACGGAGGGGACGACGACGTCGGCGGGGTACACCCGCTCGGGGAGATCCCACAGCCGCTCGCGCCCGGCGCGGCCCGAGATCGCGACCTCACCGCGCATGATCAGGAACTCGAGCATCTGCGTCACGTTGCGGTCGTTGGTCCAGCCGGTCGAGGCCCACGGGACGACGGACGTGTCGGGGATGTCGCGCGAGCTCAGCGGACCGGACTTGCGCAGCAGTTTGAGGATGTCGCGCCGGAAGCGGTCGTTGTCGCGGATCCACTGATCCGTGCGTGGGTAGCTGCGGCTCGTCCTCGTGCGCGCGAGGTGCAGACCGAGGTCGCTCATCGGCCGCACCAGCGCGTTGAGCTCGAAGAGGGTGCGGTCCTGCTCGAGCGCCTTGCGGAGGTCATCCGGGCGGTAGGTCGAGCCGAGCCGGCTCCACGCGACGAGGTCGGCGCTCGGCGCGATCGCCGCCGTCGGGTCGATCTGAAGCAGGGTCAGCTGTCGCACGACCGTGAGCAGATCGGTCGGCCGGCGTGCGTCGAGCAGTTGCGCGCGCACCGCGATGCGTCGGGCCTGCGCCTTGGTCAGCCGGTGCACGGCGATCTCTGTTAGCTCAGCGCGTCGATCGACGCGGTCGCGACGATCCCTTCGACGCTGCGTGCCAGCTTCGCGTCCAGGGTCACGAACGCGTCTGCCTGCAGCTGAGTGAGCGCGACGTACTCGGCGTCATACGTCGAGGCCCAGCCCAATTGATCGGCCACTTCCCAGGCCCGGCGTCGGAGCACGGCGTCGCCGAGGAGCCTGATCTTCATCTGACCGACGCGGGCGAGGCGGTCGCGCGCGACGTCGGCCGGCAGCTCGCCGCGCTGAACGGCCTCGTGCAGAAGCGACAGCGTCTGAGACCGCAGGAGCGTCGGTGCGAGGAGCTCGTGCTTGTCCGAGACCTTGGCTCCGTCGCTCGCCAAGTGGAGGACCGCGCTCGCGTCGACGACGAACCTGGCCATCGGCGGCAACCCTAGCGTTTGACTCAAGCCGGGAGACGTGGGACAGTGGCTCCCGTGTGCTGTCTCTTTCTCGCCGCGTTCGGAATCGGTCCGCGCTTCGCGCTGCTGCTCTGGTGGGTCTTCGGAGACCGTGTCAGCTTTGCGTTCGACTCCTGGGTCTGGCCGCTCCTCGGGCTGCTGCTCGCCCCGTGGACGACGCTCTTCTACCTGCTGACCTGGTCTGCCGTGGGCGGCGTCTCGGGCTTGGACTGGCTGTTCATCGGTTTCGGCGTGCTGCTCGATGTCGCCTCGTACAGCTCGAAGTACGTGAAGGCCCAGTACGACACGCGGTACCCGTCCTCACCTCCGCCCGCGATCTAGCTCCCGCCTGCTCGAGGTCGCGCGTCGACCGGTAGGGCCAATACGCTTCCCCCGCCTACTCGGAGAGGGGAGACCATGAGAAATCGCTGGCCGGTGGTGTTTTCAGTGACCGCGCTCGTCGTCGCCGTGCTCGGCGCGACGCCGGTCGGAGAGGCGGCGTTGAACGCGCTGCCGCGCGCGTCGGTCGGACCGCTGCAGCTGAAGACGAACGCCGTGACGAGCATCAAGGTGAAGAACGGCTCGCTGCTCCGCGCCGACTTCCGCGCAGGTCAGATCCCGGCCGGGCCGGCCGGACCTGCGGGGCCTGCGGGGGCGCAGGGCGCTCCGGGCACGAGCGGCCTCCAGACCGTGTTCACGACGAGCGCGATCAACTCGACCGCGACGCGCACGCTCACCGCGACCTGCCCGAGCGGCAAGACCGCGCTCGGGGGCGGGGTTTCAGTCACCCCGACCACGGCGTCAGAGGTGGCGATCACGGCGAGCTATCTCGCGAACTCGACGACGTGGACCGCGTCGGCGCAGGAGGTCAACGCGCAGCTCGCAAACTGGGGGCTGAACGTCGTCGTGATCTGCGCGCTCGTCGCGCCGTAAGTCCCGACCACAGACACGCTCAGGAGCGCTCGTCCTCTTCCCAGGGCGGGCGCTCCTGCGTACGGCGCCGCGCGAGCTCGCGCGCCTGCTCGACGAAGCGTTTCGTGTCGGCCTCGTGAGCCTCCTCCATGAACTGGCCGGGCGGCTTCTCGGGGCGCTCGTCGCCGTCGTTTCCCTCCACGTGAGAAGGGACCCCGGCAGGCGTCCGGTCTTGCGGCATGCTGATGGCGTGACGAGTGCCGCGACCATCTCGGACGACACCAGGCTCGGTGCGGTTCACCTGACCGTCTCCGACCTCGACCGCTCTGTCGGCTACTACGAGCGCGACATCGGGCTCGTCGTCCGTGAGCGCGAAGCGGGACGCGCGGCGCTCGGCACGGGAGGGGAGGACCTGCTCGTGCTCGTCGAGGAGCCGGGAGCGGAACCGGCCGACGGCTTCTCAGGTCTCTACCACTTCGCGCTGCTCGTGCCCGAGCGCATCGACCTCGCGCGTTGGCTCGCGCACGCGGCACGAGACCGCGTGCAGCTCGTCGGCCTGTCGGATCACTTCGTGAGCGAGGCGCTCTACCTCCGCGACCCGGACCACCACGGGATCGAGATCTACGCGGACCGCCCACGCGAGCTCTGGGACGGGCAGGTGTGGCAGCGCATGACGTCGTTGCCGCTCGACACCGACGACCTGCTGTCGGTGTTGGACGATCCTGCGAGCGCACCGTTCGACGGGCTGGCGCCGGGCACCGTCATGGGCCACGTGCACCTTCGCGTCTCGGAGATCGCGCCGACCGTCGCGTTCTACGGCGACTCCCTCGGCTTCGGGCTGATGGCGCAGCTCGGTGCCCACGCCGCGTTCCTGAGCGCGGGCGGCTACCACCACCACGTCGGGGCGAACACGTGGGAGAGCGCCGGGCGAGGGCAGGCGCCCGCCGGCTACGCGTCGCTGCGGCACGCGACGATCATCCTCCCGGGCCCGGAGGCACGGGACACGCTCGTCGAGCGGGCGGGTGGGGCGGTGGGCGAGGTCGGAGACGCTCCGGTGATCCAGGACCCGAGCGGCAATCGGCTCGCCCTCACGACCGCCTGACCTCAAGCGGAAGCCTCCGTCGGCCGATGAGGAGACGTGGGCGCGGCTCCTACTCCCCCTGTGTACGACCCCAAGGTCATCGAGCAGTTCGCGGAGAAGCTGTACCGCAAGGCGTCGTCGTTCGTCGCCGGCTCGGTGGTCATCGGCGCCTCGCTCGGCGCCGCCTTCGGCGCGGTCCCGCTCACCTCGCTCGGCGCGTCCTGGCCGATCCCGTCCTATCTCGGGTTCGCCACGCTGCTGCTGGGCGGGCTGGTCGGCGCGCTCATCGGCTATGTGATCGGCGACACCCGCTCGTTCGGCTACCGCCTACAGGCGCAGTCGGCGCTCTGCCAGCTGCAGACGGAGCGAAACACGGCGATCGTTGTCCGGGCCATCTCGGCTCGCGCGTCGGCGCCGACACCGAGGCGAGCGCAGCCCGTTTCGCAGGCCCCTTCAGCTCCCCCGGCAGCGAAGCCCGCTCCGGACTCGACGCCTCCCGCGCCGCAACCTCCGCTGTCGCCGCCGGTCTCGAAGTCGCACGTCGCGTAACCGCGACTACTTCGTGACGGTCAGCGTCGCCCGCATCCCGCGCGTGCGATGGTCTGCGATCGTGCACCAGAGCGCATAGCGGCCCGGGTAGAGCCGGAACGAGATGCTGCGATCGTCACCGGGCGAGACCTCCGGGGTCACGTAGGTCCGGGCTCCGGTTGCGGCTCGGCGTAGCGCCAGGTCGTGCGGATCTTCACCGAGGTTGACCAGTTGCACGATCAGGCGGCTCTGACGGAGCTTTGCCCGCGAGAGCACGAGGTCGAACTCGCTCGCCGTGACCTGCATGCGCGACGGGGGGCGGCTCGTCGCCGCGTACGCTGCGGGCGCGACGAGCGCCGCCGCGAGAACGACTGCGAGTGCCAACACCCTCATCGCAGGAGCGTCGGGCGTGCGAATGACGCAGCGCCCGGGATGATCGCTGCGGCATCGGTGTCGAACCACTGCTCGATGATCGCGCTGTAGACGCCGCGGAAGTCCGAGGTCGCGCGCAGATTCCCTTGCTCGTCGAGGCCGCCTGCGAGCCCTGGAAACTCGCCGATCATGCGCCCGTGCACGCGAGAGCCGATCAACAGTCCGAGGCCGGCGGCACCGTGGTCGGTCCCGTCAGAGCCGTTCTCGCGCGCGCGTCGCCCGAACTCCGACCAGACGTGTACGAGCACGCGATCGGCGAGTCCGCGCGACTCGAGGTCGCGCTGGAACGCCAGGAGCGAGTCGGCCGTCAGCTTCAGCGCCGTGTTGAGCTCGTCGGCCTGGTCGGCGTGGGTGTCGTACATCCCCGGTGCCTTCAGCGCGGCGCAGCGAATCGGCATTCCCGCCGAGAGCATCGCCGCGAGTCCCGCGAGGCGGCGCGGGAACTCACTCGTCGACTGCGGGTACGAGGACGGGACCTGACCGACGCCGGCGCCGAGCCCTTGCAGCTCGCGCCTGAGCCGATGCGACTGCGCTGACGCCGCGGCGACTTCGCGGATCGCGCGGTCGCGACTTCCCAGGTGGGCGGCCCCGAGCTCTCCGACGGCATCGAGGATCCGGGTCTCGAGCGCGGTCGCGTCGCGTCGAGCGGCGAACGTGTAGCGGTCGGGCCCGTCGATGGACGCAACCGGGACCTTCCCGGTCGCGAGCGCGGGCTGGAGGCGGTTGTCGAGCGAGAGACCCTGAAGCGGATTGTCCGCCGATCCGACGCGGTCGAGGTAGCGCCCGAGCCAGCCCGTCGCGAGCCCCGCGTCCGTCGCGCCGACCTCCCAGTAGTGCCGCGAGGTGAAGTGCGACTTGTCCGGGCTCGTGTAACCGATCGCCGGGATCACGCTGACCTTGCCCTCGACGTGCAGCTGCGCGAGTGAGGTCAGCGACGGATGCCAGTGCAACCTGCCGTCTTCGCCGAACACCGACCCCGAGGACTGCGGGATCGCGAGCGTGGGGCGGTACTGGTAGTAGAGCGGGTCGGCGGCCGGGAACAGCATCGACAGCGAGTCCGCACCGCCGTCGAGGAAGACCGAGACGAGCACGCGGTCGTTCGTCGCCGCGTGAGCAAGCCCGTCGATGTCGAGCACGCTCAGCCTGTCCAGGCCGTACACCGTCAGTGCGGCGCCGAGCCCCTTCGCGAGGAAGCTTCGACGCGTCAGTCCTGTTCCGGCAGGCGCAGGCATTCCGGGCTCGATCGCCGGCAAGCCGTCGCCGGCGATCGCGTGCGCCCGTCCGAAGTCGTCGCAGGCGCAGGCTCGGCGCGTCACGAGGTCTGGACCTCCGGCGAGAGCGCGAGGAGCTGCCGGACGGCCTGCTCGGCGACTTCCGGCGTGCTCGACTTCAACGTGTCCTGTGCGAGGCGGGTCGCCACCGTGCGCGTGGGCTTCGTCAACGTGCGGACACCGAGGGCCGTCGCTGCGCGGTCGACGAGCGCAGGAGCAGTGCGCGCGGTGCTGCGTGTCGCCGAGGCGCGCAGGGCCGTTCCTGCGACGAACCAACGGCCTCGGAAGGTCGACGTGTCGAGCCAGCGGTTGTCGTCCCAGCCCGCGACGTTCGGAGGGCGAAAGAGACGTTGGCCCGCTTCGGCGCTGAGGTTCGCCCAGTTCGCGTCCTGCACGCCGCGACCGAGAGCACGCAAGAGCCCGGCTGCATAGACGACCGGCGGCTTGACCATGCGCGGGCCGGTGTAGAGCGCCGGATGCTGGAGGATCGCCTCGACGACGGGCCTCACCTGGTAGCCGTTGCGGTAGAGCGCCTCGAGCGCGCGCCGTGTCGCCGCCGGAGGCGCCGTCGGGACGAAGTAGCTCCACAGCTTCGAGACGAAGAAGGACGCGTGGTTGGGGTGCTCACGGCACAGGCGGCAGGCGTCCTGCCAGTCGAAGTCGCCGCTCTTGCCGAACACGGTCTTCACGCCCGCGTCGTGGAGACGGGGGACGTAGCTGAAGTCGTACGTCCCCTCGGCGGGCCGGCGGACGCCGCGCCAGCCGGTGAGCGCGCGGGCCTGTTCGCGGATGTCCTGCTCCGTGTAGCCGCGGTTCGCGCCCAGGGTGAAGAGCTCCATCAGCTCGCGCGCGTAGTTCTCGTTCGGCGACCGCACGGTGTTCTTGTCGCCGTTCAGCCAGCGGAGCATCGCCGGGTCCTTCGTCACGTCCTCGAGGAGCTGCGCGAAGGAACCGAGCGCGTGGCGCCGGAACAGCTCGTTCTGATCGATCATGCCCTTCTGCGGGATTCCGCCGACGCGCTGCGTCGCGAACCAGTCGTGCCACACGAGCGCCATTCGCTCGACGAGTGGACGGGAGGTGCGAACCATGCGATCCAGCCACCACATGTGGTCGTGGCCGTTCACGTCGAAGGGCGCGATCGGGCGACCCTGCGCGTCGCGCGGCTCCGGCCCGATGAGCCGCTCGGGACCTGGTCGGGTCAGCGACCGAACCGCACCGGGAAGGCCTTTCTTGGCCAGTCGAGCGACGTCGCCCGGGCGGGGGCCGAATCCGGCCCTCCACAGCAGCCGCTCGGCCTGGGGGGCGCCGAAGGAACCGCGGTAGACAGGGATCGACGCCACGATCCGTTTTGTAGCGCGGCTACGGGCGCTTTGTGGTCAACGATTCGTAAGGAAATGTGAGACGGGCCCCCCGTGAGGAGAGCCCGTCCCACAGTCGATGGGGTGCGGCGGAGCTACGACTTCTTGCGGCGAGTCGCGGTCTTGCGCTTCCGCGTGCCCGTCGTCTTCCGGCGGGCCGTCGTGCTCTTCTTGCGCGTGCCCGTGGTCTTGCGGCGCGTCGCAGTCTTCCGCTTCCGTGTACCAGTGGTCTTGCGCTTGCGGGCCGTCGTGCTCTTCTTGCGCGTCCCGGTCGCCTTGCGCTTCCGGGTGCCCGTGGTCTTGCGCTTGCGGGCCGTCGTGCTCTTCTTGCGCGTGCCCGTCGTCTTGCGCTTCCGTGCAGCGGTCTTCCGCTTGCGCGTGCCGGCCGCCTTGCGTCCAGCGGTCTTGCGCGCGGCGGTCTTCCGCTTGCGCGTGCCTGCGGCCTTCCGGCCCGCAGTCTTGCGTGTGGCGGTCTTGCGCTTGCGCGTGCCGGCCGCCTTCCGTGCGGTGGTCTTGCGCTTGCGGGCCGTTCCGGCCTTCTTGCGCGTTCCGCTCGCCTTGCGGCGGGTGGAGGTTGCCTTCTTTCTTGTTGCGCGTGTTCTGGTGCCGATCTCTTCTTCCTCGACACTCATCTCATCTTCGAACATTCAATCTCCTCCTATTCGGATATCCGTTCGACCACTGGGGCAACATCGGCCTGCGCCAACATTCCCACCAGAGAGCCGTCTTCCTGCCGTTCCACGACAACACGGGTGACGACGTGACGATCGGTCACCATGCGCGGAGTGCTGATCATTGCGTCACGGATGCTCTTCCCCATCGTTTGTTGTTCACCTCGCTCGTTGTTTGTCGCAACGTGCGTTTGCCCGCGTCCGTGTTGTCGCAAACAAGACAATGCCAGAGTGATCGGACAGACAATGCACGAATGTGCGCGTCCGTGCAGCACGTTCACTCGTTCGAGGTAACACGACGGTGCATACGCGCGCGTATTTCATGCGCAGCAAGATGTGATCGATGTGTTGCGTGACGTGCGCGAGCGATTCGTTCTCGCGGGTGCGTCACGCACGTCGCGTTGCTCGGCGTAACGCGTGCGTGAGCGGACCGAGTCATGCAACGTTCGACGTGCGACGCCTGCGCTGACGCCCTCCGAGGCTCGTCGAACCTGTGTTCGGTGCGTCGATCGGCGCTAGTCGGCGCCGGGAACGTCCTGCTCGTCGGTCTCGCCGCTCGTGGGGTCCGGCGCGGGCGAGTCGTCGAGCTCTTCGTTGCGGTCGTCTTCGCGGGGGGTCGACTGCGGTACGTTCTCTGACATGAAGGTCGTCCTACCCGACAAGACCGAACTCGAACTTCCCGAAGGCGCGACCGGCCTCGATGCTGCGCGCGCGATCGGGCCGAAGCTCGCCGAGCAGGCGGTGCTCCTGCGCTCCAACGGGAGCGTGCAGGACCTGCGCAGGCCGCTCGAGGACGGGCAGCAGATCCAGATCGTCACGACGAGGGACAAGGACGACCCCGACGCGCTCTACGTGCTTCGGCACTCGGCCGCGCATCTGCTCGCCGAGGCGGTTCGGCGTCTCTACCCGGGCGTGAAAGTCGCGATCGGCCCGCCGATCGAGAACGGCTTCTACTACGACTTCGAGTTCCCGGAGCCGATCCGCGAGGACGACCTCGAGAAGATCGAGGCCGAGATTGCGCGCGAGCTGAAGGAGGGCCGCGAGTGGTCGCGCGAGGAGATCGACGCCGACGAGGCGCGGCGGATCTTCTCCGGGCAGGGGGAGAACTACAAGGTGGAGCTCGTCGACACCGCGGACGGGCCGATCACTCTCTACACCCAGGGCGACTTCACCGACCTCTGCCGCGGGCCGCACCTCCAGAACTCGAAGCCGATCAAGGCGCTCAAGCTCACGAGCCTCGCCGGCGCGTACTGGCGGGGCGACGAGCACAACAAGCAGCTGACGCGGATCTACGGCACCGCCTTCTACTCGCAGGAAGATCTCGACCGTCACCTCGAGCGGCTGGAAGAGGCGCGCAAGCGCGATCACCGCCGGCTCGGACGCGACCTCGACCTGTTCCACCTCTCCGAGCACTCGCCGGGGTCGCCGTTCTGGCACCCGAAGGGAATGGTGATCTGGAACGCGCTCGAGGACCTGCGCCGGCGGGAGAATTCCAAGCGGGGCTACGAGGAGGTCAAGACGCCCCTGCTGTACGACATCGAGACGTACATCACCTCGGGGCACTACGACAACTACAAGGAGAACATGTTCTTCGTCAACACGGGCGACGAGGAACGCATGGCGCTGAAGCCGATGAACTGCCCGGGTCACATGCTGCTCTTCGGCTCGGAGCTCCGGTCCTACCGCGACCTGCCGGTCCGCTACGCCGAATCGTCGACGCTGCACCGCGACGAGCCGGGTGGGACGCTGCACGGGCTCCTACGCGTCCGGCACATCACCCAGGATGACGCGCACGTGTTCGTCACCGAGGATCAGATTCAAGGCGAGATCGACGGGATGATCGACTTCGTCACCTTCCTCTACGACCAGTTCGGGCTGATCGCGCGCGCCGAGCTCTCGACGCGGCCGGAGAACCGGCTCGGGACCGACGAGCAGTGGGATCGCGCGGAGGGGGCGCTCGAGGCGGCGCTGAAGCGCCACGAGATGGACTACGTGATCAGCCCCGGCGAGGGAACGTTCTACGGCCCGAAGATCGACCTGCACATGACCGACGTGCTCGGCCGCTCGTGGCAGATGGGGACGATCCAGCTCGACTACCAGATGCCGATGCAGTTCGGCCTGACCTACATGGGCGCCGACAACAAGGAGCACCACCCCGTCGTGATCCACCGCGCGCTGCTCGGGTCGCTCGAGCGCTTCATCGGCGTCCTGATCGAGCACTACGGCGGTGCCTTTCCCTTCTGGCTCGCGCCCGTGCAGCTCCGGATCATCCCGGTCGGCGAGGATCACCGCGACGCCGCCGCCGAGCTCGCCCGGGCGCTGCGCGACGCGGGTTTCCGCGTCGACGTCGACGATCGCGACGAGACGGTCGGCAAGCGCATCCGGGACGGGGAGATCGAGAAGATCCCCAAGGTCGTGGTGTACGGCGACCGCGAGTCGGCGGAGTCCCTGTCGGTCCGGGACCGGGGCGGGGAGCAGTACCAGACGGGCCTCGTAGACCTTGTCCGCGAGCTTGCTACTCTGAAGCCCTGACCAAAGCAGGAGCGGACCCGTTCCTCACCCGGCGAGCCAGGAGCTCCGCACGGGTTGAACCGAGAAGATCTTCGGGAGTGAGTGACTCTCGATTTTCGGGAAAATGGGGCCGCTGCGTGCAGCGGCTTTTGCCATTTGAGAAGGAGGACCTGAAGAGCTTGGTGAACAGTCTGTGAGGCCCCGCCGCAGGTTTGCGCCGGAGCCGCCGAGGCCGGCGAGGAACGAGCTCGTCAACGAGAACATCCGGTCGGCGCAGGTTCGGCTGATCGACGAGGACGGAGCTCAGCTCGGAATCCAGCCCACGAAGGAAGCGCTGGAGATCGCGTGGGCAAAGAACCTCGACCTCGTCGTGGTCGCTGCCCAGGCCGATCCGCCGGTCGCGAGGGTGATGGACCACAGCAAGTACAAGTACGAGCAGGAGCAGAAGGCCAAGCTCGCTCGGAAGCACCAGCTTCAGGTCAACATCAAGGAGATCAAGTTCAGGCCGAAGATCGGGATTCACGACTACGAGACGAAGAAGGGCCACGTCGTCCGCTTCCTCAAGCAGCGGGCGAAGGTCAAGGTCACGATCATGTTCCGCGGGCGCGAACAGCAGCACCCGGAGCGGGGACGTGACCTGCTGATGCGCCTCGCCGAGGACATCAAGGACATCGGAGTGATCGAGTCCGCTCCGCTGCTCGAAGGTCGGAACATGACGATGCTGATGGCCCCGACGAAGACCGCAGGAGAAAAGCCCAATGCCAAGACAGAAGACACACAGCAGCGCGAAGAAGCGCTTCAAGATCACGGGGACGGGCAAGCTGCTCCGCCGGAAGGCGATGCAGAGCCACAATCTCGAGCACAAGTCAGCCAAGCGTAAGCGCGCGTTCCGTCGCGACCAGCCGGTCGCTCCGGCGGATGTCCGCGAGCTGAAGCGGCTGTTCCCCGGAATGGTGAAGACGAAGAAGGTGAAGAGCTAGTGCCGCGCGTCAAGCGATCGGTCCACGCGCGCAAGAAGCGCCGCAAGGTGCTCGACCAGGCGAGCGGCTACTGGGGCCTCAAGCACTCGAGCTACAAGCTCGCCAAGCAGCAGGTCGAGAAGTCGCTCACGTACGCCTACCGCGACCGCAAGACGAAGAAGCGGATGCTGCGGCGGCTCTGGATCGTGCGGATCAACGCCGCCGCGCGCCAGCACGACCTCTCCTACAACCAGTTCATCTCGGGCCTCAAGAAGGCGGAGATCGAACTCGACCGCAAGATCCTCGCCGACCTCGCCGTCTCCGATCCCGCCGCGTTCGGCCGGATCGCGGAGCAGGCGAAGGCCGCGCTGGCCGAACCGGTCTCCTGATTACCTCGGCCGCGAACCCGCGGCTGAGGCTCGTGCGGCGCCTGGCCTCGCGCTCGCAGCGTGAGCGCGAGGGGCTCTTCGTCGTCGAGGGCGAGGATCTCGTCGAGGCTGCGCAGGCCGCCGGGATCGAGCCGGTCGACCTCTTCGTCGCCGGCGAGACGGTCACGCCCGAGGTGCTCGCCGAGCTCTCGACGATGCCGCACCCCGCTCGCGCGATCGGTGTCTATCGCCGCGACGACCTCCCGCGCGGCGTGCGTCCGCTCTGCCTCGCGCTCTGGCACGTGCACGATCCCGGCAACGTCGGCACGCTCCTCCGTACGGCCGATGCCTTCGAGGCGTCGGTTGCCCTCTCGCCCGGCTGCGGCGACCCGACGGGCCCGAAGGGACTGCGCGCGTCGATGGGCGCGGTCTTCCGCGTGCCCACAGCATCGTTCGAGGAGTCGGGCACGCCGCGCGTCGCGCTCGTCTCGCACGGCGGCACGCCGCTGCCGGAGCTCGAGCTCGCGGACGCTGTGACTTTCGTGCTCGGGGCGGAGCGCGAGGGGCTGCCCGACGAGGTGCTGCGCGGCTGCGACGCGGTCGCGACGATCCCGCAGGCCGGGCACGCCGACTCGCTGAACGTCGCGGCCGCCGGAGCGATCGCGCTCTATGAATCCGTGCGCCGCACGTCGGCGTAGACCTTTCGGCGGCGAAGGGGAGGGGAGAGCGCGAGCGCGGGGGCGCCTACCAGGCGCCCCCGCCGCCGCCCCCTCCGCCGCCGCCTCCTCCACCGGAGAAGCCGCCGCCCCCTCCGCCGCCGCCCGAGTTCGGAGGTGCGAGCGCAGAGCCGAAGCCCGACGTCAGGTCCGAGATGCCGAGCGCGCTCGGTCCGCTGCCGAGGTCGCCGTTCGGGCTGATCCAGAAGATCGAGCTCTGGTCGTGCAGCTCCTGCGGCATGTGCAGGTGTGCACCCTGGAGCACGCGCTCGGCGATCCCGAACGCGATCCCGTAGACGAGGTAGCGCTCCCAGAGCTCCAGCGAGACCGGCGGCGCTTCCGCGAGGCGCGGGAAGTCGGTGAGGTACCGGCGGAACGCGTCCCAACGCTGCGCGTCGACCTGAGCGTCGGGCCGGCGCCTCCGCCAGAGCCGGATCGAGAACGCCGACGCGCCCGAGACGCCCGCGTTCACGAAGGAGCAGACGCCGAGCGAGAGCAGCACCACCGACTCCCACGTCGGCGCGACGCTCGACCAGCGGCGCTGGCCCATCGCGAAGAGGATCCAGCCGAGCACGCCGAAGACCACGACCGCGCCGATGAGCGGGATCAGCCCCGCGTTCGTGAACCAGTTGCGGCTTCCGACCTCGGTGCCGACCGCCTCCTTGAAGTCCTTGAACCGTTGCGCGTTCGACGTGCGGTCGTCCTCGATCCGGTCGCGGAACTTCGAGAGCCGCTCGGGACCGTCGGAGAGGACGTCGTCGACGACGTTCGCGACCTCGGCCTCGTACGGCGTCAGTTCGAGCTCCTTGCCCTGCGACAGCTCGAGGTCTGCGATCTCCTCGCTTCGCAGCCCGCCCCACACGCTGCGCTCCGTCGTCACGCCCTCGGACTTGTAGCGCCCGCGCCTGATCAGGTCGAAGAGCGTCGCGGTGAACTCGTTCGAGCCGACTCGCGTCCGCTGCGCGACGAGCGAGGGCACGAGCGCGGGTTCCAGGTCGGTGGGCGGCTCCTGCTCGTACTCGCGGTCGTACCCGACCTCGAGCTCGCGCCCGTAGCGCCGGTACACGAAGTAGACGAAGGCGAGCGCCGGGATCAGCGCGAGCAGGCCGAGCAGGCCGAGCGTGCGGGGGAGATGGTCGACCGCCTCGTCGATCCGCTCGCGGCTCTTCTCGTAGTCGTTTGCGGCGTCGACCTCCTCCGCGACGATCCGCTCGAGCGCGTTCCCCTCGCGGACGATCGCGTCGTCCGGGTTCGGCAGGTACGCGCGAGGAAAGAGCACGCGACCCTCGACCCACGTGCCCGGCGGGATGTCGAGCGCGCGGAAGAGCGCCTGCTCGCCGTCGATCGTGACATCGCCCGGCACCGACACGGGGTGGCCCCACGCGCGCGTGACGGGGCCCTGCGCGGTCACCGTCGCGGTGAGCTTGCCGAGCTGCTGCTCCCACTCGTCGCCCCAGAGCCTGATGTTGACGTCGACCACGTCGTCGTAGGCGACCGTGACCCCCTTGAGCCGGTACACCAGCTCGAACGTCCGCTGCTCGTTCGTGGCCGAGTAGTGCCAGACGACGCGGATCCCGTCGCCCACGTTCGTGACGCCGAAGGTTCCCGGTGGCGAGAAGCACCCGAGCTCGGTGCAGCCGCCCGACGTGTAGGCGCGGCGATCCTCGAGCACCTGCACATCGCTGATCGACTCTCCCTCGCGGAGCGGGATGTCGCGGTACGCGCCGCTGAAGCTGCCGTCGTAGGCGAAGGTGATGCGCTCTCCCACCTCGAGCGCCCCGGAGCCCTCGACGAAAACGTTCACCGTCGCCTCCGGGATCTGGAACGACTTCGCCTGCGCTGGTGCCGCGACCGCAAGGGCCGCGAGCGCGGCGATCAGAACTGCACGCGTGGCGCCTCCCGAGCGGGTTCCTCGATCTCGAAGAACGGCTTCTCCTCGAACGAGAACATGGACGCGACGAGGTTCGTCGGCACGGTCTCGCGCGCGTTCTCGTAGGACAGCACGGTGTCGTTGTAGACCTGACGCGCGACGCGGATCTTGTCCTCGGTGTCGCCGAGCTGAGCCTGCAGCTGCTGGAAGTTCTCGCTCGCGCGCAGCTCGGGGTACGCCTCCGCGACGGCGAAGAGTCGCCCGATCGCCGCGGTCAGGACGTTCTCGGCCGCCGCCTGCTCCGGGACGCTCCCCGCCTGCTGGGCACGTGTCCGCGCATTCGTGACCTCCTCGAAGGTCGCGCGCTCGTGCGACGCGTAGCCCTTCACCGTCTCGACCAGGTTGGGGATCAGGTCGTAGCGACGCTTGAGCTGAACGTCGACCTGCGCCCAGGCGTTGTCGACGCGGTTTCGCAGCCGGACGAGCCGGTTGTAGAGGACGACGAGCGCCAGTCCGAGCAGGACGGCGATCGCAATCGCGATGACGATCCAGGTCATGAGGGCGACTCTAACCCGGCGGGCCGACCGGCGATCCAGACCGAGTCCTCGCCGCCCCGGTACGGGCGCCGGTCGAACCAGCCGAAGTGCCCGAGGACCTCGAAGCCGGCCTGCTCGATCAGGCCTCGCCACTCCTGCGGCGACAGCCACGCGAGCTCCATCGTCGTGGCGTCCTCGGAGCCTCGGACCGACAGGGTGAGCCGCCGCCGCTCGGTGTCCCACTCGGCGCGCTCGAAAATCCCCGGCTCGCGCTCCAGCCAGCGGCCGTGCGTCTCGGCGACGTCGTCGGCGCCGGGCGCGAACACGTCGAACGCGAACTTCCCGCCCGGCACGAGCAGCCGGTGCGCCGCCGCGAGCGCGTTCAGGCGCTCCTCGTCGGTCTGGAGGTGCAGGTACGCGCGGAAGGGACACGTGACGAGCGGGACGCGCTCCGACACCGGGGGATCGGCGAGGTCGCCGAGGCGGAGGTCGACGAGCTTCGCGACCCCGGCGGCCGCGGCGGCCTCCGCGCACACCTCCAGCATCCCGCGCGACGAGTCGACCCCGATCACCGGCACGCCGGCGGCGGCGGTCGGCACCGCGATGCGTCCGGTGCCGACGCCGAGCTCGACGACGCCACCCGCCTCCTTCGCGAGGTCGACGTAGAACCCGACGTCCTCGGTGACGCTGACCGACCACGGGTCGTAGATCCGGGCGATTCGGTCGTATGAACTCACGGCTTGCGAGCCACGAACACGTACTCGCGGCTCTCGTCGTCGAAGGGCTCGCCCTCGAAGCCGCCGTAGAGCGCCTCGAGCTCGAGCCCCGCGACGTCGAGCAGGCCGAGCCACTCGTTCTTCGTTGCCCACCAGAGCGAGATCGTCCCGCCGGTCTCGAGCGTGATGTCGATCCGGTTGTCGCCGACTGCGTAGGCGATCGTGTGCGGGACGGGCGTCTCCTGGCGGTTGCCGTCGAGCATCATCGCGATCTTGTGGTCGAACGCGAACGCGTTCCATGCGAAGCGGCCGCCCGGCTTCAGCGACGCCGCGATGCGCTCGAAGGTCCTGCGCCGGTCGGCCCAGGTCGGGAGATGCAACAGGGATCGAAACGGGCAGTAGATGAGGGCCGCCGGCTCGTCGACTGAGAGCTCGCTCATGTCGCCCAGCCGCAGATCGAGGTCGGCGCCCGTCTCTCGGGCCTGGTCGAGCATCTCCGGTGATGCGTCGATCCCGATCACGCGCTTGCCGGTCTCTCTCGCCACGGCCGCGGCGACGCGGCCCGTTCCCACTGCGAGCTCGACGATCGGGCCGTCCGCCTCCTTCGCCAGCCCGACGTAGAAGGGGACGTCCTGGGTCATGTCGTTCGCCCAGCGGTCGTAGATCGCGGCGAAGGGCTCGTAGGCGCTCACGGCTGCATTCTCGTCTACAGTCGCCGCCGTGGACGTCGAGGCGCTCGAACGCGAGGCGCTCGCCGCGATCGCCGAGGCGCGCTCCGCGGACGAGCTCGAGGAGGTGCGCGTCCGAACCCTCGGGCGCAAGAGCCCCCTGAAGCTCGCGCTGCGCGAGGTGCGCGACCGGGAGACCGGGATGGCGCTGAATGCTGTCCGGGAGCGGGTCGAAGTGGCCCTCGAGGGGCGTCAGGCCGAGCTGACCCGTCCGGTCGAGGACCCGACGTTCGATCCGACGCTCCCCGGCGAGGAAGTCCCGCGCGGCTCGTTCCACCTGATCACGCAGGTTCGCCGTCAGATCGAGGACGTCTTCGTTGGGATGGGCTACGAGATCTACGACGGGCTGGAAGTCGACACCGTCGAGAACAACTTCGACGCGCTGAACACGCCCGAGGCGCATCCGTCGCGTGACCCGCGCGACACCTTCTACCTCGACGACCACACGCTGCTTCGAACGCACACGTCGCCGTCGCAGATTCGCGCGATGCGCGCCATGCAGCCGCCCGTCTACCTCGCCTCGCTCGGCCGCGTCTACAGGCGCGACACGATCGACGCGACGCACACGCCGATCTTCCACCAGGTCGAGGCGCTCGCGGTCGACCGCGACGTCACGCTCGCCGACCTGCGCGGGACGATGCGCTCGTTCGCCGAGGCGATCTTCGGCGGCACGCGCGAGATCCGGATGCGGACCAGCTTCTTCCCGTTCACCGAGCCGTCGGTCGAGTTCGACATGACGTGCTACCTCTGCGACGGCGCAGGCTGCGCGGTCTGCAAGCACTCGGGCTGGATCGAGATGGGCGGCGCGGGCGAGGTCGACCCGAACGTGCTCGAGGGCGTCGGCTACGACCCGGGCGAGTGGCAGGGCTTCGCGTGGGGCCTCGGGCTCGACCGAATCGCGTTCGCGCGGCACGGCCTGCCGGACCTCCGCCTGTTCTGGGAAAACGACATCCGCTTCCTCTCGCAGTTCTAGTGGCATGAAAGTCCCGGTCTCCTGGCTCCGCGAGTACGTCGACTTCGGGCTCCCGCTCGAGGACCTCGCGCGCAAGCTCGTCGTCACGAGCTGCGAGGTCGACCGGATCATTCCGCGCGGCATTCCGGACGTCGACGGCAACCTCGGCAAATTCCTGGTGGGCAAGGTTCTCGAGGCAGGCAAGCACCCGAACGCCGACCGGCTGCAGCTGTGCCAGGTGGACGTGGGGGAGGGCGAGCCGAGACAGATCGTCTGCGGCGCGTGGAACTTCGGAGCGGGGGCGACCGTCGCGGTCGCGCTGCCGGGTGCGCTCCTGCCCGGCGCCGAGCAGCCGCTCGGCGAGGCGAAGCTCCGCGGCGAGCTCTCGCGCGGGATGATCCTCTCCGAGCGCGAGATCGATCTCGGCGCGGATCACAGCGGGATCATGGTGCTGGCCGACGGGCTCGAGCCGGGAACGCCACTCGCCGTCGTGCTCCCGCTGAGCGACGACGTTCTCGACATCGAGACCGGCTTCAACCGCCCCGATCTAGCGTCGATCTACGGCATCGCGCGGGAGGTCGCCGCAGTCACGGGCGGCGTGCTCGCGCCGCCGCCCGGAAGCGACCCGGAGGGAGGCGCCGAGGAGCAGGTCGACGTCCGCGTCGAGGACTTCGAGGGTTGCCCGCGGTACGTCGGGCGGCTGTTCCGCGGCGCGACCGTCGGCGAGTCGCCGCTCTGGCTCAAGGCGCGGCTGCTCGCCGCGGGCATGCGGCCGATCTCCAACGTCGTCGACGTGACGAACTACGTGATGCTCGCCCTCGGTTCGCCGCTGCATGCGTTCGACGTCGCGCGCCTCACAGAGGGACGGATCGTCGTCCGGCGTGCGAAGCAAGGCGAGAAGATGCGCACACTCGACGGGCAGGAGCGCGAGCTGACCTCCGCAGACCTCGTGATCGCCGACGCGACGCACCCCGTCGCGATCGCCGGGATCATGGGCGGCGAGGAGAGCGAGGTCCGCCCGGAAACGACGGACCTGCTGCTCGAGGCGGCCAGCTTCGACCCGCTCACGGTGCTGCGCACGTCGCGCCGGTTGCGGCTGCGCACGGAGTCGTCGACGCGGTGGGAAAAAGGGGTCGACCCCTACACGGCGGAGCAGGCGGCCGTCTACGCGACGCAGCTTCTCGTCGAGCTCGCGGGCGCTCGCTGGACCGGCCACGTCGACGTGCACGAAGGCCTGCCCGAGCGGCCGCGCGTCACGCTCGTGCCGGAGCTCGCCGACCGGTTGAGCGGCCTGCGCATTCCTGAGGAGGAGCAGAAGGACCGTCTGCGCTCGATCGGGTTCGACGTCTCCGACGAGCTCGAGGTGACCGTGCCGACGTGGCGCGCGCGCGACGTCACGCGCTCCGTCGACCTCGTTGAGGAGGTCGTGCGCTTCCGGATCGAGGACGTGCCCGCGACGCTGCCCTCGCGCCCGGCGAAGCCCGCCCAGCTGACACGTGACCAGCGGCTGCGGCGGCAGGTCGAGGACGTGCTCGTCGGTGCCGGCTTCTACGAGGCGTACACCTGGACGCTCGTGCCGCCCGGCGAGGGCCGGATCCCGCTCGAGGAGCCCTTCAGCGCCGAGCTCGCTGCGCTGCGCGAAAACCTCGACTACTGGCTCGTCGAGTCGGCGCGCCGGAATCGCAACGCCGGCGTCGAGCGGGTCGCGCTCTTCGAGGTGGCGCGGGTCTTTCTCCCCGGCGGCGAGCTCCCCGAGGAGCACTGGCACGTGGCCGGGATCACGGACGGCGGCTACTTCCGTGCGAAAGGCGCCGTCGAGGCGCTGCACCGGGCGCTGCACGTCGAGCCCGATTTCGCGCAGCTCGACGTGCGCGGCCTCGACGAGGGCTGGGGGTACTTCGAGGTCGACCTCGACTCGCTCTTCGAACGCGTGCCGGACGCCGTTCTCTACGAGGACGTGATCACGTTCCCGGACGTCAAGCAGGACCTCGCGTTCGTCGTGGACGAGGGAGTGAGCGCCGGCGATTTGATCGCCGAGGCCCATCGGGCCGCGGGGCCGGAGCTGCGCGAATTCCGGCCGTTCGACGTCTACCGCGGCGAGCAGGTCGACCCCGGCAGGAAGTCGATCGCCTTCTCGGCAAGCTTCCGGTCCCCGGAGCGGACCCTCACGGACGAGGACGCCGCCGGGCTTCGCGAGCGCATCGCGAAGGCTCTGGCGGAGCGCTTCGGGGCGCAGCTCCGGGCCTGACACGCAATCCGCTTCGGGGCCTCGCCCGTAATGCGGACATGGGCCGTCGCCGTCTGCTCGTCGCCGCCGTGTGCGCGCTCGCCTCGCTCGCGTCGCCGGCCGTCGCACAAGCCGAAGACCTGTTCGCGACCGTCGGGCCGGATTTCACGATCAGCCTGCGGAACGCAGCGGGCGTGTCAGTAACGCAACTCGATCCTGGTCCGTACCGAATCGTGGTCGACGACCGGTCCGACTTCCACAACTTCCACCTCAGCGGTCCCGGGGTCAGCTTCGCCACCGACGTCGAGGCCGTCGAGAAGGTGACCTGGGACGTCACGTTCGTCGAGGGGCGCTACACGTTCGTGTGCGACCCGCACGCAACCCAGATGAAGGGCGCCTTCACGGTCGGCAACCCGCCGCCGCTTCCCGTGCCCACGCGACTCGTCGCGACGGTCGGCCCGAACAATACGATCACGCTGACCCGCAACGGCGCACGCGTGCGCACGCTCACCGCCGGCGCGTACGTGATCGTCGTGCGCGATCGCTCGAAGCGCCACAACTTCCATCTGACGGGCCCGGGCGTGAACCGCAAGACCGTCGTCGGCCGAACCGGAACGGTCACCTGGAACGTGAGGCTCGGTCCCGGCCCGTTCCGTTACGTCTCCGACCCGCAGGCGAAGCGCCTGCGTGGAACGTTCGTCGTCGGTTAGGCGGTTGCCACCAGCGACGATCTCGGAGATGATCCTCGCATGGCGAAGCTCCTGATCAACATCACGCACGGACCCGAGCATCCGACTCGTGCCGCGCTCGGCTTCCTCGTGGGCAAGGCCGCGATCGACGCTGGGCACGAGGTCTCGCTCTTTCTCGCGGGTGATGCGGTTCAGCTGTTGCGCGAGCCGGTGCTCGACAACCTGGTCGGGCTGGGGACGGGCAGCTTGCGCGAGTCGTTCGATGCCTTGCGTGCTGGTGGTGCCCGTTTCTACGTCTCGGGCATGTCGAGCAAGGCACGTGGCTTCGAGCCGAACGAGACCGCCGAGCCCGCCATGCCCGACAAGCTCGTCGAGCTCGTGCTCGAGGCCGACCGGGTTCTCACCTACTGATCAGCGGTTGCGCCGCGCGTAGCCGATCAGGCCCGCGCGCGGGCCGCCCGAGGCGTGGATGTCGGCCTGGCGGTCGAGCTCGGCGTTCAGCTCCGCGCCGAAGAGCAGCGCCATCGCCGAGTAGTTCAGCCAGAGCAGCAGGATGATCCCGCCCGCGAGTGATCCGTACGTCTTGTCGTACGACGACGAGAAGCTCGTGTAGAGCGAGAACAGACCGGACAGCACGAGCCACAGGATCGAACCGACGAGCGAGCCCGGGGTGACCCACTTCCAGTTGCGCTGGTCGGTGTTCGGCGCGACGTAGTAGACGAGCGCGAAGAAGAGCAGCACGGCGCAGAAGGCGAGCGGCCAGCGCACGATGCTCCACGTCCAGTCCCAGGCCCCGCCGAGGTCGGCGCGGCTCGCGATCGCTTCCCCCAGCGGGCCTCCGAAGACGATCAGGACGAACAGGCCGGCGAGCGTGAGCCCGGTCGCGAACACCAGCACGATCGCGTAGATCCGCACCTTCCAGAAGGGGCGCGTCTCGATGCGGTCGTAGGCGACGTTGACGGCCTTGATCACGGCGTTCATCGCGCCGCTCGCTGCCCAGACTGCTGCGAACGTGCCGATCACCACCGCGACGGTCGAGGTGGCCTTGTTCCCGGCGGCCGTCTCCTGGGCGAGGTCGATCGCGTCGATCACCGCACCGGGCGCAACGGTGCCAAGGAAGAGCTTCAGGTCCTCGTAGACGCCGATCAGCCCGAGCAGGCCGACGAGCAGGATCACGCTCGGAAAGAAGGCGAGCAGCGAGCCGAACGCGACCTGCTGCGAAAGACCCATGCAGTCGTCCGCGAGGAACTGCTTCACGGCGCGCTTGAGCGCGGCGAACCACTCGCGTGCGCTCAGGCGGTGCGGGCCGGACGGTACGCGTCCGACCTCGGGGTCGTTCGCGGGGTCAGCCGCGGTCGACAAGCTTGAAGCGGCCGGCCTGCACCTTCGTGTCCCCCTCGCGCCCACGGCGTGCGAGCAGGCGCATCGTTGCGCCGAGCCCGCCGGCGAGGACGAACCCGGTCGCCGCACCCCCGGCGGCGAGCGCCGGAAGCTTTGCGCGGAGCTTCGAGGTCACGTCGGCAGCCTCACGTAGCTCGTCGACGGCGGAGGCGAGCTGCTCGCGCTCCCGCTCGATGTCGCGACGGACGTCTTCTGTGGTGCGTGGCATCACTCGCTCCTGATCGCGGTCGTGGTCAGCTTGGCCTCCTGAATCGCCTGCTGCGGGACGGGCGGTGTGCCCTTCTTGATCGACCTGACCCCGAGCAGCCCGAGCACGGCGACCAGCACGAAGAGGAAGAGGGTGACGATCAGCAGCGCGAGCCAGGTCGCCAGGAAGGTCGCGAGCCCGGCGGCGATCGTCGCGAAGAGGAAGCCGAAGGCGAAGACGGCGAAGACGGCCGCGCCGGCCGCGAGACCGAGCCCGACGCCGATCGCCGAGGCCTTTTGCTTGAGCTCGAGGGCCGCCAGCTCGAGCTCGAGCCGGACGAGCGTGCTGACGCGCTCGGAGACCGCCTTGACCGCGCCGGCGAGGCCGCGGTGTCCGTTGTTAGTCGCGCGGGTGTGCATGGCCCCGCCAGTCGACGACCTTTGCCAGGAAGTAGCCGCCCACGATCGCCCCGCCGAGCACGGCCCAGGGGCTCGGGCCCTTTCGTTTCGACGACGGCTTCGGCCGACTGCCGAGCTGCGGGCCCCCCGGAGCGCTCCGCGGCGCGCCCGGCTGCTCGTTCGTCGGAGCCTCGCCCTTTGCGCGCTTGACCATCAGGCTGGGCTTGAGCTTTCGCAGGAACTCGGCGTCGCCGGCGAGCTCGTCCGAGAGCTTCGCCTTGACGCCGTCGTCGGCCGCGGTGCGGTCGGCGAGCTCCTCGAGCTTGTCGGCGCCCCGATCGACGACCTGGTCTGCCTTGGTCGTCACTTCTTCGCCGGAGGCGCTTCGCCGGTGGCGATCCGCCAGATCCGCGAGGCCGCGCGGCGTGACGCCATCGTCGCGGCGGCGGCGAGGAGGGCGTAGAGACCTGTCCAGAGAGCTTTGCGTAGCAGCATGCTTGCCCTCTTTCCGCGCCCCGAACGGGGCAAACGTCGACCTACTGGGTGGGCGCCTCGGGCGGGCGGATCGAGCCGAAGGTCGACTCGTAGCCGGTCATGTTGGTGTTCAGTGCCTTCAGCACCTCGAAGAGGAGCGCGACGGGGATGCGGACGCGCGATACGACCAGGACCGGCACCTGCACCGGCGCGTCTGCGTCGTCCGCGTCCTCCGGCTCGACGACCTGCTGCATGACCCCGAAGTCGAGCGTGAACTCGTAGGGCGTGTGCCAGACGTTCAGAACGTTCGCGTAGGTCCCGCCCTCGAGCTCAGGGGGTACGTCCAGCTTCAGCTCGATGGGCCGCTCCGGCATCCCGTGATCCTAGAGCGATAACAATGCAGGCGTATGCAGAGCGAGAGCGTGCTCGGGAAGGCGGAGCGCCAGCGGCTGATCGCGAGCGTCGTCACTCGCAAGCGGATCGGCACGCAGTTCGAGCTCCTCGCCGCGCTCGCCGACGCGGGCTGCAGCGTCACGCAGGCAACCGTCTCGCGCGACCTCCGGGAGCTGGGTCTCGAGAAGGCGCACGACTCGCTCGGCAGGCCGCGCTACGTGCTCCCGGAGACCAGGCGGCCAGATCCGAGGGACGCGCTCCGTCGCGTGCTCGGCGAGTTCGGCCGCGTGGTCACACCGGCGCAGAACATCGTGGTCGTCCATTCCGAGCTTGGCTCGGCGCCCGCGATCGCGCGAGCTCTCGACCGCGTGGAGCACGCGCTGATCGTCGGGACGCTTGCAGGCGACGACACGTGCCTGCTGATCGCGCGCGACTCGAACGACGCAGCAACGCTGGCGCGCGAGCTCGAAGAGCTGCTCGGTCAGTCCTCGTAGTCGTCGAGCGCGTCGAAGTCGGCCTTCGTCAGCTCGAGCGTCACGCTGCCCTCGACGATCGTCACCACCCGCTCCGCCGGCACGTACTTCGCCTTCTTGAGCAGCCCTGGATCGACGGCGAGCCCGTCGAAGATGTCGGCGTTCTTGTCGCCGAGCACCTCGCGGACGACGCCGACCTTCTCGCCGTCGCTCGACACGACCTCCCAACCCGGCTCGACGACGAGCCACGCGACGGGATCGGGCATCAGACCGGCCGACCGTCCACGTACCAGACGGGGCCCTGCGTCGCCCACGGCTTCGTGTCGGAGAGGGCGTGCAGGATGTGCACCTCGCCGCGGATGTCTGCGCTGTCGAGCCGCTCGAGGCAGCGCCGCACCATGCCGGGCGCGGCGCCGTACCCGAACTTCCGCGCGCAACGGAATCGGAACGCCGGCCGCTCGTCGATGCGGGCGGGGTTGATCGGCGCCGCGAGCAGCGCACCCTGTTCCAGGTGTTCGGTCGAGCGCAGCTCGAGCTCGGCGTAGACGTCGCTCCAGTCGGGGGGCAGGGCGTCCACTTCCACGTCCCAGGCAGCGGCGAGGCTCGCGCGCGGCTTCTCGGGTCGGGGCGCCGACCGGGTGCTCGAGACGAGCACCAGCACGCCGTCGAGCCACTCGGCGTCGACGCGGCGGAGGCCGCGCAACGCGAGGTCGGGAAGCGGCGTCCCCGTTCGTGAAACGACGAAGCGGACGACCTTGCCGTGGCGGCCGGGGTTCAGGGACAGGAGCAGCGCGGCGGCGCGGCGCGCAGCGTCCTCGTCGGCGAAGCGCACGAGGATGCTGGCCTCCTCCCAGTCCTTCGGCAGCTCCTGCAGGAGCGCGCGGAAATCGTCTGCGAGAGCCACGGGCAGGAGCGTACACTGGCGCCCGTGGCGAAAGTCGAGGCGAAGAAAAAGGGCCTGAGCGACGAGCGGCTGCGCGATTTCCTGCGCGAGATGCTGCTCATCCGGCGCTTCGAGGAGATGGTCGAGGAGCGGTTCCGGGCCGGCGAGCTGCCGGGGTTCCTGCATGTCGCGATCGGCCAGGAGGCCGTCGCGGTGGGCGTCTGCGCCGCCCTCGAGGAGGACGACGTGATCGCCTCGACCCATCGCGCTCACGGGCACACGCTCGCGCGGGGCACCTCGCCGAACGCGTTGATGGCCGAGCTGTACGGAAAGTTCGAGGGCTGCTCGCACGGCTACGGCGGCTCGATGCACCTCTACGACATCGAGCGTGGAAACCTCGGTGCGAACGCCGTCGTCGGCGGCGGGCTGCCCGCGATCACCGGTGCCGCGCTCGCGTTCAAGTTCAGGAAGGAGCCGCGCGTCGCGCTCGCCTTCTTCGGCGACGGCGCGACGAACATCGGGACGTTCCACGAGTCGCTCAACCTGGCGCAGCTCTGGAACGTGCCTGCGGTCTTCTGCCTCGAGAACAACTGGTGGGCGGAGTCGACGCCGAACTCGCAGCACTCGCCGATCACGGACTTCACCCAGCGCGCGGTCGCATACGGCATGCACTCGATCAAGGTCGGCGGCCAGGAGATCGAGCCGGTCTACAACGCCGCGGCCGAGGCGATCGACCACGCTCGCCGCGGGGACGGGCCGGTGCTGCTGGTGGTCGACACGTACCGCCTCGTCGGGCACTACGTCGGCGACCCGCAGGTCTACCGCCCGAAGGGCGAGCTCCAGGAGCTCAAGGAGACGCAGGACCCGATCACGAAGCTCCGCGAGCGGCTCGGCGTCCCCGACGACGAGTGGGAGCAGCTCGACGCGGAGGTGACGCGCGAGGTCGAGGAGTCGGTCGAGTTCGCGAAGAACGGCACCGACCCGCAGCCGGAAGACGCCCTGAAGAACATCTATGCCTGAGCTGACCTACCGCGAAGCCGTCCGCGACACGCTCGCAACCGCCATGCGGCAGGACTCCGACGTCTTCCTCATGGGCGAGGACATCGCCGAGATGGGCGGCTCGATGGGCGTGACGCACGGCCTCGTCGACGAGTTCGGCCCCGAGCGCGTGCGCAACACGCCGATCTCGGAGATGGCGATCGTCGGCGCGGGCATCGGCGCGGCGATGCAGGGGATGCGCCCCGTCGTCGAGATCATGTACGAGGACTTCCTCACGCTCTCGACGGAGCAGATCGTCAACCAGGCGGCGAAGCACCGCTACATGTCGGGCGGCCAGCTGAAGGTGCCGCTGACGATCCGCACGCAGGGCGGTGCCGGCTGGTCGCCGGGCGCGCAGCACGCGCAGCAGCTCGAGGCCTGGTTCGTGCACATCCCCGGGCTGAAGGTGATCTTCCCGTCGACGCCGACGGACGTGCGCGGGATGCTCTGGTCGGCGATCTACGACGACAACCCGGTGATCGTCTTCGAGCACCGGCTGCTCTACCCGGTGAAGGAGGACGTGCCGGAGAAGCTCGAGCCGATCCCGTTCGGTGAGGCCCGCGTCGTGCGCGAGGGCGAGGACGTGACGGTGATCGCGACCGGCCCGATGGTGCACCGCTCGCTCGAGGCGGCGGAGGAGGCGGAGAAGAACGGCGTCTCGGTCGAGGTGATCGACCCGCGCTCGCTCCAGCCGCTCGACGAGGACACGATCGTGAAGTCGGTAAAGAAGACGAACCGCGCTGTGGTCACGCACGAGGCGGTCACGCGCATGGGCTTCGGAGCGGAGGTGGCGTCGGTGATCCAGTACCAGGCGTTCGACTGGCTCGACGCGCCGATCGAGCGGGTGGGGGCGAAGTTCGCGCCGCTCGCGTTCGCGCCGGTGATGGAGCAGTTCCTCATCCCCGGCCCCGAGGACGTGCTGGAGGGCATCTACCGGACGGTCGGGAAGAGGTGACCCGCCTGACTCCGCCCTCCATGCCTCTGGCGCGCGAGCACACGGCGCCATGCCGCGTCCTCAGTCGCGCCCGTATCACTGCGGATACGGGCGCTCCCTGCGTCCTTGCCTGGCTTGGTGCTCGCACCCCAGAGGCGTGGCAACGGAGTCAGACGGATCACCATGGCGACTGAGATCAAGCTCCCGCGGCTCGGGCAGGGCATGGAGTCGGGGACGATCGTCAAGTGGCTGAAGAGCGAGGGCGACGCCGTCAAGAAGGGCGAGCCGCTCTACGAGCTCGACACGGACAAGGTGACGCAGGAGGTCGAGGCCGACGCCACCGGCGTGCTGCTGAAGATCGCCGTGCAGGAAGGTGAGGTGCCGGTCGGGCAGACGGTCGCCGTGATCGGCGAGCAGGGCGAAGAGGTCGCGATCGAGGTCGCGCCGGAGGAGCCGCAGACCGAGGGCTCTCGCGCACCCGCGCGCGACGCCGAGCGGGAGCGGGGCCAGGACGCGTCCGCCCAGGCCGAGCCCGCCGCAAGTGGCTCAGAGCCACAAAGTCCGTCGAACGGGCGGATCAAGGCGTCGCCGCTCGCACGCCGGATCGCCCGGGAGCGCGGAGTCGAGCTTTCCTCCATCCGTGGGACGGGTCCGGACGGCCGGATCGTCGCCGAGGACGTCGAGCGCGCGCCGGCCGAAAAGGAGCTTGTGGCTCAGAGCCACAAACTCGAAGCGCCGGGCGAGGTGGAGATCGTCCCGCTCACGTCGATCCGCAAGACCATTGCGCGCCGGCTGACCGAGGCGTGGACGGTGCCGGTGTTCCAGTTGACCATCGACGTCGACATGACCCGCTCGGTTGCGCTTCGCGAGCGGCTCGTCACACGGATGGGCGACGGTGCGAAGCCGACGCTCTCGGATGTCTTGACGAAGATCTCCGCGAGCGCGCTGATGCGGAACCGCGCCGTCAACGCGCACTTCGGTGAGGAAGGAATCAAGCGCTTCCCGACCGCGAACGTCGGCATCGCCGTTGCGGCGCCACAGGGTCTCGTTGTTCCGGTGATCCAGCGAGCGGAGTCGCTCTCGATCCCCGAGATCGCGGACGCACGCGCGGAGCTCGTCGGTCGCGCTCGCGACAACAAGCTGCGCCAGGGCGATCTCGACGGCGGGACGTTCACGATCTCGAACCTCGGCATGTTCGGCGTGCAGCAGTTCATCGCCGTGCTGAACCCGCCGCAGGCTGCGATCCTCGCGGTCGGCTCCGTCGAGGAGCGGCCGGTCGCGCGCGACGGGGAGGTCGTCGTGCGCCCGATGATGACGGTGACGCTCACGTGCGACCACCGCACGGTCGACGGCGCGGATGGCGCGCGGTTCCTCGAAGACGTGAAGGCGTTCCTCGAAGAGCCGGGTCTCGCGCTTTGACCGTCTGGTATTCGGTGCGCGACCTCGACGCGGCGCGGCAGTTCTACCGCGAGCGGCTGGGCTTTACCGAGCTGATGTTCGACGCGAACGAGGGCTGGTCGAAGCTCGAGCGAAGCGGGATGGAGATCGCGCTGACGACCGGCGAGCCGGAGCAGGGCGGAGTCGCGCACATCGAGGTCGACGACGTGAAGGAAGAAGCAGCACGCCTGCGGGCGGAAGGCGTCGAGGTCGGGGTCGTGTTCGAGCTGCACGGCGAGATGCGTCTGCTCGAGGTCGTCGATCCCGACGGCAACCGCGTCGAGCTCGGCCAGGACGTCTCCAAGGATTCGTGACGTGATCCGGGAAGGCGGCCAGCAGGACGTCCGTTTCCTGCGCGACATGCTGCGCCACGCCTACTACTGGCGCTCGCGCGACACCGAGTTCCCGATCACCCGCTACGTCAACGCCTGGGGCCGCGACGGCGACCGTGCCCTGATCGCGCTGGACGACTTCCACGAGGTCGGGGCCGCTTGGTACCGCGTCTACAGCGAGAAGGAGCCGGGCTTCGGCTTCGTCGACGCGGCGACGCCCGAGTTGACGATCGGCGTCGTGCCCTCCCGGCGGGGAAAGGGGATCGGCTCCTCGCTCCTGGACGCCCTGCTGGAGCAGGCGCGCGGAGATGGTTTCGCCCGGATCAGCCTCTCGGTCGAGAAGACGAACCCGGCCGTCCACCTCTATGAGAGCCGGGGTTTTCGAACCGTCCAGGGTGACGGCGACCTCTTGATGGTGGCTGAGCTGACCTAACCTGGAGGGTAGTAGGTATCTTTTCCATACCTACTAGTCGAGGAGCGATTCGTGAAGCTGCTGCTGATCCCGCTGGAGGACTCCGTCGTCTTCCCGCACATGACCGTCACGCTGACGGTCGACACCGCCGACGAGGAGCGCGTCCTCCTCGTCCCGAACCACGAGAACGAATATTCATCTGTCGGCACCGTTGCCGAGGTCGTCGAGTCCGTGCGACTGCCCGGCGGCGGCCGCGCGGTCGTGCTGAACGGCCTGCATCGCGGCATCCTGGGCGCGGCCGAGAGCGACCCACGCGGCAAGCTGCGCGTCGAGGTCGAGGACCACCCCGACTCCGAGGAGTGGGACGCGAAGCTCCGCGAGCTCGGAACCGAGTACCGCGCGATCGTCGAGGAGATTCTCGACCACCGCGGCGACGACGGCCGCGTCGCAGCCTTCCTGCGCGCGATCGGCGACCCCGGAGCGCTCGCGGACACGGTCGGCTACTCGCCGGACGTCCCGTTCGAGCAGAAGCTCCGCCTGCTCGAGACGCTGGACCTGCGCGAGCGGCTCGAGCTCGCGACCGAGCTGCAGCGCGAGGTGCTCGCCACCCTGCAGGTGCGGCAGCGCATCCGCGAGGACGTCGAGGAAGGCGCGCAGAAGCAGCAGCGCGAGTACATCCTCCGGCGCCAAATGGACTCGATCCGCAAGGAGCTCGGCGACGACGACGCCTCCGTGATCGAGGAGTACCGGCAGAAGCTCGAGGAGCTCGAGCTACCCGAGCACGTCCGCGAGCAGGCGGAGCGCGAGCTTTCACGCTTCGAGCGCATGGGCGAGCAGGGCCCCGAGTCGCAGATGATTCGCACGTACCTCGACTGGCTCTTCTCCGTGCCGTGGGGCAAGACGTCGGAGGAGCGCCTCGACCCGAAGCACGCACGCGAGGTCCTCGACGCCGACCACCACGGGCTGAAGGACGTCAAGGACCGCATCGTCGAGTACCTCGCGGTCCGCAAGCTCCGCGAGGAACGGGGGATCGAGGAGGACAAGCGCTCCGGCGCGATCCTCACGCTGATCGGTCCGCCCGGCACGGGCAAGACCTCGATCGGCGAGTCGGTCGCACGCGCGCTCAACCGCGAGTTCGTGCGGATGTCGCTCGGCGGCGTCCGCGACGAGGCGGAGATCCGCGGCCATCGGCGCACCTACATCGGCGCGCTCCCTGGTCGCCTCGTGCGTGCGCTGCGCGACGCGGGGACCATGAACCCGGTCATCCTCCTGGACGAGGTCGACAAGGTCGGCGCCGACTGGCGCGGCGACCCGTCGGCCGCGTTGCTCGAGGTGCTCGACCCGGCACAGAACCACTCGTTCCGCGACCACTACCTCGACGTGGAGCTCGACCTCTCGCAGGTCGTGTTCATCGCGACCGCGAACATCGCGGACACGATCCCCCAGGCGCTGCTCGACCGCATGGAAGTGATCCGCTTCGACGGCTACACGGTCGACGAGAAGGTCGCGATCGCACGCGGGTACTTGTGGCCGCGGCAGCGCGACCGGAACGGGCTGCGCGAGGACGAGGTCTCGATCGACAACGTGACGCTCCGAACGGTCGTCAGCGAGTACACGCGGGAGGCCGGCGTGCGACAGCTCGAGCGTGAGCTCGGCAAGGCGCTGCGCAAGACCGCGACGAAGATCGTCGCCGAAGAGGTGGAGACTCCCGTCGTCGTCGACCTCGACGTCGTACGCGATGCGCTCGGCCGGCAGCGCTTCTACCAGGAGGCTGCCGAGCGCACGGCCGTTCCGGGCGTCTCGACCGGGCTCGCCGTGACCGGCACCGGTGGCGACATCCTCTTCATCGAGGCGACGCGCATGAAGGGCCACGGGAAGCTCGTGCTGACCGGCCAGCTCGGCGACGTGATGAAGGAGTCCGCGCAGATCGCGCTCTCCTACATTCGCTCGCACGCGTCGGAGCTCGGGATCGAGGAGGCCGCGTTCGACGACACGACGTTCCACGTGCACGTCCCCGCAGGGGCGATCCCGAAGGACGGGCCAAGCGCAGGCATCGCGATCACGACCGCGCTCGCATCGCTCCTCTCGGGGCGACCCGTGAAGCACACCGTCGGGATGACTGGCGAGGTCACGCTGCAGGGACGAGTGCTGCCGATCGGCGGCTTGAAGCAGAAGGCCCTGGCCGCGCACGCCGCCGGACTGCAGGACGTGATCGTCCCGGAGCGGAACCGCGCAGACCTCGACGACGTCCCCGCCGACGTGCGCGAGGAGCTGGCCTTCCATCCGGTGATGACGCTCGGCGAAGTGCTCGAGCTCGCGCTCGAGCCAGAGGCCGCTCCCCGTGCAGTCGCCGCGTAACACGACCCAGGAGCTGCCCGAGGAGGTCGCCCGTGCGGCCGACCTCCTCGGGCGCCGCTGGGTGCTCGCGATCGTCTACGCCTCGCACGGTGGCGCGATCCGGTTCAACGAGTTCAAGCGCACGATCGTCGGCATCACGCCGAAGACGCTTGCGCAGCGCCTCGAGGAGCTCGAGCAGGCGGGGATCCTCGAGCGCATCGTGCTGGAGGGCCGCCCGCCGCGTGTCGAGTACCGCCTGACCGACGCGGGTCGCCGCCTCCGCGCCCTCGTGCGCGCGCTCGACCACTGCGCCGGCGACCTCTGCGGCGGGCGCTGACCCGCCGATACGATCCCGCCCGTGGAATGTGACGTCGCAGTTCTCGGAGGCGGCCCCGGCGGCTACACCGCGGCGATCCGCGCGGCACAGCTCGGCGCGAAGGCCGTCTGCATCGAGAAGGAGCCGGAGCTCGGCGGAACCTGCCTCCGCGTCGGGTGCATCCCGACGAAGGCTTGGGTGCAGACCGCGTTCGCGCTGAAGGAGGCGCACGAGTCGTTCGCCAAGTTCGGCGTCAACGTCGGCGAGCCGCAGCTCGACATGGCGGTCGCGAGCCAGTGGAAGGACGGCGTCGTCAAGCAGATGACCGGCGGCGTCGCATCGCTCTTCAAGGCGAACGGCGTCGAATGGGTCAAGGGCGCCGGCCGCTTCAAGGACGCGAACACGATCGCGGTGGAGGGCGGGGAGGACGTCACGTTCAAGCAGGCGGTGATCGCGACGGGCTCGTTCCCGCTCCGCCCGCCGATCGACGGCCTCGACTCGCCGCGCTGCGTCGACTCGACCGGCCTGCTCGCGCAGACCGAGGTGCCCAAGCGGCTCGTGATCCTCGGCGGCGGGATCATCGGCGTCGAGTTCGCCTCGATCTTCGACCGCTTCGGCAGCGAGGTGACGGTGATCGAGATGCTCCCGCAGCTGATCGCGATCGAGGACGAGGATGCGGGCAAGGAGCTCGCGAAGCAGTTCGGGAAGCGCGGGATCGCGCTGCAGCTCGGCAAGACCTGCACCAAGGTCGAGGACTCCGGCTCCGAGCTGACCGTCCATTTCGGCGAAGGCGAGACCGTGCAGGCAGATCTGATGCTGGTCGCGGTCGGCCGCGGTCCGGTCGTCGAGAACCTCGGGCTCGAGGAGATCGGCGTCCAGTTCAACAAGCGCAAGGGCATTGCCGCCGACGAGCGCCGGCGCACCACCGTCGAGCACATCTACGCGGTCGGAGACTGCGCCGGCTACTGGCAGCTCGCGCACACGGCTTTTCGCGAAGGCGAGGTCGCGGCGGAGAACGCCTGCGGTCACGACGCCGTCGTCGACAACCGCGCGGTGCCGCGCCCGATCTACACCGACCCGGAGATCGCGGGCGTCGGCCTGACCGAGGCCGAGGCGCGCGAGCAGTACGGCGACGACGTCGCCGTCGGCCAGTTCCCGTGGGTCGCGAACGCGCGCGCAGTGATGCAGAACGAGACCGTCGGCTGGGTCAAGTCGATCCACGAGACGCGGTACGGTGAGCTGCTCGGCCTGGTCATGGTCGGCCCGCACGTCACCGACCTGATCGAGGCGGGCGTGGTCGCGATCGACGCCGAGGCGACGGTCGAGACCGTCGCCGACGGGATGACCGCGCACCCGACGCTCTCCGAGGCGATCAAGGAAGCCGGCCTCGTGGCTCTGGGCCGCGCTATTCACGTCCCGAACCGCAAGCGCGCTCCAGCCCGGGCCTAGGGCCTCCGGGAGGATTACCGAGTATCCGGTCCGGGCATTCGTCCGTTGTCAGAGCGGCACCGAACGATGACCCCAATCCTCGTTCATCGGCAGTCCAGCGAGCAGGCGTTCGAGCGCCTGTACCGCTCGCACGTCCAGGATGTGTACCGGTACGCCCTGATGATCCTGCGCAACCGTGACGACGCGGAGGACGTCGCCCAGACGACATTCCTGAAGGCGTACCGCGCGTACCAGAGAGGCGAGCGCCCTCGGCATCCGCGCCAGTGGCTGATCACGATCGCGCACAACACCTGTGGAACGCGAATCCGCGATGCGAGGCGCCGTCCGCGAGAAGTTGCACTCGAAGAGCAGCAGTTCGAGACCGCTCCGGTCGGCGGAGGCGAGGTCGACGTGCAAGAGCTCGTCCGCGCAGTCGGCGCGCTCTCGTTCAACCAGCGGGCAGCGCTCGTCATGCGCGAACTCGAGGGGCGCACGTACGCGGAGATCGCCGGTGTGCTCGAGGTGTCGACGTCCGCCGTGGAGACCCTCCTCTTCCGCGCGCGGCGCGCCCTCCGCGAGCAGCTCGAAGGAACGCTCACGTGCGGCGAGGCCGAGCGCGTGCTCTCGCTCGAGCTCGACGGACGCCTCCCGCAGGACGAGCGGCCCAAGCTTCGCGCGCACCTGCGCGAGTGCCCGGAGTGCGCCTCGCTTGCACGCCGACAGCGCGCACGGCGCGCCGCGCTGCGCAGCCTCGGCCCGCTGCCGCTGCCTGCTTCGCTCGCGTCCTGGGGCGGCGGTGCGGCAGTCGGGGGCGGCGTCGCGGTCAAGGTCGCCGCGCTGCTCGCCGCGGGCGTAGCAGCGGTCGGCACCACCCAGCAGGCGGCCGAGGCCGTGTCGGCTCCCTCAACCCGTGAGCGCACTTCGCAACTCGTGGAGGTCGCCGCGGTCTCGAAGCCGACGCCTCGCACGACTGGGACACCGCGCGCCATCCGTCCCGTGAAGGCTGCTGTGCGCCCGACCCGCGCGACCAAGCAGCCGACGGCACAGGCGGCGCCGACGGTCACGCCAATCTCCGTCGCCCATACCGAGCCCGTTCCGGCGGCCGCCCCGATCGGAGCCGCTCCCGCGTCGGCGAAGCCGCAGCCCACGCTGTCCTTGGAGTTGCGGACGCCGCCCGTGGAGCTGCCCGCGGTGCCTGCGGTCGAGGTGAAGGTCGAGGTTCCGAGCCTGCCTGTCCTTCCGGTGGAGCTCCCGAAGGTCGTTTTGCCGCCGCTCCCGGGGCCCTAGCCGAACGCAAGTTTCCGCCTGGAGCGGGATCAAAGAAGATATGACGCCCCTCTTCGCGGAGCAGTTGCGCGCGGACCGCTCGTTCGAGCGGATCTACCGGAAGCACGTCGGTGACGTCTACCGGTACGCGCTCGCCGTCCTGCGTCAGCCTGCCGACGCGGAGGACGTAGCGCAGACGACGTTCCTGAACGCCTACCGTGCATACCAGCGGGGCGAGCGGCCGCGGAACGCGCAGAACTGGCTGATCGCGATCGCCCACAACGTCTGCCGACAGCGCTTCCGCCAGGCGCAGCGACGCCCCGACGAGGTCGAGTTCGACGATCGCGTCGGCGAGATCGTCCCCGAGGAGGATCGCGGCCCGCGGGCGGAGGACATCCAGCGCGCCCTCGGTCACCTCGCGTTCAACCAGCGCGCAGCGCTCGTGATGCGCGAGCTCGAGGGTCGCTCGTACGCAGAGATCGCGGAGATCCTCGAGACGTCGGTCAGCGCGGTCGAGACGCTGCTCTTCCGTGCCCGCCGCGCTCTCAGGGAACAGCTCGAGGGCACGCTGACCTGCGCGGACGCCGAGCGTGCGATCTCCCGCCAGGCCGATGGCAGGCTGACTCGGCCCGAGCGCTCGGCGCTGCGCGCACACCTCCGGCAGTGCAAGGAGTGCGAACGCCTGGCGCGGAGCCAGCGCGCACACAAGAAGGCATTCAAGGCGCTCGCGCTCGTCCCGATTCCCACGTCGCTCACGTCGCTGTTCGGTGGCGGAGGTGCCGTCGTCGGAGGCGGCGTCGCGGTCAAGGCAGCTGCATTCGTGGCCGCGGGCGTCGTTGCGACGGGAGTGGGCTACGAGGGCGCGAGAGAGTTGTCGACGCCGTCGCGCCAGCCCCAGGCCGTCGTACCTGCGACGACCGCTGCCGCGCGTCCCGCGGTCCCGATCGTCACGCCGGTCCTTCGTGCACCCGCGAGGAAGTCGCGCGCGGCGGTCGCGAAAGAGAAGAAGGAGCAGGCAGCGGGGGGCCGCGCGGTCGCCCCCGGCCAAGTCTCCGTCAGGGGCAACGCGGTCCCACCGGGGCAGGCCAAGAAGCAGGCGGCCCCGATCGCGAGCATCAGGGTGACGCCGCCCGGCCAGGCCCGCAAGGCCGCGGTCCGAACGGCGAAACCTACCCCTCCCGGTCAGGCGAAACCGAAGCCGAAAAAGGGCGGCGGCGGCCGGCCGTAGGGCGGTTCGCTTTCCGGCCGCAAGGGTAGGCTCGCCGGGATGAGCATCATCAACCGACGCAACGCCATGCTCGGCTGGGCGACGTGGACTGCCGCGAAGCAGATCGCAGCGCACAAGGCGCGCGCGGCCGCGCACGCCGAGGATGGCAAGTCGCGTATGCGCCTGATCATCCCGTTGCTCGCCGCTGCCGGCGCGGTGCTCTTCTTCTGGCGGCACAAGAGCGACGACGAAGGGCCGCCGGCCGGCGAGTAGAGTTCCGCCGTGCCCGTGGGCCCGGCGGAGATCCCGGACGACTTCGTGAACCCCGCCGTCGCGGGGCTGACGGCGTACGAGCCCGGCAAGCCGGTGGAGGAGGTCCAGCGCGAGCTCGGCCTCGATCGCGTCGTGAAGCTTGCGTCGAACGAGGGACCGTTTCCGCCGTTCCCGGGGGCGCTCGAGGCGATGGATCGCGCGGCGCGCGACCTGAACCGCTACCCGGACGGCGGCGCGTTCCGGCTGCGTGCTGCACTCGCTGAACGCCGGAACGTTGCATTCGAGGAGGTGGCGGTCGGCTCCGGCGCCGACGGGGTGATCGACTGCGTCTCCCAGGCGTTTCTCGACTCGGGCGACGAGGTGGTCTGCGGCTGGCCGTCCTTCCCGAGCTACGTGATCGACGCGCTGAAGCTCGGCGCGACACCGGTTCGCGTGCCGCTGAAGGACGCCCGCTACGACCTCGACGCACTGCTCGCCGCGATCACGCCGCACACCAAGGTCGTGTACGTCTGCCACCCGAACAACCCGACCGGAACGATGAACACCCGCGCTGAGTTGAACGCGTACTTCGAGCGTGTCCCAGAGCACGTGCTGACGGTGCTCGACCAGGCGTACTTCGAGTACATCGACGATCCGGAGTATGCGGACGGGATCGAGTACTTCCGGCAGGGCCACCGTGTGCTCGTCGTCCGGACGTTCTCGAAGATCTACGGGCTCGCCGGGCTGCGGGTCGGGTGGGGAGTCGGAAGCAGCTCGGTCATCGCAGCGATCGGGAAGGTCCGGCGCGCGTTCGACGTAAATACGCAGGCGCAGGTCGCCGCGGTCGCGAGCCTCGACGACGACGCCGAGGTCGAGCGACGGCGACGCGTCAACGCGCAGGAGCGGCGGAACGTCGTCGAGATCCTCGAGAGCCACGGCTTCGAGTGCGCGGGCCCCGCGGTCGCGAACTTCGTCTCTGCGGAGAGTGGGGAAGAGGATGCGCGGCCGCTGTTCGAGGCGCTGCTTCGTGCAGGCGTGATCGTTCGACCACTCGAGGGCTTCGGCGCTCCGAGCGCGATCCGGGTCACCGTGGGGTCCCCAGAGGACAACGCCACACTGGACGAGGCTCTCGGCCGCGTCCGCGCTGCCGCCAAGGCGTAGCCACCGGTGGGGGGCGACGCCCCGTTGACCTCTGTACTAGCGTGAGCCCGTGGCCGGCCGCCAACGACCCCTGATTCGACGCGCCCGAGACTTTCGGCTGCTCTTCCTCGCCGCGGTCGGCTCGGGGCTCGGCACGCGTCTCGCGGTGATGGCGCTGATGGTCGACATCTGGGACCGTACGCACTCGGCCAAGTGGGTCGCGGCGCTCCTTGTCGCGGACTTCGTCCCGATCATCGTGATCGGCCTGCTGCTCGGGTCGTTCGTCGACCGTTTCTCGAGGCGGAAGCTGATGATCGGCTCCGACCTGCTGCGTGTCGGCGTGTTCGTTGCGCTGCCGTTCGCGACCGGCCCCACGCAGGTCGTCGCGCTCGCCGGGGTCGCCGGGTTCGCCACAGGGTTCTTCCGGCCGGCGCTCTACGCGGGGCTGCCGAACCTCGTCGACGACGACGAGCTCGCGAACGCCAACGGGATCTTCCAGGCGGCCGAGAACCTCACCTGGATGATCGGCCCGCTGCTCGGCGGTGTCCTGCTCTCGTTTTCGACTCCCGACCTCGCGTACTGGTTCAACGCGATCACGTTCCTCGGCTCGGCCGTGCTGATCATGCGGATCGCCGAGAACAAGCTGCAGACGGAGAAGGCGTTGAGCGAGGGTCACTGGCGCGACCTCGCCGAGGGCTTCAAGCTCGCTGGACGATCGCGCGCCCTGCTCACGGTGCTCGTCGGGTGGAGCCTCGCGATGCTCGCGATCGGCAACTCCGATGTCGCAGAGGTCGAGCTCGCAAAGGTTGCGTTCGACTCCGGAAACTTCGGCTTCGGCTTGCTGATGGCGGCGTCGGGCCTCGGCTTGATCCTGGGCAGCCTCGGCGCGGGCTGGGCGACTGCGCGGTGGGGGATGGCGGTCGCGTACGGGGGCTCGATCGCGCTGATGTCGATCGGGCTCGCCGCAACCGCGCTCGTCCCGACTGTCTGGGTCGCCACGATCTTCGTCGTCGCGATGGGGCTCGGCAACGGGATCGCCGTCGTCGCGAACAGCCTGCTCGTGCAACGCGGCACGCCCGACCATTTGCGTGGGCGCGCGTTCACGCTCGCGATGAGCCTGACCTACAGCGCGCTCTTCATCGGCATGCTCACCGGCGGGTTCATCTCGGACGCCTACGGCGCGCGCTGGGCCTGGGGCGTCGCCGCGATCATCGCGGGTGTCGCTGCGATCGCGTCGTATGCCCTCGCGCGCGGGATCCCTGCTGAGGAGGACCACGTCGAGGTGGAGCCGTTTCCGATCGTCTCGGCGGCGGCGCCCGACCCCGCCGAGCTCGGCGCGCTCCGCGAGTAACCTTCGCGGCCGTGGCGCAGCGGCGGGAGTGGACGCGCGAAACCCTCGCCGCGGGCGTCCGCGCCGGCGACACACGTGCGCTGGCGCGCGCGATCACCCTCGTCGAGAACTCCGACCCGCTCGCGTACGAGGTCGTCCGGGACATCTACCCGGAGACGGGGCGGGCGTACACGATCGGCGTGACCGGGCCGCCCGGCGTCGGCAAGTCGACCCTGATCGGCGCGCTCGTTCGCCACGTCCGCGACCAGGAGCTGTCCGTCGGGGTGATCTCGGTCGACCCGTCGAGCCCGTTCACGCACGGAGCGCTGCTCGGTGACCGGATCAGGCTCGCGGATCACTTCCTCGATCCCGGCGTCTTCATCCGGTCGATGGGGACCCGCGGGCACCTCGGCGGGATCGCGGAGTCCACGTTGCAGTCGATGCTCGTGCTCGACGCAGGCGGGAAGGACGTGATCTTCCTCGAGACGGTGGGTGCGGGGCAGAGCGAGGTCGAGGTGATCGGTGTCGCGGACACCGTCCTGCTCGTGCTCATGCCGGGCTCCGGTGACTCGGTGCAGGCGCTGAAGGCGGGCATCATGGAGATCCCCGACGTGATCGCCGTCAACAAGTCCGACCACCCTTCAGCGAAGACGATGCTGAACGAGGTGCGCTCGATCCTCGCCCTCGACCACGAACGAGCATGGAAGCCGCCGATCGTCCTGACGGAGGCGATGCGCTCGGAGAACGTCGACAAGGTGTGGAGCGAGGTCGAGCGGCACCGGTCGTTCCTGGAGGAGCACGGTGGCCTCGAGGAGCGGCGCCGGCGGAACCTCGCGCGCGAGGTGTTCGCGGTTGCCTCGGCGCGGGCAAAGACCCATCTCGAGCACGCCGTGCGCGACGACCCCGAGCTCCGGCGGCTGCTCGACGAGGTTCAGCGACGAGAGCTCGACCCGCTGACCGCGGTTCGCGAGATCATGGAGAAGGTGTTCAAGGTTGAAGACGAGAACAGCGCCCACACTCGCTGACATCCGCGCTGCGCGCGAGCGGATTCACGGCGCCGCGCGCGAGACGCCGGTCTACAGCTCCGAGTCCTTCGAGCGCATGACCGGACGCGAGGTGTGGCTGAAGGCGGAGAACCTTCAGCGCACGGGCTCGTTCAAGATCCGCGGCGCGGTCAACTGCATCGCGTCGCTCTCGGACGAGGAGCGCGCGGCCGGCGTCGTCGCAGTGAGCGCGGGGAATCACGCGCAAGCCGTGGCGTGGGCGGCGCGCGAGGCCGACATCGGCGCGACGATCTTCATGCCGCAGGACACGCCCGTCGCGAAGGTCGAGGCGACGCAGAACTACGGGGCGAAGATCGAGCTCGGCGGCGAGATGTTCGACGACGCGCAGGAGCACGCGAACGCGTTCGCGGAAACGAGCGGAGCGACGTTCGTGCACCC
Organism: uncultured Actinomycetes bacterium; assembly: GCA_963769665.1. Taxonomy (GTDB): domain Bacteria; phylum Actinomycetota; class Thermoleophilia; order Gaiellales; family Gaiellaceae; genus JACCTU01. The sequence goes on from CAVYMQ010000002.1 coordinate 367,090, forward strand.
CTTCGAGGACGAGCGGGTGATCGCGGGACAGGGGACGATCGGCCTCGAGCTCGTCGAGCAACTGCCGGACGTCGGGACCATCGTCGTCCCGATCGGCGGTGGTGGGCTTGCGTCGGGCATCGCGATCGCCGCCAAGGAGCTCAAGCCCGGCCTGCGCATCGTCGGTGTGCAGGCCGCTACGTGCGCCCCGTTCGCTGGCGGGATGTCACACGGCTTCACGATCGCGGAAGGGATCGCGGTCAAGAACCCCGGAGAGCTGACGAGGTCGATCGTGAGCGACCTGCTCGACGACGTCGTCACGGTCACGGACGAGGAGATCAGCCAGGCGATCGTGCTCTCGCTCGAGCGCTCGAAGCTGCTCGTCGAGGGCGCCGGAGCGGCGGCGCTCGCCGCGCTCCTCGCGGACCGCGTCGGCGGCAAGGGGCTGGTCGCGGTGCTCCTGTCGGGCGGGAACATCGACCCGTCGCTCCTGATCACCGTGATCCGGCACGGCCTCACGCTCGCCGGCCGCTATCTCGTCGTGCGAACGCGGATCCCCGACCGGCCCGGCGAGCTCGTCAAGCTGCTCTCGCGGGTCGCGGAGGAGCGCGTGAACCTCGTCTCGGTCGAGCACCATCGAGAGGGGATCCAGCTGTCGGTCGCGGAGACCGAGGTGGAGCTCACGGTCTCGACTCGGGACGCCGCGCACGCAATCGCGCTCGTCGACGCGATGCAGCGCTGGGGCTATCCCGTCGAACGCCTGCGCTAGGCGGCGGGAAGGCTTCGCCGGAACAGCGAGGCGAAGGCGAGGCGCATGCTGGGCCGCTGCTCGACCCGGGCGGGCTGCTTCGGCTCGTAGCTGGGCTTCGCCGCGTACCTGATCGTCGCGTTCCGGATCACCTGAGCGTGCCGCTGGCGCGCGATTTCCTGGTGGGACTGGCTCTCGTACAGGCTCATGCCCACAAGACGCCCCCGCGTCCGTCAATCTTCCCGCCGCTAGCCGAGTCGCAGCATGAGCAAGGCGAGCGCAAGCGCGACGGTCGCCCAGGCGAGCGCTTGGAGGGCCGCCTCGGGCGCGGAGGAGGCTTTCCCGCGTGATCGGCTCGTCTCGACCGTCTTTGAACGAGATCGCGCCCGAGACGCGATCGGTGCGGCGCCGGATCGTGCGCACAGGCGTCGAGAGCTGCCGCTGCGCCAGGCTGAGGAGCGCCGCGAACGTCGCGGCGAGCAGGGCCTCCGGGCGGAGGGTCTCGGCGGCGCCGACGTACGCCGTCAGGACGGGAAAGGCGCCCCAGGCGAGCGCAAACCAGAGGTCGGAGTGGAGGCGGCCGCCGAAGAGCTCGAGGTTGTACGCGACCACGATGAACGTCCCGAAGACGACGAACGGGAGCAGCAACGGCGTCCACGCGAAGGTAGCGGCGAGACCGATCGCGGCGGCTCCCCCGATCGACGCGGTCGCGAGAGCGACGAGGATCTGAGTGGGGATCGCGGTCCGCAGCGGGCGTCCGTTGAGCTCGTCGAGCGCATGCGCGCCGATGCCGAGCGCGAGAAAGAACGCGGCGAGGCCCCAGAGCAGTCGGTCGACGGGAAGGGTCGGTGCGAGCGCTGCGCCGATCACGACATAGGACAGATGCCAAAGCGTGTAGGGCGGGTGGAGCAGCGTGACGTAGTCGCGCCAGCCGCCGGTCTGGAGCGCGTAGAACGCCGGGCGCTGCTCGACTTTCACTCCCGCCGGCCCCACATGACGACGCCGCCGCCGAAGCTCAGGCGGCGGAAGCGTACGTCCGTGATGCCGGAGTCGCGCCAGAGCTCAGCGAGCTGCTCTGGCGGCGGCAGCGCACGGATGCTCGGGCCGAGGAAGCGGCCCACGTCGCGCCAGCCCCTAGAGATCACGCGGCCGGCAAGCGGGAGGGCGAGTCGAACGTAGAGCTCCCAGAGCACTCGCCAGAGTGCCGCGGCAGGGACTCCGAACTCGAGCGAAGCGATCGTCCCGCCGTTTCGCGTCACGCGTGCGAGCTCGCGCATCGTCGCGCCGTGGTCGTCGACGTAGCGGAGCAGGTAGGTGAAGGTCAGCGCGTCGAACTCGCCGTCCGGGAACGGCAACTGCTCGGCAATGCCGTGGACGAGCCGCACTCGCTCTGCGAGTCCCGCGCGTTCGATGCGCTGACGACCGGCGGCGAGCATCTCGTCGCTCTGGTCGAGTCCGACGACGGAGCAGCCGGTACGGCGCGCGAGCTCGATCGCCACCGCGGCCGTTCCCGACGCCACGTCGAGGACCGTCTCGGTCGGAGCCACAGACACTCGCGAGACGAGGAAGCGGCGCCAGCGCGGATCCTGACCGAGCGAGAGGAGGCGCGCGTATCGATCGTACGTGGGACCGAGCGGTGCGAAGAGCTCGCGCGCCACAGCGTTCCCCGATGACGTCGTCATGCCCGACTTACGAGCCGCAGCGGCGGAACTCGATCGTCCGGCCGCCTTGCTGCTGCCAGTCCTCGACGCCGCCGTTCAGGACGGGGCGGGCGTCCACTCCGCGTGCCGCCAGGACGCTCGCCGCGATGCCGGCGCGGGCGCCCGTGCTGCAGATCGTGACGACCGTCCGGTCGACGAGGCCGTCGGAGACCGCGGGCAGCAGCCGGTATGGGATGTGCCGCGAGCCCACGATGTAGCCCTCGTCGCGCTCGTCGGCCTCCCGCACGTCCAGCAGGACCACGGCGTCCTGCCGCACGAGCAGCTCGAGCTCGTCGATGTCGACCGGTTCGAGCCGTTCCTCGCTGCCGGGCGGGTCGACGACGAACCCCTCGAGCTCGAGCAGGCCGACGGCGCGAAGCGCCCGCGCGGCGTCCTGCGCCTGAGCGTCGGACCTCGCATGCACGACGATGGGCCCGTCGCCGAGGACGAACGCAGACTTCGTGGCGAACGAGTTGCCCGAGAGCGGCACGTTGAGGGCGCCCGGGAGGTGACCCGCGGCCGACTCTTCGGCGTCGCGCACGTCGAGCACGGTCGCGCCTCCGACGTCGCCGGCGGGGGAGAGGGGCGGAGGCGCCTGCACGAACGGGCCGCGGTTGAGTGCGACGATCACGTCCATGTTCGGTGGCCGAGGCGCGTTCTTCGAGAGCGCGTCCGCGACGAAGTCGTCGACGGCGTCGATGCGGAGCGCGGCGTTCGAGCGGCGTTCGTTCCCGATCGTCGACGAGGGATCCGAGCTCATCGACGCGCCGCAGAGCGAGCCCGCGACGTGACCCGGGTACACGGCGACGTCGTCGGGAAGCTCTTCGAGGCGCCGCAGGCTGTGAAAGAGCCCTTCGGCCCCCTCCGCCGCCCCGACCGCGAGGTCCGGCCGCGCGGCGTCGCCGACGAAGAGCGAGTCACCGGTGAGCAGCAGTTGCTCGTCGACGAGCAGCGCGCAGTGCTCGGGCCGGTGCCCTGGTGTGTGCAGGACGCGCACCGAGACCTCGCCGACGTGCAGCACGTCGCCGTCCACCATGGGGTCGAAGTCGTACTCCGGTTCCGCGAGCGGATGGATCGAGACGCGCGCGCCGTGTTCGAGTGCGAGCCGGCCGTGCCCCGCGACGTGGTCTGCGTGGTTGTGCGTCTCGACGGCGCGCACGATGCGCAGCGAGTGGCGCTCCGCCTCCTCGACGTACTGCTCGATCGCGAACGCGGGGTCGACGACGATCGCCTCGCCGGCCTGCTCGGAGCCGATCAGGTAGGAGGCGCAGCCGAGGTCGGAGTCGACGAACTGTCGAAACAGCATCAGATGATCTTATGGGTGAGATAAAGAGTCGTTACTGCACGACCCGCCGGAAGCGACCTTACCACCCCGCCTCGCTAGCTTTCCTGAAGCGTTAGAGGCCGAGCAGGCGCGCAATGACCATGCGCTGCACTTCGTTCGTGCCCTCGCCGATCTCCAAGATCTTCTGGTCGCGGTAGAGCCGCGAGATCGGAGATTCCTCCATGAACCCGTAGCCACCGTGGAGCTGCAGCGCGGCGTTCGCGGCCCGGTTGGAGAGCAGTCCCGTGTAGAGCTTCGCCATCGCCGCCTCGCGCGCGAACGGGCGTCCCTGGTCCTTCAGCCACGCGGCCTTGTAGACGAGCGCACGGCCCGCCTCGATCTCGGTCGCCATGTCGGCGAGCGCGAACTGGACGGCCTGGAACTTCGCGATCGGCTTGCCGAACTGCTCGCGCCCCTTCGCGTAGGCGTACGCGAGGTCGTACGCACCCTGTGCAAGCCCGACGCCCATCGACGCAACCGAGATGCGCCCGCCGTCGAGAATCTCGAGAAATTGCTTGAACCCCTCGCCGCGCGGCCCGAGCAGATTGCCCTCGGGCACGGCGACGTCCTTGAACGAGAGCTCGCGCGTGTCCGACGCGCGCCAGCCGAGCTTGTGCATCGGCTCGGAGATCTCGTAGCCGGCTGTCCCGTTCGGCACGACGAAGTTGGAGATCTCTCCGTTGCCGGTGCTCGCGGTGATCGTGACGCAGGCGGTGATGTCCGTGCCCGCGTTCGTGATGAACATCTTCGAGCCGTTGATCACCCATTGCCCGTCGCGCAGCTCCGCGGTCGTGCGCGTGTTGCCCGCGTCGGAGCCCGCGCCCGCCTCGGTCAGCCCGAACGCCGCGAGCTTCTTGCCGGACGCGAGCTCGGGGAGCCACTCGCGCTTCTGCTCCTCGGTGCCGTAGTAGTAGATCGGGAGCGTCCCGAGCGAGTGGTGCGCGGCCACGGTGATCGCGACCGACGAGTCGATCCGGGTCAGCTCCTCGACCGCGATCGCGTACGAGACCGTGTCGGCTCCGGCGCCCCCGTACTCCTCGGGGATCGTCATCCCCATCAGCCCGAGCTCGGCGAGCTCCGCAACGAGCTCGTACGGGAAGCGACCCTCGCGGTCGAGCTCTTCGGCGACCGGTGCGACGCGCTGCTCCGCGAACTCGCGAACCGTGGAGCGGACGAGCTCGTGCTCCTGGGTCAGGTCGAGGTCCACGCGGCCGGGGATGCTATCCGACGGCCTTCCTAGGCTGCGGGTGCGGCGTTTCACCGCCCTTTACCCAACCCGTCACCGTGCCGATACCCACCTTGATGCGGTCTGCGACCCGCGAGCCGAGCGTCGAAGCGCTCCTTCTGCAGCTCGAAACGTTGACGCGTGAGCGTCAGGACCTCCGGCAGGACCTCGCGGAGGCGCCGAGGCTCGAGCAGAACCGGCTGGCGATCGTCGCGGCGCAGTGGGATCTCTCCCGCGCCCTGATCCGCCGGTACCTGCCTGCCGTCGCGTAGTAGGCTCGCGGCATGAAAACGAGAGAGTTCTTCGAGGGCCTGGAGGCTCGCGTCGATTCGTCCAAGACGGCCGGCGTGAACAACTCGTACCTCTTCGACATCGAGGGCGAGGGGCAGTGGAGGGTCGACGTCAGCGACGGGAGCGTTTCGGTGACCGAGGGCGGCGGGGACGCCGACGTCACGATCACGACTTCAGGCGAGACGTTCGAGCAGGTCGCCTCGGGCGACCTCAACCCGACCTCGGCCTACATGAGCGGCAAGCTCAAGATCAAGGGTGACATGGGCGCCGCGATGAAGCTCCAGAAGCTCTTCTGAGCCCGGTCGACCCTCTCGAGCGGTGGCAGCTGCTCGGCGACAAGCCGGACTACGCCGGGCTCCTGACTTTCGGGGGCGCGCCGTACACGCAGGACGCAGCCGAGCTCGCGTCGTTCGACGTCGCGGTCATCGGCGCCCCGACCGACGATCTCGTCTCGGACCGGCCGGGCACGCGCTTCGCGCCGCGTGCGATCCGCGCGGCGAGTTGCCCGCCGGGGCCGCATCTCGAGGCGAAGGTCGACGCGTTCCGCGAGCTGCGGATCGTCGACTACGGCGATGCGGCGGTTGTTCCCGCCGATACCACGCGGACGCACCAGGCGATCGAGCAGCTCGTCGGCGAGGTCGTCGACGCCGGCGTGCTGCCCGTCGTGCTCGGTGGCGACCACTCGATCACGGAGCCGAACGTCCGCGCGATTGCGGCGCGTCGCGGTCCCGTCGGTCTTCTGCACTTCGACACGCATGCGGACACGGGCTCCGAGGTGTTCGGCGTCGAGCGCTCGCACGGCACGCCGATGTACCGGCTCGTCGAAGCCGGGCACGTCGAGCCAAAGCGCTACGCGCAGATCGGCCTGCGCGGCTACTGGCCGACCGAGAAGGAGTTCGCGTGGCAGGCGGAGCGCGGGATCTCGAGCTTCTTCATGCACGACGTGCGCGACCGTGGGATCCGGGCGGTGCTCGAGGATGCGCTCGCGGTCATCGGCGGTGGCCCGGTCTTCGTCACCGTCGACATCGACGTGCTCGACCCAGCGTTCGCGCCGGGCACGGGGACACCCGAGCCGGGTGGCATGACGACGGCAGACCTCTTGTGGGCTGTGCGCGAGGCAGGGTCGCGGCTCGATGTCGTCGGTGCGGACCTCGTCGAGGTGATCCCAACGTCGGTCGGGTCCGCAGACGTCACGGCGCTCGTCGGCGAGCGTGTCGTGCGAGAGTTGCTCACGGGTGTCACCTTGAAGCGGGCCGGCTAGGCATCCGCCTTCCGACGACGAAAGGGGTCCGATGACGTACTACGAGGTCTTGCTGTTCGTCCACCTGCTGGGCGTCGCGATCTGGCTCGGGACAGGCTTCGCACTGCTGGTGCTCGGCAACCGCTTCGACCGCGGGGGCGACAACGCGGGTCTGAGGTCGCTCTTCGGCCAGTCAGAGTGGCTCGCGCAGCGGGTCTTCATCCCCGTCTCACTCATCGTCGTCGTTGCGGGGATCCTGCTCGTGATCGAGGGCCCCTGGTCGTTCGACCAGCTCTGGGTGCTGCTCGGTCTCGCTGGGTTCGCAACGACGTTCCTGACCGGCCTGCTCAAGCTCAAGCCAGAGTCGGAGCGCATCGCTGCAGACCTCGACCGCGAGGGGATGACGCCGGGCGTCGCGCACGCGATCGGCCGCCTGTTCACCCTCATGCGAATCGACTACACGGTGATCGCGCTCGTGATCGCCGACATGGTGCTGAAGCCGACCGGCGACGATGTCTTCACGCTCGTCCTCATGGCTGCTGTTCTCGTCGCCGTCGTCGCGCTCGTGCTCCGCAGCACTCGAGCTCCGGCGGCCGAGACGGCCTGACTACTCCTCGAGCTCGACGAGGAGCGCGCCGCCCGCGACGCGGTCGCCTTCCGCGACGTGCACGGCGCGAACGGTCGCCTGGTAGGGCGAGACGACCGGCGTCTCCATCTTCATCGCCTCGAGCACGAGCAGCGTCTGGCGCGGCGCCACGGTGTCGCCCGGCGCGACGGCGACCCGGATCACCGTGCCGGGCATCGGCGCGGTCAGCGCGCTCTGCTCGGCGCCCGGCGCGGCGTGCTCCTGCGCGGCGGTGTCGACGTCCGGCGGCGGCTGCGGCCCGGGCGCTGTCAGGTTGAGACGCCAGCCGCCGCGCCACGCCGCGTCGGCTGAGCGCGGCGGCGGCTCCGAGAGCGGCGGGTTCTCGACGAGGAACGCCGTCGTCGTGTGACCCGCGCGCACCTTCGGGTGCGTGACCAGCCAGCGCAGGAACGGGAGGTTCGTGACGACGCCTTCCACCTCCGTCTCAGCGAGCGCGTCGCGGAGCTGCTCGAGCGCCTCTTGCCGCGTCTCGCCGTGCGCGATCAGCTTCGCGATCATCGGGTCGTAGGAGAGCGCGATCTCGTCGCCTTCCTCGACGCCCGCGTCGACGCGGATGCCGGTCGGGAGGCGCAGGCGCTCGAGCCTGCCGCCCTGCGGGAGGAACGTCCGTGGATCCTCCGCGTACAGCCGCACCTCGACGGCGTGGCCAAGTAACAGACTGTTACTTGCCTCCAGCGGCTGGCCCTGCGCGATCCGCAGCTGCTGCTTGACCAGGTCGACGCCGGTGACGAGCTCCGTCACGGGATGCTCGACCTGGATGCGCCCGTTCAGCTCGAGGAACCAGAAGTCGCGGCCGGAGACCATGAACTCGGCGGTGCCCGCACCGCGGTAGCCGATCGCCTTCGCGAACGCGACGGCCGCTTCGCCGATCTGCCCGCGGAGCGCGGGGTCGAGCGCGGGCGACGGTGCTTCCTCGAGCACCTTCTGGTGGCGTCGCTGGATCGAGCACTCGCGCTCGCCGAGCGAGACGGCTGTCCCGTGGGAGTCGCCGAGCAACTGGATCTCGATGTGCCGCGGTCGCTCGACGTAGCGCTCGGCGAAGACCGTTCCGTCGCCGAACGCCGCTTGCGCTTCGCGGCTCGCGGCCGCCTGGGCTTCCTCGAGCTCGTGGGCGCTCCGGACGACGCGCATCCCCCTGCCGCCACCGCCTGCCGCCGCCTTCAGGATCAGCGGGAAGCCGAGCTCCGCAGGCTCGCCCGACTCGACGACGGGCACGCCCGCCTCTCTCGCGACTTGCTTCGAGCGGAGCTTGTCGCCCGCGATCTCGAGCGCCTCGGGCGTCGGCCCGACCCAGACGAGCCCAGCCGCCTCGACCGCACGCGCGAAGTCGGCGTTCTCCGCGAGAAAGCCGTAGCCGGGGTGGATCGCGTCGGCACCCGACTGCTTGGCGGCGCGGATGTGCTCCTCGGACGCGAGATACGAGGCGATCTCGACCGTCTCACCGGCGGAGCGGGCGTGCAGCGCGCCGCTGTCGTCGGGCGGCGCGACCGCGACGGTCTGGATGCCGAGCTCGCGGCACGCGCGAAAGACGCGGAGTGCTATCTCGCCGCGGTTCGCCACGAGGAGCTTGCGGATCATGCTGGGCTCGCTCGCAGCCGCGGAGTGAGCGTGACGAGCGTGAACACGCAGAGTGCGGAGAGTGTCAGGTAGACGGCCGCGTCGGATGTGGCGCGTGCCGCGGCGCCGCCGAGCGCGGACCCCGCCGCCGCTCCGGGCGCCCACGCGAGGTTGATCAGCGCGAACCCGTACGCGTAGTCGAGCCCGATCGCCTCGGCGCGGTCGGCGAGCAGCGACATCGACGGCGTCCAGAAGCTTCCGAACGCGCACGCCGCGAGCACGATCGCAGCAGCGAGCGCCCAGCCCGTGTTGATCCACGGAAGGACGGCCGTTGCGGCCGCCGAGCCGATCAGGCCCACGCGCAGCGGAGCGAGGCGGCCGCGGCGGTCCGAGAACCGTCCGATCAGCGGCGACAGCGCTGCCTCGAAGCTTGCGGCGACGAGCCACGTCGCCCCGATCGCGAGCGCGCTCACGCCCAGCACGTCGAGGCGCAGCGGACCGAGGACGTTCAGTGCGCCGAAGAGGAGTGCTGGTACCAGGACGAACCAGATCGAAGCGACGATCGCCCTGTCGCGGAGCGCACCGAAGAGCCTGCCGAGCGGCTGCGGATGCTCAGGCGTGGACGCGGGAGTCCGCCACGCAGCGATGCCGAGCACCGAGGCGAGCACTGCGACGCTCGCAAAAGCCGGGCCGGTACCCACCACCGACGCGATCCCTCCGAGCACCGGTCCGAAGAGCGCTCCGACGATCGCGGCACCCATCGCGGCGCCGATCGTCTCTCCGCGCCGGTCGCCCGGCGCGGCCGCGACGAGCCACGCAAGCGATGCGGTCCAGGAGAACGAGCTCGAGACTCCCTGCAGGAAGCGTGCGGTGTCGAGCAGCCAGATCGAGTCGGCGAACCCGAAGGTGACGGTCGTGATCGCCATGCCGGTGAGGCCGACGAGCACCGTCGGCCGCACACCGAAGCGCGCGGCGGACATCCCGCCCGGGATCCCGCCGACAAGCGCGCCGAGTGCGTAGGACGCGGCGAGCAGCCCCGCGCCGGCCTTCGAAAGTCCGAGCTCGTCCGCGTACTGCGGCAGCAGCGGCGTCAGCGCGGCGAAGAACATCGTGTCGACGAAGACGATCGCGCCGACGAGCAGGAGCAGCCTGCGCACGCGCTACCAGCTCGGCTTGCGCTTGTCCAAGAACGCGCGGAGGCCTTCCTGGCCCTCCTCGCTCGTTCGGCGCTCGGCGATGCGACGCTCGGTCGCGAGACCGTCCAGCCGGTCGAGCACGAGCCGCTTCGCGTGACGTGCCGCCTCCGGGCCTGCGCTGAGCAGCTCTTCCACAAGCTGCTCGACCACGGGGTCCGGGTCCTCGGCGACCTCGTGCACGAGCCCCAGGCGGAACGCGGTGTCGGCGTCGAAGCGCTCGCCGGTGACGAAGTAGCGCCGCGCCGCGCTGGGCCCGATCTTCGCGAGCGCGAACGGCGAGATGACCGACGGGACGATGCCCAGCTTCACCTCGGAGAACGCGAACTCCGTTTCCTCGGCCGCGACCGCGATGTCCGCGCAAGCGACGAGGCCGGCACCGCCGCCGAGCGCGTGGCCGTGCACGCGGACGACGACCGGCGCCGGGCACTCGTTGATCAGCTCGAGCATCAGCCGAAGCCTGCGGGCGTCCTGGACGTTCTCCTCGTAGCTCAGCTCCGCGGACGAGCGCATCCACTCGACGTCCGCTCCGGCACAGAAGCTCTCGCCCTCGCCCGCGAGCACGACCGCTCGCGCGTCGCCGACGTTGGAGAACGCATCGCGCAACTCGGCGATCAGGGCTGCGTCGAAGGCGTTCCGGCTGTCCGGCCGGGCGAGGGTCACGCGAAGGACGGGGCCGTCGCGCTCGATGCGAAGTGCGGTCACGGCCGCGAAGCGTAGATTGCGCGCGTGCTGAGGGGTGCGATCGCCGCCGCGCTGACGCCGCTCCGCGAGGGTGGAGCGCGGCTGGACGAGGACGCCTTCGGGCCTTACTGCGACTTTCTGCGTGGCCTGGACGGCGTGCTCGCCCTCGGAACGACCGGCGAGGGGATCCTCCTCACGGCGGTGGAGCGCAAGCGCGTGACGGAGCTCTTTCTCGCCGGCGGCCTGAGCGTGATCGCCCATTGCGGCGCCCAGTCGACGGCGGGGACGGTCGAGCTCGCCGAGCACGCTGCGGCAGTCGGTGTGGAGGGGGTTGCGGTGATCGCACCGCCGTACTTCCCGCTCGACGATCGGGCGCTGCTGGCGCACTTCGCCGCGGCCGCAGATGCTTGCGCTCCGACGCCGTTCTACGTCTACGAGTTCGCACGCGCGAGCGGGTACGCGGTTCCGCTCGAGGTGCTCGCACGCTTGCGAGAGCTTGCTCCGAACCTCGCAGGGCTCAAGGTCTCGGACGCGCCGTGGGAAGCGTTCGCGCCGTACCTCCTCGAGGGTCTCGACGTCTTCGTCGGGCCGGAGGCGCTGATCGCCCAGGGGATGCGCGCGTCGGCGGTCGGCGCCGTGTCCGCGCTCGCGTCCGCGTTTCCCGAGCGCGTGGCCGCTGCGGTGCGCGACCCCGAGGGCGAAGAGGCAGCGGGGATCGGCGAGCTGCGCGCCGCTGTAGAGCGCTTTCCCCGCCACGCTGCGCTCAAGCGCATCGTCGCGCGCCGCGGCGTCCCGATCCGAGAGGACGTGCGCGCGCCGCTACGTGGTCTCACCGACGAGGAGCGGAAGGAGCTCGACCGGTGGCTCGAGTCGTCATAGCCGGCGCTGGTGCGATCGGTGCGTCGATCGCGTTCCACCTTGCTCGACGCGGTGCGCGCGACGTCGTGCTCGCCGACGTCGCCGAAGTCGCGTCCGGCTCCACTGCCAAGGCGATGGGTGGCGTGCGGCAGCAGTTCTCGACCGCGGCGGAAGTGCGCCTCGCGCAGGAGTCGATCCGGTTCTTCGAGGAGCTCGGGACGCCGTTCTTCGACCAGGTCGGCTACCTCTTCCTCGCAACGACGGAGGACGGGCTTGCCGAGCTCGAGGAACGGCGCGAGCTGCAGGCGTCGCTCGGTGTTCCGGTGGAGCGCGTCGACGCGGCGCGCATCGGCGGGCTGCGTGCCGACGACGTCGTGGGCGCGGTCGCATGCTGGAGCGACGGTTGTGCAGACCCGGCGGCGGTGACGCATGAGCTCGTTCGCCGCTCGGTCGAGCTCGGAGTGGAGTTGCGGGAGCACACCGACGCCCTCGTAGTCGAGGGTGACACGCTCGTGGTCGCGTGCGGTCCGCGCTCCGCCGACGTCGCGGCCGCCCGAGGCGTCGAGCTACCCGTGCGCCCGCTCTGCCGCCAGCTCCTCCTGACCGGCCCGCTCGAGCTCTCGGCCGACCTGCCGATGGTCGTCGAGGCGGAGACGGGGTTCCACTTCCGACGCCGCGGCGACCGGCTCGTGCTGGCGATGAGCGACGCGGAGCCGCGTTGGGGGTTCGACGAGGTCGTGGACGAATCGGTGTTCGACGACCGGCTCGAGCGGCTCGCGCATCGCTACCCGCCGGCTGCGCGCACGACGATCGACGACGCTTGGGCCGGCTTGTACGACATGACCCCTGACGCTCATCCGATCATCGGCTGGGTCGCCGACGGCGTCTACTCCGCGTGCGGCTTCTCCGGCCACGGCTTCATGCAGAGCCCGGCGGTGGGGGAGGCGGCCGCAGCGGAGCTCCTAGGCGACGAGCCGCCGTTCGACCTCTCTCCGTACCGCTTCGAGCGGTTCGAGGGCGACGCGGGCTTTCCGGAGACGCTCGTCCTCTAGCGGCTACTCGAACGCGAGGCCGAGCCGCGAGAGGGTCTCGTCCTGGAAACGTCCCTCGATCGTCGCCTCGAGGTCGAAGACTTCGATCACGTCGGGGTCCTTGCCGATCAGCTCGCGGGCTCGTGAGGGCACCTCCTGGTCGGCCGCCTCGGCGGACTCCCAGAAGTAGACGGCGCCCCAGCGGTCGGTGGCCTGGTCGGAGATCCACGCCTTGAACCTCAGGCCGTCCACGTCCTCCCACGCGTCCACGGACTCGTCACGCAGGTAGCGGCGGAGCTCCTCGATCGTCGTCATGGAGTCCGCGAGGTTCCAGAGGACGAACCGGACGATCACTGCTCGAAGAAGCGCTCGTGATACGGCAGCTTCTCGAGCAGATCCTTCACCTGTCGCAGGATGTCGGCCTCGTCGTGGCCGAAATCGTCCAGGTACGAGTGAAGTGCGCTGCGGACGAGCTTCAGCTCGTCGTCGTTCAGCTCGATCGTGTGTTGCACGAGTCCGCTCCTCTCGATTCGTAGCCCATCTACATCCGGAAGATGCCGAACGTCGTCTCAGGGATCGGCGCGTTCAACGCGGCCGAGAGTCCGAGCGCCAGGACCCGACGGGTGTCGAGCGGGTCGATGATCCCGTCGTCCCAGAGGCGTGCGGTCGAGTAGTACGCGTTCCCTTCGCGCTCGTACTTCTCGCGGATCTCGTCCGGGTCGGCGTCGCCGACCATCGAGAGCACGGTCGCGGCCTGCTCGCCGCCCATCACCGAGATGCGCGCATTCGGCCACATCCAGAGCTGCCGCGGCTCGTACGCGCGGCCGCACATCGCGTAGTTGCCGGCGCCGAACGAGCCGCCGATCACGACGGTGAACTTCGGCACCTGCGCGTTCGCGACCGCCATCACCATCTTCGCTCCGTCGCGCGCGATCCCGCCCTCCTCGTACTCCTTGCCGACCATGAAGCCGGTGATGTTCTGCAGGAAGACGAGTGGCACTCGGCGCTTGGCGCACAACTCGACGAAGTGGGCGCCCTTCTGCGCGGACTCGGCGAAGAGCACGCCGTTGTTGCCGACGATCCCGACGGGGAAGCCCTCGATCCGCGCGAACCCGCAGACGAGCGTCTCGCCGTAGAGCTCCTTGAACTCGGCGAAGCGCGAACCGTCGACGATGCGCGCGATGATCGCGCGCGGATCGACCTGCGTGCGGTGGTCGTCGGGGATGAGCCCGTAGAGCTCCTGCACGTTCGCGGCGGGCGGCTCGGGCTCCGCGACGTCCCACGGCGGCGCCGGCTTCGCCGTGTGCAGGTTGCGCACGATCTGGCGCACGAGAGCAAGGGCGTGTTCGTCGCTCGTCGCGTAGTGGTCGGCGACGCCCGAGCGGCGTGCGTGCACGTCCGCGCCGCCGAGCTCCTCTGCGGTGACGTCCTGCCCCGTCGCCGCCTTCACGAGCGGGGGTCCCCCGATGAAGATCGTCCCGGTGCCGCGCACGATGATCGTCTCGTCGCTCATCGCGGGCACGTATGCACCACCCGCGGTGCACGAGCCCATCACCGAGGCGATCTGAGGGATCCCCGCGGCGGAGAGGTTCGCCTGGTTGAAGAAGATCCGCCCGAAGTGGTCGCGGTCGGGGAAGACCTCGTCCTGCAGCGGCAGAAACGCGCCGCCGGAGTCGACGAGGTAGATGCACGGCAGCCGGTTCTGCCCGGCGACCTCCTGGGCGCGCAGGTGCTTCTTGACAGTCAACGGGAAGTAGGAGCCGCCCTTCACGGTCGCGTCGTTCGCGACGATCACGCAGTCGCGGCCCTCGATCACCCCGATCCCCGTGACGATGCCGGCGCTCGGCGCCTGGTCGTCGTACAGCTCCCACGCAGCGAGCGCGTTCAGCTCGAGGAAGGCCGTGTCGGGATCGAGGAGCCGGTCGATGCGCTCGCGCGCGGTCAGCTTGCCGCGGGAGCGGTGCCGCTCGACTGCTTTCTCGCCACCACCCTGTGCGACCCGGGCCGTGCGCTCGCGGAGCTCCGTGACGAGCACGGCCATCCGGGCCTTGCGCCGGTCGAAGTCAGCCGACTCGCGCTCGACCTGCGAGCTCAGCACCGCCATCGCCGGTGAGCCTAGCGGGCGCTTCGGCCGCTGCGAGCAGGGCGGGGAGGAGCCCGTTGACGATCCGATCCTTCGTCAGGTAGCCCTTTGCGCCGGCGGCGTGAGCCGCGTCGGCGAGCTTCGGATCATCCGACGCGCTCAGCACGACCACCGGGATCCCGAGCCCAAGCTCGCGCAGCCGGCGCGTGGCGCCGATCCCGTCGAGGTGCGGCATCTCGACGTCCATCAGGACGACGTCCGGCGAGAGGGTGACTGCGAGCCCGACGGCCTCGAGACCGTCCTCGGCGATCCCGACGACCTCGACTCCGGGGGTGCCGGCCAGGAGCGCTTCGAGGGTCTTCGCGAACAGCGAATGGTCGTCCGCGATCAACACGCGCACCGTGCCCACCGTGGACACAACGACGCGAGGACCGGATCGGTTACGGGCGCCGGGCGAACACGGCCCCGGCCCTCGCGCCGCCGGTGCCGACCTGAAGTGTGCAGGCGGGCCGAGTGCCGCGGCAGGCGCCGCTCCAGCGGACGAACCGCCAGCCCTTCGCCGCCTTCGCGCGGAGCACGGCCCGCGTCCCCTCGACCCGCTGCAACGAGCACGACCGGGAGCAGACCACGTCGGAGCTCGAGACCGTCCCGCGCCCGGTGATCTGGAGCGTGAGCCGACGGAGCGGCCGGAAGACGACGCCGGCCGCCGTCGCGGCGCCGAGATCGATGACGCAGAACGAGTCCGTCTTCCCCGCGCACGCGCCGGTCCAGGAGGCAAACCCGAAGCCGGGCGTCGCTTCCGCGACCAGCTCCAACGACGTTCCTGCGTTCCATTCGCTGGTACACGACGCTTCGCACTCCTGGTGGTCGTCGCCGCTCGAGACGATCCCCGAGCCGGAGACACCCAAGCTCAGCTGCACCTGCGCCGATGCGTCCAAGAGCCAGCGGGAGTCCTGGATGTCGAACCACGTCCCGGTGTGCCCGTAGTAGTCGTCGCGGTTGACGTCGAGGGTCGACTCGTCGAGGAGACCGCCGCGATAGAACGGCGCCAGGATGTCGACCGAGCTGTCGCAGGGGTGCCCGTCGTCGCCCGGGCACGGGTGAGGGGCTCCGAGCGGGAGCGCGCCGAGCTCGTGCAGCAGTTCATGCGCAGCGACGTCCGCCAAGCCGCCGCCGTTGCCGATCGACAGGTCGCAGCTCGAACGGAGGTACACGATCGCGTACGAGCGTCGTCCGCCGGTCAATGCGCTGCCGGAGCCTGTCCCGCAGATCCTGTCGTCCGCAACCGGCCCGTCGTAGAAGACGAGGTACTTCTTGCTCGGGGCGGCGAAGACGAAGGGCTCGCCCCCAAGCTGTGTCGCGATGCGCTGGAAGCGGTCGAGGGTCGCAACGTAGACCGAGGCGGGGTCCGGGAGGCGGGCATAGCTCAGATCGAGCTTTCCGAAGCGGCTCTCGCAGCCGGGGAAGTCGAACAGGTCGAAGCGTGGGGCGCGCGTCGGGTCCTCGCGACGCCACCACGCGTCGATCGCGGCGACGTCGGTCGCGATCGGCGAGGCGAGCCCCGCGAAGCGGTCCGGCCCGTCGGCCGGGAGGGCGTAGATCACGTGGATCTGCTCGCCGCCCATGCGGTCGTGCACGCGGTCCGACTGGGCGAGATCGTTCCCGCACCAGCGCAGCGGGGCGACCGCCGCGGGGGCGGTCGGCACGAGGAGGAGCGCAGCGACCGCGACGGCCGCGCCGAGGATGACGCGCACCTCCACAGCGTGACACAGGTTCGCGACAATGACACCATGGCGGACGAGGTCGACCGGCTCTACAAGCTGCCGCTGGAGGAGTTCACCGCTGCGCGGAACGAGCTCGCCAAGCGGCTCGGCGACGCGTCGGTCAAGCAGCTGAAAAAGCCGACGGTGCCAGCCTGGACGGTGAACCAGCTCGCGCACACGCGCGAGGTGGACATCCGTCGCCTGCTCCGAGCAGGGGAGCAGCTCGAGCAGGCTCAGAAGAAGGCCGTCGAGGGAGGCGACCAGAAGGCGTTCGGGCGCGCGCGGGACGCCGAGCGCGACGCGCTGCGCAGGCTGCGCTCGCAGGCCGCCGACCTGCTCGAGGCCGGCGGTCACCCCGCGAACGACTCGACGCTCGAGCGCGTCGCGAGCACGCTGCGCGCGGGCTCCGCGACGGAGGAGGGGAGAGCGCTTCTGCGCGAGGGACGCCTGAGCGAGGAGCTCGAGCCGCAGGGCTTCGGCGCTCTGGCCGGCGTTAAGCCCGCAGCTCCGAAAGATCGGAAGAAGAAGCCCCCGGACACGAGCCGCGCGCGCAAGGCCCGCGAAGACGCCGACACGGCGACCGCCGCAGCCGAGGCCGTCGCCGCGCGGGCACGCGAAGCGGAGCGCGAGCTCGACGAGCTTCGCCGTGCCGCCAAGCGCGCGGCCGAGAAGGCCGAGCGCCTGCGGACGAAGGCCGACGAGCTCGAGGAGTAGAACCCCTCTGCGGCGCAAGAGAAAGGCCCGGCAGAAGGTCCGGGCCAGGCCTCTTCTGTTAGCCGCACCGCAGAGGGGCGCCGCGCCATGCTAGCGGGGCCAGGCGGAGTTTCACGTCGAGCCTCTAGCTCGACCCGGCCCGGAGCGGCTCTTGGGGCATGCTTGCACTCGTGCTCCGGCGACGCCTGACGATCCCCTCCCGTCCCGAGCCCACCTGACGTGCGGATCTACGTCGCGGGCGCTCTCTTCTCCGAGGCCGAGCGGGCGTGGCTCGACGGACTTGCAGCGAGGCTTCGCGGCGAGGGCTTCGAGTGCTTCGTGCCGCACGAGCAGTTCGGTGAGCCGACGGAGCTCACGCCCGCCGACGTGTACCGCGTCGACGCCGAGGGCGTGCGCTCCGCGGACGTGCTGCTCGCCTGCCTCGACGGCCCGAGCATCGACGACGGCACGGCCTGCGAGATCGGGATGTTCGCCGAGCTCGTCGCACGCGACGAGACGCGGTACCGCGGGATCATCGGCCTCGTCACGGACCTGCGCCTCGTGCGACGGAGGGGAACTGCGGCCGGAGACGGGATGAACCTCCTCGTCGCCGGGGCTATCGAGTCCTGCGGACGCATCTGCTGGTCGGTCGACGAGGCGGTCGAGGCGCTGCAGGAGCTCGAGTCGCAGCCCCGCTGACTGCGATCATGCGGCCGGATGGACCACGTGCGGATCGACAAGTGGCTCTGGGCAGCGCGGTTCTTCAAGACCCGGGGCGCAGCCACGGAGGCGGTGCTCGGAGGTCGAGTGCAGCTGAACGGGACACGCGTGAAGCCCGCAAGGGAGGTGCGCGTCGCAGACACGCTCGAGATCCGCCGCGGTCTCACGCAGTGGACGGTCGTGGTCGCCGGCCTCGCCGAGAGGCGGGGCTCGGCAGAGGTTGCCGCGGGCCTGTACGACGAGACGCCCGAATCGGTCGCCGCGCGGAAGCAACGCGCCCTCGAGCGGCGGGTCGTCCGTCCTCTCGGAGCGGATCTCGGCGGCCGGCCGACAAAGCAGGACCGGCGCCGGCTGGACGCGCTCCGCCGCGCGAAGCGCGGACGCTAGCTCGCTGACCAAGTGACCGAGGCGCCCTCCGGTGCGCCTCTCTTTTTGGCCGACTGTGCGACAGGGGCGACAGGACTTGAACCTGCAACCCCCGGTTTTGGAGACCGGTGCTCTACCAATTGAGCTACGCCCCTAGGTTGCCGGCTCAGTGTAGACGCGGCCCTGGCGGCGCTACGCTCGGCGCGTGTCGCAGCGGCGCGCCCTCGGTGTTCTCTTCCTCGTGTTGACCCTAGGGCTCGCTGGGATCGCGGTCGCTGCCTTCCGCTCGGAGGTCTGGCCGATCGCCTTTGCTGCGGCCGTTCTGTCGGGCTGGCTCGCCACGATGGCCCTCCGCGGCCTGACGCGCTGAGGAATCCTCCGCTTCGCGCCGTATTCTCCACGTATGGCCGAGGCGAGGGAGACCAAGAAGGAGACCAAGGAAGACACCGGCACGCTCTGGCGGCAGTACGTCCGGACGAAGGACCAGGCGGTTCGCGACCGTCTGATCCTCACCTACGCACCGCTCGTCAAGTACGTCGCCGGCCGGCTCGGGTCCGGCCTGCCCGCGCACGTCGACGAAGGCGATCTGACCTCGTACGGCCTGCTCGGCCTGATCGGCGCGATCGAGCGCTTCGACCCCGACCGCGACATCAAGTTTGAGACGTACGCGATCGCGCGGATCAAGGGCTCGATCATTGACGAGCTTCGCGCGATGGACTGGGTGCCGCGTTCCGTGCGCGCCCGCGCGCGCGACATCGAGCGCGCGATCGCCGAGCTCGAGGCGAAGCTCGGTCGCGCACCGAACGACGAGGAGATCGCCGGCAAGCTCGGGCTGACCCAGGACGAGCTCGACGACAGCCTCACCGAGATCTCACGCTCCTCGATCGCCGCGCTCGACGAGCTCTGGACGGTGCAGGGCGGCACCGGCGACCAGGTCGCCCTGATCGACACGATCGAGGACACGCAGGGGCCGGCGCCGACGACGGCGCTCGACCGCTCCGAGATGAAGGAGATGATCGCCGACTCGATCTCGCGCCTGCCCGAGCGCGAGAAGCTCGTGATCACCCTCTACTACTACGAGGAGCTCACGCTCAGGGAGATCGGCGAGGTGCTCGGGGTGACCGAGTCGCGCGTCTCACAGCTGCACACGAAGGCGATCCTGCGCCTGAAGGCGCGCATCGCCGGCGGGCCCGGGCGGCCGTTCCTGAACGACTGACCTCCCTCGAAAGGGGCGGTAGGATCGGCGACCAGGGACCCTTTTCGACCGAGGAGGAACCAGCCGCATGGCCTACGAGCCCGGGAAGATTCGCAACGTCGCAGTCGTCGGACATCGCGGCGTGGGCAAGACGTCGCTCGTGGAGGCCCTGCTCTTCCAGACGGGGATGGTCAACCGGCTCGGGACGATCGAGACGGGGACGACGGTCACCGACTGGGACGACGACGAGCAGAAGCGGCAGATGTCGCTCTCATCGTCACTCGCCCACCTGGAATGGCAGGAGCGGAAGATCAACCTAATCGACGCGCCGGGGGACCCCGGGTTCCAGGGTGACGCGATCGCGGCGCTGCGCGTCGTCGAAGGCGCGCTCTTCGTCCTCTCCGGCGTGATGGGCACCGAGGTCGGCACGAGCCGCCAGTGGGCGCGCGCCTCCGACCTCGGCCTTGCGCGCCTGCTGTTCGTGAACATGCTCGACCGCGAGCGCGCCGACTTCTTCCGCACGCTCGCGTCGATCCACGAGCAGCTCTCGGAGAAGTGTGTCGCGGTGCACCTGCCGATCGGGTCGGAGCACGAGCTCACGGGGATCGTCGACGTGCTGCACATGTGCGCGTACATGAGCCCCGAAGGTGAGAAGGAGGGGGAGCCGGTCGCGATCCCGCCTGAGCTCGCCGACCAAGCGAACGAGTACCGCGAGAAGCTCCTCGACGCGGTCGTCGAGACGGACGAGGCGCTGATGGAGCGCTACCTCGACGGTCAGGAGTTGGACGCGCACGATGTCGCGAGCGCGCTGAAGACCGCGGTCACCCGCGGTGAGGTGTTTCCGGTCGCCTGCGGCGTGGCGACGAAGAACCTCGGCACGCATGCGCTCCTCGACCTGCTCGTCGAGGGCGTGCCGTCGCCGGCGAAGAAGGGCCCGCCGATCGAGATCGAGGGCGACGGCACGGCGGCGTTCGTCTTCAAGACGATCGCCGACCCCTTCGCGGGTCGCATCAACGTGTTCCGCGTGCTCTCTGGACAGGTGACGGGCGACGCGACGCTCACGAACATGCGCGCGCACTCGAAGGAACGGTTCGGCGCGTTGATGGTGATGCAGGGCAAGGAGCACACGAACGAGACGGAGATCGGCGAAGGCGACATCGGAGCGGTCGCGAAGCTGAAGGAGACACAGACCGGCGACCTCCTGCTCGACGCCGAGCGAGCCGTGGAGTTGCCGCGCTTCGCCTTCCCCGAGCCGGTGATGAGCTTCGCGATCAAGCCGAAGGCGAAGGGGGACGAGGAGAAGATGGCCACCTCGCTCCGCCGTCTCGCCGAAGAGGACCCGACGCTGATGATGCGCCGCGACGAGCAAACGGGCGAGCAGCTGCTCTCCGGGCTCTCGCAGATGCACGTCGAGGTCGGCGTCGACCGCCTCAAGCGGCGCTTCGGCGTCGACGTCGAGCTACAGCCACCGCGCGTGCCGTACCAGGAGTCGATCCGCAAGGAGTCGCGCGCCCAGGGGAAGTACAAGAAGCAGACCGGCGGCCGCGGTCAGTACGGCGACTGCCACATCGTCCTCGAACCGATCGAGGGGCACACCGGCTACGAGTTCGTGGACAAGATCGTCGGCGGCGTGATCCCGCAGAGCTACCGGCCGGCCGTCGACAAGGGGATCCAGGAGGCGATGCAGTCGGGCGACCTCGCCGGCGCACCCGTTTCGGGCGTGCGCGTGCTGCTGGTCGACGGCTCGTACCACAACGTCGACTCGTCGGAGATGGCGTTCAAGATCGCCGGCTCGATGGCGTTCAAGCAGGCGTACGAAAAGGCCGACCCGGTCCTGCTCGAGCCGATCATGGAGGTCGAGATCACCGTGCCCGACGAGGCCGTCGGCGCAGTGAACGGCGACCTCAACTCGCGGCGCGGTCGCCTGCACGGGATGGAGCCGAAGGGCGGCATGACGACGATCAACGCCGAGGTGCCGATGGCGGAGATCCTCACGTACGCGCAGTCCCTCACGTCGATGACGGCGGGACGCGGCGACTACCACATGCACTTCCTGCGCTACGAGGAAGTCCCCTCGCACGTCGCGCAGAAGGTGATGGAGGCGTTCAGGAAGGACCGCGAAGAGGCGAAGGTCTGAGCCGGCTCGAGCTCACCCGAGCCGGCGCGTAGACCTTCGCTAGACGGTCGGCGTCTCGGCCTTCGCGTCCTTCAGCCGGCGGATGAGGTCGGAGACGTCGGCGAGCTCCTGCTCGAGGTCGCGCTGGTAGTTCTCCAACCGCTCGAGCACGCGCTCGCGCTCGTAGAAGCGTCCGCCGAGGCGTCCACCTCCGCGGCGATGGCGATGTCCGTGCATGTTCACCTCCCCTCGTCGAGTCGTTCGATGAGTGCGTCGATGCGGGTGCGGGCCTCGCGCAGCCAGTGCGACCAGCGCTCCAGCGCGCGTCGGCCCTCGTCCGTGATCTCGTAGGTTCGTTTCGCAGGGCCGGGCAGCTCGTCGCTCCACTCCGACGTGACGAGCCCGCGCTCCTCCATCCCCCGTAGCGCGCGATAGACGTTCCCGACGTCGACGCGCTCCGTGCCCACGAGCGCCGGCAGTTCGGCGATCAGCTCGTAGCCGTGCGTCGGGCGCTCACGGAGCAGCGCCAGCAGGCCGGGCTCGAGGAACCGGAAGCCGCGGCGGTGCTTCACGTTCTGACGTATGTATTTGACATATATCGGACGACCTTAGCACGCGGGTGGCAGGCCGGGCCGGGGCTAGACTCGGACCGCTGTGCAACGCATCACGAGCACGACCGTCACCCGGACGTGCGCGATCTGTGAGCGTTCCCTGCTGCTGGGGGAGCGTGCGATCCGATTCGCGCCGAACGGCGTCGACTTCGTCGATGTCTGCCCGCTCTGCCAGGAGCAGGCGGTCGAGTACGGCTGGCTGAAGGAGGGCAGCCCGACGAGCCCGACGGTTCCCGAGGTGCGGCGGAAGCGGCGCCGGCTCGGCTCGATCTTCGAGACGCGACGCCCGCCGCACGACGCGCCGGTCGCGTCGGAGCCGATCCTCCGCCGGCTGTCCGAGCCGGAGCTCGCGATGGTCGAAGCGGCCGATCTGTTCAACGCGAGCCAGTACCGACGAACCGTCGGCGGGATCGCGAAGAGCCTCGGTCAGCCGCGCGCCTCGATCGTTTCCCTCTCCGGGGTCAAGTCGGAGCTGGTGGTCACGATCGTCTGGGACATCTCCTGGTACCAGTACCGCGTCAGCCTCGAGTCGGCGCAGCCGGTCCGCCTCGCGGAGCGGGGTCAGGATCCCCGGGAGCTCGAGTCGTCGTTCGGGCACTGGAACGCGCACCTCGAGGAGGACGGAAGGCTTGTCCCCGACATCGCTCGCCTGTAAGAGGGCTTGACGAAACAGGCGCTGAGCCGTCGGGCCGCGCTGGGCGGCGCGATGCGGCGTCCTCGGTCGCGCCCGTATCCACCGGATACGAACGCTCCCTGCGTCCTTGCCTCGCACCACCCATCGCACCCCGACGACGAGGCCTGTCTCGCCCAACCCTCTAGCGCAAACCGAGCCCCGTCCTATGATCAGAGCGTGATCTATTGCGTGATCCCGCCCGAGCTCAAGGATGAGCTGTTCGACAAGATGGTCGAGTACTACAAGGACAACCCGAACGTGACGGTGATCGTCGACCGCCGCGAGGGCCCCGACCGTCGGCAGGGCAAGGCCCCGCCGGAGGGCGAGAAGCGCGAGATCCGCGACCGCCGCCGGGCGCGCATTCCGGGGACCTTCCCGGACACCACCGAGGGATAGCATGGCGCCCGTGGCGATCACGGGAACCAAGAAGTTCCGGAACTACATCGGCGGCGAGTGGATCGACGCCGTCGGCGGCGAGACCTTCGACAGCATCGTCCCGGCGACGGGCGACGCGATCGGCGAGTTCCCGCGCTCATCCCCCGAGGACGTTGACCGTGCGGTCGCTGCCGCGAAGGCGGCGTTCGAGGACTGGCGGCTGACGCCGGCGCCGAAGCGGGCCGAGGTCCTCTACCGCTTCGCGAACCTGCTCGTCGAGCACAAGGACGACCTCGCAGACCTGATGAGCCGCGAGATGGGCAAGGTCATGGTCGAGGCGGCCGGCGACGTGCAGGAGGCGATCGACATGACGCTCTACATGGCCGGCGAAGGTCGGCGCATGTTCGGGCAGACGACGCCGTCCGAGCTGCCGAACAAGTTCCAGATGAGCGTACGGATGCCGATCGGCGTGGTCGGCGTGATCACGCCGTGGAACTTCCCGATCGCCATCCCGAGCTGGAAGATCGCACCGGCGCTCGTCTGCGGGAACACGGTCGTCTTCAAGCCGGCGGAGGACACGCCGCTGCTGGCGGAGCGCTTCGTCGAGCTGCTCGAGGAGTCGGGGCTCCCTGCCGGTGTTGTGAACGTGGTGCACGGCTACGGCGAGGAGGTCGGCGAAGCGATCGTCAAGCATCCCGACGTGCCGGTGATCACGTTCACCGGCTCGCGCGAGACCGGCGTCCGCGTGACGCACACGGCGGCGGACCAGCTGAAGCTCGTGCACCTGGAGCTCGGCGGCAAGAACGCGATCGTCGTCATGGACGACGCGAACCTCGACCTGGCCGTCGACGGGATCGTCTGGTCTGCGTTCGGAACGTCGGGCCAGCGCTGCACGGCCGCGAGCCGGATCGTCGTGCACGAGCAGGTCTACGACGAGCTGCAGTCGCGGCTTGTAACGGCGGCGGAGCAGATGCGGCTCGGCCCGGGCTGGGAGCCGGAGACCGATCTCGGGCCGGTGATCAACCGCGCGTCGATCGAGAAGATCCACGCGTACACCGAGATCGGCAAGGACGAGGGCGCGACGCTGCTGACCGGCGGCGAGGTCGCGACCGGCGACGGTCTCGACAAGGGCTTCTACTACCGCCCGACGATCTTCGGGGACGTCGATCCGGGGATGCGGATCGCGCAGGAGGAGATCTTCGGCCCGACCACCGCGCTGATCAAGGTCAAGGACTTCGACGAGGCGGTGCGCGCGGTGAACGGCGTCAAGTACGGGCTCTCATCGGCGATCTTCACGCAGGACGTCAACCGCGCGTTCCGCGCGATGCGTGACCTGCATACGGGCATCACGTACATCAACGCCGGTACGACCGGCGCCGAGGTTCATCTGCCGTTCGGCGGAACGAAGGACACCGGCAACGGCCACCGCGAGGCCGGCCAGGCTGCGCTCGACGTCTTCACCGAGTGGAAGGCGATCTATGTCGACTACTCGGGCAAGCTGCAGCGCGCGCAGATCGACAACGAGTGACCCGAAGCGGCGCGGTGGCGGTCGCGATCCGTGAGCTCGAGGAAGCGGACCTGCCGTTTCTCCGTGAGATGCTGTACACGGCGCTCATGTGGCAGCCCGACGCGGAGCGCTACCCACTCGAGTTCGTGCTCGCGCACCCGGAGGTCGTGCGGTTCCACGAGGGTTGGGGCCGCGCGGGTGACGTTGCGCTGATCGCCGAGGACGAGGGACACCCGTTGGGCTGCGTCTGGTACCGGTTGTTCACCGAGGGCGACCACGGCGAGGGCTACGTCGACGACGAGACGCCCGAGTTGGCGATCGCGGTCGCCGACGGTCACCGCGGGAAGGGAGTGGGGGAGGCACTCATGAGCGCGGCGGCCGTGCGCGCACGTCGTGACGGGCTCACGCGCCTCTCGCTCAGCGTCGACGGAGCCAACCCTGCGAAGCACCTCTACGCGAGGCTGGGCTGGGTCGAGTACGAGCCCGGGGACGGCAACGGCAGGATGCTGCTCAACTTCGACTCGTGAAGGCGACGTTGTTCACCGACGGCGGTGCGCGCGGCAATCCGGGGCCGGCCGCGTACGGCTACGTGCTCGAGGCCGACGACGGAACGCTCCTGGCAGCGCACGGCGAGCGAATCGGCGTCGCGACGAACAACGTCGCCGAGTACCGCGCACTGATCGCGGGGCTCGAGAAGGCGGTCGAGCTCGGTCTGGACGAGGTCGCCGTCGTGTCGGACTCGGAGCTCCTCGTCAAGCAGATGACGGGCGAGTACCGCGTCAAGAACGAGGCGCTGAAGAAGCTCAACGACGAGGCGGATCGGGTCGCGCGCCGCATCGGCGAGGTGTCGTACACAGCCGTCCGCCGCGAGCACAACGAGCTCGCAGATCGGCTCGTGAACGAGGCTCTCGACGCTCCAGAGTGAGGGCTATACTGGCCGGCGCGCGGATGTAGCTCAGTTGGCTAGAGCGTCTGCTTGCCATGCAGAAGGTCGTGGGTTCGAGTCCCATCATCCGCTCTCCAGAAAGCCCCAACCAAGGGGCTTTTTTGATGTCAGCGGTCGATCATCCGCTGCTGAGCCTCCGCATAGCGGGCGCCCTGCGCGGTGATCTGCGCTGCAGCGGTCTCGATCTCCTGCAGGTCCTCATGAGTGAGCTCGACATCGACTGCGGCGACGTTCTCCTCGAGCCGGTGCAGCTTTGTCGTGCCGGGGATCGGAACGTTCCACGGCTTCTGGGCGAGGATCCAGGCGAGCGCAATTTGCGCACGCGTCGCACCTTTCTGCTCCGCGACACGCCCGAGGAGCTCGACGAAAACGCTGTTCGCCGTGCGCGCCTCCGTGTCGAACCGGGGAACCGTCATGCGGAAGTCGGAGCTCTCGAACGTCGTGGACTCGTCGATCGTCCCGGTCAGGAAACCCTTTCCAAGCGGGCTGAAGGGCACGAAGCCGATCGTGAGCTCCTCGAGCGTCGGCAGGATCGCCTCCTCCGGCTCGCGCCACCACAGTGAGTACTCGCTCTGTAGGGCAGTGACGGGTTGGACGGCGTGCGCGCGTCGGATCGTCTGCACTCCCGCTTCTGACAGGCCGAAGTGCTGCACCTTGCCTGCGGCGATCAGATCCTTCACCGTGCCGGCGACGTCCTCGATCGGGACGTTCGGGTCGACTCGGTGCTGGTAGAGGAGGTCGATCGTGTCCGTCCGGAGCCGGCTCAGCGACGCGTCGACGCTCCGCTCGATCGTCTCCGGGCGGCTGTCGATCCCGCGGCTCCCGCCGTCTTCCAGGTCGAAGCCGAACTTCGTCGCGATCACGACCTGGTCACGGACGGGCTCGAGCGCCTCGCCGACGAGCTCCTCGTTCGTGAACGGCCCGTAGACCTGCGCGGTGTCGAAGAAGGTCACCCCGCGTTCGACCGCGTCGCGGATCAGGCCGATCATCTCCACACGGTCGGGGAACGGCGGGTAGCTCTGGCTCATCCCCATGCAGCCGAGTCCAACGGCCGACACTTCAAGCTGCCTTCCTCCGAGTGTGCGCTTCTGCATCGCTCCTCCTACGATCTAGCTGGCGGCGGCGAACTGCGGTTCGTCGACTGCGAGCGAGGATGACAGGTAACGGGAGGCATCGATGTGGCAGTTCGAGTGGCGCCTCCCTCGCGTACGACGCATGATCTCGGCGTGCGCACCGATCTCCCCTCGGGCACTGTCACGTTCCTCTTCACGGACATCGGCTCGTACACCGAGCCGCCTGCAACCGCCTTGACCGGCGCATTTCGCGACTTCAAGACCGCGAGTGCCCCGACCGGAATCCCGGCGAACTGCGCTTCGCCGGCGAGCACGGCGGCCCGCCGCCGCCGAGCACGGCGGCCCGCCGCCGCCGCTCTCGCCAGAGGTGCTGGGCGCGCGAAGCAGCTTTGCCTGATGACGATTGACGCGGCCGGTCGGCCGCAACTTCACCCCGTTAGACTCCTCCCGCGATGAGCATCGACCAGCTCCCGGCCGAGGACGAGGACGTCGCCCGGCCCGGGCGCTACGACGGCGTCCTCCGCTACTACGAGCTCGCGAAGCGTGCCGAGTGGCAGGTCGGCGACCTCCAGTGGGGCGAGATCCCGCTCATCCCGGAGGCGCGCGGCTCAGCCGAGAAGCTCGCCCGGCGGCGCGACGTCTGGCGGTCGGTGATCACGCAGCAGCTCCAGGCGGACATGTTCGCGGTCGAGATGGCGACACAGCTCTTCCAGCTCGCGCCGCACCACGAGGCGAAGCTCTACTACTCGACGATGGTGCAGGACGAGTCGCGCCACACCGAGGCGTGGCTCAAGCTCGTGCACGAGGTGGGGGGGATCGGCGAGCGGGACCCGCATCTCGACGCACTCGCGCGCATGTTCCTCGACCTCGACACGCTCGAGGAGAAGGTCTTCCTGATGCAGGTCTTCTTCGAGCGCCTGATCATCCCCCGCTTCCGGCTGATCGCGCGCTCCTCGCGCGGCACCGTGCTCGAGGACCTCTGCAACCGCCTGACGGTCGACGACGGCATCCACCATGGCGCCGGCATGGCGTACGAGCGCGTGCTGCTGGAAGACGCCGACCGAACGACGAGACAGCAGCTGATCAAGGTGGCGAACCAGATGATGCCCGTCTTCGTCCAGCACGCCCTCTGGCGTCCGCAGGTGCGCGCGCGGATCGCCTCGGCGATGGAGTCCCGAGACAGGCAGCGGCTACGCGAGGACCTCGACGACGGGATCAGGCTCGCGTCGTCGCTCGGGCTCGACGTGAGCGAGCTCAAGCTCCCGTTCTAGGTCGGGTTTCCGGCTGCAAGGTCGCGGGGATGTGGCCCCTATGACACTCGGAGTCTCACTTCTTCTCGTTGCGGCAGGCGCGATCCTGATCTGGGGCGTGACCGGCGAAGCATCGGGCATCGACGTCGACGCGATCGGCGTGATCCTGATCGTCGTCGGGATCATCGGCTTCATCCTCTCGCTCGTCTTCTGGGACCGCTGGGGCGCGGGCATGCCCGGGGGCGGTGCACGACGCGTCACGCGTGTCGAAGGCGCACCGGTGCAGCGCACCGTGGCGGCTCCTGCCCGGACGACGGTCGTCGAGGAGGAGGTCGAGGAGTATCCCGCCGGCCCCCCACCCGGCGGACCGCCGCCTCCGTAGGGGGGTCAACCCGGCCGCGCTACCCTTCGGCGCGTGCGGTTTCTGAAGTCAGAGCTCGAGCGCGAGGAGCTCGCGCAGCTCGAGGCCGAGCGCGCGGGACGCGACCTGGACCCCGAGCGGCGCTGGGAGTACACGGTGCTTCGCCTCGGCCCGAAGGCGCGCGCGGAGGGGCCGCTGAACGAGCTGGGGGCGAAAGGCTGGCAGCTCGTGCAGGTGATCGAGGTCGACGGACACCTTGCGTTCTATCTCGAGCGCGAGGTCGGTCCCGACGACGACACGCTCGCAGGCTCGTCGCACGGCGACTGACCCTCGCAGCACCCGAGCTTGAAGCGGCAGCGGGGGCACTGCCAGGTTCCGTGACGCCACTCCATGTCGGCGCTGCAACGGAGGCACTTCTCCACGTCGGCCACGAAACGAGCGTAGAGAGCGACCCGGCTACCATGTTCGCGCTCGCGGCGCCGTGGCCGAGTGGTTAGGCAGAGGCCTGCAAAGCCTCGTACAGCGGTTCGAGTCCGCTCGGCGCCTTCTCCGCGCGAACGATTACCCCGCGGTAGCGGAGTCGATCGGCGACGGGCAGCGCCAGTACTCGACGCCTGCCGCCAGCCCGACCGGCTCGCACGACTTGCGCTTCAGGTTCGGTCGCCCCTCGAGCCTGCCGGGGCGACAGGCCTCCCAGTAGCCGGCTTCGCCCGCCGGCGTGCTCACTGCGGTGCAGGTGGCGATCAGGCCCGTGTCGCGGAGCGCCCGGCCGTCCTTCATCGTCACCAGGAGGGCGACGGCGAGCAACACGACGGTGAAGGTCTTGAACATGGTTGGCTCCGATCCGCCCTCGTTATCGGCAGCGCGTGCGGTGCGGATGACACCCGAAAGAGCAGCTAGCCGTTCAGGCGTTGACTCCAGGCTTCACCGGCTGCGCGGCCCTCGGGCGTTTGTAGGAAGTGGTCGAGCGAGACGTGCAGGAACGCGCAACGCGCCTCGGCGAGAATCTCGTCGTCCTCGCGCAGGTTGCCGTCGACGTGGATGCGACGCCCGCGCGAGCTCGTCACGCGGGCGGTGACGAGCAGTTCGCGGTTGATGTGCACGGGGCGTCGGTAGCGGACGAAGATGCGTGCGGTCACGGTCGGGAACCGATGCCAGGTCGCGACGAGCCCGCACGCCTCGTCGAGCGCGGCCGACACGAGCCCGCCGTGCACGAGCCCCGGCCCGCCCTGGTGGCGCTCGTCGAACGAGAACCTCGCCTCGTACGAGGTGATCCCCTCGGCCTCCGGAGTCGGCAGCCTGAGCCCGTTTGGATTGTCACCGCAGCCCCAGCAGGCAGGATCGTGGTGCGGGGGGATCTTCAGCGGAGACCACCGCGCTCGTGATGCGCGCGGAAGAAGTTCTCGGAGCCGGCCGTGGCCATCGCGGCCGACGCGCTGATCTCGAGCGCGAGCGTCGCCGCAGCGACGACCTGCGCGAAGCGGTAGACCTTGCCGACGCCCGCGCAGCCCATCAGCGCGAGCCACGAGCGGGCGTACGGAAGCGTCGTGCCGCCGCCGACCGTCGCGACCTCCAGGCCCGGCAGCCGGATGGAGACGTTCAGGCCGTCCTCCACGCGCCGGCCGGTGCCGTGCGCCATCGAGCTCGTCCCGATCATCCCGAGGTCCTGCCCCGTCGCGGCGAAGATCGCGGCGATCGCGGACGCCGGCGTGAACGCGACCGACTGCATCCCCGAGGCCACCGCTCCGTGCGTGCCCGCCCATGCGAGCTCGAGCAGGTCGTCGATCGTCGTCCGCAGCACGCGGCGCACGGCGTCGTCGGTGAGCGTCGCCTCGGCGATCACGGTCTTGCCGTGACCCTCCTGGAAGTACTGGTACGACGGCTTCTTGTCGCCGCCCATGTTCGCCTCGAGCACCGCGCGCTCGATCTGAACAGGTGAGCGCTCGCGCACGTAGCCCATGTTCAGCAAGTACGAGTTGCGCGTCATCATGTTCGCGCCCACGGCGTCGCCCGTCGTCCAGCGCCAGAGCACGTGGCACATCGGCCCGACGACGTGGGTGCGGACCTCGCGGAGCTTCGCCCAGCGCGAGCGTGAAGGGTCGTCCTGCGACTCGAGCCACTCGCGCAGCATCGGCAGCTCCGCCTCGACCCAGCGTGCGAGCTCGACCGCGTCGCCCGTCGATTTGCAGATGAAGCAACTTGCTCGTGTGATGCGGTCAGCGAGTACGTACGTTCGGAAGCCGCCCGACTCGGTCACCGCGCGTGCGCCGCGGTACAGCGAGGCCGAGAGGCCGCCCTCGGTGTGCGCCAGCGGCACGTACACGGTGTCCACTTCGCGCCCGCGCTCCTCGACGACGCCGTCGGGCTCGCGGAGCGCGTAGTCGCCGAGCGAGACGGTCAGCGGCCCGATCACCGAGACCGGCACGACCGCCACGCCGGTGAGCGCCTCGTTCGCCTGCGACCAAGGCTCCAGGTCGTCCCAGAGAACCTCGCCGTCGGCGGTGAGGTCGCGAACGACCTCCTGCCGGGCGCGAATGGAGTCGGGGTCGTTCTTTCGCGGCCAGCGCCGGAGCTCCATCGGCGTCACGCTATAGCCTCAGGCGCCGTGGCAGCCACGCTCATGGACGGGAAGGCGCTCGCCGGGAAGATCAAGGCTGAGGTCGCGAAGGAGGTCGAGGAGCTCGGCTCGCTCGGGCTCGCGACCGTCCTGGTCGGCGACGACCCGGCCTCGGACGTCTACGTGCGCCTCAAGCACAAGGACGCGAACGAGGTCGGGATGCGGCCGCTCGACAAGCGCCTCCCCGCAGACACGTCCGAGGCCGACGTGCTCGCGCTCGTCGAGGAGCTCAATGCCGACGAGGCCGTCGACGGCCTGCTCGTCCAGACACCGGTGCCCGACCACCTGGACGAGTTCCGGATCCTCTCGTCGGTGCTGCCGGTGAAGGACGTCGACGGCTTGACGCCGAGGAACGCGGGCCTCCTGTACCTGGGACGCAACGGCCACGTCGGGGCGACGCCGCTCGGTGTGATGCGCCTCCTCGCGGAGTACCGCGTCCCCACCGCGGGCGCGCGCGCCGTCGTCGTCGGGCGCAGCCCGATCGTCGGAAAGCCGATGGCGCTGCTCCTCTTGCAGGCGAACGCGACGGTCACGGTGTGCCACTCGCGCACCGACGACCTCGCACGCCAGACGCTGGACGCTGACATCCTCGTCGCCGCGGTCGGCGTCCCCGGCCTGATCACGGCCGACATGGTGAAGGCCGGCTCGACGGTGATCGACGTCGGAATCACGCGCACGGAAGCGGGTCTCGTGGGCGATGTCGACCCCGGTGTCGCGGAGCTCGCAGCGTTCCTCACGCCCGTGCCGGGAGGGGTCGGGCCGATGACCCGGGCCATGCTCCTGGCGAGCACCGTGAAGGCTGCCAGGTACCGCCGTGGCCTCTTGCCGTTTCCCTGAGCGGTGCTATCGTCTGGCGGCTTAGTAAGGGTCGGCGGCTCGGTGCCCGGGCCGTCGCTTGTCTGTAAGGAGGAAGTAGTTGGCTCAGGGCACCGTCAAGTGGTTCTCGAACGAAAAGGGTTACGGCTTCATCGAGCGTGAGGGTGGCGAGGACGTCTTCGTCCACTTCTCCGCGATCACGATGGACGGCTACAAGTCCCTCACCGAGGGACAGAAGGTGGAGTTCGAGGTCGTGCAGGGCCCGAAGGGCGCTCAGGCCGCGAACGTCACCGCAGCCGCTTCGTAGCTTTTCCGGAACCACGTTAAGTCGCCGACGGCCCCGGAAGGGGCCGTCGGTCTTTCTGGAAGGATTTTCCCGATGGCGATCACGAGAGAACAGGTCCTGCACGTCGCGAAGCTCGCGCACCTCGACCTGACCGACGAGGAGGTCGACCGGTTCCGCGAGCAGCTGTCCGCGATCCTCGACGCGGTCTCGAAGGTCTCCGAGCTCGACCTCGCCGACGTACCGCCGACCTCGCACCCGCTCGAGCTGGTGAACGCGTGGCGCGACGACGAGCCGGGGCCGTCGCTGCCGCTCGACGACGTGTTCGCGAACGCCCCCGAGCGCGACGGCGACTTCTTCCGCGTCCCGCCGACCGGCGAGGTGCGCGAGCCGTGATCGACACGCTGCGCCTCACGGCCGAAGAGGCGATGGGCCTGCTCGAGCGCAAGGAGGTCTCCGGCCGCGAGCTCTGGGACGCGTACCGCGCGGCGATCGACGCGCGCGACGAAGAGCTGCACTGCTACCTCACGCTCGTCGACGAGCCCAACGGCCAGGGCGTGCCGATCGCGCTGAAGGACGTGATCGGCACGAAGGGGATCGAGACCACCGCGGGCTCGAAGATCCTAAGGGGGTTCGTGCCGGTCTACGACTCCACCGTCGCACGGCGGTGCAAGGACGCGGGGCTCGCCACGCTCGGCAAGACGAACACCGACGAGTTCGCGATGGGCTCGTCGACGGAGAACTCGGCGTTCGGTCCCTCGCGGAACCCGTGGGACCCGTCACGCGTGCCCGGCGGCTCGGGCGGCGGCTCTGCCGCGGCGGTTGCCGGCGGACTCGCGCCGTGGGCTCTCGGCTCCGACACCGGTGGGTCGATCAAGCAGCCGGCCGCGCTCTGCGGGATCGTCGGGCTGCGTCCGACCTACGGCACCGTGTCGCGCTACGGCATCGTCGCGTTCGCGTCGTCGCTCGACCAGGTCGGACCGACGACGAAGACGGTTCGGGACTGCGCGCTCCTCTACCGGATCATTGCCGGCCGCGACCCCAACGACTCGACGACGGCCGACGTTCCCGAGGTCGAGCTGCCCGAGCGCGAGGACCTGAAGGGCGTTCGCATCGGCGTCCCGAAGCAGATGGTCGAGGCCGAAGGGATCGAGCCTGGTGTGCGCGACGCGTTCGAGCGCACGCTCGAGCTCGCGCGCGAGCTCGGCGCCGACGTGGGGGAGTGCGAGCTGCCGCTGTCCGTCGAGTACGGCCTGCCCTGCTACTACCTCGTCGCTCCGGCGGAGGCGTCTACGAACCTCTCGCGCTACGACGGCGTCCGCTACGGGCTTCGCGTACCCGATGCCGGGTACCACGAGATGGTCATGCGCACGCGTGACGAGGGCTTCGGCGACGAGCCGAAGCGCCGGATCATGCTCGGCACGTACGCGCTGTCGGCGGGCTACTACGACGCGTACTACGGCCAGGCGCAGAAGGTGCGCACGGTGATCCGCCGCGAGCACGCGGACGCGTTCGAGCGCTTCGACGTCCTGGTCTCGCCGACGTCGCCCACGGTTGCCTTCGAGCTCGGCGCGAAGACGCAGGACCCGCTGGCGATGTACGCCAACGACCTGCTGACGATCCCCTCGTGCATGGCCGGGCTGCCCGGGCTGAACGTGCCGTGCGGGCTGTCGGAGGGGCTGCCGGTCGGCCTCCAGGTGATTGGCCCGCAGTTCGCCGAGAACACGCTGTTCGCCGTCGGCCACGCCTTCGAGAAGGCGATCGCGTTCGACTACGTCCCGGAGCGTCTGCGATGACGTGGGAGCCCGTGATCGGGTTGGAGATCCACGTGCACCTGAAGACGCGGACGAAGATGTTCTGCGCGTGCGAGGTCGTGTACTCCGACCCGCCGAACTCGCACACGTGCCCCGTGTGCCTCGCGCACCCGGGGGCACTGCCGGTGCCGAACCTCCTCGCGATCGAGCACACGGTGAAGCTCGGCCTCGCGCTCGGGTGCGAGATCGCGCCGCGCGCGCTCTTCCACCGCAAGAACTACTTCTACCCGGACAACCCGAAGGGGTACCAGATCTCCCAGTACGACGTGCCTCTCTGCGCGAGCGGCGTGTTCGTCGTCCCGAAGCCCGACGGCGACCGGGAAGTCGGGATCACGCGCGCGCACCTCGAGGAGGACGCGGCAAAGAACGTGCACGTCGGCGGCGTCGGCGGGCGGATCGGCGGCTCGGCGCACACGAATGTCGACTTCAACCGCGGCGGCACTCCGCTGCTCGAGATCGTCACGGAGCCCGACCTGCGCTCGGCCGACGACGCGAAGCGCTTCCTGCAGCTGCTTCGGCAGACGATCGTCGAGCTCGGCATCTCCGACGCGGAGATGGAGAAGGGCACGTTGCGCGCCGACGCGAACGTCTCCGTTCGCAAGTGCGGCGAGACGAGCTACCGGACGCGCACGGAGCTGAAGAACATGAACTCGTTCAACTTCATCGCGCGGGGGATGGAGGCCGAGATCGAGCGGCAGATCGGCGTCTGGGAGTCAGGCGGCGAGGTCGTGCAGCAGACGTTCGACTTCGATGCGGCGACGGGGAAGCTGACGCCGCGACGCTCGAAGGAGGAGGCCGAGGACTACCGCTACTTCCCCGAGCCCGACCTCGTCCCGGTCGAGCCTGGTAACGAGCTCGTCGAACGCGCGCGTGCCGCCCTTCCGGAGCTGCCGGGCACGCGGGTGCGTCGGCTCGAGGCGGAGCTCGATTTCGACCTCGCCGAGGGACTCGTCACGAGCGGCCGGGACCGCCTCTACGCGCGAACGCCGGGCGACCGTCGCGCCGTCGCGAACGTCGTGATGAACGAGCTCGCCGGCGCGGGCATCGATCCCGAGGCCGTCGACGGCGACGAGCTCGCGAAGCTCGTCGAGGCGCGCGCGAGCCTCCCGCGCGCTGTCTTCGCGGAGGCGATCGCGCGCAGCGGCGACGATGGGTTCCGCGCGGAGCCGTACCTCGCCGAGCTCGCGGTGACCGACGTAGGCGAGCTCGGTCCGCTGATCGACACGATCCTGGCCGCGAACCCCGGCCAGGTCGCAGCGTTCCGCGGCGGCAAGGAAGGCCTGCTCGGGTTCTTCGTTGGACAGGTGATGAAGGAAACGGGGGGCAAGGCCGACCCTCGTGCGGTGAACGAGCTCTTGCGCGAGAAGCTGAGCGGCTAGCGCGCGCGGCCGGACGCAGGAGGCGCGGCCGCGGCAACCTGCCGCTTCTCGCGCTCCTTCTTCTTACGCCGACGGTCGTTCGCCCAGCGCTTCTTCGGCCGTGATCCGCGTCCCATCGAAAGGAGCCTATCTACGATCCCGCCGGTGTACGACCTGCTCGTCGTGGTCCACGTCGTCTCCGCCGCCGTCTGGGTGGGTGGTGTCGTCGCACTCACCTTCGTGGCCGTGCCCGTCGCGCAGCGGCAGACAGGCCCGCTCCGCGGCGAGCTGCTCCGCGACTTCGGCCGTCGCTGGCGCCCGATCGGCTGGTGCGCGCTCGCGCTCGCGATCGTGACGGGCGTCCCGGTCGCCGAGCACTGGAACGCGTTCGAGAGCGAGGTGCTCTTCGACACGCGCTTCGGCCGGCTCTTGCTCCTGAAGGTCGGCCTCGTTGCACTTCTGATCGCCCTCTCGGTCGCACACAGCCGGCTCGGCGGCGTCCTCGCCCGACAGATCCGCGAAGGACGGGAACAGTCGGCTCGCCGCCCCCTCATGCTGATCGGCCGCGCGAGCCTCGCCACGACGCTCGCGATTCCCGTCGTGGCCGTGCTCCTCACGAGGTAGGAGAACCGCCGGGAGGGGCGAACCTTCTCCGGCCCCATGCGTCTAGGAGCGTTCATTGCTCCGCCGCTCCTCGCACTCGCTCTCGCGGCCCCCGCGGCCGGAGCGGCGGCTGATGCGCGCGTCGCCGCGCTACAGGTCGCCCTGCGCGCGAACGGCGTCTACGACGGCACGATCGACGGGGTGAGCGGCCCGCAGACGGCGGAAGCCGTCCGCGTGATCCAGGCGAGGGCGAAGATCACGGTCGACGGCGTCGTCGGGCCCGAGACTCGGAAAGCGCTCGGGAAGCTCGGCCGGCCCGGCCTGGGAACTCGGACACTGGAGACAGGCATGCGAGGTTGGGACGTCGCCTCGCTCCAGTTCCGGCTCGCGCTGCGCGGCTTTCCCTCCGGCACGTTCGACGGCGAGTTCGGCGGCCACACCGATGCAGCCGTGCGCCGCTTCCAGGAGTGGGCCGGGCTCGAGCCCGACGGGGTCGCCGGGCCCGCGACGACCCTGGCGCTCGCGAGGCCGCCGGCAACGTCACCGGTCGGGTTGTCGCCGCCGCTGTACGTCCCGTACACCGATGTGTTCGGGCCGCGCGGCGCGCGCATGCACACGGGCGTCGACTTCCCGGCGCCGAGTGGAACGCCGGTCCTCGCCGCGCGCACCGGTGTGGTGACGGTCACGCGCTGGCTCGACGGCTACGGAAACACGGTCGCGCTCAAGCACGAGCTCGGCGCGAGCACCGTGTACGCGCACCTGTCGGCGATCCTCGTCAAGCCCGGAGCGCAGGTCGCAGCCGGGCAGCCGATCGGACGCGTCGGCGCGACCGGCTCGGCGACCGGACCGCATCTGCACTTCGAGCTGCGCGTGCGCGGCGCCGCGATCGACCCGGTTCCCGCGTTCAGGTAGTCAGGAGGGTTCAACGGAACAGGCGCTATGCCGCCGGGCCGCGCTGGGCGGCGCGATGCGGCGTCCTCAGTCGCGCCCGTATCCACCGGATACGAACGCTCCCTGCGTCCTTGCCTCGCACCACCCATCGCACCCCGACGACGAGGCCTGTCCCGCCGAACCCTCCTACAACAGCCCGCAGGCGCGCGCGGTGTTCGGCCACGGGTAGAAGCCGCGGCCGCTGCGGTACGCGCGTTCAGCAACCCAGATCTGCTCGAGCGCGGTCCACTTGTTGGCCGTGCCCTTCGTCCGAAGCAGTTCCGGCGCATACGTGCGCTGGAAGCTGATGTCCATCTGGAGCCCGCCGTAGTAGCCGTTCCCCGTCGCCGTCGCCCAACCCTGGTGCGGGTGGCGCTCGTAGCGGTGGATGCACAGCCACTGCTGACGGCGGGGCGGGTTCGAGGCCTGCCGCCGGCGCTTTTCTGCCTTCGCCTTCCACGCGTTGAGGATCAGCACGCGCTGCTCGCGATCGTTGGAGCGCTCCGCCGCGTGCGCCGCGCGCGTGCGCCGAACCCGCATCAGGCGCTCCCACCGCCATGTCTCACGGCGGTACTTGACGATCTGCGCGAGCAGGAAGTTCCCGATGTCGGTTTCCGGTTCGACCGTCTCGGTGGGTGTAGGCAGCGGCGGCGCGTCATCCGCGATCGACGCCGGCGCGTACACGCCCGCAATCAGAGCAATCGACAGCACCAAGGCTGTCGCCAAGTGTCTTCGCAACGAGATGTTTTCCCCCTTCGCATGCCGGCGAACAGAGCTGGCCACAGCTCCGCCGGACGCGGTCGAGGTTAGCCGGGGTGTTTTCCAGCTAGGCGAAAACTCACAAAGTTCTTACCTTGTGACGTAAAGCCTAAATAGAGCAGGACAACGCCGATCACGATGAACACGGCGGTTTGCGCAACGCCGAGGCCCGCAACGGCGCTGCCGATCGCTGCTGACGCGACACCCGCAATGACGAGTGTGTTGCCAACAGGCCGCCTGCGGATCGTCACTAACGCGACCGCGACGACGGCGAGGGTGCCGAGCGAGTTCGCGACGATCGCGAGCACGCGTTCGGGAAAGAGCTCGAGGTGCTGTTGCGCTTCCGGGATGCTCGTGCCGCTGACCGGCGACGTGAGCGGCGACGCGACACCGATCCCGATCGCGAGCCCGGTGTAGAGCAGCCCGACCGGCGCGGCCCAGCGCCGTCCGATCAGGAGCAGCGAGCCGACACCGAGCAACGGCGCCGTCAGCAGTCCGCCGCACGTGTAGTAGACGCGAAACGACGCCTCGTTCCAACCGGCCGCCGCTCCCCAGGCGAGCGCAGCCGAGGCGAGGGCGTAGGCGAGCAGCGAGGCAGACCACGCGGCGAGCTGTGGCGCGCGAGTCGTCCGCCAGCGGCGCGCCAGGCTCCCGGCCAGCCGCAAGGCGAGCAGCGCGGCGCCGAACGCGAGCAGCGTCTCCATCGGCGCGCAGCGTAGTAGGGTCGGACGGTGAAGCCCCATTCCAGCAGGCCATGACCTTCATGGGGCATCGGCCGAGGTGACCGCCGGTTGGCAAACCGGTGTCAGGCCTGGTAGGAACACACCTGGAAAAGGGGGTTGGCTTGGCTGAGGTCACGTTCGAGCACGTCAGCAAGATCTATCCCGACGGAACGCGGGCGGTCTCGGACATCGAGCTCGAGATCAAAGACGGAGAATTCATGGTTCTCGTCGGCCCCTCCGGGTGCGGAAAGACGACCGCGCTCCGCATGGTCGCCGGCCTCGAGGAGATCAGCGAGGGCGAGTTGAAGATCGGCGATCGCGTCGTCAACAACGTCGCGCCGCGGAACCGCGACATCGCGATGGTGTTCCAGAGCTACGCGCTCTATCCGCACCTGACCGTGTACGACAACATCGCGTTCGGGCTGAAGCTCCGGAAGATGGAGAAGCAGGAGATCGACAAGCGCGTCAAGGACGCAGCGCGCGTCCTCGATCTCGAGCCGTTCCTCGACCGCAAGCCGCGCGCGCTCTCGGGCGGACAGCGGCAGCGAGTCGCGATGGGCCGAGCGATCGTCCGCCAGCCGCAGGCATTCCTGATGGATGAGCCGCTCTCGAACCTCGACGCGAAGCTGCGCGTGCAGATGCGCGCGGAGATCTCGCAGCTGCAGAGCAGGCTGGGCACGACGACGATCTATGTCACGCACGACCAAGTCGAGGCGATGACGATGGGTGACCGCGTGGCCGTGATGCGCAAGGGCGAGCTGCAGCAGGTCGCGACACCGCAAGAGCTCTATGACGAGCCAGTCAACCTGTTCGTCGGCGGCTTCATCGGCAGCCCGTCGATGAACCTGCTCGAGGGCACGCTGCAGCGCTCGAACGGAGGAATGGCCGTCGCGCTCGGAAGCCAGAAGCTCGAGCTCGGTGACAGTGCAATGAACAAGCGACCCGCGCTCGAGTCCTACGACGGCAAGACGGTGATCGTCGGCATCCGGCCGGAGCATCTCGAGGACGCCTCGCTGGAGAGCGACATCCCTGACGGTCGACGGCTCAAGGGCGAGGTCGCCCTCACCGAGGCGCTCGGCGCGGAGCTGATCGTGTACGTCAACACGGACGCCAAGCCCGCGCACACGGACGAAGTGAAGGAGCTCGCTCGAGACGCAGGCGCGATCGAGCCTGCCGCCGGCATCGCGGGCGGCGAAGGCGCAACGATCGTCGGGCGCTTCGGCACACGATCGAAGGCTCGACCCGGTCAGCAGACCGAGGTCGCCGTCGACACCGACGGCATGCACTTTTTCGACCCCGAAAGTGGAATGGGGATCTACGACAAAACGACGGAGGAGGGAACGTGATCAGGAAGTACGCGCTGTCTTTCGGCGCTCTCGTCCTCGCGCTCTCACTCGCAGTCGCTGCCGCCGCGTGCGGTGGTAGCGACGACGAGGGAAGCGAAGCGGGGACAGGCACCATCAGCGTGCTGTCGCTCTGGGGCGGTGGCGAGCAGGAGGCCTTCCAGAAGGTCCTCACTGCGTTCACGGCAGAAACAGGAATCAAGACGAAGTACGAGTCCGCGCGTGACTTCCTGCCGGTCGTTCGCTCACGGCTTGCCGCGGGCAACCCGCCGATGGTCGCGATCATCCCGCGGCCGGGCATCGTCGCCGACCTGGCGAAGGAAGGGTCGCTGATCTCGCTCGACGATCTGGGTCTGGACGCCGATGCGATCAACGAGAACTACGGCGAGGCGTGGACCAACCTCACGACGGTCGACGGCACGACGTACGGAGTCGTGGCGAAGGCGAACTCGAAGAGCGTCGTGTGGTACCGGCCCGACGACTCGAAGGTGCAGCCCGTCGACACGTTCGACGAGCTGAAGACCCTGACCACGAGCCTGACGAGCGACGCTCAGAAGCCGTGGTCGCTCGGTGCCAAGGACTCGTGGACGCTCACCGACTGGTTCGAGAACATCTACGCCCGCACCGCGGGTGTGGACAAGTAC
Organism: uncultured Actinomycetes bacterium; assembly: GCA_963769665.1. GTDB lineage: Bacteria > Actinomycetota > Thermoleophilia > Gaiellales > Gaiellaceae > JACCTU01. The sequence goes on from CAVYMQ010000002.1 coordinate 407,187, forward strand.
AACCAGCTGTTCAGCGGCGAGCTCGACTTCACGGATCAGTCCGTGAAGGACGCTCTGACGCAGCTGACCGAGCTGCTCAACAACGACTCGGTGTCCGGCGGGATCGACGGCGCGCTCGGCACCGACTTCGTCGGCGGCATCGGGAAGGTGTTCAGCACCAACCCGACCGCGCACCTGTACATGGAAGGCGGCTTCGTCGGCGGCATCGCGCTGGCGGACGTCAACCCGGACCTCGTGCCGGGGCAGACGATCGACTTCTTCCCGTTCCCGACGATCGACGAGGCACAGGGTGATCCGCTCGTCGGCGGTGGCGACGTCACCGCAGCGTTCGTGAACAACGAGGACGTCGCGAAGCTGATCGAGTACCTCGCCTCGCCCGAGGCCGGCGAGATCTGGGTCTCGACGGGCGCCATCGTCTCGCCGAACAAGGGCGTGACGGCGGATGCGTATCCGAACGAGCTCGTCAAGAAGGAGGCCGAGCAGGTTGCAGGCGCGACGGCCTTCGTCTTCGACGGCTCCGACCTCCTCCCGGGCGCGCTCGGCGAGGACTGGGGCACGCTGCTCCAGAACGTGCTGAAGGATCCGTCCAGCATGGACAGCCAGCTCGATCAGTTCCAGCAGCAGGCCGAGGACGCGTTCGGCGGCTAGGACGAGCGGGTAACGCGAACCAATGAGTAGCGGCACCGTCGCCCCGGGAAGTGTGGTCGGGAAACCCCCGGGGCGGCGGTTGGCCGCGATGCGCGAGGGCGGGCTGCAGGCTCTGCCCTTCCTCGCGCCGGCGCTCATCCTCGTCTTCTTCTTCCTGATCATCCCCGTCATCTGGACGGTGTTGCTCAGCGTGAACAAGACCCGAGGGCTGAACTTCGGCACCGAGTGGATCGGCCTCGACAACTACGAGCGGTTGCTCACGCGCGACAGCCGGTTCCTCGACCGAGACGAATGGCCGTGGACCGGCGCGCTCATCAACAACATCCGCTGGCTGATCGTCTATCCGATCCTCTGTCTGTTCCTCGGGCTCCTCACGGCCGTTCTGGCGACGCGGGTTCGCTACGAAGCGGCGTTCAAGGCGATCATCTTCGTGCCGATGGCGATCTCCGCCACCGCCGTCGGCGTGATCTGGCTGCTCGTCTACAGCCCCGACCCCGACATCGGCGTCCTGAACGCGGTGATCACAGGAGCGGGCGGCGACCCGGTCTCCTGGCTGGGACGAGGGGACATCGCGAACTACGCGATCATCCTCGCGTACGTGTGGGCGTCGACCGGCTTCGTGATGGTCGTGCTCTCCGCGGCCTTGAAGGGCATCTCGCAGGAAGTGATCGAAGCGGCGCGCACCGACGGCGCGACCGAGTGGGACATCTTCCGCAGGATTCAGTTTCCGCTGCTGTCGCTCCCGATCGCCGTCGTCTCCGTCTGGATGATCATCAACGTGATCAAGGTGTTCGACATCGTCTACATCATGACCAAGGGCGGACCGGGCGGCGCCACGCGCGTGATCGCGTACAGCTACTACGTCGAGACGTTCGAGAACGGCCTCGGCGGCTACGGCGCGGCGGTCGCGGTCGTGATGCTCGCTCTGATCATCCCCGTGATGATCTGGCAGATCCGGCGGTTCCGCAGCGAGGCGGTGATCTCATAAGCACCACGACGGCCGCCGAGACGATCGCCGTACGCCCGCGCGAGTCGACCTCCGCGCGAATCGTTGCGTTCCTCGGGCGCAGCCCCGTCCACATCGCGCTCATCGTCCTCGCCGGCCTCTGGCTCCTCCCGACGGTGGGGCTGCTCGTCACCTCTTTCCGTCCGAGGCCCGACATCGCGTCGTCGGGTTGGTGGACGGCGTTCACCAACACGGACTTCACGCTCAAGAACTACGACCTCGTCCTCAACGCCAACCAGATGAGCTCGAGCTTCCTCAACAGCCTCCTGATCGCGTTGCCGTCGACGCTTCTGCCGCTGGCGATCGGTTCGATGGCCGCCTACGCGTTCGCGTGGATCCGCTTCCCGCTCCGGGACACGATCTTCCTCTCCATCGTCGCACTGATGGTCGTGCCGGTTCAGAGCGCGTTCGTCCCGATCCTCGTCGAGTTCCAGGACCTCGGGGAGTTCCTGACCGGGACGAAGACCGCGATCACGGGGTGGTACTTCGGAATCTGGATCGCGCACACCGTGTTCGCGCTTCCGTTCTGCGTCTTCCTGCTCCGCAACTTCTTCATCACGCTTCCACGTGACCTGATCGAGGCGGCCCGGGTCGACGGGGCGACGAACTGGAAGATCTTCCGCAGCATCGTCCTCCCGCTCTCGGTGCCGGCGCTCGCGTCGTTCGGCATCTTCCAGTTCCTCTGGGTGTGGAACGACCTGCTGACGGCGCTGGTGTTCATCCAGGAGTCCGACCAGTGGCCGATGACGATTCGGATCAGCCAGATGCTCTCGACGTACGGTGTCGAGTTCCACCTGCTGAGCGCCGGGGCGTTCCTCCTGATGGCAGTGCCGCTCATGGTCTTCTTTGCGCTTCAGCGCTACTTCGTGCAAGGCCTGCTGGCGGGCTCGGTCAAATAGCTCCCCCGCAGCTCGTCAACCTGGTCCCCCACACGCACTGGGACCGCGAGTGGTACCTGCCGTTCCAGAGCTTTCGTCTGAAGCTGGTCCGGCTGATCGACGACGTGCTCGAGCTGATGGAGTCGGACGAGCGGTTCGTGTTCACGCTCGACGGCCAACTGCAGACCGTCGACGACTATCTCGAGATCCGGCCCGAGAACGAGCAGCGGCTGCGTGCGCTCGTCGAGGAGGGGCGGCTCGCGATCGGGCCCTGGCAGGTGCTGATGGACGAGTTCCTCGTCTCCGGCGAGACGATCTGGCGGAACCTCGAGCAAGGGCTCGTGCGGGCGCGAGAGTTCGGCGGCGAGATGCGCGTCGGCTATCTGCCGGACATGTTCGGGCACATCGCCCAGATGCCTCAGATCCTGCGCGCGCACGGGCTCGACAACGCCGTCGTGTGGCGCGGAGTTCCGGCTGCGGTGGAGCATCACGTGTTCGAGTGGCGCGGCGTCGACGGCTCGTCGGTGCGCGCCGAGTACCTTCCGGCCGGCTACGGCAACGCCGCCTACCTCCTGATCGCGCCCGACAAGCTCGGCGACGCGGTCGACGCGCTGATCGAGGCGATGCGGCCGTTCTTCGGCGACGACCCGGTGCTTGCGATGTACGGCACCGACCACCAGGCGCCGCTCCCGGAGCTCGTCGACGTGGTCGAGCGCGCGAACGCGGAGAACGACCGCGTGCGGGTCGAGCTCACGACGCTCGGCGCTGCGCTGAGCAACGTCTCTTCGCAGCCCGCCACGACCTGGACGGGCGAGATGCGCTCGGGCGCGCGCGCGAACGTCCTGATGAACGTCACGTCCGCGCGGATCGACATCAAGGCGGCCGCCGCCCGCGCCGAGCGCTGGCTCGAGCGGTACGCCGAGCCGCTCTCGGCACTCCACGGCCGCGCGTGGCCGGCTGAGTTCCTCGCGCTCGCCTGGCGCCGGGTGATCGAGAACTCGGCCCACGACTCGATCTGCGGCTGCTCCGCCGACGAGGTCTCCGCGCAGGTCCTCGTGCGCTTCGCCGAAGCGGAGGAGCTGGGCCGGGACCTCGCGGCCGAGGCGCTGGAGCCCGCCCGTGCGGCGACGCCCCGCGGGGCGGCCGTCGTCGCCAACCCGTCGCCGTTCGCGCGTGACGACGTCGTCGTGCTCGATCTTCCCGTCGCGCCGGAGTGGGAGGACGTCATGCTCGAGGTCGCCGACGGCACGCGCTTCGCTGCGCAGGAGCTGTCGCGAAGCGCGGCCCAGCTGCACCGGGTGGAGATGCTCGGACGCGACATTCCCGAGCTCGTGAAGCGGCGCCTGCACGGCCGCGAGCTCTTCGGCCAATGGCTGAACGGCTTCGCAGTCGAGCCGGGGCCGCGGCTGGTCTTCGAGCTCGACACCGTCCAGGACCCGCCTTCGATCGACCTCGTCGAGTTGCGGAACGCGGTGCTCGTCGCCGCCAAGGCCAAGGAGAGCGAGCGCTGGGAGATCGTGTTCCACACCCGGCCGCGCCGGCGTCTTGCGGCTCGCGTTCGCGCGCCGGCGCTCGGCTGGACCGGCGTGCGCGCCGTGGAAGGGAGCGAGTCCGGTGCTGCAGCCGCGCTCGACGGCGGAGTGCTCGCGAACGGTCTGCTGCGCGTCGAGGTCGGAAACGACGGCACGCTGCGCATCGGCGACGTCGAAGGCGTCGGCCGCATCGTCCGCGGCTTCGACGTGGGCGACTCCTACAACTACGCACCGCCGGCGGGCGACGTGCTGGTCGACCGCCCGGACTCCGTGCGCGTGGAATGGCTGGAGCGCGGGCCAGTGCGCGCGTCGGCCGTCGTCCGGCGGACGTACACGTGGCCGCCGGATCACGTCGTCGAGGTCGAGACTTACGTCGAGCTCCGTGCCGGCGAGCCGTTCGTTCGGATCCGCGTCGCCTTCGACAACCCCGCCGACGACCAGCGCGTGCGGATGCACGTGCCGTTGCGCCGGCAGGCGACGCACTCGTACGCCGAAGGCCAGTACGCGGTCGTCCAACGCGGTCTCGTCGCCGAGGGCGGACACGGCGAGATGCCCCTGCCGACCTTCCCGGCGTCGTCGTTCGTCGCCGCCGGCGGGATCGCGCTGCTGCTCGAGCACGTGTCGGAGTACGAGCTGCTCGACGGTCGCGAGCTCGCGCTGACCGTGCTGCGGTCGACCGGCTGGATCAGCCGGAACACGAACCCGTACCGGGAGGAGCCGGCCGGCCCCGAGCTGGCGATCCCCGCTGCCCAGATGCGCGGTCGCCACTCGTTCTCGTTCGCGATCTATCCGCACGAGGGCGTGGAGCCCGGCCCGGACGTCCTCGAGCAGGCCGAGCGCTACCGGCTTCCGTTCCTCACCGCCGAAGGGGCGGGCGAGCCGGGTGAGCTCGCGCAAGCCGAGGGGCTCACGCTCGACGGCGAAGGTGTCGTCCTGACGGCGCTTCGTCCGAACGAGGCTCGGGTCGCAAACGAAACGCCCGAACCACGCACCGTCACGCTCGGGGGCGAGTCGCTCGAGCTCCGCCCGTGGGAGGTCCGGACGACGACTACCCCCTGAGCTAGGCTCAGACGGGAGTGCCGGAGAAGCGCTACCTGATGACCCCGGGGCCTACGCCTGTGCCTCCGGAGGTGCTCGCCGCGACGGCCGAGCCGGTCGTCCACCACCGCAGCCCCGACTTCCGCATCGTGCTCGAACGCTGTCTCGGCCGCCTCGGGCAAGTGTTCCGCACCGAGGTGCCCGTCCTGATGTTCACGTCGTCCGGAACCGCGGCGATGGAGTCCGCCGCCGCGAACCTGCTCTCGCCCGGCGATCGCGTGACCGTCGTCTCGTGCGGCTACTTCGGCGAGCGCTGGCAGGCGATCGCGGGTGCGTACGGCGCGGACGTCGATGCGCTCGCGTACGAGTGGGGGGAGGTGCCCTCCGCCGACGAGCTCGCGGCACGGCTGGCCGAGCGACCGGCGAAGGTCGTGTACCTCACGCACTCGGAGACCTCGACCGGCGTCGTCGCCGACGTGCGCGCGCTGGCCGCGGTCGCAAAGGAGGCCGGCTCGCTCGTCGTCGTCGACGCGATCTCGAGCCTCGGGGCCGTGCCGCTCGAGTCGGACGCGTGGGGGATCGACGTCGTCTGCTCCGGCTCGCAGAAGGCGCTGATGACACCGCCCGGGCTCGCGTTCGCCTCCGTCTCGGACGCGGCAAACGCTGCGCGTGGAACCTCACCGCGCTTCTACCTCGACTGGGAGCGCACGCGAAAGGCTCAGGAGAAGCTCGACGCGGCCTTCACGCCCGCCGTGTCGATCATCGCGGGGCTCGACGTGGCGCTCGGGCTCCTGCTTGACGAGGGCCTCGAGTCCGCGTTCGAGCGGCACGTGCGTCTCGGCCGCGCCTGCCGGGAGGGAGCGAAGGCGATGGGCCTCGAGCTCTTCTCGCCGGACGACGACAGCTCCGCGGTCGTGACCGCGATCCGCGCTCCGGAGGGGATCGACTCCGGCGACGTCGTGCTCGCGCTCCGCGACAAGCACGGGATCACGATCGCCAACGGCCAGGGAGCGCTCAAGGGGCAGATCTTCCGGATCGGCCACATCGGCTGGTTCGACGTGTTCGACATCACGATCGCGCTCGCCGCGGTCGAGCTCTCGCTCGCGGAGCTGGGCGCGGACGTCGAGCGCGGCGTCGCCACGGCGCGCGCGCTCGAGGTCTACGAAGGCGCCCCGGTTTGAGCAAGCTGAGAGTCCTCGTTCGCGAGCCCATCGCCGACGCGGGCGTGAAGCTGCTCAGAGACCGCTTCGACGTCGACGTCGAGACGAACGGCGACCTCGCCGAGCGGATCGGCGACTACGACGCGATCGTGATCCGCTCCGCGACGAAGCTGACCGCCGAGCTGATCGAGCGCGGCGCGAAGCTGAAGGTGATCGGCCGCGCCGGCGTCGGGGTGGACAACGTCGACGTCGAGGCTGCGACGCGCCGAGGGATCGTCGTCGCGAACGCACCCGAGTCGACGGTCGTCTCCGCCGCGGAGCACGCCGTCGGGCTCCTCGTCGCGCTCGCGCGGAACATCCCGCAGGCACATGCCGCCCTCAAGCAGGGTCGCTGGGAGCGCTCGAAGTGGGGTGGGGTAGAGCTCTCCGGCAAGACGCTCGGCGTGCTCGGCTTCGGGAGGATCGGGCAGCAGGTCGCGCGTCGCGCAAGCGGGCTCGGGATGCGCGTCGTCGCGTACGACCCGTTCGTCTCGAAGGAGCGCTACCGCGAGCTCGGAGTCGAGCGCGCGGAGTCGATGGGGGACGTGCTCGGCGAAGTCGAGTTCCTGACGCTGCACCTGCCGCTCGGCCCGGAGACGCGCGGGATCGTCAACCGGGACGCGTTCGCCCAGATGCGCGAGGGTACGCGCCTCGTCAACGCGGCACGCGGCGAGCTCGTCGACGAGGAGGCGCTCGTCGAGGCGCTTCAGAGCGGGAAGCTCGCCGGCGCCGCGCTCGACGTGTTCTCGAGCGAGCCGTACACGGGGCCGCTGCTGGAGCTCGACAACGTGATCGTCACGCCGCACCTGGCTGCCTCGACCGAGGAGGCGCAGGACCGCGCGGGCGTGATCGTCGCCGAGCAGGTCGCCGCCGCACTCGAAGGCGGTCTCGTCACGAACGCCGTCAACATCCCCGCGATTCGCCCGGAGGATCTCGACGTGCTCGGCCCGTACGTTCCGCTCGCAGCGAAGCTCGGGCGGCTTGCGATGGAGCTGGCGGCGGGGCGCGCTGCGCGGATCGAGCTCTCGTACTACGGCACGCTGGCGCAGTACGACACGCGCCTGCTGACCGTGGCGGCGTTGAACGGCGCCTTCCAGGGCCGCGCCGACGTCCCGGTGAACTACGTCAACGCGCCGCTGATCGCCGCCGAGCGCGGGATCGAGGTCAACGAGGAGCGCAGGCGCAGCTCGCGCGACTACACGAACCTGATTCGCGTGCGCGTGCGCGAGAACGGCGACGAGGTGACCGTCGCCGGCACGACGATCGGGCGCGACAACCGCTTCTGGCTCGTCAACGCTCTCGGCTTCGAGCTCGACATCGAGCTCTCGCCGCTGATGGTCTTCTTCCGCTACGACGACGTCCCGGGCGTGATCGGACGGGTGGGCACGCTCTTCGGCCGGCAGAACGTGAACATCGCGAACATGGCCGTCTCTCGGAGCCGACGCGGCGGGAAGGCGCTGATGGCGCTCTCGCTCGACACGACTCCGCCGCCGGAGCTCGTCGAGGCCGTTCGCTCGGAAGGCTTCGACGATGCACGGATCATCGACCTCGGCTGACGATCGCGGCGGCCGCTGGGTCGTTGTGCAGTTCGTCCTCATGGCGCTGGTGGTCGCAGCGGGTTTGCTGCCACCCGGCTGGCCCGATGCGGCCGAATGGGTGCTGCCGGCCATCGGCGCGGTCGCCTCGCTCCTCGGGGCGCTGCTCGTTGTCTGGGCGTGGCGCACGCTCGACCGAGCCGCGACCCCGTATCCGCGGCCTCGCGAGGGCGGGCGGTTGATCGAGACCGGGCCGTACGCGTACGTGCGGCATCCGCTCTACAGCGCAGGCCTGCTCTTCTTCCTCGGCTACGCGCTTGCGACGAGCCCGGCCGCGCTCGTCCCGCTCGTTGGACTCGCGGTGTTCTGGCGGAACAAGGCGGCGCTGGAGGAGGAGCTGCTCGCGCGGCGCTACCCGGACTACGGCGAGTACCGCGCGCGTGTGCGCGGCACGTTCGTTCCTTAGGCCGGCTTCGGCTTCCGCGGATTGAGGCTGCGGACGGTCGCGGCGACGGTGTGCTCGAACTTCTCGACGATCTGGAACGGCCCGCACCGCTCGACGACCTTCTCGATCGCATCGTCCTCGTGTCCGGGCGCGAGCAGAAAACGCGTCGGCTTGGCCCGCGCGCGCTCGTAGTCGTCCAGCGGCGTCGCAAGCCGGTGCGTGCAGGACCGGTCGCCGCACTCGCACACGAACTCCGCCTCGTCCGCGTCGAAGCGCTGGGCGCTCTCGGCGATCCGCTCGTTGACGTTGCGGAAAATCGCCTCGGTCGTAGCCTGTCGGACGAGTTCGGCGTTCATCTGAGAGACAACGGGGAACGAGCCGATACGGTTTCGCGCGTGCTCCCCGAGCCCGTCCAGCGCGTGGCCGACTTCCTCGGTGCGGCGGGTGCCGAGGCCAGGCTCGAGGAGTTCCCCGAGGAGATCCCGACCGTCCGGGACGTGGCCAAGACCCTCGGGGTCGACGCGGGCCAGATCGTCAAGACCCTCGTCTTCGTCTGCGACGGCCGCCCTGTCGTCGTCCTGGTCCCGGGCGACCGGCGGGCCGACGGTGCCAAGATCGCGAGGGCGCTCGGAGCGGGGTCGGCGAGGGTCGCCACCCGGGACGAGGTCATGGCGGCAACCGGCTTTCCTCCAGGGGCCGTGGCCCCGTTTCCGCTCCCCGCCGTCGACACGATCCTCCTGGAGCAGACCCTGCTGACCCGGGACTACGTCTGGGTCGGGGCCGGCTCCGAGCGCCACCTGGCCAGGCTCCCGGCGTCCGAGCTCCTGCGCCTCTCGAGGGCCCGACAGATGGACGCTGTCGAGGACCACACATACCATTCGAGTTGACCGTCGATCCCAAGAGGAGGCGCACAGGTGGAGGAAACCGAGAAGATCTGGATGAACGGTGAGCTGGTCGACTGGGCGGACGCCAAGGTCCACGTCGGCACTCACGGACTCCACTACGGCTCGGGCGTGTTCGAGGGAATCCGGTGTTACGAGACCTCGAAGGGCCCGGCGGTCTTCCGGCTCAACGACCACCTGCAGCGTCTGCACGATTCTGCGCGCCTCCTCTACATGGAGCTCCCGTACTCGATCGAGGAGTTGCGCGATGCGTGCCACGAGCTGATCGGCGTCAACGGCCTGCCCGAGTGCTACCTGCGGCCGATCGCGTTCTACGGCTACGGCCAGCTCGGCGTCGCCGCGCGCGACAATCCTGTCGAGACGGTGATCATGAGCTGGCCCTGGGGCGCGTACCTCGGCGACGACGGGATGGCGAACGGGATCCGCGGCAAGATCTCGAGCTGGCAGCGGATCGGGCCGAACGTGATCCCGCACGTCGCCAAGGCGACAGGTGTCTACCTCAACTCGATGCTCGCGGTCACAGAGGCAATTCGCGCCGGCTACGACGAGGCGATCCTGCTCACCGCGGAGGGGACGATCGCGGACGGCTCGGGTGAGAACATCTTCATCGTCAAGAACGGCACGATTTCCACGCCTGCGCTCTCGACGTCGATCCTGCCCGGGATCACACGGGACACGATCATCCAGATCGCGCAGGACCTTGGGTACACGGTCGACGAGACCGACCTGATCCGCTCCGACCTCTACCTCGCCGACGAGGTGTTCATGTGCGGCACCGCCGCCGAGGTGACGCCGCTCAAGTCGGTGGACGACTACGAGCTCGGTGTCGGTCCGGTGACGCTCGAGATCCAGAAGGCGTATCTGGAGACTGTGCGCGGCCAGAGCGAGCGCTGGGCGCAGTGGCTCGACCACACGGCCACGCGCACGCCGACCGCTTGAGCAAGGCAGCAACGCGGATCCCGCTCTCGCGCCCGTACCTGGGCGAGCGGGAAGAGGAGCTCGTGCTCGACGTCCTGCGCTCGGGACGGCTCTCGCTCGGACCGACGATCGAGCGCTTCGAGGAGCTGATCGCCGAGCGCACCGGAGCGCCGTACGCGGTCGCACTCTCGAGCGGAACGGCGGGCCTGCATCTGCTCGCGCGTGCCGCCGGGCTCGGGCCCGGCGACGAAGCGATCACCTCGACGTTCTCCTTCGTGGCGTCGGCGAACTGCTTCGTGGTCGAGGGCGCCACGCCCGTCTTTGCCGACATCGACCCGCGCACGCTCAACCTCGACCCCGCCGCGGTCGAGGCGGCGATCACCGAGCGCACGAAGGCGATCGTGGCCGTGGACATCTTCGGCTATCCCTGCGAGCTCGACGAGTTGCGCGCGCTCGCCGACAAGCACGACCTCGTCCTGATCGACGACTCGTGCGAAGCGCTCGGCGCGGAGTACAAGGGCGCGCCGCTCGGCTCGCACGGGCCGAGCTCGGTCTTCGCCTTCTACCCGAACAAGCAGATCGCGACGGGCGAGGGCGGCGTCGTCACGACGCACTCGGAAGACGAATCGCGGCTGCTCCGAAGCCTGAGCAACCAGGGGCGCTCGTACGAGAGCGGCCGCTGGTTCCACCACCCGTACCTCGGACTCAACTACCGCTGGACCGACCTGCAGGCTGCCGTAGGAATCGCGCAGCTCGAGAAGCTCGACGAGATCCTCGCGCTCCGCAGCGCAGCGGCCGGGCGCTACGACGATCTCCTCTCCGGCGTGGACGGCGTCGAGACGCCGCTGCCCGACGACGCCGACCACATCCGCTCCTGGTTCGTCTACGTCGTCCTGCTCGACGCAGGGATCGACCGGACGCGCGTTGCGGCCGAGCTCGCCGAGCAGGGGATCGAGTGCGGCGAGTACCTCCCGTGCATCCACCTGCAGCCCTACATGCGCGAGGCGTACGGGTTCGCCGAGGGCCTCTGCCCCGTGGCGGAGGACGCGAGCCGGCGGACGCTTGCTCTGCCGTTCTTCCCGCAGCTCGAGCGGGAGGATCAGGAGCGTGTCGCTTCCGCTCTTTCGGGGGCCCTCGCGGCGCAATAATCAGGGCGTGTCCACCGGCCCGACCCGGATGGTGTTTCTCGGCTTCGGGAAGTTCGCCCGCGCCGACAAGATCTACGCGCTCGAACCGCTCGCCGGAAAGGACCGCGGACACGGTGCCCGCACACGCGTGTGGGTCGAGGGCGTCCCTGAGCCGATCGTCGCCTCGCGGACCGAGCGCACGATCGTCTCCGAGATGGGCGGCGACTCCGCGCTCCGTTCGCAGCTCGTCGACCAGGGCATCGAGCTCGCGGAACGGCTGATCCAGCAGACGGACACCGGACGCGTCGACCTGAAGGATCTGAGCCGCCGCGCGCGACGCCTCCTCGAGGCGACCGCGCAGCAGTCCGACGACCGCCAGCTCTTCTGACCGAGCCCGGCCCGGAACGGCCCGGCGTTCTCGGACGCCTGTCGCGGGTCGCCGTCGACGTCCGGCCGCTGCGCTCGTCGCAGTCCTTCCGCCGCCTGTGGTTCGGCACCGGAATCTCGGCGATCGGCAGCCAGATCACGACCGTCGCGATCCCGATCCAGGTCTGGGACCAGACGCACTCCACGTTCATGGTCGGCCTGGTCGGGATCGCGGCGTTCGTGCCGCTGGTCACGGTCTCGATCTTCGCCGGCGCGGTCGCCGACGCGGTCGACCGCAGACGGCTCCTGCTGTTCTCCGACCTGGGTCTCGCCGCGGTCACCGTCGTGCTCCTGCTCAACGCGCTCGCGGACGACCCGAGCCTGCCGCTGCTGTTCGCTTGCGAGGCCGGGGCGACGGCAGCCTATGCGTTCCAGCGGCCGGCCCGGAACGCGCTCACGCCGAAGCTCGTGCCCGACGACCAGCTGCTCGCCGCGATCGCGGTCGAGGACGTCGTGTTCAACCTCTCGCGTGTCGCAGGCCCCGCGTTGGCGGGCGTGCTGATCGCCACCGTCGGCTTCGCCGGCGCGTACGCGTTCGACCTCGCGACGTTCGGCGCGTCCCTGATCGCGATCTGGCTCTTGCCTCGTCTGCCGAAGATCGAGGACGCGGAAAGTGTGAGCCTGCGCTCGATCCTCGATGGCTTCCGGCTCGTCGGCCGCGAGCCCGCGCTGCTCGGGATCTTCACCGTCGACACGGTCGCGATGATCTTCGGGATGCCGAGCGCGCTCTTCCCGGCGTTCGGCGAGGAGCTCGGCGGCGGCGCGTCGACGGTTGGGCTCTTGTACGCCGCGCCGTCCGCCGGCGCATTCGTTGCGTCCGTCTTCTCGGGCTGGATGACGCGCGTTCGTCGGCAGGGGCTCGGCGTGTGCGTCGCCGCTGCGGGTTGGGGCGTCGCGATCGGGGCTTTCGGTTTCGCGACGAGCATTCCGCTCGCACTCCTGATGCTCGCGTTTGCGGGCGGGGCAGACTTCGTCAGCGCGGTCCTGCGCTCGACGATCCTGCTCCAGGTGACGCCCGACTCGATGCGTGGACGACTCTCCGGAATCGAACTGGCTCAGGTCGCAGGGACGCCGGCGCTCGGCAACCTCGAGGCCGGCGCGCTCGCATCGCTCGTGGGGATCCGCGCGTCAGTGGTCTCGGGCGGCGTGCTCTGCGTGATCGGGACGGCGGTCGTCGCTCTCGCGCTGCCCGCGTTCCGCCGCTACGAGAAGCCGACATGATCGAGCGCGACTTCTTCGCGCGCTCGGTGCACGACGTGGCGCCCGACCTGATCGGCGTCGCGTTTGTCTGCAGCGGCGTCGGCGGCGTGATCGTCGAGGTCGAGGCCTACGACCACGAGGACCCGGCGGCGCACGGCTACCGCGGACGCACCGCCAGGAACGCGTCGATGTTCGGCCCGCCGGGCCACGCCTACGTCTACCGCTCCTACGGCATCCACTGGTGCGTGAACTTCGTCTGCGAGGAGGAAGGGTCGGCATCCGCCGTTCTGATCCGTGCGCTCGAGCCCACCCAGGGGCTCGACGAGATGCGCGGGCGGCGAACGGTCGACGACGTGCGCTCGCTCTGCTCGGGGCCGGGCAAGCTCACCCAGGCGCTCGGGATCACCGGTGAGCACGACGGTCTTGCGCTCGACCGTCCGCCGTTCGAGCTCGTGCCGCGTGACGCCGAGCCGGAGATCCTCCGCGGCCCGCGGATCGGGATCAGCAAGGCCGTCGAGCAGCCCTGGCGCTACGGGCTCGCCGGCTCGCGCTTCCTCAGCCGCGCCCTACGACCAGGCTGACGACGATGCCCGGCTTTGCGGCGAGCCCGGCGACAGGCGCCTGCGCGACGATGCGTCCCGCCTTGCCGTCCGTGAAGCCGGCGACGTCCATCCGGAGTTGGAGCTTTCGGAGCTTGGCGCGGGCCTCGCGCGGCGTCAGCCCCGTGAGCTTGGGGATCACGCCGTGCAACGGCTTCGGCACGATCAGCGTCACCGTGTCGTAGGACGAGAGCCGCCCGCGTGCGGGCACCTGATCGACGACGCGGTCGACGCGCTGCAGCGGCTTCGCCGGCTGGTACGCGATCACGGACTCGAGCGGCTGCGCCGCCAGCCGGATCCGCGCGAGGTCGACCCTCTGGCCGACGACGCGTGGCACCTCGACCTCGTTGGGCTTGCAGTTCGCGGTTCGCTTCGGCCCGTAGGTCGTGAAGTAGACGATCGAGAGCGCCCCTCGGCAGAGCCCGTTGTCGAGCAGCAGGCGTCCGTCCCTGCGGATGACGCGCTTCGTCGTGCCTGACAGGAACGGTGGCGCGCTGAACGACTCGGGCTCGTCGCCGCGAAGGCGTAGCGCCGACTCGGCGAACGACTTCCAGATCAGCGCGGGGAACGTCCCGCCCGCCACCGGATCGCCGTGGTACTCCGTCAGCATCGGCTTCAGCGTGTCCGGGTCTCCGACCCAGACCGCGATGACGAGCTGCGGGGTGTACCCGACGAACCACGCGTCGCCGTAGTTCTCGGTCGTCCCGGTCTTGCCCGCGACCGGACGGTCGGCGAGCGCAGCGCGCTTGCCGGTTCCTGACTGCACGACGTGCTGCAGCAGCGAGTTCACGGTCTGCGCGGTCGTCTTCCGCAGGACCGAGACGGGTCGCACCTCGTTCTCGAGCGGCTTCTCCTTCCCGGGCTGCTCGAGGCGGATGACAGCGCGCGGGACGTTGCCGAAGATCGACCCGTCGACACGCAGACCCCCGGTCGGGAACGCCGCGTACGCGCGCGCGAGTTCGAGCGGGTTCACCGCTTCGGCGCCGAGCCCGATCGCGAAGTACGGGTTGAGCTTGCTACGGACGCCGAGCAAGCGGGCGGTCGAGCTCACGGCCTTCGGGCCGACTATTTCGGTCAGCTGCGCGTAGACGGTGTTGTCCGAGTGCGTGGTTGCGTCGTCGAGGCTGATCGCGCCGAGATAGGCGTGGTCGTAGTTGGACACGTGCCACGTCCGGTCGCCCAGCGAGATCGAGATCGGCTTGGAGACGAACGTCGACCCGGGCGCGATCCCCTGCTGAAGCCCGGCCGCGAGGACGAACGGCTTGAAGGCCGAGCCCGGCTGCCGCTGCGCCTGCGCGGCGAGGTTGAACTGGCTCTCGCGGAAGTTCCTGCCTCCGACCATCGCGACGACGCTGCCGTCTCGCGGGTCGATCGCGACGAGCGCTGCTGCCGGCCCTTCGGGGTCGGGAAGCCACTTCGCGATCGCACGGCGGGCAGCCTTCTGCAGCGCAAGGTCGATCGACGTCGTGACGCGGAAGCCGCCGCCGAACACCTTGGCTGCGCCGTACTCGGCGATCAACTGCTGTTTCACGTAGTTCGCGAAGTACGGGGCGACCGGCGTGTTCACCGACGGCGGCTGCATCTCCTCCGCCTTGGGCAGCGGCGCCGCCGACGCGGCGATCGAGTCGCGCCGCGAGATCTTCCCCTGCTCGAAGAGGAGCCGCAGGATCAGGTTGCGGCGCGCGCGAGCATCGCGCGGGTTCGCGACGGGATCGAACTGCGACGGGTCCTTCGGCACTGCGGCCAGCAGCGCGGCTTCCGGAAGTGTCAGCGCGGCGGCGCCGTGACCGAAGTACGTGAGCGCGGCCTGCTGAACGCCGTACGCGCCATTGCCAAAATAAATCGTGTTCAGGTACGCGGTGAGGATCTCGTCCTTGTCCCAGCGCTGCTCGAGCTGCCACGCGAGCGCCGCTTCCTTCACCTTGCGGCTGATCGTGCGGTCGTCCTTCACGATCGCGTTCTTCACGAACTGCTGCGTGATCGTCGAGCCACCCTGAACGACGCTCTTGTTCGTGATGTCCTCCCAGCCCGCGCGAAGGATCCCGCGGAGGTCGACGCCGTCGTGCTCGTTGAAGCGCCGATCTTCGATCGCGACGATCGCATGCTTCATCAGCGGCGAGATCTCGTCGGGCTCGAGCAGCACGCGGCTCTCGTTGCCCCTCAAGACGGCCAGGATCGTCTTGCCGTCGTTCGCGTAGATGTAGCCGTCCCGCTCAGCCTCCACCTGATAGCGGGGGTCGAGCTTCGGGATCTCGCCCGCCAGCGCGGTCACGAAGCCGAACGTGAAGGCGGTCGAGCAGAGCAGCGCCAGAACCCCCAGGAGGACCAGGAGACGGAGCTTGCGAATCCTGCGCCGGGGCTTCGGAGGCGCAGCCGTTGAGGGTCTGCGACGAAGCACGGAGGGCCGATTCTAGCCTGGCGCAGGGCGGCCCCGGTTGCCCGGAGCCGCCCTGCTCGACCTACGAAAACGAGTCGGGGTCCTGCTTCACGATCGCGGCAGCGAGCGTGTCCCCGGTCATCCACATGTGTGCGGTGGCCTCGCGGAGCAGCATGTACGCCTGCTCGTAGTCGCCCGCCGCGTAGGCGTCGATCTGGCCCTTCAACTGCTGGACGTGCTCGGTGATCGATGCGCGGAGCGCTGTCTGCGGCAGGTCCGTCGCGTCGGCGAGGAAGCCGCTGAACGCCTCGATGTAGCCACTCAGGTCGTTGACAGCCTTCGTCTGGCCCGCCTTGTCCTGCTTGGCGAGCGCGGTCGTGTACGCGACGAAGAACTTGATGTGGTCGCGCCACATCGCCTTGCCGTCGAGGAACGTCTTCGCGGCCTCGTCTCCGTAGACGGAACCGATCGCCTCGGAGAGGTCGACGGCGTTCGCGTCGAGCGCCGCACCGATCGCTGCGAAGTCGGGCTCTGCCTTCAGGCCCTTCTGCGTGGCGAACTGTGCGAGCAGTGCGTGCTCGCCCAGCAGCTTCCCGAGCGTCGCGCGGAGGTCGGACGCCGACTGCGTCGTGTTCCCCATCGAGTACTTGTCGGGCGACTGCTCGGCGATCGCGGCGGCGAGCGTGTCGCCGGTCATCGCCATGTGGTCGTAGGCCATCCGCTCGTTGTCGTAGGCCGTCTCGTAGTCCCCGGCGGCGTACGCGTCGAGCTGTGCCTTCAGCTGCGTGACGTGCTCGGTGATCCCCTTGCGAAGCGCATCCTGCGGGAGTCCCGTTGCGTCGGCGAGGAAGCCGCTGAACGCCTCGATGTAGCCCTTCAGGTCGTTCACCGCCTTCGTCTGGCCGGCCTGGTCCTTCTTCGCGACCGCGGTCGTGTAGTTGACGAAGAACTTGATGTGGTCGCGCCAGAGCGCCTTGCCGTCCAGGAACGTGTTCCTGGCTTCTTCGCCGTAGACCGAGCCGATCGCGTCGCCGAGCTCGACGCTGTTCGCGTCGACGGCTGCTGCGATCGCCTCGAAGTCCGGCTTGCCCTTCAGGCCCTTCTGCGTTGCGACCATGGCGAGCGTCGCGTGCTCCGACAGGAGCCGGTCGAGCGTGATGCGCAGGTCGACGGCCGGGCTCGACGTGGCGGTCGCCATGCCGTCCATGCCGTCCATGTCCATAGTCTCGGTCGTCGCCGTTCCGCCTGCCTCGTTGTCGTCGTCGCTCATGCAGCCTGCGAGTCCGACCGTCAGCACGAGCAAGAGCAGCGCGACGAGCTTCAGTGGTTGCGTGGTCATCATCCCCCTCTAGGTCAGTGGTCGAGCAGGGATGGTTCGCGCGACCTGCGCGAGTGGTTCAGATGCCTGCGGTGAAGATGGGATCGCTCGTCGGCGCATCGGCGCCGCCGGCGTCCTCGACCGTGACGGCGACGCCGGAGCCGGGCGGGACCGGTCGCGTCAGACGCACGACGTCACGCTCGTGTCTCGCGTCGAAGACGCCGGCCGGCAGCATCTGGTCGCCCTCGGCGACCCAGAGCTCGTAGGTCTTGCCTTCGGGTGCGGTCGCAAGTCCCGACACGACGAGTGCCGCCTCGCCGGTGTCCGTCACGACGACGCGGCCGTTGGCGCCCTGCAGCGGAATCGACTTCGCGTCGGGGTCCGCCAGAATCGCCGAGATCGCGCGTTCGCGGTCGAGCTGGTCCGAGACGGACGATCCCCACAAGCCCAGTGCAATCGCGACGGTCGCAGCGACTGCGGCCGCGGCGCCGAGCGCCGCGGGCCACCGCCGCCGAATCGGGACGACGTTCGAACGCTCCGCGCGCGCAGCGTCGAGAATCCGGTCTCGCAGCTCGGGCGGAGGCGCGGGTGACTCGACCCCGTACGCCAGCATCGCGACCGGGTCGCGCAGCTCCGCGAGCTCCTCGCGGCAGCGCTCGCACGTCGCCAGGTGCGCCTCGTAGCGCTCCTGGTCGTGAGGATCGAGCGCGTCGAGGGCGTAGGCCGCGGTCAGGTCGTGGATTAGGTCGTCTGCCATCGCTCTGGTTCGTGGTCGGGTTCTTCGAGCAACTCGCGCAGGCGCGCGAGCCCGGTGAACATCCTGCTCTTGATCGTGCCGAGCGGCTGCCCGAGCCGCTCTGCCAGCTCGGACTGCGTGAAGCCACCGTAGTACGCGAGCTCGATTGCCTCGCGCTGCTGGTCAGGAAGCTGTCGAAGCGCAGCTTGCACGCGCTCCCGCTCGAGCCGCAGCCAGGCTTCCTCGTCCACTGCTCCGCCGGCAATCGATTCGACGTCCGGGAGTTGGTCTGCCCGCCTTCGCTCTTCGCGCCGGACGAGGTCGACCGCCCGGCGGTGCACGAACGTCATGATCCACGTGCTCGGCTTCGAGCGCTCGGGGATGTAGCGGTGCGCGGAGCGCCAGACGGCGAGAAACGCCTCCTGCACGGCGTCCTCGGCCAGCGCGCCGTCGCGCAGTACGCGGAAAGCGAGCCCGTAGGCGACCCGTCCATAGCGGTCGTAGAGCGCCGCCAGCGCCGGCTCCTCGCCGCGCGCGGCGAGGGCGATCAGCGCTTGGTCGGAGAGATGGACGACGTCGGGCGGCACGTGGCGGCTACGTGGTGGAGCAGAGCGCGCGAACGGTAGCAGGGTCGCGGCGACTGTCATCTCAAATCTCGTTCGGCGGCCGGAGGCCGTTGGTTCGAACGTTCACCCGTTCGAGTGAACCGCCCGGACGTGTCCCGCGAATGCGCCCCCGATGACGGCCGCCACATCGACCCAGTGCCGTCGCAAAGGAGAGGGGAGCACCTCGATGCGAAGAGTGACCATTGCAGTACTCGCGCTCGCGGCGGCGGCTATCGTCGCTGTAGTGCTGGGGGGCCCGGCGCCAAACGCCGGCAAGGCCTCGAGCCATCGCGAGGCGCCGTCGATCTCGGAAGACCCGACGGCGGACAACACCGACCTGTACGCGTTCCGCAGCCCGGATCGTCCGGACACGGTCACGATCATCTCGAACGTCATCCCGGCGGAAGATCCAGCCGCGGGGCCGATGTACTACGAGTTCTCGCCGTCGGCCCGTTACAACGTCTACCTCGACCGAAGCGGGGACGGCCGCGCGGAGATCACGTACCGCTTCAGCTTCCGTCCGAGCACGCGGGTCGCGTTCCTGCGGAACACGGTGCAGCCGTACACGGTGACTCGGATCGAGAACGGCCGCTCGCAGGTCGTTGCAACAGGGAACACGCCGCCGAACAACATCGGCCCGCGCACGACCCCCGGTTACCGGCAGCTCGCGCAGAACGCCGTAGGGCAGCTCGCGGGCGGCGGCCTGGTCTTCGCAGGCCAACGTGATGACGCGTTCTTCGGCGACATCGGAGCGATCTTCGACTCGCTCGGCTTCCGTCGCGGGACGGGGAACGCAGGGGGTGGCAAGGACTTCTTCGCCGGCTACGGCGTGCACACCATCTCGCTGCAACTGCCGATTGCGAGCTTGGCCGACCCTGACGGGATCGTCGGCGTCTGGACGTCGGTCGATCGTCAGCAGCTCCGCGTTCAGACCGTCACGAAGAAGGTGCGCGGCAAGAACGTCAAGAGCACGGTCGTCAGCCGTCCGTGGGTGCAAGTCTCCCGCCTCGGCAACCCGCTCGTCAACGAGGTGATCATCCCGACCGCGCAGAAGGACGCGTGGAACCGGAGCATCCCGAGCGGCGACTCGCGCTACGTCGGGCTCTACACGCAGCCCGTCCTCGCAGCGCTGATCAACCAGCTCTACCCCGGTGTCGTCAACGCGCCCGAGCAGAACCGCGACGATCTCGTCTCGGTGCTCCTCACGGGCGTGCCGAACCTGAACTTCACCGGCCAGACGCAGGCGGACATGCTTCGCCTGAACCTCTCGATCGCGCCGACCTCGGCCGTTGGAGCAGGTAACCGCCTCGGCGTCTTCGGCAACGACCTCGCGGGCTTCCCGAACGGGCGGCGCCTCGAGGACGACGTGATCGACATCGCCGAGCGTGCGGTTGCCGGGAAGCTGAAGGGCAACGCGAACGCTGACGCGCTGGGCGACGGCGTGAACGCGAACGACGTGCCGTTCCTGACGACGTTCCCGTATCAGGCCGATCCGTTCAGCGGCTTCGACAACACGAAGGGCCAGCAGAAGCCGTGACGATCGGAGCAGGTCTGACGAGCAGAAGCCGCCTTCTGGCGGCAGGGACGGTGGCGGCGATCGCCGCCACCGTCCTCCTGTTCGGCGGCGTCGTCGGCCAAGACACGGCCGCCCGACCAGAGCCGTTCGCAGCCGAGGCCGAGGTGAAACGCGGTTACGCGGAGCTCGAGCTCGCTCGTGTCCGCGTCGACCCGTCGCGGTACCCCGTCGCCGAGGCGCGGTTCCGCGAGGGTCTACGGATCGGCGGAGCCGACGCGTTGGCGCTTCGCGGACTGGCGGGCCTCGCCGCAGCACGGCATCGGTTCGACCAGTCGCTCGAGCTCGCGCAGCGAGCGCGGAAGCTTGACCCGACGAACGCGGCGGTCTACGGGCTGATCGGCGATGCGAGCCTCGAGCTCGGTCGCTTCCCGCAGGCGATCGAGGCGTTCGACCGGATGATGTCGCTGAAGCCGACGCCGTCCGGCTACGCGCGGGTCTCCTACGCTCGCGAGCTGCTCGGCGAACGCGACGGCGCGATCGAGGCGATGCAGATGTCGGCCGATGCGGCGGGCCACTCTGAGCCGGCCGCGTGGGCGCTGACCCACCTCGGCAACCTGCAGGTGGGAACGGGCGCGCTTGCGCTCGGCGTGCAGCAGTATCGTGCCGCGCTCGCGCGTGTTCCCGCGTACGCACCTGCGCTCGTCGGCCTTGCGGACGTCGCGCAGCGGCGAGGGGAACGAGCACGGGCGGAGCGGCTGCTTCGCCGGGCGTTGGCGCAGGTCGACGATCCCGGCGCGTCCGCGACGCTCGGCGACGTCGTCGCAGAGCAGGGGCGCACGGCCGAGGCAAACGACTGGTACCGGCGCTCACTCGCGCTCGAGACGAAGTTCGCCCGCTACGGCGGGCGCAACCAGATCGAGACGGCGCTGTTCGACCTCGACCACGACAGAAGACTCGCAGACGCGCTCGAGCGTGCGCGGGTCGGCCTGCGTTTCCGGCCGGGCGTCGAGGGTCTTCACACCTACGCGTGGGCGCTGTACAAGAATGGCCGCTGCGCAGAGGCGGTTCCGTATTCGGATCGTGCCCTCGCGCTGGCACCCACCGACACCGGCGCGCTGTATCACCGTTCGCTGATCGAGAGCTGTCTCGGGAACGGCAAGGAGGCTGCGCGATACGCGTCGCGAGTGCACTCGCTCGACCCGACGTTCAACGCACCGTCCGCGTTCCGTCTTCGCTGAGCCGTCTTCGCGCTCCGGGCGACCCGATAACCTCGCGCGGTGGGGATCGAGTCGCTGACCCGGAACGCCGTCGACGTCCTGCCTGAGGGCGGGCTCGAGAGCAAGCTCGCGCTCGGGCGGCCGCTGCGGGTGAAGCTGGGGATCGACGTCACCGCGCCGCACATCCACATCGGCAACGGGATCCCGCTGCAGCGGATGCGCGCCTTCCAGGACGAGGGCAACACGGGCGTCCTGATCGTCGGCGACTACACGGCGCGGATCGGCGATCCCTCCGGGGCCTCGGCCGAGCGCCCGATGATCGCGCCCGAGGAGATCGACCGGATGGCCGCGCGCTTCTTCGAGTCCGCGTACACGATCCTCGATCCCGAGCGGACCGAGGTGCGGTTCAACGGCGAGTGGCTGGGTGAGCTCGATTTCGCCGGCGTGTTGCGGCTGACGCGGACAACAACGGTGGCGCGACTCCTCGAGCGCGACGACTTCTCGAAGCGATTCACCGCGCAGCAGCCGATCTCGGTGTCGGAGCTCCTCTACCCACTGATGCAGGCGTACGACTCGGTGGCGATCGAGGCCGACGTCGAGCTCGGCGGCACCGACCAGCTCTACAACCTGCTCGCCGGCCGAGAGGTGATGGAGGCCTACGGGCTCGAGCCGCAGGTGGTGCTCACGACGCCGTTGATCGACTCGTGGGACGGCTCGAAGATGAGCGGCTCGAAGGGCAACTACATCGCGCTCGTGGAGGACCCGAACGAGCAGTTCGGCAAGGCGATGCGGCTTCCGGACGAGTTGCTGGAGACCTACACGCGACTCGTCATGGAGTCCGACAAACGGCCGTCAGACCCGCTCGAGGCGAAGCTCGCGCTCGCCCGCTTCATCGTCACCCGCGCGCACGGCCCGGACGCCGCCCGCGCTGCCGAGGAGCATTTCACCCGGGTCGTGCGGGAGGGGCACGCCCCGGACGAGGTTCTCGAGGTCGGGCTGCCGCGGGCCGACCCGGTCCACCTGCCCCGGCTGCTCGTCGACAGCCTGGAGATCGGCTCTGCGAGCGAGGCCCGCCGACTGATCGGCCAGGGTGCCGTCCGTCTGGACGGGGAGGTCGTGACGGAGCTGGACGTGCCCCGGGAGCAGCTCGAGGGACGGCTCCTGCAGGTGGGGAAACGCCGATTCGCCCGCTTGACACCATAGGGCCCACTGCTACACTTCCCCGGCTGCCCGAGAGGGTGGTCGTTCGAAGGTCCCTGTCCCGACGACAACTGGAGTGCCTCAGAGGAATCGGATACGACCGTTGTTCCGAGCTTCACGAGGCCCTCTGGCGCGAGTCGGGGGCTTTTTTACGGCCCACCTCCAGTAGCGCGGTCTTTGAAAACTCAACAGTGTTCGAAACGTCGAGACCTCGAAGCCTTCGGGCTGTCGAGGCTTAACAATCCCGTCGATCCTTTCGGGGATCGACCTTTGAGCACAAGCTCATCGCTGAAGGCTTGGCCGGCTTGCCGGTCAAAACACCTTTCACGGAGAGTTTGATCCTGGCTCAGGACGAACGCTGGCGGCGCGCTTAACACATGCAAGTCGAACGAGAACCAGGGCTTCGGCTCTGGGGAAAGTGGCGAACGGGTGAGTAACACGTGAGTAACCTGCCCTCGGCACCGGGATAGCCCGGGGAAACCCGGATTAATACCGGATGGCCTTTCGAGTCTTCGGGCTCGTCAGAAAAGGTAGCTTCGGCCTCCGGCCGAGGAGGGACTCGCGGCGGATTAGCTTGTTGGTGGGGTAACGGCTCACCAAGGCGACGATCCGTAGCTGGTCTGAGAGGACGATCAGCCACACTGGGACTGAGACACGGCCCAGACTTCTACGGAAGGCAGCAGTGGGGAATCTTGCGCAATGGGCGAAAGCCTGACGCAGCGACGCCGCGTGCGGGAAGAAGGCCTTCGGGTTGTAAACCGCTTTCAGGAGGGACGAAGCCACTCGGGTTAATAGCCCAGAGGGTGACGGTACCTCCAGAAGAAGCCCCGGCTAACTACGTGCCAGCAGCCGCGGTAATACGTAGGGGGCAAGCGTTGTCCGGATTTATTGGGCGTAAAGAGCGTGTAGGCGGCCAGACAGGTCCGTTGTGAAAACTCGAGGCTCAACCTCGAGACGTCGACGGAAACCGTCTGGCTAGAGTCCGGAAGAGGAGTGTGGAATTCCTGGTGTAGCGGTGAAATGCGCAGATATCAGGAAGAACACCTATGGCGAAGGCAGCACTCTGGGACGGTACTGACGCTGAGACGCGAAAGCGTGGGGAGCGAACAGGATTAGATACCCTGGTAGTCCACGCCGTAAACGATGGATGCTAGGTGTGGGCGGTGTCGACTCCGTCCGTGCCGAAGCTAACGCATTAAGCATCCCGCCTGGGGAGTACGGCCGCAAGGCTAAAACTCAAAGGAATTGACGGGGGCCCGCACAAGCAGCGGAGCATGTGGTTTAATTCGACGCGACGCGAAGAACCTTACCTGGGCTTGACATGCACAGGAATGTCGTAGAAATACGGCAGCCCTTCGGGGCCTGTGCACAGGTGGTGCATGGCTGTCGTCAGCTCGTGCCGTGAGGTGTTGGGTTAAGTCCCGCAACGAGCGCAACCCCTGTCCCTAGTTGCCAGCGTGAAAGACGGGGACTCTAGGGAGACTGCCGGTGACAAATCGGAGGAAGGTGGGGATGACGTCAAGTCATCATGCCCCTTATGTCCAGGGCTACACACGTGCTACATTGGCCGATACAGAGGGCTGCAAACCCGTGAGGGGGAGCGAATCCCAAAAAGTCGGTCCCGGTTCGGATTGGAGGCTGAAACTCGCCTCCATGAAGGCGGAGTTGCTAGTAATCGCGGATCAGCAACGCCGCGGTGAATATGTTCCCGGGCCTTGTACACACCGCCCGTCACACCACGAAAGTTGGCAATACCCGAAGCCGGTGGCCTAACCCGCAAGGGGGGGAGCCGTCGAAGGTAGGGTCGATGATTGGGGTGAAGTCGTAACAAGGTAGCCGTAGCGGAAGCTGCGGCTGGATCACCTCCTTTCTAGGGAATACCGGAGCTCTTACTCCGGTGGGCACCCGACTCGTTTGATGGCTGTTCGTTTGCCGTCCGATGCTCGGGCTCGCCTAGAAACTACGTCGACCTCGAGGTGGAGAACACTGTTGAGTTTTGAGAGACCGCGCGATGCCGGCGAGGCATGGGCGGTCGATCTGCTGGGTGGGCGTCGTCCCGCGCGCACCTTGAAAACTCCATAGCGATGAAACACGGGTTCTCTTCTGATCAAGAGAACAAGGGCACACGGTGGATGCCTTGGCGCCAGGAGGCGATGAAGGACGTGGGCGGCTGCGATAAGCCCCGGTGAGGTGCTGACCAACCTTTGACCCGGGGATTTCCGAATGGGGAAACCCACGCGTGGTAATGCGCGCGTACTCCCTGCTGAATACATAGGCAGGGAAGAGCCAAGCGGGCGAACTGAAACATCTTAGTAGCCCGAGGAAAGGAAAGAAACCTCGACTCCCTGAGTAGTGGCGAGCGAAAGGGGAAGAGCCTAAACCCGTACGACGTGACAGCCGGCAGGCGTTGTCGTATGGGGGTTGTAGGGCCTGATTCGATCCGTCTGCCGGCGGGTCGGGAAGTTACAAAGTTGCGTGTTAGCCGAAGCGACTGGAACGTCGCACTACAGAGGGCAATCGTCCCGTAGGCAAAAGCGCGCAGCCTTCCTTATCAGGTACCTGAGTACGGCCGGGCACGGGAAACCCGGTCGGAATCCGCGGGGACCACCCCGTAAGGCTAAGTACTCCCTGGCGACCGATAGCGAACTAGTACCGTGAGGGAAAGGTGAAAAGTACCCCGGAAGGGGAGTGAAATAGTACCTGAAACCGTGTGCTTACAAGCGGTCGGAGCAGCGCAAGCTGTGACGGCGTGCCTTTTGCATAATGAGCCAGCGAGTTACATGTCATCGGCAAGGTTAAGGAAACGGAGCCGAAGCGAAAGCGAGTCCGAATAGGGCGACTTAGTCGATGGCAGTAGACCCGAAACTGAGTGATCTACCCATGGGCAGGTTGAAGCGGGGGTAAGACCCCGTGGAGGACCGAACCGACCTACGTTGAAAAGTGGGCGGATGACCTGTGGGTCGGAGTGAAAGGCTAATCAAACTCAGAGATATCTGGTTCTCCCCGAAATATATTTAGGTATAGCGTCACGCGTTCATTACCGGTTGTAGAGCACTGATTGGGCTAGGGGGCCTACCAGCTTACCGAACTCAGTCAAACTCCGAATGCCGGTAATCCAGAGCGTGGCAGTCAGAGTGCGAGGGATAAGCTTCGTGCTCAAAAGGGAAACAGCCCAGACCGTCGGCTAAGGTCCCTAATTCCATGCTAAGTGGGAAACGATGTCTGATTGCAAAGACAACCAGGATGTTGGCTTAGAAGCAGCCACCATTCAAAGAGTGCGTAACAGCTCACTGGTCAAGTGGTCGGGCGCGGAAAATTCAACGGGGCTCAAGCATGGAACCGAAGCCACGGACTCAGCTTTGCTGAGTGGTAGGGGAGCGTTCCCAGGCCGGCGAAGCGGCGGCGTAAGCCAGCCGTGGAGGCCTGGGAAGTGAGAATGCTGGCATGAGTAACGAAAGAGGAGTGAGAAACTCCTCCGCCGAATGCCTAAGGGTTCCTGAGTAAAGCTAATCTGCTCAGGGTTAGTCGGGACCTAAGCCGAGGCCGAAAGGCGTAGGCGATGGACAACAGGTTGATATTCCTGTACCACGTAGCGACCGCTATCACCGATGGCGGGACGGGGTAGGCTAGAGCATCCCAGGCGATGGTTGTCCTGGGGTAACCGCGTAGGGCGGGTGATAGGGAAATCCGTCACCCACTAAGCCTGAGACGGGACACCGAGCGCGAACAGCGCGAAGTGCTCGAAGCCATGCCTCCTAGAAAAGCGTCTAGGGAGGTCGCGCGTGCCCGTACCAAAACCGACACAGGTAGGCAGGTAGAGAATACCAAGGCGATCGGAAGAACCCTCGTTAAGGAACTCGGCAAAATGGCCCCGTAACTTCGGGAGAAGGGGCGCCTCAGTAGGGTGAAGCGGATTTACTCCGCCAGCCCGAGGAGGCCGCAGTGAAACGGCCCAAGCGACTGTTTACCAAAAACACAGGTCTCTGCGAAGTCGTAAGACGACGTATAGGGGCTGACGCCTGCCCGGTGCCGGAAGGTCACGAGGAGAGGTTAGCCTTCGGGCGAAGCTTCGAATCCAAGCCCCGGTAAACGGCGGCGGTAACTATAACCGTCCTAAGGTAGCGAAATTCCTTGTCGGGTAAGTTCCGACCTGCACGAATGGCGTAACGACTTGGGCACTGTCTCAACGAGGGATCCGGTGAAATTGTAGTCTCGGTGAAGATGCCGAGTACTCGCAGCTGGACGGAAAGACCCCGTGAACCTTTACTACAGCTTGACGTTGGAGTCTGGGATTCGTTGTCCAGGATAGGTGGGAGTCTTTGAAGCCGGGACGCCAGTCTCGGTGGAGACACCCTTGGGATACCACCCCTCGGGTTCTGGGCTTCTAACCTCCGGCCGTGATCCGGCGGAGGAACAGCGTCAGGTGGGTAGTTTGACTGGGGCGGTCGCCTCCTAAAATGTAACGGAGGCGCACAAAGGTTCCCTCAGCACGGTTGGAAATCGTGCGTAGAGCGCAAAGGCATAAGGGAGCTTGACTGCGAGACAGACATGTCGAGCAGGTGCGAAAGCAGGTCTTAGTGATCCGGCGGTGAAGCGTGGAATTGCCGTCGCTCAACGGATAAAAGGTACTCCGGGGATAACAGGCTTATCTCCCCCAAGAGTCCACATCGACGGGGAGGTTTGGCACCTCGATGTCGGCTCGTCGCATCCTGGGGCTGGAGTAGGTCCCAAGGGTTGGGCTGTTCGCCCATTAAAGCGGTACGCGAGCTGGGTTCAGAACGTCGTGAGACAGTTCGGTCCCTATCCGCTGCGAGCGCTGGGAGCTTGAGAGGAGTCGTCTCTAGTACGAGAGGACCGAGACGAACGGACCTCTGGTGTATCAGTCGTCCTGCCAAGGGCGTTGCTGATTAGCCACGTCTGGATGGGATAACCGCTGAAAGCATCTAAGCGGGAAGCCCACCTCGAGATGAGGCTCCCCATCCCCTAGAGGGAGTAAGGGCCGTGGAAGAACACCACGTTGATAGGCGGGACGTGTACGCGTAGCAATATGCTCAGCGGACCCGTACTAATTGCCCGAGGTCTTGATTTGAGAACTCGTGCTAGTCGCTATGGAGTTTTGAAGGTGTGTGGAGACACGCGCCCTTGACAACTTTCGGCGGTCATAGCGACGGGGGTACACCTCTTCCCATTCCGAACAGAGAAGTTAAGCCCGTCAGCGCCGATGGTACTCGGAGGGCAACCTCCCGGGAGAGTAGGACGCCGCCGAATCTTTGAACGCCCGCCTCGTGCGGGCGTTCGTCTTTCTAGACTCGCAAGCGTGGAGCTCCGCGACGGCGATCTCACGCTCAGGCCGTTCACCCTCGACGACGTGCCGGCGATCACGCACGCCTGCCAGGACGCCGAGATCCAGCGCTGGATCCCCGTGATCCCCCGGCCGTACACCGACGCGGACGCCCGCAGCTTCGTGACGGCGGAGGATCTCGGCCATCAGTTCGCCATCGTCGAGCAAGGCGGGCTGATCGGCTCGATCGGCATGCGTGTGAACCAGTTCGGGACGGGCCACATCGGCTACTGGTGCGCCAAGGAAGCTCGCGGGCGTGGGCTGACCCCGCGTGCGCTTCGGCTCGTCGCGCGGTTCGGGCTGGAGGAGCTCGGTCTCGGCCGGCTCGAGCTGATCACCGACCCGGACAACGTCTCCTCGCAGCGGGTGGCCGAGAAGGTGGGCTTTAGGCGAGAGGCGGTCCTGCGCTCGCATCTGCTCCATCCCGACGGCCGCCGCCGCGACTCGGTCATGTTCTCGCTTCTGCCCGGCGAGCTCCGCTGAGCAGCAGCCCGCGTCTCGAGCGCGACGAGCTCACGCGCCTCTGCTACTGGATGCTCGGCCTCTGGGGCTTCATGCTCTACGCGCTTGGGCCGGCGCTGCCCGCCCTTCGAGAACAGCTCGACGTCTCGCGTGCAGTCGTCAGCCTGCACACGACCCTGATCGCGGTCGGGGCGATCGCGGTCGGGATCGCCGGCGATCGGTTCGTGGTGCGTGTCGGGCGTCGCGCCGCCTTCTGGGTCGCCGCAGGCGGGATCGCGTGCGGCGCGCTGTTGCTCGCGGCGGGGGGCGCCCTCGCCGTGACGCTGCCGGCCGCCGCACTGCTCGGGATCGCGGGGGCACTCGTCGTCACGACGCTCCAGGCAGCACTCGCCGATCGCCACGGACCGTTGGCACCGGTGGCGCTCGTCGAGGCGAACGCGATCGCGACCGGGCTCGGAGTGCTGGCGCTCGTCGCGGTCGCGGTGGCGATCTGGGCAGGCTCGGACTGGCGTGCGGTCTTCGTCGCGGCCGCGCTCCTCGCAGTCCCCGCGATGGCGATCGCGTACGGCTCGGTCTGCTTCCCGGCGGCACCGGAGCTCCCGCACGACCACGAGCCGGGACTGCCGCGCCCGTACTGGTTCTACTGGTTCGCGCTCCTGCTGTTCGTCGCGATCGAGTTCTGCGTCGTGTTCTGGAGCACCGACTATCTGGAGTCCGAGCGCGATCTCTCGGACTCCAGCGCTGCGGCGGCATCGAGTGTGTTCCTGATCGGCATGACCGTTGGTCGCGCGCTCGGCGGGCCGTTGACCCGGCGCTTCGGGTCGGAGCGGCTCATCGCCGTGGCGCTGGCCGTCGCCGCGGCCGGGTTCGGCGTCTTCTGGCTCGTGCCGTCGTCGGCTGTTGCGGTCGTCGGGCTCGGAGTCACGGGCTCGGGCGTGTCGCTGCTCTACCCGCTCACACTCGCGCTCGCGATCGCCGCGGCCGGAGGGCGAACCGACTCGGCGTCTTCGCGCGCGGCATTCGCTGCGGGGATCGCTATCGCCGTCGCGCCGTTCGTGCTCGGCGGTCTTGCCGACATCAGTGACCTGCAGGTCGCGTACGCGATCGTCCCGGCGCTCCTCGGGCTCGGTGCGGTCGCGCTCGCCGCCGCGGGTCGCCGCGGCTAGGCCGCGCGCAGCTTCTCGCGCCAGTCCGGGTCGAGCTCGCGAAGCCGCCGGACGCGTTCTTCGGTCGGCGGGTGCGTGCCGAACATTGCTGCGAGCCCGGTCGGCTCGAAAGGGTTGATCGTGTAGAGGGGCTCGGTGGCTGGATTCGCGCGGAACTCGACCAGCTCGCCCGCGAGCTCGAGACGCAGCAACGCGTCGGCGATGCCGTGCGGCGACTCACAGAGCTGAGCCGCGTACCGGTCTGCGGCGAACTCGCGCTTGGGCGAGAGCAGGAGGTGGACCGGCGCCGCGGCGATCGGTCCGAGCACGAAGAGCAAGAGGCGCTGGAGCGCGCCGCCGATCCGCGTCGCCTCGACAAGCGCTGCGGCGAAGACGACGACGCCTTCCTGCGTGACGATGTCGCGGGCGCGAACATGTGCGAGCTCGTGCGCGAGCACGCCCTCGAGCTCCGCCGGCGGCGCAGCGCCGAGCAACCCGCGCGAGACGGCGATCGCCGAGCCGCGGGGCCCGCGGCCGGCCGCGAACGCGCGAGGGTGACCGTCCGGGATCACGTACAGCTTCGGCTTCGCGACGTTCGCGCGCGCTGCCAGTCGCTCGAGTGTGAAGTGGACGAGGGGCGCCTCCGCGAGTGCGAGCTCGCGGGCCCCGACCATCCCCATGACGACTCGATCGGCGTACCAGTACGCCGCTGCCGTCGCGAGCAGCGAGCAGAAGACGACGCTCGAGAGGAGCGGGTAGCCGCCGCCCGACCAGCCGAGCAGGCCGAGGCCTGCGCACAGCACCAGCACGAATCCCCAGACCTTGAGCAGGTTCCGGGTCGCCGCGAGTCGCATTCCGCTAGGTGTCTTCGCGCTCGTCCTCGAGCCCGCGTGGCGGCCAGTCGGGCTCGGGTGCGTCGCAACGGCTCGAGCAGTGGAGCGAGGCGATGTTCTGGAGCGGGACGAGAATGTGCCCGTTGAGCTCGATGTGGGCGACGTCCTCGATGTAGCAGTAGGCGGTCAGGACGCCTTCCTGGTACTCGCCCCCGAAGAGCGCGATCTCGACCTGCTCGCCCTTGTACTTGTTCGTGTAGTCCTCCACCGGCGGTCAGTCTATCGGCGCGAGTTTTCCCTCCCGAACGGCAAATCGGGACACGGAGCAGTTGGCCACGGCCGGGATCGACCGGTGATCGCGGACGTAGTCGAGGCCGGTCGCGAGCGCGTGGACGACCCGGATCGCGCCCCCGTGGCTCACCACGAGCACGTCCTCGCCGGGGTGCTGCGGCACGATCTCTTCGACGAAGCTCCCGACCCTGGCCGCGAAGGCCTCGAACTGCTCGGCGTCGTGCGCGCCCGCGCCGATTCCTTCGCGCCAGCGCCGCTGCTCATCCGGAAAGGACGCCTCGATCTCCTCGGCGGTCCGGCCTTCCCAGGAGCCGAAGCCGCGCTCGCGCAGGCGCGGGTCGAGTCGAACGTCGAGGCCGAGGCGCTCGGCGATGATCCCGGCGGTCTCGCTCGCGCGTGCGAGGTCGCTCGAATAGAGGGCGTCGACCGGCTCGAGTTCGTCCGCGAGCCGGCGCGCCTGGTCGCGGCCGGCCTCGTTCAGCGCAGTGTCCGAGTGGCCCTGCCAGCGGTGTTGTGCGTTCCAGTCCGTCTCACCGTGGCGCACGAGGATGAGCGTCGTCACGCCGGGTAACGTAGCCCGATGGACCTCGGGCTCCGCGGGCGCGTCTGTGTGGTGACCGGCTCCACGGGCGGGATCGGGCTCGCCACGGCACGGCTGCTCGTCGAGGAAGGCGCGCTCGTCGTCGTCACCGGTCGTGACTCCGAGCGGGTCGAGGCCGCACGGCGCGAAACGGGCGCAAAACTGGCTGTGGTAGCCGATCTGGCCGACCCCGGTGCGCCCGAAGAGCTGCTCTCACAGGCCGCACGCGAGGTCGGGCCGGTAACTGCACTAATAAATAATGTGGGGGCCGCCACCCAGGCCGACTTCCTCGAGGTCACGGATCGGGAGTGGGAGGAGCTCTGGCAGCTCAACGTGATGAGCTTCGTCAGGGCGATCCGGGCCGTCGTCCCGCCGATGCGGGAGCGGGGGGAGGGGGTGATCGTCAACGTCTCGTCGACGGCGGCGAAGCGGCCCTCGACCTCGATGCCCCATTACTCCGTGACCAAAGCGGCGGTGCTCTCGCTGTCGCGGCTCGTCGCCGACCTCTACGCGAAGGACGGGATCCGCTGCAACGCGGTGACTCCAGGCCCGACCGCGACCGATGCGTGGCTCGGCGCCGGCGGCCTCGCCGACCAGCAAGGCGAGCGCACGGGCAAGCCACGGGACGAGGTGCTCGAGGCGGTCGGCGCCGGACGCCCGCTCGGCCGGCTCGCCGAGCCCGACGAGATCGCGGCCGTGATCGCGTTTCTCTGCTCTGACCGCGCGTCGTACGTGACGGGCGCGGCCTGGAGCGCCGACGGCGGCACCGTGCCGATCATCGTGTGACTGTGGACGAAGCGTCCCCAACTCGACACGAAGGCGTCACACACCTGTCACGAGAAGCGCGGTAGCGTTGGAAGCCCCGCCGGAAGCCCCGGGTGGGAGGGGGTTGGGGATGGGGAACGCGCCTCGCGCGCGGTCGCGCCCGGCTCGATTTCGCGGCTCGATCCACGACCGGATGAGCGACTACCCTAGGCTCATGCCGGAGCTCGCCGGACTCGTTGCGGACGCCTTCAAGCACCGCGTGCGCGAGCACGAGGAGCGCTGGTTGTCGCCGCTCGCGGTCAGGTCGTACGAGACCCGCGGGCGAGTCCGGGACGAGGAGCCGTGCCGGGTGCGGACACCGTTCCAACGCGACCGCGACCGGCTGCTCCACTCGAAGCCCTTCCGCAGGCTCAAGGGGAAGACGCAGGTCTTCATCGATCCCGCCGGCGACCACTACCGAACCCGCATGACGCACACGCTGGAGACGACCGCGATCGCCCGCGGCGTCGCCCGCGCGCTGCAGCTCAACGAGGACCTGACCGAGGCGATCGGCCTCGGGCACGACACCGGCCACCCCCCGTTCGGCCACGCGGGCGAGCAGGCCCTCGACGAGTGCATGCGGGAGCGATTCGGGCGTGGCTTTCGTCACAACAAACAGTCGCTCCGCATCGCCGAGAAGCTGAACCTCACCTGGGAGGTGCGCGACGGGATCCTCAAGCACACCGGCCAGGACGAGCCCGAGACGCTCGAGGGGCGGATCGTTCGGATCGTCGACCGCGTCGCGTACATCAACCACGACATCGATGACGCGATCCGCTTTGGCATCCTGAGCGCTGACGACCTGCCCGCAGCGGAGCTCGCCGTCCTGGGGCCCACCGGTTCGAGGCGGATCGACACCCTCGTGCACGACCTGATCGAGTCCTCCGCCCCGGCCGGCGACATCGTGCAGAGCGAGGCGCTCGGAAACGCGATGCTCTCCCTGCGGAGCTTCATGTTCGAGCGCGTCTACCTCGGCCCGAAGACGCGCGGCGAGCACGAGCGGGCTCGCGACGTCATTCGCAGGATCTTCGAGCACCTCGTGGCGCGCGGAGACGAGCCGGAAGCCGTCGTCGACTACCTCTCCGGGATGACCGACCGATTCGCACTCGACTACGCCGAGCAGATCTGACGTGGCGCGGCTGAAGGACGAGTCGGTCGAGGCGGTCAAGGCAGCCGCGAACATCGTCGACCTCGTCGAGGCGCGGACGAGACTCCGCAAGGTCGGCGGGCGCTACACCGGGCTTTGCCCCTTCCACGAGGAGCGAACGCCCTCGTTCTCCGTGTCGCCCGATCGTGGGACATACCACTGCTTCGGCTGCGGCGTCGGCGGCGACGCGATCTCGTTCGTGCGTGAGACGGAAGGGCTCGACTTCGTGGGCGCGATCGAGTGGCTCGCGGACCGCTTCCACGTGCAGGTGGAGTACGAGGACGCATCACCGCATGCCGACGAGCAGCGGAGGAAGCGAGATCGGATGCGCGCGCTGCTCGAGCAGGCGGCGGGGTTCTACGAGCGGACGCTCTGGGACTCCCAGCACGGCGCGTCGGCGCGGCAGTACCTCGAGTCGCGCGGGCTCGGTGAGGAGGTGTGCCGGGAGTTCAGGCTGGGACTCTCGCCGGCCGGCGCGACGCTCGCGCGCAAGGCGCGGGAAAAGTTCTCCACCGACGAGCTCGCCGCGGCGGGGCTCGTCACACGCCGCGGAACTGATTACTTCCAGCGCAGGCTGATGTTCCCGCTCGCCGACGCGCGCGGTCGCGTGATCGGGTTTCAAGCGCGCAAGCTCTACGAAGACGACCCGTTGCGCGGGAAGTACGTGAACTCGCCCGAGAGCGAGCTCTTCCACAAGTCGAACGTCCTCTACGGGTTCGACCTCGCCCGTGGAGCGATCGCGAAGCAGGACCGCGCGATCGTCGTGGAGGGGAACACCGACGTGATCGCGTTGCGGCAGGCGAAGCTCGAGCCCGTCGTTGCGTCGATGGGCACCGCGCTCACGGAGAGGCAATTGTCGGAGCTGTCGCGGCTGACCACTCGCGTGTTTCTCTGCTTCGACGCCGACTCCGCCGGCGAGGACGCGACGCTGCGCGGCATGGAGCTCGCGCTTCGCCAGGGGTTCGATGTTCGCGTCGTCGCACTGCCCAAGGGCAAGGACCCGGCCGACGAGCCGGCGACGTTCGAGGCGCGGCTCGCCGACGCGGAGTCGTACGCCGTCCACCGCGTGCGCTTGGAGCTGGCCAGGGCCCGGGACCGCCAGCATGCGTACCTTCGCGTTCAAGACGTGCTGAACGATCTGCCCGAGTCGCCCGAGCGGCACGAGGCTTGGCGTCTCGCGAACGACCAGCTCGGGCTCACCGTTCAGCTGCGCGCCGCAGCTGGAGGCACCGCCAGCGCGGGCGACCAACTGTCGCCGCGACTCGTCGAGGTGGGGGACAAGCTCGAGCGCAGCGCGCTCGCGGGCGTGCGTGCACACCCGGCCCTCGGCCGTGTGCTCGCAGGGCTCGGCCCGGAGCACTTCGACTCCGAGTTGCATCGACAGGCTCGCGACGAGTTGCTCTCACCGTCGAAGGCGCCGGAGCCCGAGCTCGTCTCGCTGCTCGCCGGTCTCGACGCGCTCGCGGAGAAGGAGGGCATCGACGAGGAAACCGCGAAGCAGATGCTGCTTCGGCTGCGCGAGCGGCGACTCCGAAGGGAGTTCGAGGGCGCCGACGAAGCCGACCTCAGCGAGCTCCAGCACAAGCTCGCCGAGATCCGAACGGCGATCCGAGAGTTCGCCTAGCCGGCCGGTTCGGGCGAGGCGGCCTTGCGCCGCCGGAACTCACGCTGGGCCTGAGCGCGCGCGCAGGTCCTGGAGCAGTAGCGCATCCCGCGCCGGCGGGCCCGCTCGTCCCGGACGAACAGGCGTGCGCACGACTCGTTGGCGCATCGGGCGAAGTCGTTGCCGCCGACGACGTGGTTGAAGAGCTCGAGGCAGCAGAGGGCGTGGAGGTTCAGGTCGAGAACCGCACCACGCTCCTCCGGGCCGTTGTTCAGCGCGAGAACGGGCGTGATCGAAGTGAGGCCGGAAGTGATTACATCGTTGAGATACTCGGCCGACGCGGCTCGTCGTCCCTCGCCGGGCACCTCGGTAAGCCGGTTCAAGCGCCAGTCGGCTTCCTCGCCGTCAGGCTCGTCGGTCAGCAGCCGCCACGCCGCGACCGCGTCGGCGATGATCGTCGCTCCAAGCACGAACTCGGCCACCGTCACCTCGTCGGCGTCGCCTCCGAAACCGGCGGTCCCAACGTCGTTCACGAATCTGAGGACCGCAGAGGTGTCCTCGAGGGGGACCTCGGAGAGTCGGAGGCACGTTTCGCCCGTGGCACTCACGACCTCCTGCAGCGGTTCCCCTACGAGCGACTCGGTAGGCGGGTGGACCACGAGCTCGTAACGTCGTCGTCGGTAGCTCGGCAGCGAGAGGGGGGCGGGCGGCCAGGCGGCGAAGCGTGGGGGCGACACAGCCATTGTGCGAGGGACACTCGGCTCCATCTGCGTATTACACCAAAGTAACCATGCGGAAAGCGAAGCCGGGAACCACGCGGGCGAGCGGCTACAATCCCCCGCTCGATCCCCGGTAGCTCAATTGGTAGAGCATCCGGCTGTTAACCGGAGGGTTGTTGGTTCGAGTCCAACCCGGGGAGCTCCCGCAGCGCGGATCCGGTGCGGTCCACGCGAAATGGGGCGGACGGCCTGTTCCAAATAGGCCGAACGGCCTATTGAAGATCACCCTTTCGAGTGGCACAGTGGCGCGACTCGCGGTTCAGAGGGGGCCGCGGAAGGTGCAAAGGGGAGCTGGAGATCCGAGGGTCAGGCAGTACCGCGCTGGTCTTGCCCGCACCGAGCCTTCAAGGGCTCCGGGACGGCGTGCTCGGGCGAGCAATCCTCGCGTTCGGTCTCTTTAGCCTCGTCGCGACGTATTTCGTGCCGTTCGCGCTCGAGTGGAAGCAAGGCGGAAGCGCGAGGCATGCGCCGCTCGCGCACTTCGAAATCCGTGGCTTCGACTTCCCGACCATCGCGGCACCGAAAGCGCCCGCACGCGTCGCGGCAGCTCCAAAAGCTGCGCCGGCCGTCGCCGACAAACCACGGCGCGAGCCAGGGAGTGGAACAGCGGCTGTTTCACGCCCGACGGCACCAGCGTCACAGACGGCACCACCGACACAGCAGGTGCCGGTCGTCTCCACGAGCTACACGCTGACGCCGGCTGCGAAGCCGGCGTCGGAGCGCAAGGATCCGTTCGAGAGCGTGCCCGTCGTCGAAGACACGAGCGCGCCGCTCCCCGCTCAAACGGACCCGTCGACTCAGCCGCAGTACCCGACGCCGACCGCCCCGCCTGAGGCGACGGTCGCGCCGGTCGAGTTGCCCGCGGCCGACACGACGCAGCCCGAGGCTGGAGTGGTCGAGAGCTCGGCCGCTACGACAGCTCCGCCGATTGCCGAGCAGCCCGCGACGGATGCGCTGACGGCGTCGGCCGAAACGGTCGTGGCGACACCCGAGAGCGCGACGCAGCCGGTGGCACCCCCCGCATCAACACGCATCGCGGCCCCGACGCGCACTCTGAGCGCGTCCGCTGCCAGTCGTGGTTCGTTCATGAGCGTGTCGACACCCGCGCCGGTTGAAGCAGTCGCACCGCCGCCACCGCCGCCCATCGACATCTCGGCCGACGTCGCCGGTGTGTCGCTCGGCGCGAGCGCCCTCGCAGTCGCCCCTACGGACTCCCAGGACACAGAGACGCCGACCGACGTTACGGCCACTGACGTGGCCACTGTTCTCGCATCGGCGACGTCTCTGGAGACGGTTCAGGCATCGGGTGAGGGAACCGCTGCAACGATCGACGGCCCGAGCGACAACGAGACGGTCTCAGCAACGGGTACCGCCGCAGCCGTGTCCTGCGGCGCCGGCACGACGACCGTCACCCAGACGACCGTGACAAGCGGCGACAGCCCCGGCGCGGGCGACATCGTTCCAGAGGACGCCACGCTCGAATGTCCGGATCCTGCCGCAGTCCCGGGCAGCGGGCCATCGCCGCCGCTCGCGGTTGTGACCTCCGAAGGAGGGGTCGCGACCGTCGATAACGGCGCGGCGACCGTCGAGTTCGGCGCAGGAGCCGTCACCGGGGATACGCAGATCTGGATTTCCGCTTCGACGATGTCGAGCGGCAACCTCGTGACCCTCTCGCCGGTGTTCGACCTGAACGCAGCCGACGTTGCCTCTGGGAACGCGGTCACGAGCTTCGCGCAGCCGGTGCTGCTCACGATCAAGTACGACGTGACCGCCGGCGTGCCGGTTCTGTATTACCTCGACCCCACACTGGGTCCCGTGGCACTCGACACCGTCGTTGATCTGGGTGCTGGTACAGCAAGCACTACGACGAGCCACTTCAGCCACTTCGTCGTCGCAGTCGGCGCGTCACCGAACCTGACGCTCGTGACCAACACGACCACAGCGGACGACTGGATCCTCGATGGCAGCGGCGCGAATCTGAACCTCACGCTCGCCAACGACCCGTCCCACGCCGCATACACATTCACCGCGCCGACGACCACGCTCACGATCGATCTCGGCAGCGGCAACGACAAGCTGACAATCAAGAGCGTCGGAAGCTTCGGCGGCACGCTCCACGTGATTGGCGGGCCGGGCGATGACCTGCTCGCCACGACGCGCGAGGCCGTTGCGCTGCCGGCGGTCACGCACGCGGGCGTCGAGCGCATGAGCGTCAGCTTCGTGCGCGACCTGCTGACGTCGCTCGGCGTGACAGTCGAGGCCGCGACTGTCATCACGCATGGGTTCCAGCCGTCGGACTCCGGCGGCGACTCGCTGATCACGCTCGCGCGCGCGATCCGGAACCGCGCCGACGCGGAAAACGGCGCGAACGGCGCCTGGTTCATCGACTACGACATCGACGTCCACGGCGGGCTCGGCAGCATTCACATCGCCGACTCGCACCTGCCGACCGGAGCGGGGACGGGACACATCGTCTTCCTCTGGGACTGGGCCGCAGACACGAACGAGCCGACGAGCGGGTGGGCGTCGGCTTCGGGCGACGCCCTGTTCGCCACGATCATCGACCTCGGCCTGGTGGACGTCACCGCACCGCTGTCCCAGCCGCCGCTCCACCTGATCGGCCACAGCTTCGGTACCGCCGTGACGAGCGAGCTGACGCGGCGGCTCGCGGCGATCAACGTCACGGTCGACCATCTGACCTACCTGGACCCACACGATTTCAACCAGGGCCTCGGGTTCGACTACACGCAGCGGCTGTTCGAGCTCGGGCCGCTCGGCTACGGTGCCGTCGTCTGGAACAACGTCACGTTCGCGGACGTCTACTACCAGACCCGCAGCGGGATCGCGGCCGTCGCCGCGCCGCGTGTGATCCCCGACGGCCGCCCGATCCCGGGCGCGTACAACCGGTGGATGTCGGTCGAGCTGCCCGGAGTGTTGGCAGGCGTCAGCGACCACAGTTGGATCTGGGACGGCTTCTACCTCGCCACCGTCCTCGGTGACGGCGACGAGGACGTCGACGACGACGGCCTCGACCTACTCGAAGACCTCGACAAGGACAACGTCCTCGACAACCTCGCCGATCCGTACATGGCCGAGGGGTATGCGTACAGCCGTGTCAGGAGCGGCGTCGGCTCACGGCCTGCGCCGAGGTTCTTCACCACGACTGCAGGAAGCTCGGCCGTTGTGCAGCAGGGGCACGAGCACACGCCGGCGTTCCTCGTGGACGCCCTTGGTCAACCGGCGCTCCATGTGGTTCCGTCTGGGACCGCACCGGACGCCCTGTACCCGCTCGCGTCCCGCTTCGGCGGCTACTTCCCGGACGGCACCCAGGCAGCCATCCTCGAGAACGCACGCTGGGCGCCGGGCTGGTCGCCGCTGCGCCTCTACAACGGCGACTTCGAGAAGTCGAACGTCGACACGGACGACGTTCATCCCGGGTGGTCGCACCACGGCGGCGGCGGGCTCGGCGGCTTCGGCGGCGAGACGTTCGGCTCGAACGACTACCTCGAGCTCGACGACGACGGTCCTAGCCGGACCCACAACCTCTTCTACCTACCGTCCAACGCGACGCACCTGCTCTACCGCTTCGAGATCGATACGGCTGACAGCCTCAACCAGCTGCGCATCTCCCTGAGCGGAACCCAGCTTGCCCTCCTCCCGCTTGGTACGCCGAGCTCCGGCTTCGTCTCCGGCGAGGTGGCGATCCCGGTGGCGCTCCGGAACAAGGTGCACACACTCACGTTCGCGATCGTCGTCGGCGCCGTCGAAGCCGTGGTCAACATCGACAACGTGCGCTTCACGAACCGCCCCACAACCGGTACGGCGCTGAGCGGTGCCGACGCAACGGCTCTGTCGAACGGCCTCGACACAACGGTGGCGACATATCAGGCGATGCACAGCCACGGCGCGATTGGGCAGGAGCTGCCCCTGATCGGGCTTGCCCCGAGCGACGTGAACGCGTTCCACACGCAATTGCTCGCGGCGATTAACGCGGCGAAGACGTATCTCGCGGCGGTCGGGCCCACGGTGGAGGGACTCGTGGAGCTGTTGACGGAGTACGACGTGATCGACTTCGTCGAGGCGGCCACGTCGGCGACCGAGTTCTCCTGGCAGTTCGAGTACACCGGTAGGACGCGTCTCGCGAGCGTCCCGCTCGACTTCGGCGTCGATAC
This sequence comes from uncultured Actinomycetes bacterium, assembly GCA_963769665.1. Taxonomy (GTDB): domain Bacteria; phylum Actinomycetota; class Thermoleophilia; order Gaiellales; family Gaiellaceae; genus JACCTU01. The sequence goes on from CAVYMQ010000002.1 coordinate 446,766, forward strand.
CGGGACGCTCGGCGTGTCGATCGACGCGGACGTCGAGGTCACGGGCTTCGCCAAGATCCGGTCCGGGTTCGCGATCATCCGCGCGACGTCGACGTTCCAGCTTCGGCCGAGCGAGCTCACCCTCGGCATCGCGGTGGACGTCCAGGATCTTGACGCCGCGCTGCGCGCCGGGTTCCTCGAGGCCGCGGTCGTCAACGGTACTGCGCTGCTGACCGCCTATGTCACGGTCCGGTTCGACGATCCGACCAGCAGCGACGGCGGACTGTCCGCGGCAGACCTGGGGACGTCGCTGGCGAGCCTCATCGACGTGAGCGCCGGCGGCACGCTCGACGCAACGTTGCCCGTGACGGCGAGCATAGGCGGGACGAACCCGTTCGCCGCCGCCTCGCCGAAGATCGTGGTCAGCTCCGACGACCTTTTCGACCTGAGCGCCTACGACGTCCAGTTCGTGCAGTTCGACGAGTTCCTCAGCTTCACGAACACCGGGCCGAACGAGATCATGGCCATGCTCCAGGCAATCGCGAACGCACTCACGGCGATGGTCGGAACGGAGCTTCGCCAGATCGTAATCCCGTTCTCGAACAAGACCGTGGGTGACATCCTCGACTACGGCACGGCGTTCAAGAAGCGGATCCTCGACCCGCTCTTCAAGAGCGGTGACCTACTGCGCCCGGACTTCAACGGCGACGGCAGGTTCGACTTCGACGATCTGAGCTTCTCGAGCGTCCAAACGATGATCACGAAGCTCGGGACCGCACTCGGCCTTCCGTCCGGCTCGCTGGCGTTCGTCTGGACGCCTGCGACGAAGACGTTCAGCTTCCGGCTCGACTTTTCGAAGGCGCTGGGGTTCGGAGCGGCGAAGGTCGAGGAAAAGCTTGCCGGCTCGGGCTCACAGAACGAGGTTCAGAAGGTGACCCTGAACGCCGTCGGAGTGTCCTTCGCCGGGATTAACAACACGTACCGGCTGGCGTTCCCCGACCTCAACGGCGTTCTGCAGTTCACGAACGCGATCGCCTATAACGCAATCGCCGGCACGATCGACAGCGCGCTGGAGGGGTTGAACGGCATCAATCGCGGCCTCGCGTCGACGGACAACGTCGGAGTCGTGAAGAACGGCGACGTGATCGAGGTCACGTTCAGGGGAGCGCTTGCGAACACGAACGTCGCGCTGATGACGTCGGACGCGACCGATCTCGCCGGCTCGTTCTCCTTCAACCTCGGCGCAGCGCTCGGCCCGATCGCGGGCATCCAGACGCAGGGGACGTTCACGCTGCTCGCGTCGCTGATCGCCGGGATGTCGATCGGGCTCGACCTGAACCCGAACCAGGCGCTCGAGGTTACGCCCGCGGTGTACACGCCCATCGTCAGCGCGACAGCCGACGTACCCGTTGGCGCGACGACGAACGCGACGCAGGTCCTCACTTTCCAGAACGTCAACGGTGGAACGTTCACCCTCGAGTTGGATTTGAACGGCGACGGTGACGCGGACGACGCCGGCGAGCGAACCGCCGCGATCAGCTACAGCACGACTGCCGGCACACTGGGCACGTCGATTCAAACGGCGCTCGATGGCCTCGGCGGCGGCTCGGTCAACCTCGGCGCACCGGCTGTCGTGTCCTTCGGGAACATCCGGATCGTCACGGTCACGCTTTCTGCCCCGGCCACCCCGGCGCGTCTGCTGCTCAACCCGACGAGCCTGACCGGGCCGGCGACGAATGGCCGCCTGACGAGCAACGCGACCTTCAACGTCAGCGTGATCAACCAGAACGCGTCGATGGATCCGGACGGCACCGGGCCGCTCGGCTCGACCACGATCACCGGTGGAACGATCTTCACGCTCGCCAGCGTCGTCGTGCAGAAGACGGCGACGGACGGCAACGCCTCCCTCGCGGACCTGGCGGTCGACGTGCAGGCTGCGATCAACAACGCGATCGCAAGCGGCGGCCACAGCGTCGGCTTCCTGAAGACTACGGGCGACGCGACGCTGCTTTCGACCGGCGCCCTGGCGCTCGCCACCGCGCTGGTGACGGCAGCGCACAACCCGTTTACGGCCATGAAGAACGACCTCGCGTTCACGGTCGTTCTGATCGTCGGCAGCACGGAGAAGAAGGTCAACGGCCGGCTGCGCGCCGTCGACGTGCTCGACAGCACCGGTGTCACCGGGTCGCTGTTCGACGCCGCGGGGGCCGTTTCGACCGAGTTCACCACGCAGGCGATCACCGCCGCCACCCTGGCGACCAAGCTCACGGCGGCCGTGAACTCGGCCCTCGAAGCGGCGGGCTTCGGCACTTACGACGTGACCTTCGGCACGTCGAGCGGCAAGCTCACCTACGACGTCGCCGCCGCCGCCGGGAGCGACACCGTCGAAGTGCAGTTCGCGAGTCCGATCAAGGTCGACGCGGGCGGCGGACGGCTCTCGCTGTCCACGACCCCGGCGCAGCTGACGATGTCGACGCTCGAGCCTGCCGTCTCGGTCGACCGGCGACTCGAGGTAACGGTGCCGAACGGCTACAACGACAGCGCGTTCCAGGAGCTCGGGCTGATGAGCGCGCCGACGCGGCTGACCGGCGTGACCAGCACGGAGATCCGCTTCACGGCGATCCTGAACGGCACCGCGATCCAGGTGATCGTCGCGCCGAGCGCCTCCCGGACGTCGATCGCTCAGCTGATCGCCGATCTGAACAGCGCAATCAGCACGGCTCTCGGGGCAACGAGCTTCGGGACGGACGCGCTCGTTGCGTACCGGATCGACCCGAACGGCAATCGCATCGGCCTCAAGGCGAAGCAGGGCACGATCACCACGCTTCAGCTGAACGTGCCGGTTTTCGTGAGCGGCTCACAGCTGAATGGCGCCGTCAGTGAGCTCGGCTTCGCGTCGGGGAACGGCTCCGAGCTGCGCTCACGCGCAACGTCGTTCTTCCTCGAGAACGTGACGCTGACCGGGAACTTCCGCGTCGACCTTCCGAGCGTGACCGCGACCGCGAACATTGGCTTCCTCGGCGTGACGGCGACGGGTCAGGGCACCGTGAACGGCACTCGCCTGATCGACGCAACCATCGGTCTCTCCCTGCGGAACCCGATCGACGGCACGAACAAGCTCAGCCTCGACGTCATCGCGCGCGCGCTCGGCGCCGGGAAGGTGTTCTTCGATCTTGGCTTGATCGGCCACGTCTCGGGCACGCCGACCACCGGCTTCCTGGCCGGGCAGCTGAGCGGCGGCTTCGGCGTCCGGGTCGACGTCGAGCCGGCCGGCGGACTTTCGGGGCTGGCTCCGGGCCTCGACGCATTCGTCTCCATCACCGCCTCGAGCCCGAACTGGATCCGCGGCCCGCCGAGCTTCACCGACGCGCTTGGTGTCGGTGCTGCTCCCACGACGCTCGGCGCAACTCCGTTCCAGCTCACGGCGCAGGCGCCGACGGGCTGGGTCTTCACCACCGACCGCACCTTCATCCTGCGGCAGGGGGCACATGAGGCACTGATCCTGATTCGTGCCTCGGCTACGGCGGAAAACACGACCGCCGCTCACCTTCAGAGCGACATCCAGGCAGCGATCGACGCGGCCCTCCTCCGAATCGACGACCTCGGAGGTGACGGGGGCACGGTCGGCGTCCTCGTGAACGGGACGACGCGTGCAATCACGCTGACCGGTGTGATCGCGACGGGCGACGATCCGCTCCAGGTCCGCGCGAACGTCGTCGACATCCAGTTCCAGGGCCCCGACTTCTCGGGTGTCCTCGACAAGTTCAAGGACCTGTCCTTCACGGACGTCCTGCAGGCGCTTCAGGCGATCGTCGGGTTCATCCGCAGCCTCGACGGTTCCGGCGGCAGCAGCGCGATCGCTGCGATCCTCGACACGAAGCTCCCCCTCGTCGACCGCAGCATCTCCGAGCTGATCGACCTGGCGACGGCGCTCAGCACGAAGCTCGACGAGATCGCCGCGAACCCCGCCGGGTCGCTCCAGGCGCTTGAGACGTTGATCCGGAGCCGGTTCGGAATCGGGAGCGCGGTCCCGCCGGTGCTTTCGTGGAACACGACCACGAATGCGATCGACATCAACTTCAGCTTCCTGCGCAGCGTCAACGTCTCGCGGCCGTTCAACCTCAGCCTCGCGGGCGCCGGCGGGCTCCCGTCCTTCCTGACCGACCTCGTCGGCGTCAGCGCGACCGGCAACGTGAACGTGAACGCGAGTCTCGAGCTCGTCCTTGCGCTCGGCCTCGACATCACGAACAAGCAGTTCTTCGTCAACGTCGGCCCGACCGGCACGCGGCTCGTCGCGAACGCCTCGGTCAGCGGCACCGACCTCGACTTCGAGGCGCGCCTCGGCCCGTTCGGTCTGTTCGTCCGCGACGGGAGCGCGAGCGCCGGCGCCGGCATCACCGTGAAGCTCGTCGACGGCGGCGCAAGCACGACCGACGGCAAGCTGATCCTGCTCGGGTACAGCACCGGCAGCGGGCTCACGAGCGACCTCGGCCAGCTCGGGACGTTCGTCAACGTCGTCCCGGGCTTCGGCAGCGGCAGCGTCGTGATCACGACGCAGGGCGCGACCTGCGCGACCGGCGTCTTCGCCTGCGTCTCGCTCCCGGTCTACGTCGGGACCGAGGACGCGCTCATCCCGATCGACTTCGGGACGGCGACGCCGGGTGCCCCCGAGACGACGGGCGGCCCGGACCACGTCCTCCGCGTCTCGATCAACCTCTTCGAGGTCCTCGACGGCGTCGGCGACGGCAACAACGGGTTCACGTTCCAGCTCCCCGACTTCGACTTTGGGAGCTTCCAGCCGCCGAGCCTCTTCGCGCTGCTGAGCAACCCGTCGGTGATCATCAACGGGCTCGACCGCGTCCTCCAGACACTGCAGAACGCCCTCAACGGCCAGATCTTCGGCAAGACGCTCCCGCTGATCGGCGACCTGCTGGCGAACAACCCAGCGTCCCGGATCATCGAGGACTTCCGGGCGGAGATCCTCCAGCCGCTCGCGCAGCTGATCCGCGAGAACAACGCGAATCTCCAGACGCTCGTCAGCCTCGTGCGCAGCAAGATCGCGCATGTCCTCGGGCCGACCGGGCCGTTCGCGGCTTTCGGCGGACTCCTCAAGGACGTCGCCGGGTCGGCCGGCCTCGGTCCGGACGGAATCAAGGACGCGTTCGACGTGCTTCTCAGCGGAGCGAACCCGGCGAACCCCTTCGATTCGACGCCGTTCATGGAGTTCGCCTTCGACATCGAGAAGGTGTTCACGTTCACGGCGCCGCCGATCAAGCTCGACATCGGGATCCCGGCGCTCGGCATCGACGCGTCACTGCAGCCACACGTCACGATCGACTTCAGGCTCCACTTCGGCTTCGGCGTCCACTCGCAGACGGGCTTCTACTTCGTCACGAACCCGAGCGGCGCGCCCGAGCTCCAGCTGGCCGCGACGGTCGCGTTCTCCGCCGTCAACTGCGGCGCCGGGACGGCGACGCGCGCCCAGGTCAACGGCCGACTGCTCTTCCTCGCCCTCAAGGTCAAGGACGGCGTCGACCTCGACGGCGACGCGACGATCGACGTCAACTGCGGCCCGGTCACGCAGCCCAAGACCGAGGAGCTCAGCAAAGTCTTTCTGACCGGCTCGGTCGACATCGCCGACCCGAACAACGACGGCAAGCTGACGCTCCCGGAGATTCTCTCCGGCTCGTTCAAGGAGATCGTCAAGCCGTCGATCATCGGCGGCGCGGTGCTGCGGCTCGACGCGACCGTCGACTTCAGCACGATCAACCCGGACGTCGGCGCGGCGCTTCCGTCGGTCTCGGCGCAGATCCTCCTCGACTTCGTCATCAGCTTCGACACGGCGTCCGGCTTCCAGGTCAACGCGCCCGGCGTCGCGATCGCGAACATCACGCTCGACCTCGGGAAGTTCATCTCGGAGTTCGCGGCGCCGATCCTGAACGAGGTCAAGAAGATCCTCGACCCGCTCGAGTGGCTGATCGGACCCGAGGGCTTCTTGAACGCGCGCATCCCGTTGCTAAGCGACCTCGCCGGCCGCACGATCACCGGCAAGGACCTGGTCGTTCTGTTCGACCCGGAGAACGGACCGAAGGTCGTCGCGTTCCTCGACTTCGTGCAGACGCTCTACTTCCTGATCGATCTGGTCGAGGACGCAAAGGCCGAGGGCAACGTGAAGCTCGACTTCGGCGACCTCCTCCTCTCGAACCCGAGCGGCTACTACAACACGGGCTTCCCGATCATCAACAGCCCGATCGGGATCAACCTGCCGGGCTTCTCTGACCTCCGGAAGGCGCCGAATTTGAGCGGCGCGTCCCTCGGCAGCACGCCCGGCGCCCCCGTCTCGAGCGCAACCGCCGGCGCCGCAACGAACCGCTTCCGGGCAGGCGTCTCGAGCCAGGGCGGGTTCCACTTCAAACTCCTCGACCCGAGCAACATCATGCAGTTGTTCCTCGGGAAGCCGGTGACGATCTTCGAGGTCCAGTTCCCGGAACTCGGCTTCGACTTCTTCTACCGGCAGGAGTTCCCCATCATCGGACCGCTCGTCGGCACCTTCGGCGGCGGCGTCAGCGCTCGCCTCCAGGTCGGCTTCGGCTACGACACGCTGGGGATCTCGAAGTTCGTCAACAGCGGCAACCCCGGTGCGCTCCTCGACGGCTTCTACCTGACGGATCTCGACCCGGTCACGGGCGTCGACCGCCCGGAGGCGACGCTCTCCGCGCAGATCGCGGTCGGTGCCGCGCTCTCGATCGTGATCGCAAAGATCGGCGTCGAGGGCGGTATCGAGGCGACGATCTTCTTCAACTTCGCCGACCTCGACGCAGACGGGAAAATCCGCTTCAGCGAGATGGCCGAGAACGTCATCGCCAACGGCGGAAACCCGCTGGCGGTCTTCGACGTCAGCGGCCTGCTCGAGTTCTTCCTCCGGGCCTACGTCGAGATCAACCTCTTCATCACGAAGATCCGCTTCGAGTACGAGTTCCCGCGGCTCAAGCTCTTCGAGTTCAACATCCCGTTCGTCCGGCCGGGCGTGCTCGCGAACCTGAGCGGCACGGATCTGACGCTCCACGTCGGCGCGAGCGCAGGCGAGCGGCTGAACGGCAACATCGCCGACGGCAACGAGTCGATCACGGTCGAGAGCGTCGGCTCCGAGGTCTGGGTCTACTCGACGATGTTCGGGCGGCCGCGCGACGCCGCGATGAAGTTCTCGGGGGTCTCGAAGGTGATCGGCGACGGCGGCGCCGGTAACGACACCATCGACGCGAGCCTCGTCGTCGGGGTCGTGGTCGAACTCCACGGCGGCGTCGGCGACGACATCCTCAAGGGCGGCGGCGCAGCCGACCTGCTGTTCGGAGACGACGGCAACGACGACCTCTTCGGAAACGGTGGCGCAGACACGCTTACCGGCGGGCTCGGAAACGACGACCTCTTCGGCGGCGCCGGAACCGACACCCTCCTCGGAAACGAGGGGAACGACACGCTGACCGGCGGCGCCGACGCCGACCACTATCAGGGCGGCCCGGGCGACGACGACTACTTGCGCGAGGCAAGTGACGGCGACGACCACTACCAGCTCTTCGACTTCGGGAGCGAGGACGAGATCACGGGCACCGGCGCCGGCAGCGACATCCTCGACTTCAGCGGGCTGCTCCAGAACCTGGTCTTCTTCCTCGAGGCGACGACGATCAAGGTCGGGTACGACAGGTTCACCGGGGACGGCTCGCTGCTCGCGCACTACAACCACCGTCTCAACGTCACGAACGCGACGAGCATTTCCCTGATCATCGGGGGCGACGACACGGACACGTTCCACGTGCGCGGCACCGCGGGCGCGATCACGCTGGCCGGCGCAAAGGGCAACGACAAGTACTTCTTCTACGCGGATGGCTCCGGAACCGCGTCGCCGATCACCGCGACGGTCGACGAGGTCACCGTCACGCACACGGACGGCACCGAGACCGTTTCGCACGCGGGCGACCCCTGGAACATGGACGACCTGATCGAGATCGTCGGCAGCTCGAGCGGCGACACGATCACCGTCACGAGCTCGACGATCACGCTCAATGCCGCCGCCACGCAGGTCGTCACGTACGTCCCGCCGGCCGCCGACGGCAACGTCATCCAGATCAAGATCAAGGGCAACAACGGCGACGACGTGGTCACGGTCGCGAGCACCGCCCAAACCGTCCCGGTCCGGGTCGAAGGCGGCGCGGGCAACGACGTGATCCGCGTCGGCCCCGGTGGCGGCGGTTCCACGGTCGACAACATCGTCGGTCTCGGGCGGCCCGGCCTGAACGCGCCGTACGGACTAGGACAGCTCGTGATAGTCGGCGGCTCCGACCATGACACGGTGATCGTCGACGACAGCGGCGACACGTCGAACGACACGGGCACGATGACCGCATTCACCGAGACCCGATCGGGCGTCACCGGCACGGTCGAGGTCGGCGTCGTCACCGGGTTCGGGATGCAGTGGTTCGAAGGTACGACGTCTGGTGCGGGCCGCGTCGAGTACGAGGGTGTCGAGACCGTCGACCTCCGTCTCGGCGGCGGCGACGACACGCTCACGCTCGGCGGCAACGCGCTGCTCGGCACGGACGTGGGCGACCTTCCGCAGAACCGCCAGGTGGCTTCAGTCATCACCGGCTTCGTCCACACGATCAGCGGGATGACGATCCTCCGCGCCGGCGGCGGCAACGACACGCTGAACGTGCTGGCCACGAACCAGCTCAACCGCGTCACGCTCGACGGGGCAATGAGCGTCGTCTCGGTTTCGACGAACACCCAGGGCGGAACGAGCGTCAACGAGGTCCAGCACGTCACGGTCAGCGACAAGGCGAAGGGCGTCGGCTGGTTCACGCTCTCCTACCGCTTCCAGGAGACGAAGCCGATCGAGATCGGCGCGACCGCGGACGCGGTCCGTGACGCACTCACGGCGCTCTTCCTGATCGGGCTCACGCTGAACGGCGACAGCACGACCAGCCCGAACGTCGCCGTCACCAAGACGACGCTGGGCAACGGCGACATCCGGTACGCGGTCACGTTCCAGCACGGCCGCGCCGCGCAGAACGTTCCGGAGCTCGTCGCGCGGATCATCCCGCTGCTGGTCGCGGGCGGGGCCGGCAACGACCAGCTCAACGTCCAGTCGATCCGCGAGGCCACGTTCTTCGTCGGCGGTAACGAGACGCCGCCGAACGGCGACACCGTCCGGATGAACGTCGATGTTTCGACGACGTCCTACACGCCGCTGGCGACGAACGGCGTCAACGCGACCGTGACGCTCGACGGCGAGGGCGGCACCGACTTCTACTACGTCAACCTGATCGGCGGCTCCACCGACTCGTTGATCAACGTTTTCGACAGCGGCACCGCCGGCAGCGACAAGCTGACGATCTACGGAACGGAGCAGGCCGACCTGTTCCTCGCCCGCGCGTCGGCCGCCGAGACCGGCCTCGCGTTCGTCGCGAAGATGAACACGAGCCCGAACGTCGAGCGCGTCAACTACGACGTCAATCTCGAGGACATCATCATCGACCTTCGTGGCGGCGACGACGAGATGTACGTGGACGGCACGCGCGCGAAGATCACTGTCGAGGCCGGCTCCGGTGACGACTTCTTCCAGATCGCCCAGCTCTACAAGGAGCGGCGCACGCCGCTGCTCGCCGGCGTCGCCGACTACGACGTCTACGCCACGATCGAGACGACGCGGGGCTGGCTGAGCGACGGCATCAACAAGCCGATGACGATCAACGGCGGCTCCGGCAAGGACGAGTTCATCGTCTTCCACAACCTCGCCGTGCTCACGCTCAACGGCGGCGACGACGACGACAAGTTCCTGATCCAGGCCTTCGCGCTCGCCGGCTCACAGGAGAAGCCGCGCGAGGTCACCGACCTCGCGGGCGATGCAGGCGCCGATTTCATCCAGTACGCGGTCAACGCGCCCGTCAACATCAACGGTGGCGACGGCCGCGACACCCTGGTCGTCATCGGCACCGAGTTCAGCGACGACTTCGTCGTGACGAAGAACGGCGTGTTCGGCGCCGGCCTCTACGTGAACTTCGTCAACATCGAGTTCGTCGAGGTCGACGGCGCCGAGGGCAACGACCGGTTCTTCGTCCAGAGCACGGGCGCGACGTTCGTCACCGTGATCACGGGTGGGCTCGGGACCGACCTCGTCAGCATCATGGGCCCGACTCCCGCGAACGGAGTCATCAGCAACGACCTCCGTGGCCACAGCGGGATCATCACGCACGGTGTCGAGAGCACCGTCGCGGCGTCGAGCTTTGATGGAATCAAGGTCATCGGCGTCTCGTCGAACGTCGCCGACAACGACGAGCCGGCGATCATCGTCACGGAGACCGGCGGGCTCTCGCAGGTCATCGAGGGCGCCGGCACCGACGAGTACACCATCGTTCTCGCAAGGCCGATGCGCTTCGGCACCGAGGTGCGGATCAGCATCACGCCCCCGAAGGGCATCGTCCTGCTCGACACCGACGGCACGAGCGCGTGCGGCGCGGGCTCCGAGTTCAGGAAGGACTGCCTCGCGACCGGTGAGGCGGTCGGCATGGAGCTCCTGTTCACGCCGACGAACTGGATGGTCCCGCAGACCGTGCGCTTCAAGGCCGACGTGCACGCCACCGAGAAGCCGGACATCGTCGACATCCAGCACAGCGTCACGGCCAACGACCGCGTCGTCGGCACCGTGGGCTCCGTGACCGCCAACACGCTGACGTCGCTCACGCCGTCGTTCACCGCTGCGGCCGCCGGCGCACCCGAGGGTCTGCGCGGCGCGATGGTGACGATCATCAGCTCGACGTCGATGGAGGACGTCGGCCAGGTGCGGATGATCCTGTCCAACACGGCCGACACGCTGACCCTGAACAAGGCGTGGACGCAGCTGCCGTTCGCGATGGACTCGCAGTACGAGATCCGCTTCTACTCAGCCGTCCAGCTCGTGAACGTTCGCGTCGAACTCTTCGCGGCGTCCCGCCCCGCGATCGTGGTCGCTCAGGAGCAGGGCTACACGAGTGTCGCCGAGGGCGCCCGCACCGACACGATCCAAGTGCGGCTCTCGTCGAACCCGGGCGGCACGGTAATGATCAGCCTCGCGAGCTCCAACAACGACGTCTCCTTCAGCTCGGCTGCCTCGAACTTCGCCGCCAACACGATCACCTTCGACGGCTCGAACTGGATGGACTTCGTCACCGTCACGTTCACGGCCGTCGACGACGCAGTGGTCGAGGGCTTCCACAAGTCCGACGCCACCCTGACCGCGGCTGGAGCCGGCGCGTACAACGGCAAGAAGGTCACCGTGATCACCGACGTGACGGACAACGAGATCCCGGGCGTCCTGGTGCTCGAGTCCGACGGCTCCACGAACGTGATCGAGGTCGACGACAGCGTCACCGTCGGCTCGGGCGCTCCGTGGACGGACACCTACTTCATCTCGCTGACCAAGGCTCCCGCCGCGGGCGAGACCGTCACGATCACCGTCCGCGCCGAGCCGACCCGGACGTCGCGCCTCGACATCCGCTCGTTCACGCAGCAGGTCGAGCTCTGCTATGACGACCCGTCGGCCGCGGGCGCCTGCGGGCTCACCGAGGACACGTTCAGCGATACGATCACGCTCACGTTCGACAGCACGAACTGGTCCGCCGCGAAGACGGTCACCGTTCGGGCTCTGAACGATGCCCGCGTCGACGGCGGCGACTCCCAGGTGTTCGCGCCGATCCTCGACTACGTGAACAACGTCCAGGGTCCGCTCCGCATTCGCGGCGGCCTGGGCGACGACCGCACCGGACTGTTCGAGCGCGAGCCGGTCATGCTCCCCAAGGGCCACCTGGGGCTGGCCGAGTTCAACCGCAAGCAGAGCATGGGCTTCGTGCATGCGAACGGCGTCGAGGCCGCAGGCGGCGCGCCGGCGAAGGTGACCATCAACGGCGCCGACCTCAGCGCGACGGAGCTGACGGCGCTCGGGATCACGACCCTGACCGCGGCGAGCTTCACCAACCTGACGTTCGAGATCACGAACGGCCCGGCGAAGAACAAGGTCCGCATCATCACCGGGGCCGTCGAGACGGCACCCGGCTCGGGGATCTACGAGCTCTCGCTCGACCGCACGTGGCTGAGCGTCTTCACGGGCAACGCCGACACCCCAACGACCGCGAGCGAGTGGACCCTCTCGATCACGAACCCGAACTTCCTCGTGGACGAGAAGGAGAGCATCGACTTCCTCATCGTCAACGACACCGACAACCCGGCCTCGCACGACGACCCGGCGCGCAACCCGAACCCGTTCGGCAAGGGCGAGATGTTCACCGACGGAGCCGGCAAGCACCGCCTGATCGGGTTCGGCATGGGCGGCGACCGCGAGATCGCGGGCGTCACCGAGCCCGGCGGCATCACCTACGAGGAGATGGAGGACTTCGAGCTCAACCTCGGCTCTGGCAACAACCATCTGCTCGTCAAGAACACGCAGAGCGGCGTCACGACCGTGACCGCCGGCGCGGGCAACGACACCGTCGAAATCTGGAAGATCGGCGGCCACACGTTCGTCAACCTCGGTGCCGGCACCGACTCGATCCGCGTCTCCAACACCTCAAACACGTTGGCCGACCTGAACGGGCTGCTGACCGTGAGCGGCGACGTGCCGCAGGTGCGCGTGACGACGCTGGCGAACGGGTCCCCGGTCGACGGTGCGACCCCCGCTGCGGACGAGATCCAGCGCGTCACGGTCGACGCGACCGGCGGGACGTTCCGTCTGCGCCTGAACGGCGAGTACACGGGGAACATCGCCTGGAACGCGACGAAGGCCGACCTCGCCGCCGCGCTTGCCGGGCTGAGCGCAGTCGACCTGGCGGACGTCGACGTCTCGAAGTTCGGGAACACCTACCGCGTCCACTTCACCGGCGCGCTCGCGGGCACCGTGATCGACGAGCTCGGCGTGGACGACTCGCTCCTCACGAACGGCCTCGGAGTGACCGACACGCTCACGATCGACGACAGCGGCTACAACGTCGACGGCACCGGCGTCCTGACGCCGTCCTCGCTGACCGGGCTCAGCACGCCGCAGCGCAACGAGATCCAGACGGTCGTTCTGAACGCCACGAACGGGACGTGGACGCTCTCGTACGCCGGCCAGACGACGGCTGCGCTTGCGCACGACGTCAGCGCCGCCGCGCTCGACACGGCCCTCGAGGCGCTCTCCACGATTGGCACGGGCAATGTCGCCGTCACCCGCACCGACGACGTCTACGTGATCCGCTTCCAGGGCGAGCTGAACAACCTGGACGTGGCGTCGCTCGTCGCCAATGCGGCAGGCCTCACGCTCGTCATCGAGAATCTCGGCGGCTCGACTTCGACGGGCACGGGCGTGGTCGCCGTCACGACCCGCGTCGAAGGCTCGGCGACGCCGGTGAACGACATGCAGTACCTGAACGTGAATGCCACGGGCGGGACGTACACGCTGTCGCTGATCAACGGCCAGATCACGACCGGCGCGATCCGCCACGATGCCACCGCGGACGAGCTCCGCCGCGCGATCCAGGCCGCGTTCGCCGGCACCGACCCGTTCCGCGCGGTGCTCTTCGACGTGACCGTCGACCGCTACGGCAGCGTTTACGCGATCGGCTTTCAGGGCGCCCTGCGCGCGCTGAACGGCGGCCCGGGCGCGGATCTGCTCCACGCCAACACGTCCCTGCTCACTGGCACCGTCGCGATCGCCGACCGGATGGACGGGATCAACTACTACGGCTTCGAGGTCGTCAACGTCGACACAGGCACGCAGACCGAGGTCTTCAACGTCCAGGGCACGACGGGCGGCTCGAACGGGTTCACGGGGATCGCGGTCACGAACATCGACACCAACGCCGGCAACGATCGCGTCTTCGTCTCGTCCGATGCCGACCTCGACCACGCTTCGTGGAGCGACTTCCAGTTCCTGACCGGCCACCTGGACGCGGTCCGCGGCGCGCTGAACATCGACCTCGGCACCGGCCGGCACCGCCTGTTCATCAGCGACGAGGCCGCCTCCGTGGGTGACGGCAGCGTCAGGATCTCCGATAGCGCGCCGGCGTTCCCGAGCGGGCTGAGCCCGAGCGCTGAGATCTGGATCACAGGCCTCGCGCCTGCAGGAATTTCGTACAAGGTCGCCCCGAGCGCGAACCTGTTCGATGGCGTCGCCTACTGGAGCGGCTCAGGCACCGACACGATCCTGATCGACGGCACGCACAACCGCGCCGGCGAGCGCACGACGACCCTGCTGAACACGGGGCTCGGGAACGACAACGTCACCGTCACCCTGCTGAACGGCCTGGACGGGTTCTTCACCCTCCACACCTCCGGTGGCTCGACGACCGACGATCCGCTCGCGATCGCCGACCAGGCACCGGACAACGACATCGTGAACGCCGTCGGCTCGTCACTCCCGCTCGTGATCTTCGGCGGCTTCGGCAGCGACACGATCACCGGCGGCACGAACAACGACCTGATCTTCGGCGACTTCGGCCGCGTCCAGTACATCGACCCGGTCAGCGGTGCCATGGTCGCGACGCACGGGTTCGGCGGCAGGGCTGACGTGATCAGCAGTCTGATCGTCGACCCGCGCTGGGCGATCTCGCGGCATCTGACGCTCGGCGGCGCCGACACGATCCAGGGCAACTCCGGCCAGGACGTGCTCGTCGGCGGCGCCGGGAGCGGGGCGGCAGCGGGCTCGTTCGACGACTACATCGACGGCGACATGGGGTCGGATCTGATCTTCGGCGACGCGGTCGAGCTCTTCCGGCGGAACGTCGACGTCAACGCCGTCAACGACGTCACCAACCCGCACTTCCAGATGCTCTCCGGCGCCACGATCTACGACGACGCGCTGAACCCGTTGATCAGCAACGCCCCGATCGAGTACCGGGACCCGTCCGGCACGCCGCACTGGGCCGAGTACCTGATCGTCGCCCTCTTCCATTCCTTCGCACTCCAGGCGGACCAGCAGAACCGCTACGGCAAGGATTACATCGCCGGCGGCGGGCAGCACGATGTGATCTTCGGCCAGCTCGGCGACGACACGATCCAGGGCGACGGCGCGATCGAGCTGGCCTTCACCGGCGGCGTGCGGGTGAGCGCGACCCCGACCGTCCTCCACCCGTCATTCGACGACCGGATCTCGGACGGCCACGACTACGTCGAGGGCGGCGGCGGCAACGACACAATCTTCGGCAACCTCGGCCAGGACGACCTGATCGGCGGCAGCTCCGACCTCTACACGCTGACGACGCGCGAGCAGCGGCCGGACGGACTCACCGACTTCATCTTCGGCGGCTCCGGTACGGAGCTCGACCTGAACGACTCGGGCGACACGCTTGACGTCGGCCATGCTTTCGACGCCGATGCGATCGCGGGCGACAACGCGTCCTTCTACCGCCTGGTCGCTGCCTTCGCGCGCAGCTCGGCCTTCCTGAGCTTCGCCTACGACAGCTACGGCTCGCTCAAGGTCGTCATCCGGGCGTTCAAGCCGCTCGACTACAGCCCGACCGGCGACGCCAACTACATGAACACCGACCCCAACGACCAGGCGACGTCGGTGCTGGTCCTTGGCGCGAACAGGAACATCGGGGGCGGCGACTTCATGTACGGCGAGTCCGGCGATGACCTCATCCACGGGCAGACCGGGAACGACCGGATCTGGGGCGGGGCGCAGGACGACGACATCTATGGCGAGTCCGGGTACGACTGGGTGTCCGGCGGCACGGGAGACGATGGGATCCTCGGCGACGACGGAGCCCTCAGGACGAGCCGGAACGGTACGCCCGAGCCGCTCTACGGGATCGGTGCGAATGCCCAGATCGTCCTCTCGACCCCCGGCGATAAGCAGACCACCACCATCTACTCGACCGGCGCGCTCTACAAGGAAGCCAACCTCGAGCCGTTCTACATCGGCAACAACGACGTCCTCTACGGCGGCTGGGGCGACGACAAACTGCACGGCGGTGCCGGCGACGACGCAATGTCCGGTGCTGAGGCCCTCCCGTACTACTACGGCGGGGATCCGCTGGCCACGCTGGCTGCACTGTCGGCCTTCTACGCCGTCGGAAACGTCCTCCAGCACGGCTTCCGGCCGGCGCCGAACGAGACCGAGTTCCGCTGGTACAACGAGAACGATCCGTTCCGGAAGATCATGATCTCGGTAGGGATCGACTTTCTGCTCAACTTCGCGGGCGGCTCGACGGCGAGCCCGATCGACGACGGCCAGGACGTGCTCTTCGGTGACGTCGGCCACGACTGGCTCGTCGGCGGCACCAATCACGACCGGATGTGGGGCGGCTACGGCGACGACCTCATGCAGGCCGACGACAACCTCGACTCGACGGCTTTGACCGCCGACCCGCTCGCGAACAACATCCCGGATACCCGGGCGACAGCACCGCTCTTCTCCGACATCGCGTACGGCGGCGCGGGGCGCGACGTCCTGATCGCCAACACCGCGGTCGATCGGATGTTGGACTGGAGCGGCGAGTTCAACAGCTACCTCGTGCCGTACGCCCCCTTCGGCGAGCCGACGATCACCCGCTCGGTCGCCCCGCACGTCAAGCAGTGGCTCTATGACATCTCCCGCTCCGACGGCGCCGACCGCTCGAGGCCGGGCGCGGCCGCCCGGAACGGCGAGCCGTTCGGCGAGATCGGGCTCGTCTCCCACGAGGACGCCGACTGGGGCGACCAGCACGGCGGCCCGGCCGACCCGCAGCCCGGTCACATCACGCAGAAGCGGGACGAGCGCTTCGTCGGGAACGTGGGCGTGCGGACGCCGGGCGGCGCGGCGGCCCTCCTGAGGATCTTCTCGCTGATGGCGAGCTCGATCGACGCCGACGGCGACCTCTTGAGCCGCGCCCTCCTGACCGTGGCGGTCAACGGCGACGCGAAGCTGACCAAGAAGACCAGCGCCGTCTTCGAGCTCGGCTACCACGGGGGCGCGACGCTCGCGTCCATGCGGTTCTCCCTGGACAGCGGCGCGACCTGGTCGGCCTGGCAGGCCTACTCCGAGTACGGGGACCTCGAGCTTCCTTCGGGCGACGGCGAGAAGTTCATCCTGATCCAGGTGCTCGCAGCCGACGGGACGACCTATGAAGCGTCCGACATGATCACACTGGACAGCAAGGGGCCCGTCCTCTCGCTCTCGGGGCTGGCAAACGGGGCGATTCTCGACGTAAGCGCGTCCGTGCGGTTTGTGTACTCAGCCTCGGACGAAAGCGGCGCCACGGCCAGCGCGACCCTCGACACGAAGACTCTCGCCAGCGGCTCAATCATCGATGCCGGCCTCCTGACAGCCGGAAGTCACCTGATCACGGTTACGGGAGTCGATGCGGCCGGAAACACCACGATTGTCACGATCACCTTCATCGTGCGGGCCTCGACGTTCGGGTTGATCGGCGAGGTCGAGCAGGCGATCGCCGCGAAGCACATCGATGCGAGCCAGCGCGGTGTGCTGCTTTCCAAGCTGAACGCAGCCCAGACCGCGATCGAGCAGGGCAAGCGGGCGCAGGCGATCGCGCAGCTCGAGCAGTTCATCGCGCAGGTGCAGGCGAATGCAGGCAAGAAGATCGAAGCGGCGCTCGCCGATCGCCTGATCGGCTGGGCGCGCGGCCTGATTTCCGGCCTTTAGCCACACGTCACGGGCCGAGCGGCCGGTGGGACTGCGCTTAGCTCCGCATGGGCCGAACGGCCCATGCGATCCGTCAAAACCCCCGCTACCCTGCCGCCGGGGGATGAGGAGAGCACTTGTAGTCGTGCTGGCAGTCGTCGGCGCTCTGGGCGGACCGGCCCGTGCCGAGGCGACCTGGCTGCCCCACCCCGCAGGGGCGACGTGGACGTACGAGTGGTCCGACAGCACCTACAGCCGTGCCCCCGCCAAGGAGACGGTCACCGTCGCCGAGCAGGTGGGCAGGACGTTCTCCTTCACGTGGACGACACAGGGTCAGGGGAACGCGCCGGAGGCGCCCGTGAGTGTCGGCGCTGTCGTCTACCAGGACACAACTGCCGGCGTCGTGAATACCGACTGGCGGAGCACACTTCCCCCGCCGGAGTTCCCAATTCTGTGTTCGACCGTCGGCAGCTGCAACAACAGCCTCGCAGGGACGCATTACCTGGTGATCTGGGGCAGTCGCGCACCAGTGATCGCTGAACCTCTGCTGCAAGGATCTTCTTGGACGAGTACCGGTGGGGCCGGCGGAGACGTCACGAGCATCTCGCAGTATCTGGGACGCGAGAACATCACGATCCCCGCGTTCCCGACGCCCGTCACGGCGGCGAAGATCCGGACGGACATCACGCAGGCGGGCGCACTCGGCGATCCGTACGGTAGCGGCGTTCGGACCGTCTGGTGGGTCTACGGCGTCGGACCGGTCAAGATCATCTTCGAGCACGCCGGTGGCTCCGACGCGCCCACGACGACGTCGACACTTCTCACTACGAATCAGGTGCCTGCGATGCCTCCATCCGACGCAAACTACTTCCCGTTGAAGCGCGGGACAAAGATGCGATACCGGTGGACGAACACCAAGCATCTGCGTAAGCCCTCCGTGCAGGAGGTTTCCGTCGACGAGGCGGCGAACAACTCCGCGCGACTGAACGTTCGGCACATCTCGGGCCCGATTCGCGTGGCCGGTGCCTATGGGTTCACGGTGCGGACCGACGGCGTCAGCAACATCTTTGGTGCAACCCGAACCGCATCGTTGGCCAAGTTCCCCGCACTTGGGCCTTCCTTCCTACCGAAGGAGAGGCGCCGGCACTTCTCCACTCCACTCGATCTCTTGTCGTTCGGGACAAATCCCCTACTGCCGGCATATCCTGAGGCAGGCCAATCCTGGTCGGTGAAGTCGCCGAGCCGCGACTTTTCCGTGTTCGGTGTGACGGGGACGACGACGATTCTGGGTCCCCGCTCGGTTCGGGTTCCAGCTGGCAGGTTTACGGCGCTCGCCGTGAGAAGCACGCTCCGCCAGCCGGGCTTCCCCTTCGGGTCCGGTACCCGGACCTCGTACTTCGTCGCAGGCAAGGGACTGGTCAAGCTCGTGTTCCAACATGCCGACCGCAGCACCTCCTCTGTCGAACTCCTTCGCTAACAGGGTTCGTCGACGCGCGACCTTGATTCTCTGGGTCGTTGCGGCGCTTCTCGCTGCAGGGGTAACTGCCGCGCTTCTCAATCACCGGGGCGAACGCGATCACGTCTCCGAATACGTGGAACAGGTGAACGACGTCCAGAAGTCATTCGCCCTCAGGTTCGGGAGTGTCAATCAGGTGTACGAGCGGTTCCGCTTTTCCACTGCAGACATACCGACACAGCTGCCCAAACTGCGCGCCGCAGCCCGTGAAGTGACGATCTTGCGAGGGCGGATCGAGGGAATCGATGCCCCGGAGGCGGCCGAAGATCTTCGGAGGCTGCTGATCAGGTACTTCCGCCAACAAGAGCTGATTGCAAAAGAACTCGTCGATGTGACGACGTACCTTCGCACCTTGGCGGGAGCGGAGCGGGAGGTCGCGCTCGCGAACCGTTCTCTTCAACGCAAGCTTCGAAGCGCGGCAGGTGCCGATGCGCAGACGGCGGTTGTGCTCAGCTACGCACGGAACCTCAACGAGGTCGCCAGAAGGCTCGATGGGACAACCCCACCCAGTCTGTTGGCACCCGCCCAAGCAGCGTACGTGCGGCAGTTGCGGAACTACGCCACTGCAACGCGGGGGCTCGAGCGCGCCGTCGCCGCGGACGATAGGGCCGGCACAGAAGCGTCCCTTCGCCGCCTGCGAGTCGCCGGAAGCGCCTCGCCCGCCACCCTTCGGGCCCAGCGTGTGGCGATCGCGGCATACAACAAACGGGTCCAGAGCATCCGTCGCTTCGCGGTCGCGGTTGAGAAGGAACGCCGACGGCTCGAGCTAGAGCTGGGCTAGGGCCGCCGTACACTCGCCGGATGCGTATCCGCGCTTTCTTCGCAGCAGCGGCCGTCCTTGCCGGTTGCGGCGGGGCAGAGGAGCCCGAGCGGGAGCTCCAACCGGGCGGGTCGGTGACC
>CAVYMQ010000003.1:0-2259355 GCA_963769665.1 uncultured Actinomycetes bacterium
GCGAAGAAGCGAAACGGCACGAACGTGGTCCCGAGACCGGGCGACACGTGCAGCGACGATGCGCCTCGGCGGTAGAGGCCCTTGGTGTAGCGCCAGTTGAGGTGCGCGAGCCGTACCTTGCCGACCCCGTACGGGATCGCGATCTGGCCGTCGTGGAGGTGACCGGCGAGCACAAGGTGGTAACGGGCCGCGCCCGGCGCGTCAAACACGCGCGGATAGTGGCAGAGAAGGACCCGTAGGTCGGCGCGTTCGTCGGCGTGCTCGCCGGGGGACGCCTCCCCAGTGCGGTATGAGGTCGGATCGACGCCGAAGAGCTGCACCCGCACGCCGCGCAGTTCGAGCTCGACGGATTCGTCGCGGAGAAGCCGGGCCGGAGAGAGATCCTCGAGCCTGCTCGGAGCGGCGAGAGGGTCACGCGCATCTCCGAAGTCATGGTTCCCCAGAACTGCGTACGTGCGCGGTCCAAGGCGTTGCAGAAGCTCTCTGAGCTTCGGCTCTCCCCGAGGGTGCGTGAGCAGGTCTCCCGTGAGGAGGACGAGATCGGGCCTGCGTTGCTCCACCCACGCCACGGCCCGTTCGATCGCGCGCGCGCTTCCGGATGGAACGCCGAGGTGGAAGTCGGACAGATGCGAGACGCGCAGGCCGTCGAGCTCCGGAGGCAGGCCGGGGATCGCGACGTCCACCGTTCGAAGCCTGACCCAGCCCGCCTCGAACCAGCCCCAGCCGAGCAGCGCCGCGGCCACGGCGCCCAGGCCGCCGACGATGCGCGCGAGCATCCCGAGACCTTAGAGATGGCTCGGGCCCGGCCGAAGCCGAGCCCGAAACCGCCCCTCCAACGAGCTAGATGCCGGAGGGAGAGGAGACTTGCGCTGTCCTCAGACCGCGAGCTTGTCGAGCACCGGCTTCATCGAGACCACGTGCCGCCTGAACTTGAGCTCGGAGTCCTCGAGGCCGGCCGCCACACCGATCAACTGCGAGAGGTGCATGATCGGCATCGGCTTCAGCGGGTCGAGACCTTCCTTCGTGCGCTGCGCGTTCAGCTTGGACTGCCACGCGTCGAGTGACAGGTGACAGAGCGGGCATGGCGTGACGATCGCGTCGGCGCCGCGCTCGATCGCCTGCTCGATCGGCTGCACCAGCTCGCCGAGCGCAGTGTCCTCACGCGCCTGGATGATCGGAAAGCCGCAGCATTTGATCTTCGCCGGGTAGTCGACGACCTCGCCGCCGCAGGCTTCGATGATCCGCTCGAGCGACCATGGCTCGTCCGGGTTCTCGAACCCGAGCAGCTTCGACGGCCTCAGGATCTGACAGCCGTAGAACGGCGCGATCTTGATCCCCTTCAGCCCCTTGTGCGCGGAGGCCTTCAACAGCTCGAAGCCCTCACCGTCTGCAACGAGCCAGAGGAAGTGCTTCACCTCGACCCCCCCGCTGTAGGGCGGCACGCCGACCGCCTCGAGGTTCGTGTTCACCCGCGCGAGCAGCGCGTCGTCGCCCTTCAGCATGAAGTCGGCCTGCCTGAGGTTGAGCGTGCAGACGTTGCAGATGGTCATCAGCGTGTCGGAGCCGGTCGCCTCGGCGTACGCGAGGATCCGCGCATTCAGGTGGAGGTAGTAGTCGGGCTCCGCCTCGTGGATGTCGCCGGCGCCGCAGCACGTGACCGACTCGAGGTCGATCAGCTCGAGACCGACCTTCGGAGCAAGAGCCTGGGTCGAGGTGTCGAGCTCCTTCGCCGAGAGCGACGCGAGGCAGCCCTTGTAGTAGGCGACCTGCTTCACGCCTCTTCCTCCCCGTCCTCGTCCTCGCGGAGGTGGTAATCGAGCTTCGCAAGCGCGTGCTCGCCCTGGACGATGCCCTCGTAGCCGAGGCGGTCCTGCTCGTTCACGAGCTTGTGCAGACCGCGCGCTTCGTCGACGTTTTCCGCCACGTGCGGTGGGAACGGCGGCGGCACCTTCCCCTTGACAGCGAGCCCCATCGCGAACTTCATCTGCGAGATCGCCGAGATGACGCCCTGCGTCTTCGGCACGAGCTCGGTCTCGCGGAGCCACCCGGTCGTCTCGGTGGACTTGATGAACCACTTGGCGTGCTTCGCGCCCATGTCGCGGTCGATCCCCTCCTTGACCGCCTCGGCGCCGAGCTTGGCGATCGCGTCGCGCGGGTCGACGCCCTTCGGGCAGCGCTCGTTGCAGAAGTAGCACCGCGTGCACTCCCAGATCCCGTGCTCGGTCGAGTAGTCCTCGAGTCGCTCGACGGTCGCGCCGTCGCGCGCGTCACCGACGAAGCGCATGCCCTTGGCGAGCGCCTGCGGGCCGAGGAACTCCGGTGAGGACTCCATCGCGTTGCACTCCGAGACGCAGCAGCCGCAGTTGATGCAGAGCGCCTCCTTGTGGATCACATCCATGCGCTCCTGCGAGACGCGGTACTCCTTGGCCTCGGGCGGCTCCTCGTAGCCAGGCTGGAGCCAGGGCTTCATCGCCTTGAACTTCTCCCAGAACGGGTCCATGTCGACGACGAGGTCCTTGACGATCGGCAGGTTCCCCATCGCGGAGATCACCGGCACGTGGCCGGCCTGCACGATGTCGTACATCCGCGTCTTGCACGCGAGCACCGCGGCGCCGTCCATGCGCATGCCGCACGAGCCGCAGATCATCATCCGGCAGCTCTTGCGGTACGCGAGCGAGCCGTCCTGCTGGTCCTTGATCATGTCGAGCACGTCGAGCAGCGTGACCCACTCTGGCGCCTCGATCTCGTACTCCTTCAGCGCGCGCTCTCCCGTCTGGGAGTCGAAGCGCCAGATCTTGATCTTGACCTGCATCGTCTTCTCGCGAGGTTGCGTCGCCGCTTCCACTAGTAGGTCCTTTCCTGGGGCTGCCATTTCGTCATCGTCACCGGCTTCCAGTCGAGCTGCGGACCGTCACGCCAGGTGACCATCGTGTGCTTCATGAAGTTCTCGTCATCTCGCTCGGGATAGTCGTGCGGACGCGCGTGCGCACCGCGGCTCTCCTTGCGCGCGATCCCGCACACGACCATGCACTGCGCGAGCTCCAGCAGGAAGCCGAGCTCGAGCGCCTGCGTCAGGTCGCTGTTGAACAGCGTCCCCTTGTCCTCGACGACGACGCTGCGGTAGCGCTCGCGGAGGCCGTCGACGATCTCTCCCTGGCTGCGCATCTGGTCCTCGCGCCGGAAGACGCCGAAGTTCTCGTGCATCGTTCGCGCGAGCTCGTCGCGGATCTTCCACGGACGCTCGCCCTGTGTGCGGCCGAGCAGCTCGTGCAGCTCGCGTTCGGCGTCGCTGACGACACCGCGGGGCACCGTGACCGTCGTGTTCGAGAGCGCCCACTCGGCCGCATGCCGCCCCGAGCGCTTGCCGTACGTGATCGTCTCCATCAGCGCGTTGCCGCCGAGGCGGTTCGCGCCGTGCACCGACACGCACGCAGCCTCGCCGGCGCAGTAGAGGCCCTCGAGCGACGTGAGGCCCCAGACGTCGGTGTCGACGCCACCCATGTGGTAGTGGGCACCCGGCCGAACGGGAATGGGCTCGTAGATCGGGTCGATGCCCGCGAAGGTCTGCGCGAGCTCACGCGTGCCGTGCAGCCGCTCGATGATCTTCTCCGCGCCGAGATGGCGCAGGTCGAGCAGGACGTTGCCGTCGACGCCGCGACCCTCGTCGATCTCGGTCTGCTCGGCGCGCGAGATGACGTCGCGCGACGCGAGCTCCATCGCGTTCGGTGCGTAGCGCTCGAGGAAGCGCTCACCGTCGGCGTTCAGCAGGTACGCGCCCTCGCCGCGGCAGCCCTCGGTGATCAGCACCCCGGTCGGCGCGAGCGTCGTCGGGTGGAACTGCATCATCTCCATGTCCTTCAGCGGGACACCGACGCGAAGCGCCAGCGCCATGCCGTCGCCGGTGCACGCGTACGCGTTCGTCGTGCCGGTGTAGAGCCGGCCCGCGCCGCCGGTCGCGAGGATCACCGTCTTCGCGCCGATCACCTTCAGCCCGCCGTTCAGCAGGTCCCAGCAGATCACGCCCTGGCAGCGCCCGTCGTCCACGACGAGCTTCCAGGCGAAGTACTCCTCGTAGGTGAGGATGTCGCGCTTGACCACCTGCTCGTAGAGCACCTGGATGAGCACGTGGCCGGTGATGTCGGCCGCGTACGCCGTGCGGGGCGCGCCGGCGGCGCCGAACGGGCGCTGCGCGATCCGGCCATCCTCGGTCCGCGAGAAGACGGCTCCCCAGTGCTCGAGCTGGTAGACGTCGTCCGGAGCCTCGTTGCAG
This sequence comes from uncultured Actinomycetes bacterium, assembly GCA_963769665.1. Classification (GTDB taxonomy): domain Bacteria; phylum Actinomycetota; class Thermoleophilia; order Gaiellales; family Gaiellaceae; genus JACCTU01. The sequence continues at coordinate 4,271 of CAVYMQ010000003.1, forward strand.
AGGATCTCGATGGCGTCCTGGTCGCCGAGGTAGTCGGAGCCCTTGACCGTGTCGTAGGCGTGCTGCTCGGGGTCGTCCTCGGAGGCGTTCCCGAGCGCCGCGTTGATCCCGCCCTCGGCCGCTCCCGAGTGGCTCCGGGTCGGGTGGATCTTGGAGATCATCGCCACGTCGGCGCCGACGTCGAATGCCTCGATGGCCGCGCGCATGCCCGCGCAGCCGGCCCCGACGACGAGCACGTCGTGCTTGGCGTCCACCGAAGCGGACGCTACCGAATCGACGTCAAGTCAAGCCTCGTCACAAGCTGCTCGATCCTGTTTCGGTGCCACAACGAGGCTCGAGGGCCGGGCCGAGAGCGCAGGCCCCTCCTTGGCCCGGTCAGGCCTTGCCCAGGCAAAACCTGACCGGGCCGTCTCAGTACTCGTCAGCAGAAGACCGCAAGTGTGAAGTCGTGGCCAAGGCTGACCATCGGGCCATATCCCGGCTGGACCGAAACCGTCATCGGATCGCCTGACTTGTGCCGCGCGATCATCATCAGCGGGTACTGCTGCCCCGAGAACGTGAAGCTTGACTCGTGTGGCTGGGCTACGTACGCACAGTTTGAGACATTCGAGCCGAAAGTGACGTCGAACCCCACGTCTCCTCGGGTGACTCCGACCACGCCCGCCCCCCTGATGAGGCTTGGAGACGTGCCACCCTGGACAACTGCCCAGTGCTTCGCAGCCGGCGCTCCCGGGGCGCCGTCCTGCCCGTCTTCCGCAAACCTCTGCCAGACGGAGGCGTCCTCTCCCGGCGCGAGAAACCGGCAAATTGGGCCGATTGGGCCGAATGTGCAGACCGGCGTCGCTCGCCTAGCCATCCAGACGCCACCCCCGGCGCGTACGAGGTCGCCCACGGCGTAGCCGCTCAGCGCGTCGAATTCCCCCCGCCAGACGACACCACCACCGGCATCGCCTTTGTCGCCCTTTGGGCCGGGCACACCAGGTTCACCAGCAAGCCCTGAATCGCCTCTCTCGCCCTTCTCACCCTTATCACCCTTATCACCCTTCTCGCCCTTCTCACCCTTATCACCCTTATCACCCTTATCACCCTTCTCGCCCTTCTCGCCCTTCTCACCAGCTGCTCCTCGCTCCCCCGCATCCCCCCTCGGTCCCTCCGGGCCTACCGGGCCTGCTCTTCCCTGCTCGCCCTTTGGCCCCTGCTGGCTCCACTTGATCCCGAGCTCGCTGTCACGACATGCCGATCCCTCCGCCACGACGCGCAGGTGTCCGTTGTTCTGCTGGTAGCAGCCGTTGATCGTCCCGTCAGCGCCGACGATGCTTGCCACCGTGCCGGTAGCCCAGGCGGTTCCGCCGGCGAGTGCCAGCGCGCCGGCAGCGACCGCTGCGATGATGCCGCCGCGGGACCGCAGTTTGCGTCCTCGGTTCACAGTTCCTCCCTTCGCGCCGCGTGCGACGCATAGACCCCGTCCCGTGTTCGGAACAGGTGTACGAGCGATTCCGCCCGGCCGCAATCCGCCGGATGGACTCCACAGTCCGCGAAGCGATCTGCAACTCGGCCACGATCTCCGCGTTGCGAACGCGCGGGCGCAACGAGCTGCGTGATCTCGCGCTCCCTGACCGTCAGTTCGTGCGTGCGTGCCGTCGTCACGTCAGTCCAGCTCCACCGAGGTGCACGCTGTCCGGTACGCGAGCGTTCCGCCCTGCCAGACCTCCCAGCGCACACCGTGGGTCGCGTTGCGCACCGCAGTCGGAACGTCCTCCGGCCTGATCAGCAGTTGCGCCGAGCCGTTGCCCGCGCCGTTCGTCGACAGTTGTGTGGTGCCAAACAGCACCGGTGCGTTCGAGCACGTTGCGTCGAACAGGTGCACGAGCAGCCGCACCTCGTATGCCGCGTTCGGCGCGGCGCCGTTCAGGACGTACCGCTCCCGGGCGTAGACCTTCGGCCCGTTCGCGTGGATGTTCTGCACGAACCCCGAGCGAAGCGGCGCGCCGGCAACCGGCGAGAGCTTCATGTGCTCGGAGTGGTAAACCGCGTCCGCGGACGCAACCTGGGCGCTCACGAGGACCGCCGTTGCGACCGCGAACAGAACCAGGACCCGCATCGCTCCTCCTTCGATCGACTCATGCCTCGAGGCTAGGAGGGAGAGGGCTCGCCTCTCTTCGATGAAAACCCTAGGTTCGTGCCCTAGGGTTCGAGGCGTGCTCGTCGGCAGGGGGTCTGAGCGGTCGAGGATCGACGCGCTGATCGAGGCCGCGAAGACCGGTCAGAGCGGCGTGCTCGTGCTGCGGGGGGAGCCGGGGATCGGCAAGACCGCGCTGCTCCAGTACGCGGCTGAGCGCGGAGACGGCTTTGCCCTCCTCAGGGCCGTCGGCGTACAGGTCGAATCGGACCTGCCGTTCTCGGCGCTGCACGAGCTCCTGCGTCCCCTGCTCGGCGACGTCGATGCACTGCCCGATCAGCAGGCTGCGGCGATCCGGACCGCCTTCGCTCTCGGGCCCCGGGGCGAGGTCGACAGATTCGGGGTGTACATCGCAGTACTCGGGCTCCTCGCCGAGGCGGCGGAGCGAGTGCCGCTCCTCGTGCTGGTGGACGATGCTCAGTGGCTCGACGCTGCTTCGGCCGAGGCTCTCCGCTTCGTCGCGCGTCGGCTCGCGGGGGAACGCGTCGCCGTGATCGCGGCTTGGCGAGAAGGCGACGAGCGCAGCTTCGACGCCCCCGAGTTACCCGAGCTTCGTCTCTCGGCGCTTCATCGCGAAGCCGCCGAGGCGCTGCTGGACAGCCGCTCGCCGGGGCTTGCGCGGGAACTCCGAGACCGCGTTCTCGAGACCAGTGCGGGCAACCCACTCGCGTTGATCGAGCTGCCGGCCGCTGCCGGCGACGGTTCTGCAAGCGCCGAGCCGCTCGCGGTCGGGCGGCGGATCGAGCAGTCGTTCGCGGCTCGCGCGCGCGAGCTGTCAGAAGAGTGTCGACTCGCTCTGCTCGTGGCCGCAGCCGCGAGCTCGAGCGACGCGGCGACGATTGCCCCTGCTCTGGCCGCGCTCGGCCCGGACATGCGCGCCTTCGACGAGGCCGAGCAGGCCGGCCTGATCGAGATCCGGGACGGCGCGTTTCTCTTCGTCCACCCCCTCGTGCGTTCTGCGATCTACCACGCGGCCGGCCCACGCGAGCGGCGAAACTCGAACCGGGCTCTGGCGAACGTGGCACTCGCAGCAGGCGACCGAGAGCGAGGCGCCTGGTACCTCGCCGCGGCGACAACAGCACCGGACGAGGACGTCGCGGCGACACTCGAGGACGCGGCACGACTCGCGTTGGAACGCACAGGCCACGCCGCCGCGTCCGCCGCGTTCGAGCGCGCAGCGCGACTCACGCCAGACCCCGAGCAGCGCGCGCAGCGTCTGTTGAGTGCGGCGAAGGCCGCCTGGAGCGTCGGCCTGAACACGGTCGAGGCGCTTTCCCGGCAGGCGCTCGAGCTCACCCGCGACGACCGGCTGCGCGGAGACATTCACGCGGAGCTCGAGACGTCTCTCTATTGGCGTGGCGATCTCCAGGCTGCGCATCTCATCAAGACGCAGACGGCCGACGAGCTCGAATCCGTTGCGCCGGTTCAAGCCGCCCACATGCGTGCGCGGTCGACCGCTTCCCTCCGTCACTTCTTGCGCGGCTCGGAGGCCTTGGAGGTTGCGCGGCGCGCGCATGAGACGATGCTGGAAGCCGACGGCGACGATCCTCGCGTGCCGCTCATGTATGCCCAGGCGCTCGCGCGAGTCGGCTCGGTCGACGAGGCACTCGCGCTTGCGGAACAGTGGGGGCCGACAACCGACACCGCGGCAGACGACTCGCTCCGCATGAATCTCGCGGAGATCTGGATCCTGCAGGACGAGTTCGACGATGCCGCGCGACTCGTCGCCTCCTGGGATGCGCCTGCTCGGGCGACGGGCGATGTCTCCACGCTGACGAACGCGCTCGAGCATGCGGCACGCGTGGACGTCCGCCGCGGCCTCTTCGTAGCTGCCTACGCGGCGGCGAACGAATCTGTGGAGCTGACAGCATTGGTGCCGTCGGAGGTGCTCCAGCTGGCCGAGAGCACAGTGCGGCTCTGCGAAGTGACTGCCTGGCTCGGGCGCGATGACGAGGCGCACAGGCACGCAACGCGTGCATTGGAGCTCGCGGCCCGGTGCGGCTCGTTTCACTTCGAAGCACAGGTGCGAGCAGCAATGGGCATGCTCGCGCTGAGCCGCGGCGATTCTTCGGAAGCCGTAACCGAGCTCGAACGCGTGCGCGAGCTCGTTCGCGGCGGCGGCTACCGTCATCCGGCGTTCGTGCAGTTCTCGCCGGAGCTCGTCGAGGCGTACGTCCGCGCCGGACGCTCAGCCGATGCAACCGCCGAGCTCGAGCTCCTGCATGAAGAGTCGGAGAGCGTGAAGACGCCCTGGGCCTTCGCAGTCACGGCGCGCTGCCGAGCACTCGTCGAGTCAGACCTCTCGTCGTTCGAGGAAGCGCTGCGCGAGCACGAGCAAAGCCCCCGCATCGTGGAACGAGCGCGCACGGAGCTCGCGTACGGCGAAGCACTGCGCCGCGCCGCACAGCGTGTCGACGCGCGCGAGCACCTGCGCCGAGCACTTGCGACGTTCGAGTCGGCCGGCGCCGCCGCCTGGGCGGACCGAGCTCGCGACGAGCTCCGGGCGAGCGGCGAGCAGATCCGCAGGGACGAGGCAGCCCGCGAGGAGCTGACGCCGCAGGAGCTCCAGGTTGCGCGCACGGTCGCGGCCGGAGCGTCGAACAAGGAAGCCGCCGCGCAGCTCTTCCTGAGCACCAAGACGATCGAGTTCCACCTGCGAAACGCCTACCGCAAGCTGGGAGTCGGCTCCCGGACGCAGCTGGCAAATGCGCTTCGGGCTCCCCAGCCCGGGTAGGATCCCCGCGTCCCGGAAGCGACGAAGGAGTGCGCGTGGCGAAGATGGCGTTCCGGCTGCCCTCTGCGGCATCGGTGATCGACAACCCGAGCCCGGCGGACGCGAAGGAGCTCACTTTGCGCATGCCGAACGCGCGCTCGACGCAGTACGGCAACGTCAACATCTCGACCGAGGTCGTAAGCCGGTCGAAGCGCTCCACCTACCTCGTCACCGACGAGCCGGACGGCCAGAACCAGTCGATGACCCAAGAGGACGGTCTGAAGTGGGCCGAGCTCCAGGACGACTACATCGCGGGCCAGGAGATGGTCGTGATCGACGGCTACATCGGGAACGACCCCGACTTCCGCACGCCGACGCGCCTCTACATCGAGGCGGCGAACGCGAACATCGCGGCGATGCAGCAGCAGCTCTACTTCGACCTCGAGCCGGGCGGCGACTTCGAGCCGGAGCTCACGGTGATCTACACGCCGAACCTGAAGGCCGAGAGCTTCCCCGACGATCGGCTGATCGCGGTCGACCTCGAGCAGGGCGTCACGCGAGTCTTCAACTCGGACTACTTCGGCGAGTCGAAGAAGGGCGGGCTGCGCATGTGGAACAAGCTCGTCTACGACCGCGGCGGGCTGCCGCTGCACGCCGGCTGCAAGATCATCCCCACCGACCAGGGCGAGCGCGTCGGGATGATCGTCGGGCTCTCAGGCACCGGCAAGACGACGACGACCTTCACGCGCCAGAACGGCTCGATCCCGGTGCAGGACGACTTCGTCGCGTGGATGCCGAACGGCCACGTCTACGTGACGGAGAACGGGTGCTTCGCGAAGACGTTCGGCCTCAACCCCGACGACGAGCCGACGATCTACGGCGCCGTTACGCAGCCGGACTCGTACCTCGAGAACGTCTCCCAGCACGGTGACGACGTCGACTTCTACGACACCTCGTACACGCAGAACGGGCGTGCCACGTTTCCGTTCCGGGTGATCGAGGCGGGCGCCGACCGCCACATCGCGGACGCGCACTTCCTGCTCATCCTGAACCGCAACGAGAACATCATCCCGGCAGTCGCGAAGCTCGAAGGGCCGCAGGCAGCGGCCTTCTTCATGCTCGGCGAGACGCAGGGCACGAGCGCCGGCGGCGCCGACGAGGCAGGCAAGTTCCTGCGCGTACCCGGCACGAACCCGTTCTTCCCGATGTCGCACGACCTGCAGGGCAACCGCTTCCTCGAGCTGCTCGAGGAGCACCCGCTCGAGGTGTACTTGATGAACACCGGGCGGGTCGGCGGGCCGGAGAGCGACGAACGCTCGAAGAAGGTCAAGATCAAGCACTCGTCGGCGATCGTCAAGGGAATCGCGGAGGGGACGATCGGGTGGGAGACCGACCCCGACTTCCACTACCTCGTCGCGAGCTCCGTGCCGGGCATCGACGCGGACGACCTCGACGTCCTGCAGCCGAGACGGCTTTACGAGGCGGCCGGACGCGCTGAGGACTACCGCGCGCTCGCGGAGCGGTTCAAGACCGAGCGCGCCGAGTTCCTGAAGGCGTTTCCGAGCCTGTCGGACGAGATCGTCTCCGCCGTCCGGTAGCCGAATCCGAAGGCCGGCCCGCGCCGTAGTTCCGGGTGTGAGGTACTTGCTCATCCCGGTCGCGGTGCTCGCGCTCGCCGGCTGCGGTGGCGACGGGGACGACTCCGGCGGCGGCACCACGACGGGCGCCGCAGCTGCCGGGACCCCGGTCACGATGTCGCTCGTCGACGGTGCGCTCGAGCCCAAGACGGTACAGCTCGACTCAGCGGGGACCTACACCTTCATGGTCACGAACGACGGCCAGACGACGCACGCGCTCGAGATCGAGGGCAACGGCGTCGAGGAGGAGACGGACACGCTGAACCCCGGTGACTCGGGCGAAGTCACGGTCGAGCTCGCTGCGGGTGAGTACGAGCTCTACTGCCCGATCGACGGCCACCGTGCCAACGGCATGGAAGGCACGCTCGTCGTCTCCGGCTAGAGCCGGCTAGATCTGCCAGGCGCCGCCGCGAAGGATCGGGACGCGCGCACCGTCGCGCGTGATCCCGGTGACGCCGACCTCGTCGCTGCCGATCATGAAGTCGAGGTGCAGGTCGGAGCGGTTGATCTTGTCGACATCCTCGGAGCCGACCAGTGACTCGTACGCACCGCCGAGCGCGAGGTGGCTCGCCGCGTTCTCGTCGAGCAGCGTGTTGAAGAACACAGTGCCGAGCGGGCCGATGCGTCCTTCGCGGTCGACGAGCGCAACTTCCCCGAGGCGCTTGGCTCCCTCGTCGACCGCCGTTCGCCCGCGCAGCGCGTCGCCGCCGACCTTTGCGTCGATCTCGACCGCGTAGCCGTCCTCGAACCGCACGGTGATCCCGTCGATCAGCGTCCCGTCGCTGAGGACGAGCGGGCGCGTCGACCGGACTACGCCGTCCGCGCGCTGCGGGTCGGGCGTCGCGGTCAGCTCCTCCGACGGGAGGTTCGGGACGTAGTCGATGCCGTCGACCGTCGTCTCGTTCGCGTTGCGCCACTTCGACGTCGGCAGCAGCCCGACCGTCAGGTCCGTGCCAGGCCCTTCGAAGTGCACCGCGTCCAAGCCGAGCTCCGTCAGGCGACTGCCGACGGCTGCGGTCTGGGCGAAGCGCTCGCGCCACGCAGCGACCGGGTCGTCCGTGTCGAGCCGGCAGACGTGCGCGACCTGGTCCCACAGCTTGCCGAGCGGATCCGCTTCGTCCGGGAAGACCTGGCGCGCCCAGCCCTCGACCGGCCCGGGCAGGACGACCCAGGTCGAGGCGTTGCGGTTGATCACCTCGAAGTTCTCCTTGATGCGCGGCAGCAGGTCGCGTCCGACGCGCGTCGCGTCGAGATCGCCCAGGAGCCCCGGCGCGGTCGGGCCTGCGATCGAGATCAGCGCGCCGTGCAGCTCGCCGACGGTGAGCGCACGCTTGCCGTACCACGGCGGCACGTAGTCGAGCGTGTCCTCCTCCGCGTGCTCGATCCGCGCTCGCTTGACGTGCGGGTCGAAGTACCAGACGTCGACGAACCGCGCACCGCGTCGGTACGCGTGCGCTGCGACCGCGCGCGCCAGCTCGTGCTGGCCGTGCTCTGCGTTGACGTTGACGACCTGACCCGGCTGGATGTTCGCGCCGTACTCCACGGCCACCCTGGCGAGACGGTCGCGGAGCTCGTTCCTGGCCTCCACGGGGAGGCGATAGTACCGAGGCGCCGAACCATTAGGCGTGGATGCCGTCGAGCGCTTCCTGGCTTCGCCGTCCCTGTCCGAGGGCACGCGCCGCTCGTACCGCTTCGACCTGGAGCCGTTCGCGGCGTGGCTCGGCAAGCGCGGTACCGCCCTCGAGGACATCGACGCGCGGGCGCTCGCCGACTACGCGGCAGAGCTCGGACGCGACCGGCGCAAGCTCGCCCCCGCGACGATCTCGCGCAAGCTCGCAGCGATCCGGTCGTTCCTGCGCCACGCGCTCGGACCCTCGCGCGTGCCCGAGGGAACGTTCTCGCCACGGCGCGCGCGGCGACTGCCGAACACGCCGGTGACGAAGGACATCGAAGCGCTCCTCGACGCGCTCGAGGGCGACGGCCCGCTCCAGCTCCGCAACCGCGCGCTGCTCGAGCTGATCTACTCGGCGGGCCTGCGCTCGCGAGAGGCGGTGCTGCTCGACCTCGCCGACGTCGACTTCGAGCAAGAGCTCGTGCGCGTGCACGGCAAGGGCGACAAGGAGCGCGTCGTGCCGCTCGGCGAGGAGGCCGCGTACTGGATCTCGCTCTACGTCCGCGACGCGCGTCCCCAGCTCGTTCGCGGCGCCGAGGCGGCGCTGTTCCTCTCCACGCGCGGGAAACGGCTCGACACGAGCACGCTGCGGCGGATCTGCCCGAACCCGCACAAGCTGCGGCACGCGTTCGCGACGCACCTGCTCGAAGGCGGTGCGGACCTCCGCACGATCCAGGAGCTTCTCGGGCACTCGTCCCTCTCCACCACGCAGGTCTACAGCCACGTCGACGGAAAGAGGCTGCGCCGTGTCTACGACAGCGCGCATCCCCGATCCTGAGCTCGACGGCTTCCTCGCCGTGCTCGCTGCACAGCGTGCGCCGCGCACCGTCGACGCGTACCGGCGCGACCTCGAGCACTTCGCGCGGTTCCTCGGCTCGGCTCCTTCCCGCGCGACGACCGAGGAGCTGGAGCGCTACCTCGCGCAGCAGCGCGCGGACGGGCTCTCCGGCGCAACGATCGCGCGCCGCATCGCTGCGCTGCGAAGTCTCTACCGGCATCTGATGCTGCTCGGCGCCCGCGCGGACAACCCCGCCGCCGAGCTCTCGCCGCCGCGACGGGTGCGACGCCTGCCGCGGACGCTTTCGCCGTCCGAGGCCGAGCGCCTGATCGACGCGGCGAACGGGACCACACCTCGCTCGCTGCGCGACTCGGCGATCGTCGAGCTCCTCTACGGCGCCGGCCTTCGCGTCAGCGAGCTCGTCTCGCTCGAACGCGGCAGCGTCGACCTCGACCAGCGCATCGTGCGCGCGCTCGGCAAGGGATCGAAGGAGCGGATCGTGCCGATCGGCCGGCGCGCCGCCGAGTCGCTTCGCCGCTACCTCTCGCGCGGCCGCCCCTACCTCGAGCGGCGCCAGCGTCCCGAGCTGTTCCTGAACGCGAAGGGCGGGCCGCTGACCCGATCCGGCGTCTTCCTGATCCTCCGCAAGCTGGCGGAGAAGGCCGGCCTCGAGCCTGGGCGCGTCCACCCGCACCTCCTGAGGCACTCCTTCGCCACGCACCTGCTCGAAGGCGGGGCCGACCTCCGCAGCGTCCAGGAGATGCTCGGCCACGCCGACCTCGCCACGACGGAGCTGTACACGCACGTGTCAGACAGGCGGCGCCGGGAGCTCTACTTCCAGGCCCACCCGCACGCGCGGAGGCGTTTGGGAGCGCGGCCGAGCGTAAACAAACGAACATCGGACTGAACGGATTCACACCGCAGCTCGCCGCGCTGCTCGCCTCGACGGGCGTGGGCGTGTGGATGGCGATCGCCGGCGTGCAGAAGAACGCGCTCGAGTGGAAGCGCTCGCGACGCCGCTGCCCCTCCTGCGGCCACGAGATCCCCGGCCGCACGTGCGGCCGCCACGCCTAGCTAGCTCTTCGCGGCGCCGGACTTCTTGCGGAGGAGCTCCGCGACCTTGCGAGCGATGTCACGCAACTCGCGGTCCTGCTCGTCGTCCTCGGACAACCCCTTGAGCAGGCGGATCGTGTCGGGCTGCGGCGACGCGTTCTTCAGGCAGACGATCGCGAGGCGTCGCACGGCCTGGTTGCCGTCGCTGTCGGCCAGCGAGTGCAGCTTGGCGCGCACCTGGTTGACGACGCCGGGATGATCGCGCGAAAGCGCCTCGAGCGCCACGAGCGCGGAGCCGCGACACGCCGGGCTGTCGTCCTCGAGCCCACGGCGGAGCAGCTCCGTCTTCTGCCGAAACCGGAACTGCGCGATCGCGCGGTAGGCCTGCGCGCGGACGCGGAAGTCCGGGTCCCGCGCCGACATCTCCAGGTCGTCGTCCCACTGGAGCCGTAGCGTCGCGAGCGCCTTCTCGTCGCCGACCTTGGCCAGCTCTTCCGCCTTCGCCGCCGCCTCTGCGAGTGTCAAGCGGTGTCGAGCGAGCGGGGTTCTGGGCCGACGTAGCGCGCGGAAGGCCGGAAGAGCCGCCCGGTTCGCTTCTGCTCGAGGATGTGCGCCGACCAGCCGGCGACACGCGAGCAGGCGAACATCGCGGGTGCGAGCGGCGGCGGGATCTCCGCACTGTCGAGCACGACGGCCGAGTAGTACTCGACGTTCGTCGCGAGCACGCGCTCGGGATGACGTTCCTGCAGCATGCGGAGCGCGACCGCCTCGAGCTCCTCCGCGACGTCGATGTTCGCCGCGCCGAGCTCCTTCGCCGTTCGCTTCAGCACGCGCGAGCGAGGGTCCTCCGCGCGGTAGACGCGGTGACCGAAGCCCATGATCCGCTTGCCGCTCTCGAGTGCTTCCTTCACCCAGCGCTCCGCGTCGCCCAGCTTCGCGACCTCCTCGAGCATCGGCTTGACGTACGCGGGCGCGCCGCCGTGCAGCGGGCCGGAGAGCGCGCCGACGGCCGACGAAAGCGCTGCGCCTGCATCCGCACCCGTCGACGCGACCACGCGCGCCGTGAACGTGGACGCATTCAGCCCGTGCTCCGCGGTGCAGATCCAGTACGTGTCGATCGCCTTGACGTGCTTCGGGTCCGCCTCGCCGCGCCAGCGCAGCAGGAACTTCTCGGCGGCGGTCTTTCCCTTCGCGACGACGGCGTCTGACGCAGGCTCGCGCCCGTCGGCGACGGCGGCGGAGCGCGCGACGATCTCCATCATCTGCGCGGAGAGGCGGCCGAGATCCTCGCGCGCCTGCTCGTCCGAGATCTCGCTCAGCTTGCCGAGCTTCCACTCGCCCGCGAGCCGCGCGGTCTCGGCCTGCAGGTCGGCCGGCGCGTTGCCCGTGAGCCCCGCGGGCTCGACCGGCTCGGGGTCCGGCATCTTCGAGCTCAGGTCATTGTCGACGAGAAGCCCCCACACGTACTCGTAGGGGTACTTGCCGACCAGCTCTTCGATGTCGATCCCGCGATACCGGAGCTGGCCGCCCTCGCGGTCCGGCTCGGCGATCTCCGTCTCGACCGCGACCACGCCTTCGAGCCCCGGCCGGAAGTCGGTGGTGGCGCTCATCGGCGCGGACTGTATCGATACAGTCCGCCCCCGGTATGTCCCACCGCGTAACGCTGATCCCCGGGGACGGCATCGGTCCCGAGCTGACCGAAGCGACCCGCAGAGTGCTCGAGGCGACCGGTGTCGAGTTCGACTGGGACGTCCGTCCCGCGGGCGCGGCGGCGATGGACGTGCACGGTGGCAACCCGCTTCCGGAAGAAACGCTCGACTCGATCCGCGCGAACGGCGTCGCGCTGAAGGGGCCGATCACGACGCCCGTCGGAGGAGGCTTCCGCTCCGTCAACGTCGGCCTCCGCAAGGCGCTCGACATGTACGCGCAGGTGCGCCCGTGCAAGACGTATCCCGGTGTGCGCTCGCGCTTCGACGACGTCGACCTCGTGATCATCCGCGAGAACACCGAAGACCTCTACGCCGGGATCGAGTACGAGCAGGGAACGCCTGACGCCGAAGAGCTGATCGCCTGGATCGAGTCGAAGGGCGGCGAGCTCCGCTGGCGCGATGCGGGCATCTCGATCAAGCCGATCTCGGTCACTGGGACGCGGCGCATCTTCGAGTTTGCCTTCGACTACGCGCGGAAGATGGGCCGCCGCAAGGTGACCGCCGTCCACAAGGCGAACATCATGAAGTTCAGCGACGGGCTCTGGCTGCACGTCGCGCGTGAGGTCGCCGAGGAGAACTCCGACATCGAGTTCGACGACCGGATCGTGGACAACATGTGCATGCAGCTCGTTCAACGACCGGAGGAGTACGACATGCTCGTGCTGCCGAACCTCTACGGCGACGTGCTCTCCGATCTCTGCGCCGGGATGATCGGCGGGCTCGGGCTTGCTCCTGGCGCGAATTTCGGCGACGGTGCCGCGGTGTTCGAGCCGACGCACGGCTCGGCTCCGAAGTACGCCGGCCAGAACAAGACGAACCCGATGGCGCAGCTCCTCTCGGGAATGCTGATGCTCCGCCACCTCGGCGAGGACGCCGCGGCCGAGAATCTCGAGGCTGCGATCGCCGAGGTGATCCGCGAGGGGACGAGCGTGACCTACGACATGAAGCCGTCCCGAGACGACCCGACCGCGGTCGGGACGAGCGAGGTCGCAGACGCGATCATCGAGAAGCTGGGAGTGCGAGTTTGAGGCAGAAGGTGACCGTCGTCGGGGCCGGGAACGTCGGCGCGACGTGCGCGCAGGTGCTCGCGCAGCGCGACTACGCGGACGTGGTCCTCGTCGACATCAAAGAGGGACTGCCGCAGGGCAAGGCACTCGACATCGACCAGATGGGCGCGGTGCTCGGCTTCGAGCCCAACGTCGTCGGCTCGAACGGCTACGAGGAGAGCGCGGGCTCGTCGGTCGTGGTGATCACGGCGGGGCTGCCGCGCTCGCCCGGGATGAGCCGAGACGACCTCGTGACGACGAACGAGAAGATCGTCAAGTCGGTCACGGAGGCCGTGGTCGCGGCGTCGCCCGACGCGATCCTGATCGTCGTCTCGAACCCGCTCGACGCGATGTGCCACGTCGCCAAGAGCGTCTCGAAGTGGCCGAAAGAGCGCGTCTTCGGGATGGCGGGGATCCTCGACACGGCGCGCTTCTCGACGTTCATCGCCCAGGAGACGGGCGCGTCGGTGAAGGACGTCACCGCGATGGTCCTCGGCGGCCACGGCGACCAGATGGTCCCGGTCGTCAGCGCCACGACAGTCGGCGGCGTCCCGCTGACGAAGCTCGCCGCGAAAGACAAGATCGACGCAATGGTCGAGCGCACGCGCAAGGGCGGCGGCGAGCTCGTCACGCTGCTCGGCACGTCGGCCTGGTACGCGCCCGGCGCGGCCGCTGCGCAGATGGTCGACGCGGTCTGCCTCGACGAGAAGCGCGTGCTGCCGTGCACCGCGTACCTCGAGGGCGAGTACGGAGTCGACGGCCTCTACATGGGCGTGCCGGTCAAGCTCGGCGCGGCCGGGATCGAGCAGATCATCGAGCTCGACCTGACCGACGAGGAGCGCGGCTGGCTCGACGAGTCCACTGCCGCCGTCCGAGACGTCGTCGGCGTTCTGACCACCTGATGGACTTCGGCCTTCGAGGCCGCACCGCGATCGTCTGCGGTGCATCGGAAGGGATCGGGCTCGGGGTCGCGGAGGCGCTCGCCGCGGAGGGAGCGAACGTCGCGATGTTCGCGCGGCGCCGCGAGCCGCTCGACCGCGAGGCCGACCGCCTCGGAGCGCTTGCCGTGCGCGGCGACGTCACGAACCCCGCCGACCTGCAGCGGCTCGTCGTGAAGACCGTCGAGGCGTTCGGCGGGATCGACGTGCTCGTGAACAACTCGGGCGGGCCACCCCGAACCCGAGGCGTCGACCTCACCGACGAGCTCGTCGAGGAAGCCGTCGAGCTGCTCCTCCTCTCGGCGATCAGGCTGACGCGGCTGTGTCTCCCCTACCTCGGCAAGAGCTCGAACGGCCGCATCGTGAACGTCACCTCGAGCACCGTGAAGGAGCCCGTCGACAACCTCGCGCTCTCCAACGTCGTCCGGCCCGGCGTGATCGGCTGGGCGAAGACCCTCGCCCGCGAGCTCGGCCCACAGGGAATCACGGTCAACTCGATCGCTCCGGGACGAATCGACACAGCGCGGATCCGAGAGGTCTATCCCGACGGTCCTACGGCGCAGGATCTCCAGACGATCCCGATCGGCCGCCTGGGCTCCCCCCGCGAGGTGGGTGACGTGGTCTGCTTCCTCGCTTCTGCGCGGGCTTCGTACGTTACGGGCACCGTCGTTTCGGTCGACGGGGGATTGACCCGAGCCCTCCTGTGATCGAGCGCGATGTGAAACCGCTACGCGAGCGGCCGCGAAGCGGCCGCCTTTAGGGATCTTCGCGCGCCGCGGATCCGCGCACGCGGATTCGCGGCTTGCGCAGCTAGCATTCGGGAGTGCTGCGGCTGTTCTCGCCGGTCCGGCTCTTCGTCGCCGGACTCCTGGTCGCGGCGGTTGCCGTCACGGTCTGGCTCCTCCCGACCGAGAGCTACATCTTCCTTCCGAACACTGCGCATCCCGTTGCACCACTCGTCGAGGTGGAAGGCGGGAAGGACCCGAAGGACGGCGGCATCTTCTTCGTCGACGTGCTCGTCCGCAAGGCGACGCTGATCGAGCGGATCTTTCCGAGCGTTCGCGAGGGTGCGACGGTCGTCCCGGCCGAGCAGGTTCGCCCACCGGGAGTGAGCGAGAGCCAGCGGCGGAACGAAGAGCTGCAGGAGATGCAGATGTCGCAGCGCGTCGCCGCCGCCGTGGCGCTGCGTGAGCTCGGCTACAAGGTCGTCGCCAAGCCGATCGGCGCGCGGATCGAGTTCGTCGACCCGGAGTCGCCCGCCGCCGGCAAGCTGCTTTCGGGCGACGTGGTCACGAGCGCGGGCGGAAAGCCCGTGACAGGGCCCGCGGGGCTCCGCGGCGCGATCCGGGAGAGCGGCACCGAGAAAGACGTGCTGCTGGTCGTCAAGCGCGGCGACGAGCAGGCGGAGGTACGCGTCCGGCCGATCCGCGGGCCACAGGGCACGCCGGTGATCGGCGTGATCGTCTCGCAGGCCGCCGACATCAAGCTCCCGGTCGACGTCGAGATCGACACGAACGGCGTCGGCGGGCCTTCCGCCGGGCTCGCCTTCGCGCTCGATCTGATGGAGGAGCTGGGCCGCGACGTAGACCACGGGAACCGGGTCGCCGTGACCGGTGCGCTCGAGCTCGACGGGACCGTCGGCGAGATCGGCGGCGTCAAGCAGAAGACGATCGGCGTCGAGCGCGCCGGGATCAAGGTCTTCCTCGTACCGGCTGGGGATAACGCAGCCGAGGCGAGGCGCTACGCGGATGGGATCCGGATTGTGCCTGTGACCAGTTTTCAACAGGCGTTGCGGAGCCTGGCAACATTGCCGCCTGCACGCCAAGATTGAGCAGATTTCGCCATTTTGGAATGGGCCGCAAAGTGCACAGCTTTCATCCGCTCGGGCCTTGCGCGACCGAACAGGCACCGTAGACTCCACGCCTGTTTGCAAGCTGAGTTTTGGGCGAACAAGGGGAGAGATGAGCAAGAGCATCAAACCAACGTGCGATGATTGCTACTTCCGGCGGGCCGGCCTGTGCGCCCTCGCCGGCGACGACATCTGCCCCACCTTCCGAGCCTCCCAGCGTGGGTCGCTCGTGCCGCCCCGCCAGCCCGCGCTCGTGCCGCGGACCGTGGCCGCGAGCCCCGCGGCCGCCTAACTAGCCCCCTCGCGGCTGAGACCGCTACGGCAGCGGCCGCGAAGCGGCCGCCTTTAGGGTCTTCGCTAGCTAGACCCTGGCCGCCGCCGGGACGAGCGCGGCGAGGCGCCCGATCCCTTCGACGATCTCGGCCGGCGAGACGAAGCTGAACGCCAGCCGCACCGAGCGCTCGCCGCCCTCGCCGGGAGGGAAGAAGTCCGCACCCTTGATGAAGGTGACCCCCGCCTGCTCGGCGCGGCCGAGGAGCTCGGCGGTCTCCACGCCCAGGTCG
The DNA here is from genome assembly GCA_963769665.1 of uncultured Actinomycetes bacterium. GTDB lineage: Bacteria > Actinomycetota > Thermoleophilia > Gaiellales > Gaiellaceae > JACCTU01. The sequence continues at coordinate 20,408 of CAVYMQ010000003.1, forward strand.
AGCCAGAGGAAGTAGCCGCCCTCCGGCGTGCTCCACGTCGCGCGGTCGCCGAGCTCGGACTCGAGCGCGCCGAGCATCGCGTCGCGGCGCTCGCGAAGCAGACCGCACACCCGCTCGAGGTTGGGCTCGAACGCGCCGCGCCTGAGGAACTCGTAGACGGTCGCCTCGCCGAGCAGTGCGGGCGTGATGTAGGTCGACACGGCCAGCGCTTCGAGCTCCGCGGCGAGCGCTTCCGGCAGGACGAAGTAGCCCACGCGGACGCCGGGCGCGATCGTCTTCGAGAACGACGAGCTGTAGAGGACGTGCTCTCCGCCGGCGAGCTCGAGCAGGCTCGGCGGGGCTTCGCCCTCGAAGCGGACGAGCCCGTACGGGTCGTCCTCGTAGACGAGGAGATCGTGCTCGGCCGCGAGCTCGGCGACGCGGCGGCGGCGTTCGGTCGTGAGCGTCCTACCGCTCGGGTTCTGGAACGTCGGGATCGTGTAGAGGAGCGCCGGGCCGCGCCCGAGCTCCTCCTCCAGAGCGTCGACGTCGAGCCCGTCGTCGTCCTGCGGGATCGCGACGACGTCCGCGCCCAGCTCTCGGAGGGTCTTCAGCGGCCGGTCGTACGTTGGCGCCTCGACGAGGAAGCGCCGCTCCCCGGCGAAGCGGTTCGCGAGGAAGACGAACCCCTGCAGCGAGCCGTTCGTGACGAGAATTCGAGCCGGATCGACGCCGTGACGTTCTCCGATCCAGGCGCGAAGCGGTGGGTAACCGCCGCCGGGGCCGTATGAGAGCACCGTCCGACCGTCACGCTCGATCGCGGCCTTCGCGCAGTCCGCGAGCTCCTCGATGGGCAGGCACTCGGGGGCAGGAATCCCACGCGCGAAGCTGATCGTCTCCACGCTTCGAGTGTAGAGATGGCCGCGGCGGATCAGCTGGCGGCGATGCGTCGCGCGCCGACGAGTCGTCCGCCGTAGCCCGAGCCGCCCAGCCTGACGACCTCGACCAGGCTGCCGGAGTGCGGGGCGTGCACCATCCGCCCACGGCCGAGGTAGATCCCGACGTGCCCGAGCCCGTAGAAGAAGACCAAGTCGCCCGGCTTCATGCTCGAGCGCGCAACCCGGCGACCCTGGTCGTAGAGCGCATAGGAGCTGTGCGGTAGCTCGACGCCGAGCTTTCCGTAGGCCCAGTAGACGAGCCCGGAGCAATCGAAGCCGCCGGCGGGCGAGCTCCCTCCCCAGCGATACGGCACACCGACGGCCCGGAGGGCGACTTTCGCCGCACGCTCGCCGAGGGTGGGCTTCGCCTGGAGGGTCGGCTGCGGATCGTGCCTGGCGAAGGCGGCCGGGGCCGCGAAGGCGAAGACGGCCGCAGTAAGAGCGACCGCCAGCAGGAGTCTGCGGGGGTGAAAGGGCATAGGGAGAGCTGAACGTGACGGGCCGCAGAAAAAGGAGATGCGCCGCCCTGGTCTGTTCGTAAGCTCCTGACCCTAGCCGCAATCCGGCCGCTGTCTACCCCCATGCGACGGCTCCGGCCGACCCGGGCGATTGACTATTGGGTATGAGGCGAGCCGTTCTCGTCGCCGCCTGCTGCCTCGCCGTGCTCGCCGCGGGCTGCGGAGGCGACGACTCGAGTACCGAGGCCTGGGCCGACGACTTCTGTGGGGCCATCGACGACTGGCGCGAGCGGGTTCAGGAGGCCGCGGCCGAGCTCGCCGAGCCGGCGGCGCTCTCCGAGGAGCAGCTCGACGAGTCGATCCGAGAGGCGGTGGCCGCCTCCGACGACCTGCTCGCGGATCTCGGCGAGCTTGGGTTGCCGGACCTCGAGGCGCGTGACGAGATCGAGCAGGAGCTCGACCACCTCGAGAGCGTCCTGCGCGAGCGCGCCGCGAACGCGCGTGCGGGCATCGACCAGCCGGCAGGGAGCGTCAGCGAGGCGCTCGCCCGGCTCGCCGCGCTGTCACGCGAGCTCGCCGCGGCTGCGGCGACCATCGAGCTGACGATCGAGAAGCTCCGCGCCCTCGATCCAGCAGGCGAGTTGAAACAGGCGCTCGAGTCGAGCGACGCCTGCGCGAATCTTCGCGACTAGGCCCTCGCGCCGACTGCGTCGGCGACGAGCTGGGCGACCTCGGTCGGCGTCGTGCCGACGCGGACGCCGCAGTCCTCGAGCGCTTCCTTCTTCGCCTGCGCGGTGCCGGAGGAGCCGGAGATGATCGCCCCGGCGTGACCCATCGTCTTGCCCGGCGGCGCGGTGAAGCCCGCGATGTACGCGAGCACCGGCTTCGACATCCGGTCGCGGATGAACTCCGCCGCCTTCTCCTCTTCATTGCCGCCGATCTCACCGACCATCACGACCAGCTCGGTCTGCGGGTCGGCCTCGAACTTCTCCAGGATGTCGATGAAGGACGAGCCGGGCACCGGGTCGCCGCCGATCCCGACGATCGACGAGTTGCCGAGGCCGAGCTGAGCCAGCTCGTACCCGATCTGGTACGTGAGCGTTCCGGAACGCGAGACGAGCCCGATCGCGCCCTCGGCGAAGACTTCCGCGGGGATGATCCCGACGTTTGCCTTCCCCGGGGAGAGCACGCCCGGGCAGTTCGGGCCGATCATCGTGATCCCCTTCGGACGCACGTACGTGTAGACGCGGAGCATCTCGTGGGCCGGGATGTGCTCGGTGATGACGATCACGGTTCCGATGCCGGCGTCGACCGCCTCGTACGCGGCGTCGGCGGCGAAGCGCGCAGGTACGAAGACCAAAGAGGTGTTCGCGCCGGCCTGCTCGACGGCCTCGGCGACGGTGTCGTAGACCGGGATGCCCTCGACGTCCTGGCCACCCTTGCCGGGAGTGACTCCCGCGACGACGTTCGTGCCGTAGGCGCGGTTGCGTAGGCCGTGGAAGCGGCCCTCGCTTCCGGTCAGGCCCTGCACGACGAGTCGCGTGTCTTGGTCGACGACGATCGCCACTACTTCGTTCCCTTCAAGACGATCGAGCGGAGGGTGACCCGGTCGTCCTCGATGTGCTCGGCGAGCAGCTCGCGGACGCGCGCGGCATCGTCGGCCGGCGTCTCGACGCGCGCGAGCCACGGCTCGACCTCGACCCGGCGCTCGAACGTGCGCTCGTCGACGACCTCCAGCCCTGCAGCCGCGAAGAAGCCGCGCCACTCGTCCTCCGTGTAGCAGCGCACGTGCGTCGGGTCGCGCAGCTTCTCGGCCTCCTCGACCTCTTCGCTGATCAAGACGTTGTCCTGTACGACCAGCCGGTCGCGCGCGACGCGCGCCATCTCACGAACCGCAGCGAGAACGTCGGAGAAGTGGTGCGCGGCGATCCTGCACGCGACGACGTCGAAGCTTCCGTCGGCGAACGGCAGATGCTCTGCCGGCGCAACGACCGTCGGTCTCATCCCCGGCGCGGGGTCGACCGAGACGACGTCGCAGCCCGCCTCCTGCAGCCGTCGGGCGACGTGGCCGCCCCCGGTCGCAACGTCGAGCGCCTGAACGCCTTCGCCGGGCTCGCACCACTCGACCAGCAGGTCGAGATCGGGTCCCTCCTTGTGCGTCGGGCTCTCGCGGAACGCCTCCGCACGCTCGGACCAGACGTCGGTCATGCGGCGAGCTCCACTGCGCGTCTCGCTGCGTCGAGCATCGTCGGCTCGACGTGGAGGTTCGGTGGCGATGCCTCCTTGAGAATCTCCCTGCCCTCCTCCGCGTTCGTCCCGTCGAGTCGCACGACGATCGGGTGCTCGATCGTCATCCGGTCGAGCGCGGCGAGGATCCCGCGCGCGACCTCGTCGCAGCGCGTGATCCCTCCGAAGACGTTGAAGAAGATCGACTTCACCTGCGGGTCGGCCGTGATCACGCCGAGCGCGTCGACGACGCCCTCCGCGTCGCCGCCGCCGCCGAGGTCGCAGAAGTTCGCGGGACGACCGCCCGCGAGCGCGATCACGTCGAGCGTCGACATCACGAGCCCTGCGCCGTTGCCGAGGATCCCGACCTCGCCGTCGAGCTTCACGTACGTGACGCCCTTCTCGCGCGCCGCACGCTCCTCGGGCGGCACCGCGTCGAGGTCGCGCATCTCCGCGATGTCCGGATGCCGGAAGAGCGCCGCGTCGTCCACGGTGAACTTCGAGTCGAGCGCCTTGACCTCGCCGTCGGGCGTGACGATCAGCGGGTTGATCTCCGTGAGCATTGCGTCGGTCGCGACGAAGGCCTCGTAGAGCTTCCCGACGATCGAGAGGATCTGCTTCTGCTCGCTCGGGTCATCGACCCCCGCGCCGTAGACGAGGCGCCGTCCCTGCCACGGCTGGAAGCCCTCGAACGGGTCGATGTGCAGGCGCACGAGTTTCTCCGGCGTGGACTCTGCGACCTCCTCGATGTCGATCCCGCCTTCCTTGGTGAACATGAAGAGCGGCTGCTTCGCGCCACGGTCGAATGTGAGCGAGAGGTAGTACTCCTTCGCGATGTCGGACGCGCTCTCGATCCAGAGCTTGCGCACGACGTGGCCGCGGATGTCGAGCCCGAGGATCTGCTCGGCCTTGTCCCGCGCGTCGTCGGGATTCTCGGCGAGCTTGATGCCGCCGGCCTTGCCGCGCCCGCCGGTGAGGACCTGCGCCTTGACGACGACCTGCCCGCCGATCTCCTCCGCGGCCGCGCGCGCCTCGTCTGGCGTCGTCGCGAGTTTCCCCTCCGACACGGGGATCCCGAAGCGCTTGAAGAGCTCCTTGCCCTGGTACTCGTACAGGTCCACCGGCGGCGGACTCTACCCACGCACACCTTGTAACCTCGTGGTTCGCCGTCAACCCACGCATGGAGGATCAATGGACGAGCGCACGACCACCCTCACCGACGACCAGATCCGCACCGACCAGTACAGCAGCGAGGTCGCGGACGAAGAGCCGGACTCGGACGGCACAGACGCGACCGAGCCGACCGACGTCGACAGCGACGACACCGACGCAGACGCAGACGGCACGGACGCTTCGTAGCGCCCTCGCGCGCTGCGTCGAGCCGGTCGAGGAAGCGACGTTCCTCGCCGAGCACTGGGAGCGCAAGCCGCTCGTCGTGGAGCGCGACGAGCCCGGGCGCTTCGACGACCTCCTGACCACGGAGGACGTCGAGGGACTGCTGGAGTCGGGCGGCCTGCGCTCCCCCGCGTTCCGGCTCGTTCGCGCGGAGACCAAGCTGCGCGCAAGCGACTACCTCGTCGATGTGTCGTGGCGGCCCGTCCCCTTCAAGGGCATGGCCGACGTGGCTCGGGTCGCAGAGGCCTTCGACTCGGGTGCCACGCTCGTGATCCAGGGGATGCACCACTGGTGGCCCGCGCTCGCGACGTTCTGCCGCTCGCTCGAGGCAACCCTCGAGCATCCGGCACAGGCGAACGCCTACTACACACCGCGCTCGGCGCAGGGGCTGCCGGTTCACCACGACACGCACGACGTCTTCTGCCTCCAGATCGCGGGCGAGAAGCGCTGGCTCGTCTACGAGCCGGTGTGGGAGCTCCCGCTGAAGAACCAGCGCTACGACTCGAAGCTCGGCGCTCCCGGCGAGCCCGTCCTCGACGTCACGCTGCGGCCGGGCGACACGCTGTACCTCCCGCGCGGGTGGTTGCACGAGGCGAAGACCTCCGACACCGACTCGCTGCACCTGACGATCGGTGCGAACGTCTACTCGTGGCTCGACGCGTTCAAGGCCGCGCTGGAGGAGTGCGCCGACGACGTCGAGTTCCGCCGCTCGCCGGACGGGTCCGCGGAGGAGCTGCTCGAACGCCTCGGCGACAGGCTCGGCGAGCACGACGTCCACCGGCGGATGCGGTCGAGACTGGTGCGCAGCAGACGGCCGGTGCTCGAAGGGCAAGTCGGGCACCTGCGCGCGCTGCGCGACCTCGACTCGGAGACCGAGCTCGAGCGCCGCCCGACGGTGCTCGCAGACCTCGTCGTGCACGAGGACCGCGCGGAGCTCACGTTCGAGGGGCGCACGCTCGAGTTCCCCGCACACGTGGGTGACGTGCTGGAGTTCGTGCTCGGCACGGATGAGTCGTTTCGCCCGTCGGACCTGCCCGGCACACTCGACGAGGAGGGCCGGCTCGCGCTCGTCGCGCGCCTCGTGCGCGAGGGGCTGCTCGTCAGCCGCTGACGACGACGTAGCGCCACGGCCGGTGCAGCTCTTGCGACGTGCACGTCAGGAAGTCCAACGGCCCGAGCTCGAGCGACACCTCACGCTCGTGCACGTTGCCCTCGCGGTCGGAGAACGCGACGCGCGAGCCCTCCTCCGAGACGAGCCGGAGCTCGTCGAGGTGCAGCAGCCCGGTGCGCTCCCGGATGTCGCGCTCGGCTGCCTGCGCGGCGAACGAGTAGCACGAGCGGCCGCGATAGTGCGCGAGCTCGATCGTGTCCTCGAGATGCGCGTCGAGCACGCGGCCCGCGTCCTTGCGCTCGACGCGTCCGTAGTACACGCCACGAGAGAGACAGAGAAGGTTGCCGGCGAAGCGATCGCCGCCGATGTGGGTCGTCTGCCAAACGGCCTCGTCCTCGACCTGCTCGGCGAGCGCCTCGAAGAGCGGACGGCCGTAGCGGGCGCAACACGGGTCGTGCTTGCCGTGTGTGCAGACGAGAAAGAGCGGATGCTCGAGCGGCTCGCCGGCGTGCGCGAGGTCGAGTGTGCGCAGCTCCTCGTACGACGAGAGTGACGCGCAGCGGAGGCTCTCCTCGCCCTCCCGCGAGGTCGCCGCGTAGGCACGGAGCTCCTCCCGTCCGCGGCGGTCCGGACGGCGGATGAAGAGCAGCCGCGAACGTGCGCGAGCGCGCACCTGCTCGCGCAGAGCCTCTTTCACCTGGTCGGAGAGCCCCGAGGCTCGCAGTGCGTCGGGCCCCCACAGGCCGCGGTACTCGACGAGCAGCCAGTGATCGATGCGGCTCGCCGTCGCACCGAGGGACTCGCCGTTGTCCCGCGACACGTCGCTGCAGAAGGGACGCCGGCTACTCATCGCCGACCAGCACGCAGATCACTTGGCCGTTCTGCACCGGCTCGCCCTCCGCGACCGTCAACTCGGTGACGACGCCTTCGCGGTGCGCAGTGATCTCGTTCTCCATCTTCATCGCCTCGACGATGCAGAGCACTGCTCCCTCTTCCACCGCGTCGCCATCGGCGACGGCAACCGAGAGCACGGTTCCCTGCATCGGGCTGACGACCGCGTCGGAGCCCCCGTGACCCGAGGCGTCCGCGCGCTCGCGCCGGCTGCGCGCGAGCTCGAGCCACGGCGGCTCCGGCGCGAGCACCGTGACCTCGAAGCGGCGCCCGTCGACCTCGACCGGCGTGACGCGTTCGACGAGGCGACCGGAGCCGAGGGCCGGGACTTTGTGGCTCTGAGCCACTAACTCTTCGGCCCGGCTCGCGAGCTGCTCGGACTCGACGACGCCGTGGCACGTCTCGCCAGCGACGAAGCACGGGTGCTCGAGCAGTGCGCGGTGGAATCCGAGCAGCGTCTTCACTCCGCCGATCTCGAACTCCTCGAGCGCCCTCAGCATGCGCCGCCGCGCGTGCTCACGATCGACGTCGCGCACGATCAGCTTGGCGATCATCGGGTCGTAGAGCGGCGAGATCTCGGAGCCCTCGACGACGCCGGAGTCGACGCGGACGCCCGGTCCCGCGGGCTCGCGATAGTGCGTGATCCGTCCCGGCGCCGGCAGGAAGCCCCGGGAGACGTCTTCCGCGTTGATCCGGCACTCGATCGCGTGGCCGCGCAACACGACGTCCTCCTGACGCACCGAGAGTGGCTCGCCCGCGGCGATCAGGATTTGCTCGCGAACGAGGTCGAGGCCGGTCACCTCCTCGGTCACGGTGTGCTCGACCTGGATCCGCGTGTTCATCTCCATGAAGTAGTAGGAGCCGTCGGGCGCAAGCAGCCCCTCGATCGTCCCGGCGGAGCGGTAGCCGGCGGCGCGCGCGGCGTCGACCGCGATCTTCCCGATCCGCTCGCGCAGCTCCTCGTCGACGGCCGGAGACGGGGTCTCCTCGATCAGTTTCTGATGACGGCGTTGGATCGTGCAGTCGCGCTCGCCGAGGTGGATGACGTTCCCGTGCGCGTCGGCAAGGACCTGCACCTCGACGTGACGCGGGTCCTCGAGATATCGCTCGACGTAGACGGCGGCGTCCGCGAAGTACGACTGCCCCTCGCGGCTCGCGGACTCGAAAGCGCGCTCCGCCTCCTCGGCTGAGCCGACGATCTTCATCCCCTTGCCGCCACCGCCGGCCGCCGCCTTGACGATCAGCGGGTAGCCGATCTCCTCGCCGAGCGCGACGATCTCCGCGGCAGAGGCAACCGGGTCGGTCGTGCCCGGGATGATCGGGACTCCGGCCTCCTGCATCCTCGTTCGCGCCGCCGTCTTGTGGCCCATCAGCTCGATCGCCTCCGGCGGCGGGCCGATCCAGACGAGGCCGGCCTCCTCGACCGCGCGGGCGAAGCCGGCGTTCTCCGCGAGGAAGCCGTAGCCCGGATGCACGGCCTCAGCACCGCTCGCGCGCGCGGCCGTCAAGAGTTTCTCGATCGAGAGATAGCTCTCTGCTGCGGTCTCGCCGCCGAGCGCGACCGCCTGATCCGCCACCCGGACGTGGAGCGCTCCGCGGTCTGCGTCCGAGTAGACGGCGACCGACGAGAGCCCGAGCTCGCGCAGGGTCCGGAAGATCCGGATCGCGATCTCGCCGCGGTTCGCGACGAGGACGTTGGAGAAGCCCGCCACCTCGCCGCGTATTCTCCCCGTCGGATGAGCCTGCCCGATTACCTGACCGTCGGCCGGGCTCTCTCCGTCCCCTTCGTCGTCCTCCTCTTCGTCTGGAACTTCGACGACCACGCGCTCTGGGCGACGGGGCTCTTCGCGGTCGCGATGGCGACCGACTGGTTCGACGGGCGAATCGCCCGAAGCCGGGGGCGCACCTCACCTCTGGGCTCGCTGCTCGACCCGATCGCCGACAAGATCCTCGTCCTCTCAGTGCTGATCGTCCTCGTCGGCGAGGGCGTGTTCCCGGGCTGGATGGTCGCGGCGATCGTCGCGCGCGAGTTCCTCGTCTCGGGGCTCAGGCAGGCGGCGATCGAGCGTGGAGTGGTCATGGAGGCCCGCGACCTCGGGAAGCTGAAGACGTGGTCGCAGGCGGTCGCAGCCGGCGTCGGAGGTCTTGCCGCGGCGGACGTCTGGAGTGACGACGCCGCCTGGTGGGCGCTTCTCGTCGCGCTCGTGCTGACCTGGGTCTCCGCCGTGGACTACGCGCGGGTGGCGCCGCGCCTCTTGCGCGGCCGCCCGGCCGCGTAGTCGAGCCCGGCCTTCCGCCAGCGCGACCCGTAGGCCGAGTGCCTGGGCGGCGCCGTCTCGACGACCAATTGGATCGCCGTTCGGACGCCGGCGTCGGGGTTCGGGCGAATCACGAGCCTCACTGGTCGAGAGCCTAAAGGCCTGCTCCTCCCGGCCGATGGAAGACGAATGCGCCGCCGTCTCCTCCTGGTCGTTCTCCTCGTGCTGGTTCCGGCCGGGGTCGCCGCCGCCGCCAAGCCCGCCTCGTGGGCTGCGGCCGAGATCCGGGTGCTCGGGCAGGATCCCGCGGCCTTCCGTCCCGACGACACGGTCACCCGGGGCGAGTTGGCCGAGCTCATTGCCTCGGCGACGGCCACCACTCCTTCTGCGATCGCCAAGCCTGGCGTCTCGCTCTCGATCCAGGATCTCGACGCCCGGCTCGTCGCCGCGCTCGGGCTGACCCCCGACGTGAAGGCCTTCAACGCGGGCGCCAAGGCCGCCGGCCTCGCGCCGCCCTCGCGGTTCGGCACCGAGGCCGTCGCTCGGCTGCTCGGGCTGCGCAAGAACCACGCCGCGAAGGACGACGCGCTCGAGCGGCTCCCCTCCGAGCCCGCCTCCCGCGCCGAGGCCGCCTACTCCCTCGCGCAGATCGTGCGCTTCCGCGGCTTCGAGCTCGAGCGGCTCCACGCCGCCTCGGCGACGTTCCAGCTCCCGGTTCTGACCGACTGGCAGCGCCAGATCATCGCAACCGCCTTCAAGCTCGTCGGGTACCCCTACGTCTGGGGCGGCACGAGCGACGCACGGCAGATCTACGGCGGAAAGTCGGTTCCCGGCGGCTTCGACTGCTCGGGGTTCGTCTGGCGCGTCTACAAGCTTCAGGCCTACGCGTCCTCGGGCCCGCTCTCGACGAAGCTCAAGGGCCGAACGACGTACGCGATGAGCGGCGAGGTGCCGAAGGCAAGACGGGTCGCCGCCGCCGGGCTCCAGCCCGCGGACGTGATCTTCTTCGGAGCGAAGGGCCCGCGCTCGAAGCCGAGCGAGGTCGACCACATGGGCATCTACGTCGGGAACGGCTGGTTCGTGCACTCCTCCCGCTACGGAGTCGCGCTCGAGTTGCTCTCCGGGTGGTACCAGGAGCGCTTCGCCTGGGGCCGGAGGCCGCTTGCAGAGGCGGGGCTCGCCCCTTTTCTCATTCGAAAGCGGTAGGTGACCTCCCTTGAGCTAAATCACTCCTTCGGGTGATGGCTCGCCCCCATGCGCCGGATGAGAATCCGCATGTCTGCACGTCCCATCTGAACCTGGGGAGGTTCCAAAAATGTTTTCTTGGAAGATCCGTTTCGTGGTGGTCGCGGCCCTTGCGCTTTCGCTGGTCGGCGGCGACTTCGACTGGCTTCGCAGCCTAGGCTGGTAGAGCAGTCGCCTTGAAGACGGCGCTGCCGCCTCGGCGACTCGCCGCGCTTGTCGGCCCGGTATGCCTCACGGCAATCGGCGTCGTCGGCGTGGCCGTCTACTCGGTCGTGACCGGGCCGCTCGACGCTGCCCTGCTCGCGTCCCTGGCCGGATTCCTCGCCGCGCTCATGCTCGCGGAGAGGTACCCGGTGCCGATCGAAGGCGTCGATGTCGGTGGCGTCACCCTGTCGTTCGTCTTCGGGGTGGCGGCCGCCGTGCTCTTCGGCTGGGCGGCGGCGACGGTGATCGTGTTCGCGGCGACGCTGACCGTGCACACGCTCCAGCACCGCCCGCCGCTTCGCGTCGCCTTCAACACCGCCGTGTTCGCGCTGGCGACCGCGGCGGGTGGCATTGCAATCTCACCGATCAACGGGGAGAGCCTCGCCGCGAGCGTCGGGGCAGTCGCTCTCTGCGCGTTCATCTACAACATCGTCGACACGGCGTTCATCAGCGCCGCCGTCTCGCTGAGCACGGGACGGCCCTACAGCACGATCATCAACGCGACGGTCAAGACCTCGATCGTCCCGTTCGCGTTGATGGCCTCGGCGTCGGTGATGCTGATCGTGCTGTGGCAGCGGTCGCCGTTCCTTTCGTTCGTGCTGATCGGCCCACTGCTTGCGATCGCGCTCTACCAGCGCTCGACCTACCGCGCACTCCGCGCGATGCGGCTCGCGCTCACCGACCCGCTCACGAATCTTGGTAACCATCGGCACTTCCACGAGCGCCTGCAGCGCGAGCTCACGCTGGCCGAGGAGAAGGGCCAATCCCTCTCGCTCTGCCTGATCGACATCGACGACTTCAAGCGGATCAACGACCGCTTCGGGCACCCCGCCGGTGACGGCGTCCTCGGCCAGGTCGGCAAGCGGTTGCGGCAGGGCGGCGAGGCGTTCCGGCTCGGCGGCGACGAGTTCGCAGTCCTGATGCCGGGTCTGAAGGGCCAGCAGGCGTTCTCCGGCGCGAGCTCGATCGTCGAACGCGTCGCGGGACTCGATCTCGAACACATCGGAACGATCACCGTCAGCGCCGGCCTTGCGACCTATCCGGTCCAGGGCGTCGGCCGCGACGAGCTGATCCGACTTGCCGACTCCGCGCTCTACTGGGCGAAGGAGCACGGCAAGAACCAGGTGCGGGCCTATCGCCCGGACGTGGTCGAGCTCGCGGAGTTGCGGCGTCTCGCGGCCGGCCCCGACCGGGCGGCCCGCTACCGGGCTGCCGCCAGCCTCGCGAAGGCGGTCGACGCACGCGACGTGTACACCGGCTCGCACTCCGAGCGCGTCGGCGAGCTCGCCGCGCGCATCGCGACACGCATGGGCGCGGACGCTGAGCTGATCGAGCTGATCCGGCTCGCCGGCTCGCTGCACGACCTCGGCAAGCTCGCAATCCCCGAGGAGATTCTTCGCAAGCCGGCCCCCCTGACCGAGGCCGAGCGCCTCGTGCTCGAGCGTCACCCGCAGATCGGCTTCCGGATGCTCGAGAGCCTCGGCGTCGACCCGGTCGCGGACTGGGTCCTGCACCACCACGAGCGCTGGGACGGCGGCGGCTACCCCGACGGACTGCCGGCCGACAGCATCCCGCTCGGCGCGCGGATCATCTTCGTCGCCGACGCCTACGACGCGATGACTTCCGACCGCGTCTATCGACGGCGGCTCACGTCGCAGGACGCGCTCGCCGAGCTTCAGCGGTGCTCCGGCACGCAGTTCGACCCGGAGGTCGTGGCGGCCTTCGCGGCGGAGCTCGGCGGCACTTTGCGGGCCCTGCCCGCCCTCGCGGTCTAAACGCGTTCTCAACGATGACTACTCGTCCGGGTGATCCCCCGGGCGCTCGTTGACTGCACAATCAGTGCGGCGTCGATTAGGGAGTAGAGCGTGAACGTCCAGGAGAACGAGCGCACGTCGTTTCGACGGGTGCTGCCGTTGCTGGCGCCTGTGGCGCTGGCCGGCTTGGCGGCCACCCTCGCGTCGCTGACGGCGCTCGCCCTCGACCCGCCGCCCGCCTCGACCTGGGCAGCGCTTGCCGCGGTGTTCGCCGCGGGCGTGCTCGTCGAAGCGTCGCCGATTCGGCTCCGCGGCCTGCCGGCCGGCCGCGTCGCGCTCTCGGCGGTCTTCTTCATCGGAGCGGCCGTGATGTTCGGCACCGCCGAGGCGACGGTCGTCGCGCTCGCGGTGCGGGTCACGGTCGACGTCGCCCGGCGCCATCCCCCGCTCCGGCTCCTCTACAACGGACCGGTCTACGCGCTCTCGGCAGCTGCCGCCGGGGGTGTCGCCTCGCAACTCGAAGGCGACTCGGTCCCGCGGCTCGTCGCCGCCGTCGCGGCAGCGACGGCCGCCTACTACGTCGTCAACGTCCTGCTCATCACCGCGGCCATCGCGCGCGTCGAGCAGCGTCCGTTCGTCCCGCTGATCGCGACGATCGCCCGCGCGACGTTGTTTCCGTTCGCGATCATGGCCTCGGGCGCGCTCATGCTCGTCGTGCTCTGGGAGCGCTCGCCGCTCCTCGCGCTGGCACTCGTCGGCCCGATACTCGCGGTCGCCCTCTACGAGCGGTCGGTGCAGGCGACCCTCGTCGCGACCCAGCTCGCGCTCACCGACGGCCTGACGGGCCTTGGGAACCACCGCCACTTTCACGAGCGGCTGCAGGCGGAGCTCGACACCGCAGCGCGCACCGGCGCCCCGCTGGCGGTCTGCGTGCTCGACGTCGACGGGCTCAAGCGCGTCAACGACACGCGAGGGCACGTCGTCGGTGACCAGCTGCTCGAGCTTGCGGCATCGACTCTGCGCCACGGCGGCGAGGCGTTCCGCGTCGGTGGTGACGAGTTCGCGCTGCTCCTCCCGAGCACTCCGGAGGACGTCGCGCTCGACACGGCTACGGCGGTCCTCGACCGCATCGCCGCGCTCGAAGGCATCGAGGGCGAGCGGCTGCGGCTCTCCTGCGGGCTCGCCGTCTTTCCGGTCGCCCCGCGACACGACCTCTACCGCGCCGCGGACCAGGCGCTGTACGCGTCGAAGCGCGAGGGTCTCTGCCGTGCCCACGTCTATCGGCCCGAGGATCCGCGGCCGATCGGCGCCTCCGCCGCGGCGTAGTTTCTACAGCGGAATGTTGCCGTGCTTGCGCTGCGGGCGCTCTTCGCGCTTGGTCAGCGCCGTCTCGAGCGCGTCGATCAGGACCGGGCGTGTGCGGCGAGGCTCGATCACGTCGTCGACGTAGCCGCGCTCGGCGGCGGCGTACGGGTTCGCGAAGCGCTCCTTGTAGTCGGCGATCAGCTCCTCGCGGCGAGCCTCGGGATCGTCAGCGTCGGCGAGCTCGCGGCGGAACACGATGTTCACCGCGCCCTCCGGGCCCATGACCGCGACCTCGGCCGTTGGCCAGGCGAAGTTGAAGTCGGCGCGGATGTGCTTCGAGCTCATGACGTCATACGCGCCGCCGTACGCCTTCCGCGTGATCACGGCAAGCTTCGGAACGGTGGCCTCGGCGTAGGCGTAGAGCAGCTTCGCGCCGTGGCGAATGATCCCACCCCACTCCTGCGCGGTTCCCGGCAGGAAGCCCGGCACGTCGACGAAGGTCACGAGCGGGATGTTGAAGGCGTCGCAGAAGCGCACGAACCGCGCGGCCTTGACGGAGCTGTCGATGTCGAGCACGCCCGCGAGCGCGCGCGGTTGATTCCCGACGACGCCGACCGAATGGCCGCCTAGACGCGCGAACCCGACGACGATGTTCTCCGCCCAGCGCTCGTGCACCTCGAGGAACTCGCCGCCGTCGACCACGCGCGCGATCACGTGCTTGATGTCGTACGGGCGCGCGGGGTCGTCGGGAACGATCGTGTCGAGCTCAGCGTCCTCACGGTCACGCGGGTCGGTCGGCTCGGTGAAGGGCGGCGGATCGAGGTTGTTCTGCGGCAGGAAGCTGAGCAGGTAGCGCGCGTCGTCGAGGGCGGACTCCTCGTCTGGAGAGCTGAAGTGCGCGACCCCCGAGCGGCTGGCATGCGTCGCGGCGCCGCCGAGCTCCTCGAAGCTGACTTCCTCGCCCGTCACCGTCTTCACGACGTCGGGCCCGGTGATGAACATGTACGACGTCCCCTCGACCATCAGCACGAAGTCGGTGATCGCGGGCGAGTACACCGCTCCGCCCGCCGACGGGCCCATCACGAGGCTGATCTGCGGGATCACACCGGAGCACTGGACGTTCCGCCAGAAGATCTCCGCGTAGCCCGCCAGCGACACGACGCCCTCCTGAATCCGCGCCCCGCCCGAGTCGTTGATCCCGATCACCGGACAGCCGAACTTCGCCGCGAGGTCCATCACCTTGCAGATCTTCTCCGCGAAGACCTCGGACAGGCTCCCGCCGAAGACGGTGAAGTCCTGCGAGAAGACGAAGACCTTCCGACCGAAGATCGTCCCGTAGCCGGTGACGACCGCGTCTCCATACGGGCGGCGGTCGAGCATCCCGAAGTTGGACTCGCGGTGGCGGACGTAACGGTCGAGCTCGACGAAGGAGCCGGGGTCGAGCAGGCGGACGACGCGCTCGCGGGCGAGGAGCTTCCCCGCGGCGTGGTGCTTCTCAACGGCGCTCTCGTTGCCCGCGTGGAGCGCCCGGTCGCGCAACTCGCGCAGCTGCTCGAGCTTCCCCCGCGTCGAGTCGTGCGTGGGCGGCGGGCTCTCGTCCGTCGCGGCCATGCGCGGAGCGTACTCCAGAGGAGCTTGTGGCTCAGAGCCACAAGCGCTGGTCAGCCGTGGCGCTCTCGGATGTCGGCGACGCGGTCGGCGACCTCGTAGGCATGGACGAACCGCCCAACCAGGACATCGGTGGCGACGCGCTCTGCCAACTCATGGAGCGCCTCTCGCCGCATCCGCTCGGCCTCGAGTCGAGCTCGCTCGGCGACCACGAACCGCCGCACGTGGACGTAGCTCGGCTTCGGCAGGCCGAGTTGCTCCGCGACGACTCCGACGCGCCGGCACGTCTCAGCGATGGGCCGCCTGGGATCGTCGAGGGCCGCGATCGCCTCGACGATCCGAGAGTCGTAACGCGGAGCGAACTCGAGCACACCACCGAGTCTGCAGTCGCGCTTTCCCCGGAGGTGTCGCAGCTTCGTAACGAAAACCGGCTTGTGGCTCAGAGCCACAAGTGCCCGACGCGTAGAGTCGAGCCATGTCCACGCCTCTCGATCGGTCGACGATCTGGCCGTACGAGGACGGCGAACCCGGCGAGTTCCACTACGCGCGGTACGGGAACCCGACGCAGTCCGCCGCAGAGCAGGCGCTCGCCGAGCTCGAGGGCGGCGAGGCGCTGCTCTTCGCCTCGGGGATGGGCGCCGCGACGTCCGTCGTGCTCGCGTTCCTTCGGCCGGGCTCGACGATCGGGCTGGCCGAGGGCGGCTACTACGGGACGTCGGTGCTCTTCCGCGAGCTCGAGGCCTGGGGGCTGCGCTTCGTCGAGTTCGACCAGACCGGGGCGCCCCCTGATGACATCGACCTGATCTGGCTCGAGGCGCCGTCGAACCCGTTCCTGACCATGCCCGACCTCGAAGCGGCCGCCGGACATCCGGCACGCGTGCTCGTCGACTCGACTGCGTCAACGCCCGTCTATCTGCGCGCGCTCGAGCGAGGTGCCGACTACGTCCTGCACTCCGCGACCAAGTACCTCACGGGCCACCACGACGTGACGCTCGGGGCGGTCGTGTGCCGTAGCCCTGGGGACGCAGAGCACCTGCGCGAGCTACGCGGCCGAACCGGCATCGTCGCGTCCCCCGAGTCGGCGTGGCTCCTCCACCGCGGCCTCGCCACCCTCGAGGTCCGGATGCGCCGCCACACGGAGACCGCCACCGAGATCGCCGAGCGCCTGGCCGCCCACGAGGCCGTCGAGCGCGTGCGCTACCCGGGCTTCGCCGGGCTGCTCTCGTTCGACGTCGCCGGCGGTGCCGCGGCCGCCCGCAAGGTCGAGACCGGCACGCGCTCGATCGTCAATGCGACGAGCCTCGGAGGTGCGCGGTCGACCCTCGAGACACGCCGCCGCTGGGAAGGCGAGCGCGTCCCGGAGAACCTCGTCCGGCTGAGCGTCGGGCTGGAGCCGCTCGAGGAGCTCTGGGCCGATCTGAATGGCGCCCTGAGCAGGTAGATTCGCCTCCGACCGGGGGGTCGAATGAGCGGTAGGACTCGCCCAAGCGACTTTGAATACAAGTGTCCCGTGGCGGGAACACGCCTACTCGACCCCGCGGCCCTGCGACCCGCACCACCCCTACGCCCACTAGGAGGAACCGGCCTTGGCTGCAGCTGAGCGCAAACGACGAGCAGCGCGGAGCGCTGCACCGAAGAACGGTGCCGGAACGAACGGCACCGTCACGACGCAAGACCTGGAACCGCTGCTGAACGCGCTCAAAGCCAACAGAGACGGCGTGCAAGGCGTTCGGCTCTCGACACGCAAGGCCGGGATCGTGGGCGAGCTCGGCCGGGCGTTCAACGAGCTGGCGGAGACGCGGGAGAAGACGACCAAGGAGCTCGTGCGGGTGAGCAACGTCGTCGGCCGGGAGGGGCGTCTCACCACGCGGGCGAAGGTGCAGGGTGTCTCGGGGTTCTGGGCGGACACGCTCGAGGCACTCAACTCGCTGATCGACGACCTCTCACGGCCGACGCGCGAGGTGGGTCGCGTACTCGACGCCGTGGCGCAGGGAGACCTCTCTCAGAAGATGGTGCTCGAGATCGACGGCCAGCCGGTGAAGGGCGAGTTCGCCCGGATCGGCTCGACGGTCAACGCGATGGTCGACCAGCTCTCTGCCTTCGCGGCGGAGGTCACGCGCGTGGCGCGCGAGGTCGGCACTGAAGGAAAGCTCGGCGGGCAGGCGCGCGTGAAGGGCGTCTCGGGCGTGTGGAAGGACCTCACCGACTCCGTCAACCAGATGGCGTCGAACCTCACGTCGCAGGTGCGGAACATCGCGGACGTGACGACCGCCGTCGCCCAGGGCGACCTGAGCCGAAAGGTGACCGTCGACGTCAAGGGCGAAGTCGCGGAGCTGAAGGAGACCGTGAACACGATGGTCGATCAGCTCGCGACGTTCGCGGACGAGGTGACGCGCGTCGCGCGCGAGGTCGGCAACGAAGGCATCCTCGGCGGCCAGGCGCAGGTGCGAGGTGTCTCCGGCGTCTGGAAGGACCTGACCGAGAACGTGAACACGCTCGCGGGCAACCTCACCTCGCAGGTGCGGAACATCGCGAACGTGACGACCGCGGTCGCGAACGGCGACCTCTCGCGCAAGATC
The DNA here is from genome assembly GCA_963769665.1 of uncultured Actinomycetes bacterium. GTDB lineage: Bacteria > Actinomycetota > Thermoleophilia > Gaiellales > Gaiellaceae > JACCTU01. The sequence goes on from CAVYMQ010000003.1 coordinate 38,359, forward strand.
ACCGTCGACGTCAAGGGCGAGGTGCTCGAGCTCAAGGAGACCATCAACACGATGGTCGACCAGCTCCGCTCGTTCACGTCCGAGGTGACGCGCGTCGCGCGCGAGGTCGGCACGCAAGGGCAACTCGGAGGGCAGGCCTACGTCGAGGGCGTCTCCGGCGTCTGGGAGGACCTCACGGACAGCGTGAACACGCTCGCGGGGAACCTCACCTCGCAGGTGCGGAACATCGCGGAGGTCACGACCGCCGTCGCCAACGGCGACCTCTCGCGCAAGATCACCGTCGAGGCCGCCGGCGAGGTCGCGGAGCTGAAGGAGACCGTGAACACGATGGTCGACCAGCTCTCGACGTTCGCCGACGAGGTCACGCGCGTCGCGCGCGAGGTCGGCACCGAAGGCCGTCTCGGCGGCCAGGCCGAGGTCGAAGGCGTGTCTGGAGTCTGGCGCGCGCTGACCGAGAACGTGAACACGCTCGCCGGCAACCTCACGTCGCAAGTGCGGAACATCGCCGAGGTCACGACCGCCGTTGCGAAGGGCGACCTGACGAAGCAGATCACGGTCGAGGCGGCCGGCGAGGTCGCCGCGCTCAAGAACACGATCAACACGATGGTCGAGCAGCTCTCCGGGTTCGCGGACGAGGTGACGCGCGTCGCGCGCGAGGTCGGCACCGAGGGCCAGCTCGGCGGGCAGGCGCAGGTCGAGGGCGTCAGCGGGACGTGGCGCGGCCTGACCGAGAGCGTCAACTTCATGGCGTCCAACCTCACAGCACAGGTGCGCAACATTGCGGAGGTCACGACGGCCGTCGCGACCGGCGACCTGTCGAAGAAGGTGACCGTCGACGTCAAGGGCGAAGTGCTCGAATTGAAGAAGACCGTCAACACGATGGTCGACCAGCTCTCGACGTTCGCCGACGAGGTCACGCGCGTCGCGCGCGAGGTCGGCACCGAAGGCCGGCTCGGCGGCCAGGCGCAGGTGAAGGGCGTCAGCGGCGTTTGGCGCGGCCTGACCGAGAACGTGAACACGCTCGCCGGCAACCTGACCGGGCAGGTGCGGAACATCGCCGAGGTGACGACCGCCGTCGCCAACGGCGACCTCTCGCGCAAGATCACCGTCGAGGCGGCCGGCGAGGTCGCCGAGCTGAAGAACACGGTCAACCGGATGGTCGACCAGCTGTCCGAGTTCGCGGACGAGGTCACCCGCGTCGCGCGCGAGGTCGGCACCGAAGGCCGGCTCGGCGGGCAGGCGCAGGTGAAGGGCGTCTCCGGCGTGTGGAAGGACCTGACCGACAACGTGAACACGCTCGCTGGGAACCTCACGAGCCAGGTGCGGAACATCGCCGAGGTGACGACTGCCGTCGCGACCGGCGACCTCTCGAAGCAGATCACCGTCGACGTCAAGGGCGAGGTGCTCGAGCTCAAGGAGACCATCAACACGATGGTCGACCAGCTCCGCTCCTTCGCCGCCGAGGTGACGCGCGTCGCGCGCGAAGTCGGCACCGAGGGCCAGCTCGGCGGCCAGGCCGAGGTCGAAGGCGTGACCGGCGTCTGGCGCGACCTGACCGAGAACGTGAACTTCATGGCCGGCTCGCTCACGTCGCAGGTGCGCAACATCGCCGACGTGACGACTGCCGTCGCAAACGGTGACCTGAGCAAGAAGATCAGCGTCGAAGTGCGCGGCGAGCTCCTCGAGCTCAAGGACACGATCAACACCATGGTCGACCAGCTGCGCGCGTTCGCCTCGGAGGTGACGCGCGTCGCGCGCGAGGTCGGCACCGAAGGCCGCCTCGGCGGCCAGGCGCAGGTCGAGGGCGTCTCCGGCGTGTGGGAGGACCTCACGGACAACGTGAACACGCTCGCCGGCAACCTCACCTCGCAGGTGCGGAACATCGCCGAGGTCACGACCGCCGTCGCGGAAGGCAATCTCGGCCGGAAGATCACCGTCGACGTCAAGGGCGAGGTCGCGGAGCTCAAGGACACGATCAACACGATGGTCGACCAGCTCTCGTCGTTCGCCGACGAGGTCACGCGCGTCGCACGCGAGGTCGGCACCGAGGGCCAGCTCGGCGGCCAGGCGCAGGTCGAAGGCGTCAGCGGCGTCTGGCGGGACCTGACCGAGAACGTGAACACGCTCGCGGGGAACCTCACGAGCCAGGTGCGGAACATCGCCGAGGTCACGACTGCAGTCGCGCTCGGCGACCTCTCGCGGAAGATCACGGTCGACGTCAAGGGCGAGATCCTCGAGCTCAAGGGAACGATCAACACGATGGTCGACCAGCTCTCGACCTTCGCGGCCGAGGTCACCCGCGTCGCACGCGAGGTGGGAACGGAAGGTCAGCTCGGCGGCCAGGCCGAGGTCGAAGGCGTCAGCGGCGTGTGGCGCGACCTGACCGAGAACGTGAACTTCATGGCCGGCTCGCTGACCACGCAGGTGCGCGCGATCGCCGACGTCTCCACCGCCGTGACCCAGGGCGACCTGACACGCTCGATCGACGTCGAGGCGAAGGGCGAAGTCTCGGACCTCAAGGACAACGTCAACCAGATGATCTCGACGCTCCGCGACACGACGCAGCGAAACGCCGAACAGGACTGGCTGAACTCGAACCTCGCGCGGTTCGGCGGGATGATGCAGGGCCAGCGCGACCTGAAGGCGGTCTCGCGGCTGATCATGAGCGAGCTGACGCCGCTCGTCCTGGCGCACCACGGTGCGTTCTTCGTGGCCGAGGGCGAGGACGACGAGGCGAGGCTCCGGCTCGTCTCGAGCTACGGCTACAAGCAGCGCAAGAAGGTCGCGAACGAGTTCAAGGTCGGCGAGGCGCTCGTCGGCCAGACGGCACTCGAGAAGCAGTCGATCCTGATCACCGACCCGCCGGACGACTACATCCGGATCGCATCGGCGCTGGGCGAAGCCGTGCCGCGCAACATCATCGTGATGCCCGTCCTCTTCGAGGACGAGGTGATGGCCGTGATCGAGCTCGCCGCGTTCCACGCCTTCACCCCCGCGCAGCTGACGTTCATGGAGCAGCTCGCTGAGACGATCGGCGTCGTGCTGAACACGATCCAGGCGAACATGCGCACCGAGGAGCTGCTCGACCAGTCGCAGTCGCTCGCGCAGGAGCTTCAGAGCCAGTCGGAAGAGCTCCAGACGCAGCAGGAGGAGCTCCAGCAGCGAAACGAGGAGCTCGAGGAGACGGCGGCGACGCTCCGCGCGTCCGAAGAGCTGCTCCAGCAGCAGCAGGAGGAGCTCCAGCAGACGAACGAGGAGCTCGAGGAGAAGGCCCGCCAGCTCGAGGAGCAGAACGCGCGCATCGAGATCAAGAACCAGGAGATCGAGCTCGCTCGTTCTGCCCTCGAAGAGAAGGCGGAGCAGCTCGCGCTCTCGTCCAAGTACAAGAGCGAGTTCCTCGCGAACATGTCGCACGAGCTGCGAACGCCGCTCAACTCGCTGCTGATCCTCGCGAAGCTGATGGGCGACAACCCCGACGGCAACCTGACGCCGAAACAGGTCGAGTTCTCGACGACGATCCACTCGGCAGGCTCGGACCTGCTCGATCTGATCAACGACATCCTCGACCTCTCGAAGGTCGAGGCAGGGAAGATGGACCTCGCGGCGTCGGAGATTCCGCTGACCGAGCTCCGCGAGCGGATCGAGCGCGCGTTCCAGCCCGTCGCCGAGCAGAAGCGGCTCGCCTTCGAGGTCACAGTGAGCGGCGCGAACGTGCCGCCCACGATCGTCACCGACCCGCAGCGGCTCGAGCAGATCCTGCGGAACCTTCTCTCGAACGCGTTCAAGTTCACCGACGACGGGAGCGTGTCGCTCACGATCGAGGCGGGGCCGTCGGGCGATCGCTACATGAACGAGCAGCTGAACCACGCGGACGGCATCGTGGCCTTCGTCGTCGCCGACACCGGGATCGGGATCCCGCACGACAAGCTGCGGCTGATCTTCGAGGCGTTCCAGCAGGCCGACGGCACGACGAGCCGCCGCTACGGCGGCACCGGGCTCGGCCTGTCGATCAGCCGCGAGATCGCGGTGCTGCTCGGCGGCGAGATCCGGGTCGAGTCGAGCCCCGGCAAGGGTGCGACGTTCACGCTGTACCTGCCAGCGACCTACGCGCCACCCGCCGAACGCCCGCCCGCTCCCCCGGCGCTTCCGGCGGCGACCAACGGTGACCTCACGACCCACCCGGTCGAGGAGTTCGACAGCTCGCTCCTGTTGCCGAGCGAGGTGACCGACGACCGCGAACAGCTCGGCGACGGCGATCGGGTCGTCCTCGTCGTCGAGGACGACGCCGGGTTCGCCCGCACGGTCCAGGAGGTCGCCCGCGAACGTGGCTTCAAGACGCTCGTCGCCCTCCGCGGCGACACCGGCCTTGCGCTCGCGCACGAGTACAAGCCCGACGCGATCGTGCTCAACCTCAACCTGCCGGTGCTCGACGGCGCGGCGCTGCTCGACCGGTTGAAGCACCACCCGGCGACGCGGCACATCCCTGTGCACATCGTCTCCAGCGGCGACGGCCGCCAGCAGGCGCTTCGAGCCGGCGCGGTCGCGTTCCTCGAGAAGCCCGTCGAGCGCGAGGGCCTCGAAGACGCGTTCGCCTCGCTCGCGACGTTCATCGACCGCGGCGTCCGCAACCTGCTCGTGGTCGAGGACGACGAGACCCAGCGCAAGGCGATCGTCGAGCTGGTCGGCGTCGGCGACGACGTGAACATCGTTGCGGTCGGCTCCAGCGACGAGGCGCTGGCCGCGCTCGAGGCCACGCGCTTCGACTGCATGGTCCTCGACCTGAAGCTGCCCGGGAAAGGCGGCTTCTCCCTCCTCGAGCGGGTCAAGAAGAGCGAGGAGCACTGCGGCGTGCCCGTGATCGTCTACACCGGCAAGGATCTGACGCGCCAGGAGGAAACGCGGCTCAAGAAGTACGCGGAGACGATCATCGTCAAGGACGTCCGCTCACCCGAGCGGCTGCTCGACGAGACCGCGCTCTTCCTCCACCGCGTCGAGTCGCACCTGCCGCCGGAGCGCCGACGCGTGCTCGAGCAGCTGCACTCCGCCGACGCGGTCTTCCAGGGACGGAAGATCCTGATCGTCGACGACGACGTCCGGAACGTCTTCGCCCTCGCGAGCGTGCTCGAGGGCTACGGGATGGAGGTCGTCTACGGCGAGAACGGCCGGGAGGGACTCGCAAAGCTGGAAGAGCATCCCGACGTCGACCTCGTCCTGATGGACGTGATGATGCCGGAGCTCGACGGCTACGAGACCACGCGCGCCGTGCGCGAGCAAGATCGGTTCAAGAAGCTGCCGATCATCGCGTTGACGGCGAAGGCGATGAAGGGCGACCGCGAGAAGTCGATCGAGGCGGGCGCGTCCGACTACATCACGAAGCCCGTCGACACCGACCAGCTCCTGTCCCTGATGCGCGTCTGGCTCTACCAGTAGGACCAGAGGGCCGGTGTCGACCGAGACGCGCGACGTCGAGGAGATCGAGGTCGCGCTCCTGCTCGAGGCGATCGTCCGTCGCTACGGCTTCGACTTTCGCGAATACGCGCCCGCGTCGCTGAAGCGGCGGCTCTGGCGCCGCGCCCACGCCGAGGGGCTCGAGACGATCTCCGCGCTCCAGAACCGGGTTCTGCACGACCCGGCCTGTATGGAGCGACTCCTGCTCGACCTCTCGATCAACGTCACGACGATGTTCCGCGACCCGTCGTTCTACACGGCATTCCGGACGAAGGTCGTCCCGCTGCTTAAGACGTACCCGTTCTCGCGCATCTGGATCGCGGGCTGCTCGACCGGCGAGGAGGTCTACTCGCTCGCGATCGTGCTCGAGGAGGAAGGCCTGCTGGAGCGCACGCGCCTGTACGCGACGGACATCAACGAGACGGTGATCGAGCGCGCACGACTCGGCGTCTTCTCCCTCGAGAAGATGCAGGAGTACACGCAGAACTATCTGCAGGCCGGCGGCCAGCGCGCGTTCTCCGAGTACTACCTCGCGAGCTACGACGGTGCGGTCTTCGACCGTCGTCTCGTCGAGCACGCCGTCTTCGCGCAGCACAACCTCGTCTCGGATCACGGGTTCAACGAGTTCCACGCGATCGTCTGCCGCAACGTGATGATCTACTTCGACCGCTCGCTTCAGCGTCGTGTGTTCCAGCTCTTCCACGACAGCCTCGTCCGGTTCGGCGTCCTCGGCCTCGGCCACAGGGAGACGATCCGGTACTCCGGCTTCGAAGAGGACTACGAGGAGCTCGACGGCGTCGAGAAGCTCTGGAAGAAGGTCGCGTGAACTACGACCTGATTGTGATCGGTGCGTCCTGGGGAGGACTCCATGCCGTGGGGGAGATTCTCGCGGCGCTTCCCGCCGAGACCGATGCGGCGGTGGTGGTCGCCCAGCACCGCAAGGCAGACGCCGTCGAGGGCGGCCTTGCCGGCCTGCTCAGGCACCGTGCCAACCTGCCCGTCGCCGACGCCAACGACAAGACGTCGATCGAGCCGGGACACGTGTACCTCGCTCCGCCGGACTACCACCTGCTCGTCCAGCCCGGCTACTTCTCGCTCTCGACGGACGACCGGGTCCACTTCGCGCGACCCTCGATCGACGTGCTCTTCGAGTCCGCGGCCGACGCGTATCGCGAGCGCGTCGTCGGCGTCATCCTCACCGGGGCGAACGCGGACGGTGCGGCCGGGCTCTCTCGGATCAAGCGCTTCGGCGGCGTTGCGGTCGTCCAGGACCCGCTGACCGCGGAGCGCCACGAGATGCCGGGTGCAGCTCTCGCCGCGACGGCGCCCGACGCGATCCTGCCGCTCGGCGAGATCGGCCCGTTCCTCTACGGCCTGCTGTGCGAGCCGGCCGGCCGGATGCAGACGACGTGAGCGCGAAGCCGATCGTCAACCTGCTGCTCGTCGACGACCACGAGGAGAACCTCGTCGCCCTGCGCGCGATCCTGGAGCCGCTCGGTGAGAACCTCGTCAGCGCGAACTCCGGCGAGGAGGCGCTCCGGGCGCTGCTCCACCAGGACTTCGCGTGCATCCTGCTCGACGTCCAGATGCCGGGACTCGACGGGTTCGACACGGCAGAGCTGATCAAGCAGCGCGAACGGTCGAAGACGATTCCGATCATCTTCCTGACCGCGATCTCGAAGGAGGAGCGGCACGTGTTTCGCGGCTACTCCGCGGGTGCCGTCGACTACCTCTTCAAGCCCTTCGATCGGGAAGTGCTGCGCTCGAAGGTCGCGGTCTTCATCGAGCTGCACCGGAAGACCGCGGAGCTGAAGCGGCAAGGCGAGCTCCTACGTGAGCGCGACGTCGCCGAGGAGCGGCGGGTCAGTGAGGACCGCTACCGCCAGCTCGCAGACGCCATGCCGCAGATCGTCTGGGCCGCCGACCGCGAAGGCCGCGCGACGTACTACAACCGCCGCTGGTTCGAGTACACGGGCCAGACCGTGGAAGAGGCCGGTGAGAACGGCTGGACGCTCGCGGTCCACCCCGACGACTTCCCTGCCGCGGCCGCGAAGCGCGCGGCGACGCTTGCCTCCGGCGAGGCCTTCGAGGTCGAGTACCGCTTCCGCGCGGCCGACGGAACGTACCGCTGGCATCTCGGTCGCGCGGTGCCGATCCGGGGCGCGGAAGGCGCGATCGACTTCTGGATCGGCACGGCCACCGACATCCACGATCACAAGCGGACCCAGCAGGCGCAGCGCTTCCTCCTCGAAGCCGGCGAGCTGCTCGGCACGTCGCTCCACCACATCGACACACTCGAAGCGGTCGCGCGCGCGGCCGTCCCGGCCGTCGCCGACTGGGCAGCGGTGCACGTCGTCGACGAAGGCGTCGTGCTCCAGGTCGCGCTCGCGCACGTCGACCCGCAGAAGATCGTCTTCGCCGAGGAGCTGCAGCAGCGCTACCCGCCGAACGAGCAGAGCGCCGTCGCCGAGGTGATCCGCACCGGCAAGTCGCAATTCGTCGGCGAGCTGACCGACGCGATGCTCCGCCAGGGTGCCGTCGACGAGCTGCACTACGACCTGATTCGCGAGCTCGGGCTCGAGTCGTTCGTCTGCGTGCCCCTGAGCGTTCAGGACCGCGTGCTCGGCGCGATCACGCTGGCGACCGCCGAGTCGGGCCGCCGCTACGACGAGACCGACCTCCTCTTCGTCGAGGAGCTCGGCAGGCGCGCAGCCACGGCGATCGAGAACGCACGCCTCTACCGGATGGCCGACGAGCGGGCGCAGGCCTCGCGGGTGCTGGAGGCGGTCGCCGACGGCGTCGTGCTCGTCGACAAAGAGGGCGTCGTGCGGCTCTGGAACCCGGCGGCCGCGCGGATCACGGGGTTCGGGCTCGACCAGGTGCTCGGCCGCCCGATCACCGACGTCGTCCCCGGGTGGGAGCAGCTCGCCCAGCGGATCCCGGTCAGCGAGGACCCTGGGACAGGCCGCGCGGAGACCACTCCGGTCGAGCTCGGCGGCCGTGAGCTCTGGATCTCCGGCTCGGGCGTCGAGCTCGACGAGGGCATCGTCTACGCGTTCCGGGACCTGACCGAGGAGCGCGCGCTCGAGCAGATGAGAAGCGACTTCGTGGCCACGGTGTCCCATGAGCTCCGCACGCCTCTCGCAGCCATCTACGGAGCCGCGCTCACGATCCGTCGGCCCGACCTCGAGCTCGACGAGGAGCTCCACGACCACCTCCTGCAGGTGATCGCCGACGAGTCGGACCGGCTCGCGGCGATCGTGGAGGACCTCCTGATCGCGAGCCACCTGGACTCGGGCAAGCTCCGACTGGCGATCGCGGACTGCGACCCTGCCGACCTGGTGGCCGGCGTCGTCGAGGCCGCCGCGATCCACGTCCCGAGCAACGTCAAGCTCGTCGCCCAGGTCGAGCCGGAGCTCCCACGCGTGCGCGCGGACGCGAACCAGCTCAGGCAGGTGATCGGCAACCTCGTCGACAACGCGGTCAAGTACTCACCCGGCGGCGGCGAGGTGCGCGTGGCGGCTGCGGCGACCGGCGCGACGGTGCGGTTCTCGGTGAGCGACACGGGGCTCGGGATCCCCGCGGGCGAGCAGCGGCGGATCTTCGAGAAGTTCTACCGCCTCGACCCCAACATGACCCGCGGGATCGGCGGCACCGGGCTCGGCCTCTACATCTCGAGCGAGCTCGTGCGGCGCTTCGACGGGCGGATCTGGGTCGAATCGCAGGAAGGCGAGGGCTCGACCTTCCACGTCGAGCTCCCGACGGCAGCGCACTCGAAGCGAAGGCGTACGGCAGTCGCGTCCTAGAGCCGGAGGCCGGACTTGAACCGGCGACCTACTGCTTACAAGGCAGTTGCTCTACCAACTGAGCTACTCCGGCGCAGCGGGGATGGTAGCCGCGACTAGCTGAGTACTTGCCGGCCGCGCTGGTGCTGGAGCACCTTGCGCTTGACCCGCTGGAGCGCATTGTCGATCGTCTTCGTGTCGCAGCCGAGCTCGACCGACATGTCCTCGTACGAGCTGCCCTCGAGGTAGAGGCGAAGCGCTTCCGCCTCCAGGTGCGAGAGGCCGGTGCCGAGCGTGAAGACGAGGCTCTGGAGCTCCTCGCTCGAGATCACGACGATCGGCGGCTCGTCGACCGACGGGCCCGGCAGCGCATCGCCGAGTGTGCAGTCGCTCTCGGAGTCCTGGCCGGCCGGGGTCTGGCTGAACGAGACGTAGCCGTTCAGCGGCTGGTGCTTGAAGCGGGTCGCGGTCTTGATCGCGGTGATGATCTGGCGGGTGACGCAGAGCTCGGCAAACGAGCGGAACGACGTCTCCTTGTCGGCCCGGAAGTCGCGGACGGCCTTGTAGAGGCCGATCAGCCCCTCCTGGATCAGATCCTCCGAGTCGCCGCCGGCGAGGAAGTACGAGCTCGCCTTCAGGCGCACGAAGCCCGCGTACCGCTTGATCAGCGCGTCGAGCGCCGTCGAGTCGCCGTTCCGCGCACGCATCACGAGCTGCAGGTCGGCGAGCTCTCGCGCGGCCCTGGCGGGTGTCTGGGCGTAGTGGGCTGGGCGGGCTGCCATGGGCGCGAAGGGTGAAGTCTCACCCTGAACTTGAGGTGGAACATAGCAACGGCTGGTCCAAGTTACAAGGGTATTGCAGTGGACCTAATGTGATACGAACAGATGTTCGCTCTTTGCGGGAACCGCTTCGCTACTGCCCGCGGCGCAGTCGCTCGAGCGCCGCGCGTGTGCGTTCGTCCAGGCGGTCGCCGAGCCTGAGCGGACGCTCCTCCGAGTGCGACGTGGCCTCCGCGTCGGCCAGGAATCGCTGCGAGGAGACGGTCCGCACCTCCTGCCCTGATACGCCTCGAATCACGCTGTCCGACGAGACGATGCAGACCGACTCGGACCCGCGGTGCTCGGCCGCGAGGCGCTCGAGCAGCGTGTCGGCGTGCTCGGCGAAGCGGATCTCGAGCGGGCCGATCCGCTCGTCCGGGCCGGCCCCGTCGAAGACGAGGATCCCGCGCGCCCCGGTCGTGCCCACGAAGCTCGCCAGCCGGTCGATCAACTCCGTCGGCTCCTTGAAGGAACCCGCGTGGAGCAGGTTCCACCCGTCGAACAAATAGAGCGTCGGGTCAGGCACGTTGGCGCTTGGCCTCGTAGACGAGGACGCCGGCCGCGACGCTGACGTTGAGCGACTCCACCGCGCCCTCGAGCGGGATCGACACGAGCTCGTCGCACGTGCGCCGCACGAGCGGCCGCAGCCCCTTCCCCTCTGCGCCGAAGACGAGCGCGAGCCCGCCCGAGAGATCGGCCTCCCACATCGAGCGCGGCGCGTCGCCCGCCGCGCCGACGACCCAGAGGTCGCCGCTCTTCACCTCGCCGAGGTAGCGCGCGAGGTTCGTCACGACCGCGACCGGGAGATGCTCGACGGCTCCGGCGGAGGCCCGTGCAACGGCGGGCGTCACGCGCGCCGAACCGTGCGCCGGAACGACGACCCCGGTCGCCCCCGCTGCCTCGGCCGTCCGGATCACGGCGCCCAGGTTGTGCGGGTCGGAGACCTGGTCGAGCGCGACGATCAGCGGCTTCGGGACCGCGGCGAGCTCGTGGGCGTCGGCGTACTTGTACGGCTCGACCCACGCGACCACGCCCTGGTGGTCGCGGGTGTCGACGGCCTCGCTCAGCTCGCGCTCCTGCTTCACGTGGACGCGCTTGCCGTTCTCGCGAAGCCAGGGCTCGGCCGCGAGCGCACGCTCGGTGGCCCAGAGCTCGAGGACCGCGCGCCGTCCGCGGAGCGCCTCGCGCACGGGGCGGCGGCCGTAGACCTGCTCGCGTGTCACGACCTGGGGACGAGCTGGAACTCGGCGTCCGAGTCGCGGACGATCCAACCGGCTTCCTCGATCCCCCTGCGCAGCTCGTCGGCGTCGTCGAAGCGCCGCTCGGCACGCGCCCGCGCCCGCTCGCGCGCGAGCTCGACCACCTCCGGCGGCGCCTCCGGCAGCTCGGCCAGCGACTCGAGCCCGAAGATCTCCAGCGCCCGGCGGAGCAGGTCGTGGTCGCGCCACTCGTGCAGGACCGCGAGCGCCTCGGGCGTGTTGAAGTCGTCGTCGAGAGTCGTGGCGAAGCGCTCCCAGGAGCCCTCGGGCGCGGCCTCGGACGGGGCGCGAAAGACGTCGCGGAAGCCCTCTGCGCGCGCCGCCGCCGACCGGAGCGTCTGGTCGGTGAAGTCGAGCGGCTTGCGCCAGTGGCCGGTCGCGTAGAAGAGGAGCAGCGTCTCCCTCCCCCACGTCGCGAGCGCGTCCTTCAGCGTGAAGACGTTCCCGAGCGACTTGTGCATCTCGGCGCCGCCGAAGCGGAGGAGGCCGTTGTGCATCCAGATCCTCGCGAACCGGTGTCCGAGCGCACGGGATTGCGCGAGCTCGTTCTCGTGGTGCGGGAAGACGAGATCGAGCCCGCCCCCATGCACCTCGAACTCGGGCCCGAGGTGCTTCTCGCTCATCGCCGAGCACTCGATGTGCCAGCCCGGGCGGCCTTTGCCCCAGGGCGAGTCCCACGAGGTGTCCTCACCCGGCTTGTTCGCCTTCCAGAGCGCGAAGTCGCGCGGGTCCTCCTTGCGCGGGTTCGGCTCCTGCTCCTCGACCTTGTCGGGCCGCTGGCCGGACAGCTGCCCGTACTCGGGGAACCGCGAGACGCGGTAGTAGACGTCGCCGTCGACTTCGTAGGCGAACCTCGAGTCGATCAGCTGCTCGATCATCGCAAGCTGCTCGGGAATCGTTCCGCTCGCACGCGGCTCGAAGTCCGGCCGGCCGAGCCCGAGCCCGCTCGTGTCCTCGAGGTACCACTCCGTCGCGTTGCGCGCGAGCTCCGCGCTCTTGCCCGGCGCGGCCTCGTAGATCTTGTCGCCGACGTCCGTGATGTTGATCGCGAGCTGCACGTCGTAGCCGGTGTGTTGTAGCCAACGGCGCAGCCACATCGCGAACACGAACGGGACCGCGTTGCCCACGTGGATGCGCTGGTAGACGGTCGGCCCGCACGAGTAGATCCGAACAGGCCCGGGAGGCTCGGGCAGGTCGGCGGGCCCGCGGGTGAGCGTGTCAGAGAGACGCATCGACCCTCCGCAGCTGCTCGTCCCTCGGCAGCGCGGCCAACACCGCCCACAGCTCGGGGCCGCGCTCGCGCCCAGTCAGCACCAGCCGCAGCGCCTTCAGGTCGCCCCCGACCGCCTTCAGCTCCCGCACCAGATCCTTGGGCTCGAGGTCGACGAGCTCGCGGAACCGGAGCAGCGTCTCCGGCTGAACGGCGGCGGGCGGCGGCGTCTCCAAGATCGACCCAGCGTAGTCGCGCGCCTCGTTCAGGTCGCGGGCGCCCCGGAGCGCCGGCGCGACCGACGGCGGAACGCCTACACGTGCGCTCAGCTCCTCATCCGAGAGCGAGCCGATCGTGTCGATCGCGAGCCGCCGGATTCGCGACAGGTCGTAGTGGACGTCGTGCGCCGGAACGCCGAGCTCCTCGAGGTATGCGCGCACCGCCTCGCCCGGGATCCCGGTTTCGCGAAGCGACGCGACGGTCGCGCCCTCGGCGCGCTTCGAGAGCTTCTTGCCGTCCTCGCCGAGGATCAACCCGTGGTGGACGTACTCGGGCGGCGTCGCGCCGAGCGCCTCCGTGAGTCGCCGGTGCAGCGCCTCGTTGGGGCGGTGGTCGTTGCCGCGGATGACGTGCGTGATCCCGAAGTCGACGTCGTCGACGACGCTAGCGAGGTGGTACGTCGGTCGTCCGTCCTCGCGCACCAGCGTCACGCCGTCGAAACGCTCGCCGAGCGTCGCCGCGGCCTCGAGGTAGCGCTCCAGACGTTCGCTCTGACGCATCGGCCCGTCGTCCCAATCGACGCCCAGCCACTCCAGGTCGCGAAGGATCTCCTGCTCCCCGCCTTCGATGTTGCGAGCGGCGTCGGTGTCGTCGATCCGCAGGAGCATCCAGTCGCCCGCGCTGCGGTTGGCGACTGCGCTGAGCGCGTTTCCGACGTGGAGCGAGCCCGTCGGGCTCGGAGCGAAGCGAACCCTCTTCATGCAGCCACTCTAGAAGTCGAGCGAGTAGCCGACGTCCACAGGGTTGGGCGGAAACGGCACGACGCGCGTCTCGCCGTTGAGCCGCCAGCCACGGCGCTCGTAGAACGAGCGCGCCCGCTCGTTCGCTTCGAGCACCCAGAGACTGCACCGCGACGACCCGAGGCCGCGGATGAGCTCAACCGCCTCGTCGTGCAGCCGCGAGCCGACACCCCGCCCCCAGGCGTTCGGGTGCGTGTACAGCCGCTCGAGCCACTCCGGACGTACGACCGCGAACCCGAGCAGCTCCTCTTCGTCCTCGGCGACGAGCGCCACCACGTCGTCGCTGCCGAGCAGCTCGCGCCACGACTCCAGCACGACGTCCCGCGGGAACGGGTAGCGCCCGGGCGGAAAGACGTTCGAGAAGCCCTCGACCGCCGACGCTTCCTGCAGCCGTGCCAGTGCCTCAGCCTCGTCGGCATGCGCGCGGCGCAGCGTGAAGGTCATGAGCGAATCGTAGACTCGTGCCGAAGATGGAGACCGAGCTCCTCACGTGGTTCGACGCTCACGGCGCCGACCTCCCGTGGCGCCGGACGCGCGACCCGTACGCGATCCTCGTCTCGGAGGTGATGCTCCAGCAGACGCAGGTCAGCCGGGTCGCGCCGCGCTACGAGGCCTGGCTCGGGCGCTGGCCCGAGGTCCACGCTCTCGCCGCGGCCTCCCCAGCAGAGGTGATCCGCGAGTGGCAGGGGCTCGGCTACAACCGCCGCGGGCTGAACCTGCACCGCGCCGCTCGCCACGTCGCCGAGCACGGCTGGCCGGACGACCTGACCGAGCTTCCGGGCGTCGGGCCCTACACCGCCGCGGCGGTGCGTGCGTTCGCGCTCGGCCACGCCGTGCTCCCGCGCGACACGAACGTGCTCCGCATCGAGGAGCGGACCGGTCACACCTTCGACCCCGCTTGCGGACAGGCGCTCATGGACCTCGGACGGACGATCTGCCTCGCGCGCGTTCCGCGCTGCGACGTGTGCCCGCTCGCCGAGCGGTGCCCGTCCCGCGGCCGGCGCTACGAGCCGCAGCGCAAGCAGTCGCCGTTCGAGGGCTCGTTCCGCCAGCGGCGGGCGGCGATGCTGCGCCTCGTCGCCGAGTCGCCGCGCCCGCTCGCGGAGCTCGACGGCGAGGCGGTGGAGGCGCTCGAGCGGGACGGTCTCGTCGCCACGGCGAACGGGACGGTCCGGCTACCGGCTTAGCAGCGCGACGGCCTGTGCGGCGAGTCCCTCGCCGCGGCCCGTGAAGCCGAGCCGGTCCGTCGTCGTCGCGCGCACCGCGACCCACTCCTCGTCGACGCCGAACGCTCCGGCGATCCGCTTGCGCATCTGCTCTCGGTACGGCCCGAGCCGCGGCTCCTCGCCGATCAAGATGCAGTCGGCGTTCACGAGCTGCAGCCCCAGCGCCTGCACGCCTCCGTAAGCCTGCGCGAGCAGGTCGACCGACCTCGCGCCTTCCCAGCGCGGATCACCCGACGGGAACATCGTGCCGATGTCGTCGAGCCCGGCCGCGCCGAGGATCGCGTCGATCAACGCGTGCGTGATCACGTCGCCGTCCGAGTGCCCGGCGAGCCCGCGAGGGAACGGAATCTCGACGCCGCCGAGCACGAGCGGCACGCCCTCGACGAGCGCGTGCGCGTCGAAGCCGGTCCCGACCCGGTAGTCGTTCACCCGAGCGGCTCCTGGCGCGATGAGCGCCCGTCGAACACCGTCACCGTCTCGAACCCGGCAGCGCGAGCGTGAGCGACCGCCGCCTCGAGGTCGCGGCCCACATCCTCGGCCTGATGGGCGTCGGAGGCGAGCGTGATCCGCTTCGCCCCGCGCAGCAACGCGGCGTCCGGGTACAGCTCACCGACCGGCTTGTGGAGCCCGGCCGTCGACACCTCGAGCGCGACCCCGTCGAGGGCGTCGATCACCGGCTGCCAGTCCCAGTCGACACGGTCGCCGAAGATCTTGACGAGGTCCGGGTGCGCGAGCACGTCGAAGTGTCCGCTCCGCGCCGCGGCCTCGAGCTCGCGGGCGTAGAGCGCCCAGACCTCCTCGACCGAGTTCCCCGCCCAGAGACCCGGCTGCTGGTCGACGGCGAGCCCGCCGATCCAGTGCACCGAGCCGATCAGGTAGTCCCAAGGGTACGGCTCGAGCACCTGGGCCAGCTCATCCGCGTGCTCGGGCACCCAGTCCACCTCCAGCCCGAGCTTCACCGGCAGCCCGCGCCGCTTCGCCTCGAGCACCGCGTCGCAGTAGGAGCCGAGCTCGACCCGGGAGCGCTCGAGCTGGTACGGAAGCGTCCAGAAGTCCCGGGTCTCGCGGAAGTAGTAGACGTGCTCGGTGACCCCGATCTCGTCGACGCCGCGCTCCCGGGCCCGCTCGAGGTAGCGCTCGACGCCTTCGACCGAGTGGTCGAGCTCCTCCGCCCCGCTCCGGAGATGCATGTGGTAATCGACGAGCACGAGGCCACTCTGCCCCTCGAACGGGGGATGCCACGAGGCGTCCCTCTTCCGAGGATGCGAAGGTCGTGCGCAGGTTCAGCGACTCCGCTTCACTCGGCCCGCTCGGCGAGCGGCGCTTCTTCCTACTCTTCACCGGCCGCACGATCTCGATGCTCGGGAGCACGATCGCCCCGGTTGCGCTGGCGTTCGCCGTCGTCGACCTGACGGGGTCGCCGTCCGACCTCGGGATCGTGCTCGCGGCGAGCTTCCTGCCGCAGATCCTCTTCCTCGTCGTCGGCGGCGTCTGGGCCGACCGGATCCCTCGCCACGTCGTGATGGTCACCGCCGACCTCGTCGGGGCTGCGGCGCAGGGGGTGCTCGCGATCCTCTTGCTGACCGGCACGGCGCAGGTCTGGCACATCGTCTGCGTCGCGTGCGTGCGCGGGATTGCCGCCGCGTTCTTCATGCCGGCGTCGACCGGCGTCGTTCCGCAGACCGTCAGCGCGGACCAGCTTCAGCAGGCGAACGCGATCCTCGGCTTCTCCCGCAACACCACTGCGATCCTCGGCGCCGCCGGCGGCGGCCTGCTCGTCGCCGGGCTCGGGCCGGGTCTCGCGCTCGCGGTCGACGCGGCGACCTACGTCGTCGGCGCGTGCTTCCTCGTGTTCCTCCGGTTGCCGCCGCTGCCGGCGGCGCGGCGCCACTTCGCGCGCGAGCTGCGTGAGGGCTGGGCGGAGTTCCGCGGCCGTAGGTGGCTCTGGGCCGTGGTCGTGCAGTTCACGTTCATCAACGCGTTCTCGTGGGCGGCGTTCTTCGTGCTCGGCCCGTTCGTCGCCGCCTCCTCGCTCGGCGGGGCCGCTGCGTGGGGTCTGATCCTGACCGCGGAGGCTGCGGGGATGCTCGTCGGCGGGTACATCGCGCTCCGGCACCGGCCGCGCCGGCCATTGCTCGCCGGAAATGCGGCGCTGATCCTGATTGCGCTCCCCCTCGTCGCGCTCGCGCTCGCCTCGGGCGAGTTCGTGATCGCCGGGGCCGCCTTCTTCGCAGGCGTCGGCGTGGAGTTCTTCGAGGTGCTCTGGGCGACGACGCTCCAGAGCCGGATCCCGGCGGATCGCCTGTCGCGGGTCAGCTCCTACGACTGGCTCGGCTCGTTCGCGCTCGTCCCGCTCGGGACGATCCTCATCGGGCCGCTCGCCCTGTCGATCGGGCTTGCCAACACGCTCTGGCTGGCGGCAGGGATCGTCGTCGCGGGCACGCTCTCGGTGATCGCGTTCGGCGGCGTCAGGCAGCTCGTCGAGTCGCCGCCCGCGGCCGCCGAGCCGCCGCAGCGCTTGTCACTCGCCGCCTAGGAGCGCCTCGACGAGCTCGAGGTCGGCCGGCTCGGTGACCTTGAGCAGCCGGTGGTCGCCCTCGACGACGGCGACTCGTCCTCCGGCCGCCTCGACCAGCGAGGAGCAGTCGGTCGCCTCCGCGACGTCTCCGCCGAGCGCCGTGCGCAAAGAGTCGGCCAAGAACGCCTGCGGCGTCTGCACGATGACGAGATCGCCGCGGTCGACCGTCTCGACGACTTCGCCGCCCTTCACACGCTTGATCGTGTCGGCGACGGGCAGCGCCGGGACCGCACCGTGAAACCCCTCGCCGAGCGGCTTTAGGACGCGCTCGAAGATCTCGTCGCTCACGAGTGGCCGCGCCGCGTCGTGCACCACGATCACCGAGGCGTCGTCAGGGACCTCGGCAACCGCTGCGCGTACCGACTCGGCTCGCGTCGCGCCGCCGGTGACGCAGGCGACGACCTTGCCTGCGCCGAGCTCCTCGGCGAGCAGGATCGCGGGCTCCTCCCAGCCTTCGGGCACCGCGACCACGATCGAGTCGATCCAGTCGCAGGCCTCGAGCCGCTCGAGCGGCTCGGCGAGCAACGGCCGGTCGCGCAGGTTCGCGAACGCCTTCGGCCGGTCCAGCCCGAGCCGCTCGCCGCTTCCTGCAGCGGCGAGCACGGCCCAGACAGACATGCAGGACGAGCTAGCTGGCGGCGGCGGCGGTCTTGGCGCGCGTGGTGCGCTTCTTGCCGCCGTTGGCGCCGACGTTGGACAGGACATCCTCGAGCCACTCGGCGGCCTCTTCGGCGTCCATGCCCTTCGCGTACATCAGCTCGGAGGCGAGGATCTTCTTCGCCTTCACGAACATCTGCTTCTCGCCGGTCGACAGACCCTTCTCGTGATCCCGGAGCGAAAGGTTGCGAACGACCTCTGCCAGCTCCAGCACGTCGCCGGTCTTCATCTTGTCGCGGTTGTGCTTGAAGCGGCGATTCCAGTTCTTCGGCATCTGTGTGCCGCCGCCCTTGAGCGCCTTCACAACGACTTCGACCATCTTCTCGTCGATCACGGGCCGAAGGCCTACCGCCTCTGCGTTCTCGGCTGGAACCTGGACCGTCATGTCGTTGTGGAGGATCCGGATCGTCAGGTAGTCGCGCTTCTGACCCAGCACCTCACGCGATTCCTTCTTGACAACTGTTCCCGCCCCGTGATGGGGGTAGACCACCTTCGCGCCGACCTTGAACAAGCCGAGTCCTCCCGTTCTGGAATGCCTCATCCGCCAAGAAGCCGGCGCTTCGTGCTGCGCCGGCGACAGTTACAGAATCGTAGCATTTCCAGGGGTTTTCGGCAAAACCCCTGCTCTTTGCGGACTTAGGGGCTCCCCTACCTACAACTGGAGGTAGCGGTCGACCAGGTTGTGCTCCTGGAGTCGCCGCAACCCCTCTCGGATGTCCCGGGCCCGGACCGCACCCACCCCGTCCACCGCTTCCAGGTCCCTCTGGGACGCCCGAACGATCGCCTCGAGGTTGGCCAGCTGCTCGACGACGTGCCGGATCACGCTGTCCGGCAGGCGCGGGATGTGGGACAGAACGCGGTATCCGCGGGGCTGCACCGAGTGATCGAGCGGGTTCGTGGTGGCCGCGTAGCCGAGCACGGCCAGGAGCTCGAACTCGAGCAGCTCCTTGTAGGCGAGCTCGGTGAGCGCCTGCAGGCCCTCGCGCGTGGCGTCCACCCCGCCCTTGCCGTGGTAGTCGTAGACCACGGCGGCCTTCTCGCGCGGAACCTCGCCGACGAGCTCCTCGAGCTGCATCCGGATCATCCGGCCCTCGCTGCCGAGCTCCACGCAGGAACGCTCGATCTCCTCGGCCATCCGGGTCGTCAGCTCGGCGCGCTGGAGAACGACGAGCACGTCGTCGAGCACGACGGCGTTCTGGAACTCGAGCGCCGTCAGCCGCGTCAGCACGTGGTCGAGCCGCTGCCGGTACGTCTCGAGCGTCGCGAGCGCCTGGTTCGTCTTGGCGAGCACGTCGGCGACGATCTCGAGCTGGTAGCGGCGCTTACCGAGGAACACGGTCACGGTCTCGCGTTGCTGCGAGATCGAGATCACGAGCGCATCGGTCTGCTTGGCCACGCGCTCGGCGGTGCGATGCCGGGTGCCCGTCTCGGACGACGCGATCGTCGGGTCGGGCATCAGCTGGACGTTCGCGTAGGCGAGACGGGAGATGTCCGCGCTGATGATGATCGCCCCGTCCATCTTCGCGACCTCGTACAGCAGCTGGGGCGTGAAGGGCAGTTCGAGCTTCATGCCGCCGGAGTAGAGGAACGACAGCTCGTCGGGATCGCCGATCACGATCAGCGCGCCCTCCTTCGAGCGGATGATGTCGTCGATCCCGGCGCGCAGCTCGGTGCCCGGCGCGACCTGCGCGATCGCAGCCAGGAGGATCGGATCGCGGCGCTGGTCGACCTCGGCGCGGGTGCGCGGGACGCCGACTTCGGGCGCCCAGCCTGCGCGTTCAGTCGTCTTGCGCTCTGCGCTCATCAAGCCCTGCTCTCGTCGCTTCCCGCAGCGTCTCTACCGTGAGCAAGGCTAGCGTCCCGCGCCCGGTGGTGCCGCTGGGCACGAGGGCGGTCTTCAACCCGAGCTTGGCGCACTCCTCGAGGCGCCGCTCGGCCTGCGCGGCCGGCCGGAGCCGTCCGGTCAACCCGATCTCACCGAAGGTGGCGAGTCCTTCGTGCACCGCCTGGCCCTTCGCCGCCGAGGCGATCGCCAGCGCGATCGGCAGGTCCGCGCCCGGTTCGTCGACGCGAACGCCGCCGGCGACGTTGACGAAGACGTCCGCCTGGCCGAGCGCGAGCCCGGTGTGGCGGGAGAGCACCGCGACGATCATCGCGAGCCGCTTCGGGTCGACTCCCGTTCCGACGCGACGCGGCATCGCCAGGTCCGTGGGCGAGACGAGCGCCTGCACCTCGAGCAGGATCGGCCGCGTCCCCTCGAGTGCGCAGGCGACGGCGCTGCCCGGTTCCCCGGCGACGGTGCGCCCGAAGAGCTCCGATGGGTCGGGGACGCCGACGAGCCCGGCGCCGGTCATCTCGAAGACGCCGAGCTCGTTCGTCGAGCCGAAGCGGTTCTTGGTCGCGCGCAGCACGCGGTGCGCGTGGTACCGATCGCCCTCGAACTGGAGCACGCAGTCGACGAGGTGCTCGAGCACGCGCGGCCCGGCGACCGCGCCGTCCTTCGTCACGTGGCCGACGAGGATCGTCGCAACCCCCGACTCCTTCGCGACGCGGAGCAGCCGAGAGGCCGCCTCGCGCACCTGCGCGACCGACCCGGGCGCGGACCCGAGCTCCGACGAGTAGAGCGTCTGCACGGAGTCGATCACGCACACGTCGGGCCGCTCGCGCTCGAGCGTCGCGCAAACCGTCTCGAGCTCCGTCTCGGCGAGAATCTCGACCCGCTCCGCACCTCCCAGCCGCTGTGCGCGCAGCTTGACCTGGGCGGTGGACTCCTCGCCGGTCACGAGCAACGCGCGGCGGTCGACCGAGATCGCGCTCAGCGCGGAGAGCAGCAGCGTGGACTTGCCGACGCCGGGCTCGCCGCCGACCAGGACGAGGGACGCCGGGACGAGCCCGCCTCCGAGCACGCGGTCGAGCTCCGGAACGCCCGTGCTGATGCGCGTCGCCTCCTCGGCGTCGACGTCGACGAGGCGTAGGAGCGGCTTCGCGCGGGCCTTCGCGGCGCGCACGTCGGGCGGTGCCTCCTCGACCAGGCTCCCGAACGTGCCGCAGCCGGGGCACTTGCCGAACCAGCGGCCGGACGAGTGACCGCACTCCGCACACGCAAAGACCGTCGCCGCTTTCGCCACCTCGCCAACCTAGCCACGGGGTAGGACGGCGACGTGTCAGCTCTGTGCCGGTTCGAGCACAGGCGTCCGGCGGGTCACCGACGCGACGATCAGCCCGGCGAGGATGCACGCCGCGCCGGCCAGTTGCCAGTGCGAGGGCGACTCGTCGAGCAGCAACGCGGCGAACAGCACCGCGCACAGCGGCTGAAAGGTGAGCATCACCGAACTGAGCGCGGCCGGCAGACGCGGGAGCGAGATCGTGATCAGCAGCCAGCCGAAGACCTGCGAGCTGAGCGCGAGCACGATCAGCCAGCCGGTGGCGCCGAGGGACGGCAGCAGGTCGAGGTCGCCGGCGATCGCACCCCAGACGCCGCACCCGATCGCAGACGCCAGCGTGGCGTCGAAGAGCGGACCGGCCGGTCGGCGCAGATCACCGCCGGCCTCGCGCAGCGTGAGCAGGAACCCCGAGTACGCCACGCCGGTCAGGACCCCGAAGACCGCCCCGAGGGCCGGGTTCGCACCGTACGCGCCCTCCTCGAGAACGCCCGAGATGAGCACGACGCCGACGCCGACGATCGGGATCGACGCTAGCGCGGCACGCGGCGGACGCTCGCCGAGCAAGGCCCACGCGAGCACCGCAACGAGCACGACCTGCGTGTTCCCGAGCACGGTCGCGAGCCCCGCCCCGACCTGCTCGATCGCGTGATGCCAGAGGATCAGGTCCGCTGCGAAGAACACTCCCGCCGTCCACGCGATCAACCTCGCTCGACGCGGGCGGGGCCCATAGCGCCGGTCCTCGAACCAGGCGATCAGCCAGAGCGGCGGCAGCGCCCAGAGACAGCGGAAGAACGCACCGGTGCTCGGCGACACCTCCGAGTAGCGATAGAGGATCGCCGAGAACGAGATCGCGAGCGCACCCGCGAGCACGAGCGGGATCGGTCGTCGGCCGAGCGCCGTCGCAGGCACCAAGTCTTTTTATCCAGAAACGAAAAAGCGGGCCGCCACATCGCCCGCTCTTTCGCCTCGTAGGGAGCGCCCGCCGCATCGGCGCCCCGTTCTTCGATCTGGATGGAGTCTCCCTCGGCGGCGCCGGTTGATTCCTCCCCCTTTCAGTGATTCACCCGTTCGGTTCACTTTCTCCCCCAACCGGGGTAGGCGCGAAGCGACGACGTGTCGCACAGTGAGCTTGCGAGAGTCGTGGGGGGCCGCAGCCCACTCTCTCGCGGCAGACGGCGGCTCGGGATTACCCGGGTCGCCGTCGACATTTCCGGGGCGCAGCGCCCGCGCTCAGGGCGCGGAACGGCTCAGTCGTCCGAGCTGTCTTCGGACTCTGCAGGAGCCGCGGGCGGAACGGTGACCGCCTCGACCGACATCGATCCGGGAATCACGGTGATGTCGACCTCCTCGGTGTCGCCCTTGCGCGCGACGAGGATCGTCGACCCCGGCTCGAGCGAGCGGCCGAGCACGAAGTCCGCGAGCGGGTCCTCGATGTGCCGCTGAATGGCGCGGCGCAGCGGGCGTGCGCCCATCGACGGGTCGTACCCCTTGTCGACGAGCAGCTCCTTCGCGTCGTTCGTCAGCTCGATCGTCACCTCGTGCGTCACCATCTGCTCGCGCAGGCGGCTGAGCATGAGGTCGACGATCACGAGGATCTCGTCCTTCGTCAGCTTGTGGAAGACGATCACCTCGTCGATGCGGTTGAGCAGCTCCGGGCGGAAGACCTTCTTCAGCTCGCCCATGATCCGCGACTTCATCTCGTCGTAGGAGAGGCCGCCCTCGTCGCCGATCGAGAAGCCGAGCGTCTGGTTCTTCGAGATCGTGGCCGCGCCGATGTTCGAGGTCATGATCACGATCGTGTTGCGGAAGTCCACCTTGCGGCCCTGCGAGTCGGTGAGCTTTCCGTCCTCGAGGATCTGCAGCAGGATGTTGAACACGTCCGGGTGCGCCTTCTCGACCTCGTCGAGGACGACGACGGAGTACGGCTTGCGGCGCACGGCTTCGGTGAGCTGACCGCCCTCGTCGTAGCCGATGTAGCCGGGAGGCGAGCCGACGAGCCGGGACACGGAGTGCTTCTCCATGTACTCCGACATGTCGAGCTTGATCATCGCGTCCTCGTCGCCGAACAGGAACTCGGCGAGCGTGCGCGCGAGCTCGGTCTTGCCGACGCCGGACGGGCCGAGGAAGATGAAGGAGCCGGTCGGGCGCTTCGGGTCCTTGATGCCTGCGCGCGCGCGGCGGATCGACTTCGAGACGGCGATGATCGCCTCTTCCTGGCCGACGAGCCGCTTGTGGAGCTCGTCCTCCATGCGGATCAGCTTCTGCGACTCGGCCTCGGTGAGCTTGAAGACGGGGATGCCCGTCCACATCGAGACGATGTCGGCGATCTCCTCCTCGCCGATCTCGGGCTGCTCCTCGGCCTCGGCCGACGAGCGCCACTGGTCCTCGAGCTCGCGCTTCTTCTGCGTGAGCTTCCGCTCCTTGTCGCGCAGCGACGCGGCCTTCTCGAACTCCTGGTTCTCGATCGAGTCTTCCTTGTCCTTGCGGACCTTCTCGATTTCCTCCTCGAGCTCGCGGTAGCGCGGCGGCGCGCTCATCGTCTTGATGCGCATGCGCGACGCGGCCTCGTCGATCAAGTCGATCGCCTTGTCCGGCAGGTGGCGGTCCTGGATGTAGCGGTCGGCGAGCACTGCGGCGGCCTCGAGCGCCTCGTCGGTGATCTTGACGCGGTGGTGCGCCTCGTAGCGGTCGCGAAGGCCCCGCAGGATCTGCACCGTGTCGTCGGTCGACGGCTCGTCGACGCGGATCTGTTGGAAGCGACGCTCGAGTGCGGCGTCGCGCTCGAGGTACTTGCGGTACTCATCGAGCGTCGTCGCGCCGATCGTTTGCAGTTCGCCGCGCGCGAGCGCGGGCTTCAGGATCGACGCAGCGTCGATCGCGCCCTCGGCTGCGCCGGCGCCGACGAGATTGTGCAGCTCGTCGATGAAGAGAATGATGTCGCCGCGCTGGGTGATCTCCTTCATCACCTTTTTCAGGCGCTCTTCGAACTCACCGCGGTACTTCGACCCGGCGACGAGCGCCGCGAGGTCGAGCGTGTAGATCTGCCTGCCCTTCAGGAGCTCGGGCACCTGGCCCGCGGAGATGCGCGCCGCGAGGCCCTCGACGACGGCGGTCTTGCCGACGCCGGGCTCGCCGATCAGCACGGGGTTGTTCTTCTGGCGGCGAGAGAGGATCTGCATCATCCGCTCGATCTCGGTCTGCCGGCCGACGACCGGGTCGAGCTTCCCCTCGGCCGCGAGCTTGGTCAGGTTGCGGCCGAACTGGTCGAGGAGCTTCGAGCTCTTCGACTTCTCACCGGGCGCGCCGCCTCCGCCCTGGCGGCGGCCGGGGCCTGAAAGCATGCGAATGATCTCGTTGCGGATCTTCTCGGCGTCGGCGTCGAAGTCGAGCAGGATCCGCGCGGCGACGCCCTCGTTCTCGCGGACGAGGCCGAGCAGAATGTGCTCCGTGCCGATGTAGTTGTGGCCGAGCGAGAGCGCCTCGCGCAGCGCCAGCTCGAGAACCTTCTTCGCGCGCGGCGTGAACGGAATCTGCCCGGTGGTGACCTCGTCGCCTTGGCCGACGATCCGCGCCACCTGCGCGCGCACTTCCTCGACGGTGATGTCGAGCGATTCGAGGACACGTGCGGCGAGACCTTCCTCCTCGCGGAGGAGCCCCAGGAGGATGTGCTCGGTCCCGATGTAGTTGTGCTTGAGGGCGCGCGCCTCGTCCTGGGCCAGGACGACAACCTGACGGGCCCGCTCGGTGAAACGCTCGAACAAGTGTCCCTCGGCCCCCTTTCTTGATCGGCTACCGGTCGAAGGGTAGGGGCATGGTACCCGAGCCCCCGGCACCCACCGCATGCGTTCACGGTCTCACTTGATCGTGCGACAGAAGCGGAGAAATTCCTCTCCGGGACGTTCCCGTAGGTGCTATCTCCGCGTAGGAGCCCCGCTGCGGTGGCGGTCTCCCACCAAGAGCCGATCCCCTGCTCGGACCCGCACTACAGTGCGACGAAGTGAAGGCGCTCGTCGTCCTCACCCAGCCCCCGCTTCCGGAGGGCGGGGCACCAGGAAAGTGCGCGGTTGCGCTCCTCCGCGGCCTCGTCGCCCATGGCGTCGAGGTCCGTGCGCTCGCCGCCCGTCAGCACTTCGCGGTCGCCGGCGAGCCGCCCGCCGACCTACCGGTAGAAGTGGTCGACGTTCCTCCGGAGCCGCCCGGTTGGGCTGCCCGCGCGAACCGCTGGCGTCATCCGCGCGGAGAGCTCGGGCGTGGGATCTTCGCGGAGCGCGTGCGCGAGGCCGCCCGCGCCGTCGACGTCGTCCACCTGGAGGAAACGGAGACTGCCTGGTGCGACCAGGGCATTGCTACCCCGAGCCTCGTGCACATGCACTTCCTAGTCCGTCGCGACCGCTCGTTCGGGCCGCCGTGGCGGGGGTCGTTCCGAGACGTCCTGGAGTTCTCCGCCGCCGAGCGCGCCGCGGTCCGGCGCCACCGGCACCTCGTTGCGAGCTCGCCCCTCGTGCTCGAGGCACTCCACCGACACGCACCCGATGCCGACCTGACGCTCGCGCCACTCGCGCTCGACCCGACGCACTACGACACGGCACCGCTCGACGGACCGCCTGTCGTCGGGCTCATCGGTACTGCCTCGTGGCCACCGACCCGGGCCGCCATCCTTCGGCTCGTCACGCGCGTCTGGCCGCACATTCACCGGCGTGTGCCGGATGCGCGACTCGTCATCGCCGGACGAGGCAGTGAGCGGCTCCCGGGGCTTTCGCAGGTCCCCGGTGTGGAGATCCGCGGAGAGGTCGAGTCGGCTGCGAGGTTCATGCGTGACCTGTCCGTCCTTCTCTATCCCCTCGAGCGCGGTAGCGGCGTGAAGGTCAAGGTGCTCGAGTCGATCGCGATGGGCGTGCCGGTGGTCACGACGCCCGAAGGAGCGGAAGGCATCGACGCGGGCGCCGGTGTCACGATCGAAGTCGACGACGCAGCGCTCGCGGCTGCGACCGTGACGCTGCTACGCGACGACGAAGAGCGGCGCGAGCGAGGACGAATCGCCCGCTCGGCTTTCGAGCTTCGCTACACGCCGAAGCCGGCGACGGCACCCCTGCTCGACCTCTATCAACGCGTCGCCGAGAGCCGCCCGCAGAAGCGACGAACCGTTGCGCCGATACCCCTGACCAGCAAGGGCATAGCGGGAACCGTTGCGAGTAGGCGCGGCCGGGTCGCTTCGTCGTTGGGCTACCTGGGCGCCGACGGCCGGAGTACCCCTCTAGGCGAAAAGGTTGCCGTCTTGTCGCCCCACCTCGACGACGGCGTCTTCTCCCTCGGCGCCGGCCTGGCACAGGCAACCCGACACGGAGCCGAGGTGACCGTCCTCACCGTTCTCGCCGGTGATCCCGAGTCCACGGCGCCGGCTGGCCCCTGGGACGCGAGGGCAGGGTTCTCGTCAGCAGGTGAAGCGGCGCGGGTCCGTCGGGAGGAAGACCGAGCGGCGTGCGCGGTCCTCGGTGCGCGCCCGGTCTGGCTCCCCTTCTGCGACGAGCAGTACGAGCGGGGCGCGGACGAGGACGAGGTTTGGGCGGCCGTCACCGACGTGATCTCCGCCGCGAAGGCGGACACCGTGCTCGTTCCGGCATTTCCGCTCAACCAGCCGGACCATGCGTGGCTCGCCGACCTGGTCGCGCGCCGTGGGCTCGACAGGGTCCGGGTCGGTCTCTACCTCGAGCAGCCTTACGCCACCCTGTGGGCGGGCTCGTCGGAGCTCCTGGACGAGGCGCGGTCTCGAAGCCGCGGTCACCGTGGCAACTGGCTCGCGCCCTCGGCAACGCTTACAGACCGGGTCGCAAAGCTCCGCTCCTGCCGCGCGTACTCGTCCCAGCTCAAGGTGCTCGGGCGCTTGATCCTGCCGCAGATGGCTTGCTTCGAGGCGGCGAGCGGTGGCGAGTCGATCTCCTGGTCGGAACCGCCGCCTGCGGACCGCGATGGCGGCTGAGAAGCCGCCGCTTGACGAAGCCGCCGCAGAAGCGACGGCAGATGCTCCGCTCGCCGAGGAGGCCGCGGGACCGGGTGTCGCGACGACGGGTGCGACAGTCCTCGGCGGTAGCGCCTGGAGCCTGGCTGGCCGCATTGTTCC
The DNA here is from genome assembly GCA_963769665.1 of uncultured Actinomycetes bacterium. Taxonomy (GTDB): domain Bacteria; phylum Actinomycetota; class Thermoleophilia; order Gaiellales; family Gaiellaceae; genus JACCTU01. The sequence continues at coordinate 65,641 of CAVYMQ010000003.1, forward strand.
GCAGGCGTATGTGCTCGTGGTGTCGGTCGCGGCAGCACGTTTCCTCGGTCCGGACGGGCTGGGGCGCCAGAGTTTCATCGCGTTCGTCGAGATCTCAGTGCTGTCGCTCCTCGCCCAGGGGTTCTCGATTGCCATGGCGCGCTTCGTCGGAGACTCGCTCGGTCGGGGGCGGCCGGACGCGCTCCGCGGACTGATTCGGTGGGGGGTCCGCCTCCAAGCCGTGGTGGCGCTCTTCGGGGCGGCTGCGCTCGTCCTCGTCGCCGCTGCGGGTGGCGAGCCGACGGCCGCGTGGGTGCTCGCCGGTGTCGCGTGCGGGCTTGGCATCCTCCACACGCTCCCGATCGCGCTCCTCATTGGCATGCAGCGATGGAGGCGGGCGTCGATCGCCGGCCTCGTCAACGGCTGCGTGGGAACCATCGCCGTCGTCTTCGTCCTCGCAGCAGGTTGGGGAGTCACCGGGATGTTCGCCGTTGAGGCCGCCGTCGGCCTCGCGAACCTCGTCTGGACGGCGCTTCTCGCCCGACGCGCGCTCCGCGAGATCTCGCCGGGAGTCGACTCGGCCCGGGACATGCGCCGCCCCCTACTCGGCTACGCGACGGCTGCCACGTACGGGATCGTCCTCACGTTGATCGTCTGGCGGAGGTCCGAGTTCTTTCTCCTGGAACGGTTCTCGACGGACGCGGAGATCGCCCTCTACTCGGTCGCGTTCGCACTCGTCGCGGCGTTGATCCAGTTCCCTGACGCGATCGCCGGCGCAGCGTTCCCTGCGTTTGCGACGCTTTCAGGGGCAGGCGAGCATGAGCGGATCCGAATCGGTTTCGGACGTGGAACGCGTCTCGTGCTGCTCGCGGCGCTCCCACTGACGGCCGCCGCGCTCGCGCTCGGCCCGCCACTTGTCCGGCTCCTCTACGGCACGGGCTTCGAGGGGACGGCACCGGTGCTTGCGATCCTGATCTTGCCGCTGCCGCTGATCGCCGTCCTCCAGCTCTCGAAGTCGCTGCTCGCGGCGCTCGGACTACTGCGGTACCAGCTCACCGCGGAGACGATCGCCGCCGGACTCACGATCGGGCTCGGGCTTGCACTCATTCCTCCGTACGGGGCGGTCGGCGCGGCTATCTCGAACGTTTCGGCCCAGGGCTTCGCGGCCGCGGCGATCCTCCTGCGCACGAGGCGCCGGATTGGCAGGGTGGACTGGGGGCCACCGATCGTCCTCCGGATCGTCGTCGCGTCGGCAACGGCAGGGCTTGCGGCCTGGGGGCTCGTACTCCTGCTCGGGGACGCTGCCGGTCTTGTCGCCGGAACCATCGCAGGGGTGACGGTGTTCTTCGCCGCGTCGGCTGCGCTCGGAATCATTCGGGGCGACGACGCCGCGTGGCTCGAAGCGCAAGCCGGAAGGCGGCTCGGCGGCGCCGTCGGGCGGGCCAGCCGCCTGCTGTCCCGCGACTCATCCCGAGCCGCCGAGTGACCGGTGCCGGCGATAGCCCGCGCGCATCCCGAGTAGGAACGGAATCTGGAGCACCGCAACGCCGATCCGCAGGCGCAGCAACGCGCGCAAGAAGGCCACCAGTTGACTCCGCACCAACTCGCGGCCAATCCGCGTCGCCGTCTCGTCACCGGCTGCGGCGTGCTTTGCCGTCTGCGCGCCCGCGCCGAGTCCGTAGCCGTAGTGCAGGCGAAGCTGCTGGAAGCCGTGCCGCGTGTCGTGGTGCACGACCGTGATCCCGTCGGCGCAGCGGACAGCCCACCCCTCGCGCATGATCCGGTACAGCATGTCTGTGTCCTCTGCGGCTGGAACCGGCGCCCCCGCGCCAAGCTCCTCGTCGAACGGCCCCGCCTGTTCGAGTGCCTCACGACGGAACGCCAAGTTGAACCCGCTGCCAAGCCCGAAAGGGTTGGTGCCGAAGCCGAAGCTTCCCTCGTTCGCTCCCGGTAGCAACCCGCCGCGAGGCGTCACTGCGCGCCCGCAGACAACCCCCGCCTCCGGGAACTCGGCGAAGATCTGCACGATTTCCGTGAGCCAGCCCTGGGGTAACGAGACATCGTCGTCGGTGAAGGCGAGGAGCGGCGCCGTCGTGTTGGCGACCGCGACGTTCCGTCCCCGGGAGAGCCCGGGCCCGCTGCGCAGGTACCGACTCCCGAGAGCTTCGAGTGCGCGTGCGGTGGTCTCGTCACGGCTCTGGTCGACAACGAGCACGTCGAAGCCGTCGGCCACGATTTCGCGCAAGCCCGGGAGCAGGTGGCGGACGAGCACAGCCGAACGGTCCCGGGTGACGACCGCGAGGGCGATGCTGGCTTCGGGCTCGATTCCCAGCGTGAACGGTGTCGAGAGCGCGCGGCGTTAGCGCGATGCGGATCGTCCTGCTCACACCAGAATATCCGCCGGCGCGTGCAATGGGCGGCATCGGCACGAACACAGCGACGCTCGCGCCTGCTCTGGCCCGACGCGGCCATGTCGTCTCCGTCGTCACACCGGGAGAAGGAAGCGTTCGCGAGGAGGACGACGTCACGGTGGCGCGCCTGGACCATCGCTGGCTGCCCACGCGCCCTGCCCGCACGCTTGCGGCTCGGGTCGCGATCGAGCGAGCGGTTCGCCGCTTCAAGCCGGACGTCGTCCAGGCGGCTGAGTGGTCCGCCGAGGCATGGTGGCTAACTCGTCGCGACAGCCGTCCCGTCGTTACGCGTCTGGCAACACCGTCGTATGTGCTCGGCCAGCTCAACCGACTCCCCATCGACAGGCACGAGCAGCTTGTGCGCTGGCTAGAGCGCGACCAGACGCAGCGCAGCGCTGCGATCTATGCGCCCACGCGGGCGATCGCGGAGCGCGTCGCCAAGGACTGGGACCTCGACCGGGAGCGGATCGCGCTGATTCCGAATCCGATCGACGTCCAGGAGGTGCTCGAAGCAGGTGCAATGACACCGCCGCTGAGTCTCCCCGCGCGTTACGTGGTCTTCAACGGGCGGCTGGAACGTCGCAAAGGTGTCGAGGTCCTCGCACAGGCGTTGCGTCGGGTGCTCGGCGAGGATCTCGGTCTCGAGGCTGTCTTGATCGGTCGCGATCCGGGCGACGAAAACGGGCTGCTGACGCGTCGTGTTCTCGCGCACCTCGAGCCGGTGCGCGATCGAGTGCACCTGCTCGGCGAGCTACCCCGGGCGGACGCACTCGCGGTCGTTGCGCGCAGCGAAGTCGCCGTGGTGCCTTCCCTCTGGGAGAGCTTCGGCTACGTCGCGGTCGAAGCGATGGCGCTCGGCCGGCCCTTGATCGCAGCTCGAGCCGGTGGTCTGACCGAAATCGTCGAGCACGGACGGACGGGATGGCTCGTCCCGCCCGGGGACGCAGACGCGCTTGCGGCATGTCTTCTCGAGCGGTTGGCGGACAGTGAGGGGAGCGCTCGTGCAGGTCTCGCTGCTGTCGAAGCCGCGAGACGCTACGACGTCAACACGGTTGTCGACACACTGGTCGAGTTGTTCGAGCGGACACGCCAACGCACAACGGAAGAATTCGATCGCTCGCTGTACCGACGCGGGTACCGTCAGTTCTTCCGGGCGGACGATCGACGCGATCCCTTCCACGCCCTCTACGAGGCGAAGCGAGACGCCGTCCTGTCGGGCTTCGACGTCAAGCGCAAGCTCAAGCTGCTCGACGCCGGCGGAGGATACGGGAGGATCGCAGGTCCGCTCGCACGCAATCACGACGTCACTCTCTGCGACATCTCGCCCGAGATGCTCGAGGAAGCGCAAAAGCGGTGGCCGTCGCTCCACCTCGTCGAGGCCGACGCGCGCTCACTGCCGTTCGGCGACCGAGCGTTCGACGCCGTGCTCGCGATCGACTTGCTACCCCACTTCCCCGATCTGGAGGCCGGCGTCCGCGAGCTCGCACGGGTCGTACGCCCGGGCGGCCGGGTGGTGTTCGACACATCGAATGCGAGCCCATGGTGGGTACTTGCGTTCCCCAGCTACGTCAACTGGCGGCCTCGACGCCTGCTGCGGACGCTGCGTGGCGGAGGAGTCCTGCCCGAGTGGCAGCGCCTCGTGAGCCATCATCGGGCGGCCGAAGTCAGACTTGCGATCGCGGCCTCCGGGCTGCGGCTCGAGCGGGTCGAGACCTTCGGTCCGAGTTGGACGCCGAAGTGGCACCTCTGGTGGACGACTGCCGCCCCCGATGAGTAAGCGTAGCCCGGCGAACCGGCTCCTCCTCTACCTCACCCACGCCGAGGATCCCCACAGGACGTCAGTCGCGCCCACGCTCGCGGCGGTAGCAGAGCGCGCCGGCTGGGGATTCGACCTCTATGTCGAAGCGAGACGCGCCGGGCGACACTTCGGGGGCGGAAACCCGGACGACGCTCCCGCCGGCTGGGCCTCGGGAAGCCTCGTGGCCGGCGGCCGGCACGCCGAACACGCAGTTCGGCTCGCCACCGGCTTCGAGACTGCCGTCCTCGGAGACCCCGCCGCACAGCTCTGGCCCCTGCTCGAGGAGGCGGGATGCGAGCCGATCGTGCGCTCGATCGATCCAGCCGAGTTGTTCGTCGCCGCGTTCGAACGCCTCGACCAGGTTGTTCCCGAGCTCGTCCTGGTTCTGGACGCGAGCCCGCAAGGCGCGCGCGGCGTCGTTTCGGCCCCGTATCTCTACCCCGCCTTTCTCGCGCATGGCGCCGCGCTCGGGGTGGACGTGTCGGCGTCGGCTGAGGTCCGCGCCGGTCTCGAGCGCTTGGGAGCCCAGCGGTTCGAGGGGCTGGCCGTCGAGTCGGGTCGAGCCGACGCATTCCCCGGCGGGCTCGAGGAGCGCGTAGTCGTCGTCGGCGACGACGACTACGCAGCATTCACCGCCGGCGTCGCCGAAGAGTTTGCCGCCTGGGGACGCGGAGTCCTACTCGGAGATCCGGAGCTCGTGGCAGCCCAGCTCCCCAAGGCACGGCGTCTCCGCCTGCTTCCGCTGTACGGCCGTCCGCAGGTCGACGTGCTCGAACGCGCCGCCCCCGTCGTGCGCGTCGCAGCGGAGCCCGTGTTCGGCCGACAGTACGACGATCGTGACTTCCTCGTCCTCTCCGAGCTCGGCCACGGCCTCCAGGTACTCGACCCCGACCCTCCGTTCGACTCAGCCGCGACGTTGCAGCCGCTGCTGCCGGAGCCGCCGAAACCTCTGGTCGACACCGAGCAGACCGACGCCGAGCTCGCAGCATGGGCAGATGAGGGGCGCGTCCTGTCCACGTTGCTGTTCTGGTGCGGGATGGTCCGCGAGGTTCACTGCCTGCCGCAGCTCGTCGACCTCGTCGCGGCGACGGGTCTTCGCGCGGGTCTCGTGACGACGTCGGAGTTTCTCGAACACGCTTCGCCGAGCAGTTTGGGGTTGCTGTCGACTCCGGTCGAGCGAGGTGGCGTGTTCGGGCTCGTCGAGCCTCTACTCGCAAGCACTGGTCGCGGGGTCGCGTTCGAGTCTGCGCTGCATGCGGGTGTGCTGCGGGGGATGCTTGCCGAGGGGCGCGCGGCGGCGCACCGCCGACTTCCGGCCGGGCTCGAGCCGCGCGGTTGGTGGCCTCTACTCGACACGCCGCTCGTCCGGACGCGCCGCCCGGCGGTCGCTTGGGAGGGCCGACCCGTCCTGCGCTACAAGCCTGCGTCGGACAACGGCGTCCCCGACTCGGGCGGCTCTTCGGCAACGACGGGGCTCACCCCCAGGAGGCTCGCCGGTCAGGCCGCGCGTGCATCGGGACTGGTCAGGTTCCTGGAGCCGCGGAGACCGTTCGACGACATGCGGCCAGGCCCAACCGACCGCCACGTTTCCGAAGCAGTGCGTGAGGCCGGCTTCGAGTACATGTGGACCAAAGCCGCCTTCGGCCGGCCGAGGGTCACGGTGCAGGACGGCGCGTTCGTCGCTCTCACGTTGACTGCGGGACGCTGGGAGGGATGGTCCCCGTTCTACGCTGTCGGGGCGCGGCGGGACCTGGCGCGCGCCGAGCGCCAGCTTCGCCGTGGACCGGGCTGGCTCGCAGGGACCATTGACACGCCGCTTTGGCTGCTTCCCGGGGAGGCGCTCGAACGCGCTTCCACACTCTTCCGCCTTGCCGAGCGCGTCGCGCGGGGCGGCTCCTCCGGCCGGCTGGTGAACGTCACGCCGAACGTGGTTGCGCGCTACGCCCGGCTGCTCGAGGAGCGACGCCGGTGAGGCGTGCTTTTACTCTGGTGTCGTGGGCGGGCCGACGGCCCGCGAGGACCTCGCGAGGGAGTTCGCGCTGACCAACATTGAGCATCGGCTCGTCCCGGCATTGCAGACGCGATAACGCAGCGACTGCATCCCGCGGGTTGGCCGGTCGTGATACGAGCCGGAGTTCTTGGCGCTGGCAAGCCGGCGTCCGTTTCGGTAGACCACCACGCGCGACGTCGTCGCGCCGCGCCACTTGAGCTTGATCAACCTCTGCGAGGCGCGCTGCACCTCAAGAGCGATCGCGGGCACCACAGCAGGCGTCGCAGGAGGTGACTGCGCGACAGGCGGCTGCGCGACAGGCGGCTGCGCGACAGGCGGCTGCGCGACAGGCGGCTGCGCAACAGGCGGCTGCGCGACAGGCGGCTGCGCAACAGGCGGCTGCGCAACAGGCGGCTGCGCAACAGGCGGCTGCGCGACAGGCGGCTGCGCAACAGGCGGCTGCGGCGGGGCGACCGACGGAGCAGCGCGAAGCACGAGGCCGCTCATCGGAGCGAGCGCAACGGAGGTCACGACCGCTCCATCGGGAAGCACGTGCGAGCCGCCGAGATCGACCGTTGCGCCTGTCGACTGCGACGGATTGACGACCACGACGCCGCCGCTGAAGCTACGTAGCCAGGCCGAGCCCACTTGCGTAGGGGGGCGAAGGGGGGTTCCCACGTCCGTCGTCCACTCCGGCGACCACGGGTCCTGCGCCTCCACGCTTGGCGCGAAGACGAAGGCGCTCTGGCCGCCGTCCCAACGCAGTAGGAAGCTCGCCCGCGCGTAGCGAATCGACTGCGCGTCGTCAAGAGGGGCATAGGTCACGGGAAGAAAGATCTTCCCCTCCTCCTGCACGGTCGAGAAGACCGCCTGGAGGTCCGACCAGCCGCCGTCGCCGAACCGCCCGTCGGAGCCGGAGCCCCACTTCGTCCAGTACTCGCGCGTCCCGCCCGACGTGAACTGAATCCAGTCAGCCCAGAGGCGGGCGTTCGCGAGCACCGGGTGCGCTTGGATGTTCGGCAGGCAGAGGAAGCCGGCGGCGATCACCCGCGGGCAAACCCGCGCCAGGAAGCTCCGGGTTGCGGCCTGATAGGCGGGCTGCGTCGGGTATTCCCGCATCGTCTTCCCGCCCATGTATCCGCTCTCGTCGACGTTCGCGTTGTCGATAACGACGCCGGCCCAGCCGTTCGACCGCAGCTCTGCGATCACGTTCTCTGACCAAGCGTCCTGATAGGCCTCGTTGCCGACGTCCATCTGCCAGACGCCCGGGTAGCCGGCCCATTCGATCCGGTTGCCGGCTCCGTCCAGCGTGAACCAGTCCGGGCGGTTCCCGTTCGCCCAGCAGTAGTCGACCCCCGCGGCAATCAGACCGCCGCACGAGTCGCTGCGCGTCGAGGCCATGTCCTTGTAGACCAGCGCCTTGACGGCGGGGTTCTCGGACTTGAGCGGGCCGATCCTGCCCTGATGCCAAGCGTTCATGCCGACGTACCGGTAACGGGAGAGATCGCCGCCTCTGTCGACGCAATTCGTGCAGAAGCGCCAGCTGCCGATGCTGGGCGACGTGCCGGCGGCCTGTGCCTCGGCCGGGCGAGAGTGGCCCGCAAACGCGAGGCAGGCTGCGACAGCGGTGGCACAAGCCACAGCTCGAGTGAGCGACATGCAGAACTCCCTTGGGGGGGCAGGCCGGAGCGGTGGTGCTCCAAGGCCTTGACGACTTCGACACAACTGGTCTCGACATGGCGTGAGGCGGCTTGGATCACTCAATCGAGTGATCGGCCTCGGCGGTACGGATCGACTTCGCTCCCTCCGAGCGCCGCTACAGTCGCGCGGTGGCCCACGACCTCGCGGCGATCTGCAGGTGCCCCGCCTGCCGGGCGCCGCTCGACTGGTCAGCCGCCGCGGTGCGCTGCAGCGGTTGCGGCATTCAGTACCCGCTGGTGGACGGCGTTCCCGTACTGCTCGCGCCAGCCGAAGAGTCGCCCCACCTGGACGACCGCTGGTACACCGGAGCCCGAACCGTCGTGTCGGGTCGGCTCGCGGCCGCGCTCGAGCCCTATCGCGACACGCTTCGCCCAACGCTGACGCACAAGACGCGGCAGTCGAACGACCTCGTCGGCCGCTTTGCAGCGTCGTTCCCAGCAGACTCGCTCGTCGTCAACATCGGCGCCGGCGAAACGGACTACGGTCCGCACGTCCTCAACGTTGAGCTTGAGCCAGGCCCGCACGTCGATGTCGTGGGGGTAGCGGAGCGGTTGCCGCTCGCGGATGGTTGCGCAAGAGGGGTGATCCTGATGGCGGTGCTCGAGCACGTGCAGGACGCGGAGCGCGCGCTCGAGGAGTCGCGCCGCGTGCTGGTCCCCGGCGGAAGGCTGCTCGTCGACGTCCCCTTCATCCAGGGGTATCACGCCTCGCCGGCGGACTATCGTCGATTCACCGAGCAGGGCCTCCGTGCCCTGCTCGAACGCGAGGGGTTCGAGATCGAGGACAGCGGCGTAGCGGTCGGGCCGGGCTCCGCCATGGCGTGGGTGACGTCCGAGTTCCTCGCCCTGTTGTTGTCGGGGCGGAGCGCCGGCGCGTACCGGCTCGCGAAGCTCGTCACGACCTGGCTTGCGTTACCGCTCAAGTACGCGGACGCGTGGCTCGAACGGCACCCGATGGCATTCACGATCGCAAGTGCCACCTGGGCGATCGGGCGTAAGCCGCCCGATTAGATCCGCCGGGCCTCGGCGTCTACCTCGCGCACGAACCGCTCGAGTGACAACGGGCCCCTGACCGCCTCTTGCGCGGCTTCGCCCATCGCCTCAGCCACGCCCGGCTCGCAGATGCGGCGTAGTGCGTCGCGGAGCGCATCGACGTCGCCGGGTGGAACGAGGATCCCAGTCTCCGGCGTCACGTAGTCCTCGGTTCCCTGGGCCCGGGTGGCGACGACGGCGCGGCCAACAGCCATCGCATCCAGAACGGTCAGCTGGCCGGCTGTGCGGTCAGCCCGCGGCAGCGGGACGACAACTGCTCGGGCCGCGGCGAGCAGGTCGAGGAACCCGCCGCGGTCGGGTTGCTCCTCGATGAGGCGCAACGGCTTCGGGACAGCCGGCGGCCCGACGGCGCAGACGTCGACGTCGAGACCCTCCGCCGCGATTGCGAGCAGCTCCCAGTCCCGTTCCTCGCGCCCAGCGGCTACGAGGAACTCCCCGACGGGGAGGGATCGATTCGCGCGGACACCGAGCGCGACGAAGCCAAGGCGCGCGGGATCGAGGCCGAGCCTGGCCCCGGACGCGACGCCACGACGAGTGAAGAAGAGAACGCGGTCCGCGCGCCGGAGACCGGCGAGGGTGAGCAGCTGAGCGGCCGAGCGAACTCGCTCGTCCAGCAACGGGTTCAGCACGACGAGCGGCGGCATTCGGCGGCGGCGCGCCAGCGCGGTGAGCGCGCCGGCGAGCGGCTGCCAGGCGACGATCGGGGCGCCGCGGGCCTCTCTCAGCGCTCGCACCGCCAGGCGGGCGTAGGCGGGGTAGCTGCGGACGCGGTGTAAACGCGTCCCCACCGTCGGGCCGAGCGGCCTCGAACGAAGAACGCGAGCTTCGATGCCCGCGGACGTGCAGGCCGCCCGGAAGTCGGCGTCCTCGCTGTCCGACCAGTCGGCAAGCCAGAGCGGCGCGTCAGGCGGGTCCACCAGTGATCTCCTCGTAGACGGCGCGGACGTCCGCGACCATTCGATCTCGGGAGAGGCGAGAGCAAGCGACTCGACGCGCCTCCTCGCCGAGAGCCCGCGCACGTGCCGGATCGTCGAGCAGACCGGCGATCGCCCCGGCGATCGCCTCCGGGTCGCCCGGCTCGACGAGCAGGCCGCTCCGACCGTGCGCGATCAGTTCCGGCACGCCGCCGACGCGTGTCGCGACGACCGGCACTCCCGCCGCCATTGCTTCGATCACCGACAGGGGACAGCCCTCGTAGTCGCTCGAGAGCACGAAGCACGCCGCACGCGAGAGAAGAGCAGGCACGTCGTTGCGCAGGCCCAGGAACCGCACGTCGTGTGCGACGCCCAAGTCACGCGCCAGCGCCTCCGTCCGTTCGAGCCAAGGGCCGCCTCCGGCGATGTGAAGCTCCGCGCCCGCTCTGCCTTCGCGCACCAGTGCGAACGCCCGCAATGCGAGATCGGGCCGCTTCTGGGCCGAGAGCCGGCCCACCGTGAGCACGCGCCCCGCGACGGGGTCGGGCTCGGCTGAGAACGCCTCCAGATCGACGCCGTTCGGGACGACACGGTACTGCTCGGGCCGTCCGATCCCGGCCGCGAGCCCTGTGTCGCGCTCGTGTTCGGAGACTACGAGGATTACCCGACACCAGTGTGCAGCCCGGCGCTCGAGCGCCGTATAAGCCCTCCGACGGACCCCGTCCGCCGCCCAGAACGACCACGCGTGCGGAGTGAACACCGACCGTCGCGAGCGGCCCTGAACGCCGGCCGCCAGCCGAGCGAGAAAACCGGCTTTTGCCGAGTGCGCGTGAGTAACGTCGGCGCGCCTGACGAGCGGAGACAGCGTGGCGAAAGTCTTGACATCGACCGGCGACGGGGCGCGATCAGGCGCGATCTCATGCAGGCGCACGCCCGCACGTCCCGCGACCTCCTGCCAAAGCGTGGACGCGCGCGGGCACGCAACGTCGACCTCGTATCGTTTCGGGTCGAGGCCGTCGAGCAGATCGAGCACGTGCCGAGGCACTCCTTCGCCCAATGGCTGAGACGCCACGAGCAGCCGGATGCGGGGGTGACCGTGCATGAGGGTATTCTTCCTCGCCTCGGGAGGGCCCGGCTCCGACCGATAGTAGAGACATGGACCTCAACGAGCTCCTTCAAGTCCTGTGGCGCAGGAAACTGATCGTCGTCTTGACCGCGGCGTTGGTGGTCGCCATCGCGGCTGTCTCGCTCCAGTTGGCCACACCGAAGTACGAGGCAGCGTCGACGCTTGTGCTGACGCCGATCGGCGAGCGTGACGATCTGAACTTCTTTTTCACGCTCAAGGCGATCATCCCGATCTACGCGAACGCGGCAACCTCGACGACCACGCTTAAGGAGGCGCGGGCGCTGCTGGGCGGGAACCTCGCAGAGGAGATCAGCGTCGAGACATCGGCCGACACGCCGATCATCGAGATCCGCGCGCGGGATGCCGATCCGAGCCTCGCTGCGGGTTCCGCGCAAGCCGTAACCGAGGCGCTCCGCCAGCGTGTTTCCGGGGGGGAGGTCGGCCTTCCCTCGCTCCGGCTCGACCAGATCGAGGAGCCTTCGACGCCGATCGAGCCCGTCTTCCCTCGGACGAACCTCACGCTGGCCGTTGCGACGCTGCTCGGCCTGGGCTTCGGGATCGGCATGGCGCTCCTGAGGGAGACCCTGACGAGCAGGATCGAGACAGCGAACGAGCTTGCCGAGATCTCCGGCGCCCCGGTCTTCGGTGAGATCCCGCTGGAGCGCAGGATCGAGCGTCTTCGCTCGCCCAACGACCTCGTCAACAATGCGCAGTTCCGTGTGCTGGCGGAGGCGATGCGCGACCTGCGCACCAACCTTCAGTTCTCCGCGGACGGGTTCAAGTCGGTCGTCGTCACGAGCCCGCAGGGCCGGCATGGGAAAACCACGATCTCGTTTGGCCTCGCCGCGACGCTCGCCCGCGCAGGCACGAAGACGCTACTGATCGACGGCGACCTCCGTCGAGGACGGGTCGCGGAGATGCTCAGGCTGCCGAAATCGCCTGGTCTTTGGGACGCGCTGAATGGCGCGCCCCTCGCGGAAACGATTCGAAAGACGTCTTTGGAAACTCTCCATGTCATGCCGGCGGGACTGCCGGTCGACAACCCGGGAGAGATCCTGACGACGAAGTTCGCGGCCTTCCTCGCGAGGCTCGAGAAGGTCTACGACGTGATCGTGATCGACAGCACGCCGCTCATTCCGGTCAACGACGCACGAATCATGGCCAGCGCCGCCGAGACGACACTCATCGTCGCGAGCGCGGAGACGACCAAGCGGCGTCAGGTGCGCGAGGCGATCGAACGGCTGTCTCTCGTCTCCGTCCGGCCGACCGCGGTCATTCTGAACCGCTCGAAGACCGATCGCGGCGACTACTACTACGGCCCGGACAAGTAGGCGACTGTGACCGTCGGGGCGCTGACGGTCCCTCCGAGGCGGCGAATCGCCAACCGCCCCGGCGTCGCGATCGCGATCGGCGTTGGCGCGCCGTTCATTCTCATCCCGGCGGCAGTGCTCTCCGCCTTCGATCCCTTCGCGGCGCTCGCGCTCACTGCGGTCGTCGTGATCGGTGCGTTGCTCGTGCTCCGCGTCGACCTCGCTCTCCTACTTCTGGTGGCAGCCGCCCCACTCGAGGCCGCGTTCCAGATCAGCTCCAATCCGCAACTCACGCTCACCAAGCTCGTCGGCGCGATCTGTTTCGCCAGCTTCGCGCTCTTTGCGATCGGATCGCGCCACCGCATCCTGCTCGACCGCACACACGCGATCGTCTTCCTGCTGCTCGCCCTCGCATTGCTCGCGACGCTAAGGGCGGACGAGATCGCTCCCGCGCTCACGACGACCATCCGGTATGCCAGCTTCGTTGCGCTCTACATCGTTGTCAGCCAGTTCCTTGGGGACGAGCGCCTGCAGCGGCGCGTTGCGTGGGTTCTTTCGATCACGTCGGCGTTCGCCGGTGCGCAGGCTGTCTACAACTTTCTCATCCGCGGGAATGAGTTCGCGGCGCGGCCGACCTACGGCGATTCCAACGACCTCGCGTTTCTGCTCGCGACGACGCTCCCACTGACACTGTGGCTGTTGCGAGAGCGCGGGAGTCGCCGGATTGTCGCGCTCGCGCTCGCTGTCACCATTTCGACGTCGATCGTGCTCACATTCTCGCGCGGAGCGCTCGTTGGGCTCGCAGCAGCAGCCGTGTGGCACTTCGTCACCGAACGGCGGAACCTGCCGATTCTCCTCGCCGCGGCCTTGATTGCGGCGGCGGTCGCAGCCACGTTGATCCGTACGCACTCGTCAGAGTTCGAGGTCGGCTTCCAGGCGAAACAGGACGTCGCCGCCACGAACGTAAGTACGCGGCTCGATGCGTGGGAGGTCGCCGCCCGGCTCGCCGCGGACGAGCCACTGGTCGGCGTAGGCCCGGGTAACTTCCGGTACCGCTATCCCGAAGAGACCACGCGGATCGTCGGAACCGATACGCCGGATGTCGTTCACAATGCGTATCTCGACATCGCCGCGGAACTCGGTTTCGTTGGACTCGCACTCTTCCTGGCCTATCTCGCCGACACGTATGCGCGCTTGACCGCTGCGAGACGGCACGGGTACGGGCTCCCAGGGTTCGCCACAGCCGTGCGTTCGTCGCTCGTTGTCGCGATCGTCTCGGCACTGTTCCTCTCCGAGCAGTACTACGCGCCCTTCTGGTTGATCGGAGGCATCGCGACGGGGCTCTGGCTTGCGGCGCGTGCGGACGTCGATGGCGGCCAGTCGAGCGATGGCGACCTCTCGCCGGCGTCACCGTGAGGCTCCTCTACGTTGTGAGCGTGCCGGGCGCTGGCCCCGTTACTCACCTGTTGGCGCTCGCGCCTGGGGTCAAAGCACACGGAGTCGACGTCAAGGTCGTCTGCTCGGGCGATGCGGTCGTACGCGCATTCGCCGATGTCGACGTTGAGGCGGTTTCAGTGCCCCTTCGGCACAAGCTCGACGTCGCTGCGGCTGCGAGGCTCCGGCCGCACCTCCGCGGCGCTGACCTCGTTCACACCCACGATCGCAGGTCCGGGCTGCTCGTTCGTCCGCCCGCGCGGCTCCTGCGCGCGAGATCCGTGCACACATACCACGGGCTCCCGCACGAGATCGCGCATCTCGTCGGCCGTCCAAACGCGCCGCTGCCAGCCGGAACCTCCCGCACTCGGGCGTTGTGGCTACTCCACGGGTACCTGCGGATGGAAGCGATGCTCGCGCGTCTTGGCACGGTCGTCGTCCCCTCCCGCGCGGTCGCCGACTTCCTCGCTGAGCACGGGCTTCCCCGCGACCGACTCCGGGTGGTCCCGAACGGGATCGACGTACGACGAACCGAGCCGACACCCGCGCACGATCCGCTCGTCGTCGGCACAGCCGGAATCCTGGAGCATCGAAAGGGAATCGACGTCTTGATCGAAGCATGCTCACGGACGAAAAAGCCCGTTCGACTTGAGGTCTTCGGCGAGGGCTCGCTCCGCAACGAGCTCGAGCGGCAGGCTTCCGAGGCCGGGGTGGACGCCGTGTTCCACGGCGACGTGGCCGGTTTTCGCGACCGCTTGCCCGAGCTTGACATCTTCGTACTCGCCTCACGCGACGAGAACCTGCCGATGGCGCTGCTCGAGGCGATGGCGGCAGCTGTGCCGGTGATCTCGACGCGCGTCGGAGGCGTCACCGAGCTGATCGAGGACGGTGTCTCGGGGCTCGTCGTCGAGCCGGAAGCTGCCGCCGCCGTCGCGGCCGCGATCGACTCGCTCGCGGCGGACGAGCTCTTCCGCGAACGGATCGCGCGCGCGGGCGGGCGGCGCGTGGCGGAGCAGTTCTCCCAAGAGGTGATGGCTCGCCAGATGGTCGATCTCTACGAAGAGCTTTGCCGGCCGACCGCGGTCGAGGCGGGGAGCATCGCCCGATGAGCCCGCGCGTGAGCGTCCTGATGGCCGCTTACCAATCCGAGCGCACGATCGGCGCTGCGGTGGCGTCCGTGCTCTGGCAGACGTACGACGACTACGAGCTGATCGTCGTCGATGACGGCTCCACCGACGCGACTGCGGCGGTTGCGTCAGCGCAGCCCGGCCCGGTGCGCGTCCTGCTCGAAGAACACGCCGGCGTGTCCGCCGCGCGAAATCGACTGCTCGCGGAAGCCCAGGGCGAGCTCGTGACGTTCTGCGACGCCGACGACATCCTCTTTCCGTGCCACCTGGAAGCGCTCGTCGATGCGTGGGACCGTCGAAAAGGAATTGTCACGGCAAACGCGTGGCTCCTCTTTCCGGGAGGGATCCAGCCGGGCCGCACCCGCTTCCGCGGTCGGTACCCGGCATCCCAATGCCAGCGGCGCGCGATTCTCGAGCAGAACGTCGTCTCGATCATGTCGATCTTCCCTCGCTCGCTCGTTGACGAGATTGGCCGCTTCCGGGAGGACCTGAAAACCGCCGAGGACTGGGACTTCTGGATCCGAGCAGTCTTCGGCGGCAAACGTCTGTCGCTTCAGCCCAAGCCCCTCGCTTGCATGCGCTGGGGCGTCGATGGACTGACCGCGAACCGCGCCCAGATGGATGCCGACGTGCTCGAGGTCATCCGCGGCGTCCTGGCGCGCGACGACCTGACGAACGAGGAGCGGGCGTACGTCGGACGGCGGCTGTCCCGGCCTGGACCGCGCGAGCTTGCGCGGTCCGGCGAACTTGCGCTCAGCAACGGCGACTACCGGGCGGCCGCCCGCGCCTTTCGGCAAGCCGCCGAGTTCGTTCCCAGCGAGCGCCCGCTCGTCTGGAAGGCACGCGCGCTCTCGCTCGCGCCTCCTCTCGTCGGCAGGATCATGCGCGCCCGCAGAGCCCGCACTAATCGCCGACTCGGCATCGGGCCCGAGCACCTGCACTGAAGCGTCGATGCGGATCCTGACCGCGATCCAGGAGCTGCCCTTCGGCGGCGCCGAACGAGTTGTTGCAGCGCTCGTTGACGGCGCGCGCGATGCGGGCCACGAGGCCGCAGTCGCGGCGGCACCCGGCCCGCTCGGCACGCAGCTTGGACTCGACCCGTTTCCCCTGCCGCTTGTCGAACGACGTTCCAGCCGGATCCCCGGAGCCGCGCTCGCCCTGCGCCGGGCGGTCCGGGTGTGGCGCCCGGATCTCGTCCACGCCCACAATCCGTCGATGGCCCTCGTCGCCTCGCTCGCAACCGTGCGCGGTCGGTGGCCGCCGGCGCTCGTCAGCGTCCACGGGGTACCAGACGAGGACTATCCCGCGGCGACCCGGGCGCTCCGCTTCGCGGGGCTCCCCGCGGTCGGCTGCGGGCCGGGTGTGTCCGCCGCGCTGCTCGACCACGGCCTGGAGGTGCGCGACACGGTGGTAAACGGCGTTTCTGCGGCGCCCGCACCGGCGGATCGCAAGGAGCTTGAAGGGAGGTTCGCGCTCGCGCCGGGCACGCCCCTGGTGGTCGCGGTCGGGCGCCTCGTCGAGCAGAAGAACCACTCCCTCGCAGTCCAGGCTCTGGCGGACGTACCCGGAGCGGTGCTCGCGATCCTCGGCGAGGGGCCGCTCGGACAGAAGATCGAGGACGAGGCTCTCCGGTACGGCGTCGCCGAGCGGGTCCGGCTCGTAGGTGCCCTTCCCGATGCTCGTTCGCTTCTGGCCGCGGCGGACGCCGTCGTCCTCCCATCCCTGTGGGAAGGCCTCCCACTCGTCGCGCTGGAAGCCCTCGCGGCCGGCACACCACTTGTCGCGACTGGAGTGCGTGGGATCCGCGAGCTCGTCACAGACGGCCGCAGCGCGCTCCTGGTCCCGCCCGGCGACCCGCGCGCGCTCGCGGTCGCGCTGCGGCGGGTGCTGGACGATCAGGCGCTGGCCGCACGCCTAGCCGTGGGCGGCCGCGAGCTGGCGGAACGCCACACGGAAGCGCGTATGGTCCGCGCGTACCTCGACCTCTACGAAACGATTGCGGAATGAGCTTCGAGGCTGTCTTCGTTTGCACGGGCAACCGTTTCCGCAGCCCGATCGCCGACGCGGTGCTGCGCCGCGAGGTCGGCGATCTCCCCGTCCACGTTCACTCTCTGGGCACGCTCGACCTGGGCGTTGTCCCGGCGTTGCCGGAGGCGGTCGCGGAGGGAGCTCGGTTGCGGCTCGACCTCGCGGCACACCGCGCGCGCCCGGTACTCGGCGCAGATCTTGCCGCGGCCGACCTGGTCGTCGGCTTCGAGCGAATGCACGTGGTCACCGCCGTCGTCGATGCAGCGGCGCGCATCGAGCACACGTACACGCTGCCCGAGCTGGTCGAGTTGCTCGAGCAGCTCGACCAGCAGGCGGGACTCGACCCACTCGAGCGGGCGCGCTGGGCAATCGACCGGGCCGCCGCGCTCCGGCCGCGAGACCCCCGCACGGACTCACTCCCCGAGCTCGCGGATCCGCTCGGCGGCACCCCTACGGTCTTCCGCAGCACGGCCGACCGTGTGCACGACCTGACTGTCCGACTCGCCGCCGGCCTGTTCGGTCAGAGCGTCCGATGAAGGTCGCACTCGCCGCCGCTGTCGCCGCGTTGCTCGCAGCGGTTCCGGCCGCAGGCGTCCCGATCCGGGAGCAAGTAGTCCGCGCTGCAGGTGTCAACGCCGAGCCGAGCATGCGCCCCTGGCGCTTCAGCGGTGCGAACCCAGACGGCTGGTGGTGCCGGCCGCCAGCGTGCAACGGCGTTGCGAGCGGCACGGTCTCTGTCGACCGAGAGCTGAGGCTTTCGGCCGATCTCGGGGTCGCCTCGCTGCGCCTCGAATTTCCGTGGGCGCTCATGGAACCGGCCCGAGGCAAATACGACTGGCGCCGCTCGGACTACATTCTTCGGCGCGCGGCACGGCTCCGTGTGAACGTCCAGCCGGTCATCGTTTACTCCCCGAGGTGGGCGGCACCGTCAAGCGTGAAGCCACCCCGAGCGGCCGAGTTCGGGCGGTTCGTCCGCGCCTTCGCGTCGCGCTACCGCACCTTCCTGCGCCACTACGAGCTCTGGAACGAGCCCGACCTCCAGCGGTACTGGGCGGGAACCCAGGCCGAGTATGTCGCGAACATCCTCGTGCCCGGCTTCCAAGCGGTCCGCGCCAAGGACCCGACGGCGAAGGTGATACTCGGCGCGCCGAGCTTCGCCAACCGGGACTGGCTCGAAGGCATCTACCGCTTGGGCGGTGGCCGGGCGTTCGACATTGCCGCGTACCACGACTACTCGGGCGACCACAGCATCCTCGACCATGCGCGCATCGTTCAGGACGTTCTCCGGGCACACGGCCAGGCTGCCAAGCCGATCTGGCTCGGCGAGTTCGGGCTACAAGAGTCCGGCCTCGACGACGTCCGCCACCAGGCGCTCCTTCGGATGATCCTCACTACGCCCGCCCCGATCGCGATGGCGCAGTGGTACAACCTCCGCGACGACCACGCGATGACATGCTGTCCGCCCCATCCGGTCGTGAGCGAGACGTATGGGCTACTCACCAGCCGGTACGTGCGCAAGGGCAGCTACTCCGTGTTGAAGGGCTTGCTCAGCCGCCGCGCGGCCGCCTCGCGGCAGACCCGCGGTAGGGACGCCCCCCTCTCCGAAGCTAGCTCGGTCGCTGAGTCGCCCTGAGCGTCGACAACGCGCCGCCGATCACGGTCCAGGCGGTGACGAGGACGATCTTCATGTCCAGCCAGAGCGAGAAATTCTCGATGTAGAAGTTGTCCCACTCCGCGCGATCGGCGACCGATGTCTGCCCACGGAGGCCGTTGATCTGTGCCCAGCCGGTGATTCCCGCCTTGACTCGGGCGCGATCGGCGTATCGGTAAACGTCCTGGTCGAAGCGCTTGACGAACTCGGGGCGCTCGGGTCGCGGCCCGACCAGGCTCATCTCGCCCTTCAGCACGTTGAACAGCTGCGGGAGCTCATCGATCGCCGTGTCGCGTAGCAGCGCGCCGATTCGCGACCTGCGATCGGCTCCTTCCACACCGCCTGGGGCGAGCCCCTCCCCGATGCTACGCCGGCCGAGGTCGAGCTCGTGCGTCGTTGCGGGACGCATCGAACGGAACTTCAGCATATCGAACGGCTTCTCGTCGCGCCCGATGCGCTGCTGCCGGAAGAGGATCGGGCGTCCGAGTGAGAGGAAGACCGCGAGCGCCCCGGCGAGCATCACCGGCGCCGTGAGCAAGATCAGGATCGCAGCGACGACCCGATCGGTCGCGTACTTGACCGCGAACTGCCAGTCGCGTGGATTCGCGCATCGAGCGCTCAACAGCGGCAGCCCGCCCAGGTACTCCAACTCGACCGCACCCTGTACTTGCTCGAAGAAACGCGGCACAAACGAAACGCGGATCCCGAGCCGCTGGCAGCGCTGTACGAGATCGATGAGAACGCTCTGCGGCGCAGTCGAGAAGGCCAGGATGACGTGACGAACGCCGTGCTCCTCGATCACGCGCTCGAGGTCCCAGCTGGCGCCGAGCACCCGCAACTCATCATCCGTTTCGAGGGGCTCCTTGTCCAGATAGCCGATCGGCTCGAGGCCGTGTTCGGGATGCGCGAGCAGGCGACGGGCCACCTGCCGGCCGACGCGACCCGCTCCGATCACGAGGGTCGGCTGGCTCGTCTCCCCGGCTCGGCGCGTCTCGCGCTCCGCGAGACACAAGAGCGCGCGGCCGGCGACGATGTAAGCGGTCGCGAACAGCCACAAGCGGGCCGTCTGAGGCCCTGCCCATGACGCGTCGCCCGCGAGCACCCGCATCGTGAGCAGGACCATCCCTGCCAACGCGGCGACGGCGACGCATGACTTGAGCTGGTCGAGGGTGTGAACGAACAGCGGCTGGCGGTACTGGCCGCGAAGAGCTAGCAAGCCGATGACGAGGAGCGGAAAGGCGGCCTGCCAAAACAGCGACGGTGGCTGGACTCCGGCCCGCTCCGCACCGACAGCGGCCACGAAGGACGCCGCCAGGAGCGCAAATGCGTCGATCGAGAGCGCGCGTGCTGTCCACCCGAGTCGGCGGGTCGGCGCATCGGCGCGCGCAGAGACAATAATGCCGCCGTCCGCGACGGCGAACTCGGTTTGTCCAGGCGGTGTCATCGCCGGCTCAAACGAGGGTGACCGTCGACCTAACGGCTACGAACGGCAGCCGTCTTTCGGACCACGAATCCGGCCGCAACGAGCACCACACCTGCGGTCAGGATCCAGGCGAGATCGAGCCCGGTGAACGGGAGACCACCAACGCCGCCCGCGCCACTCACATTCGCGTCGCCCTGAGGCCCGCCGCCCTGCCCCCCGTACACGCGCGCGGGTGGCGACTGAGCCACCGCGACCGCAGCGCTTACAAGCAGCCAGACAAAAGCCCCCCCACCGATCAGTACTACTTGCCGCATCCCAACTCCCTCCTAGACGCCATGACGCCAGTCCTTGGCGAGACTAATCCCCACTTCTACGTAGGTGAAAACGCCCCAGAAAGCAAGAGCCCTACGGTTTCCTGGCCGAGGTCAGCCCATCCGAAGTTGCGCCCCTCAGGCCCAAAACCGGTCACTGTGCCGCCGTACCTGCCTGACAGGCTAGTTGCGCGGGGGCTTGCCGTCAAACTTTCGCTCTAGCTCGTCCGGTCGCGGGTCCGCTTGCGGAAGAGGGCGTCGATCTCGGCCGGCGCGACCCGCTCGCCGGAGAGGAGGCGGCGACGGACGACCCCGATCATCGGCTCCCGCGGGTTCAGCTCCTTGGCCTGAGCGAGTTGACGGAGCGCCGCGCCGCGCCGACCAAGCTGTGCTTCGGCGAGCGCTATCTCCAGGTGCGCGTACCAGCTCCACGGGTTTCGGGCGAGCGACCGGAGAAAGGAGGACCGCATTCGCTCCCAGTCGCCGAGGCGCCCTGCGATCACGCCCTCGACGTGGTCCGGCCGATCGGTCAGAGGATTCAGAGACCGTGCGCGCTCCAGCCGGCCATAGGCGGTCGCCGGACTCTGCTGCCAGACGGCAGACGCACGCCGGAGCTCGACCGCCCCGAGCCAGGGGAACACCAACGACAGGGCGGCGACAGCTGCCACCGCCGTGAACGTCGTCCGTCCGGCAACCCCAAGCCCGCGCGGGTCGGGAACCGGTGCCTCCCACAGTCCCCCTGCGAGCGCGAGACAGGCCAACGCGGGCGCCGTGACGCCCGGGAACTGCCAAAACCAGTCGACCGACGCGTGGGCAAGCCAGTAGGCGAACGAGGCGATGGCCGCAGCCGCGAGCCCCCTGCCAAAGGTCGAAAGCCGTGCCCGAACCAGAACGACCGCGCCGAGGGCGAACGCCAAGCCGGCCACGATCAGCGCAACGCCGACGATCCCGGTCTGTGACAGGACGTCGAGCTCGAGGCTGTGCGCATACAGCGGCTCTTCGTCACTTTGCCGATCACGCAGATAGGGAGCCGCGAAGTTGTCGGCGCCGATGCCGACGACAGGCGAGGACCGCGCTTCGCTCAGCGCGACGCGCCAGAAGTCATACCGGTTGCTCCCGACACCGCTCGTCAGATTCAGATCCGTCGAGGAACGAGGCGCATCTCGACGGAAGTCGTTCCATGCGCGGTCGAGCCGCTCGGTGGGACTGCCGACGATGAAGGCTGCGGCCGCGACAATCGTCGCAGCGAGCGTCCCCGCGGCAAGGGCGGCTCGGCTGAGTCCACGCACGAACGCTGCCGACAGCTGAACTCGATTGTCGACGAAGGCGATAACGAGGCCGACAACACCGGCAACCGCGCCCGAAGCCAGGACGAGAAGCAGTGCGTCCTTCAACTCGCCTGCAAACCGCGGCGTTCCGAAGGATTCGTGAACCTGGAGGAGCTGTGAAACAGCGACGGCCGTCACGAGCCCGATCGGGATGAGCGCGAAGAGTGCTCGCAACCGTCCCGATACGACCGCGAGATACACGATGAGCGAGATCGCCAGAGCAACGACGGAGCCGCGGCTCTGACTCAGAAAGGCAAGGCAGAGCAGCACCGGAGACACGCCGAACATGAGCGCCCTCGCAGCGACGGGGAGCTCGCTCCGCGCGGCCAGGTACGCCGCAGGCCAAAGCGCACCCAGCAAGATCGCTGCTGTCGCGTTGTAGTAGCCGGTCGGCTCGGCCAACCGCCGGCCGATGAACGACGTCGTTGGGTCGTCCGCCGCGATCGCCGCCGCCAGTGCCACCAAACCCGCTCCCGCGATCCCAACGGAGAGCGCTCCGAGGAGCACTGCGGCGTCACGAACACGCCAGCGCCACAACCCAAAGGCCGCGAAGACGAGCAAGTAGAGGAGCGTCCGGTTTGCACCCTCCCACGCGTCTCCGCGCACATCAGCCCATGCGACCGAGCAGAAGCTCCAGACGGTGAAGGCCGAGAAGCAGCCGAGGGCCACCAACATCCGGCGCGACGCCGTGATCCCAGGTCCGAACCAGACCAGCAGCACGAGCAAAGAGCCGAGGAAGAGCGCAGACGGCATCCACGTCGTCGTGGCATAGCCACCGTCACGGGTCGTCCACAGCAAGAAGATGATGGCGGCTGGGACGCCCGCCGTGAGCGGCGCCACAATCCAAGCAGCCCGCGCCGGCGCCTCGGTCACGCGGCAACGGTATCCCACTCGGACCAGCGGCCCGGGCCGGACGCGCTGGGTACACTCACGCCCCATGAACGCGGCACGCGCGGACGCCGGCTGCGCTCTCATCACCGGCGGCGCCGGGTTCATCGGCTCCCACCTCACCGAGCTGCTGCTGGCGGACGGCTGGGAGGTCTATGCGCTCGACGACCTCTCGACCGGGTCGCAGCGGAACGTCGCTCACCTGCGCGACCACCGCGACTACCACCTCGTCGTCGACTCGGTCCTGAACCAGGCGGTCGTCAGCGAGCTCGTGCACCGCTGCGACGTCGTGTTTCACCTGGCTGCCGCGGTCGGCGTCCGTCTGATCGTCGAACAGCCCGTGCGCACGCTCGTGACGAACATCCAGGGCACCGAGACCGTGCTCGAGTACTGCAACCGGTTCGGGCGGCGCGTACTCGTCGCGTCGACGTCGGAGGTCTACGGCGACCACCGCGAGGAGAAGCCGCTCGACGAGAACGCGCGCCGCGTGTACGGACCGACGACCGAGAAGCGCTGGGGGTACGCGGACTCGAAGGCGATCGACGAGTTCCTCGCGCTCGCCTACCACCAGGAGCGCGGGCTCGACTGCGTGATCGTGCGGCTGTTCAACACCGTCGGCCCGCGCCAGAGCGGCCAGTACGGGATGGTCATCCCGCGCTTCGTGCAGAACGCGCTTTCGGGCGTTCCGCTCGAGATCCACGGCGACGGCATGCAGACGCGTTCGTTCTGCCACGTGGAGGACACGACGCGCGCGCTGAAGGCTCTGATGGACGACCGCTCGATCAACGGCGAGATCTTCAACGTCGGCGCGACCGACCGCATCACGATCCTCGAGCTCGCCGAGCGGATCAAGCAGCTGACGGGCTCGCAGTCCGAGAACGTGTTCGTGCCCTACGACCAGGTCTACGGTCAGGGGATCGAGGACACGCTGCACCGCGAGCCCGCGATCGAGAAGATCGGGGGCGCGATCGGCTGGGCGCCGACGCGGAACCTCGAGGACATCCTGCGCGACGTGATCGAGCACTCGCGAAGCGCGCCGGTGCTGCCCGAGGCCGATCCGGTCACGGCTCCCTAGCGCAGTCGTCGCACCAGCGGGGACGTCCTGAGCCGGAAGCCGGCCGCCGTGTCGTGCCGATACAGCGCGAGCCTCGGCAGTGCGAACCTGTCGTTTCGCCCGCGCACCGGATCCACGCCGAAAGCCGCGTCGTAGCCGGCGCGGCGCGCCGCGCTCCGCACACGGTCGTTCTCCTCGCCGTAGGGGTACGCGACGTGCCGACAAGGCCTGCCGAGCTCGTCCTCCAGCTCGGCCTTCGAGTCGCGTAGCTCGCGGTCCAGTTCTGCGTCGGAGAGCGGCGGCAGATGTGGGTGCGTCACGGTGTGCGAGCCGATCTCGACGCCGCTCGACGCCGCAGCACGAAGCGCCGTCCAGTCCATCGTCGCGAACGCGGCCGGGTCTGCGGTCGCGTCCTCACGAAGCTCCGGCACGTCGAACGCGCGACCGTCTCGCGCGTAGCCCGTGCACGCGAAGATCGTGGCCGGGACGCCGAGCTCTTCGAGCAACGGCAGGGTGTCGACGACACTCCGGTACGCGTCGTCGAACGTCACGTGCAGCAGGCGGCCGCGCTGCTCGACGGCGTCGGTCGCGGTGACGGGCCGATACCCCCGGCGGAGCAACGACCTGACCTGCGACTCGAGCTGCTCGCGCCGGACGGCCAGTCGCTGCGGTTCTCCCTCGACGACGGCGTGGTAGCAGAGGACGAGCGGCGTCAAGCCAGGAGCTCGTGGAACGTGTCGTCGACGAGCGCGTCGAACGACGGCGGCAGCGCGCCTTCCAGGGAGGCGTGCTCGCGCAAATAGAAGAGATACGCCCGCCACTCCTCCACGCGTTCCGGGAACTCGGACCCGCGCTCGGCAACGAGCCGCTCGAGCGCGACGACGTTCCAGGCTCCCGCGGGGCCGAGCAGTTCCGCCGGGATGGCCAGGTCGGGCTCCGGCTCGGGCTCCGGCTCGGGCTCCGGCTCGTGCTCGGGCACCGCGGCCTGGAGGGCGGCGATCCGGTCCAGCTCGCGCTCGCGCTCGGCGAGCTCACCGGCGTGGCGGGCGAGCGCTCGCTCCCGCTCCGTGACCGTTCGCACGCGTTCGCCGAGCGCCGACCCGCGCTCCGCGACCGACTCCTCGCGATCGTCGACGGCTCGGACGCGCTCCCCCAGCGCGGCCTCGCCTTTCGAGAGGGCACGCTCGCGCTTCGTGACCGCTCGCACACGTTCGGCGAGCACCGTCTCGCGCTGCGCGAGCGGGTCCTCCTTCGGAGCCGGCGCACGCCGCCGGTCTGCTGCGGCCAGGAGCGCGGCGACGGCCAGGCCGAGCACGAGCGAGCCGAGCAGGGCGACGGCCAGAATCGGGACCGGCCGGGGCCAGACGACCTGATCGCTCGCGACGGCGTTCCCCGCGACGCGAACCGTCGGGTCGCGTTCCCCGAGGAAGGTTCTGAGCGCGGTCAACCGCGCCACGAACGCCGAGGCAGGCGGCACGTCGCGCTCCGACGCCGGAACGTTACGAAGCTCCTCGCGCAGCTGCTCGATCGCGCGATTCAGCTCTCCCTGGAACGCTCCGGAGCGTTCGGAGACGAACTCGTCGGCAACCGCGTTCGCGATCTGTGCGGCTCGTTGCGGATCGTCTGCCTCTGCGCGCACGGTGACGACGTTCGACTCGTCGTCGGCATGCAGGGTGACGGCGTCGAGCACGTCCTCGCGGTCGAGCCGCAACTGCACAGCGACCGGGTCGACCACGGCCGGCCGCTCGACCAGGTCGGCGACCGTCTCGGTGGAACTGCCTCCGCCCGAGACGCGGGGGAGCGCGAAGCCTTCGAAGGTGGCATCGCCCGCCGGGCGAGGGACGACGAGCAGCTTTGCCTCAGCCGCGTAGCGGTCCTCCGCGACGACGAGATATGCGATGCCGGAGGCGAGACCGAGCAGGAGGGCGGCGACGATCGGCTTCCAGTGAGAGAGAACGCTCATGTGCTCGTGATCTCTTCCATCCCCGGCGTGCCCGTCCTGCGGGCAGTATTCCGCACGTGCCCGGCAACCCTGGACGCGTCGTGGTCACCGGAGGCGCCGGCTTCATCGGTTCGCACGTCGCCGATGCATTCCTCGCCGACGGCGCCGCTGTGCTCGTGATCGATGACTTCTCGGCCGGCCGGGAGGAGAACGTCCCCTCCGCCGCGGAGCTCCGACGCCTCGACATCCTCGACGCGCAGCAGCTCGCGGAGGCGATCGCCGGCTTCGACGCGGACGTCGTCTGTCACCTCGCCGCGCAGGCGAGCGTCACCGTTTCGGTCGAGCGCCCGGAGCACGACCTCGACGTCAACGTCCGCGGCACGCTGAACGTGTGCGAAGCGGCTCGCGCCGCGGGCGCGCCGGTCGTCTTCGCGTCGACCGGCGGTGCGATCTACGGGAACAACGCGCCGCTGCCGACGCCGGAGTCCTTTCCGCCCGAGCCGCTCGCGCCCTACGGTGCGTCGAAGCTCGCCGGTGAGGCGTACGTCGCAACCTGGGGGCGCTTGCACGGCAACCCGAACGTCGTGCTGCGCCTCGGCAACGTCTACGGGCCGAGACAGCAGCCACACGGCGAGGCCGGTGTCGTCGCGATCTTCTCCGACCGCCTGGTCCGCGGCGAGCAGATAGTCGTGTTCGGCTTCGGCGAGCCGACGCGGGACTACGTCCACGTCAGCGACGTCGCGCGCGCCTTCGTCACGGCGGCAGCGGCGGGACGGTCGGGGACGTTCAACGTCGGCACCGCCCGAGAAACCAGCGTGCTCGAGTTGCTCGAGATCCTGCAGCGCGAGGCGGCCACCGACGTGCAGCCGGAACTGAAGCCCCTTCGCCCCGGCGAGCTCGAGCGAAGCGCGCTCGACGCGACGGCGATCGCGCGCGAGCTCGCCTGGAACGCCGAGGTCACGGTCGAGCAGGGACTGCCCGAGACGTTCCGCGCGTTCGCCTAGCCGCGCTCGCGAAGCGCCGGGAAGAGGATCACGTCGCGGATGGTGTCGCGACCGGCGAGCACCATCGTGAGCCGGTCGATGCCGAGCCCGAGGCCGCCCGTGGGCGGCATCCCGTACGAGAGCGCCTCGACGTAGTCCTCGTCCCCGAGCTCGGTCTCCCCCGCTCCCGCAGCGCGCTCCGAGGCCTGCATCGCGAACCGCTGCGCCTGCTCCTCCGAGTCGTTCAGCTCGCTGAACGCGTTGCCGAGCTCCATCCCGCCGACGAAGTACTCGAAGCGCTCGACGATCGACTGGTCGTCGTCGGTCGCACGCGCGAAGGGTGAGAGCTCGATCGGGTAGTCGTGGAGGATCGTCGGCTCGATCAGCGCCGGCTCGACGAAGCGCTCGAGCGCATGGTCGACGAGCTGCGCCCACGTCTTGTCGTGCTTCGTGTCGACGTCACGCTCGGTCAAGCGCTTGCGCAACTCGTCGGCATCTCGCGTCCAGAGCCCGTGCTCCTCGAGCGCGTCGGCAAGCTTGACCTTCCGCCAGGTCGCGAAGTCGACCTCGTGACCGCGGAACGTGACCTTCGTCGTCCCGTTCACCTCCTGTGCGACGGTCGCGACGAGCTGCTCCATGCGCGCCATCGTGTCGCGGTAGTCCGCGTACGCCTCGTACCACTCGAGCATCGTGAACTCCGGTTGGTGCTTGTACGAGGTGCCCTCGTTGCGAAAGTCCTTGCCGATCTCGTAGACCTTCTCGAGCCCGCCGACGATCAGCCGCTTGAGGTAGAGCTCGGTCGCGATGCGCAGGTAGTAGTCGGCGTCGAGCGCGTTGTAGTGCGTGACGAACGGCTCGGCGAAGGCGCCGCCGTAACGCGGCTGGAGGATCGGCGTCTCGACCTCGACGAAGCCGTGCTCATCGAGGTACCGCCTGATCGCCGTCACCACACGCGTGCGCAGAAGCGCATCCGCGCGCGCCTCGTCGTTCACGAGCAGGTCGAGATAGCGCTGGCGGTAGCGGGTCTCGACGTCCTGCAGCCCGTGAAAGGTGTCGGGCAAGGGCTTGCGGTTCTTCGCGAGCAACTCGAGCGTCTCCACGGCCAGCGAGGGCTCGCCCTTCTTCGTTCGCGCGGGGATGCCGGAGACGCCGATCACGTCGCCGAGGTCGAGGTCGATCGGCCCCGTCTTCTCCTCGCGGACGAGTAGCTGGATCCGCCCGGAGCGGTCGACGAGATCGAGGAAGGCGAGCTTCCCCATGTCGCGCCGGGCCATCACGCGGCCGGCGAGCCGCCGGGTCTCCCCGCGCTCCTCGCCCGGCTCGAGCCCTTCGGCCTCGGCGCGGACGGACGCGATCTGGACGCGGTCGGGGAAGCGTTTCGGAAGAGACATCGCGCCGCGATCCTACGCGGCGCACGACGGGGACTAGGCGGCCCTGATCTCCATGATCTTGAACTTGAGCGAGCCACGCGGCGTCGAGACCTCGACGGTCTCGCCCTTCTTGTGGCCGATGATCGCCTTGCCGACGGGCGACTCGTTCGAAAGCTTGTTCTGCGCCGGGTTCGCTTCCGCCGAGCCGACGATGTGGTACTCGAGCGTCTTCTTGGCCTCGACGTCGCGGAGCTTCACGTGGGAGCCGAGGGAGACGACGTCCTTCGAGATCTCCTTCTTCTCGATCACGCGGGCGGACAGGAGCCGCTCCTCGAGCTGGGCGATCCGGTGCTCCAGCATCGCCTGCTCGTTCTTCGCGTCGTCGTACTCTGCGTTCTCGGCGATGTCGCCGAACTCCCGGGCGATCCGGATGCGGTCGGCCACCTCCCGCCGCTTGTCGCCGCGGAGGTAGTCGATCTCTTCCTTCAGCTTTTCGTACCCCTCTTTGGTGAGGACGACTTCCTTCACGACTGCCCCTTTAGATGTGCAAAGCGCGGCGCTCAGGCGCCGCCGCGAATCGGGAAGTGTAGCCTCGTGGGACAAGGCTCGTCAACAGCGAAAGGCGCTACGATTTCCCGCTCTGTGCAGGTAAATCTCAACGAATCCTGGTGGATCCGCGACGTCGAGATCCCCACGCGGCTCGTGCTCGCCCCGATGGCGGGCGTCAGCGTGCAGGCGTTTCGGCGCCAGGGCCGCCGCTACGGGGCGGGGCTGGTCTGCTCGGAGATGGTCAGCTGCGCCGGGCTCCAGCACGGGAACGAGCGGACGCTCGGCTACCTCCGGATCGCCGGCGACGAGCACCCGCTCGCGGTGCAGATCTTCGGCGCGGACCCCGTGGTGATGGCCGAGGCCGCCCGCATGGTCGCGGACGCCGGTGCGGACATCGTCGACATCAACTTCGGCTGCCCCGTCCGCAAGGTCACCAAGACCGGAGCGGGCGCCACCCTGCTGGACGACCGGGACCGCGCTTGCCAGATCGTGGCCGCCGTCGCCTCTGCGGTCGACCTGCCGGTGAGCGTGAAGATGCGCCGCGGGCTCGAAGACGGCTCGAGGGCGTGCCTCGACATCGGGCCGAGGCTCGTCGAAGCCGGGGCCGCGACGCTCACGCTGCACCCGCGCTCGGCGAAGCAGATGTACACCGGAACGGCGGACCACTCGCTCACGGCGGAGCTCGTCGACCTGGTCGACGTGCCGGTCATCGCGTCGGGCGACGTGACCTCCCGGGCGAGGGCGCAGGCGGTGCTCGCGACGACCGGCGCCTCGGCCGTGATGATCGGTCGCGCCGCACAGGGGAACCCGTGGGTGCTGCGCGAGATCCTGGAGGAGGGGACTGGAGATCCGACACCCGAGGAGGTCGTCGCGGAGCTCGTCCTGTTCATGCGCGAGACGGTCCGCGAGCTCGGCGAGCGCAAGGCACAGGGCTTCCTGAAGAAGTTCTACGCCTGGTACCTCGGGCGAGGGCGCTTTCCCCGGGCCTTCAAGGCCGAGCTGACCCAGCTGGACGACCTCGACGAGGTCGAGCGGAGGCTCTTCGCCGCTGCCCCTGGAGCACGCTTCGTCCTCGCGCGGCTCGAGGAGGAGCAGCCCACGGCCGACGAAATCACGCTCGACCTGCCGATTTCGATCTACGGGGGCGGTTAGCAGCTCGTCTGCGTCGGGAACGCTCACCCCAACTGCAAAGGGGGGTTATGAGCGTGCACGAAACGCGGCCGGAGACGCTGGGCGAGACCGACAGCGAGGCGGCCGAACGAGAGGCGCGAGAGGTCGAGGCGATCGAGCGGCGCGAGGCTGCTCTTCCTCCCCACCCGATCGCGGCGGCTCGAGACCGCTTCGGCGGGATCGACCTCCCGGCGAGCCTCGTCGGGATGCTCACCGCGATCGCCGTGCTGATCCTGCTCGGCGGGATCGTCGGCGCGGCAGTCGGCGCGATCGGCTACCAGACCGGGCTGAGCGGAGACAATGTGGAGGACATCTCGCTGGCGAGCCTGATCGGCGGGCTCGTCGTCATTGCGATCGCGTACCTCGTCGGCGGTTGGACAGCGGGACGCATCGCCCGGTACGACGGCGTGCGCAACGGGCTGATGACCGCGGTGTGGACGATCGTGCTCGCCGGAGCGCTGTCCGCGCTCGCGGCGTGGTTCGGCAGCGAGTACGACGTGTTCGCGAACGTCGAGCTGCCGCAGTGGTTCGACCGCGACGCGTTTACGACCACCGCACTGGCCTCCGGCCTCGCGGCGGTCGCGACGATGCTCGTCGCGGGCGTGCTCGGCGGGCTGTGGGGCACTCGCTACCACCGGCTCGCAGACCAGACGATCCTCGACGCGCAAGAGCTGCACGAGGTCGAGGTCTAGTAACGGACGTGGGAGCGGCGACCAGCCGCTTCCACGTCAGCTATTTCGGTCGTAGACGAGCCGCAGGCCCTCGAGCGTGAGGAACGGGTCGACCTTCGCGAGCGTGCGCGAGTGGGACGCCACGAGCTCCGCGAGTCCGCCGGTGGCGATCGCCTGCGCGTCGACGCCGAGCTCGGCGCGGATGCGCGTGACGATCTCGTCCACCTGGCCGACGAAGCCGTAGACGAGACCGGACTGCAACGCGGTCTGCGTCGTCTTGCCGATCACCGTCGAAGGGGCGGTGAAGTCGACGCGGAAGAGCCGTGCGGCGCGCGAGAACAGCGCGTCCATCGAGATCTCGATCCCGGGCGCGAGGACGCCGCCGACGTACTCCCCGTCGGGCGAGACGACATCGAAGTTCGTCGACGTTCCGAAATCGACGACGATGCACGGCGAGCCATGGCGTTCCTTCGCGGCGACGGCGTTTGCGATGCGATCCGGTCCGACCTCGCGCGGGTCGTCGTAGCGGATCGCGATCCCCGTGCTCACGCCCGGACCCATCACCAGCACCGGCACTCCGGCTCGCCCCGCGAACTCCTCGTACTCGCGAACGAGGTCCGGCACCGTCGACGACAGGCAGACGCCGTCGACCGCGTCGAGGTCGAGCAGTCCGTTGATCAGGACGTAGAGCTCATCCGCCGTCCGGCGCAACTCAGTCGCGACGCGGTAGTGCTCGGCCAACCGGTCATTGTCGAAGACGCCGTAGACCGTCTGCGTGTTGCCCGCGTCGACTGCGAGGAGCAACTTACTCGGTGTCGTCGGAAGAGAGTGCTTCGCGCATCCGCTCGGCGAGTGCGTCCGCCGAGAGCGTGGGGTCGTCGTCGCCGCGCAGCTCCTCCACCGAGACGTCGCCGGACGTGTAGACCTCGGCGCGCGGGATCATCCGCGTCGGGCGCGCCTTGTCCCAGACCCAGACGTCGTCCATCTTCAGGTGGAAGAACGGGTGGTTCCCCTGCGGCACGTACTGCAGGTCGAGCCGGTTGCAGAGGTACGTCGCGTCCTGCGTGAGGACGCAGTACTTGAAGAGGCTGAAGACCGCGGAGTACTCCTTCTTGAGAAGCAACTCGGCCTCGGCCTCGAACTCGTCGAGGTCGTCGAGGTGGGACATGGGCTCATTCTAGGTTCCGCAGCAAGGTCTCCAGCGAGCCGTGCCCGGGAACGATCAGATCCGGGTCGAGCTCGGCCAGCGGCTCGAGCACGAAAGCCCGCCCGTGGAGCCGCGGGTGCGGGACGGTGAGGCCCGGTTCGTCGAACGACTCGTCGCCGTAGAGGAGCAGGTCGAGGTCGATCGTCCGCGGCCCGAAGCGCGGGCCTTCGCGGGTCCTGCCCAACGAGCGCTCGACCTCCAGAAGCGCGTCCAGGAGCTCCCGCGGGGCGAGCGTCGTCTCGAGGGCGGCCGCCGCGTTCAGGAACCGCGGCTGATCGAGGTAGTCGACCGGGTCGGTCTCCCGGAACGTCGAGACCGCGGCCACCTCGATTCCCTCGTGTGCGTCCAGCCCCGCAAGCGCCGCGCGGAGCGCACCCTCGCGGTCGCCGAGGTTCGCCCCGAGACCGACGTAGGCGCGCGGCATCACCCGACGTTAACCGTCGCTGGCTACCCTGCGGCCTTGGCTCGCGCCGCCCTCGCCGCCAGCGTGCTCGCGCTCGTGCTCTCGCCTTCGGCGTTCGCGGCCCGGGTGGCCTCGCCGCCGCCCGTCACGCCCGGCCTGCTGTCGATCGGCGGCTACCAGCGCACGCTCGTGCAGCTCGAGCGCGGCTCGCTGGCGGCGGAGGGTGGCACGCTCGTCTCCCGGTCGCAGCGGATCTGGGTGCTTCCCACGCGCGCCGCCCAGCGAGTTCTCCCCGGGCTCCTCGCGCGTGGCGTGGTGCAGGCGGTCGAGCCCGACCTGCCGATCGAGCTCCTGCGCACCACCGTCGACCCGCTGGTCGAGCACGAGTACTGGCGCCCGATTGTCGGGGCCGACAAGGTGACGCCGCCAGGGCCCGGGAAGCCGGTCACAGTGATCGACACGGGCCTCGACCTGCTCCACGAGGAGTTCGCCGGGCGGCCGAACACGATCCCGCTCGGTCCTCAGAACCTGCTCGAATCGTTCGAGGACTTCCACGGGACCGCCGTTTCGTCGGTCGTGGCCGCCCCCGAGAACGGTGTCGGCGTGGTCGGCGTCTATCCGCAGGCAGTGCTCCGCTCGATCGACGTCGGCGGTCTGGCCGTCGCGAACGTGATCGCCGCGCTCAACACGGCGATGACCGCCGGCCCGAGCGTGATCAACATGAGCTTCGGCGTTCCGTACACGCGCCTGCTCGAGGACACGCTGCTGAGAGCGTTCGGCAGGGGCTCGCTCCTGGTCGCGGCGTCGGGGAACGAGCGCCAGGAAGGCGTCGCGGCGGGCCCTCCCGGCAGCCTGCCCCACGTGCTCACCGTTGCCGCCACCGACCAGGTGAACGAGCCGGCCGAGTTCTCCACGCCGTCGCTCGGCGTCGATCTCGCAGCCCCCGGAGTCGACATTCCCGCCGCGATTCCGCGCTTCTTCAATTCGAGCGGCTACTCCCCGGTGTCCGGCACGAGCTTCTCGGCGCCGCTCGTCGCGGGCGCGACCGCCTGGGTCTGGACGGCTCGACCGACATTGGACACCACGCAGATCTTCGAGCTCATGCGCTCGACCGCGACCGACGTCGCCACCCGGGGCTTCGACCGCGACACCGGCTTCGGCGTCCTCAGCATCCCGAACGCGCTCACCACGCAGGCTCCGCCCAAGGATCCGAACGAGCCGAACGACGACATCCGCCAGGTGCGGGCGCGAGGCCTCTTCCCCACGGCGGCCCCGCCGATCACGGCGCCCAACCGGCCGCGCACGACGCTCCGGGCGCGGATGGACGTCACGGAGGATCCGGAGGACGTCTACCGCGTGTATGTGCCGGCGGGGAGGATCGTACGGATCACTGCGACGCCCGATACCGACGTGGACGTCGACGTCTGGAAGCCGACTGCGTCGTCCGTGTTCCTGCGCGGGGCGGCCCGCACGCGGAACCTGCTCGCGTCGAGCGGCAAGAACGGCAGGGCTGCAGAGCGGGTTTCCGTCCAGAACCGGACGAAGACGGGCTTCTACACGTACCTCGACGTGTATCTGCCGCGCAACGGGCCGCTCGACGCGCGGTACACGCTCACGGTCTCGACCGTTCGACCGTAGCCGCGGTGTACTCGACCGGCGGGTCGAGCTCGACGTCCGGCTTACGGACGCGCACGCGAACGCGCCCGACACGGAAGCGGGAGAGCAGCTCGTCCGCGACGCCTGCCGCGAGCGCCTCGAGCAGGTGGTACGCGTGTCCGTCGGAGACCTCGCGCACGGCAAGAGCCACTTCGCGATAGTCGATCGCGTCCTCGAGACGATCGGAGAGCGCCGCGTCTGGCACCTCGATCAGCACGTCGAAGAGGAAACGCTGCCCGCGCCTGCGCTCTTCCGGCAGCGCTCCGTGGAAGCCCGTCACCTCCAGGCCGTGCAGCTCGAGCTCGATCATGCGACGACCGTGCGGGCGACCGCGAGCGCTTCGACGTGCTCGCGCACGTCGTGCACGCGCAGAATCGTCGCGCCGCGCTCGTATGCCGCCACGGCGGCGGCGAGGCTCGCCGAGAGCGGGCCGGTCGTCGCGTCCGGATCGCCGAGCACCCGGCCCAGGGACCGCTTGCGCGAGAAGCCGATCACGACCGGCCTCCCGAGCGAAACGATCACGTCGAGCCGGCGCAGCAGCTCGAAGTTGTGCTCGGTCGTCTTCCCGAAGCCGATTCCGGGGTCGACGCAGATGCGATCCTCGCGCACGCCTTCGCCGACGGCGAACGCGATCCGCTGCTCCAGGAACGAGGCGACCTCGGACGCGACGTCGTCGTAGCGCGGCTCGACCTGCATCGTCCGCGGCTCTCCCTGCATGTGCATCAGGCAGAGGTAAGCGCCGGCGGCTGCGACAACGGCCCCCAGGTCGGGATCGCCTCTGAGCGCGGTGACGTCGTTCACGAGCTCCACGCCGAGCTCGAGTGCGCGACGGGCGACCTCCGCCTTTGCGGTGTCGATCGAGACCGGGAGCTCGCTCGCCACGGCCTCGAGCACGGGCAGCACTCGGCGAAGCTCCTCGTCGGCCCCGACGCCGTCGGAGCCGGGCCGGGTGGACTCGCCGCCGACGTCGACGATCGCCGCTCCGTCGGCCACCATCTGCCGCGCGGACGCGATCGCGTCCTCCGCGCGAAAGTGCACGCCGCCGTCGCTGAACGAGTCGGGCGTGACGTTGACGACGCCCATCACGGACGGTCGCGGAAAGCGCTCCTCGATCGGGGGCCGGCTCTGCACGTTCGTGCAGAGTCTGCCCGGTGGAGGAGCAGGAGGCCGAGCGACGACGCGCCGCCTGGCGCTATCTCTGGCGCCTGATCGTGCGTGAGCGCCGAGGAGTGCTCGGCGCGATCGCCGGGGGCCTCGTCTGGCAAGGGGCAGCGGTCACGACGCCGCTCGTCGTCGAGCGTGCGATCGACCGCGGGATCGTCCCCGAGAACCACCAGGCGCTCCTGCTGTGGTGCGGCGGGCTCGTCCTGCTCGGGCTGATCGAGGCGAGCGCAGGCGGGATGCGCCACTTCTTCGCGATCCGCAACCGCGCGAACGCCGACGCGGCCGTTCGCGACGCGCTCTTCACCCGTGCCCTGGAGCTCGACGCGCGCTTCCACGACCGGGTCGGCGCAGGCGAGCTGATGAGCCGTGCGTCGAACGACGCGGAGCTGATCGCGCGACTGCTCGACGCGGCCGGACACACGGTTGCCTACGTGCTCACCGTGGTCGCGGTCTCGATCATCCTGCTGACGATCGACGCGCCGCTCGCGCTGATCGTGCTGCTGCCGCTGCCGCTCGTCTCGATCGGCTTCTGGCGGTACTCGTCGCGCTACGGCAGCACGACGAGGCGGCTCCAGGAGGAGCTCGGCAACACGACCGCGCTCGCCGAGGAGACGATCGCCGGGATCCGCGTCGCGAAGGGGCTCGGGGCGGGCGACGCCCTCAACGCGCGCTTCCGCGTCGCGAGCGACCGGGTGGTCGACCGCGCCCTGGACGTCGCGCGCGTGGACGCGGTGTTCCTGCCGGCGCTCGAGGCGCTGCCGCTGCTCGGGATTCTCGCGACGCTCTGGTTCGGGACGCAGCGCGTGATCGACGGCGAGCTCACGCTCGGCCAGCTCGCGGCGTTCAACCTGTACCTCACGATTCTCGTCTGGCCCTTGCGCACGCTCGGCCAGCGCGTTCAGACGGTGCAGCAGGCGGTCGCCGCGGCGATGCGGATCACCGAGGTGCTCGAGTCGGAGCCGGCCGTCGTCGAGCCGGCGAGCCCCAAACGGCTCGCCCAGCGCGGCGCATCCGACGTCGCGTTCGAGGACGTCGTCTTCGGCTACGAGCCGCGACGCCCGATCCTCGACGGCTTCTCGCTCGAGATCCCCGCGGGCAGCTCCGTGGCGCTCGTCGGCGGCACCGGCTCCGGCAAGACGACGGCGGCTGCGCTGCTCGCACGTTTCTACGACCCGCAGTTCGGCCGGGTCGTCGTCGGCGGCGTCGACGTCCGGGATCTGCGCGTGGACGACCTCCGCCACACCGTGGGGATCGTCTTCGAGGACACGTTCCTCTTCACGGACACGGTCGCCGCGAACATCGCGTTTGCCCGTCCGGACGCGTCACGCGAGGACATCGAGTCCGCGGCTCGCCTCGGCGGCGCGCACGAGTTCGTGACGGCGCTGCCGCTCGGCTACGACACGGTGCTCGGCGAGCGCGGCTACTCGCTCTCCGGCGGCCAGCGCCAGCGGCTCGCGATCGCCCGCGCGATCCTCGCCGACCCTGCGGTGCTGATCCTCGACGACGCGACCTCCGCGGTCGACGCGACGAAGGAGCACGAGATCCGCGCGGCGCTCGCGACGGTGATGGAAGGGCGCACGACGCTCGTGATCGCGCACCGCGCCGCGACGATCGCGCTCGCCGACCGGGTCGTGGTGCTCGAGGCGGGCCGTGTCGTCGAGGAGGGCACGCACGCCGAGCTGCTCCGCCGCTCGACTCGCTATCGGACGTTGCTCGCGATCGAGGCCGCGTGAAGTCACCCGTGCTCTCGCGTTCGTGGAGCTTCATGCGGCCGTACCGCGGCTTGATTGCGCTCGCCGCGCTCGGGATCGTCGGCTCGACGCTGATCACGGTCGCCGGGCCGGCGCTGCTCAAGTACGCGATCGACGAGGGAGTCGAGGGCGGAGACGAGGGGGCGATCAGGCGGGCCGCGCTCGCGTACCTCGGCCTCGTGCTCGTGCGCCCGCTCTTCGAGCGGCTCGTCGTCGTGTGCTCCGCGCGCGCAGGTGAGCGGTTCCTCGGACGGCTACGGGTCGCCGCGTACGAGCACCTGCAACAGCTGTCGATGCCGTTCTTCGAGAGCGAGCGCGCCGGTGTGCTCATCGCCCGGCTGACCTCGGACGTGCAGACGCTGACCACCTTCACCCGCCACGTGCTGATCGAGGTCGTGGGAAGCATCCTCCTACTCGTCCTCACGGGAATCGCAATCGTGCTGCTCTCCCCCGTGCTCGCAGCGGTCGTACTGATCTCGTTTCCGCTGATCATCGTCTCGGCGCTCTCGTACCAACGACGCTCGCACCCGTCGTATCTCTCGCTACGGGAGCGCGTCGGCGACACGATGACGTCGCTGCAGGAGGGGCTGACCGGCGTTCGCGTCGTCAAGGCGTACGGGCGCGAGCAGGAGCAGTTCGAGCAGTACAGCGGCCGGTCGCGTGCACAGGTGCGCGCGTGGCGCCGGATCTCGCTCGTGAACATCTCGTTCTTCTCGGTGATCTCGTTCGCGCAGGCGCTGTCGAGCGCTGCGGTCGTGCTCGTCGGCGGCTGGCTCTATTGGCGCGGCGACACCTCGATCGGGACCGTCGTCGCGATCTCGCTCTACCTCTTCTCGCTCTTCGACCCGATCGGCCGGCTCGGCGACTGGCTGTCGCAGTTCCAGTCCGGGCGCGCCGCGTTGACGAAGCTCGTGGCGCTGCTCGAGACGCCTGTGACGGTGCTCGGTGGCGAGGTCGAGCTCCCGGCAGGCGGCGCGTTGCGCGCCGAGCGCCTGACGTTCGGCTACGGCGACGAGCCCGTGCTGCACGACGTCTCGCTGACGGTGCGACAGGGCGAGCAGCTGGCGCTCGTCGGGCCGACGGGCGCAGGGAAGTCGACGCTCGCAAAGCTGCTGACCCGGCAGTACGACCCGACCGAAGGCGTCGTGCGCCTCGGCGGCGTCGACCTGCGCGACGTCACGCTCGACTCGCTCCGCCGGCAGATCGTCTTCCTGCCGCAGGAGGGACATCTGTTCTCGGGCACGCTCGCGGACAACGTGCGGCTCGCGCTGCCGGACGCGAGCGACGAGCAGGTCGCGGAGGCCTTGCGCCAGATCGGCGCGCTCGCACGCTTCGAGGCGCTGCCGAACGGGTTGCAGACCGACGTGCGCACCCGCGGCGTCCGGCTGTCGTCGGGTGAGCGGCAGCTCGTCGGGCTTGCGCGCGTCGCACTCGCCGATCCGACGGTGATCGTGCTCGACGAGGCGACGTCGTCGCTCGACCCGGCGACCGAAGCGCTCGTGGAACGCGCGCTCACCGCCGTGTCACAGGGGCGAACCGTGATCACGATCGCGCACCGCCTCTCGACCGCGCAGCGCGCCGACCGGGTCGCGGTGATCGAGGGCGGCCGCCTGGTCGAGCTCGCGACCCACGACGAGCTCGTCGCACAGGGCGAGCGCTACGCGGCCCTCTGGGCTAGCTGGGAAGCGGGAACGCGCGCGGCATAGAAACGGCCCGCCGTTCCCCGTCGGCGGGCCGTTTGTCCTCGGAGAACCCCTCCTCGGGTCTTACGAGTGGGCCATCCGCTGCCGGTCGCGGGACATCGCGAGTGCGATCGCCCCGGCGGTTGCGAGGATCAGGGCGAGCCCGAACCCGAGCGCGAGATCCTCGCCGCCGATTCCGCTGGAGCCACCGGCCTGGGACACGCTGGGCTCCATTCCGGGCTGCACGTACGCCCGCGCCAGGTTCGTCGGCGTAACGCCGCCGAGCACGACGACCGGCTGGATGTACGGCCGCGCCAGGTTCGTCGGCGTGACGCCGCCCTGCTCGTAGCTTGCGATGTTGCTGCCCCCGTCGTGGACCTGAGCCGCGCTCGCGTTGCCGGCGAGGATCGCCATGGCCGCGAACGAGAGCACCAGAGCCTTCAGGGCCTTGCGATTGCCTCTCCGCATCCAACGCATTGCTCTTCCCTCCTTGTGCTTCGGTCTTTGACGTGGAGGGAGGATCCGCGGGAGCGCTAAACGGAGGTTGGCTCCGGTCCTAAACGAGCGCTAAAACTGAGCGATGGAGTACGCGCTGCTCGGTCCCCTCGAAGTCCGGCGCGACGGACGGACGATCGCCGTCGGCCGCGGCAAGCAGCGCGCCCTTCTCGCCTTCCTGGCTCTGAACGCCGGACGCGTCGTCCCGGCAGAGCGGCTGATCGACGAGCTCTGGGGGGACGAGCCGCCCGCGACAGCCACGACCGCCCTGCAGGTCTATGTCTCGCGCCTCCGCAAGTCGCTCGGCGACGGGGCGATCGAGACGCGCGAGCCGGGCTACCTCGTCGAGGGCGACGTCGACGTCCGCTCCTTCGACGAGCTCGTCTCGCAGGCGCGGCAGAGCGAGCCCGCGCAGGCCGCCGAGCTCCTGAGCGAGGCGTTGACGCTCTGGCGCGGTGCGGCGCTCGCCGATTGCGAGCTTCCGCTCGAGGCAGCGAGGCTCGAGGAACAGCGCGTCTCGGCGATCGAGCAGCGGATCGAGGCAGACCTCGCCACCGGCCGCTCGTCGGAGCTCGTGGCGGAGCTCGAGTCGCTCGTCGCCGAGCATCCGCTGCGTGAGCCGTTCCGAGCGCAGCTGATGCTCGCGCTCTACCGCGCGGGCCGCCAGGCCGAGGCGCTCGACTCGTACCGGGCAGCGCGCGCAACCCTCCTCGACGAGCTCGGGATCGAGCCCAGCCCCCGGCCTGCAGCAGCTCGAGCAGGCGATCCTTCGCCAGGACGACTCCATCGCGGTCGCCGCCGAGCGAACCGTCACCGCGACCGCCCTCTTCCTCGACCTCGGGATCCAGGGCGAGGTCGAGGCCGTCGCCGGTCGCGCGTTGGCGCTCGCGACCGAAGCGCTCGCCGCGACGGCCGAGCGCGTCGAGCGCGGGCTCGCGGACGCCGTCCTCGCCGTCTACGCCGACGCCGACAACGCCGCGGACGCCGCACTCCGCGCGCGCGAGCGCCTCACCACGGAGCTCGGAGCTGCCGTCCGGCCCCGGGTCGGCCTCGCAACCGCGGAGGTGACGCTGGGCGAACGAGTCGAAGGCGTCGCCGTCGTGCTCGCCGCGCGGCGGGTCCGCAGCGCGCAGCCGGGGGAGATCGTCGCGGGCGAGCGAACGGCTGCCTCGGCGCGCGCGCACGCGTTCCGGCAGCGAGGCGACGGCTACGTCCTGACGACGTAGCGAAGGAGCGTTACGAGGGCTCGGGCTCGGCCGGGGGCTGCATGGTCGCCCCGGGAAGCGGGAACGGCCGCGGCTTCGGCTGGCGGCGAGGCTCGCCGGTGGGCTTCGCCTCGGGCTGCGGCTCCGGGTCGGCGTCCGGGAAGACGTCCTCCTCCGGATCGCCGGCGAGCAGGCGCAGGAACTGATCCTTGTCGATCGTCTCGCGCTCGATCAGGATGTTCGAGATCCGGTGGAGCTCTTCCATGTGCTCCCGGAGCACCTTGTGCGCCATCTCGTGCGCCTCCTCGATGATCCGGCGGATCTCGTCGTCGATCTCGCGCGCGACCTCCTCGGAGTAGTCGGGCTCCGCGGACATCTCGCGGCCGAGGAACGGGAGGTCGTGGTTGCGACCGAGCACGCGCGGGCCGAGCTTCTCGCTCATCCCGAAGCGCATCACCATCTGCTTCGAGGTCGACGTGACCTTCTCGAGGTCGTTCGCGGCACCCGTCGTGACCTCGTTGAACACGATCTCCTCTGCGGCGCGACCGCCGAGCGTCATCGCGAGGTTGCCCATCAGCGACTTCTTCGTCGTCAGGTAGCGGTCTTCGCGCGGGAGCGAAATCGTGTACCCGAGCGCCTGGCCGCGGCCGATGATCGAAATCTTGTGAACGTCGGTGTCCTGGTCGAGGTAGTGGCCGACGATCGCGTGGCCGAGCTCGTGGTACGCGGTGATCCGCCGCTCCTCTTCCGAGAAGAGGCGAGTCTTCTTCTCCGGGCCGGCGATCACGCGCATGACGCCTTCCTCGAGCTCTTCCTGCTCGATCATCTTCTTGCCGCGGCGCGCTGCAAGCAGCGCCGCTTCGTTGATCAGGTTCGCAAGGTCCGCGCCGGTGAACCCGGGGGTCCCGGCGGCGAGCGTCTCGAGGTCGATCGACGGCTCGAGCGGCTTGCCCTTCGAGTGCACCTCGAGGATCTTCTTGCGGCCGCTCCGGTCGGGACGGTCGACGACGATCTGCCGGTCGAAGCGGCCGGGGCGAAGCAGCGCCGGGTCGAGGATGTCGGGGCGGTTCGTCGCCGCGATCAAGATGATGTTGTCCTTCAGCTCGAACCCGTCCATCTCGACGAGGAGCTGGTTCAGCGTCTGCTCGCGTTCGTCGTGGCCCCCGCCGAGGCCGGCGCCGCGATGTCGGCCGACGGCGTCGATCTCGTCCATGAAGATGATGCACGGCGACGCCTGCTTCGCCTGCTCGAACAGGTCGCGCACGCGCGACGCCCCGACGCCGACGAACATCTCGACGAAGTCCGAGCCCGAGATCGAGAAGAACGGCACGCCCGCCTCGCCCGCGACTGCGCGTGCGAGCAGCGTCTTGCCGGTGCCGGGCGGCCCGTAGAGCAGCACGCCCTTCGGGATGCGCGCGCCGAGCGCCTGGAACTTCTTCGGGTTCTCGAGGAACTCCTTGATCTCGTGCAGCTCCTCGACGGCTTCGTCGGCGCCCGCGACGTCCTTGAAGCCGATCTTCGGCGTGTCGGGCGTCATGCGCTTCGCGCGCGACTTCCCGAACGACATCACCTTCGACCCGCCGCCCTGCACCTGGTTCATCAGGAAGATCCAGAAGCCGAAGAGCAGCACGAACGGCAGGAGCGTCGAGAGCAGGATCCAGATCGCGGACGAGCCCGTGCCCTTGGAGTCGTACGGCACGTGGTTCTCCGCGAGCAGGCTCTCGAAGGCCTCCTGCGACTGGGGCGTCGGGTAGTTGACCTTCGCGGTCGTGTCGTCCTTGTACTCGACCGTGATCTGCTGCTTCTTCGGAGTGAAGAGGATGCTCTCGATCTGGGAGGGGTTGGACTCGACCTGCTCCCGGACCATCGAGTAGGTGACGTCGCGCTCCTTCGAGTTGTCGCCACGGAGCGTCTGGCTCGCCAGCCAGGCGAGCGCGACGATCACGAGCAACGGGAAAAATGCGCTACGAAAGAAGCGATTCACGCTCGTTGAGGGTAGCAGCCCACTTCTGGGCTACCTGGCCCTTTCAGGGGAGGTTTTCGGCGCTCGGGATGAGCGCCTCGTCCAGTACGCCGACGTAGGGGAGATTCCTGTACTTCTCATCGAAGTCCAATCCGTAGCCGACGACGAATCGGTTCGGAATCTCGAAGCCCACGTAGCGGACGGGGACGTCGATCTCGCGCCGCTCCGGCTTCGTCAGGAGCGCGCAGATCTCGAGCGAGGCGGGCTCACGGGACTCCAGGTTGCGCATCAGATAGGAGAGGGTGAGCCCCGAGTCGATGATGTCCTCGACGACGAGAACGTGGCGGCCCTCGATGTTCATGTCGAGGTCCTTGAGGATCCGGACGACGCCCGACGACTCGGTCGCCCCCGCGTAGCTGGAGATCGCCATGAAGTCGATCTCACAGGGAACGGTCAGGTGCCGCATCAGGTCGCTCATGAAGAAGACCGCGCCCTTGAGGACGCCGACGAGCAAGAGGTCCTGCCCGACGTAGTCGTTCGAGATCTCCTCGCCGAGCTCCGTGATCCGACGCTTGAGCGTCTCTTCGTCGATCAGCGTCTCGCTGATCGCGCGCTCGAGCTCAGCCTGCGACACGCTCTGCCTTCACGCCCGGCGCGTCGACGATCCCCGGAACGGCGACGACCTCGTCCCCGCGCACCACGAGCGGCCAGGCCTCGCGTTGCGAACGTGGGATCTTGGCGTCGACGAACACGTCTTGGATCTTCCTCCCGCGCCCCGCGAGCCGGTCGCCCGGGCGCCACCCCCGTACCTTAAGCCCTTTCTCGTCGGCGCTGATCCGCCAGCCTCCCCAGGCCACTTCGCGGTCGAGCGCGGTCGGTGAGCGCTCTAGCCAGACGGTGTCGTATTCCCTGACGGCGCTCACGCCGCCGCCGAGGTCGAGCCTGCGGGTCACGCCCGTGCCGGCGAGGAGCTCGCGCAGCGAGTCCTCCTCGTCGAGGAGCGAGAGCAGGTTCCGCTCCGCGCCGGGGTGGAGCTCGCGCAGGAGGGGAAGGATCTGCTCGCGGATCAGGCCGCGCTTCGTGTCGGTGTTCGAGCTGTCGCTGCGATACGCGAGCCCGACCGAGTCGCAATAGGCAACCGTCTCTGCGCGCGTCAGCTCGAGCAGCGGACGCACGACGCCGTCGGCGCGCTTCGCCTCGATCCCCGACGCGGCGCCGCGCGAGACGAGCCGGTAGAGCACCGTCTCGACCTGGTCCGAGGCCGTGTGCCCGGTCGCCCGCAGCGTGCCGGTCGCGAAGGAGTAGCGGATCGCGCGCAGTTCGTCCTCGGTCGAGCCGCCACGCCCGTCCACCACGTCGGCGCCGAGCACCTCGCGGCAGAAGCGCGCGTCCTCGTCGGACTCGTCGCCGCGCAGGCCGTGGTCGACGTGCAGCGCGGAGACCCGGTAGCCGAGCGTCCCGAGCACGTGCCAGAGGCAGGTCGAGTCGGCACCGCCCGAGACGAGGGCGGTCACCGCCCCGCCGGGCGGCAGGAGCCCCTGCTCCAGCACGAATCCCTGGACTCTGCCGCGGAGGGCATCCGGGTCCACCCGCGCAGTGTGACTACAGGAGCGACGAGACGTCGCAACCGCGGCGTCGGAGCTCCGGCGCCGCGTCCACGAGGGTGTCGTGGGCGAAGTTCGCGAGGCCATACGCGCGATACATGTGCGACGAAGCGTCCTTCTTCTTCGACTTCGCCAGCATCGCGCGGCCGTACTCGGTGAG
The DNA here is from genome assembly GCA_963769665.1 of uncultured Actinomycetes bacterium. GTDB lineage: Bacteria > Actinomycetota > Thermoleophilia > Gaiellales > Gaiellaceae > JACCTU01. The sequence goes on from CAVYMQ010000003.1 coordinate 109,141, forward strand.
CATCCCGGCCATGAAGGTCTTCGTCGCGCGCAGGGCGGGGTCACTCGGGTTGGACGTCTCGACGCGCGTGGCCGCCCTGCGAGCCTCAGCGACGACCTGCGCCTCCGTCGCCTCGCCGCGGCGGTAGTCGTCGCCCCAGATGCCGAGCGCGGTCATGCTCAGCTCGGTCCTGGAGATGAACTGCTTGTCCGTCGCCGAGCAGGTGTGTTCCGCCGTCGCGCCGCGCCCGTGCCCTCCGCTCGTGAGGAGCACCACCGCAGCGAATGACGCTAGCCCTGCCGCAATCAGGCCAGTACGCACCGCAAGCCCATCTTCGGGCGGATCGGGCCCGCGGTCGATACCCCTTTTGAGCTACCTCCAGATCGGGTCCAGGACCCAGAGCTCCAGGCGCTCGGTCGCGTGCTCGAGGTCGGAGCGGCTCAGGCGATAGGGAGTCGCGTAGTCGACGCTCTCGACCACCGGACGCGGCTCGGTGCCCTCGATCGCCAGCAGGACGTAGCGGATCGGGAGCCCGTGCGCCACGACGAGCACGGTTTCCTCCGGCCGTCCAAGCACCTTCCGGTAGCCCCGGGAGAAGCGCTCGGCGACCCCGGCGCGGCTCTCGCCGCCCGCGGGGACATCCACGGGCGAGCGGTCGCGCGCCCAGGCCCGGTACGTCTCCAGGAGCCCTCCCTCGAAGGTTCCGACGTGGATGTCGTTCAGCTCCGGCAGCACGAGCCGGGGGACGTCACGGCCTTCCAGGGCCACGTCAGCGGTCTGCCTCGTCCGCTCGAACTCAGTGACGACGCACAGCTCGATGGGCGTCTCCCGGAGCGCTTCCCCGAGCTGGCGGGCCTGCGCGACCCCCTCCTCGGTCAGCGGCCCGGCGAGGCCCGGATCGCCGTTCATCATGCCCTTCACCGAGAACTCGCTCTCCCCGTGGCGGGCCAGGATCGCGGTTTTCATGCGGCGCGCACCTCTACCGGCCTCACAGGATCACGCTGCGGTAGTCGAGCACGTGCTGCATCCCGATGCTGCGGTAGAGCGCGAGCGCCGAGGCGTTCTCCGGGCGGACGAACAGGCAGACCGACGGCGTTCGCTCGAGCAGGAGCCGACAGAGGTCTCGCAGCGCCCGCTTCGCGTTGCCGCGCTCTCGGGCTTCCGGGTCGACCCACACCTGCTGGAGCTGGACCGCTGCCGGAGTCCACGCGGACGCCTCAGCCTTGAACAGGATCACGTCGTCCTCGAGCCAGACCCACGAGCGGCCGTCGTCGATCTGCGCGCGCGTTCGCCAGCGGAAGCCGTCGGGGTCGCGCGCCAGCGGGTTCACGCCGAGCTCCTCCTCGTGCGCGAGCGCGCACGCCGGGAGGAGGCGCTCGAGATCTGCCGACGTCGCGGGGCGCAGCCCGGTGTCGCCGGCCTCCGGCGGGCTCTCGAGCGAGAAGACCGGCTGGCCGGGGCGGTCCTCGCGCGGAACGCCGAACCGGCTTCGCGCGGCCGCCCACAGCTCGTCGACCGCGCGCTGCTCGCCGATGATCATCCGCGCGCGCGAGCGCTCGACTCGGCGGGCGAAGCGGTCGCAGCCCTCGCCGGCGGGAACGACGTTCGCGCCGAGGTGGCAGAGCCCGGCCAGCCCCTCGTCTCCGCGGGCCGCGACGAACCTGCCCAGCCCGCGCCTGGCGACGTCCTCGAGGAAGACGCGCTCGACCGGCTCGCGCGCGCAGAACGCGAGGATCTCCTCGAGCCGCGGTTCGAAAAGCTCTCTCACCGATGAGAAGATAGGTTCTCGCCCGATGCCGATCCACGTTCGCGCCGAGCCAGGCGACTACGCAGAGGCCTGTCTCCTCCCGGGAGACCCGCTTCGCGCCAAGTACATCGCCGAGACGTACTTCGACAACCCCGTGCTCCGGAACGAGGAACGGGCGATGTACGGGTACACGGGAGAGTTCGAGGGCAAGCCGGTCTCGGTCCAGGCGACCGGCATGGGCTGCCCGTCGGCGGCGATCGTGATCGAGGAGCTCGTCCAGCTCGGGGTCAAGCGCCTGCTCCGCGTGGGCACGTGCGGCGGCCTGCAGCCCGACCTGAAGCTCGGCGACCTGATCGTCGCGGTGTCTGCGATTCCGGCGGACCAGACGGCCGTCCACCTGGTCAACGAGCCGCACGTCCCGACCGCCGACTGGGGGCTCGTCCACGCGGCAGTCCACTCCGCGAAGGAGATGGGCAAGGAGGTGCGCGTCGGCCCGATCGTCTCGAGCGACCTCTTCTACAACCCGGACGGCGGGCAGTACCAGCGCTGGTCCGACCGCGGGGTGCTCGCGGTCGAGATGGAGGCCGCAGTGCTGTTCACCATCGGCGCGCTGCGGAAGGTGCACGCCGGCTGCCTGCTGACCGTCAGCGACGTCGTGATCGAGGGCGAGTTCGTGCGCATCTCCGACGAGGAGATGCGAAACGCGGTCGACCAGATGACGCAGCTCGCGCTGCGCACTGCCACCGGCCATTAGCAAGACCGTCTTTCTCGTCAACCCGGCGTCGGCGAACGGTTCGACGGGAAAGCGCTGGCCCCAGCTGGCGCACATCGCGGCAGGTGAGGGGCTCGTCGGCGACGTGCTCTTCTCCGAGAGCCCCGGGCACCTGACGAAGCTCGCGCGTCAGGCGGTGGACGACGGCGCCGAGCTGCTCGTGGTCGTCGGCGGCGACGGGGCGTTCCACGAGGTCGTGAACGGCATCGTCGGCCGCGACGTCGAGGTCGCGCTGATGATGCGCGGCACGGGGATGGACTTCCCGCGCACCTACGGGATCCCGACGAAGCCGGAAGAAGCAGCGCGTGTCGCGTCGAACGGCGTCGCGCGCGAGATCGACCTCGGCAAGGTCACGTTCCGCTCGTGGGCCGGCGTCGAGGAGACGGAGTACTTCGCGAACATCGGCAGCGCCGGCATGAGCGCGGCGGTCGCGCGACGCGCGAACTCGAAGTCGAAGGCGATGGGCGGAAAGGCGAGCTTCTTCGTCGCGCTCGTCGAGGTCTTCTTCAAGTGGCGCAACGCCGAGATGCGCGTCCGCGTCGACGGCGAGGAGCGCAAGGGGCTCTTCAACAACACCGTGGTCGCGAACGGGCAGTACCACGGCGGCGGCATGTGGCTCGCACCGGAAGCACGACCGGACGACGGCCTCTTCGACGTGCTCGTGTTCGGCGACCTGACGAAGACGGACTTCGTCCGCAACGTCGCGAAGATCTACAAGGGCACGCACCTCTCGCATCCGAAGATCGAGCAGCTGCGCGGCGCACGAGTCGAGATCGACGCCGCCGAGCCGCTCCCCATCGAGCTCGACGGGGAGCAGCCCGGAACCACGCCCGCGCGCTTCGAGATCGTCCCGCGCGCTCTTCGCGTGCGCGTTCCGGCCTAGGACTTCTTCTTGCTCGCGGTCTTGCGCGACGCCGACGACTTTCGGGCGGTCGCGGTCTTCCGCGAGCTGGAACCGGAGGGCTTCGAGAGGCGCTCGACCTTGCGTTCGAGATCCTCGACGCGCTTCTCGAGCTTCTCCATCCCGCGCACCTTGCTCGCCAGCGCGTCGACCTGATCCCTCAGGTTCGTCACGGCGCCGGTGACGCGGTCCATCCCTGACGAGGAAGCGAGCCGGCTCAGCACCTCTTCGCCTGCATCGGCCAGTCTCGCCAGCACGTCCGTCTGCTTGGTTTTCGCCATCGAAGCTCCTTTGAGTTCGGTTTCCGCTCCCGTACCCTGCCAGACGTGCGCTCACGCACTCTGATCGCGACTTTCCTCGCCGCGGGGCTGGCAGCGCTCGCCGCGGGTGCCGCCCCACCTCCGGCCACGACGCTGGGCGGGACGATCGTCGATCGGAACCGCGACGGACGGCTCGATCCTGGCCCGGCAGAGCAACGGCTCGTGCGCACGGAGCTCGGCACGCCGCAGGCGGGCAGGCAGGCACGCCGCCGCCTGCTCCTCTCCTTCGTCCAGCTGACGGACTTCCAGATCGTCGACGAGGAGTCGCCCGCACGCGTCGAGCTCGTCGACCGCTACGGCGGCTCACTCGACGCCGGCTACCGGCCGCAGGAGGGCCTCGTCCCGTTCGTGATGGAGGAGACGGTGCAGCAGGTGCGGCGGCTGCGGAGCTCGATCGACGGCAGCGCGCCCGCGCTCGCGATCGCGACCGGCGACAACGTCGACAACACGCAGCTGAACGAGACGCGCTGGTACATCGACATCCTCGACGGCGGTGTGGTCAGCGCGAACTCCGGCACCGATCCCGGGACGTGCAGGGTGCCGGCGCGGAACCGCCTCTACCAGGGCGTCAAGGGCGGTGGCGTGTACTACGACCCCGACAAGAGCGGGCGCGGCACCGACGGCCCGGGCTACGCGCCGAATGCCGCAGCCAACAGGCGCGCGATCGGCCGCTCGAATGTCGTGCGCGACTACCCGGGCCTCTACGAGTTGATGAACCGGCCGTTCCGCGCGACGGGGCTAGGCGTTCCGTGGTACTCCGTCTTCGGGAACCACGACGGGCTCGTCCAGGGCAACGTCGCGAACAACGACCTGTTCGCGCTCGCGGCGATCGGCTGCGTGAAGCCGACGAGGCTGTCCGAGCGCGGACTGACCGAGATCCGTGGGCTGCTGACCGGCGGACTGACGCTCGTGGAGCGTTCGCGAGTCGTGCAGATCCTTTCTCGCGACCTCGTCGAAGTGGTCTTCGGCCCGCAGATCACGCGCGGCCGCTGGACGCCCGTGCTGCGCGACGTGCAGCGCAAACTGCTGTCGCGCCCGGAATACCTGCAGGAGCACTTCCGGACGCGCGGGCTCCCGAGCGGCCACGGCTACGGCCCCGCCGACGCACCGCGGGGCATCGGGTACTACGCGTTCACGCCGAAGCCCGGCCTCCGCTTCGTGGTGATCGACACGGTGGCGGGCAGCGGCGACCAGGGACACGTCGACCGGACGCAGTTCCTCTGGCTCGACGCCGAGCTCTCGGCAGCCGAGGCGCGGCGCGAGGTGGTCGTCGTCTTCGCACACCACCCGATCGTGAGCATGACGAACGCCGCTCCCGACGCGCATCTTGGCAGCGGCTCGTGCAGCACTGTCCCCGAGCCGGTCGAGTGCCTGTTCCTCCGGCATCGCGGTGTGGTCGCGTTCGTGGCCGGGCACCAGCACCGCAACCGGATCGCGGCGCATGCGCGGGCGGGCGGCGGCGGCTTCTGGGAGATCGTCACGTCAGCGCACGTCGACTGGCCGCAGCAGTCGCGCCTGCTCGACCTCGTCGACAACGCGGACGGCACGCTCTCGATCTTCGGAACGGTCTTCGACCACGGCGCACTCGCACACCCCGGCGCGCGGCCTGCACGACGCGGCCAGCGGCTGAGCGCGCGTGAGGTCGAGTGGCTTGCGTCGATCGCGCGGGAGTTGTCCTACAACGACCCGCAGGGCGAGAACGGACGCGACGGGCTCACGGACCGGCGGGGCACAGCCGCCGACCGGAACGTCGAGCTCGTCATCCCGAGCCCCTACTCCTGAATCACGACGGGTGTGCCCGAGAGCGTCGCGTCGAAGATCCGCTTGACGACCTCGTTGCGGACACGCACGCACCCGTTCGAGACCGCCTGACCGATCAGGTCGGGGCGATTCGTCCCGTGGATCGCGATCGGGCCTCCCTGCGTCCAGCCCGTCAACACCTCCGAGTAGGCGGCGATCCCGACCGCCGAGGGGCCGAACGGTCCGTCCGGGTCGTTCGAGTGCAGGCGCTGGTCGACGTAGTACGTCCCGGTGGGCGTCGGCGTGGACGTCGCCCCGACGGCCGCGCGCGTGGTGAGCACGCGCTTGCCCGAGCGGTACAGCGTCACCCGCCGGTCGGAGAGGTCGACGAGGAGCCGCGTCCGCACCTCGCCGAGCTCCACGTCGGCGGCGCGCACCCAACCGAGCCGCCCGTTCGGCGCGCGAGGCAGCCGAACCCGATACCAGCTCGGCTCGCAGTTCTGGTCGACGCGCCGCGCGACGACGCCGAAGATCGTCGGCACGCCGTTCAGGTTGATCGTCGTGAAGCGCTCGCCGGGGCGGCCGCCCGGGCGGTCGTAGATCCGGAGATCGCGCCGCGCGGCCGCGCCGAAGGCCAGCTCGTCCGACCCCACGGGCTCGACTCCGGCGGCGCAGCCGGCCGTCGTCGTGGTGGCCGCGGTCGTCGTCGTCGGCGGCGGCTGTGGCTCCGCGGAGCTCCCGCCGCCGCAGCCGGCGAGCAGGACTGTAAGCAGTGCGTAAGAACCCGTCCCCAGTAGGAGACCAATAACCCTTTTGAGCGTCGTAGTCATCCGAGGAACGTCCTACCTTTTAGACGGAGATGACAGTGCAGCAGACCCGGACCGAGCCGCACAAGCACACGAGCGTCACTCTCCGCGCGATCAGGCAGCGTAGCGGTGTGCCGTACGAGATCGAGCGGAAGATCTGCTCCGCGTGCCAACGGGTGCTCGACGAGAAGCCCGTTCGCCGCGCCCTCGCCTAGCTACACGCGGCGGCGAAACGCGAGGAAGCCCGCGATCGCGACAGCGAGCGCCGCGAGCCCGAGCGCGACCTGGACGAGCCAGCGATGGCGTTCGCCGAACGGCTCGCCGGGGACCTCGAAGGCCGGGTTCAGCCGCTCGGGCGCAAGCCGCGCGGGCTCGAGCACCGTGATGGGCCGCTCGACCGGCAACCGTGCGTACTCGTAGCTCGGCGCGCTCACGTCCGCGCCGTAGACCAGCCGGAGCGGGCTCGCGTGGCCGCCTTCCACCATGAGCGCGAACGACGGGCCGTACGTCTCGGTCCTGACGGCCGGCAGCGGCGGATCGTCGCCGTTCTCGATCGTCACGCGGAGGTAGCGGTAACGCGACTCGAACTCGACCGGCGGTGACACCAGGCCCGGGGCTCTCGTCATCCGGCCGTTCGCGAGCCGCACAAACGTGTGCCGATCGTTCGAGCCGTCGACGCGGACGGGCCGGTCGTAGGTGGCCGGGGCGAACGTTCGGAGCTCGAGCCTCGTGACCGGCGTCCCGCGCACGCCGAAGTCGAGCGTGTAGACGCTCGAGCGCTCCTGGTTCTTCACTCCGGCGAGCACGGCGTGCCGGCGTCGCACGAGATTCGGCCGTTCGTACTCGCCGAGCACCGTCGCGCCCGTGATCCTTGCAACGCCGGATGCGCGGAGCTGCAGGAAGCGCTGGTCGGTCGGCGGCAGCACGATCGTCGTGCTCCGCGCCCGCTCAGCCCCTGCGAGGTCGTACACGGTCGTGGTCGACAGCCTCGTGAACGGGCCGTTCCGTGCGTCCGCGCCCGATGCGGTGACGCGTCCGACGAAGTTGCCGCCGGCGATCGCGAGCTCTACGCGCTGGTACACGCGGCGGCCAGGGCCGACATCGACGAGCGCGACGGCGGCGCTTCCCTGCCGGCCACTGTTGAGCACCGTCGCCGAGACCCCGACCTGGAGACGGTTGTCGGGCACGAAGCGCCACGGAACCTGCGCGCCGCCCGCGTCGACAACGCGGAGGTCGGCGAACCCTGGGCGCGTGTGCGCAAGGAGCAGGCCGTCGGGCTCGAACCCGACCGTCCCGCGCGCGACCTGCTCCGGGAGGACACGCGTGTACCGGAAGTCGCTCTGCTGGACCCCAGCCGCGAGCGACGTCGCCGCGAGGACCGCGAGGAGCTTCACGCGGTCTCCTCCTCCTTGCGGATCCGCTGGTAGGCGAACGCGCCGCCGAGCAGGAGCAGGCCGAGCGCGACGAACGAGAGCACGCGGTAGATCTCGTCGAGCTCCTTGAGGTCGTAGACGATGACCTTCGCCGCGGCGAGCCCGAGCAGTGCGAGGCCGCCGAGCCGCAGGCGCTTGTCGTCGCGGACGAGCCCGTAGACGACCGCCGCGAGACCCGTCGCGGCCCAGAACGCCGAGAGCAGCACCTGCGGCGTCTGTCCCGGTGCGAGCTCGCCTCCGGAGGTCAGGTCGACGATCACGATCGAAGGCGCGTAGATCGCTCCGACGGCGCCGGTCAGCGTGAGCAGCTTGTCGAGCGGGTCCGGTGACAGGCGCGCCGCGACGAACGCGGCGATCGTCGTGGCCGCGACAGCCAGGAACGCGCTGCCGAGGTCGTCGACGCCGTCTTTGAGGGCGACATTCGGCGGCGCCTCGATCGCGAGCGTGTGCGCGGCGGCGAGGCCGACGAACAGCGCCGGGGCAATCCCGCCGAGCTCGACGAGACCGCGCTTCGTGAGGAACGCCAGCGCGACGGCGAGCACGGCCCACGCGACGACGACGGGCACGCCTTCCAGCGCGATCGGCACCACGTAGGCGAGGCCGGCGAGCGCCAGCAGGTCGAGCGCGTCCGTGAACTCGTCCCACGTACCTCGGTAGAGACGCGAGACCGTCGCCGCCGCCACGCTGGCGAGCACGAGCGCGACGACCGCCGACCACTCCGGAGACTCGGTGAGCTGGTCCGGTCGTGCGTCGAAGAGCAGCACGTGCGCCGACGCGGCCGCGAGGAAGCCGACGGCCGCGATGTAGCCGCGGTCCCGGTTCATCCGACGGGCGAGCCAGGCCATCAGCACGGCCTCGACCGACCAGGCCGCGACGAGCGCAGGCCCGTCGAGGGCGAGCGCGGCGCCGATCGCGGAGAGCCCGATGCCGACGGCGAGCAGGAGCAGCGAGATCTCGCGCGAGATGCGCCCGCGCAAGGTCACCGCACCGAGCCCGACGTGCACGAGCGCGACGCCGATCACCCAGCCGGTCGCCGCGTCGGCATGTCCCAACTCGTCGAGCATCAGCCAACCGGCGGCCGACGTCAGCACAGCGTCTCCGAGCAGGAGGCTCGCCGACGTGAAGCGCAGGTTCTCGGTCGTGTCGCGGAGCTCGTAGCCGACGGCCGCAATCGCGTAGAGCAGCCAGAACGCACCGAGCACGACAAGTGCGAGGGCGAGCGAGTCGTCGTACGAGCTCGCAAGCCACGCGGCGAGTTGTGGGGCGCTCGTCAGGAACGCAGCGAATGCCAACCAGTCCCAGCGCTTCCAGAGGAGCACGCCGACCGCAGAGGCGAGGGCGATCGCCATGAACGCGAGCGCGACGCCGGAGGTGCCCGCGTCGACGAGCACCGGCGAAAGCACCGCGCCGACGATCCCGATGCCTGCGAGCTCCCGTGAGTCCCAGCGCACCGCGATCGCCGTTGCGGTCGCGCCGACGAGCAGCGCGACGCCGAGCCCGAGTGCGGGTTCGACGAGGTCGTAGAGGGTCGTTGCGGCCGTCGTCGAGGCGTAGAGCGACGCGATCGCGGCCGCGACCGCGGCAAGCGCAGCCTGGGTGCGGCCCTTCCGCTCGTAGAGGTAGAGGCCGAGCACGAGCAGTGCGGTCGAGCCGAAGTAGGCGAGGACGACGCGCGTGGGCTCGTCGATCCACCCACGCCGGAGTGCCGTTGCGAGGAAGAAGACGACGCCGATGACCACCGCGACGGCGCCGGCCCACGCGAGCACGCGACCGCCGAGCAGCTCCTCGAGGTCGAAGGACGGGCGCGGCGGGCGCGGCGGTATGGCAGGCCGTTGGGGCGGCGGCGCCGGCGGGGCGACGCGCACCGGCTGGGCCGGCTGCCACTCCACCGGTGATGCGGGGGGTGCGCCTTCGAGACGCTCCAGCCGGTGGGTCAGCTCACCGACGAGCTGTTCGAGGCGGTCGATCCTTTCCTCCGGATCGTATCGCATACTTGCTATATAGCAGATCTGCGATAGAAGTAAACCCCAATCGCCTGCGCGAAGATGTCCGGCGTGCCGTACGCCTCCACGACCGAGATTCGCGCCCGCTTCGCGGAGACCGACGCGCAGGGGATCATCCACAACAGCGTCTATCTCGTCTGGTTCGAGCTCGCCCGCGTCGAGTACCTCGAGCGTTTCACCGGGGGCTACCAGTCGCTCCGCGACCAGGGCGTCGAGGCGATCGTGACCGAGTCGCACGTCCGGTACCGGGAGCCGGCGCGCTTCGACGACCGGTTGGTCGTCAGGACGAGCTGCCGCGACATCCGCGGAGCACGCTTCCGGTTCGTCTACGAGGTCGACCGCGCCGGGACGACGATCGCCGACGGTGAGACGGCGCACGCGTGTGTCGACGCGCGGACGTTCCTGCCGACCCGCGTGCCGTCGTGGCTCGCCGAGGCGATCGCGAAGGCCGAGGCTACGGCGTAGGCGGCGGCGGTGGTGGCGGCTTCGGGTTCGTCGGCGTCGTCGGCGTCGTCGTCGTCGGCGTCGTCGGCGTCGTCGTGGTGGGCGTCGACGTCGTCGGCGGCTTCTTCTTCGTGCCGACGCGGATCACGCGCTTCTCACCACGGTAGTTCGTGCGCCACGACTCGTCGTAGAGCACGCTGCCGTCCTTGTTGTAGACGGTGCGCGTGACCGTGACCGACTGCGGCGACGAGCCGAGCTCCTCGACGACCTCCGTGCCGACGGTGAGCGTCGGGTCCTTGACACGCTTCTCCGGCGGCTTGCCGGTCACCACCAGTGGGCCCGGCTCGCTGACGACTCGCCGGCCCGTCGGCGTTCCCGCCAGGGTGATCGCGATCCCGTTCTGCCCCGACGCACCGAGCACGACCATCCACTTGCCGGTGTCGTTGCGGAACTTCAGGTCGAGGTCCGGGTAGTTGACGGTCGCGTCGCGGCCGAGCTGGTAGCGGCTGATGTAGAGCGAGTGCGGGTTGCGCTCGAGCACCTTGACGCCTGCTTCCCACGCCGCGTTGAAGACGGTCGTCGCGACCTGCGAGACGCCGCCGCCGACGTCCTCCTCGTACTCGTCGCCGATGATCACCGGCGCCGGCCGGAAGCCGCGCTCGATCGTGCGCGGGCCGACCGCCTCGTTCAGCGAGAAGGTGCCGCCCGGCGCGACGAGGGTCCCGTCGAGGAGCTGCACGGCGCGCTGCAGGTTCCGGGTCCGGTCGGCGGTACCGGAGTAGAACGTCGAGTACGACGAGATGACGCGCGAGATCCCGAGGCTGCGCGCACGCTCGGTCGTCAGCTCCGGCGAGTGCTTCGCGACGACGACGTCGCCGACGCGCCCCGCGCCCGTCGCGAGCGTTGCGGCGAGGATCTCGCGGCTCGTCGCCGGGACGTCGAGTTTGAGCCCGTCGGAGCTCGGCGTGATCACGACCTGTCCGTCGCTGGTGGACCGGAAGCCGGCGTCGGTCGGCGGACGCCCGACCTGGCCTCCGAAACGCTCGAACCACGCGTCGGCGCGCCGCCCGCCGATCGCGAGCTTGCGTGAGCCGTCGTGCGGAAGCTCGAGCAGCTCCGCGATCCGTGGTTGGCGCAGACGCCACCAGGTCTTCCCGAGCTCGAGCCGAATCGGCGCCGAGAGCGCGAGCCGCGTCTGCGCGAGGACGGGCCGCAGCTCCTCTTCCGTCACGGTGATCTTCTCGACCTCGACGGGCAGGGGCGTGTCGGCGCGGGAGAGCGAGGCGAGCGCGCCGACCATGGTCGCGGCAGCCCGTTCACGGCTCAGCTTGCGGCCGGCGTGTCCCTCGACGAGGACAGGCTTCAGCCCGTTCAACACGATTGCCGACTCGCGCTTCGGCTGGTCGAGCTGGAGCGCGATCTGGCCGAGCTGGTACTCGAGCGCAGGCTCGTAGACCTGCGCGGGCGGCGCGATGTCCGCGCCGAAGACCCGGACGCGGACGCGCTGAAAGCCGCGCAACGGCCCGAGACCCTCGCCCTGGCGCCTCGCAGCGTCGACCGCGGCGGCCCAATCGGCCTCGACGCCGAGCCGATGAGGGGTCACCTTCCAGCGCTCGGAGCCGCTGAAGAACGTCACCGGGACGTTTTCGAGCGCCGCCGAGCGCCGCTCGAGGAGCTTCTGCGCGGCCGCAGGGGTCATCCCGCCGACGCTGACGCCCGCGATCGTGACGCCGGCGGGGATCTTCGAGGGTGAGCCGGCGAAGACCGCGCCGAAGAGCGCGGCGAGGGCCAGCGAGACCGCGACCGCCGCCGCGAGTGCCTGCAGGAGCAGCCGCGTGCGCGCGCGTCGCTTACGCGCGCTCTGCACGCCCTTCTGCGCCCTGACCGCCAACGGGGCAAGAGTAGCCGCCCCTGGAGACCGCTCTCAGAACGCGAACAGCTCGATCCCGCCGCTCACGTTGAGCCCCACGCCAGTGATGTAGGCGGCGAGGTCGGAGCAGAGGAAGGCGATCGCGTTCGCGACGTCCTGGGGGTCTCCCGCGTGCTTGAACACCGTGCGGTTGACGATCCGCTCGTTCATCTCGGCGTTCGCGAAGTGGAACGCCTCGGTGCCGATCACCCCGGGCACGATCGCGTTGCAGGTGATCCCGTGGCGGCCGCCCTCCATCGCGAGCGTCTTCGTCAGCCCGAGCAGCCCCGCCTTCGTCGTCGAGTAGCTCGCCTGCCCGAAGCCGCCGAGCGTGCCCGCGACCGAGGCCATGTTCACGATGCGGCCCCAGCCACGCTCCCGCATGTGCGGCCACACAGCCTGCGAGCAGTTGAACGCCCCCGTCAGGTTGACGTCGAGGTCGCGCTGCCAGAGGTCGGGCGACTGGTTGTGGAACTGCGCGGCGTGGTCGAGCGTGCCTGCGTTGTTGACGAGGATGTCGACGGAGCCGAACTCCTCGACCGCGCGTGCGACCGTCGCGTCCACCTGCTCGCGGTCGGTCACGTCGCACTTGATCGCGGCGGCACGGCGGCCGAGCTCCTGGATCTCTCGCGCTGTCGCCTCGGTATAGACGATCCCCTGCGCCTTCGCGACCTGGGCGAGCGGCCCCCACTCTGCGACGTCCGAGTCGTCGGACTCGACCTGGATGTCGGCGATCACCACGTCCGCGCCGGCTCGTGCCAGCGTCAGCGCGTCGGCGCGTCCGAGCCCGCGCGAGCCGCCCGTGACGAGGGCGATCCGGCCGGACAGGTCGATCTCAATCGCCACGCGGCAGGAAGATCTCTTTCGCGATCACGAGCCGCTGGATCTGCGAGGTGCCCTCGTAGATCTGGAACAGCTTCGCGTCGCGCATCAGCTTCTCCACGGGATACTCCTTGATGTAGCCGTAGCCGCCGAAGACCTGCACGGCGTCGGTCGTCACCTTCATCACCGCGTCGGCCGCGAAGAGCTTCGCGAACGACGACTGCAGCGTCGCACGCTGGCCCATGTCGTGCAACCACGCGGACTGCCAGACGAGCAGGCGTGCGGCCTCGATCTGCGTCGCCATGTCGGCGATCATGAAGTTGACGCCCTGGTGCATCGCGATCGGGACGTCGAACGTGACGCGCTGCTTCGCGTACTCGACGGCGTGCTCGTACGCGGCCTGCGCGACGCCCACTGCGCCCGCCGCCGTGCCGGGCCGCGTGAAGTCGAGCGTACGCATCGCGATCTTGAAGCCTTCGCCCTCTTCGCCGAGTCTGTTCGCCGCGGGAACGACAACGTCGGTGAGTGCGAACGCGGACGTGTCGGTCGAGCGCTGGCCCATCTTGTCGAGGTGCTTCTCGATCGTCACACCCGGCGTGTCCATCGGCACGATGAATGCGGAGATGCCGCGGTGGCCCTGCGACGGGTCGGTCTTCGCGAACACGACCGTCCACGACGCATAGCCGGCGTTCGTGATGAACGTCTTCGAGCCGTTCAGGACGTACTCGTCGCCGCGTCGGACCGCAGTCGTCTTCATGCGCGCCACGTCCGAGCCGGCGTCTGGCTCGCTCAAACCGAACGAGCAGAGGATCGGCTCCTCGAGGAGCGGCGGCAGCCACTGCGCCTTTTGCTTCTCGGAGCCGGCGAGCAACACCGGTCCGGCGCCGAGGCCGTTGGCGCCGATCGCCGTGCCGATTCCCGAGCAGCCCCAGTTGAGCTCTTCGCCGACCAGCATCCCGTCGAACGCCGAGAGCGCGGGGCCGCCGAGCTCCTCGGGGACGTGGAGGTTCATCAGGCCGACCTCATGGGCCTTCGCGATCACGTCGACGGGGTGCGTCGAGTGCTCGTCGTACTCGGCCTCCTTGGGCCGGATCTCGTTCGCCGCGAACTCGCGCGCGAGCTCGCGGAGGGCCTTCTGCTCGTCACTCAGGGCAAAGGAAACGCCTGTCCCGACGCCCGCATCGATGGTTGCCATGCCGCTCCGTCCGGTTCGATTGACTAGTCAGTCAATCCGAATCTTAGTGCATGCTGTGGAGGTGGCAACAGAGCGGGACGTCGCGGTCGTCCTCTCAGGCGGGGCGATCAACGGGGTGTTGATGGAGGCCGGCTTCTTGAAGCGGCTGGCCGAGAGCGAGCTGTGGCCGCGGGTCGGATGGATCTTCGGAACGTCCGCGGGCGCGCTCGCGGGAGTCATGGCGGCGGTCGACCGGCTCGACGAGCTCGAGGAGTTCCTGATCGGCCTTCGACCAGACGAGGTGTTCCGGCCGAACCGTCTGTGGCAGCTGCCGCTGATCGGGCTGCACGAGTACACCCTCCCCGCGACGATCGACCGCAAGGTCGGCGACCTCGTCGCGCTCTCGGAGGAGCTCGCGCACGCCGACCGGGAGCTCGTCGTTTTCGCCTCCGACGTCACGCAGACCGAGCGCGCCTCGGAGAACGACTTCGAGCTCGCGTACTCGTCGCGCGAAACGCCGCCCGACGTGATGGCGCAGGCGATCCTCGCGTCCGCGGCGATCTCGACGCTCGTGCTGCCGCTTCGCGTCGGCGACCGCATCGCGACCGACGGCGCGTGGACGCGTAACTTCCCGCTCGCACACGCGTACGCGCGTCCCGACGTGAAGATGATCACCGCCTTCCGCTACCTCCCCGAGTACCCGCGCTTCGACGTGCGCGCGCTCACGACGCTCAAGCGGCGACTGCGCCCGTTCGGCCGGGTCCCGCCGGTGCGCGCGCTGATCGCCGAGCTCGAGGAGGCGGAGTCGCGCGACCGCCGCGGCGAGCCGGCGCACTACATCGACATGATCACGCGGCTGATGCGGCTCTCCGTCCTGCGCGGCACCGCGCTCGAGGAACGCCACGCCGACGCGACCGACCAGTCGATCCACGAGCTCGAGCGGCTCGCACGCGACCTGCCACAGCTCGTTCGCGACGCCGGAGCGTCCGAGGAGCTGGCGCAGGCGGTCGAAGAGCGCGTGCTCGGCTCCGAGTTCCCGTTCCAGCGCGAGCGAGCGCTGCCGCGGATCACGGTGCGCGCGGGAGCGGAAGGCGTCGCGCTCGAGTCTCGCCTCCGCCGCGGAGCCGAGTGGACCGAAGCGGCGAAGCGCGCTCTGATCCAGCGCGGCTACGACCTCACGGACGCCGAGCTCGCAGCAGCCGGAATCGGAAGCGCAGCACCCGCTCGACGCTAGCGTCGAGCTTGCCTTCGCGCGCCAGCGGCACGAGCGCGGCGATCGCACGCCGTGCGTGCGCACTGCTCGTGAAGAGCAGGAGGTCGGCTCCGGCGAGCATCGCCTGACGTGCCCAGCGCTCGACCGGCGCGGCTTTCACGATCGACAGCGAGTCCGTGATCGCAACCCCGTCGAAGCCGAGCGCGCGCAGCCGCCGATAGGTATCCGGGGAGATCGACGCGCGATACGGCGCGCCGTTGTAGAACGCGTTGCTCGTCATCACGCAGGGAACACCGGCGCGGATCGCCGAGCGGAAGGCGGCGATCTCGACCGCGCGGATCCTGCCGTCGACGTGCGGACGTTCGTCGGTGGAGATCGGTGTCGAGCCGAGGCCGGGGAAGTGCTTCGCGCACCCGGCAACGCCTGCTGCAGCGAGCCCTCGGGCGAAGGAGACCGCGTACTCCGGCCGGCGGAAGTGCCGCGAGCCGAGCGGCCCGTCGGCCAGGTCGACGACGGGCGCGAGGTCGACGTGCACGCCGCGTGCCTTCAACGCGCGCCCCGTGGCGCGCCCCGCCGCGAAGGAGGCGGCGCTCGACCGGTACGCGAACGCAGGCGAGCTCGGCGGGTCGCTCCCGAACGCGCGCACCCCACCGCCCTCCTGGTCGACGTAGACCAGCGCGCCCTTTGGCCGCGGCAGCCGCGTGCTCCAGTCCTGCACGAGAACCCCGCTCACGCCGGGCGGGGCCGGAAGGCCGGAGACGACGACGAGCGCGGCTTGCTGCTGGGGCGTGAGCGACGCGGCTGCCAGCATCGAGGCCGCTGTGAGTGCCAGGGACACGGGGCCGGACACTAGACTCGACTCGCGATGGACTTCACCCTGACCGACGAGCAGCGGCTGATCCAGGACACCGTGCGGGCGTTCGTGGACGAGCGCGTACTGCCTGTCGCGGTCCAGAACGACATCGACCACAAGCTCGACCTCGAGCTGATCGAGGGAATGGCCGAGCTCGGGCTGCTCGGGATCGTGATCCCGGAGGAGTACGGCGGCGCGGGGCTCGACTTCGTCGCCGAGGCGCTGTCCTGCGAGGAGATCGAGCGCGGCGAGGCCGCCTTCCGCACGCTGATCTCCGTCCACGTCGGCCTGAACTCGCTGTCGCTCCTGCGCTACGGCACCGAGGAGCAGAAGCAGCGCTGGCTGACGCCGCAGGCGAAGGGCGAGAAGCTCGCGTGCTTCGGCCTGACCGAGCCCGAGGCCGGCTCCGACGTCGCTGCGATGCGCACGACCGCGCGGCGCGAGGGCGACGTCTACGTGCTGAACGGCCAGAAGAACTGGATCTCGTATGCCAGCGTCGCCGACCACGCGCTCGTGTTCGCGAAGACCGACCCCGGCGCGAAGCACAAGGGCATCTCCGCGTTCGTGCTCGAGAAGGGCATGAAGGGCTTCACGTCGCGCGACACCGAGCACAAGCTCGGCATCTGGGCGGGCTCCACGGGTGAGCTGTTCTTCGAGAACGTCGAGGTGCCGGCGGAGAACCTGATCGGCGAGGAGGGCCAGGGCTTCGAGATCGCGATGTACTCGCTCGACCAGGGCCGCTTCACCGTCGCCGCGGGCGCGTGCGGCGTGATCCGCGCGTGTCTCGAGCGCTCGGTCGAGTACGCGCGCGAACGGCAGACGTTCGGCCAGCCGATCGGCAAGTACCAGTTCGTGCAAGACCTGATCGCGCAGATGGTGCTCGACTATGAGACGTCGAAGCTGCTCGTGATGCAGGCGGCGTGGCTGAAGAACGAAGGTGTGCGGAACACGCGCGAGACCTCGCTCGCCAAGTGGCACGCGACCGAGTCGGCGTTCAAGTCCGCGCATAACGCGATCCAGATCCACGGCTCCTACGGCTACAGCGCCGAGTACGGGATCGAGCGCTACTTCCGAAACGCGCGCGCGCCGATCATCTACGAGGGCACGACGCAGATCCACAAGCTGATGCAGGCCGAGCACGCGCTCGGCTACCGGCAGCTGAACGGCCGCGACGGCTCGATCTCGCCGCTCGCGGCCTGGGGGCCCGCGCTGCTCGCGCGAGAGCCGGGCCCGCCGGTCGCAGCCGGCTGATACTTGCGCCCATCGTCACGTTCGCCGAAGATTGGTGCACTCGACGCCGTGAGGAGGCATAGGTGCCGCGATGGAACGGAAAGATCGAGACCGGAGGGACGGCCCCGCCGCTGCAGGACGACCGTCGCAGGCCGATTGCGGTAAGGGAACGTCTCGAAGCGCTCGCCAAGGAGTACGGCTGCAAGCTCGTGGACGTCACGTGGCAGCCCGGTAGCTGGGTCGCCGACGTCACGTTCGAGGACGCTGACGGCGCCCGAAAGCTCCTAGAGAAGCTGGAGGCCGCAGACGTGCGCGAGGTGCTCAGCGCCGAGGAGAAGGAAGAAGAACAACAAGGGAAGAGCTAGCGGCTCAGAGGAGCAGCTCGGCAGCACGCGCATAGCCGGACGCTCCGACGCGTCGGTAGAAGACGAGCGCACGGTCCGCGCCGTCCCCATCCGGCCCGCGGCCTGCGGCGTGGTCACGTGCCGCGGCCGCGAGCCGGATGTCGGCCTCTTCCGGCAGTGCCCCGATCTCCCCGCAGATCACGGCTGCAGACGCGAGGTCGCCGCTGACGATCGCATTCGCCGCATCGAGCCAGCGTGTCCTCCAGGCGGAGTCTCGAATTCCCTCGAGCACTTCCGGGCCGCGCCCGATCGCGCTCGCCGCGAGCGCGAGATCGACGACCCAGTAGGACGGCGGCGACGGCCTCGCGACGGCTCGCTCGAGGAGCTCGTCCAGATACGCGGCCGCCTGATCCTCGTCCCCGGTGGCGTTCGCCGCGCGCGCGGCGAACGCAAGCGCCGGGTAGAGGTTCTGCGGGTCCGGAGCTCCTCGCGCGAACGCCAGCGCGTGCGTGACGTTGGCGGTCGCCGCGTCTTGGTCACCACGCGCGAGCTCGATGCGCGCACGCACGAGCGACGCGTCGAACTCGACGCTCGCCGGCGACTCGGCCGCGGATGCGCCCGTGAGCTCGGACGCCAGCTTCAAGGCATCGTCCCAGCTCCCGCGCCAGTAGAGCTCCAAGAGCAGCTCGGCGCGATACCACGCGATCCAGGCCGCATCTCCGACTCTCTCCACGAGAAGGCGACCTTTTGCGTAGGTCGCGAAGGACGACTCCAGGTCGCCGTGCGTCCCCAGCATCCCGCCGAGGTTGTAGTACCCGCGAACGGTCTCGGGCGAGCTGATCTGCTCTGCCGCAGCGACGCTCTGCCGAAGGTCGTCGAGGCCGGCCGGGTCGCCGGTCAACGTCCGGGCAATCCCGATCGTGGTCAGGACCGAGACACGCAGCTCGGTATGACCGATCGCCTCGGCGATCTCGAGAGCCTCGACACCGAGGGCGATCGCCGCCTGCGGCTCGTCCGCGGCGTTTCGGATCCGGGAGAGCGTCGCCAGTGCGTACGCCTTCGCGTAGGACGGCTCGTCCAACGCGTCGATCGTCTGCTGGAGCTGCGCGAACGAAGCGTCGCGGTCGCCCTGCCGCCAGTGAACGTCGCCGAGGATCGCGCCGCACTCGGCGGCTCGTTCGAGCTCCCCCCGCGCCAGCAGCGCCCGTCGAGCCTGCTCGAGGAGCTGATCGTCGGGTCGGCCCGCGCGGTAGAGCGCCTTCGCCTGCAGGAAGAGGAGATCCGCATGCTCCGGGTCCGCGGGTGACGTCAGCTCGAGCGCCGCTTCGTAGTAGGAGGCTGCCGCTTCAGGAGCATTCAACGCCAACGCCCGCTCCCCGGCCGCCCGAAACGCCACCAGAGCTTTCGCGGCGAGCTCATCCGTGGGTTGCCGGGAGCCTCGCGCAAACTCGAGCGCCGACCGATAGTGGTGCGCGATCGTCTCCGCGTGATCCTCTGGACGTCCTAGCGACTCGATCCACGTTGCAGCGAGCCAGTGCTTCTGTGCGCGCTCGGCTCGCGGGATCGAGTTGTACGCGACATCACGAACGACGGCGTGATGAAACGAGTACTGGAGCTCGGCCGCAATGGAGCTCGTGCCCACGCGACGAATGAACTCCTTGCGCTCGAGCACGCGGAGGATGTCGTCGATCGTCGTGCGCTCTAGATCGCACACCGAAGCGACCGCCGCCGGCCAGAAACCGCGTCCGATCACGGACGCATCGCGGAGCACGGCCTTCTGCTCCGGTTCGAGTGTGTCGAGCCGTGCCGCGACGATGCCCTGCACCGATTCCGGCAGCGGCACCTCGCCTGGACTGAAGTGCCACTCGTCGCCGTCGCGGTACAACAGACCGCGGTCGACGAGCATCCGCACGAACTCTTCGGCGTAGAGCGGATTGCCACCCGCCTGCCCGACCACTGCGTCCGCGAGGTCCGCAGCCACACGGCGCCGCATGAGCAGATGCGTGACGAGCATGCTCGTCTCGGCCTCGCTCAGCGGCGGGAGCGCAATCGTCGCGGCGTTCGCGCGACTGCCCCACCCGAGGCGACGCTCGAGCAGCTCGGGCCGCGCCGTGCAGAGGAGGACCAGCGGCATGAGGGTCGCCCAGTCGGCCAGGTGGTCGAGAAAGTCCAGCAGCCCCACATCGGCCCAGTGCAGGTCCTCGAAGACGAGCACGAGCGGTCCCAGCTCCCCGAGTGCCTCGAAGAAGCGCCGCCAGGCGGTGAACGCCTCTTCCCTCCTCTCGCTTGCGGGCGCTTCCAGCGCGACGAGTGGACGCAGGTGACTCTCCACCCAGTCTGCCTCTGTCGGGTCGGTCACGAGCTCGCGAACGGCCCGGCCGAGCTTCGTGTGCACGGTGTCCGCGCTGTCACTCTCGAGGATCCCCGCCTGCGTCTTGACCATCTCGCCGAGAGCCCAGTAGCTCACGCCGTCGCCGTAGGGAAGACACCGCCCACGGCGCCAGGTGACGAGCCCCGGATCTCCGGCGAGCGCCCGCTGCAGCTCCCACACGAGCCGGCTCTTGCCGATCCCGGGAACCCCGACGAGCGTGACGAGCTGCACCGTGCGGTCGCGTCGTGCGCGCGCGATCGTGTCGAGGACGAGGCTCAGCTCCTCCTTGCGGCCGACCAAGGGCGCCAGGGAAGGCGCCTCGGACGTCGCGCGCAGGTTCAGGCTCGGTCGGAGCGCTTCGTAGACGGCGAGCGGATCGGGCTTTCCCTTCGCCTGGAGCAACCGGCGCTCGCTGTACTCGATGGTGCCTTGCGTCGCGCGATACGTCGCCTCGCCGACGAGCACCGTGTCGGCGTCGGCGGCCTCTTCGATCCGGAACGTGGTGTTCACGACGTCGCCGGTCGCGATGCCCTCCGGCGTCCCGGACGATGCGGCGAGTGAGACGACCGCCTCGCCGGTGTTCACCGCAACGCGCACGCCGGAGAGGCCGTCCCGGATCGCAAGCGCTGCGCGCACCGCACGCTCCGGATCGTCCTCGTGGGCGACGGGCGCGCCGAAGACCGCCATGACCGCGTCCCCGACGTACTTCTCGAACGTCCCGCCGAAGCGCTCGAGCTCGCCACGCATGTGGGCGAGTTGTGGGCGCAGTGCAGCGCGAACCTCTTCCGGATCTCGGGCATCCGCGCTCGCAGTCGAGTCGACGATGTCGGCAAAGAGGACGGTCACGACCTTCCGCTCCTCGCCGAAACGGCCGTCCACCGCCGTCCCACAGGCGGGGCAGAAACGGGCGCCCTCGGGGAGCTCCGAGCCGCACTGGCGGCACGCGGCCATGGTGCGAGGATACGGCTGCGCCCGGCCTTCGCCTAGGGCGTGAAGGCCAGTCCCCGCGGCTCTGCAGGCGGAGCGAGCGGGCTCGCCGGGGCGTCCGGCGCCAGCTCCGGCTCGTTGTAGAGGCTCGGCGCGACATCGTTGGCGGAGTCGGCGTAGTACACGCTCGCGAACGTCTGGATGTGCGAGCGACCGACGCCGAGCTCGAACTGGCCGCCGCCGTACAGCGTCATGCCGTGCTCCTCGCCGTACGCGATCGTGTCGAGCAGTCGCCGCGCGCTCCCGAAGCGCGACGGCTTGATGTTGAGCCAGCGTGGTTCGAGCTCGAGCGCCTGCACGTCCTCGACCGAGTGGATCGGCGCGTCGAAGCTCAGGCGGTCGGCGGCGGCTTCGAGGATCGGCCGCGTCTCGTCGGTGAACGCCGCGTCCTCGATCACTGCGTCGGGGAAGCCCTCGACCACGTCGCGGTACAGCCGCGGGTCGGGCGGCTGGTCGACGACCGTGCCGCGGTAGTAGCCCTTGAGGTCGGTCACGCGGATGCGGCCGGTCGCCGCGAGCTCGTCGATCAGAGCGCGCGACCACGTGCTTACGGGGTCGACCTTGAACTCGAGCGTCGGCTGAACGGCAAGGAAGCGATCGATGTCCTCACGAGTCGACACGACGAAGCGGACAGGGCGGTACTCGCGGCCGACCGCAGCGCCGAGCGAGGTGCCCGCCTGCCGCAGCGCGAGGTCGAGCGCTGCGCTTTCGAACCCCCAGCGCCGGTAGCCCGCGAGGTCGAGCGACTCGAGTCGCTTCGAAAGCTCGTCGAACGTCCACGTGCCGGAGAGGTCCGGCGGTGAGAACCCGTCGTGGTGGTCGGCCTCGTAGGTGACGTCCTCCCCCTCGCCGACCTCGCCGCCCCCGGAGATCCGCACCGTCGTGGTCACACGCTTGAACCCGCTCGTGACCTGGAGCTCGCGCCGCTCCAGCTCGACGGCCTCGACGAGGAGCTCGAGACGGGCGATGCGCTCGTAGTCGCTCACCGGTGTGTTCTACATTGCCGGTCGTGCTCGCCGCCGTCCTCTCGTTCGTGCTGGCCCTCCCGCAAGCCGGGGTCTTCGTGCCCGGGAAGAGCCTGGCCGGCGTGAAGCTCGGCGCGACGGAAGCGCAGGTCCGCGCCGCCTGGGGCCCGCACGTCGGCGTTTGCCGCGGGTGCAGGCACCGGACGCTCTACTTCACGTACGGCAAGTTCAACCAGGTCGGGACGGGCGCCGAGTTCGACCGCGGCCGCGCCGTCGCGCTCTACACGCTCTGGGTGCCGACGGGCTGGCGGACCGACAAGGGCATCCGGCTGGGCGACTCGCCGATCAGCGTGAACGGCGTGTACGGCACGCTGCCGCGGTTCGAGTGCGGGCACTATTCGGTGCTGGTGCAGCGGCGAGGGACGGTTTCGAGCGCGTTCTACTTCAAAGACGATCTGCTCTGGACCTTCGCCTTGCAGCGCTCGTCAGAGCCTGTCTGCCGCTAACCCGCCGGAGACGATCTCGACGACGGTCCGCTCGGCGCGCGCGACATCCTCGTCGCCGTCCGGCAGGAGCTCCAGCACCCAGCCGGTGAGCAGCTCCTCGATCGCCCCGTAGAAGATGACGCTCGTCAGGCGCGCGTCGAGCTCCGGCCGGAGCTCACCCGCCTCCTGCCCGCGCCGGACGATGCGCTCGATCGCGGCGAACGCGTCGCCGACGTCGCCGACGCGGCGGTCGAGCTCCGAGCTGCGCGCGACACCGCGCACGAGCACGCGCACCAGGTCGGGGTCGCGCCGCCACGAGCGGAGCAGGATCGCCGCCACCTGTCGCAGCTGCTCCTGCGCCGGCTCGCCCGAATCCTCGACGTCGCGCACCGCCGCGAGCAGGTCGGCCCACGTCTCGCGGAAGATCGTCTCGAGCACCTCTTCCTTCGAGCTGAAGTAGTGGTACAGCAGACCGTGCGCAACGCCGGCTTCCTCCGCGATGTCGCCGACGCGCGCCGCGTGGAAACCGCGCCGCGCGAACACGCGAACCGCTGCTTCGAGCAGAAGTCGACGTTTGTCGATTGCAAGCGAGCTGTCGGTCAAGGCAGACGAACCGTAGTGTAGGTTCGCGCCGGTGCAACCGCTGGCGGGGCTTCTCGTCGTCGACCTGACACGGCACCTGCCGGGCCCATTTGCAAGCCGTGAGCTGCTCCGTCTCGGGGCACGCGTCGTCAGGCTCGAGTCTCCCGACGGCGACCCGCTGCGGGCGATCGCGCCGCGGTGGGATGCAGCGCTCAACGCGGGCAAGGAGTCCGTCGTCTGCGATCTCAAGGCCGAGCCCGAGCTCGGCCGCGCGCTCTGCGCCCGCGCCGACGTCGTGCTCGAGGGCTTCCGGCCCGGCGTCGCCGCCCGCCTCGGCGTCGGTCCGGACGACGTCCCCGACCGCGTCGTCTACTGCTCGCTCACGGGCTTCGGCGTCGAGGGACGCCACGCGCTGCGAGCCGGCCACGACCTCAACTACCTCGGCTGGGCGGGCGCGCTCGCGGACACCGCACCAGCCCTGCCCCCGGTCCAGGCGGCCGACCTGGGCGCGGGCGCGCTCGTCGCCGTCGCCGAGATCCTCGCAGCGCTGCTCGAGCGGGAGCGCACGGGGCACGGAGCGCGGCTCGTCGTCTCCATGACGCACGGCTCGCACCGCTTCGTGTCGCACCGCGTCGCCGGCGACCCGAGGCCGCAGCTGCTCACCGGCGGGCTCGCGTGCTACCGGATCTACGCGACCGCGGACGGGCGTTGGCTCACCGTGGCCGCGCTCGAAGCTCATTTCTTCGAGCGGCTGTGCGCACTGCTCGAGCGCCCCGACCTCGCGCCGTTGCACTTCGCGGACGACCAGCAGTTCCTCACCGACGAGCTCGCCGCGATCTTCGTGACGCGAACGCTCGCCGAGTGGCTCGACTTCTTCGACGCGGAGAACGTCGCGGTCGGCCCGGTCGCGACGCTTGCGGAGGCGTCCGCGGACCTGGGCAGCGGAGACCCTGCGCAACCCGCGCCGCGGCTCGGCCAACAGACGGACGAGTGGCGCGCCGAGCTGGGTCTCTAGGATCCGGGGACGAGCCCCAGCGCGGCGGGCAGCTCGCGCAGGTCGGTCAGCCGAGCGTCCGCGTCGGGGAACCGTCCCTCGCGGTCGAGCAGGAAGCCGCGGATCCCGAGCGCGCGCGCTCCCTCCACGTCGTCCGTCGGCGTGTCGCCGACCATCGCCGTCTCCGCGGCCGCAACACCGAGCTGCTCCAGCACCGCGAGGAAGATCGACTCGTGCGGCTTGACCTTGCCGTGCGCACGTGACGAGAGCGACGCGTCGACGTCGAGCGCATGGTGGGCGATGAACGCGTCGAGATCGCGGGCGGTGTTCGAGATCAGCCCGAGCTTTAGCCCGCGCAAGCGCAGCGACTCGAGCGTCGGCAGCACGTCGTCGTAGAGGTCGAAGTTGTGCGCATGCTCCCAGGCGCGGGTCATCTCGACCGCGCACTCGTACGCGCGCTCGGAGTCACCGCCCATCCCGCGGATGATCCGCTCGGTGAACAGCACCCACACCTCTTCGTCGTGCTCGAGCTCGGGGTGCAGCTCGAGCGTGTCGAAGGCGGCGAGGCGCGCCTCGTCATAGCGCGACGCGTCGAGGTCGAGGCCGTACCGCGAGCCGAGTCGCGTGTACCCCTCGGGCCCGAGGTCGGGGCCGGGCTTCGCGAGCGTGAAGTCGACGTCGAAGAGCACGGCCGCGAGCGACACGTGCGCGAGGATAGCCTTGCCACGTGCGGTCGCCCGAGCAGATCCTGCGCGACGCCAAGACGATTGCGCTCGTCGGCGCCTCTCCGAACCCCGACCGGCCGAGCCACGGGGTCATGCGCTACCTCGTCCACCACGGCTATCGGGTGATCCCCGTCCGGCCGCATCGCACCGAGGTGCTCGGCGTCCCATGCGTCGCCTCGCTCGCGGAGATCGAGGAGCCGATCGACCTCGTGGACGTGTTCCGAACCGAGTCGGCCGCGCCCGGGCACGCCCGAGAGGCGGTCGAGGCCGGCGCGAAGGCGTTCTGGCTCCAGCTCGACCTCCGCTCGCCCGAAGCCCGCGCGATCTGCGAGGAGGCAGGCCTCGACTACGTCGAGGACGAGTGCACGGCGATCGTCCACCGCCGAATCTGAGCCGCTACCCTTTGCCGCTGTTCCGGGGTGTGGCGCAGCCTGGTAGCGCGCTCCGTTCGGGTCGGAGAGGTCCCGAGTTCAAATCTCGGCACCCCGATGGGAACACTGGGAAGGGCCGCCTCGTGCGGCCCTTCCGCTTTCAGCGCGCCGCCAGGAAGCTCTCGACGGCGTCGAGGCACGCCGCTGGGCGCTCGACGATCAGGAGGTGCCCGCAGTCCGCGATCGTGCGCAGCGGAGCGCGTAGGCGCCGCGCGTAGTCGAAGGCGTCGTCGAGCGGCAACTGGTTGTCCTTCGCGCCCCAGAGCATCAGCGCGGGACACCTCACGAGGTGCAGGTCTGCGCGCGGGTCGTCGCCGGCGAGAGCGCGAAACGCGCTCTGCGTGTCCGAATGCAGGTTGATGTCGACGAGCAGCGCCTCCACCGCGTCGTCCGAGAGCGCGGCGGGGTCGGCGGCGAACCAGTGCCCGAAGACGACCCGCTTTAGCGCCGCGCTCCGGGCGACGGCGCGCCAGTACGGCGAGACCTTGCGGCCCGGCTGGATCCACCCGACGAGCGCGAGCGCGCGCTCCGCCTGACGCGTGCTCGAGGTGATGCCCGCCGCAGCGGTGAGCACGAGGCTCCGCACGAGCTCGGGCCGGCGGGCGGCGAGACGGATCCCGACGAGGCCGCCCAACGAGTGCCCGACGACGTCCGCCGGCGCGTGCCCCTCCTCCTCGAGCAGCTTCGCCACCCGGTCGGCGTACGGGCCGAGCCCGGGAGCCGCCGGGAGAGCGGTCGAGCGCCCGTGGCCGGGCAGGTCGACGACGAGGACCCGCCGCGTCCTGGCCAGCTCCGGGGCCACGAAGGCCCAGTTGGAGCGGGACCCGCCCAGGCCGTGCAGGAGCACGATCGGGGGGCCGTCCGGCGGCCCGCCGACGAGCGCCTGGAGCCGCGTCCCCCGGAACTCCGAGCTCCGCTCCTCGAACCCGTCGAATCTCCTGGCAACCGTCATGCAGGCCGTCTATTCTTCACTCGATGAGCAGTTCACGGAAAGCAGGCGCCCGCTGATGCCTGCCCCGTCCGAGAGGAATTTCTAGCCCCGTCCGCGCGCCTGCGCGAGGCGGGGTTTTTTGTTTCTGGAACCGGCGAAAGGAGCGGAATGGCAAATCACCTCACGCCCGAGGAACTCTCGAAAGAGCTCGGGATCGACCGGCAGGAGGTGATCCGCGTCTGCTTGCAGGAAGGCGTGCCGATCTACCAGGGGAAGATCGACAAGACGCTCTTCCAGGCGCAACTACAAGCGCTGGGAGCAATGCCCCAGCAACATTAGAGCGCCCTACGCGCTTTTTCGGGCGGCGGCCTTCGCCTTCGGGCGGGCCGCCGTCTTCTTCTTTGCGGGCGCCTTGCGCCCGCTGCCCCTCTTCGAGACTTCCTCCACGCTCTGCCGGAGCGCCTCCATCAGGTCGACGACGGGCGCGTCCTCGGCGACGGGCTCCGGCCGCGCGATCTCCTCGCCGGCGAGCTTCGCCTCGAGCATCGCGCGCAGGTCGCGCCGGTACTCGCTCTGGAGCTCTTCCGTCTCGAAGTCCCCCTCGAGGCTCTCGATCACCTGGCGCGCGAGCTCGAGCTCGGCGTCCTTGACCTTCGTGTCGGCGACCGCCTCCTCGATCTCGGCCTGCGAGTTCACGTCCTCCGCGATGAAGAGCGTCTCGAGTACGAGCGCGTCGCCGCGTGCGCGGATCAGGGAGAAGTGCTCCTGACCGCGCAGGATGAAACGGCCGAGCGCCGCCATCTCCGTGCCCTTCATCGCCTCGAGCAGCAGCACGTACGGACGCCGCTGCGCCGCGTTGCTCGCAGGAGCGAGGAAGTACGTGCGGTCGAAGTAGATCGGGTCGACCGCGGCGAGCGGGACGAAGCGCATGATGTCGATCGACCGAGACTCCTCGGTCCGCTCGATCGCCTCGAGGTCGGCGTCCTCGACGACGACGAACTCCCCCTTCGAGACCTCCCAGCCGCGGACGATCTCGTCCGGGCCGACCTCGCGGTCGTGCGTGGGGCACCAGCGCTTCTGCTTGATCGGCGTCAGGCACTCGCGGTGGAGCTGGCGAAAGCTGACGTCGCTCTGGCGCGCCGCGGGCTTCGTGGCCAGGGCCAGTCCCACCGGGATGCTGACCAGGCCGAAAGAGATGGATCCGTTCCAGATCGTGCGCATGGGGCTACTCCAAAAGTCTAATCGGGGACCGGGGAGATTCGGCCCTTTGAAGATGTTTCCTCCATCTACAGTTAGGCCGAATGGCAACCCAGGTGGCCCCCGACACACGGCCCGAGGCCCAAGGCGCCCAACCGACCACGATTCCGCGGCTCTGGCAGGACGCGGTCGCGCAGAGGCGGAGCCGCCCGGCCTACCTCGTCGAGGGTGGCGAGGGGTGGGAGCCGGTCTCCTGGGCCGAGGCCGCGACCGCCGTAGAGGAGCTCGCCAACGGGCTCCTGGCGCTCGGCGTCAAGAAAGGCGACGCCTTCGGGATCCTCGGGCAGACGAGCCTCGAGTGGGCGCAGTTCGACTTCGCGCTCGCCCACGTCGGCGCGGTCGGCGCCGCGATCTACGCGAACAGCGCCGCCAAGGACTGCGAGTACATCCTCGACCACTCGGAGTCGGTCGGCGTGCTCGTCCAGGACGCGGAACAGCTCGCGAAGATCGACGACTATCGCGGGCGGAACCCGAGGCTCGAGCACGTTCTGACGTTCGACGACCTCGACGACCTGCGCGCGCGGGGACGCGACTACGCACGTGCGTATCCTGAGGCGCTCGAGCGCGCGGTCGCGTCGGTGAGCCCCGACGACGTCTTCACCTACATCTACACGTCGGGCACGACCGGTCCGCCGAAGGCCTGCATGATCCTGCACCGCAACTACTACGCGATGGCCGCCGTCGTCGACGAGATCGACGACTTCACGATGGCGGACGACACGATGCTCCTCTACCTGCCGCTCGCGCACAACTTCGGACGGTTGATGCACCTGCAGGGTCCGTACGTCGGGTTCACGCTCGCGTTCCTCGCCGATCCGCTGCGTGCGGGCGAGGCGCTCAAGGCAGTGCAGCCCACGTTGTTCCCGAGCGTGCCGCGCGTGTTCGAGAAGGTTCACACGGCGGTGCTCGCCAAGTTCGACGACGAGACCGGCGCGAAGCGGAAGATCGTCGACTGGGCTCTCGGCGTCGGCCGGAAGGCGTCGGAGCGTCGCTCCGCCGGCAAGGCGCTCGGGCCGGTGCTCGGCGCTCAGCACCGCCTAGCGGACAAGCTCGTCTACTCGAAGGTCAAGGCGCAGCTCGGCGGGAACTTCCGCATCGGGATCTCCGGCGGCGCGCCACTGTCGAAGGAGATCGCCGAGTTCTTCCACTCGCTCGACGTGCTCATCCTCGAGGGGTACGGGCTGACCGAGTGCACGACCGCGGCGACCGTCAACCGACCCTCGAAGTTCCGCTTCGGCACGGTCGGCCCGGCGCTCCCGGGGACAGAGCTCCGGATCGCCGAGGACGGCGAGGTGCTGATCTCGTCGCCGACCGTGTTCGCCGGCTACTACAAGGACGAGGCGGCGACCCGCGAGGTCCTCGGCCCCGACGGGTGGCTCCGCTCGGGCGACATCGGCGACCTCGACGACGACGGCTTCCTGTCGATCACCGACCGCAAGAAGGACATCATCGTCACGGCCGGCGGCAAGAATGTCGCTCCGCAGAACCTCGAGAACGAGCTGAAGTTGTCGAAGTTCGTCTCGCAGGCGCTCGTCGTCGGGGACAAGCGCCCGTACTGCATCGCGCTGATCACGCTCGACGAGCCCGAGCTCGTCAAGTGGGCGCAGGCGCGCGGTGTGAAGGGCGAGCTCTCGCTCGCTTCCCTCGCGGGCAACGCCGACGTCCGCGAGCTCGTCGACGGGATCGTCGAGCGCATGAACGCCGACCACTCCCGCTACGAGCAGGTCAAGAAGTTCACCATCCTCCCGCGCGACTTCACGATGGCCGACGACGAGCTCACGGCAACGATGAAGCTCAAGCGCCGCGTCTGCCAGGAGCACTTCGCGGCGGAGATCGCTGCGCTCTATGGCTAGCCCGCAGGTTCGGATCCGCTCGCGCGGATCCGAACCGCGAAGACCCCTGAAGTCGGCCGCTTCGCGGCCGCGCGCAGCGCCTACACGTCTCTAGCTCGATGCCAAGAGGCCACAATGCCTCATGCAACACGGCCACCAACAGCAATCGCTGAACCGGCTCGCCTTCAGCGCGACGTGGCACTGCCTGACCGGCTGCGCCGTGGGCGAGGTCCTCGGCGTCGCGATCGGGACCGCACTCGGCTGGAGCAATGCACCGACGATCGCCCTCGCGATCGTGCTCGCGTTCTTCTTCGGCTACGCGTTCACGGCGGTGCCGCTACTCCGCTCCGGGCTCGCGCTCGGCGCGGCTGCGGGGATCGCGTTCGCGGCGGACACGATCTCGATCGCCGTGATGGAGCTCGTCGACAACGCGGTGCTCCTCGTCGTCCCGGGAGCGATGGAGGCCGGGCTCGACGACACGCTCTTCTGGGGCAGCCTTGCGTTCGCGCTCGCGGTGGCCTTCGTCGCCGCCTACCCCGTCAACCGCTGGCTGATCGCACGCGGCCGCGGTCATGCCGTCGTCCACATGATGCACGCCCGCAACTAGAGCGGTGTAGGCGCTGCGCGCGGCCGCGAAGCGGCCGACTTCAGGGGTCTTCGCGGTTCCGGTTCCGCGCCAGCGGATCCGGAACCTGCGGGCAACCTAGAGCCGACGACCGCCCATGAACGTGGAGGAGTACCACCCCGACATGCTGGAGATCTTCACGACGTCGCCCGTGTGCGGCGCGTGGATGAAGTTGCCGCCGCCGATGTAGAGGCCGACGTGCCCGAGCCCGTTGAAGAAGACGAGGTCGCCCGCCTCGAGCTGGTCGCGAGAGACCGGCGTGCCCATGCCCCACTGGGAGCCGGTGTAGTGCGGCAGCGAGACGCCGATCTGCGCGTAGACGTACATCGTGAAACCGGAGCAGTCGAAGCCCGACGGTGAGGCGCCGCCCCAGCGGTAAGGCACGCCGAGGTAGCGCATCGCGATCCCGACCACGCCGCCGTAGCGCGACGGTGGTGCGACGACGGCGCCGTCCGGCGTAACGCCGGCGGCGCCGAGTCCCGATGCCGAGCTGGAGAACGTCTGACCCTGCAGGCTTGCGGCGATCGCGAGCGAGCGCCTGCGTTCTGCCGCCTGGATCCGGCGGATCTCGCTTTGAATCCCGGCGAGCATCGACTGGCGCTGCTGCAGCCGGCTCTCGATCGAAGCCTTCTGTGACGCCTTCGTCGCGACGATCTGGGCCTGCGCGACGCGCGCCTGCTTGAGCTGGATGCGCTCGCGCTTGACCTGCGCGCGGTACCGGATCACCTGCCCGAGCGTCGTGGCGTCCTGGTCCGAGACGCGGTTCGCCGTCTCGATGCGGTCGAGCAGCTCGTCGAGACTCGACGCTCCGAGCAGCACGGCGACGGTGGAGTTCTCCTCACCCGAGGTGTAGAGCGAGACCACGCGGTCCGCCAGGCGCTTCTCGGCGCTGCCGAGGTTCTGCTTCGCGAGGCCGAGGTGGCGCGTGTTCCTGACGAGGTCGCTCTTGATCCGGTCGAGCTTCACGTTGGCGAGGTTGTACGCCTCGATCGCGTGGCTCAGCTCCGAGTCGATCTGCTGGATCTGCGCGAGCACGCTCTGCGCTCGTGCCTGCTGCTGTTCGACTTGCGACGGCTCTGCAGTCGCTCCGCCGGCTGTCGCGAGGATCGCGGTCAGACCGAGCAAGAGCGCTGAGAGGATTCGGCGGGGTAGTCGAATAGTCTCCAGCTCCTCGAGTGCGCGACCCACGGGGCGGGGGCCGTCACAAGGGGAGCAGGGTACCAACCCTTACGGACGCCTGCAACGCGTGAACAGGCCGAAAATCGCTGCACGCGGGCAAATCACCGGTGTTACAAGCATGGATGGTCTGGTAGCGTCCTGCCTCGTGCGCGGATGCTCGAGCATGCTCGCAGCGCGCCGACTCGCGGTTCTGCTGGGTCTAACGGCGATTCTGGCGCTTCCCTCGTCGGGCGGAGCCGCCGCGCCCTCGGGCGGAGCGGCCGAGCTGAGGCAGCAGGACACCTCCCTCGCGGCGAAGGAGCGGGCGGCCACGCACGAGCTCTACTCCCTGGAGGCCCAGCTCGCCGTGGCGCGCTCGCGGCTGGCGAAGCTGAGCGACCAGCGGGAGGCCGCCGAGGCCCGCCTCACGCGGCTGCGGATCGAACTCGACGTCGCCTGGCAGTCGGCCTACATCGCCGAGGAGCACCTCGGAGCCCGGATCCGCCAGCTCTACCAGCAGGGACAGCTCGACCCGGTGGCGATCCTGCTCGGCGCCGAGTCGCTCGACGAGGCGATCGGCGGGCTCGACGGGCTCCGCAGCATCGCCTCAGGCGACCGTGACCTGCTGAGCAAGGTCCGGCAGGCGCGGGCCGAGCTGACCTCGACGAAGACGCGCGTGGTGGCCCGCGTCGCAGCGCTGCGCGCGGCCGAGTCGGCCGCGGCGTCGACGGCCTCGTCTCTCGCCGCGGCGCGCGCCGAGCGAACCGCGTACCTCGCTCAGCTGGCGAGGGAGCGCGGGTTCAACGCGCGTCGGCTCGCGCGCGTCCGCAGCACGGCTCACGCGGCGGGCGAGCGCACGCAGGAGCTCGAAGCCCAGGAGGCGACGACGATGGCGGCGGCCGCGCCGGCGTCGGAGCCCACACCTGCGTACACGGGGGGCGAGCAGACGATGACCGTCTCCTCGACCGGCTATGCGCTCCGCGGCCGGACCGCCAGCGGCCTCCCGACCGGCTGGGGGATCGTGGCCGTAGACCCGTCTGTGATCCCGCTCGGCACCCGGATGACGATCCCGGGCTACGGCGAGGCCGTGGCCGCCGACACCGGCGGGGCGGTGCGGGGAGCGACGATCGACCTCTGGTTCCCGAGCGTCGCGCTGGCGATGGCCTGGGGGCGCAAGACCGTGACGATCACGCTCCACGGTTAGACTCGTGCTCAACACGACGCGGGGGGACATGACGCAGCAGGTGGAGTCGACCGAGCCTCGGCACGACGCGCTCAGGGTCGTGATCGTGGACGACCACGACCTGTTCCGGACCGGGCTGCGCAACCTGCTCGAGGAGCAGGGGATCCAGGTCGTCGGCGAGGCTGCGGCGGGGAGCGATGCGATTCGGTCGGTCCGCGAACTCGCGCCCGACGTCGTCGTGATGGATCTCAACATGCCCGGGATGACGGGCGTCGAGGCGACACGACAGATCACCGGGATCGCGCCGCTGACCCGCGTGCTCGTGCTCACGATCTCCGACCAGGACAGCGACGTCCTCGACGCGATCCTCGCGGGGGCATGCGGCTATCTGCTCAAGGACTCGTCGATCCAGGACCTGATGCAGGGGATCCGTGCAGCGTCGATCGGCGAGTCGCTCATCTCGCCGAACATCGCCTCGAAGGTTCTTCAGCGCGTCCGTTCGACGAGCAGCGTCCCTGCGATCGCGGAGACGATCCGTGCCGAGCTCTCCGATCGCGAGATCGAAGTGCTGAAGCTGATCGCGAACGGCAAGGACAACGCGATGATCGCCGGCGAGCTGCACATCAGCCCGAAGACGGTCAAGAACCACATCTCGAACATCCTGATGAAGCTGCAGATCGACAACCGCATCCAGGCGGCGGTCTACGCAGTCAAGTCGGGGATCGTCTAGCTAGGCGGCTGCGCGAGCCGCGTCCGCGCGCTCGCGGAGTGAGCCGAGCACGTCGCGCAGGCGGATGAGGTCGGCGTCCGCCGTGTTGAGCCGCTGCGCGAGCCCGACCATCTCCTCGGCCCGGTGCAGCTCGAAGTCCGCTTCGCCGCCAAATTCCCCGGCGAGCTCGGTGATCCGGCGCTCGATCCGCCAACGATCGGCCTCGAGCGCGAGCGCTGCGGCATAACCGGTGGTCAACGTATCCTCGATCTCGTCGAGCGCACGGGGCGAGACGTCGTCGAGCAAAGCCTCGATCTCAGCGAAGATGGGATTCATGTCCGTCATGGAAAGGACCGGGAGGGGTCGCCAACGATTATGGATTCCGGCGTGAGGAGCGGCATGGGCCGGGCGGCCCATCTTGGCCGGCGGGCAGGCCCACGCCCCTTGGTGGTAATCGCCCTCGCGGCGGCGCTGCTGGCTCCGGGATCTGCCCGGGCCGCCGCCCCGCTCGAGGCCCGCCTGGCGAAGGCCCTCGCGGTCCCGCACGTCCAGAGCGCCCAGACGGGCGCAGTCGCCATCGACCTCCGCACGGGCCGGAAAGTCTTCGCGCTCAATGCGCAGCGCGGCTTCCTACCCGCCTCGACCGAGAAGCTCGCCCTCGCCTTTGCGGCGCTGCACGATCTCGGCTCCGACTTCAAGATCGAGACCGACGTCCTCGGGGACGGCGCGCTCGACGGCACGACGTGGCGCGGGGAGCTCGTGCTCAAG
Source organism: uncultured Actinomycetes bacterium (assembly GCA_963769665.1). Lineage (GTDB taxonomy): Bacteria > Actinomycetota > Thermoleophilia > Gaiellales > Gaiellaceae > JACCTU01. Next base: position 142,834 of record CAVYMQ010000003.1, read on the forward strand.
GGGTTCGGTGATCCGACGCTGTCGCGCGCAGACCTGCGTGAGCTCGCACGCGGCGTGCGGGCGTTCGGAATCCGGCGCGTGACCGGCGGCGTGGTCGGCGACGAGTCGTACTTCGACTCGCGTCGCGTCGTCTCCGGGTGGAAGCCCTCCTACCTGATCGAGGAATCGCCTCCGCTCTCGGCGCTCATCGTCGACCGGGGAGAGTACGGGCGCGGAATCGCCGCCAACCCGGCACTCGTCGCGGCTCAGCTCTTCCGCATCGAGCTGCGCGCGGCTGGTATCGCCGTCGGCCGCGGCGCACGTGTCGGCACGACGCCCGCGGCCGACTTCCCGCTCGCGTTCGTGCACTCGGAGGCACTCGGGGAGATCGTCCGCTACATGGGCGTCGAGAGCGACAACTTCATCGCCGAGATGCTCCTCAAGCAGCTCGGCGCGCAGATGGGCGGGCCGGGCACGAGCCCGCGCGGCGCAGCCGCCGTGACCGCAGTGCTGCGCACGCTCGGCGTGCCGCTCGGCGGCGTGCGCTTCGTCGACGGGTCGGGGCTCTCGCTCCTGAACCGGCTCACGGCGACGTCCCTCGTCTCGCTCCTGCAGATCGCCTGGACCGATCCCGCGGTTCGGCCTGGGTTCGTGCGCGTGCTCCCGGTGGCAGGGGTCAGCGGGACGATGAAGCGCCGGCTCGCCCCCGTCCGCGGCCGCGTGCAGGCGAAGACGGGGACGACGGACACGGCCTCGACGCTCGCCGGCTACGTGACCGGGCGCTACGCGTTCGCGATCCTCCACAACGGCCGGCCCGTGTCGACGACGTGGGCGCGGCTCGCGCAGGATCGCTTCGTGCTCGTCCTAGCCGCTCCCTAGGAGCTTCAACAGCGCCGCTTCGTCTAGAAGCGGGACGCCCTCACGCTGCGCCTTCGTCAGCTTCGAGTTGCCGGGCTCCTCGCCCACGACGAGGCCGGTCGTCTTCTTCGAGACGGAGTTCGTCACCTTCGCGCCCAGCGCCTCGAGTGCGGCGGCTGCCTGCTCTCGTGAGAACCCCTCCAGCGTCCCGGTGACGACGTACGTGTTCCCCGTGAGCGGGCCTTCCTTCGGCTTGTCCTCCTCCCCGATCTGGAAGCGCAGACCGAGGTCGCGCAGCTCTGCGACAAGCGCGCGGTTCTGCTCGTCCGCGAACCACTCCGCGATCGACGCCGCTCGGTCCGGGCCGATCCCGTCGACCTCGGTGATGTCCTCCGGCGTTGCGTCGAGCAGCCGGTCGACGTTCTCGAAGTGCCGCGCGAGATTCTGCGCCGTCACCCAGCCGACGTCGGGGATGTTGAGCCCGAACAGCACGCGGTTGAACGAGATCGCCTTCGACGCCTGGATCGACTCGATCGCGTTCGTCGCCGAGATCTCGCCGTAGCCGTCGAGCTCGGTCAGCTGCTCCTTCGTGAGCCGGTAGAGCTCCGGCAGCGTGCGTACGAGCCCGAGCTCCCAGAGTCGGCGCACCGACTGCTCGCCGACTCCCTCGATGTCCGCTGCACCCTGCACCCAGTTGATCAGCGACTCGATGCCGCGCGACGGACAGGCGCGGTTTGGGCAACGGTGCATCGCCTCGCCCTCGGGCTTGACGACTTCCGCGTTGCACAGCGGGCAGTGCGTCGGCATCCGGAACGGCTTCGTCCGCTTCTTGCGCGGCAGCACCGGACCGACGACCTGCGGGATCACGTCGCCTGCGCGCTGGACGATCACCTCGTCGCCCTCGCGGATGTCCTTGCGGTTGATGTCCTCTTCGTTGTGCAGCGTCGCACGCGAGACGGTGACACCACCGACCTCGACCGGCTCGAGGATGCCCCAGGGATTCAGCGCGCCCGTCCGGCCGACGCGGATCGCGATCTTCTGGAGCGTCGTCGTCGCGGTCGACGGCGCCCACTTGAACGCGCGCGCCCAGCGCGGTCGGCTGTGCAGCGCGCCGAGCCGCTCCTGCTGCGCGAACGAGTCGACCTTGATCACGAGCCCGTCGATCTCGTAGTCGAGCTCCGCGCGCCGCTGCTCCCACTCGGCGACGGCTCGTTCCACCGACTCGATCGTCTCGTGGCGCTCCGCGAGCGGGTTCGTACGAAAGCCCCGCTCGCGCAGCCACTGCAGCGCGTCCCAGTGGCCCTCGGTCGGGAGCTCGCCGCGATGCCCGAGGCCGTGCACCCAGATGTTCAGCGGGCGCTCCGCGGTGATCTGCGAGTTCTTCTGCCGGAGCGAGCCGGCCGCGGCGTTGCGCGGGTTCGGCGTCGTCTTCTTGCCTTCGGCGGCCAACCGCTCGTTCAGGGCCACGAAGCCGGAGAGCGGCATGTAGACCTCGCCGCGAACTTCGAGCAGGGGCAGCGGCGTCTCGCGTTTCGAAAGCTGCATGCGCGTCGAGATCGCCTTGATCGTCTTCAGGTTCGTCGTCACGTCCTCGCCCCTGAGACCGTCGCCCCGCGTCGCCCCGCGCACGAGCTTCCCGTCCTCGTAGATGAGGTTGATCGAGAGGCCGTCGATCTTCGGCTCGGTCACGTACACGACGTTCTCGGTACCGAGCCGCTTCGTCACGTCCTGGTGCCACTTCTCGAGCGTCTCGTTGTTCGTGACCTTCTCGAGCGAGCCCATCGGCGAGGGATGGTCGACCTTCTGGAACTTGTCCGAGGGCGCCGCGCCGACGCGTTGCGTCGGCGAGTCGGGGGTCGCGAGCTCCGGGTCTTGCTCGAGCTCGAGGAGCTCGTCGAAGAGCCGATCGAACTCGGCGTCCGAGATCTCCGGCTCGTCGAGGACGTGGTAGCGGTAGAGGTGGTAGTCGACCAGGTCGCGCAGCTCGGCCGCGCGCTTCACCTTGGCCTTAGAGGGCGGCAAGCAGCTCCTCCATCGTTTCGACGACGACGTCGGGGTCCTCGCGCTCGAGTCGCTCGCGCGAGTGGATGCGACCCCACGTGACGGCGATCGAGGCAGCGCCCGCAGCTTTCGCCGCTTGCACGTCGAACGGCGAGTCGCCGACGTACACGGCGTCGGCGGCGTTCTCGCCCAGGCGCTCGAGCGCGAGCAGCAGCGGGTCCGGGTTCGGCTTGTGTCGCACGGTGTCCTCTGCCGCGACAGTGACTTCGAAGAAGCGCCGCAGCTCGGGGAGGACCTCGAACGCGAGCTCGAGCGTCGCTCGGCGCTTGGCCGTGACGACCCCGAGGCGCCGCCCTTCCGCGTGCAGCGAGTCGAGCGCGTCGAGCACGCCCCGGCACGGCTCCAGCCCGTCATGGAGGCCGGCGTTGTGGGCGCTGTACACCTCGATCAGCTCCTCGGCGCGATCGGGGTCGAGCGCCTCCATCTGCTCGCGGAGCCCGGGGCCGCCGACCGCCGCCAGGAGCTCGTGGTCGGGGATCTCCCGCCGCAGAACGGTGCTGGTGGCGTGCTTGAAGGAGGCCAGGATGATCGCGCCCGAATCCACGAGCGTGCCGTCCAGATCGAAGAGAACGGCGCGGAAACGCACGTACCGATCGTATCGACGCGTGGAGTGGGCACAATGCAGCCCGTGCGCCGCTCCGCCCTCCTCCTGCTGCTGCTCGCGCTCACCGCCGGGTGCGGAGGCGGCGACGACCAGACGGCGCCGCCCGGGGGGACGACCGCGGCGACGAGCCCCGACGTGCTGACGGTCACCCAGCCGAACAACACGGCCATGGCCGGTGAGGACCCGACGGGAGACCCGCAGTTCACCGTCACGCTGAGCGGCGAGAGCACGGAGCCGACGGCGGGGCGCCCGTGGCGTTACACCGTCCGCGCGACGTCGAAGGGCGGCGGCACCGCGAGCGGCACCGCGAAGATGCGCGTGTGGGTCGACGGCGAACTCGTCGACACGCTCGGGTTCTTCTCGTTCGACGGGGCGCTCGTGAAGACGCACACGTGGCCGAGGTCGCTCCGCGGCGAGTCCGCAGAGCTCCAGGCCGAGGTCGAAGGCGACGGCGGCACTCAGCGCGCCGTCCTCCGCGTCAACGTCAGCTAGTCCTCTCTCGTTGCGCAAGCCGCGAATCCGCGGCGATTCTCACAGCTCGTAGTCCACCCGTTCGAGGTAGAGGCCCCAAGGCGGGGCGGTCGCACCTGCGTCGGTGCGCACACCCTCCTCGAGCAGGGTGGCAAGCTCGCGCGGCGAGCGTTCGACCATCGTTCCGACGAGCGCCCGCACCATGTGACGGAGAAAGCCGTTCGCGGTGATCTCGAGCTCGAGGGCGTCGCCGCGCCGGTGCCACACGGCGGAGTGCACGGTTCGGACGAAGACGCGGTGCTGTGTCTGACTGGGCGTGAACGCCCGGAAGTCGTGCTCGCCCTGCACGACGTGCGCGCTGTCGGCGAGCCGCTCCTCGTCGAAGGGCCTCGGAAGCCACCAGCTTCGGCCGAGCTCGAAGGGAGAAGGCGTCCGGCGCCGCCAGATCCGGTAGCGATAGCTGCGGGAGCGAGCGTCGTGCCGAGCATGGAAGTCGGAGGCGACTTCCGCCGCCGCGACGACCGCGACGTCGTCCGGTAGCTCCGCGTTGAGCGCACCCGCGATGCGCTCGACGGGCGGTCCGCCCTCGACCTCGACCGAGACGACCTGCCCGCGCGCGTGCACGCCCGTGTCGGTGCGGCCGGCGACCACGAGCTCCGACCAGCCCGGGAAGACCTTCCCGAGAGCCTCGCGCAGCTCGCCCTCGATCGTCCGCAGCTCGGGCTGGATCGCCCAGCCATAGAAGTCGATTCCGTCGTACTCCAGGGTGAGCTTCAGCCGCACGCCGCATTGTGGACACGTCCGGCCCCACCGCGAGACTCCACGCGTGCAGTCCGCCTGGGACAAGGCGAAGCCGATCTACGTCGCGCTCCTGCTGGCGATCCTCACCTGGATCGCGCTCCAGGCGCTCGGGAGGCTGACCCACGTCCTGCTCATCATCTTCGTCTCGATTCTCTTCGCCGCCGCGCTGACCGGACCCGTCCGGCTCCTCGAGCGGTGGCGGGTGCCGCGCGCGGTTTCGGTGATCCTGATCTATGCCGTCTCGCTCCTGCTCGTCGTCGGGCTGCTGTGGTTCGTCACGCCGCCGCTCTTCGACCAGGTGGCGGGCATCGGCGATCGCGCACCCGAGTACGCCGAACGCTACGACCGCGTCCAGGAGGCGTACGAGGAGATCCGCTCGAACTACGGCAACCTGCCACCCTTTGACGCCCAGGTCGAGCGGCTCGGGAACGCGATCCTCGAGCGCGCCGGGCAACGAGCGCTCGATCTCCCGAGCGCGCTCTTTGCGTTGTTCCTGGACGCCCTGAGCGTGTTCGTGATCTCGTTGCTGCTCGTCACGAACCGGGAGCGGATCCTCGGGTTCACGCTGACGCTCGTGCACCCGGACGACCGGAAGTTCGTCGGCGGCCTGCTCGAGAAGATGTGGACGCGCGTCGGCGCCTACCTTCGCGCCAAGCTGATCGTGATGGCGATCGTCGGCGCGCTCACGTACGTGGCCCTGCTCGTGATCGGCGTGCCGTTTGCGCTCGTGCTCGCGATCATCGTCGCGCTCGGCGAGACGATCCCGCGCGCCGGCCCGTGGCTCGCCCGCATCCCGCTGCTCGGCATCGCGGCACTCGAAGGTCTCGGCACGTTCGGCCTGGTGTTCGCAGCGTCGATCGTGATCGAGAACGGGAAGGGTTACTTCATCTCGCCGTACGTCGAGGGCGACCAGCTCGACATCCATCCACTGCTCGTCTTCGTCGCGGTGCTCGTCGGGGCGACGCTCGGAGGCTTCGCCGGCGCGTTCGTCGCCGTTCCTCTCGCCGCGATCGTCGACCTCTTCGTCCGCGAGGTCGTCGTGCCGTGGCGGAGGCGCGAGATCGCTGAACCCGCTTCGGACTAGCCAGCTGGGGCGCGCGAAGCCGCTGATCGGCCGTGTGCCTCGCCTGTGAGTGAGGTGTGAGAGCCCGCTGAAACCGTGGCCGAATGGCCACCGAGAGGTTCCGGCGTACCACCCCTGCAGCGCGCGCGCTGGCCCTGACCGGCTGTCTGAGCCTGGCCGCCACCGCGCTCGTTGGACAGGCTCCGCCGCCGCAGCTCGACGGCAAGGTTCCGAGGCGGACCTTTTCGGCGAGGCCGACGATCCGTGCCTCCTTCCCACGGGAGAGCTATGCGCCGGGAGATCGAGCGAGGTTGGTGATCGCTTCGACCGCGAGCAACGTACGATTTCAGACGTTCCGTGCAGGAACCGAGCACACGTCGCTCAAGCAGCGCGACGTCATGCTTGGCTCCGCCGTGATGCGTCGACGGTCGCTCGGTGACGTCCGTCGCGGTCGCGTCGTGCCCCTCGAGATCGGGGACTGGCCGAGTGGACTCTACTTCGCGAAGCTCACCGGTAGAGGGGACCGGGTCGGCTATGCGCCGTTCATCGTGCGGCCTCGCCGCTTGGGCGAGCACTCCGTTGCGGTCGTGCTGCCGACGCAGACTTGGCAGGCCTACAACTTCAGCGACGACGACCAGGACGGCACCGGGGACACCTGGTACGCAAGCGGTACGACAAGCCGGACCGGTCGTCCGTTCGAGAACCGCGGCGTCCCCATGGGCTATCGCGCCTACGACCAGCCGTTTCTTCGCTGGGCTCAGGAGACCGGTCGCAGCATGGACTACCTCGCGCAGTCCGATCTCAACACCGTCCGTAACGGGAACACGCTGGCACGTGCGTACGACCTGATCGTCTTTCCTGGGCACCACGAGTACGTCACGACGAACGAGTACGACGCGATCGAAAGGTTTCGCGACCTCGGCGGCAACCTCGTCTTCCTGTCAGCGAACAACTTCTTCTGGAAGGTCACACGCCGAGGCAATGTCATGACGCGCGTCAAGCGTTGGCGTGAACTCGGACGCCCGGAAGCCGAGCTGATCGGCGTTCAGTACTTCGGGAACGACCGCGGGACGCACCGCGCACCGTGGATCGTTCGGGACCCATCGGCCGGACACGGGCTCCTCGCAGCCGCGGGCCTCCGCACCGGCCAAGCTTTTGCAAGTGGTGGAGTCGAGGTCGATGCAACGACGCGCCGCTCGCCTCCACGGACCGAGATCCTCGCCGAGGTCGCCTGGCTCCATGGGAAGAAGGCGCAGATGACCTACTACGAGAGCCCTGCTGGGGCCAAGGTCTTCGCCGCCGGCGCGTTCTTTCTCACGCGAGAGATTCGGGACCCGCCCGTAGCCAGACTGCTGGATGTCCTCTTGACGCGGCTCTCGCGCCCGTAGGTTCGTTACTCCACCGGTTGTGCGAGGCGAACGACGAGCGTCAGGTCGTCGCGTCCCTCGACGCGCACCGCCGTCCCGATGTCGGCGCCCGCCTCGCAGCGCGCTGCCCAGATCTCGCCGTCGACCCGCACCTGCCCGAGCGGCCGGCACACGGTGATCACGACGCCCGGGCGCCCGATCAACGTCTCCGCGCCGACCTGGACGCTCCGCCGCTTGCTGTACCAGAACCAGCCGAGGATCTCCCCGACCTCGAGAACGAGCGCGCCGACGACGACGAGCACGTTCCACGGCGAGTCGAGGACGAAGAAGGCGAGCAGAAGCGCGACGACGAGCGCTATGTCGGCGTCCTACTCTGCGGCGGCTGCGGCGGGCGCGCGGGAGGTGGCCACGGGTGCAGCCGACGCCTCGGGCACGAAGTCCACGAGCTCGAGGTACACCATCACGGCGGCGTCCCCGGCGCGCGGGCCGAGCTTCACGATCCGGGAGTAGCCTCCGGGCCGGTCCGCGAAGCGCGGGCCGACGTCGGCGAACAGCTTGTGCACGACGTCCTGCGAGCGCAGGAAGGAGAGCGCCTGGCGGCGGGCGTGGAGATCGCCGCGCCGCCCAAGCGTGATCATCTGCTCGGCGATCGGCTTGACCGCCTTCGCCTTGGCCTCGGTCGTCTTGATCCGACCGTGCTCGATCAGCGCACCGGCGAGGTTCGAGTAGAGCGCTCGGCGATGCGCCGAGTCGCGACCGAGCTTCTTGCCGGAGCGTGCGTGGCGCATCGAACTACGCGCCGTCCTCGCCGCGGAGGTTCAGGCCGTGCGTCGCGAGCGTCTCCTTGACTTCCTCGATCGACTTCCGACCGAAGTTCGGGATCGCTGCGAGCTCACCCTCCGTCTTGGAGACCAGATCGCCGATCGTCTCGATCCCGACGCGCTTGAGGCAGTTGTACGAGCGCACTCCGAGCTCGAGCTCCTCGATCGGGAAGTTCTCCATCCCGTGCGCGAGCGACGGCTCGGCGCCTGCACCCTCGGCGACCGCTGCTTCGCCGAAGCCCTCGATCTTCTCGAGGTCGGTGAAGATGGCGAGCTGCCGGATCAGGATCTCGGCGGCTTCCGCGATCGCGTCCTTCGGGTTGACCGACCCGTCGGTGGTCACGTCGAGGCGGAGCTTGTCGTAGTCCGTCCGCTGCCCGACGCGGGCCGCTTCGACGTCATAGGAGACGCGGCGCACCGGGGAGAAGATGGAGTCGATCGGGATGACGCCGATCGTGTGCTCCGGCCCGCGGTTGTTCTCCGACGGGACGTAGCCACGGCCGCGGCCGATCGTCAGCGTGATCTCGAGGCGGCCACGATCGGCCAGGTTCGCGATCTCGAGATCTGGGTTCAGGATCTCCAGTTCCGCGGGTGCCTCGAGGTCGCTCGCCTTGACGACGCCTGGACCCTTCTTCGAGAGGCGCACCTCGATCTCAGGCGAGTCGCCGTGCAGGATCGCGACGAGGTTCTTGAGGTTGAGGATGATGTCGGTGACGTCCTCGCGGACGCCGGGGAGCGTCGAGAACTCGTGCTGCACGCCCTCGAGCTTCACCGAGGTGACCGCGGCGCCCTCGAGCGACGAGAGCAGGACGCGGCGCAGCGAGTTGCCGAATGTGTAACCGAAGCCGCGGTCGAGCGGCTCGATCTCGAAGACGCCACGGTTCTCGTTGATCTCCTCGTGGACGATCTTCGGAATCTGAAATTCCATCAGGCTGGAGCGGACTGCCAAAGCGGGTTCCCTTCCTTCGTGACTACTTGGAGTAAAGCTCGACGATGAGCTGTTCTGAGACCGGCGTGTCGATCTCGGTTCGCTCCGGGACGCGGAGCACCTTGCCGGTCAGATTGTCGTGGTCTGCCTGGAGCCAGGGCGCGACGGACGCCGTCAGATCGGTGGCGTCGCGGATCACCTGCTCCGCGGAGCTGCCCGGGCGCACCGAGATGATCTGGTCGGGACGCACCTGAAAGCTCGGGATGTTCACGCGCCGGCCGTTCACCTGGAAGTGGCCGTGGCGCACGAGCTGCCGGGCTTGCGAGCGCGAGGCCGCGAAGCCGAGGCGGTAAACGACGTTGTCGAGACGGAGCTCGAGCATGCGGAGGAGCACCTCACCGGTGATCCCCTGCTGCTTCGCCGCCTTCTCGTAGTAATTGCGGAACTGCTTCTCGAGCAGGCCGTAGTACCGGCGCGCCTTCTGCTTCTCGCGCAGCTGGAGCAGGTACTCGCTCTGCTTGATGCGGCCGCGGCCGTGCTCTCCCGGCGGATACGAGCGGCGCTCGATCGCGCACTTCTCGGTCAGGCAGCGCTCGCCCTTGAGGAAGAGCTTCATGCCCTCGCGGCGGCAGACGCGGCACTTCGGTCCAAGATCGCGGGCCACTAGACGCGCCTCCGCTTCTTCTGTCGCACGCCGTTGTGCGCCTGCGGCGTGACGTCCTTGACGCCGAGAATCTCGAGACCCGCGGCCTGGAGCGAGCGAATCGCCGTCTCGCGCCCGGAGCCCGGGCCCTTGACGAAGACCTCGACCTTCTGGAGGCCGTGCTCCATGCCCTTCCGCGCGCAGTTGTCGGCGGTGACCTGCGCGGCGAACGGCGTCGACTTGCGCGAGCCCTTGAAGCCGGCCGAGCCGGCGGACTCCCACGCGATCACGTTGCCGTCCTTGTCGGTCAGCGCGACGATCGTGTTGTTGAACGACGTCTTGATGTGCGCCTGGCCGATGGCGATGTTCTTCTTGACACGGCGGCGCCCGCGACCGCGGGCCGCTGTCTTGCGAGGAGGCGCCACGCTACGCCTTCGCCTTCTTGCCGCGCCCGACGGTCTTCTTCGCGCCCTTGCGGGTGCGCGCGTTCGTCTTCGTGCGCTGGCCGTTGACCGGCAGTCCGCGACGATGGCGGACACCGCGGTAGGCGCCGATCTCGCCGAGGCGCTTCACCGCCTGCTGCCGGTCGCGGCGCAGGTCGCCCTCGACCGTGACCTTGTCGTCGATGTAGTTGCGGAGCTTCGTGACCTCGTCGTCGGTGAGGTCGCGGATCTTGGTGTCCTGAGAGATGCCGAGCTCGGAGGCGATCTGCTTCGCCGTCGACCGGCCGATCCCGAAGATGTACGTCAGCCCCACCTCGAGGCGCTTCTGGTTCGGCAGGTTGACCCCCGCGATGCGCGCCATGCCCTACCCCTGCCTCTGCTTGTGGCGCGGGTTCGTGCAGATGACCATGGTGCGACCGTGCCGCTTGATCACGCGGCAGCGCTCACACATGGGCTTGACTGAGGGTCTGACTTTCATCGGTGTCTGTAGGTGATGCGGCCTCGGGTCAGGTCGTACGGACTGAGCTCGACCTTGACCTTGTCGCCGGGGAGGATCCGGATGTAGTGCTTCCGCATCTTCCCGCTGATCTTGGCCAGAACGTCGTGGCCGGACTCGAGTTGCACCCGGAACATCGTGCTCGGGAGCGCTTCGACGACCTCGCCTTCCGCCTCGATCTTCTCTTCCTTCTCCGGCATTTCCTCTCACGAACCGGGCTCTCTCGAGCCCGGAAAAGAACACGAAAAGATGGCCTTTCGGCCGACGACTACTGTAGCAAAGCGGCTCCGGCCGGGGTCAGGATCCTGGGCCCCGCCTCCGTGACCGCCACGGTGTGCTCGAAATGGGCCGAAAGCGACCCGTCGGCGGTGTAGACCGACCACTGGTCGTCGTCGACGACGATGTCCACCCCACCGGCCGTGATCATCGGCTCGATGGCCAGGGTCATCCCCGAGGACAGCCGCGCGCCCCGCCCTGGGGTGCCGTAGTTCGGGATCTGGGGGTCCTCGTGGTAGGCGCGCCCGACCCCGTGTCCGACGAGGGCCCGGACGACCGCGAAGCCCGCCTCCTCGACGACGCGCTGGATCGCGGCGGAGACGTCGCCGATCCGGTTGTCCACCTGTGCCTGCTCGATCCCGGCGGCGAGCGCCGCCTGACCGACCTCGAGCATCCGCTCGGCCTCGGCGGAGACCTCTCCGACGGCAAACGTGTACGCGGTGTCCGCGACGTAGCCGTCGAGCGTGACACCCACGTCGAGCGTGAGCAGGTCGCCGTCGGCGACCCGGTAGGTGCCCGGGATGCCGTGGACGATCATGTCGTTCTGCGAGATGCAGATCGCCTTCGGGAACCCGCGGTAGCCCTTCGAGGTCGGAATCCCGCCGTGCGAGCGGATGAACTCCTCGGCCATGCGGTCGAGCTCGTCCGTCGTCACGCCGGGCTCGATGTGACGGCCGACGTGCGCGATCGTGTCGGCGGCTACGCGTCCTGCAGCCGCGATCAGGTCGATCTCGCGCTCTGACTTGCGGACGATCACTGCCTGACCGCAACCTGCTCGAGCGCGTCCTGGATCTGCCGGAACACCTCTTCAACGGTACCGGTACCGCGAATCCCCACGAGGCTGCCCCGGGTGCGGTAGTGCTCGACGATCGGCTCGGTCTCGCGGTGGTACGTCGCGATCCGCGTGTCGATCGCGCTCGGCGTGTCGTCGGCGCGACCCTCTGCGAGAGCGCGCTTCGCGAGCCGCTCGCGGGCGACGTCGTCCGGCACCTGGAGCACGAAGACCACGTCGAGCGGGCGGTTGATCTCGGCGAGCATGTCGTCGAGCGCCTCGGCCTGCGCCATCGTGCGGGGGAAGCCGTCGAGCACGAAGCCGTCCGTGTCGGTGAGCCGCTCGCGGATCAGGTCGATCATCGTCGCGTCGGGAACGAGCTCCCCGCGCGCGAGGATGTCCTCGACCTGCTTGCCGAGGGGCGTTCCGTCTTCGATCGCCTTACGCAGGATGTCGCCGGTCGCGACATGGGGGCTGTCGTACTCGGAGGCGATTCGCTTCGCCTGAGTCCCCTTGCCCGACCCCTGGATGCCCAGGAGCAGAACGTTGGGCGGCACTAGCGGAGGAAGCCTTCGTAGGAGCGCATCATCATCTGCGACTCCATCTGCCGCATCGTGTCGAGCGCGACACCGACGGCGATCAGCACCGAGGTACCGCCGAGCGCGCCGGCGGTTGCCTGGGAGAAGCCGCCGTACACGATGAACAGCGACGGGAGTGTCGCGATGACGGCGAGGTACAGCGCACCCGGAAGCGTGAGGCGCGTCAGCACGCGGTCCAGATACTGCGCGGTCGGCGGCCCGGGACGAATGCCCGGGATGTAGCCGCCGTGCTTGCGCAGGTTGTCGGCCTGGTCGACCGGGTTGAACTGGACCGCGGTGTAGAAGTAGGTGAAGACCACGATCAGGAACGCCTGGAACAGCAGGTACGGCAGATTGTTCGGCGTGAAGTACGAGTTCACGAACTCCTGGGTCTGCGGGAAGAACGAGCCGATCGTCGGCGGGAACGCCATGATCGCCGCGGCGAAGATCACGGGGATCACGCCGGCCATGTTCACGCGCAGCGGCATGTAGGTCGAGCCACCCGTGGTCATGCGGCGGCCCACCATGCGCTTGGCGTACTGGATCGGGATTCGACGCTGCCCTTCCTGGACGAACACGACCGCGACGATCACGCCGAGTGCGATCAGCGGGAACATGATCTTCTCGACCGGCCCGCCGTTCACCCAGGCGTTGATGCCGGTCGGGAGCGCGGTCAGGATCGACGCGAAGATCAGGAGCGAGATGCCGTTGCCGATGCCGCGCTTCGTGATCTGCTCGCCGAACCACATCAGCAGCGTCGCGCCGGCGGTGAGCGTGAGCACGATCAGGATCACGCGTGCGGTCGATGCCTCGAGGGCGCCCTGGCGCTTGAACAGGTACGTGTAGCCGACGGCCTGCATCAACGAGAGCGCCACGGTCAGGTAGCGCGTGTACTGGTTGATCTTGGCGTAGCCCGACTCGCCTTCCTTCTGAAGCTGCTCGAGGCGCGGGAGCACGACGGTCAGGAGCTGCAGGATGATCGACGCCGTGATGTACGGCATGATCCCGAGCGCGAAGACGCTGAAGCGCGAGAGCGCGCCGCCGGAGAAGAGCGAGAGCAGGCCGAGGATCGTCCCGCTGCCACCGCCCTGTTCGAAGTAGTTCGTGATCTGGTCCGAGCTCACGCCCGGAGCAGGGAGCCACGAACCGAAGCGGTAGACAGCGAGGATGCCTGCCGTGAAGAGCAGGCGATGGCGCAGCTCGGGGACGCGCCAGGCGTTCGTCAGCCAGGAGAACACTTACGCGTTTTCCTGCTCGGGAGCCTCGGCCTCCGCGTCCGCCTCCGGCGTCGTCTCGGGCTCGGGGGCGACGTCGTCGTCAGGGGACGACGGGACGATGCCCGCGGCGCGCTTCTTGGCGGCGATCTTGCGGCGCTTGCGCGAACGCGTCGGCGCCGGCTCCTCACGGAGCGCGACGACCGTCCCGCCGGCGGCTTCGATCTTCTCGCGCGCAGTCGCGGAGAAGCGGTGGGCCGTTACGTTCAGCTTCTTCGAGATGTCTCCGTGGCCGAGAATCTTGACGTCGGTGCGAAGGTTGCGGATCAGGCCGAGCGCCTTCAGCGCCTCGGGCGTGACGTCGGCGCCGGCGTCGAAACGAGTCTCGAGGTCGCGCACGTTGACGCCCTGCGTGAACGTGCGGAACGGGCCGACCGGCATCGCGTCCTTCGACGTCGAGCCGCGCTGCTTCGGCAGCCGCATGTACATCGGCATCTGGCCGCCCTCGAAGCCGGCACGCATCTTGTGCGAGCCCGCGCGCGACTTCTGGCCCTTCAGCCCGCGGCCGGAGTAGCGCCCCTTGCCCGAGCCGAGGCCCCGCCCGATGCGCTTGCGGTCCTGCCGCGGCTGCGCGGGTGCGAGGTTGCTGAGTGAGAGCTTGCGATCCGCCAAGACCTAGACCTCCTCCACCTGCACGAGGTGGCGGACCTTGCGGAGCATACCGGCGAGCACCGGGCTCTCCGGCTTCTCGACGCTCTTGCCGATCTTGCCGAGGCCGAGCGCGCGCAGCGTGCCGCGATGGCGCTGGCTCTGGCCGATCTGGCTACGCGTCTGCGTGATCTTCAGCGTCGTCACGACGAAGACTCCTCCGGGCTCTCGACGGCCGAAGCAACTTCGGGCACAACCGCAGCTTCCACCTCAGGCTCTTTCGGAGGCTTGTACGGCAGCACTTCGGCGATCGTCTTCCCGCGTGCGCGCGCGACGTCCTCGGGACGCCGCAGCGACTGCAGCGCGTTGACCGTCGCCTTCGCCATGTTGATCGGGTTCGTCGTGCCGAGGCTCTTGGCGAGGATGTCGCGGATCCCGGCGAGCTCCAGCACGGCGCGGACGCCGCCGCCGGCGATCACGCCGGTTCCCTCGCTCGCGGGGCGAAGCATCACGCGCGCGGCGTCGAACTTGCCGATCACGCCGTGCGTGATCGTCGTGCCGTGCTTCGGCACCGTGAACATGTTCTTCTTCGCGTCGTCGACCGCCTTCGTGATCGCGAGCGGGACCTCGCGCGCCTTGCCGTAGCCGACGCCGACCCGGTCGTGCTCGTCGCCGATCACCACGAGCGCGGTGAACGAGAAGCGCCGGCCGCCCTTGACGACCTTCGCGACGCGGTTGATCTCGACCACGCGCTCCTTGAGCTCGCGGCTCTCCTGAAATTGCACGTCGCTCAAAACTTGAGTCCTCCCTCACGCGCGGCGTTTGCCAGCGCCTTCACACGGCCGTGGTACAGGTAGCCCGCACGGTCGAAGACCGCGGACTCGACGCCCGCCTTCTTCGCGGACTCTGCGAGCAGCTTGCCGACCTCGACCGCCTGCTCCGACTTGTTGCCCTTGAACGACTTCTTGGCGTCCAGCCAGCTCGCGGCGGCGAGCGTCTTGCCGCTCGTGTCGTCGATCAGCTGCGCCGCGATCCCGCGGTTCGAGCGAAAGACGGCGAGACGCGGGCGCTCTGCAGTGCCCGAAACCTTGCCGCGGACGCGGCGGTGGCGTCGAAGGCGCGCCTGGCGAACTGTCGTGCTCATGCGCGCTTCCCGACCTTGCGGCGAACGTACTCGCCCTCGTAGCGGATGCCCTTGCCCTTGTACGGCTCGGGCGGGCGAACCTTGCGGATCTCTGCAGCGAGCTGGCCGACGGCCTGCTTGTCGATCCCCTTCACGACGATCTGCGTCGGCACGGGAACCTCGAACGAGACTCCCTGGCGCGGCTCGATCGTGACGGGGTGCGAGTAGCCCACGCTCAGCTCGAGCGACTCGCCCCTGAGCGCGGCGCGGTAGCCGACTCCCTGCAGCTCGAGCCGCTTCTCGAAGCCCTTCGTGACGCCCTCGACCATGTTCGCGACGAGCGTGCGCGTCAGCCCGTGCAGCGCGCGATCGTCGCCGCGCTCGGTCGGGCGCTCGACGACGATCTCGCCGTCGCGCTGCTCGACCTTCATGCGGCTCGGCACGACCTGTGAGAGCTCTCCGAGCGGCCCGTTCACCTGAACGCGCCCGGGGGAGATCGCCACGTTGACCGAGGTGGGTAGTTCGATTGGGCGTTTTCCGATTCGACTCATGGCGTTACCAAACGAAGCAGATGACCTCGCCGCCGACACCTTCGCGCTCGGCGGTGCGGCTCGTGATGAGCCCCTGAGGGGTGGACATGATCGCTGTACCCATGCCGCCGAGCACGCGCGGCAGGCGATCCTTGCGAGCGTACACGCGGCGGCCGGGCTTGGAGACGCGCTTCAGATCGGTGAGGATCCGCTCGCGGCTGCGGCCGTACTTGAGGTCGACGACGAGGGCGTCGAACGGGTCGCCGCTCTCGACGCGGTAGTCCTTGATGTAGCCCTCCTCCTTGAGCAGCCGCGCGATCTCGACCTTCACCTTGGAGGTCGGCATGCGCGCGCTCTCGTGGAGCGCCTTGTTCGCGTTGCGGATGCGGGTGAGCATGTCCGCGATCGGATCGGTTACCACGTCGTCCTCCCTACCAGCTGCTCTTCGTCATCCCGGGGATCGCGCCGTTGTGCGCGAGCTCCCGCAAACAGATCCGGCACAGGCCGAACTTGCGAAAGACCGCACGCGGACGCCCGCAGCGGTTGCAGCGCGAGTACGCACGCGTCTTGAACTTCTGCGGCCGGGCCTGCTTGATCACCAGCGACTTCTTTGCCATTTACTCCTGCTCCCTCTGCTCGCCGGCGAACGGCAGGCCGAGCGCGCGCAGCAACGCGAGCGCCTGGTCGTCCGTCTCGGCAGTGGTCGTGATCGCGACGTCGAGCCCTCGGACCTGCGAGACGTCGTCGTAGTTGATCTCGGGAAAGATGAGCTGTTCGCGAACGCCGAGCGAATAGTTTCCGCGGCCGTCGAACGAGCGCGGGCTCAAGCCGCGGAAGTCGCGGATGCGCGGCAGCGCGATCGACACGAGCCGGTCGAGGAACTCCCACATGCGGTCGCCGCGGAGTGTGACCTTCGCGCCGATCGGCATTCCCTCGCGGATCTTGAACTGCGCGATCGACTTGCGTGCCTTGCGCACCTGCGCGCGCTGCCCGGCGATGATCGTCAGCTCCTCGATCGCGGCGTCGAGCTGCTTCGCATCGGTCTTCGCCTCGCCGACACCCATGTTGAGCGTGATCTTCGAGATGCGCGGGACCTGCATGAGGGACAGACCGAGCTCGTCCTTCAGCTTGCCGCGGAGCTCGCCGACGTACAGCTGCTTCAGGCGCGGCTTGTAGTCGCGGGCCTCTGCGGCCGTGTCGCGCGTGGGTGCTTCGCGGGTCGCCATCAGCGATCGATCTCCTGGCCGCAGTCGGCGCGCTTGCAGACGCGCACGTGGATGATGCCGCCCTTTGCTTCCTTCGCGGTCATGCCGACGCGGGTCGGACGGTTGCACACCGGGCAGACGACCATCACGTTCGAGACCGCCACGGCGGACGCCTTCTCGATGATCCCACCCGGGATCACCTGGGGCGCGCCCATCCGGCTCGGGTCCTTCATCGGCTTCGGGCGCGAGTGGCGCTTGACCACGTTCAGGTTCTCGACGATCACGCGCCGGTCGTCCTTGCGCACCTCGAGCACGCGCCCCTGCTTACCGCGGTCCTTGCCGGTCAGCATCTGCACCAGGTCGCCCTTCTTCACCTTCAGCTTCACGGACACGGCTAGAGCACCTCCGGCGCAAGCGAGACGATCTTCATGAAGTTCTTCTCGCGCAGCTCGCGCGCGACCGGCCCGAAGATGCGGGTGCCGCGCGGGTTTCGCTGCGCGTCGATGATCACGGCCGCGTTCTCATCGAAGCCGATCAGGGTGCCGTCGTCGCGCGCGAACGGCTTCTTCGTCCGCACGACGACCGCCTGCACGACCTCGCCCTTCTTGATCGCGCCCTGCGGCGTCGCGGACTTGACCGTCGCGGTGATGATGTCGCCCACGCGCGCGTAGCGGCGATGCGAGCCGCCCTTCACGCGAATGCAGAGCAGCTCGCGCGCGCCGGTGTTGTCCGCGACGCGGAGACGAGATTCCTGCTGAATCACTTCGCGACCTCCACCACTTCCGCCAGCCGCCAGTTCTTGGTCTTCGACAGCGGGCGAGTCTCGACGATGCGCACGACGTCGCCGACGTTCGCCTTGTTCTGCTCGTCGTGAGCGTGGAACTTCTTCGAGCGGCGGATCACCTTCTTGTAGCGCGGGTGGATCTTGATCATGTCGACCTTCACCACGATCGTCTTGTCCATCGCGCTCGACACGACGACGCCGCGCCGCTCCTGGCGGCGGCCGCGCTCGCCGTCGGGCTTCGGCAGCCGGACGATCGGCCGACGCTGTGCCGGGCGCTCGCGCTGGGGCTTCGGGCGCTGCCTGCGAAGCGGCCGCGGGACGTGCTTGCGCGGGCGCTGCTTCTTCACGGGCGCGGCCGGAGCCTCGGCTTCCGCCGCGGCAGGCTTGGCCTCCTCGGGCGACTCCGTCGACTCGGCCTCGGTCTCGGCAGGCTCGTCCGTTGCGGGCTCGGGCGCTTCTGCGACCGGCTCGTCGGCGACCTGCTCCTCGACCGTCTCGGGCTCGGGAGTCTCGGGCTCGGGAGTCTCGGGCTCGGGAGTCTCGGGCGTCTCGGTTGTCTCGTTCTCGGTCTCGCTCACGTTCCTGTCCTCTCCATCGTCGAGCGCTCGATCCGCACGGTCAGGATCCGCGCGATCTCGCGCTTCGCCAGCCGAATCCGCGACGGGTTCTCGAGCGCGCCGGTCGCCGACTGGAACCGGAGGTTGAACAGCTCCTGGCGCCGGTCGTGCAGCTTCTGCTCGAGCTCGTCGTCGCTCAGCTCACGCAGCTCCCTAGGCTTCAAAGAGATCAGCCTCCCGCTTCACGATCTTCGTCTTCACGGACAACTTGCTCCCCGCGAGCTGCAGCGCTTCCTTGGCGAGCGCCTCGGGCACACCGGCGAGCTCGAACATCACGCGGCCCGGCTTGACGACGGCTACCCAGTGCTCGGGTGAGCCCTTGCCGGACCCCATCCGCGTCTCTGCGGGCTTCTGCGTCACCGGCTTGTCGGGGAAGAGGTTGATCCAGACCTTGCCGCCGCGCTTGATCTTGCGCGTCATCGCGATTCGGGCGGCCTCGATCTGCCGGTTCGTCAACCAGCCGTTCTCGAGCGCCTTCAGCCCGTAGTCGCCGAACTGCACGGTCGTCTGACCCTTCGCGGTGCCGCGCCGGCGGCCGCGCTGCACCTTGCGATGCTTGGTCTTCTTCGGGAGCAGCATCGGTTACTCCGCGTCCTTCTTCTTGCGCGGTGCGCGCGGCTTCTTCGGCTTCTCGTCGGCCGGAGCTTTCTCGGCCTTGGGCTTTGCCGGGGCCTCGGTCTCGGTCGTCGTCGTGTCCGGAGCCTCGGCGACCGCTTCCGGAGTCACCGGGGGAACCACCCGGTTCCCCCGGGCCCCCTCCCCTGGTCCGCTATCGCGGACAGGCGCCTCCGCCTGCGGCTCCAGCGCCTGCTCCTCGGTCTTCGGAACGTCCACGTTGTCCGGCTTGGGCGTGCGGGAGCGCGGACGCGAGCCGCTGCCGCCGCGGCTCCGCGCCGCACCGGTCTTCGCTCCGCCCGGGCCACCGCCCGGCCGACGGCGCTGACGCACCGGGCCGAGCCCCTCGCGGTCGCGCTGACGGTCACGGCCGCCCTCGCGCGAAGCGCCGAGGCCCTCGGTGACGCCGCCGCGGCGACGGCGCGTGTCCTGCTCGCCGAGCCGTTGCTCCTTGCCGCCGATGTTCCCCTCGAAGCCCTCGGGCATGATCTCGCCCTTGTTGATCCAGACCTTGACGCCGATCCGGCCGAACGTCGTCTTCGCCTCGACGAAGCCGTAGTCGATGTCCGCGCGGATCGTGTGCAGCGGGACGCGGCCCTCCGAGTAGCTCTCGGAGCGCGACATCTCGCCGCCGCCGAGCCGGCCGCCGCACTGGATGCGGATGCCCTCGGCCCCGGAGCGCACCGCCGATGCGAGCGCGCGCTTCATCGCGCGACGGAAGCTCACGCGGTTCTGCAGCTGCTCGGCGATCGACTGCGCGACGAGCTTCGCGTCGAGCTCCGGGCGCTTGATCTCGTTGATGTTGATGTGGACGTTCTTCTGGGTGATCGCGTGCAGCTCCTTACGGAGCGCGTCGACCTCCACGCCGGACTTGCCGATCACGATCCCGGGGCGCGCCGTGTAGATGTCCACCGTGATCCGCTGCTTGTCCTTGCGGATCAAGATGTCGGAGATGCCGGCATGGCCGAGCTTCCCCTGGATGTGATCGCGGATCCTGATGTCCTCGATCAGGTACTGCGGGTACTCCTTCTTGCCCGTGTACCAGTTCGACTTCCAATCGTGGATCACGCCGACGCGCATGGCGCCCGGATGGACTTTTTGTCCCACTAGCTCCCCTTCTTCTGAGTGCGCCTGGTCGGCTGCGGTCGGTTCGTCGCGGAAGGCCGCGGCGTCGTGCCCGTGCCCTGGTCGGGGCGCTGCCGTCCGCGGCGCTCCGAGCGCGGCTTCGGCGAATCGGTCTTCGGTGCGTCGCTCTTCTTCTTCGGCTTCGTGACGGTCGCGCCGTTCGTCGCCGCGAGCTCGATCGTGATGTGACAGGTGCGCTTGCGGATGCGCGCGACGCGGCCCCGCGCGCGTGCCCGCCAGCGCTTGAGCGTCGGGCCTTCGTCCGCGTACGCGGTGTAGACGACGAGCTCGTCACCGACGAGGCCGTGGTTCGCCTCGGCGTTCGCGACGGCGGACCGGAGCACCTGCTCGATGTCGTGCGCGACCGCGCGCTCGCTGAACGCGAGCACGGTGCGTGCTTCCGGCACGGTCCGGCCGCGGATGTGCTCGAGCACGAGCCGCGCCTTCCGGGCGGACACGCGCACCCAACGCGCCTGCGCGCGGACGAGCTGCATCTCTGTCTCTGTCGCCGTCGTCGCCACTTACTTCTTCACCGTCGCCTTGCGGTCGCCCGAATGCCCGCGGAACGTCCGCGTCGGAGCGAACTCGCCCAGCTTGTGTCCGACCATCTGGTCGGAGATGAACACGGGAACGTGCTTGCGCCCGTCGTGGACCGCGATCGTGTGCCCGATCATCTCGGGGAACACCGTCGACGTCCGCGACCAGGTGCGGATCATCTGCTTGGACCCGGACGTGTTCATCGCCTCGATGCGCTGCAACAGGCGCTCCTCCACGTACGGCCCCTTCTTCGAGCTCCGGCTCACTTACGACCTCTCTTACGACTGCGGACGATCAACTTGTCGGATTCCTTGTGCTTGCGGCGCGTGGGCTTGCCCAGCGTCGGCACGCCCCACGGCGTCACCGGGTGACGGCCACCCTTCGACTTGCCCTCGCCGCCACCGTGCGGATGGTCGACCGGGTTCATCGCGGAGCCGCGCACCGTCGGCCGCTTGCCCTTCCACCTGCTGCGGCCCGCCTTGCCCCCCGTCTCGTTCTCGTGGTCGAGGTTTCCGACCTGCCCGACGGTGGCTCGACAGGTTAGCGGCACCCTCCGCATCTCGCCCGAGGGCAGCCGGAGCACCGCGAAGCCCATGTCCTTCGCGACGAGCTGCACACCGGAGCCGGCGGAGCGCGCCATCTTGCCGCCCTGCCCGGGCTTCAGCTCGACGTTGTGCACGAGCGTGCCGGTCGGGATGTTCTCGAGCGGAAGCGCGTTGCCGGGCTTGATGTCGGCGGCCGGGCCCGACTCGACGACCGCGCCGGGGCGCAGGCGGGCAGGCGCGAGGATGTACGCCTTCGCGCCGTCCGCGTAGTGCAGGAGCGCGATCCGGGCCGACCGGTTCGGGTCGTACTCGATCGCGGCGACCTTCGCGGGAACGCCGTCCTTCGTGCGCTTGAAGTCGACCACGCGGTAGCGGCGCTTGTGGCCGCCGCCCTGGTGGCGCGTCGTGATCCGGCCCATGTTGTTGCGGCCGCCCTTGCGCTTGACCGGCTCGAGCAGCGACTTCTCGGGCGCCTTCTTCGTGACGTCCTCGAACGTCGAGACCGTCATGAAGCGGCGGCCGGGAGACGTTGGCTTGAATTTGCGAACGGGCATTAGACCTGGGCTCCTTCGAAGATCTCGATGGTCTGGCCCTCGGCCAGCTGCACGATCGCCTTCTTCCAGCCTGGGCGCGTGCCCTGGAACATGCCGCGCCGCTTCGGCTTCGCCTGCACCTTGACGATGTTCACCTTCTGGACCTTGACGTCGAAGAGCTCTTCGACCGCCTGTCGGACCTGCGTCTTGTGCGCGTCGGGATGGACGCGGAACGAGTACTTGTTGTCGTTGATCAGCGAGTAGCTCTTCTCGGAGACGACCGGCGCGAGGAGCACTTCGTTCGGGTGGAGGCTCATGCCGCACCCGCCTTCGCCTGGACCTGCTCGAGCGCTGCTTCGCTGACGAGCAGCGAGCGCGCCCACACGAGCTCCGACACCTCGAGCTCGCCCGGAACCGTCACGAGCACCTTGGAGAGGTTGCGGAACGACTTGATCAGCGCCTCCTCGTCGGGGGTCGCGACGACCAGCAGCGGCAGCTCCTGGCCCCACGCGCCGATGAGGTTCGACGCGCCCTTGGACCACGGCTGGTCGAAGCCCGAGCCGAGCACCGCGATCGTGCCGGCCTGCGCGTGGTCGGAGAGCGCTGCGCGGAACGCCGCCCGGCGCTCCTTGCGGTTCACCTTGACCTCGAAGTTCGTGCGCGGAGAGAACGCGACGCCGCCGCCTCTCCACTGGACCGCGCGGATCGTGCCCGCACGCGCGCGCCCGGTTCCCTTCTGGCGCCAAGGCTTCGCGCGGCCGCCACGGACGAGCCCGCGGCTCTTGACCGACTTCGTGCCTGAGCGCGCCGCGGCGAACTCCGCGCGTACGGTCTCGTGCACGAGATGCGGCTTCACCTCGGCGCCGAACACGTCGGCGTCGAGCGTCAGGTCCTTCGACTTGTTGCCCTCACCGTCCAGGACGGGTGCCTTTGGCGCGGCCATTACTTCTGCTCCCTGACTTCGACGATCCCATTCTTCGGTCCGGGGATCGCGCCCTTGACGAGCAGGAGGTTCCGCTCCGCCTCGATCGAGTGCACGGTCAGCCCGGTCTGCGTGCGGCGCTTGCCGCCCATCCGGCCGGCCATCTTCATGCCCTTGAACACGCGGCTCGGCGTCGCCGACGCGCCGATCGAGCCCGGTGCGCGCACGTTGTGCGAGCCGTGTGACACCGGGCCACGGTGGAAGTTGTGGCGCTTGATCGTTCCGGCGAAGCCCTTGCCGATCCCGATCCCGGCGACCTTCACCTTGTCGCCCGGCTCGAATGCCTCGACGGTCACCGTCTCGCCGGGGACGAGCTCGCTCGCGCCGCGGAACTCGACCATGTGCCGATGTGGCTCAACGCCGTTCTTGCGCAGGTGGCCGATCTCGCCGCCGCTGAGCTTCCGCTCGGCGACCGGCTCGTACGCGAGCTGAACGGCGTCGTAGCCGTCCTCGGCCTGCGTCCTCACGGTCACGACCGGGCACGGCCCCGCCTCGATCACGGTGACCGGTGTGACGCCGCCGGTCTCCGGGTCGAAGATCTGGGTCATTCCGAGCTTCCTGCCCAGAATCCCCTTCACGCTGCCACCACGCTCTCGCGGGCAGGGAGTTCTGTCCGCGTTAGCGGACCAGGGGAGGGGGTCTGGGGGAACCGGGAGGTTCCTCCAGAGACGACCGAGTGGGTGCGCGGGATCATCAGAGCTTGATCTCGATGTCGACGCCGGCCGGGAGGTCGAGCCGCATCAGCGAGTCGACCGTCTTCGGCGTGGGCGAATGGATGTCGATCAACCGCTTGTGCGTCCGGACCTCGAAGTGCTCGCGCGAGTCCTTGTCCTTGAACGGACTGCGGATCACGACGTAGACGTTCTTCTCGGTCGGAAGCGGAACGGGACCGGTGATCGTCGCGCCGGTACGCGTCGCCGTCTCGACGATCGACGCCGCCGAGCGGTCGAGCGCCTGATGGTCGTAGCCCTTCAGGCGGATGCGGATCTTCGACTGTGCCACCGGTCCCCGTTCCCTTTCCCTAGGTCTTGATCTCGGTCACGACGCCCGCACCAACGGTGCGGCCGCCCTCGCGGATCGCGAAGCGCAGACCCTGATCCATCGCGATCGGCTGGATCAGCTCGATCACCATGTTCGTGTTGTCGCCCGGCATGACCATCTCCTGGCCTTCCGGGAGCTTGATCGAGCCGGTGACGTCCGTCGTGCGGAAGTAGAACTGCGGCCGGTAGCCGTTGAAGAACGGCGTGTGGCGGCCACCCTCCTCCTTCGAGAGGACGTACACCTCGGCGTTGAAGTGCGTGTGCGGCGTGATCGAGCCGGGCTTCGCGAGCACCTGGCCACGCTCCACCTCTTCGCGCTTCGTACCGCGGAGCAGCGCACCGGCGTTGTCGCCTGCCTGCGCGTAGTCGAGCGTCTTCTGGAACATCTCGAGCCCGGTGACGACCGTCTTCTCCACCTTCTCGTGGATGCCGACGATCTCGACCTCGTTGCCGCTCTCGATCTTGCCCTGCTCGATGCGGCCGGTCACGACGGTGCCGCGGCCGGTGATCGTGAACACGTCCTCGATCGGCATCAGGAAGGGCTTGTCGACGTCGCGGGTCGGCTCGGGGATGTAGGAGTCGACGGCCTCCATCAACTCCAGCACCTGCTTGATCGCAGCCTCGTCGCCCTCGAGCGCCTTCAGCGCCGAGACCTGGATGACCGGGATCTCGTCGCCGGGGAACTCGTACTTCGTGAGGAGCTCGCGCACCTCCATCTCGACGAGCTCGAGCAGCTCGGGGTCGTCGACCATGTCGGCCTTGTTCAGCGCGACGACGATCGCCGGCACCTCGACCTGACGGGCGAGCAGGATGTGCTCGCGCGTCTGCGGCATCGGGCCGTCGGCTGCCGAGACCACGAGGATCGCCCCGTCCATCTGGGCGGCGCCCGTGATCATGTTCTTGATGTAGTCGGCGTGCCCCGGGCAGTCGACGTGCGCGTAGTGACGGTTCGCCGTCTCGTACTCGACGTGCGTCGTGTTGATCGTGATGCCACGCTGACGCTCCTCGGGAGCGTTGTCGATCTCCTCGAAGCTCATCGCCGTGCCGCCACCCTGCTCGGCGAGGACCTTCGTGATCGCCGCCGTGAGCGTGGTCTTCCCGTGGTCGATGTGACCGATGGTGCCGACGTTGACGTGCGGCTTCGTGCGCTCAAACTTCTGCTTTGCCATTGCTCCTCCGGTTCTCCTTTTCTATGCCTCTGCAGTGACGAGCTCGGAGGCGATCCCCTGCGGGACGTCCTCGTAGCGCTCGAACTGCATCGTGAAGGTTGCACGACCCTGCGTCATGGAGCGCAGGTCGGTCGCGTATCCGAACATCTCCGACAGCGGAACCATTGCCTTGATCGCCTGGGCGTTGCCGCGGGGCTCGAGGTGCTCCACCCGGCCGCGCCGAGAGTTGAGGTTGCCCATCACGTCGCCGAGGTAGTCCTCGGGCGTGACGACCTCGACGGTCATCACCGGCTCGAGCAGCTTCGGCTTCGCGCGCTTCAGCGCCTCCTTGATCGCCATCGAGCCGGCGACCTTGAAGGCGATCTCGCTCGAGTCGACGTCGTGGTACGACCCGTCGACGAGCTCGACCCGGACGTCCACGACGGGGTAGCCGGCGAGGATGCCGGACTCCAGCGCCTCCTGGATCCCGAGGTCGACCGAGGGGATGTACTCCTTCGGGATCTTCCCGCCGACGATCTTGTCGACGAACTCGTAGCCCTCGCCCTGCGCCGGCTCGACGTTGATCACGGCGTGGCCGTACTGGCCGCGGCCGCCGGTCTGGCGGACGAACTTGCCCGAGATCTTCTCGACCGCCTTCGAGATCGTCTCGCGGTAGGCGACCTGCGGGCGGCCGACGTTCGCGTCGACGTTGAACTCGCGCTTGAGACGGTCGACGATGATCTCGAGGTGCAGCTCGCCCATCCCTGAGATGAGCGTCTGACCGGTCTCCTCGTCGGTCCGCACGCGGAAGGTGGGGTCCTCCTCCGAGAGGCGCTGCAGGCCCTGGCCGAGCTTGTCCTGGTCGCCCTTCGTCTTCGGCTCGACGGCGACCGAGATCACCGGGTCCGGGAACTCCATCGCCTCGAGCTTGATCGGGGCGGTCTCGACGGAGAGCGTGTCGCCCGTGGTCGTGTTCTTCACGCCGACGAGGGCGGCGATCTCGCCCGCGGTGATCTCCTCGCGCTCCTCGCGGTGGTTCGCGTGCATCTGGAGGATGCGCGAGATGCGCTCGGTCTTGCCCGTCGTCGTGTTCATGACCTTGTCGCCGGCCTTCAGCACGCCGGAGTAGGCCCGGATGTACGTCAGCTTGCCGACGTAGGGATCCGACATGACCTTGAACGCGAGCGCGGCGAACGGCTCGTCGAGTGCCGGGCGACGCGAGAGCTCGTGGTCGGTACGCGGGTCGATCCCGTGGATCGGCGGCACGTCGAGCGGGCTCGGCAGGTAGTCGACCACCGCGTCGAGCAGCGGCTGCACGCCCTTGTTCTTGAACGCCGAGCCGGCGAGCACGGGCGTGACCGAGTTGTCGAGCGTCGCTGCGCGAAGCGCGCGCTTCAGCATCTCGGCCGTGACCGCGTTCTCGTCGCCGAGGTAGGTCTCCGTCAGCTCGTCGTCGTGGTCGGCGACTGCCTCGATCAGCTGGTGGTGGTACTCCTGCGCCTGCTCCAGGAGCTCGGCCGGGATCTCCTCGATGTCCATCTTCGTCCCGAGGTCGTCCGGGAAGGTGATCGCGCGCATCTCGACGAGGTCGATCACGCCGCGGTGATGCTCCTCCTGGCCGATCGGGAGCTGGATCGGGACGGGCTTCGCGCCGAGGCGGTCGATCATCGACTGCACGGAGGCGAAGAAGTCCGCGCCGGTGCGGTCCATCTTGTTGATGAAGGCGATCCGCGGAACCTTGTAGCGGTCGGCCTGGCGCCAGACCGTCTCGGACTGGGGCTCGACGCCGGCGACCGAGTCGAAAACGGCGATCGCGCCGTCGAGGACGCGCAGGCTTCGCTCCACCTCGACCGTAAAGTCCACGTGCCCGGGCGTATCGATAATGTTGATCCGATGATCGCGCCACTGCGCCGTCGTCGCGGCAGAGGTGATCGTGATCCCGCGCTCCTGCTCCTGCGCCATCCAGTCCATCGTCGCGGCGCCCTCGTGGACCTCGCCCATCTTGTGGGTGCGGCCCGTGTAGTAGAGGATCCGCTCGGTCGTCGTGGTCTTGCCCGCATCGATGTGGGCCATGATCCCGATGTTCCGGACGCGGTCGAGCGCGATTGCTTGTTGCGTTACAGCCACTGAGTCGTTTCCCCCTCTACCAGCGATAGTGCGCGAAGGCCTTGTTGGCCTGCGCCATCCGGTAGATGTCGTCCTTCTTCTTGAATGCGCCGCCCTGCTGGTTGATCGCGTCGAGGATCTCGCCGACGAGCTTGGCCTGCATCCCCTTCTCGCGGCGGTCGCGCGCGTACTGGACGAGCCAGCGGACGGCGAGCGTCCGCGCGCGGCGCTGCGGCACCTCGACGGGCACCTGGTAGTTCGCCCCGCCGACGCGGCGGGAACGGACCTCCAGCACGGGCGTGACGGTCTTGACGGCCTGCTCGAGCGCCTCGACCGGCGGCTTGCCGGTCTTCTCGCCGATCTCGGCCAGCGCGCCGTAGACGATCTGCTCGGCGAGCGACTTCTTGCCGTCGAGCATCACCTTGTTGATCACCTGCGTGACGAGCGGGCTCTCGTAGACGGCGTCGGCCTCGACGGGCCGCGCCTGAACTTCGGCACGGCGAGGCATCAGCTACCCCGCTTCGCGCCGTACTTGGAGCGGCCCTGCTTGCGGTCCGAGACGCCCGACGTGTCGAGCGCGGCCCGGATCACCTTGTAGCGGAAGCCCGGCAGGTCCTTGACGCGGCCGCCGCGGATCAAGACGACCGAGTGCTCCTGCAGGTTGTGCCCCTCGCCGGGGATGTAGGCCCCGACCTCCATCTGGTTCGTGAGCCGCACGCGGGCGACCTTCCGGAGGGCCGAGTTTGGCTTCTTCGGGGTGGTCGTGTAGACGCGTGTGCAAACCCCCCGCTTTTGCGGGGCTCCGCGGAGCGCCGGCGTCTTGGTCTTCGCCTTGGGCGCAGTGCGGGGCTTGCGGATCAGCTGGTTCACGGTGGGCATGCGGGAATATCGATCCTCTTCTAGACGCAGAGAAGGCTGGCAGGGTCGAGCCCCGCCAACCGCGTTGACCATGGTAGCGAAGGTTGAGTTGGGGGGCAAACGAGGCAAACCCGCTTCTGGAGCGAAACTTTCGGGCTCTCGCGCACGTTGTACCGATGCCCTGCGGCCCTCTCCTTTCCTGGTTACAAGCCATAGACCTGCGGTCTAGACGGGACTACAGTCAGTCGGCCCCTGCCACCGGCAGGGCTGGCGTCGAAGTACCCAAATGACTCTGCTGATCGCCTGTGCTGTGGCAGTTCTGGTGATCGTCGCGGCTGTCGCCGCGACGGTTCTGGCACGCCGCTCCTCGAAACGCGCTGACCGGCGCGTTTCCGAGCTCGTGGAGAACCTGAACGTCCGGATCGACGAGCTGGCGAGAGAGCTCGCCGGCGCCCGGGAGCAGGCGGAGGGCGAACTGCGCCGGAATCGCGTGCTGAGCGACCTCGGCGGCTCCATCGACCTCGACGAGGTGCTCACGCGGACGCTCGAAGCGGCCACCCACGCGACGGATTCCGACGCCGCCCTCGTCTGGGTCGGGAACCCCGCCGGCCCGCCGCTCGTCGCGACGCTCGGCCTGTCCCAGGAGGAGGCCGAGCGACAGGCGATCGCCGGGCCACCGAACGGCCGCCGGGCCCGGGCGATCGGGATCAGCTACCGGTACGACCCCGAGGAGATCTCGCAGAACGGTGACCTGATCAGGTCGGGGCTCGCAGTGCCGATGCCCCTGCTCCCGGAGGCGGACGACGTGGAGCGCTACCTCGCGGTCTTCACACGGGACGAGGCGGAGCTCGGCGACGACGCGATCGAGGAGCTGGAGCAGCTCGCGCAGCGCGCCGGCCCGGCGATCGAGAACGCCCAGCGCTTCAGGGAGGCCAGGCAGCTGGCCGACCTCGACGCGCTCACCGGGCTGCACAACCGCCGCTACTTCCACGAGACGCTCGCCCGTGAGGTCGCCCGCGCCCACCGCTACAACCGCGACCTGGCGCTCGTCGTCTTCGACCTCGACGACTTCAAGGCGATCAACGACCAGATCGGGCACCTCGCCGGGGACGGCGTGCTCGCCGACGCCGCGACCCGCGTGCGCGACGTCGTGCGCACCGCCGACATCGCGTGCCGCGTCGGGGGCGACGAGTTCGCGGTCGTCCTGCCGGAGTCGACGCTCCGCGACGCCGAGCAGCTCTACCGCCGGATCCAGCACGCGGTCTCGGCGCAGCCGATCGGCCAGGTCGGTCAGATCGTCTTCTCGGCCGGAGTGGCCGAGCTACGCCCGGAGGACGACGCGGTCGCGTTCTTCCAGCGGGCCGACGACGCGCTCTACCGCGCCAAGGAGTCGGGCAAGGGCCAGATCGTGGGCGCGAGCGCGGGCTAGCGCTCGTTGCGGCAGATGCGGTCGCCCGCCATCACGCGGTCGAACGCGGCGTTCGCTTCGGCCTCGACGGCGTGATGGTTCTTGTCCCCGCCGTTGAAGTTCGGGAGGCCCGAGCCTTCCCACATGAGCACCGGCGTGACGCCGGGGCCCATCACGCTGATCCGGTAACGAGAGCCCGGAGCCGCGGGGCGCGGGATCTGCGACGGGTAGCCGGCGAACGGCTTCTGGCCCGGGACGAAGCTATGGCAGAAGGTCCCGGTGTTCTGGTGCGTCAGGATCCCTGACTCGCGCTTCCAGCCGGCGCCGTACGCAGAGTTGAAGGTGTCGATGTAGACGTTGCGGCTGTAGCGGTCACGCGGGTTCCCCTCGCTCGAGCTCGAGAAGCCGAACACGGGCTGGCCGAGGTAGCTGAGGCGCCCGAAAACGCCCTGGAACTGGAGCCCGTAGGTCCAGTTCACGTGCGCCTCGAGCACGGGCAGCGGGCCGCTCCAGTGCGAGAGGTGAAGCTCGTAGTCGTCCTGGATCGCCAGCCAGGGGTCAAACCCGAGCAGCGGCAGCCGGCGCTGCCAGGACTGGAGCGCCCAGTACGAGCCGTCCGGCGCCTTGCAGCCGGCGACGAAGTAGGCGAGCGCAGGTCCGTCGTAGCGGCGGCAGGCGTTCGCGAAGCGCTTCCAGACCGCCCGCTTGTAGGTGGCGAGGCCGCCGCTGAAGTCCCGGCGGAAGCGCACCTGGTTCACGTCGCGGCTGGGGTGGTTCGCGTTGACCGCGCCCCACATCAGGACATGGCGGCGGAGCCCCTGCTCGGTCGTGTACTCGACGAGCGCCTGACCCTTCGCGTTCACCTTGAGCGTCGGCTTGCGGAGGTTCATGTCGGCGAACTGCTCGCTCGCAGAGGCCGTGGCGGGCAGCGCGAGCACGGCCACGGTCGAAACCAGGATGAGAAAGCGGGCGCAGGCCACCGGTAGCGATATCGGCGGCTTCCCGTAGCCGCTTGAGGGCCTGGAACCCCGAAGAGGGTAGCGCCATCGAGCGCCCGCTATCCTCCTCGTCACACAATGATCACCAACCTCGCCTACATCGATCCCGGGACCGGGAGCCTCGTACTCCAGATGATCGCCGGGGGCGTCGCCGCCGCCGCCGTGACGGCAAAGCTGTACTGGCGCCGCGTGCGCAGGGTCCTTCGCCTCAGCCCGCCCGAGGACGAAAGCACGCCGCACTGACCGCGCGGGGTCAGGTGGACGAGCAGACCGGCACGGCCACCGACCTCGAGCCCGGTTCGTTCCGCGACCCGGACAGCCGGGTCGTCCGCTCGGACGGGCGCATCTTCCGCGTCCTGTCGAAGCGCGGCCTCGACGACTGGCGCGCGTTCTCGGCGTCGCCGCTTCTCGCCCAGCTCGTCGAGGAGCGCAAGCTGATCGGCACTCGCGAGGCCGACGGGCTCGAGCTCGGCGAGACCGGGCTGCACGAGCCGGTCGCGGGAGTCCTCGAGCACGACGTCGTCCCGTTCGTCTCGTACCCATACGAGTGGACGTTCGGGATGCTCCGCGCCGCCGCGCTGCTGCAGCTCGAGCTCGTCCGGCGCTCGGTCGAGGCCGGTTGGATGCTGAAGGACTCGTCGCCGTACAACGTCCAGTTCGTCGGCGCACGGCCGGTCTTCGTCGACGTCGGGTCGTTCGAGCCGCTGCGGGAAGGCGAGCCGTGGGCCGGCTACCGGCAGTTCTGCATGCTCTTCCTCTACCCGCTCATGCTCCACGCCTGGAAGGACGTCCCGTTCCAGCCGCGGCTGCGCGGCTCGATCGACGGGATCACGCCGGCGGAGGCCCGAAACTTCCTTTCCGGGCGCGACCTGTTCCACCGCGGCGTCATGACGGACGTCGTGCTGCACAACCGCCTCGAGCGCCGCTACGCGGGCAGCACGAGCGACGTGAAGGGCGAGCTCAAGCGCGCCGGCTTCAAGAAGGAGCTGATCGTCGCGAACGTGGGCCGGCTCGAGCGCCTCGTGACGCGGCTTCGGCCTCCGCGGTCGGACTCGACGTGGTCCGACTACGGCTTGACGACGACCTACACCGACGAAGATGCCGAGCGTAAGCGCCGCTTCGTCGCCGACGCCGTGAAGGCGGAGTCGCCGCGGCTCGTCTGGGACGTCGGTGCGAACGAGGGACAGCACTCACGCGACGCGGCCGAGATCGCCGAGTACGTCGTGGCGATGGACTCCGACGCCGTCGTCGTCGACCGGCTGTACGGCGAGCTCGCGGAGCAGCGCTCGGAGCGGATCCTCCCGCTCGTCGTGAACGTCGTCGACCCGTCGCCGGGCCTCGGCTGGCGAGGGATGGAACGGCAGCCGTTGCCCGAGCGCGGCAGGCCGGACCTCACCCTCTGCCTCGCAGTCCTGCACCACGTGTCGATCTCCGGCAACGTCCCCGTCGCCTCGTTTCTCGACTGGCTCCGCGACCTCGGCGGCGCCACGGTGATCGAGTTCCCGACGCCGGAGGACCCGATGGTGGCCCGACTGCTCGCGCGCAAGCGTGAGCACGACCATCCCGACTATCGCCGCGACTGGTTCGAGCAGTGCCTCGAGGAGCGCTTCGACGTGCTCGAGTCCATCGAGCTCGGCGAGGGCAGCCGCATCATCTACCACGCGCGTCCGCGCGGGTAACGGCCCGCCATGCTGCGGAACGGCATCCACCTGGCTGTCCTCTCCGCGCTCGGCGTCGCTCAGCCGGTCCTCGACATCCTCGGCAAGAACCCGGCCTTCTTCGTGGTGCGTGGATCGTCGGACACCGAGATCGTGCTGTTCGCGCTCGCCCTCACGTTCGGGCCTGCGCTCGTTCTCGTCGCGATCGAGCTTCTCGTCGGGCTCGTCAGCCGGCCGTTTGCCGAGGTGCTACACCTCGTCTTCGTGGGCGCGCTGTCCGCGCTGCTCGCGCTCTACATCGTGACGAGGCTCGACGTGCTCGACGGGCCGGTCGCGATCGCAGCTGCGGCGCTCGCCGGTGCGGCTGCGGGGTTCGTCTATGGGCGCGCGCCCACCGCACGGTTCGTGCTCACCGTGCTCGCGCCTGCGCCGTTCCTGCTCGTTGCGCTCTTCCTCTTCAGCTCACCG
The DNA here is from genome assembly GCA_963769665.1 of uncultured Actinomycetes bacterium. Classification (GTDB taxonomy): domain Bacteria; phylum Actinomycetota; class Thermoleophilia; order Gaiellales; family Gaiellaceae; genus JACCTU01. Next base: position 175,137 of record CAVYMQ010000003.1, read on the forward strand.
GTCTCGAAGCTCGTGCGCGCCGACACACCGCCCGTGCGAGCAGCGACGGTCGACGCGCGCACGCCGGTCGTGTTGATCGCGTTCGACGAGCTCAACACGACCTCGTTGATGAATGCTCGGGAGCAGATCGACGCCGAGCGCTTTCCGAACTTCGCCGCGCTCGCGCGAGGGTCGACCTGGTACCGCGACGCGACGACGGTCTACTGGTTGAGCGAGGTGGCGCAGCCGTCGATCCTGAGCGGCCTCCTTCCCGACCCCAAGAAGCTCCCGGTCGCCTCGGAGTACCCGAACAACCTCTTCACGATGCTCGGCGGGAGCTACCGCGTCGTCGCGCTGGAGTCTTTGACGCGACTGTGTCCGCCCTCGCTCTGCCGCGAGGTCGCCGCCGCGCAGAACCAGGTCGTCCCGGGCGAGGCCGGGTCGCTCGCGTCGGACGCCGGGATCGTGTACCTGCACCTGGTCCTCCCGGACCGCTACGTGCGTCGTGTGCCCGCGATCGACGACTCGTGGGGCAACTTCGGCCGCGGCGAGCCCGAGGAAGAGGAGACCGCGCAGCGCGCGCAGGGAGGCAAGGTCGACGCGTGCGCGCGGAGCATCTGCCGCTTCACAAAGTTGCTGTCCAGGGGAGGAAAGCCGACGCTCTACTTCCTCGACTCGCTGCTGCCGCACGTGCCGTACGTCTACCTCCCGTCCGGACGGCGCTACGCGATCGACGCTCGGCTCCTGCGCGGGATCGACAACGGGCGCTGGCTCGAGGAGTGGCCGGCGCTCCAGGCCCAGCAGCGGTACCTGCTTCAGCTCGGCTACACCGACGAAGCGCTCGGTCTCCTGCTTCGCAGGCTCAAGGAGATCGGCCTGTACGACCGCGCCCTCGTGATCGTGACCGCGGATCACGGCGTCGGCTTCAGGCTCGGAGACCAGCGCCGGCTCCCGACGCCGACGAACCTCGACGAGATCGCGTTCGTGCCGCTGTTCGTCAAGCTGCCCGGCCAACAGCGAGGACGCACGGTCGACGGGCTTGCGAAGACGATCGACATCGTGCCAACGATCGCGCGCGTCCTCGGCGTGCCGCTCGACTGGAAGGTCGACGGGCGCCCGCTGGTGGGAAGCCACCCGCCGGCGGACGGAACGGTTTCCGTCCTGAAGCAGGACGGCTCACCCGTCTCGGCGCAGCTCTCAGTCCTCCGCGAGCGCCGAGCCCGCGAGGCCCGCGAGCACGCCGCCGTGTTCGGCACCGGCTCGCTCGCGAAGATCTACGCGATCGGGCCGCACCGCGAGCTGGTCGGCCGCAGTCCCGCATCGCTGCCTGTTGCACCGAGCGGATCGCTCGCGGTGAAGATCGACGGGACGACGCTGCTCGACGCGGTCGACCTCGGCTCGAGTTTCCTCCCGTCGTTCATCGAAGGCGTGGTCGACGGAACGACGGGCACCACCGACCTGGCGATTGCGCTGAACGGCGAGATCGCCGCCTTTACGAGGACGTTCGACCAGCACGGGCAGACGCGCTTCTCGGCACTCGTCCCGGAGGAGGCGTTCCGGAACGGGCGAAACGCCGTCGAGGTGTTCGCGATCGAGGACGCCGACGGTTCGGTCGCGCTCGCGCGCCTGCGCGGTAGCGACGTCGGCTACTCGCTGTTGAACGACGGGGCTGCCGTCCAGGTCGGCACGAGCCGCGTCCCGGTGACGAGGGGTGCGCTCCCGGGTGTCGTTCGCGCGAAGCGTGCTGCGACCGGCTGGTTGTTCAGCGGGTCAGCCGCGCTGCGTGGAACGACGAAGCGCGTGGACACGCTCGTCGTCTTCGCGGGCGACCGCGCCGTGTACTTCGGACGGGCGGAGAACTTGAAGCCGCACGCGATCCTCGGCGAGCAGGAGCTCGGCAAGACAGGCTTCGAGTTCGAGCTGCCAACGAGCCTGCTGCCCCCGCCGAAGAGCGGAACGAAAGTCCGCGTGTTCGCGCTCCGGGGCAAGAACGCATCGGAGCTCCGCTACGACGCCGCGTTTCCCTGGCGTTAGGAGGGCTTGGCGGGACGCGGCCCGGCGGCACAGCGCCCGTTCCGCCAAGCCCTCCTTAGCCGGGGAGTACCAGGAACGGCAGGAAGTCGGTCAGCTCGATCAGCGCCGCCTGCGGCAGGTCGTCGCGACGGCACGTGGCGTCGTTCAGCAGCACCGACTGCTTCGAGGTGAGCCAGCGCCCTGCGGCTTCCAGGCGCGCGTGCTGCTTCAGCACGGCAGTGATCGTCGGGCGCAGCTCCGAGATGGAGACCGAGCCGAGTGGGCGCGAGAGATCCAGCGGCCTGATCGCGAACGAGCCTTCGAGCGTCGCGACGCTCGTCCGCTGACCGGCGGGCGCCCGGAACAGCCGGTCGGGGGAGAACGACGAGATCGCGAGCCCGTTGCGCCGGCCCGCGAGCCACCAGGGAGAGGGGACGGCTTCGACCCGCCGCACGAGCAGCTCCGGATACGAGAAGTAGAACCCGGCGATGCTCCCGGCGCTCGGGCCCGACACGCGCAGCTTCGCCGCGAGCTTGCGCTGGCGGAGCTGATCTGCGAGGACGCTGCGGGCGACCTCGACGGACGCGCGCGACTTCGCGAGCGCCGCGACGTACGACGAGCGGCTGCCGCCGAAGCGCAGCGCGATCACTGCTCGCTCGGCCGCGAAGATCTCGCGTGCGGTCACCTGCGCGCCGTACATCCCGGCGAGCCGGGCGAGCAGCGCGCTGTAGGCGACGTCGCGGTCCTGCACGACGCGGTTGAGCTGCGCGATCGCGTGCATGCCGATCGTGCTCGGGCCGACCTTGCACATCGCGGTGCCGGGCAACCGCAGCTGGCCTTCGACTCGGGATGCGTTGAAGTCCTTCCCGAGCTGCGCGGGCGCGTTGCAGAGCTGTGCGTTCCTCGCCCAGAGGTACGCGCAGACTGCGTCGGGCTTGTCGGGGTCGCGGCCGGCTTCGCTGTACGTCCCCCACCCCCACGACCACACCGTGGCGACGTTCATCTCCGCAGCGATCTCGCGAGCGGCCAGCGCCTGCCACTTGACGACGCGGAACCACTCTTCGCGAGGGCGCAACCCTTCCCGCCCACCGGTGCCTGCCGCGCTCTGGAAGCCCAGCATCAGGCCGATGCGCGTGACCGGGATGCCGATCTCGACGAGCCGTGCCACGCCGCGGCGCAGCCCGGCGCGCAGCCGGCGGTTCGCGAGCAGCGGTCCCTGGGCGGCGAGCGAACGGCCGTTGAAGTAGACCTCCGGCACGACGTCGGAGACGGCGGCGACGGCACGCCACCACGCGACCGCCTCGTCGGTCCCGGTGAACGGCATCGAGCTGATCAGCAGGAACGGCCGTGCACCGCGCGCGGCAAGCGCGCGCACGAGCCTGAGGACGTTGTCGCGGTACTGCGCGTTGTTCGGCGTCCAGGGCGTCTCGAGGTTCGCCCCGTTGAGCTCGTTGAGCGCGATCCACGGCGTCGCGCACTGCGTCTGCGAGGCAGCGAACACGAAGAGGCGGTTCGCGCGCTCCTCGATCGTCGCGGGATCGTACGGCTCGGTCGTCGTGCCGACGCGCAAGCGAAGGTTCATGTCCCAGTAGATGGTCTGGGCGCCCTGGGCGCGCAGGCGCGCCGGGTACTCGCCGGTCGAGGTCGCGGCGACGATCCCCGGTCTCGCGAGCACGCTCTCGACCTCGGCGGCGCCGAAGTCGACCCAGACCGGGGCGCCGTCGGGCAGCCCGCAGGGCCCCGCGACCGCGGAGGCGGGAAAGGCAAGCGCGGCCAGCGCGACGACAAGTGCCCTCACAGGGACAGGGTGTAGCAAAGGCAGCGGACCGTGGCCCCTCATTTCATGGTTCCCTTACGGCTGGCGATGAGTTCTGCGGTCTCGTCCGGTCTACGGATCAGGCAAACCGATCCTCGAGGAGGCTCTCCACGATGCAGAAGAAGATCACCACGTTCCTGACCTACGACGGTCAAGCTGAGGACGCGATGAACCTCTACACGTCCGTCATCCCGAACTCGAGGATCACCAGCAAGCGCTACTACGGGGACACCGGCCCAGGCCAGGCGGGCTCGATGATGACCGGAACGTTCGAGCTCGACGGCCAGGAATTCATGGCTTTGAACGGCGGCTCCTCGTTCACGTTCGGGCAGGGCTTCTCGCTCTTCGTGAACTGCGAGACCCAGGAAGAGGTCGACGACCTCTGGGAGAAGCTGTCCGAGGGCGGCGAACAGGGACCGTGCGGCTGGCTCACGGACAGGTTCGGCGTCTCGTGGCAGATCATCCCGCGCCAACTGGGCGAGCTCCTCGGCGACGAGGACAAGGAGAAGGCGAACCGCGTCATGGCCGCAATGCTGAAGATGAGGAAGATCGAGATCGACGAGCTCGAGAAGGCCGCGGCGGGCTGAGAAGCAGCGAGGCCCGGCTGAGCCGGGCCTCGCTTACAGCAGTTGAGGGAAGTCCCTCAGTCTTCGTCGAGCGGGGTCTCGACCTCGGGCGTCTCCTCGGCTTCTCCGGCCTCGTGGGACGAGGTCGTGTCCGAACCCGGCGTGCCGCCGAAGTCCAGGCCGAGTGACTGGAGGTCGATCCCGTCGCCGTCGCCGCCGATCTCTTGCAGTGCGGCGAGCAGCTGCTCCTCGGTGGCCGGCCGCGTGTACGCGGACGCGGGCACCTTCGAAGACGGGCCGATCTCGATCCCGCGGTACCGCTTCAGCCCCGTGGCCGCCGGGATGAGCTTCCCGATGATCACGTTCTCCTTCAGGCCGAGCAGCCGGTCGACCTTGCCCTCGATCGACGCGTCGGTGAGCACCTTCGTCGTCTCCTGGAAGGAAGCCGCCGAGAGGAACGACTCCGTCGCGAGCGACGCCTTCGTGATCCCGAGGATCAGCGGCTCGAAGGTCGCCTGCTCCTTCTTGCCCTTCTCCTTCTTCACACGGAGGTTCTCGCGCTCGAGCACGACCTTGTCCACCAGCTGGCCGGGCAGCAGGTCGGTGTCGCCGGAGTTGTCGACGCGCACCTTCTTCAGCATCTGCCGAACGATCAGCTCGATGTGCTTGTCGTGGATGTCGACGCCCTGCGAGCGGTACACCTTCTGCACCTCGCCGACGAGGTAGAGCTCGGTCTCGGTCGACGGCCTGCCCGAGTGCGCGTGCAGCTCGAGCAGCTCGGCCGGCGCGATCGACCCCTCGTTCAGCGGGTCGCCCGGAGCGACGACGTCGGCCTTCTTGACGAGCAGCCGGGTGCGGCGGGGGAGCGCGTACTCCTTCTCCTCAGCCTCGGAGTCGTCGGGCGTGATCGTGATCTTCGGCCCGCGCTCGGTCTCCTCGACCGTGATGCGACCCGCGATCTCTGCGAGCACCGCAGCGCCCTTCGGGTTGCGCGCCTCGAAGATCTCGACGACGCGCGGAAGGCCGTGCGTGATGTCCGCGCCCGCGACGCCACCCGTATGGAAGGTGCGCATCGTGAGCTGCGTGCCCGGCTCGCCGATCGACTGCGCGGCAATGATCCCGACCGCGTCGCCGATCTCGGCGATCTCACCGGTGGCGAGGAAGATCCCGTAACACGCACGACACACGCCGTGCTCGGAGCGGCACTTCAGGACGCTCCGCGCGGAGATCATCGTGTCGTCGTCGAGCTCTTCCATCAGCTCGTCCACGAGCGCCTTCGTGAGGATCTCGCCGCGCTCGGCGAGCACCGTCTTGCCGGGCTTGCCCGACGCGAGCGGCTTCCGCACGTCCTCGGCGAGCCGCCGGCCGTAGAGGCTGCGGTTCGGGCCGTCCACCGAGGTGAGCGGGAGGACGATGCCCTCGTCCGTCTTGCAGTCCTCGATCCGGATGATCACGTCCTGCGCGACGTCGACGAGACGCCGGGTCAGGTAACCCGAGTCGGCCGTGCGGAGCGCCGTGTCGGCGAGTCCCTTGCGGGCGCCGTGCGTCGAGATGAAGTACTCGAGCACCGACAGGCCCTCCATGAAGTTCGCCTTGATCGGCCGCTCGATGATGTCGCCCTTCGGATTCGCCATCAGACCGCGCATGCCGGCGAGCTGGCGGATCTGCTTCATCGAGCCTCGCGCACCCGAGTTGGCCATCATGAAGATCGGGTTCAGCTCGTCGAGGTTCCGCTCCATCGCGTCGGCGACGGCGTCCGTGGCCTCCGTCCACTTGCTGACGACGGCCTCCTTGCGCTCCTCGTCGGTGATCAGGCCGCGGAAGTACTGGTCCTCGATCGTGCGAACCTCACCCTCGAAGCCCTCGAGGATCTCTTCCTTGTCCGGCGGGATGACGACGTCGTTCTTCGAGATCGTCACGCCGGCCTGCGTCGCGTAGTGGAAGCCGAGCGACTTCACCTTGTCGAGCACGGCCGCCATGACGTGCGGGCCGTAGTTCTCCGCGAGCAGCAGCAGGAAGATGTCCATCTCGCGCTTCGAGAGCGTCTCGTTCGCGAAGTCGTGCAGCCATTCCTCGTCGCTGCCCATGCCCACCGCCTCGGAGAGCACCCGCTCGACCTCTTGGTTGAAGATCACGCGGCCGGGGGTGGTGACGATCGACTCGCCGCTCTCGAACCTGAACTCGATCGGCTGCTGGATCCCGACCTGCTCCGCGTCGAGCGCGAGCTCGATCTCCTCCTCGGACTGGAAGCGCTTCGGCCTCGGCTTGAGCTTGGCCGCCTCGAGCTTCGTCAGATCCGTGTCCGAGTACGTGAGGTAGTAGAGGCCGAGCACCATGTCCTTCGACGGCGTCGCGAGCAGGCGCCCGTGAGCCGGCGAGAAGATGTTGTTCGCCGAGAGCATGAGGATCCGCGCCTCGGCCTGAGCCTCTGCGGACAGCGGCACGTGGACGGCCATCTGGTCGCCGTCGAAGTCCGCGTTGAACGCGTGACAGACGAGCGGGTGGACCTGGATCGCCTTGCCCTCGACGAGCACGGGCTCGAACGCCTGGATGCCGAGGCGATGGAGCGTCGGCGCGCGGTTCAGCAGCACCGGGTGCTCGGTGATCACCTCTTCCAGGACGTCCCAGACCTCGGGCGTCATCGAGTCGACGTACTTCTTGGCGGCCTTGATGTTCTGGACGGTCTTCCGCTCGACGAGCCGGCTCATGATGAACGGCTTGAAGAGCTCGAGCGCCATCAGCTTCGGCAGGCCGCACTGGTGCAGCTTCAGGTACGGGCCTGACACGATCACCGAGCGGCCTGAGTAGTCGACGCGCTTGCCGAGCAGGTTCTGGCGGAACCGGCCCTGCTTGCCCTTCAGCATGTCGCTGAGCGACTTCAGCGGCCGGTTGCCCGGGCCCGTGACCGCGCGACCACGGCGGCCGTTGTCGAACAGTGCGTCGACGGCCTCCTGGAGCATGCGCTTCTCGTTGTTCACGATGATCTCGGGTGCGCCGAGGTCGAGCAGGCGCTTCAGCCGGTTGTTCCGGTTGATCACGCGCCGATAGAGGTCGTTCAGGTCGCTCGTCGCGAAACGGCCGCCGTCGAGCTGGACCATCGGGCGGAGCTCCGGCGGAATCACCGGAACCGCCTCGAGGATCATCCACTCGGGCCGGTTCTCGCTCGTGATGAACGCGTTGACGACCTTCAGGCGCTTGATCCCGCGCTGCTGCTTCTGACCCTTCGAGGTGCGGATCGTCTCGCGGAGGATCGCCGCCTCGTTGTTCAGGTCGAGGTCCTTCAGCAGCTCGCGGATCGACTCCGCGCCCATGCCGCCCCTGAAGTACACGCCGAAGCCGTACGGAGACCCGAACCGGTCCTTGAGCTCGCGGAAGAGCTGCTCGTCGCCCTCGATGTGCTTGACCTCGAGGTCCTTGAACAGCAGCCACGTGCGCTCGAGCCGGTCGCGCGAGTCCTCGGCAGCCTCGCGCGCGTCGGCGCGGCGCTGCTCGATGTCCTGGTACATCTCGCGCACCTTCAGCGCCCACTGCACCAACGCATCCAGATCTTCCTTCTGGATCTTCCCGTCGGTCTTCAGGCAGAGGTCGTTGACGAGCTCGCGAAGCTGCTCGGGCGTCTCGACGTCGGCGTCGCGCTCCAGCGTCTCCGCGAGGAGCCCCTTGCCGAGCGTGCGGGCCTTCTCGAGGTTCTTCTGGTCGACCGCCTTGATGATGTCGACGTCTTCCTCGTGCGGCTCGACGCCGTCGAGCAGCGCGTCGAGGACGCGGTTGATGTGCTTCGTGATCGCGCCCTTCTTCGCGCCTGCGGCCTTGTCGAGCTGCTTGGTCAGCGGAGCGATCGCGTTGCGGATCTGCTCGGCCGCCATGGCGACCTGCTCGAGCTCGCGCGCGTTCAGCTTGCGGTCCGGTCGAATCGCGCCGTCCCGGACGAGCTCGCGGATCTTCTTCGAGTCCTCGGTCGTGATCGTCTTGCCGAGGTCCTTGAACATCCCGCCGACGAGACCACGGGCCTCGTCGAGCGGCGGCAGCGTTGCCTCCTCGGCCCAGTTCGAGAGGCCGCGGACCCAGAAGTCGTCGTCCTCGTCGAAGCTGCGCGACTCCTTGCCCTTGACGAAGTAGTCGCGGCGCCTGGCGAGCCGGTCCTCGAGCGCGGCGAGCGCCTCGTCCCGGTCGACGTAGATGCGCTCGGACTCGGCCTTGACCTGGTCCTCGAGCGTGTTCAGGTCCTTCGCGCGCGCCTCCTTGTCGACCGCCGTGACGATCGAGGCGGCGAAGTAGAGGACCTTCTCGAGCTCGCGCGGGGCGATGTCGAGCAGATAGCCGATGCGGCTCGGGACGCCCTTGAAGAACCAGATGTGCGAGACCGGAGCGGCCAGGTCGATGTGACCCATGCGCTCGCGGCGCACCTTCTGCCGCGTCACCTCGACGCCGCAGCGCTCGCAGATGATCCCCTTGTAGCGGACGCGCTTGTACTTGCCGCAGTAGCACTCCCAGTCCTTGGTCGGACCGAAGATGCGCTCGCAGAAGAGACCGTCACGCTCGGGCTTGAGCGTGCGGTAGTTGATCGTCTCGGGCTTCGTGACCTCGCCCGAGGACCAGTCGCGGATCTGCTTCGACGACGCGAGGCCGATCCGAATTGCGTCGAAGTCGTTGATATCGATCAAGTCGCTCCCTACTCCTCTTTTTCCAGATCCGCCATGTCAACTTCGGCCAGCGGCCCAACCGGGGCCTCGGCCTCTTCTTCGTCGTCCGCCGTCACTTCGACCTCGTCGAGGTCGGTGAGCACCTCGTCGGCCGGCAGGGCGAGCTCTCCGTCGGTGTCGACGCGCTCCTGGCCCTCCTCGGACTCCTCGGCCGTGGGCTGGCGGGCGGCCGCGCGGAGCGAGCCGGGCGAGAGGTCGATCCCGAGCTCTTCCGCAGCGCGGAGCAGCTCGTCGTCCTCTTCCCGGACCTCGACTTCGCCGCCGTCCTCCGAGATCACGTGCACGTCCAGCGCGAGCGACTGCATCTCCTTCAGCAGCACCTTGAAGCTCTCGGGGATCGAGGGCTCCGCGATGTTCTCGCCCTTGACGATCGCCTCGTAGGCCTTCACGCGGCCGACCGTGTCGTCGGACTTGATCGTGAGCATCTCCTGCAGCGTGTACGCGGCGCCGTAGGCCTCGAGCGCCCACACCTCCATCTCGCCGAAGCGCTGGCCACCGAACTGCGCCTTGCCGCCCAGCGGCTGCTGGGTGACGAGCGAGTACGGGCCGGTGCTGCGCGCGTGGATCTTGTCGTCCACGAGGTGGAGCAGCTTGAGGATGTACATGTAGCCGACGGTGACGGTCTGCTTGAACGCATCGCCGGTCCGGCCGTCGAACAGCCGCACCTTGCCCGAGACCTGGCGTCCCTTCGGACCCTTGGCGTCGTAGTTGAACTTGATCGGGTGGTCGGGGTTCTGCCGCGTCCACTCGATCAGCGCCTCGTCGACGTCGAGCGGCGTTGCGCCGTCGAAGACAGGAGAGGCGACGGGTGACGGCTCGCTGCGGTCGTCGCCGTTCTCGGCGAAGACGCCGTGCGCCGCGGCCCAGCCGAGATGCGTCTCGAGGATCTGGCCGATGTTCATGCGCGACGGCACGCCGAGCGGGTTGAGCACGACGTCCACCGGGCGGCCGTCCTCCATGAACGGCATGTCCTCCTCGGGGACGATCTTCGCGATCACGCCCTTGTTGCCATGGCGGCCGGCGAGCTTGTCGCCCTCGGAGATCTTGCGCTTCTTGGCCACGTAGACGCGGACGAGCTCGTTCACGCCGGGGCTGAGGTCGTCACCGGAGTCACGCGAGAAGGTCTTGACGTCGATCACGACGCCGCCTTCGCCGTGCGGCACCTTCAGCGAGGTGTCGCGCACCTCGCGCGCCTTCTCCTTGAAGATCGCGCGGATCAGCTTCTCCTCGGCGGTCAACTCGGTCTCGCCCTTCGGCGTGACCTTGCCGACGAGCAGGTCGCCGCTGCCGACTTCCGCGCCGATGCGGACGACGCCACGGTCGTCGAGGTTCCGAAGCGACTCCTCCGAGCGGTTCGGGATGTCGCGCGTGATCTCCTCGTCGCCGAGCTTCGTCGAGCGGGCGTCGATCTCGTACTCGTGGATGTGGATCGAGGAGAGGACGTCCTCCTTGACCAGCCGCTCCGAGAGCACGATCGCGTCCTCGAAGTTGAAGCCCTCCCACGGCATGAAGGCGACCAGCAGGTTCGCGCCGAGCGCGAGCTCGCCGTCGCGGGTCGACGACCCGTCGGCGAGCACCTGGTCCTTCTTGACGCGCTCACCCAGGCCGACGATCGGCTTCTGGTGGATGAGCGTGCCCTGGTTCGACCGCATGAACTTCGTCAGCGGGTAGGAGTCCTTGCCGTCCTTCGTCTCGACGGTGATCGACTCGGCGTCGACGTCGACGACCTGGCCCGCGGTATCGGCCAGGATGACGTCGCCGGTGTCGACCGCGGCCCGGTACTCGAGCCCCGTGCCGACGAGCGGCGCCTGGGCGATCATCAGCGGCACTGCCTGCCGCTGCATGTTCGCGCCCATCAGCGCGCGGTTCGCGTCGTTGTGCTCGAGGAACGGGATCAGGGCGGTCGCGACCGACACGATCTGCGCCGGTGCGACGTCCATGAAGTCGACGTCCTTCGGGGCCGCGATCACGGCCTCGCCGCCACCGCCGCCCGGGCGGGACAGCACTGCCTCGTGCTCGAACTTGCCCGTGCGCTCGTCGATCCGCTCCGAGGCCTGCGCGATCGTGTACTGCGCCTCCTCGATCGCGTCGAGGTAGACGATCTCGTCCGTCACCTTGCCGTTCGTGACTCGGCGATACGGCGTCTGGATGAAGCCGAACTCCGACACGGTCGCCATCGACGCGAGCGACGAGATGAGGCCGATGTTCGGGCCTTCAGGCGTCTCGATCGGGCACATGCGCCCGTAGTGCGTCGGGTGAACGTCGCGCACCTCGATCGGTGCGCGCTCGCGCGTCAGGCCTCCGGCACCGAGCGCCGAGAGGCGCCGGCGGTGCGTGAGGCTAGAGAGCGAGTTCGTCTGGTCCAGGAACTGCGAGAGCTGCGAGGAGCCGAAGAACTCCTTCAGCGCCGCCACGACCGGGCGGATGTTGATGATCGTCTGCGGAGTGATCGTGTCGACGTCCTCGGTGGTCATCCGCTCGCGGACGACGCGCTCCATGCGGTAGAGGCCGACCCGGAACGCTTCCTGGATCAGCTCGCCGACCGTGCGCAGGCGCCGGTTGCCGAAGTGCTCGTACTCGTCGAGCTCGCTCGCGATCGGCGCACGCGGAAGTGAGATTGCGTCGGCTGCGTAGTCCTTCGACTCCTCCTCGAGCCCGAGGAGCTTCGGCAGCTCGACGAGCTTGCGGACGAGCGAGACGATGTCCTGCTTCGTGAGGACCCGCGTGTCCTCGGGGACGTCGACGGACAGGCGCTGGTTCAGCTTGTAGCGGCCGACCTTCGTCAGGTCGTAGCGCTTCGGGTCGAAGAAGAGCGACCGCAGCAGGTTGCGCGCGTTGTCGAGCGTCGGCGGCTCGCCGGGGCGCTGCTTCTTGAAGACCTCGATCAGGGCCTGGTCCTCGGTCTGCGCCGGATCCTTCTCCAGCGTGTTCACGATGAACATCGAGTTGTCGAACAGCTTGAGGAGGGCCTCGTTGGTCGAGGTGTCGATCGCAACCCCGGTGGTCGGGTCCTCAGCGGGAAGCGCCCGCAGCAGCGTGGTGATCGGAAGCTTGCGCTTACGGTCGATCCGGGCGAAGACGATTCCCTTCTTGTCGATCTCGAGCTCGAGCCACGACCCGCGCGACGGCATGAGGTTCGCCGTGAAGACCTGCTTCGTCGGGTCCTTGGGCTCCATCAGGTAGGCGCCCGGGCTCCGGACGAGCTGCGTGACGATCACGCGCTCGGTGCCGTTGATGATGAACGTGCCCCACTCGGTCATCATCGGGAAGTCCCCCATGAAGACCGTCTGCTCGCGGATCTCGCCCGTCTCCTTGTTCACGAAGCGGACGGTCATCGAGAGCGGAGCCTGGTACGTCATGTCCTTCTCCCGGCACTCGGTGATCGAGACCGGCGGCTCGCCAAAGCGGTACTCCCCGAACTCGACAGCCAGGGTGCCCGTGTAGTCCTCGATCGGCGAGATGTCGTCGATCGTCTCGCGGAGACCCTCGTCCAGGAACCAGTCGAAGCTGGCCTTCTGGATATCGATCAGGTTGGGGAGGTCGAGGACGTGCTTGAGGCGAGAAAAATTCTTGCGCGCGCGAGGCGCAGTGACCCGAGTGGTCAAAGTGCGAACAGCCTCCCTTGGAGAAACGGCGTGGTAATGGGCGGAGAGCGGACGGACGGACGAGCGGAAACGGCGCGGAACCGCTCAGGGTACCGAAGTACCCCCTCCATGCGCAAGGGATTCCGGACGGGTTCGCCGTCGGCGGTAGCCAGGATGGTAGCGCGACTCTCCCGGAATTGCCAGAGACGCCCTTTCGGGCGTCTCTGAGGGGAGGTCCGCAGTCGGGTGTGGGCGCTAGGGCCCGGTCGTGGTGGTGCTTCCGGACGACCCGGCGCAGCTGCCTGCGCCCTTGGCCTTTCCGGTGGTCGTTCCGGTCGAGGCGGTCGAGGCGATGCTTGCCGTCGAGGTCGTCCCGGTCGAGCCGGGCTCGGCCTCGAGGGCGCGGTCGCCGTGCCGCTTGTGCGCCGGCCACGCCTGCTTGTTGATCCGCATCTTGACCCACTTGGTGCTGCCGGTCCTGTGGCAGATCCAGAGCTTCTTGGCGGAGTGCTTGTCCGTCGTCGTCGACCCTGTGCTGGTCGACGCCGTCGAGGACGTTGCCGTCTTGTTCTTGCCCTTGCCGGGGGGCGGGCCCTTGGCCACTGCCACCGACGCGGCGATGCCGACCAGGAACAGGGCTGTGATCACGAGTGCTTTGAGCTTCACGGGTACAGGTCTCCTCGGGGTCCTTGGGGGTTACGCCCAACTAGATGCTTCGGCGCCCGAGAACCTGCGCTCCACCTGCTGCGATCACTGAAACGAGGGAGGGCGCCCGTAGGCGCCCTCCCGGAACCGGCTGTCAACCTCGATCGAGGCTACTTGACCTCGACGGTCGCGCCGGCCTCCTCGAGCTGGGCCTTGATCGAGTCGGCCTCCTCGCGGGGCACGCCCTCCTTGACTGCCTTGGGGGCGCTGTCCACGACGTCCTTGGCCTCCTTGAGGCCGAGGCCCGTGATCGCGCGGACGACCTTGATCACGCCGATCTTCTGCTGGCCGGCCTCGGTCAGCACGACGTCGAAGGCGCTCTGCTCCTCCGCCGCCGCCGCGTCGCCGCCGCCGCCTGCCGGAGCGGCGACCGCGACCGGCGCTGCGGCCGTCACGCCCCACTCCTCTTCGATCTTGTTCTTCAGCTCGACGAGCTCCAGGACGGTCATCTTCCCGAGCTCGCCGAAGACGGTGTCGACACCGCTGGCCATGCCTACTCCTCCTCTGCTTGCGTTTCGCTGGTCTCTTCGTTCTCAGTTTGTGGCTCTGAGCCACTTGCCTCCGGCTCGGCCGGCGCTTCGCCCTCCGGAGCGGAATCTGCGGGCTCGGCCTCGCCCGAAACGACGGTTTGTGGCTCTGAGCCACTTGCATCTCCACCCGCCTGCAGCTGCTCGATCCGGGCGTCGATCAGCCCGACGAGGTTCTGGAGCGGCGCGTTGAACAGCCCGACGATCGCGTAGAGCGGAGCGGCGATCGCGCCGAGCACCTGGCCGCGCAGCTGGTCGAGCGGCGGGAGCTTCGCGAGGCTCTCGATGTCCTCCGCCGTGATCGGGCGGCCGTCGAGGATGCCTCCCCGGACCGCGAGCACCTTCGTTTCGCGGGCGGTCGCGCCGATCGCCTTGGCAACGGCAACGGGGTCGCCGTCGGTCTCGAGGAACGCAATCGCTGTCGGGCCCTCGAGCAGCGCGAGCAGCGCGTCGGCGCCCGCGGCCTCGGCCGCGCGGCGGGTCAGCGTGTTCTTGACGACGGTGAACTTCGCCCCGTGCTTGAGCAGCTCGGAGCGGAGATCGTCGATCTGGGGCATCGTCAGCCCGCGGTAGTCCGCGACGATCAGCGTCTCGCTCGACTTGAGCCGATCGGTCAGGTCTGCGACGACCTTCTGCTTGTCCTCTTTCTGCACTGTCATTCCCTCCGGAATGACTAGGCCCGCCGGAGGCGGGCCAGGACGAGCGCGACTGCGCCCGGACGAGCCCCACCTCGACTGGACTTCTGCCTCGCGGCTGCCAGTGGTCTTCGGCGGTCTAGTCGGTTACGTCGTAACTGTAGCGACCTCGCTCGAGTCGTTCGCCTCGGCGAACTCCTCCAGGATCCCCCGCACGCGGGCGGGGTCGACCTTGATCCCCGGGGTCATCGTGCCCGCGAGGGTGATTCCCTTGATGTAGCGGCCTTTCGCGGCCGACGGCTTCGCCCGCACGATCTCCTCGACGAGCGCGGCGTAGTTCTCGACGAGCTCGCGCTCGCCGAAGCTCTTCTTGCCGATCGCGACGTGCACGTTCGCGCCGCGGTCGGTCCGGTACTCGAGCTTGCCGGCCTTCGCGTCGCGGACGGCCTTGCCGACGTCCATCGTCACGGTGCCGGTCTTCGGGTTCGGCATCAGGCCACGTGGGCCGAGCACCCGGCCGAGCCGGCCGACGACGCCCATCTGGTCGGGCGTCGCGATCGCGACGTCGAAGTCGATCGTGCCCTCCTCGATCGTCTTCGCGAGGTCGGCGGTGCCGACGACGTCGGCGCCTGCCTCCTGAGCCTCGCGCGCCTTGTCTCCCTCGGCGAACACGGCGACGCGAGTCTCGCGGCCGGTGCCGTGCGGGAGCATCAGGGTGCCGCGGAGCTGCTGATCGGCGTGCCGGACGTTCAGGCCGAGGCGGAAGTGCGCCTCCACCGTCTCGTCGAACTTCACGCCGTCGAAGTTCTTCAGGATCTTCACGGCCTCGACCGGCGAGTAGAGCTTCTCGCGGTCGATCGCGGCGCGCGCCGCGCGGTAGAGCTTTCCGTGCTTCGGCATTACCTCTCCACCTCCACGCCCATCGAGCGCGCCGTGCCGGCGATCACGAGCATCGCCTGGTCGACGTCGCGCGCGTTCAGGTCTTCCATCTTCGCCTCGGCGATCGAGCGGAGCTGGGCCTTCGTCAAGCGCCCGACCTTCTCGCGGTTCGGCTCCCCCGAGCCCTTCTCGATCCGCAGCGCCTCCTTGATCAGGACGGCGGCCGGCGGCGTCTTCGTGATGAACGTGAACGAGCGGTCCTCGAAGACGGTGATCTCGACCGGGATGATCCGGCCGTTCTGGTCGGCGGTCTGCGCGTTGAACGCCTTGCAGAACTCCATGATGTTGACGCCGTGCTGGCCGAGCGCAGGCCCGACCGGCGGGGCCGGGTTCGCCTGACCGCCGGGGATCTGGAGCTTGATCGTGGTGAGAATCTTTTTCGCCATTAGTCGATCTTCTTCACCTGGTCGAAGCCGAGCTCGACGGGGACCTGGCGCTCGAAGATGTCGACGAGCACCTTCAGCTTCTGCTGGTCCGGGTTGACGTCGACGATCTCGCCGTCGAAGTCGCTGAGCGGGCCGGAGGTGACCTTCACCTGCTCGCCGAGGATGAACTCGACGAGGGTGCGCGCGCGCTCGGCGGTCGAGGCGCCCGTGTGCAGGATGCGGTCGACCTCGGGCTGCGAGAGCGGGATCGGCTTGCTGCCGGCGCCGACGAACCCGGTCACGCCCGGCGTGTTCTTCACGACCGTCCAGGCGTCGTCGTTCAGGTCCATGTTCACGAGCACGTAGCCCGGAAGCACGCGCTTCTCGGCCTGCACCTTCTGGCCGTCCTTCGTCTCGATCACCTGCTCGGTCGGGACGACGACGCGCCGGAAGCGCGGGCGCTGGTTCATCGAGTCGATCCGGTGCTCGAGGTTGGCCTTCACCTTGTTCTCGTGGCCCGAATACGTGTTGATGACATACCAGCGAAACATCAGAGAATGATCTCCATGACGCGCTTCCAGACCAGGTCGTTGATCCAGAGATACGCACCGACGATCGCGCAGGCGATGATCACGACGACCGCGCCCGTCGTCACCTGGCGCTGGTCGGGCCACTCGACCTTGCGGAGCTCGGCGTACGACTCCCGGACGAAGGAGCCGCGCTGAGCCTCGCGCCGGCCGGTCTGGCCGCGCTGCGTCTGCGCGGCCGGGCGCACCTGCGCCTGGCGCGAGCGAGCGCGCTGCGAGAAGGACTGGTCGCCCCCACCCGCAGGTGCCGGGGTGCCCGCCGGGGCGGCAGCGCCCTGGGCGCGCCGCTGGGCGCGCCTCTGTGCGCGGGAAGCCATTAGCGAGTCTCCCGGTGGGGCGTGTGCTTGCCGCACCAGCGGCAGTACTTGTTGAACTCGATCCGGTCGGGATCGTTTCGCTTGGACTTCATCGTCTGGTAGTTCCGTCGCTTGCACTCGGTGCAGGCGAGGGTGATCCCGACTCGTACTCCAGTGGCCATGTGATCTCTCTCTGAGGGCGCGGAAAACCAGGGCTACCGCCCCGCGAATCGCGCATGGTAGCGAAGATCGGCGGCCTGGCTGATAGCGGCGGGTGGATTCGAACCACCGACCTACGGGTTATGAGTCCGTCGCTCTAACCACTGAGCTACGCCGCCGAGCGGGCGCTAGTTTAGCTAGCTGTCTGCGCAGGTCGCGAATCCGCTCCGCGGATCCGCGACGCGCGAAGACCCTAAAGGCGGCCACTTTCGTGGCCGCTGCCGCTGCGACTTCCCATCAGCCCTAGTAGGCGGCGCAGAGCGGGATCCGCGCCAGGTTCCCGGAGGAGTCCGCGACGACGAGCGTCACCGTGCCCATGCGGGTCGGCGGAGTCGCCAGGCGAGCCGCGCCGAGCCGCTCGAACCGGCCGAGGACGCGCGTCTTGATCTTGCCCCTGCCCACGTGCCGCTCCAGCCGCACGTCGAACCACGGCGACTTGGAGTCGGAGGCTCGCCACGCGAGCCGGTGGCCGTCGAGCGCCGCGCGAACGTCGGGTGGTTTGGTGTCCTCGCCCACGTGCACCCACGGCAGACCGAGCAGGGTCGTGTTCCCGGCGATGTCGGTCGCGGTCGCCCAGACCGGGTAGCGGCCCGGCTCGACCGCCTGTGGCCACCAATAGAAGGTGCGCCACCCGCGCTCGAACCACTGCGAGGTCCGCGTGCCCGCGATCTGGAAGGTCACAGTCGACGGCTTCGAGAGCCAGAAGCCGACCGAAGCGAAGTCCCGGAGGCCGTCGAGCACGGGCAGGACCTCTTCCGACGGGCGGCCCTTTCGGAGCACGGGCGGCAGTCTCCGATACTTCGAGAATCGGTTGGCGTAGACGCGCCAACGTCCACCCGCCTGACGGGCCGAGAGCTTCCAGAGCAGCGTCGTGACGTACGAGTGGTACTCGAGCGTCGACGCCCGACCGCCGAGGGCGTACCGCGACCACGACCCCGTGTCGAACCGCGGCAGCAGCAAACGGGCGGTGCGGCGGAGCTCGCGGGCTAGCCGGCGCGCCCGGTCGTCGTTGGTCAACCGTGCGTACTCGCCGAGCGAGAGGGCGGCCTGGAGCTGCGCGTTCAGCACGACGACGTCGCTGTAGCCGTAGAGCTTGATCCACGGGCCCTGTGGCAGCTGCGTGACCAGCCGCAGCGGAATCGGCAGGAACGCGCGTCGCGCTGCCCTCTTCCGGCCGGCACGCGCGAGCGCCTGCGCCGCGACCGCCTGCGCGAGCCCCGAGGTCCACCCGCTTCGCCCCCCGGGCACGTTGTAGTACCAGACGAGCCCGAAGCGTCCTTGTCGGCTTCCGCGCGCGATCAGGGCGTCTGCCATCCGCTGCGCCCGCACGCGCTTCCCCGCGGTCACTGCCAGGTTGAGCTTGCCGAAGCTGGCCAGGGGATGGAAGTAGCGGCCGGTCAACCCCGATCGATAGACCGCTCCGTCGGGCGTCTCCACACTGCGGGCGGCCGCGGCGGACGGGAGTGCGAGCAGCGCCGCTCCGGCGACGACGGCCAGCCTCAACCCCATCCGCCGAGCGTAGCCCGGATCAGCCGCGGCCGGAGCTGACGACGAGGGCAACCGTCGCACCCGTCCGTCGAAGCGAGATCACCCTGCCCCGGCGGACCTTCGTGGAGCGTCGGTGCGTCACCGCGCCGACGCGGAATCCGGCTGCGACGACAGCGCGGCGCGCGGACACGAGGGTGAGCCCAGCGACCTTCGGGAGCACGCAAGGCAGTGCCCCGTCGAGGCCGGCGAACGTCACGGTGCCACCGGGAAGCACGTAACGGCCGCGGCGTTCGCGCGTTCCCGGACCGACGGTGACCCGCGCTCCGGCGCAGCCGCCGACGGCGATCGAGTCCCGGCCACCCGCGTCGGCGATCGTCGCCGTGATCCCGCGCGCGCCGGCGTCGACGACATAGCGATCGTTCCCGAGGCCGCCGTCCAGCCGGTCGACCCCCGCGTCGATGGCGATCGTGTCGTTGCCCGGCCCGCCCACGATCGTGTCGTCGCCCGGGCCGCCCCGCAGCCTGGCCGCCGCTCCGGTACCGCGCAGAACGTCGTTGCCTTCACCCCCGGACGCACTCGAGGCCACGATTTGATCGTCGCCGGCTCCGCCGTCGACGAGTGCGGCCTCGGTCCCCGCGACGTCGACGACGTCGTTGCCGTCGCCGAGCTCGACGAGCAGCGTCTCGGCGAGCCCTGGGCAGAACGCCTCGTGGGGACCCACGAGCGTGCATGTCATCGTCGTCAGCACCGCCGCGCTGTCGATGAACCGGACACCGCCGGGCTCCTGACGCACGACGAGGCGGTTCGCCTCCCCGTCGCCTGCAATGAACGTGATGTCGACCGAGTCGATGTCGTCACGCACGACGAGCGCACCGCTCGCGGGCGCCGCGACGAAGCAGGCGGCCGCGATGACTCCGGCCACGACGAGACCCCGCATGCGAAGAGCGTAGCGCCGGCGCTACTGGATCAGCGTGAGCATCTTGAACATCGGCAGGTACATGGCGATGATGATCACGCCGACCATCAGTCCGACGCCGATCATCATCAGCGGCTCGATGATCGCGGTGAGCGACTGGATCGACGCGTCGACCTCGTCCTCGTAGAAGTCCGCGATCTTCGAAAGCATCTTCTCGAGCTCTCCGGTCTCCTCGCCGATCTTCACCATCTGCGCGACCATCGGCGGGAAGATGTCGTTCTCGATCAGCGGCTGCGCGATCGGGACGCCCTCGTGCACCTTGACGCGCACATCGGCGAGCGCCTCCTCGATGACCCAGTTGCCTGCTGTCTGCCCGGTGATCTCGAGCGCCTTGATGATGTCGACGCCTGCGGCGACGAGCGTCGAGAGCGTGCGTGAGAAGCGCGCCATAGTCACCTTGAGGACGACCTGGCCGATCTTCATCGGGATCTTCAGCTTGAAGCGGTCCCAGAGCTTGCGGCCGCTCTCCGACTTCTTCCAGCGCCGGAAGCCGAAGTACATCCCGATCATCCCCGGGATGATGATGAACCAGTAGGCGCGAATGATGTTCGACGCCTTGACGACCCACTGCGTCAACACGGGCAGCTCGCCGCCGAGGTCCGCGAAGATCTTCACGAAGATCGGGACGAGGAACATCAGCATCCCGATCAGCACGAGGGTCGCGAAGATCAGGACCATCGTCGGGTAGATCATCGCGCCCTTGACGCGGCGCTTGATCTGCGTCTCCTTCTCGATCTGGAACGCGACGCGGTCGAGCACCTGGTCGAGGATTCCGGCTGCCTCGCCCGCCTCGACCATCGAGACGTAGAGCCGCGAGAACACCTTGGGGTGACGCGCGAGCGCCTGCGAGAGGAGTAGGCCGCCCTCGACGTCGGCACGGAGCTCGACGATCACCTGCGCGAGATACTTGTCGTCGGTCTGCTCCTCGAGGATCACGAGCGCGCTGACGACGTTCAGCCCGGCCTCGATCATCGTCGCGAACTGGCGCGAGAAGATCTGGAGCGACTTCGGCTTGACCGCCTTGAAGAACGTGCGAGCCGAGTCCTCACCCGAGGCGGGCAGCTCCTCGAGCATGTTCGCGAGCAGGCCGCGAACACGAAGCTGCTCGCGCGCGGCGTTCGCGTCGGGCGCGCTGATCTGACCCGACGAATCGAGTCCGCTTGCGTTGATCGCTGCGTAGGCGAAGGTGGCCATTTGCGCCTACGAACCAGTGGCTTCGTCGAAGGTGGACGCCACGCGCGCGTAGACCTTCGTCGGGGTGTTGCCGTCCCGGATCACGACGGTCACGCGCTTGAGCGGACGAGCCGCAGTCACCGTGTCCGCCACGATGTAGACATCGACGCGGTAGCGCTTGGAGTCCGGCCCGGTGATCGTCAGGCTCGGCTTCGAGTCCGCAGGGGCGGTGGAGCCCGTGCACTTCGGATCGTTGGAGGGCGTGAGCGGCGGTCCCGTGTACGCGGTGCTGTCCTGGGTGTACGTCGTGTCGAGTGAGCCGACGTCCGCCGGTGCGAAGAGGATCCCGCAATACCGATAGCCGCGGTAGCGCTCCAGCTGGATGTCGGCGATCGCCGCAGCGGTCGAGAGCTTGCTCGCGCGTTGCAGGGCGAACGACCCGGACTGGAACGCGGCGATCAGCGCGAGGATGCCGACGTTCAGCATCGTCATCGACATCAGGAGCTCGATGAGGCCGAAGCCGTCCTCCGATTTACGGGCGCGCAGCAGCACACCCCCGGTATCGGCAGAACGTGCTCTGGGCCTTAGGAGGGTTACCCGACCGAGACGAGCTTGAGCTCGTACCGGGTGCCGTCTGCGGTGTTCACGAGGGTCACGGCCTTGCCCTTGTGGAGCGTGACCGTGGGCGAGCCCGACGCGAGGGCGCCGCCGGCGATCCCGATCCGGGCCTCGCCGCCGATCACCTTGACGAGCCTGAACACGGGCGACTCCTTGGGGAACTCCCCACCTGCGGCGACCGTCTCCTGGACGCCGTTGACCGAGATCACGGCGCTTCCAGCCACGCCGGGGGAGCCTGCGGTCGGGGTGACCTGGACGACGCCGGCGACCGGCGTGGCGCCGGGACTACTGGGCGTGGGCGTGGGCGTCGGCGTCGGCGTCGATCCGCCGCCGCCTCCCGCCTGCGTCTCGTCGATCTGCTCCGCGAACGGGTCCTTGCTCGAGAAGCGGCCGAAGCTGATCAGTTGGCCGGTGGCGGCCACCGGCTTCGGGTCGGAGTCGACGAGGGTGCCGTCGCCCGAGGCGGCAGGCGAGGCACCCCCTCCGACCGTGCCGGGCGTCGGTAGGACGCTCGGATCGCTGGGAACCGTGGTGCCGGGCGCGACCGCGGCCGGCGGCGGAGGCAGAGGCTCCGCGTTCATCATCTTCATCGTCTTCGGAACCTGGAACGCGAGGATCGCGAGCAGGAGCACGCCGCCGCCCGCCGCGATCATCTTCTGGCGCTTCGCCTTCTTCTTGAGGTCGACCTTCTTCGCCATTACGGGCCCACCGCCTCGGGCGTCACCGGCGGCACCTCGGCCGTCGTCGCAGTCGTATTGGTCGTCGTCGAAGTCGTGTCGGTCGAGGTCGGCGCGACCCCGGCCGGCGGCGCGGCGCCGGCGACCGGGCCGCTGCCGTAGAGGAACGCGCTCACCGTGAGGACGGCGCGGATGCTCGGGAAGCCGGACGGCGACTCGCCGAACGACAGCTTCTCGACGGCGAAGAGTCGGCCGTTCGCCAGCAGTCGCCCCTTCTGCACCGAGACGAGATTGCGGAGCCGGTACAGGAAGTCCGAGAGCGAATAGAAGTTTCCGGTGAAGGTGAGGTCGATCAGCTGCGCGCGGTTTGCGCCGGCAGCGGAAGTCGCCTGCGGCTTGATCGCTTCGAAGACGATCCCCGTCTCGGCGGCGACCCGGCTCAGCTCGAGCATCACGCCGGCGATGTCGTTGTCGGACGGCATCGCCTTCGTCAAGCGGAAGAGGTCGGCGGAGCGGATCGGCTGCGCGCCGCTCGACTGCATCTGCGCAGCGCGCGCCTCGGAGACCTGTTGCTCGACCAGCACGATCTCCGCGTCGAGACTCGAAGCGTGCGAGCGCTGAGGCGAGATGAGCACGAACCATCCGAAGAGCGCGACGACGAGCGTGATCCCCGCGCCGACGCCGGCGGTTGCCGCGGGCGAGAGCTTGCGCTTGGTCACCTTCACGACGTCGCCCCGGACTGCCGCACGTCGGCGAGGATCGTGAAGCTGACGATGGGGCGTCCGGCGACGACGCCGAGCTCGCTCTTCGTCAGCCAGACGTTCTTCAGGTCGGGGATCACCGAGAGTCGCGTGATCAGTCGCGCGACCGCTTCGTGCGAGTAGGTGGAGCCTTCGATCGTCATCAGGGTCGGTGGAAGGCCCGCCGGTGTCACGGGAGGCGAGGTGCCGGAGGCGGGCGTCGGCGAGGCGGCGCTCATCGTGCGAAGCCATACGTCGTTCGGCAGCACGAGCGAGATCTCACGCAGGATCCGGTCCCACGCGATGCGGCGCGTCAGTGCGGCGGAGAGCGCGGTGACGCGCGCGTCGTGCTCGGTCTTGAGCGTGCGCCTCGGCGCGTCCTTTGCGTTGATGTCCGCCACCGACGGCAGCAGCGCGAGCTCCGCCTTCGCGTCCTCGAGCGCGAACTCCTTCGACTGGGCCGTGCTCTTCGACGAGAGGTACATCACGCCGATGAGACCCGTGACGAGCACGATCAGCGCGGTCGAGACGAGCACGGGCACGTTCTGCTTTCGCTGAGTCTTGTTCTGGTCGTCCCTGGGGAGAAGGTTGACGGCGCGCATGGTCTAGTCCTCGATCCCCAGGCCGATGGCAACCGCGAGCGAGCCGAGCTGCTCCGGCTCGCGAAGCTTCTTCGAAATCTTGACGCGGACGAGCGGATCGCCCACGCGCACCCGAACGCCGATCAGGCGCGCGAGCTCCTCGACGAACCCGGCGAGGTGCGCGGTTCCGCCCGTCAGCACGATCTCGCCGATGCCGAGTGAGCCGGGCTGGTTTTGGTAGAACTGAAGTGAAGAGACGAGCTCCCGTGCGAACGACTGCACCTGCCCGTTGAGCGCCGCTCGAGCCGTCACAGCCTGTTCGCTGGTCAAGCCTTCGGGCACTTCGTTTCCGGTGAGCGACAACGCACGCTTGAAGTGATCGACCTCGGACGGCGCCATGTCGAGCGCGCGTGCGAGCCCGACGTTGAGCGAGTGACCGCCCCAGTCGAGGACGCGCGTGAACTCGCACGTCCGGCCGTCCGAGACGGCGAAGGTCGTGCGGTCATGGCCGACGGTGACGCCGACGAGCGCTGCCTGCGCGGGCGTGCCTTCCTCGCGCGGCGCCGCGATGGCGCGCAGCAGCGCGAAGGCTTCGAGATCGATGCCCACGAGCTGGATCCCCGCCTTCTTGCACGCGGCGACGTAGCGGTCGATCAGGTCGCGGTACGCGAGCACGAGGAGGATGCGGCGGCTGATGTCGCCTTCCTCGTTCGTCGTCTCGCTCAGCACCTGGTAGTCGAGGACGGCCTCGTCGATCGGGATCGGGAGGGCTTCCTGCGCGCGGAACTTGATCGCGTTCGCGAGCTGCTTGGCGTCCTGGATTCCCGGGATCTCCAGGGTGCGGACGCCGATCCGGTTGGTCGCGATGCCGAGGCGCACACCGCGCTTCGGAAGCTTGTTCTGCTTGAAGAACTCCTTCAGCGCCTCGGCCAGGAGCTCGGGCTCGCGAAGCTCGCCGTTCGAGACGATGCCGGCGGCGAGCGGGCCGCGCGCAAGCTGGAGCACTTCCGCGTGGCCGTTGTTCGAGACCGTCGCGGCCGCGAGCTGCGAGGCACCGATCTTCAGGCCGACGAGGCGCTTCGGGTGCTTGCCGCCTCGGCCCGCCCGCGGTGCGGGGCGCGGGATCGAGAACGACCGGCTCGTGCGCTTGGGCTTCTTCGCCTTCGGCTTGGCGTCGTCCAGCTCGAAGTCCGGCGAGTCCTTCGGCTTGCGCCCGAACGAGAGGTCGCGCTTGTAAAACGGCGCGCGCGGCGCACCGCCGGCCTTCTTGGCCTTCTTCTGCTTCTTCTCGGGCTCGGGCTCGTCGGGAAGCGGAGGCAACTGTGCAGCGGACACGGGCGGGTGAACGACGACGGGCGCGGCGGCCGGCGCGGGTGCGGGTGCGGCGACGGCAGCGACCGGCGGTTCGGCAACCGGTGCAGGCGCGGGCGCGGGAGTGGGAGCGACCGGCGGCTCGGCAACCGGCGCAGCCTCGGGCAGCGACGCGGTCAGCAGGTCGACGAACTGGACGTCCGTGTCGGGCTCGAGGTCCGGGACCGCGACCGGGAAGACCTGCTCGACCGGCTCGGGAACGAGCTCGACGTGCGGCTCGGCCGCGACGGGCTCCGGCGCGTAGTGCTGAACGAGCTCGACGGCTGCGGGCGAATCGAGCTCGAGCGTCTGCTCCTCGACTTCAGGCGTGTGCTCGACGGGCTCGGCCTTCGGCTGCTTCTTGCGGCCGAACGAGAGCTCCTTCTTCCAGATCGAGGACTGCTCGGGCTTGTCGGCCTGCACGACAGCTTCGACGGCCTCGGGGGCCGCCGCGTCCTTCTGCTTCTTCTTGCCGCCGACGAGGTCGGACAGCTTGACCTCTTTCTTCCAGTCGACCATGGCTTAGCCCTCCGCCACGCGAAGTCCGGCGCCGAGCGGCTGGAGCGGCTCCGGCGGCAGCTCGGGCTCGGCGTAGGCGGCGCTCGTGTCGTAGTTCGCGCGCTCGAGCAGTCCGAGCAGCTGGTCGGGACGAGATGAACGTGCGAGCGCGGCGTCGAGCGTGACGACGTGTCGCAACGTCAGCTCGGCGAGCGCCTGCTCCATCGTCTGCATGCCGCGCTGGGTGCCGGTCTGCATGATCGTGTAGATCTGCTCGACCTTTCCCTGGCGGATCAGGTTCCGCGTCGCGTCATCGGGAAGGAGGATCTCCAGCGCGGGCACGCGCCCGGTGCCTGCGGCCGTCGGCAACAGCGCCTGCGTGATGATGCCCTGCAGCGAGCCGGCGATCTGCAT
The DNA here is from genome assembly GCA_963769665.1 of uncultured Actinomycetes bacterium. GTDB lineage: Bacteria > Actinomycetota > Thermoleophilia > Gaiellales > Gaiellaceae > JACCTU01. The sequence continues at coordinate 200,586 of CAVYMQ010000003.1, forward strand.
GCGCACCTGCTCCTGCTGTTCGGGTGAGAAGACGTCGATGATGCGGTCGACCGTGCTCGAGGCGCTCTGCGTGTGCAGGGTGCCGAGCACGAGGTGGCCGGTCTCGGCCGCGGTGAGCGCGGTCGCGATCGTCTCGAGGTCGCGCATCTCGCCGACGAGGATCACGTCGGGGTCCTGGCGAAGTGCCGCGCGAAGGCCTTCGGCGAAGCTCGGAGCGTCGACGCCGATCTCGCGCTGGTTGACGATGCAGCGCTTGTGCCGGTGCACGAACTCGATCGGGTCCTCGATCGTGAGGATGTGCTCGGCGCGCGTGCGGTTCACCTCGTCGATCAGGGAGGCGAGCGTCGTCGACTTGCCCGAGCCGGTCGGGCCGGTCACGAGGACGAGGCCGCGCGGCTTCTCGGCAAGCGTGTGGAGCGACGCGGGGAGGCCGAGCTCTTCGAGCGTCTTGATCGCCTCGGGGATGAGGCGAAAGGCCGCGCCGACGGAGCCGCGCTGGAAGTAGACGTTGACGCGGAAGCGGGCCAGACCGGGAACGCCGTGTGCGAAGTCGAGCTGCCGCTTGATCTCGAAATTCTTCTGCTGCTCGCTCGAGAGGATCTGGTACATGAGCTGCTGCGTGTCCTCTTGAGTCAGCGCGTCGTAGTCCTCGAGCCGGTGGACCTGGCCGTGCACACGGATCGCCGGGCTGGTGCCCACGCTCACGTGGAGGTCGGAGGCGCCACGCGCCACCATCTGCTCCAGAAGTTCGTCTATTGAGTTGGTCCGCATGCCGGTCAGTCCCTCGTCCGAGCTATCGGCAGTGGATCCGGACTCCTTGAATGCCTGCGGTTGCGGCTTCCGACGGTCCCGACGCGCCCGTCGATCGCTCTCGTCAGGTCTGAAGGCGCATCCCCCACCGCGGGGGATGCGATCCCTCATTCGGGGCTACTGCGTCGTCTCGGCCCGCCGATACCTGCCAGGACCGATCACTCACCCCAAGGAGCGTCAATGATTCAGTCAATCAGGCAGCGGCTGGCTCGGAACGAGAGCGGTTTTACGCTCATCGAGCTTCTCGTTGTCATCATCATCCTCGGCATCCTGCTGGCGATCGCGGTGCCGTCGTACCTCTCCTTCCGCGACCGGGCGAACAACTCGGCCGCCAAGGCGAACGTGCGCGCAGCGATCCCGGCCGTCGAGGCCTACAACGCCGACAACTCGAAGGGCTACTCGGGTCTCGACCTGACCGACATGAAGTCCTACGACCAGGGCGTCAAGAACGTGGTCATCCTGGGCACTTCGAACACCGTCTCGTACTGCCTCCGCAGCTCGGTCGGAACGAAGTCCTGGTACAAGCAGGGTCCCGGTGGCGACATCACCACCACGGCCTGCGCCGGCCCGTAACACCGGCCGTCACTTGAAGTGCGAAGAGGGCGCGGGAGACCGCGCCCTCTTCGTTTTTCAAGGGCAGGCAACCCGCTGCCGATAGCCGGAAGGTGGCCGCTGTGGACGTCGTAGCCCGCCGCGTGGGCGTTTCCGCGCGGACGGTGCCTTTCGCGCTCTCGACCTTCGCCCTGCTTGCGGGGATCGTCGGGGTGAGCGCGCTGGTCCGCTTCCTCCTCGCGCTCTCGCATCCGACCCCGCTCTTCTTCGCGGACGAGTACATCTACTCGACGCTCGCACACGAGCTGGCGACGACAGGCCGGCCGACGATCCGCGGCGACGCCGCGAGCTTCCCGGCCCTCCTCGAACCGATCCTCACCGCGCCGTTCTGGCTCTTCGGCGACGCGGGCGTCGCGCTGCGCCTGACACAGGCGCTGAACGCCGTCGCGATGTCCCTCGCCGCGGTGCCCGTCTTCCTGCTCGCTCGAAGGCTCGACCTCGCCAAGGGCTTCGCGCTCGCGGCCGCAGTGCTGGCCGTCCTTGTCCCCGACCTCTTCTATGTGGCGTACATCCTCGCGGAGCCGATCGCCTACCCGCTCGTGCTCGGCGCGATCTACGTAGGCGTGCGCGCGCTCGACCGGCCCACGCGCTGGAACCAGGCCGGGTTCGTGGCGCTGGCAGGGCTCGCGACCTTCGCGCGGATCCAGTTCATCGTGCTCCCGATCGCGTTCGTCCTCGCGGCGCTCATCGCCCGCACTGGCCTTCGGCGCCTGAAGCTCACCTTCGGCCTCTTCGCGCTCGCCGCGATCCCGGTCGCCGCCAAGGGGGTTGGCTACTACTCGGGGATCGCGGACTTCCACGTCGACCCCGGAGCGCTGCTCCACTGGCTCGCGGTCGACTCGATGCTCCTCGCCTACGCCGCCGGCTGGCTCGTGGTGCCGGGGGCGCTCGTCGTCCTCGCGCGGCCCCGTCCCGGTGTCGAGCGGGCGTTCGCGGCGCTCACCGTCTGCTTCGCAGCGGGTCTCTTTCTCGAGGCCGTGCTCTTCGCAACGAACGCCGACCGCGCGCCGGGTGGCCGCTTCCAGGAGCGTTACCTCTTCACGCTGATCCCGTTGCTCCTGCTCGCGTTCGGCCTGTCGCTCGGCCGCGGCGGCCGCGTGCGCGGGGCGGTCGCGCTGATCGCCGCAGTGCTGGTCGCGGTCTCGGCTCGGTTCCCGCTCGCGGGCTGGGTCGATGACCACGGGCGCCAGGACTCGCCGTTGCTGATGGGCGTCTACCGCCTCTCCGAGGGCGTGGGCTACGCGAACGCGTCTTTTCTCGCGGCGGCTGCGGTGGCCGTGCTCGCGGGCTCCGCCGTCCTCGTTGCCTACCGCCCCCGCTTCGCCATGCCGGCGCTCGCGGTGATGGGCGTTCTCCTCGCGCTCGTCGGCTACGGCGCGTGGTCGCTGGACTCGCGCTATGCGCAGCGCGCGCGTGCGACCTACTTCCCTGCGGACGCGGGCTGGATCGACAGCGCGAACGTCGGCGACGTCACCCTCGTGAACACCCCCGGATCGCGGCGGGAGCTGCCGCTCGAGCAGATGTTCTGGAACCGCTCCGTCGACCAGCTGGTCAGGCTCCGCGGCGCCGACGGCCCCGACAAGTTCGCGGCACCGCGCGTCGTCGTTCGCAAGGACGGTGCGCTGCTCGTCGAGGGTCGCCCGCTGCGGCGCGCGCTCCTGGTCAACGAGTACGGCGTGACCGCCGAGCTCAGCGGCGCGAAGAGCGTCGCCACGAACGGCCTCTTCGAGCTCTGGCGGCCGGTCGGCACCCCGCGGCTGAGGCTGCTGGCGGGTGGGCGCTTCTACGACGGCTGGCTCGCGAACTCCGGCTTCGTCCGGGTCTGGGGGCCGGCCGGGACGCTCAGGCTCCGGCTCGCCCTGCCCGAGCAGGCTCCGGAGACCCGCGTGGTCTTCCGCTGGGAGGGCCTCCGCCGGACGGTCGTCGTCCAGGCCGGCTCGTCCAAGGTGATCGAGTTCGCGGTGCCGAAGGGCCCCTGGACGCTGCGCTGGAAGGGGCCCCTGAACTACCTGCCCGACGGACGGCCCGTGAGCGTCCGGGCCGACGAGCTTTCCCTCTCGGGCTGAGGGTTCAAGGGTCGCTTCGCCGGTGCCGATACCTCTGACGTGAGCCTTGCGGTCTCCCCTGCGGTCAAGATCTTCGCCCTCGTCGGCCTCCTCGGCGCGCTCGTCCTCGGGCTCGGGATGATGCTGATGGGCGGCGAGACCGAAGCCGAGCCGACCGCGATCGCGCTCCCGACCAAGAAGCAGGGAGTCCTCGACACCCCGGCCCGCGCCAAGAAGGTCGCGGCCCAGGCGAAGGCTGCCCAGGCCGCCAAGAAGGCAGTGGCGACCCCGGCGGTCGCGAAGCCGACGGCGAAGGTTGTCAAGCCGGCCGCCAAGCCCGCGAAGCCCGCGGCTCCCAAGCCGGCCGTACGGGTCGTCGCAACGAACGGCCTGCCGAACTCGATCATGGTCTCGCTCCGCAGCCACAACGTCGTCGTCGTCTCCCTGTGGGGGACGGGCGGCAAGATCGACGCGATGTCCCGCGACGAGGCCGCTGCCGGTGCTGCCGCTGTCGGCGCAGGGTTCGTCTCGCTGAACGTGCTCGAGAGCAGCCGCGAGGCAGAAGCGTTGACCCTCAAGCTCGGCACGATGCTCCGCGCACCGACGGTGCTGCTCTTCACGAGCGGCGGCAAGCTCGCGAACACGCTCGAGGGCTTCCGCGACCGCGAGACCGTCGCGCAGTCCGCCCTGAACGCACTGCGCTGATGGCCGCGGGCGAGGTCACCGCGGGGCAGCAGCTCTTCGTGCGACACGCCAAGCGGGACGGCCGCTCGATCGCCGTCCTCCGAGCGGTCGACCACGGCGACTCATGTGTCGTCGAGGCGCAGGTCTATCCCGCAGGTTCCGGCGCGACGACGGTGCAGCCAGGCCCGTACACCTTCGCGAGTGCAACCGAGGCGACGGCTTTCGTCACGGAAGCGGTCGAGGCGCTGATGTACCTCGGCTGCGACATCACAGCCGACTGAGACCGATTGAAATCGGCGGCTTTGCCGCCTCAATTTCAATCGGCTCCTTCTCCGAGCTCCGCAGAGAGCGCGGCGCGGCAAGCCACGCCGCGCCGGCGTTAGGCTTTTCTCTCATGGCGATGCACAGGGTCACGCACGAGCGCGAGCGCCTGGAGTGTGCGAAGGCGCGCCTCAACCGGCTCGATCTCTACGACGTCCCGGTTTCTCTTGCGCGAGTCCGGGTTCTGCTCGAGCCGCGACTCTTCCGCGTTCCCGGGTTCCGCCGCTACCACGGCTACACGTTCTGGCGAACGATCGTCGTGCGTGAAGAGAACGCGTCGTCAGATCTCCTCACGCACGAGCTCTGCCACGTCTGGCAGGCGCAGCGACAACCGCTCGCGCAACTCTGGGCATGGCTTCGCCACTCGTACCGCTCGAACCCGTTCGAGCGCGATGCCCGCGCAGCGGTATCCGCCACCCACCCGGCCGTAATCGACCCGTTCACGCGGGACCTCTCTGGTGCCAGGCACCGGCCGTGTCCGCAACCGCCTAGAGGCCGGTCTCGACGTAGCGCCGCAGCCGAGACCGCGCGGCGTCGCCCTCGCCGAAGTGGCTGAACAGGTGCCGCTCGTCTGATGGCAGCTCCATCGCCGGCCGCCCGAACAACCAAGCGAACGAACTCCACCTCCACTGCTCGGGGCGCTCGCAAAGACCTGCGTTGACAGGGTTCAGGGCGATGTACCGATAGCACCACCGCAGATGCTCGTCGGTCTGCACATGCCGCGCGCCGTAGCGCCTTCTGAAGACGTGGCCGAGCTCGGCGTGCTCATAGTTGAACCAGTGCGCATAGCGTGATTGCAAGCGGTGCATGCCCGCTGCGAGATCTCCGCGAGGCGTCGTGATCAAGAGGTGGTAGTGAGTCGTCAGCGCACACCAGGCGTGGACGTGCCAATCGTGGTGGTCGACCGTCCGGCAGACGAAGAGGAAGAACATCCGTCGGTCCTCGGAGTCGAGGAAGAGCGCCTCGCCGCGGTTGGCCTGCGCGGTGACGTGGTAGATCGCGCCGGGCTGCTGGATCCGAGGCGGGCGGCCCATGGATCGACCGTAACCGCGGGTTCAGGTCACGTCAGTGCTCGTGGAACGATCGTTGCGGTCTTGGCGCGAAGGACATGTCCGGTGCCTGGCACCAGGCAGGTCTCGAGAGGTCGTGCCTTGCTTTGCTCAGATCGAAACGCGGGCGAGCTCTTCGACCGATGTGAGGCCGGCGGCGACCTTGGCCAGGCCGTCGTCCCAGAGGGTTCGCATGCCCTCGGAGAGTGCGGCGCGCTCGAGGTCCTCGCGCGACGCCTTCTGGACGGCCAGCGACTCGAGCTGCTCGGACATGGTGAGCAGCTGGTAGACGCCGACCCGGCCCTTGTACCCGGACTGGTTGCAGCGAGGGCAGCCGCGCTTGCGGTAGAAGGCCATCCCGTCGGAGGCGGCCGCGACGTCGGGTGAGACGCGAGCCCTGATGAGCTCGTCCACCGACGGCGTGTACATCTCGCAGCAGTGCGTGCAAAGCTTTCGTGCCAGGCGCTGTGCGAGCACGCCGGTGACGGCCGCGCCGACGAGGAAGGGCTCGACGCCCATCTCGTTCAGCCGCGTGAGCGCGCCGGGGGCGTCGTTCGTATGCAGCGTCGAGAGCACGAAGTGACCCGTGAGAGCCGCCTCGATCGCCATCTTGGCGGTCTCGCCGTCGCGAACCTCACCGACCATCACGACGTCGGGGTCGGAACGCAGGATCGACCGCAGCGCCGACGCGAACGTGAGGCCGGCGCGCGTGTTGATCTGCACCTGGTTGATCCCGGCCAGCCGGTACTCGACCGGATCCTCGACCGTGATGATGTTGATCTCGGGGCGGTTGATCTGGCTCAGGGCCGCGTACAGCGTGGTCGACTTACCTGAGCCGGTGGGCCCTGTCACGAGCAGCGCGCCGGTCGGGCGCATGACCAGCTCGGAGAGCTTCGCCTGCATGTCCACCGAGAGGCCGAGTTGCTCGAGGGTCGGCGGCTTCTTCGACTTGTCGAGCAGACGCATGACGACGGACTCGCCCTCGACCGTCGGCAGGGTCGCAACACGAACGTCGAGCATTCGACCTGCAGCGGCGGCGTTCAGCGAGATGCGGCCGTCCTGCGGCTTGCGGCGCTCGGCGATGTCGAGCTTCGCGAGCACCTTGAGGCGGGTCGTGACGCCGGGCGTCATCCGCTTCGGGATGCGCTGCACTTCCTGGAGCACGCCGTCGATCCGGAAGCGAACGACGAGCGAGTCCTCCTGGGGCTCGAAGTGGATGTCGGAGGCGCCGTCCTCGGCGGCCTGGAAGATCACGGAGTTGACGAGCCGGACGAGCGGCGCGTCGGAGATGCCGTCGTCGACCTCGAGGTCGTCGGCCTCCTCCTCCTCGATCTGGCCGAGCTCCTCCTCGACCATGGCGCGGGCGCCGAAGGCCTCGGACGTGCGGACGAGCCGGCGGAGCTCTGCCTCGATGTCTTCGCGACCGGCGACGCCGATCTCGAGCGGGAAGCGCGTCGCGAGCTTGAGCTCGTCGATCGCGTGGACGTTCGACGGATCGGCGACCGCGACACGAAGCGTGCCGTTGTCGAGGATGTACGGAATCGCGACGACGCGCTCGAGGACGTGGAGCGGCACCTGCTTCGCCGCCTCGTCGTCCACCGGGTTGACCGCGAGGTCGACGAGCGGGAGCTGGAACCGCGTGGCGAGCGCGCGGGCGATGCCCTCGCTCGTCGCGACGCCCTCGTCGAGGATCGCCTGCGACAGCGAACCGCCCTGCTGGGCACGACCGCGGACGAGCGCGAGCTTGTCGGGCGGGACGAGGCCGGTAGCGGCCAGGAGGTCGACCACGAGCTCGGCCACCGCGTTGATCGGCACGCCGCCGCCGAGCGGCTGTGCGCCGCTCTGGAGGCCTTCGTTCCCGACGGTGCGGAGCGAAGGCGGCTGCTGCTGATCGAACTCGTTCACCGCTTCAATCCCTCGAACGAGTTATCGGCACCCTGGCCCTCCGACCTGAGCGCTCTTTGTGACGATTGGCGCCTAGTCTTGTAGGACGCTCAGATACGCGTCGAGCAGTGCATCGCCCCAGAAGAGCGCGATCACCGAACCCAGGGCGAGGAACGGCCCGAAGGGGAAGCCCATCTTCCGGGCCTTCGCGCCGTGCCGGGCCAGAAGGTAGACGCTCGGGATGAGCGCCAGGAGCATCCCGAGCATGAGGCCGACCGGCACGACCCGGCCCAGCATGGCGCCCAGGAGGAGCGCCAGCTTGACGTCTCCCATGCCCATCCCGGCCGGGTAGACGACGGCGGCGATGAAGAGGAAGCCGGAGGCGCCGAGCGCGGCCAGAGCCCACTGCGGGCTCGGATGAAGCAGAGTCTGGGCGGCGAGCACGATGCCGAAGGCCGGGACGACGATCCGGTTCGGGATGATCTTGTGCTCGAGGTCGATCGCCGAGATCACGACGAGGACCGCACAGAAGAACGATGCGACGAGCGCATCCAGGGTCACGCCGAAGGCGAGCACGCAGCCGGCGACGAGACCCGCGGTCGCGAGCTCCACGCCTGGATAGACCCACGGGATCACCGCCTTGCAGTGCCGGCAGCGCCCGCGGAGCAGGAACCAGGAGAGCACCGGCACGTTGTCGTACCAGGCGATTCGCTCGCTGCAGGACATGCAGGCCGACGGCGGGCGGACGATCGAGCGGCGAAGCGGCACGCGGGCCGCGACGACGTTCAGAAAGCTCCCGAGCGCCAGGGCAGGGGCGAAGACGAAGGCGGCCGCAACGGCGTTCACCTTTGCAGTATCGGGCGAGGGGGCGAGCTGCTTTAGCCTGAGAACAGGCGCGGCTGCTGCGTCTGGGCGAAGACGTTCGTGTTGCCGGGCATTCCGGCAGGCGCCGTGGTGATAAACGGGAAGGCATCCGGCACCACGTTGTTGTCAACGATGATCGTGCTGCCGATCATCGGGCCGTCAACGCTCGCGTTGTTCGAGAGCTGAATCGCGTTCGTCGCGTAGAGCGCACCTTGGAAGCGCACGTTGTTGTTGAGCTTCGTGCTGTTGCCGCCACCGTCGGCCGTCGAGCCGGTCTGGCTCTGAGCGCCGGCGATCGCGCCGCTGCCCCCGGCGACGATCGTGAACATCTGCGTGTTCGGGTCCCATCCCGCGTAGTCGCAGTCCGTCCCGCCCGCGTTCTTGACAGCGCAGAGCTTCGCCGAAGTGTCCATCAGGAAGGTCCCGGAGGCGTAGAGCGTCCCGTACCCGTCGTATTGGTTGACACCCGAGTTCACGATCTTGACGCTGCCGTCGATGAAGATCGTCCCGTGGACGGTGAGGTTCCTCGTCGTGTGATTCCAGGCGATCTCCCCGAGTGGAGTCGCCGCGGGGCCGACACGGCAGCTGTAGCTCGAGCTCGTGGGCGTCAGGTCGAAGACCGTCGGGATGCTGTTGTTCCTCGTCGTGTCGCCGTCGAACACGGGCGGCGTCCCGCTCGACGACGTGCACACCTGCTTCGGGCCTGGGATCGCAGCCTCGTACCAACCCGGCCAGTCGACGGTCGGAGGCGCGATGTTCTGAGGGGTCGGATTGACTGTCATCGCGCTCGACGTCGAGTTCTTCGAGTAGACGTGCTGGACATCTCCGCAGAACGGGTTCGAAGAGATCGTCGTCCACGCGCCGCCCCCGTACCTGCAGAACTGGCCGCCGGCGCCACCGACCTGCACCTCGACGCGCGTCGACCAGTTGTTCGTCCCCGAGGTTCCGATGCGACCGTTGTTCGAGATGTTGATCTTGCCGAGGACGATCACCTTAGGCGAGCTGATCGCGACGTTGTTGTCCAGGCACATGTTCCCCATCGCGTAGATGTTGCTGCCGATCGTCACGTTGTTCGAGAACGTGAGGTCGCAGCCACTCGCGGTCCCGGTTCGGGTCGCGAACATGAAGTTCCACGCCTGGTTCTGAAGCGGCTGGGTCTCGATCGGCGTGATCGGGATCTGCGCGGACAGCTGGCGTGTCGTCGTCGCGGCGGTGCCGTAGTGATTTCTGACGATGCCTCGTGCGGTCACGGACCACACTGCGTTGCTGGCGCTGAACGTGGCGCACCAGCGCACGTCGCCGCCTTCGTACTTCATCGCCGGGTTGCCGCCGTCGTTCAGCTTCCAGGTCGACTCGGCCGTCCAGTTGTTTCCGGACTTGCACGGCGGAAGGAGCGTCTGGTGCATGTTGTCGTTCCCGGACTTCGAGAGAACCGCGACGGCGTTGTTGATGCCCGCCTCGGCGAGCGCGAAGGCGACCTTGTCGCTCTTGCTCCGAGTCGAGGAGCGCGCATTCGTGCTGGAGGAATCGAGGACGACGACCGCGCTGATCGAGAGCACGGAAAGGATGCCCAGGGCGATGGGCAGGACCATCCCACGTTCACTTCTGAGCTTCCAGAAACGCATGACGCCGGTTCTCAGCATCGGCGGAGCCCCTTCGGCCCCGCATCCCTCATTCGGTTCAGCAAGCGTTGAGGGCAGTTCCAGCGGTGCCCAACCTGAGGGTGTTCCGGAGCACGATCTGGTCGCACAGCCGGTACACGGGGGTCGCATCGCCGACCTTGACGTCCACGGGGAACGAGACCCGGACCTTGGCGAGGCTGTCCGAGCTCGCGGCCTGATACTGGAAGAGGTTCGCCTGGGTGAGGTGGTCCGCCCAGCGGACACCCGTCGCGTTGCAGGTCACGCCGACCTTGCGGTACAGCTTGTAGCGACCGGTCGAGACCAGGACCGAGCACCAGGTGACGCTCGTCTGGGCGGCGCCGACCGCTGTCGGGCACTGGCCCGGCAGGTCGAGCGTGATCGACGGCGCCTCACCGGAGGTGGGGGTCGTCGCCGCGCCCTGGGCGCAGTGAATCTCCCGGCGGATCTTGTCGAGCGCGACGCGGCTGTCCTGCTGCGCCTCGAAGCGGCGGTTCAGGTCGAGCTCGGCGTTCGAGCCCTGGACGAAGAGCGTCGTCAGGCCCGTGAGGACGACGCTCATGATGATCATGACCGTCAGCATCTCGATCAGCGAGAAGCCCTGCTCCTCCCCTCGCAACCTGCGGGGGAAGCTCATCGCGCGCTCTTGGCCTTGACCCGTGCGAGCGCGGCGCGGGCGAGCGACTCACTCTTCGCGCCGTGGCCCCAACGCTGCTGTGCCTGGCGATCGACGGCGACGAGGAGCTGAAGCGCCTCGGCCCCGCGCCACCAGCCGAACTCGGCTCCGGTGACGATCCAGGCGTGCTGATAGAGGAAGTGGTTGACGCTGGCAGCGTCGGCCGGATGGGACGCGACGTAGCGGCCGAGCGCCTTGGCGCGATCGGGCAGCGGCATCTCGTCGAGCGGCTCTGCGGTGGCGCCGGGCACGGTGAATGCCGGCGGGCGCTTCGAGGCGGTCGCCTTCGGCTTCGGCTTCGCAACCGGTGCGGCGGGCTCGACCGCGGGGGCCGGGGCCGGCGCTGCGGCCGGGGTCTCGGCTCCCGCGACCTTGACCGAGGAGCCCGGGTAGGGCGCGGCGTTCTCGGGCGAGCCTTCCTGCTTGTACTGGCCGTTGGCGGCGAGGGTGACCTGGATCGTCGGGCTCCCGGTGTCGACCACGCGCGTCCCGGGCGCGGGTGACTGGCTCGCAACGATGTTCGCCGCGAAGCCCTCGACCGACCCCGTGACCTTCCACGAGAAGCCGGCGTCCTCGAGCGTGCCCTTGGCAAAGACGAAGGCCTGCCGGCGCACGTCCGGAACGATCAGGACGGTGGGAAGCGAGACGGCTGCGGGCGCCGCGGGCGTGCTCGGCCCCGTCAGCTGCGAGTTCGCGGCGAACGTCAACGTCGCCGTTCCGAGGAGCGCGACGAGGGGGAGCGCGACAAAGCGCGGCAGGAGTGACGCCAGCCCGGCCATGTGTTCTGAATCGGCAGAAAACGGCTGAAGGTTGAGTGCCGTCTAGCGGTTGAAGAACACGACGTCAAACTCAGGCCCGGCCTCGCCGGCGGGGGCGAAGACGTCCCCCGAACGAGGGACTGCTCCGGCGGCCAGCGCGGGCGGGTCGCCCTGCCACTGGAACGCCGAGCCTGCGAACGACTGGAACCAGGCCATCGCCTGCGGGTACATCGCGGCAGGCTTCAGCCCGAGGTGCAGGTGGGGGCCGGTCGAGTGGCCGGTCGAGCCGACGAGCCCGACGGGCGTGCCTGCCGTGAGCATCGCTCCGGCGACGACCACCGGCTCGCGGTACGCGAGATGGCAGTAGACCCAGGTGAGACCGTCGCTCGTCTGGATCGTGAAGCCGATGCCGCAGCGCGAGTCGTAGCGCCACGCTTTCGTGACGACGCCGTTCGCGAGCGCATACAGCGGTGCGCCGGCCGGCGCGGCGATGTCGGCGGCCGGGTAGTCGTGGTGGGTGGCGCCGACGGAGACGACGCTCGCGCCCCCTCCGACCGGAAAGACGTAGTCGCCCGAGTAGGACGGCGCGCCGAGCAGCGACCCTGCCGCGGGCGCGAATGCGGCGCCCTGCGAACGGGCGCGCGCGTCGGCCAGTGCCTGCTCCGCCTCGGCGAGCACACCTCGGAGCGCGTCGATTCGAGTCTGGATCGCGGCATGCTCGACACCTGCGAGCGTCGCGCGCTTCTGCGCGGCCAGACGTTGGGAGAAGAGCTTCTGGCGGTCGACGTCGGCGAGCAGATCCGTCTCGATGCGCGCCGCACGCTTGCCTTCCTTCAACGCAGCCGTGAGCGCCTCGCTCGCCTGCACGATCGCGAGCTGCGCGCCGCCGAGATCCTGCTGCAACGTGTCGTAGGTCAGCGTCGCCTCTCCCCCGCCCTGGCCAAAGACGGCCGCGAGCTCGAGCACGTCGTCGACGTACCACTCGGCGTGGTTGTAGGCGAACACCGAGCGGCGGAGATCGGCCATGCCGCCGGCAGCTGCGAGGTAGCGAGCTGCGGAGTACACGCCGTCCTGCGGGTCCCACGGGTCGGCGACCCGGTCGCCGTCGCCGTCCGTGCCCCAGCGAAGCCACGTCTCGGGCATGAACTGCATCCAGCCAACCGCACCCGCCGAGCTCGGGCCCATGTTCCGGCCGAAGTTCGACTCGATCTTGTTGATCGCCGCGAGCACCTCCCACGGGATCCCGTAGGCGGAGCCGGCGCTGCGCCACAGCGCCTCGAGCTCCGGATAGGCGATCGACGGCTGCGCGGCGGAGCGCTCCCTCCAGGCGATCGGAAGGAGCAGCGAGCCCTCTGCGTTCGGGGCCTCGGCGCTCGGCAGGACGAACGGAACACCTGTGCCCGGGCCTGCGGGAACCAGCGCGAAGACGTCCGCGCGGGCGGTTCCCCCCGTCACTGCAAGGACGAGGGCAGCGGCGAGGGCGAACCTCTTCATCCCTCGAGCGGCTGGACGATCCGCAGCTCGGGGATCCCGAGCTCGTTCGGCTCAGGCCGACTCGCCTCTTCCGCGGCCTGCATAACGTCGGCGGCCTGCTGCTTGAGCGAGCGCTCGAGCGTGACGAGGAAGTCGTGGCGGTTGGTCGAGGCGTTCGCGGCGACCTCCTTGTCGACCGTCCCCGAGACGACGAGGTCGATCAGCGACTTCGTGAAAGTCTGCATGTCGAAGAACGCGCCTTCCTCCATGGCCTCGACGATCTGCTCGGCCTTGTCCTCGCGGATCAAGTCGGCGATGCGCACGTTGTTCACCATCACCTCGACCGCGGCGATGCGGCCGCCGTCGACCCTTGGCACGAGACGCTGGCTGACCACGCCGCGGAGCACGCCGGCCATGACGGAGCGAATCTGCTGCTGCTTGCCCTCGGGGAAGAACTCGATCATCCGGGCGACCGTTTCGGTCGCGTCGACCGTGTGCATGGTGGAGAGCACGAGGTGTCCGGACTCGGCGGCCTGGAGTGCCGTCTGCGCCGTCTCGGAGTCGCGAAGCTCGCCGATCAGGATCACGTCCGGGTCCTGGCGGAGTGCGCGTCGAAGGGCCTGACCGAACGACTCGGTGTCGAGACCGACCTCTCGCTGGTTGACGATGCACTGGTCGTCCGCGTGGAGGATCTCGATCGGGTCCTCGATCGTGACGATGTGCTGCGTCCGTGTGCGGTTGATCTCGCCGATCATCGCGGCGAGCGTCGTCGTCTTGCCCGAGCCGGTCGCGCCGGTCACGAGGATCAGGCCGCGGTGCTCGTTCGTGAGGCGCGCGACGCCGGGCGGCATCGAGAGCGCGTCGAAGGTCGGCACCGTCTTGGGGATCACGCGAAATGCGAACGAGATCGACCCTCGCTGGCGGAAGGCATTGACTCGGAACCGAGGCAGGTTGAGAGACTGGTAGGCGACGTCGAGGTCGCCTGAGTTGTGAAAGAGCTGGAGGCGTGCGGGCGCGGCCTTGCCGACGATCTCGACGATCGCCTCGAGGTCGTCGATCGTGAGCGGCTCGGCAAGCTCCATCGGACCGAGCGCACCGTCGCGCCGCAGGATCGGCGGCTTGCCTTCTTTGAGATGCATGTCGGTCGCGCCGAGCTCGACGGCACGCCGCAACAGGGCGTCGAGGTCCATGCATCCCTTTTCGGCACGCGCCGGTTGGGTCTTGAGCCGGGCTAGAATGCCGCCTCCCGGGGGTGTGCCCGAGTGGCCAAAGGGAACGGGCTGTAAACCCGTCGGCTCAGCCTACGGAGGTTCGAATCCTCCCGCCCCCACTTCCTTTTTAGGCGCAACCGGGATCGGGATCTGCGGGAGCAGATCCCGATCCGCGCCAAGATCCCTGAAGGGTCGCTCCCGCTCCCAAGAGCAAGAACAAACCTTGGGGCGCGATCAGGATCGTCGCGCGTCGAGCCTGATCGTCCACGGCTCGATCGAAGCGATCTGAAGGTGCGTCTCGCTCCACGGATCGCGCGCGAGCGTTGCGCGGATCTCGTCCTCGGATTCGGCCTCGACCGCGTGCACGACGCGGTGCTCGTCTGAGAGCGGACCGCCGAGGATGATGAAGCCTGCGTCAACGAGGCCGTCCATGAAGGCTGCATGCGCGGGCCAGTCGGACTGCTCCTCCATCGGCCGCGACGCGTCCCACTGAGGGCCGGAGCGATGAAGCGTGAGCAGGAACATCGCCACGCTCGCGTTCTACCACTACCTTCAGCAGCATGGTGTGGGTTCGCCTCGCGCTCGTCGCCTTCGTGCTCGCGTGGCTGTTCGACATCGGCGGAGCGCGGTCGTACGTTCCGATCTGGGCCGCGTTCCTCGTCGCGCTCGGGCTCGAGCTGCAGTACTTCTTCGGCGCTCGACGGTCGCGCCCGCGGGTGCGTCGCGAGCGCGACGACGGCGAGGAGCTGCTGCTCGTCCGCGAAGGGGAGGACGAGTTCTGGATCCCGTATGCCGGCGAGAGCCCCGACGAGATCGAGGAGCTCGTCGCCGAGGCACGCGAGCAGGCCGATGAGGAGGACGCACTCGAGACCGACGTTCCTCCGCGCCGGTCGCTCCGCCCTCTGCTCATCGGGCTCGGCGTGATCGTGGCGCTGGCGGCAGTCGTGTGGTTCGCCGGCTCCCGCGGTTGGGACGGGCTGAACGACGACCAGAAAGCGGAGGCGACCGCGCGCTACTCCGCCGAGGCGTCGCGCATCGTCGGACGGCCGGTCGAGATCCGGTGCGACGAGTCGGGAAGGATCGTCGGCGCGGTGCAGCACTCCGACGGGGTCGCCGAGGTCGGCGGCTCCGTCGCGCACCTCACCCCCGCTCGCTGCCACGACCTGTACCGCCAGGCGTTCGAGGGCGGCGGGCCCTTCAGCCAGACGGCGCGCGCGGTCGCCGTGCTCGCGCACGAGTCGTGGCATCTCAAAGGCGAGCGCGACGAGGGCCGAACCGAGTGCTTCGCGCTCCAGTCTGGCGTCGACCTTGCAAGACGACTCGGCGCGACCGACGACACCGCGCGGCGCATGATGCGCCAACAGCTCGCCGAGAACGCGCTCCGCGGGCGCGGCGACGCCGAGTACCTCGTCCCACCCGAATGCCGCGACGGCGGCGAGCTCGACCTGAACCCGGGCTCGTCGCGGTTCCCGTAGGCCGGGGCTACAATCGGCGGCCTGCCCTCTTAGCTCAGTTGGTAGAGCACCTCCATGGTAAGGAGGGGGTCGACGGTTCGAGTCCGTCAGAGGGCTTCACTTCGATACCCACGTAAAGAACGTGACGAGGTTGCCATCGAGATCGAGCGTGGCGAACTCCCTCGTGCAGAAGTCCGTGTCGGTGACGCCGTCCCGCGACACGGGATGAAGCACCTCCGCCGCGCGAAGCTCCTCGTACAGCTCGTCCACGCCCTCGGTCAGGACTCTGCAGCTCGCGGTCCCTGCGATGAACGATTCGGCCCCCGAGCGGACCGGACGCTCGCGCAGATCCTCCTGCTTGCGCCAGAGCTCATCGCTTGACTCCCACACGTGCACGACAGCTTCGTCACGGCCGAGCACGGCAAAACCGTCGTCGTGGTGAAGCACTTCAAAGCCGAGCCGGTCACGGTAGAAGGCGACGGCCGCCGCGGCGTCTCGCACCGGCAGCGCCGGAATCGTCTGGCTCAGTCTCACCACCGTCTTGGCCTCATCGCTTCGCGGGCAGGGAGCGAGCGTACGTCGTCCCGAGCTCGACCCATCTGGCGAGCTCACGCTTCCCATTGACATCCTTCGTGTCGAGGCGCAGCCAGCCCCGCATCTTCCGGCCGCGCATCTCGGCGAGGCGTGCGTTCGTCTCGGCGACGAGCGAGTCGGAGCTCGCGGGGTCGACGCGGACCATCAGTCCGCCTTGCCCGCTCGCCGCCACCGCCATGTTGCCGCCGATCAGAAAGGCCAGGCCACCGAACATCTTCTTCTCGGTCAGCCCGGCTTCGCTGGCAACAAGGGTGCGAATGCGATCCGCCAGATCCTCGTCGTAGGCCATGCGCTCAGAACGATACGGGTGCTAGCTGCTACACATGTTCTGTGATCGCCTGTCCCGAATGTGGCTGGTTCGCCGAGATCTCCCGACGCGCGGTCGAGGACGTCGTCTGGGCGGAGCACGTGCGCGACGGCTTCTGCGCCGACGCGATCCCCGTTCGCGGCCCGGCCCGCAGGCGGACGATGTGCATCAAGGGCCACGCGGTCGACGACCCGTTCGGCATTTGCTGGGAGTGCGCTCGCCTCAAGGCAGAGGCACACGGCCAGCGCGCCCGGATGCACCAGCGGTCACGGCCGTTCGCGCGCGCCTAGCGCAGACCGGATCGCATCGTCGAAGCTCGTCCGCTGCACGCCGACGAGGTCCCAGACGCGGTCGTCCTCGGCGACGGTCGGGACGCGTAGTCCCTCCACGAGCGGTCGCGCCACCGCGACGCTCGCAGGCGTGACGAGGTGCAACCAAAGCGACGAGAGCCACGGCGTCAGGAACGGGACCTCGATCAGGATCGGGTGCTTGCCACGGATCCGTGCGACGCGCTCCATCATCGTTCTGTAGGTCATCACCTCGGGGCCGCCGAGATCAAAGACCCGGTCAGATGCGGCGCTCTCGCCGCACACGCCGACGAGGACGCCGAGGACATCGGCGACCGCGACCGGTTGGGTCGCGACCGACACCCAACGCGGGCAGATCATCACCGGCAGCCGCTCGACGAGCGCGAGGATCGTCTCGAACGCCGCGCTCCCGGCGCCGACGATCATCGCCGCCCGCAGCGTGGTCACAGGCACCGCCCCGTCGTTCAGGATCCTCGCGGTCTCGGCCCTGCTGCGTAGGTGCGGCGAGGCGCCTTGGCCGAGCCCGCCGAGGTACACGATCTGCCGCGCACCTCCCGCGACGGCCCCGGCCACGACCGCCTTTGCCGCGGCGCGATCGAGTGCTTCGAAGTCGCTGCGGCCGAGCGAGTGCACGAGGTGGTAGACGACCTCGGCTCCGTCGAGCGCCTGGCGCATCGCGGCCGCGTCGGTCGCATCTGCCGCGAGCCATTCGAGCTGGTCGCCGGTCGATGCTGGAGCCGTCCGTGCGACGCCGATGACGTGGTGCTGCGCCGCGAGCGCCCGCACAAGCGGGCCGCCGATGGTGCCGGTGGCTCCGACGACGGCAACACGCATGCGCAAGACGCTACCGCGGCTTCGTTGCCGCAGGAATTCCGGCCTGTCGATGTCACCGCCGATGAGTCTCGACGGCTCGGTCGGTCTTCACTTGTACGAAACTGCTTCCGACACGAAGAGGTGACTGATGACCAAGGTGCTCGCAGGGATCACGACGTCGGTCGACGGCTACATCGCCGGCCCTGACGACGGCCCGGGCAAGGGGCTCGGCGAGGGCGGCGAGCGACTGCACTACTGGGTCTTCGGCGGGCCGTGGACGTACGACGAGCCGAGAGGCGAAGCGATCGGCGAGGACGCGGCCTGGCTGGCGGAGACGATCACCCGGGTCGGCGCGGTCGTCTCGGGTCGCGCAACCTACGAGGCGGCCGGGCACTGGGGCGACGAGAACCCCTGGGGAATCCCGGTCTTCATCGTCACGCACCGGCCTGAGGAGGAGCCGGAGGGCGGCGCCTTCACGTTCGTGTCGGGCGTGAAGGAGGCCGTCGAGCAGGCGCGGGCGGCGGCGGGAGACAAGGACGTCCACGTCATGGGCGGAGCCAACGTGATCCGCCAGGCGCTCGACGCGGAGCTCGTCGACGAGCTCACGATCATCGTCGCGCCGGTCGTCCTGGGCGGTGGGAAGCGACTGTTCGAGGGGTTCTCGAACTCGTTCGAGCTCGAGCATCTCGGCATGCGCCAGTCTCCGCTTGCCACGTTCATCGACTACCGGGTCAAGCGCCCGTAACGAGGAGGACACATGGGACGGATCGTCGTAACCGAGTTCATCTCATTGGACGGCGTGATCGAGGCGCCCGGCGGAGGCGAGGGCTTCAAGCACGACGGTTGGAGCTTCGAGATCAGCCGCGGCGACGGGGGCGACAAGTTCAAGCTCGACGAAACGATGGCTTCGGCTGCGCTGCTGCTCGGGCGACGGACGTACGAGGGCTTCGCTGCAGCCTGGCCGACGCGCGACGGCGAGTTCGCGGACAAGTTCAACACCATGCCGAAGTACGTCGTCTCTTCGACGCTCACCGACCCCGAGTGGAACAACTCGACCGTGCTGAATGGCGACGTCGCCGAGGAAGTCGCGAAGTTGAAGCAGGAGCAAGACGGCGACATCGTGGTCCACGGCAGCGCGCAGCTCGTGCAGACGCTGATCGACAACGACCTCGTCGACGAACTGCGTCTGATGGTGTTCCCGGTCGTGCTCGGCACCGGCAAGCGACTCTTCGGCGAGACGAGCGACAAGAAGCCGCTGCAGCTCGTCGACTCGAAGACGGTCGGCGACGGAGTCTCGATCCTCGTGTACGCCCCGGCAGCTTGACGGTCCTCGAGGTCGAGACTCGGCACGGCACGGCGCACGCGCACGTGCATCCCGTCGACGAGCCTCGGGCGGCGCTCGTCCTGGGGCACGGAGCCGGTGGAGGCGTGACCGCGCCCGACCTCGTCGCCGCGACGGAGGCCGCGCGCTCGGAGCGGGTCAGCGTCGCGCTCGTCGAGCAGCCGTACCGCGTCGCGGGACGGCGCGCTCCCGCGCCGGCGAAGCAGCTCGACGCGGTGTGGCTTGCAGTGGTGAGCGAACTGGCCGCCGGCGCGTTACGCGGGTTGCCGCTCGTCGTCGGGGGGCGGTCGCTGGGAGCGCGCGTCGCCTGTCGCAACGTCGAGGCGGCCGGCGCCGTCGCGGTGCTCTGCCTGGCGTTTCCGCTTCAACCCCCGCGCGGGTCGACGAGCCGCTTGCCCGAGCTCGACGCCGTGAAGGTTCCGATGCTCGTCGTCCAAGGTGAACGCGACCAGTTCGGGATGCCGCCTGCCGGCAAGCAGCGGACGGTCGTCGTCGTTCCGGGCGATCACGGGCTGAAGAAGGATCTCGACGCTGTGGCGAGCGCCGTCCGAGCCTGGCTTCCGGGCGTCCTCTAGTCCTCGAGGGACTCCTGGATCATGCGTGGAGACGCGTGGATGCAGATGATCTCGAGCCGCTCGGTACCCATGTTCTTGAACTTGTGAGGCGTCTCGGCGCCGACGACAACGATGTCGCCCGGGCCCGCATCGATGTCCGTCCCGTCGGCGGTCATCCGCGCCAGGCCGCTGCGCACGACCCAGGTCTCGGTATACGGATGCCGGTGCAGGTCCGGCCCTTGCCCGGGCTCGTTGTTCACGAGGAACATGGAGACGCCGGAGCCGTGGGGCTCGCCCTCGAACGTCACCGTCCCGCTCGGGCTCCGCTGCTGCTCGTCGGATCGAATCACGGCGTACATCAGTGCTCCTCTCGCTCGGCGTACTCGGCGGCAACGCGTGCGGGAACGACGAACGCCCAGGCATCGACGACGAGCTCGCGCAGTTCGGTCGCGTCGAGCGCTGCCATCCGCACGACCGCCCAGTTGTAACGAAGGTCTGACTCGTTCGGCAGCCTGAACTTGTCCGGCTCCTGTTCGACGAGCGCGTCGCGGAACTCCTTCGGGAACGCAAAGCCGAGCTCCGTCTCGTCGCGCGAGAACGCCAGGTAGATGATCCGGCCGACGCGAAACTTCACCCTGCCGCGGACGAACGCCTCCGTCGAGCGAGGCAAGCCGCCCGCGACGGAGCGCACGTCCTCGACGGTCGGCACGGCCTAGTCGACGAGCTTCCGCGTCATCGCGCGGATCGCGAGCCGCCACATCAGCACGCCGAAGAGCACGAGCGACCCGAGGCGCAGCAGGTCGGTCCAGCCCTCGAAGCCGAAGACGGCGTGGCGCACGAGCTCGACGCACTGGTGCAGCGGGTTGAGCTCGCCGAGGGTCTGCGCCCACTGCGGGAGTTGATCCAGCGGGAAGAACGTGCCGGCGACGAGAAAGAGCGGTGTGAGGACCGCACTGACGATGTAGCTGAAGCTGTCGATCGAGTTGGCGAAGCCGGCGACCGCGATCCCGAAGCTCGCCCAGCCGTAGCCGGAGACGAAGGCGATCACCGGAACCGTGAGCATCCCCCACGACGGGTCGAGGCCGAAGAACATCCCGACGACCAGCGGAAAGCAGCCGTAGACGCTTGCGCGCATGGCCATCCACAGCGCCTCGGCCGTCACGAGCTCCTCGGTGTCCACCGGCGCGGCGAGGATCGCGTCGTACGTGTGCTGGAACTGATACTTGACGAAGGTCCCGAACATCGCCGGGAACGCGCTCGAGAAGAGGACCGCGGTGGCCACGATTCCCGTGGCGACGAAGTCGACGTAGTCGTACCCGCCGATCGTGCTCACCAGCGATCCGAAGCCGAAGCCGAACGCGAGCAGGTAGATCGTCGGCTCGACCGTCGACGAGAACGTCGATGCTCGCCAGTACGACGAGTAGTTCACGATCTCGCGGACGAGCACGCCGGTCAGCGCGGAGCGCTCGAGGCGGCCGATCCGCGCGCGAGGCTGCGCCGCAACCGACATCAGGCGATCTCCTCTCCGGTCAGCAGCACGAACACGTCCTCGAGGTTCGCGGGGCGCCGCTCGCCCTCGGGCGCGCGACCGTCGGCGCCCTCGATCCCGAGCACCGAGACGCTCGTCCCGGTCCGTCGCGTGCGAAAGCCTGCGGAGCGTGCGTCGCTTTCGACCTCGGCGAGCCGGGTCGGGGGGCCGTAGACCTCGACGGCCTCGCTTCCCGCGTGCTCCGCGACGAGATCGGCCGGCGAGCCGGCTGCAACGGCCTTGCCGTGCGACATGATCAGCACGGTGTCGGCGAGCCGCTGCGCCTCTTCGATGTAGTGCGTCGACATCAAGATCGTCGTGCCCTCGGAGCGCAGCGCATCGATCAGCGCCCAGAGCTCCTGACGCACCTGGGGATCGAGGCCGACGGTCGGCTCGTCGAGCAGGATGAGTTTCGGGCGGTGCACGAGCGCGCGCGCGATCAGCAGGCGCCGGCGCATGCCGCCGGAGAGCTTGTCCACGCGGATGTCGCGACGGTCGGCGAGGTTGGCCATCGCGAGTGCGCGCTCGATCGCTGCGCGACGGTCGCTGCGCCCGATGCGGTAGAGGTGCGCGAAGACGAGCAGGTTCTGCTCGACCGTAAGCGTGACGTCGAGGTTGTCGAGCTGCGGCGTGACGCCAAGCTGCGCGCGAGCTTGCTTCGACTCGTCGGGCAGTCGGAAGCCGAGCACCTCGAGCTCGCCCTCGTCGGCGATCGCCTGCGCGGTCAGCATCCGCATCGTCGTCGTCTTGCCCGCGCCGTTTGGCCCGAGCAGGCCGACACAGGTGCCGTACGGGACGTCGAGGTCGAGGCCGCCGACCGCGGTGATCGCGCCGTAGCGCTTCACGACGCCGCGCAGGCGAATGGCGAGCTCTGTTGTGGCGCTGGTGTTCACGTTCTGGAGGCTATGACCCGGGCTCGACGACAAACTCATCGGATTCGTTCTTAGCAGGAACCCGTCGAGCGCTGTCAAAAGGCTGTGCTAGCCTTTTTCCCTGCACAGCACGCGCAAGACGAGCCGTGTGCGGTGCTGGCCGGAGTCCAAGACGTGCGGCTCCGAACGTCGCAACCACCCCAATCCCTGGTGGCCTCGTTCTCGGTGGGCGAAGGACGGAGGGTTCATGGGCTCGTCTGCACGCAAGTCGCTGGCCGCCGATCTGCCGTCGGCCGACTCACGCGTCCGCGATCTGCTCGAGCAGCAGGCGGCGCTTCGTGAGTTGGCGGTTGCCGTGGCCGAGCTCCGCGCACCGGAGGTGATCTACGAGCTCGTTGCGAAACAGGCTGCAGCCGTCGCCGGCGTCCATTCCGGCGCCGTGGTTCGATTCCGCGTGGACGGCGTCGCGGAAGTCGTCGGCTCCTGGCGCATGGGCAGCAGGCACACCGGGAGCGTGATCCCGCTCGACGGCGCCGCTGCCGTTGCCGTGGTCGCCCGCACGGGACGCGCCGCACGCATGAACGGTTCCGAGCAGTCCAGCGTGCCCGAGCGGCGCGAGGCCGCGCCGGGGACCACGGTTGCGTTGCCGAACGGCGTCGCCGTCCCGATCCGTGTGCGCCGTGAGCTCTGGGGCTCGGTGCTCGCAGTCGCGAGCTCCGACGAGGAGATCCCGCCTGATCTGGAAGAGCGGCTCGGCATCTTCGCCGACCTCGTCGGACTGGCGATCACGAACACCGACACGAGCGCTCGCCTGCTCGCTCAGGCCACCGGCGATCCGCTCACCGGTCTGCTGAACCACCGCGCGTTCCAGGAACGCGTCGAGAGCGAGGTCGGACGCGCTCAGCGCTATGACCGGCCGCTCGCGCTCGTGCTCCTCGATCTCGACCACTTCAAGCTGATCAACGACGCCTACGGTCATCAGGCGGGAGACGCTGCGCTGATGCAGGCCGCTCGGCTCCTCGAACGCGGCGCGCGTGCCGGCGACGTCCTCGGCCGGATCGGCGGCGACGAGTTCGCGCTGCTTCTGCCCGAGACAACCGCTGCGGGAGCGTGGCCGATCGCCGAGCGTTGGGCGGCGGAGTTCCGCGCAGCACCGGTCGGCGTAGCCGCTCACCTGACCATGTCGGCGGGTATCTGCGACCTCACACATGCGAATGGGAGCCAGGAGCTGCTCCGGTTCGCAGACGGCGCGTTGTACTGGGCGAAGAACGAGGGCCGAGACACGATCGTCATCTACTCACCCGAGGTCGTGCTCGAGCTCACGGACAGCGACCGCGCCGATCGCTTGCAACGGCTGCAGGCATTGATGTCGATCCGCACGCTGGCGCACTCGATCGACGTGAAGGAGAATCCGGCCGACGCGCACTCCGAGCGAGTCGCGGTCCTCGTGCGTCGACTTGCGGAAGCTGCGGGTTGGCCGCACGTGCGGATCGCCCACTTGATGGAGGCGGCCCGCATCCACGACGTCGGGAAGATCGGCGTCCCGGACGAGGTGCTGCTCAAGCCGGCCTCGCTCACGCAAGACGAGTTCGAGCTGATCAAACCGCACGCCGCGCTCGGCGCACAGATGGCGCGCGAAGCGCTGAGCGGGGAGCAAGCGATGTGGATCGAGCAGCACCACGAGCGCTTCGACGGCGCGGGCTATCCGAACGGCTTGTCGGGTGCGCAGATCTCGGAGGGCGCCGGGCTGCTTGCGCTTGCCGACAGCTGGGTCGTGATGACGTCCGCGCGCAGCTACAGCGCTGCCAAGCCGGAACGGCAGGCGCTCGACGAGTGTCTCTCACTCGCCGGAAGCCAGTTCACGCCCACCGCGTGCGAGGCGCTCGCAGCGATCAGCTAGGCCTGTCGCCGCACGAGCAGCAGATGGCTCTCGACGACCGCTTCGGCGATGTCGTAGAGCTTGCGGCCGGTGCGTTGCGACTGCTCGCGCATGAGCTCGAAGGCGCGTTGCTCGTCGATCTCCTGCCGCGACATCATGATCCCCTTGGCCCGTTCGATGACGGCACGCCGTGCGAACGCGCCTTCGAGGTTCGAGTACTCCGCGTAACGGCGCAGCGTGATGTCGATCGCGCTCTGCATCTCCTCGGCACGGCCGTCGACGATGTAGGCGAAGATGCCGCGCTTCGCGGCCTCGTTGACCCAGATGGGGTCGTCGCCCTCCAGCAGCGCAATCACCGGGCAGGAGGCCTCGCGCACGATCTCCGAGATCATGTCGAGCGCGTGCTCCCCGCTGACGCCGAGGCCGACGAAGGCGAGGTCCGGGTGCTCGCGCTCGGTCGCGGCCGCGACGTCGGCGACCTCGAGCTCCCGCGAGATCACCTCGTGACCGAGACCCGTCACGATCTCCGCAATCCGGGCAAGGCGATCTTTCCGCTCGTTCGCGATCAAGATCCGAAGCGGGCGGCGCAGTTCCTCGGGTTCGGCCTTGCTGAACGACACTGACGAAGGGCGGCGAGCATCGACAAGGCGTCGAAGAACGCCGTTGTGAATAGTACGGGAGCGCCCAGAGTGTTGACAAGGGTGGTAGGGGATGATTGGAGCCATGGGGAATGTGGCCACGATCGGCGTGTACGGCTGGACGCTCGACGCGTGGCTCGACGCCCTCCGGGCCGCCGACGCTCGGCTCGTGATCGACGTGCGGCAGCGGCGCGGGGTTCGCGGCAGCGAGTACTCGTGGGCGAACGCGCAGCGACTCGAGGCCGCCCTCACCGAAGCCGGGGTGACGTACGAGCACCGGAAGGAGCTCGCGCCGACGACCGAGCTCCGACAGCTCCAGTACGCCGAGGACGACCGGGTCGGCGTCGGGAAGCGGTCGCGCGTCGACCTGGCGCCCGAGTACGTCGAGCGCTACACCCGCGAGATCCTCGGCCAGGTCGATCTGCGGCCGATCGTCGAGGAGCTGCCGTCGGAAGGCGCCTCGGTGCTCATGTGCGTCGAACGGGATCCGGAGGCGTGCCACCGGTCGCTGGTCGCCGAGCGGCTCGCGTCCGAGTTCGGACTATCGGTCGAGCATCTTCGGCCCGTGACCTAGGGAAGGCGCGGCGACCAGCGCGCGGCGAGGAGTCCTGCGCCGAGGAGCAACCCGGCCGCCGCGAGCAGGAACGCGTACGTCACTTCCTTGTCGGCACTCTTGCGCCCGAGGTTCGAGCCGAGCTTCTCGTACGCGTCGTCGAGCGTCTCCGCGTCGCGCGCCTCGGTGAACTCGCCACCGGTCGTCTCCGCGATCGCTCGCAGCGTGACCGGGTCCGGCGGGACGGAGATTCGCTCCGAGCCGAAGGGGAAGAAGCCGCCGCCTCCGCCGCTGACGGTGCCGCTCGGCGTCCCCAGCGCGACCGTGTAGACCGGCATCGACGCCTCCTTCGCGAGCTGCGCGCCTTCGAGCGGCTGGAGCACGCCTTCGCGCTGCGCGCCGTCGGAGAGGAAGAGGATCGAGACGAGCTTCGAGCTCTCGTCGTCGCCGCCGGCCGGCGCCGTCTCCGCGTCGGCGCGGTCACGCTCCAGCGTCTCGCGGCCGACGTCGACGGCCAGGCTGAGCGCGTCGCCGATCGCGGTGCCGCCGAAGGTCGCGTAGTCGCCGAGGTTGTCGAGCGACACGCTCACCTGCTCGTGGTCGGTCGTCGGCGGGGAAGCGACCTGCGGCACTCCGGCAAAGACGACCATCCCGATCCGCAGTCGTTCCGGAGCGCTATTGAGGAAGAGCCTGATCGCACGCTTCGCAGCGCCGAGCCGCGTCGGCTTGACGTCGCGCGCCTCCATCGAGCGGGAGACGTCGAGCACGAGCACGACGGTGGCGCGGTCCTGAGGCACGAGGCCGCGCACGTGCGGGCGGGCGAAGCCGGCGACGAGCGCCGCGAGGGCCAGCAGGAGCAGAACGGGCGGCACGTACCGCCGCCACGCTCGGCGTCGTGCGACCTCGCGGAGAACCGCGAGGTTCGTGAAGCTCACCGCGTACCGAGCGCGCCGCCTCTGCAGCACGATGTAGAGCCAGGCGAGCAGCGGCAGTGCGAGCAGCGCGAGGAGCGCCCAGGGACGCTCGAAGGTCATCGGCCCATCCCCGCGCAGAGCGCGTGCACCTGGACGACGGCCCTGACGCGAAGCGAGACGTCGGCTCCGACGACGACCGCAACGCGGCCGCCGCGCACGGTCCGTCGGACGGAAACCGACGTCGCGACGGTCGAAGCCGGCGCGGTCTGCGTGTAGAAGCCGAGTGCATGCGAGGCGCCGACGAGACGTTCGTTGCGTGCGCAGCCCTGCGCACCGCGTGTCGTCCGGCCGGCGAAGGCGTTCACCGTCCGCACGCGCCGTACGAGCGGACGCCCCGGGGGGAACACTGCGGGCCGCAGCGAGATCGTCGCGGGCGGACTACCGCCGCCGCCCGACGCGGGGATGCACCCGATGTGCGGGCGGAACGACGTCACCTGACGCGTGACGCCCGTGTAGAAGCCGTCGAAGACGGCGGAGGTCGAGGTCGTGATCCCGGGGTTGACGGGGCTCCCGAGCTTCCCCGGAAAGGTCACGTCGATCGCGCGGTGGCTGAGCTCGGCATCGAGCCCACCGATGATGTAGCTGCGTGGGCACGCGACCTGGTACTGCACGTGCCGCGTCGCCGGGACGATCACCCACGGCCCCGCGACGGGGACGCACACCATCAGGCCGCGGCACTCGTTCGTCGCGCGCGCCTCGCCTGCGCCCGCGAGCACCGTGGCGGTGCACGCAAGCACGACAATCGCGCGCCTCACGGGACCCTCCGGAACCACGCCGTCGAGAGAGCCGCCCCGACGAGCAGGAACAACCCCGCGCCGGCGGAGAAGTAGTCGGTGATCTCGCGCTCTTCCTTGCGCGTTCCGAGTTGTGAGCCGAGCTCCTCGTACACCTTCTTCAGGTCGTCGGGGTCGGCGGCGGCGAAGAACTTCCCGCCGGACGCGCGTGCAACAGTGTCGAGCGCGCGGGGGTTGGCGGGAACGCGCGTGACCTCCTTGAAGCCGCCGACGAGCGTGCGCTCGATCGTGCCGTTCGGCGTCCCCAGCACCACGGTGTAGACCGGCGTGTTCAACGCGCGGGCGCGCCGCGCTGCAGCAGGTGCCTGGATCCGGCCAACAGTCTGCGCGCCGTCGGAGACGATGACGATCGCCGCGGGCGGCGGCCTGTCGCTCCGCTGGCCGGAACGTCGTGCCAGATCCACGGAGAGGCGGATCGCGTCGCCGAGCGCGGTGCCTTCGGCCGGCCTCAGCACGGTGAGCCCTTGCTCGAACGCGTCACGGTCGACGGTCGGCGGCACGACCGGGATGGCGCGGCCTGCGAACGACACGAGGCCGACGCGGAACTTCTCGGGGACGTCGCGGACGAACGCGCGCGCCGCTCGGCGTGCGGCCACGAGCCTCGTCGGTGGGACGTCCTTCGAGGTCATCGAGGTCGAGACGTCGATCGCGACCACGATCGTGGCCTCCTCACGCGGAACCGAGACCGTCGCGTGCGGCCGTGCGACGCCGACGAGCATCGTCGAGAGCGCGAGCAGCAGCAAGGCCAGCGGAAGATGGCGCTTGCGTCCGACGGGTCGCGGGACGAGGTTCGGGAGCAGCGCCGGGTTCGCGAAGCGCTTCGCGAAGTCGTTGCGGCGGCGCTCGCGCCGAACGTAGAGGAAGACGAGCGCCGGCACGACGAGCAACGCGAGCAGCGCGAGGGGCCACTCGAACGTCACCGCGGACGGCCTCCGCGCAGGAACACCGCGAGCGCACGCAGCCAGTCACCCTGCGTCGAGACGACGACGTGCCGCACGCCGAGCGCCGCGAGCGTTCGGGCGAGACCGCTGCGCTCCTGGGCTGCGGCTTCGACGAAGCGGGACCGAAGCTTTGCGTCGCGCGTGTCGACCCGCAGCTGGTCGCCCGTCTCGGGATCGACGAGCCACAGATCGCCGACGTTCGGCAGCTCCTCCTCGCGCGGGTCGCGGACCTCGACCGCGATCACGTCGTGGCGACCGGCCAGCTGCAGCAACGGGCTGCGCCAGTCGAAGGGGCCACGGAAGTCGGAGACGACGACCACGAGCGAGCGCTGCCGCGCCAGCGCGCCCGTGCGCAGGAACGCCTCGCCGAGCGACGTCGCGCCGTTCGCCTCGGTGTCTTCGTCCGCGCGAAGCGTCCGCAGCAGGCCGATCAGCCCGCCCCGACCCTGGCGAGGCGGTTCCGACCGCGGGTCCGTTCCCCCGAACGTGACGATCCCGAGCCGGTTGCCGCGCCGCGTGGCGACGTGGCCGACGGCGAGCGCGACACCCTCCGCCACGTCCGCTTTGCGCCGGTCGGCCGTGCCGAACTGCATCGACGGTGACGTGTCGAGCACGAGCCACGTCACCATCACGCGCTCCGCGAGCTGCACCCGCACGTGCGCCTGCCCCGTCCGCGCGGTCACGTTCCAGTCGAGCTGACGCGGATCGTCGCCCGGCGCGTACGGACGAATCTGCGCGAGCTCCGTGCCAGGGCCGAGCAGCACCGAGCGATAGTCGCCCGCGAGCATCCCCTCGACCCGACGCCCGATCGTGACGTCGAGCGCACGCAGCAGCGCGTCCGGCATGGTGCCGGGCCCCGGGCGATCCGGGGTGGGCTCTGCGCGAAGGGCGCGGAGGATCGTCACGCCGCGCTCATCCGCCCGAGGTCGAGCTGGGGCAGCGGCACGGTCGCCAGCACGCTCTCGAGGATGCTGTCGGCGGTCACCCCCTCCGCCAGTGCCTGGTACGTGAGCACGAGGCGATGCCGAAGCGCGTCCTTCGTCAGCGCCTGCACGTCCTCGGCGAGCGCGTAGTCGCGCCCGCGGACGACCGCGAGTGCGCGCGCCGCCTGCACGAGGCTGATCGGACCGCGCGGGCTGACGCCGTACGCGACGTAGTCGCGCAGGTGGTCGACCGGCTGCCGCGTCGCGGTCGCGACGTCCACCGCGTAGCTGATCAGCGACGGGTCGACGTACACCTGGCGCACCGTCTCCTGGAGCGCCTTCAACTCGTCGAGCGTCAGCGCCTCTCGCAGCTCCGGAGCATCCTCGAGCTGTCGCTGCACGATCGTCAGCTCCTCGTCGTGTTCGGGATAGCCGATCAGCACCTTGAGCATGAAGCGGTCGACCTGCGCCTCCGGCAATGGATACGTGCCTTCGGACTCGATCGGGTTCTGCGTCGCCATCACGAGGAACGGCGAGGGCACCGGATACGTCGCGTGGCCGATCGTCACCTGGCGCTCCTGCATCACCTCGAGCAGCGCGGACTGCACCTTCGCCGGCGCGCGGTTGATCTCGTCCGCGAGCAGGAAGTTGCAGAAGACCGGCCCGAGCTCGGTGTCGAACGAGCCCGCGTCCGGTCGGAAGATCCTCGTGCCGACGAGGTCGGAGGGAACGAGGTCGGGCGTGAACTGCACGCGCGAGAACGTCCCGCCGAGCACGCTCGCGGCGGTCTTGATCGTCAGCGTCTTCGCGAGGCCGGGCACGCCCTCGAGCAGGAGGTGGCCCTGGGAGAGCAGGCACACGAGCACCCGCTCGAGCATCGCGTCCTGGCCGGCAATGACGCGGCGGATCTCGAACAGGGCCTGCTCGAGCCGCTCCTTCGCCTCGGCGGGGGTCGGTGCGGGTGCCTCTGCGGCCACGGCGGCGCTCCTTCGGTCGAGGGGGAACCCCTAAAGGAACCAGAAGAAGCTAAGACTTGGCTGAGAGAACGCTTAGACCGAGCAGGCCGGCGAGGCTCTCCTGGTCGCCAACGAGTCCCGCGAGGGCATCGAGCGACTCGTCGACCGCCGTCGCGAAGCGCTCCGGGCCGCCGAACCGCTCCAGGGTCTCGGGCGGGAGGAACTTGAGCAGGAGCGCCGATGTTCCCGGCGGGAGGGCCGCGAAGTGGACGGTCAGGACCCCGTGGTCGCGCAGGAGCAGCATCGCCAGCGCGGCGGTCGCCTCGTAGGGGGCGATCGTGCTCTCGACGCCGCCCCGCGCGCAGGCCTCGTCGAGCACGTCCTCGCCCTCGAGCTTCACGGCGACCGGCGTGCGCGCGACCCACGGGAAGCGCGCCTCGAGAGCGTCGGCCAGCGCCATCGTCGAGTCGACGAGCTCGCGCACCCGCTCCGGCCGGTACTGCTCGAGCGAGCGGACGACCGCCGGATAGAGCATCGGCCGCGCCTCGAGACCGAGCTCGACGCCGCGTGCGCGGATCCGTCCCACGAGCTCCGCCCGCCCGGCGAGCAGGCCGAGCCGAGGTCCCGTCGTGCCGTACTTGTCGAGACCCGTCGCGCCCGCGACCGCGCCGAGCTCGAGCGTGCGCGGTTGCCCGAACACCGCAGGGCCGACGCGCGCGCCCCCGGCGTCGTCGACGAACAACGGAAGGCCGCGTCGCTCGACCTCCGCGACGATCGCCTCGAGCTCGTCGGCGCCGAGCGCCTCGTACGAGACCGCGAGCCGGGTCAGGACGACGAGCTGCGGATTGCGTTCGAGATGCGCGGCGAACTCGTCGTAGCCGGTCGTGTCGATGAGCTCGCCCCCCGCCAGCTTGACGGCGCGCACGACGACGGGGTGCGAGTAGCGCGCGGAGACTCCGAGCACCGTGTCGCCCGGGCGGACGAGGATCTGCATCGCCGCGACGATTGCCGCGGTCAGCCGGTTCGCGACGAAGACGTCGTCGCGCTCGGGATCGCCGCCGAGGTGCTCGAGCGCGAGCTCGGTCAGCCGCTCGCCGAACAGCGCAGGCGCGAGGTCGTCGTCGAGCACCGACGTGTCGGCGTCACCGAGGTCGAGCGAGCGCTCGAGCCCGCTGAAGTTGAAGAGCGTGCCGTCGCCGTGGCGGCGCTCGACGATCCGCCAGGCCGCTCGCAGCTTCGCCATGTCCGCTGCCGTGTCGGGCAGCAGGCTGCCGCGCTCGTACGGGAGGCTCACGCGACCAGCTTACGTTCGAGGTAGGCCGCGAGCCGCGTCAACGGGAAGCAGATCAGGAAAAACACGACCATCACCGCGCCGTAGATCTCGATCGCGTGGATCTCGAACTGGCCCGAGGGCGGCGGCGCGGCAAGCCGCTCGACCGACCGCTCGGCCGACTCGAGCAGCTCGTTGGCACCGATGATCTGCGCGAGCGTCGAGTTCAGGATGATCCCGACGAGCAGGGTGACGAGCGGCGGAATGAGGCGTCGAAGGGCCTGCGGGAGGATCACGTACACGTGCCTGCCGACCCAGCCGAAGCCGAGCGCGGACGCAGCTTCGTGCTGCTCGCGCGGGATCGACTGCACCGCGCCGCGCGTCGCCTCGGCGACCTGTGCGCTCCCCCAGAGCGTCAAGCCGATCGTCGCGGCGGTAAACGGGTCGAATTCGAACTGGTCAGCGATCAGGGGGCCGAGGAAGAAGATCATGAAGAGCGTCACGATGATCGGCAGGCCCCGCCAGACCTCGATGTAAAAACGGATCAGCCAGCGGGTCGGCCAGAAGCGGATTGTGAGCAGCGTGCCGAGCACGACGCCGATCACCGTGCTCGCGACGACTGAGATCACCGCGATCCGAAGCGTGCCCCTCAGGCCCTCCTGGAACATGTAACGCGCAACGGGCTCGACCCAGTCGGGAAGGCTCATCTAGCGCTCCTCCGGCAGTGCCAGGTGTGTCTCGAGCTGGCGGATGGCGATCGAGAGCGACCAGACGAGCGTGAGGTAGACGACGGCGAGCACCGTGAACGTCTCGGCGGTCTCGAGCGTCAGGGCGTTCACCTGCAGCGCGACGGTGGTCAGCTCCGGGTAACTGATCACGTAGAGCAGCGCGGTGTTCTTCAGGACCGCGATGTACGTGTTGATCGACGATGGGAGGGCGATCCGGCCGCCGATCGGCAGCGTCACGTTGAAGAAGGTCGCGAGCCTGCTGAACCCGAGTGCGAGCCCTGCCTCGCGAAAGCGGTGCGGGACGGCTTCGAAGCCGGCGCGAAAGTTCTCGGTGTTGAACGCGCCGCCCCAGATCATCACCGAGAGCCAGGCGACCGTGAAGGCGTCGAGCCGCACGCCCGGCCAGGGGCCGATCGGCTGCGGCAGCGCGAAGTAGAGGAAGAAGATCTGGACGAGGATCGGCGTGTTCCGGACGACCTCGACGTAGACCGCGGCGATCTGGCTGAAGACCGGAACCCTGTGCGCGCGCGCCGCGCCGAGCACGGCTCCGATCACGAAGGCGCCCACGATCGCGATCGCGGACACGAGCAGCGTCCGGCCGAGACCTTTGAGCAGCGGCTCCCAGTTCTCGGAGACGAACGACCAGAGGTCGTACGTGATCCCGACGACCATCTAGCAGGGGAGCGGCCGCACCGTGCGGCCGCTCCCCTCCCTCATTCCTACTACGGGCAGACCGTCTCCACGGCGGGCGCGGACGCCGGCGCGTAGCCGAAGGTCGCCTTCGGGCGCAGGATGTTCTTCGAGAATGCAGGCACGAAGCGCGCCGGCACGTTGTTGCGCAGGATCTGCATGAACTGATCCTTCTGCTTCATGAGCGTGAGCCGGGAGTTCACCCATTGCGTGAGCGCGGTGTTCCCCTGCCTGATCCCGATTCCATAAGGGAGAAACAGGAACAGGTCGTTCGTCAGCTTCGAGCTCGGGTCGGCGGCTGCGATCCCGACGAGCACCGTGTCGTCGAACATGATCGTGTCCGCGCGGCCCTGGTTGAACGCGATCGCGGCGTTCGTGAAGTTGTCCGTCACGATCAGGTTCGTGCTCGTGAAGCACTTCCGGACCCAGCGGTCGTAGATCGAGCCGCTCGTGGTCACGACCGTGCGGCCGCCCAGGGTGCCCAGGCCGGTGATCGGCGAGTTGTTCTTGACGAGCAGCCGGCCCGTCGCCTGATAGTACGCACGCGAGAAGTCGATCCGCGTGTCACGGTCGCGTGTGTAGGTGAACGTTGCGATCACCATGTCCACCCGTCCCGTGGTCAACGACGGCTCGCGCGCCGGGGTCGGCGTGCAGACGAAGGTGACCCGGTTCGGCCGGCCGAACGCGTAACGCGAGAACCACCGGGCGACCTCCACGTCGAAGCCGGCGTTCTCGCCGCGAACGTTGATGTAGCCGAACGGCGGTGCGTCGCACTTGACACCGATCACGAAGCGCTTGCGGGCCTTGATGTTCGACGGCAGCCCCGGAAGCTTCGCGTTCTGCGCGACGGGCGACGCCGGAGCAGACCCCGATGTGGCCGCAACTCCGAGCGTGGTCACCACCGCAGCCGCGACGGTCGCAAGGACCATCACGACGATGAGCTTCTTCATCCAACCCCTCCTTGTGCCTCGATTGACAACTCCTCCAGTGAATCCGCCAACTGGAGAGTGCGGCGTAGGAATCTCCGCGTCCTCTCCTCTCTAGGACGATCGAGCACGTCGAGAGGTTTGCCCTCCTCGACGATCCGCCCTTCGTCCATGAAGATCAAACGGTCGCCCACCTCGCGGGCGAACTGCATCTCGTGGGTGACGACCAGCATCGTCATCCCGTCGCGCGCCAGGTCGCGCATGACGACCAGCACCTCCCCGACGAGCTCGGGGTCGAGCGCCGACGTGACCTCGTCGAAGAGCATCACGTGGGGGCGCATCACGAGCGCGCGCGCGATCGCGACCCGCTGCTGCTGCCCGCCCGAGAGCTGATGCGGGTAGCTCTGCGCCTTGTCCTCGAGCCCCACCCGCGCGAGGAGCTCCTCGGCACGCCGCTCCGCCTCGGCGCGGTCCATCTTCTTGATCCTTCGCGCGGCGAGTGTCAGGTTGTCCATCACCTTCAGGTGCGGAAAGAGGTTGAACTGCTGGAAGACGATCCCGATGCGCTGCCGCACCTCGGGGAGCGACACGCCCTTTCGCGTCAGCTCTTGGCCCTCGAAGAAGATGCGCCCGCTGTCGACCGGCTCGAGCAGGTTGACGCAGCGGAGCAGCGTGCTCTTCCCGCTACCGCTCGGCCCGATGACCACGAGCACCTCGCCCGAGGCGACCTCGAGGTCGATCCCGTCGAGAACGAGATTGTCGCCGAAGCTCTTGCGCACGCCCTCCAGGCGCACGACCGGCTCGGCCGAAGGTTCCGCAGCGGGTTCGGCCACTGCAGTCCTTCTACCACGGAAGGTGGGGAGACTTCTAGGAGAGAGCGGTCTCGCCGGGGCGCGGCTCGTCGAGCTCGCTGGCGGGTGTGCCGACCACCGGGAGCACCGGCCCGCGCAGATAGAGGTACTCGTAGAGCAGCGCCGCGAGCCCGCCGCCGGCGAGCGGGCCGACCCAGTAGACCCACCAGTCGGACCACAGGTTCTGCACGAGCTCGGGGCCGAACGCGCGCGCCGGGTTCATCGCGGCGCCGGTGAGCGGTCCGCCCATGAGGACGTCGAACGTGATCGTCAGCCCGATCGCGAGCCCCGCGATCGACTTGAAGGCGCCGCCGGGATCGGCGGCCGTCGCGAACACGACCCAGACGAGGAAGAAGGTGAGGATCGCCTCGGTGAGGACGGCGGGGCCGAGGTCGACCGCCTCGTTGACCACCGGTACGCCGTTGTCGAGGTTCGCCTGGGCGGGGAAGATGAACCGCAGCGCGAGCGATGCGATCGTCGCCGCGAGCAACTGCGTGAACCAGTACACCGCGGCGAGCGGCAGCGCCATCCTCCGGGTAACGACGAAACCGAAGGTGACTGCCGGGTTGAAGTGCCCTCCCGAGATGTGGCCGACCGCGGAGGCCATCACCGCGATCACGAGCCCGTGCGCGAGCGCGATCGGGAGCAGCTGACCGCCGGAGAACAGGATCGAGCCGACGCCGATGAAGATGAGAGCGAACGTGCCGACGAACTCGGCAGTCGCGCGGCGCAACCAGTCGCTCGACACGGTTTAAGGCTACGAAGGGCGTCGGATGGACTTTGCTAGCTTGGCAACGTGACCCAGTCAGCAGAAACCAGTTCGCACGAGGTCACCTGCCCTCACTGCAAGAAGTCGTTCGAGGCGCCGCTCCTGGAAGGAAG
The DNA here is from genome assembly GCA_963769665.1 of uncultured Actinomycetes bacterium. Classification (GTDB taxonomy): domain Bacteria; phylum Actinomycetota; class Thermoleophilia; order Gaiellales; family Gaiellaceae; genus JACCTU01. Next base: position 235,390 of record CAVYMQ010000003.1, read on the forward strand.
CGCGGAGCGCTACAACGGGTTCAAGTGCCCGCACTGCCGCTTGTTCGTCCCGCTCGAGCGAGCCAAACCGCCGGCCTAGCTAAACGCAGTCCTTGAGCCCCTGCGCTTCCGGTAGGGACTCGAGCTTCTTCAGCGTGTTGTTCTCGATCTGGCGGATCCGCTCGCGCGTGACGCCGAACGCCTTGCCGACCTCCTCGAGCGTGCACGGCTGCGCGCCCGAGAGCCCGAAGCGCATCTCGATCACCTTGCGCTCGCGGTCGGGAAGCGAGTCGAGCGCCCGATCGATGTCGCCGCGCCGGAGCGAGAGCGTCGCGGTGTCATACGGCGACTCGGCGCTCTCGTCCTCGACGAAGTCCCCGAGCTCCGACTCCTCGTCCTCGCCGATCGGCTTTTCCAACGAAATCGGGAGCTGCGACATGCGCTGGATCTCGCGCACCTCCTCAGGGGTGATCTCGAGCTCCTCGGCGATCTCCTCGGGCGACGGCTCACGCCCGAGCCGCTGGACGAGCTGGCGCTCGATGTGCACGACCTTGTTCAGCTTCTCGACCATGTGCACCGGGATCCGGATCGTCCGCGCCTTGTCGGCGATCGCGCGTGTGACCGCCTGGCGGATCCACCACGTCGCGTACGTCGAGAACTTGAAGCCCTTGCGGTAGTCGAACTTCTCGACCGCTCGGATCAAGCCAAGGGAGCCTTCCTGGATCAGGTCGAGGAACGTCAGGCCGCGGCCGAGGTACGACTTCGCGATCGAGACGACGAGGCGCAGGTTGGCCTCGATCATCTGCGTCTTCGCCCCCATGTCGCCCCGCTCGATCCGCTTGGCGAGGTAGACCTCCTCGTCCGCGGTCAGCAGCGGCACCTTGCCGATCGAGCGCAGGTAGAGCCGCAGCGAATCGAGCGAGGGCTCGACCGTCAGGTCGAGCTTGGGGAGCGTCTTGTCCTCTTCGGGCTCGGCCGGCTCGTGGGGAGGCCGCTTGTGCGTCTCTCCTTCGAGCAGCTCGACGTTGTGGTCGATCAGGTAGGTGTAGAAGTCCTCGATCTGCTCCTTGGTCAGCTCGACTTCCTCGAGCCCCGTCGCGATCTCGTCGTAGTTCAGAAACCCCTTCTCGATGCCGTCCTGAACGAGCTTCTGTAGCTCCTCTACTTCGGGGAGCGAGATATCGACGGTGAGCATGGACCTCCTCGCGGGGGAATGAAAACGACGCCTGGACCGCAAAAGAGCCGGCGCTACATCCCCGGCTCACCCTCTCAAGGGCCGGATGTTACACCGCTTCTTCACGAATCGGTAGAGGTTTTCTTACAGCACGCTGACGACCTCTCCGACGTCCTCTCCGTGCGCGTTTCGGACCGGCACCCGGGCGAACTCACTCGGCAATTCCAGGCCGAGCTGGCGGAAGAACGCGTGCAGGGCGGGCCGCGTCGGGCGATGGCTGCCGTCCTCGGCCTTGAGCGCGACGCCGAGCCCGTCGGGGCCGGCCGCGCACATCAGGCCCTCGGCTCCGCCCTTCGCGATCCAGCCCTCAAGCGCCTGCATCAGGTCGGTGTCCGCCTGGCCGGTGCCTCCGATCAGCTCGGGATGGGCCTGCATCGCCTCGACGATCCGCTCGCCGCCGGGGAGCCGCTGGAACCGCGAAAAGGCGCCGGCCGTTCGCTCGAGCGAGAGGGCGAAGGTGACGACGCCGCAGCCGTCGACGGCGGTTGGCATGGAGTCCTCGTCCACTCCGGCGGCCTCGGCATGCGCCGCGGCCATCGCGCGCTGAACGCGGTGCGCCGCGTGCCTGTACCCCTCCGAGCGCCACCCGCGGCCGCGGCAGAGCGCGAGCATCCCGGCGTGCTTGCCCGAGCAGTTGTGGTGGAGCGGGTCGGGCGGCCTGCCTTCCTGGAGCCCGCACTCGAGCTCCCGGTCGCGCCCCGGTGCGTGGGCGAGGAGCCGCCGAACCGCGTCGAGCTGTGCCGGCTCCGCCTGGTGCGAAGCGCACGCGATCGCGAGCTCGCGCAGGTCAAGGTCGTCGCGGGCGCGCACGAGCGGCAGAGCCTGGATCGGCTTCGACGAGGAGCGCAGGAAGGAGACGAGCCGCGGGTCGCCCGCCTGCTCGACGACCGCGCCGTCGCGCCACGCGACCGCGTGGACTCGGTGCCGGGCCTCGACGACCGAGCCGCGACGCACCACGACTTCGATCGGGCCCATTGACGGAACCCTACTCGGGCGATAACGTCCGGCAATCGTCGAACGTCCGGCCATTCCCGACTATTCGCTCGAGGACGTGCTCGAGGTCCGATCGCAGGAGCAGCTGCACGCCGTCGCCGATCCCACGCGCCGGCGCATCCTCTCACTTCTGCGCGAGCGGGCGGCCTCGACGACCGAGCTCGCGGAGGCACTGGGCCAGCCCAAGGGGACGGCGGGGCACCACGTCAAGGTGTTGGAGGAGGCGAAGCTGATCCGCGTCGTGCGCACCCGGAAGGTGCGCGCGATGACGGAGAGCTACTACGGCCGGCTCGCGCGTCTGTACCGGATCGTCGCCGACGAGGACGAGCCGTTCGACCCCGCAGGGATCGGCTCGCTGTGGCTGCGCCAGGCCGCGGACGAGGTCGCGCCGGACGCAGGCAAGGGCGACGACCCTTCGACCGTCGTCGTCGTGCACGCGCGGGTGGCCGAGAGCGACGCACGCCGGTTCGCGCAGCGGCTCGAGGAGCTCGCGAGCGACTTCCAGTCGTACGACGACGAGGACGGGCGCGTGTTCGGGTTCGTGTCGGGCGTCTACGCCACCGACCTACGCGACCTGCCGAAGAAGAAAAAGAAGGGAGCGAAGAAACGGTGAGAGCGCTCTGGCCCTCGGGCGGCCTCTGGCGGCACCCGGACTTCCTGAAGCTGTGGTCCGCCGAGACGATCAGCCAGTTCGGCTCGCAGATCGGCGGCTTCGCGATGCCGCTCGTCGCGATCATCACGCTCGACGCGAGCCCCCTCGCCGTCTCGGCGCTCCTCGTCGTCGAGTTCGCTCCGTTCCTGCTGATCTCGCTTCCGGCCGGCGTCTGGGTCGACCGCCTGCCGCGCCGGCCGATCCTGATCATCGGCGACTTCGGCCGTGCGCTCCTGCTCGTGACGATCCCGATTGCGTACATGTTCGACGCGTTGACGATGGGGCAGCTCTACGTGGTCGGCTTCCTGTTCGGCGTCTGCACCGTCTTCTTCGACGTCGCGTACCAGTCGTACCTCCCGTCGATCGTCAACCGCGAGCAGCTCGTCGACGGTAACTCCAAGCTCGAGATCAGCCGTTCGTCCGCGCAGCTCAGCGGCCCCGCGATCGCGGGCGTGCTCGTCGAGACAATCAAGGCGCCGTTCACGATCCTCGTCGACGCGATCAGCTTCGTCGCGTCTGGCCTCTTCGTGCTGCGAATCAGCAAGGTCGAGGAGAAAGTGCCGACCCGCGCGGAGCGCAAGGAGTCGAAGTCGAGCATGCGGACCGAGCTCGGCGAGGGGCTTCGCTGGGTCTTCGGCAACCCGTACCTGCGGACGATCTCCACCTCGACCGCGACGTTCAACCTGTTCGGGTCGATGATGTGGGCGATCCTGACGATCTACCTCGTCCGGACGCTCGAGATGAGCCCGGCGCTGATCGGGATCATCTTCGCAATCGGCCAGGCGGGCTACTTGCTCGGTGCGCTGACCACGAACAAGATCTCGGCGCGCATCGGCGTCGGCCCCGCCATCGTCGTCGGCGCGATGTGCGGGATCTCGCAGCTGCTCGTCCCGCTCGCACCACAGAACGCGCAGGGCGCGATCCCGTTCCTCGTGGTCTCAGGCTTGATCGGCGGCTTCGGTGTGGTCCTCTACAACGTGACGCAGCTGAGCATGCGGCAGGCGATCACCCCCGAGCGCCTGCAGGGCCGGATGAACTCGGTGATCCGCTTCATCGTCTGGGGCGTGATGCCGATCGGGCAGCTGACCGGCGGGGCACTTGCGACCGTCTTCGACCTTCGCACGGCAATCTGGGTCGGCGCGATCGGTTGTGCGCTGGCCTGGGTGCCGTTGATGTTCGGCCCGTTGCGCACGCTCAAGACGGTGCCGGAGGTCGGACAGGACGAGCCGCGAGCCGACGACCTCGACACCGTCCCGCTCGTTCCCGGCCCGGTGCCGGTGCCCGAAGAGCCGTGAGGCTTTGGCCGCGAACCGGCCTCTGGCGGCACCCAGATTTCCTGAAGCTGTGGACCGCCGAGACGATCAGCCAGTTCGGCACGCAGGTGTCGGGCCTCGCGTTGCCGTTCGTCGCGATCGTGGTCCTCGACGCGAGCGCGTTCGCGGTCGCCGCGCTCGGGACCGTCGAGTTCCTGCCGTTCCTGCTCTTCACGCTGCCCGCCGGCGTCTGGATCGACCGCTTGCGCCGTCGGATGATCCTGATCGTCGCCGACTACGGACGGGCGGTGCTCCTTTTGACAGTCCCGATCGCGTACGCGTTCGACGCGTTGACGCTCCCGCACCTCTTCGTCGTCGGGTTTCTGGTCGGAACCTTCACCGTCTTCTTCGACGTCGCCTACCAGTCGTATCTCCCGTCCCTGGTCGAGCGTGAGCAGATCATCGAAGGCAACTCGAAGCTCGAGGTCAGCCGCACGATCGCGCAGATCTCCGGCCCCGGCGTGGCCGGCGGGCTCATCAGCCTGATCACGGCGCCCTACGCGGTGCTCGTCGACGCGATCAGCTTCTTCGCGTCCGGCGCGTTCCTGACGGGAATCCGCAAGGAGGAAGAGAAGCCGGCCGTCCCGGAGGGCGCCAAGCCGCGGATGCGCACCGAGCTCTGGGAGGGGCTGAATTACGTCGTCCGGCACCCACTGCTGCGGCCACAGGCGATCTGTACTGGCACCTCGAACTTCTTCTCGAACGTGATGTTCTCGATTTTCCTCGTGTACGCGGTCCGCACGCTCGAGCTCTCGGCCGCGGAGATCGGGATCATCTTCATGATCGGCAGTCTCGGCGGTCTGGTCGGGGCGCTCGTGTCGCAGCGGGTGTCGAAGCGTTTCGGCGTGGGGCGCACCACGATCGCGATGACGTTCATCTTCGGCACCGCGGGCTTCCTCGTGCCGTTGGCGTCGCAGGACATCCCGTATCCGTACCTGATTGCCTCGTTCCTGATCTCGTCGTTCGCGATCGTCGTTTACAACATCACGCAGGTCAGCCTGCGCCAGGCGATCGCGCCGCAGCGGATTCAGGGCCGCATGAACTCGGTCATGCGCTTCCTCGTCTGGGGAACGATTCCGCTCGGAACGATGACGGGCGGGGTGTTGGCCTCGACGATCGGGCTCCGGCCGACACTGTTCGTCGGCGCTGCGGGAGCACTCCTCTCAACGCTCCCGATTCTCCTCTCGCGCGCGCAGCGCACGCTCGTCGAGTTCCCGGGGCCGGAGGACGGGCCTGTCGGCCCAGGAGACATGGCGGTCGTGCCGGTCGTGCCGGGCACGGAGCCGTAGCTCAGCAGATGACGACGGCGGTCCGGACGTTGTTGAGCTCGTTGGACTCCGTGACTTGATTGAGCGAATCGGCGGTCGCCGTGTACGTGCCCTCGCCGCATGGCCCGGAGGCATAGGTGCGCGTCGCCTCTGCGCCCGGGGCGAGCCCGGTGAGGAGGATCGGCGGGAATCCGAGCACCATGACCCTGAACGCCCCGGCCGCGGCCGTCCCCTGGTTTCGCACCGTGAACGTCCGCCCGTCGAGGTAGGTGAGCACCAGGTCGGGTTGGCCAGGCGCGGGTGGCGGCACCGGCGGTTTCGGCGGCTCGACCGGCGGGGGCGGCGGGAGCGGGGCCGGCGGTGGAGGCGGTGCGGGCGGCGGAACGGTCGCGATGGTGTCGATCACGTAGCGAATCTCCGCCTTGTCCCCGTCGAACGAGATCGGTCCCGCGTCGCGTGAGCCTCCCACCGTCGTTCTGTCGACAACCGTTCCGAGCCGATAGAGCTCGCCGACGTTCTTCCGGCGGTAGTCGAAGTTGATGTCGGCGTGGTCGTCGTCTCCATACAGGAAGCTGTCCGCGTCGTAGAGGGAGAGCCAGACCGGGACCTCGACCGCAAGCCCTTCGCCGGGTGCCACGAAGTCCGGCGCCCGCCAGGTGCGGGCGTTCGCCCGCAGCCAGCTCTCGACGGCGAGGTTGCGGTAGAGCACTTGCCCGCTTACGTGGAGCGTGACTCCGCCGAGCTTCCAGGCACCGCTGCTTCCGTCCTTCGACTTCTCGAGTTGCACGTAGTCGATGTCGCGGAGGAAGTAGCCGACGGGCCTCGCGTCGAACGGCGTGCTCGTGTCGACGGCGAGGCTGTACGTCCGGCTGGAGCCGCGCTCGAAGTCGTCGACGGCGACCTTGTCGAGCTTGAAGCGCAGCGTGTCACTGACCCGCAGGTAGACGGTGTCGTCCGTGCCGGCACCGTTGACACCCGACGTGCGCACTTCCACTCGGAGTTGCGTCAGGGACTGGGGATGGTTGGCGCCGAACGTGACGGCCTTGACGAAGGTGAAGGGATAGTTGGGGCGGTTGAACGAGAACGAGTCGTACCCGTGGATGAACCCCGACAGGAACTGCTGCCCCGCGATCAGCCCTTCGGCATAGAAGTCCGCGTCGTCGGGTCCGATGTCGCCGGCACCGCGGCCCTTCATCCGCAGGACGCGGACCCGGACGAAGCGCGTCGACTGCTGCAGAGAGCGTGTGGACGGAACGTCGTACGTCGGGATCCCGGCCGGAGCCAGGGTAAGTGCCGTGACGGCGCTCTCGAAGGTCCTGCGGTAGAGGGTTCGCCTGCTGAAGAGCGGATACGCGAAGTACGCCTTGGTCGAGAAGAGCGCGTCGTCGAGACTGCCGCCGGGCCCGGGCTCCGCTGCGCCGAAGGGCTCGCCCTGGCCCTGCCAGTGACCCGTCCAGTACGACACGCCGCGTGCGCCCTTGCGCACGTCATGCCGCAACTCCCCTCGCGCGGTGTCGTTCGGTGGTGCGTAGCTCCTCACGCGGCTCCAGAGCGTCGAGTCCCCCACGCCCTGCTCCACAGCACGAACCCACTGGCGCGTCGCGAAGTACCCGGCCATATACGCCTCGAAGAACCGAGGCCGGCCCGGCCAGTCCTTGTTCATGCCGTTCGCCAGGTTCGTGTTGCGGTCCGACCGCCAGTGGCCGTGCGGCCGGTTGAAGCGGCCGTCGGTGAAGTCCTGAAGGCCGTCCGGTGGGCCGTTCGTGTACACGCGCGAGCGAGCCGGGTCGCGCACTGCGCCCGGGAGGTCGAACCAGGTCGGCGCGTTGCCGAAGCCCTTCGCGGCCCACCCCGGGCCATCCTGCGCCTCCGCTGCCACGTGCACAGGCTCGACCCAGTTCGTGTGGGCGTAGAAGTCCTGAACCTGGTGCAAGCTTGCGCCGAGCGCCGTTAGGCACTGCAGCGGGTTGTTCGGACCGCCGACCCTGCAGGTCCTGATCGTCATGTGCAGCAGGCGGTTCCACTCCTGGTCGAGGTTCCGGGCGCGCCGGTACCCGAAGCCGCCCTGCTGGGAGTCGAAGTGCATCAGCGACGCCGCGCGAACGACGTTGTCGTCCCAGTTCTCGATCTCGCCGAGGAACCAGTTCGTACCGATCAGCGTCTTCCACCACGACGAGTGCCCGCTCGCGGGGACATCCTTGGCGTTGACGTAGAGATCGACGAACCAGTTGTTGATCTGCGCGACGCGTACGGAGTCTGTGCCGAACCCCTCCGCGGACAATGCGTCGCCCGTGATGTCGAAGTGCGGCGACGTGTCGAACGCCGCGGCGGGCTGGGAGAACAGTGCGAGCGCGACAACCACCACCGCGCCCGAGACGGCTTTCCGGCGCATGCCTACCTGACGGCCGCTGCGGGCCGCGTCTTCCGTCCTAGGATGGAGCGGTGCCCGAGTTGCCTGAGATGGAGGCGTGGCGGCGCCAGTTGAACGACCCGGTCTCCGCGTTCCCGATCGAGAAGGCCGGGCCTGCTCACGTCGCGACGCTGAAGACGTTCGACCCGCCGCTCGCGACGCTCGACGGACGACGTCTCGCGGGTGCCGAGCGCCGCGCGAAGCGGCTGCTCTTCCCCACCGAGGACGGCGAGCTCGTCGTGGTCGTCCACCTGATGACGGCGGGGCGGCTTCGCTACCTGCTCGCCGGCGAGAAAGGGCCGAAGGTGCCTGCGTTCCAGCTGGTCTTCGAGGGCGGTGCGCGACTCGTCCTGACGGAGGCCGGCTCGAAGAAGCGCGCCGGCGTGTGGCTGCTGACGCCGGAGCAGGCCGAGGCCGAGCTCGCGCACCTCGGCCCGGAAGCGCTCGGGCTCGGCGCCGACCGGCTGGCCGAGATTTGCGCAGCAGAGTCGCGACGGCTGCACTCGCTCCTGCGCAACCAGAAGGTGATCGCCGGCATCGGCCGCGCGTGGGCGAACGAGATCCTCCACGAGGCGAAGCTCTCGCCGTACGCGCTCGCTCCCGACCTCTCACGCGAGGAGGTCGAGCGCCTGGCGACGGCGATCGACACGGAGCTCGCGCGCGGGTTGGCGCTTCGCGAGCAGGGCGCGAAGGACGACAAGACGTATCGCGTGCACAAGAAGCTCGCTGCGCCGTGCGACGTGTGCGCGACGCCGATCGCGCAGGTCGACTTCGAGGAGCACACGATCTACTACTGCCCGCAGTGCCAGACCGGCGGACGCGTCCTCAAGGACCGCCGGATGTCGCGCCTCCTTCGCTAGCGCTCTCCTCTTCCCAGGCCTCGACGAGCGCCAGGACGTGCCGGCGCTGCGCGTCGGAGAAGTCCGGCATCTGCTCGACGAGCCGGCGCGCTTCGGCCGGGTCGTCGTTCTGCACCGCCGCCTCGAGGTGCTCGCGGAGCAAAACGGGCTGACGGAGCTGTCGCCGGAGCCAGCGCAGCAGGCTGACGCGAGACGCCGAGACGGGCACTACGTGGGCAGACGGACGACCAGGCGGTCGCCCTCGAGCTCGATGCTTCCTCCGAGCGCGGCGACGATGCGCGTCGCGATCAGCGCGCCGAGGTCGCGGGCCTGCTGCCCGAGCAGGATCGGCGCTGCGACCTCGGTGATCGGCGCGATCGCGATCTCCTCGCCCGCAACCTTCAGGTCGAGCTCCTGCAAGCCGCCGTGGCGTAGCGCGCAGCGCGCGAGCTGCCGAAGCGCCGTCTCGGCGGCGTCCCGATCGACTCGAACGGGCGCGCCGCTGCCGTCGGCTCGTGCTCCCTCGACGGCGTCCGCGGCGTTGCGCGCGAGCTCGAGCGAGTCGACCTCCTGGACGTTCGGCTCCCAACGCCCGCTCTCGATTCGCGCGACGAGCCCGACCTCCTCGAGCAGCTCTGCGAGTTGGTTGCTCGCGGCGACCATCATCTCCACGTACTTGTCCTCGGGATCGCCGAGCGACGTGCGCTGGAGGGTGCGGGCAAAGCCCGACACGGTTGCAAGCGGGGTGCGCAGGTCGTGGACGGCGAGCGAGACCAGGCGCGCGAACGTATCCTCAGTGGAAGCCATGGACGCGAGCCGGAACCTTCTCACACCGGACCTGCAAGCCTCCTTGCCGGACGTTCGGATCGGCCTGTCGCGCGCAGGAGTGACCCGCGTCCAGAAGGCGATCCGACTGCGGTTCGGCGGCGCGGAGAAACTCATCCCGGCCGAGATCGACTGCACGGTCGACCTGGACCCGGCGCAGAAGGGCGTCCACATGTCGCGCTTCCCCGAGCTCTTCGAGGAGGCGATCGACGAGGTCGTGATCGGCGAGTCGTTCCTCGTCGAGGAGCTGGCCGAGCACATCGCGCAGCACATCGTCGAGCGGCAGCGGGCAGGCCGTGCCGAGGTGCGCATCGTCACGCGGTACCCGCGCGAGCGGAGGACGCCCGTGACCGGGCTTCCGACGCAGGAGCTGATCACACTGATCGGGATCGCTGCGGCGACCGAGCGCGGGACGCGGCGCGTCGTCGGCGTCGAGGCGCCGGGGATCAACGCCTGCCCGTGCGCGCAGGGGCTTGTCCGCGGACGCGCGTCGGAGCGCCTCTCGGAGGCCGGCTTCGACGAGGGCGACGTCGAGCGGATCCTCGAGCTCGTGCCGCTCGCGACCCACAACCAGCGCGGTCTCGGGACGCTGTACGTCGGGACGCAGGCGACCGTCAACGCGGAGCAGCTCGCCGACGTGGTCGAGGGATCGATGAGCGCGCCCGTGTACGCCCTGCTGAAGCGCCCCGACGAGCTGTTCGTCGTCGAGCACGCGCACCTGCAGCCGCGTTTCGTCGAGGACTCCGTCCGCTTCTCGCTCGCCGGCGCCCTCGAGCGCTACCCCGAGCTCGGCGACGGCGACTTCCTGCTGGCGCGCCAGGTGAACTTCGAGACGATCCACGACCACGACGTCCTCGCGGAGCGCTACGGCACGGTCGGCGAACTGCGAGCAGAGCTCGACTCGGGCGAGCCGGTTCCGCGGCACACCGAGCTGCGCGACTGGCTAGCGGCCTAGTCCGTTCCGGACAATCCGGTGTCAGACACCACCCGGTGTCAGACACCGGGCTTGAACAAAGTGAAGAGCTGCGGGGTTTCAGCGGGGTTTCAGCCGGGTTGTCCACACCAGTGTCTGACACCTTTTCCACACCGGTGTCAGACACCGGCGTTCAGCGCTTGAACATCGCCGCGAGCTGTACGCGCGGCTCGCGGTGTGCGAACAGGCGCTTAATGTTCTCGCGGTGCAGGAAGAGGATCGCCCCGGCGGCGAGGAAGGTCACGATCCGCACGGGCCACGACTCGGCGAGCGCGAACGCGAACACCGGCAGCGAGAGCGCCGCGGCCATCGACGCCACCGACACGTAGCGCGCGACGACGAACGTCACGAGCCAGACGATGAGCGCGCCGAGCGCGACGAGCGGCGCGAGCCCGATCATCATTCCGCCCGTCGTCGCCACCGCCTTGCCGCCCTTCTCGAACTTCAGGAAGATCGGTCGCGCGTGCCCCACGATCGCGGCGAAGCCCGCGAGCACACCGGCGATGTCGTTCACGAGCAGCGACGCGACCAGTGCGGGCACGAGCCCCTTCAGGACGTCCACGACGATCGTGGGCACACCGAGCTTCCACCCCATCGCGCGCCAGACGTTCGTCGCGCCGATCGAGTGCGACCCCACGCGGCGGATGTCGAGCCCGCGGAAGATGCGCACGAGCCAGTAACCCGTCGGGATCGACCCGGCGAGGTAGCCGCCGACAACGGCGGCGAGGTAGCTCACTTCAGGGGGATCTGGTAGCTGGAGACCCAGTCGTTCACGGTCGTCCAGTCGAGATTGTCGAAGAACCTGTCGATGTACGACGCCCGGTCGGTCCGGTAGTCGAGGAAGTACGCGTGCTCGTACACGTCGAGCGCGACGAGCGGCGTCGCGTTCCAGATCGGATACGTGTTCTGCGCGTCGCCGATGTAGTTGAAGAGGCGGGCCTCGTCCCAGTCGTACGCGGTCCACGCCCAGCCGCGCGCGGCGAGCCCGGTCGCCTTGAGATCGGCGCGCCACTCGTCCGCCGAGCCGAAGTCGCGCTCGACGAGTTGGCCGAACGCGCCGTCCGGGTTGCCCCCGTTTCCGCCGAGGTGCTCGAAGTAGAGCTCGTGATTCTTGATCCCGCCGACCGCGAATGTCAGCTCGACCTTGAGCACGCGAAGCCGCGAGTAGACCTGGTTCGCAGCTTCGAGGTCGACCTCGCCGAGCTCGCGGAGGATCTCGTTCCGCTTGTTCACGTAGCCCTCGTACAGCTTGTAGTGGGCCTCGACGGACTCGCGGGAGATGCCGTCCAGCTCGAGAAGCGCGGGCTTCAGCTCGCGGGGGACGATCGCTTCGAACGCTGGCCCAGGCATCGATCTCCTTCGGTCGGGGGCGGGATGCGCGCGGCGGAGCATAACGGTTAGCCTCAGCAGCGACCCGCGACGAGGGGAGGCTGAGACATGGCGCACGAGGTTCCCGCACTGCCCTACGACTACGCAGCGCTGGAGGCTGCGATCGACGAGCAGACCATGCGCATCCACCACGACAAGCATCACCAGGCGTACGTGGACAACCTGAACGCCGCGCTCGCCGGAACCGAGTGGGCGGACACGCCGATCGAGGAGCTCCTGCAGAGCCTCGACTCGCTCCCCGAGGACAAGCGCACGCCGGTTCGGAACAACGGCGGCGGCCACTACAACCACTCGCTCTTCTGGCAGTGGATGAGCCCCGACGGCGGCGATGATCCGCCCGACAGCCCGCTGAAGGACGCGATCGAGCAGTCGTTCGGCGACGTGGCCGCTCTGAAGGCCCAGATGAACGACGCGGGCGTGAAGCGCTTCGGCTCCGGCTGGAGCTGGCTCGTCCGGGGTGCCGACGGCTCGCTCTCGGTCGAGTCGACGCCGAACCAGGACTCGCCGCTGATGGAGGGTCGAACGCCGATCCTCGGGATCGACGTCTGGGAGCACGCCTACTACCTGCGGTACCAGAACCGCCGCCCCGACTACCTGGGCGCCTGGTGGGACGTCGTGAACTGGGAGGCCGTGCAGGAACGGTTCGTGTCGTAACCGGGGAGTCGCGAGCCGACCCCCCGAATCACGTCAGCGCCGGACGATGTTGCTCGTGCCCTTGGCGTAGCAGGGTCCTGCCTGCGCTGGGCCAATCACGGCTCGCACGCGTGTGCCCTTCGGGAGCTTGGTGGCGACGGTCGCGCCCGCAATCACCGTCGGCTCGGTGCCACCGAGGACGCTCAGCGAGACGTAACGGATTCGGCCCCACGACGCGCTGGACGCGCGGTAGCGCTGAAGCACGGCGACCTTCCCGGTGAAGTCCTGGGCAGCCGAGACGCGCACAACGAACCGACCTCGCGTCAGCTTCCTGACCGTCACCCGTGGTCGCACCATCACCGTCGTCTTCGCCTTGGAGCCACGCAAGTCGGCTTCGTATGCCGTGGTCGTCTGCGGACGCACGTCGAGCGTCCATGCGCCGTTCGCAGTGGTGCTCACGGTGGCAACCGACGCGAGCGAAGCGCTCCCACACGGTTGCGCACGCACGGTGACGCGCTCGTTCGCCTGCCTCGTCGAGACGGTGCCCGCGAGCGTCGTCGCGCCTGGGTAGGTCACGAGCGGCGGGGCTGCGGCGATCGTGACGACGGGCGGCGGCGGGGCCGCCCGCACCGTGATCGTGCCGCGCCACGCGGTCTGGCTCGACCGAGCGGGGTCGCGATAGTTGAACGTGCCGACGGTGCGAAACGAGCAGGTGCCCTTCGTCCCGGGCTGAACCGTGATCGTGCAGCCGCGTTCGACGACGATCTGGTGGGACCGACTGTCCGTGTTCGACCAAGTGACCGTGTCACCGGCGGTGATCGTCACGTTACGCGGGTTGAAGCCCCCAGACGAAATGACGATCGCGCGGTCCGCCGTGGCCGCGGGGGCAATCACCACGAGAGCTGCGATCGAGCCAATGAGGACTATGAGTTTGCGCATGTGAACAACCCCTCCTTCGCACTCACTCCCCGCTGCGAGGCAATTCCACGCGGCGCCGCAAAAAGTCTTTACAAGCAGCATGCTGGTTCAAACCGGACGAGGCCCTGGCCCGTAGATAAGAGGCCTTGGCCACCAGCTTCGCCCTCGGGGGCACCTTGCCGACCGCGGCCCGCTCAGCGAGGATCCGGGCTGTGTCCGAGCATGAGCTCACGGACTCCGAGCTGCTGCTCCGAGTCGGGAACGGGGACGGCGGGGCGTTCGAGACGCTCTACCGACGCTACGCGCGCCCGGTGTTCGGGCTCGCCCTGCGCCGGCTCGGCGATCGGACGCGCGCCGAGGAAGCCGTCCAGGAGACCTTCACCTCCGTGTGGCGGTCGGCGCGCACGTACAAGCCCGAGCGCGGCCCCGGCGCGCCGTGGCTCTACGCCGTCGCTCGGAACGCGATCGTCGACGGGGCGCGGAGCCGGGTCGACCCGGTCGTCGCCGACCCGCGCGACGAGCCGTCCGCCGACGCCGGGCCGCTCGAGCGCGCCGAGCAGAGCTGGACGTCGTGGCGCGTGCACCGCGCACTCGAGGAGCTGCCCGAGACGGAGCGGATCGTGGTCGAGCTCGCGTACTGGAAGGGGCTGTCGCAGAGCGAGATCGCGGAGCGCCTGCGGATCCCGCTCGGGACGGTCAAGACGCGGACGCGGAGCGGCCTGCACCGACTCGCAGACCTGCTGGAGGGAGAGTTCTCGTGAGCCGGCCTCCGGACTTCGACGAGCTGATCGGCCCGGACCTCCCGCCCGGTGACCGCGAGCGCCTACGGCGCGTGCACGAGCTGCTCGTCGCCGCGGGGCCGCCGCCGGAGATGCCGGAGCTGTCGTTCTCGCCCAAGGTGCGCGCGCTGCCTCGCCGCCGAGGCGTGGCGCTGCTGATCGCCGCGCTCGCGCTTGCCGCGTTCGCGGCGGGTTGGCTCATGCGGGGGTCCGATTCCGGGTTCGACGTCAGAACCGCCGTGGCGATGCACGGGACGGACGCCGCACCGGCAGCGTCGGGAACGATCGAGCTCGGCTACGGGGACGACGAGGGCAACTGGCCGATGCTCGTGGAGGTCTCCGGGCTCGACCCGCTGCCCGAGGGCGGCTACTACGAGCTGCTCCTGACCAAGAACGGCAAGCCGGTCGTTGCCTGCGGCTCCTTCAACGTCGGCGACGACGGCAACGCGAGCGTCCGCCTCGGCGCGTCCTACAACCTGCGGAACTTCGACGGCTGGGTCGTCCGCCCGTGGATCCGCGGGCGGGACGAGTTCAACAAGACGGTCGTCCTGACGACCTAGGGTGCCGTTCGCTCGTTCGCGAGGAACGCTTCGTACGTGATCGGCATCTGCTCCGCAAAGAGCCGTTCGACCGCTTCCGCGTAGCGCCGGATCTCGCGCTGCGCATTCTCGGAGGCGCGCAGCGAGACGAAGTTCATCAACGCTCGCGCGTTAACCGTCCAGTAGAACTCGGTGTAGGCGCCGACCGGAAGCGCCGCCCGTGCGAGCTCGCGCGCGACGCCCTGTTCGACGAGCCGCTCGTACGCCGCGTACGCTGCGTCGTAGACCGCCTGCAGCTCCTCGCGCGTCGTCTCGGCGAGCTCCGCGTCGACCGGCTCGAACGAGTACGAACCCGGCTTGCCGACCTGCGTCCGCACGTCTTCGGGCTCCGGCACGTAGAAGTCGTCGGTCGCCCTCGCGTAGCGCATCGAGAACTCGTTGAACGAGCCGATGCGGTGCCGGAACCACTCGCGCGCGACGAAGATCGGGCAACGAACGTGAAAGCGGAACGAGTTGTGCTCGAACGGCGTGCCGTGCCGCTCGCGCATCAGGAACTTGATCAACCCGACGTCCGCGTCGGCGAGCTCGGTGACCCGCCGCCCGAAGCTGACCCGCGCCGAGTTGACGACGGAGAGATCGTCTGCCATCGCGCCATCCAGCCGCACGAAACCGTGGTCCAGCACGGAGATGCTCCCGTCCGGCAACACTTCTGGCATGACCGCCACGGCGACGAGGGTAACAGGGGCGTATGTCGGAGCCTCGGGCTTCTCCTACCCGAGCTGGAAGCCCGGTTTCTACCCCGCCGACGCGAAGCCGCCCGAGTTCCTGCGCCGCTACGCGGAGCGTCTCCCGTCCGTCGAGCTGAACACGACCGGCTACCGGCTTCCCGCCGAGGGGCACTTCGAGCGCTGGGCCGCCGAGACGCCGAATGACTTCCGATTCTCCGTCAAGCTGCCCGCGCATTTCACGCGGCAGCTCGGCGTCTTTCAGGAGCGCGTTGCGCTCCTCGGCGAGCGGCTCGGCCCGATCCGCGTTGCCGTCCAGCAGGCGGCGGACCCGGGGCTCCTCGCGCTGCTCTTCGGCTCGCTCGATCCCTCGCTCCGCGTCGCCTTCGACTTCCACCACGAGTCGTGGGACGGCATCGACGTGGCGCCCGGGATCCGCGTGAACGACTGGGACGCGGACGCGCCGTTTCGCTACCTCCGCTTCCGCGAGCCGCCGTACTCCGACGACGAGCTGGAGCACTTCGCCACGCGGATACGCCCGCTGCTCGACGACGGGGTCGAGGTCTTCGCGTACTTTCGCCACGAGGACGAGCCAACGGCGCCGCAGTACGCCGAGCGCTTGCTCACACTGTTGGCATGACCGCGATGCGCTTCCAGCTCGTCCCGCGGCCGGGCCAGCCGGACTTCCTCGACCTACCGTGGGACGAGCCGCTCGAGGAGTGGCAGTCTGAGCGGCTCGCGGTCGTCGAGCGCGGGATCAGCCGCCACGTCGTGCGCTTCGTCGAGTACGACGGCACGTTCTACGCCCTGAAGGAGATCAACCACGAGCTCGCGCACCGCGAGTACCGCCTGCTGCGCGCGCTCGCGCACGACGGCATGCCTGTCGTCGACGCGGTCGGGATCGTCCATCGCCCGAACCTTCAGGACATCCTGATCACTCGGCACCTCGAGTACTCGCTCCCGTACCGGATCATGTTCGCGCGCAAGCCGGTGGCCGATCTGCGCGACCGATTGATCAACGCGCTCGCGAACCTGCTCGTGCGCCTGCACCTCGACGGGTTCTACTGGGGCGACTGCTCGCTCTCGAACACGCTCTTCCGACGCGACGCCCACAAGCTCGCCGCCTACGTCGTCGACGTCGAGACCGGGGAGCTGCAGGACCAGCTGAGCGACGGCCAGCGGTTGCACGATCTCGAGGTGGCGCAGGAGAACATCGCCGGCGAGCTGCTCGACCTCGAGGCGGAGCTCGGCGACCTCGACATCGACGACCCGTTCGAGCTCGCGACCGAGGTGGCCGCGGAGTACGACCGCATCTGGAACGAGCTGATGGCGGAGGAGGACTTCCGCGCCGACGAGCGCGACCGTCTCCAGGAGCGGCTCAAGCGGCTTAACGATCGCGGGTTCGACGTCGGGGAGGTCGAGCTCGAGGCGACCGACGACGGCTACCACCTGCGGATCCGCCCGCAGGTCGTCGAGGCGGGCCACTACCGGCGGCGGCTGCTCAAGCTGACCGGCCTCGAGGCGCAGGAGAACCAGGCGCGCAGGCTGCTCGAGGACATCGAGTCGTTCCGCGCGTCGCTCAAGGCATCGGGACAGGAGCCGGTCTCCGACACCGCAGCCGCCGCTCGCTGGCTCACGGATGTCTTCGAGCCGACGGTCGTGAAGGCGATCCCCGAGGACCTGCACGGCAAGCGCGCCGCCGCGCAGGTGTTCCACGAGCTGCTCGAGCACCGCTGGCACCTCTCCGAAGAGGCCGGCCGCGACGTCGGCATGGACGAGGCTGTCGACTCGTACGTCGAGAACGTCCTCCGCGCGGCGCCGGAAGAGCGCGTGATCGTCGAGGAGAACTAGGCGGGAGTCGCCGCGCCGTGCTTCTGGCGCAGGTATGCGAGGTACGGCTCGGGGTCGATGCGCGAACCGACCGCGCGCTCGAGCGTTTCCTGCGGCGTGAACTTCCGGCCGTGCTTGTGGATGTGCTCGCCCAGCCACTCGCGGAGCGGCGCGAACTCGCCGCGCTCGAGCTTGTCGTCGAGGTCCGGCAAGTCCTCCTTGATCCGCTCCCAGATCTGCACGCTCATCACGTTGCCGAGCGAGTAGGTCGGGAAGTAGCCGATCGTCCCGGTCCCCCAGTGCATGTCCTGCAGCACGCCGTCGGCGTCGCTCGGAACGTCGATCCCGAGGTACTCGTCCATCCGGCGGTTCCACTCGCTCGGAAGATCGCGCGTCTCGACGTTGCCGGCGAGCAGGTCCTGCTCGAGCTCGAACCGGAGGATGATGTGCATGTTGTAGGTGATCTCGTCGGCGGCGATCCGGATCAGCGACGGCTGCACAATGTTCACCGCGCGGAACCACGTCTCCTCGTCGACGTCGTCCAGCAGCGGAGCGAACCGCTCCTGGAGCCGCGGGTAGAAGAAGCGCCAGAACGGACGGCTGCGCCCGACGAGGTTCTCCCACATGCGGCTCTGCGACTCGTGCATGCCGAGCGAGACGCCGCCGCCGAGCGGCGTGCGGTCGAGCTCGGGGGCGACCTGATGCTCGTAGAGCCCGTGCCCGTACTCGTGCATCGAGGCGAAGAACGACTCGAGGCCCTTCGGCTCGTACTTCGTCGTGATGCGGATGTCGTCGACGCCGCCGCCGCTTGCGAACGGGTGCACGGTCGGGTCCAGCCGCCACGAGTTCTCGCGGTGACCGAACAGGTCGATGATCTCGCGCGCCATCGCTTCCTGCTTGTCCTTCGGGAACGCGCGCGCGAGCGTGCCGTCGTCGTCGCCGTAGAGCTCCCTCGCCTCCGCGACGAGCGGCACGAGCTCCTCCTTCATCCGATCGAAGACGACGCGGACCTCTGACGCCTTCATGCCGCGCTCGTAGTCGTCGAGCAGCACGTCGTACGGCTCGTCGGCCTCGGGGAACAGTTCGACGTAGCGGCGGCGCAGCTCCATGTGGTGCTCGAGATGCGGGCGGAACGACTCGAAGTCGTTCGCCGGGCGCGCCAGGCGCCACGCCATGAAGCCCTCGGTACCGGCCTTGACGATCTCCGTCCGCAGGTCGGCCGGGATCCGCACGGTCTTCTCGAAGTCCTTGCGGGAGACGCGGATCAGCGACGCGTCGTCGGAGTCCGGGTCGAGCGATTCCTCGTACGACCGCAGCTCCTCGAGCAGCCGCCCGGTCTCGGGCGCCGTGAAGATGTCGTACGCGATACGGTCGAGCGTGGCCTGCTGCTCGCCGCGGGCGCCTGCGCCGGCCGACGGCATCATCACCTGCATGTCCCAACCGAGGATCCGGCGGACGCGATTGATGTCGGTGACCTGGGCGAGCCGGGTCTTGAGCTCGTCGAATGCCTTGGGGGCGGCCACGATGTCGAAGCCTACATTCTCGGAGTCCAGCCGAGGCGCGGCCCAACCTCGGGCTCGTGCGCACCCTCTTTGCGCACGCGCTGGGCGAAGGCGAGAGGCTGGCGGCGCAAGGTCTACGACAACTCACTCGGGCTCGCGATCTTCTTCGGCACGTGGTTCGCGCAGTCCCTCACCAACTGGACGGCGTACAACATCCGGCAGACCGAGCACGGTGAGGAGGTCGTCACCTGGGTTTCCTTCCTCGGCAGGCCCGACTTCTGGAACCGGACCCTGCAGAACCGGCAGTCCGAGTTCCTCGCCGTGGCCACGATGGCCGCTTTCTCCATCTACCTGCGGCAGCGTGGCTCGCCGGAGTCGAAAACTCACGACGAAACGGGTTCTTCCAGCTAACTAGACTCGGCGGTGGTCGTGGGCAACGAACCCGAGCACGAGGGTCTGCGCGAGCCTCCCGTCGCGGGAGTCGAGCGAAACGACGACGCGGTCGTCGTCACGCTGGCGGGCGAGCTCGACCTCTACAACGCCGAGGCGGTTCGCAACGTCCTGATCGAGGAGTGCGCGCGCAAGCCCAATCGAGTCGTCATCGACCTTTCGCGCGTGGACTTCATCGACTCGACGGCGCTCGGCGTCCTGATCGAGGCGCGCACGAAGCTCGAGAACCGCAGCGCCTTCCTCCTCGCCTCACCCGCGGTCGAGACGCGCCGCGCGCTCGAGATCTCCGGCCTCGACCGGCACTTCGGCATGCACGACACGCTCGACGGCGCGCTCAGCGCGAAGCTTTAGCCGCGAGCCTCGTGACGATCGCGAGGGCGGCTGCTGCGGCGATGACGCCGAGCGCAAGGTCGCGCACTTCCCCTTCGCCGAGGCCGGCGACGCCGAGCAGCAACGCGGCCACGCCGGCAGCGGCCGCGACCATGCCGATTGAGAAGGGCCAGACGCGGCGGGCCGGCGGCTCGAGCGACGTGTAGGCGAGCTCGCCGACCGCGAGCAGCGCCGCAGCGACGAACGGCGCGCTCTGGTCGACCTCGCCGCGGTCGAGCAGCGAGACCGCGTACGCAACGACGGAGATCGTCAACGCGAGCTGGACCAGGGCGCCCCAGCGACCCACGAGCCCGACGGCAAGGGAGACGAGCGCGACCCCTCCGCCAACGGCGATAGGAATCGGCAACACATCGGCCTGGAGGGCCGACGAGGCACAGACCGCTGTGAGGAGCAGCAGCGCTCCCGCCGCGGTCAGCGCGCGCTTCGCGCGTAGCGTCTGAATGCCTTCACCTCCTCGAGTGCTCCCGCGAGGGAACCCTCCGCGGTCCACACGGCGACCGGCACACCTGCGCGCTCGTAGCGCGTGCGCTGCGCTTCCCGCTTCAAGCGCCAGAGGCGATGCGCGAGCCGGTCCGAGGGCTCGGGGCCCGAGGCGACGTACTCGACCGGCGACACCTCGATCACCGCGAGATCGAACCCGCGCCCGCGAAGGTCGAGCAGCGCGTCGGTCGCACGCTCATCGAGCAGCGGCGAAACCGCGAGCACGAGCGCGTGCGCGGGCAGCGTGCGCCGCGGCACGACGTCGAGGTTGCGCCATGCGTAGTTCAGGACGACGCGGCTGTCGAGCACCGCGTCGACGATCCGGTAGAGGTGCACGAGCCCGGTCGCGGGCAGGAGCCAGTTCAGCGTCCCGCCGAAGCTGATCAGGCCGACGCGGTCCTTCTCGCGCAGATAACGCGCGGCGAGCGCCGCCGTTGCGCGCACGCCCTGGTCGAGCGTCGACGAGCCGTCGCGACGCGCTTCGGCGAACGAGTCGACGAAGATGATCACGTCGGAGTTCCGTTCGGGGTGGTACTCGTTGACCCAGAGCTCGCCGCGCCGCGCGCTCGCGCGCCAGTTCACGCGCCGCGCGAGGTCACCCGGCACGAACGGCCGGAGGTCGGCGAACTCGATCCCGTCGCCCTTCTCGCGTGCGACCTGGTTGCCCGCGAAGACCTGGGTGCGCAAAGGGCGGACGAGCGTGCGCAGATACTCCGCGTGCGGATAGACCTTCACCGGTGTGCGGCGTTCGAGCCGCGTCTCCCAGCGAACGACGCGGAACCGGTCGTACGCGCGGACGTAGACGAGCCCGGGCGTGTAGGCGCCCCAGCGCGTCGCCCGCAGACGCAACGTGACGATCTCGTCGCCGTCGACCGCGAAGGGGTTCGAGCCCTCGGCGAGCTCGAGCTCGAGCGGGAGCTGGACGTAGAGCTCAGCCGGCGCGGAGGCCTTGACGTCGAGCTCGAGCTCGACCTCCTCGCCCTCCAGGATCCGCTCGCGGTCGGGACGCAGCGTGACGTCGACGGTCGGGCGGCGCTCGACGAGCAGGCCGAGCGCGACGACGAGCGCGAACGGTGCGCCGACGGCGACGAGCTCAGGCAGGCGGAGCGCCAGGCCGAGGAAGAGCGCGAGCGCGGCGAGCCCCGTGTAGCCGGCGAGCTTCGCCGTCGCGCCGCGGGTCACGCGCGCGCGACGTCCTCCGGTGCCGGTGTCGGCACCGTGTCGAGCGCGCTCGCGACGACGTCCTCCGGGCGCACGCGTCGCACCCAGAGCTCCGGTCGCAGCATCAGCCGGTGCGCGAGCGCCGGCACCGCGATCCCCTTGACGTCCTCGGGCGTGACGAAGTCGCGCCCGAAGAGCGCAGCCCGGCACCGCGAGAGCTTGAGCAGCGCGAGCGAGCCTCGCGGGCTCGCGCCGACTTCGACCTGGCCGCTCGATCGCGTCGCGGCGACGAGGTCGACGATGTAGTAGCCGATCGACTCGGAGACGTGCACCTGCTCGATCGCGCGCTGCATCGCCAGGAGCGTTTGCCGATCGACGATGCGCTCGAGCTCGATGTCGTCGCGCGCGCGCTCGAGACGTCCCTCGAGCATCCGCCACTCGTCCTCGCGCTCCGGGTAGCCGACGCCGAGCCGCACCATGAAGCGGTCGAGCTGCGCCTCGGGCAGCGGGTAGGTGCCTTCGTACTCGATCGGGTTCTGCGTCGCGATCACGAGGAACGGCGGCTCGAGCGGATGCGTCGTGTTCTCGATCGTCACCTGCCGCTCGGCCATCGCCTCGAGCAGCGCAGCCTGCGTCTTCGGCGGCGCGCGGTTGATCTCGTCGCCGAGGAGCAGGTTCGCGAAGATCGGGCCCGGCCGGAATTCGAAGTCCCCGGCGCGCTGGTCGTAGACGGCGGAGCCGGTCACATCGGAGGGCATCAGGTCGGGCGTGAACTGGATTCGCTGGAAGCGCATGTCGCAGACCTGCGCGAACGAGCGCGCGATCAGCGTCTTCGCGAGGCCCGGGTAGTCCTCGAGCAGCACGTGGCCGTCGGCGAGAAACGCGAGCAGGCAGGTCTCGAGCGCACCGCGCTTGCCGACCACCGCCTTCTCGACCTCGTCGAGGATCCGTTCGGCGTGCTCGCCCACCTGGTCGACGGAAAGCTCGCTCACGGGCCTATTCTCTCGATCTCGTCGACGAGCGCGGAGACCTCGTCGAGCGGAGGCCCTGCAGCGCGCCGGTTGGTAGGCGGCTCGCAGTCGGGGCGAACGACGGCCCACAAGTCCGCGGGCATCAGGTCCTCGGCCTGATCGATCGGGACGCCGTAACGCCGCCAGACCGCGGCGTCCGTCGCCTCGACGAGCGTCCGCCGGAGTCGGTAGTGGAAGTCAGCGGCGTTCTCGATCGAGAGCGCGACGTGGCGCTCGAGCCGCGCGAGCTCCTCCGGACGGCCGTAACGCGCCGGCCGGGTCCGCAGCGCTGCCGCGAACTGCGACTTCGTTCGTCTCGTCGCGACACCGGTCGCGGCGGTGAGCGTTGCGAGCGCGAGCCCGCCGACGACGAGCGCGTAGATCCGCAGCACGAGGTCGCGGTCGATCGGCGCGGCGAGGAGCATCACCAGCACGACGAGCGTGGCCGCGACGGCGACCGGCACCCAGCGCAGCAGCACCCTTCTCACGCGGCCGCCCTCAAGTCGTCGCGGACCGCCTGGAGCGACGCGATCGCCTCCGTTCGCATGGCCGCGTCGATCTCGTGGTGGCTGAAGCGAGCGCGCTCGAACAGCTCCGTCAGCGCGTGCGCCGCCTCGGCGCGCACGTCGAGCTCGCGGAGCACGCGCGCGAGGTACTCGAGCGGCGCCTCGTGGGGCAGCCGTGCGTGCCCGTGCGCACCGAGCACGGCCTCCATCCGGACGTACGCCTGGATCACCGCGCGCCGCGGGTCCGGGTCGAGCTCGAGCTCGTCGATGGTCTCCGTCAGGACGGCTTCGAGCTCGTCGGCTGCTCCCTCACGGGCGTCGGGTTGCGGACGGCGTCGCCACTCGTTGACGACGATCGCCCCGATCGCGAGCGTGACGCCGAGTGCGACCCACCACTGGAACTCGACGCTGTCGGGCGAGCGATCGGTGATCGCGCTCGTGTCCACCCCGCTCGACGTCTGCGCGACGCCGCCCTGCTCCGCCTCCGCCGTGCTGCGCGGCTTCCGATCGGTGTAGGCGAAGTAGACGAGCAGGGCGGCGACCACGAGGGCGTAGCCCGCAAGCCCCGTCCCCTTTGGCCGCTCGGGCTTCCGGCCGTCGCTCGGGCCGGTGAACGCCCAGATCGCGACCCCGATGAGCCCGAGCACGATCAGCACCGCGAACGTGAAGGCGTAGTCGAGAAACGCGCCGGGGACGCTTCGATCCTCGGCGCCCCCACCCCACTCGCCGCCCGCGCTCCCGAGCGCGACGAGCGCGAGCAGGCCCAGCAGCGTGACTCCGACGAGTGCGGTGCGCATCGCACCTATCTAAGACGACCGGGGGCGCGGTTTGGCCGTTCTCGGCCCGATACGCTCGCGCCGTGGAGCTCCTCGAGGCCTTCAACACCGACGTGCTCGTGGTCGCGAGCGCGATCCTTCTTGCACTCGCGGCGTTCAAGCTCACGCAATGGGTGCCGGTTCCGGCCCCTGCGCTCCTGTTGATCGCCGCAGCAATCGCGTCGGACATCTTCCCGGAGCTCGGGATCAACGTCGCGACCGTCGAGCGGATCGGCATCGTCGCGTTGATCGTGATCCTGCTCGACGGCGGCATGCACGTCGGTTGGCGTCGCTTCCGCGGCTCGCTCTATCCGATCGCGATGCTCGGTGTCGTCGGAACCTTCATGACGGCGGCGCTCGTCGCCGTCGCGGCGCACGAGCTGCTCGACTTCAACTGGATCACGTCATGGCTGCTCGGCGCGGCGCTCGCGCCGACCGACCCGGCCGTGATGTTCTCCGTCCTCGGCAACCGCGAGGTCGGCGGCAGGAGCGGGACGATCCTCGAAGGCGAGTCCGGCGCGAACGACCCGGTCGGGATCGCGCTGATGATCGGGATGATCGAGTACGCGACGTCGGACGAGGGTAGCGCCTGGGGAATCGCGTCCGAGGTCGCCGTCGAGATGGCGGTCGGCCTCGTGGTCGGTGTGATCGGGGCGCGATTGCTGATTCCGCTGATGCAGCGCGTCTCCTTGCCGCGCGAGGGCCTCTACCCGATCAGGGTGCTCGCCGTCGGCGCAGCCGTGTACGGCGTCGCCGCAGCGCTGCACGGGTCGGGCTTCCTGGCGGTCTTCATCGTCGGCCTGTTGATCGGCGACGTGCACGCGCCCTACAAGACCGAGATCGACCGTTTCCACACCGCGCTCGCGAGCCTCGCGGAGATCGCGGTGTTCGTCGCGCTCGGTTTGACGATCTTCGGCCCGAGCGGCTTGTGGGACGACCTGCCCGAGGGCATCGCGCTCTTCCTCTTCCTCGCGCTCGTCGCGCGGCCGATCGCCGTTGCTCTGCTGCTCTGGGGCGTTCGCTTGCGAACGGCGGAGAAGGTGTTCGTCGCCTGGGGCGGGCTGAAGGGAGCCGTGCCGATCCTGCTCGCCGCGTTCGCGCTCGTCGGCGACGTCGAGGACGCGCCCGCGATCTACAACATCGTCTTCGTCGTCGTCGCGCTCTCCGTGCTCGTGCAGGGCTCGACGATCCCGTGGGTCGCGCACCGCCTCGGGATCCCGATGCGCGTTGTCGAGCCGGAGCCGTGGGACGTCTCGATCCGTTTGCGGGAGCCCGGGCAGATCCAGCGGTACACCGTCGGGCCGCGGTCGCGCGTGCTCGGCAGCGCCATCCGCGACCTCCCGCTCGGCGAGCGCGCCTGGGTCTCGTTCGTCGTCCAGGACGGCACTGCGCGACAGGCGCGCGGCTCGCACGTGTTCCGGGTCGGCGACGAGGTGCACGTGCTCGGCGACCCTGACGACGAGCGCGTGCTGCAGCGGCTCTTCGAAGGGCCCGACGACGCTCCCGGCTAGGAGGGTTTGGCGGAACATGCCTCGTCGCCGGGGTGCGATGGGTGGTGCGAGGCAAGGACGCAGGGAGCGTTCGTATCCGGTGGATACGGGCGCGACTGAGGACGCCGCATCGCGCCGCCCAGCGCGGCCCGGCGGCACAGCGCCTGTTTCGCCAAACCCTCCTCTAACGGCCGGTAACCACCGCCGTCACTCGCCCTGCGGGCGTGACACTGACGACGCGACGCGCGTCCAGCTGCGAGACGTAGGCGTTCCCGCCGTTGTCGACGGTGATCCCGAACGCGCCCGGGACCCGCGCGATCACGGTTGGCGTCCCGCCTTCGGGGCCGACGCGCAGCATGCCGCGCTGCGCGTCCGCAACGTAGATCGCGTCACCCGGCGCGCCCACGACGTCGATCGGAGCTCCGAGGCCCGACGCGAAGGTCGAGATCTTCCCGGCCGCGTCGACGCGCCTGAGCAAGCCGTTGTGCGAGTCGGCGATCACGAGCACACGGTCGCGGCGCCAGACGACGTCGTGCGGATGTCCGAGCAGGGCCTCGAGCGCAGGACCTCCGTCGCCGGTGGTTCCGGTGCCGCCGTTGCCCGCGACCGTCGAGATCGTGCCGCCGGGATCGACGACGCGGATCCAGTTGTCGTACTCGGAGATCACGATCGCCTTGTCGTGGTCGACGTCGAAGCCGCCGGCGCCCGCGAGCTGCGCGGCGGTCGCGGGTCCGCCGTCCCCGGTGTGGCCGCGTGTACCCGTACCGGCGACGACGACTTTGCGCTTGCCGTCGATTCGGTAGATGCGCTCCGCGGACGAGACGTAGAGGCGTCCCAGGTCGTCGTACACGAGCCCGACGATCGCATCGGGGAAGCCGGCCACGAGCACCGTGCGCTTCTTGGTGCGCAGGTTGACCTGGACGACGCGCTTGAGGTCGCGGTCGCCGATCACGAGCGCGCCGTTCGGAGCGAAGGCCAGCGGGCCGGGCGTCGCGATTCGGACCGGCTTCGGCTTGGGCTTCGTCTTCGCACCGGCCTCGACGCAAGCGGCGCCGACCACACCGAGAGCGAGCAGGATGAGGGCGAACTTCCGCACGCGACGTCGATACACCGGTGAGCGGTTTCCGGTCACGGCGAGCCGACGATCGTTCGGATCCTGCCCGTGGCGGGGTTGAGCGCGCGCACGCGCGGAAGCAGGCGCTCGGTCAGGTAGATCGTTCCGCCCGGCCCGACGGCGATGCCGTTCGCGCCGACGCCGGTTGCAACGGTCACGCCGCGGCCGTCGACGACGCGCGCCACGCGGTTGTTCCCGTAGTCCGCGACGTAGAGCGTGCCGTCGCGCGAGCGCTCGACGTCGACCGGCGTGTCGAAGCCCGTCGCGTACGTGCGTGACTCCCTGCTCGCGAGGTCGATCCCGACGAGCCGGTTGTTGAACGTGTCGCAGACGACGAGCGTGCGGCCGTGCACGACGAGCCCGTGCGGCCGATCCAGTCCTTCGCTCAGCAGCGTCGTGATCGCGCCCGTGGCGCGATCGATTCGGCGCACGCGCCCGACGAGCTCCGAGAAGTAGACGTTTCCCTCGGCGTCGAACGCGAGCGCCGTGACCTGCGCAAGTCCGGACGCGAGCGTGGTCACTCGCCCGCGCGAGTCGACGCGCCGAATCCGCGTCTCGTTGTTCAGGGCAGCGAAGCCTCCGCGCGGATCGCTCGCCACCTCGACGGGGAAGCGAATCGACGCCGCGACCGTGAGCTTCTTGCCTCTGAGCCGGAAGACGCGGTCGGAGACGTCCGCGATCAGGAGCGACCCGTCGCGCGCGACGGCGACGTCCATCGTGCCCTTGAGCTTCGGCTTCGCCGGCGCCGCCGCCGTCGTCAGCAAGGCGACCGCAAGCAGCGCGATCAGCTTCACGATTCCTCCAGCGACCGCGCCAGCTCGAGCGCGCGCTGCTTCGTCACGTCGGCCTCCAGCCTGAACACGACGTCGCCGACCCGCCAGGCGAGCACGTTCCCCGCGAGGTAGCCCTCGGCGCGCCAGTGCTCCTCGTGCTGACCGCCGGCCGAGCCGGGCGCGAAGTACCAGACCCCGTGGTCGTACCCGTGGATCCAGACACCGAGATTCGAGTCGACGCTCGTGAACTCGGCCTCTGAGTTCCCGCCGAGCACCTTGTAGAAGAGCGTGGGGCCACCGGTCTTCCACTGGCTGAAGACGAGCTCGGCACGGCGGTCGTCCCCGCCGAAGATCGCGGTGATCATCTCCCCCGGCTGGTCGGCGCGCACGTAGACGCGGTCGGGTTCGCCGAGGCCGGCCGGGAAGCGCAGCGGCAAGTCGAAACGCTCCCGTGCTTCTTCGAGGTCGATCTCCGTGCCGTAGTAGGGCGGGTCGTTGAAGCGGGTCACGGGAAGCGAGACCCGCCGCTCGAGATGGATGCCGGGGACACGGTCGAGCAGATCGGCGACCCCGCTCCGCGCACCCGGCGAGAGCGCGAGCACCGCACCTGCGACGAGCGCGACCGCGACCGCGAACACGAGCGCGACGCGCGTACGTGAGCGAGGACGGCGCTCGGGCAGGCGCGAGCGTGCCACGCCCGCCAGGTCCGGCGTCGCGGGGAAGTCGTAGAACGGCGCGGCGGCCTCGAGGCGCTGTTCGAGCTCACGCATCGGCGACCCCCAGTTCCTGACGCAGGTGCTCGAGCGCGCGGTGAATGCGCATCTTCACGGCGCCGCGGCGCACGCCGAGTGCCGCGGCCGTCTCCTCGTCCGAGAGCCCGATGAAGTAGCGCGCGACGATCGCGGTGCGCTCGTCGTCCTTGAGGCGCGCGAGCGCGGCGAAGAGCTCGTCGCGGCACTCGGCGTCGACGAGCTCCGCCTCGGGCGACCGGGCCGGGTCACCCGAGGCGGCCTCGTCCGCAGCTCGGCTGAGCAGGTGCGCACGGCGTCCGAGGGTGCGCCGTCGGTTGCGAGCCTCGTTCGCCACGATCCGGAGCAGCCAGGGCCGAAAGGGTGAGCCCGTCCGGAAGCGCGGCAGCGCTTTGTACGCCTTGACGAAGGCCTCCTGCGTCACCTCCTCGGCGTCCGCCGCGGACCCGACGATCGCGTAGGCAGTTCGAAAGGCGATGTGTTCGTGCATGCGTAGCAGTGCCTCGTAGGCGTCTGCGTCCCCCCGCTTGGCGCGGATGACGATCTCGGTCTCCGGCGGTCGGCCCACCACCGACGCGTATACACCGCGGCGGCTCCGAGGGTCACGGGGCTCCGATACGTTGAGTGGCGACGTGCCACTCGAACGACCGCAGATAGAGAGACCCGAGGGGGACATCCCGTTCGACCTCGGCATCGAGGACCTCACCGTCGGCGAGGGAGCCGAGGCCGCCAAGGGCAAGAAAGTGTCGGTGCACTACGTCGGGGTCGCCTTCTCGAACGGCGAGGAGTTCGACGCGTCGTGGAACCGCGGTCAGCCGTTCGAGTTCAAGCTCGGCAAGGGCCAGGTGATCCCCGGCTGGGACGAGGGCGTCGAGGGCATGAAGGTCGGTGGGCGGCGCAAGCTCACGATCCCGTCCGCGATGGCGTACGGCGCGAGAGGCGCTGGCGGCGGCGTGATCAAGCCGCACGAGCCGCTGGTGTTCGTGGTCGACCTGCTGGCCGTCGACTGAGGGGCGGGTCGCTAGGCTAGTCGCGTCCTAGCAGGTAGCTCGTGGCCCCCTCCGCCCCGGGCTTGACCGACGAATCGAGAATCCAATGACCGTCGCGGCGCAACTGCGGATCGCGATTGCGCTCCTCGTCGCCACGTTGGCGGCGATCCTGCTGGCTGCCTTCTACGTGCCCGCGCAGCTGCAGCGCAGCGCGAACGAGAAGTACGTCGAGGACGCGATCCCGCTCCGGTACTACGTCCAGGACCTCGCATTGCAGGTCGCGCGCCAGCAGGCGTCGGTCGAGGCGTTTCTCCGGACTCGCGAGCCAATCCGGCTCGAGCGCTACACCGTCGCGGCGGACGCAGCCAACGGCGACCTCACACAGATGAAGCCGCTGCTCGGCAGCCACCCGCGGATGTTCACGCTCGTACGCAGGGCGACAACCCAGATCGCCGAGCTCCAGGGGGCTTTTGACCAGCAGATCGCGGCCGTTCTGTCCGGGACAGGGCGCAGCGAGGCGGGACGCCAAGCCGATCGCGCGCTCGAGCGGTTCGCGACCACGTCGGATCAGATGATCGACGAGACGGACGCCTTCGTTGCCACCGCCGAGCGGGAGCAGCGCGAGCGCTACCGGCAGTTGCTCTTCGTGCTCGCATCGCTCGGAGTGCTCGCGCTCGGCATCGGCGTCGCGCTGTTCCTACTCGTTCCGCGCCGTCTCGGCCAGCTCTACGAAGCCGAGCAGCAGTCGCGGCGCGAGGCGGAGTCGCGGGCCGAAGCCGCCCGCGCGCTCGCGCACGTCAGCGACGGCGTCATCCTCACCGACGCCGCCGGCCGCGTGCGCTTCTGGAATCCCGCCGCCGTGAAGCTGATGGGAATCGACGAGGACGGCGCGATCGGCCGGGAGCTGGCGCGTCTCCTGCCGGGCTGGGAGCGGCTCGCCCAGCAGCCGGAGGGGCAATCCGGGTTCGGTGGCGCGGCCGTGCTGCCGATCCACCTCGACCGTGAGCGGTGGCTCTCGGTGATGAGCGTCGACTTCGGGGACGGCGTCGTCTACGCGGTGCGGGACGTAACCGAGGAGCGCGCGCTGGAGACGCTGCGCAGCGACTTCGTCGCAACGGCATCGCACGAGCTCAGAACACCGATGACGTCGATCTCCGGCGCGGCGCGGACGCTGCTCCGACACGGTGAGCGACTACCGCCGGAGCGGCATCACGACTTTCTCGAGATGATCGTCGCCGAGTCGGACCGGCTCGCACGCATCGTCGACCAGATCCTCGTCGCAAGCAGGATCGAGGCGGGCAAGATCGACGTGTCCTTCGAGCGCTGCGACGCGACGGGAATCGCACGTTCGGTCGTCGATTCGGCGAAGCACCGTGCGCCGACCGGGATCGAGCTGCACCTCGATGCGCCAGACGCACTGGAGGTCGACTGCGACCCGGACCGGCTGCGACAGATCCTCGGCAACGTGCTCGACAACGCGATCAAGTATTCCCCCGACGGAGGCGACGTTCGCGTCGAGTTGCACGGCGAAGACGACACGGTGCGGTTCGTCGTCCAGGACGAGGGCATGGGCTTCGAGCCGTCGGCGGCCGAGGCGATCTTCGAGCGGTTCCACCGACTGGACCCGCAACAAACGCGCGGGATCGGCGGCACCGGCCTGGGCCTCTACATCGCGCGTGAGCTCGTCCGGCGAATGGGAGGACGGATCTGGGCCGAGTCGGAGCGCGGACGCGGTGCGGTGTTCTCCTTCGAGCTACCGCGCGTAAGTGAGGAGGTTCCCTCGACCTAGCACTTCGGGATCGCCGGATACGCGATCGCCGAGTTCTTCCCCGTCTCGAGCCCGAGCCTGACAGCCGCGAACGAGAGCTGATCGTCGAAGACCATCGTCAGGTTGGCGAGCAGGCGCGCCGTCGGGTTGTAAACGGTTCCCACGACGTTGCCGTTGACCTCGGAGCGCTCGGTGATCACGCCGTTGACGGTCGCGCGCATCCGCACGGCGCGCGCACTGTCGCGGATCGTCAGAGTGCCGGTTGCGACGCCCGTCGTGCCGCCCGGGTGAAGCGAGATCCGTCCGGTATAGGTCACGACGCCGGCGAGCCGCACATCGGGACTCGACGAGCGTCCGGTGTAGGTCCCCGTCGTGATCGCGTAGCCGCCGCAGCGCTTCATGGTGAGCTTCCCCTGCTTGAGCAGCGAGAACGCGGCGTAGATCGGCTGCGGGCTCGCCTGTGTCTGCGTCTGCGCCACCTCCGCCGCGCTCAACCCGGCGGGCAGCGCAAGGACCAGCACGAATGCCACTGCAATCGGGACGTGCTTCATCCTCAAACCTCCATCCTCCCGGAGGCAGGGCCCTGGACGACCACGTCGAGAGTGTATGGAGTCCGGCCGATCAGAGCCAGGTGGCGAGTGGTAACACTTGGCCACTGTGTACGACGTGATCGTGGTGGGGGCGCGATGTGCGGGGTCTCCGTTGGCAATGCTTCTCGCCCGCCGCGGGTACCGCGTCTTGCTCCTCGACCGAGCGCGCTTCCCGAGCGACACCGTGTCCACGCACTACATCCACCAGCCCGGCGTGGCACACCTGAAGGAGTGGGGACTGCTCGACCAGGTCCGCGCCACCGGCTGCCCACCGATCACGGAAGTGGGTTGGGACATCGAGGGCATCACGTTCTCCGGTCATCCCCCTGCTCCGGATGGTGTCGCGGAAGCCTTTGGTCCTCGCCGGTCCGTCCTGGACGCAATCCTGGTGCAGGCAGCCGTGGAGGCCGGCGCCGAGTTCCGAGAGACCTTCACCGTCAAGGAACTCGCCCGAGACGACGGACGTGTCGTCGGCGTAACGGGCCTTCTGCACCGAGGCGCAACGGTCACCGAGCGAGCCGGCGTGGTGATCGGTGCCGACGGGCTCCGCTCGACCGTCGCCCGGGCGGTGGAGGCAACCCCGTACGAGGAGCACTCGCCGAGAACCCACACGTACTACACGTACTGGTCCGGGGTCCCGATCGACCGTCTGGAGTACCACAAGGTCCCGGGGCTCGGGGCAGCGGTCTTCCCCACGAACGACGGCCTCGTGATGGTCAGCCTCGCGTGGTCTGCCTATGACTACCCGCAAGGTGTGCGCTCGGACGTCGAGGGCAACTACCTGGCCGCTTTGCGACAGTTTCCGTCTCTGGCCGAGCGGGTCTCGACCGGCGAACGCGTCGAGCGGTTCGCCGGGATGGCGAGCATCCCGAACTTCTTTCGACAGTCGGCAGGCCCCGGTTGGGCACTGGTGGGTGACGCCGGGTACCACAAGGACCCGGCCGCAGCCCAGGGGATCACGGACGCGTTCAAGGACGCCGAGCTGCTCACCGACGTCCTCGACCGGGCCTTCACGCACTCCCGCCCGTTGGACGAAGCGCTTGCCGACTATGCGCGCAGCCGTGACGCGGCCGCCATGCCCTGGTTCCGCTGGGCACTGCGGTTCGCCCGCTTCGACACGCTCACGCCGCCGATGCGCGACTTCTTGATCGCGATGGCCGCGGATCAGGAGTGGGCGGACAGATACTGCGGGCTGAACGCCGAAACGGTGAACCCCGACGAGTTTTTCGCTGGACGGCCGGCGTGACGACTGGGGAGCGTGTACCCTCCGGCGCCGAATGCACCGCAGCCCAGCGGTGCGGGAACGAGGAGGGGACAATCTATGCACCTGCACAAGCGCTTCGGCGCGCTGGCGATCCTCGCGATGAGCGTGCTCGTCTTCGCCGGGGTCGCCGCTGCGGCGACCGTCGTCGTGACGCAGAACTCGTCCGGCTGGTTCGAGCAGACGGCGGCCGGAGGTGACGTCGAGTTCACGGAGGCCTACGGCGCCCCGCCCGGGCTCGGCGACGGAGCAGTCGAGCTGACGACGACGTCGGACAATGCCTCGAGAGCCGGCTTGTTCACGAACGCGCACGCGGGAACACCGCTCGCGAGCGTGACGACGCTCGGCTACTGGACGTACCAGGCTCCGGGGAACACGGCGCCCGTCGCCGATCCGTCGTACCAGCTGCAGATCGACGCCAACGGGCTGGCGACGGCGGGCGGGTTCACGACGCTCGTCTTCGAGCCGTACTGGAACGTCACTCAGGGCCCGATCGTCCCTGGGACCTGGCAGCACTGGGACGTGGACGCCGGCCTCTTCTGGTCGTCGCGCTCCGTCCCCGAATGCGGGCTGGTCGCCGGCGCCGGCGGCCCGCCGCTGTACACGCTCCAGGCCGTGAAGACGACGTGCCCGAATGCAGTGGTCGTCGGAATCGGCGCCAACATCGGCACGTTCAACCCGAACTACACGGTCGCGTTCGACGGGATCGAGTTCAACGACACGACGTACGACTTCGAGGTCGGTCGCCGGCCGAGCTCGAAGGACGACTGCAAGGACGGCGGCTGGATGACGTTCAACGACCCTGCGTTCAAGAACCAGGGCGACTGCGTCAGCTATGCGAACGCCAACAGCTGATCGAGCTCAGCGGGGAGCGTGCCGGCAGGCGCGCTCCCCGTCGCTCCGCTCGCGAGAATCGGGAAGCCGACGCCCGGACTCGAACCGGGGACCCCTTCATTACGAGTGAAGTGCTCTACCAGCTGAGCTACGTCGGCAACGCCGGCCTAGTGTAGCCCGCGGTTTTCGCGCCGACCCGCTACTTCTTCGGGCCCTTGGCGTTCTCTTCGCGGGCTTCGGGCTGGCCGCCATTCGCTGCGGCGGGCGGCTGAACGGGCGCGACGACCTGCTCTGGCTTCGCGGCCGACTTCGGAGCGACGCGCGCACCCTTGCTCTTCGTCTGCTTCGGCTTGTCCTTGCGCGCGTTGCCGTTCGAGTGGACCGCAGGCTGCAGCTTCTTGACCTGACCCGGCGGAACGGCCTTCGGCTTCACCTTCTGCTTCTCGGGCTTCGCTGCGGGAGCGACCGCGACCAAGGCCGTCTCCTCGACGACCGCCGGGGAGCTCTTCGGCTTCGTGCGTCGGGCGGCCGGGAGCTTCGTCTCGCTGCTGCTCGCGACGGTCGCCCGCGGGCTGGGACGGTCGAACACAACCGGTTCAGCCGGCGCAGCCTGAACGACCCGCGTCAGCGCCTGCTTCTCCGAAGCGAGCTTCGGGGTCGGTGCCGACGGCCCCGCCGCCACGACGACGGTGCCCGAGGCGGCGACCGCAACCGCGGCGACCTTCACCGCTGCGCCTCCCTCGAAGAGACCCCTGAGCATCGCGAGCAGCGCACCGGCGTCGAGCGCCTTGCGCATGCGTGAGAGCACGCCCGGCTGCTTCGCCTCGGACTCGAGGTTCGCCGCGAGGTTGCGGCGCGCGCGGAAGATGAGCGTCTCGACGGCGGACTGCGACAGCTCCAGCTCGTCGGCGATCTCGTGGTACGAAAGCCCCTGCCACTCGCGGAGCAGAATCGCGCGTCGCTGGCTCTCCGGCATGTGCTCGAGCGACTCGGTCAGCCGCATTAACTCTTCGGGCGACTCCTGCGTCGGCGCCGCCACCACGTCCTGCACGGCGGCGAAGTCGCTCGGCGACTCGACGCGGCCGCGACGACGCGTCGAGCGGTGCCGCGTGAGGCAGACGTTGTGCGCGATCTTGAACAGCCACGCGAGCTCCGCATCGGGCTTGACGCCGCGCTGCAGCGCGCGGTGCGCGTTCAGGAACGTCGTCTGGAGCGCGTCCTCGGCCTCGTCGCGCGAGCCGAGCTTGTTGACGCAGAACCCGAAGATCTGTGCCGAGTAGCGCTCGTAGAGGTCCTGGGTTGCGTCCGCCTCGCGGGCTGCGCGCTCGACGTGTGCTGCACGACCGATGGAGGGGACTGCGGCTATTGCCGACCTCGACAGACTCGTTGACCGGGGTGGAGCCGCAGTCCACCCAAGAAGGACCGTCGCAGTGTGGTTCAGCCACCGCGCGGCTGCAAGCCCCGCGAGAGTTGGTTTCCTACGACTCGTAAACCAGATTCGTCCCCAACTCCCGCCGCAGCCGCACGAACAGCGACTCCAGCGCGAGCTCGGGATTCAGGTTGAACTCCTCCAGCTCCCTCCAGACCTGGCGCACGACCTCGCAGGCCCGCTCGGCGCCGGCGAGCCGGTCGAGGGTCGCGTCCTCGCCGAGCTCGGCGACCCGGTCGGAGTGGATCGCCGCGCTCTGGGCGCCCGTTGCGACGACGACGAGGTCGCGGTACCAGGCCGCCAGCTCCTCGAGCGAGGCGAGGAGCTCCTCGCGCTCGGCACCGCGCTGCGCACGTCGAAGCCGCTGGTCGGCGTCGCGCTGCGTCAGGTCGAGGCGCTCGAGGTCGGTCTCGGCTTTGGCGCGCGCCTCGGCGCCGCACTCCGCAGCGGCCTCGAGGATCCGCGCCGCGGCCTCGGCCGGCTCGAACGCCGGGTCGCGGTAGACGTCGCGCGCGAGCTCGAGCAGCGCGTCGCGTCGACCCGACGACGCGGGGTCGAGCAGGCGTTCGACCCGGTCGAGCCGCCCGCCCGCGACACGCGCGAGCGCAGTCACCTTGGACGGCGCGAGCTCCGCATCGCGCGACTGGATCACGTCGCGCACCGCGCGCTCCGACAGGCGCCGAAACGGCACGTGCTGGCAGCGTGAGCGGATCGTCTCGGGCAGCGGTCCGAGCTCGTCCGCGACGAGGACGATCACAGCGTACGGCGGCGGCTCCTCGAGATCCTTGAGCAGTGCGTCTGCCGCGTCCTCGTTCATCGTGTCGGCGGACTGCAGGATGTAGACGCGGCGCTGCGCCTCGAACGGGCGCATGTGCAGGTCGCGGTGCAGCGTGCGGACGTCGCCGATCCGGATCTGGTCGCCGACCGGCTCGAGCTCGTAGACGTCGGGGTGCGCGTGGCGGAGCACGCGGTCGGGCTCGCCGATCACCTCCGCGGCAAATGCAAGCGCCGCCGCGCGCTTGCCCACTCCGCGCGGGCCGTGGAAGAGGTACGCGTGCGTGTGCCCGTCCGCGAGCGAGGCTCGGAGAAGGCGCTTCGCCTCGGGCTGCTCAGGAAAGGTCTCGAAGCTGTCCATAGATCGTGCGCGCGAGCTCCTTCGGCTCCTGGGATCCGTCCACGGCGAGAATACGGCTCGGGAAGAGCTCCGCGAGTTCGCGGTAGGCGCGATCGACCTTGGCCACGAACTCGTCGTTCTCGCGCTCGATCCGGTCAGGGCTCTCGGTGTAGCGCTGCCGGGACTTGGCCGGCTCGACGAGCAGGAGGACGGTCTTGTCGGGCAGCAGGCCGCGCGTGGCCTGGAGGTTCAGCTCCAGCACGGGCTCGACGCCGAGGCCGCGCGCGATCCCCTGGTAGGCGAGCGACGAGTCGATGTAGCGGTCGCAGAGCACGGTGGCGCCGCGGGCCAGGGCCGGTGCGATCACGCGCTCCACCAGCTGCGCGCGCGCCGCGGCGAACAGCGCGGCCTCGGCCCAGGGGACGATCTCCTCGTGGCGATGGAGGACGACCTCCCGCACGGCCTCGCCCAGCTCGGTGCCACCCGGCTCGCGCGTGGCCACGACCTCGCGGCCGTCGGCCTCGAGTGCCTGCTTCAGGAGCTCGACCTGCGTCGTCTTGCCCGAGCCGTCCAGGCCCTCGAAGGTGATGAACACGCGGGCCAGCATAGGGAGGAGCCGCGTCGTGTGGGGCGAAACTGGACCGCCCGTGGACTACCCCGTTCAGGCCAACCGCTGGCGGACGCGCGCGCTCCTCTTCGCCGCAATCGCGACCCTCGAGCTCCTCGCGCTCGTCGGGCTCGGCTCGATCGCCGCCGCCCGGGTGCTGGCCGGAGAAGTCGAGACCGTCGCGCGGGCGCGCGAGACCCTGCCAACGAAGCGGGACACGCCGGCTCCGACCTCGCCGAAGCGCCCGCTGCTCGAGCGCACCGAGACCTCGGTCGTCGTCCTGAACGGCAACGGCATCTCCGGCGCCGCCGGCGAGGCAGCGGGACGGCTCCGCACGCTCACCTACGTCGTCGCCGGCGCGACCAACGCGCCGCGCACGGACTACGCGAAGACGATCGTCGAGTACCGCCCCGGCTACGAGCGTGAGGCGAAGCGCCTAGCCGCCGACGTCGGCGTGAAGCTCGTCGGCCCGCTCGACGGCCTCCGCGCCAAGGATCTGATGGGCGCGCACGTGGCGCTCGTCCTCGGCCGCTAACCACCGGTGTCTGACACCGGTGCCAGACACCGGTGTGGAAAACCCACTGGCCACGAGGCTCGGACACGGCCCGAAGGGCGAACCCCGGTGTCAGACACCGGGGTTCGGCCCTCGCCCGCGCTCAGTCGGTCGACGCCAGCAGCTCCTCGAGCGCGTCGTAACTCTCCGCGACTCCGGTTGCCATGCCGGACTCGATGACCGCGTCGCGGATCTGCTGCGACTCGTAGAGCACCGTCGTCGTGACGGTCGTCTTGCCGCCCTCCTCCTCGAAGACCAGCGTGTCGAGCGCTTCGCCCTCGTACCACGGGTCGTCGAACTTCTCGGTCGAGACAAGCCGCTCGGGCACGACGATCTCGCGATAGACGCCGCCCATGCCCATCTCCGCGCCGTCCGGCGCGCGCCACACGAAGCGGTACGCACCGCCCACCTTCAGGTCGACCTCACACTCCGCGAGCTCCCAGCCGTTGCGGACGCCGAGCCACCGCTTGAGCAGCTCGGGCTTCGTCCACGCGTCGAAGACGAGCTCGCGCGGAGCCTCGAACACGCGCGACATCACGATCTCGCGCTCCGTCGGCGTCGTCACCTGCAGTGTTTCCGTCGTCATCGCTGCACTCCCTTGTCGTCCTGCAATTCCTCGAGCAGCTCGTCGAGTTGCTCGAAGCTGTCCTCCCAGAAGCGTCGGTAGCCGCCCAACCACTCGGTTGCCTCCGCGAGCCGCGTCGCCTCGAGTCGGCTCGGACGGCGCTGAGCGTCGCGACCCCGCGAGATCAGCCCGGCGCGCTCGAGCACCTTCAGATGCTTCGAGATCGCAGGCTGGCTCATGGCGAACGGCTCGGCCAGCTCGCTCACAGAGGCCTCGCCCGAAGCGAGCCTGGCCAGGATCGCGCGCCGGGTGGGATCGGCCAGCGCGGCGAAGGTCGAGTCGAGTGTCGCTGTGGCTTCCATAACCACTCGGTAATATAAAGCCAGCGGCCGGCGAGTGTCAAGTGCCCATAATCGTCCGCGTGGACGAGCGCAAGCAAGCGGAGGTCGAGTACCCGGAGCGCGTCGGCGAGGCCGGGCGCGAGTGGCTCCGCTCGAAGCCGTTCGCCAACGAGCCGCGCGAGACCGCGCGGCACCTGATCGACGCCGGCTACGTGATCGAGCTCCTCGATCTCCGCGCCGGCCAGCGCTTCGTCGAGCTCGGCTGCGGGCCGGGCTGGATGACGCGCTTCATGGCGCGCCACGGCCTCGACGCGCACGGCTACGACATCTCGCCCGCGATGGTCGAGATCGCGCGAGAGCAAGCGCGCGCCGAGAACGTCGACGCACACTTCGCGACCGCCGATTTCGAGCAGCTCGACCTCGAGCACACCTTCGACGCGTGCCTCACCTACGACGCACTGCACCACAGCGCGCACCCCGACCTCGTGCTGGCGAGCGCGCATCGCGCGCTGAAGCCAGGCGGCGCGCTGCTCGTCTCCGAGCCGAACTGGAAGCAGCGCTACCAGGGCCGCGACGCGACCGCCGAGTACGGCACGACCGAGCTCGGCTACTCACCGCGCCGCCTCAAGCATCTCCTCAAGGACGCCGGCTTCACCGAGATCCGCCGCTTCCACAACAACCGCAAGCGCCTCTTCGGCAACCGCCCGGGCGAAGTGCTCGCACACCTCGCCGAGCCGCTGACCTACCGGCTGCTCGCGCCGTTCTGGACGCAGGTCTGGCTGCGCGCGCGGGCGCGTTGACGCTCTTCCGCCCCGAGAAGTTCGAGCGGCTGACGGACGAGCCGTGGAGTGCCGAGCCCGTCCGCGCGCGCGTCCGCGAAATCGCAGCGGACGCCGAAACTGCCATCGCGCCGGAGCCAGGCGACCTCTACTTCGGCAGCGCAGGCATGGCCCTCGCGCTCGACCGGCTGCGCCGCCGCGGCCACGCCGACATCCGCGTCGACCTTGCCGCAGTGATGAACGGCGCGCTCGAGTGGGAGCCCCAGGCAGACGAAGTCGCGAGCCTCTTCTTCGGCAAGGCCGGGATTCTGCTCGTCGCGTGGCGGATCGCACCCAGCAAGGAGCTCGCCGACCGCCTCTACGCGTGCGTGCGCGAGAACGCGTGGAACGAGGTGAACGAGGTGATGTGGGGCGCGCCGGGATCGATGCTCGCCGCGCATGCGATGCACGCGTGGACGAGCGACAGTCGCTGGCTCGACGCCTGGACGGAGTGCGCCGATGAGCTGCGCCGCCGCCGCGACACCGACGGCCTCTGGACGCAGCACCGCGGCGGACACTCGATCCGCTACCTCGGCGCGGCTCACGGCGCCGTCGGGAACGTGGTGGCGCTCCTCCAGGGGTCCCCCGACGAGGACGTCGCGGACATCGCCGCGACGCTCGAGCGCACCGCGGTCGTCGAGGACGGCCTCGCGAACTGGCCGCCGATCGAGGGTCTCGAGCTCCGCGGCCGAGACGGCGACATCCGCGTGCAGTGGTGCCACGGCGCGGCCGGCATCGTCGCAACCGCGGCCACCTACCTACCGGAGGAGCTCCTTCTCGCAGGCGCCGAGCTGACGTGGCGCGCCGGCCCGCACGGCAAGGGTCCAGGCCTCTGCCACGGCACCGCCGGGAACGGCTACGCGTTCCTGAAGGCCTTCGAGCGCACGGGCGACGAGCGCTGGCTCGACCGCGCGCGCCGCTTCGCGGTACACGCGCTCGCCCAGCTCGAGTTAGGCGACCGCGGCCATTCGCTCTGGGACGGCGACCTCGGCGTCGCGCTCTACGCCGCGGACTGCCTCGACGCGCGCGCGGACGTCCCCGTCCTCGACGGCTTCGATTAGCAGCCTGTCGGGTTGATCTTGCAGCGGGCGCGCGCGACCCACTCCACGTGCGGCCCGTGAGGGTCGAGCGCGTACATCCGGTTGAACCGCACGTACGCGTCCTGGTAACGCTTCACCTCGTACTCCAGCACGCCGAGCTGGAACCACGCCTCGCGGTTCTCCGGCTGCACCTCGGTCGCCCGCGCGTAGTACTCGCGCGCGTAGAAGAACCGACCGAGCGCGTCCTGCACGAACCCGAGCGCGAAGAGCGGTTCGACCGACGTCGGGTTCAGCGTGCGCGCCTGCTGCGCCTTGTCGGCGGCGAGCGCGAGGTCGCCCTTGTTGATCGCGTCGTACGCCTCGTCGATGCGGCGATCCGCGAGCCACGGCGCCGAGAGCGAGTAGACAGCCGCGAGCGCGAGCGCGACGACGCCCGCGGCCCACAACGTCTCGCGTCCCCCCTCTTTCCATCCACGCCCGAGCAGCGCGCCGAGCGTCGCGAACGCAACGCCGCTCGCAGCCATGAAGTCCCAATGGATGTCGTAGAGCACCCCGACCCCGAACAGCGCGAGCACGAACAGCAACGCACGCTCGTCGCGCCGCACCGCCAGCGCCGCGGCGACGACAGCGCCGGCGAACAAAGCGAACCCCACGAGCCCCGTCTCGCTCAAGAGCTGCAGCGGCAGCGAGTGCGGCTCGCGCACCTCGACGTTCGACTCGCGGTAGCGGCGGTGGTTCACCTGGAACGCCGCCGCACCGTTGCCGACGACAGGGTTGTCCGCGAACCCTCGCGCCGCCTCCTCCCACCACTGCGCGCGGTTGTTGCCGCTGCCTTCCGTGAACCGGCTCGGGCTCTCCGGCGTCACCGGGTCGGTGAAGTCGAGCGCCGCACGAGCGCCGAAGAAGAGGAACGCCGCGACCCCGACCGGTACGAGCACCCACGCCGCGCGCCGAAGCAGCGGCCAGGCGATCTCCTGCCGCGCAAGGAACGCGACGAGACCCGCACCGGCGACGAGCGCGAGCCCGAGCCAGAGCCCGGCCGAGAGCCGGTCGGAGTGCGACTGCCCGTCCTCGGCGACCCCGTCGAGCGCGAGCCCGAACCCACCGACCACGAGAGCCGGCGGCACGGAGATCGCCAGCCGCAGCGCCGGCTCGTACCGCGAGCGTTCGAGTACGAGCCACCCGGCACCCGCAACCGTCGCGAGCAGCAACCCCCCGCGCGACTGCGTGAGCAGGATCGCGACGACCGAGCCGTAAAGAAGCAGCGCAGCCATGAGCCGCGACGAGAGCCGTAGCGCGAGCGGCACAGCGAACGCCGCGATCAGCCCGAGCGTGTTCCAGTACCCGATCGGCTCGTGCAGCCGCGCGCGCCGTCCGTCATCGAGTGCGAACACCTTCACGACGAGCGCCCACGAGACGAGCAGCGCGACGAGCCCAGCGAGCACGTCCGCGAACCGCCGGCGATCCACGAACAGCCCCAGCGCGAGAAACGCGAGAGAGACAAAGGTGCGGTTGAAGAAGTCCCACGACCGGTCGGGCGCCTCCGACCAGAGAATGGAGGCGAGGCTCCAGAGCGCGAACGCGCCGAACAGCGCGAGGCACACCGCGCCCGCCCGCGTCAGCACCGGCCGCGGCAGCAGCCCCCAGAGCGAGGCGCCGAGCACGCCCGCCGCGCAGACGACCGCCCCGACGCCCACCCAGAAGAACCGCCCCTGGCCGAGGACGAGAGCCGCCGCCAGCAGAATCCCGAGGGCGGCGAGGACTGCGTTGCCGCCGCTCCGCACGCGGCGACGCTACCAGTGTCAATTGCCGCTTACAAAGCCATTACTTCGGTATCACTCCTGGTTCACCCCGAGCGGGAACACTCGTCCTATCGGGCCTCGCCCGACACCCCACGCATGCTCAAGCGCCTGACCCTCCTCACGATCGTCCTCGCCAGCCTGGTCGCCCTCGTACCGGCGACCGCGTCGGCGGCGACGCCGTGCTGGCAGGAGCTGGTCAACGACTACTGGGCCGACAACCGCGTCGACCGCACCTATCCGATCTCCTGCTACCGCGAGGCGATGCAGAAGCTGCCGACCGACGTGCAGGCGTACTCCGACGCGCAGGACGACCTTCGCCGTGCCCTGCTCCTCGCCATCCGCGACGAGCGCGACAGCGGCGGCGGCTTCAGCGACCCGGCCCAGGGAGGCAGCGCAGTCCCGCCGACCGTCCCGACCGACGACGGCGAAGGCTCCAAGGGCTTCTTCTCCGAGGTGCTCGACAAGCTCGGCCCGAAGAACGCCGACTCGATCCCCGTGCCCCTCCTGGTGCTCGGCTCGATCGCGCTCCTCCTCATGGGCGCTGCCGGCGTGAGCTACCTCGCCCGGTACCTCCAGGCCCGGCGCCTGGACGTCCCCGAGCCCCGCCCGTAGGGCTCCGGAGCCCTCGCGGGTTCCGTCCGACTCAACTCCTACCTTGCTTGGTCCGCCGCACACGGCGACCCGGCCCCCGCAGTTAGCCTTGGAGGAGACAGAAATGGCGAGCGCAGCGAAGACCCAGACCCCCGAAACGGCCACCGAAGAGGTGGTCAACACCGTCGTCGACGAGGCTCGCCAGGTCGGCGTTCGGCGCTATTTCACGATCGCAGGCCGCGACCCCTTCGACGAGATCGAGTGGGAGATCCGCGACGCGTTCATCCCCGGCAAGGACAAGCCCGTCTTCGAGCAGAAGGGCGTGGAGTTCCCCAAGTTCTGGTCGCAGACCGCGACCAACATCGTCGCGCAGAAGTACTTCCGCGGCCGCATGACCTCGCCCGAGCGCGAGAGCTCCGTCAAGCAGATGATCGGGCGGATCGTCGACACCACGAGCGCGTGGGGCCGTGCGGGCGGCTACTTCGCGGACGAGGCCGAGGCGCAGACCTTCGAGGACGAACTCAAGGCGATCCTCGTCAACCAGATGGCGGCGTTCAACTCGCCGGTCTGGTTCAACGTGGGCTTCGAGGAGAAGCCGCAGTGCTCAGCGTGCTTCATCCTCTCAATCGAGGACTCGATGGAGGACATCCTCGACTGGATCCGCCGCGAAGGCGTCATCTTCCGCGGCGGCTCGGGCTCGGGCGTCAACCTCTCGAGGCTGCGCTCCTCCAAGGAGCAGCTCTCGAAGGGTGGCTACGCCTCCGGCCCGGTGTCCTTCATGCGCGGCGCAGACGCGTCCGCCGGCACGATCAAGTCCGGCGGCAAGACGCGGCGCGCGGCGAAGATGGTCGTCCTCGACATCGACCACCCCGACGTCGAGGAGTTCATCTGGTGCAAGGCGCGCGAGGAGCGGAAGGCGCGCGTGCTCGAGCAGAACGGGTACGACATGTCGCTCGACTCGCCCGACTGGGCCTCGATCCAGTACCAGAACGCGAACAACTCGGTGCGCGTCACCGACGCGTTCATGGAGGCCGCCGCTGCCGACGCCGAGTGGAACCTGATCGCCCGCACCGACGGCACCGTCGTCGACACCGTCCAGGCGCGCACGCTGCTCGACCAGATGTCCGAGGCCGCGTGGGAGTGCGCCGACCCTGGCGTTCAGTACGACACGACGATCAACTCGTGGCACACGCTGCCGAACACCGGGCGGATCAACGCGTCGAACCCGTGCTCCGAGTACATGTCGATCGACAACTCGGCGTGCAACCTCGCCTCGATCAACCTGCTCAAGTTCCGCAAGGAGGACGGCGAGTTCGACGTCGAGGCGTTCGAGCACACCTGCGACACGGTCTTCCTCGCGCAGGAGATCCTCGTCGGCTACTCCTCGTACCCGACGCCCGAGATCGAGGGCAACGCGAAGGCGTACCGCCAGCTCGGCCTCGGCTACGCGAACCTCGGCGCGCTGCTGATGGCGCGCGGGCTCCCGTACGACTCAGACGAGGGTCGCGCCTACGCGGCGGCGATCACGGCGCTGATGACGGGCCGCGCGTACCGCAAGTCCGCGGAGATCGCGGCACGGATGGGCTCGTTCGCGGGGTATCAGAAGAACGCCGCGGCGATGCTCGGCGTGATCGCGAAGCACCGCGCGTCGGTCGGGAACATCGAGAACCAGACGACGATCGCCTCCGATCTGCTGGTCGCCGCGCGCAAGTCGTGGGACGACGCGCTCGACTTGGGCGAGGTCGCCGGCTTCCGGAACGCGCAGGCCACGGTGCTCGCGCCGACCGGGACGATCAGCTTCATGATGGATTGCGACACCACGGGCGTCGAGCCCGACTTCTCGCTCGTCAAGTCGAAGAAGCTCGTCGGCGGCGGCGAGATCACGATCGTCAACCGGACGGTGCCGATGGCGCTCGACAAGCTCGGCTACTCGCCGAACGAGACGGGCGAGATCGTTGCGTTCATCGACGAGCGGAACACGATGGTCGGCGCGCCGTACCTGAAGACCGTGCACTACCCGGTCTTCGACTGCGCGGTCGGCGAGCGCGCGATCCACTACATGGGCCACGTGAAGATGATGGGCGCCGTTCAGCCGTTCATCTCGGGCGCGATCTCGAAGACCGTCAACCTCCCCGAGGAGACGACGGTCGCGGAGATCTCTCAGCTCTGGATCGAGGCGTGGCAGCTCGGCGTGAAGGCGATCGCGATCTACCGCGACAACTGCAAGGTCGCGCAGCCGCTGTCGGGCAAGGGCACCGCGCAGCTGCCGGCGATCCCGCCCGCGCCGCTGACCCAGCGCCGCCGGCTGCCGTTGGACCGCGTCGAGGTCGGCCGCAAGTTCAGCGTCGGCGAGTACGAGGGCTACATCCACGTCGGCCTGTACGACGACGGCTCGCCGGGCGACATCTTCGTCGACATCGCGAAGGACGGCACGACGATGGCCGGCCTGATGAACTCGCTGATGATCGCCGTCTCGATGGGCCTGCAGTACGGCGTCCCGCCGGAGGTCTACGTCTCGAAGCTCTCGCACATGCGCTTCGAGCCGAGCGGTCTCACGAACGACGCGGACATCCGCGCGGCGAAGTCGATCGTGGACTACATCTTCCGCTGGTTCGGGAAGAAGTTCCTGACGACGGAGCAGCAGGAAGAGGCGGGGATCCTGTCGGCGGAGGTCAAGGCGAA
The DNA here is from genome assembly GCA_963769665.1 of uncultured Actinomycetes bacterium. Taxonomy (GTDB): domain Bacteria; phylum Actinomycetota; class Thermoleophilia; order Gaiellales; family Gaiellaceae; genus JACCTU01. The sequence continues at coordinate 280,113 of CAVYMQ010000003.1, forward strand.
GCTCGCGGCGGGGTATGCAGCGGGCGAGGCGCTGGCTGCCTCTCCGGTCGAGGCCGCGTCACCGGGCCAGACGGCCCTCTTTAACGCCTGGGAAGACGCGGTCGAGTGCGCGAGGTGCGGCGGGCGGATGGTGCGGACGGGTAGTTGCTACACGTGCCGCGACTGCGGGACGAACACGGGCTGTAGCTAGGTCCCGGGAGAGGCATGCTCACGGCACTGCTTCCGGGTCTCCGTGAGATCCGGAGCGCCGTCGCCGCAGGCTTTCTCTGGATGCTCGCGGTGTGGATCGCGCTCGTCGATGAGGTGCCACCGGAAGGCGGCGCGTCCGGCGTGTGGGACGAGCTGTTCGCGTTACGAGATGCGCTCTCGCCCGTCGGAACGGGCGTCGCAGTGACCTTCGCTGCGTATCTCATCGGTTCGCTGTCAATCCCGTTGTTCGACCCGATTCTCACGCGCATGTACCGGCGCCTTCGACTCGCGCGCTTCAGCAGGCGCCATAAACAAACGGTGGCACTAGCTCGCCTGCAGAGCGAGGTACGTGTGATGGCTCTCGGCATTCTGTCAGGCGCAGGAAGCCACTCTCTCGCAAGCTACGTTCGGCAAAGGGTGAATGAGGCAGTTGCAAGCGGGTACTGGGGAGGTGGCTTCGATGACCCGGTTCTACAGGATCAGACGTACCGCAACGTCATCGGGGAGATGCGCTTGATTGAACGTCGGCTCATCGGCCAAGAGTCGGAGCTGCACGCCGATCTCGATCGCCTGCGCGCAGAGACCGAACTTCGAACCGCGATCGTGCCTCCTCTAACGGGACTTGCGTTGATGCTGTCTGCGCTCGCGACGCCGCTGTGGCTTCTCTTGCTCGCACCCATCGCCGCACTGTTCTTACAAGGTCAGCTGCGATTGCGCGAACGGAATGACTCACTCGTTGACACCTTGCTACTTGAACGCGTCGAGGCTCCGGTGCTAGAGAGGATGCGAATGGCAGCAGAACAGCACCGGCTTGCGCAAGAGGCGGCAGCCGCGCCCCCCCAAAGCTGAGGCCTAGTCATCAGGAGCTAGGCGAGACCCAAGTTCAGGGTTCTGCTATCGCGGCAACAGGCGGAATCAGCCGCGTCACCTTGCTAGACGGCGTTGTTCAGCGCGTGGGAAGACGCGGTGGAATGCCCGAGGTGCGGCGGACGGATGGTGCGGACGGGCGGCTGCTACACGTGACGCGTCTGCGGCACGAAAACGGGCTGCAGCCAGACCGACTCAACTGGATCTGATCGCACGTGATTCTCTGCGTCGTGCAACCGCGGCCCCATCACCAATAGATCGCCACAAACTCCACATCAAGATACCGCTCGTTGTGATGTGCGACCCCGCCATCGGATGCTGCGCTGATGTCAGGCGAACCGTAGGCGGGATCAGACTCCAACCAAGCCGCGTGGCGTAGTTGCGCCGCGATGATGGGGTCCACCTTCACCGACAGCGTCTGCTCGATAGTTCTCGTTACCTGAGAAAACGCGCGCCTTCTATGTTCGAGGCCAGTATCGCCACCCAACTCAGGCACGGCCACCGCGTCGACCACCTCACGTGTCTGGGCGACTTCCTCTCCGTAGTGGCGAAGGAGCATTGCTGCGTATTCGGTCAAGGCGATGTTCCAGCGCTCCCCGCCCGCCGAATCCGAGCCGGCGCTGGTAACGGATGCGGCGGCCGCCATTGATGCAGCAAGCTCGTTAAGCTGCGTGGCCAGTTCCGGCGTGAACTCCCGGAGAACATCCACGAGCTTAACCGGCGTCCACGTACGTTGTGTCCCTGGCCGCGCCAGCCTGCACAGAACGCGGTAACGCGAGCCTGAGAACAGCACTCTGCGAACGTCCTTCCAAAAGAGCCCTTCCTCTGCGACGCCGACCAGGAACAGAGGCAATCGTACGGTCGACTGAGCTTGCTCGAGTACCGACCTGTGCGCGAGGTACTCGACTCCACTCGTCGCTGTTGCGACGTCGAAGTCAACGAGGCGACCTCGGAGCGGAACGAGTCCGACTAACAAGCGCTCGATGACTCGCGCCAGCGCGGAGGCCTGCTCCATGTCAGCACCAGCGGCGGCGCGCAGTTCAGGGGCCTCGCGAACGATCTCGGTGATAGCAGACACCACCGCACTCATCCGAAAGATCGGGTCAGCGCCTAGTTCGACTTCGGCCTCAATCAGATCTCCGCGCAAGAACTCCTTCGACGGGATCACCCACGGGGCGAGATCGTCATGCGAGAACAGGTCACGTTCGCTATCGATCCGCGGAAGGTCGGTGTTGGTGATCGGACTGAGCCGAAGCCGCTCGCGCTCGTACTCATGGAGGTCTCTGAAGGTACTTTGCACTAGCGCTTTTCGAACCACCTGGGCTTGCTGCGTCTGCGTCGAACCAATTCGCGCCCTAGTGTCTGCCTTCGCGACTCCGGCAACCGACACGCCTGCCGACGACGCGATCTCGGCCTGAAGCGAGGCTATTTCCGTGTCCGTAAATTCCGTCGCGATAGCCCCGATGCGTGAAGCAACGAGGCTATACACGCTCACCTCGTCGAGGTAGACGAACTCGCGAAGTGGCGCAGCGTTCTTCGCGGCCGCGGCCCTACGACGTCGTGTGCGCCACCACGCGCGAATCCGACTTCGGGTGGAACTCAACGCGGGGCCTCGCTCGGTTGTCGGCGTTGCCGCTGCTCAGCAACGCGCTCGAAGCCTCCGAGATAGTCCTCATCAACAATCACTGCTCGGTCGTCGGCTGCTGCAAGAAGAGCTGCCTCGCTCCAAATCGCCGCGAGATCCGCTCCTGACCATCCGTCCGTCCTCCTCGCTATGAAGCCGTGGCTCAGCAAGCCGGAATAGGAGATTTCGCGTGCAGTCGTCTCAAGGATCTGAGTCCGGTCATTGAGTGATGGAAGCGAGAAGACGATGTTCCAATCAAATCGGCCAGGGCGTCTCAGTGCCTGGTCGATGTCTTGCGGACGATTAGTCGCCGCGATCACCATGACAGCCTGATCACGCGTGAACCCATCCATCAGCGTCAGCAACTGAGCGACCACTCGTCGCGAGGCCTCGTGGGTCTCCCCAGAGCGACTCGCTGCGACACTATCGATCTCATCAAAGAAGATGATGGCGCGAGGGTGCCTTGCTGCGTCGTCGAACAGCTTTCGCAACAGCTCCTCGCTCTCGCCGTACCACTTGCTGAAAATCTCTGGCCCGCGAATCTCGTAAAACGGGGCTTGCGCGCGGCTAGCGATGATCCGCGCGAGCAGCGTCTTGCCCGTGCCTGGAGGGCCGCTAAAGAGGACACCCTTGATGGGTCGCGCGCCAATCGCTCGAAGTTGGTCGCGTCGCGTGAGCGGGAGCTCGATGAGTTCTTTGGCACGCGCGACGACGGTGTCCTGGCCTCCAAAGTCTTCATACGTGAGTGTGGGGAGGTCAGCAACATCCGTTCGAAATGTCCGGATAACGGACTCGTCGATCGACGGGAGATCGAGAAACCGGATCGGGTCATGCGAGAGCACGCGGACGATGCCTTCCGTGTTGCTGACCTCGACGGTGTTTCGGTCAGAGAAATCTGCGCGGGACGCTGTCGGGACTAGCCGCAGGCGCCCGCCTTGGTCTACGACGGTCACATCATCGAGGCGAAGACGAACGACGCCCACCCAGGTCTCGTCAGTCCATAGATCGCTAGAAGCCGCCTCGATCCGGTTCTCGTCCGGGTAGACGAGCACGACCGTCCCGACCGAGAGTTCGAAGGGTTCGTCGGCGCTCACGGTCGCAACTAGACCGCTCCGACGCATCTCCAGGTAGAGACGGCGTCGATCGGAAGTAATCGCGGTGACACGAGCAACATCGGCTGGCGGCTCAGAGTCATCGAAATAGTCCGTCACGTCAGCCGGAGGCCACTAGGCGCCGGAGTGCACCAGTCAGATCCGGCAGATCCGGCGTCCGCCCGACTGACGGAGTCGCTTCGCGAGACAATCACGGCCCCTGATACGTCTGCCGTCCGTAGGCGCTGGGGTGACTGTGCGCCGAGTAGACCGACACTTTCGCCTCCCCCTCGAGCAACAGCTTCAGAAAGACCGAAACTTCCGACTCTTCGGTCGTGATGATGACCCGGTTGCCGTCACGGACGACGTTGTAATCGAACAAGAATTGCACCGGCTCGGCGTACGCGAGCGATCCGACGTTTGACCTCGATAGCAGATCTAGCATGTCGTCAGTGAACTTTGCCGGCGGCGAAGCAGCATCAATCAGTCCGGCTGCCTCGTCGCGTCGCGCCTGCTCGGCGAAGTCGTCAATAAGCTGCTCAATGCGTTGCGCATCACTCGTAGTCTTGAACTCGCCGATCATCACTAGGTTCATCGAGTGCTCCGTGCCGTAACCGAACCAGACTTTCACGCTAAACCTCCTTACGCTGTGATCTCAAGGCACCGAAGTGCGTCTTGCACGCCTTCGGTTGAACACATGCTCACGCCTGCTGCGTCGTAAGACGATCGTTTCAGCACGCCGCCGGCGTCTATGTGCGCGTATCGCCTGAGCGGCAGGTCGCCACGATGTGGATCGAACTGCGGCGCTGTCACGAAGTCTGACCCCGCTTCAGAGATAGATAGGCGATATCTCGACCAATTGTTGCTCACCCATTCGTTGAGACTCAGCGTCGTGCGCTCGTCGATTCCGGGCCGGCCTCCGACCCCAACTTCGGGGAGGAGAAGAAGTTCGGACGCACCAAGGCTGAAGAACGTAGCCGCTGCTATGTCGAGGTCAGGCAAGGTCGAGCGGTTCACAACGTAGTTCACGCCGAACGGCGCCACGCTCGAGATCATCTTTAAGCGTTCGACAACCGCCCCGTACGGGCGACCTCGCAATCGCTCGTATGTTGATCCGACACCGTCCACCGATACTCGAATGAAGTGGACCTTTCCTTCGAGAGCATGCGCAACTTCCTTCGTGACCCAATGACCGTGGGTCGTGAATGTCACGGCAAGCGCAGTCGAGAGCGCAACCTGAGTGCACAGCTCCACAAACCGGGGATAGAGCAGCGGCTCGCCGCCACCGAAGCCGATCCCAAGACACCCTCCTGAGTCAAGTTCACGACACCACCGAACCACCTCGTCGAATCCCAGACGTGCTGGGTGCTTCGGGGCATAGCAATAAGCACATGCGAGGTCACAGGCGTTCGTGAGAGCGATCGACACATTTTGAGGTGCCCAGTCCACAGTCCACTCAGTGGTTGTTGGCGCATCAAGCAGGACGTTTAGGCCAGTCCTCCGATCGAAGAAGTGGAGCCCAGCGGCCGAAACGCGCAGCTTGACGTTGGTCCCTATTTCTGCTGACACGTGGCGACTTCTACTCCCGTCGCAGGGCCGGGTCAAGTCGAAAACCCCGTCCTGGGAGGCGAGTCAGCGATGTGGGTTGGCACCTGGGCGGCGCAGATCTCGCTACACGGTCCGCCGACGACGTCTCAGATCCCACCACGTGAACCGTCGTCCTAGGATCCGCCAGGACTCTTCGGAGCCTTCCGCCCTAGACGGCTACCTTGGAAGTGGTGTTGCTGGATGGCCGGGATGTAGATCGGGCTGTCGAGTCACTCGCGACAGCCGCGGGAATCTCGGCGGGGTTGCTGCTGGAGGCGATCAGATCGTACGACGAGCCACGCGACGACGCCTTTCGGGAAGAGTCGCCAGCATGGGCCATTCCTCGGCAGATCTTCTGTGAGCACGGGGCTGATATCGACGCGCTCAGTTTTGATGGTGCGTACTACTTCCATGGCACGCGCACTATGGCTCCCAACAGTTTTGGGGAGCGCGGCCTGCTCCCGCTCGATGAGGTCCTCGATGAAATCTGGCGGACTCTCCATCAGTTGGTCGCCGAGGACCTTGACGCGAGCGAGTGGAAGGAATTCCGCGAGTGGCTCGAGTCAGACGGCGGGGCTCATGACGGCTCGCTTTACCGACTGAAGACCGGCGCCGCTGTTCACTTTGGACCGCACGGTGTATTCGCAAAGGCCGTGCTGTTAAGTCCTCCCCCACCCGCCCACGACTATCTTGGCGGTCCGGAGATTGTTGAGGACATCTCGAGAGCGTTCGAGGCGAGGTACTCAGTCGACCTACTGTCCCGCTTCTTGGAAAACACCGCGCCGTGCGTGGTCACATTCGTCGATGGCACAGTGGAACCGGCCGCGGCGAACTCAGTGTTTTGGTTCGCGTACTCGATGATCCGCGACGGCACTCTCGGATCGAACGCGAATGGCGGGATCTCGCTCCACGGACGTCAAGTGCCAGCATCAGACGTTGTGGCGGTTGAACTCGCGGAAGCCATTCCCGGGCACGACAACCTCTACAGGATCGTGCACGAGTAAGCGGAGTCTGCAGACCCTCGCGCGTACGAGGGCCGCAGCTTGGAGGGACAGGTGCGGCGCGGTTCGACCACTCGACGGCGGCAAGCATCGGCAAGCCGTAGACCAGAGTCGAACCCCGGTCTATTATCCACGCATCAAGGGGTCGCTGCGGCTTCGTTCGATGTGGTTCTTCACCGCCTTGGCAGTGGCGGCGCTCGCGCTCGGCTCCGCGCCAGCCGAACCCGCGCTCGCGGGTGATGCCGCGGCCTGCACCACAGCGCAGAAGCGTGTCGCACAACGCGCATTGGCCACGTTCCAGCGCGGATTGGCACAACGCCGCGCGGCGTACTTCCGCACGCACCCGAGTAAGGCGCAGCGCAACGCCTTCGTGCGACGCGAAAGCCAGCGACTGCGTGCGCTCAAGCGCGCAGCCGCGTGCACCGTAGACGTCGCGCCGCCTCGGCTCACGTCGGCCACCGCCAACGAGGCGACACTGACGCTGAGGTTCGACGACACGCTCGCCGGTGCGGCGCCTCCTCCCGCCGCGTTCACCGTGACGGTTGACGGCCTCCGCTGGCGCGTGGAGAGCGCGACGCTCGCGGGGAGGTCGGTCGCGCTTCGCCTGGGACTCGGCGTGAACGCCGGTGAGGCCGTCGCAGTGTCGTACGAGATGCCTGCGACGAACCCGTTGCGAGACGCCGCGGGACGGTACTCGGCCGCCTTCCGGACGAACGCGTCGAACACCACGCCGGCCGCGCCTCCTCCGCCTGCCGAGCCGGGTTACTCGCCGGTCATCCCGAAGCCGTCGTTTGCGGACAGCCGCGTCATCCCCGATCCGTGGGTCGGGGAGTGGGGCCCGAAGACCGACCCGTACTGGCTCCCGTCGACCGGAGCCTTGCGCGGGCTCGTCATTCCCGTCGACTTCGCCGACGCGCCCTCGACGCGGACGGTCGAGTTCTACCGCGACTACCTCGGCCCGACCTCCGAGAGCTACTTCCGGGAGAACAGCTACGGACGCCTCGCGTTCACGCTGGCGGCGTTCCCGCGCTGGCTGCGGATGCCGGGGACGATGGCCAGTTGGGCGGCGCGCTGGTCGCAGACGTCTGCGCGCAAGGAGTTCCTCGCGACGGCGACGGCGCTCGCCGACGCTGAGGTCGACTTCTCGACCGTCGACGCGGTCTTCGTCGTTGCCCCCGAATCCGTAGCCGGCCAGCTCTACCTCAGCCTCGTCCGCGCCTGGCCCGGCGAAGGGGTCGCTCGCGACGGACACGAGCTGCGGTGGGCGGTCGTCGGCGGCGGCGGGATCGACCCGCGGGGACCGAGCGCGAACCTCGCGGCGCATCACATCGTCACGCACGAGACAGGCCATTTCTTCGGCCTGGCAGATCTGTACGACCAGGCGAGGCGGGGGACGCCGGATCAGTTCGCATGGTCCGGGAGATGGGATCTGATGGGCGACAACCGCGCGAGCGCCCACTTGTCCGCATGGAACAAGTGGCTGCTCCGGTGGCTCGACCCGACGCAGCTGCGCGGCCTCACGACCGCAGGGAGCACCGAGGCGGAGCTGACGCCGCTCGCCCGAAGAGGAGGGCTCAAAGCGGTCGTCGTGCCCATCTCGCCGTGGGTCGTGTACGTGATCGAGAACCGCCGGCGTATCGGGGAGGACTCCGAGCTCTGCGACGACGGCGTGCTCGTCTGGATCGTCGACGGCAGCCGGTGGAACGTGGACCGGAACGCGATCGTGCAGCCCGCCCGACGCTCCTACAACGACGACTGCGGTGCGATCTTCGATGCGGGCTACGACCTCGGAGCGAACGAGGTCTCCGTCTTCGACGACGCGCTCGTGCGCGTCGAGGTGCTCTCGGAGGCGGTCAACGGCAACTACCGCGTCCGCGTCACGCGCAAGTAGTCTCCTCCACGCACATGGGACTCGTGCTCCTGCTCGCGTCCACGTTCACTGCCGTCGGTGGGCTCACAGCGCCGGCGCGTGTGACCCTCGACGGTGTTGCCGGCGCGCGTCCAGGAATGAAGGTCGCGGCAGTGTCGGCTGCGTGGGGCGTGCCCCTGCGGCCGAGCTATGAGGTGCGTCCGACGTGCGGCACTGCGAGGATCGAGCGGTCGGGAATCGTGGGCCAGGCGATCTTCATGCCGCGCGGGCGGTTCGGCGCCGTCTTCTTCCGGAGTGGCGCGGTGACGGGTAGAGGAATCCGGATCGGGTCCACGCTCGCACAGCTACGGCGCGCCTACCCGAAGCTCAGTTCCCGCCCGGACCGCTACATCCACGGCAGCCGCAACTACTTTCTCCGTCGCGCACGAGCCCCACACTGGGAGCTACGCGTCGATATGAGCCCGGCGAAGCGCGTGACGCAGATCGCGTTCGGCGAACGCGCGTCCGTACGTCTCGACGAAGGATGCGCTTGAGCACCGCTCTGTTGCTTCACGCCGGGATCGCGGACAGCCGAATGTGGGAGCCGCAGGTCGAGGTGCTTCGCGCGGCCGGCTATCGGGTGCTTGCACCTGACCTGCGTGGGTTCGGGGAGCGAGAACTGGAGCCTGCGCCGTTCTCGCACGTGCGCGACGTCGAGGCGCTGCTCGACGCCCCGGCCGCTGTCGTCGGAAACTCGATGGGCGGCCGGGTGGCTCTCGAGCTGGCGGTGCTCCGGCCGGACCTCGTGGAGCGGCTCGTCCTGATCGCGCCGGGCCTGCCTCGGTGGCAGTGGTCCGATGACACGCGCGCGGGCTGGGCGGAGGAGGAAGCGGCCTTCGAACGCGGCGACTTCACGGCAGCAGCCGAGGCGAGCTTGCGTCTGTGGGTCGATGGCCCCCGCCGCTCCCCGGACGCGGTCGACGCAGATCTGCGCTCGGCCGTGGGCGCCATGGTGCTCCGCTCCTACGAGCTCCAGCAGCACGCGTGGGAGGCCGGCGCGGAAGAGGAGGAGCTCGAGCCGCCGGTCAACGATCGGCTCGGTGAGGTCCGCTGCCCGACGCTGGTGCTCGTCGGTGACGAAGACGTACCGGACATGCAGGCGATCGCCGCCCACGTTGCCGACTCCGTCAGCGGCGCCCGACTCGTGACAGTGTCCGGCGCGGCGCACCTACCGAGCCTCGAACGAGCAGACGAGGTCAACGCGCTCCTGCTCGAGTTTCTGCGCGAACGCTAATCCGCGTCCGGCAACGGCCCGACGAACTCGATGCCGTACTCCTCGGCGGCTTGCTTGATCTGCGACCCGTCGATCGACTCGAGCGGCGGCAAGCCTCCAGGCCGAGAAGGCAATGTGATGGCCCGGTAGAACTGACCATGCCGGGGCGTGGTCAAGATCAAGTAGCGGGCGGTCTCCGACTCGACTCGGAAGCCGTGCACCGTCCCACCCGGTATGTGCGCGAACGAGCCAGCCCCCGACCGAACGCCCGGCTGATCTCCGATGAACAGCGTGATCTCGCCCTCGACGACGTAGAAGGACTCCATGTCGTCCCGGTGCAGGTGCAACGGGACGCTCTCCCCGCGCTTCGCGCGCTCGTCGACCAACGCGAACGCGTCTCGTGTCGTCTCCCCGGTGGCGAGAAAGTACGTGGAAGTCTCGCCCAGCCAGCGGAGCTCGCCATCTCCAGCGTGGTGAACGTACGCGCCGCTCGCAGCCTCCATGTCGCCTCCCTCGTCGAAGAGCCGGCACCTGCCGCGACTGCGGTACGACACCGGTTGCAGCTAGTCAAGCTGACGGGCTCGCGCGGGGCCGCTTGACGGCGACCCCGCGCGAAGACGTGCGAACGCGCTTCCCTAGTGGAGCCCGATCTTGATGACCTGGCCGCCGCCGAAGCACACCGTGCACGTGGTCACGTATGCCGCGCCCCGACCGAAGGCGACGCCGTACGGCGCGAACAATCCGCCGACAACCGTCTCGTGGTTACTGCTGCCCGGGTTGATCTTCACCAGTGCGCCGATCGGCCCAGTGAGCAGGCCGTTGCTCGAGATCTCCACCGCGTAGAGCGACCCGTCGGGTGCGAACGCCAGATCGGTGAGGTTCGTGAGCCCCGACGCGTAGACCGTCGCGGGCCGCCCCGGAACCACGCGCCAGATGTTGGCATCGCCCTTCTCGAACGGGAAGCCCGTCAGCTGGCTGATGTAGTACGCGCCGTCAGGTCCCTGCACCACCGAGGTCGGCACTGCGTCAGTGGGGATCTGGGTGCCCGGCGGCAAGCCGAGGAACGGCGGGGCCAGCGCGCTCCCGGGGGGCAACGCGGTGATCGTGGTGAAGGTGCCCTTGTGCGATGCCCGCAGCACGGCGTTGCCGCCGGCGTCGGCCAGGATGTAGCCGTCGCCCTGACGGACCTGGCCGACCGGGTTGGTGTCGATGTCGGTGCCGTCCGGGTTGGCCGCCACCTCATATGCGAGCACGTCGGCGAACAGCGAGATGCCGTCGTGCTTGAGCTTGCCGGCGACCAAGGTCCCGAGCAGCCCCGCCTGAGGGCCGTACGCGGCCTTCAGCGCGTCGTCGCCACCGAGTCCGATGCTGAGCACGTACTTCTGGCTGCCGGTGAACGTGATGTCCGAAGGCCCCAAGGCCTCGGCCTCCCCGGCGATCGAGGGAAGCCCGGTCACGACACGGACGTCCGCTCCGCTGTCTCGAACCAACGTGACGGCACCGGTGAAACCGAAGCACGAAGGACCGAGAGCCGGATGCTCGACGCCGCACGTGATCGAGCCGCCTCTCCCCGCCTCGACGACGTACAGCTCTCCGTCAGCCGAGAACGTGAGGTGGCGAGGATTGTCCAAGCCCGAGGCGACGACCTGCGTCGTCTGCGCCGCTGCCGCTGTCGCAAGCGCGAGCGCAACAATCGCCGCGGCCGCAACCGCGAGCGGTATTACTCGCTTGGTGCGCAATGGATTCCCCTTCCATGATGGTTGGGATCTGGGCGAGCTTAAACCCGCAGCAGCATGCTCGCCAACCGTCATGCGTTCGACGGGACCTGCGAAGCGGCCCGAGAGCCACACTGCGCCAGTCAGGTTCACGAGCAAGACGGGTTTGAGGCCGACCGCAGCCGTGCGGTTCGGGTGAACCCGAGGTCGCCGATCCGGGCGATCATCGAGCCCAGCACCATCAAGTCGAGCACGAGACGATTCACGGCACGAACAAGTGGACAGCTGCATCTGTTCGTCCCGACGCTGGTGCTTGTCGGTGATGAAGACGTATAGGACATGGTGGCGATCGCCGCCCACGTTGCCGACTCCGTCAGCGGTGCTCGACTCGTGACTGTGTCGGGGGCGGCGCACCTACCGAGCCTTGAACGAGCAGACGAGGTCAACGCACTCCTGCTCGCGTTACTGCGCGAGCGTTAGGCGCCGGCACGCACTACGTCGAGAACGTCTGATCGATCGAGACCTCGTAGATGTCCGCGCTCTGGCGTCGACCGCCGCCCTCGCCGGGCGACATCGCGTCGAAGAGCCTGTCGACTCCGCGCGCGTCTTCCTCGGTCTCACAGAAGAGCACCATCGCTGAGCTGCCCTTCTCCTCGTCCGCGAGCACGATCGTTCGCTTGATCGCCGCCAGCAGTCTCGCGACCTCGTCGCGCTCGAACTGGCCCTTCACCTGCTCGGCCATCTGGTCGATCGACTCGTCCGAGAGGCCAAGCTGCATCTGGTCGCGCATGTCGCCGAGCTCCTGCTTCAGCTTCGCCGGCTCCGAGCCTTCGAACCGTGTAACGCGTGCGAACATCCTGGCTCCTTTCGCTTGACTGGACTCCTGGGCGGTCCCTTACGAAGAGCGGGTGCCGGACCCGAGTAGTAGCGCATCCATCTGGCCTACCGCCTGCTCCAGGCCATCGAGCATGCCCATCCCGACCAGCTTGTCAAGCTCCTCACGTGACGCGTAGGTCGACCGCAGCTCCATTCGGGTGCCGCCATCACGTTCGCTGAGTCGCATGACGACGTCGACCACGGGCATCTGCTCGTTGGGAGTTCCGTTCTCGTCCGCGAAGCCGTCGGTGAACTGCAGCGACGTCGGCGGATCGACCGACGTGACGCGCCACCAGCCGCGGGGCTGATCGCCGTCCGGGCCGGTCATGTAGTAGGTGACCTCGCCGCCGGGAGAGAGGTCGTGCTTCTCGAAGGTCGACGGGTACGTCGGCGGGCCCCACCAGCGCTCGAGCTTGCGCGGATCGGCCCACAGTTGCCACACCTCGTCGATCGAAGCGTCGAAGTCCGCGACGAGGGTTGTCGTCAGGTTGTCGTAGTCGGTGTCGAGGCTCGTCACGCTCATCTCTTGGTGTCCTCCTTCGAGTTTGTCTGCCTCCGATGCCGCGGGAGCAGATCCGACATCCGTTCTGCGCGGCCGCGCCACGTCTGTTCGAGCTCGTCGAGAACCTGTCGCACTCGCTCGACGGCGCCGACATCGGTCTGCACCAGCTGTTCTCGCCCACGCCGCTCCTTGGTGACCAGGCCCGCGCGTTCCAGTACCGCAACGTGCTTCTGCACCGCCGCAAAGCTCATGGGATACGCCTCGGCCAGACGCGACACCGACCGCTCACCCTCCGCGCAGCGGCGAAGAATGTCCCTGCGGGTCGAGTCCGAGAGCGCGTGAAACAGGTCGTCGACGGCCTCGTCCCTGAGCTCATCTACAACCATGTGGTTGTACGTTACCACTTCCACAGGTCGCACGAGACGCGGTCAGCCCGGGCGTGCGAAGGCGACTTCCGCTGCGTCGTTCCGCGCTCCGGCGCGCCAGAGCCGGTACCCGGTGACGCCCCACGCAACCATCAGCGGCACCAGGCCGAGACTGTTGTGGCCAAGACCGAAGCTGCCGAACCACCACAGCGGCAGACTGAGGACGAGCAGCCACGACGTCAGGCGCGGCTCGTACCCGCCGCGGAGGAGACCGACGCCGAGGACCGTCGATCCGAGGAGGCTCAGGAGGAGTCCCGGGAACATCATGGTCATGAACGGCACGTCGATCGCCGCGTGCATGCCGCTGACGACGAACATCGCGACCGCGACCACCAGGAGACCGAGCGCGAAGAGCGCGTAGCCGAAGAGTCCGACGCGCCAGCCCCACCGCTCGAGTCGCGACCGCGAAGCGGGCCGGAGCGAGCGAGCCGCCAGAGCGCACAGCAGCACCGCCGGGACGAGCAGCGCGAACAGCTGCGTGTACGCCGAATAGACCCGATCGACCGACGCAAACGTGAGCAGCGGGCCGGCGAGATCGATGCCGCGCTCGGTCCAGCCTGGGAACATCGTCGCGGATTCGAATTCCCCCGCTCCCTCAGCTGTGCGGGAGTACGCGAGTGCGAGCAGCGGCGCGAACACGACGGACGCCGCGGCGGCGACGACTGCGTAGAGACCGGCAAGACGCGTGGACATGTGAGGAACCTCCTGGTCGGATGGGAGCGCTCATCGTCCGCCCACGACCCCGCGTTTTCATCGAACCCGCGGTCGAATCGGCGTCAACCCCTGGGTTGATGCCGATCGCGGCGGAGCGCGCTAGCGTGACCCAATGCGTCCGTTGAACCTCGCCGAGCACCGGTGGCGTCGCATCGGGGGAAGCGACCTCGTGCTACCTGTGCTGTTCGGACTCGCCGGGACGCTCGAGTTCCTCGTTCAGGGCTACAGGCCGCTCGCGGTCGCGCTCGGCACGTATTGGGCGGCCGCCCTCGTGCTCTGCGCACGACGCGTCGCACCGCTCGCCATGCCGCTCGTCGTTGCCGGGATCTACGCGCTGACACCGATCCTCGGCTTCGACGTGAGCGAGCCGTCGGCGTGGGTCCTGCTTCCGGGGCTCGCCTTCTATTCGGCGGGAAGCCTCGTACCACGGTCTCGCGCGCCGCTCGGCCTCGCGAGCGTACTTGCCGCACTCGTCATCATCTTCGCGACGCTCGACTGGCTGACGACATTCGATCCCGACATCATCTTCGGCGTCGTCTGGGTGACCGGGCCATGGATGATCGGCGTCGCTGTCCGCGAGACCCTCGAGCGGAATCGTGACCTCGCGATCGAGGCTGAGCGCGCGCGAGGCGATGCGGAGCGCGCGGCCGTAGCCGAACGCGAGCGGATCGCGCGCGAGCTGCACGACGTGCTCGCGCATTCGCTCAGCGTGATGGTCGTGCAGGCGTCTCTCGCCGAGGACCTCGTTGTGCGCGACCCCGCGGGTGCGGTCGGTGCGATCAGGGAGGTGCAGCAGATCGGCCGCGACGCGCTCGGTGAGACGGCACGCCTGCTCCGCCTCGTCCGCGACGACGAGGGCGAGTTCGGCGTACGGCCCCAGCATGCGCTCGCCGATCTCGCGGCACTCGCGGACGACTACGTGCGCGCAGGCCTCGACGTGGACCTCGTCGTCGATCCCGCCGCCCGAACGTTGCCGATCGGCGTCGGATTGTCGGCGTATCGGATCGTCCAGGAGGCGCTGACGAACGCCCTCAAGCACGCGCCCGGAAGTCGAGTCAGCGTGCGCGTCGAGAAGCGAGGAGCCGAGCTCGCGGTCGAGGTCGAAAACAGCGCCGCGACAGGCGCTCCTCCGGTGCGCGTCCCAAGTGGTCATGGACTCATGGGCGTGCGCGAGCGCGTCGCGCTCTTCGGCGGGACGCTGCGCGCGGGCCCGCTCGAAGACGGCGGCTTTCGGCTCGCTGCGACGTTGCCGACACCGCCGGAGACGCGGTGACGAGCGTCGTCCTCGCCGACGACCAGGATCTCGTGCGCAGCGGTCTCCGCGCTCTGCTCGAGGCTCGCGAGATCGAGGTACGCGCAGACGTCGCAAACGGACGCGAAGCCGTAACAGCCGCACGCGAGCACCGGCCCGACGTGCTCGTCATGGACATCCGGATGCCCGTCATGGACGGAATCGCCGCCACCCGCGAGATCACGGCGAGCAGCCTGCCGACACGCGTTCTCGTGCTCACGACCTACGACCTCGACCAGTACGTGTACGAGGCGCTGAAGGCGGGCGCGTCGGGATTCATGCTCAAGACAACGCCGCCGGACCGCCTCGCGCAGGCGATCGAGGTCGTCGCAGCCGGTGAGGCGCTGCTGGCGCCGAGTCTCACGCAGCGACTGATCGAGGAACACGTGCGGCGCCCGCCGCCGAGCGCCGGTGTCCCGGAGTCACTGGCGGAGCTGACGGACCGGGAGCGCGAGGTACTCGTGCTCGTGGCGCGCGGGCTCTCGAACGAGGAGATCGCAGAGCGACTCGTCGTCAGCCTCGCAACGGTGAAGACCCACCTGAACCGCGTCCTCGGCAAGCTCGATCTACGCAGCCGCGCACAGGCGGTCGTCGCTGCGTACGAGACAGGACTCGTACGCCCGGGCGGCGACGAAGCCTAGTCAACGGCTGCGGCGGTACGGCGGGGCGGTCACTCGAACGAGAACAGCGGCGGCAGGGTGACCACGACCGCAGCAGCCCAAAGGGCGAACACGGGAAGGTAGGTCGTCTGCCAGCGCTCGAGTCGGTGGAGCCTGTTGCGGCCGGTGAGGAATCGCGTCGATAGCCAGGCGGCTCCCGCCAGGTTCACGAGCAGGACGAGGTTCAGCCCAAGCGCCGCCGTGCGGTTCGGCGTGAACCCGAGGTCGCCGATCCGGGCGACCATCGTCCCCAGCACCATCACGTCGAGGATCAGTGCGCTGACGACGGCCACGAGCTGGATGCGGTCCATCCAGTTCGGCGACCCCGACGGGTCGCGCGCCGACATCCCATAGAGAACGAGCGCGAGGACGACGACCAGCAAGGCGTCGAAGACGCTGACGAGGTCGCGGTCGAACGCGTCGCCCAGCCCGGTCGCTGCGTACGTGATGGCGGCGGCGGCCAACATCACCGCGAACAGCGGCGTGAAGAGCATCGTGAGCACCGGCGCCATGTTCTCCACGACCCGCTGTTTCGACTCGACGAGCCAGGCGGCCACGACGACGGCCCCCGCGGCGCCGGAGGGCAACACCCATTCGATCACCCGCTCGACGTCGACGCCCGCGGGCTCGAGGATGGCCGCCATCAGCCCGATGAGCACGCCGCCGCCGAGGGCGATCAGCACGTAGTAGATGAACCACTCGCCCGTGAAGCGGACGAAGTCCATACGCCGTTCGTGCGACGACAGCGTCCCGCCCATGTACGGGTAGGCGACGACGAACCACAGGACGACCACGAGGTGGGCCGCGGCGAGCATCTCGGTATTCGAGTCGACGTCCCACGGATAGCCGTTGATCACGAGTGCACTGACCGCGAACGGCGCTGCAGTCAGCAGCCAGCCGCGCACGTCGAGCTCTCGGCGGCGCGCGAAGTAGCCGGCGAGGAACGGCAGGACGAAGAGGCTCAGGTTCCGGAAGAACCAGTTCGGTTCCTCGTCCGGGAAATCGGCGGCGAGGCGCGCGATCTGGATCGCCAGAGCGGCGGCCGCACCGAACAGGAACGCCTCGAGCCAGCCGCCGGTCGCGCGGGCCGGCTCGTCGTCGCCGCTCACGAGGAGCTGCTTCCAGAGCCGGCCGCTGTGCTCGCGCGCGAACTCCCTCGACAGGCTGTCGACGTCCCCCATCCGCTTCACGGCGACCAGGAACGCCTCGTCGTCCGCGAGGCCGGCCGCGTTCAGGTCGGCTATCTGGTCGCGAAGATGGCCCTCGAGCTCGTCGACGTCGCGGCCGTTGACGCCGGGCGCGCCCGCGACGTAGGCGCGCCACTCCGCGATCTGTGATTCGACGCTCTCCATTACGCCTCCACCGCCGCCAGCCGCCAGACGTCGTTCAGCGCGCGCGTGACCGCTTCCCACTGCTTTCGCTGGTCCGCGAGTGCTGCTCGTCCATCGTCGGTGAGCATGTAGTACTGACGGCGCCGCCCTTCCGGCGGCGTTCGCCACTCCGTCGTCACGTACCCGAACCGACGGAGGCGATGGAGCAGCGGGTAGAGCATCCCGTCCGTCCACTCGAGCTCGCCGCCGGAGAGCGCGCGCACGCGCTTGAGGATCGCGTAGCCGTAGCTCTCACTCTCCGCCAGGATCGCGAGCACGAGCGGGGTCGCCGATGCAGCGACGAGGTCTTTGTCGATGTGCATAGCTCGAAGTACTATACATAGGAGCGCAAGGTATGCAACCGCGTCGCTCGACTAGGTCTTGACAGCGCCCCCGCGGGCCTCGCATCGTATTGGCATGCCGGCTCGGACCGGGGTCATGCGCGCCGCAGCAGCTCTTGCCATGGTCGCCTGTGCGTTCGCGGGCGGCTCGACCGCGAGCTCGACTGCAACCGCGGGGTGGATCGTCCGCGACTTGGGCGCCTGCGGGAGCGACTGCAGGGCCAACACCTACGCAATCAACGATCGCGGCCAGGTCGCAGGCTCGGCGGAAGGCATGGCATTCCTGTGGGAGGACGGCCGGTGGCTTGACCTCGGCACGCTCGGCGGCGAGTTCAGCGGAGCCGAGGCGCTGAACGAGCGCGGACAAGTGGTCGGCTCTGCGGCAACGACGGAACGTCTTGCGGGTGAGTGGTCGTTTCTCGAGGCGTCGCACGCTTTCCTCTGGTCGGACGGGAAGATGCACGACCTCGGCACGCTCGGCGGAGCAGAAAGCGACGCGGTCGGGATCAACGAGCGGGGACAAGTCGTTGGCTGGAGCGAGACGCGTTCCGGAGCCACGCGCGCGGTTCTCTGGGAGAACGGGAAGATTCGCGACCTCGGCACGCTCGGGGGCAAAGAGAGCCGCGCCGTCGCGATCAACGACCGCGGGCAGGTAGTCGGCTGGTCCGAGACGGCGAAGACCGTCGACAGACGGGCGATCATCCACGCGTTCTTGTGGGAAAACGGACAGATGCGTGACCTCAACCCCCGCCGGGGACCGGGGAGCGGCTTCGCAAGAGCCATCAACGCACGCGGCCAAGTAGTCGGCGACGGTATCGACGGCGACGCGTTCGTTTGGGCGAACGGGAGCTCGCGCAAGATCGGCACGGACGACGACATGTCGATCGCCATCAACAGTCGCGGTCAAGTCTTGCTCCAACGATTCGATGGCGCCAAATACCGGTTCCTCGTGTGGTGGAACGGGCGGACGCGGTTCATTCGCGCAGGTTCAGCGAACGACCTCAGCGAAGGCGGCCAGATCTCTGGCGCGTTCCCAGGCGACCACGGGAGACCGACCGTCTGGACCAACGGAAAGCCCCAGGCTCTGCCACTGCTCGCCGGTCACCCGTACGGGGAAGGCGTCGACATCAATGCGCGCCGGCAGATCGTCGGCTGGAGCAGCGACGTCGACTTCGTCTACGCGCAGCGGCGCCTCGCGGGTCCGCA
This sequence comes from uncultured Actinomycetes bacterium, assembly GCA_963769665.1. Classification (GTDB taxonomy): domain Bacteria; phylum Actinomycetota; class Thermoleophilia; order Gaiellales; family Gaiellaceae; genus JACCTU01. The sequence continues at coordinate 298,693 of CAVYMQ010000003.1, forward strand.
GATCGAGTTGATGCCGGGCCGGATCGTGCTCTGGACACTCGCTCCGGCGAGCCATTAGCGACGCCTCCTAGCTGGTGCTGCAGCGGAGCGCCGCGGGCAGAGGGTCAGTCGACCACCGAGTACAGCTGCCACTCGCCCGGGATCCCGCTGAGCTCATGAGCTCCACGGTCTTCGAACATCAAACCTGAGCCCGCCACCAGGTCCTTGACGGTGCTCGAGACGAGCACTTCTCCGGGATCGGCTTTGGCCGCAACACGCGCGCCGGTGTGCACGGCGATTCCCGCCACCTTTCCGTCGATCAGCTCGCATTCGCCGGTGTGCAGGCCGACCCGGACGTCCAGGCCGAGCTCCTTCACGGACTCGGCGATCTCGCGCGCGCACCGAATCGCGCGCGCGGGGCCGTCGAAGGCGGCGAAGAATCCGTCGCCCGCGGTGTCGACCTCACGGCCGCGGGCGCGTGCAAGCTGGCGCCGGACGAGCAGGTGGTGGCGCTCGACAAGCTCCCGCCACCCCGCGTCGCCCACCTCGGCCGCTTTCGCGGTGGAGCCGACGATGTCGGTGAACATCACCGTCGCGAGCACGCGGTCGGGTTCCTGCACTACTGCGACCGTCTCCCAGACGTCGCGGAGGAAACGCTCGATCTCGTCGCCGAGCGGCGGAACATCGGCGACGGCCGTGATGTGGCCGTCGATCGGAAGCTCGACGAACGCGGCACCTGGGATCCGCCGCGCCAGGTCTCTGCCCCGCTCCACGTCGACCCAGCGGTCGCGCGTGTTGTGCAGGACGAGCGTCGGCACGCGGATGGCCGGAAGGACACTGCGGATGTCGATCTGGATGTTCATCCGATCGAGCGCTTCGAACGCGCCGGGGCTCGCGCTCTGGCGCACCATCCGCGCAAGCGCAGCGACTTCCTCTGCGCTCGCCGTCGGCATTCCGGAGCGCGCCATCCCTTCGACCAGCGCCGACGGGTCGCCGGCGCGTTCCTCGGCGATCGCGCGCAGCGCCTCCGACTCCGTCGGCCCCCACGGATAGTCCGGCGCGCGCAGCTCCCGCGCCTTCCCGCCGTAGAGGACGAGCGCCCACGCGCGCTCGGGGTACGTCGCCGCGAAGAGCGCGCTCATCGCGACGCCCTCGGACCAGCCCACGAGTGCCGCCCGTTCGGAGCCGGCGGCGTCCATGACCGCGCGCACATCGTCCATCCGCGTCTCGAGCGTCGGAGCGCCGGCGACGCGGTCTGACATGCCCGTGCCGCGCTTGTCGAAGTGGATCAGACGTGAGAAGGACGCAAGCCGCTCGAGGAACGCGCGCGTGCCCGGCACGTCCCACCCCAGCTCGACGTTCGAGACCGCCGGCGGAACGAACACGACGTCGAACGGGCCGTCGCCGTGCACCTGGTAGGCGATGCTGACGTCGCCGCTGCGTGCGTAGTGCGTCTCCGGGGGCACGCCAATAGTCTCTCTCACAGACACGAAGGAGGCGAGATGGGCAGCGTGGTGATCGACATGAGCATGTCCCTGGACGGGTACATCGCAGCGCCCAACGACAATCCGGAGCAGGGGCTGGGCGAGGACGGGATGAGGCTCCACAACTGGGCGTTCGACGACCCGGCCGTGTTCGAGCGCTTCCTCGGTGACTAACCGAAGGGACCGGCGCAGTGATCATGGGCCGCCGGTCGTACGACAACTCGATCGACAACTGGGGCGGCAAGGGCCCGCTCGGCGACGTCCCGTGCTTCGTCGTCACGCACAACCCGATCGCAGACGCGGACCCGGTGTTCACGTTCGTCACCGACGGGATCGAGAGTGCGCTCGCGAAGGCGCGGGAGGCCGCCGGCGAGAAGCGGATCGGCCTCATGGGCGCGGACATCGACCAGCAGTACCTCGCCGCCGGCCTCGTGGACGAGCTGCGGATCCACGTCGTCGACGTGCTACTCGGAGGCGGTCGCCGGCTGTTCGACGTTCTCCCTGAGCGGGTCGAGCTCGAACAGACCGGGCTCAGTCGGGACGACGACGTGACGCACCTCGAGTACCGCGTGTTGAAGTAGTCGGGGACGGCCGAGTCAGCGGGCTTCGGCGTCTCTCCTCTGGGTGCTCCCTGCGGCGTGCGGTCGCGCAGCTGGTAGTTGCAGCGTGACGCGGAGCCCGCCTGCTGGTCGGGGGGTGAGCGTGAGGGCTCCGTCGTGCGCCTGAGTGATGCTTTCGACGATTGCCAGGCCAAGGCCGACACCTGCGTGCTCGGTGCGCCGGCGACCGGCGCCGCGAAGAAACGGCTCGGCAAGCGTGGAGACGAACTGAGGGGTGAGGCTCTCCCCGGTGTTCTCGACCGTGAGCGCCACATACCCGGGCCGAACGCTGGTAGTCACCCACACGGCGCCGTGCTCCGGCAGGTTGTGGACGATCGCGTTGTGCACGAGGTTCGTCGCTACCTGCAACAGAAGTGCGTGTGAGCCGTTGGCGGGGGTCGGCGCGCCGGAGGTCTCGACGGTCAGGCCGCGCTTCTCTGCGAGGGGGAGAAGCGTTTCGGTGGCTTCTTCGGCGATGAGGGACAGGTCGACGTGTTCTCGGGTGAAGGAGCGCCCGTCGGCACGGCTGAGCAGGAGCAGAGCCTCGGTGAGGTCGATCGCTCGGGTGTTGACGGCGTGGAGGCGGTCGACGAGCTCGCCGTTGTCGCGGTTCGGATCGTTGCGGGCCACCTCGAGAAGCGTCTGCGTGATCGCCAGCGGGGTGCGGAGCTCATGGGAGGCGTTCGCTGCGAATCGCTGCTGTTCTGCGACGTGTGCTTCGAGCCGCGCGAGCATGGTGTCGAAGCTGTCGGCGAGCTCGCGGAATTCGTCGCTGCGGCCCGGTAGCTGGATCCGGTGGGAGAGCGACCCGTCCGCGGCCGCGCGCGTGGCGTCGGTGATTCGCGTCAAGGGCGCGAGCACGCGGCCGGCGACTAGCCAGCCTCCGAGCAGACCGAACACCAACAGGAACGCCATCACGGAAGCCGCGATCGGTCCGAAGTTGCGAAGGAGGTCCGCGTGGCTGTGCACGACGAAGATCACCCCCGGGTGCACGCCACGTGAAAGGGAGAAGTACCCGGCGACGAGCAGCACGGCGCCGGCGAGCATGAGGAAGCCGGCGTAGGTGAGGGTGAGCTTGAGGCGAACGCTCAGGCCACGAGGCCTATCCACGCGCTTCTCCGGTCCGTGGCTGCGTGTCGATGCGGTAGCCGACGCCGGCCACGGTGGCGATGATCCAGGGCTCGCCGAGGCGTTTGCGCAGTCCCGAGACCGTGATGCGCACGGCGTTGGTGAACGGGTCCGCATTCTCGTCCCACGCTCGCGCCAGTAGCTCTTCCGCGCTGACGACACCGCCTTCGGCAGCGACGAGAACCTCGAGCACACCGAACTGCTTCCTGGTCAGCGCGACGTAGCGTCCGTCGCGATAGACCTCTCGGCGAAACGGATCCAGCCGGAGACCTGCGACCTCTCGCACGGGTGGCCTGCTGTGTGCACGCCTGCGATCGAGTGCTCTCAGACGGAGGACGAGCTCTCGCAGCTCGAACGGCTTGGTGAGGTAGTCGTCGGCGCCGAGCTCGAAGCCGGTTGCCTTGTCGTCGAGACGATCGGCAGCGGTGAGCATGAGGATCGGCATGCCGCTGCCGGAGGCGACGATGCTCTCGGCGATCTCGTCACCGGTCGGCCCGGGAATGTCTCGGTCGAGGACGGCGATGTCGTACGCGTTGACGCTCAGCAGCTCCAGAGCGGTGTCGCCGTCGCCTGCGATGTCTGCCGCGATCGCTTCCAGGCGTAAGCCATCGCGGATGGCTTCCGCCATGTAGGGCTCGTCCTCGACGATCAAGACCCGCACGCTCCGATGCTACGAGCTGGCGCATGTCGTCGGCATATCGAAAGGCAGATACGTGCCGGCAACAGCACGCAGCGCTGAATGGAGGAATGACCTCCAGCAAACGAGTTCGGATTCGCAGGACCCGTGTGGCCGGCCTTCTCGTCCTCGTCGCGGGGATCGTCGCGGCCCTCAGCCACCTGTTGCCGGCGTCCTCGTCCTCGACGGCGGCATTACCCATCGACGTCCTTCGCGGAGAGCTCCGCAGTGCGCTTGGCGAGGCTGACGCACTCCCGGACGGCACGACGGTCTTCGACGACGAGGCTCCGGGCGTAGCGAACCTCGATTCAGCTCTCCTCGGCGCCCTGCGCCAAGCTGCACTGGATGCCGCGAGAGACGGGGTCGAGTTCGTCGTCGACAGTGGCCGGCGTTCGCCCGAGTATCAGAATCGACTCTTCCGGGACGCGGTTTCCGAGTACGGCTCCGAAGAGGAAGCCGCCCGGTGGGTGGCCACCGCGGAGACGTCTGCTCACGTGTCGGGAGACGCGGTCGACGTCGGGCACGATGCGTCGGCGTGGCTGTCCGAGCACGGCGCCGAGTACGGGCTGTGCCAGGTCTACGGCAACGAGCCCTGGCACTACGAACTGCGCCCTGAAGCCATCGATCACGGCTGCCCACCCGTGTATGCCGACCCAACGCACGATCCGAGGATGCAAGCGGTGACCACCGGCTCGAGCCGGTAGAACGTGACTAGCTCGACGCGTTGACGACCTGGTTCGGACATCCTTAGGCTGGAAAGGTCCCCGCCAGGACGGTAGTCGGGATGGCTTGTTTGTCGTGACAGACTGCCCCCATGCGTGAGCTGCGACCGGGTGTCTGGCATTGGCAATCGCCGCATCCCGGCTGGCGTGAGGAGGAGGAGTGGCCCGAGGCTGTCTCGTCTTATGGGATCGAGCTCGGCGACGATTTCGTGTTGTTCGACCCGCTCGCCGTTCCCGACGAGCTACGTGAGCGCGCGACCGCCGTCGTCCTGACAGCGCCGTACCACGAGCGCGATGCCCGTCGACTCGGCCTCCCGGTGCACACGCCGCCGGCGGACACCTGGCAGGACTGGGTCGAGAAGTTCGGCATCGACCCCGACCGCGTGCGCGGCATGGAGAGTGAGGACCTTGCCTGGCTGCGCGCGGGCGAAGGCGAAGGACACTTTCACGGTCCCGGAGTGTGGCCTTTCGGCATCGAGGCGTACGCGGGCCGCGAGGAGAACGATCTCATCCTCTGGCTCTCGTCGGTCGGCGCGATCGTCACCGGTGACTCGCTCTCCGACCTCGGCGACGGACTGGACATCTGGATCGCCGATCGCAAGCACGTGACGCGCGACGATGTCGTCCAACGGCTGCGTCCGCTGCTCGACCTGCCGGTCGAGCTCGTGCTGCCCGCACACGGCGAGCCGACGGATCGCGCGGCGCTCGAGCGCGTGCTCTCGTAAGCGGCGCCGGCAAGACTCAGAAGCTCAGGCGACGTGGCGCCTTCCTGGCCAGCGTCGATCAGCGCGCCTGGAGCGCCTCGATACGCTCGAGGCTCGCAGCCGGCCACAGCTGCGGCGTGTCGTAGTACGTCACAAACGCCGGGGTCGACTCCGGCAAGGTGAGCCAGGGGACCTTCGACCGCGTGAAGATGTGCACATCCGGTTCCACAACCGACGGACCATCGAGGGTTCCGGCGCGAACGAACAGCACACTCTTGCGTGTGTACGTGCTCCAAACCGCCGTGTCGCATTCCGGGCAGCGATAGATCTGCTGCCGCTTCGACCCGGAACGGGGAACCGGCACGCGCTTGGGCGCGCCGGCGAGCAATTCGACGCGGTCGCTCTCAATCAGCACGTTGACCGCAAACGCGCTGCCGGTCTGGCGTTGACAGTTGAGGCAGTGACAGCAGTGGACGAAGAGTGGCGGCCATCTGAGTCGGTACCGCAGCTCACCGCACGCGCACCCGCCCTCCATCACAGCGAGCCTACCCGCACTCGAACAAGGGAGGCTGGGTCACGCGTTTCGGCAGACGCCTGTGATGACGTCACCGAAGACACGCGGATGTTCGATGGAGCTGCGCTTGGTTTCGGCGGTGCCTAGTTGACCGCGGCCGCACCGCGCCGCGGCAGAACCCAGTTCGGCCGCGGGAAGTGGCACGTGTACCCGTTGGGATAGCGCTCGAGATAGTCCTGATGCTCAGGCTCGGCCTCCCAGAACGGGCCGGCCGGCGCGACCTCGGTCACGACCTTCCCCGGCCAGAGTCCCGACGCCTCGACGTCGGAGATCGTGTCCTCCGCGACACGGCGCTGCTCGTCGTCGACGTAGTAGATCGCCGAGCGGTAGCTCATCCCCATGTCGTTGCCCTGGCGGTTCAGCGTCGTCGGGTCGTGGATCTGGAAGAAGAACTCGAGCTGGTCGCGGTACGAGGTCAGCTCCGGATCGAAGACGATCTCGATCGCCTCGGCGTGCGTGCCGTGGTTGCGGTAGGTCGCGTTCGGGACGTCACCGCCCGTGTAGCCGACCCGCGTCGACACGACGCCGGGCCGCTTGCGGATCAGATCCTGCATGCCCCAGAAGCACCCGCCGGCAAGGATCGCGTTCTCGTTCACAGGCACAACTTTACCGACCGGGGCTCTCCGCGCCGCTGACCTTGAGGACGACATTGCCGGTCTTCTGCTGCGTCTCGACGTGGCGGCTCGCGTCGGCCGCCTCCTCCAGCGGATAGGCCCGGTCGATGACGGGGCGATACTCCCCGTTCTCGAGCAGCCGCTTGAGCAGGAGGAGGTCGTCCTTCCTCGCGCGTGCGATCGGCAGCGCGACGCGTCTGCTTCCGAGCCGCGAGATCGGCGCGAGGGCGAGGTTGTGCACTCCGTCGGTCGAGACGTAGATCCCGCCCGCCTTGAGCGCGCGCCGGGACTGCATGAACGAGTGCTTGCCGACCGCATCGACGACGACGTCGTACGCCTCGCGGTTGTCCGTGAAGTCGTCGCCGTTCGTGTAGTCGAGCACCTCGTCGGGGCCGAGCGAGCGAACGACCTCGACGTTCTTGGTGTTGCAGACGGCGGTGACGCGCGCGCCCATGTGCTTTGCGAGCTGCACCGCCGCAGTGCCGACTGAGCCGGAGGCGCCGTACACGAGCACGTGCATCCCCGGGCCTACGGAAGCGCGGCGGAGGCAGGCAAGCGCACTGAACGCGCCGTCCGGGACGGCGGCCGCCTGCTCGAACGTCACGTTCGCCGGCTTCTGCGCCACGAGCTTCGCCGCGGGGACGCAGAGGAGCTCGGCGTGTGCACCAGAGCCCTTGATCCCGAACACCTCGTCTCCGACCGCGAAGTCCTCCACGGCGGAGCCGACCGCCTCGACCACGCCGGCGAACTCCATCCCCAGCACTCGTTGCCTCGGGCGGCGGAGGCCGAGCACGAGCCGCCAGACGAATGGGTAAGCGCCGCGGCGATGACAGTCCGTTCGGTTGACCGTCGTCGCATGCACGCGGACGAGGAGCTCGTCGTCACCCGGCACCGGGGGCTCCACGTCCTCGACGTGCAGCACCTCCGGCGGTCCGTACCTGTCGTGGACGACCGCACGCACCGAGCTAGCTCTCCTCGGGGGTGTGGCAGACCGCCTCGAGCTTGAACCCGTGAGGATCGAGCCAGTAGGTCGCAAAGCAGTGCTCGCCGTACTGCGGGAACTCCTGCGGCTCGTCGAGGATGACCGCGTCGCGCTCGCGCGCCCACCGGTGCGCGTCGCGGACGACCGCTCTGCTCGCGACCAGGAACGCGAGGTGATGGAACCCCGGTTGGCCGCGCGAGTAGGTGCCGGGCTCTACTTGATAGAAGAACAGCTGCGAGCCGAGCGCTCCGTCAGGCCCGTAGTTGAGCGGTCCCTCGGGGCCTGTCTCGAACCACTCGCGGAGCCCGAGCACCGACATGAGGCCGTCGTAGTACTCCTTGGCCGCCGCGAGATCCGGCACGCCGATTCCGATGTGGTCGATGAATCCTGGCTGGGCCAAGTCGTCCTCAGTCGAGGCGCAGAATCGTTTCCTCGATCTCCTCACCGCGACCGGCTGCGAAGCCGCGGTCGACGCCGACGCGTCGGAAACCGGCCTTCTCCAGGACTCGAAGCGAACCGACGTTGTCCGAGGCCGCGCGGGCGCGCACAGGACGTTCGGCAGTCTCGGCAAGCAGAAGCTGGAGTGCGGCGCTCGCGATGCCTCTCCCCCAGAGCGTTCGATCGACCCAGTAGGTGACCTCGAGCTGATCGTCGATTCGGAAGGACCCGATCGTTCCAGCGACTGCTCCGTCGACGTCGATGACTCGGTTCGACACGCTTGGGTCGGCCCGCAGGCGGGACATTCGGCTGAGAAACGCGTCGCGGTCGGTCCAACTCGCGGCCGTGAAGGCGGCCATTCGGATCGACTCTGGATCCGTCGCTTGCCGGTAGATCGCGTCGAGATCCCCGTCCTCGAGCGGCCTCAGCGAGACGTTCATCCGGGCAACCCTAAACGGCGTCTCAGCGGGGCCGCCGGTAGTGCAGCTCGACGATCCCGCTGGGGAGGGCGGTGCTGGAGACCAGGTCGAGTTGGTAGTCCTTGGGGACGCCGTCGAACAGTCGGGTGCCCTCGCCCGCGACGTAGGGGAACATGGACACCTGGAGCTCGTCGATCAGGTCGAGCTGCATGAGCGACAGCCAGAGGCTGACGCCGCCCCAGACCACGATGTAGCCGTCGCCGCCCTGCCTGAGCTTGTCGATCTCTTCGGCCGTGTCCCCGCCGGCGATCGTGGTGTTGGTCCAGTCCGCCGTCCTCAGGGTCCGAGAGAAGACGACCTTGCGCGCGGCGTTCAGGATGTCGGCGAACGGGTGGTCGGTCTTTGTTGTCATGGCCACGGATGTGCCCTCGTAGGCGGTCCGGCCCATGACGTGCGCGTACGCGTTCCGGAGAAAGTCGAGTTGCGCCGGGTCATCGGGCTGATTGTTCTCGGGCAGGCTGAAGCAGAACTTCCAGAACTCGGTGTCCGGGTCGGCCATCAGGCCGTCGAGCGAGTAGTTGAACACCGTCGCGATCAGCTTCCGCATGGTCAGACCTCCTTGGTCTCGGTCGTCGCTAGTGCTTCAGACGACACTGCCGTCCGGAAGTCATCGGTGCCGGCGAAGGGCTGCGGCGCTCGCCCGTCTTCCTGCTTCGGTGGCGTCGTCACCGTCAGGACGTTGCTCGCCTGCCCGCCCGCGCCGTACGTATCTACGAGTCCGCCAGTAAGCGCGAGACCGCCTCCTCGAGCGTCAGCCGCGATCCCGCTTCGCGCGCTTGTTCGAACGCCGGGCCGGCATGCGCGAGAACCGGTGCGGCGTATGTCTCGCGCTCGTCGTCCCATTGGCCGATCCGGCCGCGCCGCTCCTCAGCCTCCAGGGCGCCCCAGAGAACGCCCGCTCGTTCGGCCTGACCAGCCTCCGCAGCGACTCGCGCGAGCAGCGCCAACAAGTACGCGGCGTGCATGCGGTCGCCGATCCGCGCCGCGATCTCGAGCGCCTCACGGCCGTACAGCTCCGCTTCGATTGGCCTTCCGACCTCGAGCGACCACTCGCAGAGGTTGAAGAGCGACGCCGCTTCCCACCATGGGAACCCCACCTCGCGCGCGATCGCCGCGGACTGTTTCGCGAGCTCGAACGAAGCGTCACGGTTCCCGCCCGCACGCCACTCGATGTCTGCGAGCGTGCCAAGGGCGATGCCTTCCCCCCGGCGGCTCTCGACTCGTCGGTGCAGCGTCAGGCTTTCCTCCGCGAGCATGCGGGCGCGCGCGAAGTCACTCTTGACCATGGCCGAGGACGCGAGACGGTGCAGGACGTGTGCGATACCGGCCTCGTCCTCGAGCGCGCGGTACTGGTCCAGGCTTTGCTCGTAGATACGCGTGCCGCGGTCGAACTCTCCGACGATGAAGACAAGGCCGCCCTGCGCGAGCAACGCGCGAGCACGAACGTCGGGCTGTACGTCACCGGCTCGCGCGAAGAGGTCGTCGAACCAGCGCATGCCTTCAAACGGATCCCGAACAACCCAGAAAGCGCCCAGGGCCGCCGCGAGCCGGAGTCCGAGCTCAGCGTCGCCGTCGCGCGCGGCCCAGGTCAGCGCCTTGCGGAAGTTCGGCTGCTCGAGCACCGCGAGCTCTTCGTCCTGCGGGGCGTCGTCGTCAGGCCCGACATTCGCCGCGCCTGCGACACCGAGATAGTGCTCCGCGTGACGCCGCCTCGTCTCGGCGGAGTCCGACGACGCGTCGAGCCGCTCGGCAGCGTATTCGGCAATCGTCTCGAGCATCCCGAAGCGGCCGCTCGACCAGCGTCGGACGAGGTTCTTCTCCACGAGCGACTGGAACGTGTCGAGGTCGCCGTCGCAGACCGGCCCGATCGCGTCGGCTGCGAAGCTCACCGCGAACGCAGCGAGTCGGCGAAAGAGGGCCTGCTCGTCTTCGCACAGCAGGTCATGGCTCCACTCGATCGTCGAGCGCAGCGTGCGCTGCCGCGCCGGCGCGCGCATGCCTCCGGTGAGGATCGGCAGGACGCGCTCGAGCCGCGCGAGCAGCTCGTCCCCGCTGAGCACGCTCACCCGTGCGGCTGCGAGCTCGAGCGCGAGTGGGAGGCCATCAAGGCGCCGACAGATCTCGGCGACGGCGCGGCTCGGTTCGAACGTGGGGTCGACGGCGCGCGCCCGCTCGACGAAGAGTGCAATCGCGTCGACCTCGGGAAGGGGATCGACGGGATAGCGGCGTTCGCCCTTGACGCGCAGCGGCTCGCGACTAGTCACCAACAGCTTCGCGTTCGGCGTCGCCGCGACGAGCTCGGCGAGCTCGGGCGCGACGTCGACGATCTGCTCGAGGTTGTCGAGGAGGAGGATCAGCCGCTTGTCCCCGATGAACTCGGCGACGCCACCGCGCGCGCCGAGCGTGTCGGCGATCGTCGGGAGCACGAGTGCCGGGTCCGACACGGCCTGCAACGGGACCCAGAAGACGCCGTGCGGAAACTCCTCGAGCGCGTCCGCCGCGACCTGAAGGGCCAGCCGCGTCTTCCCGGAGCCGCCCGGTCCCAGCAGCGTGACGATTCGGTGTGCGTGCACGAGCGCGCTCGCCTCCGCGAGCTCACGTTCACGGCCGACCAGCGGCGTCGGCTGAATCGGGAGATTCGTCGTGTGGAGCGTCCGCAGCGGAGGGAACTGGGCGTCGCCGAGCTGGTACAGCGACTGTGGCTCGGAGAGATCCTTGAGGCGATGCGCACCGAGATCGCGGACGGCTACGCCGTCGACCAGCGACCGCGTGCGCTCCGACAGGACGACTTGCCCGCCGTGCGCCGCCGCGCAGATCCGCGCTCCGCGGTGAACGTCGACGCCCGCGTATCCCTCAGCCCAGACGATCGGCTCCCCCGTGTGTACGCCCATGCGCACCCGTGTCGGCCCCTTTGCCAACGAGGCCTGCGCTGCGGCGGCCGCCGCGACGGCATTGCCGGCGTCAGCGAACGCGACGAAGAACGCGTCGCCTTGGGTGTCCACCTCGACGCCGCCGTGACGCTCGAATGCGGCTCTCAGCGCCCGCCGGTGCTCGGCGAGCACCTCCGGATACCTGTCACCGAACTCGTGCAGCAGGCGCGTCGACCCTTCGATGTCGGTGAAGAGGAACGTCACTTCGCCCCGCGGCAGCTCGCGCACGACCTCAGAATCGCGCGAGGGAGCCGCCGCGCGCAAGTCCGCCGCGTCGTTCGGAGGCTAGGGGCGCTTGAGGAAGAGCCGTCTCTCCGCGATCAAGTCGGGTGGCCACTCGAGGCAACTCGCGCGCGCGAACTGGAGGTACGCGCGAAGCGCATCGCGCATCGCGTCCACGAACCCTTCGGCGCGCTTCGGCTCGAAGTCGTCCTCCCACCAAAAGCCGATCACCTCCACCCGGTCGCCTGCGCGGTCGATGCGCGGCTCGATTCGACCGACGAAGCGGTCGCCGAAGAGGATCGGCAGCACGTACCAGCCCCACCGCCGCTTGGCCGGCGGGTGGAAGAGCTCCCACACGTAGTCGAACCCAAACAGCGAGCCCAGGAGTGCGCGGTCCCAGACCAGCGGGTCGAACGGGGGTAGGAACGCGACGGACGGGGGCGGCTCGGGCGGCGCTTCCAGCAGCCCGATCTCTTCGCGGAGGACGAGGCGCTTGCCGACCCCCTCGACCTGAACCGGAACGAGGTCGCCACTCTCGATGAGCTCCTCGCGCAGCGCGGTCCGGCCCGGATTCGCCGCCCACCGCGGATCGGGCTTCGCGGGGCCGAGGCCGCTGAAGACGTCTCCGCCCACGCCGAGGAGGCCGTGCGCGCGGTAGCGCGAGTGGAGCTTGTGGCGCAGCTGTTCGTCCAGCGGGACGATCTGCCGAACCAGCTTCTTCGGTAGCAGTCGCTCGAGGAGGTCGTAGTACCGGCGCTTGCCGTCGCGTCGCGCGAGCCCGAGCACGCCCGTGAGCGTGTACGCCTCGAGCAGCGCGCGGACCGTGTTGGTCGGGATCCCGAACCAGTCGGTCGTACTCCCGCGCTCGCTTTCGAAGTCGAGCGACGACAGCGGTCCCTCAGCCTTGATTCGATCGAGCACCCGCGCGCCCACCTCGGGGTTCTCGTCGATCACGGGCGGAAGGCTCCCCCGCAACGGCGCGCGGAACCAGGGGAACTCCGGCGTGTAGACGAACGAGAGTCCCTTGTTGAACGCCTCGAAGATCTCTCGCCGCTCGTACAGCTCGTCGCACCAGGCGGGGTCGTAGTCGGCGACGCGCGCGTGCAGCATGAGGTCGTGCGTCCGGCCGGCGACGTCGATCGGGTCGTACTGGATCGATCCGAACCGGCGGAACACCTCGAGCACAGCGTCGCGGCCACCCTGGAGCGAGCGCGCCGGCGCGAGCAGTTGACGCGCGACGAGGAACCGGCGCGCGGACTCAGCGGAGACTTTCACCGGCGGGAGATTACGGAGGTCAATCCGGAAGCAGCGGCACAGACAGGCCGTGGTCGCGCCCGAGCAGCACCGCGCGGACGACCGCGTTCGGCCCGAAGCGCTCGCGGATCTCGTCCAGCGCTTCGTCGAGCGTGATCCCGTCGTGTCCATCGAGCGGGAGCACGAGCTGGAGAGCGCCGTCGTCGTCCAGGTTCGCCACCGAGATGCCGACCAGCGTGATGCCCTGGCGCGCGATCGTCGGCATTGCGGCGGCGAGAAGGTCGCGCGTCGTCTCGAGGATCGTGCCGCTGTGGGCGGTGGGTCGCGGGAGTGTGTGCGAGCGAGTCGCTCGGGAGAAGTCGTCGAAGCGCAGCCGCAGCACGACCGTGCGGCCGACGCGACCCGCAGTCCTCATCCGTCGCGTGACGCGCTCGACGAGGCCGATCACGGCGGCATCGAGCTCGGCCGGTGACCTCGGCGAGCGGCCGAGCGCGCGCTGCGAGCCGATCGAGCGACGACGCCGTCCCGGGTGGACGGGGCGAGGGTCGCGGTTGTGGGCGAGCGCGTGCAGGTGGCGACCCTGCGCGCGGCCGAGCATCACCTCGAGCGTTTCCTCGGGGACGCGGGCGAGCTCGCCGACCATGCAGATTCCGCGGCTGCGGAGCTTCTCGGCCGTCACCGCGCCGCAACCCCAGAGCCGCTCGACCGGAAGCGCGTGCAGGAAGTCGAGCTCGCGGTCGGGCGCCACGAGCAGCAGTCCGTCGGGCTTCGCGACGGCGCTCGCGACCTTCGCGAGGAACTTCGTCCGGGCGACGCCGACCGTGATCGGCAGCCCGACGCGCTCGCGCACTGCGCGTCGCAGGCGCTCCGCGATCTCGACCGGCTCACCGGCGATCCGGCGCATGCCGCGCACGTCCAGGAACGCCTCGTCGATCGACAGCCCCTCGACGAACGGCGAGACGTCGTCGAAGACGCGGTACGCCGCCTTGCTCGCCGCGGAGTACGCCTCCATCCGGGGCGAGACGACGATTGCGTCCGGGCAGAGGCGCCGCGCCCGCCCGAGCGGCATCGGCGTCTGCACGCCGAAGGCCTTGGCCTCGTAGCTCGCCGCGAGGACGACGCCGGCGCCGACGATCACCGGCAGCCCGCGCAGGCTCGGGTCGTCGCGCTGCTCGACCGACGCGTAGAACGAGTCCAGATCCGCGTGGAGGATGGTCGCCTCCATACGAACACATGTTCGCAGATTCTGAGACTACGGCCAACGCGGCTCGCGAGGCTCGGCCTCGTCGAGCGCGACCCAGTCCTCGCGGACGGGCGCGAACACGTCGATCACGACCGCGCCCTCCGGTCCGGCCGTCGCTTCGTGCGGGACGTTCGACGGGATCGTCCACGTCTCCCCCGGGCCGAGCTCTCGCGTCTCGTCGCCGATCCGGAACGTCATCGCGCCGCGGAGCATCATCCCGAGCTGCTCGTGCTCGTGGTGATGCTCCGGAGCGACGGCCCCGGGGTCGAGCTCGACGACGCCGAGCAACAGCCGCTCGCCGTGGACGAAGCGCGCGTGGATCGCGTTCCAGATCTGCCGGAGCGGGAGCTCGCGGATGTCGTCGAACCCACTCACATCGCCCTCCTGTTCACGCGCGGGAGGGCGGATGCTCGTCCGCCCTCCCGCTCCCTCCGTTCTCTACCTCAGTGCGCCTTCTTGAAGTAGTGATGCTTTCGCCACTTCGCGATCTCCTTCGCGAGCCGAGCCGACTGCTCGTCCGCGTTGCGGAAGTGGATGCCCGACCAGACGCGCACGCTGATGATCTCGTCGAGCGTGTCCGAGAGTCTCGAGTACGACATCGTGATCGCCGGTGTCGTCATCGTTGCCGGGACCGTGTCCGTCCACGCCATCTTGTCGGTGTGGAAGAACTCCGACAGCGTTTCGATGTGACTCCCACTCAGTCCGAGGTGGCCGGACGGGTGATCCGGGTACGGCGGGCTCGCGATCCACGAGTCCCAGGTCGGATCAGCATCCGTCCTCGGGTTGCCGTCGCTCGCGGCCTCGCGGATGGCCGTGAACGGCCTCCAGAAGCCCCAGTGCTCCTTGTCGGCCCAGACGGTGATCGCCGCGTCGGCGGCGGTCAGATAGATCTGGGCGTAGAGGCGTGCACCGTCGGCAGTCGAGAGCCCACGCTCGGTTTCCAGACCACGCACGATCCGACCCCAGGTCCTCCCAGGATGCTGGGCCCAGTACACCGCCGCGTCGCTCTGGTGCTGAGTCCGCGTCGAGTTCGTCTTCGCCCCGAGTGCCTTCACCTCGTCGAACTCGCGTGCGTACTGCGGGCTCTTCAGCGCGTAGGGGCCCTTCGTGCGGAACTGCGATGCGCTCTTGATCAGGAAGGGCGTCACGTTGCGGATCCACCCGTTCGGGTCGTTCCCGCTCGCGAGCGGACGCCAGTCGCCGGGTCCCGGCACGGCAGGGACGGTGAAGCAGCACGCCCCGAACCGTCCGTCGCCCGTTCTCCTCGCAATCATCGCGTTCGCGGCCGCCACTCCTGCGGCGATCCCGCCGGCCTTCGCCGGGGTGTCGGGCGTGTCGATTGCGGGGTCAGAGGTGTACGTCGTCGTGAGCGTCCCCAACTGGGACGGCAGGATGCTCTTGAGCACGTAATAGGCGGCAGTGGCTGCCGCAGCGTCCTGCGAGTCGAACGGTGTCGCGGCCGGCGACACGAGGTACGGCGTGTAGCCGCCGTCGATCGCGTTCACCGCGTCGTACATCGCACCGTGCACCATCGCGAGGTGCAGCATCGACACGGGTGGTGCTTGCCCACCGGTGACGATCAATGCGTTGGTCGCGTTGAGGTTCCACCGTGTCGCGGCGCTCGCCCCTGCGGACGACGGCGCGGCCAGCGCGGTCAAGGCGGCGACGGCTACGACCAGGCCGACGGCACGCCTACGGATTGACTTCACGTTTCCTCCCTCTCTCGTCTGCGGCCAAAGGGGAACGAGACGTTGGCGAGGCCACTATCCGCCCGTGTTGGGGGCAGTGTCAAGCGCCCTCGCTTTTGGCCTCGACCGACATAAGCTGTGCCGAAGGGGTTCTCCGAGGGGGTCAGCGTGGTGGTCACGGGGCGGGGACAAGAGGATCAGCTCAGGCGCATCCAGTCGGTCGCGGATGCCGCACTTGCGCACCTCGAGCTCGACGACCTCCTGGACGAGCTGCTCGTCCGAATCCGCGACGCGCTCGGCAGTGACACGGCCGCGTTCCTGCTGCTCGACGAGATGACCAACGAGCTCGTGGCGCGCGCTGCTCGCGGGCTCGAGGAGGCCGTGGAGCGCGGCACACGCATCCCGGTGGGCTTCGGCTTCGCGGGCAGGGTCGCGGCCGAGCGCAGGACGATCGCGATCGAGGACGTCGACCACGCGGACGTGCTCAACCCACTGCTGCGCGAGAAGGGAGTCAAGTCGTTGCTGGGCGCGCCGCTGATGGTCGGCGGCCAGGTCCTCGGCGTCGTCCACGTCGGGACCCTGACCCCGAGGGCTTTCACCGAGCAGGAAGCCGAGCTGCTCCAGCTCGCTGCCGACCGCGCAGCGCTCGCGATCGAGCACGGCCGGCTCTTCGAGAGCGAGCGAGCGCTGGCGAACCGACTCCGCAAGCTCCAGGAAGTCACCGACGTCGCGCTCACGCATCTCTCGTCGGACCACCTGCTCGACGAGCTCGTGATCCGCGTGCGCGAGATCCTCGAAGCCGACACGTGCGCGATCCTCCTACTCGACGAGTCTCGAAACGAGGTCGTCGCCCGCGCGGCCGCGGGGCTCGAGGAGGAGGTCGAGGCCGGCGTTCGCATCCCGGTCGGCCAGGGGTTCGCGGGGCGGCTCGCGGCCGAGCGCAAGGTCATCGCGCTCGAGGACGTCGACCATTCGAACGTGCTCAACCCCATCCTCCGCGAGAAGGGGATCAAGTCGCTGCTCGGCGCGCCGCTGCTCGCTCGCGGACACGTGTTCGGCGTGATCCACGTCGGCTCGCTCGTGCCGCGTCACTTCACGCAGGACGAGGCCGACCTCCTCCAGACGGCCGCAGAGCGAGCAGCGCTCGGGATCGAGCGCGCGCAGCTGCACGACCGTCTGCTGGAGCTCGACCGCGTGCGCAATCGGTTCGTCGCGGTGGCGTCGCACGAGCTCCGAACTCCGGCCGCGGCAGTTCTCGGCAGCGCGCTGACGCTCGAGGCACGCAAAGACAGCCTCAGCGCAGACGACGAGTCCGCGCTCATTACGACGCTCTCCGAGCAGGCGCAGCGACTGGCCTCGCTGATCGACCAGCTCCTGGACCTCTCACGCCTCGCCACGCATTCCGTGCCTGTGCGACGTGAACGGTGGCGCGTGCAGGAGCTCGTGGAGCACACGCTCGCCGAGGTGGCGCCCGACCAGCGCGCGCAGGTCGAGGTGGCGATCGACCCCGGCTTGGAGCTGGATGCCGACCCAGCCGTCTTCGCCCGGATCGTGTCGAACCTCGTGTCGAACGCGCTTCGCCACGGAGCTGCACCCGTGCAGCTGACCGCCAGTCTCGGCGAAGCCGACGGAGAGCTTCAGCTCGTGGTCGAGGACGCGGGTGACGGCGTCCCCGAGGACGTGCGGGCGCGCGTCTTCGAGGAGTTCTCGCGCAGCGCCCGCTCGGTCGGGATGCCCGGGAGCGGGCTGGGTCTTGCGATCGCCCGCTCGTACGCGCATGCCCACGGCGGGGAGCTCGTGCTCGACCAGAACGGCACGGGCGGGGCGAGATTTCGCCTCGTGCTGCCCACAGGCTAGATTCGCGTCATGGCCGTCACGCCCGACGCGCAGCGCTTCGCCCGACGGGTCGGAGGCGACGTCGGCGAGGGCATCGCGGCGATCCTCTCGCTGCTCGGCCTCCCGGGTCTGATCTCGTTCGCCGGCGGCTTTCCGGATCCGTCGACGTTCCCGCGCGAGCGCGCCGCGGAGCTCCTGGCCGAGTTCGCGTCGAGCGGAGAGACGAGCGCCTTCCAGTACGCGCCGACGCGCGGCCTACCCGGATCGCTCGACGCGCTCGCAACGCGCCTCGAGGCGACGCAGGGACGCAGGCCGGCCGACGACGAGCTCCTGATCACGAGCGGCGCGATCGAAGCGCTCGAGCTGGTCTCGAAGACGTTTCTCGACGCGGGCGACGTCGTCGTGATCGAGGCGCCGACGTACCTCGGCGCGATCATGGCCTTCCGCGGCTACGACGCCGAGCTCGTTGCAGTGCCGATGGACGAGCACGGGTTGCAGGTCGACGAGCTCGAGCGGCGGCTCGCCGACGGTGTGCGCCCGAAGCTGCTCTACACGATCCCCGACCACCAGAACCCGGCGGGCGTCAGCATGTCCACGGAGCGTCGCGAGCTGCTCGTCGAGCTCGCGCGGCGTCACGGGTTCCTGATCGTCGAGGACGTCGCGTACCGCGAGCTGGCGTTCGAGGGCGACACGCTCCCGAGCCTCTGGAGCCTCGCACACGACGTCGTCGTGCAGCTCGGGACGACGTCGAAGACGTTCTTCCCCGGCGTGCGGCTCGGGTGGGCCGTTGGCCTGGCTGAGATCTCCGCGCAGCTCGTCAACGCGAAGCAGAACACCGACCAGTGCGCAGGCGCGCTCGGGCAGCGGCTGTTCGAGGAGTACGTCCGCCGCGGCTGGATCGAGGAGCAGCTCGCGCAGTCCCGCGCGCTCTACCGGCGGAAGTCGGAGCGCATGCTCGCCGCGCTCGATCGGTGGATGCCGAGCGGTACGACGTGGACGACTCCGCACGGTGGGTTCTTCTCGTGGCTCACGCTGCCCGACGGCGTCGACTCGGCCGCGCTCGCGCAGCGGGCGGTCAAGCGTGGCGTCGGGATCGTCCCCGGCGGGCTCTTCTATGCGGACGGAAACGGCGCGGACAAGGTGCGTCTCTCATTCAGCATGGTCGACGAGCGGAAGATCGACGAGGGGATCGAGCTCCTCGCGTCGCTCGTTCGCAGCTAGACCGACGACGACTATCCGGTGCGGACGACCACCAGCTTGTCGGCACCCGACTCGGCACCCCAGACCTCACCGGGACGACCGAGAAGCTGGCGGACGGCTGCGCCGGCCGTCGGTAGCCGAACGACGAGGAACCGCGACGTTCGCGGGTCGAAGCGGACGATCGCGTTCGCACCGAAGTCGGTGAGCCACACGACGTCGCGGTTGTCGACGTAGACCGCATAGGGCTGAGCGTTCGCCCCCGGAAGCCGCCATTCGCGCCAGCGTCGGGCGCTCGGCTCGTAGCGCGCAACCCTGCCGACGTTCCACTCGCTCACCCAGATCCGCCCGCGCGAGTCCGACCAGACACGGCGTGCACCCTGGCCTCGCCGCGGCGGCTGGAGCACCGTCGCGCGGCCGGTGGCAGTGTTGATCCGCGCGATGTGACTCCCCGCGAGCGACGCGTAGTAGACCGCGCCGGAAGGTGTCGTAGTGATGCCGTACGGCCCCGCTCCGCGCGGCGCGGAGAACACGCGCACGCGTGCCGTGCGCGGATCGACGCTGCCGTACACGCCGCTCTGTCCCGTGAACCAGAGAATCCCGCGACGGTCGAACGTCGCGGTGTTGAGGTTCGCGTACCTCGAGGTCGGGAGCGGGAAGCGCCGGACCTGGTGCGTTCCTGCGTCGACTCGAACGATCGCGTTCAACCCGCTATCGGTGACCCACGCGGCGCCGTCGGGCCCGACGATCACACCATGCGGCGACGAACCCGCACCGAGCGACACTCGACGAATCTGGCCGGTGCGCGGGTCGAGCCTGCCGAGCTCGCCGGTGTGCTGCCCCGTGTACCAAACGGTGCCGTCGCGCGCAGGCGCAACGTCGTGTGGATGAGACCCGGCCGGCACAGGGTACTCGCGCACCGTCGGCCGACTTGGCGCGGCGGCGAGACCGCTTCCGACCCAGCCGACGAGTGCGGCGAGGGCGAGCGTCGCGGCGACCAGGAGTGCAACCCCAGAGCGCGTCACGCTCCAAGGCTAGCCACGCTAGGCCGACGGCGCCCCGCGCGGGTCGTCCGCGACCAGCGGCTCCGCCGCGTTGACCTTGTCGACGATCACGTACTCGTCAGCCCACTCGACGGCGCGCTCGAGCTCGATCGTCTCGTGGCCCGGACGGACGACGAAGCGGTCGTCCTGGGCCCGGACTCTCTCGTACACGACGAGGGGCACTCGCACGCGCTCGCCGCAGCCTCCCTCGACTCCGCACTCGCACATGAACTCGACGCCGCCGTCCGGCGACCACGCCTGTGCGGCTTCGCCCAGTTGCGCGATCCGCTCGTTCACCTCGCGGAAGAGCGCTTCGTTCCGGGCCTGCCGCTTGAACCGCTCCTCGAGCTCGCCCACGCCGTCCATCTAAGCGCATCCGGGGAGAGCTAGCGCGGCTCGGTCGCCAGGCGCAGGCCCAGCGAGACCAGAACGACGCCGACGACCGCTTCGAGCACCCGTCGGATCGCCGGACGGCGCAGGACGTCTCCCGCCCTGGCCACCGCAGCGGCGTACGCCGAGAGCCAGACGAACGTCATCGCGCAGAAGACGAGCCCGAGCGCGAGCAGCGCGCCGAACGACTCGCCGCCGAACTGCGGCAGCAGGCTCGTGAAGAACACCGCCATCTTCGGGTTGCCGAGGTTGCTGAGCAGGCCCTGTCGAAACGCCCGCTGCGCCCCGGCGCTCGCCACCGCACGCTCCGGACGAGCACGCCTGCGCAGCGCGTCGCGAAGCGACTGGAGCCCCAACACGACGAGATAGGCCGCGCCTGCGAGCTTGATCGCCTGGAACACCGGCTCCGAAGCGGCGACGACAGCCGCGAGCCCGACGCTCGTCGCGAGCGTCCAGACCGCCTGCCCCGCGGACACGCCCGCCGCGGTCGCGACGCCGGCGCGCCGCGCGCCTGCAAGCGTGTTCCTGATCGTCAGCGCCGTGTCCTGCCCCGGCGTGACGATCACGACCGCAGCGACGGCGAGAAACGCCAGGACGTCCATCCGAGCCGAGTCTAGGGTTCCGGTGTGGCACTCCCGACGATCACCTGCGACGAGCTCCAACGCAAGCTCGAGAGCGGCGAGCGGCTCGTGATCGTCGACGCGCTCCCGCCGATGTCGTTCGCCCATTCGCACCTGCCGGGCTCGATCAACATGCCGCCCGAGCGGGTCGACCCGAAGCGGATCCCCGACCAGGACGCCGAGATCGTCGTCTACTGCGCGAACCCCGAGTGCGAGAGCTCGTTCGACACCGCGAACCGCCTGCTCGCGTTGGGCTTCACGAACGTGCGCCACTATCCCGGCGGCAAGGACGAGTGGCGAAAGCTCGGCCTTCCGCTCGAACGCGCCGGGAAGCTGCTGGAGTAAAGCGGTCTTGCCAAACGCCTGCTACCGTGTGACCAAGATCTAGAGCGAGTCGGTTGTGCGCTTGTGCGCCTCTCTTACTTGTTCGTGAAGTGATGTAAGGAGGTGTTTCATATGGCAAGCGGAACCGTTAAGTGGTTCAACGACAGCAAGGGATACGGGTTCATCGCCCCTGAGGACGGTGGCAAGGATCTCTTCGTCCACCACTCAAGCATCAGCGGCGACGGGTTCAAGACCCTCGCCGAAGGCGCGAAGGTCGAGTACGAGTCGCGCCAGGGCGACAAGGGCCCCGAGGCGACCAACGTCGTTCTCGCCTCCTCGTAAGAGGAGCTTGTAGTTAAGGCTGTGGCCGCTCCGGCGGCCACAGCCATCCGAATACCGAAAGGCAGCCATCGCAGAGAAGGAAGCGAAGGTCGAGATGGAGGGCGAGGTCATCGAAGCCCTCCGCAACCGGATGTACCGGATCCAGCTCGACAACGGACATGAGACACTCGGCTACATGGCCGGGAAGATGAAGCGATACCGAATCCGGATCGGACTCGGCGATCGCGTGAAGATCGAGCTGTCGCCGTACGACCTCGAGCGCGGCCGGATCGTCTACAGGCTCTCGTGAGGATGCTCGACAAGACCCCTCGCGGGAAGATGCTCTGGTTCAACGAGGACAAGGGCCACGGCTACATCGAGACCGAGGAAGGCGAGCGCCTGTACGTCGAGGGCACCGGCTTCGTCGCCGACCCGCCCGAGGGGCCCGTTGCCGGGCTCGTCGTGGAGTTCCGAATCGTCGAAGGGCCAGGCGGACGCTTCGCCGAGTCCACCCGATTCGTCGAAGACATCTCGCCGCGGCGCGCCCGCCGACGCGGCTCGCGCTAGTTAGTTGCGCAAGTCGCGAATCCGCTAGCGCGGATCCACGACGCGCGAAGACCCCTAAAGGCGGCCGCTTCGCGGCCGCTGCCGCAGCGACTTAAAACAGCGGGCGCCACCTGCTCCTCCCTGCTAAAAGTCCGGCCGTGAACGGGTTCCCCCTCCCCGGGTCGGGCGACGCCGTGGTCGCCGTGCCTGCGCCGGGCGAAGGCGTCGGCTACTGGGCGGGCTCGTCGAGTGCCGCGCTCGACGACGACGGCACGTTCGTCATCGCCTACCGCGTCCGCACCGGCGAGCAGGGACGAGGCTCGACGGTGGTCGCGCGCTCCGAGGACGGCGAACGGTTCACGACCGTCGGACAGATCGACCAGTCACGTTTCGACGCGGACTCGATGGAGCGCCCCTCGCTCGTTCGCATCGGTGACGGACGCTGGCGAATCTACGTGTGTTCGGCCTCGCGAGCGCCGAGCAAGCACTGGTGGATCGACGTGCTCGAGGCCGACGATCCCGCCGACTTCGCAGACGCCGAAGCACGCACCGTCTTCCCCGGCGACGAGCACACCGGCGTCAAGGACCCGCTCGTGCAACGCGTCGACGGCGGCTGGCGCGCGTGGATCTGCTGCCATCCGCTGGACGAGCCCGACGAGGAGGACCGCATGACGACGGCCTACGCCACGAGCGCGGACGGGCTCGAGTGGGAGTGGCACGGAACCGTGATGACGCCTCGACCCGGAACCTGGGACCAACGCGGCGCTCGCGTGACCACGGTTCTGCCCGACGGCCGCGTCGCCTACGACGGGCGCGCTTCCAGGGAGGAGAACTGGTTCGAGCGCATCGGCCTGGCGCAGCTCGAGCCGGACGGCCACATCGAGCAGACCTCCGACGACGCCGTCTACGACGCGCGCTACCTCGACGTCGTGCAGCTTCCGGGAGGCGGTTACCGCATCTACTACGAAGCGCGGCTGCCCGACGAGAGCCACGAGCTGCGCACTGAGCTCGTTCCCTAGTCGAGCAGCCCGGCGGCTCGAGCCGCTGCGATCGCCTCGACCCGTGAGTGCGCGCCGAGCGCCGCGAGGACTGCGCGAATGTGATTGCGCACCGTCTCGCGGGCGATGTGCAGCTCCGTCGCGATCTGATCCGTCGTTGCACCTTTCGCCAGCAGTCGGAGCACGTCGCGCTGGCGCGGCGTGAGCTTGACCGGCCTGGGCTCCGCCGGGAGCGGTGGGCTTGCGACGAGCGCGAGCACGCCGACGATCTGGCCGTCCCGGACGAGCGGAACCGAGTTGACCTCGACCTGGACCGGGCCTTGAACCGAGTGCAGCTCGACGTCGTACTGCGTCGACGGAACAGTCCCTACGACCTTGCTCATGAACGCCTCCTGCGCGCGCCGGCGGTCTTCCGGCGCAACGAACTCGTTGAAGTGCGAGCCGCGAGCCTCGCCCACCAGACGACGATGCGCGTGGTTCTGCCAAAAGATCAGGCCGTCACGGTCGATCGCGTACGCGATGACGCCCACGTCCATCAACGCGCGCTCGACGTCGGCCTCCAGACCCCCGTGCGAAGGCTCCACACGTCTAGTCTCTCACCTCCCCTCGTCCTGTCGTACCCAGAGCGTGACCAGGCGCGCGACAAGTGTTACGAGGAAGACCTGGCCGAACAGCGCTTCGAGCACGGTCAACGCCTGCGGCAGCCCGACCGCGGGCGACAGATCACCGAAGCCGAGCGTCGTCAGCGCGACGAAGCTGAAGTAGAGGAACTCGGATTGCGTATGCGGCCCTGCCTGCGCGAAGAACGGCTCGCTGCGGAACTCGTTGACGGCGAGATAGACGAACGCGAACAGCAGCCCGACGAGCACGTACGCGCAGAGCGCACCGAGCACCGTCTCCCGCGTGACCCGACGGTGCTTGAGGATCCGCCTCAAGGTGATGGGCAGCGTCGCGGTGACGAGCAGGCCGACGGGCAGCAGGTACGTCAGCCCGACGACCGAGGTCGAGTTGACGATCAGCACGAGCGGTGCGAGCGCGACGCACGCACCCACCTGGATCCAGTGCCGCCGGCTGAGCTTGTGGCCGGACTCCGGGTCGCTGATCGCGACGATCAGCGCGAGTGCGGCGAGCAGGGTGCTTCCCAGCGCGCCCCAACGCTGGTCCTGCACGAGCTCGAGCAGGAAGAAGTTCGCCAGCAGCAGGACCAGCAGGGTGGCGTTGCTGTCGAGGATGCGGACCGCGTCCCGCTTCCCAATGCTGCGGATCGCGGTCACGCCTCCATTATCTGCGGCGAGTCGGTACGGCGCCCCCGAGTGCCGTCACGAGACCCGACAGCGCCGTACGCGGCGTGATCCTCTGCTCCCGGCCGGCGGATGTCTGTAGCGCGTTTGGGTCAGATCCACCGCCGAGCACGTCGCGGGGGGCGACGTTGCTCGGCCGGCTTGGGGTAGTGGGCTCCTGAAGAGACCGCAGCTTGGGAGCCCGCGTCGGAGGCTAGGGAGGCCAGTCCCGACGCGACAATCGTTTCCACCGAGCGACGCCGGTTTCCATGACCCGTCTGGGTCAATCGTCGAGGATGCCCTCCGCCCGCGCGACGGCAATCGCCTCGATGCGCGAGTGAACGTCGAGCTTCCTCAGGGTCGAGCGCACGTGGTTCCGGACGGTCTCGCGGGCGATGTGGAGATCCTCGGCGATCTGGTCGGTCGACTCGCCCTCGGCAATGAGGCGGAGGACCTCAACCTCGCGAGGCGTGAGCTTCGAGTGCTTGGCCGCCCGCGCGCGAGTCTCCGCGGGTCGTGAGACGAGCCCGAAGACGCCGACGATTCGGTGCCCACTGTGGAGTGGAGCCGAGCTGATCTCGATTCGGGCCTCGCTCCCGTCCGGCCGGAGGACGTGCACGCTCGCATCGGTCGAGGGGACGGTGCCGATGATCTTCTTGGTGAACTCGTCCTTTGCCTTGGGCCGGTCGGTGGCGGCCACGACCTCGGTGAAGCGGCGGCCGCGGGCATCCCCCACGAGTTGCTCCGCCGCGGGGTTCAGCCAGATCAGGATCCCCTCGGGGTCGATCACATAGGCGGGCACGTTGACGCTCCCGAGGGCGCGCTCGACTCCTGCTCCGAGTCCTCTGGGGATCGGCCGCACCTCCCCGGATCCCTCGCCCCTTAACGCCAAGTCTGCCTCGATCCCACGAAATCTTTACGCCTGCCTGCGAGTCTGCGTCCAGAGCAAGGGAAGGTCAAGGAGCTGGGGCCGGGAATACCGCAGGAGCCCCCGGCGTTCCCTTTTGTACGGGGCAGTGCGCCGTTCAGCGCGCGCCCCCTCTCTACGAACGTAAGGAGTTGAACCGAACTGAGCACCCTGCTTGAAGCACCGTTTCAGGCGCTCCTGGACGAAGCCGAGGAGCGCGGACAGATCGACGAGGCCGCGATCGAGGCGTTCGCGGTCGAGCACGACCTCGATGAAGACGAGGTCGTGGCGCTGCGCGCTGAACTCGATTCGCGCGACGTCGAGATCCTGACCCCGGCTCCTGCCGAGGAAGTCGTCTACGAGGCCGGGCCGACCACCGGCACGGCCGACGCGCTGACCCTGTTCATGAACCGGGCCGGCAAGTACCAGCTGCTCACGGCGGCCGACGAGGTCGCGCTCGCGAAGCGGATCGAGCGCGGCGACGCTGCTGCCAAGGAGCTGATGATCAACTCGAACCTCCGCCTCGTGGTCTCGATCGCGAAGCGCTACCAGGGCCACGGCCTGAGCCTGCTCGACCTGATTCAGGACGGCGTGATCGGGCTGAACCGCGCAGTCGAGAAGTTCGACTGGCGGCGCGGGTTCAAGTTCTCGACCTACGCGACCTGGTGGATCCGTCAGGCCTGTCAGCGCGCGGTCTCGAACCAGTCCACCGTGATCCGCGTCCCCGTGCACGTGCACGAGCGTCGCGTGAAGATCTCGCGCGAGCGCGGAAAGCTCGAGGCCAAGCTCGGCCGCGATCCGACTCGCGAGGAGCTCGCGGAGGCGACGCAGCTGCCGCTGCAGCACGTCGAGGAGGCACTCGACGCAGCGCAGGCAAGCGTCTCGCTGAATCAGACGGTCGGCGGCGACAACGACGGCGAGCTCGGCGATCTCTTCGCCGACCAGACGTCGGCCGACCCGTCCGACGAAGCCGCGGACTCGTACCGACGCCACCTCGTGCGCAAGGCGGTCGGAAGGCTGCCCGAGCGCGAGGCGCGCATCGTGTCACTCCGCTTCGGGCTGGACGGCGAGCCGCAGTCGCTCGAGGCGATCGGCAAGGAGGTCGGGCTGACGCGCGAGCGTGTGCGGCAGCTCGAGACCCAGGCCTTCGCACGTCTGCAGAACGAGCTCGCCGGCATCGCCGACGAACTCGCAGACGCGGCGTAAAGAGCGCGCGTAATCGAAGGGCCCGGCAGCCGCGAGGCGCCGGGCCTTTCGGCTTTCAGGAGAGCGACGCGCGGCCCTCGGGCTGCGCGGCGGCGAGCGCCTGCTCGTGGAGCAGGGTGACGACGGCGGAGTAGGACAGGCCCCAGGCCGCGAGGCGGTCCCTGCCGCGATCGGCGAAGGCCGAGTACGCGTTCCCGGACTCGCGGACGTCGACGAACCACCCGGACAGGTCGAGGGTTTGCAGCAGCATGGCGCTGCTCACAGGTCGGGCCGCAGAAGCCACAGGAGCCGTTTCAGGGTGACGGACGCAGGCTCCTTGCGCATCCCCCAATGGGGCGACGCGCCTTCCCGGCGCGAGGGTCGGTCGGCCCCCGTTTCTTTACCGGTTTCCCAGCTTCTTCTTAGGGAGGCCGCTGATACTGCTCCCGATGACGTCTCGGCGCCGGTGTGCCACCCTCCTCGTCGCCTTCGTGGCTGCCTTGGCCCTCGCGACAGCCGCCGGCGCCGAGATCGTCACCAGGGCCGACTCAGAGGGGCGCACGATCACCTTCGACGTTCGGGCGCCGAGCGCCGACATCGACTGGTACGCCGCCATCCTCCGGGCCGCCGCCCATGGGAACGAGATCTCCCGCGTGACGATCCGCATCGTCGACGAAGAGGACATCCCGGCGCTCTGCGGCGCCGCCGCGGCCGCGTGCTACTCGCCCGGAGGAAACGGCGGGAGGATGGTCGTCCCCGTCGGCAAGGACCTCAGGGTCGCGGCGACGTTCCTGCACGAGTACGGCCACCACCTCGACCGCTCGTGGGGCGTGGGCGGCGTGCCGGAGTTGAACGGGACGCCCTTGTGGTGGGAGCTTCGCGGCATGGCGGCGCTGGCTGCGCAGGGCACCGTCGCCTTCGACTACTCGCGCGGGTGGAACCGCAGCATCGGCGAGATCTTCGCCGAGGACTACGCCTGGATCCACATCCCGTATCAGTACGCGATCCCGTGGCTCTCGGCGCCCGACGAGGCGCTTCGCACCGCCCTGTTCACGGAGCTGGGCGGTCAGCCGACCGCGCAGCTACCCGAGATCCCCGCGGCCGGGCCGCTCGTGATCAACCGAAGCGGCACGCTCGCCGCCAAGCGCTCACAGGTCGTTCCGTTCGGCCTGCTCGGGCCGGGTCGACGCGTCACGCTGACTGCGACGGTGAACAAGGCGACCCGCGCCGGGACCCGCGCGCGGATGGACGTCACGTGTAACGGCACCCGCGTGGCCAGCCAGCTGTTCACGAAGGGCCGGACGACGCGCACGATCAACGTGCCGAACCTCGGGCCGGGCGAGTGCAGCGCGCGGCTCGTCAGCACGACGGGCGTGCGGCTGACGTACACGCTTCGCCTGCGCCTCGCGATCGAGGCCTAAGCCCAAGCCAGTATCTTCACGGCGTGTGCTTCGAGCTCGACTCGTCGCCGCCGATTCCGATCATCCGCGGCGCGGCGCTCTCGCACGAGGATTTGGTCCTCGAGAGCCGCGACGGCAACCGCTTTGCGGCGTTCGGTGCCTATCCGGACCAGGCGACGGGGATCGGGATCGTCGTGCTCCCCGACGTTCGCGGCCTCTACCGCTTCTACGAGGAGCTCGCGCTTCGCTTCGCCGAGCGCGGCTACACCGCGGTCGCGTTCGACTACTTCGGCCGGACCGCGGGCGCCGAGAAGCGCGACGACGACTTCGAGTACATGGAGCACGTCAGGCAAACGACGACTGAGGGCGTCCAGGCAGACGTCGCGGCGGTCGTCGCGCATCTGCGCGAGACGTGCAGCGTCATCTTCACCGTCGGCTTCTGCTTCGGCGGACGCCAGTCTTGGCTGGCCGCAGCGAGTGGCCACGACCTCCACGGCGCAATCGGCTTCTACGGGCGTCCGGGCACGGGCCAGGACGGATCACCGGGGCCGGCGGATCGTGCCGGCGAGATGCGCGCGCCGATCCTCGGGCTGATGGGCGGCGACGACCCGGGGATCCCGCCGGAGGACGTGTCGGCCTTCGAGCGGGCGCTGGAGGAGGCAGGTGTGAAGCACGAGCTCGTGACGTACCCGGGCGCGCCGCACAGCTTCTTCGACCGCAAGCAGGCGGAGTTCGCCGACGCTTCTGAGGACGCGTGGAACCGCGTCCTCGCGTTCATCAAGCGGTACGCAGTCCCGCGGTAGGGACGTCCTGCCCGTCCAGCTCCCACTCGCCGGCGGCGGCATTCGCACGTACCTGCTCGGGCTTGGTCGCTCCGGCGATCACTGACGCGACCGCGGGCTGAGCGAGCAGCCCGGCGAAGCCGAGGTCGAGCAGCGTGTGGCCGCGCTCTTTCGCGAACGCTTCGAGCGCCTCGAGCTCGTCGAAGACCTCGTCGGTGAGACGCTCGGGGCGCATCGCGAGGCGCGTGCCGGCGGGGGCGGGCTCGCCTCGGCGGTACTTGCCGGTGAGCAGACCGCTCGCGAGCGGGAAGTACGGGAGCACGCCGACCCCGAGCCGCTCGCAGACCGGCAGCAGCTCCTGCTCTGCGCCGCGCTCGAGCAGCGAGTACTCGTTCTGGGCGCTGACGAGCCGATGCAACGAGTTCGACCGCGCGAACGCGTCCCCCTGCTCGATCTGCTCCGGCTCGAAGTTCGACGAGCCGATGAACCGCACCTTGCCCTCGTCGACGAGCTCGCTCATCGCGCCGATCGTCTCCTCGATCGGCGTCAAACCGTCGGGGCGGTGGTACTGGTAAAGGTCGATCACGTCGGTGCGGAGCCGCTTCAGCGACGCGTCGATCGCGGTGCGCACGTAATCGCGCGAACCGCGGTTCGGCGGCGCGTCGTCGGTCATCTCATGGCCGAACTTCGTAGCCAGCACCACGCGGTCGCGACGGCCCTCGAGCGCCTTGCCGAGCAGCTCCTCGCTGCCGCCGCGGTTGCCGTAGACGTCCGCCGTGTCGAAGAGCGTGATGCCCACCTCGAGCGCAGCGTCCACGACCGCGCGCGTGCCCTGCTCGTCGACGCGCGAGCCGAAGTTGTTGCAGCCGAGCCCGACGACGGAGACATCCGGACCGCCGGTGCCGAGCGAGCGGGTCCTCATAGGCCCGGCAGCGTAGCTAGCAGCTGAGCTGCGGAGGCTCCGCGTCGGGGCTGACGTCGTGCTCTTCGAGGGCGTCGAGGTACTGCGCGATCTCGTTGATCTCCTCGATCAGCTCGCGAGCTCTGGTGTCGAGTTGTGTTGGCGCTGGATACATGGTCTTCTCTCGACGCGCGAGAGCACCGATTTCTTCCCCCGCTCAGCGCACGACCTTGCCCGGGTTCAGGATTCCCTTGGGGTCGAACGCGTCCTTCACCGCCCGGAGGTACGGCAGCAGGTCGCCGTGCTCGCGCTCGAGATAGTCGAGCTTGCCGAGGCCGATCCCGTGCTCCCCGGTCGAGGTGCCGCCGCGCTCGAGGGCCCAGTCGACGAGCTCCGCGTAGAGCGCCTGCGCCGAGGCGACCTCGGCCGCGTCCGCGGGATCGACCATCAGCGCCAGGTGGAAGTTTCCGTCCGCGGCGTGCGCGATCACTGCGGCGGGAATGCCCCGCCGGTCGGCGCACGCGCGACCATGCTCCACCGCCTCGGGGAGGACGGAGAGCGGGACGCAGACGTCCGTCGCGAACCAGCGCTTGCCCGGAGCAGCCGCGGCGACCGCGAACGCGGCGTTGTGCCTCGCGTCCCACAGCTGCTTGCGCGCCTCGGCGGCGGTCACCGCTTCGAAGTCGGCCACGTTCTCCCAGCCGCAGACCTCGCGTACGGACGCGACCTCGTCGTCGCCCCCGTCGAGCTCGACGAAGAGGCTCGGCGTCTCGGCGAAGGACGTGCCCTTGTACGCGTTCACCGCGCGGAGCGTCGCCTCGTCCAGCAACTCGCAGCGCGTGACCGTCAAGCCGGCACCGACGAGCGCCACTGCGGAGCGGCAGGCGGCCCCGACGTCTGGGAACGCCGCGCGGATCGCGACCGGGCGCTCCGGCAGGCCGTGCAGGCGCACCGTGAGCTCGGTGATCACGCCGAGCGTTCCCTCCGAGCCGACGAAGAGCGAGCGCAGGTCGTAGCCCGCGGAAGTCTTGACCGTGCGCGAGCCCGGTCGGATCACCGTTCCGTCGGCGAGCACGACCTCGAGGGCGAGCACGTTTGCGCGCATGCCGCCGTAGCGGACGGTGGTCGTGCCGCTCGCGTTGGTCGCCGCCATCCCGCCGAGCGAGGCGTCCGCGCCAGGGTCGACGGGGAACCACAGGCCGTGCTCGGCAACCGAGGCGTTCAGCTCGCTGCGCAGCACGCCCGGTTGCGCACGCGCCTGCAGGTCGCCGGGGAGCACCTCGAGCACGCGGTTCAGGCGCGCGAGGTCGAGGGTGACGGCGCCGTCCGCGGGGATCACGTGGCCCTCGAGCGACGTTCCGGCACCGAACGGAACGACGGGAATGCCGCGCTCGTTCGCCCACGCGAGGACGCGCACGACGTCTTCGGTCGACTCGGGGAAAACGACCGCCGCCGGCGCGCGCCGCGGGTGATAGCTCAGGTCGCCCGCGTGCAGGTCGAGCACCGACTCGCTCGTCGAGACCTTCCCATCCCCGAGCAGTGCGCGGAGCTCGTCGGCGACCTGCATCAATGCTCGACCAGCTGCGGCCACGCCGACGCGGGCAGCTTCGCGAGGAGCCGGTACCGGCTGTCGCCGAGCGGCACGAAGACCGCTGCGTCGCCCTCCTCGATCTCGACATCCGTCGCGGCCTGGAGGTTCGCGATGTGGCCGACGACTACCGTGTTCTCTCCGTCGGGCGGCTTCGCGCCGAGCATCCGGCGCAGCGCGCGCACGCGGCCCGTGTAGGTCCCGACCATCTCGGCCGGGATTCCCGTCAGCGCGGGGACGATCGTTCTCCGGCCGAACGCGAGCTGCGCAGTCTCGCGCGTGCGGCAGTACCCACTCGAAAGCACCTCGCCGACCGGGAGCTCGAGCTCGCGCCAGGCCTCGCCGATCGAGCGCGCCTGAGCCCGCCCCGCCTCGTTCAGGTTGCGCTGCCCGCCGCAGTCGGTCAACGGCACGCCGAGCCGGTCTTTCTGTGAGTGGTCGGTCTCCGCGTGCCGGAGGAAGACCACGTAGCCGCCGTCGCGCAGGCGGTCGACGACCTCGAGCGGCCCGGTCGGGCGGACCGCCTCGTCGGCTCCACCACAGCCGGCGAGCGCGCCGAGAAGCGCGAGAGCGAGCAGCGCGCGCACGCCGCGGAGCATAGAGCCCGCACGCACGGGTACACAGCACCGGTGGCCCTCCTCGACCGTGTCTCCATCCACGGCTTCCGTAGCGCGCGCGACGTCGAGCTCGCCCCGCCTCGGATCTGCGCGCTCGTCGGCGAGGCCTCCGGCGGCAAGTCGACCGTGCTCACGGCGATCTGGATGCTGCTCGAGTCCGGCGCGCCGGTGCCGAACGCGAGCGATGTCACGCAGGGCGCGAACAGCGGCCGGATCCGGCTCGAGGCGTTCGCGGGGGACCAAACGTTCTTCCTGGACGCGCGCCCGCCCGCAACGCTGAACCTCAACCGGGAAGGGGCGCCGCCGGTCGTCTTCCTGCCCACCGCTCGCCGCGGCGGCGACCTCGTCTCCGTCGCCACGCACCCGCGGGCCGCGAGGTCGGTCGAGCTCATCCACTCGGCAAGAGATCTGAGCGGCGCTGTCGAGCGCCTCGTCGAGGCGCGTGTGCGCGGGCTCGTCGTGCTAATCGAGGAGCCCGAGCTGTACCTCAGCCCGCAAGCTCAACGGCACGTCTATCGCCTGCTCCGATCGCTCGCCGAGCGCGGCAACCAGGTGCTCTACTCGACGCACGCCTCGACGTTCCTCAGCGTCGCGCACCTCGACGAGCTCGCGCTCGTGCGTCAGGGGACCGTGTCGGGGATGGCGCTCTTGCAACCGGAGCCGCTTCCGTCCGACGAGAGCTTCCGCGCGCTGGCGGAGTTCGACGCAGAGCGCGCCGAGATGTTCCTCTCGCGCGCCGTGCTCCTCGTCGAGGGCCTGACCGAGAAGCTCGCGCTGCCGTTCGTGTTCGAGGCGCTCGGCTATGAGCCGGACAGCGAAGGGATCCTCGTCCTCGAGACGGGAGGCAAGGCGAACATGCCCCTCTTCGCGCGGATCTGCAACGAGTGCGGGATCCCATACGTCGTCCTGCACGACCGCGACGCGCCGCGCGGCAAGCCACCGAACGAGTCCGAGCGCGTGACGAACCAGGCCATCGCCGACGTCGCCGGGCGCGCGCGTGTCGTCCAGCTCGCCCCGGACTTCGAAAGCGTGATCGGCCTGAAGCCGCGCAGCCGCCGCAGCCGCAAGCCCGAACGCGCGTACCGGCGGTTCAGCGGCGGACGCCCCGTGCCGGACGAGCTCGTCGAGGCGGTCGAGCGCGTCGTCGCGGCCGCGCGCGGCGAGCGCCGGAAGCGCTGATTCGCTGCGTCATGCTTCAGCGCGCGCTGCGAAACGCGCCGCGGAGCGCGGCGGGCAGTCTGCGACGCGACGTCCTGAGCGCCTCGTGGAGCGCGGCGGACGCGTTCTCGTGCACTCCCTCGCCGTGCCCGGTCAGGACGTGCTCCGGATAGACCCGACGGAGCGCGCGGGGCGGCCGGAGGCGCAGGAGCGGGTGCACGCCGAGACGCTCTCCCGGCGCGCAGAAGAACGCGACCGTCCCGAGCGCGTCCGCGCAGGCGAGCACGCGCGTCTCGGGCCACCACAGCGCAACCTCACGCCAGAAGCGGTTGCGCGAGACGCGGAGAAACTCGAACGGCGCGCCACCGACCCTCCAGGTCGGGACGACGTGGTGCGGCACGCCGAGCCGCTCGGCGACCGCCGCGCAGTCGCGGTCATGGCGATCGAGCAACTGAAGGACGCCGCGCGGCTCTCCGAGCGATCGCGCACGCTCCTCCGCCTCGTTCCAGTCGACGGGGTCGATCACCCACACGCCGCCGTCGGCGACGAGCGCATGCGACGTGCGTTGCATCCGCTCGTCGTCGTGCCAGCCGAACCCGAAGTCCTGTTCGTCGCAGAAGCGCATCGTGGTTAGTCGCGAAGCTTGCGCCCGAGCGGCAGCGCGTACCAGAACGTCACGATCACACCTGCGACGAGCGAGGTCAGCAATGCCGGCAGGGGCGCGGTGAAGAGAAAGTCCGTGACGAGGAACAAGGCACAGCACATGGCGATCGCAACGCAGAGCGTGCCGGCGAGCGCGAGATTGTTTGCGACCCGGAGCAACGCATCCTTGTCTTCGTCGCGGAACCTGATCCGGTGGTACGGCGTCGGCGCGATCAGCAGCGCCGAGCCGAGCGCCGTGAACGTCAGCGCGGCGAGATAGGCGTACTTCTGCAGGTCGTTGATGTCGTCGAAGCGCTGCGAAAACGGTGCGATGAGCAGAAAGGCGAACAGCACCTGCACCCCGGGGAGCGTGACGCGGAGCTCGTTGAGGAGCTCGATCAGCTCCCGGTTGAGATCCTCCTTCGACTTTTGCTCGGCCACCCCCGGGACTCTACGGAGCGAGGCGCTCGACGAGCCAGGCCGTACCGTCGCGGCGGTAGCGCAGACGATCGTGCAGGCGGTCTTCCCGGTGCTGCCAGAACTCCCACGTCGACGGGGCGAGCCGGTAGCCGCCCCAGCTCTCGGGACGAGGCGGGTCGTCGCCGTGCCGGCCGCGCAAGTCGGCGACCCGTCGTTCGAGCTCACCCCGGTCGGCGACGACGGCGCTCTGCGGCGAGGCGGCAGCGCTGAGCCGGCTTCCGGCGGGCCGGGTCGCGAAGTACGCGTCCGACTCTGCGGGGTCGAGGCGGGTCACGTCGCCCTCGACGCGGACCTGCCTGCCCGAGCTGGGCCAGTAGGCGAGCAGCGCGGCCCGCGGGTTCGCCGCGAGCTCGGCGCCCTTCCGGCTGTCGTAGTTGCTGAAGAAGGTGAGCCCGTGCTCGTCGGCTCCCTTCAGGAGGACCATGCGGAGCGACGGCGCGCCGTCCGGCGTCGCGGTCGCGAGCGCGACTGCGCCCAGCTCTCCGCCGGCCTCGTCGCGCCAGCGCGCGAACTGGCGCAACGGATCCGGGTCGACCTGGCTCTCGAGCAGCTCCACGCCGCGAGCGTAGGCGGCCCTTGACACAGGTTGACCGTAAGCGTACGCTTACGTAAGTGGTTACTTACGAAACCGCAATGGACGCGCTCGGAGACGGCACGCGTCGCCTGATCCTCGAACGACTGAGGAGCGGCCCGCGGGCCGTGGGCGAGCTCGCTGCCGAGCTGCCGGTGAGCCGGCCCGCCGTCTCGCAGCATCTGCGCGTCCTGAAGGAGGCCGGGCTCGTGACCGAACGCAGGAACGGCACGCGCCGCCTCTACCGGGTCGACACCGACGGCCTGGCCGAGGTGCGCGACTATCTCGACAGCTTCTGGACCGACGTGCTGGCCGCCTTCGAGGCTGCTGCGGAGGCCGAGGCGGAGAAGGAGGGCGAAATGACGATGCACGCGACCGAGACCGACGCGATCCGTAAGACGGTGACCGTCCCGCTGCCGGTGGAGAAGGCGTTCAACCTCTTCACCGCCGGGATCGACACGTGGTGGCCGTACGAGTCGCACTCGATCGGAAACGAGAAGACCGAGTCGGCGGTCTTCGACGTCGAGGCGAAGCGCCTGTACGAACGTCAGGCCGACGGGTCGGAGCACGACTGGGCCGACATCGTGGCCTGGGAGCCCCCGAACCGGTTCCTGCTCAACTGGCGCGTCAACCCGACGCGGCCCGCGACGGAGCTGGAGGTGCGGTTCGCCGCAGACGGCGACGCGACCCGCGTCGAGCTCGAGCACCGCGGCTGGGAGAAGGCCGAAGACCGGACGAGCTACGACGAGGGCTGGGGCGTCGTGCTCGGCAAGCTCGTCGACGCCACGACCTAGGCCTGCTCGCGGAGCAGGGCTGCGACCTCGTCGTGGCCCTGCTCTTCCGCGATCGCGAGCGCGGTGCGACCGTCCTCGGTCGGCGGGTCGACCTCCGCGCCGTGGTCGAGCAGGCTGCGCGCCATCGCAGTGTCCCCGTTCTGCGCCGCGGCGTGGAGCGCCGTGAAGCCGCCGTTCTGGCGAGCGTTCGCGTCGGCGCCGGCGGCCAGCAACAGGTGGACGACCTCGGCCGAGCCTCCCGCGGCGGCGCTGTGCAGCGGCGTGACGTTGCCGAACGTCGGCGAAACTCCATGGACGTCGGCGCCGTGCTCGACGAGCAGGCTCGCGGTCCCGGGCTGTGCAAAGAACGCTGCGAAGTGGAGCGCGGTGGCGTCGTCTGGCGAGCGTGCGTCGACGAGCGACGGGTCGTCGTGGATCAGGTCGTGAAGCCGGTCGACGTCGCCGAGCGTCGCGGCCTCGAACGCGTCGAGCTCGGCGCGCGCCTCGCGAATCGCCGCCGTCGCTTCGTGCGCACCGTGATAGCGCGAGAGCATGAGCGCGGACACGCCGTTCTCGTCGCGTGCGTCGGCGAAGCTCGGGTCGGCGGCGAGCAGCTCGCGCACGCGTGCCCCGTTTCCGTCCTTGATCGCCGCGAGGAGCTCCTCGTGCACGGCTGGAAGGCTAGTGGCTCACCAGCGAAACAGGTCGCGTTCCGCAGGCATCACGAGCTCGCTCGCCGTGCCCTCGCCCGCGACGTCGAGGCCGCGGACGACCGCCACGGGGATCCCGTCGGCCTTGCCCATCACGAGCTGGGCGGCACCGGCGAGCTCGTCTGCGACCGCGATCTGCGTCGACTTGAGCTCGTAGCCGATGCGATCGCGCGTGCCGCGGAGGTCTTCCATGACGCGGATGCCTGCTGCGCCGAGTGCGACGTCGACGGTCCCCTGGCGCCACGGGCGTCCGAACGAGTCGCTGACGATCACGCCGACGTTCGCGCCCGTGAGCTCGCGCACGCGTTCACGGATCTGCGCTGCGGACGCATCGGGGTCGAGGGGAAGCAGCACGAGCGTGCCCGGCTCCGGCGCGTTGGAGGCGTCGACGCCGGCCGAGGCGCAGATGAAGCCGTGGCGCGTCTCGACGATCAGCAGCGGCGGGCGGACGCGGACGATCTCGACCGCTTCCCGGAGGATCGCCTCGGTGCGGCGGGGATCCTCGCCTTCGCCCGCCAGCTCGAGCGCGCGCTCGGAGGGCTCGAGATCGTCCAACCTGACGACGCGCCCCTCGGCCTTGGACACCGCCTTCTGCGCGACCACGAGCACGTCTCCGTCCTCGAGCGTCACGCGGTCGGTGACGAGCGCGGCGAGGTCGTCGCCCTCGCGGATCTCGGGGAGACCCGTGACAGGGATGATCCTCAAATGCCGGTGAGCCGGATCCCGGCGTGCGCCTTGTAGCGCTTGTTGACCGCGACGATCACGCCCGTCAGCCCCTCGAGCGCGCGCGCGTTGCGGAGCTTGCCGGCATCGATCGCGCTGCCGCCCACGGCGCGGCCTGCGAGCTCGAGCGCGAGCGCCTTGGCGTCGTCGTCGTCGCCGCAGACGAGTGCGTCCTGCTCTTCGCCGATCGTGCTCGCCGCAACGGTGTGCAGCCCCGCGGTGACGGGCGCGTCGAGCTGCTCGGCGATCCGCTCGGCGAGCGAGCGCTCGCCCTTCACGGTGAGCTCGCTCGCAACCGAGAGCACGGGCGTCGTGCCGATCGCAGCGCGAAGCTCGCGCGCAATGTCGACTAGGCCGTCGGCGTCGCAGGCAAGCACCACCAGGTCGACGCCTGCAACGGAGTCGGCATTGCTCGCGCCCTCCACACCGAGCTCTGCACCGGCGGCCCGTCCGCGCTCTGCGTCGCGCGAGCCGATGACGACCTCGTCACCCTGCGCCGCGAGCCGGCGTGCGAGCGCGGTGCCGAACTTCCCCGTCCCCCCGACGATCGCGACCTTCACGCGGCGAGCACCGCCTCGGCCAGGCGCCGGCTGGCGTCGGCGTCGGACATCAGCGTCTTCGTGATGACGGGGCGCACGGCCAGATTCTCCACGTCGTGGGCGTCGGCCTCGTCGAGAACGAGCGCATCGATTAACCCGGCGTAGCAGGAGGCGACGTGCGCGGGGCTCGTCCCGCCCGCGAGCCGGGCCAGCATGCGGTCGGCCGGGCCCTTCACCGCGCGACCCCCGATCAGCGGGCTGACGGCCACGACCGGTGCGGTGCGCGAGCGCAATGCAGCCTCGAGCTCGGCGACGGCGAGGATCGGGCCGATGCTGACGTAGGGGTTGCTCGGGGCGATCAGGATCAGCTCGGCATCGCGAAGCGCCTCCACCGTTCCCGGCGCGGGCGTCGCGGCGTCCGCGCCGACGTAGCGGACGGCGTCGACCTCGTCGCGGTGCCCGCGCGCGACGAACCACTCCTGGAAGTGGAAGCTGCCCGCCGGTGTGTCCAGCCAGGTGCGCAGCTCGTCGTCGGTGGCCGGGAGCAGCGTCAGCTCGAGGCCTGCGCGCTCGACGAGCTGCGCGGTGACCGCGGAGAGCGGCGTGCCACCGCGGAGCAACTCCGTGCGCACGAGGTGCAGGCCGAGGTCGCGGTCGCCGAGCCGGAACCAGTCGGCACCGCCGAACGCGGCGGCCGACTCGAGCGCGTGCCAGCTCTCGTCGGCACGACCCCAGCCGCGCTCCTCGTCGGAGAGGCCGGCAAGCGCGTAGAGGATGCTGTCGAGGTCCGGTGAGACGTGCAGGCCAAGGATCTCGAGGTCGTCGCCGACGTTCCCGATCACGGTGAGCTCGGCGGGATCGACGACGTCGAGGAGGCCGCGGAGGAAGCGCGCCCCACCGACGCCGCCGCTGAGGACCGTGACCCTCACCGCGCGCGTGCGGCCAGCGTCCGTGGTCCGACGCGAAGCTCGAGCCGATCGAGGTCGGCCAGCGAGTCGACGTCGTCGGCCAGGTTCGGGATCGCCGCGGGGACGACGTCGGCGCCGATCGTGTGCGCGTGCATGCGGAAGCGCGCGGCGCTTCCCGGTCCGTAGAGCGGCGCGAACAGCGCCGGCGCGGAGAGGCCGAGCGCATTCGTCGTGCCGTCACTCGCCGCGACGTAGGCGAGCCCGTGCTCGGGCGTCGCCGCCTCGAGCGAGCGCAGGTCACGCGGGACGACGCACGGGACGTCGGCGTTCACGACGAGCACCGGACCGACGACGTTCCGCAGCGCGGCGGCGACGGCGGCGCCCTGACCGCTGCCCGGGTCGTCCATGACCTCGGCGTCGTGCTCGGCCGCGATGCCGGCGGCTTCGGCGTCGGGCGTGACGACGACGGTCGTCCCGACGCCGCGACAGGCGGCGAGGACGTCGGCGAGCATGGCAAGGGCGAGCGCGTGGCGCTCATCGTCGGGGAGGGAGCCGAGCCGCTGCTTGCCACCCGCCCCGCGGAAGGGAACGACGATCGCGGCCATCGCTCGTGGACACTATCCGCGTGGACAACGCAGAGATCGCTGCGCAGCTCGAGGCGTTCGCCGCGTTGCTCGAGCTGAACGGCGCGAGCTACTACACCGCGCGTGCCTATCGACGGGCCGCGGAGCTGATCCGCGACACGCGGGCGCCGGTCGCGGAGCTCGTCGAACAGGGCCGCGTACGGGAACTGCGGGGGATCGGGCCCGGGATCGAGACGCGGCTTCGGGAGCTCGTCGAGACGGGCGAACTCGAGGAGCTCCGGGAGCTGCAGGAGACGCTGATGCCGGAGCTCGTGGGGCTCGGCCAGCTCCTCGGCGTCGGCCCGAAGCGGATGCGCGAGCTCGCGCAGGCGCTCGATGTGCGGACGACGGACGAGTTCCGAACGGCCGTCACCGAGGGGCGGCTGCTCTCGGTACCGGGGGTCGGCCCGAAGACCGAGGCGAAGCTCCGTGCCGGCCTCGAGCACGCGGGGAAGCCGAAGCCGCGCCGTGGGTTGCTCCTCAACCGCGCGTGGGCGCTCGCGGCCGGGGTGGCCGAGGCACTGGGCGGAGAGGTCGCGGGCGATCCGCGGCGGTGGAAGGACTCGAGCGAGGACTTCGCCGTCGTCGTCGCGTCGGACGAGCCCGCGACGATGCTCGAAGCCTTCGAGGCGCTCACGCAGATCGTCTCGGTCGTCGAGCGTGACGAGCGGCGCGCGATCGGCGTCACCGTCGAAGGGGTGCCCGTGGAGCTCGTCGTCCCGCCGACGGAGTCCTTTGGGACGGCGCTCGTGCGCGCGACCGGATCAGCCGAGTACGTCCGCGCCCTGGAGCCGCTGCCGGACGCCGGCGATGAAGAGGGCGTGTACGCCGCGCTCGGCGTGCCCTGGTGCCCACCCGAGCTGCGCGAGCGTCCGCACCGTGACGAGCCGCCGCCCTTCCTGCTCCGGCTCGACGATGTGCGCGGCGACCTGCACGTGCACACGACGTGGTCGGACGGCAAGGCGAGCGTGCTCGAGATGGGCGAGGCTGCGATCGCGCTCGGCTACGAGTACGTCGCGATCTGCGACCACACGACGAACGTGCGCGTCGTCCCTGGCCTCGATGCGGACGCGGTGCGACGTCAAGGCGAGGAGATCGCGGAGGCCAACGAGCGGCTGGCTCCGTTCCGAGTTCTGCGCGGAATCGAGTGCGACATCCTCCCCGACGGCTCGTTCGATCTGCCCGACGACGTGCTCGCAGAGCTCGACTGGTTGCAGCTTTCGCTTCATGCGGGCCAGCGCCAGTCGGCGTCTGAGCTGACGCGGAAGGTGACGGAGGCGATGCGCCACCCGGCGGTTCGCTGCCTGTCGCATCCGACCGGGCGGCTGATCAACCACCGTCCGCCGAACGCGCTCGACATCGAGCGTGCGATCGAGGTCGCGCTGGAGGAAGGCGTCGCGCTCGAGGTGAACGGGCTGCCGCCCAGGCTCGACCTGCGCGACGAGCACGTGCGCCTCGCGGTCGAGGCGGGTGCGCAGATCTGCGTCAACACGGACGCGCACTCGGTACAGAGCCTCGGGAACATGCGGCTCGCGGTCGCAACGGCCCGGCGCGGCTTGGCGCAGCTCGGGGACGTGGCTGAACACGAAGCCGCTCGACCAGGTGCTCGCACTGCGGAAGCGCTAGCGGCGCGCTCGCCGGGGAACGATCGTCA
Organism: uncultured Actinomycetes bacterium; assembly: GCA_963769665.1. Classification (GTDB taxonomy): domain Bacteria; phylum Actinomycetota; class Thermoleophilia; order Gaiellales; family Gaiellaceae; genus JACCTU01. The sequence goes on from CAVYMQ010000003.1 coordinate 339,125, forward strand.
CGAAGCCGTCACGGCCCGGCACAGACACGGCACGAACGCGGGGGTACCGTCAGCGCCGGGAGGCGGGTGGATCACCATTCCCCACCCCAAGGGGTGGGGAGGCGGGTGGATCAGGATGGGCCCGTTTGGCCCTGGCCTGACGTCGACCACTCCGCGAGGTCGTACCAGTGGGTCTCGCGCAACGCCGCCGCGACGCCCGGGTCGGTGTGCTCGCCGTAGAAGACGTGGCGCTCGAGGTCGCAGCAGATCGCGACCGTGTCCTGCGAGACGTCACCGATGTCGACGACGGCCTCGCTCGGCAGCTTCGCCTCGGCGAGCGTGTAGTGCTTGAACTGGAGCTCGGGTGCGAGCTCCATCAGGCGCGGCCAGTCCGGGCAGGTGCGGGAGCTCATAGGGAGTGGAGTTCGGCAGGCGCGCCGATCTCCCTCGTCCAGCGCCCCTCGAGCCTCACGAGCCCGGCGTCGCGCTCCTGCGGGATCACGTAGAGCCGCAGCGCGTCGTCGAGCCAGTGGTACAGGTGCAGGCCGTCCGCCGAGACGAGCCCGAAGCGGAGCTTGAAGCGCCCCTCGGCGAGCGGCAGCTCGTCGACGTCGAAGCGGAAGAGCTGCTCGCCTGCACCGTCCCAACCCAGGACGGAGGTGTCGTGCGAGCCGCCGGCGATCAACGCGCCGCCCCACTCGCGCAGCTCGAACTGGAGCTGCGGCGGTGGAACCGAACTGTCGGAAACGACGCGCAGGCGAACGGTCAGCTGCTCGCCTGCGACGAACTGCATCCTCTCCTCACCGTCCGCTCCCTGGAGCGAGACCTCGGTGATGCGCGCCTCCCCGCTCCCCCACTCGGTGAGCCCGGCGCCACGTTCCGCGGGGTTGCGATCCTCAGCGAGGTGCGAGCGGTAACGGAGGATCGCCTCGTGCGTCGGGCCGTCGAAGTCGACCATCCCGTCGCGAAGCAGGACCGCGCGCTCGCAGAGACGCTCCACCGACGCAGCGTCGTGCGAGACGAACACGATCGTGCCGCCGCGCTGCTTGAACTGCGAGATCCGGCCGAAGCACTTGCGCTGGAACTCCTCGTCGCCGACGGCAAAGATTTCGTCGAGGAGCAGCACGTCGGCGTCCACGTGCGCGGCGACCGCGAAGCCGAGCCGCATGTACATCCCCGCCGAATAGGTGCGCACCGGCAGGTCGACGTAGTGGCCGATGCCGGCGAACTCGACGATCTCGTCCATCCGCTCGCGGATCTCGGCGCGGGACAACCCGTGCAGCGCGCCGTTCAGAAAGACGTTCTCGCGGCCCGTGAACTCCGGGTGGAACCCCGCGCCGAGCTCGAGCAGCGAGGCGACGCGTCCGCCGACCTCCACGCGGCCGATGCTGGGTTTGATGATCCCGCCGATCAGCTTGAGCAGCGTTGTCTTGCCGGAGCCGTTTCGCCCGACCAGCCCCACCGCCTCGCCGGGCTCGACCGAGAGCATCACTCCGGAGAGCGCCCAGACGTCTTCGCCACGTCCGCGACCACGCGTGACGATCAGCTCCTTGAGCGTCCGGGCATCTTTGGGGTAGACGCGAAAGCGGCGCGAGACCTCGTCGATGCGGATCTCGCCGGGGCGGATCACGCTCTCGAAGGTACCGCAAGGGCCCGTCGCACCAGGCCCGCCAGCACGCCGACGAAGCGGGGATCGGCGTTCGGCATCTCGATCCGCTCGAACTCGAGACCCAGCTCCTGCGCGAGCTCGGCGGCTTCGATGTCGAGGTCCCACTTGATCTCGAGGTGGTCGGCGACGAAGCCGACCGGGCAGGCAAGCACGTGCCGCACGCCTCCCTCGTGCAGCGTGCGCAGGTGGTCGAGGATGTCCGGGCCGAGCCACGGCACGCCGGTGGGCGACTCCGACTGGAACGAGAACGACCACCTGTCGCCGAGCGTCGCGCGCTCCGCGACTGCCGCTGACGTCTCGAGCAGCTGCTCTTCGTAGTCGCCGGCGCCCTCGACGGGAAGGCTGTGCGCGGTGAAGACGACGTGCGCGTCGGTCCCGCGCACCCGGTCGGCGAGCAGGTCGATGAACCCAGGCTCCACCCCCCAGCGCTCGACGAAGGCAAGCTCCGCGTTGTCGCCGAGCGCCGCTTCGACCTGACGCCGATAACCCGCGATCGAGAGCGGTGAGTAGTGCGGCGCGAGGACCAGGCCCACGACCGTCGACGCACCGGTCTCGAGCGCGCGCTCCACCGCCTCGGCGATCCGCGGCGTCCAGTGCTTCATGCCCGTGAACACGGGGATGCCGAGCTCGCGCTCGAGCGACGCGCGCGTCTCTTCCGTGACCGCGTTCAGCGGCGAGCCGTCTTCGATCCCGAGGCGCCGGTAGCGCTCGACGAGGTCAGCGAGACGCTCCGGACTGATCGGACGCCCCCCACGGATGTCCGCGTAGTACGCGGGCACGTCTTCGACGCGCTCCGGCGACCCGTACGCCATCAGGACAACGGCAGAAGTCAGACGCGGACCTCGGTGGTCAGCTCGTGCACGAGCTCTCGTAAACGCGACAGAACCGATGGGTCGGTGCCCGGCAGGACGCCGTGGCCGAGGTTGAAGATGTGGCCCGGGCGCGCACCGGCACGGTCGAGCACGTCGCGCGTACCGACCTCGATCCGCTCCCACGGGCCGAGCAGGAGCGTCGGGTCGAGATTGCCCTGAACGCCGCGGTCTTCGCCTGCGAGCGACCACCCGTCGTCGAGCGGTATGCGCCAGTCGAGCCCGATCACGTCGCCGCCCGCGTCGGACATTGCACGCAGCAGGTGCGTTGTCCCCGTGCCAAAGTGGATCGTCGGGACGTCCAGCGCAGCGAGGATGCGCGCGGAGTACGGCGCGACGAACTCGGCGTAGTCAGCGACGGAAAGCGCACCCACCCAGGAGTCGAAGAGCTGCACGACGTCCGCGCCGGCATCTGCCTTCGCGCGCACGTACATGGCGAACGTGTCGGCGAGCTTGTCGCAGAGCGCATGCCACACCTGCGGCTCCTGGTACATCAACGTCTTGACCTTGGTGAAGTCGCGGCTCGGCTTTCCTTCGACGAGGTAGCCCGCGACCGTGAAGACGCCGCCGCAGAAGCCCACGACGGCCTGGTCGTCGCGGAGCTCTCGGCGAACGATCCCGATCGCCTCCAGGATCGACGCGTCGGGCTCGCCGACCCGCAAGCGCTCGACGTCCGCGGCACTCGCGATCGGCTGCTGCACGACCGGCCCGACGTTCTCGACGAGCTCGACGTCGACGCCCATCCCGAGCACGGGCAGCATGATGTCCGCGAACATCACCGCCGCATCGACGTCATGGCGGCGAACCGGCTGGAGCGTCACCTCTGCGCAGAGCTCCGGGTCGCGCACGACGTCGAAGAGCGTTCGCCCTCGGCGGACTTCGCGGTACTCGGGCAACGAGCGGCCCGCCTGACGCATGAACCAGACCGGCGTGCGCTCGACCGGCTCGCGCCGGGCGGCGCGCACAAGCAACGGGTCCATAGCTCCCTAGACTAGTGGCGGATGGGACGGCCGCTCGCGGTCAGATGGGGCGCTCACGAGCTGCCCGAGCTGCACGCAGGCGTGCTGACGAGCGTGCGCGTGGAGCTCGAGAACGCCGGCGACACCCCGTGGCGCGACGATCGCTTCACGGTCTCGTACCACTGGCTCGACGAGCTCGGCAACGCAATCGTCTGGGACGGGCTGCGAACGCCGGTTGCCGCCGAACCAGGCGGCAGCGCAACCGTCGACGTCGCCGTTCGCGCGCCCATCCCCCCCGGGCACTACCGGCTGTCGATCGACCTCGTCGACGAGAGCCGCTTCTGGTTCGGCGAGCTCGGCGAGGAGACGCTCGACTTCGAGGTCGACGTGCTGGAGCGCGAGGGAACGCCGGTCGCGCACCTGGGCGAGGCGGTCGCCGCCCCGGACTGGGACGTGCGTGTGCTCGCCGCGCACCGAGAGGGCTACGCGATCGTCGGAGGCTCGGTGGAAGGCCGTCGTCGTCCGGCCGAGCTCGCGGCGTACGCGCCGCCCGGCCGCGTGCCGGGGTTCGCGCACCCGCTGGTGTGCCCTTCCGTGCTCGAGGGTGCAGCCGTGCGCTGGACGGAAGTGGCGGGGCTCCCCGCGGCCGTGCCGCTCGACGGCGAGCCGGCGCTCTACGACGGGCGAATCACAGTTCGACTGCCATCCGGTCGTCGACGCGGCTGAAGGCCCACGCCCCGAGCGCGAGCGCCACGGCTGCGGCAACGCAGAGATAGACGACGTCGGCGACCGCCGGCCACTCGCCGAAGAAGAGCGGGTCGCGGATCGCGTTGACAGAAGGTGCGAGGGGATTCCCCCAGCGCAGGATCTCGGCGAGCCAGTCGTAGTCCGCGGCTGCTCCCGGCAGGTTCTCGATCGTGTAGAGGATCGGCGTCAGGAAGAACAACGGCAGCAGCAGTGCGCTCACGAGGTGTTCGACGTCGCGGAACACGACCGTCGCGCACGCAACCGCGAGCGCGAGGCCTGACACGAACAACACGAACACGGCTGCGAGCGGGATCGCGACCCACTCGGTCGTGCGCACGCGCGGCAGGAACGCAAAGTTGAGCACGAGGACGAGCGCGAACATCACGACGAACGCGACGAGGTTCGTCGCAACGGAGGAGAACGGGACGAGCTGGCGTGGGAAGCGCGTCTTGCGGATCAACGCTGCTGCCTCGAGCAGGCTCTTCGACGCGGCCTGCAACGAGTTGGCGAAGAAGACCCAGAGCGTGAGCCCGCTGAGCAGGAATAGCCCTGGATACGCCTGGTCGATCACCTGCCAGAGGAGCGAGAAGACGACGAGGTAGATCCCCATCAACAGCAGCGGGTTCGCCAGCGACCAGAGCACGCCGAGCGCGGTACCCTTGTACTTCGCCTCGAGATCGCGGCGGAAGAGGGAGCCGAACAGCTCGCGGTAGCGCAGGACGTCGGTGTACGTGCTCATACGAGCCGACGTCCGAAGATCGTGAGCCCCGAGTACTCGCTCAAGTTCTGCGTCGCGAGCGTCGCCGCGGTGCGTCCGACGAGCGGCACGCGCATGACGTGGCGCAACCGGCGGCGCTGACGGATCACATCATAGCCCTCTGCCTGCTCGAGCCGCGTGATCGCGACGCCCGCGGAGAGGAACGCGCCGACGTAGGCCCACATCGTGTGCACGTGCTCGTTGATCCCATACGCCTTCTCGGAAGACTGCTGCGGGTTGTCGTCGCTCGCCCCCGGCGCACGGGTCCCTTCGTTCAGCGCAGCGACGATGGCGCCGCGCCGAGCAACGCGCGCCATCTCCTTGACCATTCGCCGCGCATCGACTGCGTGGTGCAGGCTCGCGACGCAGTAGACGAGGTCGAAGGAGCGGTCCGAGAACGGGAGGTTCTCTCCGTCGGCCTGCACGCGTTCGAACGGGCCGACGTGACGCTCGTAGAACTCGCCGCGGCCGAGACCGATCACCGGGTCGGCGAGGATGTCGGTCGCGACGTAGTCCACGCCACGCGGAACCATGTGGAGCGCGCCCCAGCAGCGTGCGGCGCCGACCTCCAGCACCCGCTGGCCCGGCTTCACGTAGTTCCGGAGCAGCAGGTTGAAGGAGTGCTCGTTCGCCGCCCAGGTCGGGTCGTCCCAGGGGACCGCCGGCAAGAGCAGGTCGGTCGCGTCGTCCTCGCCGTACCAGCCCTCTTCCCTTGCCTTGGCCGGCCACGCGTCGATCTCGCGGCGCTTCTCCGCCATGCCCGGGAGGCGGTCGTCGAGCATTCGGGGCACGCCGCCCTCGATCTCGAAGGCGCCGCCGCAACAGGAACAGGAGAGGCCGTCGCCGTCCAGGGCCAGCTCGGAGGAGCACACCGGGCAGCGGAGAACCTCGAGGAGTGAAGGCCGCACGAAGCTAGGTTAGGCACACAACGCGCTAACAGCCCTCCTTTACCCTTTCCTTTCGTGATCGCGCTCGCTGCGATCGCCGCCCTGGCTGCCTCGTACGCGGTGATCTGGGCGGCGCTCCGTTCCCCTCTCTTCCGCCGCCTCTCCGCTGCGCCTAGCGCCGATCGCTGGCACGAGCGAGAGACGCCGCTCGTCGGCGGACTCGGCATCTTCGCGGGACTGCTCGCGGGCGTCCTGGTCGCGCTCGCGACCGGTGCGCTCGAGCCGAGCTCCGAGCTGTGGGGTGTGCTCGGCGGCTGCACGCTGCTCTTCCTCGCGGGGTTCGTCGACGATCTGTACGCGCTCCCCGCCTGGGCGAAACTCGGGGCGCAGCTCGGCGCGGCGACGATTGCGCTGTGGAGCGGACTGACGGTCGAGATCGTCGGGAGCGATTGGATCGCGGTGCCGCTCGGCGTGATCTGGCTCGTCGGGATGACGAACGCGTTCAACCTCCTCGACAACATGGACGGGCTCGCGGCGACACTCGCTGCGATCGCAGCAGGCTACTTCGCGCTCGACGCCGTCACCGTCCACCCGAACGACACGGTGCTCGTGCTCGCGCTCTCGCTCGCGCTCGCCTGCGTCGGCTTCCTGCGCTTCAACTTGCGGGTGCGAGGGTCCGCGGAGGCTTTCATGGGCGACTCCGGCTCGCAGGTGCTCGGCTTCGCCGTCGCGTGCTTCGGGCTCCTGACGAGCTACGAGGTCGCCGGCTCGACCGCCGCGACGCTTCTGCTGCCCATCCTGATCCTCGCCGTGCCGATCCTCGACACGACGCTCGTCACCGTCGTACGACTGCTCGAAGGTCGCCCGGTTCACCAGGGCGGCCGCGACCACGCATCGCACCGGCTCGTGTACCACGGGCTGTCGGAGAAGCGGTCGGTCGTGCTGCTGGCGCTCGTCGCGGCTGCGCTCGGCGGGACGAGCTTCGCGTACTCCGTGCTGAACAACACGCTCGTAACGCTGTTTGGCGTCCTCCTGACGTTCGCGCTGCTCGTGCAGTTTGCAAGCCTGCTCTCCGACGCCGACCGCGACCGGTCGTCGGGAACCTCGTTCTTCGCGATCCACCGCAGGCGCTTCGTCGAGGTCATCGTCGACTTCGCGCTGATCTGCGCCGCCTTTCTCGCGGCATACCTCTTGCGCGTCGAGGGCGAGGGGACGGTCACGCAGCGGTTCATCTTCACGACCGCGCTGCCGATCCTGCTCGTCTCGCGCTACCTCGCGTTCATCCCGTTCGGTCTCTACCGCGGCGTGTGGCGATATGCCGGCGCCCGCGACGCGGTCGCGGTCGTCGCGGCGGTCGTCACTTCCGAGTTCGTCGCGTTCGGCGTGCTCTCCGCGACCCGCGACCTCGGGGACTTCCCGAAGAGCGTGTTCGTGATCGACGCGCTCATCTGCATCGTCCTCGTCGGCGCGTCGCGGTTCTGGGAGCGGGCGGCGGCACGCGGGCTCTCGTCGTTCCACACGACTCGCCGCCGGACACTGCTCGTCGGCGCGGGACGAGGCGGCCGCAGCCTGCTCCGCGAACTGCGCGAGACGCCGGGCGAGCAGGTCGTGGGCTTCGTCGACGACGACCCGCGTCTGCGTCGCCGGCGGCTGCAGGGCGTGCCGGTCGTGGGCGGAACGTCGGAGATCGCGCACGTGCTCGAGCGGACGCGCCCCGACATCGTGCTGGTCACGATCCCGGAGGCGGGACGCGAGCGGCTCGACGCGATCGTCGCGGCGTGCGCAGCGGCCGGTGTGACGTGCCGGTTCGTGCGACGCGATCTCGACCTCGATCCCGTCGTCTTCCTCGGGTCCGCAGCCGAGTGAGCGTCGCGAGCGCACGCGCCGCGGCAGTCCCGAGGCCGTGGGTCAACCGGCTGCTCGCGGCCGTGCCGATCCTGTCGATCTACCTCTGGCTCTGCGTGCTCTACGGGTGGGAGGCCTCGGGGCACGTCACGATCTGGCTGAACAGCGACGAGCTCGAGACGGCGCAGCTCTCGCGGGCGGTCGCCGAGACGGGCGAGACGGCGCGCCGCGGTGTGCCGTTCCCGTCGCACGCCCTCTATCCCTACGTGCTGGCTCCGGTCTGGTGGATCCAGGACGTCGGGCAGGCGTACGGCGTCGCGAAGCTCCTCAACGTGCTGCTGATGACCTCGGTCGTCTTCCCCACGTATGGGCTCGCGCGGATGATCGTGTCGAAGCCGTGGGCACTGTTCGCCGCGGCAGGCGCGGGCGTGATCCCGGCGCTCTACTACTCGTCGATCCTCGTGGAAGAGCCGGTCGCCTACCCGTGGGCGACGCTGTGTGCGTACCTGATCGCGAAGGCGTTCGCACGACGTACTCGGTGGTGGATCGGCGGCGCCGTGCTGGCGTCGCTCCTCGCTCCGCTCGTTCGCGAACAGCTCGCCGTGGTGCCCGCGGCGTTCCTGATCGCGGCCCTCGCGCTTGTGGCCACGAGCCCTCGCGCGAAGCAGGAGTACGCGCGCTGGTCGCGTTGGGACTGGGTCGGCGGGGTGCTGCTGCTCGTCGGGCTCGTGATCGTCGTCAACGCCGCGATCTCACACGTCTCGTTCGCCTGGTTGGTCGCGACGCAGCACTACAAGGACCGCATGCTCGAGAACGGGCTCTGGGCCGTCGGCGCGCTCGCGGTCGGGGTCGGGGTTTTCCCGATGATTGCGGGGCTGGCCGCGCTCGTCCGCCCGCGAGGCGAGGAGTGGACGCCCGAGCGGCGTGCGGTGGTCGCGACGATGGGAGCGCTGATCGTCGGGTTCGGCTGGTACACGGCGGTGAAGGCGGCGTACATCTCGACGACGTTCTCGACGCTCGTCGTCGAGCGCAACCTGATCTATGTCGCGCCGCTCCTCTTCGTCGGCACCGCGATGTTCTTCGAGCGTCCGCTCACTCGCTGGTGGGCGGTCGCCGGCGCAGCTGGGCTCACGCTGTCCGCGCTGCTGCTCGCGTACCAGTACAAGATGGACGTCCGCATCTACTCGGACGCGCCGGGCTTCTCACTGCTTCAGGCGGCGAACCGGACGTACGAGTGGACGCCGGATCGCGCGCGCAACGTGCTGATCGGGTTCGTGGTGCTGTCGCTGCTCGTGATCGTCCTGCCTCGCGTGCTCCCGTGGGGAACGCGTCAGGTCCTCGCGCTCGTCGCGCTGCTGCTCCTCGTCTGGGGGATCGCCGGCCAGATGTCGGCCGCGAGCGCCTCGAACACGTTCTCCGAGGAGATCTCCGCGGACATCGATCCGCCGTTCGACTGGATCGACCGCGCGACCGGCGGGGCGCCGACGCTCTACCTCGGGCAACGGCTCACCGACTACAACGGCATCTGGCAGATGGAGTTCTGGAACCGGTCGCTCAAGCACGTCTGGTCGACCGACGGCAGCGCTCCCGGTCCCGGCCCGACGCTCTCGCCCGATCTCGTCAACGCGGCGACCGGCGAGATCACTCAGCCGCCGACGGCGGTGGAGTACGTCGTCGTCGATCCCGGAATCGACATCGTCGGCACGCCCGTCGAGAGCCACGCGCACTACGCGGCGGGGACGAAGACGTTCTGGCGCCTCGTCAAGATCGTTCCGCCGTTGCGGCTCCAGAACTCGACGCGAGGCGTGACGCAGGACGGGTGGGCTTCGGATCAGACCGACTACACGCAGTTCTCGACGCCGGGGAACCGCCCGGGGTTCGCGGTCGTGCGGGTTCATCGCCTCGGCTGGGGCGGCAAGGACGATCCGCCCGGCGGGTCGCGCGTCGTGATCCGCGTCGGCGAGCTCCTCCGCAAGGACAAGCAGCCGGCGCTCGGGCGGGTGACCGCACGCTGCACCTTCAAGATCAACCGGCTCGAGGACCGCACGTTCCTGCTGCAGACGCCGCCGCCACCGTTTCACGTCGACGTCAGGATCGACCCGACGTTCGTCCCGCAGAAGATCGACGCCCGCAACCCGGACACGCGCGAGCTCGGCGCGCAGGTCGGCTACAGCTTCTCGCCGGCGGCGAATGTGGACCCGGCGCTGCGAGGCTGCGCTGCCGGGCTGCGCGGTCCCGGCCGTTGAGCCGAGTCACAGCCGCAGCCTGAAGCTCCGTTTCGCGACGCCGTCGACTTCGACGCGTCCGGTTACGCGCCCGCGAATCTGTCCCGCGTAGCGGGCCGTCAGGATCGCGCGGGTCCGGGGCAGCACCTCGCGTGTCTCGGCGTGGACTCGGTCGACCCGTCCACGAGCGGACAGCACGACGTCCACGACCTTCGTCTCGATCAGGTCGCCGAGGTTCTCGACCGTGACGTCGAGGCGACGAACGCGACCGCTCCGACGAACGCGCAGACCTCGGACGGCGACGCGTCGAGCGACCTTCCCCGGCGCGCGCACCGCGACGCGGACGCCGAGCCGCATGCGGACTCCGACTCCGCCCACGCGGCTCGGTCGCGTGACGAGCAAGAGGAGCGCGTGGTGGTCTCCGGGCCGCGCGCGGGCAGGTACACGCGCCGCGACCTGGAGCTCCGCTTTCCCGCCCGGCGCGATCGACACCGACGACGGGCGAAAGGTCAGCCACGACTGGGCGCTCCGCACACCGGGCCGCCCGATCGCAGGTCGGCCGCGCAGGTCGAGGGTGAAGCTGCCACGCCCCACGTTCACCTGCGCACGGGTCGCCCCGTAGTTCGTCAGCGTGACCGACGCCCGGCTCGTGCCGCTCAGCGCGATCCGCGTGGGCGAGGCCGAGAGCGACGCGAGCGGTCGCTCTCGGCCTATCCCATCGGGTGCACCGGCGGCAACGAGCGCCAGAGCGGCGATCGCTGCGCCCGGCGCGAGGATCACCGGCCGATCACCGTGAACGTGACCGTCGCCGTGTAGCGGCCCGGCGCGACCGTCGGGAACGGCGCGGCGAAGCCGACGTTCGTGGGCCAGACGTCGCCGCTCGGAGCGCTGATCGCGCTCGTCTGGCCGATGGTCAGCACCGACGGCCCGACCGGAACCGGTGCGAGGGCACCGCCGGCGAGCGCCGACCCGAGCGTGCCGCCCGAAGGCGCGGTGGCCTGGATCGCCAACGGCAGGTCTGCGGGCGCGAACGCGCTGCGGTGGACGGTGAGCGCGTAGCCCGCGGGATGGTTGCTGAGCACGGTCACGCGCTCGGAGACCGGAGCAGGCGCTGCGCCGGCCGTCGTCGTGCCGAAGTTGAGCGTCGCCTTCTCGAGCGACAGCGAAAGCGCGGCGTCGACCTGCACTTCGACGGCCGCGGTCTGCGTGGCGCTCGGGCCCGCGGGCGGCGTCGTCGAGCATGCATGCTCCGCGGCTGCGGAGTTGCGCGGCGCGGGAGCCGCGGCCGCGAAGTCGGCGGCGTTCGCGTCGGTGTCGGAGCAGCCCGAGCTGCCACGGATCGCAGCCGTCGTGCTGCTCAGCGCCGGCGCCGCGCCGCTGCCTTCGTAGTCACCCGCTGTCCCAAAGCCGATGAGATCCTCGACGAGCGCGACGGCGCTGCAGCTTCCCGCCGTCGCACCGCAGGTGAGGTCGGCCGTGTCGCGGACGAGCGCAATCTTGCCGCTCGTGGCGCTCAGGTTCGTCGTGCCGGACGCGTCCGGTGCCGGAAGCGCACTGCCCACCGTTCCACCGGCAAGCTGAACGAGGTAGTACTTGCCCGGTTGCACCGTTCCGGACAACGCAGTGGCTGACCAGCTCGTTCCGGCCGCTGTGGCGTACTGGATCGACCACCCCGCGACGCTCACGGGTGTCGTCCCGGAGTTGAAGACCTCCACGTAGTCGTTTGCGTACGGCGCGCCGGCGTTACCGCCGCCTCCGTACACCTGACTGATCACGAGCGCAGTCGTCCCGCTCGCGGCGGCGGGCTGAACGAAGAGAACGAGCAGGGTGAGCAGGACGAGCAGACGGACACGTGTCATCGGCGGCTCCAGTTCGTGACGGGGACAGATGTGTCCACCTGTGGTAGCCGCCGGCGATCGCGCTCGAAAGTGTCCGTTACGGAATCGTCACGCTCTCGACACGAAGTCGGCGCTTAACCGAGGCGCAGCAGGCGCTCGGGGTGCTTGCGCACGAACCGCGCCATCCCGCGCAGATGCCACCACGTGTGCCGGGTGAGGAACCTCCGGTCGATCACGGCCGCGTAGTCGTGGGTCACACGCGCTGCGGGCACGTACCACCGCTCCCACCCAGCGCGAAACGCGCGGTACGAGAGGTCGATGTCCTCACCGTAATGTCGGAAGCCGCCGTCCCAGCCGCCGAGCTCGTCGAGCATCGCGCGGCGCATCAAGAGGAATGCACCGAGCAGCCAGTCCGCCTGCGCGGGCTCCGTCGGCCGCTCGTCGAGCTGGTAGTGCCCGCGCTGCGAATACGTCCCGCCGAAGAGCGCACGGAGCGGTGTGCGGCGAACCAGCGTTCCGCCGCCCGTCGGGAAGCGCCGGCGAGACGGCTGCCAGCGCCCGTCCGGCCACTGCATCTGCGGCCCCGCAAGCCCGGCGCGCGGGTGGGACTCCATGAAGGCGCGCAACACCGAGACCGCATCCGGCGCAGGCACGGCATCGGGGTTCGCGACGAGCACGAAGTCGCCGCTCGTCGCCGCGATGCCCTGGTTGACGTTCGCGGCGAACGGAAGCGGTCGAGTATTTCGGAGCACGCGAGCCTCGTCTGGCTCGCCGCGCACGCTCCCCGGCACGTTCTCGACCAGCACGAGCTCGTCGACCTGTGGCCGCAAAACCGGGACGAGTCGCTCGACGTCGTCGGCGTGGCCGTGCGAGACGACGATCGCGGAGACACTCACAGCAGCTCCCGGTAGACGTCGAGCGTGCGGCGCGCGGTCTCCGCCCAGGTGAACAGACGTGCCCGCTCGAGCCCGGCGGCAACGAGCCGGTCGCGATCGTCGAGCGCTACCTGGACGGCCCCGCCGAGCTCGGAAGGTTCCGCGAAGATTGCCGCGTCGCCCGCGACCTCGCGCAGCGCCTCGTCTGGTGCAGCGACCACCGGCGTCCCGCTCGCCATCGCCTCCACGACGGGCAGGCCAAAGCCCTCATAGCGCGACGGCAGCACGAGAGCGGCGGCACCGCGGTAGAGCTCTGCAAGCTCCTCTTTCGGCACGTAGCCCCTGACGTCGGCGCCTGCGAGACGCAGTTCGTTCGCCAGGCTTGCATCCTTCTCGGGTCCGACCACGACGAGCCGGAGGCCGTTCGCCGAGGCGGCTGCGGCGGCCGCGAGCGGGTCCTTGCGCTGCTGGATCGCCCCGACGAAGAGCAGGTACGTGCCGCGGCCCTCAACACCGGGGCGGAACGCCGGGTCGACGCCGAGCGGCGTGACGACGACCTTCTCCTCCGCGACGTCGTAGAGCTCGACGAGGTCGCGCTTCGTCCGCTCGGAGATCGCGAGCACGCGCCCGGCTCGACGGACGGAGCGCGGCACGACGCGACGAAAGACGGCCCGGTCCTTCCACCCCATCATCGCGCGGTCGCGCTCGAAGCTCAGGTCTTGCACGGTGAGGACGGCCGGACAGTCCAGGCGCAGCGGAAGCGCGTGGACGAAGTGGACGAGGCGCGGCTTGACGCGGCGAAGGAGTCTCGGAACCGACCACGCCATCCGCAGCTCCTGCGAGCCGGTGCTCAGCACGAGCGGCTCGATCCCGGCCGGCACGAGCGACGCGTCACGCGTGATCGCGGCGATGCGAAGGTCGCCCTTGGCGTCGCCGAGCGCCTGCAGGAGGTTCGCGACGTACGTCTCGTCGCCCGTCCGGTCGCGCCCGAGCACGTCCGCGTCCACGACGATCACAGCGCCGCCTCGTACACCTCGACGGTCCGCCCGGCCACGTCGTCCCACGTGAACGACCGCGCGCGCGCCAGGCCCAGGGCGCGAAGCTCGTCGCGGCGTCGGTCCGCGTCGGCGATCCCCGCGGCGATCGAGGCCGGGTCGAGCGGGTCGACAAGCACCGCGGCGCCGCCCGCGACCTCCTCGGTCGCGCCGCCACGGGACGTGACGACCGGCGTACCGACGGACATCGCCTCCAGGATCGGGATCCCGAAGCCTTCGTAGAGCGACGGGTAGACGAGAGCGCGCGCACCGCGCAGCAGCTTCGCGAGCTCGTCGTCACCGACCTCGCCGAGCCAGCGGACGCCGTTCGGCGAGACGCCGCCCCAGCCGCGCGCGCCGACGACCCGCAGCTCCACGCCGGCGCGTGACGCCGCGTCCACCGCGCGCTCCAGGTTCTTGCGCGGCTCCAGCGTCCCGACAGCGAGCACGTAGTCGCCTTCGGCGCTCGGGCCTTCCGGCGACAGACCACCGAGCGGCGGAACGCCGATCACGGACACGTGGCCCGGGTCGACGTCGAGCAGCTCCACGAGCTCGCGCTTCGTGAACTCGGAGATGGCGATCACGCGGCGCGCCGCTCGCACGACTCGCGGGACGGTGAGTCGGCTGTACGTGCGGTTCCAGCGGTTGAAGAGCTCCGGGTGCCGAAGCACTGCGAGATCGAGCACGGTGACGACCATCGGCACGGAGCTGCGCGGCGGCGCGCGAAACGTCGGGCAGTGGAGCACGTCGGCACTGCGCGCCGCCCGCGGCAGCCCGAGCGGGTACCAGCCGACATCGCGGATCGCCGCCGTCGCGCGGCCGGTGCCGCCCCACGCGAGCTCCCGGAGCTCGACGTGCTTCGGCAGCTCCCGCCTCAGGCCCTCGACGTAGCGCGCGGAACCCGCGCGGGTGAGCCGGAGCGCCGAGACGTCGAGCGCGACCTTCACGCGGCCGCCTCGCGGTAGCCGCGGAGCAACGCCTCTCCGGTCGAGCGCCACGTGAACCTGCCCGCATGCTCGAGGCCGCTCGCGACGAGCTCCTCGCTCCGCTCGCGCGCCTCTTCGATCCCTTGCGCGATCGCTGTTGGATCTTCGACGTCGACCCGCACGGCGGCGTCGCCGGCCGCCTCGTCGAGCGACGCGTGACTCGAGCAGACGACGGGCGTTCCGCTCGCCATCGCCTCGACGACCGGCATCCCGAAGCCCTCGAAGCGCGAAGGAAAGACGAACACGGACGCGCCGCGGTAGAGCCGCGGCAGCTCGTCGTCGGGGACGTAGTCGACGACGTGCACGCCGAGCCCGTCGAGCACCTCGAGGTTCTTGCGCGGCTCGCGCGTGCCGATCGCGAGCACGTCGACGCCCTCCGCGCGCGGTCCTTCGGGCGTGTACCGCTCGTCGACGCCCGGATACGCGACACGCGGACGCACGCCGAGCCGCTGCTCGACGTCGCTCGCGGTGAACTCGGAGATGGCGAAGAGAGCGTCCGCCTTCTTCGCTTCTCGGTAGCTGCGCCCGTGAAGCCTGCGCGTGCGCCGATGGGACCACTCCGGAAAGTGGAGCGGCGCGAGGTCGTAGATCGTCATCGCGCGCACACCGGCGCGCTGGGGGACGTGCAGCCAGTCGGAGAGATGGAACACGTCGAAGTCGCCGAGGATGCGCTCGAGGCGCGGTCGCTTCACCGCCGACCATGCCTCGCGCCACGCGTACGACACCGGCAGGGTGCGGATGTGACGCTCGATCGGGATCCCGTCCAGCGCATCGTCGATCATTCGCGCCCCGCGCTCGCTCGCCGGAGCGAACGCCACGACGTCGTCCGCGCCCGCCTCGACCAGGCCCGTCAGCATCCCGCGGATGTAGTTGCCGATCCCGGTGCGCGGGTGCGAGAGCGGCGAGACGTCGACGACGATCCTCAGGGTCGGTAGGTGAACGAGTTGAAGTGGAGGCCGAGGCGCCGGGGGTCGTTCGGACCGGGGACCTTCGTCGGCGAGACGGCGAAGCGCGCGACGCAGCGGCCGTCGACCGGCGTCAGCGGCGCGACGACCACGTGCGGGCGGCCGTCCGGCGGGACCGTCCCCAAGACCTTCGTCCCGAGCACCCGCACCGTTGATGGCTCCTGGTAGAGCGCGGCGTCGCTCTGCAGCGCGACGGCAACCGCGCCGCCCGTGCAGTCGAAGCGCGTGTAGGTCACGCTCGGGCCCGACCAGGTGTCCGCGGGGTGCAGCCCCTCGACGAGGGCCGCCTGTCGCAGCGGAGGATCGACCTGGTACAGGAAGACGTTGCGCGCGCCGTCCTTCGCGACGACGTCACCGACGAGCTCGGCGGACCCGTCCGTGAGCACGAACGGCACGTTGGGAGCGCCGTGCAGGACGCCGGTGCCGCGGTCGAGCGTCACCTTTTTCGCGGGGAGTCCGCCCTCCATCGGCGTGCCCGCGTAGAAGACGGGGCCGATGCTCTTGTTGAAGAACTCGTTCTGCCACACCGAGAAGCGCGATCCGTTGCCGGTCCACAGCGCGCCGACCTCGCCCCGGCCCGCCACGACTCGGTCGATCCACTCGCGGTCCTGCTTGTGCATCCCCTCGGCGAGTGCGCCCGCTGCCGCGTACTCCATCCGCGCCGAGATCGGCCGCGCGACAGCGAGGAAGAACGCGAGCACGACGAGCGGCAGCACGATCGCGAACCGCCGTGGCACGAGCAGAAATGCGAGCGCCGCGAGGATCGAGCAGCCGACGACCACGGCGACGACCTCGTCGAGCTCGACCCACCGCTCGTGCACGCGCCAGAGCGCGAGCATCAGCAACGTGTCCGACTGGCTCGGCACGCCGATCAGCCGCTCGTACGGGATCACCGCCGGAAGCGCCGCTGCGAGCACCGCAGCCGCGCCGGCCGTGAGCGGTGGCCGCGGCGCGCCCTGATCGACCCAGACGAGCAGCCCGATCAGCATCAGCGGCGCGAGGTAGAAGAGGTTGCGCTCCTCGATCCGCTGCACCGACGGCAGCGACGCGAACGCGGACACCTCGAGCAGCAGAAAGGTCGAGAGCGTTGCGGTCGCGGCGAGGAACGGGCGCAGGCTCCGGGGCAGGCGGTTCCAGAGCGCGAGGAGCACGAGCAGCGCCGCGAACGGGAACACGCCGACGTAGAGGTCGAGCTCGGCGACGTGGTAGACGAGCCAGCGCAGCACCTCGACCGGCTCGTAGGCGTAGTCCCCGGCGACGGAGTACGCGCCGAGCAGTCCGAGCGGCGACTCGCCGCGCACGAGCTGGGCGACCAGCGCGACGAGCGCGGCACCGCCGAGCGTTCCGTAGAGCACGCGGAACGAGCGCCAGGTGCCGAGCACGATCGGAGCGACGACGATCGCCGGGAAGAACGCGAGCGCCTGCGCGCGGGTCAGGTACGCGACGACGCAGCAGCCGAGCAGGAGCAGCTGCCGCGCGCGCGTCGGCCGCTCGAGCGTGAGCACGAAGACGAGCACGACCGCGAGGAAGATCGGGAAGAAGACGTTCTCGGTCATCACCTCGCCTGCGTAGAGGAGCGAGGGGAGCGCGACGGTGAGCACGGCCGCGAAGAGCGACAACCCCACCGGCAGGACCCGCCGCGCGAGGAAGTACGCCGGCAGCGCCGCGAGCGACATCGCGACCGCGTTGATCGTCTTGACGGCGGCGTACGCGTGCGGCAGCGAGTCGAACAGCAGATACGCCGGCGCGATCACGAGCGGGTAGACCAGCCCGTAGCCGTGCGTCGCGACGCCGCGGATCGCGAAGCCGTCGCCCGCCGCAAGCCCGCGCGCGAGCTCCGAGTAGATGAGCTCGTCGACGACGATCCACGGCGCGTCGATCCGGAGCGCGAAGAAGAGCCGCGCGACCGCCGACACCGCGACGATCGCCGTCAGCCACGCCCACACCGGCACAGCTCGGACCAGCGACAGCGCCGGTGAGCCGGCGGCCGCCCTAACGGCCAAGCCCGACCTCGCGGAGCGCCGAGCCGATCGCCTCCGAGTCCTCGAGCCCGACCTCAGCGGCGCCCTGCGCGACGTCGCGCAGCAGCTGCTCGCGAACCGCAGGCCCACCGGCGGCCTCCTCGAATGCGCGCACGTAGAGGTCGGCGACGCGGTCGAGCTCGTGCTCACTCGACGCGTAGCTGCGGGCGGCCTCGCTGAACGACGCGCGGCGCGCGGGATCGTCCGCGAGCAGGAGCAAGGACGCCGCGAGCGACTCCACCTCGCGCTCGTCCGGTGCGACTTTCAGGACGACGCCGTCGGGGAGCTCGCCGTACGCGTCGACGTCGCTGACGATCAGCGGCTTGGCGAGCGAGAGGACGCGGATCGCGCCGGCCGACGTTTCCCCCATGGTCGGCCAACGGAGCGAGACGGCGACGTCGCAGGCCGCGATCAGCGACCAGAAGCGTTCCTCGTCGACGTAGCCGTGACGCTCGACCGCGCCCTCGAGGCCGAGCGCTTCGATCCGGCGCTCGAGCTCGAGCCCGGCCGCCTCGGGGCCGACGAGCAGCAGCCGGGCACGCGGGTGGCGCGCGCGTACGACCGCGAACGCCTCGAGCAGCTGCGGGATGCGCTTGTTCGCGTTCAGGAAGCCGAAGCTGCCGATCACCGGCTCGCCCTCCACCGGCGCGGGCTCGGCCGGCGGCTCGGGCCAGACGGGCATGGGGATCTTCCAGATCGGCCCGTCGAAGCCGGCGGAGCGAGCGCGCTCGCGGACGTGGTCGGAGTGGACGATCAGGCCGTGCTTCCTCGCGAGGTCGAGCACTTCGCCCGCGAGCGGAAAGTCCTCCGGACGCGTCGACCAGAGCGGCGGCACGCAGCCGTCGACGACGCCGAGCCCGAGCAGCCGGCCCGGGAGGCCGGCGTCGCGCTCCATCGCATTCAGGTAGCCCGCGACGTCCTTGCGCGCCAGCGTGAGCCCGGCGACGAGGTGGTGCAGCACGAAGTCGTGCAGCACGACCACACCGGGAGTTCTGCGCAGCGCGTCGACGATCCAGCCGTGCACGTCGGGGTTGTTGCCGACGTGGTAGATCGAGAGCTCGGTCCCGCGCGGCGGCTTCGTCTGCCCGTGCCCGGGGACGACGACGTCGACTCGCTGCTGCAGGGCGGGCAGGAGCAGCGCGCTGTAGTCGGCGATGCCCGAGCGCTCGGGCGGGAGCGGCGAGTAGTAGGCGACCCTCATCCGAGCAGCCGCTCGATCGCGGCGTCCCAGGTCACGCGCTCCGCGAGCACCTTGCCCGCGAGACCCCACTGCTGACCTTCAGCCGGGTGGTCGCGTAGGTAGCGCAGCGCCCCGGCGAGCTCGTCGGCGCGCGGTGCGGTCACGAGCCCCGTCCGGCGGTCCGTGACGACATCGAGCGGGCCGCCCGCGTCTGTCGTCGTCACGACGGGCTTGCCCGAGAGGAACGCCTCGTAAGGGACCATCCCGAAGTCCTCGTCGACGGGTGCGTAGTAGACGGCGCCGCAGCGCGCGTAGAGGTCGGCGAGCTCGGTGCCGTCGACGCGGCCGCGGAACTCGACACGTCCGTTGAGTTTGTGGCTCTGAGCCACTTGCTCGAGGCGCTCGCGGTCGGGGCCTGCGCCGGCAACGACGACGCGAAGCGCGGGGTCGGCCGCGGCCGCCTCGAGCAGCAGGTCGACCCGCTTCGCCCGGTCGAGCCGCCCCACCGAGAGGACGAAGTCGCCGTACTCGTCGAAGCGGTAGTCGAGCTCCTGCGGCGGCGGCAGCACGACCTCCGCGTCGAGCCCGAGCGACGAGCTCAGGCGATCGGCGACGTTCTGCGAGATCGCGAAGCGCTTCTCGGCCTCGCCGAGCGTCCGCCGGTCGAGCTCGTGGATCGCTCGTCGCGTTGCCCGATCGACCGCGCTCTCGCCGAACTCCGCGAGCTCGGTGCGGTCGAGGTCGTACGCCTGACGGAACTGGTGCACGAGCCAGACGCGCTTGCGCGGGTGGCGCACGGCGTAGCTCGGGAACTTCGTCGCGATCAACAGGTCGACCTTGCGGCCTTCGACCTCCGTGAGGTCGAGCATGCGCCAGACGAACGCGCTCTCGAGCACGCGCTCGCGGGGGTACCACTTGAACGGCACCGTGACGAGCGCCGCCTGGTGTCCACGCTCGTTCAGCTCTTCCGTCAGGCGCTCGGCGAGCACCTCTGCGCCGCCGTGCGCGAACGGCACCTGCGGGTGAGTGACGATGATCCTCATCGGCGTGCGTGGATCGCGTAGTCGAGCGGCGCGAAGAGCACGTCCGCGACGGGCCCTGTCGCGTCGCCACGATCGGGCTCGTGCAGGTAGCGCGTCTCGACGTCGCGGAAGCCGGCGTGACGGACGAGCTGCGCGAGCGTCTCGGGGACGAGCGGCTGCGCATGCGTCAGGTCGGCGAAGTAGTTGCGCAGCGCGAACGGGGAGAGCGGGTTGATCGTCTCGGCGATCAGGACGCCGCCGTCGCGGAGCTTCGCGCGCGCGAGCTCGAGGAAGCGCACGAGCGCGGGCGGCGGGAGGTGCTCGACGACCTGGCCCGCGAAGATCGCGCCGAGGCTGCCGTCCGGTTGGGCGTCGAGATGGGCCAGCAGGTCCGCCTGCTCGACGTCGAGCCCTTCGCCGCGCGCGTAGCCGACCATGTCGCCGTCGGCGTCGACCCCGCGCGCCTCCACTCCGGCGTCGCGGAGCAGCGCGACGAGCTCGCCGCGCCCGCAGCCGACGTCGAGGACGGGCGCGTGGTCGCGGAGGTCGTCGACGTAGGGACGCTGTCGCTCGCGGACGAGCTCGGTCGAGCCGCGCATGCGGCTCTCGAAGGCGAAGTAGTCGGGGAGGGCCGCGGCCGCGGGCTGGGCCGCCACCGTCTGCTGCGACCCGGCGGGGCGGCGCTCGAGCCGGAGGACCCGCTCCTCGAGCTCCGCGATCAGGCGCCCCCGGGTGTCGCGGTCGAGCGAGACGCGGTCGAGCTCCTCGAAGAGCGCGTCGATCAGCTTGAGGGTCGCGTCGTTGAAGCTCCTCTGCTGCTGCGCGAGCGGCTCGACGTACCAGCGCATCGCCTTGCGGAGCACCTTCTTCAGGAACTGGACGGGTGGGCTCCCGTGGGGCGGGCGCTCGGCGGTCACGGCCCAGAACTGCTCGGCGGCGGACCGTGCGCGAGCACGCGTGCTCAGCTGGGAGCCGTTCGCCCCCCAGCGGAGCTCGTCGCGGAGTCGTTCGAGCAGGGCCTGGACGTCGACCTGCTCCGTGGGTGGAGCGGGCATTGCAGGAAAGTGTAAGGAGGGCGGGTTACGGCGCTGTTAGCGCGAAGATGCCCACGTGATCGGAATTTCGCTCCTCACGCTGGTTCCCGGGGTCGTCGGGGGCTCGGAGACCTACGCCCGCGAGCTCTGTCGCGGGCTCGCCCGCGTCGGGGAGCTCGACTACCGGGTCTTCGTGCCGACGATCGCCGAGGACGCCGCCGACGGGCTCGAGTCGCGGGTCGTGCGGGGCTATCCGGCCAGCTCCTCGATGCCGGGCCGAGTCCGCGCCATGGGCCAGGCGCTCGTCCTGGGGGGCAGGCTTCGCCGGGAGCTTGCGCTCGACGAGCTCGACGCGATCCACTTCCCGCTCAGCGTGATGCTGCCGCTCGTCTCCAGCCCGCCCGCCGCGACGACGATCCTCGACGTCCAGCACGAGTTCCTGCCGGAGAACTTCTCTCGCTCGGAGCGGGCCTACCGGCGTGCGCTTTACGGCGCGAGCGCGCGCAGGTCGCGGATCGTGATCGCGATCTCCGAGCACGCGCGGGAGACGCTCGTCGAGCGGCTGTCGCTCGACCCCGAACGCGTGCGCACGATCCACCTCGGCGTCGACCTCGAGCGCTTCTCGCCGGCCGACGTGCCACGCGAGCCGTTCCTCTTCTACCCGGCGAACGCATGGCCGCACAAGAATCACGAGCGCTTGTTCGAGGCCGTCGCGTTGCTACGTCGGGAGCACCGCGACCTGCGGCTCGTGCTGACGGGCGAGCACGCCGACGTCCCCGACTTCGTGGACGCACGCGGACGCGTTTCGCAGGACGAGCTCGTCCAGCTCTACCGCCGTGCGTCCGCGCTCGTCTTCCCCAGCCTCTACGAAGGCTTCGGCCAGCCGGTCCTCGAGGCGCTCGCGTGCGCGTGCCCGGTGGCGTGCTCCGACCTGCCGCCGCTCCGCGAGGTCGCGGGCGACTCGGCGGCCTACTTCGACCCGCTCGACGCCGAGTCGATCGCGGCGGCGACGCTCGAGGCGATCGCGCGCGGCGGATCCTCAGGTCCCGAGCGCGCGTCGGCCTTCACGTGGGACGAGTGCGCGCGCAACCACGACGCGGTCTACCGCGAACTCGCAACGTAGTACTGCGCGCCCATCGGCAGGCGGCCGAGGTGGCGCTCGATCGTGTTGCGAAACGGGAAGAAGATGATGTACGCGCGCTCCCGTTCGCGTAGCCCCGCGCCGGCCAGCAGGCCGCGCGATTCGGACAACCGCATCAGCACGGCGTCCTCGTCGAACTCGCAGCGAGAGACTGCGAAACGTGTCGCGGGGTTGAGCGGATTGTGCTCGAGGATGATCGCGAGACCGCCCGGACGCGTGACGCGCGCCATCTCCCCGGCCAGCCGTGCCCGGTCGTGCACCGGCACGTGGTGGAAGACGCAGCTCGCGAAGACGACGTCGAAGCTCGCCGTCTCGAACGGGAACGTCGTGCCGTCGTACGCGACGTACTCGGCGCCCGGGTTGCGCTCGGCCGCCCGTTCGACCATCGCGCTCGACACGTCGAGCCCGACGAGACGCGCGAAGTCGCCCGTCAAATGCTCGTCGACGAGCCCGATGCCGGCGCCGACGTCGAGCGCCTCGAGCGACGACGGCTCGCCGATCCGCCGCCTGGCCAGGTCGACGAGCCGGCGCGCCTTCACCTCGCTGTAGAAGCTCGCCTCCTGGCCGCCGAATGAGATCGACCGCTCGAGGGCGCGCTCGTAGCCGCCTTCGCCGTACCGGTCGAACTCCGGCACTAGGTGGCCCGTGCGACTTCGCCGCGGAGTCGCTCGAGCTCGGCGTCGACCATCAGCTGGACGAGGCCCTCGAACGACACCGTCGGCTCCCAGCCGAGCGCGCGCTTCGCCTTCGCCGGGTCGCCGACGAGGTTGTGGAGCTCCGCCGTGCCGCGCTGGAGCGACTCGTCGATCTGCACGTATTCGCGCGAGTCGAGCCCGACGTGCTCGAACGCGGTCTCGACGAGGTCGCGCACCGAGCGGGTGACGCCCGTCGCGACGACATAGTCGTCTCCCTGGTCCTGCTGGACCATCAGCCACATCGCGCGCACGTAGTCGCCCGCGTAGCCCCAGTCGCGTCGCGCGTCGAGGTCGCCAAGCCAGAGCTCGCCCTCGAGCCCGAGCGAGATCGCGGCGGCGGCATGCGCGATCTTGCGCGGCACGAACTCGATCGGCCGTCGAGGCGACTCGTGGTTGTAGAGGATCCCGGCCGAGGCGTGCAGGCCGTAGCGGATGCGGTACGAGCGGACGATGAAGTGCGCGTACGCCTTCGCTACGCCGTACGGCGTCAGCGGCGAGAGCGGCGTCTCTTCCGTCTGCGGCGACTCGCGGGGCTCGCCGAAGATCTCGCTCGAGGACGCCTGGTAGAAGCGAATCGACGCGTCGACCTCCCGGATCGCCTCGAGCAGCGCGGTCACCCCGACGGCGGCGAGCTCGGCGGTCAGCACGGGATGCTCCCACGAGGCAGGCACGAACGAGACCGACGCGAGGTTGTAAACCTCGTGCGGCCGCGTCGCGCGCAGGGCGCGGACGAGCGCAAGCTGGTCGCTCAGGTCGGCCTCGACGAGGTCGACCCGCTCGCGGAGCGGCTCGAGGTTCGGGTAGCTCGCGCCCGACCGCCGCACGATCCCTGACACGTCGTAGCCCTGGTCGAGGAGCAGCTCGGCGAGGAGCGAGCCGTCCTGGCCGCCGATCCCGGTGATGAGCGCGCGCTTGTTCACTCGGCGGCGATGATAGGCGCGTGGGGGCCCTGACCGACCAGCTGCGCCGCGATCCGCCGGGTCTGCACGCGGGCGGCTCGGAGTACTGGGGCCTCGCGTGGGAGGCCCTCGAGTGGCTCGAACGGGAGGTCAGGCCCGGGATGGCGACGCTCGAGACGGGGTCGGGCGCCTCGACGCTCGTCTTCGCGTCGGCGGGTGCGGACCACGAGGCGGTCACGCCCGCAGCGGACGAGGAGGAGCGGTTCCGCGCTCAGGCGGCCGCCCGCGGGATCGACGCGTCGCGCGTCGCGTTCCGGATCGGGCTCTCGCACGAGGTGCTGCCGGGGCTCGAGCAGCGCCCGCTCGACCTCGTGCTCGTCGACGGCGCGCACGGCTTCCCCTACCCGACCCTCGACTGGTGGCACGTCGCGCCGCGCGTGAAGGTCGGCGGACGAGTGTTGCTCGACGATGCGTACATGCCACCCGTTCGCGCGATCGTCGACGCACTCCGCGCGGACCCGTCGTGGGAGATCGACGCGCCCGCGAGCTTCCGGACTGCCGTGGCGCGCAAGATCGCCGATGCACCGCCATCGTTCGACTGGGAGGGCGGCGGCCACATGAGCTTCGGGTACCTCCCGCCGCGCACGCGCGTCGTCGCGTCCGCGCGGCAGCGCGTGTTCTCGACGCGTCTCGGCTTGCGCGCCGTCGAGCTCGCGCGCCGTCGCACGGGCCTGCGCTTCCGCCGGAAGGGTTAGTGCAGCTCGCGCATGTAGCCCCACGCCTCGCGTAGGCCGCGGGGCCTGACGAGCGCGAGCAGCGCGACGTAGAGGACGAGCCCGCCGGCAGCGGCGAGCGCATCGCTCGTCACGAGGCCGAACGCCCCGAACGCGAGGACCGCGAGGCCGCCGACCGAGACCGCGACGCGGACGAGCGAGGCGACGGCCGCGAGCAAGGCGCGCCGCGACAGCGCCAGGAGCAGAGCACCGAGCACGGCGAGCGTCGTCAGGCCGAGCGCGAGCGCGAGTCCCTCGAGCCCCCAGAGCTCGCGCAGCGCGAGCGAGAGCACGACGTCGAGGATGAGCGCCGTGAACGCGACCGGGACGAGCACGCGACTGCGCTCGAGCACGTAGAGCAGCGGGAACGCGAGCGAGAAGCCGACCGCCGCGATCGTCCACGGTGCGAGCACGACGACGAGCCGTGCGAGCTCCTCGCCCACGTCGCCGGAGAACGCGTCGCCGAGCACCGCCTCGGCGATCCTGTCGCCGACGAGCGCGAAGACGCCGGCCGCGGCGGCGATCGGCGGCAGGCAGAGCCACGAGCCGTGGACGACGTGCTCGACGGCCGCTTCCGTTTCGACGCCGCGCCGCGTGAGCTCGGCGGTCGAGATGATCGACAGCGAGGTCGCGGTCGCCGCGACGAGCACCGCGGCGAAGAAGTACGCGTACGAGAGCGACGTGACCGCGCCGACCCCGATCCCCGAAGCTCCGCGAAGCGCGATCAGGTAGAGCACCTGCAGCGCGAGCGGAACCGCGGCGGCTTCGGCGAGGAGCACGAGGCGCCTGACGACTCCCTCGAACCGCAGCCGCCCGATCGTTCCGCCGAGCGCGGCGAGCGGCACGCCGAGTGAGATCGCGGCGTTCGCGGCCAGGCCCCACGCAAGCGCGACGAGCCCGTGCTCGTCCGCGAGCACGACGAACACGACGAGCCCGGCGACGCCGCCAACCGAGAACCCGAGCGCCGCCGCACCGAACCGATTGCGCGCCGCGAGCGTCGCCGCGGCGAGCGCGGCGAGCACCTGGACGAACGCGGCCGCGACGAGCCACGGGAGCGCCGAGGCTGCGAGATCGGCCGCCTCCTGCGGCAGCTTGCCGGTCAGCAGCTCCGCGAACGGCTCCGCGAAGAGCCACACCACGATCGTCGAGGGCAGCCCGACGACGAGGATCGCCGCCGCGTACGAGCCGGCGACGGCGCCCTCGGTGCGGGTCAACTCGGGCACCGCGGTCAAGCGAAGCGCCTGCGCGGCGAGCACGAGCGTGACGTAGACGCCGTACGCCGCGAGCAGTCCGTCGGTGCCCGCGTCGCGCCCGAACTTCTGCGCCAGGATCGCCGCGGCGACCGCGCCGGACGCGCTGAGGACGAGGCTCGAGAGCCCTGTAAGGATTCCGCTAGCCAGGGCGCTGCGGCGGTCGGGGGCGGTAGTCTCTCCGCTGCGGCTGGTCCGCATCCTTCCGATCATGGCGAACAGAAACGACTCGGTCTGGACAGAGGAGTCGCTCGCGCAGCTGCGCGAGGACTTCGGCCCCTTTTACGAGGACCGAACCGTCCTCGTCACGGGCGCTGACGGCTTCATGGGCTCGCACCTGACCGAGGGGCTCTGCCACCTCGGCGCCCACGTCCACGCCTTCGTCCGGGCCACCTCGAGCGGCGCCCTGAACAACATCGGGCAGATCCGGGACCGGTTGAAGGTCCACTGGGCCGACCTGACCGACAAGCACTCGATCGACCTGCTCGTGCGCCAGCTGAAGACCGCGCCGGACCGCCCGTACGTCTTCCATCTCGGTGCGCAGGCCCACGTCGGCGAGTCGTGGCACCGCCCGTACGAGACCGTGATGGCGAACACGATCGGAACGCTCAACCTCCTGCAGTCGGTGGTCGACCACGAGCTCGAGCTCGAGAAGTTCGACACCGCGGGCACGTCGGAGGAGTACGGCAACGTGCGCGAGTCGGTCTCCCACCACCACGACTTCGACGACGCGGGCTCGCTGATCCTCCACGAGCGCTCGCCGATCAACCCGAAGTCGATCTACGCGACCGCGAAGGTCGCCGCGGACTTCCTGACGATGAACTATCACGACGCGTACGGCGTTCCCGGCGTCGTCACGCGCATGTTCAACAACTACGGCCCGCGCCAGAACCCGCGCTACGTGACCGGCACGATCATCACGCAGGCGCTCGAGCGCGAGCACATCGAGCTCGGCGCGCTCGACCCGCTGCGCGACTTCTGCTTCTGCACCGACGGCGTGCGCGGCCACCTGATGGTCGCCGCGAAGGGCACGCCGGGCGACGTGTACGTGTACGGCCAGGGCGAGAACATCTCGATGGCGGACTGGGCCGCGATGATCCTCCGCATCGGCGAAGAGGACGGCCACTGGGGACCGCGCGAGATCGTCACGAACCAGGAGCGCTTCCGACCCGGCGCGACGGACGTGATGGCGCTCCGCGTCGGCTACGAGAAGCTCAACCTCGCGACCGGCTGGGAGCCGCAGGTCTCGTGGGAGGACGGTGTCCGCAAGACGATCCAGTGGTACGCGGAGAACCGCGAGCGCTGGCTCGGGCGCGTCGACTGGCTCCCGTACACCGCGCCCACCGTCAAGACGGGGTAACGGATGCGGACGCTCGTGACCGGGGGCGGCGGCTTCCTCGGGACGCACGTCGTCGAGCGCCTTCAGGCCGAGGGCATCGAGCCGATCGTCGCGCGCCGCCGGCAGTACGACCTGACGCGCTGGGACGACACCGAGCGCCTCTTCGCCGACGCGAAGCCGGAGCTCGTGCTGCACCTGGCCGCCGAGGTCGGCGGCATCGGCGCGAACCGCGACAACCCCGGCCGCTACTGGTACTCGAACCTGATGATGGGCGCGCACGTGATCGAGCAGTCGCGCCTGCACGGCGTCGACAAGCTGCTCGTGCTCGGGACGGTCTGCGCGTATCCCAAGTTCGCGCCGGTCCCGTTCAGCGAGGACGACCTCTGGAACGGCTACCCGGAGGAGACGAACGCGCCCTACGGCGTCGCGAAGAAGTCGCTGCTCGTCGGAGGGCAGGGCTACCGCGAGCAGTACGGGCTGAACGCGATCTTCCTGCTGCCGGTGAACCTCTACGGCCCTCGCGACAACTTCCACCCGACGAACGCGCACGTGATCCCCGACCTGATCCGCAAGATGAGCGACGCGCAGGCGCGCGGCGAGCGCGAAGTGGTGCTCTGGGGCGACGGCTCGCCGACGCGCGAGTTCCTCTACGTCGACGACGCGGCGGAAGGGATCGTGCTCGCGGCGCTTCGCTACGACCAGCCGGAGCCCGTCAACCTCGGCACGGGCGAGGAGGTCTCGATCAAGCACCTCGCCGAGCTGATCGGCGAGGCCACGGGGTACGAGGGCGAGATCGTCTGGGACACGACGAAGCCCAACGGCCAGCCACGGCGCAAGCTGGACACGACGCGCGCGAAGGAGCTGTTCGGGTTCGAGGCGAAGACGCCGTTCGCCGAAGGGGTGGCGCGCACGGTGGCGTGGTACCGCGAGCACGCCGCTGCCTATGCAGGCCGCTGAGCGGCTCCGAACGCTCGCGCGCTCCGAGCCCTGGATCGTTCTCGCGCCGCTGGTCGTGGCGCAGTGGGTCGTGCTCGCCGTGTTCGCGTTCACGGTGGAGCGGAACGGCTGGCTCTTCTACCAGGGCGGCGACCAGACGTGGTTCTACACCTCGGCCTGGGAGCTCGCGCACGGCCGCGTCCCCGAGACGCTCGTCGGCTACCTCTGGCCGTTCCTGCTCGCGCCGCTCGCGTTGCTCGCCGGGCCCGACTTCCTCGACGGCCTCCCGGTGATCATCCTGCTGCAGGTACTCGTGCTCGTGCCGGTCGCAGTGGTCTGCGCGTACTGGATCGCGGCTCGCATCGGGGGACGGCTCCTCGGCTACTTCGCGGCGGCGGCGTGGATCGTGGCACCGTTCGCGGCGCAGCCGCTCTTCGTCGGGCGCTACCACGAGCGTTGGAACGAGCAGACCTTGCCCCAGGCGCTCGGCTTCACGGCGCTCGGGGACTTCCCGTCGATGGTGCTGGTGATGGTCGCCGCAGTCTTCGTGCTGCGCGTCCTCGACGGCGCGGGACGGGGAGACGTCGTCGCCGCAGGCCTCGTTGCCGGGCTCGCGATCGCGTTGAAGCCGGCGAACGGGCTCTTCATCTTCGCACCGCTCGTCGCCTTCGCGTTCGCGCGCCGGTGGCGCGCCGTGCCCGAGTTCGGGGTCGCGCTGCTCCCGGCGCTGCTGACGCTCGCCGTGTGGAAGTACCGCGGGACCGGGATCTCGGTGCTCGCGCTCGACCCGACGGTGCTCGCGGCCGCGGCGGAGCCGCCTCCGCACCCGACGCAGCTGACGTGGTGGGAGCAGGTTCGAGACTTCGTGCCGCTCGACATCCACCAGTTGAACCACCAGTTCCTCGGCTTCCGCGAATACTTCTGGAGCGCGAGGCTGCTCGAGTTCATCCCGATCGCCGGCGCAATCGCGGTCGCGCGTCGCTCGATCCCGAAGGCCGCGTTCTTCGTCGTCTGGCTCGCCGCGTTCTTCGTCGTCAAGGGCTCGTCGCCCTCGGTGAGCGTGGAGACGGCGACGATCTGGCGGCTGCTGATGCCGGCTTGGCCCGCGTACTTCTTCCTCGCGATCTCGATCCCGCTGCTCGTGCCCGTGTGGGGCGCGCGCCTTCCGGAGCGGTTTCCCGCGCCGTTGCGCGTCGTGCGCTGGCCACGCCGCGCGCTCATCCCGGTTGCGATCCTGCTCGCGATCCCCCTGATCGGCTCGGCGTTGCTGCCGCCGTCGAAGGGCCAGGGGGCGGCGAAGCTGCCGCTGCAGTCGCTCTTCGTCCCCGTCGACCAGGACGTCGACCTGGCGGTCGCTCCGGTCGAAGGCGGGCTCGACCTCACCTGGGACGCGCCGAAGCCGCGCGCCGCGGACTCGTTCTTCATCGTCTACCGCTCGCCGCTCGAGTACACGCTGTCCGAGGGCGACCCCCGCGTGATCCGGCAGGGGAAGCTCTGCGAGCCGACCGGACATGCTCCCCGGTGCACGATCGAGATGGAGGAGGTCGGCCGCACGCGAACCTCGCGGTTCGTCGACCGCGTCGGACCCGGACAGTGGACGTACCGGATCGGGACCGCGGCGAACTGGATGGACGACGAGAGCCGCGGCGATCCGTTCCTGATCTCGCGGCCGCTCAACGTCAGTGTCCAGTAGGGCCGCGTTCGCCGCGGCAGCCGCCGCCGTGCTCGCGGTCGCGGCCGT
Organism: uncultured Actinomycetes bacterium; assembly: GCA_963769665.1. Classification (GTDB taxonomy): domain Bacteria; phylum Actinomycetota; class Thermoleophilia; order Gaiellales; family Gaiellaceae; genus JACCTU01. The sequence goes on from CAVYMQ010000003.1 coordinate 368,791, forward strand.
GCCGTGGTCCGACGGCCCGTTTCGGCGTCTCGCGGGCGGGGACGGCGACGGGCCCGACCCGACGTTCGACGTCGAGCTCGACGCAGCTGCTCTTCGCGCGGCTGCGCCTCTGATCGGCGACTCGGACTACTTCACCGAGTGGCCCGGCGGGTCGCCGCTGCAGCAGGGGAACCTCAAGGCGGCCGGGCAGCTGTACTTCGCCCGCGGGCTCCCGGTGCTCGAACGCCCTCGAGCCGAGTGGATCGTCGTCGCCCGCGACGGGCGCGTCGCAGTGTTGCGCCGGCGATGAGCCTCGTCGCCGGCGTTCTCGTCCTCAACGCGGCGTTCCTCGCCGCCGGCTACGCGCTGCTCGGGCCCGAACGGTGGCGCCCTTCCTGGGCGGGGGTCGCGTTGCTCGTCGGCGCCGGGAGCGTCGGGATGCTCGTCTTCTTCGCGACGATCGTCGGCCTGCACGCGAGCCTTGCGGTCGCCGCGATCGTGACTGCGGTGCTCGTCGTCGGCGGGTTCCTCTTCTGGCGACGCAACCCGGCGCAGGCGGTGCCGAGCCAGTTGCGAGCAATCGGCCCGTTGACCGCAGCCGCGTTCGGCGTGATCGCCGCGGTGTGCGTCGTCGGCATCGTCGGCGGCTTTCGCTCCACTCCGTGGCTCGACGACGTATGGGGGATCTGGCTCCCGAAGGGCCTGGCGCTCTGGCACCACGGACTCGACGAGCGGCTGTTCGCGCCGAGCGGCGAGTACGTGACGTTCGGCGTGCCGGACTATCCGCTGTGGTGGTCGGTGGTCACGAGCCTCGACGTGCAGGCCGTGGGCGGCCTCGACGTGCGCGTCGTCTGCGCGCAGCTCGCGTTGCTGACGGTCGCGTTCGTCGGGGCCGCCGCGCGGCTGCTCTGGGACTGCGTCCGGCCGCCGGTGCTGGCCGGGTCGCTGCTCCTGCTCGTCCTGTCCCCCGAGCTGTGGCGGCACGTTCAGGGCGGCGTCGCCGACCTCCCGCTCGCGATCTACCTCGGGCTCGCGCTGCTGGCCGCCGCGCGGTGGCTGCGGACGCGCGAGCCGTTCCTCCTCGCGCTCGCCGGGCTTGCGCTCGCCGTCGCGTTGCAGATCAAGACCGAGGCGCTCGTCGAGGTGGCAGCGCTCGTCGTAGTCGGGGCGCTCTTCTTCGCACGGCGGTTCCTCTGGCTCGCGCTCGCACTCCTCGCGGCGCTCCCGTGGCTCGCGTGGCGGTGGCTGCACGACGTGCCGAGCCGTGCCGAGCTCGACCTGACGCGCGTCGAGCGCGTTCCCGACGCAGCTCGAGCTGTCGCCGAGCACCTCTTCGACCCGACGGAGTGGCTCGTCCTCGTCCCACTCGCGATCGTGCTCGCGCTGCTCGCGCGAAAACCGAAGATGCTGCTCGTGCCCGGAGCGCTGCTCGCTGTCGTCCTCGTCGCGTACTGGATCGACCGCGACGAGATCGGCTACGTGCTCGCGACGTCCGCGTACCGCGTGATCGACCCGATCGTGCTAAGCGTTGCGGTGCTGATCCCGCTCCTCGCGGAATCGTTCCTCCAGCAGCGCGAGTCGCTGCGCGAGGATGGTGCTCTGGTCGGAGAGCCGTGAGATCACGGTCGAGTAGTGCAGCAGCACGAGCAGGATGAAGAGGATCCCGACCGCGAAGAGGATCGCCGGCGGGTAGCCGCTGATCCCGAACCAACCGGCGATCGTGTTCAGGCCGCCCCGCCAGATCGAGAGCACGAGCAAGACGACGCCGGTCAGCAGCCAGAGCAGCGCGTAGCGCTCGCGCAGCCGCCGCGAGCGGATCAGCTCGAAGACGACGAGCAGCAGGAGCACCGAGGCGATCGCCGCCGCGATCGAGACGCGAAGCGGGGTCAATCGAGTGGAACCGCCTTGCGCCGGAAGAGCGCGACGAAGATCGCGAGCACGACCTTGACCATGTAGTAGACCGAGCGCAGCGTGGTGATCGACGAGCGGCCGCTCTCGCGCGCACGCATCTTGACCGGGACCTCTTGCAGTCGCAGGCGGTGCTTGAAGACCATCACCGTCGCCTCGGCCTCCGGGTAGTCGTGCGGGTAATCCGCGGCGAACAGCCGAATGCCCAACCGGTTCGCGGCCTGGAACCCCGACGTCGGATCGGTGATGCGCTGCCGCGTCAGCGCGGAGACGATCCACGCGAGCAGGCGGATCCCCGCACGCCGGGACCTCGAGGAGCGATACCCGTCGCCGCCGATGAACCGTGACCCCACGGCGACGTCCGCCTCGTCGGCGAGCACCGGGCGCAGGATCGCGTCGAGCTCGGCCGGGTCGTGCTGGCCGTCGCCGTCGGCGCGGACGGCGACGTCGAACCCCTGCTCCCACGCGTAGCGGAAGCCGGTCTGCACGGCGCCGCCGATGCCGAGGTTGAACGGCAGCGAGATCACCTTGGCTCCTGCAGACCTGGCGATGTCCGCGGTGCGGTCGGTCGAGCCGTCGTCGACGACGACGACGCGAAGCTCCGGGTCGTAGGCCAGCAGCTCGCCGACGACACCTGCGATCGACGCTTCCTCGTTGAAGGCGGGCACGATCGCGACGCGCCGACGCGCCTCGAGGACCTCGGTCACGCGACCGTCTCGCGGACGCCGAGCCCGATCAAATCGAGCAGGCGACGCGCACGATGCGCATACGTGTGCTCGTCGAGAGCCCGCTCGCGCGCGCGGGCGCCGAGCTCCTCCGCTGCGCCGGGATCCCCGAGCAGCTCGCGGTAGGCGGCGGTCGCACCGTCGGCGTCCTCGACCACGAGGAGCTCGCGGCCCGGCTCGAACCACGTCTCGATCCCGTCGTGCGGGTTCGAGACGATCGCCGCGCCCGCCATCGCGAGCTCGAACGGGCGTGCGGTCGACGACGCCCGCACGGTGGCGTGCGCGCGGCGCGTCACGTTGAGCGCGACGCGCGACGACGAGATCGCGCGGTTGAACGCGTTGAACGGGATCACGCCGAGCGAGCGAGCGCGGCCCACGTCGCCCTGGAAGTCTTCGCCGCCGAGCGCGAAGTCCACGTCCGGCAGGCGGCGCGACGGCTCGCCCACGAGTTCGCGCATCCACTCGCGCCGGAACTTGTCGCCGTAGCCGTAGAAGAAGACGTCGTGCGCCTTCTCGACCGGCAGCGGCTTGAAGAGCTCCGGGTCGGCCGCCCAGAAGAGCGCCTCGGCACGGCGCGCGCCGAGCTCGCGCAGGCGGTCGAGCCCGCCCTCCGAGTTCGAGACGACGAGGTCGTACTCGCCCGGGTCGGCGCCGTAGTAGTAGTTGAAGCCGGTGTCCATGCCGCCGAACTCGGGCAGGCTCATCGGAACGTCGCCGTCGTAGAAGACGACGGGCACGCCGAAGCGCTCGCGAAGCGCCGTCGGTATGCCACGAAGGTGCGACATCGGCACCGTGAAGACGAGCACCGCGTCGACGTCGCCCTCGCGCTCGAGGATCCGCTCGATGTGTCGCTGCCAGCGCGGCGTGACCCAGCGCCACACCACTTCCCTGACGAGCCGGTCGGTGTCGCCCGGATCGGATTCCTCACGCCGGAGGTACCGATCGCCCTTCAGCCGCGCCCACGTGTCGCGCGCGCGCGCGAAGCTCTCGCCCTCGAGGTAGGCGGGGTTCGGCGCGGTGCGCCACCACGGCGACTCGACCGCTCGGCCGCGGTACGGCGTCACGATCAGGTCGACGCCGACCTCGTAGAGGCCTTTCCACAGCTGCCACCACGCGGGCGTGCAGCCGTACCGGAAGTCGAGATCGATCGCCGAGGCGACCGCGAGGATCTTCGGGGCCCTCACCGCGCCCGATTTTGCCCGAGTCAGCGGCTGTGCCCCGTAAAGACTTTGGTCACGTACGGGAACTCGAACGTCCCCGGCGGAGCAAGTGCACGGACGCGCTCGAGCAACTCGGCGCGCTCGTCCTCGGGAAGCGCCGCAATGAAGCTCACGGACTGAGCGCGCGCGACGAGGCCGTCGGCGTCGAGCATCTGGACGTGCCGAAACTCGTGCTCCGCGTACCCAGCGAAGAGCGGTGAGTCCGCGAGAGAGCTCGCGTAGCTCTGCATCTCCGGGTAGTCGCCGCCACGGTAATCGCGGATGAGCTCGGCGTAGCGCTGATGAACAGGCTGCGAATGGTCGCGGAGATTCCAAACGAGCGCCGCGAGACCGCCCGGCCGTAGCACGCGGTGCACCTCCGCGAGCGCAGGCTCGGGGTCGAACCAGTGGAATGCCTGCGCGATGGTCACCGCGTCGACCGTGGCGTCGGCGAGCGGGATCGCCTCGGCCGTCCCCTCCACGACCACGGCCTCGGGGAGCGCGCTCGCGAGGAGCTCACGCATTCCGCGCAACGGTTCGATTGCCGATACTCGAAATCCGCGGGACACGAGGTCGCGCGTCAGCTTGCCCGTCCCAGCGCCGAGGTCGACGACGTGCGATCCCGGCGCGAGGGCGAGCGTGTCGAGCACTTCCGGCGGATATCCCGGCCGAGCACGCTCGTAGACGTCGGCCACGGAGTCGAACGCTCGCGCGGTCGGGTGGATGCTCAGTACGCGCCTCTGCGCCCGAAGACCGCCGGGATCGTCTTCAGCAGGATCGTCACATCGAGCCAGATCGACCAGTTCTCCAGGTAGTAGAAGTCCAGCCGCACCAGGTCGTCGAACGTGAGCTCCGAGCGGCCGGAGATCTGCCAGAGGCCGGTGATCCCCGGCAGCACGAGGTAGCGCTTGCGGTGCCACGGCTCGAGCAGGTGGTAGTCGCGGATCGGCAGGGGGCGCGGGCCGACGAGGCTCATCTCGCCGCGCAACACGTTCAACGCCTGCGGGACCTCGTCGAGCGAGAGCGCGCGCAGCAGCGCACCCACGCGCGTCACGCGGGGATCGTCGCGGATCTTGAACAGCGGCCCCGAGGCCTCGTTCTGCGTCTCGAGCGAGTCCTGCAGGTGCTCGGCGCCCGCATGCATCGTCCGGAACTTGATCATCCCGAACTCGCGCTCGCCGAGCCCGATCCTCCGGTCGCGATACAAGACTGGCCCGCGTGAGTCGAGCTTGATCGCGGCCGCGATGAGCAGCCAGATGGGCAGCCCGACGATGAAGACGATCGACGAGACCGCGAGGTCGAAGAGCCGCTTCGTCGCCCAGTCAACGCCCGCGAACACCGGCGGGCGCAGCTCGAAGAGCGGGACCGCCTGGCCCGGGACGTACTCGGCGCGCTGCGTGAGGATCTCCGCCGTCGTCGGAGCGACGCGCACCTGCACGCCGCGCTGGTGCGCCTGCTCGACGAGCTCGACGAGCTGCTCGTCGCTGACGTCGCCGCCGTTCACGATCAACTCGTCGACGCGGCGGCCCGCGAGCACGCTGCCGAGATCGTCGAGCGAGCCGAGTCGCGGGATCGGGATGCCGTCCTGCGTCGGTGAGATCGCGCCGACGAACGCGTAGTCGATCCCGCCGCGCGTGTCGCCGAGCGTGCGTAGCAGGTGCTCGACGTTCTGACCTCTGCCGACGAGCACCGCGCGGCGCCGGACCCCGAGCACGTGCATGAGATCGCGCGTGAGGCGCTCGTAGCTTGCGCGCAGGACAGAGATGATCGCCGCGCACGTGACGACCGCCGTCGGCGCGAGGCCGTACGTCCCGAACTGGTGGTCGACGCCCCAGGCGAAGACGAGCGTGATCACGGCGACGAGCACGAGCGACGAGACGACCCGCCCGACACCGGCGCGGTGCTCGCGCTCGGCGTAGAGGCCCGCCTGCCAGAAGACGAGGATCGTAATCAGGGTGAGGAACGGGAGCCACTGCTCCTCCGCCTCCCAGGGGACGCCCCAGAGCGGGAGCTCGTGCTCGTAGAAGAGCCACCGGAGCACGAGCGCGAGGTAGAGGCCTAGCGCGAGGCCGCAGACGTCGATCGTCAGCAGGGCCGCGATCGAGGCCAACCGGCGCAGGAGCGTGCGGAGGGGAGGTCGGGCGAGGAACGAGGTTCGCGTCGCGCGGATGTCCGACGAAACGCGGGGGCGGTCCTGCTCCGGCGGGGCCTCAGGGTCCGCCGCGGTGGTCACGAGGGTCGATTCTAGCCCTGCGTAGAGTGGAGAACCGTGGAGCACCTCGAGCAGCGCTATCGGGAGCACCATCGGGACACCCGTTCGCCCGACTTCATCTGGGCCCAGCCGGAGCGGACGAAGCTCTTCAGCGAGTTCGTCGGCGGGCCGGGCCGCCGCGTCCTCGACCTCGGCTGCCGCTACGGCGCCCTCACGGAGTACTACGCGGAGGGGAACGACGTCACGGGCGTCGACATCGACCGTGAGGCGCTCGAGCACGCCGAGGCGCGGCTCGGGATCCAGGCGCTCTGGGCCGATCTCGACGACCCGCTCGCGTTCATGGACGAGACCTTCGACGTGGTCGTGATCGGGGAGCTGCTCGAGCACATCCGCGAGCCGTTCCGGCTGATCGACCAGGCCCACCGCGTGCTGCGCCCGGGCGGAAGGCTCGTCGGCTCGACGCCCAACGGGTTCCGGCTGAAGAACCGGCTGCGCTTCTTCCGGGGGCGCCATCCCGAGGTCGACCCGACGCACTTGCACCTCTTCTCGCCGGACGACGTTCGCAAGCTCCTCGCCGACTTCGAGGGCGTGGAGCTGCGGTTCGTCGCAGGCCGGCTCGCCCCGTTCCACCGTCGGCTTTTCGCGAACGTGATCTTCTTCACCGCGACGAAGCCGGACTGAGCTCGACGAGATCGCGCACCGGACGCCGGCGCGCGACGTGACGGAGGCCGAACGAGAGCGCGAGCGCGCGCCTGCGCTCGAGCAGGTCGGTGTCGTGGAAGTAGACATGGACGTACTCCGGTAGCCGCACCGCGCGCGCGAGCATCCCGAGCGTGTGCGTCGCGGGGAGCAGGCCGGGCTCGGGGCGCTCGACGACGCGGCCGCCGCCGTAGGGAAGCGGGAACGTCGTCGCGGTCAGGTCGACCAGGCCTTCGTCGGCCACCACTGCGCGAACCTCGTCGTCCGTGTACCAGCCGCCGCCGACGAAGAAGCGCGGCTCGAAGTCGTGCTCGCGGAGCCACGCGAGGTCGCGGCGGACGCGCGCGGCCGGATCGCCGCCGGTGGGCCGCGCATGCGAGGGCGAGGTCCAGTGGGTATGCAGCCCGAACGGGACCTCCAGCGAGCGGGCGCGCTCGAGCCAGAGCTCCTCGTCCTCCCCGTGCTCGGAGTCAGGCGGCCGAACGAGCGCTGCGACCCGGAATCCGCCCGGCGGATCGGCGAGGAGGCGCCGGAACGTTGCCCAGACGTCGTCGTCGAGCAGCCGCTCGACATGGCAGGAGGCGACCGCTGCTCGCACGGCTCCGTACGCTAGTGCGCCGATGGGTCGGCGCACGGCATATCTCGTCCTGGCAGCGGTGGCAGCCGTGCCACGCCTCGCCGCGCTGCTGGCCGAGCGCAGCGACATCACGGACGCGTTCGTCGACAAGGGCGACGACTTCGCGCTGACGTTCCTCGACAGCGAGACGTACGGGTTCATCCCGGAGATCCCGTCGGCGTACACGCAGCCGCTCTACGGCTTCTTCCTGATCCCGCTCTACTGGGTGCTCGACCGCGACTGGCTCGTGATCGGGCTCGCGCACACCGCGGTGGCGGTCGCGACGGCGTGGCTCGTCTACGAGGTCGGCCGGCGGGTCGTCGATCGCCGCGTCGGGTTGGTCGCGGCGCTGCTGACGACGGTGCACCCGTACCTGGTCTGGCACGACGTGCACATGAACCGCGAGATCCTGGACCACTTCCTCGCGGTCGCCGCGGTGCTGCTCACGCTCGTCGTCGCGGAGCGCGGCGGCCTGCGCTGGGGCGCGCTGCTCGGCGGCGTGCTCGGGCTGATGATCCTCGGGAACGTGCGGACGCTGTTCGTCCCGCTCGTGCTCGGCGCGTACGTCCTCTGGCGGCGCCGCGGCTGGACGTGGGAGCCCGCGCTCGCGCTCGGCGTCGCGGCGCTCGTGCTCGCGCCGTGGGTCGTGCGAAACGAGGTCAGCGTGGGCTGCCTCGCGATCACGACCGACGCGCGCGCACTGTGGAAGGCCAACAACGAGCAGACGCTCGAGACGTTGCAGCGCGGCGGCTGGATCGACGACGTCGACAACATCCCCGGCGCGCCGATCACGCCGCAGGACGCGGGCGAGCTCTACCGAGAGACCGGCCGCATCGTGCGCACCGACGAGTGCGCGCAGATGCGCTTCTACCGCAAGCGCGCACTCGACTTCATGGTCGACCACCCCGGCGAGAAGGCGAAGCTCGCGGCGTACGGAGCGAAGCTGCTCTGGCAGCCGAAGGTCCCGAAGACCGAGGGCCGGCCGGGCAAGGGCACGTTCCTCGACGTCGCGCGCGACTGGGCCGAGCCGCTCTTCATCGTCCCCGTCTTCCTGCTCGCGCTGTACGGCCTCGTGCTCGTCCCGCGACACTTCGCCGTCCTCGCCGTCGCGCTCCTCGGCTACCAGACCGTGATGGCGATGCTCTTCATGGGCCAGACGCGCTACCGCGTGCCCTGGGACTTCCTGATCATGATCCTCGCGGCAGCTGCGGTAGTTCAGCTGGCTGGCCGGCTGCCGTTCAGGAACTCGCGGTAGAGCAGCTCCGTCCGCTCGATGTTCCGGTGCTCGGCGAAGTGCTCGAGCGCGCGGGCGCGGCCGGCCTCGCCCATCGAGCGGCGTAGCGCGGGGTCGCTCGCAAGCTTCACCAGCGCGGCGGCGAGCGGCTCCGCCTCGGCGGTCGGGACGAGCAGGCCGGTCTCGCCGTCGACGACGAGCTCGCCGAGCCCGCCGATCTCGGCCGCGAGGACGGGGCGGGCGCGCTCCATCGCCTCGAGCGCGACCATCCCGAAGCCCTCGCCGAGCGAAGGCACGACGACGATCGCCGCGTCGTCGATCGCGTCGGCGATCGGTGAGACGAAGCCGAGAAAGCGCACCGCGTCCTCGATGCCGAGCTCCTTCGCGAGCGCCTTGAGCGCGGGCTCGAGCGGCCCGCGGCCGGCGAGGTCGAGCGTGAGCTCCGGGACCTCCTTGCGAGCCGCGGCTAGGGCGCGGAGCAGCACGACGTGGCCCTTGATCGGGATCAGCCGGCCGATGCAGAGCACGCGCGGCTCGTCGGGCGCGGGCTTCGGCTCGCGCCCGGGGACGATCCCGTAGTGCACGATCGAGAACTCGGTCTCGTCGAAGCCCTCGACCTCGGAGAGATAGCGCGCGAGCCCGCGTGAGATCGCGATGTGGAGGTGCGCGAGGCCCGCGACGGTCCGGTCGGCGAGCGCGAAGCCGGGGTTCTCGCGGAACTCGTTGAAGCCGTGCTTCGTGCTCACGCGCAACGGCACCGCCGCCACCGCGCCGGCGACCTGCCCGTAGACGTCGGCGTGGACGAGGTGCGTGTGCAGGATCAGCGGCCGCGAGCGCGCGAGGTACGCGGCGACGCGCGCGAACGCGAGCGGGTCGACGTCTGCGCGCAGGCGGATCATGTCGACGGGAACACCTCGCGCGCGAAGCTCGTCGGCGAACTCGAACGCACCGGGCTCGTTCTCGTGCAGCTGCAGCAGGCGGACGTCCCAGTCGCGCTCTCGAAGCCGCGGCAAGAGCGAGAGCAGGTGCGTCTCCGCCCCCGAGATGCCCGCGATCTTCGCGAGGTGCAGGACCGTCGATCTCATCGCGTGAGCTCCAGGATGCCCTTCGCCCACGACTCGACGGAGTGCTCGCGTGCAACGGTGGCATGGAGAGCGCGGCCGACCGCGGCGCGGTCTGCCGAAGAGCGCTCCGCGAAGGCCGCGATCCGCGCTGCGAGCTCCGCAGGGTCGTCGCGTGGGAAGCGCAGCTCGTCGGGGAGCAGCGTGTCGAACACCAGGTTCGAGGCGAGCACGGGAACGCAGCTCGCCGCGGCTTCGTAGACGACCTTGTCCGGCGCACCGGAGCGCATGTTGTTCACGAGCAGGTCGTTCGCCGCGAGCAGCTCCGGCACCTGCGAGCGGTCGACCGGCCCTTCGAGCTCCGCCCGGTCTCCGAGCCGAAGCTCGTCCCGCAGCGCCAGGAGCTCGCGGCGATGCTCTCGCTCCAGCTCGGAGAGCGTCGGGCCGTGCACGGTCAGCCGGACGTCGAGCCCGCGGTCGAGCGAACGGCGAAGCGCGCGCAGGATGACGTCGAGCCCCTTGGCCGGGGAGTAGCGTCCGAGCGCGAGCAGCCGCAGGTCGTCTCGTGACGGATGTTCGCGGCACGCGAACTCGGAGAGGTCGATCCCGTGGCCGATCGCGTGCACCTTCGGCGAGTCGAGCGGGAAGGAGCGGCGGTCGACGCTCGCCACCGCGGACGAGACCGCCGCGGCGGCTCGCAGGGTCGGACTCGCTCGCCAGTGCGTGAACCAGAGGACGAGCGGAATCCCGAGCGGCCGCACGAGCGGCGCGCCGAGCACCGCGTAGATCGGGCACATGTGCGCGACGACTCCGACTGGCCTAGGGTCGAGCTCGCGCGCCAGCGCCGCCTCGAAGCGCAGGCCGCGCCCGACCTTGCGACGGTCGCCGAACAGCCGCACGCGCGCGTTCGCAGGCAGCGCCCCGTCCGCAGCGCCGTCGGCGAGCACGACCAGCTCGTCCACATGCGCCGCCAGCGCCCGGATCATCGGCACGGTGGCGGCGAGCGCGTGGTGCGCCGGGTCGACCTGCTGCGTGATGAACACGAGCTTCCGCATCAGAAGTAGTCCGTGTCGCCGAGCGTGAAGTGCCACGCTTTCGGCCCGAGCGGAAGCGCCCCGCGGTCGAGCGCATGCCCGATCACGCGGATCGTCTCGGGCGTCGGCACGAACCCCGTCGACATGTACGCACGCGAATGCACTGCGGGAAGCAGCGCAAGCAACGCGCGCGCTCCATGCGCCGCGCGCGCGCAGCGCCGGAGCAGTCGGCGCGTTTCGCGGAACGTCGGGGCGACGAGGTCGGCGACGTACGCGGTGTCGATGCCGCGGAACTGCTTGCGACCGACGACCGCGTACCCGCTCGGCGACGCGAGCAGCGTGTACGCGCGCGGGGAGTTCGCATAGCGCCAGTTCAGGTAGGCCGAGTCGCGGACGAAGTGGCTCGGCAGACGGTCTCGCAGCGCGCGGTAGGCGCCCTCCTGCTCCGCGCCGAAACGCTCGAGCCGCTCGCCGTCGTCGCCGCCTCTGCCCGGCAGGAGCGGGCGCGCCCAGATCCGCAGCCGGGCGACGTCGAGCCAGCCGAGCTTCGCGATGTAGATCGGGCCTGCGAGCTTGTTCGTGAACCCGAGCTCGAGCGCCGCACCCGCCTCGCGCGCCGCGCGCTCGACCTCGCCGTTCAGCCGCTGGAAGATGCCCCGACCCTGGAACTCGGGATCGGTAACGGCCCAGAGCGGCAGCGTCGCGATCTCCTCCCGACCGTCTACAACCGCGCGGTAGTGGCTCGCGCCGAGCACGCCGACCACCCGACCATCTTCCTCCGCCAGCGCGATCGTGCGCGGGCCGACCGGATTCCCGTCGAACCACCAGTCGAACTCCGCCGGGTCGAGCTCGTACCCCCGCACACGGTCGAGCAGCGCGAGCACCTCCGCGCGGCGCGCCGGCTCGTACGCCAGGGTCCGGCCGCTCACTTCGAGGACGTGCCGAGCGCCGCGTTCAGGATGCGGCGCGCGTGCGTGCCGGCCACGGTGTCCTTGATCCCGATCAGGTCGCACGCGCCGGCGAGGACGAGCTCGAACGTGCGGGGCGGATACGGCTCGATGTTGTAGCGATGCAGGCGCAGCGGATCGGTGTTCGAACCGTTGGTCCCCGACACCGACGTGAACGCGAGCTCGTACCCGGCCTGGCGCACGAGACTCAGGTGCACCGCCTTGTAGTGCGCCTCTGAGCCCTTGACGTACGCGAACGAGCGCACCTCGCGGCCGAGCCGCTCCTCGAGCCGCAGCTTCGACAGCACGATCTCGCGAGCGGCCTCGTCGACGGCGAGGTCGGCGAGCGGCCGGTGGCTGATCCCGTGCGACTCGACGCGCACGCCCGCGGCCTCGAGCTCGCGCAGCTCCCCCCAGTCGACGGTGGAGTTGAGCAGGCCCCGCGCCGCGCGCTGCTCTTCGTGCGGCAGCGGGCGACCGCCGTCGAGATAGCCGATCGGCACGAAGATCACGGCCGGGTAGCCGTGCTTCTGCAGGACCGGCGCAGCATGCTCGAGGTTGTCTCGATAGCCGTCGTCGAACGTGATCAGCACCGGACGGGCGGGCAGCGGAGTTCCGTCGCGGTAGTGCGCGAGCACGTCGTCGAGCGAGACGACCGTGTACCCGAGCTCGCGTAGCTGCGCGAGCTGGTCGTCGAACGCGCCGACGGGAACGCTGAGCGGGTTCTCGGGCAGGTCGTTGACCTTGTGGTACATCAGCACGCGCAGCCGCGCGTCGGCGGCGCCGTTACGCGGCGACAACGTCGCGGTGGTCTCTCCGATCGTCCGGTAGACCCCGTTCTTCAGGAGCTGCTTCGCCCGCTCTGCGCGCACGGGTTCAGTCTAGGGAGGCGACGAGGTCGCGAACCCGCTCGGCGAACTCCTCCGGCGTCGCGAGCCAGTCCGACGCGCTGCGCGCGGCTCCCGCGGCGAGGTGTGCTGCCCAGGCGGGCTCCAGGAGCACTTCCACGACCGCGTCGGCGAGCGCCGCCGCGTCCTCGACGTCGACCAGGACGCCGTTCTCGCCGTCTCGCACCAGGTCGACGACACCGCCCGCCCTTGCGCCGATGACGGGGCGGCCGCGGCAGAACGACTCGAGGACGATGCGCGGCAGCCCCTCGGACCGCGAGGGCAACACGAGCGCAGTCGCGCGGTCGAGCTCGCTCACCAGCTCGGCCTGGTCGAGCGCCGGGTACCAGCGAGCCTGGCGCGGGAGATCGACGAGCAACTCCTCGACCACGTCGGGCTTCCCACCGCGACCGACGAGCCGAAGCTCCGCGTCGGGCACGCGCGGGGCCGCCTCCCGCCACGCCTCGGCGAGTACGTCGATCCCCTTGTAGTCCTCGAGCACGCCGACGAACAGCAGCGCAGCGCGTGCGGGGAGCGGCGAACGCGGCTTGTCGCGGTAGAGGCCGAAGTCGACGAACGCGGGAAACTCCGCGATGGGCTCGACGCCTTCCCCGCGCACGAGGTCGGTCGTGAACTCGGAGAGCGTGCGTACCCCGTCGGCACGACGCACTCCGACTCTCGCGAGCAAGTCGACGACCGGCGCGACGAAGCGGCGCATGCTCGACCCGTAGAGCCGCGCCGAAGTGTGCCAGTCGCCGTGCAGGTCGAGAACGATCCGCGCGTGGCTACGTGCGAGATGCCGTCCGAGCAAGACCGCAGGGACGTCGTGCGCGCCGTGCACGAGCACGGCGTCCGGCTCGAAGTCGCGCAGCTCGCGCGCCACGCGCATCGGCAACGAGAGATGGAACGCCGCTCCGTCGACGAGCCGCGGCCGGACCGGCTTGACGAGACGGAACGTGTCGTCGTCGGGAAGATCAGAGTCGGCCGCGCTCGCGAGCACGCGCACCTCGGCGACGCGCTCGAGCGCCTCGAACTTCTTCCGATTCGTTTCCGACAGCGGAATGCGGTATCGGGTTCGCGCGACGAACAAGATGCGCAGGGAACTTCACCTCGCTTCGTCTCCGGTGACCAGCGCGCGTACTCGCGCTGCGTACTCCTCAGGCGTTGCAAACCACTGTTCCGATCCTGCCTTCGCGACTAACCCGAGACCGGACGCCAGCTCCCGATTTGACAGAACCCTTACGAGCGCCCGCACCAGGCCGTCGGCGTCGTCCGAGGGAAAGAGCAGGCCGTTCTCGCCGTGCACAACGAGATCCTCGATCCCCCCGCCCCGCGCGCCCACGACGGCCCGACCCCGGCAGAACGCCTCGACGACGACCCGGCCCATGCCTTCGCGCCTCGAGGGGAGCACGAGGCACGTCGCGGCGTCGAGCTCGCTGGCGACCTCCTCCGGCGCGAGGCCGGACTCCCAGGTGACGTTCGGGCCGCGCTCGACGAGGATGCGCGCGAGGTCTTCGCGCGCGCCGGCGCCGATCAGCCGGAGGGATGCGCTCGGTACCTGCTCGACGACGCTCGGCCAGGCGTCCACGAGCAGGTCGACGCCCTTGTAGAGCTCCAGCGCGCCGACGAACAGCGCGACCGGGTGCTCGGGCAGCGACGTGGGCGGAACGAGGAACGGCTCCAGGTCCATGAACGCCGGGAACGTGGCCGAAGGCTCGACCCCGAGCTCGCGAACCATTCCGGTCGTGAAGTCGGAGACCGTCCGCACCTCGTCGACGTTCCGCACGGCCCAGGCCGCGATGCGGTCGGCGACCGGGTTGAGGAGGCGCCGCGTCCGCGAGCCGTACAACCGCGTCGCGGTGCGCCAGTCGCCGTGCACATCGAGAATCACCTTCGCGCGGCTGCGCGAAAAGCGTCGGGCGATCACAGCCGAGGCCGCGTCGTGCGCACCCTGGACGAGCACCGCGTCCGGGTCGAACTCGCGCAGCAGCTTGCGAATCCGGAACGGGAGCGACGCGTGGAAGAACACACCGTCGAGGAGCCGCGGACGGAGCGGGGGCACGAGCGTGAACAGACCGTCGCTGAGCGGAGATCCTGTGGCTGCACTCGCGAGCACGTGCACGTCGAGCGCGCCCGCCATCGCGTCGAACTTGAGCTGCTCGGAAGGCGGCAGCGGCAGCTTGTAGCGGCGTCGGCCGACGAGGAGGAGGCGGGGCTTCACGCCCCCGCAGTCTCGCGCAGCAGCTCCTCCAGACGCCCGTAGATCCGCTCGGGCGAGAACCGCTCGACCGAGGGCGGCCCGGCTGCGCGGAGCCGCTCGCGGAGGTCGGCGTCGCCGAAGTAGCGCCGGATCGCCGCGGCGAGCGCCTCGGGATCCTCGGGCGGGACGAGCAGCCCGTTCTCGCCGTCGCGGACGATCTCCGTCACGCCGCCTGCCGCCGTCGCGATCACGGGCGTCCCGACGGCGAGCGCCTCGACCAGCACGTGCGGGAAGTTCTCCCACTTCGAGGGGAGCACGACTGCGTCCCCGGCGCTCAGGAGCTCGAAGACGGTCGCTCGGGGCTGCGGGCCGAGGAAGCGCGCACGCCCGTCCAGCCCGAGCTCGCCCGCCAGCGCGCGGAGCTTGTCGGCGTCTGGCCCGTCGCCCGCCAGGACGAGATCGAGCCCTTCGAGGCGCGTGAGCGCCTCGAGGGCGACGTCCACGGCCTTCTGCACGGAAAGCCGGCCCGCGAAGACGAGCGTCGGCCCGTCGAGCCCGTGGCGGCGGCGGAGCTCGTCGCGGTCCTCGAGCGTCGCCGGGCGCTCGACCGGGTTCGGCAGCACCTCGATCCGGTCCGGACCGATCCCCCAGGCGGCCGCGAGGCCGCCGAGCGACTCGCTCGGGATCAGGATCCGGGAGGTCCGCCTGAGCGCGAGGTTCCGCGCCGAGCGAAGCGCCCGCACCCGCCACCCGCCCGAGCGCTGGAACGAGTCGAGGTCGCCGCCGTACAGCCCGTAGCGGATCGAGCGCTCGTACGTGGGGTCCGACGTCAGTTTCTGGACGATCGGCGCGTGCACCAGCGCGGAGCCGAGAGCGCTCCGGCCGAGCATCCCCGTCGAGTAGACGACGTCGGCGCGACGCGCGGCGGCCGCGATCAACTGCACGGCGCGCACATGTCGCACGCCGCGGGGCAGCGAGCGCGACGCCCAGTGCACGGGGTACGCCTCGAGCGCGGGCGCGCGGTCCGCGGTCGTGACGACCTCGACCTCGTGCCCGCGCGAGAGCAGCATCTCCGCGACCTCGGGCGCATGGCTCGCAGGCCCGCCGACGTCCGGCGGCCAGATCCCCGACAAGATCAACACCTTCATACCGCCGACACCTGCACCGGAGGATGCGCGCGGATCCGGGCGAGCAGCACCGTCCACACCACGGCGAACACGACCGTCGAGGCGAGCACTGCGAACGCCGCGCCGGTCGCGCCCCACTCGCGGCCGAGCACGACGAGCAGCGGGACGAGCACGACCGTCTCGATCCCGTGCGCGACGACGCGGAGGTTCGGGCGGCCGATCGAGATCGGGAGCGACTTGCTCCAGCCGTAGACGAGCTGGATCGCGCCGGCGAGCAGCACGACTCGCGCCGCGTCCACCGCGTCTCCGTAGTCCGGCAGGAGCAGGTCGAAGAGCCACGGCATCAGCAGCCAGAAGACCGGAACCACGACGACCATCAGCGCTGCGGCGCCGCGCATGTAGCGCCTGACGCCGGCGAGCACCGCCTCGGGCTTCCCGCGCTCCCACTGTCGCGTCTGATCGGTCAGCAGGATCAGCCGCACCGGGGAGCTGAGCGAGCCAAGACCCTGCTGCGGCGCCTGCGCGGCGCGAAAGAGGCCGACCTGTTGGACGGTGCTGACCACACCGAGCAGGATCTGCGCGATCCACGCGCGCACCGAGACGATGCCGGTGCCGAGGCTCGACTGCAGCACGAAGCGGACGATCTCCTTGCGATCCTGCGCGAGCGGCACGCGGGCGACGCGCGGAAAGCGAAGCAGCGCGACCAAACCCATCGTGCTCAGGACGGCGGTCGCGACGAGCTGCGCGACCACGAGCGCGAGGACCGTTTCCGTGACGCCGTACTGCGCGCCGATCGCGATCGCGACGAGACGCAGCGCCATCGAGACGAAGAGGAAGAACGCGCGCACGTCGTAGCGGCCGCGCAGGAGTAGCGCCGCCGCCGCGGTGCCCTCGAACGAGTAGAGAAGCGGTAACGGCGACGCGACGAGGAGCGGCACCGTCAAGTCGACGTCATAGAGCGCATCGGTCAGCGGCGCGATCGCACAGATCAGCAGACCCGCGAGGAGCGCGCTGGCGCTCTTCAGCCCGAAGGCGAGCTCGAACAGGCGCCGGAAGCGTCCCCAGTCCTGCACCTCCACGTAGCGGAAGCCGTACTTGACGAGCGCCTCCTCGCTCGTCAGGTCGAGCAGCAGCTGGAACAGCGCCACCGTCGCGAGGACGAGGGCGAGCCGGCCGAAGTCCGTGATGCCGAGGACGTTCGCTGCGACGAGCGTCCCTGCGATCCCGAGCGCCGTGGCCCCGTAGCTCCCCAGCGCGGTCGCGAGCCGCCGGCGCAGGAGGTTCATACGGCCCACGGTACTGAAGGTTTGTGTTGGACTCGTGACAGTGCCGCGCCTCTACCCCGTCCTGTTCGCGCTCTGCGTGCCGCTCGTCTTCCTGCACGCCGAGTACCAGCCGTCGCTCACGGTCTCCGTGGGTGGGAGCGACGCGACCCTCTTCCTCTCCGACCTCGCGGTGCTCGCGATCGGCGCGGTCGGAGCCGCGGCCGGCTTCCGGCTCGGCTTCGCTCCGCTCAGGGCGGGCCGCGCGATCTGGATCTCGTCGGCGGTGTTCCTGGCGTTCGTGCTCGCGGGCACGGCGGTCGGTAACGCGACCACCGACGGATACCCGCTCGCGGACAACCTGTTCACCGCGGCCAAGCTCACCGAGTACGCGCTGCTCGCGCTCGCGGCCCCGCTCGCGATCCGCGGCGTGCGGGAGCTCGTGCCGCTGCTGGTCGTCGTCACCGCGTGGAGCACCGCGGCGACGTTCGGAGCGCTCCTCCAGTTCCTCGGCGTCCTGAACGAGTTCGAGGGCCGTCGGCCCGGTCAGCGCGAGCCGTCGTTCCTCGGCATCCACGACCTCGCGGCGCTCTCCGGCGCGACGCTCGCCGTCGGCCTGCTCGCACTCGCGCTCGGGGAGCGGAAGCGGCTCGGGGTCGTCGCGGGGATCGTCGGCGGGCTCGGCGTGATCCTCTCGGGGGCGACAGCCGCCGTCGTCGGGGTCGCGGCCGCCGGTCTTGCTGCCTGGCTGCTCGGGCGCCGTCGCGCGCTCGCGATCGTCGCCGTCGTGTCCCTCGTCGCGGCCGGGACGATCGCGATCCGGGCACTGGACACCCGGCCGCTCCTCGACGCGCTCGGGATCGAGCGGCCGCAGGACGTCGCGACCGACCCGGAGGCGAGCTGGCAGCAGCGCGCAGCGCTCGCCTACATCGGCGGCCGGATCTTCCTCGACCACCCGCTCGTCGGCGTCGGCTGGCTGGCCTCCTCCGAGGCCGAACACTACGGGCCGTACCTCGACGACGCGCGCGCCCGCTTCCCCGACCTGCCCGAGCGCGCGCTCCCGTCACCCGAGCACCGGTGGGGGGTCCAGAACGCCTACGTCCAGGCGGCGGCCGACCTCGGCGTGCTCGGGCTCCTCGCCTGGCTCGCGTTCCTCCTCGTCCCGCTCACCGTCGCCTGGCGCACGGGCGCGAGCGCGGGCGTCCCTATCCTGTGGCTGCTCGTGAGCATGGGCATCTGGATCGGACTCGGTCTCGTGGCGGGGATCCCCCTCGTCGGCCTGACGTGGCTGTCGATCGGGCTCGCCGCGGCCTCGGCGTCCTGGCGTGAGCTCAGCTAGCCGGCCCGGCGAGGCCCGCCGGAACCCACCGCCCGGCACACCGACGTCCGCACTGCTCCGGCCGCTCTCGGACTGGATCCGCGCCGAGGCAGAGTCGTTCCACGCCGAGCGCGGGCCGTACCGCGTGCTCGACGTGGGCTGCGGCGTCAAGCCGTACTACCCGTGGTTCGAGCCGTACGTCTCCGAGTACGTCGGGCTCGACATCGGGGGCAACCCGAACGCCGAGCTCGAGGGAACGATCGAGTCGATCCCTGCCGAGGACGCGAGCTTCGATCTCGTGCTCTGCACGCAGGTGCTCGAGCACTGCGACGACCCTGCGCAGGGCGTCCGAGAGTTGCGCCGCGTCACGAAGCCGGGAGGGAAGGTGCTCGCGTCGACGCACGGCGTGATGGTCTACCACCCGGCCCCGCACGACCTGTGGCGCTGGACGCACGAGGGGCTCGAACGCCTCTTCCTTACGAACGGCACATGGACGAGCATTAGCGTTGTGCCCGCTGCCGGAACGACCTCGACCCTCGCGCTCTTGCTCTCGATCTACGTCGACCTCGCCTCTCGCCGCGCGCACGTCGCGCCGCTCGGCCGACTCGTGATTCGCGCGCTCCAGGCAATCGGGCGCGGGGTCGACGGGCGCGCCGGGGTCCTGCGCGAGCCGGGCCCGGGGACACTCCACGCGAACTACCACGTGACGGCGGTCGTATGAGCAGGCGCGTCCTCGTCACCGGCGGCGGCGGCTTCATCGGCTCGAACCTCGCGCGCCGGTTGCTCGAGCAGGGCGACGGCGTGCGCGTGCTCGACAACTTCTCGACCGGCAATCGGCGCAACCTCGCCGACGTCGTCGAGGAGCTCGAGGTCGTCGAAGGCGAGTTGCGCAGCTACGAGCGCGTGCACAACGCGATGCGCGGTGTCGAGGTCGTCTTCCACCAGGGCGCGCTTCCGTCGGTGCCGCGCTCGGTGCAGGACCCGCTGACCACGGGCGCTGTGAACGTCGAGGGCACGCTCAACGTCCTGCTCGCCGCACGCGACGAGGGCGTGCGGCGCGTGATCATCGCGTCGTCGTCGTCCGTGTACGGCAACACGGGAACGCTGCCTCGATTCGAGACGCAGTTCCCGGACCCGCTCTCGCCGTACGCCGTCTCGAAGCTCGCGGCGGAACGCTACGCCGTGTCGTTCGCGCGCGTGTACGGGCTCGAGACGGTCACGCTTCGCTACTTCAACGTCTTCGGCCCGCGCCAGGACCCGACCTCGCAGTACGCGGCCGTCGTCCCACGCTTCATCGCCGCGGTGGACGCAGGCGAGCCCGTTTCGATCTACGGCGACGGCGAGCAGTCCCGCGACTTCACGTATGTCGACAACGTCGTCGATGCGAACGTCCGGGCAGCAGAAGCGCCCGAAGCCTCGGGGCACGTGATGAACGTCGCCACCGGCGAGCCGCGGAGCGTCAACGCGCTCGCCGACGCGATCGGCGAGGTGCTCGGCAAGCCCGTCGAGAAGGAGTACCTCCCGCCGCGAACGGGCGACGTCCGCGACTCGTGGGCCGACGTCGCGGAGGCGCGCCGCCTGCTCGGCTGGGAGCCGTCCGTCGGGCTCGAGGACGGGCTGCGCCTGACCGCCGACGCGTTCCTCGCGCGTGCCTGAGGAGCGAACGAAGGTTCTTCGCGTGATCGCCCGCCTGAACATGGGCGGGCCTGCGCTCCACGTGGCGTACCTCTCCGCGGGTCTCCGCGAGCACGGCTACGACACGACCCTCGTCGCCGGGAGCCTCGCGCGCGGTGAGGACTCGATGGAGTTCGTCTCGGAGGAGCTCGGGGTGAAGGTCGAGCGGCTGCCGGGACTGCGGCGCGACATCTCGCCGATTCGCGACGTCCTCGCAGTGTTCCGGCTCGCGCAGCTGATCAAGCGCGAGCGGCCGACGATCCTGCACACGCACACCGCGAAGGCCGGCGCCGTCGGGCGCATGGCGGCGCTCGTTTCCGGTGACGCGCGCCCGCCGATCGTCGTGCACACGTTCCACGGCCACGTGCTGCGCGGGTACTTCGGCCCGCTGCGCACGCTCGGCTTCCGGCTGCTCGAGCGCTGGCTCGCGCGCGGGACGACTGCGCTCGTCGCGGTCAGCCCCGAGGTTCGCGACGACCTCGTCCGGCTCGGGGTCGCGCCGCGCGAGAAGTTCACGGTCGTGCGGCTCGGGATCGAGCTCGAGCAACGGCTCGGCGACCGGAACGGCAGGGACGAGACCCGGCGCGTGCTCGGGATCGCACCCGAGCGGTTCATGGTCGGTTGGATCGGGCGCATGACCGGCGTCAAGCGCACCGGCGACGTGCTGCTCGCGTTCAAGGAGCTGCGCGAGCGCGGCATCGACGCGTGCCTCTGCATGGTCGGCGACGGCCCGGAGCGCGACCAGGTCGAGCAGCGCGCGCACGACCTCGGGATCATGCGCGACACGCTCTTCCTCGGTTACCAGGAGAACGTCGCTCCCTTCTACGCCGCCTTCGACGCGATGATCCTTCCGTCCGGCAACGAGGGGACGCCGGTCAGCGCGATCGAGTCGCTGGCCGCCGGACGGCCCGTGGTCGCGACGCGCGTCGGAGGGGTTCCCGACGTCGTGCGCGACGGCGAGGACGGCTTCCTGGTCGAGCTCGGCGACGTCGGCGAGCTGGCGAGCGCGCTCGCCCGGCTCGCCGAGGATCCCGAGCTTCGCGGCCGGATGGGCGAAGCCGGCCGGACGCGCGTGCTCCCCCGCTACGCCGTCCAGCGCCTCGTCGAGGACGTCGACCGGCTCTACCGCTCGCTGCTCGCCGCGTGACGGCTCGCGTCGCTGCCGTGTGGGCCTGCGTGGCGCTCGCGCTGCTCTCCAGCGCGCTGACCCTGCCCGACACCTGGCGCTGGCTCTCGGACCAGCGCGCCGAGCTCGAGGGGCTCACCCCCGCGGAGCGCATCCAGGCGCCCGGCTTCAACAACCGCCTGCCCGTCGGCGGCTACGACCTCTTCCGCGCGAACGTCCGCCGCGGCGACACGGTCTACGTGCTCGCACGGCCGGGCACCACCGTCCGCGGCGTCGACTTCCCGACCGGCGCGCGCACCTTCGGGCGCTACTACCTCCTGCCGGCGATCGTGGTCGACCGCCCCGAGGACGCGACCGTGATCGTCGGGATCGGCCGCGACCCGCGCGAGCTCGGGCTGCGGTACCGGAGCGAGCAGCGCGAGGATCCCTTCTACGTCGCGCGCATCAAGGACCCGTCGTGATCGGGCTCCTGCTCGCGAACGCGCTCTTCTTCGCGATCGGCGCGGGCTTGCTGCCGCTGCTCCGGATCGCGCCGGACCGTGCATCGCTCGTCGAGCGTCTGCCGCTCGCGTACCCGGTCGGCGTCGCGGCAACCGGGATCGTCGCCGCGCACCTCGCGCTGATCGATGTGCCGCTCGGGCTCGTCGAGCTCGTCGTGATCGCCGCGGTCGTCCTCTTCTTCGGACTCCGGCGGGCGCGCGGGGCGGGAGCAAGTAACAGACTGCTACTTGCTGAGCCGCGCTGGAGCAGGCTGGTCGGCGGAGGCGCGCTCGCCGTCTCGCTCGTGCTCCTCGCGCACGCGTGGGGGACGTACGCGATCCGACCGTTGCTCGAGTGGGACGGCTGGGCGATCTGGGGAACGAGGTCACGCGCGCTCTACGAGTTCGGCGGCGCCACCGGCCCTGTCTTCACGAGCGACGTCTACCTGCCGCTCCAGCATCCGCTGCTGCTCCCCTCGCTTGACGCGATCGACTTTCGCGCGATGGGCACGTACGACCCGGCGCTCGTGCACGTGCAGCTCGCGCTGCTCGCGTTCGGCTTTCTCCTCGGCTTCGTCTCGCTGCTGCGCGACCGCGTGCCGCTCGCGCTCGTCGGCGCGACGGCGCTCGCGGTCCTGAGCGCCGAGCCCGTGCTGAAGCAGTTGTCGACCGGTCTCGCCGACGTCCCGCTCGCGTTCTTCGTCGCGCTCGGGCTGCTCGGCACAGGCCGGTGGCTCGCATCCGGGGAACGGTGGGCGCTCGTGGCGGGGACGCTCTTCCTCGGCGCGGCCACGCTGACCAAGAGCGAGGGCCTCTTCTTCGCGCTCGCCGCGCTGCTTGCGGTCGCGCCGTTCGCGTGGAGCCGCCTTCGCGAGCTCGGAGTCGCAGCCGCAGCGGTCGTCGCGATCGTGCTGCCCTGGCGGCTGTTCGTCTCGCTGCGAGACCTGCCGCTCGTCGAGTACCGCTTCCGCGACGCGGTGTCGCCCGCGTACCTGTCAGACCACTCGGACCGCGTGAGCCCTGCGGTTCGCGGGCTCGGCAGCGAGGTGCTCTCGGGCGACTGGGGCTTGCTCGTGCCGCTCTTCCTCGCCGCGGTCCTCGCCGCGGTCCTCGCGCGGCGCTACGCGCTCGCGGGCTTCGCCGTCGTCTGGACGGTGCTCGCGTTCTGCGGGCTCGTGCTCGTCTACTGGATCTCGACGATCCCCGTCGACCTCGCGCTCGTCTGGTCGGGCGACCGCACGATCGTCACCGTCGTCGTCGGGGCAGCCGCGCTCGCACCGCTCCTCGCGGGAGCCGCCTGGACTAGCCGCGAGGGAGTAGGCGAAAAACGTTGAACGCCGGCTTCTTCTGGCCGGTGCGCGTCAACAGCCCGGACTGCCAGCCGCCGAGCCTCGGCTCGTCGCGCAGCAGGAACCAGAGCATCATGTCGATCCGCGGGTTCTTGCGAGCCATCGCGTAGGCCTGCTTCATCCACGCGGCCTGTTTGGCGTACGTGACGCCGAAGGCTCGGTCCGGGGGGTTGGTCTGGTAGCCGTACTCAGTGATCCAGAGCCGCTTGTTGCCCCAGAGCCGCGTCAACTCGACGATCAGGGTGTTGATGTTCCCCATCGTCACCGCCGTCGCCGACGGCTTCGTGCTCGGCGACTCGGTCTTGCGGCCGTAGTACGGATGGTGGGCATACGCGTCGAACTTGCGCAGTCCGGCAGCCTTGAGCCCGCGCATGAAGGCGAGCGGCGAGATCGTCGGCCTGGACGACGTCGGCGAGTTGTTGCCGCGAGGTGCGGTCGCTCCGCACGCGACCTTCTCGCCCCTGATCAGCGTCCGGTGGACGCCGCCGTAGATCGCGTTGCAGATCTTGGTGTAGTCGATCGCGCTCTGCATTACCCAGCGTCCGCCGACGCGCCGGTACTGCTGCTTGAGGCCGATCGAGAGGTTGGGCTCGTTCCACGCCATCCAGAGCTTCACTGGTGGGAGCGCGCGCCCGTCCGAGGCCGGGTAGAGGCCGCTGTAACGCTTGGCGGCCGCGTAGGCGAAGTTGTTCAGGTCCGCGATCGCACGAGGCGGGACGTTGAGCCCGGCGCCGCGGTTCGCCCACGCCGGAGTCCCGTAGATCGAGAAGAGGATCTTGATCTTGTGCTGGGCCGCGAAGTTGACGGTGCGGTCGTAGAGCGTCCAGTCGTACGCCGGGTCCGCCGGGTCGGTCGCCCGCGCG
Organism: uncultured Actinomycetes bacterium; assembly: GCA_963769665.1. GTDB lineage: Bacteria > Actinomycetota > Thermoleophilia > Gaiellales > Gaiellaceae > JACCTU01. The sequence goes on from CAVYMQ010000003.1 coordinate 392,690, forward strand.
GGGCGCCTGTCGGCGACACCGATGCGCCCACCCCAGTAGAGGTTGAGGCGCAGCACCTGCGTGCGCGCCTGCTCCATCAGCGGGAAGACGGAAGTCGGCTCGTCGTAGAGCGCGGCTTCGTCGAGCAGACCGACGAGCATCCCGCGCGCGGCCCCGGCGGTGGGCACGCAGACCAGCGCGACAGCGAGCGCCGCGACCATGACGCGGAGACGGTTAGACACGCGCGGGCGCTCGTCCAGGCACGGGTTGGTTCGTGTCCAGCATGCGCCGCAGACCGTCCTCGAGCTCGATCTTCGGCTCCCAGCCGAGCACCTGCTTGGCGCGGGTGATGTCCGGCCGGCGGACCTGCGGGTCGTCGACCGGAAGCGCCTCGTGCACGATCTCGCTCGAGGAGCCGGTAACGCGGATCACCGTGTCCGCGAGCTCCTTCAACGTGAACTCGCCCGGGTTCCCGAGGTTGACCGGGAGGTGCTCGCCGCTCGTCGCGAGCAAGTAGAGCCCGCGAATCAGGTCGTCGACGTAACAGAAGCTCCGCGTCTGCGACCCGTCGCCGAACACGGTGAGGGGCTGGTTCCCGAGTGCCTGGCGCACGAACGTCGGGATCGCGCGGCCGTCGTACGGTCGCATGCGCGGCCCGTACGTGTTGAAGATCCGAACGATCGCGGTGTCGACGCCCTGCTGGTTGTGGTACGCCATCGTCAGCGCCTCGGCGTAACGCTTGGCCTCGTCATAGACGCCGCGCGGGCCGATCGGGTTGACGTTGCCCCAGTACGTCTCTTTCTGCGGGTGCTCCTCGGGATCGCCGTAGACCTCGCTCGTCGAGGCCAGCAGCAGGCGCGCGCGCTTGAACTTCGCGAGCCCGAGCGCGTTGTGGGTCCCGTAGGAGCCAACCTTGAGCGAGTGCAGCGGCATCCGCAGGTAGTCGATCGGGCTCGCGAGGGCAGCGAAATGGAACACGAAGTCCACCGGCTCGTCCAGGTCGAGGTGCTCCGTCAGGTCGTGGTTCACGAACCTGAAGGCCTCGTCGCGGATGTGCTCGATGTTCGCGAGGGAGCTCGTGACGAGGTTGTCGACGCAGACCACGCGCAGTCCCTGTCCGAGCAGGTAATCGCAGAGATGGGAGCCGAGGAAGCCGGCGCCGCCAGTGACTACGGCGGTGGGCATCGCGCGGATGATACGTATGGGTCCACGATGCCAGGCCCGCTCTTACGAACTCCTTACCCTCGTTCGAGGGATCGGGAAGCTCGGAACTCACCCGAAAGGGGGGTTGCCGTTCCGGGGGATCCAGGGCAACTTGTGCCCATGGCGTCTCTGCGGACCCTGTTCATCTCTCTTTTGGCTGCCCTCACGCTGGCGGCCGCCCCGACCGCTTCGGCGATCGTCAACGGGCAGGACGACAAGGGGCACTCGTATGTGGTCTTCGTCGGCCAGCAGGTCGTGGTTCCCGGTGGAACCGTGAACACCCAGGCCTGCAGCGGCACGCTCGTCGGGCCCAAGACCGTCCTGACGGCCGCCCACTGCTCGATCGCTCCGGGTCCCGTCCCACTGTGCAGCGACTCGGTGACCGTTTTCTGCTTGCGCTGGGTCGTGCGCCAAGGCCAGAACCTACGCACCCCCGACACCGAGACGACGGCGAAGTCTTTCGACGTCTTCCCGGGCTTCTGCGGGACGTGCAGTCCGTTCTCGACGACCGACCTCGGCGTGATCACGCTTGTCGACCCGCTGAGCGGCCCCTACGCCAAGCTGCCGAAGGCAGACAGCGTCGAAAAGAAGTTCTCGCGCACGCACAAGGCGACGATCGTCGGCTTCGGAGTCGACGCTCCCGGCGCGCCGGCAACGTCGCTCGGCCCCCGTCGAAAGGCCTCCGTCGAGGCGAAGCTGTTCGCGCCCGTGCCGTCGCTCCTCGAGCTTCCGGTCCCCTCGCGGTCGAAGTACGGGATCGCGTGCAGCGGGGACTCCGGCGGTCCGGTCCTCAAGGGCAAGTCGATCCTCGCGGTCATCTCGTTCGGCGACTTGGCCTGTGGCGGGCCTACGTACGCCGTCCGCCTCGACACGGCCGCGGCACGCTCCTTCATCGCCAACTACGTCGACCTGAAGGGCCACGAGGCCAACGACGACGACGAGCGCGACGGCGACAACGACGACTGAGCGCGTCCAAGGAAGTCTGCTCGAGGGCCGGGAAACCGGCCCTCGGCGCGTCTGGGCTCAGTCGGTTCTCCGGCGCCCGCGACCCCCGAGGTCCTTGTTCGACTCCATGTCGAACCACATCGCGAAGAGCATGAACTGGGACCCCGAGATCAGCAGGAGCGCGACGAGGACGATGGTCGGGGTCGTGATGGCGTTCCCCATCAGCCGCAACACCACCTCGACGATCCCGAGCGCGAGGCCGAGCGTCGTCATCAGGAAACCGAGGAAGTAGAAGAAGACGAGCGGGTGGAAGTCGCGGATCACGTACTTCTCGCGCATCCGGAAGAAGAAGCCCTTCACGAGCAGCCACGAGATGCGCGGCACGACCTTGCGCAGGCGGATCCCGGAGCGCTCGCCCACGTTGTAGATCGGCCGCGACGGGAAGTCGCGCACGCGCGCGTTCCAGATGTTCAGGTGCACCAGCATGTCGTTCGGCATCCCATACCCCCGATAGATGCGATCGAGGTCGAGCAGCTGGAGGTACTCGAGCGAGATCGCGGTGTAGCCCGTCTGCGAGTCGGCGACGTGCCAGTAGCCCGACGCGACCTTCGTCAGCAGCGAGAGCACCGCGTTACCGAGGTAGCGCGTGCGCGGGATCAGGTCCCACGCCTGGCCGGTGAAGAGCCGGTTCGCCTTCGCGTAGTCGACCTCGCCGCGCGCGACGGGCTCGACAAGCGTCTGGAGGTCCGCGGGGTCCATCTGGTTGTCGCCGGCCATCACGGCCGTGACGTCGATCCCCTCGTCGCGGGCGCGCTTGTAGCCCGTGACGATCGCAGCGCCGACGCCCTGGTTCCGCTCGTGGCGGATCAGCTCGACGCGGGAATCGTCGAGGGCTTCGACGGCCGCGGCGGTGCCGTCGCCGGAGCGGTCGTCGACGACGATGATGCGGTCGACGAAGCCGGGAACGCCCGAGATCGTCGCGCCGATCAGCTTCTCCTCGTCGTGAGCCGGGATCACTACGGCGATCGACTTCTGCTCGAGCATGCGTGTGAGGCTAACTGCGCGGTCGGGTGAACCGGACCGCGACCGCGCCGGCGACGATGTACGGGATCAGGTTCACGGCATGGAGTGTGAAGGCGTAGGAGAGCGCCTCGGAGGCCGAGATGTCGTACGCGGCGAGCGCGACGACCGTGGCGGCCTCGAAGACGCCGAGCGCGCCGGGAGCAGCCGGGAGGATCACCGAGAAGCCCACGGCGGCGAGGATCAGCACGCCCGACACGAGCGGCAGGTCCAGGTCGAAGGCGAGGGTCAAGAGCCAGAACGACACGCTGGTCAGAAGCCAGCCCACGGTCGTGAGCACGAACGCCGTCAGCGCCAGCTTCGGGTCTCGCAGCGCGACGAGCCCGCGACGGAGGCTCGCTCCGACGTGCTCGACCCACTCGTGGTGCCCGAACGGCAAGCGCCGAAGCAACCGGTCGAGCGCGTGAAACGGCCTTTCGCCGTAGACCGCGAACAGCAGCGCCGCACCGCCGAGCATCAGTGCGAGTGCCAGCGCGATGGCGGCGGCGGCGCCGACCCAGTCGACCTCCGGGAGCCACGGAAGCGCCGCGAGCAGGAGCAGCAAGAGGCAGAAGACGTCGAGGATGCGTTCGAGCGCGACCGTCGCAGCGGATTCGACTGGTGACGTTCGCGCGCTTCGGTTGAGCGCGATCACGCGCGCCGCCTCGCCCGCGCGAAGCGGCAGCAGGCTGTTGACCGCGAGGCCGACGATCGTCGCGGCGGCGGTCGCGCCGTAGGGCGGGCGCGTCTCGCGCTGGAAGAGCAGCTGCCACCGGAGCGCCCGGATCGCGACGGCGACGACGAGGACCGCGAACGACGGGACGACCCACCAGAGGTTCGCCTCCTGGAGCGCGTCCCAGACCTCGTCCGGGTGCGCGTCGCGGATCGCCAGGTAGCCGAAGCCGATGGTGCAGGCGAGCGCGACCGCCCAGATGAGGGCTCGCCGCACGCGGCCTCAGCGGCGGCGGAGCGCCAGCGCCGACTCCCAGAGCAGCGCAGCCGCGAGCCCGAGCAGGAGGCCGAGGAACGCACCGACGACGACCTGATTGCGGCGGCTCTGCGCCGTCACCTTCCGGGCGACGGCTTCCTCGACGACGCGCGCCCGCTCGACCTCTTGCGCGAGCGCGAGGGTCTGCTTGTGCGTGACGAGCTGGTCGAAGAGCTCGCCACGGCGCAGGACGAGAAAACCTGCCGACGCGTCTCCCGGAGCGCTGTCGAGCTGCGCGTCGAGTCGGGCAAGCTCTGCGTCTCCCTGCTCGATCGCGTCCTCGAGCACTGCGATCTTCGCGTCCGCGTAGCCGGAGACGCGCTTGACGACCTCGCGCGCCAGCGCGGTTGCCGCCGGCGCGACCTTGCGCGAGTCGCCCTCGACCCGAACGCGCACGAGCGGGTTCTGTCCGAGCCGCGAGACGTTGCCCTTGACCGCTGCGACGGACACACGCCCGTTCAATTCGCCACGGCTCAATCCAACCTCGCGCTCGACCCGTCGCTGCGCCGCGGCGGAGCCCACGATCTCGCCCGCGGTCGCCGGGTTCGTGCTGAGGCTCTGGACCTGCGCGCCCGAGGGAGTGACGGGCTGGCCGAGGTAGACGAGCGCGTTGCCGCGCCAGACGTCTGCGCCGCCGAGCGAGACGGCGTACCCGATCGCGGCGCCCGCGATCAGCCCGAGCACGGGCAGCCACCACCGCGCGGTAATCGCCGACCAGTAGCGGCGAACGTCGATCTCCTCGTCGTTCGCGCTCGCGGTCATCGGGCGGTCTCCGGCCGATGACCGTGTGGAGGGGGTGTGGGGGAACCGGGAGGTTCCCCTACGAAGGACGACGGGGTCATGGCGCGGCGACTCTATCGACGGCCCACGCCCACTGAGCCGCGAGCCCGTCCTCGAGCTGCGTCGTCGGCGCCCAGCCGAGCTCCCGGGCGATCAGCGAGACGTCGGCTGCAGTGCGTCTGGCGTCGCCGCGGGCTGCGGGCTCGGCGCGGACGTCGAGCCGGCGCCCGCTGGCGCGCTCGAGCACGTCGATCGCTTCGCGCATCGTTGCCTCTTCGCCGCCGCCGACGTTGTAGATCGCGCCGCTCGTCCCGCGGTCCATCGCGCCGATCGTCGCGGCGACCGCGTCCGCGACGTACGTGAAGGAGCGCGACGCGTCGCCGTAGAGCTCGAACTCGCGTCCCTCGAGCGCCGCCTCGACCAGCCGCGCGAACGCCATGTCGGGACGCTGGCGCGGGCCGTAGACGGTGAAGTAGCGAAGGCCGACCGCGTCGCGCCCGTACGCGCGCGCGAGGTGCTCGCAAGCGAGCTTCGTCACGCCATACGGCGAGATGGGGCTCGGGTGCGCGGACTCGGGCGTCGGGTATGCCTCTGCGTCGCCGTACACGGACGACGACGACGCGTAGACGACGCGCACGTCGGACTGCTCGAGCACGCGCTGGGTCGCGAGGACGTTTCGGCGCAGGTACACGTCGAGCTGCTCGAAGCTCGCGCGCACGCCCGGCTGGGCCGCAAGGTGGAAGACGCCGTCGACGCCGTCGAGCGGGAGCTCGTCCTCCGCGACGTCCAGGCAGAGGACCTCGAACGCGTGCGCATTCTCCAGCTTCAGCGACGGGTCGTAGTAGTCCGTGAAGAGGTCGATCGCGACGACCTCGTCACCGCGGGCGAGCAGCGCCTCGGTGAGGTGCGAGCCCATGAAGCCTGCGGCGCCGGTGACGAGGTAGCGGCTCATGTGCCCCGGCGAATGTAGACCTGGCGGGCCCGCCAGAGCGGCGACTTCCGCACCAGTGGCAGCGCCGTCGACCAGAGCGCCAGTCGCGTCGAGTACGCAGCACGCTCCGCCAGCACCCTGCCGCGGCGCCCCGGCCGGGGATGCGCGCGGTCGTACCCGAGCTCCGCGAGGAGGTCGCCGGCGATCGCCTCGAAGAGCGCAGCGTCGGCGGGCCGCAGCTCTTTGCGCCAGGAGCGTGTGTCGCGGACCGGCGGCTCGGCCAGGCGCGGATGGTCGGCGTAGAGCGCCGGGTCCTCGCGGCGGTGGTACTCGAGCATGCCCGGCTCGTACTCGAGCTCGAGGAACGTGCAGACCTCGCGGAGGTGCGACTCCGGCTGCTCGACGAGGTCTTCGTAGCGGAGCTCGTGGTACGGGTGGGTGCGACCGAACGCCTGGGCGCCCCGCACCTCACGCTGCCACGCGACCGCGAAGTCGCCGACGCCGCGCGGGCGGGCGAGGTTGAAGCGCGGCTTGCGGGTCATCGCGAGCAGCGAGACCGCAGCGTCGCGGCCGTCACGCACGATGTGCACGTAGCGTGCGCCCGGGAACGCCCGATCGAGCACGTCGAGGTGCTGCATGTAGAGCGGCGTCTTTTCCCCGAATCGAGGCTTACGCCTCGATTCGGCATAGAGCTCGAAGATCGACTGCACAGCCTGCGCGAACGTCGGCGTCGCGGGCAGCCGCGCACGCACCTGCTCGGGGTCGACGCCCCACTCGCGGAGACGCTCGAGCCGCTGGAGATCCTCGACGAACGCGTCGCGCTCCGGCCGCTCGCCGTGCCGGTCCCAGAGCTGCGGGAGAAAGTACGACTCGCTCGGGATCGCGAGCTGCGAGTGCGCGTCGAGCATCGCCTTGAGCAGGGTCGTGCCGCTCCGGGAGACGCCGAGGACGACGGTGGGGCTGCTGCTCATCGCGCGTCGAGCGCGTACACGCGGTGGTAGCCGGTCAGGTACACGCGGTCCGGGTCGGCGACGACCGGCGTGTACTTGCCGTCAGGGAACTGCCACACGGGCTTACCGGTGCGAGCGTCGAGGCCATACGTCCGCTCCTGCAGCGTCGAGAAGTAGACGATCCCGTTCACGACCGTCGGAGAGCCCGAGATCTTGCCGTTCGCGCGAAACCGCCAGCGCACCTGACCAGTCGCGGCGTCGAACGCGTAGAACCACCGGGAGTAGGAGCCGATCAGGACGAGTTTGCGCCAGATCGCGGGCGACGCGTACACGTAGCCGCCCGTCGAATGCGACCAGCGCAGCTTTCCGGTCGTCGCGCCGAACGAGTACACCTTGCCGTCCGTGCCGCCGACGTAGACGCGGCCGTACGCAGCCGCAGGCGTCGAGTAGAACTGGCCGCGCTTGCCGAGCCGCTGCTGCGCCGACGCGCGCCAGAGCAGCTTGCCCGTCTGGCGGTTCAAGGCGTAGAGGTGATGGTCGTACGAGCCGACGAAGACGCGGTTGCCCGAGACCGTGACGCCGCCCTTGATCTTGTCCTTCGTCTTGAAGGACCACTTCAGCTTCCCGGTCGCCGCGTAGAGCGCGTACACGCGGCCGCTCCAGTCCCCGAGGTAGACGACGCGATCGACGACGACAGGCGACGATTCGCTCGGTGCGATTCGCGCTTGCCAACGGAACTGACCGAACCCCGCGAAGCGCGCGATCACGAGGCCCGTCAGCCCTTTCTGGTTGCCGCGGTTGCACGGGTGCTTGGCCAGGTACGTCTGGATCACGAGGTGCTCCCAGACCGCCGGCGAGCTCGCCACGCAGCGCCCGGAGTCCTTCTTCCACGCGCGTTTGCCGGTCTTCGCGTTGACGGCGTAGAGACGGCCGTAGTTGTTCGTGAAGTAGAGGCGCCCGTAGCCGATCGCCGGCGGGAACTCGACGAGCGTGCGCGCGCGGAAGAACCAGCGGATCTTGTAGGGCGGGCGGTGCTGGTAGTTCGCCACATGGTGGCGCTCGGGATCGAACCCGTACGCGGGCCAGAAGACGCCCGGCTCCGCCGGTGCCGGCGGAGCGACCTCCGTCGGCGTGAACTCCTCCGTCGAGGAGCCGCGGATGTCCTGGCCCTGGCGGTACCGGAGGCCCCCATAGATCCCGGCCGCCACGAGCCCGAGCAGGAGCAGCGCGGCGCCCCCGAGGAGCGCGCGCTTCATCGCGCCCGGCGTTTCGGGTCGACGGCGTACAGGCGCGAGTAGCCGTGCAGGAGGAGCCGCCGCCCGTTGCCGGAGACGGGGACGTACTCGCCGTGCGGGAAGCGGAGCAGCACGCGGCCGGACAGCGCGTCAGCGCCGACGATGCGCCCGCGGGTCGAGCCCGCGTAGGCGACGCCGCTGACCACCGTGACCGCGCCGGAGATCGGCCCACCGGCACGCACCGACCAGAGCACGCGGCCGTTCGAAGCGGCGACGGCGTACATCCGCCCGTTGTACGAGCCGAAGAAGACGCGTCCGGCCCAGACCGCCGGCGACGAGTAGACGTACGAGCCCGTGCCGACGCGCCAGAGGTAGCGCCCGCCGGTCGAGAACGCCGTCAGCGAGCCGCCGGTCGAGGACGGCACGAACACGCGGCTACCGAGCACGGCGGGCGTCCCGTAGACCTTGCCGTTCACGCCGCCCGTCCAGATCCGTCGCCCGTCGCGCGTGCGCACCGCCAGGACGCGGCCGCAGTAGTCGCCGATGAACAGCGCCCCGCCGGTGATCGCCGCGCTCGACGTGATCTTGCAGTTCCCGCCGCGCACCCAGCGGAACGTCCGCCGCTCGAGGTCGAGCGCGTAGAGGCGCCCGTTGTGCGCACCGAAGTAGTCGACGCCGTAGCGGACGATCGGCGACGACTCGATCGCCGAGCCCACGTACTTCGACCAGAGCACCTTGCCGTTCGAGCGCTGGAGGACCCAGACCCGCCCGCGCATGGTGTGCAGCACGAGCTTGTCGCCCCAGATCGCCAGCGACGACGCGTTCTTCTGCCGCAGGTTCCGCCGCCAGCCGACCTTGCCGTCGCGCATCGAGATCGCCCGCACCGTGCCGCTGTAGTTCGCGATGTACGCGACGCCTTCCGAGACGACCGCGGGGAACTCGATCAGTCCGCCAAGCCCACGCGTCCACGCAACGCGAAACGGCGGCCTGATCGCGATGTGCTTCTGAGTCTGGGAACGCGCGTGCGTCGCGCCGTACATCGTCCACTGCAGCGAGCGCCGGTAGACGCGGACGACGACGCGGCGACGCTGCTTGAACGGCGGGCGCGCGAGCTTGTCGAGGTAGCCCTTCGCCGTGATGCGAACCGGGACCGAGCGGCGGCACTTCAGGCGGTGCCAGACCTGCCCCTTGGCGTTGGACTCCGCGACGCGGTTTGCAACCGAGACGCTCGCACTCCGAACCGGCTTGTGCGTGTCGCCGTTCATCACCGTGACCCGGACGAGCGCCGGCTTGCAGGACGCCGCGGGCGTGACGGCCTCGTCGCTCTGTGCGTCGCCGCACGCCGTTGCCACGGCCGCGAAGGCCGCAAGGAGGGCGATGCGCCGCTTCACGCCTGGCTTGGTTCGGAGACGCCGTCGAACGGTTCGAGGGTACCGTCGGCGTCGGCGACAAGGGTCAGGCCCGAGAAGTAGCGCGTCATCACGACGCCCTCGCGGAACTCGCCGAGGCGCGGCTCGGGCCGCTCGCCGCGAGCGAGCGCGAGCGTGAGCTCCGGGTAGCGGCTCCCGGCCGCGGTCGGGAGCGGGAACGCGCCGCCGAAGCGCGGGTTGACGTCGGTGACGTAGTGCATGCCGTCGGCTCGCGGAAGCACTGGATGTTCGCAGGCCCGACCAGGTCGAGCGTCTCGGCGACGCGACGCCCGACCTCGATCAGCTGCCAGTCCTTGATCGTCTGCCCCTTGATCGACTCGCCGCCCTTCGACTCGATCATCGTGCGCGGGATCGCGTTCAGGCAGCGGCCGTCGAAGTCGCAGAAGACGTCGATCGAGAACTCCTCGCCGCGGCAGAACGGCTGCACCACGACGGGACGGTCGTGTAGCGGAGGAAGAAGTCGAGCTCGCTCGCGGTCCCGCGCGGTAGATGTGCCGCGAGCCGAAGCCCTCGCGCGCCTTGACGAGCACCGGGAACTCGAGGTCGACGGGCACCTCCGTCGGCAGCCACGTCGGCGGCGAGGCGATCCCGCGCTGCTCGAACAGGCGGTGCGCGAGGTACTTGTCGCCCAGCCGCGCGACGACGTCGGCCTCGGGGAGGAGGACGAGCGCGCGCAGCTGGTCGCGCGCGCGCGCGAGCACGACGTGGTCGAGGTCGGTCAGCGGGATGATCAACTTCACGTCGTGGCGCTCGACGAGCTCGCGCAGCGCCGGGACGTAGCCCGGGTCGTCGACACGCGGGACGAGCGCGTAGGCGTCGGCGTGGTACGGCGCGGGCGCGAGCGGGTTGACGTCGGCGGCGATCGTCGTCGCGCCGGCGGCGCGGAAGGCCGAGACGATGTCGACGCGCTGGCCGGCGCACGTGAAGAGAACGGCCGTCACGGCGGGTCAGGTTAGCTTCGGTCTGTGCTGGAGCGTTTCCTCTACCCGATCTTTCGCCGCGTCGACTTCCGCGGCAAGGGCCGGCTGCGCCGGCGCGTCCCGGTGCGGGCCGAGGGGACGGCGGTCGCGTCGTTTCCGGGCGGGCTCCGGCTGGAGCTCGACCTGCGCGAGTCGCTCCAGCGCGACTTCCTCTTCGGCCTGTCGACCGGCGCGAGCTCGACCTCGTGCGCGAGCACCTCGGTGACGGCGACTCGTCGACGTCGGGGCCACGTCGGCCTCTACACCGTGGCCGCCGCGCTCAGGGCCGGGCCGCGGCTGGCCTTCGAGCCGGACCCGTCGGCGCGCGAGCAGCTCGACGGAACCTCGGTCAACGGGCGGGAGAGGGCTCGTCGGTCCGGGGCCGCGGCGACGCGGCGGGACGGCGCGCTTCAAACGCCGGCTACCGCCGACGCGTCGTGCGGGAGCCCGGCCGGAGGTCGCTCCGCGAGGGGGAGCCGATGGCGCGGGTCACGCGGTCGCGCGGAGGTCGGGCAGCCGGCTTGCGTCGACGGGTCGAGGCGGCCTCGAGGCGGCGGGGTCCACGTCGTCGCCGGTGCGCGAATGTTCGAGCGACTCCCCGGCGCACGTCGGGTGACCGACGGCGCCGGCTACGCGGAAGCTGCGCTACTCGCGCCGCCGCGTCGGCCGAGGGCCAAGCGGGGTAGGGCGGGCTAGTGACCGCGCTCCTCGCGCCAGCCGCCGGTCGCGCCCTTGTACGTGCCGGCGAAGAGGGCGAGCGGCGTCGCGCGAGGATCTTCAGGTCGACGCGCGGCGAGCGGTGCTCGACGTACCAGACGTCGAGCTCGATCCGCTCGTCCCACGGCAGCGCGGCGCGGCCGTGGATCTGCGCCCACCCGGTGAGCCCGGGCTTGACGTCGAGCCGGCGCCGCTGGCGCGGCGTGTAGCGCTCGACCTGGTAGGCGAGCGTCGGCCGCGGGCCGATCAGGCTCATCTCGCCGCGGAGCACGTTCCAGAGCTGCGGCAGCTCGTCGACCGAGAGCCGGCGGAGGAGACGGCCGACGCGCGTGATCCGCGCGTCGCCGCGGTCGACGGCGAAGCCCGCCCCTTCGCTCGGCGCCGACGACCATCGTCCGCAGCTTCAGGAGCTCGAACTCGTCGCCGCCGAGCCCGACGCGTCGCTGCCGGTAGAGCACCGGCCCGCGATCCTCGAGCTTGATCGCCAGCGCCGCGACCGCGAGCAGCGGGCTCGTGACGACGAGCCCGAGCCCGGCGCCGACGAGGTCGAGCGGCTCCCACGCCGCGATCGTACGTAGACGCTGTCGGCCGCGTGTCAGCGGCGGACGGCGCGAGACGCGGCGCAGCGCCTCCGAGGCCTGCACGAGCGCGCGGTAGCGGCGCGGCAGGAGCTCGAGATCGGCCGGCTGCGGGTTGAGCGTGAGGAAGCCGTCGACCGCGAGCTCGGTCGGCCCGACGCGCGCGCGAACTCGTCGCGCAGCTCGCCCGGGCTCCAGTAGCGGACGTCGAAGAGCGTCCGCGGCTCGCGGAAGCGCCGCTCGCGCGCCTGGTTCACGAGGTCTGCGCGCCCCAGACGTTCGCCATCTGCACGAGCGAGCGCCCGCCCGGGGCGAGCACGCGGCCGAGCTCGGCGAACGAGGCGAGCGCGTCGTGCTTCGCGAAGTGCTGGAAGACGCTGTACGAGAAGACGACGTCGAAGGTCCGTCGGCGAACGGCAGGTGGCGCGCGTCGGCGACGACGTACTTCGCCTCGACGTCGAGCTGCTCGGCGACGCGGCGCGCGGCGCGGATCGCGTCGAGCGAGGGGTCGACGCCGACGACGCGGTAGCCGCGCCGCGCGGCGCTCACGCACCAGCGGCCCCAGTTGCAGCCGACCTCGAGGAACGTACGGCCCTCGCCCGGCGGCAGCCGGATCTCGGGGATCGGGTACTCGTGGACGTTGCCGATCAGGTGGCGGTAGAGGTTGCCGCAGGTCGCGGCGATCACGTCGTGGACGAGGCGATCCCCGGTCGCGCGTCGGCGCCGGCGCGCTCGAGCGAGCGTGGCAGGCCGCGTGCGTCGGCCGCTCCTCCTCGACGAGCAGGAGCGGGATCCCGTCGACGACCGGGTACCCGTGGCCCTGCGCAGCAGCTCGCCGTCGCGCTAGCGCGCTCCGGTCGCGCGGGCAGGCGAGTGGTCAACGCGGGACGGCGCGGACGTTGACGCTGTCGGCGAGGTTCGTCAGCGCGTGGACGCGCCTGCAGCGCCGTCCGAGACGCGGACGAGCACGCGGAAGCGCGCGCGGCAGCAGGTCGAGGTCGCTCGTCTGCGGGTTGAGCGTGAAGAAGCCGTCCGTCGTGAGCGCGGTCGGGCCGACGATCCGCCCACGACGCGGCGCAGCTCGCGCGGCGTCCAGTAGCGCACCTCGAAGCGCGTCGCCCTCGCGGAAGCGGCGCCGCGCGAGCTGGTCGACGTTGCGCGCGCCGAGCGCGTTCGGCATCTGCACCCAGGTGTAGCCGTCGGCTTCAGCGCGCGGCGATCTCGCGAGCGAGACGCGAACGTCGGCCTTCGAGAAGTGCTGGAGCACGCCGTAGGAGAAGACGACGTCGAAGCGCCCGTCGCGGAACGGGCAGGTGGCGGCCGTCGGCGACGACGTACGCGCGTCGATCCCGAGCTGGCGCGCGATCCGGCGGGCGGCGACGATCGCCTCGAACGACGGGTCGATCCCGATCGCGTCGTAGCCGGCGCGCGCCGCGGCGAGCGTCCAGCGGCCCCAGTTGCAGCCGATGTCGAGCAGGGTCTGGCCGTTGCCCGGCGGGAGCGGGAAGGCCGGGATCGGGTAGCGCGCGATCCCCTCGGCGAGGTGCCGGTAGAGGTTGCCGTGCGTGCCGATGATCAGCTCGGCGACGTACGGGTCGACACCGTCGCCCTCGACCTCCGGCGGCAGCGCGCCGCGGACGGCCTCGATCTGCTCCGGCTTCGACCAGTAGCCGGGCTGCGTCGGGTCGGCGTCGTCGAGCACGAGCACCGGGATCCCGTCGACGAACGGGTACTCGTGGCCGCTGCTCGCAGCGCAGGCGCTCGCCGTCGACGCGGAGCGGCGAGCTGGTCGCGCGGGCACGCGAGGCGGTCGACGAGCGTCATCGCGTTCCCTCCGGCCTTCTCCCAGACGGCCGGCACGCCGTTGCGCGAGGTAGTCGACGAGCGCGACGACGGTCGCCCAGGTGACGAGCGTGTAGTAGCGCGGCAGCCCGGCGGTGGCGGCGGCGAGGCGCGAGGAAGGCGAGCTGCCCGGCGAGCGCGCGCCGCGTAGACGGGGCCTCGCGGCGCGAGCGCGACGCTCGTCGGCGAGCAGGCCGAGGTGGAGCAGGCCGCTCGCGTAGCGCAGGTGGCGGTGCGAGAGGATCTCGGCGAGGTAGACGGGGTCGAGGCGGCGGAGCATGCGGCCGCGCAGGACGATCAGCCAGCAGTGCTCGAACATGCGCACCTTGCGCCGGTACTCGCTCTCGATGTCCGGCGTCGGCTTCTCGAACGCGACGCGCCTCGGGCTCGTAGACGGCGCGGCGGCCGCGCTGCACCATCAGGTACGGGAACGCGAGGTCGTGGCCGAAGCGCGGGTCGACGTCGACGTAGTCCGTCGCGGCGGACGGCGTAGATGGAGCCGTTGCCGCCGGTGACCGAGCCGAGCGGCGACTCGGCCTCGCGCAGCTTGAGCTCGTAGCGCCAGTACGCGCCCTCCCGGTTCGTGCCGTCCGGCGCGCTCGAGGCGGAGCTGGCCGCAGACGTAGGCGACCTCGGGGTCGGCGAAGTTGCGGACGAGCTTGCGGAGCGCGAGCGCGCGCCCACGTCGCGTTCGCGTCGGAGAAGGCGAGGACGTCTCGCCGTGGTCGCGCGCACGGCGAGGTTCTGGGCGGCGACCTTGCCGCCGCGCGGGCAGCGCGGAGGAGGCGGACGCGGGGCTCGCGGGCGGCGATGCGCTCGACGAGCTCGTCGGTGGCGTCGGTCGAGGCGTCGGAGGCGACGACGATCTCGACGCGCTCCGGCGGGTAGTCGAGCGCGAGCAGGTTCTCGAGCGCGGCGCTCGATCACGGTCTCCTCGTTGTAGGCGGCGACGATCACGCTGACGGTGGGCAGGTCGCCGCCCTTGCGCACGGGGCGCGAGCGGACGCGCGCGGCGAGCGACGCGGCGGCCGGGTAGCCGGCGTGCGTCCACGCGAGCGCGCCGAGGGAGCCCCAGAAGACGGCCTGTCGGATCACGGCGGGTCATGCGTAGGCCGCGGCAGGGCAGGCGCGCGGACGCGAGGTAGTCGCGCAGCGTCGGCGTCGTGCGGGCGCGTGCGGCCGCCCGACGGTTGCGGGGCGCCCGTCGAGGTCGCCGTCGCCGGAGGACGGCCTCCAGCGCGTCGAGGCTCGCGTCGTGGAGCGCCGGGATCGTCGGCGGCGAGCGTGGCCGCGAGCGTCGGCTCGCGCACGATCGGGACGTCGCCGGCGGCGAGCACCGGCCCCGTGTCGATGCCCGCGTCGATGCGGTGGACGGTGAAGCCGACCGTCTCGCGGCCGTCTGCGAGCTCCCAGAAGACCGGCGGGCCGCCGCGGTAGTCGGGCACCGCGCCGTGGTGGACGTTGACGACGCCGTGCCGCGGCACCGCGAACGTCGCCTCGGGGATCAGCGCGTTGTCGAGCGAGAGCGCGACGTCCGCGTCCGCAAGCGCTGCGCGCGCCTCCGGACCCGGCAAGCGTCGGCACCCGCACGATCGGCACGCCGAGCGACTCGAGCGCCGGCCCCTCGCCCGCCACCGCGTAGGCGCGACGCAGCGCGAGCCCGACCGGCGCGGCCGTCAGCCCGACGCGCCGCAGCTTCCGCGCCCGCCTCCGCAGCTGCTCGACCCCGCTCGCGACCGCGCCCTCGTCCAGGATCACGCGCTCGACCTCGATCGCCCCGCGCGCGAGGAACCTGGACGCGATCCCGCGCGGGTTCCGCGTGAGCACGACGACCCTCATCCGCGCGTCAGGAAGGCGCGGAGGTGCCGGACCGGCCACGACGCGACGACGTTGTCGCGCCGCAGCGCGTAGAGATCGGCGCCCGCGGCGTTCCGCCCCCGCATCGCCGTCAGGCAGGAGTCGTAGCCGGCCGCACGCGCCGCGTCGGCGACAGCGGGCGAGAAGCGCGCGCGGTCGCCGTAC
The DNA here is from genome assembly GCA_963769665.1 of uncultured Actinomycetes bacterium. GTDB lineage: Bacteria > Actinomycetota > Thermoleophilia > Gaiellales > Gaiellaceae > JACCTU01. The sequence continues at coordinate 408,308 of CAVYMQ010000003.1, forward strand.
GGCGCGGCGAATTGGGCCGGCGGCGAGCCGAGCCTCCGCGCGAGCTCCGCCCGCGAGCCGGCGACCTCGTCCTCGAGCTGCGCGGGGCTCAGAGCCGTCAGGTCCGGATGCGTGCGCGTGTGCGAGCCGATCTCGTGGCCGAGCTCGACGAGCCGCTCGAGGTCGTCCCAGCCGAGCGGCTCGAGCGGCCGGTCGAGGTGCAGCCGCTCGCGGCAGACGCGCTCGACGACGTCGGGGGCCGCGCCGACGAGCTCCGCGATCACGAAGTAGCTCGCGCCGAATCCGTGCTCGGCGAGCAGCGGCGCGGCGTTGACGAGCCCGCTGCGGAAGCCGTCGTCGAACGTGACCGCGAGCTCGCGCCCGCCGACTCGCTCCTCGCGCAGCCGTCCCACGGCCTCGCTCGGCGAGACCGGCTCGAACTCGGACGCGAGCCATGCGAGCTGGCGCGCGAACGCCTCCCGCTCGTCGTCTCGCACCCAGTGGTAGACGACGATCCGCACCCCCGGCCGCGTCCGCCGCGGCAGCGCGCCGAGCACGTCGAGCGCGAGCGAGCGCGCACGCGACCGCACCTCAGGCGGCGACCGGCGCGCGCCGCGCCGCCGCGATCCCGGCGCGCCAGAGCTCGAGCATCAGCCGGCCGTACAGCTCCTGCCCTGCGTCGATCTCCCCGCGCACGTGCCGGTCGAGGAGCGCGCGCCCGTCCGGGTCGCCGGCCAGCGCGTCGCCGGCGAGGTCGCGCAGCTCGCCGCGCAGCCAGCGGTCGAGCGGGACGTCGAAGCCCTGCTTCGGCCGGCGCGCGATGCTCTCGGGCAGCCGTGCCGCCACGAGCCGGCGGATCGCGACCTTCGTGCGCACGCCGCGCACCTTCTCGCGGTCGGGCAGGAAGAGCCCGGCACGGACGACCTCGTGGTCGAGGAACGGCACGCGCAGCTCGAGCGAGTGCGCCATCGAGAGCTTGTCCGCCTTCAGCATCAGGTCGTCCGCGAGCATCGCGTGGAGGTCGACGTACTGGAGCCGGCCGAGCGGGGTCAGACCCCGGGGCGCCTCGGCGAAGAGCCGCTCGAACCACGCCGAGCGGCCGGCGTCGGCGAACCACGCGAAGTAGCGCTCCGCCTCCGGCTTGCCGGCGTGGCGGAGGAGCTTCGACGGCGCGGCGGACGACGTCCTTGCGGCCCGAGCCGTGCGGCAGTCGGGCGAGCAGCGGCGCGAGCGAGCGCAGGGGAGCGAGCCGCGCGGCGCGACGATCCCACGGGTAGCGCGAGTAGCCGCCGAAGACCTCGTCGCCGCCGTCGCCCGCGAGCGCGACCTTGACCTCGGACGCGACCGCACGGCAGAGGTACCAGAGCGGGATCGCCGCGCCGTCGGCGAGCGGCTGCTCGAGCGCGGCGGCGATCGCCGGCAGGTCGTCCGCGACGTTCGTGTCGACGAGCAGCTCCTCGTGACGCGTCCCGAGCGCGGCGGCCACCGCGCGCGCCGGCTCCCGCTCGTCGAGCTCGGGCTCGGCGAAGCCGACGGAGAACGTCCGCAGCGGCTCCTCGAGCTCGGCAGCGGCAAGCGCGGCGATCAGCGAGGAGTCGAGCCCGCCCGAGAGGAGCACGGCGAGCGGGACGTCGGAGCGCAGGTGGAGCGAGACGGCCTCGCGCAGGTCGGCCTCGACCGAGCCGGCCGACGGCGGCTCCGGCGTCCAGTAGCGCGTCTCGCGCACGCGCCCGTCCTCGTGCACGAGCAGCCGGGCCGGAAGCAGGCGGCGCACGCCGGCGAGGCCGGTCGCCTCGCCCGACACCCAGCCGAGCGCGAGGTAGCCGGCGAGCGCGTCCTCGTCCTCGCCGCCGCGCCGCTCCGAGCGCGAGCAGCGGCCGCAGCTCGGAGGCGAACGCGAGCGCGCCGCCGTCCAGCTCGGCGAGGTAGAGCGGCTTGATCCCGAAGCGGTCGCGCGCGAGCAGCAGCCGGCCGCGGCGCTCGTCCCAGAGCGCGAGCGCGAACATGCCGCGCAGCCGCTCGACGAACGCGTCGCCGTGCTCCTCGTAGAGGTGCGGCACGAGCTCGACGTCGCCCTCGCCCCGGAAGACATGGCCCTTCGCGACGAGCTCGGCGCGCAGCTCGCGGTAGTTGTAGAGCTCGCCGTTGACGACGGCGACGACGTCGCCGGCCTCGTTCGCGACCGGCTGGTCGCCCGTCGCGAGGTCGATGATCGCGAGCCGCCGCATCGCGAGCCCGACACCCGGCCGCGTGTAGCGCCCCTCGCCGTCCGGCCCGCGGTGGCGCAGCAGCTCGACCGCGTCGAGCGCGCCCGGCGGCACGGCGCCGACGACTCCGAGGATCCCGCACATCGCGTAGAGGCTAGACCTTGCGGCCCCACGACGAGCAGCGACCCGCCGGCCGGCAGCGAGACGCCGCGCTCGATCAGCCGCCGCTCGCCGTCGAGGATCCGCTCGAAGACGCCGTTCAGCGCGCCCGGGCCGGAGCTCTGCGACCGGGTCGTACGGCCGCGGCGAGATCCGGCGCGCGACGCGGGAGAGCGCCATCGCCGGCAGCAGCGCCGAGACGAACGAGGTCGCCCGCTCGACGCTCGAAGCCGGCCGCCCGCACCTTGCCGACGAGCTCGCGCCGCGTGTAGCGGCGCACGTGGTGCGCGACGTCGTCCATCGCGCTCCAGAGGCGCGGGTGCTGCGGCACGAGCACGACGATCCCGCCGCCCGGCCGCGCCGCCGCGTGCATCTGCGCGAGCACCTCCGCGTCCTCCTGCGACGTGCTCGAGCACGTCGAACGCGCCGACGACGTCGAACTCGCTCGCGGTACGGCAGCGCGCGGGCGTCCGCTTGCACGAGCTCGACGTCCGGGAGCCGCCGCCGCGCGACCGCGAGCCCTTCCTCGTAGAGCTCCGAGCCGACGAGCCGCCAGCCCGGGAAGGCGGCCTCGCGCAGCGCCTCGAGCACGAACCCGGTGCCGCAGCCGAGCTCGAGCAGGCTGTTCGCGTCCGGGAAGTGCCGCCGCACGGTGGAGACGACGAGCCGGTTGCGCGCGCGGAACCAGAAGCTCTCCGGCTCGACCGCGGCGAGCGCCTCGAAGAGCGCCGCGTCGTAGGGCTCAGAAGTCCGCGGAAGTCACGTACCGCCTCGATCACGTCGTCCTGCTCGGCCTCGGTGAGACCGGTGTAGAACGGCAGCCGCAGCAGCCGGTCGGCGACGTCCTCGGTCACCGGGCACTGCCCCTCGCGGCCGCCGTAGCGGCGCCCCATCGCGGACAGGTGGAGCGGCAGGTAGTGGAAGACGGCGAGGATCCCGCGCGCCCCGAGGTGGTCGATCAGCCGCGTGCGCGCGCCGAGCGACGGGAGCAGCACGTGGAAGATGTGGTAGGCGTGACCCGCCTCGGCCGGGACGACCGGCAGCCGGACGCCGTGCTCGCCCGCCCAGCCGGCGAGCTCGCGCTCGTACCGCTCCCAGATCCGCCGCCGCGCGGCCTGGATCCGCTCGCGCGCGTCGAGCTGGGCGACGAGGAACGCCGCGAGCAGGTCGGACTGGACGTAGCTCGAGCCGAGCGCGACCCAGCGTGTACTTGTCCACCTGGCCGCGGAAGAACTGCCGGCGGTTCGTGCCCTTCTCGCGCAGCACCTCGGCGTCGTCGACGTAGCGCCGCGTCGTTGAGGATCAGCGCCCCGCCCTCGCCGCAGGTGACGTTCTTCGTCTCGTGGAAGCTCTGCGTCGCGAGCGCGCCGAAGCTCCCGAGCGGGCGGCCGCGGTAGGAGCCGAAGAGCCCGTGCGCGTTGTCCTCGACGACGGCCGCGCCCACCGTGCCGGCGACCGCGCAGACCTCGTCGAGCTCGCACGCGACGCCGGCGTAGTGGACGGGCACGATCGCGCGCGTCCGCTCGGTGACCGCGTGCGCGAGCGCGCGCTCGTCGAGGTTGAGCGTGTCGGGGCGGACGTCGACGAACACCGGCGCGCGCCACGGAGCGCGAAGGCGGCCGCGGTCGAGACGAACGTGAACGCCGGGACGACGACCTCGTCGCCGGGCCCGACCTCGAGTAGGAGCGCGGCGAGCTCGAGCGCGTGCGTGCAGGACGTGGTCAGCAGCGCCCGCTCGGCGCCGACGACCTCGGCGAGCACGTCCTCGCAGCGGCGCGTGAAGGGCCCGTCGCCGGAGATGTGGCCCTCCTCGACCGCCTGCCGGATCAGCTCCAGCTCGTCGCCGGCGAACGTCGCCTTGTTGAACGGGATGCGCCATTGGCTCATCGCGACATGGCTCCAGCGGACATGACAGGGGACAGACCCCTGCCGTGTCCCCGCCGGACGCGTCCGGCGGGGACAGAACGCGCAGCGCGCCTGCGGTCGGCGGGTGGACGGACACGGCCGCGGCGGACATCGCCGATCGGGCGGACGCGGCTCGCAGGGGCAGGACAGGGGACAGACCCCTGCCATGTCCGCTTCGGACACCTCACGCGTACCACTTGTGGAACCAGAAGCCGAGCGTCTCGACGGCGAAGCCGGCGCGCTCGTAGACGCGCAGCGCGGCGGCGCTGCGGCCCTGCGTGACGACGCCGATCTCCCCGAGCTCCTGCGCCGCCGCCCAGCCGACCGCCCGTTCCACGAGCGCCGCGCCGAGCCCGCTCCCGCGCGCCTCCGCCGCGACCGCGACGAGGCCGATCGACGCTCGTCCCTCGCCCGCGTGCACCGAGAGGTAGCCGGCCGGCCGGCCGGCCTGCTCCGCGACGAAGACGGCGTCGGCCCAGCCCTCGGCGGCGGAGCGCGTGATCCAGACGTCGTAGAGGTCGTGGCAGCGCTCGTCCGGGAAGCGCGGGTCGGAGTAGAAGCGCGTCGCACCGTGGCTCGTGCGGGCGATCGCGCGCAGCGCCGTCAGGTCGCCCGGCGCGAACGCGCGCACGCGCGGATCGTCCGCGACCGGCGCCGCCGCGCGCGCGAGCCCGACGCGGACGTCCATCAACCGGAAGCCCGCGTCCTCCGCCGCGTGTGCCGTCGACGCCTGCTCGCCGGCGAGCAAGCACAGGCACGCGACCTCGTTCGCAGCCGCCCAGGCGTCGAGCTCCGCCGCGCGCGCCGCCGTCATCGTGTCGCCCCCCACGCGCGCGATCCGCACGCCCCAGAACTCGGTGTCCCACGGCAGGAGCGCGGCCGGCTCGGGACTACTCACCGCGCGCCCCGACCTCCTCGCGCACCGTGTAGGCGGGGCGATCCATGACGCGGACGTGCATGCGCGCGAGGTACTCGCCGATGATCCCGAGCGTCAGCAGCTGCACGCCCGAGAAGATCGCGATCATCGAGGCGAGGAACGGGAAGCCCGGCACGCTGCCGCCGTCGGACGAGAAGCTCCGCACGACGACGAGCACGAGCAGCGCCAGGCCGATGAAGGTGAAGGCGACGCCGACGAGGCTCGCGATCCGCAGCGGGCGCGTGCTGAAGCCGGTGAGCACGTTCAGCGCGTGCGTCGCGAGCCGGCCGAACGTGTAGCTCGAGCGGCCCTCCGCGCGCGCGTCGTGGCGCACCGGCACCGCGCCGAAGCGCGTCGTGCCCCAGGAGAGCAGGACGTCGATCGAGACGTAGGCGCCGCTGTAGTCGGCGAAGGCGTCGCGCAGGTCGGTGCGGAAGGCGCGGAACGCGCTGACGCTTGCTCGCCGCCTCGCTCCCGATCGCGCCCCGCAGCGCGAGCTTCGTGACCGCGGTCGCCGCGCGCGCCAGAGCCCGAAGGCCGGGCACGTCGGCGCTGCCGTAGACGACGTCGTGCCCTGCGTCGAGCGCGGCGAGCAGCTTCGGGATCTCCTCCGGCGGGTTCTGCAGGTCGTCGTCGAGCGTGACGATGACGTCGGGCACCGCGCGACGCGGATGCCGGCGAGCAGCGCGTTGTGCTGGCCGTAGTTGCGCATCAGGTCGAGCCCGCGGACGCGCGGGTCGCGCGCCGACGAGCTCGCCGATCGCCGCCCAGCTCGCGTCGCGGCTGCCGTCGTTGACGAGCACGACCTCCTACTCGCGTCCCGTCGAGGACGGCGGTCAGGCGCTCGGCGAGCGCCGGGAGCGTCCCGGCGCTGTTGTAGACCGGCACGACCACCGACAGAGCGCGAGAGAACGTCTCCATGGCGTCTCAGTAAACCACCGTCATCGTTGCGGCCACGGCCGGCGGTAGACCCAAGATGAGTCCGGCGGTCGCGGCGAAGGCGACGGCGACGAGCGCAGCGTCCGTCGCCCACGAAGGCCCCTCCTCGAGCAGGCGTCGCGACTGCGACGTGATCGCGGCCCAGGCGACCAGCGTGAGCACGAAGGCCGGAGCGTCGGGCGCGCGGAGGTAGGGGCGCACGGCCCCGAATGCCACCAGGGCCGCGAAGAGGAGCGCGAGAACGAACGGCAGGTCGGCCGCGCCGCCGCCGATCCCGACGAAATCCAACACCGAGCGAACATAGCCACCGGTGCGAAGCCGGTGGACGACCTCCGTGTCGCCTGCCGCGAGCGGCGAGGTCAGCGTGGCCGCAGCGAGGAACGCGCCCAGACGGCGAGTTGCCCGAGCACGACGCCGGGGATCACGCGCAGCGCAGGTGCGAGGAGCGCGGCGAGGAACGGCAACGTCGTCACGAGGTAGCGCGGGCCCGGCGAGGCCCCTCCGAACGGATCCACCGAAGCGGCGTTGTAGAGCAGAAACGCGACCGGCAGACCCGCGAGCAGGAGTGCGTCGGCCCGTTGACCACGACGGTAGACGACGATCGCGCCGACGGCGGCCGCGGCCAGCGACGCGAGGCCCGCGGGAGCAAACAGGAGCGCAAGCGTGGTGTGCGGGTCCGGCAACGTGAGGCCGAACAGGCCCGGATACGACTTCGTGTCCGGCCCGAGCGTCCACCCCTCGTACGGAAAGTGGAACGGCGAGCCGAACGCCCACTGGTTGAAGACCAGCGCGGGCAGCGCGCCGAGGACGGCCGGAAGGCCAAACGCGAGCGCGCGCCTGAGCTTGTCCTCACGCGCGATCGCGTAGACGAACAGGACGGCGCCGGCGAGCCCGATCGGGTATTCGACGACGACGCCGAGGCCGAGCAGCAGCCCGGCGAGCGCGACACGCCGGAGGTCGGGGGCCCCATGCCGTTCGCGGTACAGCAGCACGTAGGCACCGAACGCCAGCGTTGCCGCGAGGACGTGCGAGAAGAAGAGGTTCGCGAACGGCAGCAGCAGAGTTGCGCCGCCGAGCGCAACCGTAGAGGCGATCCCGAGCCCGGGTTCCAGTCGGTTCGCGAGGTCACGAACGAGGAGCAGCAACACGAGCGCCGGCAGGACGGACGCCCACAGGTGGAGTGCCCAGAGCACACGGTCGACGTGATCCGTCGGGTCGACCCCCGCCGCTTCGAGAACGACGTAGACCGGGACGCTGAACGCGGCCAGGCCCGGCGCTTTCGCCGCGTACCGATGGCCCTCGAACTGCGTCGAATCGACCGTCGCGAGCTCGCCCTGCGCGTAGTCGTCGATGTACGGCTTGCCGTCCGCGAGGCTGCGCGTGAGTGCGTAGTGCGCTTCCTGGTTCTCGCCCGTCGGTTGGATGAGATACGCGTACGCGAAGACGAGCGCGGCGATCGCGGCGAGCTCGAGCCCACGGCTCACTCTCATCGGGCGCGCACCGCCAGCCAGCCCGTGAGGCCCAGTCCTGTCGCGAACAGGATGAACGAGCACACGACCCACGTGACGTCGTAGCGCGGGAGCGCGAACGGGTAGCACGAACTCGTTCGCGAGCGCGGCCGCGGCCATGGCGACGCCGACCCACAACTGCTCGCGCCGCGTCCGCACGACGAGCGCTGCCGCGAGCGCCCACCCAGCGAAGGCGACGAGCACGAACTGCGGGCTGAAGATCCGGTTCGTGAGCAGGAACGCGACGGGCGCGAGCGCCGGCGAGAGCGACCGCGGCCCGCTGCGTGCGCGCGCGCGCGGCCGCGACGACGAGCGCGAGCACGACGGCGGCCTGCAGCACGACCGGCCGCGATGTTCGCCCACCTCGGCGCGCCGGCGGAGAACGAGATGTGCGTCCGCACGTGGGCGAGGTCGAACGGACGAAGCAGCAGGTACCAGACCGACTCGGGGGTGATCGAGCGCCCGCTCTGGCGCTCGTACGCCGGCGACCACCTCCGACCGGCTCCAGAGCGATGAACGGCACGTAGACCGAGCACGAATCGGTCGCCACGAACGCCGCCGTGTGCGTCGACCGCGTCGCGCACGCGCCGACGTCGTGAGCAGCCACGCGACAAGGGCCACCACCGCGAGCGCCGGCGTCCACTTGACGAGCGTGCCCGCTGCGAGCACCGATCGCCGGAGACCGCCCATCGTCCCCGAAGCGCCAGCACGAGGCCGACGACCAGCAGTGCGGCGGGCGCAAGGTCGAACTTGTACTGCCAGTAGAACGACGTTCGCAGGCCAGAAGCCGATCAGCGCGGCGAGCCAGGGCGCATACGGCACGCGCGTCAGCCACACCGCCGCCGAGGTCAGTACCGCCAGCGGCACCATCAGGAGCGCGTTCGCGTTGCGCGTGGTCCCGCCGCCGAGCCACGCCTCGAGGCCGAAGAGGAGCACCGCGCCGAGCGGGTACTCGGAGCGCGGATAGTCGCCGCGGACGAAGCCGTTGCCCTGCCAGCCGGTAGACGACGCTCGAGTCCTTGTCGCCGACGACGTCGAGCGCGAGATGAACGCCGAACAGCGCGAGCTGCAGGCCGCCGATCACGGCGAGCACCGGCGCGAGCCGCAGCCGGTCCTGCTCGCGCCACGCGTGGAACAGCGCTGCGCCGGCGACGAGAGCCTCGAGCAGCAGCCAGGCGTCCGAGATCCACGTGCGGTACGCGGCCTCCGTTGCGACGATCGCGATCGCTGCGGCTGCGAGCGCGAGATTCGGATCGAGCCGCTCGAGCTGCCGCACGGACGCGACCCTAGCCGAGGCTAGAGTCCGCAGGCGTGCGGCTGACGCGACCGTCCTTCCGGCGCAGCGCGCTGCTCCTCGCCGCCCTGGCCGCGCTGCACGGCCTCGCGTACATCCCGCTCGTGGACACGAACGAGAAGACGGACACGCTGGTCGTACGTCGCGTCCGCGAACGCGCTCCTCGACGGCAGCTACTCGACGCCGCTCCAGGCCGGCTTCTACTTCGTCTACCCGCTCAGCTGGTTCGACATCACGGGCGCACGTCATCGCGCGAGTCGGCCTGGGACGAGCCTGAGCGGCAGGTGTTCCGACCGCCGGGCTACCCCGCGTACCTCGCGCTGTTCGGCAAGGACAAGGTCTTCCGCGGCGACCACACCGCACGCGCTGATCGGCCAGGCCCTGCTCTTCGGGCTCGGCGCGTTCCTGCTTGATCCTCACCGTTCGCCGCTGGTGGGGCGAGAGCGTCGCGCTGCTCGGCGGCCTGCTCTACGCGCTCGATCCGTGGTCGAAGCACTACGTCGCGCTCGTCCTGAGCGAGACGCTCGCCGGGAACGCTCGCGCTCGCCGCTCGCTGTACGCGTTCACTCGTGCGTGGGAGCAGCCCAGCTGGCCCCGCTGGCTCGGCGCGCGGCGCGCTGGCCGCCGCACTCTCGCTCGCGCGCGCGGTCTTCGTGTTCGCACCGGTCGCTCCTCGTGCTCGCCGCGCTCGTGCGCAGCGGGACGACGCGCCAACGGCTGACTCGGCCGCCGCGACGGCCGCTGCGTCCGCGGTGCTGCATCGTGCCGTGGCTGGCGTGGACGCACAGCGTCGTCGGACGCGCGACGATGTCGGTCTGGGGCGAGGGCTACAACCTCGTGCTCGCCGCGAGCGGCGAGGGACAGGGGACGACCGCCGGCGGACGTCGAGGCCGATCCGGCCTTCCAGGCTCGCGATGGACCGCATCCGCGGCGCAGGTCCCGAGCGCAGAGGAGATCGCGGCCGACCCGACGGCGCACCCGAGGTACCTCGTCGAGCGCGGACGAGCAGGCGCGCGAGCGATGCGCTCGAGCTGTACCGCGAGCGTCTCGCGCGACGAGCCGCTCGACGTGCTCTGGGACGGCGCGTACCGCATGTGGTTCCTCTGGAACGCGCACGAGGACTGGTACCAGCCCACCGGGGCCGCGCTGATCCCGTTCCGAGTGCTCGACTGCAGTGCTCATCTTGCTCGCGCTGGTCGGCGCGGCGATCGCGGTCGCGCGCGGCGGAGCAGGTCGCGGCGGCGGTCGTGTTCCTCGCGGCCTACACGCGTCCTCTCGAGCACGCACCACGTGGAGGCGCGCTTCGCGATGCCGTTGCGAGGCGTGTTCCTCGTCCCTGGTCGCGCTCGCGCTCGCGTCGCTCTGGCGTCAGCGGCGAGCTTGACCGAGCGGCTGCCGCGCTCGCTCGAAGATCGCCTCACAGTCGTCGCACATGGTCGAGACGACCTGCTCGAACGCTCGGCGGTCGACGCGTACGCGAGCACGGTCGGGGTCCTCACGCAGGCTCGAGATCGTCACGCCGTCGCCTCGCCGGTCGATGCCCTCGACGACGCGGCCGTCCCAGTCCACGCAGAGCTCGAGCGCGAACACTCGGCCGTCGCGACGGTAGACGAGGCACTGGAACTCCTCGAGGAAGCGGAAGCCCTCGAGCGTCGGGCCGTCCAGCTCGCCGACTGCGTCGTAGACCCGCTCGATGCCGTCGTTCTCCTGGTCCGCATGCCGACCCCGCTCCCAGCGGCCGACCGCGACGACGGCGAGCGCGGCGAGCAGCACGACCACCACTCCCAGGACGACGCGCCGGCTCACGCGCCCTCGACGAGCTCGTGCAGGAGCGAGCGGTAGCGGCCGATCGCGACGTGGCTGTCGCCCTCCGCAGCGACGAACTCCCGCCCACGCTCGCCCATCGCGTGGAGGTCGAGCTCGCCGTCGTGGGCGCGCCTGATCGCGCGCGCCAGAAGCTCAGGCCGCCCGGGCCGAACGACCACGCCGGCATCGGCGCGACGGACGACGTTCGCCGTCTCGCTCGAGTCCTCGGCCGCAGCGATCACCGGCCGGCCCACCGCGAGCACGCCGTAGAGACGGCTCGGGACGACGTACCCGGCGAGTCCCTGAGCCAGCCCGACGACGTGAACGTCCGCGGCCGAGAGCGAGTCGGCGAGGACCTCACGACCCTGGTACCCCATGAAGACGACGTTCACCTCGAGCAGACGCGCGAGCTCCTTCAGCTCCTCCCGCCTCGCGCCTCCGCCGATCAGAACGATGCGCAGGTCCTCGAGATCCCGAAGAAACGTCGCAGCCCGGATCAGCGAGTCGAGATCCTGCGCGTGCCCGATGTTTCCGGAGTGCATGACGACGAACTTGTCGTCGAGCCCGTGCTCTCGGCCCACGCGTTGTCGCGAGGGCGCGGCTCGAGCTCTGCGACGTTGACCCAGTTCGGGATCACGACCACACGGTCGCCGTCGGCGCCCTTCGTCTCGAGCCGCTCGCGCATGCGCTCGCCGATCGCGACGACGCGGTCGGCACGCTGAAGGTAGATGCGCGTCGCGAGGCGAAGCGCGAACACGAGCGCGCGGTTGTCGAGTCGCTTGAGCGCGACGGCCACCTCCGGGAAGACGTCCTGTGTCACGACCACGAGCGGCGCCTGGAAGCGCTTGGCCAGCACGAGCGCAACATCGGCGATGACCGGCGGGTCGGTCATGCACAGGACGACGTCGGGACGCGGCGCGCGGAGGCCCTCGACCGCCGAGAGCACGAGATAGGTCAGGTAGTTGAGCGCACGCAGCGAGAGCTTGCTCCGGTCGAACGCGGTCGAGCCGACGCGGACGACCTCGACGCCGTTCAGCTCGCTCCGACCCTGCTTGGTGACGCCGGGGACCATCCCGGTCACGACCGTCACGTCGAACTCGTCGGTCAGCGCCTCGCACAACTCGCTGAGCAGATGCGCCGTCGCCTCGACGCCGGGGCGGTAGTACTGGTTGAGGACGAGCACTCTCGGGCGCCGGTTCCTCATGACTCCTCCACCCTCCGCGCGCGGATCGCCAGCGCACCGAGGAGGAAGAAGGCAACCCAGAACGCCGCCGTGGGCGGGCTTCCGACCGAGGTGAGGTACGACTGCGGAACAGCGAGCACGATGCCTGCGACCACGGCCCCCGCGCACGCAGCTGCGGACTCCCCCTGTTCCGGGCCGAGCTGCGAGCGGACGCGCCACCAGGCCGCCAGCGGGAGCGCGAGCGCGAGCGCGAGCATCACGACCCCGAGCGCCCCGAGCTGCAGGAAGACCCCGATCAACGAGTTCTCGACGGCGTCGGAGACGAAGCCGTACGACCGGTCGACGAACGTCTCGTCCTCCGTGCCGAACCCGTAGCCCGCGAGCGGCCGCTCCAGTCCCTGGTTCACGGCGCTCTCCCAGGCCTGCAGGCGCCCGCTCGTGACGAAGAGCGTGCGGGTCGTCCCCGGCTCGGCGTTCTCACCCGGGAACCCGAACTCGCTCTCGAGCGGCAGCCGGCTGTTGAGGTCCTTGGGCCCGAGCCTCGGCGTGCTTCCGAACTCCTCGTAGAGCTCGGGATTCTCCGTCGCCGGCCGGGGAAGCTGCGTCGCAAGAGCTGCGACGACGAACAACGCCGTTCCCACCGCGAGGATCGACTTCCAACGGTGCGGGACGGTCGCGACCAGGTAGACGACGCACCCCGCAAAGGCGGCGGCGAGCGCGCCGCGCGAGCCCGATGCGACGAGCGAGCCGGCGAGCAGCAGCACGACGGCGACCGCAACCCCCCGCAGGCGGCCGCGCGCTTCTCGAAGAACCCAGATCGCGAACGGCAGCGTCAGCGCGATCAGCATCGGGATCTGGTTCGGGTTCTGGCCGATGCCGTTGTAGCGCGCTCCCTGAGCCTTCGTCGCGGCGAGGACGGCCTGGTCGTAGGCGTGCCAGAGCTCGACGAGACCCGCAGCGGCGATCAGCGTCGTTGCAGCAAGGAGCGCCAGCATGAGCTGGCCCGCGACGCGAGGACGGCCGACCGCGCCGAGTGCGAGCGCCGCGGCGGCGAAGACAAGGCCGGCGAAGCCAACTGCACGGTCGATGGTGAGGCTCAGGTCGGCCGACCACGTCACGGAGAGGAGCGCCAGCAGCGTGAACGCGCCGATCGCGAGCATGCCCGGAAGGAGCCGCAGCTTCGTTCGAGTGACGGCGAGATACGCCACGGCGAGCGCCGCCAGCTCGAGGAGCACGAACGTGCGCATCGGTCGAAAGGCAGGCGTGTTCCACGGCTGGATATGGCTCGCGACGAGTGCGACCACGACGATCAGCCCGACCAGCGTCGCCTGAATCGCGCCTTCCAGCTGTTCGCGCGCGCGCTGCGTCATGCGTCGGGGAGGTATGCGTCGGGGACGTTCATCCGTCGAAGCAGGCGGTTCACCTCGCGGCGGTCGACGAGGACCTCCGACTTCGAGGGATCGTCGCGGAGGCTCCAGACCTCCGGGTTCCCGTCCCGCCGGTCGATCGCCTCGACAACGCGACCGCGGTCGTCGATGCACAGCTCGAGCGCGAAGTCGTCGCGGCCCCGCTCGTAGACCAGGCAGTCGAAGTTGGCGAAGATCCGGAAGCCGCGCAGATCCTGCGAGTCGAGTGACCCCACCTCCGCGAGCACCGAACGCATCCCCGCCGACTCCTCGTCAGCGCGGCGCTCCCGCTCCCACGCCCCGATCGGGACGAGCGCGACCAGGACGACGACAGCGACGAGGACGATGCGTCTCACGAGCGTGCCGCCGCCGCGCCGACACCGGACGCCGCGAACGCGCAGACCCACGCGATGATCGTGGCCGCGTTCCCAGGCGCGTAGAGATACGACTGGAAGAGCCCGAGCACGAGCGCGCCGGCGAACGACGCGCTCGCGGCCGCGGCCGCGGCGATGCTGCGCGAGCCCGGTCGCAGCGACGGCCACACGAGGACGGCCGAGAGTGCGAGCAGCAGCAGAAGGCCGACGAGACCGAGCTGGAGCAGGATGCCGATGTACGAGTTCTCCGGGACGTTCGAGTTGAAGAACACGTAGCGATCGACGAACGTCCGGTCCTCGGTTCCGAACCCGTAGCCCACGATCGGCCGGTCCGCGGCGAGACCGAGTGCGCCGCGCCACGCCTCGGTCCGGCCGCTCGAGCCGGTGAGCGTGCGCTCACGCCGCGTTGTGTCCGCGACGCCGACACCGGGATGGCCGATGTCGTCCTGGAGGCGCGGGCCTTGCAAGTTCGCGTCGAGATAGCCCGGCGCGGGCACCACCACCGCAGGTGCGGGGTCCTGCCCTGTCGGCTGCGGTGGGTTCGTGCTCGCCGGCGACGGGAGGACCGAGAGAGCGAGCGTCGCCGCGGCGAGCGCGGCCGCCGTGCCGAGCACGACCGGGCGTCGCACGAGCAGCGCGTAGACCGCGAGCCCGGTGAAGGACGCAGCAAGGGCTCCGCGGGAGCCGGAGAACGCGATCGACCCGAGCAGGAGCGCGAGCGACGCGCCCCAGAAGACGCGCAGCGTCCTGGTCCTCGCTTCGAGCAGGAAGTGGAAGGCGAGCGGCGCCGTGAGCGCGAAAACCATCGCCGCCATGTTCGGGCCGCCGCCCAGCCCCTGATAGCGCGCGGGGGCGACCGTCGTCGCGGCCTGGAGCGCGCGGTCGCGGTCGAAGGCGAGGAGGATCAGGCCCCCGACGGCGATCGCGACCGCACCGAACATGACCCCTTCGAGCACGAGCGCCGGTGTCCCGGCGCGGGCGAGGGCGACAGCCACGACGAGCACGAGCGCGAACGCCGCCGCCCGGCCGAGGGTCAGCCTCGGGCTGGCCGACCAGAGCGCCGAGACCGCCGCAACGGCAGCGAACCCCGCAGCCAGCAGCGGCGGCGCGAGCGACCGCGAGTGGGCTCCCGCACGGGCTGCGTATGCCAAGGCGAGCCCCGTGAGCACGAGCAGCGCGACCCAGCGCAGCGTGCGGGCCGGCTCGAGCCACTGCAGGATCGAGCCGGCGGCGAGCAACATCGTCACGATGGTGATCGCGAGCGCGAGCTGGACGGCCCGCCCGAGCGTCATGCGCCTGAGGAGCTCCAGCAAGGCGGTCGAAGGATACTTTCGAGTTGTGAGCGATCGTTGAGCCATCCGGAGCGCATCGTGCCGGACGAGACCGAGCCGGGGATCGTCGCATTGCACCTCAAGCGGTACGAGTTCGCACGGCCGTATTGCGTCGGCAAACACGTGCTCGACGCCGGTTGCGGCGTGGGCTACGGCAGCGCGTTTCTCAGCGGGGTCGCGCGCAGCGTCGTCGGCATCGACGTGAGCGCGGAAGCGATCGACTACGCGCGCGCACGCTACGGCGGTCGCAACGTCGAGTTCGACGTCGGCGACCTGCAGCGGCTCGAGCGCGAAGACGCCGAGTTCGACGCGATCGTCGCGTTCGAGGTGATCGAACACCTGCCTCACCCGGAGCGACTCGTCGCCGAGGCCCGCCGCGTGTTGAAGCCGGACGGTGTGCTCGTCGTTTCGACGCCGCGCGCGGTCGGTTCGCAACGACCGGAGAACCCCTTCCACGAGCGCGAGTTCACGGCCGACGAGTTCGAGCGGCTGCTCCGTGCATCGTTCGGTCGGGTCGACCTCTACGGGCAGCGTCGGATCCAGACCTCACGCCATCGCGCACTCCAGCGACTGGACGTGCTCGGCCTTCGCCGTCGACTGCCGTTGCTGCGCCGCGCGTCGAAGCTCGTCACCGGCACAGCGGCGACGGATGCCGTCTCGTCCGAAGGCGTTGTGATCTCACGCAACGGTGTCAACCAGGCGACCGAGTTGGTCGCGGTCTGCCGCCCGTGAGGATCCTCCACCTCGTGATCGGCGGAGAGATCGCAGGCGGCCAGCTCGTCGCGCTGCAACTCGCACGCGCGGCCCGCGACCGCGGTGACGTCGTGTCGTTCGTGTCGCCGACGACCGGACCGTTCGCGGAGCGTGCGCTGCACGAGGGCTTTCCCGTCGCCGTGATCGACGTCGGGCGGACGTACCGCTTCGACGGCCTGCTGCGGCTCACTCGTCTCCTGCGTCGCGAGCAGGCCGACGTCCTGCACACGCACACCCTCGCGGCCGCGAACGCCCTCGCGCGCACCGCGGGGCGGCTCGCGCGTGTGCCTGTCGTCTCGCACCTCCACATCGCGAACCACTTCCGCCCTGCGACGCGCCCGCTTCTGGCCGGTCTCGACAACGCGACCGCGCGCTTCGCCGCAGCGCTCGTCGCGGTTTCGGAGGACACACGCCGCGCGTACGAGGATCAGGGTTACCGCGGCCAGATTCGCGTCGTCTACAACGGCGTGCCGGCCGCGACCGGGAACACGGACGGGGTTCGCACTGCGCTCTCGATCCCCGCCGACGCGCCGCTCGTCGCCGAGGTCGGACGCCTCTGCGACGTCAAGGGCCAGCGCGAGCTGATCGACGCCGTCGCACGACTTCCGGGCGTGCACGCAGTGCTCGTGGGCGCGGACCTCGAGCGGGGAGGGGCCTACGAGCGGGCACTGCGGCACCGGGCCGAAGAGCTCGGCGTCGCCGATCGGGTCGTGTTCGCCGGCTACCGAGACGACGCCGAGCGCGTCGTCGCAGCAGCGGACGTCTTCGCGCTGCCGTCGTGGACGGAGGGCCTGCCCCTCGTCGTGCTCGAGGCAATGGCGCTGGGACGACCCGTCGTCGCGACGGCGGTCGGGGGCACGCCAGAGCTCGTCTCCGACGGCGAGACCGGTCTGCTCGTACCGCCGCGGGACGTCGAGGCTCTTACGGCCGCGCTGAGACGGGTGCTCGCCGACGAGGTTCTGCAGCAGCGGCTCGGCGAGGCGGGGAAGCGGCGCGTCGCGGAGCGGTTCTCTTCGGAGGCGATGGCGCGTGACGTCCTCGCGATCTACGACGAGGTGACGCGGTGAGAGTCACCGCCGCGATCACGACGTACAACCGGGCGCGATTCCTGCCGGGCGCTCTCGAGAGCATCTTCGCGCAGACGCGAGCCGCGGACGAGGTACTCGTCGTCGACGACGGCTCGACCGACGAGACTTCGAGCGTCCTTGCCGGCTACGGGGATCGGATCCGCGTCGTGCGACAGGAGAACGCCGGGCGCTCGGGCGCGCGAAACCGCGCCGTCCTGGAAGCCGGCAGCGAGCTGCTCTCGTTCCTCGACTCCGACGATCGCTGGCTGCCCGACAAGCTCGAGCGCCAGGCGCCGGTGCTCGAGAGCGACGAGCGGGTGGCGATGGTGCACGGCCACGTCGACGTGATCGACGCGGCCGGAGACGTGATCCTGGACGAGACCGCGCGGCACCACGAGCTCTTCAGCGCAGCCCACCGGAACGGTGTCACGTACGCTGGCTACGCGTTCGACTGTCGCTGCTTCTCGTCGGCGCTGACCGCCCGCGTCTCCGCGCTCCGTGACGTCGGCCTCTACGACCCCGAGCTCCTGCTCGACGACTACGACCTGTACCTCCGGCTTGCGCTCGAGCGCGAGATCGTCTTCCTCGAGGGGCCGCCCATGACCCTGTACCGCCACCATGAGGAGCAGATGACGACGTACGAGCTGACGATGGGTCAGATCCAGACGGCCGAGAAGCACCTGCGGCTGCTGGACGAGCGCCCCGATGTCCCGGACCGCGATCTCGCCCGGCGGAACTTCGAGCTGATGCTCGCGCGCTCGTGGGCCGTGCTCGGCGACCAGGGCGCGTCGCGGCGCCACCTGCTCCGAGCGCTTCGCCTCGACCCTGGGCTCCTCCGCCGACCGTGGGTGCCGCGGCGGCTCGTCGCCTCGCTCGTCAAGCGTTGAGGCTTGCGCTCCTCACCGAGATCCCGGCGCCGTACCGGATCCCCCTCTTCAACGCGCTGTCGGAACGCCTCGACCTGCGCGTGCTCTTGCTCGCCGAGCGCGACCCCCGTCGCGGCTTCTATGAACTGCACCGCGACGAGTGGCGCTTCGACCATCGCGTGCTGCGCGGCCGGCAGCTTCGGCGCGGCGGGCGCTGGCTCGTGCTCAACCGCGGCGTCCTGCGGGAGCTGCACCGCTTCCGTCCCGATGCGGTCGCGGTGGGCGGCTGGAACCAGCCGGCGTTCTGGGTTGCGCTCGCGTACTGCCGGGCTCGGCGCATCCCGCTGCTCGTCTGGATCGAGCGACCGCTCGTGACGCGCGCTCCGAGGCTCGGCCGCTCGCGTTCGCCCGAAGCCGCGATGGTGCGCGGAGCTTCGGGCGCCTACGTCCCCGGCACCGCGGCCGCCGAGTACGCGCGCTCGCTGGGCGTCGAGCCGCTCGAAACGGCGCCGAACGCGGTCGACGCCTCGATCTTCGAGCAGGCCGCGGTCGATCGTGCCGAGCGCAAGCGGCTGCATGTTCCTCTACGTCGGGCGGCTCGACCGCGAGAAGGGGCTTGACACGCTGCTCGAGGCGTTCCGCGACGTGCCGGGCGAACTCGTGCTCGTCGGGGAGGGGGCCGACGAGGAGCGCGCGACGCGGCCTGGCGGGCGCGTCCGTCCGCTTCAAGGGCCCGATAGAGCCGCGACGAGCCGTCGCGTACTACCGCGACGCCGACGTCTTCGTCCTGCCTTCGCGCTCCGAGCCCTGGGGGATGGTGCTGAACGAGGCCGCGGCCGGGGCTTGCGCTCTGTCGCGACCGAGGAGTCCGGTGCGCGCACAGGACCTGATCGAGGACGGCGGCAACGGCTTCCTCGTCCGCCGCGGACGACGTCGGCCGCCCTCCGCGACGCGCTGCGGCGGCTGGCGGACGGACTCCGGCGCTGCGCCGCGAGTACGGCGCGCGCTCGCTCGAGCTCGCGGGACGATTCACGCCGGAAGCCTGGGCGGCAGGGTCGCGGCTCGCTAAGCGCGGCCGGTCGTGCACGGCGACGAACTGGTCGTCGCTGAGCTTCGAGTCGTCGATGCCCGTGAGCTCGAGCGGCGCGCGGCACGTACGGCTCGCCGGACACGTAGTGCGCGACGAGCAGCAGCCGCTCGCCGCCCGTCCGGCTTCAGCTGCTTGTGGTAGCCGCAGGTGTCCGCGAAGACGACGGTTCCGGGGATCCCCTCGCAGAGCACCCAGTCGCTCTCGGGCACGATCTGCGGCGAGCTGCTCGTCGGTGCGCCGCGCCTTCTCGTCGCGCTCGGGGAGCTCCCGGCGCGTCGCCGAGCGGGTGCGTGCGCGGGGCGTACTGAACGGCCCGGCCGCCGCGGTCACGTCGGTGAAGTAGACGAACATCTTCACGTTCATGACGTCGTCGGCGTCGCGGTGCCAGAGCTGCGTCTCGATCGCGGGGCCGGCGGTCGGGTGCGTGTGCCAGACGTCGAGCGCGCGGAGCGTGCTGCGCAGGCGCAGGTAGCCGTTCGCGACCGCGAGCGCGCGCGGGTGGAGCGCGATCTGCGCGAAGATCGGCCGCGTCGCAGCTCGGTATCGGCCCAGCTTCGTCTTGAACGTTTCCTTGCTGCCTTCGTCGGCGTGCCGTGCGGGGGCGCGGCGCTTCGTAGCCGCGTGACCGCGCGGCCGCCTCGTCGAGGATCGCGGTCACCGAAGAGGTCCGCCAGGTCGAGATGACGACGCCGTCCCGGCGCAGGCGAGCGATCTCGTCGGGGAGCTCGGCGGCGCCTCGGACGGGCCGGCGCGGTCCGGTTCCGGAGTCGCCAGCGCGTCGCGTGAGGCGATCGTCCAGGCGCGTCTTGATCGCGGACACGGTCGTGAGCCTATCGAGGTACGCTCGCCCGCGCCGGCGTCACCGTCGCGATCGTCGGGCGCGGATTCGGCCGCGCCGTCCACGCACCGGGCGGTGCTCGCCGACGCGCAGGTGCTCGGCGGGGCCGCCGAGAAGGGTGGCGCGGCTCGTCGACCCAGCCGACGTCGTGAGCGTCGCCACCCCATCGGCCGCGCTCCGCAGGTGGCGCTCGCGGCCCTCCGCGCGGGCACTCGGTGCTCTGCGAGAAGCCGCTTGCTACGACGGTCGCCGACGCGGAGGAGCTCGCGACCGCGGGGCGCGGCGTGCCGGCCGTCGTCAGCTTCTGCTATCGCGCCCTGCCGGCGTTCGTGCGCTTCCGCGAGCTGCTCGCAGACGAGCCTCGGGTCGACTGGACCGCGCCCTCGCGGCTTCGGCCCGGACCGCCGGGATGGAAGGACGACCTGGAGCAGGGCGGCGCGCTGTCCGCCTACGGCGTGCACGCGCTCGACTACGCGCGCTGGCTGCTCGGCGGGGCCCGGTCACGAGGCGAAGGGGAGCCGAAGGAGGACGCCTTCCACGCCGAGCTTGCGCACGAGGGCGGCCGTCGCACGCAGCTCCCGTCTCGCTGGTCGCGCGGAGCGCGTGCACCGGCTCGCGTCGGGCGGTCTGCGCTCGAGAACGACAGCGCCCTACCCGGTCGGCGCGTTCACGCTCAGACCGCGGTCGCGCGGTCGCCGTTCACGGCTACCGGCGCCTCCGGCGGAGGACGGGCGGGTCGCGCCGTTGGCGCTGGTGCTCGCGTTGCTCGGAGACCGAGCGCGCCCGACTTCACGGACGGCAGGCAAGCCCAGCGCCTGCTGGACGCGGTCGCACGCTAGGCTGCTCGCCGTGAGCACCGAAGTCGAGCGCGCGAACGAGGTCGTCCTCGGTAGGATCACGAGCTGTCAGGGTTGCGGCGCGGCCGTGCAGCAGGTGCTCGACCTCGGTCGCACGCGCCGTGCGACTCGCTGCTGACCGAGGAGCTGCTGGCGAGCCGGAGACGCACTTCCCGCTTGTCTTCTGCCGCTGCACCGCGTGCGGGCTTGCGCAGCTCGACTACGCGGCGGACCGCCGGAGCGTCGTCTTCTTCCCCGAGTACCCGTACCGCACCGCGATGACCGGTCTGCTGCAAGGAGCACTTCCGCAGCCTCACCCGGACGCGTCACCGAGCGGCTCGGGCTCGGGCGCGACGACCTTGCGATCGACATCGGCTCGAACGACGGGACGCTGCTGCCAGGGCTTCCAGGAGCGAAGGCGTGCGAGTGCTCGGTATCGAGCCGACCGACATCGCCAAGATCGCGGTCGAGAACGGCGTGCCCACCGTGTCAGGCGTTCTTCGGCGAGGACGTCGCTGACAGGTTTGTCGCCGAGCACGGTCGCGCTGCCGTCGTCACCGGCACGAACATGTTCGCGCACGTGAACAACCTCTTCCCCGGAATCCGCGCGGCGTTGCGCGGCTGATCGGCGACGACGGCGCGTTCGTCTCGGAGTCGCACTACCTCCTCAACCTGCGTCGAGGAGCTTCAGTACGACACGATCTACCACGAGCACCTGCGCTTTTACTCGTTGAAGCCGATGATCGAGATCTTCGAGCGCGCAGGCTTCTCGATCTTCGACGTCGAGCGCGTGCCGACGCACGGAGGCTCGATCCGCGTCTGGGCCGACCGCGGCAAGCGCGACGTCTCGCCGCGCGTCGCCGAGCTCGTGCAGCTCGAGGAAGAGCGCGGCTCGTACGACGGCGCGGCGTTCGACCGCTTCCGCGAGCGGGTCAGTCGCACGCGAAGCTGGCGCCTGCTGGAGCTGCTCGTCGAGGCTCGCAAGGAAGGCCCGATCGTCGGCATCGGCGCGCCAGGCCGCGCGAGCACGCTGCTCGCCTACACCGGCGTCACGCCCGAGCTCGTCGACTCGATCGTCGAGCTGCACGGGCTCGCTGAAGATCGGTCAGTACACGCCCGGCGACGCACATCCCGATCGTCGACGAGCGCACGCTCTACGAGCGGCAGCCGCCGCACGCGCTCGTGCTCTCCTGGCACATCGGCGACGCGATCATGCCGAAGATCCGCGAACGCGGATACCGCGGCAAGTTCATCGTCCCGCTGCCCGAGCCGCGCGTCGTCGACTAGCGCACACTTGCGCGTCTTCTTCATCGGCGGGCACCTGCCGCTCGCCGGGCCACTCGGTGCGCGCGCCGACCGTCGTGATCCGCGAGGCGCTCGCGGCGCTCCGCGCGCTGGGCCACGAGGTCGTCTTCCAGCCGCTCCTGTCGCCCGACGCGCGAGCCCGCCTTCGGAGGCCGGAGGCGCGGGGCGCTCGAATGGGCGCGCGCGCGCGGGCATCGAGCTGCTCCCGACGCTGTACGCGCCGCCCGACGCCGCCGGCGTCCACCCCCGGCTGCTCGCTTCGTCAGGCGGTCTCGCGCGACCCGGGCGTCTTCTACCCGTCGTACGCGCAGCGCAGGAGAGTCGCGCGGCGTGTCGGGCTGTCCGACGCGGACGTCGTCTTCCACCTCTGGTCGCAGCGCCGCGTTCGCGGCCTGCGCGGAGGTCGAGACGCCCGTCTTCGCGTACGCCGGCAACCCGGACCACTACTCGATCGCAGCACGCCTCAAGCACCCCGGCTCTTCGGGATTCCCGACGGCGACGCTCCGCAACCGCGCTCAAGCTCCGCTTTGGCAAGGCGCGCGTACCGTCGCTTCGAGGACTCGTGGTCGGGCTGCGAGACGACCGGTTCGCATCGCGTCGTCTCCGACGCCGACTTCTACACGGCACGGGCCACCCGCGCGCGTTCTATCTCCAGAACATGTGGCCGAAGCTCGGCGAGGGGCCCGGCGACGCTGCCGAGCCGACGGCAACGATCGTCGGCAACATCGGGGCGCAGTACGCCACCGGGAACACGTTCGGCGCGCTGGTTCCTCGGCACGGAGGTGCTGCCGGCAGCTCGACCGCCTGCTCGGAGACGACTACGAGGTGCACCTCTACGGCACCGGTCACTTCTCCGGCGGGTCGCCGAGGCCCGACGCCCCCGCGTCACGAACCGCGGCTTCGTCGACGACATCGACGCGGAGCTTCCGCTCGGCGAAGGTCTTCCTGCTCGCGAACAACGCCAACCCGGACTTCGTCGTCGGGCACACCCGCGTTCTCCACGCGTGGTCGCTCGGCTCGTGCCTGGTCGCGCACGCGAACATGGCGACGCGCGATGCCCGAGATCGTGCACGGCGAGAACGCGCTGCTCGGCGAGGACCGGCGGCCGAGTCGCCGAGCACGTCGCGGCCGCGTGCTCGCGACGACGCTCTGCGCGCACGGATCGCCGAGGGCGGCCGCGCGCACGTGGGAGCGGCGAGTTCACGACCCGAGGTCGTCGGGAAGGGGCTCGACCGCCGCATCGAGTCCTACCTCAGACTCGGTTCGGCGTCCCCTGCCGGACGGCGCCCCACTCCTGCTCGACGTTGACAACGCCCAGGTAGTCGCGCGCACGCCTCGGGTCCTCGACGTGCCCGCGCGCGCCGACCACCTCGAACTCGATCGCGCCGTTGAGGTAGTCCTGCGCCACGCTCGAGAGCACGTAGAGGTCGATCGCGTAGTTGCCGCGGCGCAACGGCAGGCTCGGGACCTCGACCGGCAGCTCGAACGTGCCCCGGCTGGAGGTCGACCTCGAGGGTGCCGGACGTGAGCGTGAATACGAGCGTCCCCTCGAGCGTCGTGACCTTGAGCAGCACCTCGAGGCGCGTCGTCGGCGACACGCGCGCGCAGGCCGAGCCACGATCCGCAGCGGCTCGCGCTCGAAGAAGACGCCGGTCGTGTCGCCGTCTCCGTCGACGAGGCGGACGTCTCGAAGAGAACCTCGCCGTGCGTCTGCTTCGCGACACCACGGCGGATCTCCGGGTCGGTCAGGTCGGCGTACCCCGGCTCCAGCGACGCGTGTCCCTCGCGCAGGTACTCGGCCACCACGTCGCCGGGCGCGCCGAGGGCGCGCACGCGCCCTGCGTCGAGCCAGAGGCAGCGAGTCCGCGAGCGAGGTGATCGCCGCCATGTTGTGGCTGACGAACAGCACCGTGCGGCCCTCGCCGCTGACCTCGCCCATCTTGCCGAGGCACTTGCGCTGGAACGCCGCGTCGCCGACCGCGAGCACCTCGTCGACGATCAGGATCTCCGGCTCGAGGTGCGCCGCGACGGCGAACGCGAGCCGCAGGTACATCCCGCTCGAGTAGCGCTTGACCGGCGTGTCGATGAACCGCTCGACCTCGGCGAAGGCGACGATCTCGTCGAACTTGCGCGCGATCTCGCGCGCGCCGCATGCCGAGGATGGCGCCGTTCAGGAAGATGTTCTCGCGGCCGGTCAGCTCGGGGTGGAAGCCGGTGCCGACCTCGAGCAGCGAGCCGACGCGGCCCCAGATGCGCGCCTCGCCCTCGGTCGGCTCGGTGATCCGCGAGAGGATCTTCAGCAGCGTGCTCTTGCCGGCGCCGTTGCGGCCGATGATGCCGAGCACCTCGCCCCGCTCGACGTCGAAGGAGACGTCGTCGAGCGCCCACAGCGTCTCGCGCGGCTTGCGCGCTTGCGCTGCGCGCGCGGTGCAGACGCGGCTGCGGCCGCGCCGGCGATCGCCTCGCGCAGCGTGCCGTGCAAGACGCTCGCGCTCGCCGAGGCGGTAGCGCTTGCCGAGGTCGCGGACCTCGATCGCGAGCGTCAGACGATGTCGGCAAAGGTGCGCTCGATGCGGCGGAAGTAGAGGACGCCGGCCGCGAGCACGACGAGAGCCGGACGCGGCCGAGAGCGCGACGTGACGCGGTCGTCGGGCGGGACGCCGCCGAGCAGCGACCAGCGGAAGCCGTCGACCACGCCCGCCATCGGATTCAGCCCGTAGAGGTCGGCGAACGCGCCCGTCCAGCAGCTCGCTCGAGTACACGACCGGAGTCGCGAACAGCCAGAGCTGGAGCAGGAACGGGACGACGTAGCGGACGTCGCGGTACTTGACGTTCAGCGCGGCGAGCCAGGAGCCGACGCCGATCGCCGTCGCCATCGCGAGCACGATGAACGGGAACACGAAGAGCACTCGCGGCAGACCCGGGTAGACGCCGTAGCCGGCCATCACGACGAGCAGCAACGCCGAACGCGAGCAGCGAGGTCGACGAGCCCGGCGAGGACCGGCGCGATCGGCGCGGCGAGGCGCGGGAAGTAGACCTTCGTGATCAGCGCCGCGTTGCCGACGAGGCTGCCCGACGCGAGCGTGACCGCGTTCGCGAAGAAGAGCCAGAGCACCGAGCCCGCGAGCGCGAGCAGCGGGTACGGCATCCCCTCGGAGTAAAGCCCGGCGAGGCGCCCGAAGAAGAGCGTGAAGACGACCATGTCATGAGCGGCTGGAGCACCGCCCAGGCGACGCCGAGGAGCGTCTGCTTGTAGCGCACCTTCAGGTCGCGCCAGGCGAGGAAGAAGAGCAGCTCGCGGTAGCGCCCAGAGCTCCCGGAGCCCGAGGCTGATCCCGCGCGCCGGCGGGCGGATGACGCGGGGCGCGGCCCGGCCGGGTGCAACCGTTACTGCCACCGCGGAAGACTGTAGCCGAGCGCCCAGGCGCTCTCCTGCGCGCGCTTAGGGCTTCCTGACGGCCAGGCAGTGCAGCTTGTAGCCGAGGTCGAGCTCCTCGAGCAGCCGTTCGACCTCCGCACGCCGTGCACCGAACGGCCGCGGCAAGCGCGTCGCCGGTGACGTCGGCGTCGCAGTACGGCTCGCGGTAGGTGAGCCACTCGAGCACGGGTCGAGCGACGCGACTCGCGTCTGCGTCTCGACGACGTCGAAGCCCTCGCGTTCGAGCAGCGTCGCGAAGCGTCGGGGCGAGAAGTAGAGCAGATGGTTGCGGCCGTCGAACGTCGCGGCCCGCTCGTGCAGGACGCGCGTCGCGAGGCTGTCGACGTTCGGGACGATCAGGTACGAGCGCGCCGCCCGGCTGGAGCAGCCGCCGGACCTCGGCGCAGAAACTCGCGCGGCCGGTTGACGTGCTCGAGCACGGAGAGCACCGTGACGACGTCGAAGCTCACCGTCGAGCTCCTCGATCGGCGTGTCGACCGCCTCGAGCGCGAGCTCGTCGCGCGCGTACGCGAGCGCGCGACGCCCGAACTCCGTGCCGAGCCCGCTCCAGCCGCGCTCGGTCGCCAGGTGCAGGAAGAGGCCGATCGACGTGCCCACGTCGAGCAGCGAACCCGCGCCGCGGTACGGCTCGAGCTCGTCGAGGATCTCGGCGAACTTCGCGCGGTCGAGCTCGAGCTGACGCTGGCGACGTGAGCACGTCGACCCAGAGGTCGTTGCGACCCTCCCTCGCGGTACTCGTCGAGCACGACGTCGTCGATCGACCTGCGGGTTCGAGAAGACGAGCGAGCACTCGTCGCAGCGAACGATCGGGTAGCCGCGCTTGACGAACAGCGTCGTGTGCGCCTCGCCGCCGCAGGTCGGACACGGGACGTGCCGCGCGAACCGCTCGGCGACGCGCCCGGTCGCGGGGTCGAGCAGTCGCGTCGAGCTCGCGCTCCTTTGCGGCGAAGTAGCGGTCGCGCCCGTCTCCGGTCGAGGCTCCGGTCACGCTTTCCGCATGGCGCGCCACGTGTGCCGATGTGCCGAGTGAATGTGCTCGTCGCGCGACGGGACGCGAACAGCCAGCTCGCCGGTGTTCTCGTACGACGTCGTCGCTCAGTAGCCGATCTCGCCGAGCGCTCGAAGACGGCGGGCCGGCGCCAGGTGCGGGTCGTACTCGAAGAAGCAGCGCCGACCGGAGTCGCGCGAGCAGCTCGAGCTCAGCGAGCAGGATCGGCACGTCGCGGCCGCATCGGTGACGAGCTTCCGAGCGCCGGCTTCGCGAACGCGGGTGCTCGTCGAGGATCTCGCCGAGCGTGCGCGCCGGAGCTCCTCGTCACCGCCGACCGAGCCTGCGCGGTGCCGCAGGCGCGCGTCGATCGACCGCATGCTCGGACGCGTCGACGAAGGCGTGCTCGAGCTCGAGCGGACGAGTCGACCCGGTCGCGTTGCGCTCGAGCAGCGCGAAGAAGCGGTGTCACCCTCGACGCAGAGCGACCGGCGACGCCGACTCCGCCGCGCGATCAGCCGCGCGGTGTCGCCGACGTTGGCTGCCGATGTCCGACGACCGGGCCCGCCGAGCTCCGCCGCGATCTGCGCCGACGTGCCGGCCGTACGCGGGTGGTTCGTGCGATAGAAGGGCAGCTCGTCCGAGAGCGGCGCTCGAGCTCCGACCTCCGCCGAGCGTAGTCGTACGAGCGGATCGCCGAGCCGACCAGGAGCGTCGCGACGGGGATCGCAAGGTCGAGGGGCGCGCCCGGCAGCGTCGCGGGTCGAGCCGGAGGATGCCGCGCCAGACCGCGCTCCGCCGCCTTCATGCGAGCAGCAGGCTCCGCGAGCTCGAGGTCGGCCGTGTCGTCGACGTCGAGCGAGTCGCGCGCGTCCATCACGAACGGGCGAACGTCGCCGCCGTAGAGGTCGTCGCCGATCCGGTCTGCCCGGCGCGCGAGCACGGCAGGGCCGTTTCGCGCATAGACGAGCTCCTTCTCCTGGCGCGTGCGCGCATGACCGCGAGCGACGACGCGCCCGTCGACGACGTCCATCAGCGACTCGGGCCGGAAGCGATGCGGGACCTCGACGACGCTGACGACGGCGTCGGCGCCGCTCTCGAGCAGGAGCCGCACGCACGCGTCGACGTGCTCGGCGCGGCGAAGCGGCGACGTCGGCTGCAGGAGCACGACGACGTCGGGACCGAGCTCCGAGACCGCGTGACGGACGACGTCGAGCATCGGCGTGTCGTCCGCCGCGAGCTCCGCCGGCCGGCGCAGGACCTCGACCCCCGCGGCCGCCGCGATCTCGTCGTCGTCGGTGGAGACGACGACGCGCGTGAGCTCGGCTGCACCGAGCGCCGCCTCGACCGTCCACGCGAGCAACGGCTTGCCGCCGACCTGCACGAGGTTCTTACGTCGGATCCCCTTCGAGCCGCCGCGCGCCGGGATCAGGCCCACGATGTCCATCAGTAGGTCATGCGCTTGCGGATCGAGAGCTCGCGGTTCGCGAGGATCTCCGCGATCTGCTTGCCCGCCGTGCCGTCGCCGTAGATCGGCTCCGACTCGTAGCGACCGTGCTCCACCTGGCTGCGGATCGCTCCGGCGATCTCGCCGCGGTCGTAGCCGACGTCGGCGACGTTCGAGCCGCGGTCGCGGCCCTCCTGGCGCGGCCCGATGTTCACCGCGGGCGTTCCGATGAACGCACCCTCGCGGATCGCGCGACGACGAGTTGCCGACGAGCGCGGCCGTCTTCGCCATCAGCTTGATGTAGTCGCTCGTCGGCAGGTTCTTGAAGAAGTGCACGTTCGAGTCGTCGTTGTGCTCGCGCCACTGCCGCATCCCCGCGGCGATGTGCTCGGAGCCCGCGTCGGCGTTCGGCCACAGCGCGATCGCGGGCATGCCGACGTCTTGCAGCGCCGCAAGCGTCTCGTTGATCTGGGCCTTGCCGTCGCCGTACTCGGTCGTGACCGGGTGCTGCGAGAGGATCAGGAACGGCTCGTCGAGGCTGAACCGACCGCCGACGCCCGTGTCGAAGAGTTCGCTCAGCCCGTCCCCGTCCTGTTGCAGGACCTCGGCGACGAGGTCCATGCGCGGACAGCCGACGAGGTGCACCGATCTCCGGGTCTTCTCCGAGCTTGACGATCCGATCCGCAGCGCCCTGCGACGCGGGAAAGTGGACGTGCGCGAACTTCGTCACCGCGTGGCGAATCGACTCGTCGATGTTCCCGGAGACCTCGCCGCCCATCGTGTGCGCGAGCGGGATGTTCATGTACGTCGCCGCGAGCGCCGTGGCCATCGTCTCGAAGCGGTCGCCGACGGTGATCACGACGTCCGGCTTCAGCCGCTCGAAGGCCGTGGGGAGCTCGAGCAGGCCGAGCCCCGTCGACTTCGCCATCGTGGACGGCGTCTCGCCCTCGATCAGCATGAACACGCGCTCGTTCGCCTCGAAGCCGTCCTGCTCGATCAGGTTCTCGACGCTGCCGTAACGGTCGAGCAGTGCCGATGCGCCGACGACGAGTTGCAGGTCGAGCTCGGGGTGGTCGGCGATCGCGCGCATCGCGCTCTTGATGCTCGAGTAGTTCGCGCGCGAGCCGACGACGACGCAGACCTTTCTCACGCGAGCAGGTCCTCGGTGAGCACGGTGTCCGGCGGAATGCTCTTCCGCGCCTTTCTCCCGATTATCTCCGGCAGCAGCCGCGCAGGGATGCCCGTGCCCGGCTTCTTGGCTGCCAACATCTCGCGGGAAATTTCGGTGCCGGCCGGAATTTCCTGCGTGCTCACGACCGACTTCTCGAACACCTGCTTCATCTCGCCGAACGGCTCGAGGTCGTCCTTGTCCACCGGGTTCGCGAGCATCGTCTCGAGCTCGCGGATGCCGTCGACGAGGTCCTCGAACTCGAGCGGCTCGGTCGCGAAGCGCGCGTCCGCGCCGTACAGATCGCGGGACAGCGTGAAGTGCTTCTCGACGACCGTCGCGCCGAGCGTCACCGCGGCGAACGCCGCGTAGTTCCCGAGCGTGTGGTCGGAGAAGCCGACCGGCTTGCCGTAGCGCTCACGCAGCTGTGCGAGCACGTTCAGGCCGACGCGGTCCGACGGCGTCGGGTACTGCGACGTGCACTGCAGCACCGTCACCTGGTCACCGGCCGCAGCGACCGCGGCGTCGAGCTCCGCCCACGACGACATCCCCGACGTCAGGAGCACGGGCTTGCCGGTTGCGGCGGCCGTGCGGACCAGCTCGAGGTTCGTGACCTCGCCGGAGCCGATCTTGTAGCGCGACACGCCGATACGCTCGAGACGCTCAACCGCCTTCGTCGAGAACGCGGAACAGAGGAACTCGACGCCGGCGGCCTCGCACGCCGCCTTCAAGGTCCCCCACTGGTCGTCGGTGAACGCCGTGCGCTCGAAGTACTCCCAGCGCGTCTCGTGCTTGAAGTACGGCGGCGACGGTGCATCGCGCGTGGTTTCCGCCTCGGCGTCGTGCAGCTGGAACTTGACGGCGTCGACCCCGCACTCCGCTGCGGCCTCTGCCATGCGGATCGCGTGGCCGAGGCTCCCGTCGTGGGTCATCCCGACTTCGGCGATGACGTTGACCGCGCTCACCGGGGCGATGCTAGCTTCGCCCCGTGAAGGACTATGTGAGGGACTACTTCGACCGGCACGCCCACGAATGGGTCGAAGCCGCCTACGACGCCGACGTGCGGTTCCCCGTCGGCTCCGAGCGCGTGCGCCTGGCGATCGAGGGCGTCGCGCCCGCCATGCAGGAGGGCTCGCGCCTCGTCGACCTCGGCTCGGGCGGCGGGCAGCTCTGCATCCACGCCGCGAACCTCGGCTGGAGCGCCGTCGGGGTCGACAACGCGCCGGGGATGATCGAGGAGTCGAAGGCCAACGCGGGCGACCTTGCGATCGAGTGGCATGCCGCCGCGTACGACGAGTCGGGTCTTTCCGCGGGCGAGTTCGACGCGGTCACGGCGATGGGCCTGATCGAGTACCTGCCCGACGACGACGGCCTCTTCGCCGAGGCGGCGCGGCTCCTGCGACCCGGAGGCCGCTTCGCCGTCTCCTGCCGGAACCGCCTCTACAACCTGCTGAGCGCGAACGACTACACGGCGGAGGAGCTCGACGAGGAGGCGCCGCGCCTGCTGGAGGAGCTGCGCGACCACCTCGCGCGAACGGAGCCCGCCGAGCTGCACGCGCTCGCGGAGTCGCTCGCCGCGTCGGCCGACGACCTCGAGCGCGCCGTCGCCGCCGACCGCGACGTTCCGCCGAAGGAGCTGCACGACCACCGCCGCGCGTTCCAGCGGGGCAGGCGGCAGCACACGCCTCGCGACCTCGCGCCGGCCGCGGAGCGGCACGGCTTCCGCGAGGCTGAGCTCCTCGCGCTGCATCCGCATCCGCTCCCGCCTGCGCTCGAGGCCCTGGCGCCGCGGACGTACAACCGCCTCGCCGACGCGTGGCAGCGCGCGCTCGAACGCTCACCTGCCGGGCTCGCCTTCTCGACGGCGTTCGTCGCCGTCTTCGAACGAAGCCTGACGTGCTGACGATCGTGATGTACCACTACGTGCGCGACGACGCGCGCGTGCACGCTCGCACCATCGCCGAGCTCGACGCCGAGCTCGACCACGTCGCCGAGCGCTATACGCCCGTTCGGCTCGAGGACGTCGTGGCGACCGAGTGGCCCGACGACGCGTGCCTGCTCACGTTCGACGACGGCCTCGTCGAGCACCTCGACGTCGTCGCGCCGGCGCTCGAGCAGCGCGGGCTGACCGGCGTCTTCTGTCCGCCCGGGCGCGCGGTCGTCGAGCGCCGGCCGCTCGACGTGCAGCGCACGCAGTTCCTGCTCGCCGCCGCGGCGGACCACGAGGCGGTCGGGCGCCGGATCCTCGCCGCCGTCGACGACCCCGAACGAGTTTGGGCGGAGAACACCCCGCCGCACCGCTACGACCCGCCGGCGACCGTGTTCGTGAAGCGCGCACTCCAGGAGGGACTCCCGGACGGCCTGCGTGAGGAGCTGCTCGCCGAGCTCTTCCGCGAGCACGTCACGGACGACGACGAGGCCTTCGCGGACTCGCTCTACCTGACGGTCGACGGCTGCCGCGAGCTCGTTCGCCGCGGGCACGAGGTGGTCGGGCACGGATGGGAGCACCGCCGCCTCGGTCTGCTCGACGAGCAAGCCCAGCGCGACGAGCTCGAGCGCACGCGCGCTTTCGTCGAGGACGTCGGCGGAACGTGGGCGCTCTGCTACCCGTACGGGAGTCGCAACGACACCACGCTGCAACTGCTGCGCGAGCTGGGCTGCGTTGCCGCGCTCACGACCGAGCCGCGACGTGCGACGGAGGCGGACGCGCTGCTCGAGCTGCCGCGCATCGACACGAACGACCTACAGCTCGAGGTAGTCGAGCTCGCGTGAGCGCACGGCCCACTGCCCGACGCGGTCCAGGTCGGCGGCCAGCTCCTCGGGCGTGCGCGCGCTGACGACGATCGTCGCCTCGAACGGATGGTCGATGCGGTCGAGCGGCATGTAGGCAGTCTTGAACGAGTGGAAGCGCGTCTGCCGCAGCCGGAACAACGCGTGCGCGTGGCGACGGGCGAGTTCGACCGCGTCGTCGCCGGGCGGCGGAACGTCCTGGATCCGCGCGAGCCGGCGCAGGTATTCGTCGGCGGTGTCGGAGTCGACGGTAAAGCCGCGGCCCGAGTAGAAACCGGTGCCGGCGGTCAGCACGGGCACGCCGAAGCACGGCAGCTCGAAGCCCACCGAGCCGCGGATCGTCACGCCCCAGTCCGTCGCGTCGAAGAGCGACCACGTGCTGACGTCGCTCGTCGGCTCGAGCACGCGGACGTGCGGCGGTAGCGAGCCGACGTGCTTACGAATTGCGACCAGCTCGTCGAGCTCGTCGGTGACGCCGTCGCGCTTGCGCTTCCACACGTTCGCCGGGTGCAGCTTGATCACCCAGTTGACGGCGTCGTTCGCCGCGGCAGCGCGCACGGTCTCGACGAACCACTCCTCCTGATCGCCGAAGAGGTCGCGGCCGTAGAACATGTTCGCGTCCCAGAGCACGTGCGAGAAGACAACGGCAGTCTTGCGGCTCGGGTCGAGCCCGAGCTCCGCGACGACCTCGCCCCGCGTGCGCGGCCGCGTCCAGCTCTGGTTGAGGCGAGCGTGGTACGTGCTCCCGTCGTAGCGCTTCGAGAAGTCCGCCTCGAGCTCGCGCTCTTGCCGCTCGCCCCAGGGCAGCGCACGCACGCGCGCCCACGACTCGTCGGCGAGCGAGCGCGGGTGGATCGCCTTCGTCTCAGCGGTGAAGCGCTTGAGCACGAGCGTGTCGTCCTCGAACCCGCCGACGAACTGGACGACGTTCAACCCGCGGCCGAGCGCGAGGTCGCTGAGCGGGCCCTGGTCCGCGTAGTTCCGCTCGTTGAAGAGGACGAGCTCGGGCTGCACGTCGTCGAGCAGCCGCTCGAACGCGAGCGTGGACCTCACCGCCGACGGTAGCAGGCGGCCGAGCAGCTCGCGCGCCTCGGCGTCCGCGAGGTCGACGCCGCCTTCGTGCAGGTAGCGAGACACCGTCGACAGGGCCTGCCGCCCGACGTCGACGCCGCGGAACGTGAGTCGCCGCAGGTCGTCGGGCTCGCGCACCCCTTCGAGCAGAACCTCACCCTCGCGCCGCGCCTCGTCCTCGAGCTCGGGAGTCAGGTAGTCCTCGAGCCGCACGAACCGCCGCACGCCGAACAGCTCGAGGTAGCGGATCGGCATCCGTCCGTCCGCCGGAACGGCCGCCACCGGCTCGAGCCCGTGCAGCTGGAACGACTTCGCCAACATGCCCTCGAGCTTCAGCTGGAAGGGCGAGTACGAGAGGCTGGCGAGCAGGGCGGTGCCCGTCGTCTCGATCGGGACGCTGTCGAGCAGCTCGCCGTACCGGCGGCGAAAGTCGCGGTAGTCGAGCTCGGTGATCGCCCGGGATCGGAACAGCGCGGCCGTAGCGCCGGATCGTCTCGGCAGAGCGACATGGGTGTGTGTTGTACCGACCGAAGTAGCATCCGCGCGCCGTGACGCTCGCGCTCTCGATTCTCCTCCACGCGTTGCTCGGGGTCGTTCTGGCGGCGGTGATCTGGCTCACCGGCGTCACCGTCGCGCTGCGCCTGCCCGGCAAGCAGCTCGCAAACGCGTACGCCGCCGGCCTGTTGATCGTCGTCGCCGCGGCGTTCGTCGCGCTGATCTCCGGGCTGCCTTCTACCGGCTCTCGCTGGTCGCGATCGGGCTGCTGACGTGGCGCGGCGCGCGTGCCGTCGCAGCGGCCGACGTGCACGCCCGAGCGGGGCGAGTCGCTCGCACGCCGCGCTGCCGGGGACAGTGGCGTTCGCGGTCGCGCTGGGCTCGTTCCAGCACGGGCCGGACGCGAACGTGCGGTCGAACGCGTTCGGCGACCTCGTCTTCTACGTGGCCGAGCTGCGATCGGCCGCGCAATCGGTCGCTGCGTTTCGCGACCTCTCGCTCGTCGGCTTCGACCACACGTACGTGCAGTCGGCGCCGGCATTCGTCGGTGCGGCTCTCGACGTGCTTCCGGGCTTCGATCCGTTTCTCTTCTTCACGGCGACCCTGCCCGCGTGCCTGTTCGCATCGCTTGCGATCGGGCTCGGCACGATCGAGCGACGGGGAGCGGTGGCGATCGCCGCGCTGCTCGCGCTCGGCGCGTTCGCGTATCCGACCTGGTTGAGCGAGAGCCCGCCCGTGACGCTCGCGGCACCGGTCGCGTTCAGCTTTCTCGCTTTCGCCGCCTTCCCAGCGCTGTCGAGTGCGGCACTCGCAGCCGCAGCGCTCGTGCTGACCAAAGGAGTCGGGCTCGTGCCGCTCGCCGCTCTCGTCATCGTCGGCCTCGGCCGGCGGGACAGGCGTCGGAGGCGTCTTCGCCCTCGTCGCGGGCGTCGCGGCAGCCGCGGTCGCGCTGCTTGCCGCCGACTGGCTGACCGAGTTGCTCGAGCTGGAGTTCTTCCCCAAGGAGGCGCTCGACGGCCTGCGCGACCAACTCGACGCCCGCAGCACGCAGCAGCTGGCCCCGGCCCTGTTCGTGGCAGGGCACATGCTGCTCCTCGTCGCGACCGCACGGCTGCGACGAGCTCGAGCTGCTCGCCGCAGTCGCGGCTCGGAGTCGGCGCGGTGTGGTTCGTCGGCGGCCACGGGGCCGACGCGGCCCTCGTGCTCGCTGCGCTGCTCGTCGCGTTCGAGCTCGCCGTGCGCGCGCCCGAGCGCACGACACCGGTTGCTCTTCGCCGGCGCCGCGTCGTGTCTGCGTCGCCGGAGCGTGGTTCCGCGAGGTCGCAGGCGTCGGCACGGGCGCCGCGCTGCTCGCGCTCGCCGGGCTCGCCCTGCTCGGCGCGTTCGGCGCCCTGCGGCTTCGCAGCACTCGCCCTCCTCGCCGCCGCGACGTTGGCGATCGCGCTTGCTGCAGGCTTCCTGCGACTCGACCCTGCGCCGCCGCCGCTGACACGAGCGAGCATGCAGAGCTCATCGACCACGCTCTCGGAGCTGCCGGCCGACGCGCTCGTCTTTACGAGCCTGACGGGCCCGCGGATCACCTCGGACGAGGGCTGGAACTA
Organism: uncultured Actinomycetes bacterium; assembly: GCA_963769665.1. Classification (GTDB taxonomy): domain Bacteria; phylum Actinomycetota; class Thermoleophilia; order Gaiellales; family Gaiellaceae; genus JACCTU01. The sequence continues at coordinate 443,069 of CAVYMQ010000003.1, forward strand.
CTACAGCGCCGTCTCGGGTCGCCAGCACTACATCGCCGGCTGGGCGAACAGCGAGCTGCGGGTCCGGCCCAGCCGAACGCAGGGAGCGGCTGCGGCTGAACCGGCTGGCGCTGGGCGGCGAACCCCGGCCCGGCGCTCACCGACGCCCGCATCGCGTCGGATCGCCCGCTCTACGCGGTGCTCCGCGCCGGCGAGCAGGCGCCGCCTGGGGCGCGCCGTCTCTACGTCAACGACCGTTTCGCGCTCTACGAGCTGCGGGCGCCGTGATCCGCGCGGGGTACGATCGAAAGCCGTGAACCGGATCCGCTACTCCTTCGTGATCCCGGTCTTCAACGAGCGCGAGACCCTGCCCGAGCTCCATCGAGCGGCTGTCGCAGGTGATCGACGGGCTCGACGGCGAGGCCGAGCTCCTCTTCGTCGACGACTCCAGCTACGACGGGAGCGACGAGCTGCTCGCGGAGCTCGGCCGGCGCGATCCTCGCGTCCGCGTCCTGACGTTCGCGCGGAACTTCGGCCACCAGGTCGCGATCACCGCCGGTCTCGACCACGCCGCCGGCGACGCCGTGATCGTGATGGACGCCGACCTTCAGGATCCGCCCGAGGTGGTGCCGGACCTGATCGCGCGCTGGCAGGAGGGATACGAGGTCGTCTACGCCGTGCGCAGGCGACGCTCGGAGAGAGCTGGCTCAAGCGCAGGACGGCGGCGTGGTTCTATCGCCTCCTGCCGCTGGATCGCGCACACCGAGATGCCGCTCGACGCCGGTGACTTCCGCCTGATCGATCGCCGCGCCGTCGACGCGTTCCGACGGATGCGCGAACGCGCGCGCTACGTCCGGGGGATGATCAGCTGGGTCGGCTTCCGCCAGATCGGCGTTCCCTACGACCGCGCCGAGCGCTACGCAGGGGAGCCGAAGTACTCGTACCGCAAGTCGTTGGCGCTCGCGGTCGACGGCCTCGTCAGCTTCTCGAACGCGCCGCTCCGCCTCGCGCTCATGGCGCGGCTTCCTCTTCTCCTCGTTGGCGTTCCTCGTCGGCGTGTTCGCGATCGTCGCGAAGCTCTCGGGCGCGTTCACCGTCCCCGGCTGGGCGTCGATCCTCGTCGTGATCTCGTTCCTCGGCGGGATCCAGCTGACGTTGATGGGCATGCTCGGGCTCTACGTCGGCCGGATCTACGAGGAGGTCAAGGCGCGGCCGATCTACATCCTCCGCGAGGATGACGTGCCGTCGCAGAGGCGCCGGGCCTCGTGCGCGGACCGAGAGCTCGCTGCCCGCGGGATAGCATCGCCCACCGTGGCCGAGGTCGCGGCTGGAGTCGTGCTGCACACCGCGCCTGGGCCTCGTGCTTGCGGCGCTCGTCTGGCTCGTCGGCCGGGGTTGCCTCGCGGTCTGCAGACGGCCGCTCGAGGGCAGGTCGCTGCTCGACGCGTATCCGCTCGGCCTCTTCGTCGTCCTGGCCGCCGCGGTGCCGCCGCTCCTGTGGCGTCCGCTCGGGGTCGCCTCCGTAGTCGTCCTGGTCGCGGCGGTCGTCGTCGGGCGTTCGAGGCGCGACGCTGCCGCTCCGCGGAACGGCGCTCGCGCTCGCGACGCTCGGCTCGGCGGCCTTCGGCGCCGGCCTGGGCCTGCTCTTGCACGGCCCGACGGACGAGCTCGACTCCGCGGCGTACGGCGGGATGCTCTGGTACGTCGCCAAGGTCGTCAGCGCGGCACAGTCGATCGTCCCGTTTCGCGACCCGCTCGCCGAGGGCGAGCACATGATCTACACCGAGGCGGGCACGAGCTTCGTCGGGGCCGCTCTCTCGTGGCTGCCCGGATTCGACCCGATCCTGTACCACGCCGCGACGCTGCCGACGTTCGCCGCCGCCTCGCTCTGCGTCGGGATCGCGCTCTTCGCAGGTCGGGCGCCGCAGGTTGCGCTCCTCGGCATCGCCGCGGCACTGCTCGCGGTGGCGATCGTGCCGTACCCGTCGTGGCTCACCGAGACGCCGCCGGCCGCGTTCGCGCTCCCGCTCGTCTTCTCGCTCTGGCGGATCTGGCGCGACGAGCTCGACACGCGCTGGCTGGTCGTCTTGAGCTCCGTCGTCGCACTGGACTACTTCCAGACGAAGGTGATCGCGATCATGGCGCTCGGGCTCCTGCTCATCGCGGGTCTCCTGGAACGTCACCGACACCGGCCGGACTTTCGTCGTGTCGCCGCGATCGCCGCCGGGTCGCTCGCGCTCGGGGCGGCCGTGATGATCGGGCTGCTCTTCACGTTCGCGAGCTGGTACACGGGGCTCGCGAAGGCGAAAGCGCTCCCGCTGGACGCCGTTCGGGGGCTCACCGACGGCGACCCGGACCTGCGGTCGCTCGGGCTCGTCTGCCTCGTCGCCGGCGAACTGCTGCTGCTCGCTGCGCTCGCCCGCGCACGTATGTGGGCGCTCTGCGCGGTGCTCCTCGTGACGGTGCTGCCCTCGTGGTTCCTCTCCGGCTACGGGTTCGACATCTCGCTCGTCAGCGAGATCTTCTTGGCCGCGCTGCTCCTGCTCGTGGGCGTCCGACTCGATCTGCGCCTGACGCTCGCGGCGGGTGCGCTGCTCGTGTTCGCGGCCGTGGCGAGGGAACCGCTCGGACCACAGCCCGGCTTCGTGCTCACGGTCGCGCTGTTGGTCGCGCTCGGCGCCGTCGCGGTCCGCTCACCGGCGGTCGTCCGCGTCGGTGCCGTTGCTGCCGCGGCGGCCGTCGCGCTCGCGCTCGCCGTTCGCGGAGGGCTCGACGACCCCGCCGTCGCGATCACGACCGCCGATCACGACATCTGGGCCGAGGTCGAGCGCGTGTCCCTGAGGACGGCCTCGTGTTCACGTCGCTGACCGGGCCGTCGACGTCACGCGGCGAGCAGGGCTGGAACAACTACCCGGCGATCGCCGGGCGACAGCTCTGGCTCGCGGGCTGGTACGACGGGCGGCTCGTCTCGACGAGCACGACCGCGACCGCAGGCTCGCGGAGAACCGCTCGGTGGTGACGGGGAGCACGAAGCCCCGCGAGCTGGTGCCGTCGCGCGCCTATCCGTCGTCCTTCGCGTCGTGCGCCGTGCGAGCGAGTGCCCCAGTCGTTCGGCGCCTGTACGGGAACGAGACCTCGTGCTCTACCGCATCCCCTCGTAGAGCGCGAGCGTCCGCTCGACCATCGTCTGCTCGGAGTGAGCGCTCGCGGACGCGCCGCTGCGCCTCGGCGGCGACGCGCGCGCCTCGCTCCGGCGTGGTCGAGCACCGCAGAGATCCGGTCGGCGAGCGCCGCCGCGTCGCCGGGCGGGACGAGCCAGCCGGTCTCGCCGTCGACGACCGTCTCGCGGATCCCGCCGACGGGCGTCGCGACGACCGGGACGCCGGCCGCCTGCGCCTCGATCACGGCGAGGCAGAGGCCCTCGAACCGCGACGGGAACGCGAACACCGCGAACGAGGCGAGCAGGTCGGGCACGTCGTCGCGCGCGCCGAGCAGGGCGACCCGGTCGCCGAGCGGCGCCGCGAGCGCCTCGAGCTCGGCGCGGAGCTCGCCCTCGCCGGCGATCGCGAAGCGGACGTCCGGCTGCCGCGCGAGCACGAGCGGCGCCGCCTCGAGCAGCGTCGCGCTGGCCCTTCTGCTCGGCGAGCCGCGCGACGTTGCCGACGACGGCGCCCGTCGAGCACGCGGCGTTCCCGCCGCGAAGCGCTCGAGGTCGATCCCGAGCGGGACGACGACGCGCGCGGCGAGCGACCGTCGCGCGCGCGATCGGTCTCCGACGTGTAGATCATCGTCGGCCGCGTCGAGCCAGCCGAGCCGCCACCAGAGCCGGCCGGCCGCGTTGTCGCGCCGCGGCAGCTCGGGCGTGTGGTGCGTGACGAGCAGGCGCCGCACGCGCGGCGAGCCGCGCGGCGACGAGCGCCGGCGGGAGCACCTCGGTCACGTGGACGAGCGTCGGGCGCAGGCGGCGGAGCGTGCGCGGCGAGGTGGCCGCGTGAGCGCCGGCGCCGAGTCGAGCAGCGCGGCGGGATAGGCGACCGTGCGCACGCCGAGCTCGGCGAACGGCGCGAGCGCCGCGTCGTCCGGATGGACGCACGACCGCCCGCTGCGCCGAGGCCGCGCGCGAGCGCGGCGACGTAGCGCTCGACCGCGCCCCAGGCGCGCAGGCCGTGCACGAGCGCGATCACGCGAGCTCCTCGAGCGCCTCGGAGAGCTCGCGCGCCGTGCGCTCCCACGTGAACTCGGCGGCGCGGGCCAGCCCGCGCGCGCCGCCACTCGTCCGGCGTCGGCGAGCGCCTGCGTGCGAGCGCCTCGGCGAGGCCCGTCGGCGGAGCCCGGCGGGGCGAGCGGCGCGGCGCCGGCGGTGATCTCGGGGATCGACGTCGCCGTCGTCGCGGCGACCGGCGTGCCGCACGCCATCGCCTCGAGCACCTGGAAGCCGAAGCCCTCGTAGAGGCTCCCGTCGACGTACGCGGCCGCGCCGCGGTAGAGCTCGAGCAGCACGTCGTCGCTCACGCGGCCGAGGTACTCGACGCCGTCGTGCGCCGGCCCGCGCTAGCCGCCCGCGACGCGCGAGCGGGAGCCCGGCCGTCGTGCGCCGCGGCGAGCACCGTCGGCGGGATCGTCGCGCGGATCGTTCGTGAGGATCGCCAGGACGTACGGCTCGCGCCTTGGGCCCGGCGTGAAGCGCCGGGTCGAGGCCCGGGTAGAGCGGGCGCGCCGGGACGCGGGATCGCGTCGGCGGTCGCCTGCGAGCCGGTGAGGACGAGCGCCGCGCGGCGCGAGGCTGCGCTGCCAGAGCGCGAGCGTGACGAGCATCGCTCCCGCGCTGCCAGGCCCGCGCGCCGAGCTCGCGGTTGTGCCGGATCCGGTGCGTCGGCGGCTCGAAGAGCCAGACGACGAACCGCCCGCGGCCGGCGAGCGGGCAGCCGCTCCGTCCACGTGAGCATGCACGTCGAGCCGGTGCTCGCGCGACCGCGCGCGGCGAGCCCGACCTGCTCCCACTCGAGCGTCAGCCGCGGGTCGACCCGCGATCGGCCGGAACGGACAGCTCCTCCGGGTGGCGCGCGAAGACGACGAGCTCGATGCCGGCCGAGCCGCGCGAGCGCCTCGACGGTCCCGCGCTGCACCCGCGCGATCCCCTTCGCCGTCGGGCGCGACGGACGTCGCGTCAATGCCGAGCCGCACGCCGGTCCTTCAGCCGCGCGACGCACCGGGCGCGGCAGGAGCGCCTTGCCGAGCAGCGAGAGCGAGCGCGGCGACGGCCGCCGCGGCACCGACGCGCAGCAGGTAGCGCCGCGCCGGCCCGAGCTCGAGCGCGTCGTAGAAGTACTCGCCGGCCGCGAGGTACGCGCTCGTCCGCCCTCGGGCCCGAGCACCTCGTCCGCGATGCGCACGTAGTCGCGCGCCTTCGCGAGCGGCGCGCCGCCCGACTTCGAGTCCGGGTGGACGCGGTAGGTCGCGAGCGTCGCCTCGATCCGGCGCACGCGCTCCGGCGGCAGCCCGAGCACCCACTCGAAGTCGAAGAAGTAGTAGGCGCGCTCGTTGAACGGGCCGCCACGCCTCGCGCGCGGAAGAGCGAGCCCGGCTGGACGACGTGGTTCGCGCACGTGCGCCGCATCTCCGCGAGGTCGAACGGCCGCGGCGTGCAGCGGTGAAGAGCGCGCGCGCCGGCCTCGTCGACGAACTCGCGCGTCGCCGTAGACGAGCCAGACCTCGGGTCGCGGCTCGAGCTCGTCGACGACGCGCGAGACCGCGCCCGGCAGCAGCGTGTCGTCCGAGCTGAGCCAGCCGAGCAGCTCGCCGCCCGCGCGCGCGAACGCCGCGTTCAGCGCGGCCGCCTGCCCGCCGTCCGGGCCCGCTCGTCCACCACGCGAGCCGGTCCTCGTAGCGGCGGATCACCTCGACGCTGCCGTCCGTCGAGCCGCCGTCGACGACCGCGTACTCGAGCGCCGGGTAGTCCTGCGCGAGCACCGACTCGATCGTCTCCTCGAGGAACGCCGCCTGGTTGAAGGACGGCGTGACGACGTCACGAGCGGACGGCTCAGGCGGCGACCAGCTCCTCGTAGAGCGAGACGTAGCGCTCGACCTGCAGCTCGATCGGGAACTCCTCCTCGGCGACCTCGCGGCAGCGCCGGCCGAGCCGGTCGAGCAGCTCCTGGTCGCCGAGCAACGTCGCGAGCCCCTCGGCGAGGTCGTCGGCGTCGCCGAAGCGCGCCGTGTAGCCGGTCTCCATGTGGCGCACGACGTCGGTCACGCCGCCGCGGTCGAACGCGACGCACGGCGTGCCGCACGCGATGCTCTCCGGCGCGGTCTGCGTGAGCACGTCGGCGAGCGTCGGCACGGCGAAGACGTCGGCCGCGCGGTACGCGTCGGCGAGCACCGTCCTCGTCCGAGACCTGGCCGAGGTAGCGCGTCTCGATCCCGCGCACGACCGTCCCGCCGCCGGCGACGAGCAGGAGCGGCGGGCGCTCGAGCCGCCGCAGCGCCTCGGCGAGCAGGTGCAGGCCCTTGCGGCGCTCGTTGATCTGCGCCGCCGCGAAGAAGACGATCCGCTGGTCGAGCGGGAGCCGCAGCCGCTTGCGCGCCTCCTCCTGCGACCCGGGCCGGAAGACGCCCGTGTCGATCCCGGTCGGGATGTGCCGGATGTCGTAGCGGCCCAGCAGCGGGCTCGCCGCGCACGAGCTCGGTCGATCCAGCGCGAGGGAACGACGAGCGTCAGCCGCGAGAGCTCGTAGGCGCGTCCTTGAGGCGGTAGAGGAGCGCGGTCGTGTCGCGGCGCAGGCGCGGGTACTCGCCGAGGTACGGGCAGGTGCCGCAGCCGTGCGCCCAGCGCTCGCAGTCGAGCGGGTACGCGATGTGGCCGGTCATCCCCCACTGGTCGTGCAGCTGCCAGACGACCGGGCGCCCGCGGCTGATCGCCGGCAGCGCGGTGAAGCCGAAGTAGCTGCCGTGCAGGTTGTGCAGCTGCACGACGTCGCGCCGAGCGGAACCAGCGGTCGGCGAGGACGCCGAAGGACGAGGGGTAGAAGACGTACTGGAGGCTGAGCAGGTCGAGCAGCTCGCCCGAGGCGCGGTCGAGCGCGCGCCAGGCGAGATTCCGCTTCAGCGGGCGGATGTCCGCGTCCGGGGTCACCTTGCGGCCGACGAGCATGCGCGAGCTGTGGCCGAGGCCGTTGAGGCCGCGGTGCAGCTTGTACGCCGCGCGCCCGGCACCGCCGGCTGCGTCAGACTCGCTGATGTGGAGGACGTTGAGCGACACGCCGAGAGCATAGGTTCGGGCCTGCCCCGGTCTGACCCGCGAGCCGCTCGCCGTCCGCGACGGGATCCCGCGCTTCGTCGAGGACGCCGGCTACGCGGAGAGCTTCGGCGAGCAGTGGAATCGCTACCGGCGCGTGCAGCTCGACTCGGTCACCGGGCAAGCCGCTCGTCGCGCGACCGGCTGGTCGACGGGACGCGGCTGGCGGCTCGAGGAGCTCGCGGGCGAGCGCGTGCTCGAGGTCGGCTGCGGCGCGGGCCGCTTCACGGAGGTGCTGGCGGCGGCCGGCGCGGAGGTCTGGGCCGTGGACGCGTCCGGCGCGGTCGACGCGGCGCGCGGCGACGGTCGCGCGGCGCGCCGAACGTCCGCCTCGCGCAGGCCGATCTCTTCGACCTGCCGTTCGCGCCGGGCTCGTTCGATCGCGTGCTCTGCTACGGCGTCCTCCAGCACACGCCCGACCCGCGGCGCGCCTTCCTCGCGGTCGCGGCGCAGGTGCGCCCCGGCGGAGTGCTCGCGGCCGACGTGTACCGGAAGGCCGAGTACGTCGACCGCTGGTCGGCGAAGACGCTGTGGCGTCCGCTCACGACGCGCCTGTCGCGCGCGCGGCTGCGCCGGCTCGTCGAGTGGTACGTCCCGCGCTGGCTCCCGGTCGACACCCGCCTCGCGCGCGTGCCCGCAGGCCGCTTCCTCGTCGCGCTCGTCCCGTGCTGGAACTACACCGGCCGCTGCCGCTCTCGCCCGAGGAGCTGCGCGCTGGGCCGTCCTCGACACGTTCGACGCGCTCTCGCCGCGTACGACAAGCCGCAGACGCTCGAGACGGTGCGAGCGTGGTGCGACGAGGCGGGCCTCGTCGACGTCGACGTGCGTCCGGCGGCGGATCGTCATCAACGCCACCGGCCGCTAGCCACGGCCATCCGGACACGGCAGGGCTGTCGTCATGGCCCGTGCGGCCACGGCCCGCGGAGTCAGGCTCCGCCGGAAGCGACGGTCTCAGCGGTGCCGTCGTACGCTTGCGGACATGACAGGGGTCTGTCCCCTGTCATGTCCCGCGCGGACGCGGCGAGTGCGCGAGAGCGTCACGTCTCCACGCTCGCCAGCGACGTCGCGCCAGCCGAACGTCGGCGCTTCGGTCAGCCCTTCCTCGACGTAGAGCAGGTGCCAGAGCTGGAACATCAGCACCGGCCAGAGCGCTCGCTCTCGTCGCGCTCGCGCCAGGTGCGGGCGCAGGAAGCGGTCGGCGACGCCCGGCGGAAGATGCCCTGCCGCGCCAGGTGCTCGTCCGCGAGCAGCCGCTCCGCGAGCGGCCGCAGCTCGCCGCGCAGCCAGCGCGGCGAGCGGGAAGCACGAAGCCGCGCTTCGGCGCCTCGAGGTGCGCCGGCGTGAGCAGGTCGGCGACCGCCTCGCGCAGGAGCCGCTTCGGGTCGTCGGCGTCCGTCCGCAGCTCCGGCGGGATCGACGCGACGAGCTCGACGAGCTCGTGGTCGAGGAACGGCGTCCGCGCCTCGAGCGAGTGCGCCATCGAGAAGCGGTCGGTCATGAGCAGGAACTCGTCCGGCGAGCTGCGTGCGCACGTCGAGGTCGAGCACGCGGTCGCGCGCGCTCGCGGCCGTCGCTCTCGTCCCAGACGGCCTGGAGCAGCGCCGGCCGTGTCCCGCGAGGACGGCTCGACGCAGCAGCTCCCGCTTCTCGTCGTCGGTGAAGTAGTACGACGGCTCGAAGTGGTAGCGCCGCACCGGCCGCCGCCGCAGCGCCGCGAGCCGGCCGCGCTCGAACGGGACGAAGCGCCGGTAGTTGCCGAACAGCTCGTCGCCGCCCGTCCCGGTCAGGCCGACCTTGACGTCCTCGGCCATGAACCGGAAGACGTACCAGGACGGCAGCCCGCCGCCGTACGGCTCGTCGAGCGCCCAGACCATCGCGAGCAGGTCGTCGAGCAGCTCGTCCGCGTCGACCGACAGCTCGTGGTGCTCGGTGCCCCAGCGCTCGGCGAGCGCCCGCGCGAGCGGCAGCTCGTCGTCCCCGCGCGCGAAGCCGAGCGAGTACGTGCGAACGGCGGCGCCGCCCTCGGCGAGCAGCGCCGACGAGCGCCGACGAGTCGAGGCCGCCCGAGAGCGAGACGGCGTACGGGACGTCGGAGAGCGTCCACCGCACGCGCCGACGTCGCGCAGCTGCGCCGCGAAGCGCTCCGGCCAGGAGTCGCCGCCGTCCGGCTCGAAGCGCGAGCCGCCACCAGCGCCGCACGTCGAGCCGGCGCGCGTCGAGGTCGTACGCGAACGCGTGCCCGGGCGGCAGCCGCCGCACGCCGGCGAGGATCGAGCGCGCGCCCGGGCACGAAGCGCAGGCGACAGGTAGTGGAACAGGCTCTCGCGGTCGAGCTCGCGCTCGACCCCCGGCACGAGCAGCAGCGTCCTTCAGCTCGGACGCGAACGCGAAGCCGCCGCTCCGCTCGGCGAGGTAGAGGGGCTTGATCCCGAAGCGGTCGACGCACCGAGACGAGCTCGCCGCTGCCGCGCGTCGCAGATCGCGAACGCGAACATGCCGTTCAGCGCGCTCGAGGACCTCGCTCGCCGCGCTCCTCGTAGAGCGCGAGCACGACCTCGGTGTCCGAGTGGTCGGTCGCGAACACGCGTGCCTTCGCGCCTCGAGCCGGCGCGCAGCTCCGGCGCGTTGTAGATCTCGCCGTTGAAGACGATCGTCAGCGTCCCGCTCGGCGATTCGCATCGGCTGCTCGCCGCCCTCGAGGTCGAGGATCGCGAGCCGCCGCGCGACGAGCCCGACGCCCGCCTCCTCGTCGAGCGCGATCGCCGCCGCCGTCAGGCCCCCGGTGACGGAGCGCCTCGCCGAGCCGCTCGAGCAGCGCGTCGTCCGGCGCGCCGACCACGCCCGCGAGCCCGCACACGTCTAGGCGGCGAGCTCGGCGTACAGCTCGGCGAACCGCGACGCCTCGAGCTCGCGCGCCGAACTCCTCCTCGGCGAGCTCGCGGCAGCGCGCCGACATCCGCGCCGCGCAGCTCGTCGTCCGCGAGCAGCGTCCGGACGCCCTCCGCCAGCCCGGCGGCGTCGCCGAGCGGCGCGAGGTAGCCGGTCTCGAGGTGGCGCACGACGTCCGGCACGCCGCCGACGTCGAACGAGACGCACGGCGTCCCGCAGGCGACGCTCTCGAGCGCCGCGTTCGGGAGGTTCTCCGCGAGCGTCGGGAGCACGAACAGGTCGGCGGCCGCGTACGAGAGCGCGATCTCGTCCTCGTCGACGAGGTGCGCGAGCGAGCGGAACGAGCGCGGGAAGGCGGCGTCTCGTTCGCGCCCGCGAGCAGCAGCTGGAACGGCTCGTCGTGCAGGTGCTCGAGCGCCTCGTTCAGCACGGCGCCGCCCTTGCGCCGGTCGGAGACGTCCGGCGCGGAGAAGAGCACGACCGGCCCCTCCTCGCGGCAGCTCCAGCCGCCGCCGCGCCTCCGCGCGCGGTCGACGGGCCGGAAGCGGTCGAGGTCGATCCCGTTCGGGATCCGGCGCACCGGGAAGCGCGAGAGCAGCGGGCTCTCCGGCGCGAGGCCCTCGATCCAGCGCGACGGCGCGACGATCGTCAGCCGCGAGCGCTTGTAGACCTCGTCCTTCCAGCGCCACAGCGCCGCCGTCGTGTCGCGCGAGAGCGCCGGGTACTCGCCGAGGTACGGGCACGAGCCGCAGCCGTGCTTCCAGCGCTCGCAGTCGTACGAGTAGGCGACGTGCCCGGTGAACGCCCACATGTCCGACAGCCGCCAGACGGCCGGCCGGCGGCGCGAGAGCACCGGCAGCGCGGAGTGGCTGAAGTAGCTCCCGTGCGTGTTGTAGAGCTGGACGACGTCCGCGTCGCGGAACCACGGATCCGATCGCGACGCCGAACGACGACGGATAGAAGACGTACTGGAGGTTGAGCAGGTCGAGCGAGCTCGCCCGAGGCGCGGTCGAGCGCGCGCCAGGCGATGTTGCGCTTCAGCAGGCCGGACGTCGCGGTCGTCGGTGCGCCGCGGCCGACGAGCATCCGCGAGCCGAGCCCGTGCTTGCGCAGCGTCGAGTGCAGGCGGAAGGCCGAGCGGCCGGAGCCGCCGAGCGCGTCGGACTCGCAGATGTGCAGGACGTTGAGGTCACCCCGCGGCTAGCATAGGCTCGCGGCCGAGACGGCCGGCTCCTCCATGCCGCAAGCGCCCGCGCACGCCCGTCCTCTTCGTCCACCACCGCTCCGAGCTCGGCGGAGCGCCGGCGTCGCTGTCGTACCTGATCCGCGAGCTCGACGACGAGCAGTTCGAGGCCGCACATCTACTGCCCGCCCGGGCCGGCGGCGGAGCTCTTCCGCGAGGCGGGCGCGCACGTCCACACGGGCGCCGGTCTCCGGCTTCACGCACATCTGGGCCTCGACGTACCGCGGCCGGCGCTGGCTGCTGTTCGCGCGCGAGCTCGCGCTGCTGCCCGCAGCACGTGCTCCGCTTCCGGCGCACGCTCCGCCGCGACCGTTCGAGCTCGTCCACTTCAACGACTCGCCGCTGATCCCGGCCGCGTGGCTCGCGCGCCGCGAGCGCCTGCCGGTCGTCTGGCACCTGCGCTCGGCGCTGCCGGACGGCGGCAAGCGACGCACGCTCGACGTTCGTCCGCGCGGCGATCCGGAGGCTCGCGACGACGTCGATCGCGATCACGCACGACGTCGCGAACGTCTTCGGCGTCGGCTCGACGGTCGTTCCGAACTCCGTCGACCTCGACGCGCTTCCAGCCCGGCGACCGCGCGGCGGCGAAGGCAGGCGCTCGGCCTGCCCGCCGACCGCCCGGTCGTCTCGTACTTCGGCTTCATCTACCCGTCGAAGGGGTTCCGCGAGTTCATCGAGGCCGCCGCGCGGCTGCGCGACCGCGGGCTCGACGCGAGCTACCTGATCGTCGGCGGCGCCGTCCGCGGCGAGGAGTTCTTCCGCACGCTCGTCGGCCGCGGCCTCCAGCTCGCCGACCTGACGCGCAACTACGAGTCCGAGGCGAAGCAGCTCGTCGACGAGCTCGGCTGACGGAGGTCTTCCGCTTCGTCCCGTTCACGCAGGACACCGCGAACCTGTACCAGGCGAGCGACGTCGTCGTCGCGCCGTCGCAGGGACCCGAGCTCGGCCGGCCGGTGATCGAGGCGGCGGCGTAGCGGCGTCCCGGTCGTCGCGTCCGGGCTCGCGCACCGGCGGCGGCGTCGTCGTCCCGGGCGAGACCGGCGTCCTCGTCGACGACTTCGGCGTCGACACGCTCGCGGACGCCGTCGCGGAGCTGCTCGCCGAGCCCGACCGCCGGCGAGCGCTACGGCCGCACCGCGCGCGACGCACGCGGAGCAGAACTTCGACCCGGCCAAGAACGCGCGGCGGATCGAGTCGATCTACCGCCGGATCGCGCCCGCAGCGCGAGCGCATCCCGGTGCTCTACGTCCACCATCGCCCGCAGCTCGGCGGTGCGCCGTCGTCCCTCGCGCAGCTGATCCGCCACCTCGACGCCCGCTTCGAGCCGCACGTCTTCTGCCCGGAAGGCCCCGCCGCCGAGCTCTTCGCGCGACGCCGGCGCCACCGTCCACAAGGGCGAGGTCTCGATCTTCGCGCACGCCTGGGACCGCCCGTACGAAGGGCCTCCGCTGGCTCGTGCTCGGCCGCGAGGTCGCCGCGCTGCCGCCGCACCTGCGCCAGCTCGAGCGGCTCATGCGCACGCACCGCTTCCCGGTCGTCCACCTGAACGACTCGCCGCTCCTCGCGGCCGCGATGGTCTCGCACCGGAACGGCGCGAAGGTCGTCTGGCACCTGCGCTCGGCGCTCGCCGGCGAGGGGCGCGACCGCCGCTCGCGCGCGATCGCCGCGCTGATGGAGCGCTGGGGCGACGCGGCGATCGCGATCGACCGCGACGTCGCGGAGCGCTTCCCGATCCGGCTGCCGCTGACGATCGTGCACAACTCCGTCGAGCCGCCCGTCTCGCGGAACGGCGCGGGCAAGAGGCCGCGCTCGGGCTCGCCTGCCGAGGACCGCGTCGCGATCGGCTTCGCGGGCTTCGTCCGCCGCCAGAAGGGCTGGCCCGAGCTCGTCGAGGCGGCCGACATCCTCGTCCGCGAGGGCGCGCCCGCGCACTTCGTGATCATGGGCGGCGGCGTCCGTCCGCCGGAGTACTTCCGCACGCTGCGCGGCCGCGCGCTCGAGGCGACGAACCTGCTGACCGACGAGGAGTCGGCGATCAAGGAGCTCGTGGCGCGAGAAGGGTCTCGAGCGCGAACTTCTCGTTCCTCCCGTTCACCGCCGACACCGGCGAGATCTACAGCGCGCTCGACGTCGTCACGTTCCCGAACCAGGGCGTCGGGCTCGGTCGCCCGGTGCTCGAGGCCGCGACGTACGGCAAGCCGGTCGTCGCCTCGGGCTCGCGCGACGGCGCGGGGATCCTCCTGCCCGGGCGGCACCGGGTTCCTGCTCGACGACGCGCGGCCGGAGCGGATCGCCGCCGCGCTGCGCGAGCTGATCGCGGACCCCGAGCTGCGCGCGCGGCTCGGCGCCGCCGCGCTCGAGCACGCGCGCGAGCGCTTCGACCCGCTCCGCAACGCGCGCGCGGTCGAGGCCGTCTACGACGAGCTGCTCGGCCTCGAGCCCGACCCCCGCACCTCGCGCCGAGCGCGTCGCCGCCTAGCCGAGAGGTTCGTCCGTCTCGCCGACGAGCGAGACTGTGACGAGGTGTCGACCGAGCTCAATCCCATCGCGGAAACGCTGGCCCGTCGTCGTCACCTCGAGCGTCGGTCCGGGTCTGGCTCGGCCTCCCTCGTTCCGCGGACGTCGACACGCCGCGCCTCCCGACTCTCCTCGAGCGGCGGTTTCTCCGCATCGAGGAGTACGAGCGTCCCGGTCGAGACGCCTGGGGATGCTGGACCACTCGTACTCGGAGAACTACCTCGACGGGACGCTCGGCGTCCCCGAAGTCGACCATTGGCTCGTCGCGCAGCGCGACGAGCTGCGCACGCGAACCCCTCTGGAGCCGCTCTGGCCCCCGGCAAGAGCTTCGCCGTCTGCTCACGCACGACGTGGACGTCCTGGCCGGGCGAGCGACGCCGAGACAGGTCGTCCGGCACGCGACGGTCGGCCTGGGCCGCCGCGGCGCGTCCCACGACACGCTGCGTTTTGCGCGCCCGCCGATCCGCGCAGCTCGAGCGATGCGCGGTGGCATCGCCTTTCGCCGTCGACCAGCGGCACGATCGAGCTCAGCTGCGCGCTCGAGCACAAGTACGAGGCGTCGGCGTCGTACTTCTTCATCGTCCCACCGGCCGGCGGTGGAAGTCGGTACGACTGCGCCTATGCGCGTCGGATCACTGCACGTTCCGCGGTGCGCGGACGACGGTCGCCGATCTGATTCGTGCGCTTGCGGACGACGGCTTCGACGTCGGTCTGCACGGCAGCTACCACTCGGCCACGGATCCAGGGATCCTGGCGACCGAGCGCGCGACCTTCGAGCATGCGACGGGGATCACGCCGACGACGACGCGGCAGCACTTCCTGCACTGGGACATCACGCGCACGCCGCAGCTCCAGAACGCTGCGGGCTTCACCGCGGACTCGACGCTCGGCTTCAACCGCACGGTCGGCTTTCGCGCGTCGACCGCGCTGCCGTTTCGCCAGTTCGACGTCGTCGCCGACGAGGAGCTCGCGCTGCTCGAGGTTCCGCTGGTCATCGAGGACTCGGCACTGCTCGGGCCGATCGCGGTGCGCGGAGGGCTCGACCACGCACGTGATCGCGTGCAGGAGCTGGTGGACACGACACGAGAGGTCGGCGGCGCGATGACCTTTCTCTTCCATCCGGACAAGCTGCTCCAACCGGAGTGGCTCGAGCTGTACGAATGGTCTCTTCGGTATCTGGCGGAGAGCGGCGCGTGGCTGACGTCGCTTTCAGAGCTCGAGCGGTGGTGGACCGCCCGCGAGCGCCGTCTGCTCGACGGCTGACGTCGTGGTCGAGACGGTCGCGATCGAAGGGCCGCTCGACCCGGACCGGCTCGAGTGGGTCGCCGAACTGTACGGAGCCGTCGACCCGAAGTACCGGGACCGAGCGTTCCTCCACCACCTCTTCGTGCAGGGCCCGGGCGGGCCATCGCTTCACGCGTTCGCACTCGACGACGGCGTGCCCGTCGGTCATGCTGCCGTCGTGCCAACGCCGGCGCGCCGTGGAGACGCGACCCTTCGCGCGGGGAAGCTGGAGGCGCTGGTCGTCGCCGAGTCGCATCGCGGCAGCCGAGGCGGCGTGCCCGCGGTCCGCCAGGTGCTCGACACCGTCTACGCACTCGCCGACGCGCGCGGGTTCGAGCTGCTCCACGCGTTCGTCATGCCGCGAGTCGGCCGGGTCATCCGCTTCGAGCGCGTCGACGACATCGGGCGGCCGTCGCTCGTTACGCTGCTGAAGACTTCTCGCTCCGGTGCCGCCGCGGCAGCCGAGCATGCGCTCGCCGCCGCGCAGCACGGCCTGCGAACCGTGGTAGGCGCGGGTTTCCGAGTGAGGTCCACCCCGAAGTTGCGCGCGGTCACAGCGGAGGACGCCGGAATCCTCACGACGCCTGTGCTTCCCGACGGACGCTGGGCGGTCGTGGCGGAAGACGCGTGGGACTGGTACGCGTCCTCACCGTACGTGCGCATCCTCGAGTCGGGCGACGGATCGCGCGCGCTCGTGCAGTTGCCGGGCTGGCCGCGCGAGCCGTTTCGTGTCGCGGCTTGGGACTCCCCTTCACCCGGGCTCAGGTCGGCCGTCGTGCTCATCGACGCCGCCGCGCGACTGGCGCGCGAGAGCGGCGCCGCCACCCTGCGGCTGCAGATCGCCCGCCCCGACCCCAGCCTGCGCCGTGCGGCGCGCGCTCTCGGCTTCGTCGAGCGGAGCGACCTGACGACGCTCTGGGTTCGGTCGGCCGATCCCACGCTCGCACGGGCGGGCGCGGTCGTGCCGACGGCGTCGCTCTACCTCGGTTTCTAGGCGACTTCCTCTAATCTCGACGGCCGTGACGACGCAAGACCAAGTCCGCGACTGGTGGAACCGCAACCCGATGTCGTACGACGTCGACGACCCGATTCCGTACGAGGAGAACTCGCAGGAGTACTTCCGCGAGATCGACCGGCGCATCTTCCACCCGCGCTACATGCGGCTCACCGCCGACGCGAGCGGGAAGCCGTTCTCGCTCTTCGTCGACTTCGACTCGCTCAGCGGCAAGGACGTGCTCGACGTCGGGATCGGGAGCGGGATCGCGACACAGATGTTCGCCGAGAGCGGCGCGAAGGTCACCGGTGTCGATCTCACCGAGTGGGCCGTCGAGACGACGCGCCGCCGGCTCGACGCGTTCGGGCTCGAGGCAGACGTGCGACAGGCGGACGCCGAGCAGCTTCCGTTCGACGACGCGAGCTTCGACCTCGTGTTCTCGTGGGGCGTGATCCACCACTCGAGCGACATGGACCAAGCGCTGTCCGAGCTCGTGCGCGTGACGCGGCCCGGCGGCCAGCTCGTGTTGATGGTCTACCACCGCCGCTCGCTCTTCTTCTTCGTCTACCGCGGCTTCCAGCGATTCCTACCGCTGGCGCGCCGCTTCGGCCTCCACTTCGAAGGCGCGCGCGCAGGCGAGACGCAAGGGTTGATCGCCCGCCACTTCACGGTCGAGGAGTTGCGCCGCAAGCTCGTGGCGACCGGGCTGCGCAACGTCTGGATCCGCCCCTACGGCCAGGACGCCGAGCTTCTGCCGCTCCCGCGGCGCCTCAGGCTTCCGATCACCGAGCGGATCCCGCGCGCGGTGAGGACCCGATCCTGCGCCGCCTCGGACACCAGCTCGGCGCGCGCGCGCGCAAGCCCGACTGATGCAGCGGCTCCTGTTGCTCACGCCCGCCGAGCTGACGCGGGACCCGCGCGCGCGCCGCGCAGCCGTCGCAGCGCAGTCACGCGGCTGGGAGGTCGTCGGTCTCTCCGGCACCTTCGCCGTCGGCGACGAGCCCGCCGAGCTCGCAGGCGTTCCGGTGACGCGACTGGAGCGCGGCCGTCGCACCGACCGGCTGCGACGCACGGCGGTCGGAGCGCTCGCGAGCACGCCCGAGCGCGGTGTCTTTCCCCGCGAGCTGCGCGGCATCTACCAACTGCTTCGGCTCGCGAGCCAGTCGCTGCTCTTCGTGCGGGCCGGTCGCCCGCTCGGCCGCTTCGACGTCGTGCACGCGAACGACCTCGAGACGCTCCCGGCGGGCTGGGCGCTCGCGAGGAGCGCGCGCGCACGGCTGATCTACGACGCGCACGAGCTGTACACGGAATCCGAGCCCGACCCACCGCGGATCTACCGCGCCTTCCTGGGCCTGCTCGAGCGGGTGCTGGCGAAGCGGGCGAGCGCTGTCGTGACCGTCAGCGACGACATCGCCGACGAGCTCGTCAAGAGGCGAGGCCTGCGAACTCGGCCCACGGTCGTCCTCAACTGCCCGGAACGCGAAGAGGTCGTCGTCTCCCCCCACGAGCCACCGCTGCGCGCGATCTACCAGGCGGGCGCGGGCTCGGGACGCCGCCTCGAAGACCTCTTCGAGGCGGCGGCGGCAACCGACGGCGTGCACATCACGCTCCGAGTCACCCGCGTCGACCTCGACGAGCTGAGGAACGAGGTCTCGCGTCGGGGCCTCGAAGACCGCGTCACCGTCGCCGACCCGGTGTCTCCCGAGCACCTCGTCCAGGAGCTCGCCCACTTCGACGTCGGGATCGTCATCGACCGCCCCGTTGCTCTGAACAATGCGCTCGGTTTTCCCAACAAGTTGTTCGAGTATCTGATGGCGGGTCTCGCCGTCGTCGTCCCGAACCTCCGCACGATGGGCGCCTTCGTCGAGCGAGAGGGCGTCGGACTCGTCTTCGAAGCAGGCCGGCCCGAGTCGCTCGCCGAGACGTTGACGCGGCTCGCCGCGGACCGGCAACAGGTGTTGACTTTTCGCGAGCGTGCCCGAGCCGCTGCGCTCGAGCGATATAACGCCGAGGTGCAGGGAGAAATGCTGGCAGAGGCATGGGGCATCCGATGACCGGCCGGAGCTCAATGCCGCAGGTCTCGGTACTCATGACCGTGCGCGACGAGGAGAAGCACGTCGCCGCGGCGGTCGACAGCATTCTCGGCCAGAGCTTCGGTGACTTCGAGTTCGTCGTCGTCGATGACGGGTCTGCGGACGGTACGGCCGACGCTCTCCGCGCCTACGACGACGCGCGGCTGCGCGTGACGATCTCGAGCCCGGTTGGACGCGCCGCGGCCCTCAACTGTGCGCTCGCGCAGGCACGCGCACCGTTGATCGCGCTGATGGACGCCGACGACGTCTCGGTCGAGGACCGGCTCGCACGGCAGGTCGACTTCCTCCGGTCAGCCCCTTCCGTCGGGGTATGCGCGACCTGGCTCGACGTGATCGACGCGCAAGGCGAGACGATCGCGACGTTGGCGTTCCCAACGAGGGACAGCGACATTCGACGACGGTTCCTCAGGGGAAACCCCATCGGCGGGCCGACCGCGGTCGTCCGTCGCGACGTTTTCGACCGGGTGGGTGGGTTTCGCGCGGAGTTCGTCCCGAGCGAGGATCACGACCTCTGGAGGCGGGCGCTCCGCGTCGCCGAGTTCGCCGTGATCCCAGAAGTCCTCTACCGCTACCGCCGGAACCCGAGGGGCTTGTCGCATCAGCTTCACGACCGCCAGGCGCGTCTCTCAGGCCGCATCACGGCAGAGTTGCGCCGCGAGTCGTTCCCGCTCTACGGCGCACGGACCGTCGTCGAGGGCGCGCGCTTCTATCGCGCGTTCGGGGACCCGGCCCGTGACCAGCTCCGGCACGGGTACGCACGTGACCAGGTCGTGGCCTCCAGGATCCTGCTGAGGCGCGGCCGCCCGGTCGCGGCCGCACGAAATCTCGTTGGGGCGTGGGCAATCCGCATGCTGTCCGAGACAGTCTGATGTGCGGTCTCTGCGGAATCGTCGCGTTCGACCGGCCTCCCGAGGCCGCAGCTCGCGCGTGCAATGGCAGACGCGCTCGCCCACCGCGGCCCGGACGGAGACGGGCAGCTTCGCCGCTGAGCCCGGCGTCGCGTTCGGCCACCGCCGCCTGGCGATCATCGACCTGAGCGACGCCGGCATCCAGCCGTTCGCGAGCGACGACGGGCAGCTCCAGCTGCTGCACAACGGCGAGATCTACAACTACCGCGAGCTGCGCCAGGAGCTCGAGAGCCGCGGCCACCGCTTCCGCACCGCGACCGACACGGAGGTCGTGCTCGCACGCGTACGAGGAGTGGGGCGACCGCTGCGTCGAGCGCTTCAACGGCATGTGGGCGATCGCGCTCTGGGACGGCAGGCGCGAGCGGCTCTTCTGCTCGCGCGACCGCTTCGGCGTGAAGCCGTTCTACTACCGCTTCGACGGCGGCCGCTTCGTGTTCGCGAGCGAGCTGAAGGCGTTCCAGGTCGACTCGTCAACGACGCTCCGAGCCGAATCTCGACGCGGTGCGCGACTACGTCGAGCAGGGCGACGCTCGACCATCGCGACTCGACGTTCTTCGAGGGGATCCGCAAGCTGCAGCCCGCGCACTCGCTCGTCGTTCGACCGCGAGGGACTGCGGATCGAGCCGCTACTGGACGCTCGAGCGGTGCGAGCTGCGCCGAGCGACCCGGTCGGCGAGGTGCGCGAGCTGTTTCTCGACTCGGTCCGGCTACGCCTGCGCAGCGACGTCCCGATCGGGACCTGCCTCTCGGGGGGCATCGACTCGTCTGCGATCGCCTGCACGGTCGACCACCTGCTGCGAGACCGAGATCGAGAACGCGAGGCCGATCGGCGACCGGCAGCGAACATTCACTGCGTACTTCGAGGACCGGGGATTCGACGAGCGTCCGTTCGCGCTCGAGGTCGTGCGCAAGACGAACGCCGACCCGCACTGGGTCTCGTTCGACGGACGACGACCTCGTCGAGTACCTGCCCGGCGATCGTGACGGCCCAGGACGAGCCGTTCGGCTCGACGAGCATCGTTGCGCAGTGGTTCGTGATGCGGGCCGCGCGAGAGGCCGGACTCAAGGTGATGCTCGACGGGCAGGGCGGGGACGAGGTCTTCGCCGGGTACCCGACGTACTTCGCGTATCGCTTCGCTGACCTGCTCACCCGCGGCCAACTCGTTGCGCTCGGCCGAGAGCTCGCCGCGTACCGCCGACTGCACGGCGCATCGGTGCCCGCGCTCGCGGAGCGCAATGCTCCGCCCGTCTCGCGTCCGAGCGCCTGAAGCTGCGCCTGCGCGCGCGGCTCAAGGGAACCGCCGGGCCCGCGGGGCCTGCGCTCGCGGGATCGCCGGCCGGCAGCGCGAACGAATCGTCGACCTTCCCCGACTACCTCCGCCGGCGCATGGAGCTGATCCTGACCGAGCGAGGCCTGCCGGAGCTGCTCCACTACGAGGACCGCAACTCGATGGCGCACTCGCTCGAGGCCAGAGTGCCGTTCCTCGACTACCGGCTCGTCGAGCTCTCTTCTCGCTCGCCGCCCTCGCTGCTGATCAACCGCGGCGTCACGAAGGTCGCGCTCCGGCGCGCGCTCGCCGACCTCATGCCGCCGCTCGTGCGCGACCGGATCGACAAGCTCGGGTTCGTGACGCCCGAGGGCCGCTGGATGCGGCAGGGCCTCGGCAAGCTCGCGGCGGACGTGTTCGCGTCCAAGGCCTTCGCCGATCGCGGCTTCATCGATCCGAAGGCGGCGCGGAAGCGGCTCGAGCGCACCGCCGCGGAGAGCTCGACGCCGGCTTCGAGCTCTGGCGGGTGCTCAACCTGGAGCTGTGGGCCCGGACGTTTCTCGATGCGCAGCCGGCGCCGAGTCCGGAACCGGTTCGCCTGTCCGCCTAGCCCGTCTCCGGGACCAGAACCACACACCGACGAGGCTGAGCGCGGCCGTCGCGGCGATCAGCGTTCTGCCGCCGAGCGAGTCGACCTCGCGAAGCGCGAGGACCGCACCGGTCGTGAGGAGCGCCGCGAACACGGCCGGGGGCCAATCGAATCGCGTCCCCGCAAGCCGGCGTGACGCGACGAGCTCGACGAGCGTGATGAACGCATACGTCGCCACCGATGTCCAGGCCGCTGCGAGCATCCCGTGGTCGGGGATGAAGGCAACGTTCAGGCTCACGTTGAGCAACGCGGCGGCGACGGCGATGCCCGCCGACCAACCGGTCCGCTTCGACGTGACGATCCCGATCGACGTGACCCGCGCGGTCACGAGCGCGACTGCGCCGAGGGCCAACGGCCCGACCGCCGCCTCCGCGCCGAAGAACTCGGCCGTCGTGAGCAGCCGCAGTAGCTCGTGTGCATACGCCGTCACGAGCACGGCGGCGATCCCGAACCCGACGAGCACGAAGGTCAGGGCTCGACTGAAGAGCAGAGAAGCTGCGCCACGGTCCTGCTCGTAGGTCTGCAGCGCGCGTGGAAGCCACGCCTGCGAGAACGCAGCGTCGCCGACCGTCAGGACACTGACCACTCCGGCGGCGATGGTGTAGAGACCGAGCTGCTCCGCCGTGGAGAGCGTGCCGAGCAGCAACCGATCCGAGACGAGGAAGACCCACGTTGCGAGCGATGCCGGAACGAGCGGCAGCCCGAACCGCAGCATCGCCCAGAGAGCCGAGCGAGAAAAAGTGAGCCGGATCAGATGGCGGATCGCCCAGAGCCGAACCGGCAGTGCGATCGCTGCCGCGATCGTCGGGCCGAGGACGAGACCGACGAGCCCGGTGTCCGCGAGCAGCACGAAGGCGAGGCTGAGCGCGACGGCGAGCGCGGCACTCCCAAGGTTCAACACGGCGAACAACCGCGCTCGAAACTCGTTTCTCAGCGCCACGTTCGAGAGAGCGTTGACGAGCACCAGTGGAGCGCCGAGCAGCGCGACGAAGAACATCGATCCGTACTGGTCCGTGTCGAAAGCTGAACTCGAAAACGCGTCTGAGAACGGGAGCAGCACCACACAGACGAGCGAGGCCCAGCACCCGACGAAGAGCAGCACCGTCGACGTGAGCGTCTGACGCAGCGCGAGCGACCTGGCCTCGAAGAACTGCCGCGTGTACGCGGTGTCGCACCCGAGGATCAGCACTGCGTTCAAGAGCCACACGGCCGAGGCGACGAAGCTCCACACGCCGTACTCCGTCGCGTCGAAAAGGCGCGTGTAGATCGGGATCGTGACGAGCGCAGAGAGTCGCAGCGCCAGGTCGCCCGACCCGTAGACGAGCATGTCGCGGGCGAGCTGCCTCACGCCACTCGCGCGAGGTACCCTCGCCCGCATGTCGCGCTCGACTCCGGCGGTGTCGGTCATCGTCACGGTCTACAACGGCGAGCGGTATCTGGACGAGGCACTGCGCAGCATCCTCGACCAGTCATTCCACGACCTCGAGCTCGTGGTCGTCGACGACGGCTCGACCGACGGCAGCGTAGACGTCGCGCGGGCGATCGACGACGACCGACTGCTCGTGATCTCGGAGGGCCGACTCGGGCGCGCCGAAGCCCTCAACCGCGCACTCCGCGAGACCCGCGCGCCGTTCGTCGCGTTGATGGACGCCGACGATGTCTCGCTGCCCACGCGGGTCGAGCGACAACACGAGTTCCTCGTGGGGAACCCGGAGGTAGGTTTCGTCGGAACGTGGTTCACTGCCGTGAGCGAAGCCGGGGAATCGCTGTACACGAAGACGACCCTCCTTCGCGACGCTGATCTGCGGCGCCGGTTCTTGCTCGGAACCCCGATTGCCGGCGGCACGACGATGGTCAGGCGCACGGTGTTCGACCGAGTGGGAACGTTCAGGGAGGCATTCGTCCCGAGCGAGGACAGCGACCTCTGGCGACGCGCCATCCTGCACTTCGAGGCCGCGAACATTCCGGAAGTGCTCTACCTCTACAGGATGCGAGCGGGGAGCTTCTCGGACGTGCAGAGTGAGGTCCAGGATCGGCACCGGCGGACGATCGTCGCAGATATGTGGCAGCAACTCGACGTCCCTCGCTACGGCGTTCGGGATCTCCGTCTCTCTCGAAAGTTCTACGCATCGTTCCCAGGGCCTCTCGGTTCCGAGCTGGAGCGCGAGTACCTCTGGCATGAGCGCGCGCTCTGCAAAGCGTTTTTTCGTCACGGTCGCTTCATCGACGGGCTCTCATCGTTCGCGGCACTGCTGGTCGAGGCGCCCGCGTCGGCTCCCGTGATCGGAAAGGCCGTCCGCGCGACCCGCCGCCTTCGAAGGAGCGCCACGCCGTCGTCTCGTCGCACCGTCCGCAGCGGCAAGTGAGCTCGCAGCGACCGCTTCGCGTCCTGCACGTGCCCACGATGGTCGCGGGCATTCCGCAGTCGCTCGCGGCGGCCGAGTGCAAGCTCGGGCTCGACAGCCACTCGGCGGCGTTCTTCCAGACCGCGTACGGCTACGAGGCGGACGAGATCGTCCTGGGCGATCGCGAAGGACGCATGCATCAGGAGCTCCGACGCTGGCGGTTCCTGGTGAAGGCCGCGCGCGAGTTCGACGTCATCCATTTCAACGCCGGCGAGACGATCCTGCCGCTCTACAGCGAGCGCGCCGAGTCGGCGGCCCATCACCGTCTCTTCGATCTCTACGCGCGCGCGTTCGAGCTGCGGGACGCAGCCTGGCTGCGGCGACTCGGCAAGGCCGTCTTCGTGTCGTTCCTGGGCGGCGAGGCACGGCTTCACGAGTTCGGCAAGCAGCGCTTCGAGATCAGCTACACGCACGACGTGCCCGGCACGACGTCGGACGCACGCAAGGCAAAACGCGTCTCCCAGTTCGAACGTTCTGCGAACGAGCTCTACTCGATTCACCCCGACCTCATGTGGACGTTGCCCGCGCGCGCGCAGTTCCTTCCGCACCCCGGTGTGGACCTGACGGACTGGCGCCCCACCGCGGTGGAGCGCCGCGATCGACCGCTGATCGTGCATGCGCCGAGTGATCGCCGCATCAAGGGGACCCGCTTCGTGGAGGCGGCGGTGGACCGGCTCCACGCGGAGGGTGTGCCCTTCGAGTACCAGCTCGTCGAGGGAATGCCTCGCGCGGAGGCACGCAAGATCTACGAGCGCGCCGACCTGCTCGTCGAGCAGCTGCTGCTCGGCTGGTACAGCAACCTCGCGATCGAGCTGATGGCGCTGGGCAAGCCGGTCGTCTCCTACATCCGCGATGAAGACCTCGGCTTCGTCCCGGCCGAGATGAAGAGCGAACTGCCGGTGATCAGCGCGACGCCCGAGTCGGTCTACGACGTGCTGCGAACCTGGCTGACCGAGCGCCGCGACCAACTGCCGGAGGTCGGGCGGGCGAGCCGGGCATTCGTCGAGCGCTGGCACGATCCCCTCAAGGTCGCCGCCCGGACGAAAGCCGACTATGAGCGCGCGGTGAAACGCGGATGAAGAGGCGGCTGGTCGACCTTCTGCGGTGCCCGACGTGCGCCGAACAGCTCGAGTTGAACGTGCTCCAGTCCGTTCGCGGGACCGATCGGGTCGCTGACGAGGAGCTGGTCGAGACGGGCCTGCTCCTGTGCGCCGCCTGCCGTGTCTGGTACCCGATCTCCCGGCATGTGCCGGTGCTTTTGGACTTCTCGACCGGGATCCACACGTCGTTTGCCTCGGCGCACCGAGCGTCCGTCAACGGCTACGGCCCTCCCGCAGGCCACGCTCGACCGGGCGAGCGTCTGACCCAGTCGAGCTTCAGCACGGAGTGGCTCGCCCTTCAGGACGACGAGCTCACGTTCACCTACACGCACAAGGATCGCGAGGACTTCATCCGCATCGAGCTCGATCGGAGCCAAGACGCGCCGGACAGCGACGGGAAGCTGCTCGACATCGGCTGCGGGTACGGAACCGAAGCACGCCTGCTGCAGCGTGTCACGGGCATGGAGGTCTTCGGCACCGATCTCAACCTCTCGCTCCTCGACAGTGGGCCGGCGCTCGACCGCGAGCCGCTCGTCCACACCGTGATCGCATCGCTCTTCGCGCTTCCGTTCCCACGTCGCGAGTTCGACGTCGTCTACAGCCACGGCGTGCTGCATCACACGTTTTCGACGAGCGTTGCGTTCGCATCGATCGCGGACTACGCCGCGCCCGGCGGAACGCTCTCGATCTGGGTGTACGCGAAAGCGGACTTCCAGGGCAGCAGACGCCTACGGCTGAGCGCCCGCGCCGAGCGCGTGTTCCGACCGGTCGTCGCCGGAGCCCCGAAAGGCGTGCAGTCGGTGGTGGCGCACGCACTCTCGGTGCCGCACTTCGTTCGCTACCGGCTTCGCGGCAGGAACCGAGAGCAGTGGCGGTTCAGGAACTCCCTCCACTCGATGAGGGATCGCTGGACACCGCGGTACGCGCACCGACACGAGCCCGACGAGGTCGAGGGCTGGTTCCGCGCTGAGGGCTACGCACCGGTTGCGGCCGACGCGGCTGCCTACCAGCGACGGTTCGGCATCCCGCTCATCGGCATCGGTCGTCGGGGCTCACGCCGCGCGGACGCGGGCTGATCGCACCAGCCTCGCGAGGAGAAGCCCGACGAGCACGACGACGGCGACGGCTGCCACTCCTCCGTACGACGACAGACGATCCGCCTTCCCACCGAGGCCGGGCGTCGTCGGGGCCGTCGCCGCGACGACCGCCCAGGCGAGGACCGCGAACGGGGCCGCCAGCATGTCGCCCGTCGTCAGCCGGGGCGGCGACGTCGCGAGAATCGCGAAGGCGCCCGCAGCTCCGACCGCGAGGAAGAACGGGAGGATCGTGTACCACCCCGTTACTCCGACGAGGCTCATCGGAGTCGGCGTGAACTGCAGGTCCGCGACCCGGTCGAACCAGTCCGTCTTGTAGCCGGCCATGGCGTACGTCGCCGTCGTCGACACGGCGATCACCGACGAGACGAGCGCGAGCGCCCCGGTCGTGACGGGATAAGCCCGGAACGCGGCGGCGAGCGGAAACGCGAGCAGCGGCACGAGCGGGATCAGGTAGCGCTGCCCAGGCGAGAAGCCGCCGAAGTTCGTGCCGTAGCTCGAGTTGTAGAACAGATACAGCGCCGCTGCGGCGACGATCACGAGCGTCTCGGCGCGAAAGCCCCGGCGGTAGAGCAGCACCGCTCCGACAGCGCCGCAGACGAGCACGGGAGAGAGCGTGAGCAGGCCGGAGCGGCCGAAGAGCGACTCGAGCAGCACTGCGACGTCGAACCCCGGCGCCGGAATGTGCTCCAAGCCCTGAGCCACCTCGTCTCCTCCAGCGCTCTGGTACGAAGAGCTCTGGTACGACAGGTGGAAGATCGACCCGAAGGCCCACCAGTTGTAGAGAGCGAGCGGCACGACGCCCGCGAGCACTCCGACCCCGAATGCCACGCCTCGCAGGAGCGACCGAGCTCCTGCGAGGGCGTAGAACCCCAACACGAACCCGACGAGCGCCGTCGGATACTCGGTCGTGATCGCCAGTCCGGCGAGCACGCCCGCCGCGAGAAGCAGCGCAGGGCGTGGTCGACCTCGCCGCTCGACGAACAGGATGGTGAACGCCGCGAACACGAGGCAGGCCGAGAGCGCGTGCGCGAAGAACATCGTCGCGAACGGCAGCAGGAGGGTGCCGAGCCCCATCGCAACCGCTGCGATCGTCCCGAACCCCGGCTCGACCGCCTCCGCAACCCGGCGCACGAGCAGGACGAGCGCGGTCGCCGGAAGCACCGTGCCGATCAGACCGAGCGCCCAGAGCATCTGCGTCGGATCGCCGACCGTCCTCGCGCCTGCGGCCTTGAGCACCAGGAACGTCGGAAAGGTGAGCCCGGCGAGCCCCGGCGCCTTGTTCGAATAGAGGTGATCACCGACGCGGGTGATGTCCTGTGTCCCGAGGTCGCCGACCTCGCCGAGCGCCTTGTCCACGACCGCCGTGTGGTCGGCGAACGCCTTGACGATGATGTAGTGCGAGGTCTGGTTGTAACCGAAGCCCTGCATGGGCCACGCGTAGGCGAGCATGAGCGCGACCACGGCGATGAAGGCGGCGTGTCGGCGCACGAGCAGCAACTTACTGTTGCCCGGCGCTGCGCAGGTCGTAGACGACGAGCTCGCCGATGCGCCTCGGTCGCAGGTTCAGCCCACGCACGGGTCGCGTCTCTGCGTCTGCCCACGCCGTTCCGACGGCGAGGTCGCGATGCAGGATCACCGTTCGCACACCGAGCGCCCTCAGTCGAGCGACGGTCGACCTGGTCCGGAAACCCCTCGAGTGACTCGCGAAGCGCCTGTCGAGATCTCGGCTCGAACCCGCTCGCGCCGTTGACGAGCTCGGGGAAGCCGTTCGTCGACCAGAAGCCGTACAGCACGTCCGCGTCCTTGCCGTCGGCGGGCAGATGGAGTTGCGGCTGCGGGAGACGAACGACGGGCGGCGGCTCGGGGACGGCGACGTAGCGATGGCTCGGCCACCCCTCGACGACGACCAGCGCGACGAGGAGGCAGCCGACGAGCACGGGCCAACGTGTCCCCGGCCGTCGCAAAGCGACCCAGGCCCGGACGCGATCGGTTCCAGCAGCCGCGAGAAGCGCGAGACCGAGTGTCGCGAAGGCCATCAGCCGGCCCGGTGTCCGCAGCGCCTCCCAGCCCGGCGCGAACTCGTACAGGAGGCGGTACGGGAACAGGTAGTCGAGCTTCCCGACCGCGATGTGAAAGCCGAGCGAGAGCACGAGCGCGACTGCAGTGCCCGCGGCGAGCACGACCCGCGTCCGACGCCGCCACGTGCCGGCCACGAGGCCGACGGTCGCGAGCACGAGCAGCGTGAGGCCCGGGAAGAGCGTCTGCTCCGTCGGCAGCTTCACCGACTCGCGGATCGGCTCGGTGATCCGGCCCCAGAGTGCGCTCTCCGCGGGAGCGGCCAGGTAGCTCTGGGGCGGCGGCGAGAACGTCGCGACCTCGTACGTCGTGCGGATCGATTCGGGAAACTCGTCGGCGACTGCCCGGTACGGCATCGCGAGCATGACGCCGACGACGAGAAAGGCGAGCACGCCAGCGACGGCCGCGGCGGCCGCCGAGCGGCTCAGCGGCGGCAGCGTTCGCCTCAACAGCCCCACGACCACGACGACAGTCAGCGCCGAATAGGAGGTAGGCGAACGGAAGGCCGGTGTTGAAGCCGAGGCTCAGCTGCCACGCCGCCGACGAGCCACCCGCCGAGCAACAGGCGCCAGTCGCTTCGCCGGTAGCCACGAAGCAGGAGGAACAGCGCAAGCGGCACACCGCCGGTGGACAGGACGTTGAGGTGGATCTCGTGTGCGTGCCGCCAGGGCGCATAGGCGAACGCAACACCTGCGACGCCTGCGCCGAGCGGTGAAGCGCCTAGCTCGCGCGCGAGCGCGTACGCACCGACGAGCGCGAGGGTGTACGCGAACAGGAAGAGCGCGTTGTAGTGGATGAGTCGCGGCAGTCGCGCCCGAACCGGTTGCGCCGACGGGCGAGTAGCCGACCAGCGTGCCGTCGGTGAACGCGAGCGTGTTGCGAGCGGCCAGAAGACGTTCGCCTGGAAGAGGTCGGAGCGGCTGGTGGACGAGCGCGTGGCCGCCCCACTGAACCGCCCATGCGAGCACGAGCGGGTCGCCGAGGCTGCCCGGAATCGCACTGCCGAAGTCGTCGAGCAGCGGCCAGTTCGTGACGACGGCGAGCGCGGCGGCGAAGAGGAGGACCGCTCCCACCTCCCGGAGCACGGGCGTGATGCGCGTGCGCGCGACGGGGGCAGCCATCCGCCTCGGGACCTTACTTCCGGGAGCGGAGAGGGCTGTGGCTAGGATCGCTCGCCGTGGCGGCCATCCTCGGTCTGAACGCATTTCACGGCGACGCCGCGGCGGCGCTCGTCGTCGACGGCGAGCTCGTGAACGCGGTCGAGGAGGAGCGGCTCAACAGGGTCAAGCACTGCGCCGGCTTCCCTGAGCTGGCCGTGCGCTGGTGCCTGGAGGACGCCGGGCTGACGGCGGGTGAACTCGACCACATCGCCGTCGGGCGTGATCCACGCGCGAACATCGGTGCCAAGGTCGTGCGCACGATCCTGACGCGGCCGAGCCCGCGCTACGTGATGGAGCGCTTCCGCAACGCGTCGAAGGTCCGCGACGTCAAGGAGCACACCGCCGCAGCGCTCGGCGTGAGCGCCGACGAGCTGCGAGCCGACGTCCACAACGTCGAGCACCACCTCGCGCACGCAGCGAGCGCGTTCTTCGTCTCCCCGTTCGAAGAGGCGGCGGTGCTCACGCTCGACGGCTTCGGCGACTTCGCCTCGACGATGCTCGCGCACGGCCGCGGCAACAAGCTCGAGGTGCTCGAGCGCGTGCTCTTCCCGCACTCGCTCGGGATCTTCTACACGGCGGTGACGCAGTGGCTCGGGTTCCCGAAGTACGGCGACGAGGGCAAGGTGATGGGCCTCGCGCCCTACGGCGATCCCACTCGCTACCTCCCGGCGATGCGGAAGCTCGTCAAGCTCGACGGCGATCTCTTCGAGCTCGAGCTGGAGTACTTCGTCCACCACAAGGAAGGCGTCGACATGACGTGGGACGAGCAGACGCCGACGATCGGCCGCCTCTATTCGGACCGGATGGAGGAAGCCTTCGGCCCCGCGCGCGAGCCGCGCACCGAGCTGACCGACGTGCACCACGACGTCGCTGCAGCGCTGCAGGCGATGCTCGAGGAGGCGTACCTGCACCTCGTTCGAACGGCGCACAAGCGCACCGGGTCGAAGAACCTCTGCCTCGCGGGAGGCGTCGCGCTGAACGCGGTCGCGAACGGGCGCATCCGGCTGGAGACGCCGTTCGAGGGCGTCTACGTGCAGCCCGCCGCGGGCGACTCCGGCATCGCCGTCGGCGCCGCCTACCACGTCTGGAACCAGGAGCTCGGTCAGCCGCGCGGCTTCGTGATGGAGCACGCCTACACAGGCCCGCAGTACGACGACGCCGCCAGCGAGGAGGCGATCCGTGCGGGCGGCTTTTCGCCCGAGCGCCTGGACGACGAGGCGCTCTTCTCGTTCGTCGCCGAGCGGATCGCGGAAGGCGACGTCGTCGGCTGGTTTCAGGGACGAATGGAGTTCGGGCCGCGCGCGCTCGGCAACCGCTCGATCGTCACCGACCCGCGCCGGCGCGACATGAAGGACATCCTCAACGCGCGCATCAAGCACCGCGAGCCCTTTCGCCCGTTCGCTCCGTCGCTCCTCGCGGAGGCTGCGGGCGAATGGTTCGAGCAGGACTACACGTCACCGTTCATGGTGCTCGTCTACAAGACGCGCGAGGACAAGCGCGACAAGATCCCTGCCGTCAACCACATCGACGACACGGGTCGCCTCCAGACGGTCGAGGAACGGGTGAGCCCGCGCTACTACCGGCTGATCAAGGCGTTCGGCGACCGCACGGGCGTGCCGATCGTCCTCAACACCTCGTTCAACGAGAACGAGCCGATCGTGATGACGCCCGAGCACGCCGTCGAGACGTTTTCCAAGACGAAGATGGACCTGCTCGTGCTCGGCAACCTCGTCGTTCGGCGACCCGGGTAGTCC
This sequence comes from uncultured Actinomycetes bacterium, assembly GCA_963769665.1. Lineage (GTDB taxonomy): Bacteria > Actinomycetota > Thermoleophilia > Gaiellales > Gaiellaceae > JACCTU01. The sequence continues at coordinate 473,779 of CAVYMQ010000003.1, forward strand.
GTTGCGCTCGATCGGGCGGCACTGGCAACCGCTCGCCGCGCTCGCCGCGTCCCTCGCGATCGCGTGCGTTATCGTCGCCGCTCAGCCCGTCCGCGCGCCGTGGTGGTACCACGCAGACGCGGACGCGACCTACACCGGCTCGTCGCTGAACCTCGCCGGCGGCGACCACATCGTGTTCCTCGGCCATCCCGGCATTCCATTGCAGGAGGCGCTGGCCTCCGCGTTCCTCGTGGAGCACGTGGCTCGGCGTGCGCTGGGCGACGATCACTCGATCCGCGAGTTCGTCGACGAGCGGCTGCTCGACCTCGACCGCACACGCGTCGTCTTCCGCGGTCTCGGGACGCTCTGGTACCTGCTCGGCGCGGTTGCGCTGTGCATCGCAGCCGCGCGCGTGACCGGCAGCTGGCTGTGGGGCGCGGGGGGAGGAGTGCTCTGGATCGGCGCGCCCAACCTCGCCCCGATGTCGATCCAGTATCGACCGGATGCCGTGCACGCGATCCTGGTCGTCTGTGCCGGGTTGCTCCTCGCGCGAGCTGCCTTCGAGCGCCGGCTGGGTCCGCTCATCGCGGCGGCCGCGGTGATTGGACTGACCGTGACGATCAAGGCTCACGCGCTCGGTTTGCTCGTGCCCCTCGCCGCCGTCGTCGTGTTCAGAGCTCCGTCGAGCCTCGCTGTCCGGCCGGTTCTGACGACGGCGCGCGCCTGGCTACAGCGACATCGCCTCCTCGTCGTGCTCGTTCTCGTCCTCTGGGTCGTGACCGGCGTCGCCTTGAACCGCGGCCAGGGATACCCGGTGACCACGAGCGACGTCATCACATCACTCGCGCTGCTCGGCGGTCTCGCTGCGGGAGCCCTGGCGTTGACGAGTCGTGTGCCGTACGTCGTCCGCGTCGCCGGCGTGGTTACCACAGCGTTCTGCGCGGGGCTCGTCTTGCCGGCGACGCTCGCCGCACATGACACCGTCGCTGCGATCACCGAGATCGCGCGCACCGCGACGGGCGGCGGCGTCAACTCCTACACCGGCGTGGAGACGGGAAGCCCGCGAGACCTGTTCGGGCCGCTCTTGCGACAGACGACCGTTCTCTACGCGCTCGCCGTCGTCGCGGCGATCGTCGGCTGGCGACGCGCAGACATCCGGCCCGCCGTGTGGCTGCTCGGCGCAACCAGCCTTGGCGCGATGGCGCTCGCCCGGCTCGGCACGCCGCACTACTTCGCGCCGAGCTTTCTGCTCTCGGTCCTGGCGGTGGCCTGGCTCTGCTCGCGGGTGAACCGTGTCGCCGGCCTGATCCTGGCGAGCGCGTTGGCCGTCTGGATCGTCGGTGTGCAGTTCCGGCACAGAGACGGGAACACGGATGTCTTCCTCGCGCTGCGCGAGCAGGCCGAGCCGGTCTACGAGCAGGAGGTCGGACAGCTGGGGCCGGGGTCGGCGCTCCTGACGCCTTCGGAGCACCTCTACCTGCCGGTTCCGGACACCCACTACTTCGAGTTCGTGCGGCCCCACGTCGCGCGCACCCCCAAGGTCGACTATCGGACGCTGCCTGCGACGCAACCCGGGGCGGAGTTCGCACTCGAGCGTGGGCTCGACGTCCCTGCCTACGTCGGTCCGAGAGTCGCCACGTTGAGCGCAGCCGCGGCCGCCCGCCTCGATCTCGGGGAGACTCCCGTCGTGCAGCGGATCACCCCAACCGAGCTGCGACGCCTCGCGGAGGGAGGGCGGTGACCGCCCGCACCATCCGACTCGCCTGGCCCGACGTCGGCGTCGACGAGGCGCGCGCGGTCGCCGAAGTGCTGGAGAGCGGGTCCCTGACGATGGGGCCGAAGGTCGCCGAGTTCGAGGATCAGCTCGCGCAGGCCTGCAACGTGCCGCACGCCGTGGCCGTCTCCTCCGGCACCGCGGCGCTCCACCTCGCCGTGCTCGCGCTCGGGATCGGGCCCGGCGACGAGGTGATCGTCCCGGCGTACACGTTCCCGGCGACGGCGAACGTCGTCGCGCTGGCCGGCGCGCGGCCCGTGCTCGTGGACGTCGACCCGGCGACCATGAACCTCGACCTGGCGCTCGTCGCCGACGCCGTCACCGAGCGCACTCGCGCGGTGCTCGCGGTCCACCTGTTCGGCCGGCCGCTCGACTGGGACGCGCTCGTCGCGACCGTCCCGAGCGGCGTCGCGCTGCTCGAGGACGCGGCCGGAGCGCTCGGCGCTCGCTCGCGCGGACGGGCGTGCGGCAGCCTCGGCGTGCTCGGCTGCCTCTCGTTCCACCCGCGCAAGATCGTCACGACGGGTGAGGGCGGCGCTGTCACGACTGCGGACGACGAGATCGCGGACGCCGTGCGTCGGATGCGCCATCACGGGATCGAGCCGCGCGGCGACTTCGAGATCGCGGCGCCGGGACCGAACTACCGGCTCGCCGACATCCTGTGCGCGGTCGGGATCCCGCAAATGCAACGCCTCGACGAGCTGCTCGCCGCGCGCACGCGCATCGCGGGCTCCTACTCGGAGCGGCTGGCCGGACTCGTCGCAACGCCGTCGGCAGACGAGGGCGACGTTCACGGCTGGCAGGCGTACGTCGTGCAGCTCGACCGGCGCGACGACGCGCTTCGCTCACTGCGCGAGCAAGGCATCGAGGCGCAGATCGGCACGTACGCGCTGCACCGGCTCGCGGCGTATCGTGACCAGGGGCCCTTCCCCGGCGCGGACACGGCGTACGAGCGTGCGCTCGCGCTGCCGTTCCACACGCGGCTCACCGACGGCGAGCTCGACCGTGTGGCCGCAGCGTTGCGGCCGTATTCCTGAGACGAGGCGCGCTTATCGTTGGCGAGCCGGGCCGCGGATCGTGTAGACGACGACGGAGTCACGCCGCTCGACCCCGATACCAAGGTCCCGAACGGGCCGCTTGTCGCCCCCCTCCCACTCTGTCCCCTCGGCCAGCGTCTTGTTGAAGACCACCGAGCGGATGCCCATTCGCCGGAGGCGTCGCACACTTCGCTTGTCGGGAAAGCCGCGAACGTCGCGCCGGAGGTTCGCCGAGCGCGCCGTCCAGCCCGCAACGCCGTTCACGAGCGGCTCGAAGTCGTCCAAGGACCAGAAGAGGTACAGCGAGGTGTTCCTCAAGGGGAGTTGAAGCCTTGGCCCCGGAACGCCCACCTGCCCGACGGGCACTGCAGGGGCGGGGTTGTGTCCTATCGGCGAAAAGCCCTCGAGAACGATGAGCCCTGTCAACGCCCCGAACGCGGCGAGCCGTGGCCACGCACGCAGGCGTGCGATCGGGAGCAGCCGATCGCTTCCCGCAGCGGCGAGCAAGGCAAGGCCAAGCGAACCCAAAGTCATCAAGCGACCGGGAGTCCTGATTCCTTGCCAGCCAGGCGCCAACTCGTAGAGCCAGCGATACGGGAACAGGTAACTCAACGACCCGAACGCGGTGTGAAAGCCCACAGCGAAGACCAGCACCGCAACAACACCTAGCGCGATCCGCCGGTTCAGTCGTGACCCGCGCCACACGCCAGCAAGCGCGAGCGCAACGATCGTCAGACCGGGAAACAGCGCCTGCTCAGGCGTGCGAACTCGCGCCCGAAAGAACTCCGTCGCATCGGCCCACAGGTAGCTGGACTCATGAGCGGCGAGGAAGCTCTCGGGCGTCGGTGAGAATGCAGACACCTCCACCGGGCCGCGTCGCGCGCTCGGATACTGGTCGGCGACCGATTGGTACGGCTGGGCTTCCAGAATCCCCACCGCAAGCGAGAGAGTCACTCCGATCGCCGTCACCGCGACGATCCGTTGTCGCAACGCGGGCCGCCCCCGCCTGACCCAGACGACTAGACAGAACGCCGCGAGCACTGCGAGCAGATACGCGAACTGCAAACCAAGCGTGAACCCGATGGCGAGTTGCCACGACACCGTCAACCAACCAGCGAGCACCAAGCTCCAGCTGCGGCGACGGTAACCGCGCAGCAGAAGCGCGAGGGCGAGCGGGATCCCTCCGCTCGAGAGAACCTGCAGGTGATCCAGATGAGCGATACGGAACGGAGCGTAGGCAAACGCGGCGCCGGCTACGAACGACGCTGGTGGTGTGCATCCGAGTTCTCTGGCGAGGAGATAGGCACCAACCCCCGCGAGCGCGTAGGCGCCGATGTGGAGGAGGTTGTTCAACAACAGCACTTCCGTGCTTCCGTGCGCGAAGGCAGCGAGCGGGCTGAAGCCCAGCAGGGGATCTCCGTTGGCGAGCGCGTTTTGCGCCGGCCACGAGACGGGCGCCTGAAAAGGATCGAGTGGCTGGTGCCGGAGCGCGTGACCGACCCACCCAAGCGCCCAGGCGCCGTAGAGGACGTCCTCCGATTGCTTCGGAAGCGCGGACCGCAGATGCAGTGCCAACGGCCAGCTGGTAATCACGCTGAGCAGCCAAAAGCCCACGCCGATGGCCGCAAGCTCCCGACCTCGGATCCTCGGGGAGTCGGGCAGCACACGCGTTACACCGGGAACCGCATCGCCTCTCGGTACACGTCCACCGTACTGTCTGTGACGGCGGCCCACGAGAACCGCTCGCGCACGCGCTCGCGTCCGGCTTCGCCGAAGCGCCGCCGGAGCTCACGGTCGCCGAGCAGCCGCTCGAGCGCTGCGCGCAATGCCGGCACGTCGCCGGCCGGGACGTGGATGCCGGTCTCGCCGTCCGCGACGAGGTCGAGCAGCCCGCCGACCGCGCTCGCGACGACGGGACGCGCGTGCGCCATCGCCTCGGCGCACACAACGCCGAACCCTTCACGGTACGACGGGACCGCGACCACGGCCGCGCGTCCGTAGAGCCGAAGCAGCTCGTCGTGCGGGACGAACCCGCGCGCATCAGGGACATGCTCGCGCAACGGCCCGTCGCCCGACGATCACGAGCGCCATCCCGTTCGCGGCCTCGACGAGCTCGAGCACGCCCTTCTCCGGGGAGAGGCGCCCGGCGTAGAGGACGAACGGCGGCTCGTCCTCGTCACCAACACTCGTCCGCGACGTCGACGCCGCTCGGGATCACGACGACCTCCCGTGCGCCGAGCGTGCGAGCCTCCGCCGCGAGGACGGTCGAAGGCGCCACGACCACAGCAGCGCGACGAAGCACGAACCGCGCGAGCCACGGCGCGCGACGCGCGAGCTCGACGTCGGTCCCCCAAACCTGCGCGACCATCGGCTTGCGCGTCAGCAGCGCGACGGCCGCCGAGGGCAGCCAGTGCGCGTGGACGAGATCCGCGCCGCGCGCAGCCCGCACGGCTGCGACGGCGAACGAAAGCAGGAAGAGCGGCAGCAGCACGGCGAGCCAGGGCCGACGCCGCAGGTTCCCGACGATCCCCGAGCCGTACGCGAGGCCGAAGTGCGGAAAGTCCGCGGGCGACACGACCTCGACGTCGAGCCCGCGCCCGCGCAGCCGGTCGACGGCGTCGGCGATGAAGCGCCCGGCCACATCGCCGGGCTCGCGGGGGTACGACGTGGTCAGGACGACAACTCGCATGGGGCGTCATTCTGCTCGACTACCATCGGTCAGCCTCATGGCCACCGCAGTCGCCCCGTCCAAGGGCGTGACGGCGGACCCCTACGCAGAACTGGCGGAGTTCTTCGACCGGTTCGCGAGCGAGGAGTCCCGCTGGAAGCGCCGGAACAGCACGTACCACCGCCTGATCGCCCAGGTGATGCGCTTCCACGTCCCGGAAGGCGCACGGGTGCTCGAGATCGGCTCGGGGTCGGGTGACCTGCTCGCCGCGCTGAAGCCGAGCGTCGGCGTGGGCGTCGACGTCTCGCAGGGCATGGTCGACCGCGCCCGGGCGGAGCACCCGCAGCTCCGGTTCGAGCGCGTTCCCGGCGAGGAGCTGGAGCTCGGCGAGACGTTCGACTACATCGTCCTCTCCGACCTGATGCCGTACGTGGACGACCTGCTCGAGCTCTTCCACCGCGTCGCCGAGCACTCGCACGAGCGCACCCGAGTGATCGTCAACTCGTACAGCCGCGTCTGGCGACCGGTGTTCGGGCTCGCCGAGCTCCTGCGGCTGAAGCCGCGCAAGCCGCTGCGCAACTGGGTCGCGCCGCACGACGTCATGAACCTGCTCGAGCTCGCGGGGTTCGAGCCGGTCCTGACGCGCACGAGGATCCTCTTCCCGAAGCAGATCCCGTTCGTGACGACGTTCCTGAACGGCTTCGTCGGCAGCCTGCCGCTGATCAACATGCTGGCGGTCACGAACTGGATCGTCGCGCGCCCGCTGCCGCGCGACCTCGGCCCGAAGACCGTGTCGATCGTCTGCGCGTGCCGGAACGAGCAGGGCCACATCGCCGAGCTGATCGACCGCGTGCCGGACTTCGGCGTGCCGACCGAGCTGATCTTCGTCGAGGGCAACTCGACGGACGACACGCGCGGCGAGATCCTGCGCCAGATCGAGGCGCACCCCGAGCGCGACATCAGCTTCGTGCCGCAGACCGGCAAGGGAAAGGGCGACGCGGTTCGCACCGGCTTCGCCGCGGCGAAGCACGACGTGCTGATGATCCTGGACGGAGACCTGAGCGTCCTGCCCGAGGACCTGCCGAAGTTCCACCGCGGCCTCGTCGACGGCCGCGCCGAGCTCGTCAACGGCTCGCGGCTCGTCTACGACATGGAGCCCGGCGCGATGCGCTTCCTGAACATGATCGGCAACCGCATCTTCGCGCGGCTGCTCAAGGGGATCATGGGCCAGCAGGTCAAGGACACGCTCTGCGGGACGAAGGTGCTGCTGAAGGAGGACTACAACCGGATCGCTGCAGGTCGCTCCTACTTCGGCGAGTTCGACCCGTTCGGCGACTTCGACCTGCTGTTCGGCGCCGCGAGGCTCGGCATGAAGATCGTCGACCTGCCGGTGCGCTACCACCCGCGCACGTACGGCGAGACGAACATCAGCCGCTGGCGCCACGGGGTGCTGCTGCTCCAGATGACGGTCTTCGCGTTCTGGAAGTTCAGGGTCGCGCCGCTGACACGCCGCGGAGTCTGAGCCGCACGGTGGACAGGCTGTGGTCCCAGCGGTGGGCCGCGCTCGCCGCGGCTGCGGTCGTGGCCGTCGCCACGCTGATCCTGGTCGCGCAGCCGCTTCGCTCGCCGTGGTGGACGTACGCCGACGCCGACGCGAGCTACACGGCCTCGGCGCTCAACCTCATGCTCGGTGAGGACGTGACGTTCGTCGACCACCCCGGCCTCCCGCTCACCGAGGCACTCGCGATCACGTTCGGCGTCGAGGCGCTGCTCGAGGAGGGCTCGCTGTCCAAGTCGGCGCGGCTCGCGTTCGTCGACCGCTCGCTGCTCGACCTCGACGGCACCCGCTGGGAGTTCCGCGGCTTCTCCGCGCTCGTGTACCTGCTCGGCGCGCTCCTGTCGTTTCTCTTCGCGGCGCGGCTCTTCGGTCACTGGACGTGGGGCCTCGCAGCCGGGCTGCTCTGGGCGGCCGCACCCGGCTTGACCGCGATGTCGATCCAGCTGCGCCCCGACGTCCCGCTTGCCGTTCTGACGCTTGTCTTCGGGTTCACGGTCGCGCGCGCGGTGGAGCGGCGTTCGCCGGAGTGGTACGCCGCGGCAGCGGCGACCGTCGGCTTCGCAACGATGGTCAAGCTGCACGCGTTGGCACTGCTGCCCGCGCTCGTCGTGGCCGCGCTCTGGAAGCCGGCGGACGCGAGCGACGCGTCGGCGCGCTTCAGCCGGTGGCTGCGGCGGCGTCGGATGCTCGTCGGCTCGCTCGCGGGCGTGTGGCTGCTCGTCGCGGTGCTGCTGAACGTCGGCCGTCTGCCCTGGCACGTGACAGGTGTGCAGCTCGCGGTGCTCGCCGCGCTTGCAGCGGTTGTCGCCGTCGCCGTGGTCATCGCCGAAGTCCTGCACCGCCGCTTCTACGGGCTGCTCGTCGTCGCGTTCGCCGCAGGGCTCCTGTTCCCGGTGACGCTCGACATCCCCGACGGGCTGCGGGCGCTGCACTACGTCGCGCGCACGATCACCGGGCGGGGCGTGCAGGAGGACGTCGACTCGTTCGCGGCGCCGCTCTCGAGCCTCGGCTCGATCGTCGGCCACGAGCCGGTGATCGCGTTCCTGCTCGCCGGGCTCGCCGGCGTGTTCGGGATCGTCCGCCGAGACCCGCGGCCGGTGGTCTGGAGCGTCGGGGCGCTGTCGATGGGAGCGATGGCGTTTGCACGGCCGCCGAACGCGCACTACTTCGCGCCGACGTTCGTGCTCGCAGTGCTCGCGCTGCTCTGGCTGCTGCAGCGCACGCCGCGCACGCGCGCGTCGATCCTCGTCTGGCCGATCGTGCTCCTGCTGGTCTGGCCGGCCTGGGACAACCGCAACGGACCGAGCGACGAGCAACAGCGGCTCGCGGCCTCGGTCGGTGACGCCGAGCGGTACATCGAAGCGAATGTGCGGCCGGGCGAGGTCGCGATCGTGCCTTCGTACTCGCCGTTCGAGGACTCGCGATACTTCGAGCTCGTGCAGATCTACGTCGAGCACACGCCGGACTATCCGTACCGCTCGCTCCCGGCCACGACCGCTGCGCGTTCCTTCGCGCAGGCGCATCGGATCCGGCCGCGCTTCTACGTCGGGCCCGACGTCACGGGCGAGTCCCGCGTTCCGATCGGCGAGCTCGGCACGTACACGGTCGTCCCGACACCCGTGCGAGGTCTCGCCGAGATCGTGCGAGGGCCGGGGGTGACCGACTCGTGGTGAACACCGACCGGTACGAGGCCGAGCGACTGCAGGGCAGGCTGATCGCGTCCGGCAAGGAGGACGTCTGGGGCTGGTCGGGCCGGGCAGGCGGGATCCGCGCGGCGCGCCGCGCCGAGTTCCTCGTCTCGGCTGCGAAGCTCGCGCCGGGCGTGCGGTGCCTCGAGCTCGGCTGCGGAACCGGCGAGTTCACGGAGCGTCTGGTGGAGTCGGGTTGCGAGCTCGTCGCCGTCGACCTCAGCGAGGAGACTGCGGCGCTAGCCCGCGCGCGCGTCGGGGAGCGCGCGCGTGTCCTCGTCGGGAACATCGAGACGGGCGAGGGGCTCGAAGGGCTTGAGCTCGACGCGATCGTCGGCGTCAGCGTGCTGCACCACGTCGACCTGGACGCGGCGTTCGCGCACACGTTCTCGCTGCTGCAGCCGGGCGGCCGCTTCGCGTTCAGCGAGCCGAACATGGCGAACCCCCAGGTCTGGGCGGAGCGAAACCTCGAGCCGGTTCGCCGTCTGCGCCACGTGACGCCGCACGAGACGGCGTTCAAGGTGGAAGAGCTCCGCGGCCGCTTCGAGGACGCTGGCTTCGTCGTCGACGTCTGCGAGCCGTTCGAGTTCCTGCACCCGAGCACACCGTCGTGGCTCGTCCCCGCCGCGCTCTCCCTCGAGCGCGGCCTCGAGGCAACCCCGTTGCGCGGCATCGCCGGATCGCTCCGGCTCGCCGGCTACCGCCCCTAGGGCGAGCGGCGCCGCATGATCGCGTGCTCGCTCAACCCGAGGATGCTGAGGAAGAACGACGAGAAGATGCCCTGCACGCCGAGCGCCGCGAGCGTCAAGCCGAGCAGGCCGAGCGCGGTGTCCGGAACGTCGTTGAAGTTGGAGATCGCGGCGATGGTCACGCCGACGACGAGCGTCACGGCGCCGAGCGCCAGCCCGTGTTCGAGGCGGAACCGACGCCAGATCGACTCGAGCATCGGCTCGGCCTCGCCCAGGTAGAGCGCAGCGTAGGTCCGTGCGAACAGGCCGAGCTGGATCACGCTCGCGCTCACGACGACGACAAAGCTCGCGACGATCGCGACGGGGACCGTCCACGACGGGTCGCCGAGGTCCTGGTCGTAAGCCAGCGGCACCAGCACGCAGAGCCCGGCGAGGATGCCCAACGCTCCCGGCACGACGAACAAAAACGTCGCGCTGTGCACGAGCATGAAGCGAACGTGCCGCCACGCGTCGCGGAAGCTGTTCAGCTTCGACTCGCCGATGCGCGGGCGGTAGACGATAGGCACCTCCTCGATCTTCAGGCCGCGCTTCGACGCCTTGATCACCATCTCCGAGGCGAACTCCATGCCGGTGCTCGAGAGGCCGAGCCGCGGGACGGCGTCGCGTCGGATCGCGCGCAGCCCACAGTGCGCGTCGGAGACGCCGGAGCGAAAGAGCACGTTCAGCATCCCGGTCAGGATCGGGTTGCCGATCCAGCGGTGCGACCACGGCATCGCGCCCTTCATGATCGTCCCCTTCATCCGGGAACCCATCACCAGGTCGGCGCCGCCGCGCAGGCGGTCGAGGAACGCGTCGAGCATGCCGAGGTCGTACGTGTCGTCCGCGTCGGAGAGGACGAGGTAGCGGCCCCGTGCCGCCTCGAGACCCGCGAGGTACGCGCTGCCGTAGCCGCGGCGGGGCTCCGTGACGACGCGCGCGCCCGCAGCGCTCGCGAGGGCGGCGGAGTCGTCCTCCGACGCGTTGTCGACGACCACGACCTCACCGTCGACCCCGAGCTCGTCGAGCTTCGCGAACGCCTTCTGCACGACCGTCGTGATCGACGCCGCCTCGTTGAGGCACGGGATCACGAACGAGACCTCGGGCGCGTCTGCGGTCGTGCTCACGACCGGCGAGGATAGCCCGCGCCGCTCGTCACGACGGGCAGCGCGAGCGCGAAGATCGCCAGAACGTAGAAGTAGTAGAACTGCATCGTCAGGTAGAAGAGGTTCGCCGCCATCGTGCCGGCGAGCGCCGCGGTGAGACCCCACGCGAGGTGCGGCTCGAACGGGCGCGCGTCGCGTAGGCGGCGGAAGAGCCAGACGAGGAACGCTCCGAACAACAGCGTGCCGACGAGCCCGGTCTCGACGAGCAGCGCGACGTAGAACGAGTGCGGGCCCCAGTTGTCCTTGCCGGTCGCGAACTCGTAGTAGACGCTGAAGTTGTTCAGGCCGAGCCCGAAGAGCGGGTGCGCCGAGAGCACGTCCGGGATGAAGCCGTAGACGTCGAAGTGCGCGGACGTCGAAGCGTCGCCGGTCGCGATCCGCGAGCGGATCACCTCGACGAAGAAGTCGGCGCGGCGCGACACGACCCACACGACGAAGGCCGCAACGACAGCGAGCGGGATCGCGATCACGCGCGAGAGCAGCTCGGTCCTGTAGTGCAGGAGCAGCACGAGGAACCCGACGCCGAGCCCGACCAGACCGCTGCGTGACAGGGTCGCGAGCTCGACGACGAGCAGGAATCCGAGCAGCGCAGCGAGCCACGGCGAGCGATTGCGGAGGTAGACCGGCGTCAGCGCGAGCAGCGGGACGAGCAGCATGATCCCGAGGTGGTTCGGGTCGCCGGTGAGGGCGTTCGGCCGGTAGACGCTCTGCTCGCCGCCGACCGAGCCGTAGACGTTGATCTGGCTCGCCCCGCGCGTCAGCGGGCTCAGCAACAGCGTGTCGAGGTTGAACCCGGCGCGCGCCAGGACGAGCTGCACGATCCCGTAGCAAGCGTTGGCCGCGATCCCGGCGACGAAGACGCCGAACGCGGTGAACGCGAAGCGCCGCCCGTGCCGGATCAGGTACGCGGCCCCCGCGGCCAGGAAGCCGAAGTGGAGCCCGAACTTGAACATGCCCTTGCCGAACTGCGTGATCCCCTGCGTCGTGTCAAGGTTGAAGAACCCGACGAGGTAGACCGCGAGGAAGGCGAGACCGAACGTGAGCGCGACGATCGCGGTGTGCGCGAGCTTCCAGTCGCCCGCAGCGACGCGGTCGATCACGAACGACGCGAGGAAGAGCGTGGTGAGCACGTCGGCGAGCGTCAGCGTCCCGCCGACCGACCAGTGCACCTTCTCGAAGGTCACCGAGAAGACGGTCGCGAGGAAGAGGAAGCGAGTCACGACGAGATGTCCCTGAGCACGCGCGCGAGCTCCTCGGCGCGCGTCCGGCGGTCCAACTTGGTGCGAAGCTCGGGCGAGAGCGGTGTGCCGGCCAGCGAGCCCGCCTGCCAGCGCGCGTGCAGGTCGCGAAGGGCCGCCTCGATCGCGTCGATGTCGTCCGGCGCCACGATCACGCCGGCCTCCGCGTCGCGCACGAACGCGGCGGTCGCGCCGTCGGGCGGCACGGCGGCGATGATCGGCCGCTCGGCGGCGAGGTACTCGAAGACTTTCGCGGCGATCACCCCCGAGCCGCGGCCCGGCACCTCCGGCATCAGCAGCAGGTTCACCTCGGAGTCGCGCTGGAGCTCGAGCGACCGGCGACGCGGCACGTACGGGAGCAGCTCGAGCCGCTCCCCGAGGCCGAGCCCTTCGGCCCACTCGCGGTCGGCCTCGCGAAAGTCGCCGACGAAGCGCGCGACCGAGTCGGGCAGATCGGCGCGCGCGAACGCGGTCAGGAACGGGCGAGGATCGCGCTTGCCGAACATCGCGCCGGCGTGCGTGACACGGAATCGGCCGTTCGGCTGGTACTCGAGGCCTGCGAAGTCGTCGAAGTCAGCTCCGTTCGAGATCACGTTGACCTCGCCCCGCGCACCGAGCGAGCGGAGCTCTTCGGCGATGAAGTCCGAGACGGCGATCGACTCGTCGGCGTAGCGAGCGACCAGTCGCCCGACCGTCTCCTGCGTCCGCTCCTTCGCGCGCGCAGCGAGCCGCTCGACGGGACGGTCCGCGTTTCGCACCATCGAGTCCCGTACGTCGGCGACCCACTTGACGCCGGTCAGACGCTTGACCGCCGCGCCGATCAGGTGTACCGAGTTCGGCGGCGAGGTCGTGACGACCACGTCGATCCCCTCGGCGCGCACGACGCGGACGGCGGCGGGGATCGCCGTCGCGTTCCACGTCACGTTCTCGTCGGGGACGAGCACGCGGCGGTACGTGAGGAGCGCCATCTTCGCGGCGCGCTCGAGCGCACCCGCGCCGTGCAGCTCCTCCGCGGGCCTTCGCCCCTTCGGTCCGACGTAGCGCGCGCGGTGCACCCACGCCTGCGTCGGCGAGGCCAGCTCGTCGTCGCGGTGGATCCACTTCGGGTCGTCGGGTGCGAGCACGTGCGTTTCGATCCCGAGCGCCGGCAGGTGCGTCGCGAACTTCAACGGCCGCTGCACCCCTGCGCCGCCCGCGGGCGGCCAGTACATCGTGACGAGGAGGACCTTCACCTGGGGCCGCGGAGCGCGCGCACCGCGTGCACGACCGCGGGCTTGGGGTCACGCCACGACCACGTCGCCTCGACGAACGGCGGACGAGGCACGACGGGGCGCTCGCCGGGCATCAGGAGGATCGCCCACTTGCGGCGACCGCCGTTCATCCGCACCGCTTCGACGGGCTCGCCGGTCAGGTCGCGGTAGGCGATCAGCGGTAGGTCGACGCCGCTCGCGCGCGCGAGCGAGTGCCACTGCCAGAGCCGCGGGTTCACCTCCATCAGCTTGAACTTCCCGTCGCGCGGGTCGCGCTTGAACTCGACCTGCGACAACCCGTTGCAGCCGAGCGCGCGCAGCAGGTGCAGCCCCGCGTCGACCACCTCGTCGACCCAGACCGCCTCAGCCAGACGCGCGGTGCCGATCCCAGGCGGCGTCTGGATCAGCTTGCGGCCGCAGAAGAGCCCGAGCGGCTCGAGCGACTCGCTCAGGTACGCGCCGAGCGTGTAGAGCTCGTCGTCCCCGCCGGGGATCAGGTCCTGCACCATCGGCTCCCACGGCTCGATCTGCCCGTACGCCTCCTCGACCTCCGACGCGCTGTGGCAGATCACGGCCTGCTTGCCGTACTGCTGGCGGAAGCCCACCGGCTCCGACGGCTTCAGGAGGACGGGGTACCCGATCTCCTCTGCTGCGGCGACGGCCTCCGCCGCACTCTCGGGGTAGCGGGTGTCCGGCGTGTGGAGCGCCGCGTCGAGCTGCACGCGCTTCTTCTGCAGGCGCTCGAGGTCGCGCGGGAACGGGCAGAGGAGCTCGAGCGAGTCGCGATGGCGGGCGATCGCCCGCAGGCCCTCGTCGTGGGTCGCGAACACCACTCCGGGGCCGAGAGCCCTCAGGGCCTCCACGAACCCCTCCTCGTCGGCCAGCGGGCTCGGGGCGACCACCTTCGTCGCATAGCGCGAGCGGAACCCGAGCGCGCTCGGCTTGTGGTCGACCGCGAAGACGCGGACGCTGGCCCGTCGAAGCGACCTGATCGCGGAGAGGCCGTTGACGAAGCCCACGTCGACGACGATCGCCGGTGGTCGCACGTTCAAGAGCTTAGAGGCGCCCGCCGATACCTCTTCCGTGGGTGTTTTCGCCTCTTCCCTCCACGAGCGCAGGCGGCAAGGACGACCCTGGGCCGACAGGCCCCGGGCGCTTCGCGTCGCCGTCTTCACGACCTCCTTCCCTGCTGGCGACCACGACCCCTCGGGTCGCTTCGTGGCCGACGCGGTCGAGCGCCTCCGAGCGCAGGGCGTGGCCGTCCAGGTGATCCACCCGTCCCTGGCCGGCGAGGGCGGGGTCGTCGCGAAGCTGAGACGGCGCCCCTGGCTCGCCCCGGTCTTCCTCGCGCGCTCGGTGCTTGCGCTGCGCCGGGCCGACTGCGAGCTCGTCCACGCTCACTGGCTGCTCTCCGGCGTCGTCGCAGCGCTCTCCGGCAAGCCCTTCGTCCTGACCCTCCACGGCTCTGGCTCCGCCGGCCGCTTCGGCGACCTCGAGCTCGCCGAGCGAAGCCCGCGTCTCGTCGGAGCCATCCTCCGCCGGGCGCGGCTCGTGATCGCCGTATCCGAGCCCCTCGCAGCGGCCGCCCGCCGCTGCGGCGCCTGCGAGGTCCGCGTGATCCCCAACGGGATCGTGGTGCCCGCCCAGACGTCAGGAGAGGTCGAGCCCGCGGAGATCCTGTTCGCGGGCCGCCTGAGCCCGGAGAAGGGCATTCAGGAGCTCGTGGAGGCCTGCCGTGGGCTCAACCTCGTCGTCGCCGGGGACGGGCCGCTTCGAGAGCTCGCGCCTGACGCGTTGGGCTTCCTGTCCGCGGACGAGCTGTCCGACCGCTACCGCCGCGCCGCTGTCGTCGTGTGCCCCTCGAGGAGCGAGGGCTTCGGGATCGTCTGCGCCGAGGCGATGGCCCACGGCAAGCCCGTCGTCGCGACCGCGGTAGGCGGCCTGAAGGAGCTCGTGCACCACGCCCGAACCGGCTTCCTCGTGGAGCCGGGCAACCCCGCAGCGCTGCGCGTCGCGATCAAGCTCCTCCTCGCCGACCCCGCACTCCGACGCCGGCTCGGCGAGAACGCCCGCGCGGACGTCGCGCAGCGCTTCGCCTGGCCCGCGGTCACGCAGGCCACGGTCGAGGCGTACCACTCGGCGCTCGGCGTCGAGGCGGCGCCCGAGCCCGCTCCGCTCGAGGCGGCCGCGTGATCGCTCTCCGCAAGGCGCCGTCGAGCTACGACGAGCGCTTCATGGACACGATGGCGAACGAGTACCTCGAGCGGACGCCGTGGACCGAGCTGCGCCTCGAGGCCGTGCGCGACCTCGTCGACCCGCAGCCGGGCGAACGGATCCTCGACCTCGGCTGCGCCGCCGGTGCGATCACGCACTACCTCTCGACGCTCGGCGCTGCTCCGGTTGGCATCGACTTCGAGGAGCTCGCGATCGCGAAGGCGCGCGAGCTCTTCCCCGAGTGCACGTTCGAGGTCGCGGATGCGACCGAGCTTCCATTCGAAGCCGCGAGCTTCGACAAGGCCGTCGCCGCCGACTTCGTCGAGCACATCGGCGACGACGTCTTCCTCGCCATGTGCGCAGAGCTGCGCCGCGTGCTCGTCCCGGGCGGGACGTTCGCGGTGTACGCGCCGAACCCGCGCCACCTGATCGAGCGGATGAAGGAGCGCGACTTCGTGCTCGCGCAGAACCCGACGCACATCGGCCTGCGCGATGCCGACCACATGACGCGAGTGCTCGAGCAGGGCGGCTTTCGCGTCCTGCGCAGCGAATGGCGGCCGAGCTTCTTCCGCGGTCTTCGCGCGGTCGAGAAGGTCGCAGGCCCGCGACTCGACCTGTTTCGCTACCGCCTCTGCGTGCTCGCGCAGAGCGTGTAGCCACCGTCCGAGAAGAACTTGGGTGCGCAGGTCGTCTTGACGCGCTTGGCGTCGAGGACGACCCAGTCGTAGTCGTCGGGAAAGTTTCCTGTCCGCACGAACTCCTGCCACGCGGCGACGCGCTCGTACGGTCGATTCGCCTTTGTATCTCCGACGTGTGTCGGCGCCGAGACCGCGACGTACACCGGCGCGTACGCGGCAATCCAGTACGAGGTCTCCGGGTCCGAGAGCACGACGTCGCCCGGCTGGACGAGCAGGTCGAGCGCGGCGACGAGCGCGGGCGTGAGCTCCTGGTGCGGTTGCGGGCGCTCCCAGCCCGAGGTGAAGGCCATCGGGAGGACGAAGAGGCCGCACGCGGCCGCCGGGACCCAGTCGGCACGCTCGAGCATCGGCAGCCTCGAGCGCAGCAGGAAGCCGAGCACGATCGCGACGAGCGATCCGCCGAGCGCGATCCAGACCGGCAGTGTCGGGCCGCCCTCCTCGAGCCGGTAGCCGAAGTCGCCCGGCCAGGCCCACCCGAGCACAATCCCGGCCGCGAGTGCGAGCGGCAGCACCGCCCACGAGAGCACTCGCGAGAGCACCGCGACTCCGCCTGCGAGCGCGAACGCGAGGGGCAGGAACCCGGCGAGGCGCCTCGCCTGCGAGAGCGACACCGCGTCGACCAGCCGCGGGAACAACACGTCCGACAGCAGCACCGCGAGCACGACGAACGTCCCGCCGAGGACGAGCGCCGCCCAGCGCCTGCGCACCGCGAAGAGCGCGAGCGGCACGAGGCAGAGCGCGGCGAGCGGCACCGGCCCCGCGCGCGTCAGGACTTCGGGGTTCAGGTGGAAGCTGTCCTGCGACTCGACGACGAACTGACCGGGATAGCGCAGGATCCCGTGCGCCTTCTCCTGCACCTGTTCGTCCGACGGCGTGAACGACGCCGTGTCCTGCACGACGGGGAAGAGCCACGCGAGGAAGACCGCTGCGCCGACGGTGAACGCCGCGCCCGCAAGCAGGAGCGTGCGGAGCTCCGACGGCTCGAGCACCGCTCGGACGACGGCGAAGCCGACCAGCACGAGCAGCAAGAAGAGCGCGTACGTCGGGTGCACCACCGCGAGCACGAGCCCCGCGCCCGCGACGAGCGCGAGTCGCGCGCGCGTCGGCTCGTGAAGAAAGATGAAACACACTGCCAGCGCCGCGGGCACGAGCAGCATGCGCCCACCGGCCGTCGCAGGCAGTGCGAGCAGCCGGAGCGCTCCGCCGGAACCCGACGCGAGCGCCGTGACGCCGACCGTCGCCGCAAGCGTCGCGACGCCGAGCCAGCGAGAGCGGAAGACCGCGACGCCGGCCTCGTAGACGACGAGGAACGAGAGCGGCGCGAGCACCGCCGCCTCGTGCACGACGACGTCTGCCGGGTCGACGCCGGCGAGCTTCGCGACGAGCGCGAGGAACGCGTGCCAGAGCGGGAACGCGTAGCCGGGGTGCAGCCCGCCGTCCACGAACTCGCCGACGGCGTCAAGTGACAGCTCGTCGAACGCGACGAGCTTGCGCACGCGAGCGAGGTGGAAGAGTGCGTCGCCCGACGGTGCGGGGAGCACGTGCCAGAGCAGGAGACCGGCGAGCACGCCGACGCCGAGCACCGCGAGCCAGATCGGGTCGGTGGCGCGCAGCGATCGTCGTCTGAGCCCGACGGGGATCGCGGCGAGCCCCGCCGCCAGCAGCAGCCAGAGGGCGAGCGTCAGCGACGAGCCGGTCGCGAACACGACGAGCATCGCGCCGAAGATCAGCGTCAGGCTCGTCACGACCGCGCCGGAGGCCGACCGGGCGAGCAGCGCGCCGGGCGCCAGAAGCAGGAGCGTCGCCCCCGCGAGCCGCAGGTAGAGCTCGATCACGGCCGCAGCAGGCCGCGCGCCGCCTGCCGGTAGCTTCGCCCGCGCTTGCCGCGGAACAGCAAGCCGCGGACCGTGAGAGCGACGACGAGCAGCACGCGCGTGAGCGCGGCCGCTGCGGGGCCCTCGTGCTTGCGCACGAAGCGCACGTGGCTTCGCACCTGGGTCGTGAACATCCGTCCCCAGTCGCGCTTCGTCGCGTCGCCGCCCACGTGCACGACCTCGGCGCCGGGGAAGAACACGACCTCCCAGCCCGCCTCGCGCATGCGGTACTGCCAGTCCGATTCCTCGTTGAACATGAAGAACGACTCGTCGACGCCACCGACCTGCTCCACTGCGCGCCTGCGCACGAGCATGGCGGCGCCGCTCAGCCACTCGACGTCGCGCTCTGTCGAGTGATCCCAGTTCGCGGCGTAGAACGCGTTGAAGAGTCGCGAGCGCGGGGCGAGCTTGCGCAGGAAGAAGAACTCCGTCGCGAGCCGCCACGGCGTCGGGAATCCCCGTGCCGAGCGCTGCAGCGTCCCATCGGTGTTCAAGAGCCGTGGCCCGACGAGCGCGGCGCGCGGCCGCTCGTTCGCGAACTCGACGAGCCGCGCCAGCCCGTCGCCTAGCACCCAGGCGTCGGCGTTCAGCAGGAACACCCACGCCGCCGTGGACTCCGTCACGCCGCGGTTCCAGCCCGCCCCGACACCGTCGTTCGCCTGCTCCACGACGCGCACGTTCTCGAAGCGCCGCGCGACCTCGAGCGTCCGGTCCCTCGAGCCGTGGTCGACGACGACGGTCGGGTACTCACGCACGCTTTCGAGGCACCGCTCGAGCCACGGCATCGCGTTGTACGTCACGACGACGACGGAGACGTCATTCACGGCGCAAGTTCTCCCAGCCGAGGATGAAGAGCCCGGGGAGCGAGAGCAAGATCGTCACGAGGAAGAAGAGGAACCCCGCCGCGAAGGCCTGATCCGACGGGACCCCGAGGTTCCCGAGGAAGCTGACGAAGAAGGCCTCGCGCACCGCGAACCCGTTCAGCGTGAACGGCACGAGCAGCACGAGGAAGAAGAGGGGCCCCATGACGTAGAAGACGCGGACGGAGAGGTCGATGCCGACCGCCTCCGCCGCTGCCCAGATCGCGAGCACCCGCACGGCCTGGACGGCGAGCGTCAACGCGAAGACGCCGACGAGCAGCCGGGGCGTCGTCCGATACGAGTGGATCGCCTCGTAGACGGAGCGCACGATGCGGTCGAGCCGCAACGGCCGCAACAGCGGGGCGAGCCGCGCGAGCAGTGGCCGTAGCGAGCTCGAGAAGAGCACGAACGCGAGCACGACGGTCGCGACCACGAACGCCGCCTCGATCCAGAGGTACGCGCCGAGGTCGTAGCGACCGGCCGCGAGCACGAGCCCGACCGCGCCGAGCGCGAGCGTCGCCGCCCCGCCGAGCGCGCGCTCGAGCAGCACGGAGCCGGCGACGGGGCCGCCGCGCCCGCGATGCCTGCGCGAGGTCTCGAAGATCCGCATCGCGTCCCCGCCGATCGAGGTCGGCAGGATCTGACCCGCCGCATAGGCGACGAGATACGCGCGGACGAGCCACGGCAACCGCTCGTGGATCCCGTGCGCACCGAGCAACCACTGCCAGCGCCAGGCCATCGGCAGCACGGTGACGAGCATGATCGCGGCGGAGAGGAAGAACCAGGCAAGGCTCGCGTCGGCGATCGTCGAGAGCGCCTCGCCGACGTTGACCTTCCAGAGGATGTACGCGAGGGCGAGACCGGTGACGAGAAGCGTCGCGAGGACGCGCGCGGATCTGCTCATCCAGCGAAGCGCTCGTGCACGCGCTGCAGCGCAGCGATCGCGTCTTCCACGTCCGCGTCGGAGTGCGCGGGCGAGAGCGGCAGCGACAGGACCTCCGAGCCGGCGCGCTCCGCGACGGGGAGCGAGACTTCCGGCCACTGCTCGCGGTACCACGTCAGCCGGTGCACGGGCAGGAAGTGGATCGACGTGCCGATGTTCTCGTCCGCCAACGCGCCCTGGTACTCGTCACGTGTCGCACCTGCGCCTTCGGGGTCGATACGCACGACGTAGAGGTGCAGCGCGTGCAGGTCGCGCGAGTCACGCGCGAGCGGCGTGATCCCGTCGAGCCCGGCCACCGCTGCGTCGTAGAGGGCGACATGGCGCTCGCGGATCACGCGGTGCGCGTCGACCTTCCCGAGCTGCACGAGCGCGATCGAGGCGAGCACGTCGCTGAGGTTCGCCTTGTACCCGGGGACGCCGATGTCGTAGAGCGTGCCGTGCCCTCGCCGCATCAGCCGCCGGTCGCCGATCGCCTCGGCGACGTCGTCGCGGTCAGTCGTGACGATGCCGCCCTCACCCGCCGCGATGTTCTTCGTCGCGTAGAGAGAGAAGCACGTCGCGTCGACGATCGAGCCGACCTTGCGCCCCCGGTACACGGACTCCGCGGCGTGCGCCGCGTCCTCGATGATCGGCACGCCGAGCTCGAGCAGCGGGTCGAGGTCGGAGGGCTGTCCCGCCAGGTCGACCGGCATGATCGCCTTCGTCCGCGGCGTCACGGCCTTCTTCACGAGGGCAGGATCGATGTTGAGGTCGTCCTCGCGCACGTCGACGAACACGGGCGTCGCGCCCGCGTGCACGATCACGTTCGCCGTGGCCGGCCACGTGATCGGCGTGGTGATCACCTCGTCACCCGGCCCGACGTCCAGCGCGAGCAGCGAGAGGTGCAGGGCAGCGGTTCCCGACGAGAGCGCAACGGCGTGCTTCGCGCCGACGTACTCGGCGAAGCGCTCCTCGAGCTCCGCGGTGCGCGGGCCCGTGGTCAACCAGCCCGAGCGGAGCGTCTCCGCGACGGCCTCGATCTCCTCCTCGCCGATCGCGGGAGGCTGGAAGGAAAGGAAGGTTTCCCGCCTAGGCGAGAGCTTTGGCGTCGACATCGGCGGTGACGAAGCGTATGCGCTCCGCCGCCGCGGCCGCCCGCTCCAGCGCTTGCGCGCGACTGTCGCCGACCGCGTGCACGGCGCCCGCCCGATCCGAGCCGATGCGCAGCTCGCCAAAGCGCCAGCCCGGCGTGCGATAGATCCGGGCGCGCGCGACCCCTTCGATCGCGAGCGCCTCGTCCACTCCCTCGACGGCACGAAGCTCACCGGGCGGCGCGGTCAGAAAGCGCGTCACGACGCCGCCGGCCGGCTCGAGCGGCGCGAGCACCTGCGCCGGGATCGGCTCGCCGAGTGCCGCGGCGAGCGCGAGCTCGTTCAGGTCGACGCCGAGCGCGGCCTCGCACAGCTCCGCGTCGTGCCCGCCGCCGAGCCTCGCGGCGAGCTCGACGACCTTCGCACCCTGCGAGCCGACGACGACCTGCGTGTACGTGGGACCGTTCTCGATCCCGAGCGCGGCCGCAGCCTCCCGCGCGGCCTCGACCGCCGCTCCGACCTGCGCCGGCGCGAGCGCGCTCGGCCAAACGTGCGCGAGGGCGACGCCGAACGCGGGCGGATCCGCGCGCACGCGATCGGTCACGGTGAGCGGGTGGAAGCGCCCGTCGAGCGAGAACGCGTTGACCGTCACCTCCTGGCCGTCGATCAGCTCCTCGACGAGACACGAGTTCGACCGCGACGCCTCGATCGCTGCGTCCACCGCTGGCGCGAACGACGACTCGTCCTCGACGAGCGCGAGCCCTCGCTGTCCTTGCCGGTCCGGCGCCTTCACGACGCACGGGAAGCCGAGCCGCTCGACCGCGGCGCGCGCCTCCGCGAGGCTCTTCGCGATCTCGGTGCGCGGCTGCGGAACGCCTGCTTCGCCGAAGCGCTCGCGCTGCTTGACCTTCGAGATCGCGAGCTGCGCGACCTCCGGCGTGAGCGGGTGCGCGAGGGCGAGCCGCTTCGCGACGCGTGCCGCCACGGCCACCGGCCAGTCGATCCCGGGCGCGATCACGCCGTTGATCCGCTCGGCCTCCGCGAGCCGCTCGATCCCCGGCTCGTCCTCGGTCGAGATGATCGCGCGGCGGTCCGCGAGCGGGAAGCCGGGCGCGGCGGGATCGCGGTCGACCGCGATCACGAAGAGGTCCAGCGCGCGTGCGGCCTCGAGCAGCCCGAGCTGCGCGGCGCCCGCGCCTAGGACGAGGAGGCGCCTGCGACGCCGCTCGGGCGTGCCAGTACCTCTCTCCACCAGGCCTCGTTCCCGCGGTACCAGTCGATCGTCTTCGCCAGCCCGTCGTCGAAGGACGTGCGCGCGCGCCAGCCGGTGAGACGCTCCATCTTCTCGGTCGAGCCGATGTGGCGGTCGACCTGCCCGAGGCGCTCCGGGACGTGCGTGGTCAGGTCGCGCGGCTTCCCCAGCGCATCGAGCACGCGGTTCGCGATCTCCGACACGGAGATGTCGACGCCGGTCGCGACGTTCAGCACCTCGCCGGAGACCTGCTCGCGCGGTGCGGCGATGATCGCCTCGATCGCCTCGGCGGTGTCGTCGACGTAGAGCCAGTCGCGCGAGGCGTGACCGTCGCCGTGGACGGTCAGCGGCAGGTCCTGCAGCGCCTGCGTGATGAAGCGCGGGATCACCTTCTCCGGATGCTGCCGCGGCCCGTAGTTGTTGAACGGGCGCACGATTACGATCGGCAGCCCGTAGGTGACGAAGTACGAGTACGCGAGGCGATCGGCGCCGGCCTTCGTCGCCGCGTACGGAGAGCGCGGCTCGAGCGGGTGGCGCTCGTCCATTGGCGCCGACTCGGCCGTGCCGTACACCTCGCTCGACGAGATGAGGATGAAGCGCTCGACAGGGCTGCGGCGACTCGCGTCGAGCAGGATCTGCGTCCCCTCCACGTTCGTCGTCACGAACTCGGAAGCGCCGTCCTCGATCGACTTCTCGACGTGCGACTCGGCCGCAGCGTTGACGATCACGTCGCATTCCGAAACGACGCCGGCTACGAGCTCGACGTCGCGGATGTCCCCATGCACGAACGACAGGCGCTCGTGCGCCATCACCTCGGTCAGGTTCGCGGGGTTGCCGGCGTACGTGAGCGCGTCGAGCGACACGACCTCGTACGGCGTCGCGCGAAGCAGATGGTGGATGAAGTTCGCGGCGATAAACCCCGCACCGCCGGTGACGAGCACGCGCTTCGTCGGCAACTACAGCTCCTTCTCGATCGTGTAGAGGGGTCGACCCTCGACGTCCCGCTGGATTCTGCCTAGGTACTCCCCGACGAGCGCGAGGATGAAGCCCTGGATCCCCAAGACGAAGAGAACGGCGACGCCGCCGAGGAGCGGCCCCGGGAAGTTGCCGCGGTCGATCCACCACCAGACGCCGTAGGCGCCGAGCGCGACCGCGAGCACGCTGCAGACGAGGCCGAGCGCGATGCCGATCCACTGGATCGGCTGCGGCCAGAAGCCGGCCAGGACGTGCAGCGCGAGCCGCGTCAGGCGAAGGGGCGAGTAGCGCGACCGGCCCTGTCGCGCAGCGTGGCCGACCTCCACCTCGACGACGCTTGCGCCGCCGGAGAGGATGAGCGCCTTCGTGAACTTCTGCTTGCCGATCGAGCCGAGCATCGGCTCGACGACTTCGCGGCGGTACGCGTTGAACGCGCAGCCGAAGTCCGAGATGTCCACGCCGGTGAAGCGCCGGAGCATTCCGTTGATCATCCGGCTCGGCAACGTTCTGCCCCACGAGTCGTGGCGAGCCTGACGGCGGCCGCTGGCCACGTCGGAGCCCGCCTCGACCGCGCTCACGAGCTTCGGGATGTCCTCCGGCTCGTTCTGGAGGTCGCCGTCCATCGTGACGAGGATCTCGCCGCGCGCGCGCGCGAGACCGGCCTGCATCGCGGGATGCTGGCCGAAGTTGCGCTTGAAGCGGACGACGCGCACGCGCGGGTCGGCGGCGTGCAGGCGCTCGAGCCGCGCAAACGTCCCGTCGCGCGAGCCGTCGTCGACGAAGAGGATCTCGAACGTGCGGCCGTCCTGCTCGAGCGCAGCGACCGTGCGCCGGTAGAGCTCGTCGACCGTCGCCTCTTCTTCGAAGATCGGGACGATCATGGAGACGCTCGGCGCGGGCTCCGGCTCGGCAGACGCCGAGGGAACCGCGAACACCTCGGGTTCGGCCATCGTCGGCCTGAGCCTACACTCACGCTCCGTGGCGGAGATCTTCGCGCCCGGTGAGCCCGTCGTCGTCCGTCACGTCTGGCGGGGGAACACGTTTCTCGTGTGGTCCGCGGTCGCTGTGCACGACGACGACGAGCTGCTCGCGCTCTGGCTGCCGCCGGGGGCGCCGTGCCTGCGACCGGCTGTGCGCTCCGAGCTGCCCTACGAGCAGCAGCTCGTGGAGCGTCCGTGGCGCGCGCCCGGGGTGTTGCAACTCTGGCCCGCCGGAGCGGCGCACGCGGTGTGGGTCTTCGAGACGGGCTGGTACGTCAACCTCCAGGAGCCGTTCCGCCGAACGGCGACCGGCTTCGACACCGCCGACCAGCTGCTCGACCTCGTGCGTTCGCGGGAAGGCGAGTGGCGCTGGAAGGACGAGGACGAGCTCGCCGCGGGGGTCGCGGGCGGTTACGTCTCCGAGGACGAAGCGCACGCGATCCGCGCGGAGGCAGAGCGCGTGATCGAGGCCGACGCGTTCCCGACCGGCTGGGAGGGTTGGGAACCGGACCCGTCGTGGCCGGTCCCCAACCTTCCGAAGCGCTAGGCGGCTTCCGCCAGCGCGGGCTCGGCGGCGACCGCCTCGCCCTTCACCTTGCCCGGGATCGCCAGCGCGGCGAGCGCCCCGAAGGCGACGACGATCGCGCCAACCCACGTCGCGACGACGAGACCGTCGTTGAACGCCTCGGGCGACGCGTAGCCGCCATAGCTCGAGAACACCGACGCGAGCACCGCGACGCCGAAGACGCCGCCGACCTCGCGGATTGCGTTGTTCGCACCGGACGCCTTGCCCTCCTCGGCCGGGCTGACCGCGCTGAGGATGACGTTCGCCATCGGTGCGAAGAACATCCCCATCCCGATCCCCGACACGATGAACGGGCCGACGAGCGACGTGTAGCCGACCGTCGCGGTCGAGGCGGCCGCGATCCAGGCGAGCCCGATCGCCTGCAGCGTGAGCCCGGTTGCGAGGATCGGCCGCGAGCCGATCTTGTCCGAGAGCGCCCCCGCGATCGGCGCGACGACCATCGGCATCGCAGTCCACGGCAGCACGCGGAGGCCCGCCTCGAGCGGCGAGTAGCCCTGCGCGGTCTGGAAGAACTGCGTCAGCAGGAAGATCGAGCCGAACATCCCGAAGGACATCGCGAGCGACGCGCCGTTCGCCGCCGCGAAGCTGCGGTTGCGGAAGAAGCGCATCGGGAGCATCGGCCGCGGCGTGCGCAGCTCCCAAAGCACGAACGCGACGAGCAACCCGACGCCGCCGATCAACGACGCGACGATCGACGGGCTCGCCCAACCGTCGCCGTTGCCGTTCACGAGGCCCCAGACGACGCCGAGCAGACCCGTGCTCGCGAGCGCGAGCCCGGGCAGGTCGAGCGCCTTCTCCGGCCCGTGGCTCTCGCGCAGCTGCGTGATCGCGAGCGGGACGAGCGCGATCCCGACGGGGACGTTGAGCCAGAAGATCCACTGCCAGGAGATGCCCTCGATCACGAGGCCGCCGACGAGCGGGCCGCTGGCGATCGCGATACCGCCCACCGCGCCCCAGATCCCGAGCGCGACGCCGCGGCGCGCGGCCGGGAACGCGTCGGAGAGGATCGTCAGCGTCAGCGGCATCACGAGCGCGCCGCCGAGGCCCTGCGCGGCGCGGGCGGCGATGAGCGCGTCCATCGACGGTGCGAGCGCAGCGGCTGCCGAGGCGACGGTGAAGAGCGCGATGCCGATCGCGAACATGCGGCGCCGGCCGAAGCGGTCGCCGAGCGCGGCGCCGGTCAAGAGGAACACCGCAAAGGTCAGGGTGTACGCGTTCACCGTCCACTCGAGCTCCTCGATCGAGGCGCCGAGGTCGACCCGGATCACCGGGAGCGCGGTCGACACGACGAGGTTGTCGAGGACGACCATGAAGAGGCCGACCGAGGTGATCGCGAGCGTCCAGAGCGTCCGAGCCCTGGATCCGGTCTTGTCGAACATCGTGCTGCTCCTTCCGCTCTCGCTGTCTAGGTACTGACTCATCACTTACTTTGGGTCGAAAAAAAGTCCCTACGCGTCCTCGCGGCAGCCGTCGACGAGCCGGCGGGCCCACGGCTCGTCGGAGTTGAGGAGGTCCATCGCCGCGACGACGTTGAGCAGCATCCCCTTCGCGAAGAAGTCGCCGAGCTTGGCCGGCCCGACGCCTGAGACGCGCTCCGTCCAGGTGAAGAGGTCGCCGTAGCCCTCGCGCACGACCGCGCGGATCTCCGGGTCGTCGCACGAGGCGTAGGCCTGCATCTGGGCCATCAGCCGGCTTCGGTCGAGCAGCAGAGCCATGTAGGCCTCGCCCATGGCCTCGAGCGCTTCCTCGCCGCGCTTCCCCTCGGTCGCCCGCTGGAACGTCTCGAGCGTCTCACGAAAGCCGCGGCGGACGCTCGCGATGAAGAGCTCCTTCTTCGTCCCGAACAGCCGGAAGAGGTACGGCTGCGAGATCCCGGCGCGGTCGGCGATCGTTTCCGTCGACGTGCCGTGGTAGCCGGTCGAGGCGAACTCGCCCCTTGCCGCCTCGAGGATCGCTTCGCGGCGCTCCTCGGCCGACATCCGGGTGGTCGCGGCGGGGCTCATAACTCGAGAGAGTAAGTGGTCACTTACTCCCTGTCAAGGCCCTGCTGCGGTACCAGGCGATCGTCCGGGCGAGACCCTCGTCGAGCTCGACCTGTGACTCGAAGCCGAGCAGGTTCCTCGCCTTGTCGACGTTCGGGATGCGCAACTCCACGTCGGTGTAGTGGAGCGGTCTGAAGACGATCTCCCCGGTCGCCTCGGTCGCGCGCTTGATGCGCTGCGCGAGGTCGTAAATCGTCACCGCGGAGCGCGCGTTGCCGATGTTGAAGCTCTCGCCGACGGCGTTCGGGTGCTCGAGCGCGAGCAGCGTCCCCTCGACCATGTCGTCGACGTAGCACCACGCGCGAATCTGCGAGCCGTCGCCGTGGATCGTCAGGTCCTGGCCGGCGAGCGCCGCCTCGATGAACGCGCGGATCGCGCCGCCGCCCATCTGCTCCGGTCCGTAGACGTTGAACGGCCGCACCGACGTCGTCGGCAGGCCGAGCTCGGCGTGGTAGGCGTGCGCCATGTGCTCGCCCGCGAGCTTCGAGACCGCGTAGGTCCAGCGCGCCTCGCCGACCGAGCCGGTGACGCTCAGGCTCGTTTCGGCGACGCGAAACGCCTGCGAGCCGAAGACCTCGCTCGTCGAGAAGTCGACGAGCCGCTCGAGCGTGTCATGCGTCGCCAGCCCCGCCTCGAGCACGTTGTAGGTGCCGATCACGTTGACGCGCATCGTCCGCACCGGGCTCTCGAGCACGGTGTCCACTCCGGCGATCCCGGCGCAGTGGACGATGTGCGTCACGCCCTTCGCGTGCGCGCCGAGCGTGTCGGGGTCGAGGACGTCGCCCTGGACGAAGGTCAGGTTCGGGTGCTCCAGCAGGTCGCTCGCCGAGAGGGCGTCCCGGTGGAGGTTGTCGAGGGCCACGATCTCGTTGCGGTCCACGAGCCGACGGGCGAGCGTCGTGCCGATGAAACCCGCGCCGCCGGTGATCAGGATGCGCTTGCCCTCGAGCGCCACGCGGCCACTCTACCCCCGGCTACCCTGAGGCCCATGACTCTGCTCGCGACAGCCGTCACGGCACTGACGATCACCGTCTGGCCGGGGGGCATGGACGGTCCGTCGGAGCGGTGGACGCTGCGCTGCGGGCCGACCGGCGGGACGCTGCCCGCGCGGGTCGCCGCCTGCCGCAAGCTCAACTCGCTCTCGGCGCCGTTCCGGCCGATCCGAAAAGACGTGGCCTGCACGCAGATCTACGGGGGGCCGTCGGTCGCCCGTGTCACCGGGCTCTTCCGCGGCAACCGCATCTGGGCCGAGTTCCGCCGCCGCGACGGCTGCGAGATCGGCCGCTGGGAGCGGGTGCGACCGCTCCTGCCGCCCGGCGGCAGCGCGTAGCGTTTCGCCGTCGTGAAGACGGTTCTCTTCGTCGGCGCCGGCCGACACCAACGCCGAGCGATCGCGCAGGCGCGAGCGCAAGGTCTCCGCGTCGTCGCGGTCGACCGCAACCCTGACGCGCCCGGGCTTGCGGCGGCAGACGTCGCGGAGGTCGTCGACTTCAGCGACGTCGACGCGGTGATCGAGGTGGGGCGGCGGCACGCAGTCGACGGCGTGCTCACGATCTCCGCCGACCGCGCGGTGCCCATCGTTGCAGCGGTCGCCGAGGCGCTCGGCCTGCCGGGGATCGGCACGGACACCGCGTACGTGATGACGCAGAAGATCGCGATGCGGCGCGTGCTCGCCGACGCGGGCGTCACCCAACCGGAGTTCGCGGCCGTGCGGAACGTGCACGAGGGCTACGCGGCGCTCGAACGTGTCGGGCTGCCCGCGGTGCTCAAGCCCGCCGACTCCGGTGGCCAACGCGGTGTCTTCCGGCTCGAGACCGCCGATGATCTCGAGCGGCACCTGCACGTCGCCCTAGGCGAGTCGCCGACCGAGGAAGCGATCATCGAGGCCTACGTCGAGGGACTCGAGCTGAACGGGCTCGTGATCGTGCGCGACGGCGAGGCGTTCCCGCTCACGCTGTCCGACCGGCTCCGCCCGCCCGGGATCGGTTTCGGCGTCGGCTGGATCCACGTCTACCCGGCGACGATCTACGCCGACCAGCTCGAGGAAGCCGAGCGCGTTGCGGTGCACGCGGTGCGTGCGCTCGGGCTCCGCGACGGGATCGCCTTCCCGCAGCTGCTCGCGACGGACGACGGGCGCGTGCTCGTGATCGAGGTCGCGGCACGGATCCCCGGTGGCCAGATGGCCGACCTCGCCCGCCACGCGGTCGGTGTCGACCTCGTCGAGATCGCGCTGCTCCAGGCGCTCGGCGAGGAGGTTCCGGACGAGATTGCGCTCCCACGCTTCTCGCAGCCGCTCGCGATCCGCTTCCTCACCGCGTCGCCGGGCCCGCTGCCGACCGGGACGGTGACCGAGATCGGGAGCCTCGAGAAGGTGAGCGCGTTCCCGGGGGTCGTGCAGGCCGACGTCTATCTCTCCGTGGGTGAGACGATCCGCCCCGTGCAGCTGGACGGCGACCGGCGTGGCTACGTGATCGCGATCGCGGACACGAACGTCGAGGCGCTCGAGCGCGCGGAGGCGGCCGCGCAGCTCGTGGACGTGGTGGTCGAGTGACCTGCGCGTTCGACCTGGCGCACTACGGCGAGCTGCTCGACGCGGCGAAGGCCGGCGGGTACCGGTTCGCGACGTTCGACCGCTCACCGCTTCCCGGCGACCTGTTCCTCCGCCACGACGTCGACCTCTCGCTCGACGCCGCCCTGCAGCTCGCGGAGCTGGAGTCGGAGGCCGAGACGGAGGCCACGTACTTCCTGATGACGCGGAGCGTCTTCTACAACCTCGCGTCGGAGGAGGGCGAGCACGCGCTTGCGCGCCTGCGGGAGCTCGGACATCGCGTCGGCCACCACGCCGTGAACCCGAACATCGACCTGGACGCACGCTTCGACCCCGTCGTCGCGTGGCACAACCCGAACCCGGAGTTCATGGCCGGGCTCGTGGAGGGAGCGGTGAACGTGATGTCCGAGCCCTGGTTCTCGCGCGACCACTACCGCTCGGACTCGAACCAGCACTGGCGAGTGGGCTGCCCGCACGCCGAGCTCGCGGCCGCCGAGTTCGAGTGGCTGCAGCTGCTCACCCATCCCGAGATCTGGGTCTATCCGGGCGAGACGATGCGCGACACGATGCACTCGATGCTGGACGCAGAGCGCGAACGCGACCTCGAACGGCTCGCTGCGGACCGGATCGACCTGTCGTGAAGGACCTCACCGTTCTCCTCACGGCGTCTGGGTCACCGGGCACCGCGGCGCTCGTGCGAGCGCTGCGCGAGAACGGCGAGCGTCGCGTCCGCGTCGTGGGGACCGACATGGCGGAGCTGGCGGTGGGGCGTCACCTGTGCGATGCGTTTCACGTCGTGCCTCCCGGCGACGACCCGGGGTTCGCCGACTCGGTCGCCGAGGTGGTCGAGCGCGAGGGAGTGGACGTCGTGCTGCCGCAGTCGTCGTACGACCTTCCCGGGCTTGCGGCAGCCCGCGACGGCTTTCCGTGCGCGGTGCTCGTCGCCTCGCCCGAGGCGGTACGCCGCTCGAACGACAAGGCCGAGACGTACGCGCTGCTCGACTCGATCGGCGCGCCTGGGCCGGTCTGGCGACAGGCCCGTGGCCGAGCGGCGGTCGAGGCGGCCGCGAGGGAGCTCGGCTACCCGGACGAGGAGGTCGCGGTGAAACCGCTCGAGTCGTCCGGCTCGCGCGGCTTCCGAATCCTCTCCGCGAGCGCCGACCCGCTCCAGCAGCTGCTGACCAACCGCCCCGGCGTGGCTCCCGCGATGCAACTCAAGGAGCTGCTGGCGCTCCTGCCCGAGGACGGCGGCCCGGAGCTCCTCGTGATGGAGCTCGCGCGCGGCAAGGAACGGACGATCGACGGCATCGCGCGCGGGGGACGAATCGTCCTCGGGCATCCGAAGACGAGGGAGGCGATGCGCGCGGGCCTCGCGATGTACTTCGAGACGCTCGACGACCCCGCGCTGATGGACATCGCGGCGTCGATCGTCCGCGAGCTCGAGCTCGACCACTTCTTCAACATCCAGCTCGTCGGCGACACCGTGATCGAGATCAACCCGCGCATCTCGACGGTCGTCTACCAGGAGGACCTGAACCTCCCGTACCTCGGGATCAAGCTCGCATTGGGAGAGCTCGACGAGCCCGACCTCGCCGCCGGCGCCGCGAAGTCCCGCCCGACCCGTCGAGCCCTGCGCTTTTTCGACCAGGTCGAATGGGACGAGTAAGCGGCCGGCCGCGCGGCCCCGCCCCCACCCACTCACCCCCCACCCTCCCTTTGGGGGAACAGGGTGATGCTCTTCGAGACTACCCGCCGAGGTGTGGCGTGTCTGTGTGCGGGGCGTGCCGAGTTCGGGACGACTCGTGAACAGGACGGCGGAGAAGCCGCTGCGCGTCACGCACGCGCCCGTGAACATGGCCGGAATCGCGTACAAGAACGTCGAAGCGCTCAAGCGCCGCGGCGTCGACGCGCGGCTCGTCGTCTTCAGGCCGCAGCCGTTCCGGCCGACCGAGTTCGACTGGAACCTGAACCGCCCCGACGGGTTCCTCCGCGCGCAGCTGACACAGTGGCGGGCGCTCGCACGGCTGCTCCCTCGCACCGACGTGTTCCACTTCTACTTCGGGCTGACGCTCGTGCCTCGCCGGCTGCAGTTCCCGATCCTCCGTGCCCTGCGCAAGCGGGCCGTCTTCCACTTCGTCGGCTCGGACATCCGCGGCAAGACGCCGGAGCAACTCGCGTACACGCGCGCGGCCGACGCGCGCGTCGTGGGCTCCTACGACGCGATCCGCTGGGTTCCGGACGCCGAGGTGATTCCGCCCGGCATCGACCTGCAGCGCTACGCGCCGTCCCCCGGTCGCGGCGGCGAGCGTCCGCTCGTCGTGCACGCGCCTTCGCGCAAGGCGAGCAAGGGCACGGAGTACGTCGAGGCCGCGTGCGCCGAGCTGCCCGTCGACCTCGACGTCGTCCACGGCCTCCCTCACGACGAGGCGCTCGAGCGCTACCGCCGCGCGGACATCGTCGTCGACCAGTTGAACGCCGGCTGGTACGGGATCTTCGCGATCGAGGCGATGGCGCTCGGCAAGCCCGTCGTCACGTTTCTGCACGACGAAGCGGTCCGACGGACAGAGGAGGCGTTCGGGATCGAAGTGCCGATCGTGAACGCGACGAAGGAGACGCTGACCGAGGCGCTCCGCCCGCTCGTAGAAGACGCAGAGGAACGGCGGCGCCGAGGCGAGGCGAGTCGCGCCTACGTGGAGGCGGTGCACGACGACGAAAAGATCGCCGACCGCCTGCTCGCGCTCTACGCTCGCATTCGATGATCGGCGCGCAGCTCCGGCGGCTCGGCAAGCACTCCGCGATCTACGGGCTCGGCGGGCTCGTCTCCCGGATCCTGGCGGTGCTGCTGCTGCCGCTGTACACGAGCTACCTCACGCCGAGCGACTTCGGCAAGGTCGAGACGCTCGTCGCGCTGAGCGCGATCCTCGTCACGGTTCTCCGCGCAGGGATCTCGACCGCGTTCTTCCGCTTCTACTTCGACTCGCCGGACCCGGCCGACCGCGTGCGCGTGCTGCGCACGGCGTTCTGGTTCACGATGGGCATGTCCACGCTCGGTGTGGTCGCCGGCTGGATCTTCGCGCCGTGGCTCTCGGACGCGCTCAGGATCGACGACATCACGCTTGTGCGCGCCGCCTTCGTCGGCTTGTGGGCGCAGATGAACTACGAGCAGCTGACGGCGCTCTTCCGCGTCGAGGAACGCTCGGTCGCGTTCGTCGCGGCGAGCCTCGCGAACGTGCTGCTCACGATCGCCACGACGATTCTGCTCGTCGTGGTCTACGACCAGGGGCCGCTCGGTGTCGTCGTCGGGAACTTCACCGGAACGCTGCTCGTGTATCTCGCGCTGCTCGGCTACCGCCGCGAACAGCTCGGCCTCCAGTTCGACCGCGAACTGTTGCGGCGAATGAACCGGTTCGGCCTTCCCCTCGTCCCGTCGGGCATCGCCCTCTGGGCGCTCAACTTCAGCGACCGCTTCTTCCTCGCGCGGTTGTCGGGCCAGGACGACGTCGGCCGCTACTCCATCGGCGTGCGCATCGCGTCGGCGATGGTGCTGCTGCTCGTCGCGTTCCGGACAGCGTGGCCGGCGTTCGCGTACTCGATCGACGACGAGCGCGAGGCGAAGCGAACCTACGCGTTCGTGCTCACGTACCTGCTCTTCGTCGCCTGCTGGTTGTCGCTCGCGCTCGGGGTGCTCGCGCCGTGGATCGTGCAGGTGCTCGCGCGGAACGAAGCGTTCTGGCCCGGAGCGGACGTCGTCGCTCCGCTTGCCTTTGCGGGTGCGCTGTGGGGCGGGTACACCGTCGTCGCGATCGGGATCGGAAGGCTGCGCAGGACGCAGTTCAACTGGGTGATCACCGGCTCGGCGGCGGCGATCGACGTTGCGCTGAACCTCCTGCTGATCCCGACCTACGGGATTCGCGGCGCGGCCGCGGCCGCTCTGACCGCGTTCGCGTTCATGTTCGTCGTGATGGCGGCCTACTCGCAGCGGCTCTACCCGGTGCCGTACCAGTGGCGCCGCGTCGCGACGGTGCTGCTCACCGCAGGCGCGCTCACGGCCATAGGGAGGGCCATCGACCGCCTCGACGTGGCGATCGTGCTCATCGCCGTCTACCCGCTCGTGCTCTTCGCATTCGGCTTCTACTTGCCGTTCGAGCGTGCTCGGCTCGCGCGCGTGCTGCTCCGCCAGGCGTAGCCGAGCGCGCTCAGGCCGAGCAGGCCCCAGCTCATCGGGTCCTCGAAGAACGCGTTGTAGAAGAGCGAGTGCACGAGGATCGCGAGTAGCGCCAGCCCGAAACAGAGCGATGCGCGGCCCGCGAAGCTCCGCGATGCCCGGCGGAACGGAAGCCAGAGCGCAGTCGCGATGAGCCACGCGAACAGGAGCAAACCCGGGATGCCGAGCTCCGCCGCGACCGTGACCGGGGTGTTGTGCGACGCAGCCCGCGCAGGGTCCGCCGCCCGGAAGCCGACCCGCTCGCCGTACGCACTCTTGAACCCGCCGAGGCCGACGCCTCCGACCGGATGGTCGCCGGCGATGTGGAGTCCTTCCGTTACGAGTGTCGACCGGTTGCCCGTCGCGCGATCGGTGTTGTCGAGAATCTCCGCTCGTACGGACGGGACGACGAAGCCTGCGGCGAGCAGGGCGACGACCGCGAGCCCGAGCGCGACGACCGCGCGACGCTCCCACGAAAGGGCGACCGCGCCGAGCACGCCGGCGACGAGCGCGACGAAGCTCGACTGCGAGAACGAGAAGACGAGGCCGATCCAGAGCGCGACAACGGTGAGCGCAGCGACGATCGAGTCGCGTCGGTTGCCGTAGAGCACGGCCACAAGCGCGACGAGGATCGCGACGACGAGGAAGCGCCCGTAGATCGAGGGGTCCCAGAAGAGTGAGTTGACGCGGTAGAACGGCGCGTAGACGTTCCCGATGATTACCTTCGGATTCCAGAAGACGTCACGGGTCAGCCACTGGTAGATCCCGATCCCGGCGAACACGACCGCCATCCCGATCAGCTGCAGCGTGAGCGCCTTCAACCAGCGTCGCTGCCACGGCAGTCGCGCGAGCATCAGCGCGAGCAGCCCGAACGGCAGATAGAACGCCGCAAGCGACACGGCGCCTTGACGGGCGCCGTCGCTCCAGAGGAGCGAAACCCCGGCCCACGCGACGAACGCGGCGAGCGGCCACGCGAGCGGGCCGAGCTCTCGGGCGCGGTCGTCGCGGCGGAAGAGCTCCCACGCGAGTGCGAGCACGCCGGCGATCACGACGGCGTACAGCGGCAGGAGCAGGCTCGCTTCCTCGCCGCCGACCTTCACGGGCACGCGCGCCGGTGCGCAGGCGAGCGCCGCCATCGGGAGCAGCCAGGGCCACCGCAGGAAGAGCGCCGCGAGCCCGACCGCCGCCGCGCACCCGACCACAACTGCGGCGGCGAGCAGCGCATCGTTGCCCTCCGGCCTGAGCGTGACGACGAGCATCGAGCCTCCCACGAGCACTGCGCCGAGGGCTGCGAGCCGCACAACGCGCCCTTGCGCGACGACGAGCACCGCCAGGCCGAGCGCGCCGAGCACGCCGCCGACGATCACGGCTGCGCTCTCACGAAGACGGGGATCGCGTCGCGGTGGCCGTCGTACGAGACGGCCAGCGTGTACCGCCCCGGGAGCGCAGGCGAGAGGAGCGTGAGCGTCCGCGCCGCCGAGCTCCCGGTCCGCGAGCCGAGCCGCCAGCGGTATCGCTCGGCGTCGGTCGAAACGCCGATGCCGAAGCGGACCCCGGGCGGGACGCCGATCTGACGTCGAACGAGCTCGATGAACCGAATCCGGACGACCGAGTGCGTCTCCGTCGAGCGGTTGCCGGCCAGGTCGTGCGCGACGATCACGAGCGAGTGCGGTCCTTTGCTCACGCCGCGCCCGTACCACTCAACCTTCCCTTCACCGGCCCGACGCGGCGTGCTCCGGACGACGTCTTCCTCGTCTGCTGCCAGTACGACCCGCGAGCGCTCCGAGAGCCCGAACCGCACTCGCACGAAGTCCCTGTTCCGGTCACCGTCGGGCGAGAAGACGCGCGGCGCGATCGACTCCACGGCCAGCTCGGGCGGCGTCGTGTCGAGCCGCATCTCGTTCGGGATGTCGATCGTCCGCCTCGCGTCGGCGAGGTGCACGCGGACGCGGTAGACGCCCTCGGGTGCGCCGCGGCCGTCCCACACGAACTCGACCGGGCCTGCGGAAGACCGCTCGTCCTCTGCGATCGTGCGGACCGGCCGGTTGTCGGCGTCGATCACCGTCACGGTCAGCCGGTCGGCATCGCGCAGGCCGAATCTGATCCGAGCCTCGTCCGTCGGGCAGTCGCAGACCGGCGAGAAGGCCGGCGTCAACTTCGGGGCGATGATCGGCGAAGGGACGAGCTTCAGCCGCTCGGTGACCGCGAACGCCGCCGCGGTACCGCCGAGCAGGCCCAGAACGAGAAGGGTCGACAGGAGGCGCGGCAACCCGCGCGCGAGGCTATCCGAAGACCTTCGCGTGCCTGGGGCGAACACGCACCCGCGCGCCCTCGGCGAGCTCGAGCCGCTGAGCTTCCTCGCGCGTGACCTGGGCCCACAGCTCCTCGCCGTTCGCGAGCCGGAGCTCGACACGCACCTCGAAGCCGAGGTGCACGACGCGTTCGACGAGCGCCTCGTCACCCTCGCCGAACTCGACGTCATGGGGGCGCACGAACGACCTGCCGAGCTGGTTGACCTCGCCGACGAACGTCATCACGAACTCGTTGGCGGGATTGTCGTAGAGCTCCCGCGCTCCGCCGACCTGCTCGACCTGCCCGTGGCTCATCACGACGATCTGGTCGGCGAGGTCCATGGCCTCTTCCTGATCGTGCGTGACGAAGATCGTCGTCACGTGCACTTCGTCGTGGAGCCGGCGAAGCCATGCTCGGAGCTCCTTGCGGACGCGTGCGTCGAGCGCGCCGAACGGCTCGTCGAGCAGTAGCACGTCGGGCTCGACCGCGAGCGCGCGGGCGAGAGCCATGCGCTGCCGTTGGCCGCCGGAGAGCTGCGCGGGATACCGATCGGCGAAGCCGTTCAGCTGCACGAGCTCGAGCAGTTGGGCGACGCGCTCCTTGATCTCGCTCTTCGGACGCCGGCGGATCTCGAGACCGAACGCGACGTTCTTCGCGACGGTCATGTGCTTGAACGCGGCGTAGTGTTGAAAGACGAAGCCGACTCCCCGCTCCTGCGGGGGGCGCGAGGTCACGTCGTGCCCCTCGATCAGCACGCGCCCCGCGTCCGGTCGCTCGAGCCCGGCGATGATGCGAAGGAGCGTCGACTTCCCGCTGCCGCTCGGGCCGAGCAGCGCGGTGAGCGATCCCGCCGGCACCTCGACCGAGACGTCGTCGAGCGCGACGAACGAGCCGAACTGCTTCGAGACGGATCGTGCTTCGATCATGCGCCCTCCTTGGGCTTGAACAGGCTCATTGCGACGAGTGTCGCGATCGCGAGGAGTGCGAGGACGACGGACGCCGCGTAGGCCCCGACGTAGTCGAACGACTGGAAGCGCTCCTCGACGTGCAGCGTCATCGTCTCGGTCTTCCCGACGATGCGCCCGGAGACGACGCTTACGGCGCCGAACTCGCCGAGGGCGCGCGCGGTCGTCAGGACGATGCCGTAGGCGACCGCCCAGCGGATCGCCGGAAGTGTGACGCGCCGGAACGTCTGCCACGAAGACGCGCCGAGCGTCGAGGCCGCCTGCTCCTGCTCGATGCCGATCTCGCGGAGCACGGGCACGACCTCGCGCACGACGAACGGGAGCGACACGAAGATCGTCGCGAGCACCATCGCCGGAAGCGCGAAGACGACGTCGAAGGGCAGGTCGTGGAGCCACCCGCCGGTCCCGAAGAGAAGCAGGAACGCAAGGCCGACGACGATCGGCGAGAGCGCGAGCGGCAGGTCGACGACCGCGTTGAGGATTCCCTTGCCCGGAGCGCGATGCCGGACGATCACGATCGCGCACGCGATGCCGAAGATGGTGTTCGCAGGAACGACGATCAACGTGATCAGGATCGTGATCCAGAACGCGTGGATCGCCTCGGGTGTCGTGACCGACGCCCACGCAGCACCGACGCCGTTCTCGAACGCCCGCCCGAAGACCATCGCGACCGGCAGAAGGAGCAGCAGCGCGAGGTACCCGAGCGCCGTGAAGCGGAGGACGTACTTACCCAACGCGATCGTGCCTCGTCACGCGGCGGCGCAGGCCGCCGATCAGCAGAAGGGCAGCGAAGGAGAGGACGAGCAGGACGACCGAGACGGCAGCGGCACCCGACGGGTCGCCGCTCTCGATCCGCCCGAAGATGTAGACGGACGCCACCTCGGTCTTGAAGGGCAGGTTCCCCGAGATCAGCACGACGGAGCCGAACTCGCCGATCGCGCGTGCGAACGCGAGCGCGACCCCGGAGAGCACGGCCGGAAAGAGGTTCGGGAAGACGACCCGTCTGAAGACCTGAAGCGCGTTCGCGCCGAGCGACGCTGCCGCTTCCTCCATCTCGCGATCGAGCTCGATCAGAACGGGCTGCACCGTCCGGACCACGAAGGGAAGCGTCACGAAGAGCAGCGCGACCAGGATCGCCGCGCGCGAGAAGGCGATGTCGATCCCGAACGGCCCCTGTGGCCCGTAGAGCGCGAGCAGCGTCAGGCCGGCGACGATCGTCGGCAGCGCGAACGGCAGGTCGATCACCGCGTTGACGACCGACTTGCCCCGGAACTCGTCGCGGACGAGCACCCAGGCGATGAGCGTCCCGACCACGGCGTTCACGAGCGCGACGAGGACCGAGACCACCAGGGTCAGCTTCAGCGCCGCCACGGCCTGAGGGTCGGTGACGGCGTCCCAGAAGCTCCGCTCGCCCTTCGTCGACTGCCAGACGACCGCCGCCAGCGGCAGCAGGACGATCAGCGTCAGGTACGCCGTGACGAGACCCTGCGTGATCATCGCGCCCGGCCGCGCGATGGCGGCCGGGCGCGAAGGCGATACGGCGTGCGTGCTCAGTTCGTTCCGACCTCGCGCTGGATCCTGGTCACGATCCCGCTGTTCGGGTTGAAGAAGCGGTTGTCGACCTTCGCCCAGCCGCCGAGCCACTTGATCGAGAACAGCTGCGGGCGAACCGGGAACGAGAAGCCCTTCGCGGCCGCCGGCACGACCGGCCGGTACCCGTTCTGCGCGAAGATCTTCTGTGCCGCGGTCGTGCGGAGGTAGCGCACGAACGCGTTCGCGGTCGACTTGTTCTGCGAGCTCGACGTGACGGCGATCGGATTCTCGATCCGGATCGTCGCCTTCGGGATCACGTACGGGAGCTCCTGGTTGTTCTGGTTCGCGAAGATCGCCTCGTTCTCGTAGGCGAGCAGCACGTCACCGCGGCCCGCGAGGAACGTCTGGAGCGCCTCGCGCGCGCTCTTGTCCTGCGAGACGATGTGCTTGTAGAGGTTGCGGAGGTACACGACGGCCTGCGCGTGCGTCTTCTTCTTGCGCAGCTGCGCACCGTACGCAGCCATGATGTTCCACTTCGCGCCGCCCGAGGTCTGGACGTTCGGCGTGACGACCTGCACGCCGGGCTTCACGAGGTCCTCCCAGTCGCGGATCTTCTTCGGGTTCCCCTTCCGCACGGCGAAGACGACGACGGAGCGCGTGACGATGCCGCCAAACTTGTCGTTCTTCCACGTCCGCGGGACGATGCCCTTGTTCACGAGCGTCGTCACGTCGGGCTCGAGCGAGAGCGCGACGACGTCGGCCTTCAGCCCGGAGATGACCGCCCGCGCCTGCTCGCCGGACGCGCCGTAGCTCTGCGAGAACGAGGTGTCCTTGCCGCCCGTCGTCTTCTGGAATGCCGGAATCAGGTCGGCATACGCCGCGCGGGGAGTGGAGTAGGCGACGAGCGAGATCGAGCCGCCCTCCACCCGGGCCGAGGCGGCGGTGGCGAGCGAGAGGGAGCAAGCGACGAGCGTGAGCAATGCGAGAATGCGTCTGGGCACGGAGCCTCCTGAATAGGCAGAACTAATAGTCGGTATTAGGAATGTCTATCGGGTACTCCGTGCCCACGTCAAGCCGGAACCGAAACCTCCGGCAGTGCAGGGCTTTTTTAGGAGCGTTCGGGCTGGGCCAGCGGTGGTGGCCGCAGCGCGATCACCGCGAGGAGCACGAGCCCCGCGGCGAGGACGAGCGGAAGCACGATCGCGGGGGCGTCGAGCAGCTTGACACCGCTGAGCGTGAGCACGGTGGCGAGCCCGACGCGGAGCAGCCGCTCGGGCAGCTTGACGGTCACCTGGCTCCCGATCAGGACACCCGGGATCGACCCCACGAGCAGCCACGCGGTGGCCCCGAGGTCGACGTTGCCGGCGACGAGGTGGCTCGCGCCCGCTACCCAAAGCAGCGCGGCGGCGTGGAAGATGTCGGTGCCGACGACCTTGACCGCCGTGAGCGGGAAGACGAGCAGCATCACGAGTCCGAAGAAGGTGCCGCTCCCGACCGAGGTCAGCCCGACGACGAACCCGCCGCCGATGCCGGTGAGGAGCGCGATCACCTTGTCGTGACGGGTGAGTAAGAACGGAGCGTCGGTCTTCTCTCGTCCCGTCACGAACGTTTTCACGAGGAAGCCCAACCCGCCGACGATCAACGCGGCGCCGAGGATGTGCGCGGCGGTCTCCTCGAAGCCGTCGCCGTAGCGGTGCCCGAGCCACGTCGCGAACGCGACACCTGCGACCGAGGCCGGTGCGCTGCCGGCCAGCATCCACAGCGTCAGGTGCGCGTGCACGGTGCCGAGCGAGCGGTGCCGCCACGCGCCGAACGACTTGAAGATCGCGCCGTGCAGGATGTCCGTGCCGATCGCGACGGTCGGCTTGAAGCCGAAGACGAGCACGAGCAGCGGCGTCATCAGCGAGCCGCCGCCCATCCCGGTCATGCCGACGAGGAGCCCGATCAGGAGCCCCGCGAGCGAGAGCTCCCAGTTCATCGAGCCGGCGTCGGAGGGATCGGGCACGAGACGAACGGCTGCCCGGTTAGACGGCAACCGAGCTTGTACGCCTCGCAACCCGTGCAGAACCCGGTGATCGCAGCCACAAGGGCGAGCGCGGCGACGAGCAGTCCGAGCGCCGCTCCTGCCGTCGCCCAGCCTGCCGCGTACGCGATCGAAGCAGCCCCGAGCACCGCGATGCCGACCATGTTCGCCACCCGCGGAGGCCGAGAGTCCTCGAGCGGCCCCTCGCCGAAGCGCGGCTGCACGAGCTCGAAGTACGCCAGGCACGGCAGGCAGAACCGCCTGCCGAGAGTGAGCCCGATCGTGAGCTGCGCGGCGAGCAGCGCGAGCAGCCACCACCACCCGGTCAGTACCGCGAGCACCGACACGACTCCGACGACCGCCTGATTGAAGCGCGGCGCGCGCGAGTCGATCACGTCGGTGTCGCGATACGGGTCTGCGGCGCGCGCGATCATGACGCCTCGAGCACCATCCCGGCGCCCACGGTGTCGTTCGTCGACTCGTCCACGAGGATGAACGCGCCGGTCGAGCGGTTGTCCGCGTAGGCGTCGACGGCCAGCGGCTCTGCGAGGCGCAGCGACACGACCGCGAGGTCGTTCAGCTCCAGCCGCTCGGGGGACGGCGTGTCCTCGAGCGTCTCGATGTCCACCTTCGACACGAGCTCGTCCACGATCGCCCGGACGTGACGTGTCGTCAGCTTGACGAGCAGCTTCGCGCGCGGGTCGAGCGGCTTCTCGCTCATCCAGCAGACGCGCGCGAGCAGCTGACGGGCGACCACCGGCGGGCGATCGGGATCGGCGAGCAGGTCGCCGCGCGAGACGTCCAACTCGTCTTCGAGCCGAATCGTCACGGACATCGGCGCGACCGCGGCGTCGAGCGGGCCGTCCGCCGTCTCGACCGCGGCGACGCGCGAGCGAAGCCCCGACGGCAGCACGACGACCTCGTCACCGGCGCGCCAGACGCCCCCGGCGACCTGGCCTGCGTAGCCGCGGTAGTCGTGCCCCGGCCGGATCACCCACTGGACGGGGAAGCGCCGGTCGTGGAGGTTGCGGTCGGTCGCATTCGGCACCGCCTCGAGGTGCTGGAGCAGCGTGGGGCCGTCGTACCACGGCATCGAGTCCGTGGCGTCGACGACGTTGTCGCCGTTCAGCGCCGAGATCGGGATCGCGGTCGGGTCGTGCAGACCGAGCCGCGAGCCGAGCGCGTGCAGGTCGGACTCGATCGCCCTGAAGTCCTCTTCACCGAAGCCGACGAGGTCCATCTTGTTGACGGCGAACACGACGTGCGGCGTCTCCAGGATCGACGTGATGTAACCGTGGCGCCGCGTCTGCTCGACGACGCCCTTGCGCGCGTCGACCAGGATCACCGCCAGGTCGGCGGTCGACGCCCCCGTGACCATGTTCCGCGTGTACTGGACGTGGCCGGGTGCGTCGGCGAGCTGGAAGCGCCGCCGCGGCGTCACGAACGAGCGGTAGGCGACGTCGATCGTGATCCCTTGCTCGCGCTCGGCGCGGAGCCCGTCGGTGAGCAGCGCCAGGTCGACGTAGTCGTGGCCACGCCGACGGCTCGCGTCCTCGATGTGCTCCAGCTGGTCGGTGAGGATCTGCTTCGTGTCGTAGAGCAGCCGGCCGATCAGCGTCGACTTGCCGTCGTCGACCGAGCCCGCGGTCACGAGCCGGAGGAGATCGGCGTCCAGGAGCTCCTTAGAAGTAGCCAACGCGCTTCCTGTCCTCCATCGCGGCCTCGCTGACCCGGTCGTCGGCGCGCGTCTCGCCCCGCTCGGTGACGCGAGTCGCCGCGATCTCGGTGACGACGTCCTCGAGCGTCGCGGCGTCGGAGAGCACCCCGCCGGTGCAGGTCATGTCGCCGACCGTCCGGAAGCGAACGGTCGCGCTGAACGGCTCCTCCTCCGGATACCGCTCGACGAACTCGCTCGCCGCGTAGAGCATCCCGTCGCGGCGAAAGACCTCGCGCTCGTGCGCGAAGTAGATCTTCGGCAGCTCGAGGCTCTCGCGCGCGATGTACTGCCACACGTCGAGCTCCGTCCAGTTCGAGATCGGGAAGACGCGAATCTGCTCGCCCTTCCGGATCCGAGCGTTGTAGAGGTTCCAGAGCTCGGGGCGCTGCGCTCGGGGGTTCCACTGCCCGAAGTCGTCGCGGAACGAGAAGATCCGCTCCTTCGCGCGAGCGCGCTCCTCGTCGCGGCGCGCGCCACCCATCGCTGCGTCGAAGCCGTGCTCCTCGATCGCGTCGAGCAGCGTCGTCGTCTGCAGCTGGTTGCGCGACGCGCGCGGCCCGGTCTCGTCGACGACCCGCCCCTTGTCGATCGACTCCTGCACGCTCGCCACGATCAGCCGCTCGCCCAGCGCGTCCATCCGCCGGTCGCGAAACTCGATCACCTCTGGGAAGTTGTGTCCTGTGTCGACGTGCATGACCGGGAAGGGGAACCTGCCCGGCCTGAACGCCTTCTCGGCGAGGCGGAGAAGCACGATCGAGTCCTTGCCGCCCGAGAAGAGGAGCACCGGCCGTTCCCGCTCGGCGGCGACCTCGCGCATGATGTGGATCGCCTCGGCCTCGAGCTCGTCGAGGTGGCTCAAGGTCACGGGCAACGTCGCGCTCATGCGTGCGTCACTGCCAGCTGCTCGAGCCGCTCGAGGACGACCTGTGCCGACTCGCTCGGACTGACACCAGTCGTGTCGATGCGGACCTCCGGGTTCGTCGGCTCCTCGTACGGCGCACTCACCCCGGTGAAGTCCGCGATCTCGCCGGCAAAGGCCGCCGCGTAGAGCCCCTTCGGGTCGCGTCGCGCGCACTCCTCGAGGGGCGTCGCGACGAACACCTCGATGAACGGGGCGTGGGGCTCGACGAGCGCGCGAACACGCCGTCGCGCAGCCTCGTACGGCGAGATCGCGGAGACGATCACCGCAGCTCCCGCTCGAGCGAGGCGGGACGCGACCCAGCCGATCCGCTGAATGTTCTCGTCGCGGTCCTCTTTCGAGAAGCCCAGGCCCTTCGACAGGTGCGTGCGCACAATGTCGCCGTCGAGGTGGTCGACGACGTGGCCGCGCTGCTCGAGCTCTGCCTCGAGGACGTTCGCCACCGTCGTCTTTCCGGCACCGGAGAGCCCGGTGAACCACACGACGAGACCGGTCAGGTGAGGAGCTCCTTCACGTCTTCCGACGCGACCGTGTGGATGCCGCACTCGACCTTGTCGGTCCCGGCCCAGCGGCCTTCGCGTCCTTCGCCCGGTTGCGTCGAGTGCGTGTCGCCGATCGACGCGTAGCCCTGATCGTGCAGCGGGTTGTACGGCAGGCCGCGTTCGCGGATGTAGGCCCAGCAGTCCTCGTCGCTCCAGTCGGCAAGTGGGTTCGCCTTCCAGAGCTCGTGCTGCTCGTCCCACCCGAGCTTC
This sequence comes from uncultured Actinomycetes bacterium, assembly GCA_963769665.1. Classification (GTDB taxonomy): domain Bacteria; phylum Actinomycetota; class Thermoleophilia; order Gaiellales; family Gaiellaceae; genus JACCTU01. The sequence continues at coordinate 517,309 of CAVYMQ010000003.1, forward strand.
GGCGCGTTCGCCCGTGTCGGCGACTGGTCGCGCCGGACGCCGGTGATCCAGGCGTCGAGGTCGCCCAGCGCACGTACCAGCGGCCCGATCTTCGCGACCGCGAGGTAAAGGTCGGGGTTCGTCTCCCAGACGTTCTCGCCATGAGCGGCGGCGAGCTCCTCGGGCGACGGGCCTTCGAAGACCTCGATCGTCGTCCCGTACCGCTGCTCGACCTCGCGCCAGTGGGCATACGTCTCCGGGAACAAGTAGTGCGTGTCGATGCCGAAGACGCGCACATTCGGCTCGAGCGCGAACAACATGTCGAGGAGGACCGTCTCCTCTTTCTGGAACGAGCAGGCGAGCGCGACCTTCCCCGGGAACTGCTCGAGCAGCCACTCGAGGATCTGCTCGGCCGACCACTGCTCGACGTTATTTGGCAGCAAGGAGAACCTCCTTCAGGGTGTCGCCGCGGAGCCCGCGGCGGAGCGTCTCGAGCGGAATCACTTCGTCGGGCGGAATGTTCCCGAGGTTGACGTCCGGGCCGATGGTCTTCACGAACCACGCCTGCGCGGACTTCGTCGGCGCCTCGAAGATCACGTTCGCCGGGTCGACGGCGTCCGCGATCTCCGCGATCAGCTCGGTGCGCATACCGCCGGACGAGTCAAAGATGCCTGCGGTGCCGCCTTCGCGCGCCTCGGTGATCACCTTCCACGCACCGGCGTCCAGCTCCTCGCGGAGCCAGCGCGTCCACTCGTCCGCTGAGTACTCGACCGACGAGTCCTTCGATCCCACCTCGGAGAGAACGGTGAAGTCGCGCGCGAAATCGGCGATCAGCTCGAGCTTCCGCTCGCGCGGGATGTCGACCGTCCCGTCGGAGATCTCGACGTGCGTCAACCCGAGCTCTCGCAGCCACGACTTGTACTCGTCGAGCTTGTCCCTCGCGTAGACGACCTCGAAGAACGTCCCGCCGATCACCACCGGCTTCTCGCGCAGTACTTCCAACTTCCGCTTGAGGTTCGGCGTGACGTACGCGGTGCCCCACCCGAGCTTGACGACGTCGATGTAGACGCCCGAGGTCTCGAGCACGTCCTCCCACCCGCGCGGGCCGAGGCCCTTGTCGATCACGTGGGTGAGACCGCCGGAGCGAGGCTCAAAGTCGAGCAAAGAGCTCCTTCAGCTTCTCCTGCGCTCGCTCCTGCACGTCGTGGTAGAGCGAGTTGCCGTGCGCGTCGATTCCGACCGTGAGCGGCCCGAAGTCCTTGACGCGGAACTTCCAGAGGCACTCGGGCATCAGCTCCTCCCAGGCAACCTCCTCGATCTCCTCGATCTGCGTCGTCTCCAACGCGGCCGCGCCGCCGACGATCGCGAAGTAGACCATCCCGAGCCGATGCATCGGCTCGATCGCCTCGTCGGGGAAGCCGCCCTTTCCACAGATCGCCCGAACGCCGTACTGCGTCCCGAGCGGCTCGGTGAAGCGCACCATGCGCGCGCTCGTCGTCGTGCCGATGCAGACCTTCTCGTACTTACCGCTCTCGAGCTTGCGGACGCCCGGCGCGGTGTGCAGCAGGAACGCGCCGCTGAGATCCATCGGCGGCTCGACACCCTGGTCGAAGATCCGGACCTGCGTGCGGTCGCGGATGCCGATGATGTGACCCTGAACGGTGACCTCGTCGCCGGCGCGGAGCTTGAGGATCTCCTGCGGGTCGGTGATGGGGAACGTGACCTCGTGCGTGGCCATCAGAATTCTCGGTCGAAGTCGACGGTGCCGTCGGGAGCGATGTGCGCGGACGCGCGCCGCGCCGCCCAGCACTGGTAGTTGACGGCGACGGGGTTGAGCGTCATGTGCGTGTCCGCGTGCTCGATGTGGCACTGCAGCACTGTCACGTCGCCGCCGAGGCCCATCGGGCCGATTCCCGTCTCGTTCAACAGCGCGAAGAGCTCGTCCTCGAGCTGCGCGACGAGCGGGTCGCCGTTCCGCGTGCCGATCGGGCGCATGATCGCCTCCTTCGCGAGGTACATCGCGTAGTCGGCGCTGCCGCCGATTCCCACGCCGACGATCCCCGGCGGGCACGGCTTGCCGCCGGCGCCGACGATCGACTCGAGCACGAACTGCTTGACACCCTTCACGCCGTCGGCGGGGACGCACATCTTCAGGAAGCTCATGTTCTCCGAGCCGGAGCCCTTCGGCACGCACTTCACGTCGAGCCCGTCCCAGTCGTCGATGAACTCCCAGTGCACGATCGGCAGGCGGTAGCCGATGTTCGGCCCGGTGTTCTCGCGCGTGATCGTGTGCACGGCGTTCGAGCGCAGCGGGTGCTCGAGCGTCGCGCGCGCGGTGCCGTCGCGCAGCCCCTCGTAGATCCGCGCGGGGTGAAGCGGGAAGTGCTCGCCCACGCGGCAGTGGTAGACCGCGATGCCCGTGTCCTGGCAGACGAGGTTCTTCTCGCTGTCGGCGATGTTGATGTTGCGATGGATCGTCTCGAGCACGCGCTTGCCGGGCACGGACGTCTCGAGCGCGCGCGCGTCCGAAAGCGCGTCGCGCAGGTCCTGCGGAATGTCCTTCAGCGCCCAGACGTAGAGGTGCGCCGCGGCGTCCTCGACGGTGTGCTGCAGGTCTGTCGTCACGTCAACGCTCATGTCCACCTTTCTTGGCGCATGACCCAAGAGGTCATGCGCGTGCTTTCTCCGCGGCGGCCTGGCCTGCTCGGCGGCCGAACACGGTGCACTCGAGGAGGGAGTTGCCCATCATGCGATTTCGTCCGTGCGTGCCGCCCGCGATCTCGCCGGCGGCAAAGAGCCCTTCGATCGTCGTCTCGCCGTGCTCGTCGATCACGAGCCCGCCGTTCTGGTAGTGGAGCACCGGATACGTGAAGAGCGGCTCGCGCAAGGGATCGATCCCGCCGCTGCGGTAGCGCCGTAGCATGTACGGCAGCGAGATCTCCGCGTCGGCCTCCGAGATGCGCGTCGTGTCGAGGTACACCGCGGGGCGCCCGTCGGGCGTCTCGACACCCTTGCCTTTCGAGACCTCGTCGACGATCGCTTGCGAGACGGCGTCGCGCGGTCCGAGCGAGTCCGTGAACTCCTCGCCGTCGGCGTTCAGCAGCACCGCGCCGTACGCACGCGTCGTCTCGGGAATCGAGTAGCCCTGCATCTTCGCCGGCCAGGCGCCACCGTTGGGGTGGTACTGGAGCGCGTCGAGATCGCGGGCCTGCGCGCCGAGGTCGACCGCGATCTGTGTCACCTCGCCCGTCGCGCCGGGATGGTTCGTCGAGAGCTCGCCGCGTTCCTTCGCCTCGCGATAGCAACGGCCGCCGGCGGCGAGCACCACGGTCGCGGCGTCGATCGTCTGGTCGCCTACCCGCGCGCGCCAGCCGTGCTCCGTTTGCACGAGCTCGGAGAGCGGCGACTTCGGGAACGTGTCGGTCGAGGACGCTTCTACTGCATCGCGCAACGCCTTCGTGATCGCGTGACCGGTTCGATCACCGACCTGGAGCAACCGCTTGCGGGTGGCGCCGCCGCAGCGAGCGAGGCGGTAGCCGCCGTTCTCGCGCGTGAACTCGACGCCGAGCTCCTCGAGCCAGTGGATCGCGGAGGGTGCCTCGCTCGTCAGCACCTCGACGAGCCGGCGGTCGGCGGTTTCGTGGCTCGACGTCCAGACGTCCTCGGCGTGAGTCTCCGGCGAGTCGTCGTCGCCAAAGGCTGCCTGGATCCCGCCCTGCGCCTTGGCGGAGTTGCAGCTCTGCAGCGAGCCTTTCGTCGCCACCGCCACGCGCGCGCCGGCCCGCTCGGCGGCGACCGCGGCGGCCAGGCCGGAGGCCCCGCTGCCGATCACGAGCAGGTCGTAGGGCACATATCGACTGTACCTGCTATCCGCTAATCAATCACATGAGGTTTGCTTATACCTCACCAGATCGAGCGGTAGAGCTCTTCGAGCTCCTCGACCGTTGCCGGGCGCGGGTTCGCGCGGTTTCCGGCGCGCGCGGCAGCCGCTTCGGCGAGCGCCGGGAGATCGGCCTCGGGGACACCGACGTCCCGCAGACGGGTCGGGCCGGACAGGGCCGCGAGCTCCTCGACCTTCGCGGCGGGGTCGTCGGGCGCGCCGATCGCCTCGCCGAATCGGCGCACCGCCTCCGGTGCGAGCTCGGCGTTGAAGCGAAGCGCTGCGGGAAGGACGATCGCGTTCATCGTGCCGTGAGGCAGCCCGTAGGTCCCGCCGACGGCCTGTGCCATCGCGTGGCCGAGCCCGAGCCCCGCGAGCGCGAGCGCTTCGCCGGCGTGCGCAGCGCCTTCGAGCAGATGCATCCGGAGCTCCACGTCGTCCGGCTCGTCGAGCACCCGCGGCAACAGCTCCGCGATCAGCCTCGCACCCGCGAGCGCGCTCTCGTCCCCCTCGTCGCTTCGCCCCTGCACGTAGAGCGCCTCGGCGGTGTGCGCGAGTGCGTTCATCGCCGTCCCGCCCGACTCGGCGCGCGGCAGTCCGACGGTGAGCGTCGGGTCGTAGACGATCCCCGCCATCTGTGCGCCGCCGCCGCCGCCGACCATCTTCCGGTGCAGGTCGCGCACGCCGAACGTCGGGGTCCACTCGGAGCCGGAGTACGTCGTCGGGACGGAGACGAGCGGCAGCCCCCGCGCGGCGGACGGCGCTTTCGCCGTGTCGATCGCGCTCCCGCCACCCACGGCGAGGATGCCGTCGACGTCGTCGGGCGCCTCGATGCGGTGCGACGGAACCTCGTGCCACGAAGCAGCCGCGGGAAGGTCGAGCGACGACCAGCGCTCGCTCGCAACGAGCAGCGGGCGCTCGATGCCTAGGTCGGCAAGAACCTCCGGGAGCGCATCCAGCCCCCAGCGGACGATCACGCCAGGCGTTCCTTGCCGAACGCCACGAAGGCCTCGGCGACCCGGGTCGGTGACTTGCGCGCGGCGCGCACGAGCGAGACGTCGCGGACGAGGTTGAGACCGCGAACGCGCGCCTCGCCGAGCCGATCAGCGCCGAGGTCTGCCTCGACCGCCGAGCGCGAGATGAACGTGACGCCGTAGCCGGCGAGCACCGCGCTTCGCACGGACTCCTGCAGACCGAGCTCGAGCGGGACGTCGAAGTCGCGCAGCCGCTCGCCGCTCCGACGCAGCTCGTCCTCGAGCAGCTGGCGCACGCCGCCGCCCTCCTGCATGACGATCAGCGGTTCCTTGCGCAGCTCGTCGAGCGTGACGGTGCGGCCGGCGAACGCATGGTCGGGCGGCGTCGCGAGGATGACCTCGTCGCGGAAGAACGGCTCGAACGCCACACCGCGCTGCCGTCGAGCTGCGCCGACGATCCCGAGCTCGAGCTCACGCGCCGCGACGTGCTCGACGACCGCATGCGTGTCGGCCACGGTGAGCGAGACCTTGACGCCGGGGTTCTCGGCCTGGAACTCGCAGAGGAGGAGCGGCAGCACGATCGCGGCGGGGCCGGTCGACGCTCCGAGATCGAGCGTCCCCGTGAGCTCGCCCTCACCGACTGTCGCGACGTCCTCGAGCAGTTGATCCTCGAGCGCGAGCATCCGCTGCGCGCTCCGGTAGAGCCGCCGACCGGCCTCCGTCGGCTCGACGCGGCGGCCGGAGCGGTCGAGCAACTGCCTGCCGAGCCGCTTCTCGAGGGCCCTGATCTGGAGGCTGACGGCGGGCTGGGTGACTCCGAGACGCTCCGCCGCCTGCGAAAAGCTCTTCCGCTCGACGACCGCGCAAAACGCCGCGAGCTGTCGCGTATCCATAAGCATCGATTATGACTGAAAGAACGCTAGACGCCGAAGTCGAGCCTGAGCTCCTCGAGCGCGAGGTCGCGCAGGATCCGGTTCATCACCTCGTCCGAGATCACGCCGGCGCGGCGCAGCTCGAGGACGGCCTCTTCCTCGGCGCGCAAGAGCTCGCGCCTGACCTGCTGGAAGGCCTGGGAACGGTCCTCGATCTCGCTCCGCTCGGGGTCGAGCCGCTCGCGAAACCGGTCCGCCCGGAAGGTGTACGCCCCGCGAATCCGCTCGGCCGTGTCCTCACGCACCTCACCCTCCTCGACGAGCTCCTCGAGCCGGGCGAGCGCCATCTCCGCTGCGCGGATTCGCGCTTTCGCTTCCTCCCTCGCCGCCTCCTCCCCGTCGGCCTCGAGGCCGACGAGCTTGATCAGGAGCGGCAGCGTCAGCCCTTGGAGGACCAGCGTCGTGAGGATCACGCACGACGCGAGGAAGATGATGATGTCCCGCCCGGGGAATGCGGCGCCCGCGTCCGTCGTCAGCGGGATCGCGAGCGCCGCGGCGAGCGACACACCACCGCGCATGCCCGCCCACCCGAGGACGAGCGGGATCCGCCACGTCGGATACGGATCGCGCGCACGAATCCGCGGGAAGAGGAAGCGAGGAACGTACGCGATCGGAAAGACGAACGCGAGCCGGATCAGGATCACGGCCGCGCAGACCCCCGTCGCCGAGAGCGCGAGCTCGCTCGTCGACCACCCGTCGAGCTGGTCGAGCACGTGGGGGATCTGCAGCCCGACGAGAGCGAAGAGCGCCGCGTTGAGGATGAAGGTCAGGATCGTCCAGAAGGCTTCGCCGTGCAGGCGGGTCTCCGCGTTCGTGAGCTCAGGCGTGTACCAGCCCATGTAGAGGCCGACCGTGACCGCGGCGAGCACCGCCGAGACTCCGAGCGCCTCCGCCGGCAGATACGCGAGATACGCGGTGAGCAGCGAGACGGTGATCTCCGTCGGGGGGTCGTGGAGGCGTTTGCGCACCTGACGCACGACGTAGCCGACCGCGAGGCCGATCGCGATCCCGCCGGCCGCGTTGAGGACGAGTTGCCCGCCCGCCTCCCAGAGCGAGAACGTTCCGGCGACCGTCGCGACGACCGCCGTCCGGTAGAAGACGAGTGCACTCGCGTCGTTCAACAGGCTCTCGCTCTCGATCACGGTGATCAGCCGGCGCGGGACACCGAGGCGGCGCCCGATCGACGTGGCGGCGATCGGGTCGGTGGGCGAGACGATCGCCCCGAGCACGAAGGCGGCCGGCCACGTCAGGTCGTCGACGAGCCAGTGCGCAACGACGGCGACGCCGACCATCGTGGCCGCGACGAGCCCGATCGCGAGCAGCGAGACGGGCCTGAGGTTTGCGCGCAGGTCGCGCACCGAGGTGAAGAACGCCGAGGAGTAGAGCAGCGGCGGCAGGAAGCCGAGCAGGATCACCTCGGGCCGCAGCTCGAAGTCCGGCAGGCCCGGAACGAAGGCGAGCCCGAGCCCACCGAGCACCAGCAGGATGGGGTACGGGATTCGCAGGACGGGCGCGAGCACGACGAGGACCCCGACCCCCACCAGAAGCCCGAGGAGCTGCCACAGCTCGTGGGAGTGCACGTCGATCACCGGAAGATACGGCCTCCGTAGAGTGCTGCTCGGTGAGGATCTGGATCGACATGACGGCGAGCGCGCACGTGCTCGTCTTCCGGCCGCTGATCGAGATCCTTCGGGGTCGAGGCGACGAGGTCGAGATCACCGCGCGCGAGTACGCGCAGACGCTGCAGCTCCTCGAGCTGCACGGGCTCCAGGCGAAGGTGATCGGCAAGCACGGTGGGCGCTCGCGCGTCGGAAAAGCGCGCGCGCTGGCCTCCCGCCTGCGCTCACTACGCCGCTGGGCGAAGGGTCGCGACTTCGACGTCGCGCTCGCGCACGGCTCGCACGAGCTGACGCTGACCGCGCGAAGGCTCGGCGTCCCGAGCTCGACGACGTTCGACTACGAGTGGGCGTGGCTGCAGCACCAGCTCGGCTGCCGCGCCGCGACGAAGGTCGTCGTGCCGGACACGATCCCACCGGAGCGACTCAGCCCCTACGGTGTCGACGAGCGAAAGCTGCTCCAGTACGAGGGGCTGAAGGAGGAGTACTACCTCTCGGACTTCGAGCCGAACGCCGCGGTGCTCGAAGCGTGGGACCTCGACCCGAGCCGCCTGCTCGTCGTGCTCCGGCCCCCGCCCGACGTCGCGCTGTACCACCGACACGCCAACCCGTTGTTCCCCCAGACGCTCGACTTCCTCGGCAGCCGCGACGACGTGCACGCCATTGTCATCCCGCGCACCGACGAGCAGCGTGTCTTCGTGCAGGGGCTCGCGCTCCCGTCGGTGATCGTCCCGGAGCGCGCGGTCGACGCGCAGAGCCTCATCGCGTTCTCCGACCTCGTCGTCTCGTCGGGCGGGACGATGAACCGCGAGGCGGTGGCCCTCGGCGTGCCCGTGTACACCACGTTCGGCGGGCGTCTCGGCGGCGTGGACGAGGCGCTCATCCGGGAAGGCCGGCTCGCCCAGCTCAGTGACCCGCGGGCGCTCGAGCTCCAGAAACGCGACGTAGATTTGCCCCGAATCCGGCGGGATCCGCGGGTCATGCTCGACCTTCTGCTCGCCGCTGCGTAGGTTCCGGCGCGTTCCTTTTCGCCGCAAGCGGGCATGACTGCCCCGAAAGCGACCAAAAGGGAGAAACGAATGGGACGCCGTACGAAGCGCGCCGCGCTGCTCGTCACCGTCGCCGTGATGGCCGTCGCGGGGTTCGGCGCAGCGATCGCAGCGACAGACAGCGCCGCCGCCCCGGCCCAGACAACGACCACCACCACGACTACGACCACCACCACCGGGACGACGACCACCGGGACGACCACGACGTCGACGACGACCACTGCGACAACGGAGACGACGACGACCGAGACCACGACGACCGAGACCGGGACCACCGAGACCGAGACGACCGAAACCGGAATCGACACCACCGAGGCCGAAGAGGCCGAGGAGGAAGCGGCCGACTTCACCGGGTAGGTCGCGGAGTCAGCATCAGGTGGCGCCGCGAATCCTTTCCGCCTCGGTCGTGATCGTCGTCGCGCTCGCGGCGAGTGCCGCGCTCGAGCTTCCTGCCGGGAGCACGAGCGCCTCTGCCGCAAGAACGCCGGCGAAGCGCAAGGCGGTCGTGATTCCACACGGCCACGTGCTCGTCGCCATCGCGAGGACCAAGCGCGTGCGCATCTACGCGCGACCAGACGCGAAGCGCCCGATCGCCACCCTCGAACGGAAGACGCGGCACGGCGCACGCCGCGTCTTCCTCGTCGACTGGCGCAAGAAGCGTTGGACCTGGCCGAAGACCGCTCGTGTCTTCGTGCCACTGCGCCCGAACGGGCGTCGCGCCTGGGTTCGCGCCACCGACGTCCGTTTCCTCGTCAACCCGTACTACGTCACCGTCCGCCTCCACGACCGCCGGCTCGTCGTCTGGCGGAAGGGCCGCGTCGTCCTGCGCACGCCAATCGCGATCGGCCGGGCCCTGACGCCCACACCCGCCGGGAAGTACTTCATCACCGACCTTCTGAGACAGCCGAACCCCCGAGGAGCGTACGGGCCCTTGGCCTTCGGGACGTCAGCGTTCTCCGAGGTGCTCCAGAGCTTCGGCGGAGGCCCGGGACAGGTGGGCATCCACGGAACGAATCGTCCCTCGCTGATCGGAACGGAGGTGAGCCACGGCTGCATCCGGGTCAAGAACCCGACGATCAGGCGACTCGCGAAGATGCTCCCGCTGGGAACGCCCGTGTCGATCGTCGTCGACCGGTTCGACGGTCGGGCCGCGCGCGAGCTCGTGGGACGCCAGGTGCGTTTCGGCCCGAGACCGGCCGGCTCACCCGCGTCGCGACGACTTGCCGCGTTGCTACGGAAGGAGGTGCCGAACGGGCGCTTCCAGAAGGTTCCCGGCGGGCTCCGCAACGTGATCGGGGTCGTGCGCGGGCGAGACCCCAAGCGGTTCGTCGTCGTCGGCGCGCACTACGACACGTTCGCGAACCCCGGCTTCGTCGGCGCGAACGACGGCGCGTCGGGCACCGCGGTCGTCCTCCAGCTGGCGAAGACGATCAAGCCGCGAACCTTGCGCCCGACGGTCGTCTTCGCGTTCTTCGACGGTGAGGAGGCGCCGCCCGGGACGAACTTCACCGAGCGAGGGATGCGTGGGAGCAAGGTGGCGGCGAAGGCGTTCAAGCGAGCGCGCGCGATGATCCTGCTTGACATGGTCGGCGAGCGCGGGGTCTCGATCCCGCGCGAGCAGGGCTCGAACCGCAAGCTCTGGGCGCGTCTGCGCCGAGCAGCCGTGCGCGTGGGTGCGCGCGAGGCATTCCCGCCCCGGACGAGAGGGGAGATCCTCGACGACCACGTCCCGTTCCGACAGCTCGGCGTTCCGTCGATCGACCTGATCGACCTCGAGTTCGCCTGCTGGCACAAGCGGTGCGACCGGTTCCGCGGGGTGTCCGAGCAGAGCCTGGACCGCGTCGGCGAGAGCGTCTTCGAGCTGCTTCGACAACTCTAGAGAGAGCGAGGTTTACGGCGTATCCGGCGAGATCCGCCGGGTGTTGCTCGACGTTTTACTCGCAACGGCGTAGGATCGCACCCGATTTCGCAAGCTCACAAAAAGGGGAGAGGTGTGAGAACGAAACTACTCGTCCTGCTGGCGGCTGCGGCAGCACTCATTGCAGTCGTCGCGCTTCCCGCAAACGCGGGCGACAACGAGGCTGGATTCCACACGGCACAGCCGGCATATCTCACAGGCATGAACGGCACGACCGTGAAGCCGATCATCTCGGTCGGCGACACCGTCGGCGACTACATGTTCGAGGCGATCCCCGACGGGATCTCCTTCGCACGCGTCAACGGTCGGGGGACAGCCGACATCCTCGTGAACCACGAGCTATCGCTCGTCCCGTTCGGGCCGACAAGGCAGGACCCGAGCAACTCGACGGTGAGCCAGCTGCGCCTGCAACAGCACAGCGCAGGCGTCCTCAAGGGGGAGTATGTGATCCCGCTGAGCGCGGGCTACCAGCGCTTCTGCTCGAACTTCGTCGTGAGCAAGGAGCACGGTTTCGAGCGCGACCTCCTGCTGACGAACGAGGAAGCGCGGGATATCGTCCTCCGGCGGGAGGACTCGTGGCACCAGCCCTTCGTCTCGCTCAGCGAGCAGGGAGCGGAGCAGGCCGGTGTCGTTGTCGCGTATGACATCAAGAGCGGCGCGTATCGCTCGGTCTACGGGATGGGTCGGCACAACCACGAGAACTCTCTCGCGGTTCCCGGGTATGGGCATCCTGTCGTCCTCTCAGGCGACGACACGTTCGACGCACCTGCGTCGCAGCTCTACCTCTACAACGCCTCGAGCGGCGCCGCAGTGTGGAACGACCAAGGGAAGCTCTACGCATTCGTCGCAGACTCCCCGTCGGGCGTGAACGACTACGGCGATGTGACCGAAGGCATGACCGTCAACGGTCACTTCATCGAAGTGCCGCGCAAGATCGCGACCGGCAAGGACGACGACGGCAGCGAGGTCACCTCCGCCGACTTCGGCTACCCGACTCCGGCCGCAGCCAACCCGCCGACGCCGAACATGCCCGACGGGCCGCAGTGGGTGCTCGAGCATTGGAGCAACCTGCACAACGTCTTCCAGTTCATCCGCGTCGAGGATCTCGCCTACGACCGGACGAACCCGAAGGTCGTCTACTTCGCGGATACCGGCGAGCCAAGGGCCAAGCCGAATCCCACGACCGGAAGACTCCTCCGCAGTCCAACGGGCGGCGGCAACTACCCGAACGGCCGTCTCTACAAGATGGAGCTCGGCGGGAATCCGCTCGAGGGCGCGAGGCTTTCGATCCTCCCGGGCGCGAACTTCGACCGGCACCCGATCACGGGACTGCCGCGCTACAACGACTCGACGGTCCCGCACCAGCCCGATAACGTCGAGACGACGAAGAACGCGATTTACTTCCAGGAGGATCCCGGCTCGCACAACGCGCAGCCGACGTTCGCCGGTGCGACGAACGCGCGGATTTGGCGGTATGACCTCGCGACCCACGCGCTCACAGTCGTGGCAGAAGTCGACCAAACCGCAAGCCCGGTCGTGAACAAAGGCACCTGGGAGTCGAGCGGCATCGTCGACGCCTCGGCCGCTTTCGGACCAGGTGCGTTCCTTGTGGACGTCCAGGCCCACCAGTGGGACATGCCTGCAGGAATTGGCAACGACCCCCCGGCAGTGCCTCAGAGGGAGCGCGGTCAGCTCCTGCTCATCCGGGTTCAGAACCCGTAACGGACGCGCGCTACGCCGCCGGGGCTTCGGCCCCGGCGGCGACCGCGGCGAGCAGGTCCTCGCCGTAGCGCTCGAGCTTCGCGGGGCCAACACCTGCCACGCCCCCGAGCTCGGCGAGGCTCGCAGGACGCCGGGCCGCGATCTCGGCCAGCGTCGCGTCGTGGAAGACGACGTACGCGGGCTTGCCCTCCTCCTTCGACCGTTCGAGCCGCCAGCGCTTCAGCGAGACGAGCAGCGGATCGTCGGCGACGACGGGCGGCGCGGAGCCGACTCCGAGCTCGGTCAGGAACCGGCTCGGCTTGGCCGACCACGTCAGCGTCAGATGCCGTCGAGCACGGGTGATGCCGACGTAGAACAGCCTCCGCTCTTCCGCGACCTCGTCGTCCGTCTTCGCACGCTTCGAGGGCAGCTCCTTCGAGTCGAGCCGCGGAAGGAACACCGCGTCGAACTCGAGTCCCTTCGCGCGGTGGTACGTGAGCAGATGCACGCCGCCCGCAGAGCCGCTCGAGAAGCGCGTTCGCAGGTCAGCGACGAACGCGCCCACAGTTGCTGCGTCGCGCGCCAGCGACACGAGCAGCTTCAGGTCCTTCTGCCGCGTCTCCTCCCGCTCGCCGATCCGCTGCGGAGGTGACTCAAGCATGCCGTGGTCGAGCGCGACGCGCCGCACCTCCTCGAGCGCCGGGAGCTCCTCGCGGCCGCGCAGCACCTTCAGCAGCTGCCGCGCGGCGTCGCGCTCGAGGAGCGCCGCCCCCTGGAAGGGAATCTTCGCTTCGGCGAACGCGGCCTCGAAGTCGGCCGAGCGCGCGTTCAGCCGGTAGAGGACGGCCATCCCGTCGAACGGGACCCCGTCCGCGTGCAGCGCGCGAACCCGCTGGACGACGAAGTCGAGCTCGTCGGCGAGTGTTGCGAACGGCCTCGCCACGGGCTCGGGACCCGACTCGCACGCAGCCCGCAACGTCTTCGGCGCCCCGCCGAGCTTCGGGACGAGCCGGTTTGCGAGCGCGAGCACCTCGGGCGTCGAGCGGTAGTTCGCCTCGAGTCGGACAACGGTCGCGTGGGGATAGCGGTCGGGCAGCTCGAGCAGGTGGCGAGGCGTCGCCCCGGTGAACGCGTAGATCGCCTGGTAGTCGTCACCGACCGCGCAGAGGTCGTCGCGCTCACCGAGCCAGAGCTCGAGCAGCGTCTGCTGGAGCAGGTTCACGTCCTGGTACTCGTCGACCGTGAACGCGCGATAGCGCGCCTGGACGACGCCGAGCGCGTCCGCATCGCGCTCGAACAACCCGACCGCACCCGCGAGGAGGTCCTCGAAGTCGACGGAGCCGCGCTCCTCCTTGCGCCGCTCGTAGTCGCGGAACACGCGCTGCATCAGCTCCGGCGGAATCGGGGACTCGTGCTCGCCGAGCCCGTCGAGATACGTCTCGGGAGTCAGCCGCCGGTTCTTCGCCCACTCGACCTCGGTCGCGAGGTCCGCCGCCGCGGTGAACTTGTACGGCATCGGGAGCGAGTTGCCGATCGCCCGAAGCGGCAGCACCTTCGACGAGAGGATCTTCAGGTTCGGCACCTTCCCGAAGTACGAGAGCTGCGCAAGGGCCGCGGAGTGGAAGGTCGCCGCGCGCACACGCTCCACCCCGAGCGCGGCGAGCCGGGACCGCATCTCGCCTGCTGCCTTGTCGGTGAAGGTGACCGCGAGGATCTGCTCGGAGACGAACGCTCCGCTCGCCACCTGGTTCGCGATCCGGTGCGTGATCGTCGTCGTCTTGCCCGAGCCCGCCCCGGCGAGGATGCAGACGGGCCCACGCACGGCCTCCGCGGCCAGCCGCTGCTCCGGGTTCAGCCCTCCGAGGATCCGCTGCTCGTCCATCAGGACGTACAACCGTAGAGGCGGCGCGGGACGGAGCCCGCTGAGCGCGTTACGCCGGTGTGACGGGAGTCGAACGAGCCTGTGCCGATGCGCGCACAGGGCCCTTGACGATCCTCGCGAGCCGCGAGACGAGCTCCAGCGTGTCGCCTTCGGCCACCAGCAGCTCGAGCGCGTTCAGCTCCTCTTCGAGCCAGGCCGGGTCGACCGGCTCCCGGGTCGCGCGCGAGATCTTCGGGTACGGGGTCGGGTGCACCGTCTCGCCGTCGTTCCAGAGCTCCTCGTGCAGCTTCTCGCCCGGCCTCGCGCCGACGAACTCGATCCGCACGTCGCTACGGCCCGAGAGGCGGATCATGTTCTCCGCGAGGTCGATGATCCGGACGGGCTCGCCCATGTCGAGCACGTAGACCTCGCCGCGGCCGCCGATCGCGCCGGCCTGCACGACGAGCGACGACGCCTCGGGGATCGTCATGAAGTAGCGCGTCATCTCCGGGTGCGTGACGGTCAGCGGCCCGCCGCGCTCGAGCTGGCGCCGGAAGATCGGGACAACCGAGCCCGACGAGCCGAGCACGTTGCCGAAGCGAACCGCCACGAAGCGCGTCGGGACGTCGTCGCGATGGCCGTACGTCTCGACCACCCACTCGCAGAGCGCCTTCGACTGACCCATCACCGTCTTCGGGTTGACCGCCTTGTCGGTCGAGACGAGCACGAATCGCTCCGCGCCGAACTCGACCGCAACGTCTGCGACGCAGCGAGATGCGAGCACGTTGTTCCGCACCGACTCGACCGGGTTCGCCTCCATCAGCGGCACGTGCTTGTACGCGGCGGCGTGGAAGACGACCTCCGGCCGGTAGCGCTCGAAGACCTGCCGCAGCTTCGCGCGGTTCCCGCAATCGGCGAGCACCGGCACGCTCGCTGGGAACTCGCGCTCCTCGACGAGCTCGCGCTCGATCTCGAAGAGCGGCGTCTCGGCGGAGTCGACGAGCACGAGCCGCGCGGGCTGGACGCGCGCGATCTGGCGGCAGAGCTCGGAGCCGATCGAGCCGCCCGCGCCGGTCACCAGCACGGTCTTCCCCTCGAGGTACGAAGCGACAGAGGGCAGGTCGATCTCCACCGGCTCGCGGCCGAGGACGTCCTCGACCTGCACGGGCCGGATCTGGGTCGCGAGGTCGAGGTCGCCGGCGATCAGCTCGTGAAGTCCCGGCAGCGTCTTCACGGGCACGCGCTCCGCGCTCGCCATCTCGACGATCCGACGCCGGAACTCACCCGGTGCGGAGGGGACGGCGATCAGCACCTCGTCCGGCCGGTTGTCGCGCAGGATGTGGGTCAGGTCGTCGGTGGTGCCGAGCACGCGCACGCCGAGCAGGCGCATCCCGCGCTTGCGCGGATCGTCGTCGACGAGCCCGACCGGCGTCGAACGCGCGAGCTTCGAGCGCTGCAGCTCCTGCACGATCAGGCGACCCGCGTCGCCAGCGCCCACGACCAGAACCTTCTTGCCGCGAGTGACGATTCCGCCCTTTGGGCGCTCGATCACGGTACGCGCGAGCAGGCGCGAGCCCGCGACGAAGGCGAGCAGCAGCAGCGGATCGACGAGTGCGACGCCGCGCGGCAGCCGCAGCCGCTCGACGGGATAGAAGAAGTAGACGGCTGCGATCGCCAGCACCGACGCGACCGCGACGCCCGCCACCGCACGCCACATGTCGCGCGTCGACACGTAGCGCCACCAACGCTGGTAGAAGCCGAACGCGACGAAGACCGCAAGCTTGATCGCGACGACGAAGACGATCGTCTCGCGCAGCATCGTCTCGTAGAACACCGGCACCTCGAAGTCGAAGCGCAGCTGGAACGCGAGGTACCACGCGGCGGCGATCAGCACCGCGTCGACGGCGACCTGCCAGAGCCGATGGCGCGTGATCGGCATGCTCACACCTTGACGCCCACGGCGGAACGGACGACGTCGACGACGCGCTCCTGGATCGCCGGGTCGATGCCGGGCCAGAGCGGCACGGAGAAGTTCTCTGCACCGGCGCGCTCGGTCTCGGGGAGCGACCCTCGCTCCCACCCGAGGAAGCGAAGCGCGGGTTGAAGGTGCAGCGGCGTCGTGTAGTACGTCGCGGACGCGATGTCCGCCTCGCCGAGCGCAGCGCGGATCGCGTCGCGCTCAGGTGAGCGGCAGACGAAGAGGTGGTAGACGTGGCCCGGCTCGTCCGCAGGAAGCTCCACGAGGTCACCGAGCCCGAGCCCCGCGTAGCGCGCAGCCGCCTCCCGCCGGCCGCGAGTCCACTCCTCGAGCTGCTCGAGGAACAGGCGCAGGAACGCCGCCTGGAGCTCGTCGAGCCGCGAGTTGTAGCCGACGGCCTGGAAGTCGATCTTGTCGCGCGAGCCGTGGAAGGCGAGCATGCGCACCCGCTCGCCGAGCTCGTCGTCGTTGACCGCAATCAGCCCGCCGTCGCCGAGACAGAAGAGGTTCTTGGTCGGGTAGAAGCTGAACGTCGACGCGATGCTCGTCGCGATCCCCGGCGAACCGAACGCCTGTGCGGCGTCCTCGATCACCGGCAGGCCGAGCTGCGCGAGCTCGCCGAGCCCCATCGGACGCCCGAAGAGGTGGACGGGCATGATCGCCTTCGTCCGGTCGGTGACGCGCGCCACGACGTCGTCGGCGTCGAGGTTGAGCGTCGCCGGGTCGATGTCCGCGAACACCGGCGTCGCGCCGCGCCGGGCGATCGACTCCGCGGTCGCGTAGAAGGTGAACGCCGGGCAGATCACCTCGTCGCCGGGGCCGACCTCGAGCGCGTCGAGCACGAGCACGAGCGCGTCCGTGCCGTTCGCGACTCCGATCGTCCGCTTCACGCCGAGGTAGGCGGCCGCCTCCTGCTCGAACGCCGCGACGTTCGGCCCGCGAATGAACGCCCCCGAGGCGAGCACCTCCTCGAACCGCGTCCGCAGCTCCTCGATCAGTGGCGCGTACTGCGCCTTGACGTCAACGAGCGGGATCTGCACCACGAGAAAGGGTACTGGAGCGCCGACGGCGCACCAGCAGATACGCCACGCCGATCACGATCCCTGCCGCGACCGCGTAGTCCACGTAGTGGAAGTTCTCGTGGAAGGTCTCCCAGCGGGTTCCGAACGCATAGCCGACGGCCGCGAAGACGACGCACCAGATCGTCGAGCCGATGAAGGTGAGCACCGTGTAGCGCCCGAGCGGCGCCCGGAAGACGCCGGCGGGGATCGAGACGAACGAGCGTGCCACGGGAGTGATCCGGCCGAGGAAGACGGCCCAGTCGCCCCAGCGCTCGAACCAGCGCTCGGCCTTCGCGAGCTTCGGCGGCGAGAAATGGAACCAGCGCCCACGGCGCTCGAGGAAGGGCCGACCGCCGTAGATCCCGATCGCCCAGCCGAGCACCGAGCCGATGGTGTACCCGATCGTCCCCGCGAGCACGATCGCGAGCCACGCACCGAAGCCGCTCTCGAACTCGTGCCCGAAGAGCACAACACCCGAGGAGAACGCGCCCGCCGCGAGCGCGCCGCCGTAGACCATCACGAGCTCGCTCGCCGCGGGCAGCACGGCGTCCACCAGCATGAGCAGGAAGACCGCGTAGAGGCCGTGGCTCCCGAGGAGCTCCGTGACCCTGTCGGTCACGACCGAGGTGACGGACGCGAGGACCACCTAGCGGCGGCTGATCGTGAAGGGGGCGGTCAGAGAAACAGTCCCGATTGTGTTCGAGGCCGTGACCCTGAGCTGGTAGCGGCCGACGCTCATGAGGGAACCGTATGCGGTGCGCCCGTTCCACGTGATCGTTCCCGGGCCGGCCCCGAGGCTCCGAGCGGGCAAAGCGCGAAGCGCCGAGCCGGACGCGGTGAGGATCGTCCCGCGCACCTGCGCCGGGCGGCTGAGCGTGAAGCTCCCGGTGACGGTTCCGCCGCGCCGCACGGAGCCGACGGTGAGCGAGGCGAGCGTGTTGTTCAGCGAGAACGAGCGCTCTGCCTGCGACACGCGGCCGAGGTCGTCGGTCGAGTCGACGATAAACCGCCACGTCCCCTCGGGCGCGGTGGCCGCCAACGGGAAGCGGTACGTGCCGACGGCGCTCTTCCCGCCGACGTCGACGGGCTGCACGGTTCCGTCGGGTGCGACGAGCCGCGCGTTCACCGTCGAGGCTCGCACGATCTTGTAGGCGAGCGTCTGACGGTCGTTGAAGCCGTCGCCGTTCGGCGAGACCACGTCGAGCGGGAGCTCGGGCACGTGGACGCCGTAGTAGAAGAGGCTGAGGGACTCCGCAATCGAGCGCTCTCCGCCCGGATCGGACGGCCGATTGAGCAGCGTGCCCTCGTACGCCATCGTCGTGGAGCCGCCGCCGTCCAGTGCCGACCCGGTCCACACCCCGAGGCGCATCAGAAGCAGCGAGAGCTCGAAGTTCGTCATCCCGACGCTGTAGCCGGCGCGTCGCCCGTCGACCGTGACGAGCACGACGCGCCCGTCCTGCGTCTGGCCGACGGCCGTTCGCGGCTGCCGCGGCACCAGCTGGTCGGTGGTGAATCCTTCGTTGGAGCGGAAGATCGGTCGCCCGTCGCGCACGAGCACGGGGCCGCCACCGACCGCGTCGACGAGCCCCGACCAGTCGGGCGTCAGGGTGAGGCGGACGGTGACGTTCGACCCGAGCGGCGCTTCGGTCGCAAGCCGGCCCGCGCCGGTCGCGCCGCGACCGACGAGCACCGCGCCGCCCGGCGGGATCGGCGTCGCGCCTCCCTCCTTCGCCTGCACGACGGTGCCGACGAGGTCGCGGAGCGGCGCAGCCGCCGGGAACGGCGTGAGCACGACCTCGACCCGCTCGCCGGCCGCGGGCGTCGCCGGCCCGTACGCGGGCGTGTAGAGCGCCGTCCCTCCCGGGACCGGATCCTTGTTCAGCACGAGCGGCCGGCGCTGCCCGGCGCCCTGCCACGTTCCGGCGAACTTGATGCGGTCGACGCGGAGCGTTCCGTCCGGCGCGATCCCGGTGCTCGACCGGTCCGGGTTCGGCGGAGCGGCGAGCACGCCGTCCATCAGCAGCAGCCCGCTCGGGTGGCCGATACTCGCGTTGAAGAGGTCGCCGTTCACGCCGGCAACGGTCGCGGTCGTCGAGAAGCGCCGCTGCATCTGCGTCACCTTCTCGCGCCCGACGATCACGCCGTTCGAGAGGATCGGCTTGAGCGCGTAGAGCCCGACCGGTCGCGGCCCGCGCAGCACGTGCGCGACGACCGGGCCGCGCGGCGTGAACTGCACCGACTTCTCGTACGTCACGCCGGGCATGAGCAGACGCGCGTTCAGTGCTTGCGCCGACGGCGCAACGACGAGCGCCGCCAAAGCGGCTGCAAGGACAGCCTTTTTACCCACGACCCGCGCAGACGGTAGCGCAAGGCCCGGCCGGGGTGGCCGGGCCTTTACGCGCTGCTTACGTCAGTTCGCCGGAACCGCGACGTCGACCCCTCGTACATCGGGGTGCCGGAGCCGGTCGAGCCTGAGGACGGCGTTACCGCAGGAAGAACGGCGGATCGTCGAGCGCCGCGTCCGCGACGATCGCAATCACATAGCCGACGACGAGCAGCAGGCCCGTCACCAGGTGCAGCTGGATGTTCTTGCCCATCGCGGGCATCAGCGCGTAAGGCTGGTCGTACGACTCGCGCAGCGCGCGCACGACCGGGAGCGCGAGCGGCGCCGCGAGGAGCGCGATCAGCGTCGGGCGGACGATCAGGCCGGTCACCGCGAAGACGACGATCAGCCCGAACGTGACGACGACGGCGAGCTCGTACCCACGCACCACCGCCTCCTTCGACCAGCGCACGGGCAGCGTCCGCTTCCCGCTCGCGGCGTCGCCGATACGGTCGGGCACCTCGTTCACGTAGAGGATCAGCGCGATCAGGATCGCGACCGGGATCGACGCCAGCGCCGGCTCGAGCGCGTACTCGCGCGCCTGCACGAAGTAGGCGCCGAGCGCCATGATCGGGCCGAAGCCGACCGCAACCGCCACCTCGCCGAGCCCGCGGTGCACGAGGCGAAGCGGGGGTGCGGTGTAGAAGAACCCGATCAGCGCGCCTGCGACCCCAAGCCACACCAGGTCCCAGCCACGCAGCGCGGCGAGCAGCACGCCGATGCCGATCCCGACGGCGAAGAACGCCGACGCGAGCCAGGCCATCCGCCGCATGCTCACGAGCCCGTACAGGATCACGCGCGAGCCGCCGCTGAACTGCGTCGGGTTGACGTTCGCCTCGTCGGCACCGCTTTGCGTGTCGAACACGTCGTTGAAGACGTTGACCCCGAGGTGGATCGCGGCGCCGCCGACGAGCGTGAGCAGCGCGAGCCACCAGTTGAACCCATTGACGTACGCGGCCACCGCGATTCCGAGCAGGATCGGCACGAACGTGGCGGACAGGAACGGAAGCCGCGTCGCGCGCAGGAACAGCCAGCCGAACGAGAGCTTCGGGCGCACGTCGCGGCCCGTCTCGGCGGAGACCTGCTCGAAGTAGCGCCGAGCCTGGGGCACGCTGCGCTCGGAGTACTCGAAGAACGGCACCTCTTCCTCGTCCCAGCCGAGGGCGCGGTCGGGAGTCAGCACCAGCTCGTCGCCGCCGGCGGCGCGCTCGAGCGTCCCCCACAACGACACGTACCTGCGCTCGTCGTAGCCGATACCCGGCTGTGGCCTGATGTGACTGAAGACCACGTTGACCTGCTCGCCGAGCGGCGGCTGCACCTCGTCGCCGGCAACGGCGTGGAGCGCGACGACACCGCGGTCGGGATCGGCGCG
This sequence comes from uncultured Actinomycetes bacterium, assembly GCA_963769665.1. Lineage (GTDB taxonomy): Bacteria > Actinomycetota > Thermoleophilia > Gaiellales > Gaiellaceae > JACCTU01. The sequence continues at coordinate 538,013 of CAVYMQ010000003.1, forward strand.
AAAGTCCGTCGCGACCGACAGCGGGTAGCCCTCACCGTCGACGAACACGATCACGGCGTGCTCGAAGCGCGCACCGAGTCCCGCGAGGAGCCCTGACGACGGCTTCACCGCGCGACCCCTGCGAGCTCGAAGACCTGCGGGGCGCGGTCGGTGCGCCCGTCCTCCCAGAGGAACGCGCGCCGCGGGCTGATCTCGATCACCGCGCGCTCGAAGAAGAGCGGCAGCGCGACGCGCTTGCCGAGGAACATGTCGATCACGGGCTCCTTCTCGCGCCAGAGCGGCAGGACGCGCTCCCAACCGGAGTGGAGATCGCTGTCGTCGACGATCGCGTCACCCTGGATCGTCGCGCGGTCGAACCGGTCGCCCGTGACCGCTGCCGGATCGGTGATCGAGAGCGACACCTTCGGGTTCGCCTTGATGTGCTCGAGCTTGCGCGAGAAGAGCACGCTCGACGTGAGGTAGATCAGCTCGCCGTCGTAGAACGGAATCAGCGGGTGCGTGACGAGACGGCCCTCGTCGTCGAGCACGGTGAGCTCGCCGACGAGCGCAGTCGCCAGAAGCGCTTCGATCGGCTCGGGAAGCACGCCCACGCTGCGGACGATAGTGGAGTACGTGGAGTCGGCGCAGCTAGGACTTGCGCTCGATCACGATGTGCGTCAGCGCCTCGAGCCGGGGCTCGTCGCGCAGGAGCTCCCGCGCCCGGCGCGCATAGTCGAGCGCGACGTCCCGCGAACGCTCGAGAGCGCCCGTCGAGGCAACACGCACGAGCGCACCGTCGACCGGCCCGCCCGCCAGCGCGCGGCGCACGACGTCGTCCTCGCGCGCCGCGAGGAGCAACGGAAGGGTCGGCGTGCCTTCGCGGAGATCCGTGCCCGCGACCTTGCCGGTCTCGATCGTGTCACCCGAGCAGTCGAGGATGTCGTCGACGATCTGAAAGGCCATCCCGAGGGCGAGCCCGAACCGTCCAAGTCGCTCGTCGCGCGAGCCGAGCAGGCAGGCCGCCTCGAAGAGCTTCCCGGTCTTCAGCGCAATGCGTTCGAAGTACGCCTCCTCGGTCGTGGTCGCGTCGTGCAGCTGGGAGCGCTGGAGCGCCTCGCCGCGCGCGAGCGCGAGGCACGTGTCCGCGAGGATCCGCACGCCCTCCAGGTCGCCCGCCTCGGCGAGCTCGGCGAACGCGTTCGCGAAGAGGTAGTCGCCCCCGGCTCGGGCCGCTCCGGCGCCGTGCGAGTGCCAGACCGCCTCCCGTCCCCGTCGCAGCTCCGCGCCGTCGACCAGGTCGTCGTGCACGAGCGTGGCCGTGTGCACGAGCTCGACGGCGACACCGCCGCGAAGCGCGCGCTCTCGATCCGTCGAGGTGAGGTGAACGAGCAGCGGGCGAAGCCGCTTGCCACCGGCGTCGAGCGCGTCGGTTCCCACACGCGCGACCACGCCGGGATGCCTGGCAGCCGCCTGCCGCAGACGCGCTTCGAGCTCGTCGAGATACGGCTCCGCTTGCTGGAGGACCGCCTGCGCTTTCATCGGCGCCCTACGTGGAGCGAGACGATGCCTCCGGCGAGCAGCCGATAGCTCACCTCTGCGAGGCCTGCGCGACGAAGCGCGTCGGCCAGGTCGTCGGGGCCGGGAAAGCGACGCACGCTTGCGGGCAGGTAGGTGTAGGCGGCGCCGCCGGGGAGCGCCTTGCCGGCCAGCGGGATGAGCACATCGAACCAGAGCCGGAAGAACGGGCGCAAGGCACCGCGGGGCCGCGTGATCTCGAGCACCGCGAGCCGACCGCCGGGCCGTACGACCCGCGCGAGCTCGCGCAGCCCCGCATCGAGGTCTTCGACGTTCCGGATCCCGAAGCCGATCGTGGCAGCGTCGAACGACGCGTCGTCGAACGGCAGCGCGAGGGCATCCCCTTGCACCCAGTTGATCTGACTCGACTTTCGTCGCGCGCGCTCGAGCATCCGCTCGGAGAAGTCGAGCCCGGTCACCTTGCCGCCGGCGGCGTGCGCTGCGATCGCGAGGTCCCCCGTCCCGCACGCGGCGTCGAGCACGCGGTCTCCGGGCGTGACGACGGCGGCCGCTGCGAGCTTGCGCCAGCGCCCGTCCAGCCCCATCGTGAACACGCGGTTCATCGCGTCGTACACCGGCGCGATCCGGTCGAACATCGCGCGGACGCCGTCGGGCGGGAGCGTCCCGGTGGCGCGGGTTATGCGGGGGACGACGTGCATGGGCGAGTCACTCTTCGCCCTTGGACTCGAAGAGGAAGGTCGCGACCGCGTTCAGGTTCTCGTCTCCGAGGTTCTCGAACGCGGGCATCACGTTGTTCCCGAACGCCGCCGGGTTTGCCACGTACCGCTTGAAGTAGTCGACGCTCTGGCCCGACGAACCGATGTCGGAGAGCTCGGGTGCGCCGACGTTCGCGGACCCCGAGCCGAGGTAGACGTGGCACTGCAGGCATCCGACCTGCGCGAAGATCTCGGCGCCGCGTGTCGCCTCCGGCGAGAAACCGCCCTGCTGCTGCGACCAGCTGTCCACCGCCGCGACCGCTTCGCTCCCCAGCGACTCGCGCGCGGTCGCGCCCTTGTACGTCAGCACGCCCATCGAAACCGCGGTCAGCACGGCTGCGATCACCGCGACAGGGCGGCGCGAGAGCCGCCGTTCCTGACGCCGGTCGAGAAACGGCACGGCGAACAGCAAAACCATCAGCACGGTCGGAATCCCGACCGTGCCGAGGATCACCGTCTCCGGCCACTTGAAGATTCGGAGCAGGTAGAAGAGGAAGTAGAAGTACCAGTCCGGGCGCGGGATGAAGTTCGTCGTCCCGGGGTCCGCCTTCTCGGAGTACCACGGGCCGATCTCGCCGGGCGTCGTCCCGTCCGCGGTGAAGTACCAGATGCACGCGAGCGCGATGATCACGGCGACGACGACGAGACTCATCATCGTGTCGTGGAACATCGCGTAGGGGAAGAACGGCTTCCCCTCGCGCTCGACGTCCTCCTTGTAGCGCTTGAACCCTTCCCTGCGCTCGTCGGCGGCGCTCACACGCGCCTCCCTCGTGTGAGCCCCGTGCGACCGTTGGACTCCTCGGGCGGCCGCTCACGACCGGCTGCGACCCGCGACCAGGGCGGCGACGAGACTCCCAACCTTGCAACCAAGTAGAGGTGCAGCCCGATCAGGGCGAACAGCGCCCCGGGGATCAGGAGCATGTGCAACGCGTACCAGATCGAGAGGGTGTTGGTTCCGATCTCGGCCCCGCCGCGCAGGAATTGCGCGAGGAACGGCCCGAGGAACGGGGCACTGGCGTTGATGTTGATCCCGACGACGGTCGCCCAGTACGCCGTCTGATCCCAAGGCAGCAGATAGCCGGTGAACCCCGCGAGCATGCCGGTGATCAACAGAGCTGCGCCGACGAGCCAGTTCAGCTCGCGCGGATACTTGTACGCGCCGAACAGGAACACACGCGCCATGTGGAAGAACATCAGGATGATGAAGACGCTCGCACCCCAGCGATGCATGCCGCGGACGAGCCACCCCAGCGTCAGATCGCTCGTGATGTACTGGATCGATTGGTACGCCTTGTCCGGATCGGGCTTGTAGTAGAAGGCGAGGATGACGCCCGTCCCTGCCTGCACGAGGAAAGCAGTGAGCGTCGCCGAACCGAGCGTGTGCCACCAGCTCGAGTCGCGCGGCACCTTTCGGAACAGGAACCACTTGACGCCGCCGACGATGCCGGACCGCTCCTCGAGCCACTCGAGCGGATAAAGCAGGAGCGGAACGACTTGCTGGACCTTCGACTGCTTGCGCTTGCGCGGCGCCGTGGTCGCCATCAGTGCGGCGGCTCGAGCGGGTAGAGGATCGCCTCGATGCCGTCCACGTGGACGCTCGGGTTCACCCAGTCATACGCGTGAATGACGGCGTCCGCGCCCGTGCCGTCGACTTCGCCGACCGAGTACGGCTCGGTCAAGACGAGGCGGCCGTCGCGGATCGCGAAGCGGTAGCGGTCGAGCGCGCGTACCGGGGGCCCCGCGGTCCTGTTGCCCTCGGTGTCGTACTGGCCGCCGTGGCACGGGCAGCCGAAGCCCGACGCGGCCTGCGTCGGCGTCAGTTCGACGGACGGGCCATTCTCCACCGAGACCAGCTGCTTCTGATCCTCGAGCGAGAGGCCGTTGACCTGCACCGGGCAGCCGAGGTGCACGCAGCGGTTCGAGAGGATGGTGAAGCTCGGTTGCCCATCCTTGAAGCCGTTGTTGCGGACGTACGCGGTGCGCCGGGAGACCTCACCCTGCTCCGGGTTGATGAGGAACGTCGCGACCACGAACTCACCCTCGGGGTAGTCCTCGATCGGGCCAATGTCGATGTCGTCGTTCCCCTGGCCGACGAACGCAGGCAGGACAGCGAAGCCCGCAACCGGGAGGGCGACCATGCCCGTGATCACGCCTCCGAGGCCGAGCGTCGCCAACCCGAGGAAGGTTCCCCGGCGGTACAGCTCGGGGTCCTCTTCGACCTCGGCGACTGCGACCGCGCCGGGCGCGGCTGCGACGACCTCCTCCGTCGACTCCCCGCCGGTCATGGCGTCGCGCATCCAGACGAACCCGCACGCGACCATCACGACGGCACCGACCGCGGCCGCCCCCCAGCTGTTGATCACAAGGCCGACGAGCGTCACGGTCAAACCGATCGCGAAGCCGAGCGGCCACAGGCTCGGAGCAGGCCCGTGCGGCGGTCCGGCTGGCCCCTTGGTCTCGACCATTAGTCGCGCCGCCGCTCGACGATATATCGGGTGAGCTCGCCGACCACGATCACTCCGATGAAGACGAGCCCGACGATCAGCATCGCCGTGATCACCTTCAACCCCTCCTCGGCGGCGTCGGCCCCCTCGAAGAGCGGCAGGATCGCTGCTGCGAGCGTGCTCACCGCGCGGGAATCTATCCGACGAGCCGGGCGTGCGCGGAGAGTGCACCCTCGCGCGCGGATCGATCCGCGATCCCGCCGCCGAGGCGCTCCGCGGTCTCGGCCCAGGCCTCCCCGTCGCCGGGCGCGCCCTCCGCGCGCAGGTGCGCGCAGCGCGAGATCAGCGCGGCGAGCTCGCGGATCGCCTCCACGTCGCCGAGCTCAGCGATCCGCACGAGCCCGTGCGCGTAGAGATAGTCCCCGAGCAGGAGCGCGACGTCCGGATCCTCGGCAGCGAAGAGGCGAGCTGTGCCGTAATGCACGAGGTAGCCCTCGTAGATCGTCTCGAGCCCGAGCGCGTACCGCTCGTCGGCGAGCGTCGAGAACACCGCCTCGGGCTCCGCTTCGGCACGAAGCGCCTCGCCCCAGAGCGGGCTCTCGCGCTCGGCGTCAGACGCGATCGTGTCCCACACCGCTGGACGAGTGCTCGTCACTCGCCCGGCGCTGCGGCGGTCCAGGTGGCGATGAAGTCCGGGTTCGACACCACTTCGCCCGTGTCTCGGAGTCGGTACTCGCCCTCCTCGGCCGGCTCGAACTCCGGCGGAAACTCCAGCGTCTCCCCGGCCGCGGTCTCGATCGTGACGTGCACTTCGTCAATCGCCACGATTCGTCCGGCGTACTGCTGCATGCCGGTCTGGGTGCCATTCTCGTCGACGTACGTGACTCCGACGAGGAGCAGCTTCCCGACGACGTCGTCTGTCATCCGGCGAGAGCCGCTCGGGCGGCGTCGACGGTCGTTTCGATCTCCTCGTCGCCATGCGCGAGCGAGACGAACATCGCCTCGTACTGCGACGGCGCGACGTAGACACCTCGCTCGACGAGCCCGCGGAAGAGCTCGTCGTACCCCGGCCGGAAGAGGGTCAGCATCCCGCCGACGCGCTGCACCTTGCCGAGACCACGCAGCCCTTGCTCGAGCTTCGCCGCGCGCGACTCGAGCCCCTCGTACACGGCGGGGTCGCGCAAGCGCCGGAGCACCGACAGCCCAGCCGCGGTCGCGAGCGGATTACCGGAGAGCGTGCCCGCCTGGTAGACGTCGCCGCCCGGCGCCAGTCGCTCCATCGCGTCGGCGCGCCCGCCGAATGCGGCGAGAGGCAAGCCGCCACCGACGATCTTCCCGAGGATCGTCAGGTCCGGCTTCACGCCGAACCGCTCCTGCGCGCCGCCTCGCGCGACGCGGAAGCCGGTGATCACCTCGTCGAAGATCAGCAGCGCACCGGACGCGTCGGCGAGTGCACGCAACGCCTCGAGGAAGCCGACGGCCGGCGGGACGACGCCGAGGTTCCCGGCGACGGGCTCGACGATGATCGCCGCGAGGCCTTCGCCGTAGCGCTCGACGGCCGCGGCGGCAGCGTCGATGTCGTTGTACGGCGTGACGATCGTGTCGCGCGCGGCGCCGGCCGTCACGCCCGCGCTCGCAGGGATGCCGAGCGTCGCAAGGCCCGAGCCGGCGGAGACGAGCAGCGCGTCCGAGTGGCCGTGGTAGCCCCCCTCGAACTTGAGGATGCGGTCGCGAGCCGTAAACGCCCTCGCCACGCGAATCGCGCTCATCGCCGCTTCGGTGCCGGACGAAACGAGCCGGACCAGCTCGATCGACGGGAAGGCGTCGGCGATCTCCTCGGCCAGCTCCACTTCCCGCTCGGTCGGGGCACCGAAGCTCGTGCCGTCGCGCGCAGCGTCGGTGATCGCGTCGACCGTCTCGGGGTCGGCGTGCCCGAAGACGAGCGCGCCCCAGGACATCACCCAGTCGATGTACCGCCTCCCCTCGACGTCCTCGAGGTACGCGCCCTCTCCGCGCGCGACGAAGAACGGGTCGTCGTCGCCGACGGCGCGCCACGCGCGAACGGGCGAGTTGACGCCGCCGGGGATCAGGCGCCGCGCACGGGCGAACAACTTCGAGCGCGTCCCTAGAGCCACGTCGCCAGTTCTTTCGTCCAGTACGAGACGACGAGATCCGCGCCGGCGCGCTTGATCGCGGTCAGCGACTCGAGCGCCGCCGCGCGCTCGTCGAGCCAACCGTGCCGCGCGCCGGCCTTGACCATCGCGTACTCACCGGAGACGTTGTACGCCGCGACGGGAGCGTCGAAGCGTTCCCGCACCGCGCGGATCACGTCGAGGTAGGGCAGCGCCGGCTTGACCATGATCACGTCGGCACCCTCGGCGAGATCGAGCTCACACTCGCGCAGCGCCTCGCGGACGTTCGCGGGGTCCATCTGGTACGAGCGACGGTCGCCGAACGACGGCGCCGACTCCGCGGCTTCGCGGAACGGGCCGTAGAACGCGGAGGCGTACTTCGCCGAGTACGCGACGATCGGCGTGTCCGGCAGCTGCTCGCGCACCGCCCCCACGCGCCCGTCCATCATGTCGCTCGGGCACACGGCATCTGCGCCGGCCTCGACGTGCGAGACGGCCGCGCGCGCGATCAGCTCGAGCGACTCGTCGTTCGCGACCTCGCCGTCGCGGATCACCCCGCAGTGGCCGTGCGACGTGTACTCGCACAGGCAGACGTCGGTGAGCAGCAGCAGGTCCGGGAACCGCGGCCGCAACTCGCGGAGCGCGCGCTGCACGACTCCGTCTTCGTCCCAGGCGCCGGAGCCCTCCTCGTCCTTCTCTTCCGGGATCCCGAAGAGGATCACCGCAGAGACACCGAGGCGCTCGAGCTCCTCGACTTCCCGCGACAGATCGTCCACCGAGAAGCGCCCCATCGGCGGCAGCTCGGCGTTCGCGCGCGTGTCGGGCCCGACGAAGAGCGGTTGGATGAAGTCGTCGAGGTCGAGCCGGGTCTCGCGCACGAGCGAGCGAAGCGCGCCGGTTCGGCGCAGCCTGCGCAGGCGGGTGTTCGGGAAAGCGCTCACGCGGTCAATCTTCGCATCAGGACGCGGGCCGCCGCGAACAGCGCCACTCCGATCGCCAGGAGCCACGCCGCCTCGACCAGCGCGGTGCGCCACGGATCGACCTCGTAGAGCAGCGCGTCGAAGAGCCTCACCTCGTGCGCGAACGGCAGCGCGTCGCTCACCCAGCCGGCCGCCGGCGCGGCCTCCCTGGGGACGATCCCGAGAAAGACCATCGGCAGGACGACGAGGACGGCGACGAGGGTCGCCGACCGAGCTTCCCGCGCGAGCGTCGCGACGAGGGCGCCGAACGCGCCCGCAACCGCGCCGGCCAGAAGCAGCGCGGGAACGAGCGCGGGCACGCGCGACCACGGCTCGCCGCCCTCGACGCCCGCGACCTCGACCGCGACCCCGAACGCGATCGCAACTCCGAGCCCGAGCACGGCCGCGACGAGCGCAGCGAGCGAGACCTTCGACGTCAGCACCTCGCCGAGCGACGCGAGCCCGCGCGCGAGCCGCTGGAGCACGCGCTCGTCGCGCTCCGCTGCGAGCGCGGCGGCGGCGAGCACCGCGGCAAGGAAGGTCGTGACGAGCGCGAGCGCGTACGCCTGGACCTGCGCCGAGAGCGCCCACGTGCGGCCTCGCGCTGCGTTGACCCGGAGCTCGATTGGGTTGGCGGTCGCCTCGAGCGCGTCGTCCGTCTGATCGAGCGCGAGCTGCGCGACCTCGATGAACTCGCGCACCTCCGGGTCGGTCACTCGATCCTCCGCGCGCTCGAGCCCGAGCACGTCGAAGCGCCGACCGAGGAACGTTCCCTCGCCGCCGTGCAGGATCAGGTCGACGTAGCGGAGGTTCGCGGCGATGAACGCGTCCTGCAGCTCGCGGTTCAGCGAGTAGACGAGCGCCTGCATCTGCTGCGTCACGCGAGAGGCGAGCAGTCCGCGCGTCGTCTCGAGCTCGACCTGCGGGCTGCGCTGCATCGCCTTGAGCTGCGCCACGAAGCCGGCCGGGACACGAACGATCGCGACCACTTTCCCGTTGCGCAGCTGTCGCTCCGCTTCCTCCCGGTCGAGCGACACGAGTACGACGTCGTCGCTGACGCGGCGAATCGTGCGCTCGACGTGGAACGTTTGCCCGCCGATCTCGACCTTCTCGGGCAGGTTGTCGTCGTCGACAAAGGCGACACGCGGCTTCGCGTTCGCGTACCCGGCGACGAGCGCGAGCAGCAGTGCGATCAGGAGGGGATACGAAACCAGCACCGCGAGGAGCAGCGGCGAGCGGCGCAGCACGCGCAGGTCCTTCCGCAGCAGGAGCGCCGCGCGTCTCACTCGACGTGGCCGCCGTGGAGGTGCACGACGCGGTCGGCACGCTCCGTCTCTTCGTGGAGCTGGGTCGCGAAGACGACGGCGCCCCCGTCCGCGCAGAGGGCCGCGACCTGCTGCCACAGCTCGGCGCGCCGGTCGTCGTCGAGCGCCGCGGTGGGCTCGTCGAGGAGCAGCACGCGAGGGTCGCCGAGGAAGGCGAGTGCGAGGTTCAGACGCTGTCGCTGACCGACCGAGAGCTCTGCGGCAGGTCGTTCGGGCAGGTCGACCCCGACGGGAACGGCGCGCGCGAGGCGCGCGAACAGCTCGACGTTCTCGCGAGGCGTGAGCCTCGAGTAGAGCGCAGGCCGCTGCGGAGCCCAGCCCGTCGGCACCTGTCGCTCGACCTTGCCGGTCGACGGCTCGAGTGCTCCTGCGAGCACCGACAGCAGCGTCGACTTCCCCGCACCGTTCGGACCGACGAGCGCGACGAGCTCTCCCCCGTGGAGCTCGAAGTCGGTCTCGTGCAGCGCGACGTGCGCGCCGTAGCGCCGGGAGACGCCGCGGGCCTGGATCAACGGCGAGCGGCCTTGGGCGGCTCGAGCTCGACCTCGACGGGAACGGGGCCGGAGTCCCACCGGTCGAGTGCGACGCGGCTGCCGAAGAACTCCCAGATCGCGCGTCCGGCGGCGAGCGTCGGCAACGCGACGAACACACCCGGCAGCCCGTAGATCTCGCCGCCGGCGAGCAGCCCGAAGATCACGAGCAGCGGATGCAGGCGCAGCGCGTTCCCCATCACCTTCGGGATCACGATGTGCCCTTCGATCTGGTGGATCGCCAGGAAGATCAGGACGACCCAGATCGCGGAGATCGGGTCGACGACGAGGGCATACACGACCGGCGGGATCGCCCCGAGCCACGGGCCGAGGTACGGGATCAGCTCGGCGACGGCGACCCACGCGCCGAAGAGGATCGCGTACGTCTCGAAGCCTTCGGGGAGCCAGCCGATCATCCCGCCGAGCCAAAGCGCGACGCCGGCGCTCGTCCCGATGATCGCCGAGACGAGCAGCTGCCCCTTCACGTAGCCGCCGACTGCCGACTCGATGCTCGGCAAGAGGGAAGGCGACCCGGGCGGCGGCGGGAACCGCCGGTCCAGCGCCGCCTGCAGACGGTTGAAGTCGAGCAGCATGTAGACCGAGACGACGAGCACGAGCACGAGGCCGAACAGGAACGCGAAGATGCCGAGCGCCGCGCCCTCGGCCCAGTCGATCGCCGTGCGCGTCGAGCGCTCGACGTTGAGGTCCCTGAGGAACGAGCGGCCCTCCTCCTCGATCCGGATCCGCCCGAGGCGATGGTCGTCGAGCCACACCTGGAGGCGGTCGATATCCCGCTCAGCGTGGGTCTCCCCGGTCTGTCCGTTCTCGTTCGTAACGTAGGTGTCGATCCGATCCGACGCGTCCTGGGACTGCTCGACGACGATGGTCGCCAGGGCCACCACCGCGATGACAACCCCGGCGGCAAAGGTCAGGTACACGATCGCGACCCCGAAGCCGCGCGGGATCCGGGCCCTTGCAAGCGCCCGCACGAGCGGGTTCAGGAGCAGCGCCACGAGCGCGGACACGAGGAAGAGGAAGACGGCGTGACGGACCGCACCGGCGACCGCCCAGGCCAGCAGGAGCACGAGCGGGAGGGCGACCAGCTGGATCCAGCGCGGAATCTGGATCGGGGCGGGCGGGCGACCGACGACCGGAGGCGGCGTTTCCGCCATGGAAGCGATGCTACCGCGCGCTCCCGCCGATCCCCAGGGCCTGTCTGGGACTGGTCGTTTGCCGACGATGGCAACCTCGCGCTCGACCGTCACGATCTCTGGGAGGAAACCCCGTCCGCTCCGCGCTTGCGTTTGTTACAAAGTCCGCCTGTGGCGCACTCCTTGCGGCAGCCTCAGGCGTCCGTTACCGTCCCCGCGATGCCCCAGCCTCCTGGGCCTGCTCGCCGTGCCCGTAGGGCACAGCGCCGCTCCGCGCACCGGCTTCGCCGCTTCGCCGGGCTGACCGCCGTCGCAGCCGTCGGCGTCGTCACGCTGCTCGTGACCGCGTTCGGCCCCGACGGGGCCGAGAGCGTCGCACGCTCCGCGCCGGCCCCGGCCGACCGGCTGCTCCCGTCCGGGCCGCCCGAGCCGCTCGTCGTCGCGACGCAGGGTGCGCTTCGCGTGCAGTTGCCGATCGAGCAGAACCGCGTCACCGCGATCGGCTACCACGGTGGCTCGTCGGGCTCGCTCGCGCTGCACCCGCTCGGCCGCCGTGGCAACCAAGGTCTCATCGGGCGGTTCTTCGACCGCGTCTTCGGCTCCGGCGACTCGAGCATGACGTGGTACCAGCTGCAGGGCGGCACCGGTTCGTCGACGTCGGCGCTCGCCGTCGGCGCAGCGCCGGACACCGACGTCTACTCGCCGGTCGACGGAACGATCGCGGGCATCACCGACTACATCCTCAACGGACGGACGCAGGGCAAGCGCATCGACATCCGCCCACTCGCGGCGCCCGCGCTCATCGTTTCGATCACGCGGCTCATGGCCGACCCTGCGCTCACCGTCGGCTCATCCGTCGCGGCCGGAAGGAACCGGCTCGGCGAGGTGCTCGACCTCTCGCGGCTCGAGCGCCAGGCGCTCGCGCGCTACACGCAGGACGCCGGGAACCACGTGACCGTCCAGGTCTTCCCGGCCACCGCGCTAGCGCTGCCCTGAGACTTCTCTTCGTCGCCGACGTGGTGGGAGTGCCGGGGCGAACGGCGCTCGAGGGCCGCCTTGCGAGCCTCAAGGAGGAGCTCGACGTCGACGTCTGCGTCGTGAACGGCGAGAACGCCGCCGACGGCGTCGGGTTGACGCCGAAGCTCGCGCGCAAGCTGTTCGAGTTCGGCGCTGACGCGATCACGCTCGGCAACCACGCGTGGCGCCGGCCCGATCTCGCGCCGTGGATCGACTCTGAACCGCGCGTCGTGCGTCCCGCGAACCTCTCGCGCCACGCACCCGGCCGCGGCTTGACGGTCGTGGCCGCGCGCGACGAGACACCCGTCGCGGTGATCAACGTGATGGGCAGCCTCTTCCTCGAAGTCGCGTGCAGCCCGTTCGAGCTGATCGACGACCTCGTCGACGAAGCGCGCGCGCGGACGCCGGTGATCCTCGTCGACATGCACGCGGAGGCGACGAGCGAGAAGGTCGCGCTCTCCCGCTGGCTCGACGGTCGCGTGACCGCAGTGCTCGGCACGCACACGCACATCCAGACGAACGACGCACGCGTTCAGCCGGGCGGCACGGCCGCGCTGACGGACGCCGGCATGACCGGCCCGCACGACTCGGTGATCGGAGTGGTCGGCGACCAGGCGATCTCGCGGATGCGCACGGGCCTGCCGGTTCGCTTCGAGACCGCGCAGAACGACGTGCGGATCGAGGGTGCGCTCATCGAGTGCGGCGCAGACGGTCGCGCTACGCTCTGCGAGACGATCCGGGTGCCGGTTCCCTGACCGCGCGGACGAGCGTCACCAGCAGCGCGAGCAGGACCAGGTCCCGCGCGAACACGAGCCACGAGACGCGCGGGTCGAGCTCGCGCACGAGATCCCAGTAGCGGAACGGGAACCAGAGCTGCGTCAGGACGAGCGCCGCAGCGAGCATGGCGTTCGCGCTCCAGCGCCGGGCGAGGACGACGACCGGAACGAGCCAGATCAGGAATTGCGGCGAAAGCACCTTCCCGAGCGCGACGAAGGCGGTCACGGCCGCCGCGGCACTGACCGCCAGCTCCGTGGGTGAAGGCAACTCCCTGGAGCGCGCAAACCGGAGCCAGAGCCAGGCGAGCACCCCGATCTGAGCGACCGAGAGCGCAACGGCCAGGACGTCGGCGCTCGTTCCGACGAGGTTCTGCGAGCCGTGGCTCGAGCCCACCTCGACGCCGGCCCCGAAGAGGTCGTGCGCCGCGAGCAGGATCGCCGAGCCGAGGCTCTCGATCTGCAGCGGCCGGGACAGCTGGCGGCCGACGCTGCGCACCACTCCCTCCGGAGCGAGGACGGCGAACGGCAGGTACGCGAGGACCGGGACCCCGATCGCGAGCGCCGCACAGACGATCCCCTCTCGCCTGCCGCGTCGCCGCCACACGTACGCCACGGTGAGCGGAAGCAGGACGAGGGGATACAGCTTGGCCGCGATCGCGGCGCCGAGCAATCCGTGACCGAGCCGCAACCGGTCGTGCACGAGTGCAGCGAGCGCGAAGGACAGGAGCATCGCCGGCCAGAGGTCGAAGCGCGTCAGGATCACCGACCCGATCGCGAGCGGAGAGAGCGCGACGAACGCGAGCGTTCCGAAGCCGAACCCGAGACGTCGTCCCGCGAGCGCGACCGCGACGACCACGCCGCAGCCGCAGAGCGCCATCAGCCACTCGAAGACGACGCGGAAGTCCGAGTCCGCAACCGCAGGAACGAGAAACACGGGCAGCGCGCCGGGCGGATACTCGATCGCGAAGTCGCGGTAGGGCACCTGACCTGCCTCGATCGCCTCGCCGTAGCTCTCGTAGACCGGCGTGTCGATGATCTGCTCGCGTTCGTAGAAGCCGACGTGGATCACGCCCCACGCGACGAGGAACAGCAGCACGGCGAGCGCCGTGCGCGGGAGGTCAGGGGTCCGAGCGGTCACGGGCGAGCAGCGCGAAGATCGCGAAGGGGAAGAACCAGGGAAGGTAGAGGTAGAACCAGTGCGTCAGCACGAGCTCGAACCCGGCGATCAACGCCGCGGTGAGCGCTGCGAGCTGCAACGGCGACTTCCGGCGTGGAACGAACGCGGCCGCGAGGGCGCCCGCGAGCAGGAGCGCCTTGACGAACTGGTGCGGCAGATGGAGGTCAGGGATCCCGCGGGCGTGGTACTGCCCCCAGTCCCAGATCGAGAACGGCGACTCACGCCCGAGCTGCCAGCCGAGCGTGCGGTCCCAGAACGTGCGCGCGGCGTCGAGCACGTTCGGCTCCAGCAGCAGCACCGAGAAGGCGAGCGCTGAGCCGACAAGGTAACCAACCAAATAGCGCGCGACGCGGCGCGTGTTCCACTCCGGGTACGTGGCCCACAACGGCGCAACGACGAGCGCGGCGAACTTCGTCCAGCCCGCCAGCGCGGCAAAGCCTCCTCGGAGCGCCGGTTGAGCGGCGAAGAAGAAACCGAAGATCAGTAGCGCGGGAAGGATCGCGTCGTTCGTGTTCGAGCTCGACGCGTATTGCGTGAAGGGATACGCCGCCCACGCGAAGGGCAGCGTCGCCGCCAGCCGCTGGCCGCCGAAGCGCCAGCCCACGAGCGCCAGGCCGAGCATGCAGAGCAGGTCGAAAACGATCGACGTGAAGTGCGCGGCCGGCAGGTCGTCCCACTTGCCGGTCCAGCCGAAGAGCGCGTAGCCCGGGACGTACGCGAGGTACGACACGGGGCCGTAGGTGTCGCCGCGGTCGTTCGAGGCCTCACAGCGACCGTTGGTCTGCACGCGCTCGCGGATCTCCCCCTCGGCGTCGGCCGGGCCGCACGCCTTGAGGTTCCCCTGCACGGGCATGTGGCCGTACGGCGCCTCGCCGTGGACGATCCTGTCCGCGCCGATCACTCCCGCGTAGCCGACGTCGATCACGTTCGACGTCTCGATGTTCAGCCCGATGCGAAAGCCCGCGAGAAACACCGCACCGGCGACGAGCACCCAGACCGGCCACACAGGCCGGGCGGGTTTCAGCCGGGCGGTCGTTCCGATCCACGCCATGCGAGCGATCACGTAGAGCAGCGGTGGGTAGGCGAGCGGCACGCTCGTGAAGATGTCGCCGCGGTTGAAGAACCAGAGCGACGCCGCGAACGAGAGCAGCGCGATGAGGTCGAGGTTCCGGAGCGAGAGCGGCCGGCGCAGATCGGCGAGGCCGATCAGGAAGACGAGGCAGAAGCCGAACCAGACGAGCGGCTTGTTGATGTCCCGTCCGCCGAAGGCGCCCGGCCCCCCGCGCGCCATCTTCCACGCCACCTGCGGGCCGGTCCAGGCCTCCGTGACGAGCCCCGAGCGGTCGTCGACCTTCCCGTCGGCGATCTGCCCCGCTTCGCCCCACCACACCTTGACGCGCCACGCCGAGTCGTTGTCGCCGTACTCGGCCTGGACGGTGCGACCCTTCGTGGGGTACCGGTCCAGCCAGTCCCGGATCTTCGGGTGCGCGAGGAAGATGCGTTCGGCGCGCTGCTCGGTGAGCCGCGCAGGCTCGGGCGCGGGAATGAAAGGCGTCTGGACGAGGTTGCCCTTGCCGTCGAAGACCGGCGCAGTCGGAGTCGTTGTCGTTGCAGCGTCGGCGACGGAGGGCCACGCGAGCGCGGCGGCGAGAATCCCGTATCGAAGGAAACGCGTCAGCGTTTTCTTCGAAACGTCCAGAGCTTGTTGCCGACGAAGTTGATCGGCGTGACGAGCACGATCGCGATCGCCTGCGCCGCGATCTCGGGCAGGCCGAGCACGATCAGCGCCTCGAGCGCGACGAGGTTCGCGATCAGGGCACACACGGCGACGAAGAAGAACCGCGCTCCCTGGTACGCGACGTGTCCTCGCTCGCCGTGGAACGTCCAGAGCCGGTTCCACGTGTAGTTGTTCGTCACCGCGACGAGGAACGAGCCGACCGCGGCGAGGCGGTGGTCGACGTCGGCACCGATGAACAGCGCCGTGAAGACCGCGAGGTTGACGACGTAGCCGCTCGCACCAACCGCGGTGAACTTCGCGAGCTGGATCCAGTTCTGCTGGCGTCGGAGAGCGCGGCCGGCGCGGGTGCGGGCAAGCGCGGCGGCGACGCCGACGGAGGACGAGCGCTCCACGACGCAGGCGAGCCTAGCCGCTCACGAAGCCGCGCGGATGCGTGTGCCCGCAGGGACGAACACCACGTCGGCGCCGTTGTCCAGCTCTTCGCGGCCATCAGGCGTGGTCACCACGACCGAGGCGATCGTCCCGTCAGGCGCGAGCGTCAGGTCCGCGAGCTCGCCCACCAGCCTCCGCGCACGCAGCACGCCACAGCCCCTGAGCGCAGCGAACGTGCTCCCGCGCTTCGTGTAGAAGGCGAGCTCGGCTGCTTCGAGGAGTGCAAGGGACGAGCGGACCTCGAGCTCGCCCTCGCGGACCGTCGCCACGGCGAGGGGCAGGAAGCGCCGCTCCTCGTCGCCGCAGAGCACCTCGAAGCCGAGCACGCGCGTGTGGTCACGGTCGAGCACGAGGTCGACCGGCCGGCCGAGCTCGATCCCGCGGACCCGGACCGGCAGGCGAAGCAGGCGCTCTGCAGAGACCCCTCTCATACCCGGAACAGTCTGCCTCCCCGGCCGACCGTCAAACCGCGAAGCCCTCCTCGCCGAGCAGGGGCACGAATCGGCAAGAGACGGAGCGCACGACCGCGGGGCCTTCGGGGCTCCGCACGATCAGCTGGAGCTGCTGGCCGTGGCGCTTGCCGACCGGGACGACGAGCCGTCCCCGGGGCTCGAGCTGGTCGTAGAGGCTCGCCGGAAGCTCGGGCGCTGCGGCGGCCACCGCGATCGCGTCGAACGGCGCGTGTTCGGGGAGGCCGAGGGTGCCGTCGCCGACGTGGACGTGCACCCGGTCGCCGTAACCGGCCTCCTCGAGGCGACTCCGTGCGGCCTCTGCGAGCTCGGGCAGCCGCTCGATCGTGTGCACCTCGGCGGCGAGCTCCGCGAGCACGGCGGCCTGGTAGCCCGAGCCGGTGCCGACGTCGAGCACGCGCTCGCTCCCGTGCAGCGAGAGCGCCTCGCAGATGCGGGCGACCATGTACGGCTGCGAGATCGTCTGGCCGGAGCCGATCGGCAGGGCCGCGTCGTCGTAGGCGCGGTCGCGGAGACCCTCGGGGACGAAGACGTGGCGTGGCACACGTTCCATCGCGTCGAGCACGCGTTCGTCTTCGATGTCGCGGTCTCGGAGCTGCTGCTCCACCATCCGGCGGCGCTCGTCCGAACGGTCAGGCATAGCTGAGCGCGCGCGCGTACTCCGGGCGCTCCAGGCCGAGCTGGTCGAGCAGGAGCGCCGCGATCCCGGTGATGCTCGCGGGCGCGGCTCCGACCCCGATCGTGAGCACCGGAACCTCGGAGTCGCCCACCGTCAGCGAGCCGTGACTGCCGCCGCCCGCGTGATGCCGGCCGGCGAGATCGGTGAACTCGTACCCGGGAGCGGCCGACACGAGGACGTCCCCGCTGTTCGGGTTGCGCAGGGCCGCCGTCGCGCGCGCGAGGCCGTCCGGATAGTCGGCGAGCACGTCGGGCCCCTCGCCTCCGTCGCGCCGAGCGACGAGCTCGCCGTTCTCGAGGAAGAGGACGGTCTCCGTTGCGGGGTCGCCGTCGAGTCGCTGCGCCAGCTCGCGGGCGCGGCCACCGCGGAGGTCGTAGACCATCCCTGCACGGTTGGAGGCAGTGACGACGAGCTCGTCGACGCCGGCGAAGGAATGGTGCAAGGACGTCGGCCGGTCGACGCGAGTCTGTCCGTGGTCCGAGCAGACGACGACCGCGTAGCGCTCCAGCAGCGCGTCGACCCCACCCGCGGCGTCGAGCAGCGCGCGCACCGCGTCGTCTGCACGTGTGAGCGCGGCGTGCGCCGCATCCGGGCCGGCCGCATGCGACGCGTAGTCGTAGTCCGGCAGGTAGTAGACGAGCAGGTCGAAGCCGTCGCGCGTGACGAGCCAGCGCCCGACCGCGCCGGCGTACTTGTCGTTCCCGCCGACCCGTCGCGTGCCCGGGCGGAACGGCGCGCCGGTCTCGTCGGACTCGAAGAGGTTAAAGAAGAAGAACCGCTTAGGCCCTTGTGCGGCGCGGGTCACTCCGGGAATGCGCGCGACATGCGGTGTGCTTCCGCGGTAGCAGATGATGTTCACGGCCGCCGCGACACGACCGGCGTCCTCGACGGACTCGTAGAGCGTCACCGCATTCCGCGAGAGGTGCTCCTCGTTCATGCGGAAGATCGCGTCGAGGATGCCGCGGCGTGTGCCCGCGCGTCGCAGCGCTGCGAACGACGATCCGTACTCGACGAGCCGCTGCTCGCCGCGGTGGTACCAGACGAGGTGCGGGATCTCGTGTACGTCCGGGTACGCGCCGGTCACGAGCGACGAGAGACAGACGGGCGTCAGCGACGGGAACACCGTCGCAGCGCGGCGGTACTCGCCTCGCTCGTGCAGCTCGGCAAGCGCCGGAGCCGCCCGTCGTTCGACCGCGTCCTCGTACATCGCGGGCGTCAGCCCGTCGATGACGATCAGCAGCGCCTTAGTCGCGGGCAAGGATCCGGAGACCCGCGTGGCGCTCGCCTGCGCGCCGGCGGACGCGGAGCCCGAGCACGGGCAGCGCGAGCGCGAGAAGGTAGCCGAGCACCGGAACGAACGAGAGGGCGGCGAGGACGAGCGCGGCACCGGCCACGAGCAGAGCGGTCCCGCCCCGGGTGCCGCCGCGGGCCAGCGCACCCTGAACGGTCGGCGCCGCTCCGACGGTGCCGAGCACGCCGCCGACGCCGCCCGCGACCGCGCCGGCCAGCTCCGCGAGCAGCCAGCCGACCGCCGCCGCGGCGACCAGGGCGACCGGGAGCGCGACCCTGAGGTCGCGAAGGACCCCGACCGCGAGGACGCCGAGCGAGGCGCCGAGGCCCGCGCTTGCACCGATCCAGTACCAGGTTCCCAAGACGCTTTCGAGTGTACTGACGGAGTTTGAACCGACAGTCAAGCGGGAATCTCCTGAACCCCTTCTTTTATTGACGGACCCACTGCAAACCTAGGAGAAGCGAATGACCGACGACGCCAGGCCCTTGCTCGTCTTCTTCACGAGCGAACGCTCCGGCCCCGCGCGCCGAATGGAAAGCCTGCTCGCACATCTCGCCCGCAAGGAGCGCGATCGCCTACGCACGACGCGGGTCGACGTCGACGCCAAGCCCGAGCTCGCCGCCAAGTTCAAGGTCGAAGTGGTGCCGACGCTCGTGCTCGTCAAGGACAAGCGTGCGGTCGGGAGGATCGAGGGCCGCGCCAGCGCGCCCAAGATCGAGGAGATGCTCGCCGAGCACCTCCCCGAGGCACCGCCGCTCTCGCCGGCTCCCGCAGCCGCCTAAATCCGATTTCCCCTCCCCCGGGTAGGACCCTTGCTCACTACTGGGTCACACCCGGGGGAGGAGGGAGTCACGCATGAGGAAGTACCTGTTCGCCCTACTCGTGCTCGTCGCGGCAGGATCGACGTTGACCGTCGCCGCGGTCGCCGGCAGCGGCTCGAACAAGATCGGTGCGAAGGACGGGCTCGAGGGGTATCAGGAGCCGCCCTCGGTGTCGACGACAGGCGGCGGCTCGTTCAAGGCTGAGGTCTCAGACGACGGCTCGTCGTTCGACTGGACGCTGAGCTACGGCGGGATGGAAGGCGTGGTCAACCAAGCCCACATCCACTTCGGGCAACGTCACGTGAACGGCGGTATCTCGATCTGGTTGTGCGGCAACCCGTCAACGGTGGCGCCCGTGGTCACTCCGCCGGCGGGCACTCAGACATGCCCAGCATCGCCGACGACGATCAGCGGAAGCGCTGACGCGAGCGACGTGGTCGGTCCGGCCGGACAGGGAATCGCAACCGGCGAGTTCGCCGAGATCCTGGCCGCGATCCGCGCGGGCAAGGCCTACGCGAACGTCCACAGCTCGAAGTTCCCCGGTGGAGAGATCCGGGGCCAGCTGAACGACCCGAACGAGAAGTAGCTGGACGAAACGACCGAACGTGCGAGAGCCCGGCCTAGCCGGGCTCTTCGCGTTCCAGGCGCGAGATCACGTCGAGCCCGAACTCGGCGGCGCGCTTGCCGTCGAGCACGCGGTGGTCGAACGTGACCGACACGTGCCCGATCGGGCGCGCGACGATCTGGCCGTCGCGCACGACGGGACGCTCCGCGATCCGGTGGATGCCGAGGATCCCGACCTCCGGGTGGTTGATCAGCGGCGTCACGAACGAGCCCGAGAACTTGCCCGCACTGGTGATCGTGAACGTCGAGCCGCGCAGCTCCTCCGGCTTCAGCGTCCCCTGCCTCGCGCCGTCCGCGAGCCGGGTCACCTCGGCGTCGAGCTCGTCGAGCGAGCGTGAGTCGCAGTCGCGGACGACCGGGACGACGAGCCCCTGTTCGGTGTCGATCGCAACGCCGAGGTCGTAGCGGTCGGAGAAGACGATGTCGTCCCCCTCGAGCCGCGCGTTCAGCTCGGGGAACTCCTGGAGCGACGCCGCGACCGCCTCGAGCACCCTCGGCACGAGCTGCTTCAGGTCGACGTTGCCGAAGTCGCACTCCTCGACCCACGTCACCGAAGGGATCGACTGCGCGCGCGTCATGTGCTCCGCGATCACGCGCCGCACGCCGCGCAACCGCTCGCGCCGTCCTTCGGAGCCGTGCCTCGGGACCTGGTCCCTGGTCGTGGCCGCACCTCGCACGTCCTCTTCGGTCACACGACCCTGAGGCCCCGTTCCTCCGAGGGTCTCGAGCTCGACGCCCAGCTCCTGGGCAAGGCGTCGGACGAGCGGCGTTGCCCTGACCCGTCCGTCTCCGCCCTGTCCAGGGACCAGGTCCCGAGACGCGGCCGGCGCGGCCACGGCCGGCTTGGCTCGCGGCTGCTCGCGGTCATCTGCAGGGGCGGCCGAACCGTTGCCGATCACGACGATCACGCTCCCGACCGGTACGACGTCGCCCTCCGCCGCGAGGATCTTTGAGACGACCCCAGCCGCAGGCGACGGGATCTCGACCGTCGTCTTGTCGGTCTGGATCTCGACGAGCGGGTCGTCCTCGGCGATCTCCTGCCCCTCGGCAACGAGCCAGCGCGCGATCTCGCCTTCGGTCAGGCCCTCGCCGAGGTCGGGCAGCTTGAACTCGTAGGCCACGCGCGGAGGTTCTACCGGATCGCGCCGTCGCGGAGCACGGCGTGCACGCCCTTGACCCCGTTCACGATCTGGGTCACGCGCAGGTCGACCACGACGCTCGAGAGCGCGAGCGCGTAGTTGCGCTCCAGCTCGAGCTCGCGCTCCATCAGATCGAGCATCGTCGCCATCGCCTCCTCGGCGGCCAGGTCGAGGTCCTCGGAGAAGCCGAACGCGATCCAGGACGTCTCCGTGCGGGCGATCGGAGTGCGCAGCTCGAGGCCCGAGAGCTCGAGCGTCAGCTCTGCGCGCTCGACGGGGCACTCGATCGCCGTCCCGGACACTTCGCCGTCGCCCTGCGCCGCGTGACCGTCACCCGCCGAGAAGAGCGCGCCGTCGACGCTGATCGGCAGGTAGAGCGTCGTCCCCGCGACGAGTTCCTTGCAGTCGATGTTCCCGCCGCACCGACGCGGCGGGCCGGTGGAGTGCCGCCCGGGCTCGTCGGGCGGCATGCCCATCACCCCGAGGAAGGGCGCCAGCGCAACCCTGGCACCGCGATCTTCGACCCCTTCGTCACTCGCGAGCTTCCACTCGATTCGCGTCGATTCGTGCGCGAGTGTGACGCCCCAGGGACCGGGCACGACGCTGCCGACGCGGACGACGAGCGTGCCTCCGGCCTTCGCGCCGCGCACCTCGACCGGCCCGACGAGCGCATGCCCCGCGTCGAGCTCCTCGTGGTACGGCTCGAAACGCACGCCGTGCTCGTACTCCCAGCCCGCGTTCGGGCACGAGAAGGCGATCGTGTCGCCAGGATCGATCGACAGAACGGGCGCGAGCTCACGCGAGTAGTGCCCGTGCAAGACCCGACGCTCGTGCGGCAGCTCGTGGATCACGGGCGCGGCATCCCGATCCACGCGTCGCGGGGGGCGAGCAACACGCGCAGGCCTCCGCGCCGGCCCTCCTCCGCGAACTCTCTGATCGACACGGCCTGCCACTCGTCCGCGCGCAACGTGCGTGCCACCTCCGCGGGGACGTAGCCGGCCTGGACGTGCTGCCCCTCGTCCCAGATCGCGATCGCGTTCGGATCGTGCTCATTGTCCGGTTCGGGGACGAGCGCGAGTGGCCGCCCGGGTGCGAAGGCTTCCGCCTGCACGTCGTCCATGCGGTAGCTGACGCCCGCAACCGGGATGACGTGGATGCGAGGATCGTCCTCGCGCACGATCTGCTCGGTCGCGGCGTCCCGCAACCGGTAACCGGACCCGGCCCGCTCGAGCCACAGACGCAGCCGCTCGCTCAGTATTCGAGCAGCTTCCGGACGGCGTTCGAGACGCGCTGCACCGACGGCATGTACGCGTCCTCGATTTGCCAGTACGGGTACGGAACGTCGTAGCCGGTCACCCTGAGCACCGGTCCGCGCAGGTCGAGCATCGCCTTCTCCGCGAGCACCGCGGCGAGCTCGGCGCCGTAGCCCGCGGTGCGCGGCGCCTCCTGGACAACGACCACGCGACCCGTCTTCGCCGCCGTCGCGAGCAGCGCGTCCTCGTCGAGCGGCTTGAGCGAGCGAATGTCGAGCACCTCGCAGGAGCACTCGCCCGCGAGCTCGTCAGCGACCTGCTCGCAGAGCGGCACCATCGACCCGTAGGCGACGAGCGACACGTCGGTGCCCTCGCGCGCGAGTCGTGCCTTGCCGAGCTCGACCACGTGCTCGCCTTCGGGAACCTCGCCGCGCATCGTGCGGTAGTGGAGCTTCGGCTCGAAGAGCACGACGGGATCGTCGGAGCGAATCGCCGCCGCGAGCAAGCCTTTCGCGTCGGCAGGCGTCGACGGGATCGCGACCTTCACGCCCGGCGTGTGCACGTAGTACGCCTCGGGCGAGTCGTCGTGCAGCTCCGGCGCGCGCACGCCGCCGCCGTAGGGCATGCGCACCGTGATCGGGAACCGCATCTTCCCCCCGGTGCGCCAGCGGTAGCGGCCGACGTGCGTGATCAGCTGGTCGAGCGACGGGTACGAGAACGCGTCGTACTGCATCTCGCACACGGGACGCCAGCCGGCCATGCAAAGCCCGACGGCGGCGCCCATGATTCCCGCCTCCGCGAGCGGCGTGTCGAAGCACCGATCCGGCCCGAAACGGTCGCGCAGACCCGCGGTCGCCCGGAACACGCCCCCGGCGCGGCCGACGTCCTCGCCCAGGATCATCACGTTCGGATCACGCCCGAGCTCGACGTGGAAGCAGTCGTTGATCGCTTCGAGGAGCGTGAGCTCAGCCACCGCGCAACTCCCGAAGCTCGTCGTCGAACGACGGCAGCGGCTCGACGTGCGCGTGGTCGAACACGAGCGACACATCGGCGGGCGGCTCCGCCTCGGCCTCGGTGATGCCGCGCCGCATCGTCTCCAGCGCCTCTGCCTTGAAGGTCGGGTCGATCGCGATCCCGAGCCGCTCGAGGTAGCGCTCGTAACGGCCGACGCACTCGTTCTGCCTTTCTTCCTCGACGCGTTCGAGGTCGATGTACGCGCTCGGGTCGTCCGCGGTCGCATGCGGCGCGGCGCGGTACGTGACCGCCTCGATCATCGTGGGGCCGCCTCCGGTCCGCGCGCGGGCAATCGCTTCGCGCGTCGCCTCGTACACCGCGAGCACGTCGCCACCGTCTACGCGGATCCCGGGAATCCCGTAGCCGATCGCCTTGTCGACGAGCGCTTCCGCGCGGGTCTGCGCCGTGATCGGCGTCGAGATCGCCCACTGGTTGTTGTTGCAGAAGAGCACGAGCGGCGCACCGGTGACGGCCGCGAAGTTCGCGCCTTCGTGGAACGCGCCCTCGGAGGTCGCGCCGTCGCCGAAGTACGCGATCGCGACCGCTGGCTCGCCGCGCAGCTTCTTCCCCCACGCGAGCCCGGCGGCGTGTGGGACGTGCGTCGCGATCGGGACGCAGATCGACGCGACGTTGTAGTCGGCCGGGTTCCACCACCCCGACGGGTGACCGCGCCACCACTGAAGGATCGTGCTCGCCGGCATTCCTCGCAGGAGCGCGATCGCCGACTCGCGGTAGCTCGGGAAGATCCAGTCCTCGTCCTCGAGGGCGTAGACCGACCCCGCCTGCATGGCCTCGTGGTTCCAGTAGATCGCGTACGTGCCGATCCGACCCTGGCTGTGGTAAACGACGGAGCGCTCGTCGTAGGTCCGGAGCAGGACGAGCGATCGGTAGAGCTCGAGCAGGTCGTGCTCGGTGAGCCCGTCGACCTCGCCGTCAGGGACCGCGTCGCCGTCGCCGATCACGCGACGAAGGTCGCGCTCGGCGGGTAGCACCTGCGCCATCGCAGGGATTATCCATGAGCGGCTGGGGGGTCAGCGAAGCGCCGCCGCGAGCACCGGATCACGGCCCGCGAGCCAGTCGGTGCTCGAGAGCTCCACGCGGAGGTGGGGCTCCAGCGCAGGGCGCGTGTCGCCGTCGCGGCCCCGCTCGATGTACTGCGTGGCGACGAGCACCTCCAGGCCGACGTTCGGAAGCACGAACGGAGCAAAGTCGCCCCACTGGCTGGGCGAGCCGCCGGGCGGCTCCCCGATCAGCCGGGCCCGGGTCGACTGCTCGACGTCAGCGGCGAAGTTGCCCGCCGCGGAGAACGTCGTTCGCCCCGTCAGGAGCACCGGCCGCGAGCGGCGGTTCACGACCTTGCTCGCGAGCGCGTCGAGGAGCGGGAAGTACCTCGTGTTGTCGCCGCCGCCGTTCTGGCGCACGTCGACGATCAGTCGACGGAAGGCCGGCCTGCGCGCCAGCCTCTTGATTCGATCCGCGAGGTCGCCTGCGCTGCCCGTGTGCGTGTACGCGACGTAGACGAAGCGTCCGCGCTGCAGCGTCTTCACCGCCTGCTCCGTGCCGCGGTATCGAACCCAGAGCGGGTTGCGAACGCCGGGCGGCGCTGCCGGCGGCTGCCAGTAGTAGGGGAAGCGAGCCGTGTAGCTCGACGCGGCGATCGGCGCGAGCGCGACGTCCCGCCTGCCACTCGCCGACTCCAGCGTGAACGTCACGCGCTCACTCTTGGCGATGCCCAGCCCGCGCAGCACCTCGGCGCAGACGAGGTAGTACGGAACGCGCTCGCGGAAGCTCCATTCGTTGTCACGGGTGATCAGCGGACGAACGCGGGCGATGACCTCGTCGACCGGAACGCCCTCGATCGCGACGAGCTTGGCGCCGGGCTCGTCGCCGTCGACGACCGCAAGCCCATCGGAGAACCAGTAGGTGCGAAGCGGGTAGAGGTGCATCGGCCGTGGGTGCGAGTGCAGCGTGTAGATGCCCGAGTGCCCGTCGCGCTCGCCGAGCAGCGCGAGCAAGCGCATCAGCTCGACCACGAGCTGGTCGCGGTCGAGCGAGCCCGCTCGAGATGCGAGCTCGTCGACTCGCCGCGCGTACTCCTCGCGGGGGGTTGCGTGATACGGGTTCGGGTGGATCCGCTCGAGCTCCGACGCGAAGAGCCGCACGTCGCTCTCCGCCCCCGACGGGGTCTCCTTCGCGTTCCCCGCCGCGCAGCCGACCGCCGCCGCGACGAGCAGCACGAGCATCAGCCCGCGGCGCGGCCGCCGTTTCACGGGTGCGGACGCTTCAGAGCTCGCAGGACCCAGTCTGCCCACTCGAGGTCGAGCTCGGCCGTCTGGATGCCTCTGCGCAGCAGGAGGTAGTGGTAGAAGTCCGCCCCGCTCCGGCTGTTCGTCGGCTCGATCGCCCGGTACTCGGCGAGCCGCTCCGCCATTTCGTCCCGGAACGCCTCGACGTGACGGACGAGCACGTCGTCGTCGGTCAGCGCCCCGACGAACAGACGGAGCTGGAACGCCGCGCGGTCGGTCGGGTCGACGTGCGTCAGCCAGCCGTCGAGCGCCTGCCGGCCCTCCCGCGTGATCTTGTAGAGCGTCTTGTCCGGCCGCTCGGACTGGCTGACCGACCGGCTCCGCGCGTACCCGTCCTTCACGAGCCGCGGCAGGAGGCTGTAGAGCTGCGAGCGGGCCGGCGCCCAGACGTAGCC
Source organism: uncultured Actinomycetes bacterium (assembly GCA_963769665.1). Taxonomy (GTDB): domain Bacteria; phylum Actinomycetota; class Thermoleophilia; order Gaiellales; family Gaiellaceae; genus JACCTU01. The sequence goes on from CAVYMQ010000003.1 coordinate 563,956, forward strand.
GATCGCCTTCTGGACGTACTTGAGCAGGTCGTAGCCGGAGTTCTCGCCCTCGATCGCGAGGAGCGCGAGGACGGCGGCCTCCGTCGTGGTCAGCGTCCGGGTGGCGGTTCTCGTCGCGGGCATGCTTGACTATCATACTCCGTTTCGGAATACTCCGCAACGGAATGCATCGCCTGCTCGCGGTCCTCGCCGTCACCTTCGCCCTCGCCGCGTGCGGGTTGGCGGCAGCGGCGCCGCCGGAGACCGCCTCCGACGTCGAGCTCTACCTCACCGAGCTCGAGCGCATCCACCCGAGCCCGTACCACGCGGTCTCGAAGGCGGACTACCGCGCGGCTGCCGACCGGCTGATCGCGAGCCTCCCGGAGCTCGACGACGACGAGCTCATGGTCGAGCTCCTCCGACTGGTCGCGCTCCTCGGCGAGCGGGACGGCCACGCGAACATGAACCCGCTCTCCGACCACCGCCGCGTGCTCCACCTCTACCCGCTCGCGACGTATGAGTTCGCGGACGGCGTCTACGTCGTCGCGGCACCCGGCCGCCCGCAACTCGTGGGCCGCAAGCTCGTCGCGATCGACGGCAAGCCGATCGCCGACGTGCTCCGCCTCCTCGACCCGCTCGTGACCTACGACAACGCGTTGTCGCGCGCGGCGCACCGCAGCCCGTACCTCGTGTCCGCAGAGATCCTGCACGGGCTCGGGATCACGTCCACCGCGGCGCGCGCCGTGTTCTCGGTCGAAGGCGCGGCCGACACCGCGATCACGCCCGTCACGGCCCGCGCGTACATCACTGCGCTGCGGCCTGCCTATCCGAACTACCTCGACGGGATGCCGAAGCGCTCGAAGCCGCTCTTCGTCCAGAAGCGCGGAACGTCCCAGTGGCTGACGACGATCGACAGGGATCGCTCCGTCTACTTCGGCTACAACACCGTGCAGGGCTATCCGAGAGAGATCGCGGATCGCCTCGTCCGGCTCGCGCGCCGGGCGAAGACGCGCCGCGTGATCATCGACCTGCGCAACAACGGCGGCGGCGACATCAATACGTACGGGTACCTGCTGCAGTCGCTGAAGTCGCGCCCGGTCAACAAGCGCGGAAAGCTGATCGTGCTGATCGGTCGCACGACGTACTCCGCAGCGGTGCACTTCGCCGTTGACCTGAAGCGCGGGACCCGCGCGATCTTCATCGGCGAGCCGACCGGCGGCAGCCCGAACCACTACAGCGACACCGCCCCGGTCCCTCTGCCCGTCAGCGGCTACACGATCAACGTGCCCCGCATCCACTTCGAGAAGCTCCCCGGCCAGAGCGGGCTGCAGCTCGACCCCGACGTCGCGGTCGCGCTGACCGGAGCCGACTTCTTCGCCGGCCGCGACCCCGTGCTCGCGAGAGCGCTCCGTTAGACGAGCACCGTTACGGCGTCGCGCTCGGCCTCGACCAGCGCCTCCGTGACGTCTCCGAGGTCCTCCCCGTCGGCCTGCAGCGGAAGCGGGCGGTCGCAGACGATCTCCGCGCGATCGACGTCGCGCGCGTAGAGGATGTCGCGCGCACGCTCCTGGCCTGCGCCGCGCACGACGTACGCGGCGAAGCGGGGCAGGGCGAACGGCTTCAAGGCGCGGGCGCCGACGATGTCGAGGCCGCCCTCGAAGCTCGCCAGCGGCGCGACGTGGAGCGGTAGGCGCCCCGCGTACGTGTACGGGTCACAGTTCGCGGCGAGCGCGAAGGCGGCGCGGCCGTGACCTCGCACCTCGAGCACCGGCTCAAGGCGGAACCGACTCGACGCGAGCAGCCCGAGGCCCTCCATGGCGAACCGCACGTTCCCGGCGCGGCCTCGCTCTTGGGTACGGCCGCGCGCGTCGACTCTGCGCACGAGCTCGGCGTCGAAGCCGACGCCGGCCGAGAACCCGAAGCGGCGGCCGTTGACGCGGCCGAGCGAGATGCGGCGGGTCCTACTCTGGAGCAGCCTGCGCGCAGCGGCCACGGGGTCGCGCGGCAGACCGAGCGCGCGAGGCAGAACGCTTGCACCCCCGCCGGCGACGAAGCCGACCGGCGTGCGGCCGGCGACGCCGTTCAACGCCTCGTTGAAGCCGCCGTCCCCCGAGAAGACGTAGATCGCCTCGACCTCGCCGTCCGCCTCGCGTGCAAGCTCGGTCGCGTGGCCCGCGCGTTTCGTGACCCGCACGTCCACGTCACCGAGCGTACTCGCGACACGGTCGACGAGCTCGTCGGTGACCCGCGACGCGAAGGGATTGACGATCAGGACAGCCCGTGCCATGCGCGCAGCATGGCACGGGCCGTTCAGTTCGCTACTCGGTGTACGCCGGGCAGTTCGGTGCGCTCGCGTCGCGCACGACGGCGCGATCGTTCTTGACCGCGCGGAACGCGTTGATCCGTCCGTGGCCGAAGCACTCGTCGTACCCCGGCAGGCCGATATCGACCGCCGTCGCCTGCAGGCGGAGCTGGACCTCGGAGGGCGACAGATCGACGTCGCCTCCCTTGAGCTTGCCGAACTGGCTGACGATCAGCGCAGCGACGCCTGCCGCGTGCGGCGAGGCCATCGACGTCCCCTGGATGCAGCCGTGGGCGCCGCCCGGCAGCGTCGAGAGGATCGTCGTCGTGCAGTCCCCAGTCGTGCCGTTGCCGCCCGGCGCGGCGACGTCGGCAGCACCGAACCCGTAGTTCGAGTACGACGACTTCTCGCTCGTGTTCCCGAGCGCGGTCGTCCCGATCACACCTGGAGACTCGGCGGGCACGACCTCGCACTCGTTCGAGATCGGGTTTCCGTTCTCGTCCTTCGGGTTCGCGAGATCCTGGTCGGAGTTCCCGAGCGCGGCAACGGGCGCGACGCCGCGCTTGACCGCGTACCTCAGAGCGCGTTCGACCGCCTCCTTGAACGACCGCTGCGTCGGGTCGCTCGTGCACTTGAACTCGGTCGACTGTTGGAACTCGTCGTCATCGACGAAGAAGCTCATGTTGATCACGTCGAGCTTCGCGTCACCTGCGTAGGTGATCGCGTCGACGACGGCGCTCGCGTAGCAGTACCCGCTCGCGTCGCACGTCTTCACCGGGACGAGCGTGACGTTCGGCGCAACGCCGACGATGCCGAGCCCGTTCGCCTGCGCCGCGACCGTGCCCGCGACGTGGGTCCCGTGGAACTGGTTGTCGATGCACGGATCCGGCGTGCCGACGCCGGGCCCGGTCGGCAGGAACGAGACCGAGTTGTGGCCCCGCGCACAGTCGACGTTCGAGCCGGCGCCGTCGACGACGAAGTCGGGATGGTGGCCGTCAATGCCGCTGTCGAGGATGCCGACGTCGACGTTGCGCGATCCGGCCTGGACCGCGTGCGCCTCGGGCGTGTCGATCTGGTCCATGTCCCACTGCAGCGGCTCGAGCGGGTCGACGCCCTCTTCAGGCCCGCCGAGCGGGCACTTCTTGCCGTCGCAGACAGTGAGTTGTCCGCTTGCGACTGCCTGCTGGTAGCTGGGGAACGCCTGCCAGCGCCAGTCCTCGCCGACCTCGGAGACGAGCGGCGAGCTGCGCAGAGCCTGCGCGAAGAGCACGTTCGAGGACTCGACCATCAACACGCCGACCTGGCTCGACAGGTCGTTCTGCACGACGCCCCCCGACGTCTGAACGAGCGCGAGCACGGCGGTGCGATCGGCGGCGACGAAGCCTCCGGCCGCCTCCGTTCCGGCGAGCACGACGACATAGCGCTTCGCCACGTTCACGTCCGCGCCGGCATCGATCGAGAAGCCGCCGAGCGCAACGGCAAGACCGAGCGCGACGGCGGCGAGACGAATCATCCTGGACAAACTGACCTCCTGGGCGACTACGAAGACGAAGCGCGTTCCCGCCGAACGCAAATGTGAATCCGATTGATTCGTCAATCAACACCGCTTTCGGTTGAACCGCGAATCAACCGGAGTTACGAGGTTTCAATCGGCTTGTTGCGAGAAATGATGTTTGCGTTCGTTTCGCCGCTTTTCGTATCGCCCAGTGCTTCATCCCAGAAGGAGGACCCTCACCGTGCACAACCTCGCTGTGCCGGCGCGTGCGCTGGCGGTCGTCGTCGTGACGGCCGTCGTGTTCGCCGCGTCGGCAGCAACGCCGGGCGCGAGTACGCAGGTCGCCTGGAACAAGCTCACACCTTCCGCCGTCGCGCTCGTCAAGCAAGGCGGCTACGGCAGCTTCCCGATCGCGCAGTACGTCGGCGGCTACAAGGCCGGCACCGCGTACACGCTCGTGCGCCACTCGGGCAATAGCGACGCCGCGCTCGAGAGCGCTCTCAGCGCTGCGGGCGCAACGGTTCGCTACCGCTTCCCCGAGATCAACGTCGTCGCCGTGTCGTCGCCCGTAGCGTCGATCGCGACGATCTCGCAACTCGACCGCGTCACGCGCATCGATCTCGATGAACCCCAGGAGCTGCTCGCGACGCGGACGCAGTTCGTTGCAGGCGTCGCCGACCAGGCGAAGCGCGGCACGCACGACCTCGGCGCCGACACGCTCTGGGAGCAGGGCATCACCGGCAAGAGCGTGCTCGTGGGCATCGCGGACAGCGGCATCGACGGTACGCACTCCGATCTCGACGACCTCGACTGGCTCACATGGACGTCGCCGGTCAACGCCCCGAAGATCGATTCCTTCGTCGACTGCACGGCGGTCGTGCCCGTGGCGGACGCCGCGCTCGGCCTCACCTGCCCGGCGCAGCGCGCGTACGACGACAACGGCCACGGCAGTCACGTGAGCGGCATCGCGACCGGCACCGCCGAGGGCGGCGTGTTCGCCGGCAACGGCAAGCTGCCGGGCGTCGCTCCCGAGGCGAAGCTCGCCGGCGCGAAGGTCTGTCTCGCGGCGGGTTCGTGCCTCAATTCCAGTGTGATGGCGGGCTTCCGCTACCTCGCGACTGACAAGAGCGCCGGCGGTGCGGGTGCCGACGTCGTCAACGCGAGCCTCGGCGGCGGCCGCTTCTACCTGGCCCCGGCTTCGCCCGCGGCGCAGGAGACGAACAACGACGACCAGGCGCGCCTGGTCAACGAGCTCGCGCGGCGCTACAACGTCCTGTTCACCCTCTCGGCGGGGAACAGCGGACCAACACTTCAGAGCGTCGGCAACCCGTCGGTCTCCAGCCAGTCGCTCTCCGTGGCGGCGGGCATCGCCGACTGGGACCTCAACCATCCGACCGCCGAGACCGAGCATGGCATCTACGGGAACATCCGGCCGCAGGCCGCGGCCGCAGGGGCGTCGGCAATCGCGAACTTCAGCTCGCGCGGTCCGAGCGGCGATCGGCTGATCAAGCCGGAGGTCGTCGCGCCGGGCTCGTTCTACGTCGCGGCCGAGGCCGTGACCGGCGCCCAGATCCGCGCGCTCGACGCCGTGGCCCAGAACCGCTACTCGACCGACCCTACGTACGCCGTGCTCTCCGGCACGTCGATGTCGGCACCGGCCGCAGCCGGCGCAGCAGCGCTCGTGATCGACGGCTACCGCCGCTACGCGGCCGGCGCGTCGCCGGAGTACTTCCGATTGAAGGCGGCGCTCGCCAACACGGCGACGACGCGTGCGTGGGAAGGGACGATCACGGGGCTGACGTCGTCGGTCCGCGTGAAGGCGACCGGCGAGGACCCGAGTCAGCTGAAGCCGGTCAAGAACGCCGAGTGGGTCGGCGTCACGGGTGAAGGCTCCGGCCGCATCTCGGCGCCGGCGGCACTGCTCGCCTTGACGCAGGGCGTGCTCGCGTACACACCGGCGACGACGCCGAACTTCCGCGACCTGCAGCCGAACTGGTCGCTGGACGCCGTGTCGCCCGGCCAGGCCGTCTCGCAGCAGTTCCTGCTCTGGGGCGGACCGGGGCTCGCGAACGGCGTCAAGGCGAGCTTCGCCGTCGAGACCGGCAAGGAGGCCGTGGGTGTGAAGTCGGCGGCCGCAGGCTGGTTCGCGCTCCCGAAGGGGACGAAGGTGACGAAGGGGACTGAGACGCCGGTCGCATTTCGGCTCACGGTTCCGGCAGGCACCGCACCCGGCCTCTACACCGCGACGATCGTGGGCAAGGTGAAGATCGGCGACGCGACGCAGAACATCCGGATTCCGGTGCAGTTCTCAGTCGACATCCGCGACACCGACCCGGCGGACGACGTCGTCGCCTCGGTCGAAGGGCCGATCTGGGCCTCCGACAAGACCGACTACACCGCGGTCGGCTTCTACGGCATGGACATCTACACCGACTGGGTCACATACCCGGTGCGGATCCCGGCAGGGACGTCGCGGGTCGACTTCTCGGTCTACGACCCCGCCGGCGCCGACCACGAGGACGTCTTCGTGTTCGACAACAACGGCCAGGAGGTCGACTCGACGGTGAGCTCGAACCTCGACCACGCCGTTCCGGCGGGCGCGCTCTACACGCCGACGTCGAAGTCGTCGCCGAGCGCGGTCTCGATCCTGGACGGCAACGACCGCACCGACCTCGTGCTGCCGACCACGGTCTGGGTGGCCGTGTCGAATAGCGGACCGAGCGTCGTGAACGCGTTCCGGACGTTCCACCTCGACGTCGACCTCGTCGGCGCGGGGTCGAGCGGCGGCGGGACACCGCCCGAGCGCATCCACTCCGGCACGCACGCGTGGTGGGGCGGCAGCGCGGGAGCCGCGAACAGCAACCTCACGCGTCAGCTCGCAATCCCCGTCGGGGCGACCGAGCTGAAGTTCTGGTCGTGGTACCAGCTCGAGGACGGCTTCGACTGGGCGTTCGCGCTCGTCTCGACCGACAACGGCACGACGTGGACCGATCTCGCGACGACCGCCGCGAACGGCTCGGGCACGACGCCACTCGACCCGATCGGGACGCCCGGCGCGGTCGGCGGCAACAAGCCGTACACGAACGGGCTCACGGGGAGCTCAGGCGCGCCGGCATTCACGTCGCCCGGGAACCTGCTCACCCCGACCTACGTGGAGCAGTCGGCGAGCATCGCCACGTATGCGGGGCGCACGGTCCTGCTGCGCTTCGTGTACTCGTCAGACCCGGAAACCAACTACGAGGGGTTCTACGTCGACGACGTGCGTGTCGTCGGCGCGGGAGGCACGACGGCGCTCTCCGACGACATGGAGACGAACGCCGGCTGGACTCCCGGCGGCACACCCGGGTTCTCCTGGGTGACCGCGGACGCGGGCTAGCCGACCGAGGGCGGGGCCGCACGCGCGGCCCCGCCCTCACGGCTCGCGTAGCCGCGCAGCCCGTCGAGCAGGACGTCGCAGAAGCGATCCGCGAGAGCATCGGTGTCGCGCTCAGGCGTCAGCCAGGTGTAGGCCCAGTTCGCCGCCGAGAGCGCGAGCAGCGCAGACGCGGCGTCGTCGAGATCGGTGCGGAGCTCCCCGAGCTCGCGGCCCTCGCGGAAGAGCGCGCGGAAGCGCTCCTCGTAGCGCCGACGCTCGCCGAGGATCTCCTCGCGACGCTCGCCCTCAAGGTAGCGCCACTCACGGGTGAAGACGGTCGCGACGTCGAGCTGTCCGGCGACCGTGCGCAGGTGCGCTCGCAGCGCGAGGCGGATCTTCTCGTCCGCGGCCAGGTCGTCCGGAATCGCGTCGAGCCCTGCATGGAAGGCGGCGGCCCCGTCCCGCATCGCCTCGAAGAGCAGATCCTGCTTCGAGTCGATCCAGGTGTAGATCGTCGGCTTCTGGACGCCGAGCGCGTCTGCCAGGTCGCCGATCGACGTGCCGTGGTAGCCCTTCTCGGCGAAGAGCCGCGCTGCCTGGCGGGTGAGCTCGGTCCGGCGGGCGGAGATACACTGAGCCTAACGATCGTTCGGTAGGGAGGCCAAGTGGACACGCGCACCCAAGAATTCGTCGATTACGTGCAAGGCGGAGGCCAGGTCGAGACGGGCGATTGGATGCCCGACGAGTACCGCGCCAAGCTCATCAAGTTCATCGAGATGCATGGGAACTCGGAGCTGATGGGCGTGCTGCCCGAGCGCGAGTGGATCCTCCGCGCGCCGACGCTCCAACGGAAGCTCGCCCTCACGGCGAAGGTCCAGGACGAGGTCGGCCACTCGCAGCTGATCTACCGCGTCGTCGAGGACCTCGGCAAGCCGCGGGCGCAGTGCCTCCAGGACCTCGTCGACGGCAAGTCGAAGTTCCACAACGTCTTCCACTACCCGACGAAGACGTGGGGCGACGTCGGCGTGATCGCGTGGCTCGTGGACGCGGCGGCGATCATCTCGCAGAAGGCGCTGCTCAAGTGCTCGTACGCGCCGTACGCGCGGATCATGAAGAAGATCTGCTGGGAGGAGTCGTTCCACATCCTCCACGGGCGTGACGTGATCCTCACGATGATGAACGGGAAGGACGAGCAGCGCGAGCTCGTGCAAGAGGCACTCGACCGTTGGTGGGGGCCGCTGATGACGTTCCACGGCACGGCGATCCCTGCCGACGAGGACCCGATGCTCTACTGGCGGATCAAGTCGCAGGGGAACGAGGAGGCGCGCCAGCAGTTCCTCGACGGCTACGTCCCGCAGATCTGGGAGCTCGGTCTCACGGTGCCCGACGAGAACCTGCGCAAGAACGACGAGGGCGTGTGGGAGTACTCCGAGCCGGACTGGGACGAGCTCAAACGCGTCGTCACCGGGCACGGGCCGATGACCGCCGAGCGGCTCGAGTTCCGCCGACGCTTCCTCGACCAAGAGGCGTGGGTCCGCGACGTCGTGCTCGCCGAAGCGGCGTGATCTTCGAGGTCTTCCGTCAGGAGCGGCGCGGGCAGGCGTTCGCGCACGCGGGCTCGATCGAGGCGCCCGACCTGGAGTTCGCAGAGGCGTGGGCGCGCGAGCAGTACGGCCGCCGGCAAGAGTCGGAGGCGCTGTGGGTCGTGCCGCGCGACGCGATCCTCGAGGTGCACGATTTTCCGGACGAGTTGAACAAGACGTACCACCGCGTCGACGGGTACTCGTTGAAGGCCAAGCTGAAGGAGGCACGTGAGCGAGCGGGCACAGCGACTTCTTGAGCTCGCCGACGACGAGCTGATCCTCGGCTGGCGCGACTCCGAGTGGACGGGGATCGCGCCGTCGCTCGAGGAGGACGTCGCGTTCTCGTCGATCGCGCAGAACGAGATCGGCCACGCACGCGCGCTCTACGAGCTCGCGGCGAGCGACCTCGGGACGACGGCAGATGCGCTCGCGTTCGACCGCTCGTCTGAGGAGTACCGCAGCGCGCCGCTCGTCGAGCTGCGCCGGCTCGACTGGGCGCGCACGATCGCGCGGCACTGGCTCTACGAGTGCGCGGACGAGTTGCGGCTCGCGGAGCTCAAATCGTCCGACGACACAGAGCTTGCAGGCCTCGCGGCGAAGATGGACCGCGAGGAGGTCTACCACCGCATGCACGCGCAGATGTGGGCCGACCGCCTGCGCGGTGACGAGCGGTTCGAGTCGGCGGTCGAGGAGCTCTGGCCGTACGCGCTCGGCGTGCTCGCGCCGGAGCTACGTGCGGCGCTCGCGGAGCGGGTCGGACGTGCAGAGGTCGACGCCGTCGAGCGGGGCGAGCACTCCGACGAGCTGCGCGAGCTCCACGAGGAGATGACGATGGTGCGCCGCAGCATTCCGGGTGCGACGTGGTGACCGAAGCGGCAGTCTGGGAGGCGCTCGCCGAGATCCCCGACCCCGAGATCCCGGTGATCTCACTCGTCGACCTCGGCGTGGTGCGCGACGTCGCCGTCGACGGCGAACGAGTGCGCGTCGAGTTCACGCCGACCTTCCTCGGCTGCCCCGCGCTCGAGGTGATGCGCGACGCGATGGCCGAAAAGGTGCGCGAGCTCGGCGGCGAGCCCGACGTCCGCGTGATCTCGGACGACTCGTGGTCATCGGACAAGATCACCGCCGAAGGTCGAGAGAAGCTGCGCGTCGCCGGGCTCGCACCGCCGGCGCCGCGCGAGGCGACCGCGCCGACGCTCCTCCAGCTGCAGTCCTCGGCGTTCCGCTGCCCGTACTGCGGGTCGACCGACACGAAGCTCGAGAACATCTTCGGCCCGACGCCGTGCCGGTCGGTGCGCTACTGCAACGGCTGCCGCCAGCCGTTCGAGCAGTTCAAGACGATCTGACGGCGTGACCAGACGCGGAGCGGCGGTCGGGAGGGCGTCCTCGTTCCGTATCTGCTCACGGGCTGGGACGGCACCGACCCGCCGCTCGCGCTGCAGGTCGCCGGGGCGGCGCTGCTCGCCGCCGGCTTCGGTGTACTTGCGCACACGGTGATCCGCTTCGCGGTCGAGGGCCTGGGCACGCCCTTTCCCGCCGCGCCCACCGAGAACCTCGTGGTCGGCGGCCTCTACCGCTACGTACGCAACCCGATGTACTTCGCGGTGCTTGCGGTCATTCTCGGCCAGGCGGCGATCCTCGGCCGCGGCACGCTGGTGGCCTACGCCGCGGTCTTCTGGGCCATCGTCGCGGGCTTCGTCAGCTTCTACGAGGAGCCGACCCTGTCCGAGCGCTACGGCGAGGAGTACGACCTGTACCGACGCGCGGTCAGGCGCTGGTTGCCGCGGGCGACACCCTGGAGCGCCTGACGAACGAGCTCAAGAGGATGGACCGTTCCAGTCGTCCTCGACCGGCGGCTCCTCCGAGTTCTTCCGAGCCGATCGTCGCCGCCACCACCAGATGATTGCGCCGATCACCACCGCCGCCGCAAGGCACGCGAACGCGATCCAGCCCCAGGGAGTCTCCTCTTCTTCCTGAGCCGCGGCGGCTGCAGCGGCGACGGCCGCGGGACTCAGCCCTTCAGACTCGGACGTGGTCGTTCCCTCCGGCTCCGCCACGACCGTCTCCGTCTCCGTCTCGATCGTCGCCGTCACCGTCCTGACGGTCGTCGTCGCAGGCTCGGTCTCCACAGCCGTCGTCGTGGGCTCGGGCTCGGTCGGCACCGCGGGCTCGGTCTCGGTCTCGGCCGGCTCCGTGGTCTCGGGCAGCGTGACGGTCGGTGTGGGCCGGGTCACCGTGGGGACCGTCACATCGGTCGGGAGCGTGCGGACGCTTTCGCCGTCGCCGCCGCATGCGGGAAGCCCGGCGAGGACGAGCGCGGCCGCGGCCGGCAAGAGGAATCGCACACAACCACCTTGCCCGGACGCATCCGGCCCGGCATCACCCCACTGGGATGATCGCGGCGAGGCGTTGCGCGACGACGTCCGCATGTGGAAGACGTGCGTCGAACCCCTCGCGCACGAGCTCACGGACGGATGCGGCGAGGGCGGCCCGGAGTGTGTCAGGCTCGAGTGCGGCCACGTGGGCGTCCTCGAAGCGTGCGAGCGTCTCGGCGGAGAGATCGTCGTACCCGCGCGCCTGCACCGCCCGCTTCCCCTCGCGAAGGCAGGCAAGCGAGAGCGCGTGGTCCCGCACGGCACCGACGTAGTGCTCGGCCTGCCAGACGCGCCCGCGCTCGATGCACGCGCGAGCGTGCAGCGCGTAGATGACTCCCCACCCGAAGAGGTCCCCCGCGACCGGTGGCTTGGACAAGGTCGCGTCGCCGGCCGCCGTTTCGCCGAACAGCAGCCGGAACTGTGGACTGAGGGCACGGAACTCCGTCTCCGGCGTCATCGAGAGGTCGAACTGCAGCGCGTTCGGCAGCAGAAACACGCGGTACGTCGTCGGACCGCGCTCGAGGTCGGTGAGGTGTACGGCTTCGAGCTCGGCGACGAGCGTGCGCGACCAGTCGTCGAGCACCGTGGCGACCTGATTACCGTCGGCGATGGAGAAGGTGAGATCCAGGTCGGAGTAGCGGTCTCCACCGCCCAGCGCGAGCGATCCCACCGCAGCTCCGGCGACCACGCGCGCGTCCTCCTCCGCGAGCCGCAGCACCCGTTCGCGGAGCGCGTCCCGGTCCTCAACCGTGAACACGCACGCGCTCCTTGATCTCCTGCACAACCGCGGTCTTCGCGTCGGCGTACTGCTGCACGTACTTCCACGGATACGTGGCGAGCTCGCGCTTCGTTCGCGCGTACAGCTCGCGGTCCTCGGCGCTGCCGCGCAGGTGATCGCGGAAGAGGAGCATCGCGTCGACCTCTTCGCAGCCCGCCGTGAACGTGTGCAAGTTGACGTTGGTGTCAGGTCCCTTGAACACACGGTGCTCGAACCACTCGGGCTCTCGGATGACCACGCGGTAGCCCGCCGCCTCCAGGTCGGGCACGTACGACGGCTCGTCGCTCGAGTCGGGGACCTCGAGCACGATGTCTATGAGCGGCTTCGCCGGGAGCCCAGGGACGGATGTCGACCCCGCGTGCTCGATCCGCACGACCCTCGCGCCGAGGACGCCCCGAATCCGCTCCTCCTCACGTGCGTAGAGGCGCGGCCACTTTGGGTCGTATTCGGCGATCTCGATCGGCCGCGTCAAGAGCTGGACGTTGCCGCCGGTGATCTGGTCGAGGTACTCGTCGTACCAGGCGACGTCGTACGGGTCGCGGCTCATCGTCGTGAAGGTAGCTTTCGGCCGTGCGCATCGAGATTCACTACTGCCCCGTCTGAGGGGGCTACGACCGCCGGGCCGCGAGTCTCGCCGCCGAGCTAACGAAGCGCACCGAGCACGACACCGAGATCGTCGAGGGCGCGAAGAGCCAGTTCGACGTGCTCGCCGACGGGAAGCTCGTCTTCTCGAAGCAGAAGGAGGGGCGCTTCCCCGAGGTGGACGAGATCATCTCCGCCCTATAGCATTCTCGCTATGGCCACACGGAAGCCGGCGATCGAGCGACTACGCGAGCGGGCGGCGCAGGCGATCGCTCCCAAGGAGGGCTACCTCTTCGCGCAGATCGCCGACGACGTCGCGACGAGGCGCGCCGAGCAGAAGCTGTCGCAGCGCGAGCTCGCCGAGCTGACCGGCACGACCCAGTCGGCGATCGCGCGGCTCGAACGCGGTGGGCGGCCGCCGCGGATCGACACGTTGCTGCGGATCGCGGAGGCGCTCGACTGCGACCTCCGCGTCGAGCTCAAGCCCCGCTGAACTTCGGGGCGCGCTTCTCCAGGAATGCGGCGACGCCTTCGCGGAAGTCCGCGCTCTTCGTCGCGGCGGACTGCAGCTCGGCCTCGAGCTCCAGCTGCTCGTCGAGCGTCGCGTTCTCGGCGTGGTCAAACAGCCGCTTCGTCATCCCGATCGCCTTCGTGGGCAAGGACGCGTAGACACGCGCGAGCGAGGAGACGTGCCCGAGCAGCGCGCCCGCCTCGACGACGTCGTTCACGAGCCCCCACTCCTTCGCCTCCGCCGCTCCGAGCTTGCGGTTGGTCGTCATCCACTCGAACGCGCGCGCGGTGCCCAGCAAACGCTGGATGAAGTACGAGCCGCCCGAGTCGGGAACGAGGCCGATCCCGACGAAGCCGGGCACGAAGCTCGCCGTGTCAGCGGCGATGCGAAGGTCGCACGCGACTGCGAGCGAGAGGCCCGCGCCGGCGGTCGGCCCGTTGACCGCAGCTAGCACGGGCTTCTCGAGCGCGCGGATCGCGCGGATGTTCGGGTGGTACGTGCTCTCGAGCCGCTCGCGGATGTCGTCTGCGACCTCGCGGAACTCGGTCAGATCCTGCCCCGCGCAGAAGCCGCGGCCGGCGCCCGTGATCACCACCGCGCGCACCTCCGGCTCCGCTGCCGTGTCGAGCGCATCCGCCAGCGCAGCGTGCAGCGCGGCGTTGAACGCGTTGAACACCTCGGGGCGGTTGAGCGTGATCGTCAATACCGCGTCGTCGCGACTGGTCTCGACCTCGGCCATCAGCGCCCCTTGAACTCCGGCTTGCGCTTCTCCATGAACGCGTTCAGCCCCTCGCTCGCATCCTCCGACGCGAACGCGAGGTACAGCGCCTTGCGCTCGTCGGCAACCCCGGCTGCGAGCGGTGTCTCGTCCGCATGGTCGACGAGCTCCTTCGCGATCCGCGTCGCGATCGGCGCCTTCGACGCGATCGCGTTCGCAACCGCCTTCGCCTCGCCGAGCCAGTCGTCGGCGACGCGCGCGACGAGCCCGGCGCGCAGCGCCTCGTCGGCGGTCAGGAACCGGCCGGCGAGGATGACGTCCATCGCGAGCGACTTGCCGACCGCACGAGTCAGGCGCTGCGTGCCGCCCGCCCCGGGGATGATCCCGACGCCGGTCTCCGGCTGGCCGAACTGCGCGGTCGGCGACGAGACGATCAGGTCGCACGCCATCGCGAGCTCGTTGCCGCCGCCAAGGCAGTAGCCCGAGACGGCCGCGACGATCGGCGTGCGCACGTTCTTGATCCGGTCCCACGCGTCGATCCGGTCACGGAGCGCGTACATGTCCATCGCGGAAGCCGTGGCCATCTGGCCGATGTCCGCGCCGGCCGCGAACGCCTTCTCGCCGCCCGCCAGCACGATGCAGCGCACGTCCGTATCGCGATCCGCCTCCTCGAGCGCGTCGACCACGGACCCGATCAGCTCGTCGTTCAGCGCGTTCAGCCGCTCGGGGCGGTTCATCGTCACGAGGGCGACGGAGCCCTCTCGCTCGGTCTGGACGAGCTCAGCCATCGCTCTTCTCGAGGAACCTCTTCACCGCGGCCTGCGGCTCCTCGGTCGCCATCGACAGGGCGAGCCAGTCGCGCGCGTGGTTGATCGTCTCGTGCCAGGCGAGGTCCTTCCAGAAGTTCAGATGCTGCTTCGCGTAGCGCGTCGTCTGCGGGAGCTTGCGCGCGAGGTTCTCGACGACCGCGTCGACCTTCGCGTCGAGCTCCGCCGCCGGCACCGCCCAGTTGACGAGACCCCACTCCTCGCAGGTCTTCGCGGGAATCGGCTCGCACATCAGGACGATCTCGCGCGCACGGCGCTCGCCGACGAAGAGCGTGAGCCACTGCGTCGCACCGCCGGCCGGCACCGAGCCGTGCTCCGGGCCGACGTGGCGAATGAACGTGTCGTCCGCCATCACCGCGAGGTCGCACGCCATCTGCAGCTCGTTGCCGCCGCCGACGCAGACGCCGTTGATTCGCGCGAGGGTCGGCTTGCCGATCTCGCGCAGTCGGTCGTGCGCGTCCTTGAACGCCCCGAACCACTTCCAGTACTCATTCGGCTTGCCGAGATAGCTCTCCGCCCACGACTTGAGGTCGGCGCCGACGCAGAACGCGCGACCTTCGCCGGTCAACACGACCACGCGAATCTGGTCGTCCCACGAGGCGTCCTCGCAGGCGCGCGCGAGCTCGCGGAGCATCTGGAAGTCGAACGCGTTCAGGCGGTCGGGCCGGTTGAAGGTGATCGTCGCGCGCGGGTACGCCTTCTCGTAGACGATCCGCTCGAAGCCGAGCTCGGACGGGTCGCGCGGAGCGGGGTAGTCGGGCTCGGTCACTCGATCTCCGCGAAGTGGACGTGGAACGGGATGCCCATCTCCATCGCGTCCTTGCCGGTGGCCATGAACTCTGGCGCCCGGCCGGCTGCCTCGAAGGCGTCGCGAT
This sequence comes from uncultured Actinomycetes bacterium, assembly GCA_963769665.1. Taxonomy (GTDB): domain Bacteria; phylum Actinomycetota; class Thermoleophilia; order Gaiellales; family Gaiellaceae; genus JACCTU01. The sequence goes on from CAVYMQ010000003.1 coordinate 579,336, forward strand.
CGGCGAACTCCCACTCGGCGTAGTACGGGTACTTCGGCTCCCCTCGCGGCGCGCCGAACACCGCCCCGTGGCGGAACGTGCTCCCGGGCACCCGGCGGCACAGCTCGGCGTGCCGCTCGTAGCGCTCGGGTTCCGGCGACTGCTCGTACAGGACGAAGACGCGAATCACGAGACCTCCCTTGGCATCGACCCCGAGAGCTTAAGCTTGCCGCCGTGTCGGGAGGGACAGCACTCGCCGTCGCGATGACCGCCGTCGCGGGCCTCGCCGGCTCGGTGCAGGTCGCGATCATGGGCCGCTTCGGTGAGCGCGTCGGCGTTTTCGAGGCGCTCGCCTTCTCGACGCTCCTGACCGCCGTGCTGTCGTTCGCCGTCCTGCTGGCCGCCCGACAGACTGTCTCCGGGTATGCAGACGGGTTCCGCACGCCGCTCTGGCTCTGGGCCGCAGGCGTGATGGGGCTGATCGTGATCCTCTCGATCACCTTCGCGACGCCGCGGATCGGGGCTGCCGCCACGATCGGGCTGCTGATCGCGGGGCAGCTGGCGATGGGCGCGGTGATCGATCGCTTCGGGCTCTTCGGGCTCGAGCAGATCCCGATCGGCTGGGAGCGGGCGCTCGGGATCGTGCTCCTCGCCGTCGGCGCGGCGCTCTCGCTGCGGAAGTAGTCAGGCGCGCACGCGGCCGAGCAGAACCCAGCCCGCGAGCGGCGCGAGCGCTGCGAGCGCGAAGCCGGTGCGCCACGAGCTGAACGCGACGAGCGTTGCGAAGAGCGGCGGGACGACGACGCCCGAGACGGAGAGCACCGTCTGCTGGAACCCGATCGCGGCGCCGCTCCGCGCGGTGCCGGCGAGCTCGGCCGCCGCGACGAACGAGAGCCCGTTCCACGCAGCCGACAGCGCGGTCGCGAGCACGAGCAACGGCACGACGACGGCGTTCGGCGCGTCGAGCAGGATCGCCGCAGCCGCGAACACGACCGTCGTCGCGAGGCCGATCTGCCGCAGCGGCACGATCCGAGAGCCGATCACGTCAGACCAGCGGCCCGCACCGATCCGGAAGCCCATCGCGATCGCCTGCGACACGGCGAGCACGCCCGCGGCGCCGGCCGCGGTGAAGCCGCGCTCGTCGTGCAGGTAGAGGACGAGGAAGCTGAAGAGCACCATCTGCGCAGTCACATAGAGACCGCTGCCACCAGAGAGGAACCAGAGGCGCCGGTCGCGCAGCGTCCACTCGACCTCCGCCGGTTGCACGCCCTCGCTCGGCAGCTCGCGCACGACCGCGTAGCCGATCAGCGCGGTCAGGATGCAGAACCCGCCGAGGAAGAGGAACGCTGCCGGGACACCCGACGACTCCGCGAGATGAGGGAGCACGAGCGCGCCGATCACGCCGCCGACCGGAACAGCCGTTTGGCGCACACCGAATGCGAGCCCTCGCTCGCTCGGCGAGAACCACTGCATGACCGCGCGGCCGCTCGCCGACTGGACGCTGGCGCCCGCCGCGGCCGCGAGCATCAGCACGACGCCGGCCGTCAGCGCGGAGTCGAGGAGACCCATCGAAGCGACGAGGACACCGCAGCTCGCGAGCCCGATCGCAAGCGCACGCCGCTCGCCTATCCGGTCGGTCACGAAGCCCCAGGGCAGCAGCGCGAAGGTCAGCCCGACCCACTCCGCGGCCAGGAAGAGCCCGACGCCCTGCAGGCCGAGGTCGTACTCCTCACGGAGCGCGGGCGCCATCGCCGGCAGGCCGAGGGTGATCGTCGAGAAGCTCGCCTGCGCCGCCGTGCCCGCGGCGAGCACCGCCCAGCGGTAGGGGGAGCGTTCCGTTAGAGCTGGAAGGGGTTGTACGGCCTCGCGCTCGTCGAGACGAGCACGCTCTTCGTCTCGAGGTAGTCCTCGAGCGTCTCGAGACCGAGCTCGCGGCCGAAGCCCGACTGCTTGTAGCCGCCGAACGGGATGCCGGGGAACGCGGTGTACGGCGTGTTGATCCCGACCATCCCCGACTTGATCTGGCGCGCGAGCCGGTGACCCCGCGCGGGGTCGCCCGTCCACACCGTTGCGAACAGCCCGTACTTCGTGTCGTTCGCGATCCGCACCGCATCCTTCTCGTCCTCGAACGGGATCACCGCGACGACGGGGCCGAAGATCTCCTCCTGCGCGACTTCCATCGAGTTCTCGACCTGCGCGAGGACGGTCGGCTTGTAAAACGCGCCCTTGCCGTCACCGTGCTCGCCGCCGGTCACGACCTCGGCGCCTGCGTCGCGGCCACGCTCGACGAAACCGTGCACCCGGTCGCGATGGCCCGCGCTGATCAGCGAGCCCATCTGCGTCTCCGGGTCGAGCGGATCGCCGACCTTGATCGCCCCGGCGTTGTCGGCGAGCTTCGCGACGACATCGTCGTAGATCGAGCGCTCGACGAGCAGGCGCGAGCGCGCCTCGCAGCTCTGCCCGGCGGCGTAGTAGATCGAGAAGGCCGCGCTCGGGATCGCGTCGGCGAGGTCGGCGTCGGCGAAGAGGAGGTTCGGGCTCTTCCCGCCGAGCTCGAGGGTCAGACGCTTGATCGGGTCGGAGCAGAGCCGCATGATCTCGCCGCCCGTCTTGGTCGAGCCGGTGAACGCGACCTTGTCGACGCCCGGATGCTGCACGAGGTACGAGCCCGTCGTCGGACCGTCCCCGGGAACGACGTTGAGGACTCCAGGCGGGAAGCCGACCTCGATCGCCAGCTCCGCGAGGCGAAGCGCGGTGAGCGGCGTCTGGGGATCGGGCTTCAACACGATCGTGCAACCGGCAGCGAGGGCAGGCGCGAGCTTCCACGTCGTCATCAGGAACGGGTAGTTCCAGGGGACGATCTGAGCGCACACACCGACCGGTTCCTTCTGCGAATAGAAGAGGAGCGAGCCACCGATGGGGTTCGAGCGACCGGCGATCGACGCGATCGCGGAGGCAAAGAACCGGAAGTGCTCGACGGCGCCGCCGATCTCCGCCTTGACCGACGTGATCGCCTTGCCGACGTTCCGCGCTTCGAGGTCCGCGAGCTCCTTGCGGTTCGCGACGATCGCGTCTGCGAGCGCGTGGAGCAGCCGGGAGCGCTCGTTCGGGGGAGTCTTCGCCCAGGACCCTTCGAGTGCGGCGCGCGCGGCCTCGACGGCGCGGTCGACGTCGACCTCGTTCGCCATCGCCGCACGGGCGAGCGGCTCCCCGCTCGCGGGCTCGCTCAGCTCGCGAACCTCACCGGAAGCAGGGTCCGCGAACTCGCCGGCGATGAAGAGCCCGTACTCGCGCTCGGTGGCGACCGCCATCGCGGGGAATCTATCCGAGGGTGTCGTTTTCGCGACGACGCCAAGGGGGTAGGGTCGAGTGATGACCGACCCGTCCACGTCGAAGCAGCGCGAATTCCCGATCGGGACCGCCTCCTGGCGACGCTCCAGGAGCACGGACTTCCAGCCCGTCCGCTCGGCGAGGTCGAGATCGAGGTTCCGCTCGAGAATGACGACGCCGGCGACGAGGTCTACGAGCAGGTCGAGCAAGTCGTGATGACGCTCGGCGCACCGTTCGTGCCGATCAAGCACGAAGGCGTCATCTACGTGCGACCACCCGTCGGCTAAGCGCGGCGCCCGAAGAACCAGCGCTCGAGCGGGCCGAGCAGCTCCTTGCGCGTGAAGGGCATGACGCGCTGCGGCCGACCGTCGTCCTCGGAGACCCGCAGGTCGTCCTCGAGCACCTCGTTCGCCTTCTCGAGCGCGTCCTCCAGCTCGTGGCCCTCGAAGACGTAGTCGTCGGCGCGGGGCTCGGCCGATTCGCGGTGCTGGGGGTTGACCGACCGCCCCACGGCCCACAGCGCCCCTTCCTTCCGCTCGATCCAGACCACGATGCGCTCTTCGGCGCCCTGGTCGTCGAATCCGCGGATCTCCCGCTCCGCGAACCGCCCGGAAGTCACCCTCCGCCTCACAGGTGTCTACGATACGGCCCGTGGGGAGGATCTCGCAGTTCTTCCGAAATCCGCTCGCGTTCCTGTTCGAGCGGCCGAGCCAGGAGGACCGGCTCGCCGCCTACGTGATCCGCGAGCACGACCGCGGCCGCTCGCTCGAGGACATCCTGAACGACCGCTACATCCTGAACCGCACGTCGCCCCAGCAGCTGCGCCGGCTGCTGGAGAATCCCGACCTCGTCCGCACGCTCGGAAACGACACGATCGAGTCCGTGCGGACGACGATGACCTCCGTCTAGACGGTTCGGCCGATGCCGCGCTCGCGCGCGCGCTCGACGACTGCCGCCCCGGCGGCGACGTCCCACGCGGCGAGCCCGTTGGACTTGAACACGACGACGTCTTCGTCGCTGTCGCGTCCGTTAAGCTCGCCCGCGACGACGTCCTGCAGCTCGTGGACCTCGAGCCAGTCGAGCAGGCCCTGTGCCACCGGCTCGATCAGGTCACCTGACTCGAGCTTGGCCTGCTCACGCGAGTCGCAGCACACGAACGTCGCGCGCTCCAGGACGGCGTTGTCGAGCTCACGCGCGTTCGCGTCGTTCGCGCCGACCGCGCAGACGAGCGCGCCGGGCTGCAGCCACTCGCCGCGCAACACGGGGTCCTTCGACGTCGTCACGGTGACCACGACGTCCTGCTCGCCCGCGTCGCGGTGCGACTCGCCCACCTCGGCGCCCACACGTGCGCAGAACGCTTCAAGCCGCTCCTCCGAGCGGCAGTAGGCGACGACACGGTCGATGGCTGGGACCGCCTCGCGAATGCACGCGACCTGCGACTCGGCCTGCCAGCCGCAGCCGATCACGCCGAGCGTTCGCGCGTCGGACTTGGCGAGGAACTTCGCCGCGATGCCGCTCGCCGCGCCCGTCCGCAGCTGCCCGAGCTTGTCGGCCTCGATCACGGCCGCGAGCTGCGCACCCGCGAGGTCGAAGAGAACGACGACGAACGGCGTTCCGCCCGGAAGCCAGGCATACGTCTTGACCCCGGCGAGCCCGAGCTCGCGGTCGACCGCGGCCATGTAGGCGAAGGTGCCGTCGTCGAGGGAGATCCGGGTTCGCGTCCGGTTCTCGACGACGCCGCGGGCGAGCCGGATGAAGCACGCCTCGATCGCGTCGAGCGCCTCTCGCGGCGCGAGCAACTCGCCGACCTCGCTCTCGGTCAGGTAGAGCGGCACGTCAGCTCTGCTTGATGAAGCTGACCTTGCCGCTCGACTCGAGCACGGCCCAGCGAATGTCGTCGAGCGAGCTGATCTGCTGCTGACGCGCCTCGGCCAGCAGTTCGTCGACGGTCATCCGCTCCTTCCGAAGGTTGGACTCGATCACCTGGCCGTCCTGCACGACGATCATCGGCTGCGGCTCGAGCAACGGCTGCACCCGACGGAACCGGAAGCCGGCGTAGGACACCGCCAGCACGAGCACGGCGAACGTCCCCGTGGCGAGCACCGCACCCGTGAACGACATGTCGCTCTGCGTGATGCCCTGCTGCATCAAGTCGCCGACGACGACGAGCAGGATCAGGTCGAACGGCTGCAGCGAGCGAAGCTCGCGTCTCCCGATGAACCGGGTGACGAGAAAGACGAAGAGAAAGGCGAAGAACGCCCTGACGACGATGTCCATGAGCTAGTGGCTCTCCCGGTGTCGTTGCCGCGACTGTCGGTCGCGAGCACCAAGCGAGGCAAGGACGCAGGGAGTCCCCGTATCAGTGATACGGGGACGACTGAGGACGCCGCATCGCGCCGCGTGATCGCGGGCGACAGGCACGGATGACGGCACCGGGCGAGCCACTCCTATGGCCAGATCGTCACGTCGCGCTGCGCGGTCGCGAGCAGCTCGGTGTCGTCGTAGAGCCGGACGTCCTGGCTGCGCCGGCCGAGGTTGTTTGGGTTGACCTGGAACTGCAGGTAGACGGTGATCGAGTCGCCCGCGCCCACGTGTCCGTAGTCGAGCGCGAGGTCGCCGTCTCGGCTGGACTCGCCGACGGGTGCCGGCTCGATGGTGTTGATGTGCATCGACTCGAGCCAACCCGGGGCGAGCACGAGCGTCGCCTTCGCGATGTCCTCGTGCGCGGTGATCCGGAAGCGGCCCTGGAAGTAGAGCCCGCCGCGCACGTCGACCGGTGCGGAGACCTCGAGTAGTGCAGCGGTGGAGTCGACCTCGGAGCCCGTCGGGCTCTGCCCGTACGCATTCGCCAGCCCGAAGAGCAGTACGACCGTGAGCAGCACGAAGAGCACGCGCCGCGCACCGAGCTCGTAGACCTCGGACGCATCGCGGTTGTCCTTCAGCGTCAGCGACTGGGGCGTGTCGGCCACCCCGCACGGTTCCAGTCGAAGGCCGCTGATCCTTCGCCGTCAGGTCAATGCGCCCGGCAAGATTCGAACTTGCGACCTCTGCCTCCGCAGGGCAGCGCTCTATCCCCTGAGCTACGGGCGCGAAGTCGCCAAGTGTAGCCGTGCTCTTGCGGAGCCGATCTCGAGGACGGCGTCGTCCGGCACCTCGGTCCGAACGTAGGCCAGCGCAAGGCCTGGAACGACGCTCGTCACCCGGCCGACAGCCTTCTCGCCGAGCCGGATCTCCGCGTCGGGGTCGACCTCGCCCTCGAGGTCCAGCACGCGCAGCCGCCGGTTCAACTTTCCACGGTAGTGCTGGCGCGCGATGGGCTCCTGGCCGGGGTAGCAGCCCTTCGAGAACGAGACGGCGCGCTCGGTCAGTCCGGCTTCGGCTGGGAGGACGCGGTCGTCGATCTCGGCGCCGAAGCGGGGGGTGCCCGCCTCGATGCGGAGGCGTTCGAGCTCCTCGGGCGCGATCGGCTCGCCGCCGAGCTCTGTGTCGAGCACCTCCCACGCCTCTCGGCCGTAGTCGGCGTTCGGCAGCGCGCCCTCCGGCTGCTCACCGAACACGAGCGTCGACGCATGCTCCTCGAGCTCGACCTCGGCCTTGGCCGCGAAGCGCATGCGCACCAGCTCGATGCGCACCCGATCGCCGAGCTCGGGCTCGGTCAGGAGAAGGAAGTCGTCGGCCGCCCGTCGCAACACGCGCAGCGGCGCGATCACCCGCGCCTTCGCGGTGAGCAGCAATGCCTCGCAGCTCTCCCCCGGCGCAAGCGCCTCGACGTCGTTCGAGAGCATCCGCTGCAGGTAGTCGGCTGCGTCGGGGCCCGCGACGCGGACGAACGCGCGCGGCCGTTTCGCAGTAACGATTGTCATCGCAACTAGTCTAGGCAGCGTGTTCAGGGGTAGGGCCGAAAAGAAGGTCGCGGCTGCCGGGTACGACCCCGCGCGCCTCCCGCCGGGCCAGTACCTCACGGAGAAGTGGCCGGTGCTGCACGCCGGCTCGGTGCCCGACACGGATCTCGCGACCTGGGACTTCCGCATCTTCGGTGAGGTCGAGAACCCGGTCACGCTGGCCTGGGACGAGCTCAACGCGCTCCCGAAGGCGGAGAACGTGCAGGACATCCACTGCGTCACACGGTGGAGCCGCTTCGACGCGCAGTTCGGCGGCGTTCACTGGCGCGAGGTCGCCAAGCTCGTGCGCCCGAAGCCGAGCGCGCGCTTCGTCGTCGCGCACGCCGAGCAGGGCTTCACGTCCAACGTTCCGCTGGAGTTCCTGGAAGACGACAACGCGCTGCTCGCGACGGAGGCCGACGGCGAGCCGCTCACCCCCGAGCACGGCTGGCCGCTCCGCCTCGTGATCCCCGGCAAGTACTTCTGGAAGAGCGCGAAGTGGCTACGCGGCATCGAGCTCCGAGCAACAGACGAGCCGGGCTTCTGGGAGCGCTACGGGTACCACAACGACGCCGACCCCTGGCGCGAAGAGCGCTACGGGTTCTAGCGCGGGAATCCCTCGAAAGGGCTACTGAGCTTCTCGCCAGGCCGCCGATATTCGGGGTGACCCACCTCCCCCACCCCTCGAAGAGCCCGCCCCCCTCGGCGGGCTCTTTGCATTCTGGAACGAAAAAAGGGGCCGGCTCACGCCGGCCCCTTGAGGGAAAAGTTGAGCGCCGAAGGCGCGACTTTTCCCTCCCAGTTACATCATCCCGCCCATGCCGCCCATGTCGGGCATGCCGGCGCCTGCGCCGGCCTTCTCGGGCGCCTCGGCGACGATCGCCTCGGTCGTCAGGATGTTCTTCGCGATCGACGCGGCGTTCTGCAGCGCCGAACGGGTGACCATCGTCGGATCGATGATCCCGGCCTTGACCAGGTCCTCGATCTCGCCGGTGACCACGTTCAGGCCCTCGCCCGGCTTGGCCGAGCGGACCTTGTCGACGACGACCGAACCCTCCATGCCCGCGTTCTCGGCGAGCTGACGAACGGGCTCCTCGAGCGCACGCACGATGATCTGTGCGCCGGTCCGCTCGTCACCCTCGAGGTCGTCGGCCTTGATCGCGCTGATCGCGTTCAGCAGTGCGACGCCACCACCCGGCCCGATGCCCTCCTCGAGGGCGGCCTTGGTCGCCTGCAGTGCGTCCTCGACGCGATGCTTCTTCTCCTTCATCTCGGTCTCGGTCGCAGCTCCGACCTTGACGACTGCAACGCCGCCGGCGAGCTTCGCCAGCCGCTCCTGCAGCTTCTCGCGGTCGAAGTCGGAGTCGGTGTTCTCGACCTCCGCCTTCAGCTGCTTGATCCGGCCCTTGATCGCGTCCGAATCGCCGGCCCCGTCGATGATCGTGGACGAGTCCTTGTCGATCACGACCTTGCGGGCGCGGCCGAGCTGGTCGAGCTTCGTGTTCTCGAGCTTGAGACCCAGCTCCTCGGTGATCACTTCACCACCGGTCAGGATCGCAATGTCCTCGAGCATGCGCTTGCGGCGATCGCCGAAGCCCGGCGCCTTGACGGCGACGGCCTGGAACGTGCCGCGCAGCTTGTTGACGACGATCGTCGCGAGCGCTTCGCCCTCGACGTCCTCCGCCACGATCAGCAGCGGGCGACCCGCCTGGATGACCTGTTCGAGCACCGGCAGCAGATCCTTGACCGCACCGATCTTCTGGTTCGCGATCAGGATGTACGGGTCCTCGAGCACGGCCTCCATGCGCTCGGCGTCGGTGATCATGTACGGCGACAGGTAGCCCTTGTCGAACTGCATGCCCTCCGTGAACTCGAGCTCGAGGCCGAACGTCTGGCCCTCCTCGACGTTCACGACGCCGTCCTTGCCGACCTTCTCGATCGCGTCGGCGATCACGTCGCCGATCTCGCGCTCGCGCGAGACCACAGCGCCGACCCGGGCGATGTCTTCCTTGCCCGAGACTTCCTTCGACTGCGACTTCAGGTGCTCGACGACCTGCTCGACCGCGGACTCGATCCCGCGCTTGAGGCCCATCGGGTTCGCTCCTGCAGCCACGTTCTTCAGACCCTCGCGGACGATTGCCTGAGCGAGGACGGTCGCGGTCGTCGTGCCGTCGCCGGCGACGTCGTTCGTCGATGTGGCGACCTCGCGCACGAGCTGCGCACCCTGGTTCTCGAAGACGTCCTCGAGCTCGATCTCACGGGCGATCGTGACGCCGTCGTTGGTGATCGTCGGCGCGCCGAACTTCTTGTCCAGCACCACGTACCGACCCTTCGGGCCAAGGGTGACCTTGACCGCGTCGGCGAGGATGTTCACGCCGCGCTCGAGTGCACGCCGTGCCTCCTCGTTGAACTTCAACTCCTTGTGAGCCATGTGTTCCTTTCCCTTCCTACGCGTTCGCCATCGCGCGATCGCCGACGACCTTGGCCAGGACGTCCGACTCGCGCAGGATCAGGACCTCGTCGGTGCCGAGCTTGATCTCGGTCCCGCCGTACTTGGAGAAGATGACCTCGTCACCCTCCTCGACGTCCATCTTGATGTACTCGCCGTCTTCGTCCCGCGGGCCCGGCCCGACCGCCAGCACGCGACCGCGCTGGGGCTTTTCCTTGGCCGTGTCCGGCAGCACGATCCCGCTCGACGTCGTTTCCTCTTCTTCGAGGACCTCGACGATCAGGCGGTCACCGAGCGGCTGGAGATTCATTGGTTTCCTCCGTCTCTTTGCCGACTTTGTGACAGTTCTTGGCACTCTCAGCAGGGGAGTGCCAGGGCATTCTAACGGCCGGAACCCCGGGTTCGCAAGAGTGTGGCGAGGTCGTGTTACAAAGGGAGCGTGCGGCGGGAGTTCTCGGCCGGCGGTGTGCTCGTCAGGCGGATGGCGGGGAGGAGCTGGCTCGCGGCGATCCGGCCCGGAGGGAAGCCGGAAGGGGTCTGGGCGCTCCCGAAGGGGCTGATCGAGGGGGAGAGCCCTGAATCGACGGCCCTGCGGGAGATCGAGGAGGAGACCGGCTGCCGGGGGCACTCGGTCGGCAAGCTCGGCGACGTCCGCTACGTCTACACCTTCGCGGGCGAGCGGGTCTTCAAGGTGGTCAGCTTCTTCCTCGTCCGCTACGCCGGAGGCCGGATCGGCGACATCCCGCCGGAGTACCGGATCGAGGTCGCCGAGGCCCGCTGGCTGCCCCTCGAGGACGCGCCCCGGCTGCTCGCGTACAAGGGCGAGCGTGAGATGGCGGAGAAAGCGCTTATGATGCTCGCGGCCGGCGCCCCCTTGTGAACGCAATGTACGCCCTCAACTTCTACTCGCCGATGGTCGCCGACCAGCTCCGCAGCCATCGCAAGACCGCGACCATCCGGCTCGGCGACAAGTCGAGCAAGTACAAGAAGGGGATGGTCGTCTCGGTCCTCTGCGGGGTCCGGTTCGGCCCCAGGGAGAAGGTCTTCGACGCCGTGATCGACAAGGTCGAGGTGAAGGACCTCCGGGAGCTCTCGCCGCGCGAGATCGAGCACGACAACCCCGAGATGCGGAGGCCCGAGGACCTCGCGTCCTTCCTCTCGCAGCTCTACAACCGGGAGATCACGGAGGACGACACCGTCACCGTGATCCGGTTCTCGCAGATCGTCACGCGTCCCGCCTGATCCGGAGCCCCAGGAGCTCATCCGGGCGCAGGGCGGTTCCGCAGGCCTCGCACGCGGTGGCGAAGGCGGACGCGAACCTCGCGCTGCAGGAAGGGCAGCGCGCCCGGATCGGACCCTCGCACTGCGGGCACTCGACTGCCAGGTCGTGCTCGCTCTCCTCGAAGTAGCGGAGCGTGTGCCCGCAGGAGAGGCAGAACGCCGCCCAGTGGCCGAGAGTGCTTCGGCGCTCCTCGATCAGCCAGTCCGGAGGCTTGCGGGCTCTCACGCCGTTCAAGCTAGTCGTTAGAGTCTCCTCGTCCAGTCCCACCACGGGGGTTTGCGCATGGCAGTCAGAGAGGCCGAGCCGGTCGCCTCGCTGAGTGAAGTGAAGGAGGCGGGCCTCGATCGCGAGGACCTGCTCCAGATCTACAAGAACATGGTGCTGACGCGCGGAATCGAGGAGCGCGGGCACATCCTCTACCGGCAGGGCAAGATCCCGGGCTCGTTCTACACGGGCCGGGGCAACGAGGCATCGGCGGTCGGCGTCGCGACGGCGATGGGCGCCGACGACGTGGGGACGCCGCTGCACCGCGACATGGGCGTGCACGTGACGCGCGGCGTCGAGCCGTGGCGGGTTCTGGCTCAGTACATGGGCCGCCGCGACGGGCCGACGAAGGGCAAGGACGGCAACGTCCACATGGCCGACGCGCGACTCGGAATGATCGCGATGGTCAGCCATTTGCCCGCGATGCTCCCCGTCGCCGTCGGTTGCGCGCTCGCCTTCCGGATCAAGGAGGAAGCGCGGGTCGCGGTCGGCTGGTTCGGCGAAGGGGCCTCGGCGCGCGGCGACACGCACGAGGCGATGACGTTCGCCGGCACGCGCCGCCTCCCGGTCGTCTTCGTCTGCGACAACAACCAGTGGGCCTACTCGACACCGACGCACCTCGAGTACGCGACCGAGCACGTCGCCGACCGTGCGTCGGCCTACGGCTTCGAAGGCGTCGTCGTCGACGGCACCGACGTCCTCGCCGTCTATCGAGAGGCGAAGCGCGCGATCGAGAAGGCGCGCGGCGGCGGCGGGCCGACGCTGCTCGAGTGTCAGACATTGCGCATGGAAGGTCATGCGGTGCACGACGACGCGTTCTACGTCCCGAAGGAGCTGTTCGAGGAGTGGGCGAAGCGGGACCCGCTCGAGCGCTTCCGCCTCTGGTTGCAGGAGCACGCGAACATGACGAACGAGGAGGACGAGGAGATCTCGGCCGGCGTGAAGAAGCTGCTGAACGACGCGCTCCAGCGCGCGGACGAGTCGCCGCTGCCGGATCCCGCGGAGCTGCTCGACGGCGTGTACGCCACGCCGGAAGACCTCGACACGCCGCACCACAAGTAGGCAATGGCCGAGAAGACCTACCTCCAGGCGATCAGCGACGGGCTCCGGCAGGAGATGCGCCGCGACAAGCGCGTGTACGTGATCGGCGAAGACGTCGGCGTCTACGGAGGCGCGTTCAAGGTCACGCTCGGCTTCCAGGAGGAGTTCGGCCCGTGGCGCGTGATCGACGCACCGCTCGCCGAGACGGCAATCGTGGGCTCGTGCACGGGCGCCGCGATGATGGGCCTGCGGCCGGTCGCGGAGATGCAGTTCGCCGACTTCGTGTCGTGCGCATGGGACCACCTGGTGACGGTGGCCGCCAAGCAGCGCTGGCGCGCGGGGACGCCGGTGCCGATCGTCGTCCGCTTGCCGTCGGGCGGCGGGTTCTCCGGCGGGCCGTTCCACTCGCAGAACCCCGAGTCCTCGTTCGCGCACATCCCGGGGCTGAAGGTCGTGTGCCCGGCGACGCCGGAGGACGCGAAAGGCCTGATCGTCTCGGCGATCGAGGACCCGAACCCCGTCCTCTACATGGAGCACAAGCACCTCTACCGTCGCATCAAGGGCGAGGTGCCGGACGAGCGCTACACGGTGCCGATCGGCAAGGCGCGCACGCACCGCGAGGGTGAGGACGTCACCGTGATCACGTGGGGCGCGATGGTCTACACGGCCGACGAGGCCGCGAACCAGCTCGACGACGTGTCGGTCGAGATCATCGACCTGCGCTCGATCCTTCCCTGGGACAAGCAGGCGGTGCTCGAGTCGGCACGAAAGACCTCGAAGGTGCTCGTGCTGCACGAGGACACGCGAACCGGCGGCTTCGGCGCCGAGATCGCGGCGACGATCGCGGAGGAGGCGTTCGAGGATCTCGACGCGCCGCTGAAGCGGATCACGGCGCCGGACTCACCCGTGCCGTTCTCGCCGACGCTCGAGAAGGCGTATATCCCGCAGGTCGAAGACGTCGTCAAGGGACTGAAGGAGCTCGTGGCGTACTGATGGCTGTCGCCGGCGCAACCGACGTCGTGATGCCCCAGATGGGCGTGTCTGTCTCCGAGGGGACGATCACGAAGTGGCTCAAGCAGGTCGGAGAGCAGATCAACGCCGACGAGAGCCTGCTCGAGATCTCGACCGACAAGGTCGACACCGAGGTGCCGTCGCCGGCGTCCGGTGTGGTCGCCGAGATTCTCGTCCAGGAGGGCGAAACGGTCGAGGTCGGCACCAAGCTCGCGGTGATCGCGGCCGAGGGCACCGAGGTCGCGCCGTCCTCCGACGGCGGTGGCGACGGCGACGTCCCCGAGCCCGCGACCGCGCAGGCCGCCGCGGAGTCGAACGCCGCCAGCGACTCGCCGGCGACAACACCGACGGCCGAGACGGTCGACGAGGCGACGCCGGCACCGGCCGCCGCGTCCGAGACGACGAGCGAGCCCTCGGACGGCCAGGCGAGCGGTAACGGCAAGAGCTTCGTCTCGCCCGTCGTTGCCCGCATCGCCGCGGAGCACGGCGTCGACCCCGGCCAGGTTCAGGGCAGCGGCCGCAGCGGCCGCGTCACGAAGAAGGACATCCTCGCGTTCGTCGAGGGCGGCGGGAAGGCGCAGGCCGCGCCGCAGGCGCCCGCGCCTCCGTCGGCCCCCCCCGCGGCACCCGCGGCACCCGCCGCTCCCTCCGCTTCCGCACCGGCTGCGGCTTCGGCACAGGCACAGGTCGGCGAGTCGGTCGAGCCGATGAGCGCGATGCGGCGCGGAATCGCCGAGCACATGCGCCGCTCGCTCGACACGAGCGCGCACGTGACGAGCGCGATCGAGGTCGACATGTCGAAGGTCGTCGAGATCCGCAAGAAGCTGAAGAAGGAGTTCGAGAAGGACTACGGCGTCAACCCGACGTACCTCGCGTTCATCGCGCGCGCGGCGGTCGAGACGCTGCGCGAGTACCCGTGGGTGAACGGCGAGATCCGCGGCGACCAGATCGTCACGCGTCCGTACGTCAACCTCGGCTTCGCGGTCGAGTTGGCTGACGGCAAGGGCCTAATCGTTCCCGTGCTGAAGAACGCCGAGACGTTGAACCTGCTCGGGATCGCGAAGGGCGTCACCGACATCGCCCAGCGCGCGCGGGACAAGAAGCTTCTGCCGGACGAGGTGCAGGGCGGGACGTTCACGATCACGAACCCCGGCGGTTACGGCACGTTCCACGGCACGCCGGTGATCAGCCAGCCGCAGGCCGCGATCCTCGGCACGTACGCGGTCGTCAAGCGGGCGTGGGTGATCCAGGACGAGCTCGGCCAGGACGTGATCGCGATCCGCCCGATCATGAACCTGACGCTCACGTACGACCATCGCCTGGTCGACGGCGCCCTCGCCGGACGCTTCCTGCGCGACATTCGCGCAAAGCTCGAGAGCTGGGGCGAGTCGGACTACTAGCCTTCGTGCCGTCTGCGCTCTCGTTTCGCCGGAACGCGCTCGTCGCACTGCCGCTCCTCGCGACCGTCGGGATCGTCGCAGGCGTCTTCCTCGATCCCGACATCGGCGCGAGCGGGCGCGAGCTCGCCGAAGAGTATGCGGCGAACCCCGGAGTCACTCAGATCAGCGCGCTCTCGTTTCACTTCGCCTTCATCGCATGGGCGCCACTTGTCTTCGCGCTCGTCGGGCTCGTGCGTGAACGGGGAGCCTGGCTCGCTAACGTGGCGGCGGTCCTCGCAGTTCTCGGAGCCACGACGCTGCCGGGCTTCCTGATCGTCGACTTCTACGACATCGCGATCATCGATACCGTCGGAGGCGAGGCGTACGAGCGGATCACGGATCGTCTGGAGGAGCTGCCCGGGGCGACGGTCCTCTTCGTCACGGGGTTCTTCGGTCATGTTCTCTCTCTGCCGGTGGCGCTCTTTGCGGCTTGGCGAGGCCGCCTGCTGCCGCTCTGGGTGCCGCTCGTCGTCACGGCAGGAACCGTCGCCGCGCAGGCCCTCCCTCTGGTTGGCATCGGCCTGCTTCTCCTCGCCGTCTCGATGATCGCGCTCGCGTATGCGCTCGTCGGGATGAACCGGCGCGTGGCGGGATCTCCCTAGAGAACGGCCTGCGTCTGCGTGACGCGGGCGACGTGCTTGCCATCGGCGTCGCGCAGGTCGGTCTCGACGACGATCGTCGTGCGGCCCTTGTGCAAGACGCGCGAGACCGCCTCGACGTGTCCCGACGAGACGGGGCGGAAGAAGTTCGTCTTCGACTCGATCGTCGCGGTCGCGTTTGCTCCCTCGGGCAGGTTGAGGTACGCGCAGAGGCCGCCGGTGCAGTCGGCGAGCGCGATGAGTGCGCCGCCGTGGAAGATGCCGCCCGCCGTGCAGCGGCTCTCGTCCCAGGCGAGGCGGGCGCGCACTTCGTCGGGGGAGGCGTCGAGTCCCACCACGCCGAGCAGGCCGGCGAACGGCATCGCGTCGAGCAGGCTCATCGCTAGGCTGGTTCGGTGGCCAGGGCCGCCCACCTCCTGAACCTCGGCGTGACGCCCTACCTCGAGGCCTGGGAGCTCCAGCGCTCGCTCGCGACGCGCGTCGCCGCCGGCGAGCTGCCCGACACGGTGCTGCTTTTGGAGCACCCGCCCGTCGTCACGCTCGGCCGGCGCGCAGACGCTGGCGAGCTGCACCTGCCCGACGGCACGGACGTCGAGCTCGTCGAGACCGATCGCGGCGGCAAGTCGACCTACCACGCGCCCGGCCAGCTCGTCTGCTACCCGATTCTCGACCTGACCCGCCACGGTCAGGACGTGAAGAAGTACTGCCGCGACCTCGAGCAGGCGCTCGTTTTCACCCTCAAGACCTTCAGTCTTTCGGCTGATCGGATGGACGGGCTGACGGGGATCTGGCTCACCTCGCCCCCGCGGAAGATCGCCTCGATCGGAATCCACATCCACAAGTGGGTGACGACGCACGGCTATGCGCTCAACGTCGACCTCGACCCGGCGCCGTTCACGGACTGGATCACCGCCTGCGGGCTCGAGGGGGCCGCCTTCACGACCATGGCTCGCGAGCTCGGGCGACCCGTCGAGGTGAACGAGGTGCGCGGCGCCGCCGCTGCGGCGCTCGAGCGTGTCTTCGCGCTCAAGCTCGAGGAACGAGTCCCGCTTGGCATCTTGTGAGGAGGGCCCCGCCTAGCGGGGCCCTCCTTCGGCCGTCGGTGCTCCCGGAGCGCTCAGTCGAGGAAGCTGTTGATCCAGCCGAGCACTTCGGGAATGTCGACGCGCTGCGAGTACGTCACGCCCTTGCAGTTCCCGTTCGTGACATACGAGTTGACTGCGATGACCGTGTCGGTTCCGCCGATGAGGTCGGGACCGCCGGAGTCGCCGAAGCACGTGCCGCCCTTGCCACGGCCGGGATTCGCCGTCAGCCGGATGAATTCAGCGCTGTGCTTGAAGTTGCCCGCGACGAGTTGACTCGGCGCATACAGACGAACGCGAGGCCCCGTCCAGACCGGCGGTCCGCCGCCGTGCAGCTGCTGTGAGACGCCGTAGCCCACGAGGTCGACCGGGCTCTTGGTAGGCAGCGTGTCGACCCTCCCGGCCGCCGGGAGCTGCGCGTAACGGCTGACGACACTTGTCGGCACGGGCTCGCTGAGGACGACGACACCCACGTCGCGCTGGGCGAAGCCGGGGAGGCCGCCCCCGCAGCCGATGCAGAAGTCCTCGTTCGTGTACGCCGTACCCTCGTACGAGGTCGCTCCTCCGAACGGGTACTCAGTGTTCGTCTGCACGTTCTCACTCATCCAGATACGTGCAGCGACTGCCCCGTCGGTGCAGTGCCCGGCGGTCAGCACGACGGTCCGCGAGAGCAGCGCCCCAGAGCACCGCCAGGCTGGGCCGTCGGCATCGTCGAAGACGATCAGCCCTACGTACGGATGGCGGCCGTTGTCCGGCTCGCCGTTCGTCACCGCCGCCGCCGAGCTCGTCAACAGGCCGGCGGCGAGCGCAAGCGTCGCGAGGGACGCGAGCAGTCTCGTCATGGTCTTTCTCCCCCTTTTCGGTCGAGTAGCGGCAACTGCCCCGTACCCCGTCCGCCGGGGAGTCGAAACGGCGCGGAGGCTGTCTTCCCTAGACTGGCGAACGATGCAGTCGTCGCTCCCCGTGGCCGAGCGGCCTCGCCGGCCGGAGTGGATGAAGGTCCGCGCGCCGAGCGCGGACGGCCGGTACTTCGACGTCAAGAAGCTGATCCACGGCGCGAGCCTGAACACGATCTGCGAGGAGGCGCGCTGCCCGAACATCGCCGAGTGCTGGGGCCGCGGCACGGCGACGTTCCAGATCCTCGGCGAGACGTGCACGCGCGCGTGCCGCTACTGCTACGTGCACTCGGGCCGCCCCGAGTCGCCGCCCGACCCGCTCGAGCCGTTGCGGCTCGCGCAGACCGCGAAGCAGATGGGGCTCAAGCACGTCGTCGTCACGTCCGTCGACCGCGACGACGTCCCCGACCGCGGCGCGGGCCACTACGCCGCGACGATCCGCGCGCTCAGGCGCGCCGTTCCCGCCGCGTCGATCGAGATCCTCACGCCCGACTTCCTGGGCGTCGAGGAGGAGGCGCTCGCGACGATCCTCGCCGAGCAGCCACACGTCTTCAACCACAACATCGAGACCGTACGCCGCCTGCATCGAAAGATGCGCGGCGCGAAAGCGAGCTACGACAAGGCGCTCTGGCTGCTCGAGCGCGCGAAGGAGCTCGCGGACTACCCGGTGCTGACGAAGTCGGGGATCATCGTCGGCCTGGGGGAGACGAACGACGAGGTCGTCGACACGATGCGCGACCTCCGAGCGCACGGGGTCGACGTCGTCACGATCGGCCAGTACCTGCAGCCGAGCCCCAAGCACGCGACGATCGACCGCTGGGTGCACCCCGACGAGTTCCGCTGGTTCCGCGAGCAGGGCGAAGCGCTGGGCTTCGGCTCCGTCTTCGCGGGCCCGCTCGTCCGCTCGAGCTATCGGGCAGACGAGCAGCGCCA
Organism: uncultured Actinomycetes bacterium; assembly: GCA_963769665.1. Classification (GTDB taxonomy): domain Bacteria; phylum Actinomycetota; class Thermoleophilia; order Gaiellales; family Gaiellaceae; genus JACCTU01. Next base: position 597,522 of record CAVYMQ010000003.1, read on the forward strand.
CGCCGCGGAGACCGGGCGTGGCGCCGTCGCCTACTAGACGGGCGTTCTCTTCCTTAGAAGAGGACGACGACCCGTGATACAGAGAGGGCCGCCCGAAGGCGGCCCTCTCTTTAGTCGAACCGGCTTGGACTACGGCTGGTCGACGATGAACATGGGAGACGTCCACGTCTCCCAATGAGCAGCGTTGCCAGCGGTGCCAAGCGCCTTCAGCACACGAAGCTGGAGCTTGTACTGCCCTTCCGGCAGCCCACGACGCACGACCTTGCCGTTCTTGTTCACCTGGTCGATACGACCGTCCCAGGGGAAGGCGAAGAACGACGTCGCCGTGCTGTTTCGAGGCAAGTAGTCCTCGAACATCAAGAGCGACCGGTACTCGTTCGGGCCCTTCTTGACGACCGGCTGCCCCGTCGCGGCGTCGAGCAGCGTGAGCTCGTACCGCCGAGACTGGTGCCGGAAGTGCGCGAGGACGTACGGCGTGTCGCCGGCCGTCATCGTGAAGATCGCACCCTCGGCCTGTCGGGTGTAGAACCCGCCCGACAGCTTGGCCAGCCACGGGAACTCGTTCGCAGTCGGAACGAGCACCTGGACGCCTAGATAGTCACCGCGGAAACCGGCTGCAGGCACGCGAAGTGCCTGTCCACCGCCCTGAGGCGTTAGAACGACGTGCCCGCCGTACTGATGGTGATTTGCGGCGGCACCCGCCCAGCTCAGATCGAACGTGACATCGAGCGTTGCCGTGCCGCCAGCAGGGACGCTGACCGACGAAGCGCTAAACGCGACGTCAGGCCAGTTTCCCTGAAGCACTGGCGCATTCGTATTGGCGTTCGTCCCGACTGCGGGTGCGAACGACGGCGTGTACGAAACCGCCGACGCGCCGTTGTTCTTGATCGTCAGCGTCCGCGTGTTGATCGCCGGCCCCGTCGGGTCGAGATAGCTCAAAGCGAGCTTCCCGGGCGTGACAACGGCCGTCGAGCGGATCGCCCGATCGATGCGGACCATTCCGGCACCCTGCCGATGAACTGGAGCGCCGAGTGACTGACCCGCCGCGTACGGAACCGGCTGCGAGTTGTTCTGAAGGATCGTGCGGACGTCAGCGGGCGACGTACCGGGGCGAGCCTGCAGCAGCAATGCCGCCGTCCCGGCAACGTGCGGAGACGCCATCGACGTACCGCTGATGATCGAGTAACCACCTTGCTTCTCGAGCGGATACGTCGAGCGGATGAGCCCACCGGGAGCACCGATGTCGGGCTTCAGGTCAAGCTCCGCGGTCATCCCGTAGGAGCTGAACGATGAAACCAAACCGCCCGTGGGGTTGACCGCATTGATGCGATCCGTGGTCCACGTGAGCGTCGTCGCGCCGGCTGTGATCTGCGACTTCAGTGTATTGCCGTCTGCCTGTGAGATGCCGACGGCCCACGGACCCTTGTCAATGATCCCACCGCCGGCGAAGAGACCGGCAGAGTTGTTCGCGATCACTACACCGACCGCACCAGCGGCGACCGCGCGATCGTACTTCGACGCGAACGAGCAGTCTCCGCGATCGATGAGGGCGACTTTGCCACTCGGGTTCGCGCGATAGGCGTCGTCCGCACCAGGTGGGGTCAACGCCGCGCCTGGGCACCCGCGACCGACATAAACGACCTCAGGAGTCGTTCCGCTTGTCGGCGCGTCCTTCGAGTCGGCGATCACGAGATATGGCATCTGCGTGTTCGCCGGATTCGTCCGGAACGTCAGCGCACTGATGTGGCTGTTGTCGAACGAAGCGACGCCGATGACCTTCCGACCGACGCCCGGGGCGCCGGCTGAGTACAGCCCGTTCGCTCCGCTGTTTCCGATCGAAGCGACGACGACCATTCCGCGATCGACGAGAGCGTCTGCACCGACGGCCGTCGGGTACTGAGGCCAGGTCATGAACGCGGAGCCGATGCTCATGTTCAGGATGTGCATCCCGTCGGCAGCGGCACGCTCCATCGCGGCGAGCATGATGTCCGCGGTGGTGGAGCCGTTGCAGCCGAAGACGCGATATGCGCCGAAGGTGACGCCGGGCGCAACGCCCTTGACGCCTCCGTTAGCGCCGACGATGCCGGCAACGTGCGTGCCGTGACCGTTGCAGTCATCCGGCCGAGGATCCGGCGTCGCCGCCGGGTTGTAGAGCGGCGAGGTATCGTCGGCATTGAAGGCGTCACCGACGAAGTCCCACCCGTGCGTGACGCGCGAGTTCGGGAACGCGGCGCTGTCCTGACTCGCGACGCCGTTACCGCCGAGATCGGCGTGGTTGTAGTCGACTCCAGTGTCCATCACGGCGACCTTGACTCCCGCCCCCGTGAAGCCCATCTCGCTCTGGACGGTGTTCGCGCCGGTCATGTTGATCGCGGTCGCGAGCTCGGGAGTAATCCCGCTCGTCGGCGCGTGCTGAAGCGTCAAGACCGGATAAACAGCCGTCACGCCCTCGACGAGCTTCAGGTCGGCGAGCTGCTTCTTCGCCATCTTGACCGAGACGCCCTTCCAGAGGCTCTTGAACTCGAACCTCTGCTGGAGAACCACTCCGTCTGCCTTTGCGTTCGCCCTGAACGCTGCCGGCGTCGTACTGAGCTCGACGAACCAGGTGTTCGTGTTCTCAGCGTAGGAGGCGTCCACGCTGCCTTCTGGTGCAGTGTTCGCGGAAACGCCAAGCGCTCCCGGAACCGCAACCAGGGCAGCGAGACAGCCGACAACAGTGAGCGCCCGGAGGGCGCGGTTTTTCCTCACGTCTGTTACCTCTCCCCTTCTCGTTTACAAAGCACGAGGCTTCCCCGCGGGGCAGCCGTGGGCGGGAGTGTAGCCCGGTTTTGGACGGATGAACAGGGTCGCGAGAATCGGGGCGAGCCTACTGGTTCACATCATTGACGTCTCAAGGAGGCGAGAAGGGGCCGCCCTGAGGGGCGGCCCTTCCCCTCATTCCGAAGGGGTCGGCTCGACCGGCATCGTCGCGCCGCCGCCGAGCTGCTCGGCTTCTTCCACCGGAAGCGGAAGCGGTAGCGGTCCACCTGTCGGATCGACCGGCAGGACGGACATCGCCTCGCGGTCGGGCAGCGGCTCGCCGCTAAGGGCCTCGAGCTCGTCCGCGCTCATGTTCTGGTCGTTGTTCGTCATGCAGAGATAGGTCACCCTTTCAGCGCTTCGGTAAACGAGGAGCCGCTACTCGTGCGGCTTGGCCATGCGGCGATAGTCGAGGGCCTCGTCGAGGACTGAGTCCTCGACGCCCTTCTCCCTCGCGACTTCACGAAGCGATCGGCCCGAGGCCGCCGCTTCCTTGACGATCTCGCTCGCCCGGTCGTAGCCGATGTGCGGGTTGAGCGCGGTCGCGGCCGAGAGCGTGAGCTCCGCGTACCGCTCGTTTTGCTCGCGGTTCGCCGCGATCCCGTCCACGCACTTCTCGGCGAAGAGGCGCGACGCGCTCGAGAGGAGCTGGATCGACTCGAGCAGGTTCCTGGCGATCAACGGCACGTACACGTTCAGCTCGAAGTGGCCGTTCATGCCGCCGATCGTGATCGCTGCGTCGTTGCCGATCACCTGCGCGGCGACCTGGGTGACGACCTCGGGGATGACCGGGTTCACCTTGCCCGGCATGATCGAGCTCCCCTTCTGAAGCTCCGGCAGGAAGAGCTCCGAGAGCCCGGCACGAGGGCCGGAGCCCATGAAGCGAAGGTCGTTCGCGATCTTCGTCAGCGACACCGCGACCGTCTTCAGCGCGCCGGAGGCCTCGACGAGCGCGTCGCGCGCGGCCTGCGACTCGAACGGATCGGCGGGCGAGCTGATCTGGAGCCCGGTTTCCGCCGACAAGAGCTTGCGGACGCGCTCCGCGAACTCCGGGTGCGTGTTCAGCCCGGTGCCGACCGCTGTGCCGCCGAGCGGAATCTCGCCGACGCGGCCGAGCGTCGCCTCGACGCGCTTCTGACCCTGACGCACCTGCGCGGCGTAGCCGGCGAACTCCTGCCCGAGCGTCACGGGGACCGCGTCCATCCAATGCGTGCGGCCGGACTTGACGACGTCGTCGAACTCGCGGGCCTTCGCCTCGAGCGAGGTCGCGAGCTTGTCGAGCGCAGGCAGCAGATCGTGCGTCAGCTGCTCGAGGGCGGCGAGGTGAACCGCAGAGGGGAAGACGTCGTTGGAGGACTGGCCCATGTTCACGTCGTCGTTCGCGTGGACGTCTTCGCCGGCCAGGGTCGCAAGGACCTCGTTCGCGTTCATGTTCGAGCTCGTGCCAGAGCCGGTCTGGAAGACGTCGATCGGGAACTGGTCGTCGAGCTCGCCGGCGGCGACCCGCTCGGCGGCCGCGGCGATCCGCTCCGCCTTGTCCGCGTCGAGCAAGCCGAGCTCGGCGTTCGCGCGGGCGGCCGCGCCTTTGATCCGCCCGAGCCAGCGCGCGACGTGGACGGGAATCGGCTCGCCTGAGACGGGGAAGTTCTCGACTGCCTTCGTCGTCTCACCGCCCCACAGCTCGCCTCGCTCCGTGGTGGCCATGAGGGCCAGCTTAGCTAGGCGACTGCGCGCAGCCTGCGCTGATGAGGCGGCCGCTCACGAAGGATGCGGCGGGTGCGCTCATCGAGGTCCGACACAGGCGCCCAGCCGAGGTAGCCGCAGCGGGGGCAGTCGGGTTGATGGGTGAAGTCGGTACGTCGCTGGCCGCAGCCGAGGCACTCGATCAGACGCGTCTCCACACCTCCTTCTTCGGAGCAGGACGGCCGACGGATTACCCGAAGCGTCCCTCGATCTAGGGAGCCGTGAAAGTGAGGCGATCCCTGTCTGTGTTCAGGAGGGCGGGGCGCCCATTCGCGGCCCCCCGCCCCCCCCGCCGCTAGGGCAGTACCCGCGGGAACGTCGCGAGCCAGGCCAGGTCGTCCGCCCGGTCGACGCGATACACGCCGCCGGTGCCTGCGCAGTTCTTGTTCTTGCCGTACGAGGTGACCCCCGCGATGACCCTCGAGTCCCCGATGAAGTTCGGGCCTCCCGAGTCGCCGAAGCAGGTGCCGCCGGTGTTCGAGTTGTTCGACAGCAAGATCGAGTAGTCGCCCACGTAGCCGTTGTTGATCCCGATCAGGCGTGGGCGCGAGAGCATCCGAACTCGAGTCGCTTCCGTGTGGTTCTTGTTCGCGTTCTGCAGTCCGTACCCGACGGCCGTGAACGTCGGCTTCTGGCCACTCCTCAGTGTGTCGAGCTGGTTGAGGCGCGGCAGTTGGCCGTAGGTTGTGACCGAGGGCGTCCGCGTCCCGGTGAGCTGCACGACTCCGAGGTCGAAGAGATAGAACGCGTTCGGGTTGTACTGCGGGTGAGTGAACGGCTTGCCGCCGACGTCACCCTTGCAGGGATAGCCCGTGTAGCCGGCGCAGGAAACACCACCACCCGGGTAGTTCCCTGCGGGAATCGGGCCATCGGCAAACCAGATCTCGACGTGGTTCGCCGGCGGCTCGGTGCAATGACCCGCGGTCAGGAACAGCCGCGCCGAGATCAGCGTGCCGCTGCAGCGCCAGAGCGGCACCCCGGCTGCGCTGTGGGCCACCATCAAGCCAACGTACGGGTGGCGGCCGTTGTCGAGCTCCCCATCGGTGATCGCGCCCGCGGACGTGGGCAGAAGCGCGAAGATGCAAACAGCGAGCAACAAGATTCGCTTCAAAGAATCCTCCGTTTCCGGAGGGCAGCGGAGCGGCATCCTCGCGCCGGTCCACTCACCCTCTCCCCTTGAAGCGACATCTTGCCCTCGAAAGGGCCGATCGTCTAGTCCTCTCGAGCGGCCTTCAGCAGGTCCTCCCAGCCCGAGAGCTTGACCCTCGGGCGGCCGTGCGGCTCCCCGGCGGCCTTCTCGACGCGGTCGATCGCCTCCCAGCCGGCGTAGAGCACCGGACCCGCGCCTCGCTCGGCCAGCACCTCCGCGAGGTCACGCGGCTCGGCCGCGCCCTCGAGCCTCCCGGCGGCCACGTCCTCGAGCAGGAGCTGCACCGTCTCGGTCGCGTCCTTCTTGTTCGTCCCGATCACGCCAGTGGGGCCCCGCTTGATCCAACCGGCGCAATACACGCCCACCAGCGGCTCGCCGCTCTCGTCGAGCACGCGGCCCCCGTTGTTTCGGAGCGTCCCGCGGGCCTCGTCGAACGGAAGGTCGGGCAACGCGACGCCGCGATAGCCGACGCTTCGGAAGACGATCCCTGCAGGGATGGTCTCGCGGCGGCTGGTCGCGCGCGCGCTGATCCGCTCGCCCTCCGCGACGAGCTCGTTCTGCACGATCTCGACACCCGCAACACGGTCGACGCCGAGGATCTCGACCGGCGAGACCAGGAAGCGCAGCACGATCCGCCGCGGCTTGCCCGTCGGCTCGCGAGACGCGAACTCGCGCAGCACCTCCATGTTTCGCGTGGCGTTCGTGTTGCCCTCGAGTGAGGCGCTGCTCGCGGCGTCCAGCTCGAGCTCGGCCGCGTCGACCACCACGTCGGCACCCGCGAGCTCCCCCAGCTCCTTCAACTCGGGGGTGGTGAACGCCGCCTGGGCGGGGCCACGCCGTGCGAGCAGCACGATCTCGCGGATCGCCGACCCGGCGATCGCGTCGATAGCGCGGTCGGTCGTGTCGGTCGGCTCGAGCTCCTCGCGGGTGAGCGCCAGCATCCGGGCCACGTCGAGCGCGACGTTTCCCGCCCCGACGACGACGGCCCGTTCGACCGAGAGGTCGAACTCGAGGTCCTGGAAGTCGGGATGGCCGTTGTACCAGGCGACGAACTGGGTCGCCGACCAGGATCCGGGAAGCTCCTCGCCCGGAACGCCGAGCCGGTTGTCCGTCTGCGCGCCGACCGTGTAGACGACGGCGTCGTAGAGACGTACGAGCTCGCCGTGCGCGATCTGCGCTCCGACCTCGACATTGCCGAAGAACCGGAAGCCCGGTTTCTGCGCCGTCCGCTCGAAGGCGCGCGAGACGTCCTTCAGCTTCGGGTGGTCGGGCGCGACGCCGAGCCGCACGAGCCCCCACGGCGTGGGCAGTCGCTCGAGCATGTCCACCTCGATCGGAGGGTCGGCGCCGAGGAGCGCGTTCGCCGCGTAGAAGCCCGCCGGGCCCGAGCCGACGACGGCTACACGCAGAGGGAGGCGGGCGGGGCTAGCCGCAGCCGGAACCGCAGCCACCGCCGGCCTGCGCGTCGGCAGCGGCGTCGTCGTCCACCTGGAACGAGTGGCCGCAGCCGCACGAGGACGTGGCCTGCGGGTTGTCGATCTTGAAGCCGGACTCCTTGAGGCCGTCGAGCCAGTCGATCGTCGCGCCCGTGAGGTAGGGCGCGCTGAACGGGTCGACGACGATCGTCACCCCGTGCTGCGAGAGCTCGTGGTCGCCTTCGAGCGCGCCGCGGTCGAAGCCGAGGCCGTACTGGAAGCCGGAGCAGCCGCCGCCCTGGATCGCGATCCGGAGCACGTCCGCCTCGCCGGCGGGCTCGGTCGCCTGGATCTCCTTCACCTTTTCGGCCGCGCGCTCGGTCAGCTCGACGAGGGTTTCGACGGTTGCCATGGACTCATCGTACCCCAGGGTCGGGACGCTGCAATCCTCCGACTTCGTGACACCCGCTACACGCTTGGTTGAGCCGTTTCTCGCCGTCCTCGTAACCACAGGGGACCTGTTAGCGTTCGGCGCCGGGTGGTGGTCGCGGCAACGCTGGACAGCTGGCTCCCGTTCCTGATCTACGGGTCGTTGGCGCTGATCATCCCCGCCTCGATGATCGGCATGTCGTTCCTCTTCGCCCAGCGGCCGGCGCGGCGCGTGAAGGCGCGGACGATCCCCTTCGAGTCGGGCGTGAGCACCGGGCCGCCGGAGCAGCAGCGCTTCACGGTGAGCTTCTACCTCACGGCGATGCTCTTCATCCTCTTCGACATCGAGATCGTCTTTCTCTATCCGCTCGCGGTGATCCTCGACCAGCTCGCCTGGTTCGGGCTCTTCGAGTTCCTCTTCTTCATCGGGATCCTCGTCATTGCCTACGTCTATGTCTGGCGGAAGGGAGCGCTGGACTGGCAATGAAGCCGCTCAAGCACTACGGCCTCCAGTCCGAGCGTGTGCTCGGCGTCGGGAAGCAGCCCGGCGTGTTCGAGCAGGAGGTCTCCGCGCTCGAGGACCGGCTGATGATGACCACGCTCGAGAAGGCGATCGCCTGGGCGCAGACGAAGTCGATGTGGCCCGACACCTTCGGGCTCGCCTGCTGCGCGATCGAGATGATGTCGATCGTCTCGTCGCGCTACGACATCGCGCGCTTCGGGATGGAGGCCTTTCGCTCGTCGCCGCGCCAGGCCGACCTGCTGATCGTCTCGGGGCGGGTCGTTCACAAGATGGCAGCGCCACTCCGCCAGATCTACGACCAGATGCTCGAGCCCAAGTGGGTGATCGCGATGGGCGCCTGCGCGAGCTCCGGCGGGATGTTCAACAACTACACGACGCTGCAGGGCGTCGACAAGATCGTCGCGGTCGACATCCACGTGCCCGGCTGCCCGCCGCGGCCCGAGGCACTGATGGAGGGGATCGTGCGACTCCACGAGAAGATCAACGCCGGGGTGCCGCCCGCGTACGAGATTCGTGGGGTCGCCGAGTGACGTACGAAGGCGTTCCGGGCGTCGTGCGCACGAAGGAGCAGCACGGCGAGACGACGCTGATCGTCGACACGCCACGCCTGGTCGAGGCCTGCCTGCACCTGCGCGACGAGGAGGGCTTCAACATGCTCGCCGACGTCACCGCGGCCGACTACCTCGGCTGGGCGTCGGGCACCGAGGACGTCGCCGGCTACATCGGCGACGCGTCGGGGCGGAGCGTGTCGGCCCCGGGCTCGTGGGGCCTCGAGCGGCTGCCGGAGCCGAAGCCGACGCGCTTCTCGGTCTCGTACCACCTGTTGCGCGTCCGGACCGACCCGGCGCGGGTGCGTGTCCAGGTCTGGCTCGACGACGCGGAGCCGGTCGCGAGCGTGGTCGACGTCTGGCCCACGGCGGACTGGCACGAGCGCGAGGCGTACGACCTGATGGGGATCGTCTTCGAGGGCCACCCGAACCTCGTGCGGATCCTGATGGACGACGACTGGGACGGACACCCGCTGCGCAAGGACTACCCGATCGGCGGCGAGCCGGTCCGCTTCTCGGGAGACGAGTAAGTGGCTCTCCGAGCAACATCCGGTGGCGCGCCACGGCCGGGAATCTACGAAGGCACGCGGATCCCGCAGCCGATCCCGACGGTGCTGCACGTCGACGAGCGGCTGCGTGAACGCGGCGACATCCTGCAGATCAACTTCGGCCCGAACCACCCGTCGACGCACGGCGTGCTGCGCCTGATCGTCGACCTGAGCGGCGAGGAGGTCGTCGGCCTCTCCGCGGTGATCGGCTACCTGCACACCGGCTTCGAGAAGTCGATGGAGCAGAAGACGTGGTGGAAGGGGATCACGTACCCGGAGCGGATCGACTACGTCGGGTTCCAGAACAACGAGCTCGTGTTCGTGCTCGCGATCGAGAAGCTGCTCGCTCTCGAAGTCCCCGAGAAGGCGACCTGGATGCGGATGCTGCTGTGCGAGCTGAACCGCATCCACTCGCACCTCGTCTTCCTCGGCACGGCCGCGCTGGAGCTGGGTGCGATCTCGATGTTCTGGTACTGCTTCCGCGAGCGCGACCTGATCCTCGACCTCGTCGAGATGGTCTGCGGGACGCGCATGCACACGCGCTACTTCCAGACCGGCGGGCTCGCCGAGGACATCCCCGTCGGCTTCTATCCGCAGGCGCGCGAGTTCGTCGAGTGGATGCCGAAGGCGATCGACGACTACGAGCGCCTCCTCTCGAACAACGACATCTGGCTCGAGCGCACGCGGGGAATCGGGCTTCTCTCTGCCGACGACGCGATCGCGCTCGGACAGTCTGGGCCGGTGCTGCGCGCGTCGGGCGTCGACTGGGACCTGCGGAAGGCCGAGCCGTACCTCGCGTACGACCAGGTGGACTTCGGCGTTCCCGTGTACCCGAACGGCGACGTGTACGACCGCTACAAGGTGCGCGTCGACGAGATGCGCGAGTCGACGCGCATCGTCGAGCAATGCCTCGACCGGCTCGACGGAATGCAGGCCCAGCCGTGGATCGCGGACGACCGCAAGGTCGTGCTCCCGCCGCGCCACGAGCTGCACACCTCCATGGAGTCGCTCATCCACCACTTCAAGATCGTCACCGAGGGCTATCGCGTGCCCGAGGGCGAGGTGTACGTCGCGATCGAGTCGCCGCGCGGCGAGTCCGGGTGCTACGTCGTTTCCGACGGCGGTGCGAAGCCGTGGCGCGTGAAGTTCCGCGCGCCATCCTTCGTCGCGCTCGAGGCGACCGCGACGTGCATGCGCGACGCCCTCGTCGCCGACCTGATCGCGATCGTCGGCTCGCTCGACTCCGTGATGGGAGACACCGACCGATGACAACCCGCGAAAATCCTGCGGATTTTCGCGGGAGAGTTCAGGAGATCGCGGGTCAATACCCAGATCCACGATCCGCTGTTCTTCCGGCGCTTCGGCTCGCGCAGGAGCGTGACGGTTATCTGACCCGCGAGGGCTTCCGCGACGTCGCCGACGCGCTCGACCTGACGCCCGCGTACTGCGAGGGCGTCGCGAGCTTCTACGACATGTTCCACCTGGAGCCCGTGGGCCGGCAGCTCGTCGAGGTCTGCACGAACGTCTCGTGCGCGCTCGTCGGCGCGCAGGAGGTGCTCGAGGCGTTCGAGTCCGAGCTCGGCGTGCGCGCGGGCGGCACCACGGACGACGGCGCGGTCACGCTTCGCACGATCGAGTGCGCAGGTGGCTGCGGGTGGGGGACGGTCGTCGCGATCAACCACCGCTACCGCGAGCCCGTGCGGCCCGAGGACGTGCCGGCGATCGTGGAGGAGGTGCGCGGTGCCGGTTAGGTCTCTCGTGCTCGCCGGGGCCGAGGAGACCCCGTTGACCGACATCTCGGCATACCGCGACGTCGGCGGCTACCAATCACTCGACAAGGCGCGCGGCCTGGAGCCGAATGCCGTGCTCGAGGAGATCCTCGGCGCGAACATCCGCGGCCGCGGCGGCGCCGGCTTTCCGATGGGCAAGAAGGCGAGCTTCCTCGCGAAGGACACGGGTAAGCCCGTCTACCTCGTCGTCAACGCCGACGAGTCGGAGCCCGGCACCTTCAAGGACCGCGAGATCATGTTCCGCGTTCCGCACCGGTTGCTCGAAGGCTGCCTGATCACCGCGCACGCGATCGAGTCGCAGAACGTCTTCATCTACATCCGCGGCGAGTACCTCGCCGAGTTCGAGGTGCTGCGCGCCGCGCTCGACCAGGTGCGCGACGCGAAGCTGCTCGGCGGCGTGACCGTCGTGCTCCACCGCGGCGCGGGAGCGTACATCTGTGGCGAGGAGACCGCGCTGCTCGAGTCGCTCGAGGGCAAGCGCGGGCAGCCGCGCTCGAAGCCACCGTTCCCCGCCGTTCAGGGCCTCTACGCCTCGCCGTCGCTGATCAACAACGTCGAGACGATCGCGACCGTCCCGAAGATCATCGAGCTCGGCGGCGCCGAGTACGCGAAGCTCGGCGTGCCGAACTCGACCGGCACGCGTGTGTTCTCGTTGTCGGGCAACGTCGTGCGCGGCGGGAACTACGAGCTGCCGCTCGGCACGTCGCTCCGCGAGCTGATCTACGACCTCGGCGGCGGGATCCCGGACGGGCGCGAGCTGAAGGCGGTCATCCCCGGCGGCTCGTCCGTGCCGGTGCTGACCGCGGAGCACGTCGATGCGCTGCTCGACTTCGACTCGATGGCCGCCCTGAAGACGTTCCTCGGCTCGGGCGCGGTGATCGTGATCGACGACCGCTGCTGCATGGTGCAGCTCGGCCTGCGCGTCGCGCAGTTCTACATGCACGAGTCGTGCGGCAAATGCACGCCGTGCCGCGAAGGCACGCGCTGGATGGTGCAGATCTTGGAGAAGATCGAAGACGGGCGCGCCGAGCACGAAGACCTCGACCTGCTGCTCTCGGTCTGCGACCGCATTCTCGGCAAGTGCCTGTGCCCACTCGGCGACGCGGCGGCGATGCCGGTCGCGAGCTACGTCGACAAGTTCCGCGACGAGTTCCGCCGGCACGTCGACGATGGCGCCTGCCCGTTCCCGGACTCGCCGCTCGACCACGTCCTCGCACCCGTCGACCAGCACGGCCACGAGCATGTCCACGCCTGAGCTCGTCACCGTCGTCGTCGACGACCGCGAGGTCCAGGTCGACAAGGGGACAGGTCTCGTCGAGACGGCGCTCGCCGCGGGGATCGAGATCCCGGTCTTCTGTTACGAGCCACGCCTCGGCCCGGCGGTCGGCGCATGCCGGATGTGCCTCGTCGAGATCGAGGGCAACCCGAAGCTGCAGGCCGGCTGCACGCTGACTGCGCAGGACGGGCTCGTCGTGCGGACGGCGCAGACCTCGGCGAAGGCGGCCGAGGGGCAGAACGCGACGCTCGAGTTCATCCTCGTCAACCACCCGCTCGACTGCCCCGTCTGCGACAAGGGCGGCGAGTGCCCGCTGCAGGACCTGACGTTCCGCTACGGGCCTGGCAGTACGCGGATGACGTTTTCGAAGCTGACGGCCGACAAGCCGATCCCGATCTCGCCGCACATCGCGCTAGACCGCGAGCGCTGCATCCTCTGCTATCGCTGCACGCGCTTCTCCGAGAGCGTCGCGGAGGACGGCGAGCTCGTCGCGGTGAACCGCGGCGCGAGCACAGAGATCGCGACGTTCGGCGAAGAGCCGTACCGCGACCGCTTCTCGGGCAACGTGATCGAGCTCTGCCCCGTCGGCGCGCTGACCTCGACCGAGTACCGCTTCGAGGGACGCCCCTGGGAGATCCAGAGCGTGCCGTCGGTGTGCGGGCTCTGCCCGGTCGGCTGCAACATCGGTGTGACGACGCGCGAGGGCAAGGTCAAGCGGATCCTCTCGCGGAACCACCCGGAGGTCGATCGCGGCTGGCTCTGCGACAAGGGACGCTTCGCGTTCCCGTCGCTGCGCGCAGGCGACCGCATCGTCGATCCGCTGCTCCGCGTCCGTCGCCGCGGGCTCGAGGCAGCGTCGTGGGACGACGCGCTCGACGAGGCGGAGCGGCTGCTGCGCGAAGCCGGGTCGTCCGTGCACGTGGTGCTCTCCGGATCGGAGACGAACGAGCTCGCCTACGCGCTCGCGAAGCTGGCGGCGGCAGTCGGCGGCTCGGTACAGGTGCCCGATCCCGACGCGCAGCCGCTCGGCCGGCCGCTTTCCGAGCTCGCGGGCACGGGGGCGGTGGCCGAGGGGGACGTTCCGCTCGACGAGCTCGCACCGATCGCCGAGCTCTGGGCGAAGGAAGCGCGGCGCCACGGCGCGAACGGCGACGAGCCGGCGCTTCGAGTCCCGCGCACCGCGAACGGGATCGGCATCAACCACGCGGTGGCCCGTGCCGGGGCAGTTAGTGGCTCAGAGCCACAAAGTCCGGCCCTGCTGATCGTCGCCGGGGACGAGGCTGCGGCCGACCCGGCCGTTCGGGAGCTCGCCGAGAGCGCGCAGACGGTGATCGCGATGACGATGTTCCAGGGGCTCGCGGTCGGCTGGGCCGACCTCGTCCTGCCCGGGACGAGCTACCTCGAGCGCGACGGCTCGCTCACGAACATGGAAGGCCGCGTGCAGCGCGTGCGACGCGCCGTCATCCCGCCGGGCCCCGACGAGCTCGCGTGGCTGTCCAAGCTCGCGGAGCGCTTCGACGTCGCGCTGTCGCCCTATGCATCGCTCGTGCACGAGGAGCTGTTCGGCACGCCCTTCGAGGAGCTGGGCGAGACCGCGGAGCTTCGCGCGGCCGGCGGCGAGCTCCCGGCCGGCGCGCCGGCGCCCGCCGCCGACGGGCTCCGGCTCGTCCGCTACCGGCCGCTCTTCTCCGGCCCCGCCGTCGAGCGCGTCGAGAAGTTCCGCTTCCAGCGTCCCGACGGGCTGGTCGACCTCGCCCGCGACGATGCGCACCGGCTCGGTGTGCGCGACGGCGACGAGGTGAACGTGCGCACCAACGGCACGTCCGCCACGCTGCGTGCCCGCATCCGCCGCAACCTGCGGAACGGTGTCGTCCTCGTGCCCGAGGGCTCGGCGGACGGGCTCGTGCCCGGCAGCGTCGAGGTGACGCGCGCGTGACCGAAGCCTGGTGGATCAGCGCGATCAAGGCGGTCGTGATCATCAACCTGGTCCTCGTCGGCTTCGCGTATCTGACGCTGATCGAGCGGAAGGTGCTCGGGCGGATGCAGCTCCGCTACGGACCGAACCGCGCCGGCCCGTTCGGGATCCTGCAGCCGGCAGCCGACCTCGTGAAGCTGATCCGCAAGGAGAGCTTCTTCCCGGCGGCCGCGATCGACCTCCCGTACATCATTGCGCCGATCATCGCCGCATTCACCGCGCTCGCCGCCTTCGCAGTCATCCCCTGGGGCGGCGGCTGGGAGATCGCCGGCTACACCGTCACGGGCTACATCATTGACGTGCCGATCTCGCTCCTGCTCGTCTTCGCGCTCGGGTCGATCGGGATCTACGGGTTCATCATCGGCGGCTGGGCGAGTGAGTCGAAGTACTCGCTGCTCGGCTCGATGCGCACGTGCGCACAACTCGTCTCCTACGAGGTCTCGCTCGCGCTCGCCGTGCTCGGCGTGATCCTGATGTCCGGTTCGCTCTCGCTGACCGACATCGTCGCCGAGCAGCACAGCGCCTACTGGTTCATCGTGCCGCAGTTCGTCGGCTTCCTCACGTTCTTCATCGCGGGGATCGCGGAGACGAACCGTGCACCGTTCGACCTTCCCGAAGCCGAGCAGGAGCTCGTCGCCGGATACCACACCGAGTACTCCGGGATGCGCTGGGGCCTCTTCCAGATGGCCGAGTACATCAACATGCTCACGCTCTCGGCGCTCACCGTCACGCTCTTCCTCGGTGGCTGGCACTTCTTCTGGCTCGACTGGCTCGGCCCGGTCTGGTTCATCCTCAAGCTCGCGCTCGTCGTGTTCGTCTTCATCTGGCTGCGCGCGACGTTCCCGCGCATCCGCTACGACCAGCTGATGGCGTTCGGGTGGAAGATCCTGCTCCCCGTCGCGACCGTGAACGCCGTGATCACCGCGGTGCTGGTGGTTGCGCTGTGAGCCCGCAGCCCCTCTCGACGATCCGCGGCTTCGGGGTCACGTTCAAGCAGATCTTCAAGAAGCCGATCACGCAGCAGTATCCGGAGTACAAGCGCCCGGTCTATCCGCGTTTCCGCGGACGGCATCGCCTGAACCGCTACGAGAACGGCCTCGAGAAGTGCATCGGCTGCTCACTGTGCGCTGCGGCGTGTCCCGCCGACTGCATCCGCGTCGTCGCAGCGGAGAACACGCCCGACAACCGCGTCTCCCCCGGCGAGCGCTACGCGCGCATCTACGAGATCAACCTGTCGCGCTGCATCTTCTGCGGCTACTGCGAGCTCGCGTGCCCGTTCGACGCGATCACGCTCGGCAACGAGTTCGAGATCTCCGAGTACTCGCGCGATGACCTCATCTACACGAAGGACATGCTGCTCGCGGAGCCGATCAAGAAGGTCCCGGTCGCGGATCCGACGATCTACGACACGCCGATTCCCTACTACAAGACGAACGCGTAGATGGACGTCGGGAACATCCTCGTCTGGGTGGTCTGGTTCGCAGCTGCGTTCGCGTGCCTCGGCTCGGCTCTCGCAGTGGTCTGGTTCTCGAACCCGTTCTACTCCGCGCTCGCGCTGATCGGGAACCTCGCCGCGCTCGCGGTGCTCTACCTGCTGCTGAGCGCCGAGTTCGTCGCGGCCGCGCAGGTGCTCGTGTACGCGGGCGCGGTGATGGTGATGTTCCTGTTCGTGATCGCGTATCTCGGCGGCCGCGCCGACGCGCCCTGGGCCGGCGGGCCGACGTGGCAACAGGTGGCGGCGGTGAGCGCCGCGGGGGCCATCCTCGTCGAGGTCGTCGTCGCCGTCGGTGTGACGGCCGACGGGCGGAACGAGCCGCCGGTCGACGCGTTCTTCGGCGGCCCGCACCAGATCGGCGAGCTCTTCCTGACGAACCACCTGCTCGCGTTCGAGATCACCTCGATCGTGCTCCTGATCGCGGCCGTCGGCGGCGTCATCCTCGGCGCGCACTCCCGCAAGCTCGAGACGAGGGCAGACCGGTAGACGGCCCCGACGTCACCTGGTACCTCGTCGTCTCGGCGCTCCTGTTCACGATCGGAGCGCTCGGTGTGTTGATCCGCCGCAGCCCGCTGATCATCCTGCTCGCGCTCGAGATCATGCTCAACGGCTCGAACCTCGCGCTGATCGCGTTCGCGCGCCAGCAGGGGACTGCCGACGGCCAGGTCTTCGCACTCGCGGTGATGGCGGTCGCCGCCGCAGAGGTCGTCGTGGGGCTTGGCCTGATCGTCGCCATGTCGCGCCGCAAGCTTCCGCTCGACGTCGACCGGATGACGACCCTGCGCGGATGACGGTCGCCACCGCCGCCTGGGTCTGCCTGCTGGCGCCGCTCGCCGGCGCGCTGCTGATCACTCTCGCCGGGGAGCGCCTTTCCCGGCGCGGCGCCGGCTACCTCGCGACGCTCTCGACGTCCGTGGCGTTCGTCGCCGCGCTCACCGGCTTCTTCGCGATGCTCGGCGAGGACGGCGAGGAGCGCGCGCACGTCACGACGGCGTGGACCTGGCTCCGCGCAGGTGACTTCGAGGCCGGGCTGAGCCTCCTCGTCGACCCGCTCAGCATGCTGATGATGCTGATCGTCTCCGGGGTCGGCTCGCTGATCGTCGCGTACTCGGTCGGCTACATGGACGGCGAGGACGAGGAGCGCCGCTTCTTCGCGTACATGGCGTTCTTCGTCTTCTCGATGCTGCTGCTCGTCGAGGGTGCGAACCTCGTGCTTCTGCTCGCGGGCTGGGGCCTCGTCGGCCTCGCGTCGTACCTGCTGATCGGGTTCCACCACGAGCGGCCGTCCGCGATCGCAGCGGCCAAGAAGGCGTTCGTGATGAACGCGGTCGGCGACGCGACGATGGCGCTCGCGATCTTCCTGCTCTTCTGGCAGACCGGCGTCGTCGACTTCGCGGGCGTGTTCGAGCGGGTCGACGGGCTCTCCGACACGGTCGTCACGCTCGCAGCGCTCGGCCTGCTGGGCGGGGCCGTCGCGAAGTCGGCGCAGCTCCCGCTCCAGACGTGGCTGCCCGACGCGATGGAGGGCCCGACGCCGGTCAGCGCGCTCATCCATGCGGCAACGATGGTCACCGCGGGCGTGTACCTGCTCGTCCGGCTGCACCCGATCTACGAGGCGGCGGAGTTCGTGCAGCATTTTGCGGCGGGGATCGGCGCGGTCACGCTGCTCGTCGCCGGCCTGATCGCCCTCGTGCAGACCGACATCAAGCGCGTGATCGCGTACTCGACGATGTCGCAGATCGGCTACATGTTCCTCGCGGCCGGAATCGGGGCGTACGGCAACGCGATGTTCCACCTGATGACGCATGCCTTCTTCAAGGCGCTGCTCTTCCTCGCCGCCGGCATCGTGATCCATGCGCTCGCCGGCGAGCAGGACATGCGCAACATGGGCGGCCTGCGCGACGCGCTGCCGCGCACGTATCTGTTCATGCTGATCGGCTCGCTTGCGCTTGCCGGGATCTTTCCGTTCGCCGGCTTCTGGTCGAAGGACTCGATCCTCGCGTCCGCGCTCGCGAGCGGCACGTACGGGATCGTGCTCTTCGTCGCCGGCCTGATCGGGGCGTTCCTGACCGGGCTCTACACGTTCCGGATGATCTTCCTCGTGTGGCGCGGCGAACGCTCGCCGTACGCGCGCGAGCACCTGCACGACACGAGCCACGGAGAAGCGCCAGCCTCGATGTTGGTCACGGTCGCGGTGCTCGCCGTGCTCTCCGTCGTCGGCGGCTGGGTACAGGTCGCGGGGATCTGGCACCCGCTCGCGGATTGGCTCGCGCCCGTGGCCGAGCCGCTCGTCGAGCCGAGCGTGACGCAGGACTGGGTCACCTCGTTGATCGCGATGGCGCTCGGGCTCGGCGGCATCTACCTCGCCTGGCTCTTCTACGGGGCGCGGAGCCGCGCAGTGCCGAGCTACCCGACGGCGCAGCGCGTGCTCGAGCACAAGCTCTACTTCGACGAGCTCTACGACGCCGTCTTCTATCGCCCCGCCGTGGCGATCGCGAACGCGCTGCGCAGCGGCGTCGAGGAGCCGCTCGTCGAGGGCTCGATCGACGGCGCCGCGGCTTCCGTTCGTGAGGCCGGACGAACCGCGACGCTCGTCCAGACCGGCTACCTGCGGAGCTACGCGCTCGCACTGACTGCCGGGCTCGCCGTCCTCGCCGTCCTCTTCGTGGCGCTTCGATGAGCGGCTGGCTGACGACGACGCTCGTCTTCCTGCCGATCGCCGGCGCGCTCCTGCTCTGGCTGGTCCCCTGGCCGCGGCTCTGGGCCGGCTCGATCGCGACCCTGATCGCGCTGGTCGAGGTCGGCCTCTGGATCGTCGCCCTCTTCGACTTCGATTTCGAGGGCGGAATCCAGGGCGAGCAGCGGCACGCGTGGTTCAGCGACCTCGGCGTCTCGTACCACGTCGGCCTCTACGGCTTCTCGTTCTGGCTCGTCGGCCTGACGGTCGTCGCGAGCGCCGCTGCGATCGCCTATGCGTGGTGGGCCGGACGAGACAGGCCGCGCGCGTACTTCGGGCTGATGCTCTTCCTCGTCGGCGCGGTCGCCGGTGTGTTCGTCGCGCAGGACCTCATCCTCTTCTACGCCTTCTTCGAGGCGATGCTGATCCCGCTCTACGTGCTGATCGGCGTCTGGGGCGGCGCGGGGCGAACGAAGGCGACGCTGACGTTCGTGATCTACACGATGGCCGGGTCGCTGCTGATGCTGGCCGCGATCGTCGTCTTCGGGCTGCGCGAGGGCACGTTCGACCTGATCGACTCGGGGACGAGCGACAGCGCCTGGATCTTCCTCGGCTTCCTCGCCGCGTTCGTCGTCAAGGCGCCGCTCTTTCCGTTCCACGGCTGGCTCCCGCTCGCCTACCGCGAGTCGCCGCCCGAGGTTGCCGCGCTGCTCTCGGGAGTGATCTCGAAGGTCGCGGCCTACGGGCTGCTGCGCATCGCGATCGCGAAGTTCCCGGAGCCCGCCCAGGACTTCCAGGTTCCGCTGCTCGCCCTCGCAGCGATCGGGTTGGTGTACGGCTCGCTGCTCGCGTTCCGCGCGGCGGACGTCCGCGGTGTGATCGCGTACTCGTCGCTCGCGCAGCTGGGGCTGATCACGTTCGGCCTGTTCGCGCTGAACGACCAGGGCTTCGACGGCGCCGTCCTGCAGATGATCGTGCACGGCCTCGTCTCGACGACGCTGTTCCTGATCGCCGGAGGGATCGAGCGGCGCACCTCGACCGGTGAGTTCGCGCTGCTCGGCGGGATGGCTCGAGGCCGGCCCGCGCTCGCGACCGTGCTGATGGTCACGGGCGTGATCGCGCTCGCCGTCCCGGGCTCGGCCGCGTTCGCAGGCGAGTTCCTGATCCTGCTCGGCGTCTTCGACACGGGCTGGGGCTGGGCCGTCGTCGGTGCCGTGGCGATCGTGCTCGCAGCGATGTACATGCTGCGGCTGATCTCCGCGGTGCTGCATCAGTCGCCCGGCTCGGCGGTGAACGACGCCGCGCTCGACCTTCGCCCGGCGGAGCTCGGGATCCTGGTGCCGCTGCTCGCTTGCGTGCTCGCGCTGTCCGCGTGGCCCGCGGCGATCAGCGAGCGGGCGTTCCCCGGCGACGACGCGGCGCGGACGGTGGAGGAGCAGTTCAGGTGATCCCAACCCCGTCGATCGACTGGCTCGCGCTCTCGCCCACCCTCGCGCCGCTCGCGGCCGCCGCGGTCGCGCTGCTGCTCTCGGTAACGCTGCCGCAGGGCTGGCGCCGAGCCGTCGCGGCGTTCGTCGTCGCGGCCGGGTTCATCGTCGCGTTCGTGCTCGCGGCGTACGTCTACTGGAAGACACCAGAGGCGCGCGAGGTCGTGGCCGACGCCGCGCAGCGAGACCGTCTCGCCGCGCTCGCGCAAATGATCGTCGCAGGCGCAGGCTTGCTGACGGTCGGGATCGCGTACTCCGACAACCCGAAGCAGGAGCACGTCGGCGAGTACTTCGCGCTGATCGCGACCGCGGCCGCAGGGATGATGTTCATGGTCTCGGCGTCGAGCCTCGTCACGCTCTTCCTCGGGCTCGAGTGGTTCTCGATCAGCCTGTACGTGCTCTGCGCGATCGACATCGACCTCGAGACCTCGCTCGAGTCGGGGCTCAAGTACCTGATCGTGGGCAGCTTCGGCTCGGCGGTGCTCCTGTTCGGGTTCGCGCTCGTCTTCGGCGCGACCGGCGAGCTCGATCTCGCAGGCATCGGACAGGTGGGTGCGAGCCTCGAGGACGACCGGATGCTGGTCGTCGGCCTCGCGATGGTGCTGACGGGGCTCGGCTTCAAGGCTTCCGCGGCGCCGTTCCACATGTGGACGCCCGACGTGTATCAGGGCTCGCCGACGCCGGTGACCGCATTCATGTCGGCCGCGACGAAGGTCGCCGCGCTCGTGGTCACGCTGCGCGTGCTCAACACGGCATTTCCCGGACAGGAGGACCTGTGGACTGCCGGCGTCGCGGCACTCGCGGTCGCATCGCTCGCGATCGGCAACCTCGCCGCGCTGGCGCAGCGAAACGTCAAGCGCCTGCTCGCGTACTCGTCCGTCTCGCACGCCGGCTTCATGCTGATCCCGATCGCCGCGGGCAACGAGCTCGGCGCAAAGGCGCTCCTCTATTACTTGATCCCGTACGGCGCTGCGTCGCTCGGGGCTTTCGCCGTCGTCGCGGCGCGCGAGCGCGAGCTGGGCGAGCCCGTGACGCTCGACAACCTCGGCGGCATGGGCTGGGAGCGGCCCTTCCTCGGCTTCGCGCTCGCGCTCCTCGCGTTCGGGTTCATCGGACTGCCGCCCGGCGGCATGTTCACGGGGAAGCTCTACGCGTTCTCCGCCGCGGTCGACGCCGACTGGACGTGGCTCGTGATCGTCGGCGTGGTCGCCACCGCGGTCAGCGTCTACTACTACCTCGCGATCATCCGCGCGCTCTACATGCGCACGGAGCTCGAGCTCCGCCTCGCACCCGCGGGAGGGTCGCCTCCTCGCGACGTGCTGCTCTCGGTCTCGGTCGCGCTTTCGCTCGGCGTCGTCTTCGCTTCGTTCGTGTTCGTCGAGCCGCTGATCAACCTCGCCGAGAAGGCCGCGGCGTCCTTGCCGCTCTAGCGAACGGCAAGGTTCACTGCGCCCTGCAGGCTGAGCAGAGCGAGCGAGGCGACCGCGGCGGAGATCCCGACCGGCGGCACCGCGCCGTGCGCGTGCACCGCAGCCGCGACGAGGACGAGGGAGAGCGCAAGCACGCCGAGGAAGGCATTGAGCCGGGCGGCGGCCAGCGTCGGAGCAGTCCCGGGCAGCTCGACGAGATGGCCGTACGCGTCGAGCGCTGCGTGGGCGGTCACGACCACCGCGGCCAGGAGCAGGTAGAAGGCCGCGCCCTCGGCGCCGACGGTGTCGGCGCCGATCGCCGCGAGGAGCAGGAGGACGGGCATGGGCCAGGGTTTCGCGGCCGGTCCGGAGCTTCCTTCCGGAGTAGATTCGCGGTATCCGAGCAACCGTCTGGACCCTCACGGTCACCCTGCCGCTCGCCGGGCTCGCGCTGCTGCTCGGCTACCCGTCGCTCGACGTCCGCTGGGAGCAGCATCCGTCCCACTTCTGGCTCGTTCTGATCGTCGCCGTCGTGAACACGGCGCTCGGGCTGAGCATGAGCGAGACGGCGCGGCGCCGAGGCGACCCGCGGATCTTCCTCGTCGGGCTTGCGTTCCTGGCCGCGGCCGGCTTTCTCGGGCTGCACGCGCTGGCAACCCCCGGCGTGCTCCTCGAGAAGGGCAACGCGGGGTTCACGATCGCGACACCGGTCGGCCTGCTGAACGCGGCCGTGCTGGCGGTCGCGTCGTCGCTCGACCTGGGCGGAAGCTTCGGGCGAGCGGTGATCCGCGGGCAGAACATCCTGCGCGCTGCGCTCGTCGTGCTCCTGGTCGCGTGGGGCGTCGCATCGCTGGCCTCGCTGCCACCGCTGGACGATCCGCTGACGCCGGAGGAGGCGGAAGGGCCGCTTCGGGTCGCCGCGCTCGTCGGCGTCGCGCTCTACGCGATCGCAGCGATCCGCTACAGGCGGCTCTACCTGACGACGCGCGAACCGCTCCCACTCGCTGTCCTCACCTCGTGGATCCTGCTCGCGGAGGCGATGGTCGCCGTCGCCTTCGGCCGCAATTGGCAGCTCTCGTGGTGGGAGTGGCACCTGCTGATGGCAGTCGCGTTCGCGCTCGTCGCCTCGATCGCCCAGTCGCAGCAACAGCGGCGACGCGCGGGCGGACCCTTCGCGTCGCTCTACCTCGATCAGACCGTGGCCCGCGCGAACGCGGCGTACGCGAACGCGCTCGGGCAACTGGTCGACCAACAGGCGAACGCGGACGACGTCGCGCGCCGCTTCGGGCTGAGCGGCGAGCAGGCGGCGCTCGTCGAGGGAGCGGCAACGCGTATCCGTCAGCTCGACGACGCGTTTCGCCCACACGTCTCGCCGCAGGTCGCGGACCGACTGCGCGAGGACCCGGACGCCGGGGCGCTCGGCGGCGTCGAGCGCGAGGTGAGCGTGCTCTTCGCCGATCTCGAGGGGTTCACCGCCTGGGCCGAGGAACGCCCGCCCGCCGAGGTGATCGAGATGCTGAACGAGTACTGGGGGACGGCGGTGCCGATCGTGCTCGAGCAACACGGCGGGCTGATCGAGCGGTTCGCCGGCGACGCCGTGATGGTCGTCTTCAACACGCAGGGCGACCAGCCGGACCACGCTCGGCGCGCCTCGGCCGCCGCGCTCGACCTGCAGGAGCGGACGACCGCACTCGCGACCCGCAATCCCGATTGGCCGCGGCTGCGGGCCGGCGTCAACACCGGGCAGGCGGCGGTCGGCTACGTCGGAGCGGCGGCCCAGCGGAGCTTCGCGGTGATCGGCGACACGACGAACACCGCGGCTCGGCTGCAGGCCGCCGCCCGGCCCAGCGAGGTCGTGATCTCGGCGGCGACGCGCGAGGCGATCGGCGAGGACGCGGAGGTCGAGGCGCTGGCGCCGATCGAGGCGAAGGGCAAGCGCGACCCCGTCCCGGCCTTCCGGCTGGTGCGGCTATCGGGTCGATAGGCTCCGGCCGCCCACAACGCGAAGGAGGACGATGGCTGGCAACACCCTGACGTGGCTCGGCCACTCGGCATTCCGGATGGACACGAGCGGCGGCAAGCGGATCTACGTCGACCCGTTCCTCGACGGCAACCCGAAGTGCCCGGAGAACGAGAAGGAGCCGGAGCGCGTCGACCTGATCGCGATCACGCACGGCCACGGCGACCACGTCGGCTCGACGATCGAGTTGCACGAGCGCTTCAGCTGCCAGGTCCTCGCGCCGGTCGAGCTCAGCGACTGGCTCGCCTTCAAGAAGGACGTCAAGGGCGCGCAGGGCAACGACCCGAACAAGGGCGGCACGTGGCGCTGGGAGGGGATCGAGGTCTCGCTCACCGACGCGAACCACTCGTCCAGCAACGACGAGCTCGAGTACATGGGCGAGCCCGTCGGCATGGTGTTCAAGCTCGAGGACGGCAAGCGCGTGTACTTCGCCGGCGACACGAACGTCTTCGGCGACATGGCGCTGATCAAGCGGCTCTATGAGCCGGAGGTCGCGGTGCTGCCGATCGGCGACCACTACACCATGGGCCCGAAGGAAGCGGCCGTCGCGCTCGAGCTGCTCGGGGTGGAGCGCTGCGTGCCGTGCCACTACGGCACGTTCCCAGTGCTGCGCGGGACGCCGCAGGAAGTGCAGGAGCTCGCGCCCAACGTTGAGGTTCACATGATCGAGCCCGGGGACACGATCGAGCTGTGAGACAGCGCTGGTGGGGTGCGACCGGCCGACGCGTGCCCGAGATCTCGGTCGAGGGCGAGCTGCCGCTCGAGGAGGCGGTCGTCCTCGAAGGGGTTGGCAACCCCGAGCTCCTCCGCGAGGCTCATCACTCCGGCAAGCCGGTCGTCGTGCGTGCGGCGACTCCGCAGGCGCTGCTCGACGCGCTCGCACACCCGGAGGTCTCCGCGGTGGTCGTGCCCGACTCGAAGCGAGAGTTGCTCGAGCTCGACCTGACGAAGCTGACCTATGGGTGAGCCGATCGTCGCCACCTATTCGATCGTCGCGTGCGACCCCGCCGCGGCGCAGTGGGGCGTCGCGGTGCAGTCCAAGTTCCTGGCGGTCGGTTCGGTCGTGCCGTGGGCAGAGCCGGGCGCCGGCGCCGTTGCGACACAGTCGTACGCAAACCCGCGCTATGGCCCTGACGGGCTCGCGCTGCTCCGGCAGGGGATCGTCGCGCAGGAGGTCGTCGACGAGCTGACCGGGGCGGACGACGGTCGCTCGCAGCGACAGCTCGGGGTCGTCGATGCGAACGGCGGCGCAGCGACGTTCACCGGCGAGGACTGCCACGACTGGGCGGGCGGGCGCACCGGCGACGGCTACGCAGCCCAGGGGAACATCCTCGTCTCGGCCGCCACCGTCGACGCGCTCGCCGAGACGTTCGAAGCGGCCGGCGGATCACTCGCCGAGCGCCTGCTGGAATCGCTCGCGGCCGGGCAAGCGGCCGGCGGCGACCGGCGCGGGCAGCAGTCCGCGGCGCTGCTCGTGGTCGAGCAAGACGGCGGCTACGCGGGGCTCTCGGACACGCTCGTCGATCTTCGGGTGGACGACCACGAGCGTCCGATCGAGGAGCTGAAGCGTCTCTACGAGGCGCACCAGCTGCTCTTCGGCAAGACGCCGCGCGACAGGTGGCTGCCACTCGACCCTGACTTGCAGACGGAAGTGAGCGGTCTACTCTCCCGTCTGGGCTACGAGACGCTCGCGGACTGGGCGGGCGCCGCGAACCTCGAGGAGCGCGTCGACGGCGATGATGCCATCGACCCGGTGGTGCTTCGAGAGTTGAGGAGGGCGAGCTGAGCGCGTACGAAGTGCGACGGATCGAGGACCTGGAGAAGATCCCGGTCTCCGGCGCGGACATCAACTGGCGGCCGATCCGCAGGCCGCTCGGGATCCGCGCGTTCGGGATCAACGCGTACACGGCCGACGAGGGAACGCACGTTGTCGAGGAGCACGCCGAGACGCAGCTCGAGCACGAGGAGGTCTACGTCGTCCTCTCGGGGCGAGCGCGCTTCATCCTCGGCGACGACGAGGTCGAGGTGGCGGCCGGTGCCTTCGTCTTCGTGCGCGACCCGCAGACGAAGCGGGGCGCGGTGGCGCTCGAGGACGGCACGACGGTGCTCGCGGTGGGCGGTAAGCCCGGCGAGGCCTACGAGCCGTCTGCGTGGGAGTCGTGGTTCGCGGCAGCCCCGCACCGGGACCGCGGTGACTACGAGCAGGCGCTCGCGATCATCGTCGAGGACCTGAAGCAGCGTCCCGATCACCCGGCGCTCCTCTACGAGACCGCGTGCTACGAGGCGCTGCTCGGCCGTCGCGACGACGCGATCGCGCATCTGCGGGAGTCGGTCGGGCGAGAGCCGCGCTTCGCCAGGTCGGCGGTGACAGATGAGGACTTCGCCTCGCTCGCCGATGACCCGGAGTTCCTAGCGATCACCGGGCAAGCGGAGCCCGGCGGCGGCGGCACGTAGCGCCGGAACCGGGTCGGCCTGCGGCCGCGCGACGACGAGCACCGCGCCGTAGCCTTCGACGAGCGAGTCGACGACGAGCTGAAGCCCGACCGCGAGCGCGAACGCCTTGTGGGCGTGATCGCCGCCGAACGGGACGACGTCCTCATCGCTTGCGAGCCCTGCCAGCACCTCGCCGAAGGTGGCCTTCGCGGGCGAGACGTCCGTGACGATCGCGCGACCGTCGGAGCTCGGGACGCCGATCGCGAGCGGGTTCGTCCCGACGAGCGGCGCGCCGCCCTCGGGATGCGCGAGTCGCGGCGGCGAGGTGGCGGTGAGCAGCGCGACCAGCCCACCCTCCGCGAGCCGCCGGACGTAGTGGCCGAGCATCCCGGTGGGGAAGCAGTGCGACGCCGCGATCACGCGCGCGTGCTCGGGCGGCTGCGCCAGCTGCGAGTCGACGATCGCCGAGAGGGTCAGGTAGCCGAGCGCGCCTCTGCCTTCCCAGCGCTCGAAGCAGTCTGTGGCGAGCACGCCCTCGGGCTGCGATTCAGGGTCGAGGTCGGGCAGCGTCTCGAGCCAGGGGATCCGCGTGTAGCCGTGACCGAGCTTTCCGCGCCGTTCGGCGTCGTGGAAGTGGCGGAAGAGCGTCTCCACGTCGGCGTCGGAGAAGCCGAGCGACGCGATCCGTGCGCGGGCTTCCTCAGGCTGCACGTGCGCCGAACCTGAGCACCGGCCAGCCGCGCGCGGCGGCGACGCGCCGGAGCTCGCGGTCGGGGTTGACAGCAACCGGGTTGCCGACGACCTCCAGAAAGGGCAGGTCGGTGTGGCTGTCGGAATACGCGGTGGACTCGGCCAGGTCGTAGCCGCGCTCGCGCGCGAGCTCGCGGACCGCCGCCGCCTTGTTCTCGCCGTGCAGCGAACGCAGGCTGTGTCCGGTGTAGACGCCGTCCTCGACCTCGCACACCGTGCCGAGCGCACCGTCGAAGCCGAGGTCCTCGGCCATCGCCTCGACCACCTCCTGCAGCGCGGCGGAGACGATGTACGACGGCTCGCCGCGCTCACGGTGGCGTTCGAGGAGACGCAGCGGCTCGTCGTACACGAGCGGGCGGAGCACCGGCTCGAGCGCTGCCGCCACGAGCTCGCGCATCTGCACGGGCGAGAACCCGCGCAGGAGCATCAGACCCTCCTCCGACGCCGCGCGGACACGTTCCTTGCTCGCCCCGCGCATGACGAAGAGCAGCTGCCAGAACGCAGCCTTCGCGACCTGCGTGCGCGTGATCACTCCGTGCTTTCGAAACGCCGGCGCGAGTGCGAGTGTCGAGGAGCGCCGCAGCAGCGTCCGGTCGAGATCGAAGAACGCGGCGGCGCTCAGGAGAGGACGGGCAACGCCTTCACGATGCCGACGCCCTCTTCGCGGCGCGTGCCCTCGATCGCCTCCGCGAGCTCGACGATCGCGCGCGCAGTCGGTGAGCTCGGTTCGGCCGAGACGAGGGGAGTACCGAGGTCGCCCTGCTCGCGCAACCGGGGGTCGAGCGCGATCTCACCGAGGAGCGGCACGCCGAGCTCGTCCGCGAGCGCCGTTCCGCCGCCACGCCCGAAGACGTCGCCCGTCATGTTCTCGATCACGCCGATCAAGCGCATGTTCGTCTTCTGCGCCATGACCGCCGCGCGCGACGCGACCTCTTTCGCGGCGGACTGCGGCGTCGTCACGACAACCACCTCCGCGCGCGGCAGCAGCTGGCCGAGCGAGATCGAGACGTCGCCCGTGCCCGGAGGCATGTCGACGACGAGCACGTCGAGCTCGCCCCAGTGCACGTCGGTGAGGAACTGCTCGAGCGCGCGGTGCAGCATCGGGCCGCGCCACATCACCGGCGCGTTGTCGTCGAGGAAGAAGCCGATCGACATCAGCTTCAGGTCCTGCGTCACCGGCGGGACGATCATCCGGTCGACGAGCACCGGCTTCTGGCTGATCCCGAGCATGTGCGGGATCGAGTGCCCGTAGACGTCCGCATCGAGGATGCCGACCTGCTTGCCGAGCTGCGCGAACGCCGCCGCGAGGTTGACCGACAGCGTCGACTTGCCAACGCCGCCCTTCCCGCTCGCGACCGCCAGCACGCGCGTGCCGCGGTCCAGCGACAGACCCTTCGAGCGGCCGGTCACGCCGCCGCGAAGTCGCTCGGTCAACGCGGCGCGCTCGTCCGGCGACATCACGTCGAACTCGAGCGCGACGCGTTCCACGCCCGCAACGGGCGCGAGCGCCTCGGCGACCTGCTTCTGGAAACTGTCGCGAAGCGGGCACCCGGCTACGGTGAGCGCGATCACGACGACGACGTCGCCCCCGTCGATCTGGATGTCACGAACCATCTGCAGCTCGGTGACGGGACGCCGCAGCTCGGGGTCGATCACCTGCTCGAGCGCGGCGAGGATCGCTTCGCGTGAAGGAGACATCTACGTCGAGCCTAGCAACGGGTCGACGAGCTCAGAGAGCGCGCGGCGGTGCTCCTCCGTTTCGTAGTCGTTGAGCGGGTGCGGCGGCAGCGGATGCTCGGAGACGTGGTTCCGCGCGCGCACGTAGACCGACGGGTAGATCGTCCCGTCCGCCGCCATTTCGACCGCGATCGCACAGGCGTCGGGGCCAGGCTCGTCGACGAAGACCTGGAGCGGGAGGATCCCGTCGTCGCGCAGGCCATCGGGGGCGCGGTTGACGATCCGACAGAGGTAGCCCTTCTGGATCCAGAGCTCGGGCGCGGTCGCGAGCTCACGCAGCAGGAACGGAACGAGCCGGTCCGGCTCGACGAGCGGTCGCGGCGGATCGACGCCGAAGTGCTTCTCCGCCAGATGCCGGACGAGGATGCGCGCGTTGTAGCGAAAGCCGTTCACCGAGCTGGAGTTCGACGAGAGTCCCTGCTTGCGCAGCCCGGGCGAGCCGAGTGTCGCGTTGCCCGCGAAGTAGATCCCGGGGACCGAGACGCTCTCCCAGAACATGGTCTGAGCGGGGATCCTGCCGTCAGCCACCGTCGCAACCCCGAGGTCGGGGAGATCCCGGAGCGGCGCACGGAAGCCTGTCGCTGCGATCACCTCGTCGGTGTCGAAGACGAGTGGTCCGTCCCACGAGGTCCCGCGCGCGTGGACGCGGAAACCCTCGGCGTTTCGCTCGACGCGTTCAATCGACGCGTCGACGATCGACGTGCCGAACCCGCCGCGCACGTGCTCGTCGAGCGGCTGGAGGTACCGCGTGCGAAGCGGCGAGTGACCAAGGACGTCCGTCCGAATCGCGCGAGGCGACGCGAGCACGATACGCCTCGCCCACGGAAGCAAGCTGTTCGCGATCTCGAAGGCGGAGTTGCGCTTGCCGACGATGAACACGCTTCGCCCGTCGTACTCTTCGGCGCGCTTGACGTCGACGTAGTGCGCAGCGTGCTCGAGCCCGGGGATCGGCGCCGTCCACGGGGTCGTCACGCCGACCGCGAAGACGACGGCACGGCATCGATACTCGCCGTCAGACGTCTCGAGGACGAACGCGTCGCCTTCGCGTCGCGTTGCCTCCCAGCGGCAGCCGTAGCGCGCACGGAGCCGCGCGCGCTCCGAGAAGCGTTCGAGCGCCGCCTCCATCTCTGCGCGGGAGGGGACGTCGTAGCTCCGATCCATCAGCGACGGCACGCTCGCCTGACAGCTCTCCTCCTGCGCGACGAGGCTGTTGTGGTCGTAGAGCTCGTACTCCCGCGAGCCGTACGCGTACGGCGCCTCGGGCTTCGTCCAGCTGATCAGCCGCTCGAAGATCGGCAGCTTTCGGAACATGCCGCCGGGCGCGTCGTCCGACGACAGCACGGCGTGGTCGACACCGAGGCGCTGAAGCTCGTACGCCGCCTGCAGGCCGCTCGGACCGCTCCCGACGACCACGACCCCGTACGTGCCCGGAGGGAACGGGCGCTCTACGACTGCCACTCGAGCATGCCGCGCAGCCGGTTCGCCTCGGCGCGGAGCATGCGCAGCATCACGCGCGGGTGCGCCAGCAGGAAGCGCTCGACCTCGGGCCGCGGGATCACGAGGCAGCGAAGCACGCCCTCCGCGACGATGTCCGACGTCGGGGGCCCTTCGGTCAGGATCGAGATCTCACCGAAGAAGTCGCCGCGGCCGAGGCGCGCGATCTCCTCGGCGTCCCGCCGGACGACCGCTGAACCGTCGAGGACGACGTAGAGGCTGCTGCCGGAGAGCCCCTGGCGAAGCACGCGCTGGCCCTCGGCGAACGCCTCCTCGTCGAATTCGTGCGCGACGGCCTCGAGCTCGGGGCGCGAGAGATCGGCGAAGAGCGAGGTCTGCGCGAGGGTGTCGACGAGCGAGGCCCGGGTCTCCATCGCCCGAACCCTACGACAGACCGAGGCGCTGCTTCAGCCCGAGCGCGTTCTTGATCGCGTAGCCCTCCCAGTCGTTGTTGAAGTACGCGTAGACGTCGATCCCGCGCTGCCGCCAGCCGTCAATCCGGCCGGCCCACTCGTCGAGCTCGCGGTCCGAGTAGTTGCCGCCGCGACCGCGCTTGCCGTAGTGGAAGCGGACGAACGTCCAGTCCGCGGTCAGGTCGAGCGTCTGGAATGGGCGTTCGGGGTGATCTCCGATGACGAGGGCCGAATCCCGCGCCCGCAGGAAGGCGAGGATCTCGGGCACGAGCCAGCTCGCGTGCCGGAACTCGAACGCGTGTCGCCCCGCGGGCAGCTCGTCGAACGTTCCGAGCAACCGCTCGTCGTTGCGACGAAACGTCTCCGGAAACTGCCAGAGGACCGGGCCGAACTTCGATGTTCCGACGAGCGGCGCGATGGTGCCGTAGAAGCGCCGGAGCGACTCCTTCACGCCGGTGAGGCGCTTGACGTGCGTCACGTAGCGGCTCATCTTGATCGCGAAGACGAAATTCGGGGGGGTCATTGCGACCCAGTTCGCGACCGCTGTCGGACGAGGTAGCCGGTAGAAGGTCGCGTTCACCTCGACGGTGTCGAAGTGCTCCGCGTAGAACTGCAGCCACTTCGAGGCTGGGAGGCGCGGCGGATAGAAGACGCCGTTCCGCCAATGCTTGTAGTTCCAGCCAGAGCAGCCGACGCGGACTTCGCTCACGCGAGTGCTGCGGCCAGGCGGGCGCACAGCTCATCGGTGGCCGCCGCGACGACGCGCGAGCGCGGCTCGAGGTCGAGCGGCGCGTCGCCGAACGGCGGAGCCTCGAAGAGGTCGATGGCGAGCCCGACCTCGCGGACGAGCAGCTGCGCCGCGGCGATGTCGACCGAGCGCGCGCTCTTGAGCGAGCAGACGCCGTCGATGCGCCCGGCGGCGAGGTTGCAGAGCGCGAGGGCGAGCGAGCCCATCACTCGCAATCGGTGCGCGAGGCCGACGACGCTCGACGCCTTCTCCGCGATCGCCGAAGTGAGCGTCGCCTCGAACGCGAGCAGCTCGATCTCGTCCTTCGGCTTCACCGCACCGAGCGCAGCGCCGTCGAGCCACGCGCCTTCGCCACGGCGCGCGGTCCACTCCTCCCCCGTGCCGAAGTCGTAGATGTAGCCGAACGTCACGTCCTTCATCGTCGGGCCCTCGGCGACGGCCAGCGAGAGGCAGAAGTGCGGAACGCCGCGCTTCGCGTTGAGCGAGCCGTCGATCGGATCGAGGACGAGCCACGGCTCGCCGCTCCCCTTGACGATCTCGCCGATCTCTTCCGAGACGAGCGTGTAGTCGTCGTGTCGCTCGTCGAGCCGGGCGATCACCACGCGCTCGACCTCCGCGTCGACGAACGTCGTCTCGTCGCCGCCCTCGCCCAGTCCCACGATTAGTTCGCGCTCGACGCGCGTCGGCAGGTCGACGAGCACGCCCTGCACGTCCGCGACCGCGGCGCGGCAGGTCGCGAGCCAGTCGGTCACAGCGGGTGAAAGAGGAGGCCGCTCAGCAGCTTGGGATAGAAGTACGTCGTCTTCGGCGGCAGCACCTCGCCGCGCTTCGCGACCGCGAAGACGTCCTCGATCTTCGTCGGGCGGAGCAGGAACGCCGCCTCGGCGCGACCCTCGTCGACCTCAGAGATCGCCTCGTCGACGTACGCCGTGTAGCCGACGTCGGGCGCGAGCTTCTCGACGAGCTGCGTGTCGAGCTGTCCCGGCTCGCCTTCCGCGACCGCGACCCGGTCGCGCGTGTAGACGACCGTCGCGGGCCGGTCCTGCGGCAGCGAGTCCAGCGCTGTGCGCGGGTCGTTCCCGTCCGCAAGTAACAGACTGTTAGTTGCGTCGAAGCTCGCTGCGGTGCGGTGCGTCGGGAAGATCGTCAGGCCGGGGTCGCTCGTGGAGACGAGCACGACCATCATCCACGGGGAGCCGCCGGCCTGCGCGTACTCGACCGTCGTCTCGTAGCGGTGGTGTCCGTCGGCGATCATCAGCTGGCGGTCGGCGAACGCCTCGACGATCGCGTCGGTCTCGGAGAGGCGCCAGAGCTTCGCACCCTCGACCTCGAGCTCGGGGTCGCCCTCCGGGTTCCCGACGGGCGGGAGGCCCTCGTAGAGCAGAAAAATCGGCTCGAGCTGCGCGCCAACCGCCTGGACGAGCCGTAGCCGGCCCGCTCGCACCTCGCCGTGCGTGCGCTCGTGCGGCAGGACGACGCCGCTCTCGTAGGGCTCGGCCTTCAGCGACGCGACGATCCCGCGCCGGGTGCGCGCGACACCGTCCGGGCCGACGTAGTCCTGCTCCAGCGCCCAGAACGCGGGCCGCTCCTCGCGCAGCACGCCCTCGTCCCGCCAGGTCGCGAAGTTGGTCGCCGCCTGCTCCTCCGAGTCGGGCAGCGTGAGGTGGACGACGTTGTACGGGCTCTTCTCGAGGTACGCCGCCCGTTCGTCCTGGGAGAGCACGTCGTACGGGGGAGCGACGAGCGACTCGAGGGGCCCGGCGCGCTCCTCGTCGTAGCGCAAGGCGGCGAAGGGTCGAAGCTCGGCCACGCCCGGACCGTACCCTAGGATCAGGCTCATGAACGCGATCGCCGACCTGGCCGAGGACCGGGTCGTCGAGGGCGTCTACGCCGTCGCCCGCAAGCAGCGGCTCAGGACGAAGGGCGGCGCCTCCTACCTCGCGCTCGAGCTCGTCGATCCGAGCGGCAGGGTGGATGCGCGGATCTGGAACGACGTCGACCTGCTCGACGCCCGCTTCGACGAGGGAGACGCAGTCCGCGTGCTCGGTCGAGTCGAGCGCTTCCGCGACCGGCTCCAGGTCGAGGTGCGCTCGCTCGAGAAAGCGGCCGAGACCGACCCGGCGGCGCTCACTCCGACCATCCGCCGCGACCGCGACGAGCTCGACGGCTTTCTCGAGTTCCTGGCCGGTGAGGTCGCGCACCCCGGGCTCCGAGCCACGGTGGCGCAGTTCGTCGACGACGCGGTGGTCCGCGAGCGCTACCGCACGCTGCCTGCGACGCTCGACTCGCATCACTCCTACGCCGGCGGGCTGCTCGAGCACACCGTCGGAGTCGCGACGATCTGCCGCGAGACGACCCAGCTCCATCCGCGGCTCCGCACTGATCTCCTGATCGCGGCCGCGCTCCTGCACGACGTCGGCCGCACGCGCGAGCTCGGGCCTGCACCGGCGTTCAGGCCGACCGAGGAAGGGCGGCTGCTCGGCCACGTCCACCTTGGGCTTCGCCTGATCGAGGAGCGCGCGGGCTCGCTCGCCGGCGACGCGCGCGCCGAGCTCCTGCACGCGGTCGCGTGCCACCACGATCTGCGCGCAGCCCGCACCGCCGAAGCTGCCGCGCTGTACCACGCGAACCAGCTCGACGCCGTCGCGG
The DNA here is from genome assembly GCA_963769665.1 of uncultured Actinomycetes bacterium. Classification (GTDB taxonomy): domain Bacteria; phylum Actinomycetota; class Thermoleophilia; order Gaiellales; family Gaiellaceae; genus JACCTU01. The sequence continues at coordinate 631,030 of CAVYMQ010000003.1, forward strand.
CGACGCGACCTGTCGACAGCGCGTGACCGCGATCGGACTCGCCCTCGGGGCGAGCGCCCTGTGGGGGGTCGGCGACTTCTTCGCCGGAGTCACCTCTCGTCGCCTCGCGACGCTCACGGTGCTCGCGATCTCGCAGGCTGCAGGGCTCGCGGGGATCCTCGTCGTTGCGAGCGTGGCCGGCGGTGCATTCCTCGGCGGCACCGCGATCGCCGCGGCCGTTGCGGCAGGGATGGCCGGCGCGCTCGGGCTCGGCTGCCTCTACCGCGGCATGGCGGTCGGAGCGATCGGGGTGATCGCCCCGATCTCGGCCACGGCAGCCGTCGTGCCGGTCACCGTCGGACTCGCGCGCGGCGAACGTCCCGGGGCGATCCAGCTCGCGGGCGTCGCGCTGGCACTCGTCGGCGTCGCGCTCGTCTCGCGGGAGCCGGGCTCGTCCGGAGGGCTCTCGGCCGGCGTGCCGCTCGCCTTCCTCGCGGCGCTCGGGTTCGGCTCGTACTTCGTGTTCATGGACCGAGCGAGCGCAGACGACGCGTACTGGGCAGTCGTCGTCGCGCGCGCGACAGCTGCAACCCTCGCTGTCACCGTGGCGGTTTCGCGAAGGTCGCTGCGAGTGTCGACGCGAGACCTGCCCGTGCTCGTCGCGATCGGGTTGTTCGACGTCGGCGCGAACCTCGCGCTCGCTCTTGCACTGAACGAAGGATTCGTCAGCCTCGTGTCCGTCCTCGCTTCCCTCTACCCGGTCGTCACGATCCTGCTCGCGGTCGCGATCTTGCACGAACGACCCGCGCGGTCGCAGGCGCTCGGAGGAGCTGTCGCGATCACCGGCGTCGGGCTGATCGCGGCGGCTGCCTGACATGCCGCTGGACGAGCTGACGATCGCGAGCGAGGCACTGCGGGGCAACCCGCTCGGCGACCCGCACGCTCGCCCGCTCTGGGTCTACACGCCGTCAGGCTACGACGGCGGGCCGGCGATCTATGTCCTGCAGGGGTACACCGGGCAGGTCGACATGTGGCGGAACCGCACCGCGTTTCGCCCGACGATCTTCGAGCTGTTGGACCGCGAGCAGATCGACGCGCGGGTCGTCTTCGTCGACGCGTGGACCTCGGTCGGGGGCTCGCAGTTCGTGGACTCGCATGGCTCGGGCCGGTACCACTCGTACATCTGCGACGAGATCGTCCCGTTCGTGGACGAGCGCTACGAGACGAACGGGTTTCGCGGCGTGGCAGGCAAGTCGAGCGGCGGCCAGGGCGCCGCGGTGACCGCGATGCTGCGGCCCGACCTCTTTTCAGGTTTTGCGAGCCATGCGGGCGGCGGCCTGTTCGAGGTCTCGATCCGGCCGTTCTTCCGGCTCGCGGCGCGGCGGCTGCGCGACGCGTACGGCGCGTCGGTCGATCGCTTCCTCGAGGAGCTGCGCTCGTCGCCCGCCCCGCTCGAGCACCCGCACGACCTGCACATCCTGCTTCAGTGGGGCTTCTCGGCGGCGTACTCGGCGGACGAGGACGGCACCGTGCGCCTCCCTTACGACACGGCAACGGCGAAGGTGATCCCGGAGCTCTGGGAGCGGTGGCTCGAGTGGGACTACCCGACGATGATCCCGCGGCACGCCGACGCGCTGCGCGGAATGCGCGCGATCTACTACGACGCGGGCACGCGCGACGAGTGGTACCTCGACCTCGTGTTGGAGTGGATCCGGCGCGAGCTGACGGCGATCGGCGTGCCCGACCTGCATGCCGAGCTCTTCGACGCGACGCACGCGGGGATCGAGTACCGCTACCCGATCGGCCTGCGCTATCTCGCGGATCGACTTCGCTAGACGTTGAAGCGGATGTTCAGGACGTCGCCGTCCTGGACTTCGTACGTCTTTCCCTCGACGCGCTCGAGCCCCTGACGGCGTGCGTCCGAGTGCGAACCGGCCGCGACGAGATCGTCCCAGCGGATCACCTCGGCGCGGATGAACCCGCGCGCGATGTCACTGTGAACCGTCTCGGCGGCGTCGAGTGCGGTCGACCCCTTGCGCAGCGTCCACGCGCGCGTCTCCTTCTCGCCCGCGGTGAAGAACGTGATCAGGTCGAGCGTCTCGACGAGACCGCGCACGACTGAGCCCAGAGCCGACTCACCTTCGCGAAACGAGGCAGCGTCCTCGTCGGACAGCTCGGCGAGCTCCGCCTCGAGCTTGAGGTCGGTTCCCTCCGGCCCGTTGACGATCTCCATGATCGGCTTGATCGTCAGCAGCTCGAGCTCCGGCGGGATGTCGACGTCGCCACCGAGCTCGCTCACCGCCTGCAGGCTCTCGAGGTGCGCCGCGAGCTGCTCGAGGTTCTCGACCTCCGCGCGGAGCTTGGTGTCCCCCGATTTCGCCTGCTTCGTGACGCGCTCGAGCCGGCGCTGCACGTGGTCCCGGTCGGCGGCGAGCAACTCGAGCGTGAGCTCCTCCGAGTCGCTGCGCGCATCGCGCGTGCCCGACCACCCGTCGAGCACGGCGAGGATGAGATCGACTTGGCGCAGGTTGCCGAGCAGCTCCGCGCCGGTCCCCGGAACGTCGACGACGCGCACCGCAGCCGGCGTGACCTTCTTGGCGCCGACCGTCTCGCCGAGCTGGCGCAACCGGTCGTCGGGGACGGCCGCCATGCCGACGTTGTCGCGGCCCGTCGTCTCCGCGCCCGTGAGCGCCCTGAAGAGCGACGTCTTGCCCGCGTTCGGCAGCCCCACGATCCCGACCTGGAGTGCCACCTAGTCGGTCGTGATCTGCTTCTGCAACGACGCGAGCGCTCTGTGCTGCAGCGACTTCACCGCACCCTCAGTCTTACCGAGGATCGTCGCGACCTCGCCGTTCGAGAACGTGAAGACGAACTTCAGCGTCAGCACCTGCTGCTGCTCGTCGGAGAGATCTTCGATCAGCTCGAGGAGGCTCTGCCGCCCGATCGACTGGAACGCCTCGACCTCGGCGGAGTCCTGCTCGTGCCCGATCGGCTCCGGGACCTCCTCCTCGGGCTGCACGCGGCGCGACGCGCGGAAGTGGTCCATCGAGAGGTTGTGCGCGATCCGAAAGAGCCAGGCGGAGAACGGCGCTGACTGAAACCGGAACTTGCCGATCGACTCGAGCATCCGCAGGAAGGTCTGCGTGGTCAGGTCCTCGGCGTCGTGCCGGTTCCCGACCGTCATGTGCAGGTAGCTGTAGATCCGGTCGAAGTGGATCAGGTACAGCTCTTCGAGCGCCGCGCGGTCGCCTTGCTGGCCGCGCTCGACCAACCTCCTGATCTGCGCGCCCGACTCCTTCGGCCGCTCCGTCGTGCGTTCCGCCATTCGCTGAGGTCTGCCCGGGCCGCTGGGCTGTGTAACTAGGGCCCCGGAGACCCGAAGCCGACTCGGGACTCTCGCAGGAACCGCTTCACGTAGGCGATGTGGCCGAGCACGACGGCGTAGCGACCGTCCTCGGCATCGATCGTGAGCACGCTCTCGTCGCCCGAGGCGAGTCGGCGCTCCAGCTCGTCGGCGGCCTCGTTCGACATCAGCGTCGTGAACGACTGGCCGCCCTGGTAGGCGACCTCGACCCGGACTTTGTCCTCAGCCGGCATCGCTCACCAGCTCCGCGAGGACGCCATGGGCGGCATCCGGGTGGACGAAGGCGACCTCCAGGCCGAACAGGCCGTGGCGTGGCCGGTTGTCGATCAGCTCGGCGCCCTCACGCTCCAGCTCGGCCAGCGACGCGGGTAGATCGGCAACGGAATAGGCAACGTGGTGCATGCCCGGCCCGCGCTTGGCGAGGAACTTCCCGACGGGTGTGTCGTCCCCGAGCGACGCGAGCAGCTCGACCCGGCTCTCGCCGACGCGCATCGAAGCAGCCTCGACCCCCTGCTCCGGCACCGTGTCGCGATGCTCGACACGCGCGCCGAACAGGCGCTCGTAGGTTGTCACCGCCTCGTCGAGATCCTCGACGGCGACGCCGAGATGATGGATCCCCTTCGCCTCCACGGGGCGATCCTACCGGGGGCTACTCGGGCAGCGAGATGACTTGTTTCACGCCGACGAGCTCGGAGGCCCTGGACTCGGTGACGAGGTCGCCGAGCATCGCCACGAGCTCCTCGCGGAGCAGCGTCTCCTTCTCGAGGAGCGCGTTCGAGAGGCGGTCGAGCGAGGCGCGGTGCTTCTCGATCAAGCGAATCGCCTCCGTATAGGCGCCATCGGTGAGGAGCGCCTGCTCCTGGTCGCGGAGACGCTTGGTCTCCTCCGAGAGCGCGTAGTTGTCGGCACGCAGCGTGCGCGACGAGACGCCGTCGGACATGCCCCACTCGAAGACCATCGAGCGCGCGATCTGCGTCGCCTTCTCGAGGTCGCTGGCAGCGCCGTTCGTCACGCGTCCGAACACGACCTGCTCGGCAGCGCGCCCGGCGAGGCAGATCTTCATCACGTCGACAAGCTCTTCCTTCGTCTCCATGTAGCGGTCCTCGGAGGGAAGGTTGAGCGTGTAGCCGAGCGCCTGCCCGCGGGCGACGATCGTCACCTTCTGCACCGGCGCAACCTCGCCCATCAGGAACGACATCAACGCGTGCCCGGCCTCGTGGTAGGAAAGGATGCGCCGCTCCTTCTCGGTGAGCACCTTCTTCTGCTGCAAGCCGGCGACGACACGCTCGATCGCGTTGTCGAAGTCGACGTGCGAGATGTATTGCGCCTCGTGACGGCCGGCGAAGATCGCGGCTTCGTTCGCGATGTTCGCGAGGTCGGCTCCGGCGAGCCCCGCGGTCTGCTTCGCGATCTGCTCGAGGTCGACGTCGGCGGCGAGCGGCTTACCGCGCGTGTGGACGCGGAGAATCGCCTCGCGGCCAGCGAGGTCCGGCGGCGAGACCAGCAGCTGGCGGTCGAAACGACCGGGTCGAAGCAGGGCCTGGTCGAGATCCTGGATGCGGTTGGACGCGCCCATGACGACGACCTGTGCGGCCTCGCCGAAACCGTCCAGCTCGACGAGGAGCTGGTTGAGCGTCTGATCCTGCTCACGGTTGAAGCCACCGCCGGTGCGCGCGGTTCCGACGGCGTCGAGCTCGTCGATGAAGATGATCGAGGGCGCGTTCTTGCGCGCGTCGTCGAAAAGCTTGCGGATGCGTGCTGCGCCGAGGCCGGCGAACATCTCGACGAACGCCGACGCGCTCTGCGAGAAGAACTGCGCGCCCGACTCGTGGGCGACCGCTTTCGCGAGCAACGTCTTGCCGGTGCCGGGAGGGCCATAGAGCAGGATCCCGCGCGGCACGCGTGCACCGAGCCGTTCGAAGCGCTCCGGGTGGCGCAGGAAGTCGACCACCTCCTGCAGCTCGGCCTTCGCCTCGGGCAGACCGGCGACGTCCTCCCAGCGGATCGAAGACTTGCCCTGTGCGTCCTGGCGCGCGGGCTTGATCTTCGGCATCAGCTGCATCGTCCGCCAGAGCAGCCAGACGATCACGATCATCAGGAGCAGGAAGAAGACCGGCAGCCACGTCTGGGTGACCTCCGGGATCTGCGAGATCACGTCGCCGACGCGGTCCCAGAACGACGGATCTTCAGGCGGCGAGCTGTCCACGTAGGAGGTGTCGGCAGGAACCGGGTCGACCCTTAGCGGGTGCGGACGGCGACGAGCACGGACTCCGTCGGCGAGACCTGAAGCTCCGTTGCGGCCAGGTCGGAGCGTTCGAGCCAGAAGTCACGTACTTCGTCAGGCCCCGACCGCCCAGGCGTCAGGTCGTCCATCACGATCAGCCCCCTCGGCGCGAGCAGGCGGAGGGTCTCCTCCCCGTCGAGCTCCGGGTGCCGCTTCGAGCCGTCGTGGAAGAGCAGGTCGAACGGGGCGTGTGAGCCGAGGACTTCGTGCCAGTCACCGGCGAGCACATGCACGTTCGCGTCGTCGCGGAAGAGCTCCGCGGCTGCAGCCGCGCGGGTCTCGTCGATCTCCGCGGTGAAGAACGGCACCGAGGGCTCGAGCGCAGAGACGATCCAGGCCGCGCCGTACCCGACGCCGGTTCCGGTCTCACCGACGCGCTCGCGACCGCGCATCCCGGCGAGCACGTGCAGCAGGCGACCGGTGTCCGGCGTGCACGAGTTCTCGAAGCCGAGCGATGTCGCGAGCGCGAGGGCGCGCGCGACGAGTGGCGGGGTCACGCTCCTTCGAGGGCGAGGCAGGCGTCGAGCGCCGCGTTCGCGACCTCGAGCTGCTCGGCGGAGGGCTCGTCGGTGCCGACCCGATGCTGCAGCTCGTGTCCGGGCCGCGAGAGCAGGCGGGCGACCGGGTGCTCGGGGTTGCGCACCATCCACGAGAAGATCTCGGTCGACACTGCGAGCGAAGCGAGCGTCGCACCTGCGCGCGCGAGCGGCCGCACGTGCGCGGGCGCTTTCGCCGCGAGCACGTTTCCGAGCGTCGCCGTGAGCAGGATCGGGCCGACGAGATGCGAGCCGCAGCGCTCGTGCTCCTTCGCGCGAGGCTCGTCGTGCTCGTAGGTTCCGATGGAAACGTGTTCCGCGCCGTGGTACGCCGCGAGGTCCGAGCTCCGGAGTGCGAGCACCGCCGGCGCGAACGAGAAGGCCGCGGACAGAACCTCCTGCGTCGCGGTCCCGAGCCGCGAGCCGCGAACGGCACGCAGGCCAACCGCGCTGGCGAGCATCGCCGCGAGCACGGCGGGCCGCTCGAACGGCAGGCGCGCACTCGGCATCGCGCGTCGCACCGACGGGAGCACCGCCATCGCCTCGAGCAGCTTCAGCGGCCCCCGCAGAAACGGCGGCGTGCGTTCGTCGCTGACGAAGCGCTTGCGCTCCGCCGCGACGTCGATCGTCCCGTCCGGCCGCCGGACCGCGCAGCCCCACGAGGTCGGGCCGTGCACGAGCACGCCGTTCGGCAGCGCCATCCCTCCGAGCCTGAGCTTGTCGGCCATGGCTCCAGGCTAGCCGGAGAAGTGCTGCGCGGCGTCGCGGTAGAAGTCGACCGCGAGCTCGAGGTCGTCGACGGGGATCCGCTCGTTCGCCGAGTGGATGAGCAGCGTGGCGACCTCAGCCTCCATCGCACGCATCGGGAAGAAGCCGTACGCGACCGTGCCGAACGCCTCGCGCATCCAGTGGCTGTCGGTGAAGCCGGACAGGCACATCGGCGCGAGGCCGGCCTCGGGATCGTTCTTGCCGACCCACGCCTCGAGCGTGTCCCAGAGCGGCGACTCGATCGGCGAGCGCGTACCGCCAGACGCTTCGATCCAGTCGAGCTCGTAGTCGCCGTCGCCGAGCACGGAGCGCACGATCGCCTCGGACTCCGCAGGCGTCTGGCCCGGCAGGATCCGCGAGTCGACGGTGATCTCGCAGAGGCTCGGGATCACGTTCCGCTTCTTCGACGCCTCGATCATCGTCGGCGCGTACGTCGGGCCGACGAGCGCCTCGAGCAGCAGCCCGAACATCGGGTGCAGCTCGCCGGCGCGCTCGAGCGCTTGCTCGATCGGCGGCACCTCACCGGTGACGGCGCGGAAGAACGCCTCCGTCTCCGGCGTGTGCTGCGGCGGGTGCTTGTAGGCGCCGAGCCGTTCGATGAGCGGAGCGGCCTTGAGCAGAGCGTTGTCGGCGATGCTCGGCACCGAGCCGTGCCCCGCGCGTCCGCGCGTTCGGATCACGAACGGCGCGCTCATCTTCTCTGCGGTCGAGACGAGGTAGAAGGGCTTGCCGCCGAGCTCCACGCGGTCGCCGCCGCCCTCGTTCAGCGCGTACTCGGCGCGCACCGCCTCGGGGTGCGCCTCGCAGAGCCACGAGAGACCGAAGCCGACGTTCACCTCCTCGTCGGCGGCCGCGACGAAGATCAGGTCACCACGAGGCTCGAAGCCGTCGCGGGCGAGCGACGCCATCGCGACCGCGTTCGCGGCCACCTCGCCCTTCATGTCGAGCGCGCCGCGCCCCCACACTTCGCCCTCGTGGACGTCGCCCGACCACGGGCCACGCTCCCACTCTGCCGCGTCGGCGAGCACGGTGTCCGTGTGCGAGAGGAGCGCGAGGCGCGGCCCGTCGCTCGTGCCGGGGATGCGCGCGACGAGGTTCGCGCGCTCGGGTGTCCGCGCGTAGAACTCGCACTGCACGCCGTTCGACTCCAGGTACTCGCGCAGGAGCTCCGCCGCGGCCGTCTCGTTGCCCGGCGGGTTGACCGTATCGATGCGGATCAGCTCCTGCAGGAGCTCGGTCACCTCGCCACGGAGCGTCGCGGTCGCGCTCATCGGCGACGGCCGATCGTGAGGAGGTAGTGCCGGGGCTGGCGGATCCCGTCACCGACGCGGTAGCGCTCGTAGAACTCGACCGTCGCCTGGTGGTACTCCTCGGCACGGTCGGGGTCGAGCGAGTCGAGCAGGGTCTTCGACGGCCCGAAGGACGTCGAGAAGAGCTGCCAGAGTTGCTCGCCCGACTCGCCGTCCTGTGGGGACTCGCGCTCGACGATCTCGAGTTCGAAGGCATCCGCGAGCAGCTCCCGCTGGTACTCCGGGCGACCCCATTCGAGCGGGCTCGGGAGACCGGGCGGCGGCGGCGGCTGAAACGTGGCGACCAGACGGAACATGTCGCCGATGCCACCCTCCGGCGTCCAACAGACGAGCCCCAGCCGGCCACTCGGTCGGCAGACGCGCGCGAGCTCGGAGGCCGCGGCGCGGTGGTCGGGCGCGAACATGTGTCCGAACGCCGATACGACGACGTCGAAGCTTGCGTCCTCGTAGGGAAGGGCCTCCGCATCGCCGACGTCGTAGCGGACATCGAGGCCCGCGTCGTTGGCGCGACTCCGAGCGGTGGCGACGAGCGTGGGCGCGAAGTCGATTCCGGTTGCCTGCGCGCCCCGGCGCGCAATCCGCTCTGTGACGCCGCCGGTGCCGCAGGCGACGTCGAGCACGGTCTCGTCCGGCTGAGGATCGACCCCGTCGACGAGCTCATCGTGGATGTCAGCCAGCTCGTCCGCGACCCGCTCGAACGGTGCGGACCCCCACATCGCGCTCTGCTTGAGCTTCAGCTCGTCGAACGCCACTTACCACTCCTCCCTTTTCGCGAGCTCGGTCAGCTCATTCCGCACGTCCCACAGCTCCGGGTACATGCGGCTGTGGATCAAGCGTCCGAGCAGCTCGACCGGCGTGCCCTGCGTGCCGATCGCGCCCGCGCCGATGATCCGCTCGACGACCTTGAAGTGCCGCACGCGCCAGAGCGTGACGCGCTCGTCCCACTCGACGAGCGCCTCGGCGAGTTGGTACAGCTCCTCGTGCTCGCGGCCGTGGACGTAGAGGTCGACGAGAGAGAGGCCCGCGTCGCGGCGGAGCCGGTGAAAGATCTCCCCGAGCATCGGCGAGACCCTGCGCACCTCGCGGAAGCCCGGCGAGTCGAAGCCGCTCCCGTGGCCGAGCAGGGGGCGGACGAACGCCGTGTACTCCCAGGGCGACATGTGCTCGAGCATGTCGAGCGCGCCGATCGTGTTCTTCATGCAGTCGCGGGCCCGGTGCAGGAGCCGAAGCGCTCCGGGGAGCTCGCCGTCGCGGAGCAGGCCGACGGCGGTCTCGACCTCGAAGCTCGCGAGCTTCAGCCAGAGCTCGGAGGACTGGTGCACGGTCATGAAGAGGAGCTCGTCGCGGTGCGAGAGCTCGTCGGGCGTCTTCTGGAGGGCGAGCAGCTCGTCCGTCCGCAGATACCGCTCGTAGTCGCTGGGGGCCGTCCCCGGGAGGATCGGCTCGGAGAAGTCCTCGACTTCGGGCACGAGTCGTCGGAGCATACTTGTGCGGTGAGCGACCTCTTCTCCGATGCCGCCCGGGAGCGCATCCCCGACATCGCGCCGCTGCCGCGCGCCTGAGGCCGCGCTCGCTCGACGAGTTCGTCGGCCAGGAGCACGTGCTCGGGCCAGGCTCGGCGCTTCGGCTCGCGATCGAGGAGGACCGCGTTCGCTCGACGATCCTCTACGGGCCGCCGGGAAGCGGCAAGACGACGCTGGCCCGAATCGTCGCCAACGCGACCGGCGCCGCGTTCGAAGAGCTCTCGGCCGTCTCGGCGACCGTCGCGCAGGTGCGCGCGGTGATCGCGGGCGCACGCGAGCGGCTCGGCGCGCAGGGCCAGCGGACGATCCTGTTCCTGGACGAGATCCACCGCTTCAACAAGGCGCAGCAAGATGCGCTGCTGCCTGCGGTCGAGGAGGGCGTGATCACGTTGATCGGCGCGACGACCGAGAACCCGTACTTCGAGGTCAACTCGGCGCTGCTCAGCCGCGCGCAGCTCTACGAGCTGGAGCCGCACTCCTCCGAAGGCCTCGAGCGAATCGCGCTGCGAGGCGCGGAGGAGCTCGGCGTCGACCTGAGCAAGGAGGTCACGGCGCTGATCGCCGAGCGAGCCGGCGGAGATGCGCGGAACGCGCTCTCGATTCTCGAGCTGGCTGCTCAGACCGCACGCGCCGAAGGTGTCGACCTGGAACCTCGCCACGTCGAGGACGCGTCGACGAAGCGCCCGCTGGTCTACGACAAGGGCGGCGACCGCCACTACGACACGATCTCCGCGTTCATCAAGTCGATGCGAGGCTCCGACCCGGACGCAACGGTGTACTACCTCGCCGCGATGCTCGAGGCCGGCGAGGACGCGCGCTTCATCGTGCGCCGCATGATCGTGCTCGCGTCCGAGGACATCGGCAACGCGGACCCGCAGGCGCTCGTCGTCGCGGTCGCCGCCGCGCATGCGCTGGAGCACGTCGGGTTGCCGGAGGCGCGGCTCAACCTCGCGCAGGCCGCGATCTACCTCGCGCGCGCACCGAAGTCCAACGCCAGCTACGTCGCGATCAAGGAAGCGACCCGCGACGTGCAGGAGCGCGGCAACCTCCGCCCGCCGAAGTCGCTCCGCGACACGAGCTACGCGGGCGCGAAGAAGCTCGGTCACGGCAAGGGCTACGTCTATCCGCACGAGGACGAGCGCGGGTTCGACATCGACTACCTCCCGGACGAGCTGAAGGGGACGACGTACTACCGGCCGAGCGGTCACGGCGAGGAACATGTCGACGAGTGAAGACGTCGTTCGCGCGTATTTCGACGCGCTGAACGAACGCGACTACGAGAAGGCGGCCGCGCTGTTCTCCGACGACTGCGAGTTCGTCAGCGTCGCCAGCGGTGTGAAGTTCACGGGCACCGACTCGATGCTCCACGGGCTGCGCGAGTTCGCCGAGGCGTTCCCCGACTGGGCTGTCGAGGTGGCGAACGTCATCGCCTCCGATCGCTTCGTCGCGACGGAGTGGAAGACCACCGGCACACAGGAGGGCGTGTTCCGCGGCGAGTCTCCGACCGGGATCCGGTTCCGGCGCGACGGCTGCTCGATCGCCGAGGTCGAGGACGGGCGCATCGTCCGCTACCGGGACTACTACGACCGCTCCACGCTGCTCGAACAGCTCGGCCTGCCGTCCGTTCTCTAGGCTGAGGGCGACCATCGACGACGGGGGGGAACGCATGGCGGTCGAGCACCGCGCACACACGACGTGGGAAGGCGACCTGGCGAGCGGATCCGGCGTGTTCACGCTCGGCTCCGGCGTCACGGGGCCGCAGACGGTGACGTGGAAGGCGCGCGCGGAGGACGCCTCCGCCGGCACGAGCCCGGAGGAGCTGATCGCCGCGGCGCTGTCGAGCTGCTTCTCGATGGCCCTCTCGGGCGGCCTCGCCCGTGCGGGCACGCCGCCGACATCGCTCGAGACGGACGTCGTCTCGACGTTCGAAGGCGGCGTCGGGATCACGAAGCTCGCGGTGACGGTTCGCGGGAACGTTCCGGGGATCGACGAGGACGCGTTCCGCGCGGCGGCCGAGCAGGCGAAGGAGAACTGCCCGGTCTCGAAGGCGTTGAAGGGGAACGTCGAGCTGACACTCGACGCGGCGCTCGCCTAGTCGGAGCCGCGTTCCAGACGCCGAGCGGAGAACTCGCCCAACTCACCGAGGTCCCGGAAGGCAGCCGCCGCGCGCTCGACGTCGTACTCGGTGCGTCGGAACGCGAAGTCGCCGTCGCGAGTCGCCCACGCCGCGCGGCGGTCGCCGTCGAGCGGCATCCCGGCGCTGCCGGGATTGAGCAGGTCGGTTCCGTTCGGCCCCGGCCGCCGGAACTGCTGGTGGCTGTGCCCGAAGACGATGGTGCGGTCCCGCACGCCGGTGAGCATCCGCTCCTCGTCCGGCTCAGGCTGCGGCGCGAAGCTCTCGACGTCGGAGAGCGGCGAACCGTGCACGTAGAGCACACCGTCGAGCTCGACCTGCGCGGGCAGACGGTAGAGCCGGTCGAGCACGTCGTCGGGGATGACGCCGAGCACGTACTGCTCGTACGCCGCCCGGACTTCGGGGATGTCGGGGAGCTCGCGCGTCCAGCGCTCGCCGTTGCCGCGAATCCACGTCGCGTTCGGCAGCGCCTCGAGCCGGTGGAGGGTCTCGAGCGGCCACGGGCTCGGGATTCCGTAGTCGCCGCCGAGCAGCCAGCTGTCGACGCCGAGGTCGTCGGCCTCCGCCAGGATCGACTCGAGCGCGGGCAGGTTGCCGTGCAGGTCGTAGAGCAGGCCGAGCACGCCGCGCTATACGGCTGCTGCTACCGCGTGCTCGAGCAGCTCGGCGGCGATGGGCTTCGGCAGCACCTGGAAGTGCTCGACGCGGCCCTGCATGCGTGCGTACGCGCCGACCGGGTCGCCGGTGACGATGATCACCGGGACATTCGAAGCCAGCTGCTCCGCGACCTCGAAGCCGTCCATCCCCGGCAGTCCGATGTCGAGCACGGCCAGCTGCGCGTGCTCGCCGTCGAGGAGCTCCGCGGCCTCCTCCCCCGAAGCGGCGGCGACCACCCGGTAGCCCTGGTCCACGAGGACGGAGACGAGGAAGTCGCGGACACCTGCGTCGTCCTCGACCACGAGCACAGGGCTGGGAGACATGCACGGACCGTAACGCGGTCCGATCTGGTTTTCTAGAGTTGTGCTCCTGCACGTCCACGAGTGGGGCGACCCGGCCGCTCCGCCCGTCCTCTGCCTGCACGGCGTGATGGCTCACGGCGGCCGCTACCGCCGCCTGGCCGAGGACCGCCTGGGCCAGTTCCGGGTGCTCGCCCCCGACCTCCGCGGCCACGGACGCTCGGGCTGGGAGCCGCCGTGGACGATCGCGCAGCACGTCGAGGACCTCCGCGAGACGCTCGAGAACGCCGGCATCGAGCGCGCGGCCGTGATCGGGCACAGCTTCGGCGGGCGGCTGACGCTCGAGCTCACCGCCGTGGGCCTGACGGAGCGGATCGTGCTCCTCGATCCGGTCGTCTGGGTCCCACCGGCGATCATGCTCGAGCGGGCCGAGCGAGCTCGCCACGAGCGCTCGTTCGCGAACGAGGATGAGGCGCGCGCCGAGCGTGCGGAGGCGTCGCCGCTCGCACCGCAGGCCCTGATCGACGAGGAGTTCCGGGAGCACCTGCTCAAGGGCGAAGACGGGCGGCTGCGCTTTCGCTACTCCCAGGCGGCGGTGGTAGCCGCGCTCGGCGAGCTCTCCCAGCGGCCGCCGGCGTGGGAGCTGCTCCAGGTGCCGGCGCTGCTCGTCGTCGGTGCCGACACGGACGTCACCGTGCCGGCGGTCGTGGACGCGCTGCGCACCGAGCTCGACGGCCTCGAGGTCGTGACGGTGCCCGGCCGGCACGTCGTCCTCTGGGACGCCTACGAGGAGACCGCGAACGCGATCGGGACGTTTCTAGAGGATGCGGGCGCCTAGCGCGCTCGCGACGAGCTCCACCGCAAGCGCCGCCGTCTCGTTCTGCCGGTCGAAGATCGGGTTCACCTCGACCACGTCGAGCGACGAGACGAGGCCCAACTCGGCGACGAGCTCGAGCGCAAGGTGCGCCTCCCGGTACGACAGTCCACCGCGCACCGGCGTGCCTACACCGGGCGCGACCTCGGGGTCGACGACGTCCATGTCGAGGCTCACGTGCACGAACCCCGGCCCGGCGATATGGGCCAGCGACTCGCGGATCGCCCGCTCGACGCCTAGGCGGTCGACGTCGCTCATCGTGAACACCTTCGCACCGAGCTCCCGCACGCGTTCGCGCTCTCCCTCGTCCAGCGAGCGCACGCCGACGAGCGCGACGCGTTGCGGATCGATCGCAGGCGTCGGCCACGCGGCGCTCGCGAACGCAGGTCCGCCGAGGCCGAGCACGGCCGCGAGCACCATCCCGTGGACGTTGCCGGTCGGCGAGGTCTCCGGCGTGTTCAGATCGCCGTGCGCGTCGAGCCAGAGGACGCCGCCCGTGCCGTACGCCGCCGCCAGGCCGCCGATCGAGCCCATGGCCACCGAGTGGTCGCCGCCGAGCACAAGCGGCACCGCGCCCGACTCGGCGGTGCGCCTCACGAGCGCCGCGACCCGTTCGCAGGTGCGCAAGACGGGCAGCAGGTAGCGCGCGTTCGGCTCGCCGACCTCGGCTGCCTCGGCCACGGCGGTCTCGACGTTGCCCCAGTCCTCGACTCGTCGCCCGATCTCCGTGAGCCGCGCGTCGAGACCGGCGTAGCGGATCGCCGACGGTCCCATGTCGACGCCGCGACGCCCTTGTCCGAGGTCGAGCGGCGCGCCGATCACGGCGACCGGCTGGCTTGCGGCAGTGGCCATCCGAGAGAGTAGGCTAGCCCCCCGTGACTGCGGCAACCGTTCGAGTGCTGCTCGCAGACGATGACCAGGGGTTCCTCGACTCGCTGTCCCTGCTGATCGACGGTCAACCGAACCTGACCGTGGCGGGCACGGCGCAGAACGGGCTTGCGGCGATCGAGCTCGCCGAATCGCTCGACCCCGACGCGATCGTGATCGACCTGCACATGCCGCTGCTCGACGGCGTCACTGCGGTGGCGCGGCTGCGGCGCGACCACCCGAACCTCTGCCTGATCGCTCTGACCGGGGACGAGACGGAGCGGATCCACAACGCGGTTCGCGAGGCTGGCGCCGACGCGGTGCTCGTCAAGGAGGACTTCCTCGGCACGCTGATGGACCGGCTCCGCGCAGTCCGCACTGGTTCCTAACCCGGCCGGGCTACAATTCCGCGCCCCGGGCGAGGTAGCTCAGTTGGTAGAGCACACGGCTGAAAACCGTGGTGTCGCCGGTTCGATTCCGGCCCTCGCCACTCCCGAAGAGCCGCGTTCGCAAACAGCGGCACTTCCGTTCGGCGCGGGCTTCGTTCCGGCCGACTCACGTTTTAGGTTCGGCTGGTCAGTTCCCCCGATGGTCCGAGGAGGAGCCCTATGACCACGATGGCGGCGCGGCTCGAGGCTGGGTGGCTCGAGCGCAAGTTCCGCTTCGCCGAACACGGCACCACGCTCGCCCGCGACACATTCGCGGGGATGACCACCTTCGTGGTCATGTCGTACATCATCTTCGTCAACCCGGCGATCCTCAGCTTCGCGGGGATCACGGGCCTCGAGAATCAGGGCCTCGCCTTCGACGCGGTGCTCGCCTCGACCTGTCTCGTCGCCGGCGTGATGACGATCCTGATGGGCCTCGTCGCCAACAAGGCCTACGCAATCGCGCCCGGGATGGGCCTGAACGCAGTCGTTGCGTTCGGTCTGGTCGCCGGGGCCGGGCTCTCCTGGCCCGAGGCCATGGGCATCGTCGTGCTCGAGGGCGCGCTCGTCACGGCTCTCGTGCTCACGGGAATGCGCGAATCCGTCATGAAGGCCGTCCCGCTCGAGCTCAAGAAGGCGATCGCGATCGGCATCGGCCTGTTCATCGCGTTCATCGGCCTCTACAACTCCGGCCTGATCACGAAGGCCGCGGCCCCAGGGCTTCCGGTCGAGCTCGGCAGCTTCACGACCTGGCCGGTCTTCACGACGATCGTCGGGCTCATCATCACGATCGTGCTCCGTGCACGGGGCTACCGCGGCGCGCTGCTGCTCGGGATCATCGGGACGACGCTGTTCGCGTTGCTCGTGAACAAGGCGACCGACTACGACGCGGGCTTCACCGCGGGTGCGGTGTGGCCGGGCGACGTCGTCTCGCAGCCGAACTTCTCGCTGCTCGGCGAATTCAGCTTCGGGGCGTTCGCGACGCTCGGCGTCGTCTCCGCGCTCGTCTGGGTGTTCGCGCTGTTCCTCTCGGACTTCTTCGACACGATGGGCACGCTCGTCGGCGTCGGCAAGCCCGCCGGGTACCTGAACAAGGACGGCGAGATGGACAACGTCAAGCGGCCATTGCTCGTCGACTCGCTCTCGGCGATGGCCGGCGGGGCTGCATCCTCGTCGTCCGCGACGACGTACATCGAGTCGGGTGCCGGCGTCGCGGCCGGCGGCCGCACGGGCTGGACGAGCGTCGTCACCGGCGCGCTGTTCTTCCCGTTCCTCTTCCTCGCACCGCTGATCGGGATGGTGCCGCCGCAGGCGACGGCGCCCGCGCTGATCATCGTCGGCTGGCTGCTGATCAGCTCGCTGACCGAGTCCGAAGGTGAAGCGGAGGAGGTCGAGACCGGTCGCACCGGCACGAGCGTGAAGCTCGCAGGCATCGACTTCCACGATCTCGCGATCGGGCTCTCCGCGGCGCTGATCATCATGATCATGCCGTTCACGTGGTCGATCACGAACGGGATCGGCTTCGGGTTCATCGCGTACACGCTCGTGCGCGTCGCGCAGGGAGACGGTCGCAAGGTGCACCCGTTCATGTACGGGTCGACCGTGGCCTTCATCCTCTACTTCATGGTCCCGCTCCTCCAGGACAACCTCTCCTGGATCTGACCTGATGCGCAGCACCGGTCCGGGCGCAAGAAAAGAGACGTCCGGACCGGTGCTCCGTGTCGCGAACGTCTCTGTTGGCGGAGCTTAACCTTTGCGCGCCACGAGCGACGAGCCGCGCCCCGCTTCGATCTCCGCAAACTCCGTGAAACCCCGCGCCTCGAGCTCCTTCTTGATGCGCTCGGCCGGGACGTAGATCGGGGTCTGCGGGCCGAGCGAGAACGCAAGCACCAGTGTCCCGCCCCGGCGAACGACCCGCGCAAGCTCGTCGAAGAAGGGGATCATGTTCGCGGCGGTAACGAGATCGAACGATGCGTCGGCATAGGGCAGCGCCGATGCGTCCCCATGCTCGAACGAGATGTTCGGGCGGTCGCGCGCCTTCTGCCTGGCGTGCTGGACCATCTCCGGTGCGATGTCGACGCCGACCACCTGAGCCTCCGGAAAGCGTTCCGCGATCAACAGCGCCGCGGACCCCGTGCCGGTGCCGACGTCGAGTGCGGTCTCGACGGGTCCGTCCACCCCGGCGAGCGCGGCGTCGATCGGCGAGAACGCGTCGGGGCTGCGCATCGTGTCCCAGACAGGCGCGAGCACGTCGAACTGCTTGCGGACCAGCGGGCGGACGAGCGGCCAGAGTCGTGGGAAGCGCACGGCGACGTTCGTCGCGAACCGCGCGTAGCTTCGGCCGAGCCGCTGCTTCAGGTCTCTCACGGGATGTCGAGGTTGATGCGGACGTCCTGCCCCGCGCGGGCGTTCAGCGTCTGCGCCGCGCTGCCGCCGTTCATCGCGACGGCGACGTTGCCGTACGAGTCCTCGTAGAGGATCAGGTCGCCGGTCCGGGCGTCGGAGAACGTGCGCGCCGCGATCGCGTAGAAGCGCTGCCCTGCGACCTCGAGCTCGACGCGCGCGCCCGGTTGCACGTCGGCCTCGCCGAGGTGCTCACGCGTCAGGTTCAGCTGGACGTTGCCGAAGGCGTCGACGTACAGGACGGTCGCGGAGATGCGGTTCGGGCGCAGCTCGGCGCGAGGCAGCTCCAGCCGGACGAGTGCGGCGGGATCGATCGGCGGCCCGAGCTCTTGGAGCGCGAGGCCTCGCGCGAGGTGCGCGGCCGCCGGCGCAAAGATGTCCCGCCCGTGGAACGTCCGCGACACTGGTGATAGCGCGTACTCCGGGTTGACGATCTCGTGCGCCTCCGCGACGCCCGCATGCTCGGCCGCCGGCAGCAGCAGGCCGTTGTCCGGTCCCACGTAGAGACGCCCGTCGCCGTCGCGCAGCGCGAGCGCTCGCCGCGGCCCACCGACGCCGGGGTCGACGACCGCAAGGTGCACGCCCTGGGGCATGTACGGCACCGTGTTCGCGAGCACGAGCGCGCCCTGCACGATCGCGCGCGCGGGGATCCCGTGCGTGATGTCGACGATCTGCACGTCGGGCGCGATGCGCTTGATCACGCCGTGACAGGTCCCGACGAAGTCGTCCCGCAGGCCGAAGTCGCTCAGGAACGTGACGAACATGCCTCTGCGACGGCGTCGACCAGCCCGTCGAGGTCGTGGGTCCGGGCCTCGGCGACGACCTCGAGCCCGGCGTCACGCGCGGCGCGGGTCGTCTGGGGGCCGATCGAGACCGCAGGAAGACGCGCGTCGAGCGCCGCGAAAGCACTGGCCGCCGAGCCCGAGGCCAGCACGACGAGATCGCCCTCCGGCGCAGGCGGGGTCAACGGCTTGGTCCGGTAGAGCGCCAGAAAGTCCGCGCCCAGCGCGTCGACGAGCACGCGCTGCGAGCCTTCGGCGCCAACGAAGAGCACGCGCCCGGTGGGCCGCGGCAGCTCGTCGACGAGACCCTCCTGCGTCGACACGCGCGGCACGAAGTCTGGCTCGATCCCGAGCTCTTGAAGCGTCTCCGCGGTTCCCGGCCCCACTGCCGCGATCCTCGCTTGATTGCCCGACCGGCGTCGGGCGAAGAGGTCTGCGCCGTTCGGGCTCGTCACGACGACCCAGTCGTACCCACTCGTGTCGATCGCAGACGACTCCGCGAACGGCTCGATCTCGATCATCGGACACTCGACGACCTCGAGCCCAAGCGCCTCGAGCCGCTCGACGAGCGGCCGGGCCTGCTCGCGCGGGCGCGTCACGACGACCCTCATGTCGCCCGCGCCGCCTCGAGCTCTGCCAGCGCGCGCCCGAGCTCCGCCGGATCGTCGCCCGTCAGGCGCTCGATCCACGACCCGTCCTCGGCGGCGACAAGTGCCGTCAGCACGTCGCCGTCGTGGTGCGCCGCCACCGGCGCCAGGCACCCGCCGCCGACGGCAGCGATGCACGCGCGCTCCGCCTCGACGCGGCGACGCGTCTCCGCGTCGTCGATCGCGGCGACGAGCTCCTCGTCTCCCGAGCGCACCTGGAGCGCGAGCGCCCCCTGACCCGCCTCCGGCAGCAGCTCGTCCGGGTCGAAGCGATAGTCCACCTCGGCGGAGAGGCCGAGCCGGTCGAGCCCGCAGGCGGCGAGGACGATCGCGTCGAGCCCGCGCTCCACGCGCTTGCGCAGTCGCGTGTCGATGTTTCCGCGCATCGGCTCGATCTGCAGGTCCGGCTCGAGCGCGAGCAGCTGCGCGCGCCTGCGCGCCGACGCGGTGCCGATGCGCATTCCCGGTCGCAGCTCGCCTACGCCGCAGAGCGCGTCGCGCGCGTCCTCGCGCGGCAGGTACGCGCCGACCGCCAATCCTTCGGCGTCCGTCGAAGTCATGTCCTTCGCGGAGTGCACGGCGATGTCGATGCGCCCCTCGAGCAGGGCTTCCTCGAGCTCCTTGACGAACACGCCGCGTGAGCCGATCTCACCGAACGGCTTCGTCCGGTCCTTGTCACCCGCGGTCGTGATCGGGATCAACGCGATCTCGACAGGCGACTCCGCAGCAGCGCGTACGGCTTCACCTGCGAGCTCCGCCTGCGTGAGCGCGAGCCTACTGCCGCGAGACCCGACGCGGATCAGCGCCACACCGTCTCCGACCCGCGCGCGCTTCGCCGCAGCCCTTGCCCCGCGGGCGAATGCGAACGAACGCCGTCGGCGCCTGGACCGGAAGCGGGCGACCGGTCAACGAGCGCGCGGCTGTGCTCACCGTTCGTCCTCCAGGCCAAAGAGGTGGCGCACCGCGTCAGCATAGACCACCCCATCGGCTGCCGCGGCCGCCTGTTTCATGCGAACGGTGGGCAGATGCAGGAGCTTGTTCACGATCTGCGACGTCACCGACTCGACCGCGCGCCGCTCCGCGTCGGAGAGCTTTCCGAGACGTGATTCCGCTTTCGCGAGCTCGGCACGGCGAATCTCCTCGGCGCGCGCGCGCAACGACGCGATCGCGGGAACGACGTCGAGCGACGCCTGCCAGGTGCGGAACTGCTCCGCTTCGCCCGCGACGATCGCCTCGGCCGCCGCCGCCTCGCGCCGGCGCGAGCCGAGCGACTCGGCCACGACCGCCTCGAGGTCGTCGATGTCGTAGAGGTAGCAGCCGTCGAGCTCGTTGATCGCAGGGTCGAGGTCGCGCGGGACCGCGAGGTCGATCAGGAAGAGCGGGTGACCGCGGCGTGCACGAAGTGCACGCTCGACGTGCTCGCGGCGAAGCACGGGCTCCGGTGAGCTCGTCGACGCGACGACGACGTCGGCGCGCTCGAGCTCCTCCTGGACGCGCTCGAGCGGCAGCGCCGCGCTGCCGAACTGCTCGGCGAGCTCCGTCGCGCGGTCGAGCGTCCGGTTCGCGACGACCGCGATCTCTGCGCCGCGCGAGATGAAGCTCCGTGCCGTCTGCTCGCTCACCTTGCCCGCGCCGACGAGCAGGATCCGGCGCCCCTTCAGCTCACCGAAGACCTGCTGCGCAAGCGCGGCGGCGGCCGCAGGAACCGACGCGGGCGATTCGCCGATGCCCGTCTGCGCACGCGCCTTGCGGCCCGCGTAGAGGGCCTGGCGGAAGAGCCGGTCGAGGAGCGCGCCGGTCGCGCCGGCGTCGAACGCCGCGCGCACCTGGCCGAGGATCTCGCCCTCGCCCGGGACCATCGAGTCGAGCCCCGCAGCCACCCGGAAGAGATGCAGCGCAGCCGCCTCGTCACGCAATCGATAGAGCGCGTTCGCGAGCTCCGGCTCGCGCTCGAGCAGGACCTGCGTCGCGCGCGCTTCGGCGTCGACGTCGTCGTCGTGAGCGACGTAGAGCTCGGTGCGGTTGCACGTCGAGAGGCACACTGCTTCGCCCGCGTCCCGCGCCAGATCCTCGGCGACAGCTCGCGCGTCGTCGGGACGAAGCGCGACGCGCTCGCGAAGCTCGACGCCCGCGCCGTGATGCGAGACGCCGACGAGGGTGACCCTCATCCGAGGTGCCCCGCAGGCAGTCCGAGGAACGCGACGAGCGCAAAGCCCGCGAGCGTCAGATAGGCCGCGCGCTTGCCGCGCCAGCCGAGCTCGCGACGGAGAACGAGCGCGGCGCCGAAGACCACCCACGCCGCGATCGCTCCGGCGACCGCGAGGTCGAACGAGTGTCCGCGCACGAGACCGATCGCGATCCCGACCGTGAACGCGGCGAGCGAGACCAGCGACACTCGGGCGACGACGCCGTCGAGCGTGACGAGCGACGGCGGGCCGAGGCGCAGCACGCCCGCGGGCCGGTGCTTGAGCCGCCGCTCGAGCCAGAGGTAGAACCCGGCGAGAGCTGCAGCGAGCGCGAATCCGGCGAAGCCCGCGACGACGAGCCCGACGTGAAACGCCGTGAACAGGTCGGAGCTGCTCTGCTCCGCTGCGCCGCCGATACCCGCGAGCGCGAACAGCACCGCCGCACCCGGCATCACCGCGATGCCGAGCAGGCGATAGCGCGGGCTGCTGCCGTAGACGAGGTACGCACCGACGGCGAACCAGACGAACAGGTTGAGCGCCCCCGCCCAGTCCGCCCACGGAAAGCCGTCCGCCTGCCAGGCCTGGACGGCAAGGAGCGCGGTTTGTGCAAGCCAGCCGATCCGCACACCCCAGATCGCGAGCCGTGTCGCGAGCTCGGGACGGCGAAGCACACCGACGTACGCGACCGCCGCCTCGCCGTACGCGATCAGCGCGGGCCAGAAGAGGAGCTCAGCCACTCCGCTCCCGAGCGCGCTCCGCCAGCTCGGTCACCTCACGCTCGAGCCGGGCGAGCTTCGCCGAGATGATCGCGACGTAGATGAGCACCGTCGCGAGCACGACGAGGTAGACCGCGGCGAGATATTTCTCACCCGAGCTCAAGTGACTCCCTCAGCTCGCGAAGCCGCAGGTCGAGCCGCTTCCCGGCGAGCTCGTTGAGATACAGCGTTCCGGCGAGCAGCAGCGTCCCCGCGAGACAGACGCAGAACGTGAAGAACATGTCGCCGGACATCTGCGGGCCGTCGCGTGTGAACACGACCGGGTGGATGAAGTTCTCCGCGAGCCGAATCGCGAGGAAGCTGATCGGGATCAGCACGACGCCGAAGAGTGCGTACACCGCGGAGATCCGCGCACGCCCCGGTCCTTCGGGTAGCGAGAAGCGCAACATGAAGTACGCGGCGTAGAACAGGAAGAGGATGAGGAAGAGAACGAGCTGGCGCTCGCCCCAGCTCCACCAGACCCCCCACGACGTCCGAGCCCAGAGCGAGCCGGTCACGAGCGTGAGCGTCCCGAAGATCGTGCCCATGTGCACGGCGGTGTAGCTCTCGAGGTCGTAGCGCTGCTCGCCGGTCCAGAGCAGCCGCAGCGCCTTCCAGGCGCCCCAGCCGAAGCACGCGTACGCGGTCAGCGCGATCGGGACGTGGAGGTAGAAGATCCGCTGGCTCGGCCCCTGGTCCGCGTCTTCGGGCGCCCAGAGCAGGGCGAGCGCGACGCCCGCGACGAGCACGACCGCAGCCGCGATCGCCACGGAGACACCTCTATTCCGTGACCACGTACTCAAAGCTCGCCCACGCAAGTATCACGAAAACGGCGTCGTACAACGCCAGGAAGGCCAGGTAGCGAGCCGGGTCGTCCCCGACGGCGGCGCCGACACCGCCGACGAGGATCGGGATCGACAGGGGCAGGAAGAGCACCGGAAAGAGCAGCTCTCGTGCGCGGCCGGCCGCGGCCATCGCGGCGAGAATCGCCCCCACAGCGCAGATCCCGACGTCGGCGAGGACAACGGCCGCGACGGTCGTCCAGCTGATGGAGTCGAAGAAGAGCGCGAAGGCCGGAAGCGCGACGAGCTCCGCCGCCCCGAGGAACGCCAGCGTCGCGACAACCTTCCCGAGCCAGATCGCGCTGCGGTCGACCGGCGAGAGGACGAGCCCGTCGAGCACGCGTTGCTCGCGCTCGGGGATGAACGCACGCGTGATCCCGAGCAGTGCCGTGAAGAGGATGGCCACCCACAGCAGGCCGATCGAGGCGCGCTCGGACGCGTCGGACGGGAGCGCGAACCGGAACGCCACGAGCGTCGCGAGGACGAACAGCAGCATCGCCGGCAAGGTCTCCCGCGCGCGCAGCTCGAGCAGCAGGTCCTTTCGTGCGAGCGCGGCCACGTCGCGTGCGTACATCACAGCGCGAGCGCTCCCGACGCGAGCGGTGCGAGCCGGTCCGGATCGTGCGTCGCGACGAGGAACGTCGCCGCCCCGCGACGCTCGGCGAGCTCGCGGTCGAGCAGCTCCACTCCTTCCGCGTCGAGCCCGGAGTACGGCTCGTCGAGCAGCAGGAGCTCGGGCTCGTGCAGCAGAGCGCGGCAGAGCGCGAGTCGCTGAAGCATCCCCCGCGAGTACGAGCCGGCTCGCTGGTTGCGTGCGTCCCAGAGCGCGAAACGCTCGAGCAGCATCCCGATCCGCTCGCGCGGCTCGGGCACGCGGTACAGGCGCGCATAGAGGCGGAGGTTCTCGATCGCCGTGAGCTCGCGGTACACGAGCGGCTCGTGACCGAGGAAGCCCAGCTGCCCGCGCTCGACATCCACCCGAAGCTCGCCTCCCGTCGGCGCGGCAAGCCCCGCGACGAGACGCAGAAGGGTGGTCTTGCCGGAGCCGTTTCGGCCGGTGACGAGCGTGAACCCGCCTCGCTCGACCTCGAAGTCGATGCCGCGCAGAACGCGCTTCGCGCCGTAGCGGCGCTCCAGCCCGCGCGCGTGGATCACGGGGCGGCCAGCTCGTGCCACATCAGGCCACCGCCGTGCTCAAGCTCGACCTCGGGGCGACCGCGGTCTCCACCGTCGTAGGCGGCGAGCTGGGTGAGGGGTGACGCCGCGATCGCCGCTCGCCAGGCGGACGAGGTCCACGCAGTCATCTCGTGCACTTCTTCGACGACCTCACCCTCACGCGGGCCGGCGAGCACCTCGATGCGCGAGCGATGCCGTTCGCGTCGTGCGTCGAGGTCCCGGTCGAGAAGCGACCATTCGATCCGAAGCGCCGTTCCGTCGCGCTCCGCCTCCCACTCGTTCGGCGGCGGCAGCCGGTCGTCGTCGAACACACCCACCTGCACGAGATAGCGAGCCCCCGGTTCGACGTGGGCCGCGACCCGCGCGAGGTGCGACGCGAGCTCTTCCTCCGTGAGATGCGCGAGCGTGTTGATCGGGCAGACCGCGGCGTCGAAGCGCGCGTCGAGCTCGAAGTTCGTCAGCTCGGCGAGCATCACGCCCGCATGCACGCCGGCGTCGGAGAGGCGCGCACGGGAGAACGCCACCATCGCGGGCGAGGAGTCGATCCCGCATGGCGCGAGCCCGCGCAGCGCGAGCGCTTCCAGCATGCGTCCCGTTCCGCTGCCGGGCTCGAGCACCGTCAGGCACGAGGGCCCGAACCTGTCGATCAGCCACGAAACCTCGTCCTCCAGGTCCCACGTGAACGCGATGTCGTAGAGCTCAACCTCGTCGGTGTAGAGGCGCGTCACGTCTGCACGTGTTCTGTCGCCTCATCGGACAACAGCCGTAACGCGTGATCGAGCGCAGGGCGCAGCACCGCGTACCCGTCACGGCAGCCACCGGTCGAGCCCGGGAGGTTCACGACGAGCGTGTTTCCGCGCACGCCGGCGACTCCGCGCGAGAGCAGGCCGTGCGGCGTCTTCGCGATCGCGTCCGCGCGGATCGCCTCGGCGATGCCCGGCGCCACGCGCTCGAGGACCGACGCAGTCGCCTCGGGCGTCACGTCTCGCGGGGCGACACCGGTGCCGCCGGTCGTCAGCACGAGCGCTACGTCCGACGTCAGCACAGTCAGCGCGTGCGCGATCTCGTCGACGTCGTCGGCGACGACCCGGCGCTCGACTTCGTACCCGTCGACGGCGAGCAGTGCCGCAAGCAGATCGCCGCTCTCGTCCTCGCGTATGCCCGCGGCAGCGCCGTCGGAGATCGTCAGCACAGCGGCCTTCACTGCTTCGTCTTCTCCACGAGCCTCACCTCGGCGATCACCATCGACTTGTCGATCGCCTTCGCCATGTCGTAGACCGTGAGCGCTGCGACCGTCGCGGCCGTCAGCGCCTCCATCTCGACTCCCGTCTGCGCGGTGGTCTCGGCGACGGCGCTGATCCGGACGGCTGATTCCTCCACCGCGAGCGAGACCTCGATGTTCGTCAAGGAAAGCGGATGGCACAGCGGGATCAGCTCTGAGGTCCGCTTCGCCGCCATGATCCCCGCCAGCTGCGCAGTCGTCAGCGCGTCGCCTTTCGGAAGCTCGCGGAGCTGCCGCGCCGTCTCGGGAGCCATCCGGACCTCGGCGACTGCCACCGCACGCCGCCGCGAAGCCGGCTTGTCGCCGACGTCCACCATGCGGACTGCACCCGACGGGTCGACGTGCGAGAGACCGCTCATGCTCTGGACCTTAGCTCCGCAGCGAAGCCGCGCCCTCGAGCGCGCGAAGCTCCCGCTCGAGCCACGCCGACAGGTCGTGCTCGCGGACACGCGCACGGATCCCCTCGATCCGGCGCCGCCGCTCCTCGACGCCCAGCTCGAGCGCGAGGTGGATCGCGCGGGCCTGCCCCACGACGTCGAACGGGTTGATGCTGATCGCGAACTCGCCGAGCTCGTCGTGCGCGCCGGTGTTCTCCGAGAGCACGAGCACGCCGTCGCGCGTGTTGACGAGCGGCGCCTCCTTCGCGACGAGGTTGAGCCCGTCGAAGACGGCGTTCACGAGGAGCACGTCGTACTGCTTGTAAGCGGCCACGGACGCGGCGAAGTCGTCCTCGATGCGCAGGTCGATCGGCATCCAGCCGGTGCGCGCATACCGGTCGTTCACGCGACGCGCCTCGCGCTGGATCGCGCCCAGGTACTCGGAGTACTCCGGGATGTCCTGGCGCGAAGGATCGAGCAACGCGAGCATGCCGACCCGTTCACGCATCTCAGGATGCTCGTCGAGGTAGAGCTCGAACGCGCGGAACCCGCGTACGACGTTCTTCGACGGATCCGTGCGGTCGACACGGAGGATCAGCTTCTCGGGCCGGTTCGCCGCGAGCACCCGCTCCGCCGCAACGACGGCCCTGCTCTCGGCGAGCGCGTCGAACTCGCGGACGTCGACGGAAATGGGGTTCGCGGTCACGCGAACCTGGCGAGCTCCGTGCTCGACCGTGCTGCCCACGTCGTCGCACGTCGCGCCGACGAAGTCCTCGCAGCAACGCAGGAAGCTGCGGCTCCACCGCTGCGTGTGGAAGCCGACGACGTCGTTCGCGAGGATGCCCTCGTGGATCTGCTGGCGGATCTCGAGCGGCAGCACGTGCCAGTAGTCAGCCTGCGCCCACGGGATGTGCACGAAGTGCTGCAGCGTCGCGTCGGGCTTCGCTTCGCGGACATACCGCGGCGCGAGATACAGGTGGTAGTCGTGGAAGAACACCGTGGCGCCGGGCTCACGTTCGAGCTCGTCGAGGACTGCGGCGGCGAAGTTTCGGTTCACGACCTCGTACCCCTCCGTCCACGCACGGTGCAGTCCGTCGTCGAGGCTCGGCTCCTCCTTCAGGTCCCAGAGGTAGTGCTGGATGAACCAGAGCGTCGGGTTCGAGACGACGTTGTAGAACCAGTCGTAGGCGCGCGGGTCGTGCGCGACCAGCCGAAGCCTGAACGGAGAGCCCTCACGCGAGGTCTCGTCGAAAGCCGCTCCCTTGTTGTCTGACGCGACAACACGGTCCTCCGCGCTCATCGCGCTGGCGATCCACGTCACGTCGTGGTGGTCGAGGAAACCGCGAAGCGCCGTGACGAGGCCGCCGCCACCGCGCCGCGCGACGCGCGTCCCTTCCGCAGCGCGCACGTACGTCGCGGGCCCGCGGTTCGCGACGACGATCAGCTTGCGGCGCGCGGCCGCCATTGCGCCTAGTGCCTCTTCGGGTAACGCTGCCCAGCTTCTGGGTCGCGAGCACCAAGCCAGAGGCCGCACTCGCATGCAGCCAAGGCTGGTTGCCTTGGCAAGGGCGAGGGTGGACTCTGGCGCCGCGTGATCGCGGGCCAGAAGCAGGCGTGTATTGCCCGGAGAGGCACTTAGCTCGCCGACGCCGTCGCGAGCTCGACGCCTTCGGTCTCGAGACCGAGCAGGAGATTGAAGAGCGCCAGCCAGTCGCGCAGGAGCCGCGGCGTGAGAAAGTGCCGGCGAACGTGCTCTTTGCCGGCGAGGGCAAGGCGACGCGCATGCTCCGGGTCCGCGAGCGCGACCATGCAGGCCTCGGCGCACTCGCTCGAGGACGAGACGAGCCAGCCCGTCTCGCCGTGGACGATCTGGTCGACGATCCCGCCCGCCTTGCCGCCGACGGTCGGGCGTCCTTTCCAGAGCGCCTCGCTCACCGTGAGCCCGAAGCCTTCCCGGATCGACTTCTGGATCACCGCGGCGGAGTGCACCTGGAACGCGTTCACCTCGACGGAGCCGACGTTGTTCAGGTTCGAGAGGATGTAGATGTCCGGGTCGCCCGCGGCGTAGGCGACGGTCTGGTTGTAGAAGTCCCAACCCTCCGGATCGTCGTGCGCCATCGAGCCGACGAGCGCGAGCTGGACGTCCGGGTGCTCCTCCTTCACGAGCCGGTACGCGTCGATCACGCCGAGCGGGTCCTTCCACGGGTCGAACCGCGAGACCTGCGTGAGCAGCGGCCGCGTGACGTCGATCCCGAACTGGTCGACGATGTACGCAGCGTCCTCGGGCGACAACGCCATGTTCTTCGGCGCGAGCGGGTCGATCGCAGGCGGCCAGATGAACGCGCGCTCGGTCAACTCGGGCGGCACGTAGTCGCGCCGATGGAAGATCGTTGCCGCGTACCGCCTGATCGACGGGAGCAGGAACTCGAGCACCTGACGGTTCGGTGTCGAGAGGTCGATGTGGCAACGCCAGATCCAGCGGGCGCGCGAGGACGGGAACCAGTCGATCATCGCGCCGGGTTGCGCGTCGTGGATGATCACGAAGTCGTAGTCGTCGAGGAACTCCTTGGCGTTCAGCTCGTTGTAACGCCGGTAGATCGCCTGCGCCTCGTCGTCCAGACCTTGCGGGTTGCCCTGGAGCGCGTTGTGGATCGTCTTTGTGACGTTGAAGAACTCGTCCGCGCCGCGGATGATCAGCCAGTCCGCCTCGAGCCCCGCGCTTTGCATCAGCGGCACGAGCGTGTAGTTGATCTCCGCGACGCCGCCGCCGAAGGCGGTCGCCGAAACGTGCGCGACCCGCTTGCCGGCCAACGGCTCGGCGAGCCGCCGGATCTCGTCCATCAGCCCGCGCGTCGCGATGGTCGCGTAGTCCGCGAGCGACTTGTGTCCGACGTTGACCGCTTGAAGCACGGCGGTGAGACTAGTCGCGGCGCCGGATCAACCGTCGAGCACCTTGACGAAGCGCAGCCGCGAACCGCGGCCACCCTCGCCCACACCGATCTCGACGTCGTCCGCGATCGAGCGGATGATCGCGATCCCGAGACCGCCCTCGACGAGCTCGTCGCCCGGGTCGTCGGCGACCGCTGCGGCCGGGTCGAAGCCGGCGCCGTCGTCCGCGACCTCGATCACGAGGCGATCGTGGTGCAGCTCGTAGCGGATGTCGACCGAGCCGTCGCCGCTGCCGTAGGCGTGACGGACGGAGTTCGAGCAGGCCTCCGTCAACGCAAGCTTGAGGTCGGCCAGCGTCTCCTCGCCCAGCGGGCGAAGCCGGGAGATCCCGGTCAGGGCGAGCCGGCAGAGGGTGATGTACTCCGGCTTGGCAGGGATCCTCAGTCGGACCTCGCGAATGGCCGCGGCAGCGTCGTTCATCGCTCTTGGATTTCCCAAGGAAGGCTCACTTTAAACTGCCGGATCCTGTCTTTTTCGAACGCCAAGGCCCGCTTCGATAGAGGGTTCTACCCAGAAGCGAGGCGCCCTAACGCTCGCCGAGGCGAACGGGGAGCCGGATCCGCTTCCCGTCGCGCACGAGCGTGAACACCGCGATCTGCCCCGGCTCGAGCCCGGTGACCAGCCGGACGACATCGTCGGCGCTTCGAACCGCCTGACCGTCGATCCCGACGATCACGTCACCGCCGATGGGGAAGTTGAGCCCGTTGAACTCCTCCTCGCGCTCCGCCGGCTGGATCCCTGCGCGGGAAGCAGGGCTGTGCTCCCGCACGACGTTGACCACCGCCCCGCGCAGCACCGGGTAGCCGAACCGGCGGGCCAGCGTCGGGGTCAGGTCGCTCGTCGTCACTCCCACATAGGCGTAGTGGACGGTGCCGGTCGCGACCAGCTGCTCGAGGGAGCGCTTGGCCGCGTTGATCGGAATCGCGAAGCCGACGCCCTCGTTCTGACCCGTCTCGGTGCGGATCTGAGCGTTGATCCCGATCACCCGACCGCGTGCGTCGAAGAGCGGGCCGCCGGAGTTGCCGCGGTTGATCGGCGCGTCGATCTGAATCGCGTCGACGACGTTGTAGATCGAGGTCAGCGAGGCGATCGATCGCTTCGTCGCCGAGACGACGCCCACAGTGAGCGAGCTCTCGTTGCCGAACGGGCTGCCGATCGCGGCGACCGGCTCGCCGACCACGACGGCGCTCGAGTCCCCGAGCGGCACGGCCGAGAGGCGATGCGCCGCCCGGTCGACCCGCAGAACGGCGACGTCGGTAAACGGGTCGTACCCGACGATCTCTCCGGGCACGCGGTCGCCGTCGGCGAACTGGATGTAGACCGTGCGCGCTGAGCGCGCCGCGCCGGCGCCCTCGCCCGCCGTCGTCACGACGTGCGAGTTCGTGAGCACGAGCCCGTCGGTCGAGACCACGAACCCGGAGCCCTGCGACGCGCCGGCCGCGTCGTCCTGCTCGTCGCCGAAGAAGGCGAAGATCGTGACCACGCCCGGCGAACGGGCCTCGTAGATCGCCGCCGGCTCGAAATCGTTCCCGACCAGGGGTTTTGCCGCTCCGCGGAGCGGCGCCGAGGCCGGATCGCCCGAGCTCGTGTCCTGCCCACCGACGATCACGGTGTCCGTGTCCCCGATCCAGCCTGCGGCGGTGCCGATCCCGATCGCCGCCAGTGCTCCGAGGAGCGCGGTCGCGAGCGAGACGAGCACGACGGACGCCGGGCGCATCGGGCCACTGTAGCCACGGCCCGGGAGGGCCGTTTTCCACGGAAATGCGCTACGCCGCGGCGGGCAACATCAGCCGGAACACCGTGGAGCCCGCCCCCGACTCCAGCTCGATCGCCCCACCCATCAGCTCGGCGAGCTCTTTCGCGATCGCGAGGCCGAGCCCGCTCCCGGTCGTCACGCCGCCGTCGACCCGGTAGAAGCGGTCGAAGACCTGGGCCTGCTGGGCCGCGGGAATCCCCGGCCCCTCGTCTTCGACCTCGAGCAGCGCCCGGCCGTTCTCACGCCCGGCCCGGATGCGCACGGTCGTCCCGGGGGGCGTGTGCAGCAGGGCGTTCTCGACGAGGATCCGGCCGATCTGGATCGTTCGCTGCTCGTCGCCGACGGCCTCCGCGGAGCCGTCCAGCACGGTCTCGAGCTTGTGCCGCTTCGAGCGGGCCACGGCCTCGAATTCCCGGCAGATCGAGCGCGCCAGGGCGCCGAGGTCGAGCTTCTCGCGCTCCAGTTGAACCCGTCCGGCGTCGAGGCGGGAAAGGTCGAGCAGGTCGGTTGCCAGCTTCGTCAGCCTCGTCACCTGCTCGCGGGCGGTGCCGAGGAACTCCTTCCGTGTCGCCTCGTCGAGGTCCTCGTCGTCGAGGAGCTCGAGGAAGCCCCCGAGCGAGAAGATCGGCGTCCGCAGCTCGTGCGAGGCGTTCGCGATGAACTCGCGCCGCGCCCGCTCGAGACCCGCGAGGCGCTGGCGCATCCGGTCGAACGCCGCGGCCAGCTGGCCGACCTCGTCGCCGCCGCGGTCGACGATCGGCTCGTCGAACCGCCCGCTCGCGATCCGGTCGGCCGCGCGCTCGAGGCGCCTGAGCCGCCGAGCGAAGAGGTAGGCGGCGCCGTAGCCGAGCGCCAGGGAGAGGAGCAGCGCGACAGCGCCCGCGAGCAGCAGCCGGCGCCGGACGAGCTCGACGTTCGAGAGCGTGTCCTCGAGCGGGGCGCGGAGGACGAGGACGGTGTCCTCCGCGAGCGGAATCGCCGCCTCGGCGTAGGGCTTGCCGCCGCGTTCAAGACGACCGCTCTCCGTCGCCAGGGTCTCGGAGGCCCGGACTGCGATCGGGTCTTCGTTGGGGGGCGAGGACGTCGACTGGGAGTCCGCGAGCGGACCGAGCAGCGGATCGACGATCATCACCCGCGCGTTCACGCTCGGGGCGCTGTCGTCCACGAAGATCTGCCAGCGCTGCTGATCGGTCGGAACCCGCTGCGCCAGGCTTTCCCCGAGCGGCACGAGCTGGTCGATCTTCGAGTCGACGAGGTTCCGCTCGAGGATCGGGACGAGCCCGGCGTAGACGATCGAGAGCGCGGCGGCGACGACGAGGAGCAGCGCAAAGCTGAGCCGCGCGCCGACGCTGCGGAAGAGGCTCACGCCGCGAAGCGGTAGCCGGCGCCGCGCACGGTCTGCAGGTAGCGCGGCTCGCTGGGATCGGGCTCCAGCTTCTCGCGGAGGTGGCGCACGTGCACGTCGATCGTGCGGGGCTCGCGGTAGTCCGACCCGCCCCAGAGTGCCTCCAGCAGACGCTGCCGCGAGAACACGACCCCGGGGCTCGAGGCAAGCGTGCGCAGGAGCTCGAACTCCACGTACGTGAGCTGGACGGGGCGCCCGGCGACCTCCACCGTCCGCCGGGCAAGGTCGATCAGCACTTCGCCGGCTTCGATCGTCGAGCTCTCGCCCGTCGCCTGCCGGGGCGAGGAGACGCGCCGCAGAAGTGCCCGCACGCGGCTCCGGAACTCCCGGATCGAAAAGGGTTTGGTGATGTAGTCGTCCGCGCCGAGCTCGAGGCCGAGCACCTTGTCGAACTCGTCGTCGCGAGCCGTCAACATGATGATCGGCACCGAGCTCTGGAGGCGAAGCCGCTTGCAGACCTCGAGCCCGTCGAGCTTCGGGAGCATCACGTCGAGCACGACGAGATCCACCGGCTGCTCCGCGAACCGCAGGAGCGCCTCCTCGCCGTCGTGCGCGGGAACGACGCGAAAGCCGTCACGCTCGAGCGGGTACGTCAGAAGCTTCTGGACGGATTCCTCGTCGTCGACGAGCAGGATGGTCGAAGCGTCTGCCACGAGACCATGATGCCCGCCGTCAGCCGGCGCCGGGAGGCGGCCCCCCTAGACTCCGTCGCCATGGCTGTTCCGCCCTCCACGCGGAGGCCGAGACCCGGTTCTGCCGAACGGCCCGTGAACGCCCGGATGTACCGCGGGACCTGGCTCCTCCTCGCGATCCCGCTTCTGCTGGCCGCGTTCAGCGTCGCGCGTCCGGCGCCGCTTCCCGAGCCGTTTCCGCCCGCCTTCGACGCCGCGTCGGCCGCGACGCTGGCCGAGGAGCTGGCGACCTTCTACCCGATGCGGCTTTCGGGGAGCGACGGCGCCGGGCGGGCAGCCGAGTGGTTCCGGAGCCAGCTCGAGCCGTACAACCTGACCGTTCGAACGCAGCCGTTCGCCGCCGACGTGCCCGGTTACGGAGAGCTCCGGATGACGAACCTCGTCGCGACGGTCCGCGGCCGGTCGGAACGCCGGATCGTCGTGATGGCGCATCGCGACGACCTCGGGATCGGCCCCGGAGCGGTCGACAACGCGTCCGGCACCGCTGCGCTGATCGTGCTCGCGCGTTCGTTCGCGAGCCCGGTGGCAGTCGAGGACCCGCGGCAGGGCCCGGCACACACGCTCGTCTTCCTCTCCACGGACGGCGGCGCGCTCGGCGGCTACGGCGCGGCCCACTACGCGGCGACGGAAGCCGAGGAGATCGATGCGGTGATCAACCTCGACGCGATCGCCGGCCCCGGGCCGACTCGCCTCCAGCTCGCGGGGGATCGCCCGCGCTCCTCCGGCTGGACACTCGTGAGCACGGCCTCCCAGCGGATCGCGGAGCAGACCGGCCGGCTGCCGCTGCGGCCGAGCGCCGCGCGTCAGCTGCTCGACCTCGCCTTCCCCTACAGCCTCTACGAGCAGGCCCCGTTCGTCGGGCGGGGTGTCTCCGCGCTCACGATCACGACCCAGGGCGACGCGCCCGGGCCAGCCGAGCTCGACAGCGAGGCGCGTCTCGAGCGGCTGCTCGCGAACCCGCGCTACGCCCAGCTGGGCGCGGCCGCCCAGACCCTGATCGGCTCGATCGACCAGGGCCTCGAGGTGACCGGCGGCGGCCCGCCCTACCTCTACTTCAGCACCCGCGTCGTCCGCGGCTGGGCCGTCCAGCTCGTGCTCGTCGCCGCCCTGATCCCGTTCCTCGCCGTGGCCGTCGATCTCTTCGCGCACTGCCGCAGGCGCCGGATCCCGCTCGGGCCTGCGGTGCGGAGCTACCTCAGCCGGCTCGGCTTCTGGCTGTTCGTCGGGCTCACCTTCGCGATCCTGGCGAGAGCCGGCGGCTGGCCGCAAGGCGACCCGCTTCCCATTCCTCCGGAGAGCGCAGCCGCCCACGTCTGGCCGATCGGCGCGCTCGTGGTGCTCGGCGTCGTGTCCGTCGTCGCCTGGATCGTCGCCCGGGACCGGCTGATCCCTCGCCGCGCGGTCACGGTCGAGGAGGAGCTCGCGGGCCACACGGCTGCGCTCCTGATGCTCGGACTCGTCGCCCTGCTCGTCGTCGCGGTCAACGCGTTCGCCCTCATCTTCGTGCTGCCGTCACTCCACGCCTGGCTCTGGCTCCCCCAGCTCCAGGCGCGGGCGGCGTGGATCCGCGGCGCGGTGATCGCCATCGGGTTCGCCGGCCCAGCGCTGCTCGTCTGGTCGCTCGCAGAGCGGCTCGACCTCGGCTGGGACGGGATCGCGTACCTCACGGAGCTCGTCGCGATCGGGTACGTGCCGATCCCGCTGGTCGCGCTCTTCCTGGCGTGGCTCGCGGTCGCCGGCCAGCTCAGCGCGCTCGCAGCGCGGCGGTACGCGCCGTACCCGTCCGCCGAGGAGCGCCCGCCGCGGGGCCCGATCCGCGAGCTCGTCCGCACGCTCGTGCTCGCCGTCGAAGGGCGGCGTGGATCCTCAGCCGAGCGGCGCGCGTTAGGTTGAGAGCGCGATGAAACGACTCCTCCGGCTTCTCGGCACGCTGATGATCGTCGCGGGCATCTGCACGCTCGCGTGGGCGTTCGCGGTGTGGCGCTGGGAGGACCCGTTCACGAGCCTCTACACGAGCTACGAGCAGCGCGGTCTCTCGTCGGGGCTCGAGGAGCGCTTCGCGTCGTACACGCCAGCGGTCGAACCAGCCGAGTCTCTCGAACCCGCCGCGCTCGCGGCGGAGGCTCGGCGGTATCGGGCGCAGACGGACAACGGTGACGGCATCGGGCGCATCGAGGTCCCGAGACTCGGCGTGAAGATGGTGATGGTCTACGGCACTGACCAGGAATCGCTGAAGCGCGGCCCGGGCCTCGACCCGCGCACGTTCTTCCCCGGCCAGAATCGGCTCGTCTACGTCGCCGGACATCGCACGACGTATGCCGCTCCGTTCTCGAAGATCGACTCCCTGCGAAACGGCGACGTGATCCGTGTCGAGATGCCCTACGGCACGTTCACGTACAAGGTCACTGGCAGCCGCGTCGTCGCGGCGACCGACCTCTCGGTGCTGAAGTCGAAGCGCTACGAGCAGATCGTGCTGCAGGCGTGCCACCCTCGATTCTTCGCGTCGCATCGTTGGATCACGTACGGCCGGCTCACGAAGGTCGAGCCACCTCCCGGCAGCGACGGCAGCTCGGCCAACTAAGCGAGCGGCAGATACGAGACCTCGCCGGCGAGCTCGCCGTCGCCGCGAGGAACGAGCACGAGCGCGTCGGCCGCTGCGGCGCGCACGATCATGTGCGACTCCTGGCCGCTCAGCGCCTCCAGCGCGCCGTTCTGCCAGCGCGCGCGAACGAGCTCGTCGCGCGCGTCGTTTCGACGCACCGGCCGGGCGAGCGGCGCCTGCCGGAAGCGAGGCCCCGGGTCGCGCTCGCCCTCGAGCGCACGAAGCGCGGGCCGAACGAAGAGCTCGAACCCGACGAGCGTCGACACCGGATTGCCCGGTAGCCCGAACACGAGCGTCGCGTCGCGCACGCCGAACGAAATCGGCTTGCCTGGTTTCACCGCGACGCGCCAGAACACCTCCTCGACGCCGAGCTCCACCGCGACCCGGCGCACGAGGTCGTGCGGTCCGACCGACACGCCGCCCGAGGTGACGACGACGTCGGACTCCAGCGCGCGCGCGATCGCGTCGCGATGCGCGTCGTCGTCGTCGCGCACCGGCGCGAGCAGCTCGACGTCCGCGCCGTGCGCGCGCAACGCCGCCTCGAGCATCGCCCCGTTCGCCTCGTAGATCTCACCCGGCTCGAGTGTCTCTCCCGGCCTGCGCAGCTCCGAGCCGGTCGCGAGCACCGCGACGCTCGGCCTCCGCGCGCAGACGACCTCGGGAATGCCTGCTGCGGCAAGCGCGCCGATCTGCGCGGCTCCGATACGCGTCCCTGCTTCGAGCACGGCGTCGCCTTCGCGTGCATCGCCACCGCGCGGCCGGACGTTGTCAGCCAGGCCAACGGCGGCTGGAACCTCGACGCTGTCGTCTGTTGAGACAACGCGCTCGATCGGAACGACCGCGTCGGCGCCCTCGGGCACCACACCGCCGGTCGCGATGCCCATCGCCTCGCCCGGACGCAGCTCGCGCGGAGCAGGCGAACCGGCCGCGATACGCGCGACGACGGCAAGCCGGCCCGGCGAGTCCGCACTCCGCAGGGCGAACCCGTCCATCGCGGAGCTCGCGAACGGCGGCAGGTCGACGAGCGCCCGGGCGGGCTCTGCGAGCACCCGCCCTAGAGCCTCTCCGAGAGCGACGCGCTCCGCCGGCAGCTGCGCGCTGCGTGCCAGCACGGCCTCGATCGCCGCCTCGAGCGTGAGCGGTTCGGTCACGTGGGCACCCTAGTCCCGGTACCCTCGCCACGTGCTCTCGGTCGTCGTGCCGGTGTACAACGAGGAGCGAAGCGTCGAGCTCCTCTACGACGAGGTCGCGAGCGCGCTCGACCCGCTCGAGCGCGCCTGGGAGGTCGTGTTCGTCGACGACGGCTCGACCGACGGATCGTTCGGCGCCCTCACCCGACTGCACGCACGCGCGCCGAACGTGCGAGTCGTCCGCCTGCGCCGGAACTTCGGCAAGGCCGCGGCCCTCGCGGCCGGCTTCGCGCAGACCGGCGGCGACGTGATCGTGACGATCGACGCCGACGGTCAGGACGACCCCGCCGAGATCCCGCGCCTGCTGGCGAAGCTCGACGAGGGGTTCGACCTCGTGTCCGGCTGGAAGACACGCCGCCGCGACCCGTGGCGCCGGCGGTTCCTTTCACGTGTGTTCAACACTGTCACCGGTTGGATCTCCGGCGTGCGACTGCACGACATGAACTGCGGGCTCAAGGCGTACCGGGCCGACGTCGTGAAGGGCCTCGCGCTGTACGGCGAGCTCCACCGTTTTCTTCCGGTGCTCGCGTACGAGCGCGGCTACCGGATCGCCGAGCTGCCCGTCAATCACCGGCAGCGCGAGCACGGACGCTCGCGCTACGGCCTCGAGCGCTACCTGCGCGGCTTCTTCGACCTGATCACCGTCACGTTCATGGGCCGCTACCGGCACCGGCCGCTGCATCTCTTCGGAGGGCTCGGGCTCGCCCTCGGCGGGATCGGGTTCCTGGTCTGCATCTACCTGACGGTGCTCTGGCTGAGCGGGAGCGCGATCGGGCATCGCCCACTGCTGACGCTCGGCGTGCTGCTCGTCGTGGTCGGGATGCAGTTCCTCTCGCTCGGACTGATCGGCGAGATGATCACGACGCACCACGAAGAGCGCGCGCTCGAGCGGGGGCGCGACGAGCTGCACGTCGACGAGATCCTCTCCTGAAGGTCCTCTACTTCGGAACGTACGAGCGCGGCTACCCGCGCAACGCGCAGGTGATCTCGTGCCTGCGCGGTGCAGGCGTCGAGGTCGTCGAGCGGCACGAGCCGGTGTGGGAGGGAACGCGCGACGCGTGGCGTGCCGGGCCGGCGACGGCGCTGCGCCTGGCGCGTGCGGAGCTTCGCCTGCTCCGGCGACCGCGCGAGCGCTACGACGCCGTGATCGTCGGCTACCCGGGCCACTTCGACCTGCCCGCGGCGAGACGTGCAGCTCGCGGCGCGCCCGTGCTCTTCAACCCACTCGTTTCGCTGGCCGACACGCTCGTCTCCGACCGCGCGCGTTTCCGACCCGGCTCGCTTG
The DNA here is from genome assembly GCA_963769665.1 of uncultured Actinomycetes bacterium. Lineage (GTDB taxonomy): Bacteria > Actinomycetota > Thermoleophilia > Gaiellales > Gaiellaceae > JACCTU01. The sequence continues at coordinate 668,382 of CAVYMQ010000003.1, forward strand.
CGGCTCGCGCGCTCTCGTTCGTCGACCGGCGCGCTCTCCGCGCGGCCGACGTCGTCGTCGCCGACACGGAACAGCACGCTCGCTTCTTTGCGGAGCTCGCCGACCTCGAGCGAGTCGAGGTCTGCTTCGTCGGGGCCGAGGAGCGCGTCTTCCGTCCGGGTTCGTCCTGCACGTTCACGCACGCGCTCTTCGTCGGCAAGCTGATCCCGCTGCACGGGCTGGAGACGATCCTCGAAGCGGCGAGGCTCGCGCCCGAGCTTCTCTTCCGCGTCGTCGGCACGGGTCAGCTCGACGGGCTCCTGAAGCAGCGGCCCGCAAACGTCGAGTGGGTGCCCTGGGTCGAGTACGAGCAGCTCGCCGGCGAGCTCCATGCGGCAGGTGCGGCGCTCGGGATCTTCGGCCGTTCGGAGAAGGCCGGGCGCGTGATCCCGAACAAGGCGTTCCAGGCGCTCGCCTGTGCCACGCCGCTCGTCACCGCCGACACGCCCGCGGCACGCGAGTTGCTCGTCGACGGGGGGAGCGCGCTCCTCGTTCGGCCCGGTGACGCGCAGGCGCTCGCCGACGCACTTCGCCGGCTCGCCTCCGACGACGCCCTCCGAGCGCGGATCGCCGCCGGCGGGCTCGCGGCCTACCGCCGACACGCGAGCGAAGACGTCCTCGGGAGGCGCTGGCTCTCGATTCTCGAGCGCGCGCGTTGACCCGCGCGCTCGCTCTCGCCGTCTCGGCCTTCGCGGCCGGGTTCGGAGCGCTCGCCGTTCTCCGCCACCGCTCGTTCTCGACCGGCCGCTTCGACCTGGGGAACATGACGCAGGCCGTGTGGTCGACCGCACACGGAGATCCGCTCGCCGTCACGAATCTCGCCGGGGAGCAGACGAGCCGGCTCGCGTCGCACTTCGACCCGATCCTCGTGCTCTTCGCGCCGCTCTGGCTGGTCTGGCCGAACCCCGAGGCGCTGCTCGTCGTGCAGGCAATCGCGATCGCACTCGGCGCATTGCCCGTCTACTGGCTCGCGCGCAAGCATCTCGAGAGCGAGCGCGCGGGGCTCGGATTCGCGATCGCGTACTTGCTCTTCCCCGCGACGCAATGGCTCGCGCTCTCGGAGTTCCACCCCGTCGCACTCGCGTGCCCGTTGCTGCTGTTCGCGTTCTGGTTCCTCGACGAGGATCGCCTCGTTCCGTTCGCGATCTGCGCGGTGCTCGCGTGCACGACCAAGGAGGAGGTCGCCCTGGCCGTCGCAGGGCTCGGCCTCTGGTACGCGCTCGCACGAAGGCGGCGCGTCGCGGGGATCGCGATCGCGATCGCGGGCGCAGCGGCCGCCGCGGTCGCGCTTGGCGTGGTCGCGCACTACAACCACGGCGGCGCCCCGTTCGCCGGACGGTACGAAGAGGTCGGCGGCTCGCCGACCGGGATCCTGAAGACGCTCGTCACCGACCCGCTCGCGATCGCAGGCGCAGCTTTCGACCTGGCCGGGCTCACGTACCTGCTCGCGCTGCTCGTTCCGCTCGCGTTCCTGCCGCTCGCCGCACCGCTCGCCCTTTTGCCTGCGCTGCCCGACCTTGCCCTCAACCTGCTCTCCTCGACCGAGACGCAGACCTCGATCCACTTCCACTACGTCGCGCCGCTGGTGCCCGCGCTCTTCGCGGCGGCCATCTTCGCGGCCGCGCGCTTCGAGCGGCCGGTCGTGAAGCCGCTCGTTGCGCTCGTGCTCGTGTCGAACTTCGTGCTCGGAGCGATCCCTCTCTGGGGCGCGATCCCCGGCGGCGAAGAACGCCAGGCGGGCGCCGCGCTGATCAGCGACCACGACCGCACCGCCCGCCGCGCGCTGCGACTCATCCCGGACGACGCCGTCGTGTCGGCTTCGAACTCGCTGGGCGCGCATCTGTCCGACCGCCGACGGTTTCTCAGCTTCCCGATCCGCGAGGACGCAACGTGGATCGCCGTGGACGAACGCTCGCCCGGCTACCTCGACCGCTTCGCCCCAGGCCCATACGCGATCGCGATCGCGCGCCTGCGCCGCGACCCGAACTGGGAACTCGTCTTCGACGAGGACGACGTGCTCGTGTTCAGACGGGAATCGTCTGCGGCAGCAGGTACGCCGTGAACGCGAGCGCGAGCCCGCGTGCGAGCCGGTCCTCCTCGACGGCCGCGAGCGGGACGACCCAGGCGAGGTACCACGGCGTGACGTACGGGGCGCACGCGAGCAGCGCGACCGTCCCGAGGGCGAGCCGCGCACGTCCTCGCCACGCTTCGCGCGCGAGCACCGAGTAGACGCAGACGAACACCGCCGCGAAGAGCGCGATCGCGGCGCCTTCCGGAACCCCGAGCTGTGACAGCCGGTGCGGAAGCGCGTAGCTCGTGGTCTCCCTCGCGTTGTCCGCGAGCGGGCCGAACGCGTCGAGCCACGCGAAGCCGTAACGCCACGTCGCGAGCGCGGCGACCGCAACCGTCGTCACGGCGAACGCGCCGAGCCCGGCCCGCCGGCGCGCCGCCAGAGCGTGCAGGGGGAACAGCACGTACGGCACCCACTTCACGGCGGCACCGAGCGCCCACCCGGCGCCCCGCGCCTGGGTCGCGAGCGCGGCGAGGAGCAATGCCCCGACCCAGGCGTCGTTGTGACCACCGCCTGCAAGATGAACCGCGAGCAACGGATTCCAGCCGACGAACGCGGCGGCGAGCGCCGGCCGCGCCGCAAACCGCGCCGCAAGCAACACCGTCGCGCAGGCGGCGAGCGCCGCAAGCGCCTTGTAGATCCACGCCGCAGCGTCGTGCGACTCGCCCGCGACCAACGCGATCGGCTCCGAGGCGAGCGTGAAACCGGGCGCGTAGACGGAGGTCGAGTCACGCCAACTCTCGCCGGACCACTGATACGCGGGATCGTCGGGAAACGCCGAGGGTGGATCCTCGTACGGGTTCGCGTCGTGGACGGTGGCGATCCGTCCGTACATCCAGTAGGTCCAGGCGTCGCTCGAGAGCATGAGCGGCGCCGCGAGCGGCACGAGCTGCACGACGAGCGCGACCACGACGACCCCTCGAAGGGGCACGCCGCCTCGGGTGAGCCGGTGGAGCCCCGCGAGGTACGCGACGAATCCGACCGCGAGCAGCGCGAGAAAGGCCCACGCCCAGGCGCTACTGCCGACCAGCGCACCGCCTGCCTGCGGGACGAGCGGCGAGTCGTCGGGCCACGCGAGTGCGGTGCAGCCCGCGACGCACGCGAGAACGAGGAGCCCCGGCGCGAGCCGGGTCAGACCGTTATGGGACAGGCCCGGGCACCGTCGGCGGAGGCGGAGGCGGCGGCTCGGTCGGCGGAGGCGGCTCGACCGTCGTCACCGGCGGCGGCTCGGTCGGCGCGGGCGGGGGCTCGACGGGAGGAGGCGCAGGCGACGTCGTCGTCGTGCCGGCCGTGGGCGCCGCCGGCTGCGGAACGTACTCGAGCGCGTACTGCCCCTTCTCGAACGGGCGCCACTCCGGGCTGTGGTTTGGTTGCTTCCAGTCGAACACGGCCCGATGCTCCATCGCCACGAGCATGAAGCGCCGCCAGATGTCCGCCGGGAAGGTTCCGCCGGCGACGGAGATCCCGTGCACGTTCTGCATCGGGATCTGCCCCTGCGGATACCCGACCCAGACGACGGTCTCGAGCTGCGGAGTGAACCCGGCGAACCACGCGTCGGCGTGATTGTCCGTCGTGCCCGTCTTGCCCGCGGCCGGGCGCCCGATCTGCGCGCCCACGCCGGTCCCCGAGTAGACGTTGGCCTCCAGGATCTTCGTCACCTCGTAGGCGACCCAGTCGGCGAGCACGCGCTTGCGCTTCGGCTTGCCCCAGTCGGTCTCGTCGTCCTCCTTGCCGCCCGGGAGCACGACCTTCCTGATCGCCATCGGCTCGGAGTGGATACCGCCCGCGGCCAGCGTCGCGTAGGCAGATGCCATCTCGAGCGGCGAGACGGAGATCGCTCCCAGCCCCATCGCCGGCACGATCTCGTTCGCGGGCACGGTCACGCCCATCTTGCGTGCGACGGCCGCGACGGTCTCCGGGCCGACGTCGAGCGTCAGCTGCGCGTACACCGTGTTGTCGGAGCTGAGCGTCGCGCGGGTGATCGACACCGAGCCGAGGTACGAGTTGCTGTAGGTCTTGACCTCCCAAGGCTCGGTCAGCGGGTCCGGCTGGTACGGGAAGGGCGCCGATGTGTAGTACGTCGTGTCTGGGTTGACGCCGCGCTCGACCGCTGCGGTCAGCACGAACGTCTTGAACGTCGAGCCGGCCTGACGCCTCCCCTGCGAGACGAGGTTGTACTGATTCTTCTTCGAGTTCGGCGTCACGGCGACCATCGCGCGGATCGCGCCGTTGTTCGGGTCGATCGAGACGACCGCGGACGACGGGTCGGTCTTGTACGGAAGCGTGTCCTGAATCGCGCGGCGCGCGGCGATCTGCAGCTTGCGGTCGACGGTCGTGTAGACGCGGAGCCCGCCGGAGCGCACCGTCGCGCCGCCGTACTCCTTGACGAGCTCGTTGTAGACGTACGAGAAGAAGTACGGCTCGCGGATCCGCTGGTAGAGCTTGCCGGGCTTCAGCTTGAGGTTCCGCTCCGCGATTGCGACGTTGTACTCGGCCGACGTGATCGCGCCGGTCTGGAACATCGCGCGCAGCACCTCGTCGCGTCGGGCGAGCGCTCGCTCCGGGCGAAGGAAGGGGTCGTACGTCGTCGGCGCCTGCGTCAGCCCCGCGAGGAGCGCCGCCTGCTCGATCTTCAGTGCGCGAGCGGGGACCGAGAAGTACGTCCGCGACGCGGCCTCGACCCCGTACGCGTGGTTGCCGTAGTAGACCTGGTTCATGTAGCTGGTGAGGATCCGCTCCTTCGACCACGAGCGGTCGAGCTTGATCGCGAGGCACGCCTCCTTGAGCTTGCGCTCGAGCGTTCGCTCCCGCGAGATGTAGAGGTTGCGCACGAGCTGCTGCGTGATCGTCGAGCCGCCCTCGACCACGCGCTTCTCGCTCAGGTTCTTCACGGCGGCGCGCGCGATGCCTTCGACGTCGACGCCACTGTGATGGTAGAAGCGCCGGTCCTCGATCGCGACCGTCGCCGCCGGCATCCACTTGCTGATCCGGGTCGCCGGAACCGGCTGCCGGTTGCGCTCGGCGGGAATCGAGCCCAGCAACGAGTTGTCGACGGCGTAGACGAAGGAGTTCTCGCCGATCTCGACCGGGCGCAGTTGGTCGAGGTCGACGTTCGCGCACATCACCGCCGCGCTGCCGGCGCCGCCGGCGGGGAGCACGACGACGACGAGCGCGATCAGGCCGATCGCGATCAGCGCAAGCTTCTGCTTGTGACGACGCGTCGCGCGGCGTCTACTCCGACGGCGGCGGCCGCGGTCGGGCAGGTCGGGGAGCGGAAGGCGGGGGCTCACCCGAGCACACCTTCCTCACGGAGCCGCTTGTGGGCGCGAAGCCTGAGCTCGTGCTCGAGCTCCTCCGCGTTGCCGTGCGGCGACGGCACGCGGACGGTGACCGTCGCGTTTCCTTCCAGCCCGCTGAGGACGACCCGCGCCCCGTCGTACTGCGCGATCTCCTCGCGAAGGGCGTCCACGGCGGCGGCGACATCCTGCGCGAGCGGCACTTCCACCTTGATCTCTGCCACCGTGTTCACGCTCCGAATAGTCGAGTTGCGGATGGTATCCGAGGCGAGCGTGTCGTTCGGGATCACGAGCCGCGCCCCGTCGGTGAGCCGAATGAACGTGTAGGTGAGGCCGATCTCCTCGACCCGGCCGCTCTGGTCGTCCACCGTGATCAGGTCGCCGAGCCGAAACGGCTGGGAGACCGCGATCAGGATCCCGGCGAAGAAGTTCGAAAGCGTCTTCTGCGCCGCCAGGCCGAGGATGAGCCCGAGGATCGCCGTCGAGGCGAGCACCGCGCCGGCGACCGCGCGCACGGACGGGATCGTCAGCAGGGCGGAGAAGAACCCGATCGCGACGATCACGGTCGTCACCGTCCGCCGCAGGACGCGATAGCGGGTCGCCACCACGGGGTCGAGCGTGCGCCTCGCCATCCGGCGATCGACGATCCGCGCCAGCACGACGGCGACGAGCACGACGGCCGCGGCGATGGCGATCGGTTCCCAGTCCATCCGCGTCTATTCCCTAGGGGTCGAGCGGCTTCCTGCCGGAGAAGCCCTCGTCGATCCCGTGCCAGTGGTCGATCTCGTCCTCGCCGAGGCGCCAGCAGAGAAAGGCCCCGGCGCCGGCGACCCGCGCCGGGAAGTCGACGAGGCCGGTGTCCGGGTCCTTCACGACCCCACCGAGCTCGTGGATTGCGTTCACGCAGCGGGCGACGCCGGCGTGCTCGCGGGCGATCTGCTCGTCGAGGGCGGCCGCGCCGACCGAGTCGACTCCGCCGCCGTTCCCCGCGATCTGCAAGGCGAGCTTCCTCCGCTCGAGCTGAGCCGCCGCCAGCGACGCCCGGTGCTCGATGAGCTGCTCGGCGAGCGGTCGAACCTGTGGGAGCAGTGCGTTCGCCTCCTCGCGGGTGAAGTGTCTCGACGCCACCCCCGTATGATCGAGAGGAAGGTGGTGGCCGCTCGTCAACGAGACTCGGCGGAGCGCGCCGTCCATCCGACGAGGCTCTCGATCTGGCTCGCCCTCATGGCGCTGCTCACGTTCGCGCAGGTCTACGGACGGTACGTCGCCGACTCCGACACGATCGACGACCCGCTGTACAGCTCGAGCTTCGCCGCCTCGAGCCTCGTGCAGTGGATCCTGCTCGGCGGCATCGCGCTCGGGCTCGCCGTCGGTGCGAGAGAGCTCCTCGCGCTGCGGACACCGCATCGCGTGGGTCGCGCGGTCCTGATCGCGATCGCGACGTTCCTGCTCGTCGTGCTCGCCGGCGCCATCCTGAGCTCGCTCGGCCTGAACCCGTCGAGCGAGCAGGGCCTGGTGCCGGACGAGTGGCCTCCTCCCGACCAGGCGGTGTTCGCGGTCAACATCGCGCTCGTCGTGCTCGTCGGGCCGCTGGTCGAGGAGCTCCTGTTCCGCGGGCTCGGCTTCAGTCTGTTCCGACCCTTCGGGCGCATGGTCGCGATCGTGGGCTCGGCTGCGATCTTCGCCGCCATCCACGGCCTCGTCGAGGGCTTCGCGCTCATCTTCCTGCTCGGACTCGGGCTCGCGCTGATGCGCGACGTGACCGGGAGCGTCCTTCCGGGGTATGCGCTGCACGCGGCCTTCAACGCGGTGGCCGTGACGGCCGCGGCGTTGTCTTCTTCGACAAGCTGAGGTTATTGTCACGGTTGTGCGTCGCGTGGCCGTCTGCGTCATCGCCCTGGTGCTCGCGCCTGCCGCACACGCGTCCGACTTCTCGCTCGAGCTCACCGCACCGTCGTCCGCCACGTTCGGCGACACGATCGTGCTGCGCGGCCGAGTCGTCCCGGCCCTCGCCGACGCACCGGTCACGGTGCTCAGGGACGGCGTGGCGCTCGGAACCGCCACGACCGGCGCAGACGGAACGTTCGGGCTCCGCACGAAGGTCGAAGGTCCGGCCGTCTACTCCGCGACCGCCGGCGAGCTCGTCTCGGCTCCGGCCGGGCTCGCCGCGAAGCCGCGCCTGACGACACGCGTCGTTGGCTCCGGCGTGGTGGGCGCGCCGCTCCGCTTGCAGGTCACCGTGCAGCCGGCGCGAGCGTTCCAGGTCGACGCACGTCGCGGCTCCCGCGTCTGGCTGTCGAAGAGCTACAGCGGCACCGCACGCATCCGGTTCTCCACGCTCGCCGCCTGGACCTACCGGGCGCGTGTCTCCGTTCCCGCCGATGGGGGCTGGCTCGCCGTCGAGCGCTCGGTCACCGCCGGCGTCGTGCAACCGCGGCTCGCACTCGGCTCGCGCGGCCCGAGCGTGCGGGTCCTCGAGTCACGCCTGCGAGAGCTTCGCTATGCGCTCCCGAGCGCGGACTCGCTCTACGGACTCGACACGTACCAGGCAGTGCTGGCCTTCCAGAAGGTCAACCGGTTGCCGTGGACCGGTCGTGTCGACGCACGGGTCTGGAAGCGGCTGCGCGCGGCGAGCCCGCCGCGACCCCGTTACGGCGGCGACCACATCGAGGTCAGCAAGGGCAGCCAGTACCTGCTCGTGGTGCAGGGCGGCAAGACCCAGCTCGTCGTGCACGTCTCGACCGGAGCGACCGGCAACACGCCGATCGGCCACTGGCAGGTGTACCGCAAGGTGACCGGGTGGGACTGGGTGCTGTGGTACCCGATGTACTTCCTGCGCGGGTTCGCGATCCACGGCTACCCGTCGGTGCCCGCGTATCCGGCCTCGCACGGCTGCGTGCGCGTGCCGATGTGGGTCGCTCCCCAGCTCTACTCGCGGATCGGCTGGGGCCAGACGATCTACGTGTACTGGTAGCGGGCAGTTGAACGGGGGATCGCCGCGACCGCGGCCGCGAAGCGGCCGCCTTTAGGGGTTTCCGCGCGTCGTGAATCCGCGCAAGCGGATTCGCGTCCTGCGCAAAGAGTCAGCGCTCCTCTTCGTCGTCGACCTCGGCGAACTGCTCGGGTGAGACGTCCTCGAGGAAGCGCTTGAACTCGGAGACGATCTCCTCCTCGTTCACCTCATCGCCCTCGAACTCGATCGCCGACTCCTCGATCACCTGGTCCGCGGCGAAGATCGGCGCCTCCGCGCGGATCGCGAGCGCGATCGCGTCGGATGGCCGCGAGTCGACCTCGACCTCGGTCCCGTCGAGCTGAACCGTGACCTGCGCGTAGAACGTGTTCTCGCGCAGCTCGGTCACCGTGATCCGGGTGACGCGAGCGTCGAGCTCGCTGAGGATCTCGGTCAGGAGGTCGTGGGTCATCGGGCGCGGCGTCGCCGCACCCTGCAGCTTCATCAGGATCGCGGCCGCCTCGGACTGGCCGATCCAGATCGGCAGGTACCGGTTGCCGTCCTTCGTCTTGAGCAGGACGATCGGCTGCTTGCCAACCAAGTCGAAGCTGACCCCGTAGATGTCCATCTCATGCACCGGACGGCTCCTCGTCTGAGTCTAGCTCAGGGGTTTTTCCGCCCAACGAACGCGAAAACGCCGGCGCGGGCCGGCGTTCGAGTGGGCGATCGTGGATTCGAACCACGGACCTCCGCCTTATCAGAGCGGCGCTCTAACCAACTGAGCTAATCGCCCGAAGCAGGCCGCAGTGTAGCGAGGGCTAGTGGAAGTGCCGGGTTCGGCGAACGTAGTCCTCGACCACGAGCAGGAACGACTCGTCGCTCGCGATCTCGGTGATCGTGCCCTTGGTGTCCTCGTCGACCTCGGGGTCGTAGTTCAACTCGGTCAGGAACTCAGGGAGGCGGCCGTCCTGGGACAACGCCGCCATGCGGAGGAAGATCCGCTTCGCCTCGTCGTTCTGCGAAATGGCCTCGAGCGACTCGAGGTCGTCGTTCTGCCACAGGCCGAGCATCCTGACCGTGTAACGCCCGCGCAGCCCGGGCGGATACGGCCTAGGAGGTCAGGTTCTCGAGCGCCTCCGCGAGCTCCTCGAGCGCGTGCTCGTCCCGGAACTCGACCACGACCTGGTCCGGGCCGACGCGCGCCTTGAAGCCGGTCGCCCGCTCGAAGGCCTCGCGAACCCGGCCCGCGAGGGCAGGATCGACCGCGCTCTTCTTGCGGGGCTTCCGCTTCGCGCCGGCGTCCTGGGCTGCGCGCTCGGCGGCGACGGCGGAGAGACCCTGCGCGACGATCCGCTTCGCGAGCTTCTTCTGACCCTCGCGGTCCGGCACGGCGAGCACCGCACGGGCGTGCCGCTCGGTCAGCTCGCCGCGGGCGAGCATCCAGAGCACGTCTTCCGGGAGCTCCAGCAGGCGAACCCGGTTCGAGACGGTGGACTTGGCCTTGCCGACGCGCTCCGCCACCTCACCGAGGGTGAGCCCGAACTCGTCGAGCAGCACCGCGTAAGCGCGCGCTTCCTCGACTGCGGACAGCTGCTCGCGCGCGACGTTCTCCACGAGCGAGAGCAGGAGCGAGTCGCGGTCGTCGGCCGTGCGGATGAGGGCGGGCAGGTTGGGCAGCCCGGCGTCCTTGGCGGCGCGCCAGCGACGCTCGCCGGCGATCAGCTCCCAGCCGCCCTCGGCGCGCGGGCGCACGACGACCGGCTGGAGCAGACCCTGCGCCCGAACGGACGAGGCGAGACCGGTTGCCGCGTCGGGCTCGAAGCGCCGGCGTGGCTGGCGCGGGTTCGCATGGATCTGGTCGACGGGGAGCTCGGCGAGCTCCTGGCCGCCCTCGCGACCGCCGATGAGGACTTCCAGGCCCTTCCCCAGGCCCTTGCGCTTAGGCGCGCTCGACAAGCTCCATCGCCACCTTCCAGTACGCGTCGGCGCCGGGCGACCGGCGATCGTAGGCAATCGCGGGGAGTCCATGACTGGGAGCTTCTGCAAGTCGAACGGAACGAGGCACCGTCGTCCGAAAGACGAGGTCGCCGAAGTGCGTGCGCACCTCGCGCTCGACGTCCTGCGCAAGTCGCGTGCGCGAGTCGACCATCGTCATCAAGAGCCCGGCGACCACGAGCCGCGGATTGAGCCGCGTCTTCACGAGCTCGATCGAGCGCATGATCTCCGCGAGACCCTCAAGCGCGTAGTACTCGGCCTGCACCGGCACGAGCACGCGATCGGCCGCGGCGAGCGCGTTGACCGTCAGCGGCCCGAGCGACGGCGGGCAGTCGAGGAAGACGTACTCGTACGCGTCTGTTCCTTCGGCGAGCGACTCCGCTAGGTACCGGTCGCCGTCGTCGCGGCGCGCGAGCTCGACGACCGCGCCGGCGAGCGCCGCCTTGGACGCGACGAGCGAGAGGTTCGCGAACTGGGTCGGCTTCGCAAGCTCGGAGAGCGGCACGCCGTCGAGCAGGTCGTAGCTCGAGGTCCCGTTTGCGCTCTCGCCGAGGCCCGAGGTCGCGTTCGCCTGCGGATCGAGGTCGACGACGAGCGACCTCTCGCCCGCCTCGGCAAGGCAGGCGGCGAGATTGACGGCCGTCGTGGTCTTCCCGACGCCGCCCTTCTGGTTTGCAACCGCATAGATCCGCGCCACCTGGCCAGCCTACTCAGGCGAGCGGACGCTTTTTCGCAACGCCCGGCCGGCGCGGAAAACCGTCCGGTGTGTGCGCGATTTTCGGGATCACGAGCAGCCCCGGCTCCTCCGTGACCTCGCCGCCGCCGACCCGGTCGGCGACCCGCTGCACCTGCTCGGGGTCTACGCTCGGCCCGACGTACAGGACGACTGCGCCTCCAGCGGCAACGAGCGGCAGACACCACTCGGCGGCCACCGGAGGCGAAGCGAGTGCCCGGGCAACGGCGACTGCGAAGCGGTCGGTTTCGTGCTCCTCGGCGCGGCCCCGCGAGACCTGCACGTTCGGGAACGCCTGGGCGAACCGCTCGAGGTGGGCGACCTTGCGCTCCTGCGACTCGAGCAGTGTCACCTCACGCTCGGGAAACACCGACGCGAGCGGGATCCCCGGCGAGCCACCGCCGGAGCCCACGTCGACGATCGTGCCGTCGAAGCGGCGAATCACGTCGACCGCGGCGAGCGAGCGCTCGACGTGCTCCCGCCAACCCTCGTCGAAGTCGTCGATCGCGGTCAGCCCGGGAGTCGAGACGAGCGCCTCGACCCAGGCGACGAGCCGCGGGTCCCTACTCGGCGAGGACGACAACGAACCGGTTCGGCTCGGCGCCTTCGCTCGCGGTCTCGACACCGGGGAACTCCTTCAACCGCAGATGCACGATCTTCCGCTCAATCGACGTCATCGGCTCGAGCTCCGCGCGACCGTCCTCGAGCGCACGTTGCGCCGCCCGAACGGCCATCGTCTCGAGCGTCGCGCGTCGCCGGTCGCGATAGCCGGCGGCGTCCACGACGACGTCCTTCGCACCTTCGGCACCCCCGCGCCGTGCGACGGCGTTCGCGAGGTACTGGATCGCGTCGATCGTCTGGCCGTGCTTGCCGATCAGCAGCCCGAGCTCAGCGCCACCGCAGACGACGTGGATCGCCTCGTCGTCCTCGCGGACGTCGACCCGGCAGCGAACGCCGATTCCGACGGCGACGCGCTCCACGAGCTCACGCGCCTGCGCCGCCTCGGGGCTCTCGTCGCGCGGCTCCGGGGCCGCACTCTCGTCGACCACCGCGACGACCCGGGCCGGCATGTAGCCGACACCGAGCAGTCCGCGCTCGCCCTCGGTCAGCACCTGAAACCGCACCGACGCCTTGTCGAGCGCCGGATAGAGCTGCTCGAGCTCCCGCAGCGCCGCCCACTTCGCCTCGCCGACGGTCTCGCCCGTCGTCTCGACCCGAAGCGGCTCCTCGCTCATCGCCGCGCGCGCTTCTTCTTCTTCTTGACGCGGCGCGGTGGGGCGGTCGCGGCGGCCGGCGTCGCCTCGGACTCGGCCTTCGCCTTCGCGTCCCCGCCGCCACCGGGCGCCGTCCGAGAGCTGCGCTTCTCCGGGGGCACCGGCTTGGGCCGGAGCTTCCGCGTCACGAGGCCCTGGCCCGTGGTCCAAAGGTTCGTCGTGACCCAGTAGATCATCAGCCCCGCCGGGAAGTTGATCACGAAGAAGAGGAAGATCAACGGCAGCGCAAGCAGCAGGTAGCGCTGCATCTTGTCCATCGTCGCCGACATGAAGTACGTGGACGCGGTCTGGCTCGTCGCGTAGAGGATGAGCAGGATGACCATCGAGAGCGTGTCCTCGCTCAGGTTCTGCGTGATGTCGGGAACCAGGTCCCACAGCCAACCGAGCTCTGTCAGCGAGTCGGTGCCCGCGTACTTCGGCTTAGCCAGCACCTCGGAGTCGAAGTCCCGCAGGACGAAGAACAGTCCGAGAAAAACCGGGATCTGAAACAGGATCGGCAGGCACGACGAGGCCGGGTTGATCTTGTTCTCCCGGTAGAACTTCATCAGCTCTTCCTGCTGCTTCGCGCGGTCCTGCTTGTAGCGCTGCTGGATCGCCTTCATCTCCGGCGCGTGCGCCTGGAGGCGCTGCATCGAGTGGATCTGCCGCACCGTCAGCGGGAGCAGGATCGTGCGGACGATGATCGTCGTCGCGACGATCGCCCACGCCCACGGAAGACCTCCGTCGCCGGGCCAGAGCCAGTCCGTCGCGTGGAGCGCCTCGAGCAGCCACGTTAGGCCCTGCTCGAGCTCGTTCAATACCGGGATGGCGAGGGGCAGGTTCATGCCGGGTCGAACCCTCCGTGACTCCAGGGGTTGCAGCGAAGCAGCCGCCAGCCGGCCTTCAGCGAGCCCTTGACGAGGCCGTGCGCGCGAAACGCGTCGAGCGCGTACTGCGAGCACGAGGGGTGGTACTTGCAGGTCCCGGCAGGCACGAGGCGCCCGAGCGTGACGCGGTAGCCGTGCACGAGGCCGATGCCGACGTACCTCACGCCGCGGCCTTCTTCAGCACTTCGTCGACCCGCTCCTGGAGCCACGGAAACCCCTGAGCCTGAACGGCCTCGGGCAGGCCGGGCCGCGCGATCAGGACGTAGTCCTTCCCCTCCGGCACGCGGTCGAGCATCGCGCGCCAGCTCTCACGGAGCTGCCGCTTGAGCCGGTTGCGAACAACCGCGCCGCCGAGCTGTTTCGGCACGGCGATCCCGAGCCGCGGGTCCTCGGCGGTCTCCGAGCGGTCGAACCAGTAGAGGACGAGAAAGCGCGTCGACACGGAGCGACCCTGACGGTAGACGGAGTCGAAGTCCCGCGAGCGCGAGAGGCGATGTCGACGCTGCACGCCGCTCAGGCGGAGAGACGCTTGCGGCCGCGCGCCCGGCGTCGCTTCAGGATCACGCGACCCGCACGTGTCGACATGCGCGCGCGAAAACCGTGCTTGCGCTTTCGGCGACGAACGTTTGGCTGATAGGTGCGCTTCACGAAGGACTCGTTCGGAACAAAATTCGCGCCCCTTGCGGGGCGAGCGATGAGTATAGACAAGGGGTTGTACACGACGTTTTCCACAGCACGAAGCGCCTGCTGAGGCAAGGAAATCGACGCGTCGTCCACACCTGTGGAGAGTCATGTGGGCGTTGCTGTTCTCCCTGCAAATCGGCCCTTTTTCGTCCAGAGGTCCCGTGTTGTGACGACGCAGAGAGGCTGCTATTGTCGCTCGCTCGCACGCCCCCATGTGAAGGAGCTTCCCACCTCGGTGGAACACCAAGTCGAGCTGACTGCCGAGAGTCTTTGGGGCGAAGTCTCCAGTCGGCTCAGGGGAGCGTTGAACGACACCACGTACCGAACGTGGTTCGACGATGTCGAAGGTGAAGAGCTCACCGACGACACGTTCGTTCTCCGAGTGCCGAACGACTTCGCGCGAGAGTGGATCGAGGGACACTTCCTCGGTCTGATCAAGGCCGCCGTCAAGGACTCGATCGGCCACGAGCGGCGCGTGAGCCTGCGCGTCGTCGAGGGGCACTCGACCGGAGGCCTGCCGGAGCCGCTTCCCGCGGAGGTCGAACGGCCGCCGAAGCGCGGCGAGGCCGGCATGAACCCGAAGTACATCTTCGACCTCTTCGTGATCGGCTCGTCGAACCGGTTCGCCCACGCGGCCGCGCTCGCGGTCGCCGAGGCGCCGGCGCAGGCCTACAACCCGCTCTTCATCTACGGCGGGACCGGGCTTGGCAAGACGCACCTGATGCAGGCGATCGCCCAGTACGTCATGCAGCACTCGCGCGACCTCAGCGTGCGCTACGTGACCAGCGAGACCTTCATGAACGACTTCATCAACTCGCTCCGCGACAAGCGGATCGAGGGCTTCAAGCAGCGCTACCGCGCCTACGACCTCCTACTGGTCGACGACGTGCAGTTCTTCGAGCACAAAGAGCGGATCCAGGAAGAGTTCTTCCACACGTTCAACTCGCTCTACGAGGCCGGCAGCCAGATCGTCATGTCCTCCGACCGACCGCCGCGCGAGATCTCGACCCTCGAGGAGCGGCTGCGGTCGCGCTTCGAGTGGGGGTTGATCACCGACATCCAGCCGCCCGACCTCGAGACCCGGATCGCGATCCTCCGCAAGAAGGTCAAGACCGACGGGATCCACGTGCCCGACCCGCAGGTGCTCACTTTCGTCGCGAGCCGGATCGAGTCGAACATCCGCGAGCTCGAGGGCGCGCTCACCCGCGTGGTCGCCTTCTCGTCGCTGACCGGCCGGCCGATGACGGTCGAGCTCGCCCAGGAGGTCTTGAAAGACGTCTTCCCGCAAGGCGAAGCCGCGGAGGTCTCAATCCGCCGGATCCAGGAGACGGTCTCGGAGCGCTTCAACCTTTCCCTGAGCGAGCTCACAGGCGAGAAGCGCTCGCAGAACATCGTCTACCCGCGACAGGTCGCGATGTACCTGTCCCGCGAGCTCACGGACTCCTCGCTGCCCAAGATCGGCAAGGAATTCGGCGGTCGCGACCACACGACGGTGATCCACGCCACGTCCAAGATCGCCCGTCTGATCAGGGAGGACAGATCTGTGTACAACCTCGTCCAAGAGCTAACAGCTCGGATCAAACAGGTCCGCTAGCGCCGATGCCTGTGCACAACCCCAATTCGTCCCCAGGTCCTCTCCCAGGCGCAACACCCCGCCCAGAGCCGAGGGCGACCTTCGTCCCCGGTCCCCACACCCCCTACTACTGCTTCTAGAATCTTTAAAGAATGAAAGACCTAGAAGCAGTAGCCATAGGTTCGGGGATGAAACTCACCTGTTCGCGAGACGACCTCTCGCAGAAGCTCGCTGTCGTCGCCCGTGCGGTGTCTGCCAGGACAACGGTGCTCGTGCTCGGTGGGATCTTGCTTCGCGCCGAGAACGGTGAGCTCCAACTCGCAGCGACCGACATGGAGCTCTCGCTGCGAACGTCGCTCGAAGCGCAGGTGGACGGCGACGGTGCAGTCGTCGTGCCCGGAAAGATGCTGGTCGACCTGATCCGCCTGCTTCCCGACGAGGACGTCCAGATCGAGCATCGCGCGGAGGAGGGCGTCGTTCGCGTCGACTCCGGGTCCTACAGCTCGCGTCTACACACGTACAACGTCGAAGACTTCCCCCGGCTCCCCGACGTCGAATCGATCGGGACGTTCAGCGTCGATCGCGAAGCGCTGCTCGACACGGTCGGTCGTGTCTCACGTTCCGCGTCGCGTGACGAGTCACGCCCGGTCCTGACCGGGATCCTCGCGCGGTTCGAAGCCGGCAAACTCGTGATGGCCGCAACCGACTCGTACCGGCTCTCGGTCAAGGAGACGCCGATGGAGGGCGAGGCGCCAGAGCTCGAGGCGATCATTCCGGCGCGCGCGCTGACGGAGGTCACGCGCATCGCTGCTGGTGCCGACTCGCTCGAGCTCGGCGTGCACGAGAACCAGGTCGTCTTCGTCGCCGACGGCGTGACGCTGACGACGCGCCGCATCGAAGGGCAGTTCCCGAACTACCGCCAGCTGATTCCCGAGGCCTTCGAGCACACCGTCGCGCTGCCGCGCGCCGAGGCGATCGAGGTAGTCCGCCGCGTCGGCGTGATGGCGCAGCGCAACTCGCCGTTGAGGCTTCGCTTCGCCGAGGGCGAGCTGACCGTCTCGGCGCAAACGCAGGACGTGGGTGAAGCGCAGGAATCGATGCCCGCACCGTTCACCGGCGAGCCGCTCGAGATCGGCTTCAACGCCGAGTACCTGCGCGACGGGTTCGAGTCCGTCGGCGGTGACGAGCTCCTCGTGAAGCTGATCAGCCCATTGCGGCCGGCGGTCCTCCAGGGCGAGAACGACGACTTCACGTACCTCGTGATGCCGATCAGGCTTCCCACCACCTGATCGTCGAGACGGTCGCGCTCCGGAACATCCGCTCGTACGCGACGCTCGAACTCGGGCTGTCGCAAGGTCTCGTGCTCGTGGTCGGCCCGAACGGTGCGGGAAAGACGAACCTGCTCGAGTCGCTGCACGTCGGCACGCAGGGGTTCTCACCGCGCACGCGGAACGACGCGCAGCTCGTGCGGTTCGGCGAAGCGATCGGACGCGTGTCGTTGCGTGGCCGCCGCGCCGCAACGCCGGTCGAGCTCGACGTCACGCTCGAGCCGGGGAAGGGCAAGCGCGCCAAGCTGAACGGAGGACCGTTGCGCGCTGCGGAGTTGCTCCGCGCGGAGGTCTCGACGCTCGTCTTCACGCCGGACCGGCTCGGGATCGTGAAGGGAGCGCCGGCGGTGCGGCGCGCATACTTCGACCGCGCGCTCGGGCGGCTGTTTCCCGCACGCGCGGGATTGTCCGCGGAGTACGGCGCCGCTGTCGGTCAACGGAACGCCGCGTTGCGTCGCGTCGCGAACGGCTCCTCGTCGCGCGATGCCGTGGACCCGTGGACCGACCAGGTGGCTGCGCTCGGGACCGAGCTCGCCGCTGCGCGCCGCCACGCGCTCGAGCTGCTGGCGCCCGCGTTCGCGCGGTTGACCGCCGCGTTCGGACTCGAGCCGGGCAGGCTCGCCTACGAGGGCGGGCCGGTCTCGCGCGAGCAGCTGGACGAGCGGTTCGCCCGCGACCTCGAACGAGGCACGACGAGCCTCGGCCCACATCTCGACGACGTCGCGGTGCTCGCCGGCGACCGCGACCTGCGGACGTACGGCTCCCAGGGCGAGCAGCGCCTCGCGGTGCTCTCGCTGCTCCTCGCCGAGGCGGAGATCCTGCTCGAGCGGAGCGGGGTCCCACCGCTGCTCCTGCTCGACGACGTGCTCTCCGAGCTCGACCCCGAGCGGCGGGCGACGCTGGCCCGGCTCCTCCCGGAGGGCGGCCAGACGCTCATCACCTCGACCACGGCCGGCGCGCTGCCGCTGACGCCAGACCAGCTGCTCGAGGTCGCTCCTGGGACGGTGCGCGCAGCGTGAAGAAGATCGCTTCGGACGTTGCGAGCGAGCTCGGCCGGTTCGGACCAGCGGCCGGGATGGTCAGGATCGTGGAGGAGTGGCCCGGCGCGGTCGGTGCCACGATCGCGCGCAATGCGTGGCCGGCGCGGATTGCCCGAGACGGAACGCTGCATGTTGCGACGAGCTCCGCCTCGTGGGCGTTCGAGCTGGCGCAGCTCGAGGCGGATGTGTTGAAGCGACTGCGCGAGGCGACCGGAAAGGACGCTCCGGCGAAGCTGCGGTTCGCGGTCGGCAAGTTGCCCGAGCTCGGTCCGGAGGACGACGACCGCGGCGATCGAGTCGTGCCGGAGCCCGGTCCCGAGGAGCTCCGCAAGGCCGAAGAACTCGCCGCCGAAATCCACGATGAAGAACTGCGGAAAGTGGTCGCGAAAGCGGCCGCTCAGAGCCTCGCCAGGAGCGGTGATGACCGCGCGTTCTGATACACTTTGAGCACCCGGTAAGGCCGCGATTTGCAGGCCTTTTTTGGTTATGACCCAGACTAGCTACACCGCAAAGGACATCACCGTGCTCGAAGGCCTCGAGCCGGTCCGACTGCGCCCCGGGATGTACATCGGCTCGACGGGTTCCCGCGGCCTCCACCACCTCGTCTACGAGGTCGTCGACAACGCCGTCGACGAGGCTCTCGGGGGTCACAACGACACCGTCGAGGTGACGATTCACCCCGACAACTCGGTCACCGTCGTCGACGAAGGCCGCGGCATTCCCGTGGGCATCGTCGAGGGCACTGGCCTGCCGGCGCTGACCGTCGTGCTGACGAAGCTGCACGCGGGCGGCAAGTTCGGCGGCGAGGGCTACAAGGTTTCCGGCGGCTTGCATGGCGTCGGAGTCTCGGTCGTGAACGCGCTCTCCGAGTGGCTGATCGCCGACGTGCACATGGACGGCACGATCTACCGCCAGGAGTTCGAGCGCGGCGAGCCGAAGTACGACATGAAGGAGATCGGGACGACGGACCGCACGGGCACGACGATCAGCTTCCTGCCCGACAAGGAGGTCTTCGAGGAGGTCGATTTTTCGGCGGAGACGCTGACGCAGCGGCTGCGCGAGACGGCCTTCCTGACACGCGGCTTGCGCATCAAGCTCGTCGACGAGCGCGCCGAGGGCACGACGGTCGAGTTCCACTACGAGGGCGGGATTCGAGACTTCGTCGAGTACGTGAACGCCTCGAAGGACCCGGTGCACAAGCGGATCGTCTACTTCGAGGGCGAGAGCGACCAGGGCGCGGTCGAGGTTGCGATGCAGTGGAACTCGTCGTACCAGGACTCGGTCTACACGTTCGCCAACAACATCAACACGCACGAGGGCGGCACGCATCTCTCGGGCTTCAAGGCCGCGCTGACCGGAACGCTCAACCGCGTCGCGCGCCAGATGACGCTGCTCAAGGAGAAGGAAGAGAACCTCGACGGCGAGGACGTCCGCGAGGGACTCGCCGCGGTGATCTCGGTGAAGCTGCGCGACCCGCAGTTCGAAGGACAGACGAAGACGAAGCTCGGCAACCCGGGCATTCGCGGCCTCGTCGAGCAGACGGTGAACGAGAAACTCGCGCAGTTCTTCGAGGAGAACCCGACCGAGGCGCGCCAGGTGATCAACAAGGCGATCCAGGCCTCGCGCGCGCGTCAGGCGGCGCGCAAAGCGCGAGAGCTCACGCGCCGCAAGAGCGCGCTCGAGAGCTCGTCGCTGCCGGGCAAGCTCGCCGACTGTCAGATCAACGACCCTTCGGCCGCCGAGCTCTACCTCGTCGAGGGAAACTCGGCCGGCGGCTCGGCCGTCGACGCGCGCGACCGCCTCTTCCAGGCGATCCTGCCGCTGCGCGGCAAGGTGATCAACTCCGAGAAGAACCGGATCAACAAGGTGCTCTCGAACGCCGAGATCCAGGCGATCATCACGGCGATCGGCACGGGTATCGGCGAGGAGTTCGACCTCGAGAAGCTGCGCTACCACCGCGTGATCGTGATGACCGACGCCGACGTCGACGGCTCGCACATCCGCACACTGATCTTGACGTTCCTGTATCGGCAGATGCAGGAGCTGGTCGAGAACGGGCACATCTACATCGCCGTGCCGCCGCTGTACCGCGTGAAGATCGGCAACCACGAGCAGTACGTCGAGAAGGAAGCGCATCTCGAAGAGCTGCTCGTCCGGGAGAAGATCAAGGACTTCGACGTCGTCGACCGCAGCGGCACGACCCAGAAGCTGACCGAGGCGCGCTGGGGACGCTTCTCGCGGGCGCTGATCGAGTTCGAGGGCTGGTCCTCGCGACTGCGCTCCGACTTCGGCCCTGCGGCTTCCGACTTCGTCGTCTCGCACCGGCTGATCGAGACGCCCGCCGTCGAGCTGAAGGACGTCGCAGGCGCGCTCGGTTCGATCGAGCCGAACGGCTACGAGGTCTCCGTCGTCGACAGCGATGACGCCGACTCGTTCAAGGCGAGGGTCGTCGAGCGCGAGACGAGCGCCGCGACGCACATCACGGTGCCGGCGACGCTGCTCGCCTCGCCGGTGTACGAGAACTTGCGCAAGGCGTACGCAAAGCTGAGCGAGATCATCGGCCCGCCGCCGTTCACGATCACGTTCGGGAAGAAGACGCGCAGCGCCGAGACGTTCGGCCAGCTGCGCCACGAGTCGCTCGAGCTGGCGAAGGAGGGCATCTCGATGTCGCGGTTCAAGGGCCTCGGCGAGATGAACCCCGAGGAGCTCTGGGACACGACGATGGATCCGGGCAAGCGCGTGCTGGTTCGGGTCGAGGTCGAGGACGCAGCGCTCGCGGACCAGATCTTCTCCACGCTGATGGGTGACCAGGTCGAGCCGCGCCGGCTCTTCATCGAGCAAAACGCGAAGGACGTTCGCTTCCTCGATGTCTGAGCTTGACACCGGCGGCCTGAACGTCGGCCGCATCGAGACGCGAGAGCTCGAGCAGGAGATGCGCTCGAGCTTCCTGGACTACGCGATGAGCGTGATCGTCGCGCGCGCGCTTCCCGACGTGCGCGACGGCCTCAAGCCGGTGCACCGCCGCGTGCTCTACGGCATGCACGAGTCCGGGATGCAGCCGAACCGGCCGTACAAGAAGTCCGCGCGCATCGTCGGCGAGGTGATGGGCTCGTATCACCCGCACGGCGACTCGGCGATCTACGACACGCTCGTCCGGCTCGCACAGCCGTTCTCGATGCGGTACCCGCTCGTCGACGGGCAGGGGAACTTCGGGAACATCGACGGCTACCCGGCCGCGGCCATGCGCTACACGGAGAGCCGCCTCAGCCGGATCGCGACCGAGCTCCTGCGCGACATCGATGCCGACACCGTCGACTTCAAGCCGAACTACGACGAGTCGCGCCGCGAGCCCGTCGTTCTGCCCGCGCGCTTCCCGAACCTGCTCGTCAACGGCTCGTCGGGGATCGCGGTCGGTATGGCGACGAACATCCCGCCGCATCACCTCGGCGAGACGATCGACGCGCTCGTGACGCTGATCGACGAGCCGTCCGTCGACGTCGAGCGCCTGATGCAGCACATCAAGGGGCCCGACTTCCCGACGGCGGGGATCATCGTCGGCCGCGACGGGATCCGCGAGGCGTATCGCTCCGGCCGCGGGCGCATCGTCATGCGCGCGCGTGCGCACATCGAGGAGCTGCGCGGCGGCCGCACGGCGGTCGTGATCAATGAGCTGCCCTACGGCGTTCGCAAGGGCGGCGACGAGGGCGTGATCAAGAAGATCGCCGACCTCGTCAAGGAAGGGACGATCCCGGAGGTCGCCGACCTCAAGGACCTCTCCGACAAGTCGGGGATGCGGATCGAGGTGCACCTGAAGCGCGACGCTGTCCCACAGGTCGCGCTGAACAAGCTGTACAAGCACACATCGCTGCAGACCACGTTCGGCTACAACGCGGTCGCGCTCGTCGACGGCGTGCCGAAGACGCTCGGCCTGCGCGACCTGCTCTACCACTACCTCGAGCATCAGCGGCAGGTCGTCACTCGCCGCCTGAAGTACGACCTGCGCCAGGCCGAGGCCCGCGCGCACGTCCTTCGCGGCTACCTGATCGCGCTCGACAACCTCGACGAGGTGATCTCGATCATCCGCGGCGCCTCCGACACGGACGACGCGCGCTCGCAGTTGATGACGCGCTTCGAGCTCTCGGAGATCCAGGCGCAGGCGATCCTCGACCTTCGCCTCCGCGCGCTGACCGGGCTCGAGCGGAAGCGCGTCGAGGAGGAGTACGCTGACCTGCAGGAGCGCATCGCCGAGCTCCGCGCGATTCTCGGCGATGAGCAGCGCATCGACGCAGTGATCCGCGAGGAGCTCCTCGAGATCAAGTCGATCTACGGACGCAACGACGACCGCCGCACGGAGATCGTCGCGGCCGAAGGGGAGCTCGAGCTCGAGGACCTGATCGCGGAAGAGGACATGGTGATCGCGATCACGCGCTCCGGCTACATCAAGCGGCTGCCGGTCACGACGTACCGCGAGCAGAAGCGCGGCGGCATCGGAGTGATGGGGATGGAGCTGAAGGACGACGACTACATCGAGCACCTCTTCGTGGCCTCGACGCACGACTACGTCCTGTTCTTCACGAACGTCGGGAAGGTGTACCGGCTCAAGGTGCACGAGCTGCCGCTCGGGTCGCGTCAGTCGAAGGGCCGCGCGATCGTCAACCTGCTTCCGTTCCGCCAGGGCGAGGCGGTGCGCGCGGTGATCCAGACGCGCAACTTCGAAGAGGCGGAGTACCTCTTCTTCGGGACCAAGAACGGGGTCGTGAAGAAGACGAAGCTCGCCGCTTACAACACGCCGCTCAAGTCCGACGGGATCATCGCGCTGAAGATGCGCGAGGGCGATGAGCTCGTCGGCGTTCGCCACTCATCGGGCAAGGACGACATTCTGGTTGTCTCGCGGAACGGTCAGGCGATCAGATTTCACGAGCAGGACGTGCGAGCGATGGGCCGCGACGCGTCGGGTGTGCAGGGGATGAAGCTTCGCGCCGGCGACGAGGTGATCGCCGTCGGCGTGGCCCAGGACGACTCCGACCTGCTCGTCGTGACGGAGAACGGCTACGGCAAGCGGACGCGCGTCACCGAGTACCCGGTCAAGGGTCGGGGCGGCATGGGCGTGAAGACGGTCCAGCTGACCGAGGCGCGCGGCCACCTCGCGGGCGCTCGCGTGGTGCGCGAGGGCTATCAGGTGATGATGATCTCGACGGGCGGCACGGTGATCAAGATGGCTGCGGGCGACATCAAGCGGCTCGGCCGGTCGACGCAAGGCGTGATCGTGATGCGGCTACGCGAGGGCGAGCAGGTCTCGACGCTCGCGCCCGTGGTCGAGGCGGATCCCGACCCGGCGGTTGCCGAGGTCTCGGGGAACGGCTCGGAACCGGGCTGATCCTCGCTCGTTGGGGACTGTTTGCGCGTCGTCCCCTTCCCAAAAGCGAAAAAGGGTTCTATAACTCCAAAAGAGGGGTCGAACTTGCTCGTACCCCCGATCCTAAGGAGTGTTCTGTGGCACCAGGGAGACAAGTCGATCTGCTCGAGCCCATCAATCTCGCCGAGCACCTGGGGAAGGTGGAGCTCTACCTCGGCCAGGTGTGCCAGATCGCAGGCATCTCCAAGATGCAGCTGGATTACTGGACGAACAAGGCGCAGATTCCGACCAAGGGCCGCAAGCAGCGCATCTACGACATCGACGCGCTCGAGACGGTCATGCTGATCAAGCAGGCGAAGGACAAGGGCCTGAACCTCGGCGCCGCGATCGACGCCGCGCGTACGTTCAGAGAAAGAAGCTCTGCCTCTTTCACTGCTGAACCGCTCAGGTCCTAGAGCCGCCTCAACTGATCCGCGGCCTCCTCCGGGGGAAGCGTGTTGACGTAGATCCCCGCGCCGAGCTCGACGCCGGCGAGGACTGTGAGGCGCGGCACGACTTCCAGGTGCCAGCGCTTGCCGGTGTGCAGCCACGCGTTCACCGGCACGGGCCCCTCGCAGACAGCGTGCAGGCGGCGAAGCAGGTCGGCGAGGAGCTGCAGCGCTCCCGGCAGGAGCTCGCTCGCCCAGGCGTCAGGCTCCGGTTCGCTGGGCTCGATCAGGAGCTCGTAGGGGACGCGGCCGGCGCGGGGGCACGTGGCGACCAGACCACCGCGCTCGACGACGACGTTGTCGCGTTCCGGCTCGCCACGCTCTGCCTCGACGGCGGGAGGCGGGCCTGGTAGCCACACGAGCTGCGAGTGCGAGTGCGCAAGGCTTCCGCCCGCGGCCTTGCCCTCGTTGACGATTGCGTGCAGGTAGCCGGCGGGCTCGGCCTCCCGCCGCCGGCGCCACGCCT
This sequence comes from uncultured Actinomycetes bacterium, assembly GCA_963769665.1. Lineage (GTDB taxonomy): Bacteria > Actinomycetota > Thermoleophilia > Gaiellales > Gaiellaceae > JACCTU01. The sequence goes on from CAVYMQ010000003.1 coordinate 692,541, forward strand.
CGGCGACGAGCGCGGACTGTTCGTCGTCGAGTTCGGCGAGCGAGCGCACGTGCTCGGGCGAGTGCACGACGACCTCTTGTCGCTGGAACGCGGGGTACAGGTTCGGGACGACGCGGACGCGCCAGGGATCCCCGATCGTGAGCGTCTCGGGCGGTGTGCGTTCCTCGCGGCCGGCATCGAACGGGCACGAGTCGAGCTCTTCCTGTGTCGCCGGCTCGACGTGCGGCCACCTCGCGCCCGGGCGCTTCGAGCGACCCGCCGCGATCACGACCTGTCGACCCGAGAGCGGGTCCTCGCGGAGCTCTCCGCTCAGGTGGCCTGGCCCTGGTGACTCTTCTCGATGAACGGCCTGAACAGGTCGATCGGTGCCGGGAAGACGATTGTCGTCGACGCCGACGGCCCGAGCTCGAGCAGTGTCTGCAGGTAGCGGAGCTGCAACGCGATCGGCGTGTCCGCCATCACGAGCGCTGCGTCCTTCAGCCGCTCCGACGCCTGGAACTCGCCTTCGGCGGCGATCACCTTTGCACGCCGTTCGCGCTCGGCCTCGGCCTGGCGGGCCATCGCGCGCTGCATCCCGGCCGGGATCTCGACGTCCTTGACCTCGACGATCGAGACCTTGATGCCCCACGGCGCAGTCGCCTCGTCGATGATCTGCTGGAGGATCGCGTTGATCTTGTCGCGCTCCGAGAGCAGCTCGTCGAGCAGATGCTGTCCGAGCACCGACCGCAGCGTGGTCTGCGCGATCTGCGACGTGGCGACCATGAAGTTCTCGACCTGGACGATCGCCGCCGAAGGATCGACGATGCGGAAGTACGCGACCGCGTTGACGCGCACCGGCACGTTGTCCTTCGTGATCACTTCCTGCGGCGGGACGTTGAGCGTGATCGTTCGGAGGTCGACGCGGACCATGCGGTCGATCACCGGGATCAGCAGGAAGAGCCCCGGGCCCTTCGGTGGTGTCAGCAGGCGGCCGAGCCGGAAGACGACACCCCGCTCGTACTCGCGCGCCACCTTGATCGCGGCCGAGAGGAAGATCAGCAGGAGAAAGGCGGCTGCGCCAATCAGGATCAGGAAGGCCATCGAGTCCTTTCGCCGGGGGCGCCTGGATCCTACGCGCCGCGCGGACGAACGACGAGCTCCAGCCCGTCCATCCGCTCGACCTCGACCTCGTCGCCCTGGTGCAGCGGCTCGCCGTCCTCGGTCCGCGCGCGCCAGAGCTCGCCGTTCACGAACACCAGCCCTTCGTTTCGCACCACGCCGCTCGTCCCGACGATCGTGTTCGGGCCTACCGTGACGGGGCTCTCCCGAACCTGGACGATCTTGACGACGACCAGCGCCATCAGGCCGGCCAGCGTTGCGGCGGTGCCGATCAGCAGCGGCAGCGACACCTCATAGACGCCGCCGGACGGCTCGAAGAGCAGGAGACCTCCGAGCACGAAGCAGACGGCGCCCGCGACCGTCAGCGCACCGTGGCTCGCGACGAACGGCTCGGCGCCGATGAACGCCGCCGCGAGCAGCATGAGCAGGAAGCCCGCCCAGTTGACCGGCAGTACCTGCGCCGCGAAGAGCGAGATGATCAGCGAGATCGCGCCGACCGTTCCCGGGAAGATCATCCCGGGGTTCCACAGCTCGACGACGATCCCGATCAGCCCGATCGAGACCATCACGAAGATCACGTTGGGATCGATCAGCAGGTCGAGGATCTGCTGCCAGAGGCTGAGCTCGGCAACCGTGACGTTGGCGTTCGCGGTCTCGAGCACGAGGCCCTTCGGCTTCGTCGTTCGGCCGTCGGCCTCGTTCAAGAGCGTCGCGAGGTCGGGAGCGATCAGGTCGATCACGTTCTCCTCGAGCGCCTCCTCGGCCGTCCAGCTGTCGCCCCCGCGCACGGCTCGCTCCCCGACGTCGGGGTTGCGGCCGTGGTCCTGCGCCAGCCCGCGGAGCTGGGCGGACAGCTTCTCGACCGCCTTCTCGCGCAGGTCGTCCGGCAGGTCCTCGCCGCCGCTGCCGACGGGCGTCGAGGAGCCGATCGTCGTCTGAGGGGCCATCGCCAGGAGGTCTCCGGCCTGCGCGATGAACGCGCCCGCGGAGGTTGCCGAAGCCCCTTCCGGCGACACGTAGACGATCACGGGAACGGGGGAGGCGAGCTCGGCCTTGACGATGTCCTCCATCGACGAGACGAGCCCGCCGGGCGTGTCGAGCAGGATCACGACGGCGTCGTACCCCTCCTCGTCCGCACGCTTCAGTTGCTCCTGCACGAAGTCGCGCGTCACGGGGTTGACGTCGTTGGCGAACTCGATTGCGAGGACGCGGGCGGCTGAGGCCGCTCCCGGAGCGGCGAGCGCGGCAACCGCTGCGAGGAGCAGCAGGGAAAAGGCCCGCACAGCCGCGCTTTTCACTCGTAAGGATTGTATACGGAGGTGTCCTGCCGATAGACGGGAAGAGGTCAGGTCCGACACTCTGGAGACCCTGCCGTGAAACTCCTCGTCGCCATCGCCGTCGCGCTCGTCTTTCCCGCTTCGGCGCTGGCGGAGGATGCGCGGCTCGTGACGCAGGAGGTGCCGCTCGGCGCCGGTGCTCGCACGCTCGCAAGCGCGCGCCCGCCGGTGTTCGACCTCGTCGGTCTCAACTGGCGCGGCTCCGGCGACGTGCGCTTTCGAACGCGCTCGGTCGCCGGTCGCTGGACATCCTGGCGCGCCGCGCAGCCCGAGCCGTACGACGTGCCGGACACCGGCACGCCGGAAGGCCGCTCGGCGCTCGAGTGGAGGCTCGGCAACCCGTATTGGGTCGGCCCGTCGAACGCGATCCAGTACCGGCTCCGGGGCTCCGTCACTCGCCTGCGCGCGCACTTCGTCCAGAGCGCGGTCCGCGCGGTGCCGGCGCGCACGCTTTCGATCGCCGGCTCCCCGGCCCTGATCCCGCGCGCGAGCTGGCGCGCCGACGAGGAGATCCGACGCGCGGGCCCGACGTTCACGCAGTCGCTTCGGTTCGCGGTCGTGCACCACACGGCCGGCGCGGACGGGTACACGGCGGCGCAGTCGGCCGCAATCGTGCGGGCGATCCAGATCTACCACGTGAAGGGAAACGGCTGGAACGACGTCGGCTACAACTTTCTCGTCGACAAGTACGGGCAGGTGTTCGAGGGCCGCTACGGCGGGGTCGAGCGCAACGTGATCGGCGCGCACGCCGAGGGGTTCAACACCGGTTCCGTCGGCATTGCGCTGCTCGGCACCTACGGCGATACGAAGCCGACCGCGAAGGCGCTCGACGCGATCGCCGCCCTGATCGCGTGGCGGTTGGACGTCGCCCACGTCGATCCGGCGTCGCGGCTTTCGTGGATCTCCGGCGGCAACGCGCGCTTCCCGTCCGGCACGCCGGTTCCGCTGGCCGCGGTCACCGGGCACAGGGACACCGGCCCGACGTCGTGCCCCGGGAACGCGCTGCACGCGCAGCTCGGGGCGCTTGCGCGAAAGGCGGCGACCCTCGGACTGCCGAAGCTCTACGAGCCGCTGGTCTCAGGCACGCCCGGCGGGCTCGTGCGCTTCACCGCGCGTCTGTCGTCGGCACGGCCCTGGACGGTGCGGGTGACCGACACCGCGGGGACGGCCGTTGCGTCCGGCACCGGTGAGGGTGCGAACGTCGACTGGACGTGGGACGCTACGTTCGCGGCGCCGACCGGCTACACGTACTCGATCGAGGCGGGAGCGGACGTGCGGCCGGCGATCGGAACGATCGGCCAGGTCGCAACGTCGCTGACCATGGCCGGCGCGCAGGCGAAGCCCGCGACGTTCACCCCGAACGGCGACAGTCAGGCCGACTCGACGGTGATCAGCTACACGTTGAGCCTCGCGTCGACGGTGACCGCAACGCTTCGTCACGCGTCGGGTGCGATACTCGCGACGCTGTTCGTCGAGCAGAAGAAGGCTGGGCGGCAGTCGTTCAAGTTCACGGCGACGGGCGTGGCCGACGGTCGCTACTCGGTCGTGCTGAACGCGAAAGCGCCGAGCGGACGCGAGGCGAACGCAGTTGTGCCGATCGTCGTCGACCGCACGCTCGCGGCGTTCTCGGTCGCCCCCGCGGTCTACTCGCCGAACGGGGACAAGCGACTCGACCAGCTCGGGTTCACGTTCGTGCTGGCAACCCCTGCGCACGTCAAGCTGGTGGCAGGCAAGCAGCTCGTGTACGAAGGCGATCTCGGAGCCGGGCCGCAGGAGCTCCGCTGGGATGGGCGCCTGCCCGACGGGAAGCACGCGGCGGTGCTCGAGGCAACTGGGCCTTTCGGCACGCGCGGGCAGACCGTGCGCTTTGCCGCCGACACGAGGAAGCCCGTCTTCCGGTTGGTCGCGAAGGCGCAGCGCCGCTTCACCGTGAACGAGCAAGTGACCGTGACCGGCACGGTCGGCGGTGTGCGCGTTCGCGCCGTGGTCGGGCCCGGGCGGTTCTCGCTTTCCGGTGGCGGCGGACCGATTGCAGTCACCGCCTGGGATGCGGCGGGCAACCGCACGACGATTCGTCAGCGGTAGCCGCTCACCCACGCGTCGTGTTCGCGCTCGAGGTGGTCGAGCAGTGAGGCGAGAAGCCTCGCGCGCTCGACGGGCCGTCCGATCTCGAGCAGGAGCGAGGTCGCCGGATGCTCCGCGCGCTCCGGCAGCTGCTCCGCCGCCTGGTGCACGTTGATCCCGACCCCGAGGACGACCCGTCCTTCGCGCGCCTCGGCCAGGATCCCCGCCACCTTCCGGCCGTCGATCAGCACGTCGTTCGGCCACTTGACCGTCGGGGCGACCCCGGCGACTTCGGCGAGTGCCTGGGCGCACGCCCTGCCCGCGACGAGCGTGAGCTCGGCGAGGTTCGCGGTGGGAACGTCGGGGTGGAGCACGACCGAGGCGAGGACGCTCGAGCCGGGGGGCGCGATCCAATCGCGGCCGAGCCGACCGCGGCCCGAGGTCTGCTCGTCAGTGGCCGCGACCGCTCCGACAGGAGCGTCGTCTGCGAGAAGTCGCTGGGTCGACTCGCAGCGCTCGACGTAGGTGTATGGCTTGCCGAACCGGCCTCGGAGCAGCGGCAGCACGGTCTCGGGAGCGAGCGAATCGGTCACGGGCCGTAAAGTGTGGCGGGTGCAACCACTTCGGCCGAAGAGCCGTCCAATCCGGCAACCCCTGCGGGCGGGCTCGTCGCTCGCCTACGAGAGGCTGAGCGACCCCATCTTGGTCAAACGTGCGAAGGACGGCGACCGGCAGGCGCTCGAAACCCTCTGCGCCCGCCATCAGCCGGCAGTCGAGAAGATCGCTCGGCGGATCCTGCGCGACCCCGAGGACGCCCGGGACGCGACGCAGGAGTCGTTGGCGAAGGTCTGCACTCGAATTCGGCAGTTCCGGGGCGAGTCGCAGTTCGCGACCTGGCTGCACCGGCTCGTCGTGAACACGTGCCGCGATGCGCTCGCGCGGCGCCGCTCCTGGGAGGAGCTGCCCGACGACCTGACTGCGACTCCGGCCGGCGACGTCGGCGATCGCGACGAGCTGCGTGCCTGCCTGCTCGAGCTGCCGCCGGCGCAGGCGCGGGTCGTGGTCTTGAAGGACGCGCTGGGATACTCGTTCGAGGAGATCTCCGCCGCGAGCGGGATGCCGGTCGGCACCGCCAAGTGCTACGCGCACCGCGCAAGGAACAGCCTGCGCGAACGGCTCGAGGAGCGCGTCGCGTGAACGCGCCGTTCGGCAAGGCGCAGATCGAGGAGATCCTTCCGCACCGCGACCCGTTCCTGCTGCTCGACGAGGTGCTCGAGCTCGAGCCGGGCTCGCGCGTCGTCGCGCGCAAGGTCGTCACCGAAGAGGACTGCGCCGGGCACTTTCCCGGCAACCCGATCATGCCGGGCGTGAAGATGGTCGAAGCGCTCGCGCAGGCAGGAGCGGTCGCCGTGCTCGTCCAGGAGGAGAACCGCGGCAAGCTCGCGCTCTTCGCGGGTATCGACGACGTCCGTTTCAAGCGCGTCGTCCGGCCAGGCGAAGAGTTGACGCTCGAGTGCCTGCTCGAAACGGTGCGCGGCCCGATCGGGCGAGGCAAGGCGAGGGCCACGGTCGGAGGCGAGCTCGCCGTGCGCGGGACGTTGACGTTCGCGGTGGAGCAATGATCGGGAAGGCGAACGGCGCGCGCATCGGGATCACGGGCCTCGGCGTGAACGTGCCGGCGAAGGTCGTGACGAATGACGACCTCGCGAAGTTCGTCGACACCTCCGACGAGTGGATCATGGAGCGCACCGGCATCCGCGAGCGCCGCTTCGCGACGGAGGACGAGGCGCTGACCGACATCGCGCGGCCCGCGTGTCTGCAGGCGCTCGAGCGCGCGGGCGTCGAGGCGTCGTCGATCGATCTCGTGCTGTGCGCGACGGTGACGCCGGACATGATGTTCCCGACGTCGTCTGCGATTCTGGCCGACCAGCTCGGGATGCCCGACGCGGCGGCGTACGACCTGCTCGCCGGGTGCACCGGCTTCGTCTACGCGATCGCGCAGGCGTACGGGATGCTCGCCTCGGGGCTCTCGCGCCGCGCGCTGGTGGTCGGCGGCGACGTCCTCTCCAAGATTCTCGATTTCGACGATCGCTCGACGCTCGTGCTCTTCGGGGACGGTGCCGGCGCCGTCGTGATGGAGCCGGTCGAGAAGGGTGGGTTCCTCGGGTTCGAGCTCGGCGCCGACGGCGGCGGCGGCGAGAGCCTCTGGCTACCGGGCAGCGGGTCGCGCCACTTCGAGGATCCGGAGTCGTTCGTCAAGATGAACGGCCGTGAGGTCTACAAGTTCGCGACGCGCGTGCTCGTCTCGTCCGCGGAGAAGCTCCTCGACGAGGTCGGGATGACCGTGGAGGACATCGACGTGTACGTGCCGCATCAGGCCAACATCCGGATCATCGACTACGCGGCCAAGAAGCTGGGCTTCCCGCCGGAGAAGGTCGTGATCAACGTCCAGAAGTACGGGAACACCTCCTCGGGGTCGATTCCGCTGGCGTTGGCCGATGCGTCGGCAGACGGAAGACTGAAGCCGGGGTCGAAGGTGTTGATGACGGGAATGGGTGCCGGGCTCACATGGGGATCGGGCTTGATCGAATGGACGGAGGGGATGGCTGCATGAGCAAGGTCGCGTTCATGTTTCCGGGACAGGGATCGTTCGAGGCTGGCATGGGCCGTGACGTTGCGCTCGCTGTCCCCGAGGCGATGGCGGTGTTCGACGCAGGCAGCGCCGCCTCCGGGCTCGACTTGAAGCAGCTCTGCTTCGAGGGGACCGCAGAGCAGCTCGTTGAGACGGAGTTGCAGCAACCGGCGCTCGTGGCGACGTCGCTCGCCCTGAACGCTGCGCTGCGCGCGCGTGGGATCAAACCGGACTTCGTCGTCGGACACTCGGTCGGCGAGTTCGCGGCACTCTCCGCCGCCGAGTCGATCACGCCCGCGGCTGCGATCGCGCTCGTGCGCGAGCGTGGTCTCGCGATGGCGGCCGCGGCGCGCGAGCGGCCCGGTTCGATGGCTGCGATCCTCGGGCTCGCGGACGAGGTCGTCGAGACGCTGTGCCGGAAGATCGTCGGCGTGTGGCCCGCGAACTACAACTGCCCCGGGCAGATCGTGATCTCGGGCGAGGACGGCGCGGTCGGTGAGTGCTGCGAAGAGGCCGAGAAGGAAGGCGCAAAGCGTGCGATCAAGCTTCGCGTCTCCGGAGCGTTCCACTCGCCGCTCGTTGCGCGGGCGGCAGACCGGCTTCGGCCCGCGATCGACAAGGTCGACTTCGCGGCGCCGAAGGCAGCGTTCATGTCGACGGTCACCGCCAAGGTCGAAGAGGTCGCGCGCTATCGCACCCTGCTCGTCGACCAGCTCACGGCGCCGGTCAGGTTCACGCAAGCCGCGCGCGCGCTGATCGGCAGCGGGGTCACGGTCTTCGTCGAGGTGGGGCCGGGCAACGTCCTCAGCGGTTTACTGAAGAGGATCGACAGATCGGTCAAGACCTTTTCGGTGAACGACCTGGAGGCGCTCGACGAAGTCACCGAAGCGCTGCGTGCCTGAGTTCGCGTCCCTCGAGGGGAGAACCGCTCTCGTCACCGGCGGCTCGCGGGGGATCGGTGCCGCGGTCGCGCGAGAGCTCGCGCAGGCGGGCGCGGCGGTCGTCGTCGGCTACCGCTCGGGCGCGGACGAGGCCGAGGCCATCGCCGCCGAGATCGGCGGTCGCGCCGTGCAGGCCGACGTCTCGAACGTGGACGACGCGAAGCGCCTCGTCGAGGAGGCCGGCGAGCTCGACGTGCTCGTCAACAACGCAGGGATCACGCGTGACGGCGTGCTGGCGCGGATGAGCGACGACGACTGGAGCTCCGTGCTCGAGACCAACCTCAGCTCGGTCTTCTACACCTGCCGCGCGGTCTCGCGCGGGATGATGAAGCGGCGCGGCGGCTCGATCGTCAACCTCTCGTCGATCGTCGGGCTGCACGGGAACTGGGGCCAGTCGAACTACGCCGCCTCGAAGGGTGGCATCGTCGCGTTCACGAAGTCGCTCGCCCAGGAGCTCGGCTCCCGAGGAGTCCGCGCGAACGTCGTCGCGCCGGGTTACATCAAGACGCAGCTGACCGATGCGATCCCCGAGGAGGCGCAGCAGCAGATGCTCGGGCTGACCCCTCTCGGCCGCTTCGGCGAGCCGGAGGATGTCGCCCGAGCGGTACGGTTCCTGAGCTCCGACGACGCTTCGTTCATCACGGGCGAGGTCGTGGTCGTCGGCGGAGGATTGGGCATGTGATGAGCAGCAACGGACGACGGAGAGTCGTGATCACGGGGTTGGGGGCTGTGACCCCTCTCGCCAACGACGTGGAGACGTCGTGGTCGCGGCTGCTCGCGGGTGAGTCCGGCGCCGGCCCGATCACGCAGTTCGACCACACGGAGTACCCGGTCCACTTCGCGTGCGAGCTGAAGGACTTCGACCCGACGCAGTGGATCGACCGCAAGGCAGCTCGCCGCATGGACCGGTTCGCGCAGATGATCCTCGCCGCGGCGCGTCAGGCCGAGACGGACTCGGGGATCGACATCGCGAAGGAGCCCGATCGCGTCGGCGCCTCGATCGCCACGGGGATCGGCGGCCTCCGCTCGTTCCAGGACTGCTACGACGTGCTGAAGGAGCGCGGCCCCGATCGGGTCTCGCCGTTCTCGATCCCGTCGATCATCCCGAACATGGGCGCCGGCTGGGTCTCGATCGAGCTCGGCACGAAGGGGCCGCTGATGTCGGAGTGCACCGCCTGTGCCGCGTCGAACATGGCGATCGGCGACGCACTCGACGCGATTCGCATCGGTCGCGTTGACACCATGATTGCCGGCGGCACCGAGGCGCCGGTCACGGCGGTCGGGATCGCGGGGTTCGACTCGATGCGGGCCCTGTCGCGCAGGAACGACGATCCGGCGAAGGCCTCGCGGCCGTTCGATCAGGCGCGAGACGGGCTCGTGATGGGGGAAGCCGGTGCGGTGCTCGTGCTCGAGGAGCTCGAACACGCGCAGGCCCGCGGCGCGAAGATCTACGCAGAGCTCGTGGGCTACGGCGTCTCGTCCGACGCGGCGCACATGACGGAGCCGGATCCGACGGGCGAGAACCCGGCACGCGCGATGACGATGGCGTTTGCCGACGCGGGTGTCGACCCGAGCGAGATCGGCTACGTCAACGCGCACGCGACGTCGACGCCGCTCGGCGACTCGAGCGAGACGCGCGTCCTCAAGCTCGCCCTCGGCGAGGAGAACGCGCGCAAGACGCCGATCTCGTCGACGAAGGGGTCGACGGGCCATTGCTTCGGCGCTGCGGGTGCGATCGAAGCGGTCTTCACCGTGCTCGCCGTGCGCGACCGGAAGCTCCCGCCGACGATCAACTACGACGAGCCCGACCCGAACTGCGATCTCGACTACATCCCGAACGAGGCGCGCGATGCCCCTGACATCGACGTCGCGTGCTCCAACTCGTTCGGCTTCGGCGGCCACAACGCGTGCATCGTGGTTCGTCGTTTCGCCGACTGAGCGCGCCGACTCGGTCGCTACCGTCGCACGGGTGCGGATCGTCGATGTCGGAGGGCGCCTGGTCGAGGTGCAGGTGCGCGAATCGCCGCGCGCGCGGTTGCTGCGGACCATCTGGCGGCCCGGGGAGCCGGCGGAGCTCGTCGTTCCGGTGGGGACGAGCGATCGGGCGATCGACTCGGCACTTCGTGAGCACGCGCCTTGGCTTGCGCGGCAGCTCGAGTCCGAGACCGTCCGCGTGCTCGACCCGCCGCTCCTGACCGAGCGCGAGGGGCGAAAGCTCGCGCGCGAGCTTGTGACGGAGACGATCGACTCCGAGGCTCCGCGGATCGGCGTCCGGTGCCGGCGCATCGCCATCCGCGACACGCGCTCGCGCTTCGGCTCGGCCTCGTCCGCGGGCTCGCTGTCGTTCTCATGGCGGCTCGTGCTCGCGCCGCGCCGGATCCTCGACTACGTCGTCGTACACGAGCTGTGCCACCTCGTCCACCTCGACCATTCGCGGCGCTTCTGGTCGCTCGTCGAGCGCGTGCGCCCGGACTTCCGCGAGCAGCGCGACTGGCTCGGGGACCACGGCTGGGAGCTGCTTGCGTATCGTCCTCCGCATGACGCGTTGGGCGACGTTTGACTGCTACGGCACGCTGATCGACTGGAACGGCGGGATCCGCGCGGAGCTCGCACGGCTCTGGCCAGACGAGGATGCGGGCGAGTTGCTCCGCCGTTACCACGAGCTCGAGTCAGAGCTCGAGCACGCCGAGCCGGCGTTGCGCTACCGCGAGGTCATGCAGCGCGTCCTGGCGAGACTGGGCGAGGTGCCGTCCGGCGAGGAGGACGCGCTCGGCCGCTCGCTGCCGGGCTGGGACGTGTTCCCCGAGGTTCCCGAGGCGCTCGCGGAAGCGCGTGCCCGCGGCTGGCGGCTCGCGATCCTCTCGAACACCGACCGCGACTTCATCGAGGCGTCGAAGGCGACGATCGGCGTCCCGTTCGACGAGACGGTGGTCGCCTCGGAGATCGGCTCGTACAAGCCGGCGCCGAAGCACTGGGAGGTCTTCTACGAGCGCACCGGAGCGGATCCCGCCCGGCACGTCCACGTCGCGCAGAGCATGTTCCACGACATCGTTGTCGCCAACGAGCTCGGGCTCCCGTCCGTCTGGATCAACCGGCTCGGCGAGCGTCACGACACCGCGCCGACACGCGAGCTGCCGGACCTCGCCGGCCTGCCGGAGGTGCTCGATGAGCTCGCCGCTCCCTGACGGCTTCGACGTTCGTTTCGCGACCGACGCCGACGCCGCCGCGGTGGCCGAGCTCGCACGAGCGTGCGAAGCCGTCGTGCTCGGAACCGCCGTGATCACCGAGGGCGACGTCCGAGATTGGTGGCGCGTGACGAAGCCCGGCGAGAACGTGTGGCTGATCCACGGCGGCGGACGACTGGTTGGCGCGGCGACGCTCTGGCCGCAGGGCGACGCGCCGAACGTCTGGGGCGACGTCCATCCCGAAGCCGTCGGTCGCGGGCTCGGCACGGCGCTGCTCGAGCTCGCCGAGGCGCGCGCCCGTGAACTCGGAGCGTCGGCGGTTCGGAACGAGGTCTTCGCCCAGGACGAGACCGCCGCGGCGCTGCTGGAAAGCCGCGGGTACGTCCCCGTCAGGCGCCACTACGGGATGCGCATCGAGCTGGGTGACGAGGCGCCGCCCGAGCCCGACTGGCCTGGGGGCCTCACCGTCGCGCCGTTTCGCGACGGCGACGGGCCCGCCTTCCACGCGGCGCTCGGCGAGTCGTTCCAGGACGAGTGGGGCCACACGCCGCTCGAATACGAAGAGTGGCGGCGAGCGAGGCTCGACGCCGACGACTTCGACCCGGAGGTCTGGGCTGTCGTGCGCGACGGCGACGAGGTCGCTGCGGTCATTCGCTGCGACGTCTTTCGCTACGGAGGAGGTTGGGTCGGGGCACTCGGCGTTCGTCAGCCGTGGCGCCGCCGCGGAATCGGGCTAGCGCTTCTGCAGCACGCGTTCCGCGTCTTCCACGCGCGTGGCGAGCGGAGCGTCGGGCTCGGCGTCGACACCGAGAACCCGACCGGCGCGACACGTCTCTACGAGCGCGCGGGAATGCATGTCGAGGACGAGACCGTCACCTTCGAGAAGAGCCTCGCGTGAGCCTGCGCCCTCCGCGCGACGACGAGTTCGACGCGATGCTCGAGCTGATGAACGCGCACCAGCTCGCAGTGTTCGGCAAGGCCGACGCGACGGCCGAGGAGCTCCGGACCTGGCTGACCACGCCGTCCGTCGACGTTCAGCGCGACGTCCGGGTGCTCGAGCGAGACGGGAAGCTCATCGGGTACGTCGACGCCGACAGGACGAAGAACGAGCCCGTGCGCTGGTGGTCCGACGTCAAGGTCGCTCCCGGCGTCGACGCGGCTCAGGTCGTCCCGGAGCTCCTCGGGTGGCTCGAGCAACGCGCGGACGACGGGCTCCTTCGCGTCTGGACGAGCGCCGACGACGAGCGTCTCTTGCCGCTCTACCTGGAGGATGGCTTCGAGGTCACGCGCCACTCCTATCGGATGGAGATCGAGCTCGACGGCGAGGCACGCGAGCCGTCGTGGCCTGACGGCCTGCGCGTGCGCACGTTCGAGCCCGACGATGAGCGCGGGCTCTACGAGGTCGTCGTCGAGGTCTGGCAGGACACGACGGAACCGATCGACGAGCCGTTCGAGGACTTTCGCCACTGGACGACACAGCGCGAAGGCTTCGACCCAACGTTGTGGTTCCTCGTCTTCGACGGCGACGAGCTCGCAGCGTTCGCACTCGACAACCCCGACGACGTCGATCCCGACACCGGCTACGTCAACCTGCTCGGCGTGCGCCGCGCCTGGCGGAAGCAGGGCCTCGGCGAGGCGCTCCTGCTCCACTCGTTCGACACGTTCCGCAAGCGCGGGTACACACGGGCGACGCTCGGTGTGGACGCTTCGAGCCCCACCGGTGCGACTCGGCTCTACGAGCGCGCGGGCATGCGCGTCTACCGCGACACCGTGATGCTCGACCGCCCGGTCCGTCGTAGCTAGGGTCTCGGCGTGTCGCGCCTGCGCGCGAAATGCCCCGACTGCCGAACGTACACCGCCGTCGCCCTGGGCCCTGAGTACCAGTGCCATTCGTGCGGGCGCGAGTTTGCGGCCGGCCTCGTTCGGGTGCCGCGCGCCTGGGGCGAGGGCGGCGAGGCGATGGCCGAGGCCGCCCACCTGCCGTTCGACTACCCGGAGGCGGCCGTGGTCGAGGAGGACTCGCTCGCGGACCAGAACCTCGCGATCGCCGCTGAGTTGCCCGACCGGCCGCTTGTGCTCGGCGGCTGCTGCTGCTCGCATGTCGGCACGCTCGAGGGGCTCTCCGCGCGCCACGACCGGCTCGCGCTCGTCTGGCTCGACGCGCACGGCGACCTCAACACGCCTGCCACGTCCCCGTCCGGGAACGCCTGGGGCATGCCGCTGCGGATGATCGTCGACTCCGGGATGGTCAAGCCGGGAAACGTCGCGCTGATCGGCACGCGGAACCTCGATCCGCCCGAGGAGACGTTCATCGCCGAGAGCGGGATCCACACGGGGCCGGATGCCGTCGACCGCGCGCTTGAGGACTGCAGCTGCGTCTACGTCGCCTTCGACGTGGATTCGCTCGATCCCGGCGAGATCACGCCCTTCATGCCCGAGCCGGACGGTGTGAGCCTCGACGAGGTCGAACGGCTCTTCCTCGATCTCCGCGGCCGCTCCACGGTGGTCGGCGCCGGCCTCAGCGGCCTGGCTCCCGACCCGGACAACGTGGGACGGCTGGAGCGCCTGACCCACGCGCTCGGGCTGTAACTCGCGCCCGAGCCTTCAGGTCTAACATCGCGTCATGGCGGAGCCCGGAATCGACGTCCAGGTCGAGACGAACGACGCGCCCCCTGCGGATGCGAAGAAGCATCCGAACACCTGCCCGAAGTGCCAGTCGCACTACCGCGACGACGAGCTCGAGGAGAGCCTCTGGGTCTGCTCGCACTGCGGGCACCACTTCCCGATGCGCGCCCGGGCGAGGATCCTCAGCCTGGCCGACGAGGGCAGCTTCACCGAAGAGGCCGCTGATCTCCGCTCTGACGACCCGCTGGACTTCTTCGACCTCCGCCCTTACGGCGAACGCCTCGCCGAAGCCGAGCTCGGCACGGGCCTCGGTGAGGCGATCGTGATCGGCCGCGCGTCGGTGGAGGGCAATCCCTGCGAGCTCGCGGTCATGGACTTCGCCTTCATGGGCGGCTCGATGGGGAGCGCCGTCGGCGAGAAGTTCGCCCGCGCCTGCGACAGCGCCGTCGAGCAGGGCGTCCCGCTCGTGTCGGTCAGCGCCTCGGGTGGCGCGCGGATGCAGGAAGGGATCCTCGCCCTGATGCAGCTGCCGAAGACGATCGTCGCGGTGGCCGATCTCCACGACGCGGGCTGCGCCTACATCTCCGTGCTCGCGCACCCGACGACCGGCGGCGTGCTCGCGAGCTTCGCGAGTCTCGGCGACGTGTTGCTCGCGGAGCCCGGAGCGCTGATGTCCTTCGCCGGCCCCCGGGTCGTCCAGCAGACGACGCGCGAGAAGCTGCCTGACGACTTCGGCCTCTCGGAGGCGAATCTCCGGTACGGACACGTGGACGCAATCGTGTCGAGACCCGAGCTGAAGCCCCATTTGGCGCGCTTGCTGCGCCTCTTCGCCAATGGCAAGTGACGCCGAGCTCCGCCTTCGCGACAGGCTCTCGAAGCTGAAGTCGATCGGGCTGCTCGGCGGCACCAAGGTCTCCGGCGAGCTCGAGCGGCTGCAGAAGCAGCTCGACCGGATCACGGCCGAGCCGAGCGAGGACGAGATCTGGCGCTCGGTCGAGCTCGCGCGTCACCAGGACCGCCCCTACACCCTCGACTACGTCGAGCGGCTGCTCGACGACTGGGTCGAGCTCCACGGAGACCGGGGCAGAGCCGACGACGCGGCGATCATCGCGGGGCTCGGCAAGCTCGACGACCGCACGATCGTGCTCGTCGGACATCAGAAGGGCCGCGACGTCAAGGAGCGGACGAAGCGGAACTTCGGGATGGCGTACCCCGAGGGCTACCGCAAGGCGATGCGCGTGATGAAGCTCGCGGACCGGTTCGGCTTCCCGGTCGTCACGCTCGTCGATACCCCCGGCGCGTACCCGGGCGTGGCGGCGGAGCAGCACGGTCAGGGCGGCGCGATCGCCGCGTCGCAGGCGACGATGCTGCGGCTCGGCGTCCCGATCGTCACCGTCGTGATCGGTGAGGGCGGCTCCGGCGGGGCGATCGCGATCGCGGTCGGCGACCGCGTGCTGATGCAGGAGAACGCCATCTACTCCGTCATTTCGCCCGAAGGCTGTGCGGCGATCCTCTGGCGGGACGCCTCCGAGGCGAAGAAGGCGGCGGCCGCGTTCAAGCCAGACGCGGTCCACTGCCTGGAGCTCGGGGTGATCGACGGGATCGTCCCCGAGCCCGAGGGCGGGGCCCACACCGACCCGGACGAGGCTGCTCGGCTCCTCGGCTCCTCGGTCAGGGAGGCCCTCGACGACCTCGACGGGCTACCTGTGGACGAGTTGAGCCGCCGGCGGCGGGCCCGGTTCCGCTCGATCGGTGTTTTCGCCTAGAACAGGGGCTTTGCAGACCGCTCGTCCACAGTGTCCACAGTGTTTTCCCCTGCCCCTTTTATGACTCGAGGCCGGGAAAAGTCCCGGCCTCGAGCTGTGGACCCCCACTAGGAGAGAAGCTCTCCGACTAGCTCTTTGCCGCCCGGGCGATAAACGAATCGCGCCGGGCTTCCCCCTGACTCGGGGACAGCCCGGACCGGGCGTCGAGACGATTCCTCCACAAGCCGGGCTCTTGTCCCGCTTGGCTACGCCGAGGTCGGGCAAAGTCCAGTCGTGCCGCCGCTCGCCGAGTACCGCCGCAAGCGCGACCCGAAGCAGACGCCCGAGCCGTTCGGCTCGAAGCGCAAGGGCAAGGAGCCGATCTTCGTCGTCCAGCGCCACGACGCTTCGCGGCTGCACTACGACTTCCGGCTGGAGATGAACGGCGCGCTCGCAAGCTGGGCGGTGCCGAAGGGCGTGCCGATGGAGCCGGGCCAGCAGCACCTCGCGGTGCACGTCGAGGACCACCCGCTCGACTACGCGACGTTCGAAGGCGAGATCCCGAAGGGCAACTACGGCGCGGGCACGGTGGAGATCTGGGACAGCGGCACGTACGAGCTCCTCGAGCGCAAGAAGAACGGCGGCCTGACCGTCCGGCTGCACGGCAAGAGACTCGACGGTGTGTGGACGCTCGTCCCGGCGAAACTCGGCGGCGAGGAGAAGAACTGGCTGATCCTCCGCAAGCGCGACGAGCCGCAGGCCGAGTCGGAGCCGGCGAAGCGTCCGCGCCGCTACGCGCCGATGCTCGCCACGCTCGAGAAGACGGTGCCGAAGGGCGACGACTGGCTGTACGAGGTGAAGTGGGACGGCTATCGCGCACTTGCGTACGTCACCGGTGGGGACGTCGCGCTCTTCAGCCGCAACGAGAACGACCTGACGGCTCGCTTCGCCGACGTTGCGAAGGCGATCGGCAAGGCGCTCCGCACGCCGAACGCCGTGCTCGACGGCGAAGTGTGCGCGCTCGACGAGCACGGCCGCGCGACCTTCTCCGCGATGCAGCAGGGCAAGGTGGGCACGAGGTACGTCTTCGTCGCGTTCGACGTGCTCGAGATCGACGGCGAGCCGGTGATCGGCCTCGAGCTGACGGAGCGGCGGAAACGTCTCGACGGGCTGCTGGACAAGCGCGTCAAGGCCGTGCAGTTCTCCGAGTCCTTCGACGATGGAGAGGCGCTGTTCGAGGTTGCGAAGCAGCAGAACTTCGAGGGGATCATGGCCAAGAGGCCGGACTCGACGTACCAGCCCGGCCGGCGGACGCGCGACTGGGTGAAGGTCAAGGCGACGAACAGCCAGGAGTTCGTGATCGGCGGCTACACGCGGGGAGAGGGCAGGCGCGCGGGCACGTTCGGTGCGCTCCTGCTCGGCGTCTTCGACGAGGGAAAGACGAAGCTCCGCTACGTCGGCAGCGTCGGCACGGGCTTCAACGACCAGGAGATCAGGCGCCTGCTCGCGCTGCTGCGCCCGCTCGAAACGAAGGAGCCGCAGTTCGATCTGGTGCCGAAGCCGCCGCGCGTGCGCAAGGGCGACATCGTCTGGGTGGAACCGAGGCTCGTCGCGGAGGTCGAATTCGTCGAGTGGACGCACGACCACCGGCTACGCGCGCCGTCCTACAAGGGGCTGCGCGAGGACAAGGGCCCGAGGGAGGTGCACGAGGAGGAGCCGCTGCCGACCGAGCTCCGCAAGGGCAACCGCGTGCTCAAGCTGTCCAACCTCGACAAGGTGTTCTTCCCGGTCGAGCGGATCACGAAGGGTGACCTGCTTGCGTACTACCGCGCGGTTGCGCCGGTGCTCGTTCCCCACCTGAAGGATCGGCCCTTCACGATGATCCGCTATCCCGACGGCATCGAGGGCAAGCACTTCTTCCAGAAGGACGCGCCCTCGCACATGCCGGACTGGATTCCGACGTTTCGGACGCTCGTCTCGACGCGTGAGTCACCGCGTAAGCAGAAGTGGGTCAACTTCCCCGTCGTCAACGACGAGCTCGCGCTGCTCTGGATGGTGAACATGGGCTGCATCGACCTGAACGCGTGGTACTCGCGCGTCGACAAGCCCGAACGGCCCGACTTCGTGCTCTTCGACCTCGACCCGTCGCCGGACGTCGGGATCCGCGAGGTCGCGCAGGTCGCGCTCCTCGTCAAGGA
Organism: uncultured Actinomycetes bacterium; assembly: GCA_963769665.1. Classification (GTDB taxonomy): domain Bacteria; phylum Actinomycetota; class Thermoleophilia; order Gaiellales; family Gaiellaceae; genus JACCTU01. The sequence goes on from CAVYMQ010000003.1 coordinate 710,366, forward strand.
GGCGCTCGACGCGTTCGGGCTCGTCGGCTTTCCGAAGACCTCGAGCGCCGACGGCATGCACGTCCTCGTCCCGATCGAGCGTCGCTACACCTTCGAGGACACGCGCCGCTTCTCGGAGGTCGTCGCCGGCGCGATCGCGCGGTCGCACCGTGGGCTCGCGACGACGGAGTGGACGAAGTCGAAGCGCCGCGGCGTCCTGATCGACTCCAACCAGAACGGTGAGGGAAAGACGATCGCGTCGGTGTACGCGGTGCGTCCGCGCAGGGGGGCGCCGGTCTCGACGCCGCTTCGCTGGGAGGAAGTGAACGAGGAGCTCGACCCGACGCGCTTCACGATGGAAGTCGTGCGGCGCCGGATCGAGGAGCACAGCGATCTGTTCGAAGGCGTGCTCAAGACGCGGCAGCGCCTGCCAGCCGCGCTCGGCTAGACGGCGACCGCGAGCTCGGGCTGCTCGCGGCGGAGCACGCGCTCGAGCGCCACGACGCAGCGCTCGTCGAACTGACGCCCCGCCTCTTCACGCAGGAGCGAGAGCGCTCGTTCGTGCGACCAGGCACCGCGGTAGACGCGCGGCGAGATCAGCGCGTCGTACACGTCGCAGGTGCCGAGGATCCGTGTCTCGAGGTCGAGCTGGTCGCCGAAGGCGCCGAACGGGTAGCCGGAGCCGTCGAGCCGCTCGTGGTGATCGCGGACGAGCCTGCGCACGGCGCCCGGGAACCCGAGCTGTGCGAGAAGCTCTTCGCCCCACTCCGAGTGGCGCTTGACGATCTCGTACTCCTCGTCCGTGAGCGCAGCGGGCTTGTTCAGGATCTCGTCGGGAACGGAGAGCTTGCCCATGTCGTGCAGGAGACCGCCGGCGGCGAGCACGCGCAGGCGCTCGGGCGGCAGCTGGAGCTCTTCGCCGACCTGCACGGCGCGCAGCGCGACTCGGCGCGTGTGCTCTCCCGTGTACGCGTCTCGCTCGGTGAGGCGTCGCGTCAGGGCGCTGACCTGTCCGCCGAAGAACGCTTCCTCCGCGGCGACGAGCTCACACGCGCTGAGGTCGCCGAGGAGCGGCCGCGACGCTACTGCACGACGGAGGTCGAGCGCGACCGGTACGCCGATCGCGGCGATCCCGAGCACCTCGAGCCCATGACCGAGCCACCAGCCGAGGTCGAGGTACGTGAGGAGGAGCGACGCTGCGAGTGCGCACGCGAGCCAGGCGGTGCCCACGACGACGAGCAGGTCCGCCGCCCGCCTGGTGAGGCGGTACGTGCGAAACGCGCGCCAGCCGACGAGCGCGTAGAAGGCGAGACCGACGCCGAGCGTGATCCACGCGGCGGTCGAACGAGGCTCAGGGACGCCCGGGACGGTGTTCGGGAACGCGAGCCCGACGAAGCCGAGTGTCGCGACTGCCGCGAGGAGGACGCCCAACATCACGAGCAGCGGCTTGACGGCGCGCGGGTGTCTGAGGATGGGAAGCGTGCAGAGGGCGAGCAGCACGCCTCCGGCGGGGATGGTGGCGGCACCGGAGAACGCGACCACGCCGTAGTCGTCGAAGAGCACGCCCGGCGTCGCGATCCCGTGCAGCACGAGCAGCGCTGCCATGACGGCGAACGCGGAGCCGATCATCACGCTGCGCCCGTCGTTGCGGCGGGCGGCGGCGACGGTGAGCACGATCGCCGCGATCGTGGCTCCGCCGGCGCTCGCGCCGACGAAGAGCGCATGCGCGACACCGCCCCAGGCGACCTTCTCGGAAGAGAGGAAATGAAGGAGCGCGGGCGGCACGATCGCGAGACTGATGCCCGCGGCGAGGACTGGTTCCCGGGTCAGCTGCCGCAGCATGACCTTTCAATCCTCGGCTCGGTCGGATGGGCAGGCGTCCCCCGGACGAGGGACTTGTGTCAATTGAGGCGCTTCGGGTGCCCGAGCGTGCCGAGCTGCGCGATGTCGCGCCGGAAGAACATCGACACCGTCCAGTCCGTGACCACCCGGAGCTTTCGGGTGAAGAGCGGCAGCTGGTAGAGGTGGTACGAGCGCGTGGCGAACCAGCCCGGGAAGCCGCGGAGCCGGATTCCAAAGATCTCCGCCACGCCCTTGAACCGGCCGAGCGTGGCGCCCTGGCCGATCATCCGGTAGGCGTAGGGCCCTGGCTTGCCCCCGAGGTTCTTGGCGAGCTGCCGCGCCTGGCGGAGGGCGTGCTGGCTGGTCGGAGGGTCCGGCGAGCCGGAGGCGCCGTTGACGACCCGGGCGCAGTCCCCGACGGCCCACGTCGCGTCCCTGCCCTCGACCCGCAGCTGCTCGTCGACCTTGACCCGGCCCCGCTCGTCGACCGGCAGGCCCCAGGCCGCGAGCAGCGGGTGCGCGCGCACACCGGTCGTCCAGACCAGCGTGTGGGTCTCGATCCGCTCGCCGTCGGAGAGCGTCGCCGACTCCGCGTCGAGCCGCTCGAGCCGCGTGCCGGTTCGCACCTCGATCCCGCGGCGGGCGAGGAGCTTCGACACGTACGCCGCGAGGCGTGGCGAGAGCTCGTGCAGGATGCGGTCGCTCGCCTCGACGAGCACCCAGCGCTGAGGTGCGGCTCGCAGGCGCGGGTAGAAGCGGAGCGCGTCGCGGACGAGGTCGTGGAGCTCGGCGAGCGCCTCGACGCCGGCGTAGCCCGCGCCGACGAAGACGAAGGAGAGATGCGGCGTTCCGGGCGCGAGGTCGGCGGCTTCGAGCTCGGCGAGCACGTGGTTGCGGAGCGCGATCGCGTCGGCGAGATCGTTGAAGCCGAGTGCGTGCTCGGCCAGCCCCGGAACGGGTAGCGTGCGCGCGACCGAGCCCAGGGCGAGCACCAACCGCTCGTAGCGCACCTCGAAGGTCCCGGCATGCGACTCGACCGCGACCGTGCGCGCCGCCTCGTCGAGCGCGGTCGCAGAGCCCACGACGAGCTCCGACCGTGGGCACATCATCCGCAGCGGGACGACGACGTGGCGGGGCTCGAGCGTCGCAGAGGCAGCCTCCGCGAGCAGCGGGCGAAACAGCATGAAGTTCTCCGGGCTGACGATCGTCGCCTCGCCCACGTGCCGCGCGAGGATGCTGCCGGCGTAGCCGCCGCCGACGATCAGCGTGCCGTTTCGAGCCTCGCGCTCGGTCATGGGGTTATCGTCGCAGCGTGGGCGCGGTCCATGTCTCGGTGATCGGCAGCGGCGTCGAGCACGAGGCGCGCGCAGAGGAGGTGGGGCGGCTGCTCGCAGAGCGTGGGGCCACGGTGGTCTGCGGCGGGCTCGGCGAGGTGATGGCCGCCGCCGCCCGAGGTGCGAGGTCGGCAGGCGGGACGACGATCGGGATCCTCCCGGGGACTGCGCGCGAGGATGCGAGCGAGTGGATCGACCATGCGGTCGCGACGGGCATCGGCCACGCACGGAACCTCGCGGTCGTCGCGTCCGGCGACGCGGTGATCGCCGTCGGCGGCCGGTGGGGGACGCTGGCCGAGATCGGTTTCGCCCGGGCGCTCGGGCGGTACGTCGTGATCCTGGAACCCGGCCTGGAAATCGAGGACGTGCCCCGCGCAGCGACGCCGGCCGAGGCGGTCGAGCTGGCGCTCGCGGCCGCGCGCTGATGTTCAAGCCGCGGGAGTCCCGCGACGGGAAGGTCAAGATCTACGGGTGCTCGCCGGGGTGCCTGCTCGTCTCGCTCGCGCTCTCGATCTTCCTGACGCTGGCGCTGAACGGCTGCATCAGGCTGCTCGGCTGAGCGGCCGCGTCAGGCAGGTCGGCCCGCCGTCGCCCTTGCGCGAGAGCTCCTCACCCGGATAGACGCGCACGTCGACGCCCGCGGCTTCCAGGCGTTCGCGCGTCTTCGGGTTGCCGTCGAGCGTGAGCGCGACGCGCGGCGCGAGCGCGAGCACGTTGCACGCCATCGACTCGAACTCGTCGTCGGGAACCTCGACGAAGCCGACCCCGCGCTGCTCGAGCAACTCGACGAGGCGGACGGGCATGAGCGGCAGGTAGACGACGGCGAGGTCGTCCGCGAGCGGCGAGATCAGCGAGAGCATGTGCATCACCTCGTCACGGCCGTGGTAGTGCGGAAGGTCGACGGCGAGCACGTCGACGTCGAGGAGCGCTGCGCGCAGTGCGTCGACGCCGGCGTCGTTCGTCCGGTAGCCGCGGCCGACGACGAGCGTGTGCTCGTCGAGCCAGAGCATGTCACCGCCTTCCGCCGTTGCCGGCGCCTCCAACCGCGCGAGCACGTCGACTCCCGCGGCGGCGAAGTCGCGCTCGATCGCGTCGACCTCGACCCGTCGCAGCTCCTTGCCGGGTCGGAGCAGGACGGCGCCGCGGCTCGTCACGGCGGCCGGGTCGTGGACGTAGATCGCGTCGAGCGCCGAGTCGAGCGGCTCGCCGACGAGGACCTCAGCGCCCGCGCCTTCGAGCGCCGCGACCAGGGCCTCGTGCTCTTCGACGATGCGTACCGGGTCGGGTGCGGCACGCCAGCCGTACTCCTGCCAGCGCTCGACCCCGCCGGGCCGCCGCACGAAGACGCGGCGGAGTGGCGCGGTCATCGTCACGCCAGCGATTCTAGGCGCCCCTCCAGGAAGCGACGCTCGACCGGGTTCGTCGCCAGCTCGAGCGCACGCCGGTACGCGGCGGCGGCTTCCTCCGCCCGCTCGAGCCGGCGCAGGAGGTCGGCGCGGGTGGCGTGGTAGAGGTGGTACGAGTCGAGTCCTGACAGTCGGTCGACGGCGTCGAGGCCGACATCCGGGCCGCGTGCCATCGCGACCGCGACCGCCCTGTTCAGCGAGACGACGGGCGAACCCGTCAGCTCTTCGAGCCGGCCGTAGAGGGCGGCGATCTGCTCCCAGTCCGTGTCGTCGGGCGTCTCGGCGCGCGCGTGGAGCGCAGCGATCGCCGCCTGCAGCTGGTACGGCCCGGGCCGACGCCGCGCCATGGCGTGCTCGAGCATTCGGAGCCCCTCGTCGATCTTCGCGCCGTCCCACAACGTGCGGTCCTGTTCCTCGAGCAAGACCAGCTCGCCGCCCGTGCCCACGCGCGCGTCCCGGCGCGAGTCCTGGAGGAGCATCAGCGCGAGCAGTCCCAGCACCTCGGCCTCGTCGGGCATCAGCACCGCGAGGAGCTTCCCGAGGCGGACCGCGTCGTCGCAGAGGTCGCGCCGCACGAGCTCCTCGTCGGAGGTCGCGGCGTAGCCCTCGTTGAAGACGAGGTAAAGGACGGCGAGCACCGAGTGCAGCCGCTCGGTGAGCAGATGGTCGGGCGGCACGCGGAACGGGATGCCCGCGTCGCGGATCTTGCGCTTCGCGCGCACGAGCCGCTGTGCGAGCGTCGACTCGGGGACGAGGAACGCGCGCGCGATCTCGGGCGTCTGAAGCCCACCGACCTCGCGCAGCGTCAGTGCGACGCGGGCCTCGGGCGCGAGCGCGGGATGGCAGCACGTGAAGACGAGGCTCAGCCGTTCGTCGGGGATCGAGCTCACGTCGTCGTCCTCCTCGGTTCGAAGCTCCTCCAGTCGCGCGAGCAGCTCGGTCTTCCGCGCGAGCGTGCGCTCGCGCCGGATGCGGTCGATCGCGCGGTTGCGTGCGGTTGCGACGATCCATGCGGACGGGTTGCGCGGGGTCCCGTCGCGCGGCCAGCGCTCGAGTGCGGTCACGAACGCCTCCTGCACCGCGTCCTCGGCGAGCTCGAAGTCGCCGAGAACGCGGATCAGGATCGAGACGGCGCGTCCCCATTCCTCGCGGAAGAGGGACTCGACGCTCACTCGGCGATCGGGCGGATCTCGACCGAGCCGGTCGTCGCGACGGGCACGCGCTGCGCGAGCTCGATCGCCTGGTCGAGGTCCTTGCACTCGGCGATGAAGTAGCCGCCGACCAGCTCCTTCGTCTCGGCGAACGGGCCGTCGGTGACCGTCGTCTCGTCGTCGCGGACGCGCACGACGCGCGCCTTGTGCGGAAGGTCGAGCTCGAGGCCGTCGAGCTCGATCCCCTGCTCACCCGCCCAGCCGAAGAGCGCGTTCCAGCGCGGGATCTCCTCGGCGCGGAGCGCCGCCGCCTCGTCGGGCGACAGGCCGCGCCAGGAATCGACGGCGGCGCCGTCGTTGTTCAGCAGCAGGAAGTACTTCACGGCGCCTCCTCCTCCGCTGCGGCGCGCAGCTCGACCGACCCGTGCCACGCGCCGGGGATCCTCGCGGCGAGCTCCGTCGCCTCGTCGAGGCTCTCGACGTCCAGGACGAAGTAGCCGCCGAGCTGCTCTCGCGTCTCCGCGAACGGCCCGTCCGTGACGACCGTCTCGCCATCGCGGACCCGCACTGTCGTCGCCGCCCGCGTGGGAGCGAGCTCGTCGCCGCCCGCGAGCTTGCCGTTGGCCGCCTGCGAGAACGAGCGGTACTTGCCGTACCACTCTTTGCGCTCGTCCTCCGACAGGCGCTCCCAGTTCGACTCGTCGGACCAGATCAGCGCGAGCACCTTCACGCTCGCGCCTCCGCGGGGATCTGCATGATCGCCCGCACCTCGACCGTCCCGAAGCGCGCCGACGGGATCTTCGCCGCCCACTCCGCGGCTTCCTCGGGCGTGTCGACGTCGATCACGTAGTAGCCGCCGAGCTGCTCCTTCGTCTCGGCGAACGGGCCGTCGCTCAGGCTGATCTCGCCCTCGCGCACGCGCACGGACTGCGCGGTGCGGCTCGGCTGGAGCGGGGCGCTCGAGACGAGCTTCCCCGAGGCCTCGAGCTCGTCGGTGTACGCGAAGTACTCCTGCATCAGCCCTTCGCGCTCGCCGGCGTCTGCGTCGTCGTAGATCAAGAGCACGTGCTGCATCTCGCCCTCCAATCGGTTTCTTGCATCCTCTAGGACGGACGGGCAGAGGGGAAATCGACAAGGCGGCCGAGAAAGCTCAGCGCTCCGTGCTTGTCGAGCGGCTCGTTCAGGTTGCCGCACTTCGGGCTCTGCACGCACGAGGGGCAGCCGTGCTCGCACGGGCAGCCTGCCAGCATGCGGACGGTGTCCTCGACCCAGCCCTCGAAGATCTCGAAGCCGCGCTCGTTGATCCCGACCCCGCCCGAGTGCCCGTCGTAGACGAAGATCGTGGGGCGGCCCGTCTGCGGATGGATGTTCGTCGAGAGCCCGCCGATGTCCCAGCGGTCGCACATCGCCCAGAGCGGGAGGATCGCGATCATCGCGTGCTCCGCTGCGTGGAGCGTGCCGAGCAGGCGCGGCTCGCGGTCGAGGCCCTCGAGCTGCTCGGGCTCCGGGAGGTACCAGACCGCCTCGGTCTCGAACTCCGTGATCGGCATTTCGAGCCGGACGAGGTCGATCGTCGACTGGTCGCGGATCGACTTGCGCTGGTAGCCGACGACCTGCTCGGTCACGACGACGCGACCGAACGTCACCTCCATCCCGAGCCGCCGCTCGACGCGGAGCGGCTCGGAGATCTCCGTCATCGTCTCCTTCTTCGCCTGCGTGTACCAGTCGCCTGAGAACGGCGCGACCAGCGCACGGCGGCCGTCGAGGTCGAGCTCTTCCACCAGATAGCGCTCGCCCATGTGCAGGTAGACGGCGCCGTCGTGAACGGTCGAGTACGCGCGCTCGCGCTCCACGAGGCCGAGCAGCGAGCCGGTCTCGACGTCGACGACCGTGAACGAGTCCGGGCTCGTCGAACGGAGTGGGACGCGCGCGGCCGGATAGTCGCGGCCGGCCCAGACCCAGCCGCGCGGCGTGTGCTTCAGCTCGGGGAGCTCCGCCGCGCGCTCGAGCGCCTCGTCACCGAGCGTCGCGCGGTCGGCGTCGTCGATCGGCGCCTCGAACGCTGCCGCGCGCACATGGCCGTCGAGCACTCGCGGGTTCGCGTGGTCGAGGATCGCGGCCTCGACTTTTCTGTCGAGAAGCGTCTCTGGGAGACGCATGAAGTACTGATCGAGCGCGTCCTCGCTTGCGACGAGCACCGCGAGCCCGTGTCCTCGGCGTCCCGCGCGGCCCCACTGCTGCCGCAGCGACGCCATCGTCCCCGGGAAGCCGACCGAGATCGCGCAGTCGAGCAGGCCGATGTCGATCCCGAGCTCGAGCGCGTCGGTCGCGCTGACCCCGAGCAGGTCGCCTTCGACGAGCCGCCGCTCGATCTCCCGCCGCTGCTGGGGCGTGTAGCCCGCGCGGTACGGCGCGAGCCGCGCCGCGGTGGCCGGGTCGAGCCGGTCTGCCGCGAAGCGGTGGATCAGCTCTGCGGCCTTGCGGCTCTTCGCGAAGCAGATCGTGCGCAGGCCGCGCTGCGCGAGCTCTGCGAGCAGACGTGACGCGTCGCCGAGCGCGGAGGCGCGCACGCCGAGCTCCTCGTCGAGCAGCTCGGGGTTCCACAGCACGACGGTGCGCTCCGCGCGCGGCGCGGCGTCGTCGCCGACCACCGTAGCCTCGACGCCGAGCAGTCGCTCCGCGAGCTCGCCGGGGTTTGCGATCGTCGCGGAGGCGAGCAGGAACTGCGGCTCCGCGCCGTACATCGCGGCCGCACGCCGAAGTCGGCGCAGGACGTTGCCGACGTGCGAGCCGAACACGCCGCGATACACGTGCGCCTCGTCGACGACGACGTAACGCAGATTCTGCAGCACGTCGCCCCACCGGTCGTGGTGCGGGAGCACGCCGACATGGAGCATGTCGGGGTTCATGAGGATGAGGTTCGCCCACTTCCGGATCTGCCAGCGCCGGTCGCCTTCGGTGTCGCCGTCGTAGATCGCGGCCTTCACGCCGGGCACCGCGAGCTCGGTGAGCGTGCGCAGCTGGTCCTGCGCGAGCGCCTTCGTCGGGTAGAGGTACAGCGCGCGGGTCTTGGGCTCACGCGCGAGCGCGTCGAGCACCGGCAGGTTGAACGCGAGGGTCTTGCCGCTCGCCGTGCCTGTCGTGACGATCACGTGCTCGCCGCGGCGGGCCGCCTCCCACGCCTCGGCCTGATGGGCGTACAGGGCGTCGTGGCCGAGCCGCTCACGGACGCGCTGGTCGAGCTCGTCCGGGATCGGCGCGAAGCGGGCCGGCCGCGGCGGCTCGGGGCGCGTGTAGGCGACTTCCTCGCCCTCGAGCAGCTCCGCCCAGCTCGCCGTTCCGGTCGCCATTCGACCCCAGGGTAGACTCGAGAGACCGGGGTGCCGCACCGCGCGGCTGAGAACACACCCGTCGAACCTGATCCGGGTCATGCCGGCGAAGGGAGGAGCCACGTCCATTCCGCGCGCCTTGACGATCGCAACGTCCGACTCGGGCGGCGGTGCGGGGATCCAGGCCGACCTCAAGGCATTCGCGGCCGCCGGCGTCTACGGCACGTCCGCGCTCGTCGCGCTGACCGCGCAGAACACGCAGGAGGTCACCGCCGTTCACGAGCTGCCCAGCGACTTCATCCGCGCGCAGCTCCACGCCGTCTTCGACGACATCGGCGTCGACGCCGCGAAGACGGGCATGCTGTTTTCGAAGTCGATCGTCGACACGGTCGCGGACTTCTTGCATCAGCGACGCGTGCCGCTCGTGGTCGACCCGGTGCTGATCGCGAGCTCGGGCGCGAAGCTGCTGCTCGACGACGCGGTCGGCTCGCTGGTCTCGCGTCTCTTTCCGCTTGCGACCGTCGTGACCCCGAACCGCAACGAGGCGGTCGCGCTCGCCGGCTTCGACGGCACGCGCCGCGAGCTCGCCGAGCGCCTGCACGCGCTCGGCGCACCTGCGGTGATCGTCACGGGTGGGCACGGCGAGGACGCTGTCGACCATCTGTTCGTCGAAGGCCGGCACGTCGAGATCGCGGTCGAACGCCACGACGTCGCCGCGACACACGGGGCGGGCTGCACGCATTCGGCCACGCTCGCCGCGCTGCTCGCGAAAGGAGCGTCGCTCGAGGAGGCAGCGCGCGAAGCCGCGCGCGTGGCGTCGGAGGCGGTCCGGAACGGGCTCGTCGAGCTCGGCGGCGGCGAAGGGCCGGTCGACGTGCTGAACCTGAGGGGAGCAGCGTGAGCGCGGGGTCGACGCTCGCTCGCCTGCGCGAGCAGCGGCCGCTGATCCACCAGATCACGAACTACGTCGTGATGAACGAGACCGCGAACGCGACGCTTGCGCTCGGCGCGCTGCCGGTGATGGCGCACGCCCGCGAGGAGGTCGAGGAGATGGTCGGCCTCGCGAGTGCGCTCGTGCTCAACATCGGCACGCTGTCGCCGCCGTGGGTCGAGGCCATGCTCACCGCCGGCAAGGTCGCGAACGGGCGGGGGATCCCGGTCGTCCTCGACCCGGTCGGCGCGGGGGCGACGCGCTACCGCACCGAGACCGCGAAGCGCCTGCTCGACGAGATCGACGTGACCGTCCTCCGCGGCAACGCCGGCGAGGTCGCGACGCTCGTCGGCGTGCAAGCGGAGGTTCGCGGCGTCGAGTCGATCGGCGCGGCGGCCGATCCGGCCGAGCTGGCGCGGGAGGCGGCGCGAGCACTCGAGCTCGTCGCGTCCGTCACAGGCCCCGTCGACCGCGTCTCCGACGGCGTGCGGTCGCTCTCCGTGTCGAACGGGCACGAGCTGCTCGCGACCGTCACAGGCACGGGCTGCATGTCGAGCGCGATCACCGGGTGCTTCCTCGCGGCGAACCCGAACGCGCTCGAGGCTGCCGCCGAGGCCCTCGCCGCGTTCGGGTTCGCCGGCGAAGACGCGGCCGCGGTCGCCAAGGGACCCGGCACGTTCCACGCCGCGCTCTACGACGCCCTCTACGCGTTGACGCCCGAGTCGCTCGACGAGCGCGCGAGGATCGCGTGAGGCTACACGCGCTTGTCGAGGACCTCGAGACGGCTCGCGCGGCCGTCGCAGGCGGCGCAACCGTGATCCAGCTGCGTGTCAAGGAGGCGTCGACGAGGGAGCTCGTCGAGCTCGGGCGACCGCTACGCGAGCTCGACGCGATGTTCGTCGTCAACGACGACGTCGACGCGGCGATCCGGCTCGAGGCCGACGGCGTCCACCTCGGCCGCGACGACGACGGCGCGGAGCGTGCGCTCGGCGCGGGGCTGAAGCTCGGGCTCTCCGCGTGGGACGTCGGCCAGGCGATCGCCGGAGCACGCTCGGGCGCCTTGTACATCGGCGCGGGCCCGATCTGGGAGACCCCGTCGAAGCCCGACGCCGACCCGGCCATCGGCCTCGACGGCCTCGCCGGGATCGTCGACGCGGTCGACATCCCCGTGGTTGCGATCGGCGGAATCGACACGACGAACGCCGGCGCGTGCATCGCAGCGGGTGCGGCGGGTGTCGCCGTGATCCGCGCCGCGAGCGACGCGCGCGCGCTCCGCGAGGTGATCGATGAAGCTCTCGCAGGTCGGTGAGCTCGGCCTGCTCGCGGAGCTCGAGCGCCGTGGGCTCGCGCAGGCGATCGAGAACGACGCGGCACAGGTCGACGGTCTCGTCGTCACGCAGGACGCGCTCGTGGAGGGCGTCCACTTCCGGCTCGACTGGATCTCGTGGCGCGATCTCGGCTGGCGCGCCGCGGCCGTCAACCTGAGCGACCTCGCCGCGTCGGGCGCCGAGCCAGTGGGCCTCGTCGTCTCGTTCGCGGCGTCGGGAGACACGAACGTGGACGACGTGCTCGAGCTGTACGAGGGGATCGCCGAAACGGGTGTGCCCGTGGTCGGCGGCGACACGACGCGTTCGGGGCAGCTGATGTTGAGCGTGACGGCACTGGGTCGGTCCGAGCGCGTCCCCGGGCGCTCAGGCGCGCGGCCGGGCGACCTACTCGTCGTGACCGGGCCGCTCGGCGCGGCCGGCGCGGCGTTTCGCAACCGCGGCTTCGTGCGTCCATCGCTCCGGCTCGAGGAGGGCCGCCGCCTCGCGACCGTGGCGAGCGCGATGCTCGACCTCTCCGACGGCCTGTCGCAGGACGCCGGTCACATCGCCGCGCGCTCGGGCGTCCGCTGCGTGATCGACCTCGAGCGGGTCCCGCTCGCCGACGGTGCGACCGTCGACGACCTCGGCTTCGGCGAGGACTATGAGCTGCTCGCGGCGACCCGCGACCCGCTCGACTTCACCGTGATCGGGCGCTGCGAGGAAGGCGCCGGAGTCGAGGGAATTCCGGACGCCGGCTGGGAGCACTTCCGCTAGAGCTTGCCGCGGAGCGCGTCGAGCCGCAGCGCGGGCACCTTCCAGATCGCCTCGAGCACGATGCTCTTCGACATCTTGGAGCCGCCCTCCTCGCGGTCGACGAACGTGATCGGCACCTCGGCGACGGTGAAGCCCTTGCGCAGTGCGCGGTAGGTCGTCTCGATCTGGAACGCGTAGCCCTTCGCGTCGATCGCGTCGAGGTCGATCGCCTCGAGCACCTCGCGGCGGTAGCACTTGAACCCGCCGGTGAGATCGCGCACACGCGCCTGCAGCCAGAGCTGCGCATACACGCAGCCGCCCCGCGAGATGAAGCGCCGCAGCAGCCCCCAGTTGGGGATCTTCCCTCCGGGGACGTAGCGCGAGCCGAGCACGAGGTCGGCGCCCTCCTCCGCCCGCGCGGTCAGGCGCGCGACGTCCTTCGGCTCGTGCGAGAAGTCGCAGTCCATTTCGAGGATCAGCTCCGCACCGTCCGCGAGCGCGCGGCGGAAGCCGGCGAGGTACGCCGGACCGAGGCCTTCCTTCCGCTCGCGGTGGAGAACGTCGACGGCATCGAGCTCCGCGGCGAGCCCATCGGCCAGGCGACCGGTGCCGTCCGGAGAGTTGTCGTCGATCACGAGCACGCGCACGCCCTCGGCGACGAGCGCGCGCACCATCCGCTCGACGTTCTCGGCCTCGTTGTAGGTGGGGAGACAGACGGTCGCCTGCACGCGCCTATGATCGCTGCTCGTGGCGAAGGCGCTGCCGAAGAACCAGGAAGTGGCCGAGCAGCTGGAGTTGCTCGCCGATCTGCTGGAGCTCGAAGGCGAGCCGTCTTTCCGGGTGATCGCGTACCGTCGCGCGGCCACGCGGATCCGGGAGACGCCGGGCTCGGTCGCCCAACTCGCGCTCGACGGCGCCGCCAAGGAGCTGCCCGGGATCGGTAAGACGATCGAGGAGAAGATCGTGCAGATCGTCGACGACGGCGAGATGCACGCCCTGACGAAGCGCAAGGCGCAGGTGCCGCCCGAGGTCGTGAGCTTCATGCGCCTGCCCGGGCTCGGGCCGAAGTCGGCCGCCAAGATCTGGAAGGAGCTCGGGATCACGACCGTCGCCGACCTTCGCACGGCGGCCGAGGCGGAACAGCTTCGGACGCTGTCCGGCTTCGGCGCGCGAACCGAGGAGCGGATCCTGCACGCGCTCTCGCAGGAGGCGACGCTCGAACCGGTGCGGCCGCTGCTCGGGGCTGGGCTCTCGCCCGTGCTCGCGGTCGTCGAGGTGCTGCGCGCCCATCCCGCCGCCGATCTCGTCTCGGAGGCGGGAAGCGTCCGCCGGCGCAAGGAGACGTTTCGCGACCTCGACGTGATCGCGACCGCGAAGGATCCGCGCGCGCTGATCGACTACTTCGTCGCGCTCGAGTGGGTCTCGGAGATTGCCGCGCACGGCGACACGAAGGCGACGGTCGTCTCGCACGATGGGCTGCGCTTCGACCTGCGCGTGGTGCCGCCCGAGTCGTTCGGGAACCTCCTCCAGCACTTCACGGGCTCGAAGGACCACAACGTCGCGCTGCGCGAAGCGGCCGTCAAGCAAGGGCTTTCGATCTCCGAGTACGGCGTCAAGACCGTCGAGACGGGCGAGGTCTTCACGACGCGCGACGAGGCCGAGCTCTACGAGTTCCTGGGCTATCAGTACATCCCGCCCGAGCTCCGCGAGAACCTCGGTGAGCTCGACGCCGCGCGCAAGGGCGACCTGCCGGAGCTCGTGGAGGTCAAGCACGTGCGCGGCGACCTGCACGTCCACTCGACGTGGTCGTCGGACGGCAAGAACACGATCGAGGAGATGGCGCGCCGCTGCATGGAGCGCGGCTACCAGTACATGGCGATCACCGACCACTCGCACTACCTGCGCGAGGGCCGACTCGAGGCGCAGTGGCGCGAGGTCGAGCAGCTGAACGAGAAGCTCGCGCCGTTTCGCATCTTGCGCGGGATCGAGGCGAACATCCGGGCGAACGGCGAGGTCGACGTCACGGACGAGCTGCTCGCCGAGCTCGACTGGGTCGTCGCGTCGCTGCACCAGGCGTTCGACAAGAACCCGACCGAGCGGATCATCAGCGCGATGGAGCACCCGCGCGTCCACTGCATCGGGCACCCGACAGCACGGAAGATCAACAAGCGCCCTCCGGCCGACGTCGACGTCGAGCGTGTGATCGAGAAGGGGCTCGAGACGAAGACGTTCCTCGAACTGAACTCGCAGCCCGACCGCCTCGACCTGCGCGACGTGAACGCCCGCCGAGCGGGGGAGGCAGGTCTGAAGATTCCCGTGGACACCGACGCGCACCAGCTCAGCGCGCTCGACTGGATGGAGATCGGGATCGCCCAAGCCCGCCGCGCGTGGCTGACGAAGGACCAGGTGCTGAACACGCGTACCTGGAAGCAGATCGAGAAGCTGAAGAAGCGCTAGCGGTCGAGCGCGAGCCGTGCGCCGAGCGCGATCAAGACGACGCCGGTGACCGCCTCGCTGACGACGCGGAACCGCCGGCTGCGCGCGACGACGCCGACGATCAGCGTGTAGACGACGAGCCACGTCAGCCCGATCGCGAGGAACACGGCCGCGAGGAGCGCGGACTTGGCGGCGGGATCGCCGTGCGAGATGAATTGCGGGAGCAGTGTCGTGAAGAGGACCGCGAGCTTCGGGTTCAGCAAGTTCGTGACGAGCCCCTGCCGAAACGGCGAGCCCGTGGGCTTCGGCGCCTCGATCCGTTCTTCACCGCGGCGAAGCGAGAGAAGCGACTGCACGCCGAGGTAGACGAGGTAGGCGGCGCCCGCGAGCTTGAGGACGGTGAACACCGTCGCCGACGCCGCGAGCACGGCGGCGACGCCGAGCGCGCTCATCGTCGCCCAGACGAACAGGCCGACCGCGATCCCTGCGACCGTGCGAAAGCCTGCTGCGCGACCTCCGCGGACGGTGTTCCGCAGAACGAGCGCCATGTCGGGTCCCGGCGAGATCGAGATGACCAGGGCAACGCCTGCGAACGCGAGGAGTTGGCCGTCGATCACAATGTCCTCAGCAGGTCGAGCAACTCCGCCGGCGAGCCGACGACGACGTCCGCGCCCTCCTCGATTCCGCGTGGCCCTTCGTCGGAGACGACGCCGACGCGCACGCCCCATTCGATCTCGTCGAGCGCGCGGAAGGCATCGAGGTCGGTCGAGTCGTCGCCCGCGTAGAGCGCATGCTCCAGGCCGCGAGCACGCAGGAGGTGCCGGACCGCGGTCCCCTTGTTCGTCTCGAGCGGCGGCCGGAGCTCGAGCACCATCCGCCCGAAGCGGGGCACGAGCCCCGCGTCACGCGCTCGTGTCGCGACTTCCAGCAGGTAGGCCTCGGCGGCCTCGGGGTCATCGGCGGTGCGGTAGTGGTAGGAGAGCGTGAGCCCCTTGTCCTCGACCGGCCACGCGACGCCTTCGGCGAACTCGCGCAGCCGCGAAGACCACGCGGGCGCCTCGGGGTCGAGCTCGAGCCCGTGCTCACCGACGTAGACGAGCTCGTCGAGCCCGACGATCCGTCGTGCGTCGTCGCCGGCCCGGCCGCTCACGCAGGCGACGAGGGCGTACTTGCCGTTCAAGCGCCGGAGCTCCTCGCGCGTCTCGTCGGGCACGCGGGCGTCCTCGGGTCGGTCGACGATCGGGGCGAGGACTCCGTCCACGTCGAGGATGATCGCCGCGCGCTCGGGCGCCTCTCGCAGCCGCTCGAGCAGCTCGTCCGGCTCCACGCGCCTACGATACGCGGGTGAAGCTCGCGCTGATCGGGCTGGTCGCGGGCTTCATGAGCGCGCTCTTCGGGGTCGGGGGCGGCATCGTCGTCGTCCCGTTGCTGATCCTCCTCGTCGCGTACACCCCTCACGTGGCGACGGCGACGTCGCTGGCGGCGATCGGGATCACCGCGCTCGCCGGCACGATCACGTTCGCGATTGCCGGCGAGGTCGACCCGGCATACGCGCTGCTCGTCGGCCTGCCCGCCGCCGCCGGCGCGACCGTCGGCGCGACGCTCCAGCAGCGCGTGCAGGCCCGTGAGCTCTCGTACCTCTTCGCCGCGTTCCTGTTCGCGATCGCCGTCTGGCTGCTCGTATGACGATCGCACTCGCGATTCTCCTGGGGTTCACCGCCGGGATCGTCGCCGGGATGTTCGGCGTGGGAGGCGGAATCCTGTTCGTGCCCACGCTGATCGCGCTCGGGCTCGGTCAGGTGGAAGCGCAGGCGACGTCGCTCGCGGCGATCCTGCCGACGGTCGCCGCCGGTACCTGGCGGCAGGCCTCGTACGGGAACGTCCGCTGGAAGCCGGCGCTCGTGCTCGGCCTGGCCTCCGTACTGGGTGTCGTCGGTGGAGCCCAGGTCGCGCTCTCGCTGCCGGAGGACGTGCTCAGGCGGCTGTTCGCCGTTCTCCTGGCCGCGGTCGCTGCACAAGTAGCCTGGCGAGCGCGCAGCCGATAGGCCATCCTTCGACCATGAGCACCCCGGACGACATCTGGATTCCCCTCGTCGACGAGCCGATCGGCGGCATCGTCGATCAGATCCAGCGCGAGAACCCGGAGATCGGGAAGCTCGTCGAGTCACCGAACCGCGTGCTCGCGTTCCGCACGTTCGCCTACATCCGCGTTGGGATCGTGCTCGGCCAACTGCTCTTCGACAACGACCTGCCGCCTTACGACGGGTCGGACTCGTGGATCGACCTGCTCCTGAAGGACCCCGCGCACAAGAAGGCGCTGCTGCAGGAGGTGCGCGCCGTCGCCGAGGAGATCGCGGCCGACCCGAAGTACGCCGACGACGAGCCGCTCGGCCCCGACGACGACGCCCGCGCACGCTTCAAGGAGTTCGCGCGCAAGCAGCTCGGCGGCTAATGCGCCAGCAGGCTGACCAGGAACACACCTAGAAACCCGGCCGCGGTCACGGCGACGCGCTTGGCCGACGGGTGCTCGTGGGCGTGGGGGAGCAGGTCGGTCGCGCCCATGAAGAGGAAGAAGCCGGCGTAGACCGCGAGCAGCTCGCCGAGGGATTCCTCCGAGATGTCGAGCGTCGCGCCGACGATCGCTCCCAGCAACGGCGCGACCGCGACGATCGCGAGCCAGGTGATCGCGCGCCGCCGCGTTCCTCCCTGATGAAGGACGAAGGCGACCGAGTTCAACCCGTCCGCGAAGTCGTGTGCGACTACCGCAAGGAAGACGAGGACGCCGGTCGCGGTGTCGACGCTGAACGCGATTCCGATTCCGAGCCCGTCGATGAACGTGTGGATCGCGACCGCTCCTGCTCCGAGGGCGCCTACGTGGTGGTGAGCGCGCGCCTCTTCCGGGGCATCGCGGTGGTGCAGGACGAGCAGCCGCTCGGCGAGGAAGAAGCCGATGAACCCCGCGCCCACGAGCATCCCGACGCGGGCGGGATCGTCGAGGATCTCGATCGCCTCCGGCAGGACGTGGAACAGCGCCACCGCGACGACGACGCCGCCCGTGAGCGCGATCGCCGTCGTGAGGTCGCGGCTCAGGCGAAGCGCCGCGAGACCCCCGCCGAAGGCCGCGAGCACCGTGACGAGTGCGAAGGGAATTGCGATCCAGGTCATGCGCAGCGGGCGCAGAGCCCGTAGACGTCGAGCTCGTGACTCTCCGCGCGGAACCCGTGGCGGCGCTGCAACACCGCGGCGGATGGCGCACCGCAGAGCTCGGTCTCCTCGACCGCGCCGCACTTGACGCAGACGAGGTGGTGGTGATGTCCCGTGTGGCAGCGAACGTACGCGCCCTCGCCGGCGCCGGCGAGTTGGCGGATCGAGCCGGTCGTTCGCAGCAGCTCGATCGTTCGGTAGACGGTTGCGAGCCCGAGGGATGGCTCGCGCCGGCGCGCGCGGTCGTACACCTGGACGACGGTGAACGAACCGGCCTGGCGTTCGACGGCGTCGAGCACCGCTCGGCGCTGCGGGGTCAGACGGACGTCGGCAGGAAGCTCGAGCTCGGCCACGAGAGCAGTTTAGTGAGAACGATTCTCATTCGCAAGTGAGCCGATCCGCGCGGGACCCGGCGGCCTGTAGATGCCTGTGCCAGAATCAATCGCTCGGTGGGGAAGCGGCTCTCGATTGCACTGGCGCTCCTCCCGCTCGCGCTGGCCCCGGGGATCGCCGGGGCAGAGTCCGCGGCGCGGGACGGCGGCGCGACCGCGCAGGCATTTGCGCTGAAGGTGCTCGTGCCCGGCGGCGCGGGCACTGCGACGACAGTCGTGGCTGCGCCGGTCGACTCCGTCTCCTTCGGGAACGCGGGCGCCTTTCCGAGCATGGACGTCGTCTCCTGGGGCGGGTCGGTCGCCTCGGCGTCGGCGAGCCCCGGCCAGCTCGCGACGGCGAACGCCTCGGCGGAGGTGACGTCGCTCTCGCTCTTCCAGGGTGAGGTCACCGCGACCGCGGTTCGCGGCTCGGCGCAGGCCCGGGCGAGCGCGTCGAGCACGTCGGGCGACTTCGACGGCGCAAGCGTGGGCTCGCTCGTCGTGAACGGCCAGCCCGCCGCGATCGGGCCGAACGCGCGCGTCGACCTCGGCACCTGGGGCTACGCGATCGTCCTCTCGCAGGGCTCGGCCCCCGCGGACCGCTCGTACCGGGGGAACATCACCGCGCTCGACATCCGCCTGACGGCCGAGCACGGCGGCCTCCCCGCCGGGACGCAGATCCTCGTCGGCTACGCGGAGGTCTCGGTGACCGCGCCCGAGGCGCCGCCCGCCACGACCTCGACCGGCGCGGTGCCCGTCCCCACTGCGCCGAAGGGCCCGAAGTCGAAGCCGTCGCCGGCCGAGCCGACCGGCATCCCGCCATTGATTCGCCAGCCACCTGTGGGTGTCAGGCCCAAGCTCACGCGGGGCCGCTACGTCTTCCCCATCTACGGGCCATCGTCGTTCGTCAACACGTGGGCGGCGCCGCGTGCGAACACGGGTTGGCATCACGGAGAGGACCTTTTCGCTTCACTCGGCGCACCAGTACTCGCGATCACGGACGGAACGCTGTTTTCCGTCGGCTGGAACGACGTCGGCGGCTATCGCCTCTGGCTTCGCGACAGGGAAGGCAACCAGTTCTATTACGCGCATCTCTCCGCCTTCTCGCCCCTCGCGCAGAACGGCGCCGACGTGAAAGCCGGGGACGTGATCGGGTTCATCGGCAATTCCGGAGACGCGCAGGGAACCCCGTACCACCTCCACTTCGAGTTCCACCCGCTCGGGATGCTCCACATGGGCTACGACGGTGTCGTTTCCCCATACCCGTACCTCGTCGCGTGGCGGCGCGTCCAGGACATTGTCTTCCCGGACGGGACCGGGTGGGCTCCCGTAGCGAACGCGACGGCGACCGCGCCGAAGCCCGGTGCGGTTCTGCTGCAGGTCTCCGACATCTCGACCGCGAGCGGGCTGCGGCCGGGCTCAGTGGCGCGCGCGTTCGTCGCGCCCGTCTCGGCTGAAGGCGACGGCTCGCTGGTCCGCGCGTTCGCGCCGCCGCCGCTCTCGCAAGGCGGCGCACGCGAAGGCTCGCGCGGGCAACGCTCCGGCGACTAGTTCGGAGAGTTGTTGCCCTGGTACGTGAAGTCCTCGTCACCGTCGCCGAGCAGACTCTTCAGCCAGCTTCGGGTTGCGGGGCCGGTGACGGGGTTGAAGAGGACGCCGATCGCGATTCCCGCGAGCAGCAGCGTCGTGTTCCGGCCGGAGTGGTCGCTCTTGCCCTGCAGCCGGTTCGCCGCCTTGCGCAGGTCCTCGACCGCGCGGCGGAGATTGTCCTGGATGTCTTCGTCGCCCGCGACGCGCGCCGCGAGCGGAACCATCCCGCGCGGGCCCATCAGCTCGGTGTAGATCTCACGAGCCGCATCGAACGCGTCCCGCACGTTGTTCCGGATTTCCTGGTCCTTGACGGCACGCTCGACGAACGGACGGATGGTGTCCGCCGTGTCCGAGAGCCGGTCTTTTGTCTTGGCCATGCTGTTCGCGTCCTTTCGATCGCTTGCACAAGGGTCCTACCCCTCGCTCTCGCGACCCTAATCCTCGCAGCCTGCGGCACCTCTGGGACGGATGAGGCCCCGCAGGAGCTGCGCGGGATCGGTTTCACGGCCCAGGCTCCCGCCGGCTGGGAGCTCGAGCGCGCCCCCCGGACGGTGCTCGCGGGAAGCCCCGACGGCCCCGAATCGGTCGCAGTCGCGACCTTCAGGCTTGCGAAGCCGTTTCGCCCCGAGCTCTGGGTCGAGGCGGTGGAGGAGCTCAACGACGTCGCCGCACGGCTCGCGGAGCGGCTCGGGTCGACGGCACTCGTCGCCCGGAGCGGGTCGACCACGCTCGCCGGCCGCCGGGGGCGGCGGTACTTCATCGACTACCGCAGAGACGGGCTGCCCATGCAGGACCGCGTCTTCTTCGTCCTGAGCGGTCGTCGCGAGTACCAGCTCACGTGCCGCATCGTCGTGGATGACAACGATGCGGACATCGAAGCCTGCGACGAGTTGACGCGCTCGTTCCGGCTCGTCTAGCGCCCGCGCGCGGCGCGGCGCTCGGTGCCCTGCGCACGGCGCACACGAGCCAGCGCCTTCCCGTCGAGCGCCGCTGCGAGGACCTCCGGGAGCTCGTCGGCGAGGATGAATTCCATCGCCTCGCGCGCGTCCTCCGGCAGCTCCTCGAGGTCGGACCCGTTCTCGCGCGGCAGGATCACGCGCTTCAGCCCCGCGCGCTGAGCCGCGAGCACCTTCTCGCGAACACCGCCGATCGGCAGCACCTGTCCGGTGAGCGTCACTTCGCCCGTCATGCCCACGTCGTTCGCGACCGGTCGGCCGGTGACGAGCGAGACGATCGCGGTCGCCATGGCGACGCCCGCCGACGGCCCGTCCTTCGGCACTGCACCCGCGGGAACATGGATGTGCACGTCGTGCGCGGCGAACCAGTCGGGGTCGAGTTGCAGCGAGACCGCGCGCGAGCGCACCCACGAGAAGGCGGTCTGCGCCGACTCCTGCATCACCTCCGAGAGTTGACCGGTGAGCTTGAGCCGGCCCTTGCCCTCGTAGGCGCCGGCCTCGATGAAGAGGATCTCTCCTCCGGCGGGCGTCCACGCGAGCCCGGTCGCGACGCCGGGCTCGGAGGTGCGCTTGCGCACCTCGTGCGAGAACCGCCGCGGCCCAAGCCACTCGCGCGTGCGGGCTTCGTCGACCTTGAGCTTCTCGGCCGCGCCTCTCGCGATCTGCGTCGCGGCCTTGCGCAGCAGCGCAGCGATCTGCCGCTCGAGGTTGCGGACCCCGGCTTCGCGCGTGTACTCGCGGATCACGAGCCGGAGCGCCTTGTCGTGGATCGCGACCCGCCGCGTCGTCAGCCCGTGCGCGCGGAGCTGCTTGGGGATCAGGTACTTGCGCGCGATCCCGAACTTCTCGTCCTCCGTGTAGCCCGACAGCTGGATCACGTCCATCCGGTCGAGGAGCGGCGAGGGGATCGTGTCCGTCGTGTTCGCGGTGCAGATGAACAGGACCTTCGAGAGGTCGAACGGCAGGTCGAGGTAGTGGTCGCGGAAGCTCGAGTGCTGCTCGGGGTCGAGCACCTCGAGCATCGCGCTCGACGGGTCGCCGCGGAAGTCGTTCCCCATCTTGTCGATCTCGTCGATCAAGAACACCGGGTTCTTCGACTCGGCGTCGCGGAGCGCGCGGATGATCGTTCCCGGCATCGCGCCGATGTACGTGCGCCGGTGGCCGCGGATCTCCGCCTCGTCGCGGACGCCGCCGACCGAGATGCGGACGAACTTGCGCCCGAGGGTGTTCGCGATCGAGTGGCCGAGCGACGTCTTGCCGACACCCGGCGGGCCGACGAAGCAGAGGATCGGCCCGCTCAGGTCGTCCTTCAGCTTCGAGACGGCGAGGTATTCGATGATCCGCTCCTTCACCTTCTCGAGGTCGTAGTGGTCCTGGTCGAGCACCGTCTGGGCGTGCTCGAGGTCCAGGTCGTCGGGCGTGGAGGCGTCCCAGGGCAGCGTGAGGATCCACTCCAGGTACGTGCGGATCACCCCGTGCTCCGCGGCGGCCGAGGGCAGCCGCTCGAGCCGGGAGAGCTCACGCTCCGCGGCCTTGCGGACGTCCTCCGGGAGCGGGATGGCATGCAGCCGCTCGCGCAGCTCCTCGACCTCGGCTCGCTCCGGGTCGCTCTCGCCGAGCTCGTCCTGGATTGCCTTCAGCTGCTGGCGCAGGAAGAACTCGCGCTGCCCCTTCTCCATCTCGGACTGGACCTGCGACTGAATCCGCGTCCCGAGCTCGAAGACCTCGAGCTCGCGGTTCAGGATGCGCGAGACGTGGCGGAGCCGCTGCTCGACGCTCACGTCCTCGAGCAGCTCCTGCTTCTCGTCGGTCTTCAGTCGCAGCGTCGACGCGACGAGGTGACAGAGCGCGCTCGGGTCGTCGACGTTCGCGGCGGCGAGCTCGAGCTCCTCGGGCAAGTACGGGACGAGCGCGATGATGCGCGCGAACAGCGCCTGCACGTTGCGGGTCAGCGCCTCGACCTCGGGCGTCTCCTCGAGCACGTCCGGCACCTCGACGAAGCGCCCGACGAGATATGGCTCGACCTGCACGGGCTCCTCGAGTCGGATTCGCCGGAGACCCTGCACGAGGATGCGCAGCGTTCCGTCGGGGACGCGGATCATCTTGTGGATCACCGCAGCGGTCCCGACCTCGTAGAGGTCCTTGAAGCCGGGCTGCTCGTTCTCGGGGTCGCGCGTGGCCAGCAGCGCGAGCATCCGGTCTCCGCCGACGACGTCGTCGACGAGCTTGATCGAGCGCTCCTGCCCGATCGCGAGCGGCGTCATCGACTCCGGGAAGACGACCGTGTCCCGCAGCGGCAGCACGGCGAGCTCCCGCGGAATCGCGACGACGTCGGGCTCGACCGGCGTGGTCTCCTCGAGCTCGCTCATCCGATCCGCCTGATCGCGATCGTCAACCGCGCGGGCGCCGGAGCGCGCTCCGCGACCGGCAGGACGACCCGCAGCAGCCCGCGCTCGTAGGTCGCCGCGGCTCCGCTCGCGTCGACATCGACGGCGAGCGACACCTCGCGCTCGAACGGTCCGTACTCGATCTCGCTGCGGTACCAGACCTGGTCGGCAGCGGGTGGCCGCGGTCGTTCGCCGGCCAGCACGAGCCGGCGTCCGTCGAGCACGACCCGGATCGAGTCGGCGTCGGCGCCGGGAATCTCGACCACGACCGTGAGCTCGGGCGGGTCGTCCGTGCGAACGACGTCGATCTGCGGCCGGTGCACGAGCCGGGCGCCCGCCGCGAACCGCGGCACCTGCCAGAGGTCGGCGAAGAGCTCCTCGAGCTCGGTCAGCCTGTCGATGTCGCGCCGTCGTGCCATCTGTCACAGCGTAGAGTGCCCCGTTGTGCCCGGTCCGATGCGCATCCTGAAACTGGCTCTGGCAGTCGTCATCGGTGCGATCGCGGTCTGGGTCCAGGCGGTGCTGCGAGTCCCCGCGGTGAAGCGCCGCAAGGCTGCACGGCGGCGCGCACGAGCCGTACCGAAGTCCTGAGCCCACGCTTACGACTTGAAAACAGGGCGTGGCTACGTTGGCCGCATGCTTCGAATCATGCTCGCAGCGATTGTCACGCTCGGCGCGTTCCTCCTGTTCGAGTCACGTGCGGATGCGTCCCCCTACGTTCAGTACGGGATCCAAGACGACGCGTGGTTGCTCGGGGGACCGGGGACGTTCGACGAGCGGCTCGACCAGGTCGATGTGCTCGGCGTCGACGTCGTCCGCGTCAACCTGCGCTGGGACGAGATCGCGGCGAAGCGTCCGGCGAAGCCGACGTCGCACCTCGACCCGGCGTACCGCTGGGCCGCCGGTGACGTCCTGCTCGGCGGGCTGCGCTCGCGCGGCATCGCGCCGGTCGTGACGCTCGTCGGCGCGCCGCGCTGGGCGAACGGCGGACGCGCTGCCAACTGGGCGCCGAAGAGCCCGAGCTCGTTCGCGAACTTCGCGTACGCGTCCGCCAAGCGCTACCCGCACGTGCGGCGCTGGGTGATCTGGAACGAGCCGAACAAGTACTGGCAGCTCCGCCCGACGAGCGCGAGCACCTACGTGCGACTGTTGCTCAACCCGGCGTACGACGCGCTCAAGCGGGCGAACCGCGCGAACCTCGTCGGCGGCGGTGTGACCGCTCCGCGCGGCGGCTCGGGCAGCGTCTCGCCGGTCGACTGGATCCGCGGCATGGACCTCGCGCACGCGCGGCTCGACGCGTACGCGCATCATCCGTATCCGGTCACCCGCGGTGAGACGCCGACGGCCGGTGGGTGCCGCTTCTGCGAGAACATCACGATGGCCGACCTCGAGCGTCTGCTCACGCTCGTCTCGCGCGCGTTCGGGCCGAAGCGCATCTGGCTGACCGAGTACGGCTACCAGACCTACCCCGACCGGATGTTCGGCGTCTCCCAGTCCACGCAGGCTCGCTATCTCGGCGAGGCGGCGCTGCGCGCGTACCGGGCGCCGCGCGTCGACCTGCTGATCCACTTCCTCGTGCGCGACGAGCAGCACGTCGGTCGTTGGCAGAGCGGCCTGTTCACGTTCGGGAACGCGCGGAAGCTCTCCGCCTCTGCGTTCCCGCTGCCGCTCGCACAGCTGTCGCGGAGCGGCGCGGTCGCGACGCTCTGGGGCCAGGTGCGCGCCGGCTCCGGCAAGCAGGCCTACCGCGTGCGCTACTCGCGCGGGGGCGCCTGGCGCTGGCTCGGCGGCACCCGCTCGACGACGGCGCGAGGCTTCTTCACGCTGAAAGTCAGGCTGCCGCGCGGGACTAGCGTCCAGCTCTGGTCGCGCGGGTCCTACGGCGTACCGTTGAGCCTGCGCTAGTACCTCTGCGCAGGTCGCGAATCCGCTTGCGCGGATCCGCGACGCGCGAAGACCCCTAAAGGCGGCCGCTTCGCGGCCGCTGCCGCGGCGATTTCAGCTCAAGCCTTAGTTCACGATCGCGTACACAACGATCGCGCCGACCGCCAGCCCGATCGGGAGCCACGCCCAGCGCAGGATCGAGAAAGCCCGCCGATCGCCCGGCCGCGGACCAGGTTCGGGCGTGTACGGGTCGAGCTCCGGTGCCGGCTGGCGCGGGATCTCGTCGTCGCCCTCGAGCACCCCCGCCTCGGGGTCGACGATGTGCTCGCGGTCCTCGTCCACCGGCAGGAAAGTACCATCGCGTCCCGTGGAGGCGAGAGGACTGATCGCGGCAGGCGGCGAGGCGACACGGCTCGGCGAGCTGACGCGCGTGGCGAACAAGCACCTCCTGGCCGTCGGGCGGTGGCCGATGGTCTACTACCCGCTCCAGCTCATGCAGCTCGCCGGGATCCGCGAGGTGCTGATCGTGACGGGTCAGGGACACGCGGGACAGCTGATCGACCTGCTCGGCGACGGCCGCATGCCGGAGCGCGGGTCGGAGCAGCCGATGTTCGATCTCGACCTCACCTACAAGGTGCAGACCGAGCCGGGCGGGATCGCGCAGGTCGTCGGGATGGCAGAAGGCTTTGCCGGTGGGGGGAAGCTCGTGGTCTGCCTCGGTGACAACCTGTTCGAGTTCGCCGAGGTCGCTGCGATCCGCGAGTGGGTGGAAGGCGGCGCCGGCGCACAGATCTTCGTCAAGGAGGTTCCCGACCCCGAGCGCTTCGGCGTCGTCGTGTACGGCGAGGACGGGCGGGTGAGCGACGTCGTCGAGAAGGCGGGCGTCGTCGACACGCGCTACGAGTCGCCGCCGACGGCGGACGCGGTTGTGGGTCTGTACTGCTACGACGCCGGCGTCTACGACGTGATCCGCGGGCTGCAACCGTCGAGCCGCGGCGAGCTCGAGATCACCGACGTCAACCGCGCCTACGCAGAGCAGGGCAGCCTCGACGTCCGGCGCGTGCAGGGTTGGTGGCACGACGCGGGGACGCACGAGGCGCTCTCCGAGCTCGGCGCACTGGTCGAGGAGACCGGGGCGAACAAGCCCGCATGAAGGGCGTCGAGGTGATCCCGCTCCGGCGGTTCGAGGACGAGCGCGGTTGGTTCGCCGAGCTCGCGCGGTCGTCACTGCTGCCGAAGCCGTGGGGACAGACGAACGTCTCGTTCTCGCGTCAGGGCGTGATTCGCGGCCTGCACTTCCACGAGCGCGGACAGGACGACCTGTTCGCCTGCCTGCAGGGAACGGCGCGCGTCGTCGTGCTCGACCGCGACACCGGCGAGACGTTCAGCGAGGACATCGGCGACGAGAACTTCGCCGCCGTCTACATCCCGGGCCACTACGCGCACGGCTTCGAGGCGCTCACCGATCTCCTCTTCTGTTACCACGTGACCGAGGAATACGACCCATCCGACCCCGACGAGAACGCGATTGCGTGGAACGACCCGCGCGTCGCGCACCTCTGGAGCACGTCGTCGCCGACGCTGTCGCAACGGGATCTCGACGCGTCGTCCTGACGGGCGCCGGCGGCCAGCTCGGCCGCGCGCTCGCCGACACGTTCTCGCAGGACGAGCTCGTGGCGCTGCGGCACGCGGATTGGGACGTCACGCTGCCCGCTCCGCCAATGGTCGCACCCGACTTGGTGCTGCATGCGGCGGCATGGACCGACGTCGACGGCGCAGAGTCCAACCCACAGGAAGCCGCCGCGGTGAACGTCGGCGGCACGCAGAACGTCGCGTCGCTCGGAGCGCCGATCGTCTACTACTCGACCGACTACGTGTTCGACGGCCGCAAGGGCGAGCCGTACGTCGAGTCCGACGGGCCGGATCCGCTGTCGGCGTACGGGCGCACGAAGCTCCACGGAGAGGCTGCGGCCGGCGACCGCGCGTGGGTCGTGCGCTCGTCGTGGCTCTTCGGTCCGACGGGACACAACTTCCTCCGCACCATGCTTCGGCTCGGCGCAGAGCGCGACGAGGTCTCGGTCGTGGACGATCAGCGCGGCTCGCCGACCTACGTCGGCCAGCTCGCAGAGGCGACGAGGGAGCTCGTTGCGCTGCCGTTCGGCGTCTACCACGTCGCCGCGCAGGGCGAGTGCACGTGGGCTGAGTTCGCGGAGGCGATCTTCGAGGAGGCCGGGCTCGACACCCGCGTGCGGCGGATCTCGACCGATGAGCTCGGCCGACCCGCGCCCAGGCCCGCCTACTCGGTCCTGCGCTCCGAGAAACCGGAGACCCCGGTTCTGCCGAACTGGCGTGAGGGCCTACGCGCATGCCTGGACACGCTCACTACCACTTCCTGACCACGTGGCTCGTCGCGGCTCCGATCGAGCGCGTTTGGGACGTGATCTACGCGATCGAGCGCTGGCCCGAGTGGTGGCGCGGCGTCATGAGCGTCACTGAGCTCACGCACGGCGACGGGGACGGCGAGGGGACGGTCTACCGGCACGTCTGGCGCTCGAGGATCCCGTACGCGGTCCGGTTCGATTCGACGGTCGAGGAGGTGCGGGAGCCGCACCTGATCCTGGCCCGTGCCGAGGGCGGGCTCGCAGGAACGGGGACGTTCCGCCTCTTCGAATCGCCGCTCGGGACCGCGGTCACGTACGACTGGCGCGTGCACACCACCAAGCGTTGGATGAACGTGGTCGCGCCGGTCGCCCGCCCGGTCTTCGCCTGGAACCACCACGCCGTCATGAATCAAGGTGGCGTCGGGCTCGCGCGCGTGCTCGGCGTCGAACTGGTCGCGCAGTCGTCGAGCTAGGCTAGCCCCGTGCGCCTGCTCGTCACCGGAGCCGCGGGCTTCATCGGCTCCAACTTCGTCCGTTCGTGGCTCGAACGTCAGCGCGACGACCACGTCGTCGCGTTCGACCTGCTCACGTACGCAGGCAACCGCTCGAGCCTCGAGGACATCGAGGACCGCATCGTCTTCGTGCAAGGGGACATCGCCGACGCCGATCTCGCGGAGCGTGTCGTGCGGGACGAGAGGATCGACACGATCGTCAACTTCGCCGCGGAGTCGCACAACAGTCTCGCCGTCGTCGACCCGACGCGTTTCTTCCGCACGAACGTGCTCGGAACGCAGGCGCTGCTCGATGTCGCTCGAGCAGTCGGCGATGTGCACTTCCATCACGTCTCCACCTGCGAGGTGTACGGCGATCTCGCGCTCGACTCCGACGACGCGTTCACCGAGGACCACCCGTACCGTCCACGCACGCCGTACAACGCGTCGAAGGCGTCGGCCGATCACGCCGTGCGTGCGTACCACGAGACGTACGGGCTCCCGATCACGATCACGAACTGCTCGAACAACTACGGGCCGTACCAGTTCCCAGAGAAGGTGATCCCGCTCTTCTTGACGAACGCGCTCGACGACAAGCCGCTTCCGCTCTACGAGGCCACGCAGAACAAGCGTGAGTGGCTGCACGTCGACGACCACTGCCGTGCGATCGAGCTCGTGCTGCGCGAGGGCCGGATCGGCGAGACCTACAACGTCGGCTCGGGGTTCGAGGCCTCGATCGAAGAGATCGCAGACGCGATCCTCGACCTGGCCGGCAAGCCACGCGATCTGAAGACGATCGTTCCCGACCGCCCGGGACACGACCGTCGCTACCTGCTCGACTCCACCAAGCTGCGACAAGAGCTCGGCTGGAAGCCGCGCTGGGAGTTCACCGCCGGCCTCGCCGACACGGTGCGCTGGTACACGGAGCACCGCGACTGGTGGGAGCCGCTCAAGGAGCGCGCACCCGTCGTCGAGACGGCCTGGCGCTAGCGCCGGGTCACGCGCCGCATTGCTGCTTGGCGGCGGTGACGTCCGGATGCGGACCGAGCAGCTGCTCCCGGCGTTCGAGGTACGGGAGCGCTTCGTCGCAACGGTCGAGCTCGGCCAGCGACCTGCCGATGTTGTAGTTCGCGTACGCCTCGTATGTCCGGTCGCGATCCTGCAGCGCGGGGAGAGCCTGTTGCGCGAGCTGAAGCGCGCGCTCCCACTCACCGTTGTCGAGCGCCGAGGTCGACTGGTCCTGGAGCGCACGCGCCTGCGCGACGGTGAGACCGGCTGAAGGAGCCGGTTGCGGCTGGGTCGCCGTCGTTGGCGCTGCCGGTGCGGTGACCGTGACGCGCTGTGTCGTGCCCCGAGCCGTCACCGTGCGGACGACGGTCGTCGACTCTCCCCCGCCCGTTCGGTCGCCGTCGCCGTCGCCGGCCGACGCGATCAGCGCGGCGACCACGAGCCCGGCCCCGACGAGTGCGACGAGCGCCAACACGATCGGCAACGGGCCGCGCCGCGCCCGTGACGGGATCGCGCCGAGCACGGCGGTGCGCGGTGACGCGTCGTGCACAGCGTCGCGCAGGTCGGCGACGAACTCGGCGGCGGATCCGTACCGGTGGGCCGGGTCCTTCGCGAGCGCCCGTGCGAACACGCCGTCGAGCTCCTGCGGCAGGTCTTGGCGTTGCGACCCGATCGCCGGCACAGCGGCATGCACGTGCGCTGCCGCCTCGGCGGCCGGTGTGTCGCCTCCGAACGGCCGCCGCCCCGTGAGCAGCTCCCACGCGACGACGGCGAGCGCATAGCGATCGCTCCCCGGTGTCGCCCGCTCGCCCTGCGCCTGCTCGGGCGAGAGGTACGCGGCCGTGCCGATTACCGTCCCCGTCTTCGTCAGGGAGTCCATCCCGGCGGCGCTCGCGATCCCGAAGTCCGCGACGTGCACGTTGTCGGCTCCGTCGAGGAGCAGGTTCGCGGGCTTCACGTCACGGTGGACGACGCCTTCCGCGTGCGCGGCGTCGAGCGCAGCCGCGGCCTGTTCGAGCCAGTCGAGGGCCTGACCGGTGTGGATGCGGCCGGCGCGGATGCGGTCCTCGAGCGAGCCGCCCCCGAGGTACTCCATGACGATGAACGGGCGGCCGTCGACCTCGCCGACGTCGAAGATCGTGACGACGTTCGGACGTCCGGAGAGCCGGGCCGCTGCGAGCGCCTCGCGGGTGAAACGCTCGCGAACACCGGTGTCCTCCGCGTAGCGCTCGGCGAGGACCTTGACGGCGACGGCGCGGCCCAGCAGCTCGTCGGTCGCGCGGTAGATCTCGCCCATGCCGCCGCGCCCGATCTGCACGGGGTCGTGGTAGCGATCAGGGAGCTCCACGGACGCTCAATTGCCATCCGAGTCAGGTGGAAAACGCCGCTTCCCGCCGAAAGATTGAGGATTCCGTGAAAGCGTCCGCCAGTGGGCGACCTTCTGCGCTAGCCTCGCCCAAGGCTCCCTCGCGGCCTCCCCTTCCGCCGATGCTCCGTCGCGCGCTCCTGCTCACCACGTGCCTCGCCCTCGCCGCGACCAGCCTGGCGGGCGCCCGCACGGGCACGCCCTCGAAGCGTGCGGCCACCGCGCCGCCGCCGAGCTTCTTCATCAGCGGCCGCGGCTGGGGCCACGGCATCGGGATGAGCCAGTGGGGTGCGTACGGGTACGCGCAGCGCGGCACGCCGTACGACCAGATCCTGGCGCACTACTACCGCTCGACGACGCTCGGCAAGGCGCCCGTCGCGCGCGTGCGCGTGCTGCTCGGCGAGGGTCTCAAGGCGCTCGCCATCGCTTCGGATTCTCCGTTCTCGGTCCGCGACGGCTCGGGAACCGTGTACCAGCTGCAGCCCGGTCCCTACTCCTTCGGCCCTGCGCTGAAGGTCAAGGTCGACCAGGCGCAGCCGGCGAAGGCGCTGCCCGGGCCGCTCGTCTTCCTGCCGGGCTCGACGCCGCTCAAGTACGGCGGCAAGCAGTACCGCGGCCAGTTCCAGGTGAACGCAGGCAAGTCGCTGCAGCTCGTCAACTCGGTCGGGCTCGAGCCGTATCTCTACGGCGTCGTCCCGCGGGAGGTTCCGTTCCTGTGGCCCGCCGAGGCGCTCAAGGCGCAGGCAGTCGTCGCGCGCTCCTACGCCCTCGCAGTGCGCAAGACCGGCGCGTACGACCTCTACGCCGACACGCGGAGTCAGGTGTACGGCGGTGTCGCCGCAGAGAAACCGACGACGAACGCGGCGGTCGACGCGACGGCCGGCCAGGTGCTGCTGTTCGGGGGCAAGGTCGCGACCACGTTCTTCTTCTCGACCTCCGGCGGACGCACGGCGTCGATCGAAGACGTCTGGGTGCGCGGCGAGGCGGTTCCCTACCTCGTCGGCGTGCCCGACCCCTACGACACGGCGTCCCCACACCACACCTGGGGACCGTTCCCGTTCACCGCCGCGAAGCTGACCTCGACGTTCAAGGTCCCGGGCAAGCTGCTCGACGTGCGCGTGACGCTCAACCCCTCGCTGCGCGTTGACGACCTCATCCTCACGAGCACCAAGGGCGAGGTCGTCGTGCCGGGCGATGTCGTCCGCACGAAGCTCGGGCTGCGCTCGACGTGGTTTCGCGTCGGGGTGCTCACGCTCGAAGCGCCGGCCGTGGCGCTCGAGTACGGCAGCAAGTTCAAGCTCAAGGGCGTCGCCCGCGCTGCGGGCGCGCAGGTCACGCTCGAGCAGCGCGCGTCGACCGCGGCGGCCTGGCGACCCGTCGCGCGCCTCAAGCCCGGTGCCGGCGGGGCGGTCGTCGCCACGGTTAAGCCGCTCGTCTCGACCGAGTACAGGCTCTCCGCACCGTCGAAGCTCTTCGGCGCTCCAATCCGCGTTTCCGTCGCGCCACGCGTCAGGCTGTCCCCCGCGACCGTCGCGACGTCGCTCCGCGGTCTCGTGCGCCCGGTGATTCCCGGCGCGCGCGTCGACATCCAGCGGCTCGACCGGTCGAGCTGGCGTCCCGCGGCGACGGCGTCGGTCGATGCGGCCGGCGCGTTCGAGGCGCGCCTCGACCTGACGCCGGGCATGTACCGCGCACGGGTTGCTCCGGGGCGTGGGCTCGTTGCGGGCTACTCGCCCGCGCTGCAGGTCGTCTCGGGGTGAGACGGCTCGTGCTCGCCGCGGCGGCCGCGGCGCTCCTCCTCCCGGGTCAGGCGGCCGCGGGCCGTTTCGCGGTCGGCGTCGAGCCGGGCACGTCCCTCGACGCTGTCGCGGCCGCGATCCAGCGGACGACGGGGACGCGCGCCGAGCGCAAGCTCGCCCCGCTTCGTGCGCTCATCGTCGACGCGAAGTCCGCGCGGGCCTTGCGCGCGCTCGACGGCGTGGAGTACGTCGAGCGGCTGGATGCGTCTCGCCGCGTCGCGTTCGTGCCGAACGACCCGATTGCGCCGAAGCAGTGGCACCTGGAGCAGGATCACGCGTTCGACTTCTGGCCCGAGCTCCCGGCCCTTGCGGGGCCGCGCATCGCGGTGATCGACTCCGGGATCGACGGCACGCACCCGGATCTCGCCTCCCGGATCGCCGGCTCCCGGAGCTTTGTCGGCGGGAACGCCCTGACCGACCAGCAAGGCCACGGGACGTTCGTCGCGGGCCTGATCGCAGCGCAGACGAACAACGCGCTCGGCGTGGCTGGGATCGCGTTCCCGTCGCAGCTGCTCATCGCCAAGGTCGTGCGCGCGAACCGGCAGGTCTCGCTCGAGGCGGAGGCGGACGCGATTCGCTGGGCGGTCGAGAACGGTGCGCGCGTGATCAACCTCTCGCTCGGAGGTGTGCGCGACCCGCGTGACGCCGGCCGTGACACCTACTCGCCGCTCGAGGCGGCGGCGGTCCGCTATGCCTACACGCGCCGGGTCGTGGTCGTGGCCGCGGTCGGGAACGCGGACCAAGCGCCGAGGTCACCGTGGCCGTACGCGAGCTATCCGGCGGCGCTTCCGCACGTGATCGGCGTGAGCGCGCTCGGCAAGGACGGGTCGGTGCCGCTCTTCTCGAACCGCGACCCGATCTACAACGACCTTGCGGCACCCGGCCAGGAGCTCGTCTCCACGTTCCCGCGCCAGCTGACGGCACTGCGGGCGAGCTGCCCCGAGCAGGGGTATTCGATCTGCGGCTCGGACGACTATCGCAACGCGGAGGGCACGTCCTTCGCCGCGCCGCAGGTGGCCGCCGCCGCAGCGCTCCTGCTGGCCGCGCGCCCGCCGCTCCAGCCGGACCAGGTCGCGCACATCCTCACCCGCTCGGCCGAGGACGTCAACGCCGCGAGCGGCTGCAAGCCCTGCCCCCTACAGCGGGACTCGTACAGCGGCTGGGGGAGGCTCAACATCGCGAAGTCGCTGGCAGGCCTCGCCGGCCCGATCCCGCTGGCCGATCGCTTCGAGTCGAACGACGATGCGGGCACACAGGCGACGCCGATGCGACAGGCGCGCGTCGATTTCTCGGCGACACTCGACTTCTGGGACGACAACGTGGACGTCTACAAGGTGTATCTGCGCGCCAAGCAGCGGATCGTGATCACGCTGGACGGCCCGCGCGGCGTCAACACCGACCTCCTGCTCTGGAGGCCCGGAACGCAAAGGGTGCAAGGGCTGTCGCTCGCGCTGCTCCGACAGCGGGTCGCGCTCTCGGCGAAGCCGGGCACGCGCGAGCAGATCTCGCATCGCGCGAAGACCTCAGGCTGGTACTACGTCGAGGCGAAGCTCGTGCAGCCCGGCGCCGGGTCGTACCGGCTTCGCTACGCCAAGCGCTAGAGCAGTTCTTCTGCGGGCACGTCGCGGAGCACGCGCGCCGGGTTTCCCACCACGACGACGCGCGGCGGCACGTCCTTCGTCACGACCGCCCCAGCGCCGATGAACGCCTCCTCGCCGATCTCGACCCCCGGGCAGAGGATGGCGCCGCCTCCGACCCGCGCGCCGCGACGGATCGTCGGGCCCTTGACAAGCTCGCGTCGCTTCTCGGTGCGCCCCATGAAGTTGTCGTTCGTGGTGACGACGCACGGTGCGATGAACACCTGTTCCTCGAGCGTCGAGTACGCCGTGATGTACGCCTCGGCCTGGATCGTCGTCCCCGCGCCGATCGTGGTGTCGTTCTCGACCAACGAACCGCTGCCGATCACGACGTCGTCGCCGATCACGCACCGCTCTCGGACGCGTGCTCCGTCACCGACGATCACGCGCGCGCCGAGCTTCGTGCCCGCGAACACGATCGCGCCCGTCGAGACGATCGTTCCCGGGCCGAGCTCGAGCGGCTCGAGCGGCTCGCGCTTCGCGGTCGAACGGGCCGAGAGCGTCGGCTGCTTGCCGACGACGGCGTTGTCGCCGATCTTGCAGCCGTCGCCGATCACCGTCCCCGGGTAGACGACGGCGTTCGCGCCGAGCTCGTAGTTCACGCGGGTACGGCTGTCAGGGAATGCTGCAGCTGCTCGAGCGTGCGCACGACCGCGAGCCCGTCGAGCGCGACCTTGCGTCGGTCGCCTTCTCCGCCGACGAGCGAGAGAAAGTGCTGGCACTCGAGCTTGAGCGGCTCGTCGTTCGGGATCTTCGGGCTGTAGATGTCACCAGTGCGCGTCTGCCACTCGCCGTAGGTCTGCGCAGGCTGCCACGGCCCCTTCTCGTACACGGTGATCTTGCGCTCGAGCTCCATGTCGTCGAAGACGACCATCTTGTCGCGGCCGACGACTGTGATCCGCCGCATCTTGTGCGGGTCGAGCCACGACAGGTGCATGTGCGCGATCCTGCCGCTCGCGAAGCGCAGGTAGCAGAAGACGACGTCCTCGACACCCGGCGTCAGGAACGCGTTGCCGTGGGCCCAGGCCTCGCTCGGCTCCTCGTCGAGGAGGTACAGGATCACGGAGAGGTCGTGAACGCCGAGCGACCAGAGCGCGTTCTCGTCCTTGCGGATGATCCCGAGGTTCTGCCGGTTGCCGTACACGCACAGCACGTCCCCGAGCGCCCCGTCGTCGACGAGCTCCTTCACCGTTCGCACGCCGGGGTGGTAGAGCAGGAGGTGGCCCGGCATCAGGGTCAGCTCGCGCTCCTCCGCGAGCGCCACGAGCTCCTCCATCTCCTCGCCGCGCATCGCCGGGGGCTTCTCGACGAAGACGTGCTTGCCCGCCTGGAGCGCCTGCTTGGCGAGCGAGTAGTGCGTCGGCACGGGCGTCGCGATGACGACCGCCTCGACCTCGGGGTCGGCGAGGAGCTCACCGAAGTCGTCCGTGACGTGCGCGTTCGGGTAGCGCCGCGCGAACTCCTCGCGCGTCTCGGGCGACACGTCGCACAGCGCGCGAAGCTCGGAGAGGTCGTCGAAGTTGCGGACGAGGTTCTTGCCCCAGTGGCCGAGCCCGGCCACCGCGACCTTCACGCTCACAGCTTCCAGACCTTGTCCGAGTCCCGCCCCTTGTCACCCGTTGCGTTCCGCAGGTCAACGACGAGGTCGGCCTGGTCGACGAGCGCGCTGTAGTCGATCGACGAGTGGTCGGTCACGATCGTCACGCAGTCGTACCGCGCGGGGTCGAGCGGCACGGACTCCAGACCGAGGTCGGGAACCGATGGAACATGCGGGTCGTGGTAGGCGACGTTTGCGCCGGCGTTGCGCAGGAGCTCGATCAGCTTCAGCGCCGGCGACTCGCGCACGTCGCCGATGTCGGGCTTGTAGGCGACGCCGAGCACGAGGATCTGCGAGCCGCTCATCGACTTCTGCTTCTTGTGGTTGAGCGCCTGCGAGATGAGTGAGCGGCAGTAGTACGGCATCGCCTCGTTGACCTTGCCCGCGAGCTCGATGAACTCCGTCGTGAAGCCGAACTCGCGTGCCTTCCACGTGAGATAGAAGGGGTCGACCGGGATGCAATGGCCGCCGAGGCCGGGGCCCGGCTTGAAGCTCATGAACCCGAACGGCTTCGTCGCGGCTGCGTCGACGACCTCCCAGACGTCGATGCCCATTCGGTCGCACAGTTGCGCGAGCTCGTTGACGAGCGCAATGTTGACCGAACGGAAGATGTTCTCGAGCAGCTTGGTCAGCTCCGCCGCTTCCGGCGACGAGACCGTGTGCACCGTGCCGATCGCCGCGCCGTACAGCTCCGCCGCGCGGCGCGAGCACTCCTCGGTGATCCCACCGACGACCTTCGGCACTTCCTTCACGTCCCACGGCGAGCCGGGGTCGACGCGCTCGGGCGAGAACGCGAGGTTGAAGTCCTCGCCTGCCTTCAGCCCGGTCGACTCGAGGATCGGGAGCAGCTTCTCGCGGGTCGTGCCCGGGTACGTGGTTGACTCGAGCACGACGAGCTGCCCCTCGCGCAGGCGCTTCGCGATCTCCTGCGTCGCGGCGAGGACGATCGAGAGATCCGGCTCGCGCTGCTTCGAGAGCGGCGTCGGGAGGGCGATCAGGATCGCGTCCGCGCCGCGGAGGGCGTCGTAGTCGCCCGTAGCGGCCAGGCGTCCGTCGGCGACGAGCGGCGCGAGCACGTCGCTCGGCACGTCCTCGATGTGGCTCTCCCCGCGGTTGAGCGCGTCGACCACCTTCGGGAGGACGTCGACGAGCAGCACCGACTGCCCCGCCGTCGCGAACGTGCACGCCAGCGGCACGCCGACATAGCCGGCGCCGACGATCGCGACGTCCCAGGTCTTCGAGGGGGTGGACGCCGGAGCGGGGGTCTCCGTGCGCTCGATCATTGGAAAAGCAGTGTAGAGAGGAGGTCAGCGATCCTTTGGGAGGCCTTACCGTCTCCGTACAGCTGCGGGCGCTCCTGCGGCATCCTCGCCTCGGCGACCGCCTGGGCGAGAGCGGCGGGATCGTCGTCCACGAGCCGGTTTGCGCCCACCGAGACCGTGTCCACCCACTCCGTGCTCGGCCTGAGCGTGACGCACGGCACGCCGTACCAGTACGCCTCCTTCTGGAGACCGCCCGAGTCCGTGACGATCACGCGCGCCTGTGCGGCGAGCGCCGCGAAGTCGAGGTAACCGAGCGGCGGGAGCTGCAGCACGTTCTCGTGGAGCGTGAGCCCGTCGCGTTCGAGCGCGGCGGAAGTGCGAGGGTGGACCGGGAACACGACGGGCTCGGTCAAGCCGTTCAGCCCCCCGACGATGTGGGCGAGCCGCTCCGGGCGTGTGTTCGCCTCGCGGTGCACGGTTGCAACGACGTAGCGGCCGGGGGTCAGCTCGAGCTCCGAGAGGAGGCGCGACCTGCGGCGGGCGATCGGTGCGAACTGCAGCGTTGCGTCCGCCATCACGTCGCCGACCACCTCGATCCTGCCGTCGACGCGTTCGGCGACGAGCGTCTCGCGCGAACGCTCGTCGGGCGCGAACAGCACGTTCGAAAGACGGTCGACCTCGATCCGGTTGCGTTCCTCGGGCATCTCGAGGTCGCCGCTCCGAAGGCCCGCCTCGACATGCGCGACCGGAACTCCGGCCTCGACGCCGGCCCTGGCTCCCGCGAGCGTCGAGTTGGTGTCGCCGTAGACGAGCAGCACATCGGGCTCAGACGCTCGGACGGCGTCGAAGATCGCCGGCGTCATCGCCGCGACCTCGGCGGTGTGAAGGTCGAGCCGCACGTCGGGCTCGCGCAGGCCGAGCTCCTCGAAGAAGACCGCGGAGAGCTCCGGGTCGTAGTGCTGGCCCGTGTGCAGGAGCACCTCGTCGATCCCCCGGCCGCGCAGCGCGACGGAAAGGGGCGCAGACTTGACGAACTGAGGGCGGTTCCCGACGACCGAGAGAACCCGCATCGCTCGCTACACTACGCGTCCGCGCGGGCCGTTAGCTCAATTGGCAGAGCAGGGGCCTCTTAAGCCCAAGGTTGAAGGTTCGATTCCTTCACGGCCCACTTGGCCGACCGAAGTCCGGCTCGGCATTCGCCGAGCCATGATGACTTCGATCGGTCAGGTCTGGACCCGAGTCGTCACCTACGCTTCGCCCGTGGCTGACGACGACACCTCGCCCCTCCTCGACTCGCGCGCCGACCTGGAGGCGATCCTGCGCCAGGTCGCGGACGGGATCACCGTCCAGGACGTCGAGGGCAGGCTCGTCTATGCGAACGACGCCGCCGCCCGGCTGGTCGGGTTCGCGAGCGCCGCCGAGTTCATGGCGACGCCCGTCGCCGAGGTGCTCGCGCGCTTCGAGATGTTCGACGAGGATGGCGAGCCGTTTCCGCTCGAGCGGCTCCCCGGGCGCCTGGCGCTCCGCGGGATCGAGACCGAGCAGGTGATCCGCTACCGCGACACGAGAACCGGCGGCGACCGCTGGTCGGTCGTGCGCGCGACGCCGGTCTTCGACGAGCACGGCGGCATCCGGTTCGCAGTGAACTCCTTCCACGACGTCACGGCGCGATCGCTCGCCGAGCGCGACCTGGGCTTCGTCGCTGACGCCGGGCAGCGGCTGAACGCGACGCTGAACTACGAGGAGACGCTCACGACGCTCGCGTCGCTCGTCGTCCCGAAGCTGGCGAGCTGGGCCGGCTTCTACCTCGTCGAGGAAGGAGAGGTGCGCCGCATGTTCGGCGCGCACGTCGACGAGGCGAAGCGCAGGCTCGTCGAGGAGACCGCACGACGGCACCCCTTCGACGTCGCGGACCGCAGCAAGCCGATCCCGCTGGCGCTCCACGAAGGCCGCTCGTCGCTCTTCGAACGGGTGACCGACGAGGCACTCGCGGCGGCGGCGAACGACCAGGAGCACTTCGAGGCGCTGAAGCAGCTCGGGTTCACGACGGCGATCGTGGTCCCACTCGAGACGAGCGGTCGCGTGATCGGCGCGATGACGCTCGTGCGCACCGAAGGTGCGAACTACGGCGACGCCGATCTGCGAGTCGCCGAGGAGCTCGGCCGTCGTGCGGCCGTCGCGATCGAGAACGCCCGCAACTTCGAGCGTGCCCAGGCGAGGGCGCACGCCAGCCAGGCGCTCGAGTACGTCGGGGACGGCGTCTTCCTGACCGACGACGAGGGAGTGATCCGGCTCTGGAACCCCGCCGCGGCCGAGCTCACGGGCCTCGAGGCGCAGGCCGTTGTCGGCTTGACGATCCCTGAGGCGCTCCCGGGCTGGCCGGACGCGCAGGAAGACGGGAGGCCCCAGACGTCTCCCGTCGAGGTGAACGGGCGCGAGCTCTGGCTGTCGATCTCGCGGGTCGACTTCGGCGAGGGCACCGTGTACGCGTTCCGCGACCTGACCGACGACCGAGCGCTCGAGCTGCGGCAGAGCGACTTCATCTCGACCGTCTCGCACGAGCTTCGCACGCCGCTCGCAGCGATCTACGGCGCCGCGATGACCGTCCGGCGCGGCGGCCCCGGAATCGACGAGCGGCGCGGAGAGCTGCTCGATGTGATCTCCGCCGAGGCGGAGCGGCTCGCGAAGACGATCAACGACGTGCTCTGGGCCAGCAGGCTCGAGTCCGGGACGCTGCACGTCTCGATCGAGAGCTGCGACCCCGCCGCCTTGCTCGAGGGGGTCGTCGCGGCCGCGCGGACGCATCTGCCGTCGAACCTCGAGCTCGAGCTGGGCGACACCAACGGTGTCCCCAGGGTCGCGGCGGACCCTGCCAGGGTCGGGCAGGTGCTCTCGAACCTGCTCGACAACGCCGTCAAGTACTCGCCGGACGGCGGTGTGATTCGGCTGTCGGTCGAGGGGGCCGGAGGGAAGGTGCGGTTCGTGGTGCGAGACGAAGGCCTCGGGATCCCGCCCGGTGAGCGCCAGCGGATCTTCGAGAAGTTCTACCGCCTCGATCCGAACCTGACCCGCGGCGTCGGTGGGACCGGGCTCGGCCTCTACATCTGCCGCGAGCTCGTCGACCGGATGGGCGGTCGGCTGAGCGTCGCGGCCAACGGCGACCGGGGCTCGTCGTTCACGGTGGAGCTGCCCACGGCATGACCTCCCGAGAGGCGGCCGGCCGGCCGCCCCTCGGGCAATCGATCAGAGCGGCGGTCCGTCGTCCACGTACGTCGTGCGCCGCCGCGACACGCCGGCCGGCCCGCCCCACGACGACCAGAAGATCAGCGAGAGGAGCCCGCCGATCAAGCCGACCACCATGAGGATGACGCCGATCGCGTCGATGTCGATGCCCGCGATCTCACCGGTGACGCCCCAGAGCAGGATCGCCCCGGCTGCGATCAAGAGGAGACTGACTCCAATTCCCACGCTGTGACCTCCGTTTGGGGGTTCGCCCTTTCGAAGTTGCCTTCGCCGGGCAACCGAAAACACCCCCTCGTGGCGCGCGGCTCAATCTGGCACCCACCTGGCTCGTTCAGTAATCTCGTCCGGCGTTGCGCAGGGGAGCCATCGTCGCGTTGATCTCGATCGCGCTGGTCGTCGCTGCGATCACGACAGGCATCGCGTACTTCGTCGACTGGCTGCCCGAGCAGGCGTCCGAGGAGCGCCAGGGGATCGACCTGGTGTTCTGGGTCACGGTAGCGATCTGCATCTTCTTCTTCGCCATCGTGGCCGCCGTCTCGATCTACGCGGGGGTGAAGTTCCGGGTCAAGCCGGACGACCTGTCGGACGGGCCGCCGATTCACGGCCACACGGGCATCGAGATCGTCTGGACCGCGGTTCCGACGATCTTCGTCACGATCATCGCCGTGCTGAGCGCGGTCGTGCTCGCCCAGAACGACAGCCCGAAGGGCGAACCGCTGCGCGTCGAGGTCCTCGCGCAGCAGTACGCGTGGCAGTTCACCTATCCCGAGGAGGGCGGGATCAAGGCGACGAACCTGTACTTGCCGATCGACCGGTCGACCAAGCTCGAGCTACGGGCGCGCGACGTCCTTCACTCCTTCTGGGTGCCGGAGTTCGGCCAGAAGCAGGACGCCGTGCCGGGGATCGTCACGACGATCGTGATCACGCCGACGAAGACCGGCGAGTATCGACTGATCTGCACCGAGCTCTGCGGCTTGGGGCACGCGCTCATGCGCACTCGGGCGATCGTCCTCTCGCAGGCCGACTTCGCCGCCTGGACGAAGAAGCAGCCCCAAGGCGGCGGCTCGGCCGGTGGCGACGGTGGCGGCGAGATCGACGCGAGGGGGATCTTCACCGCGAACTGCGCCGCGTGTCACACGCTCACGAAGGCGGACACGAACGGCACGGTCGGCCCCAACCTCGACGACCTCGCCCTCCCACCGCCGGCCGTCCTGCGGCAGATCCGCGACGGTGGCGGCGGGATGCCGCCGTTCGGGGAGCAGCTCTCGGATGAAGAGATCGAAGCGCTCGTGCAGTATCTGACGGGGTCGAACGGATGAGCGAGACGACAACCTCGCATTCGCACGCGCCGCAGCACGCGTCGCACGAGCCGCCTCGCCGGCGCCACTGGCTGCTGGCCGCGGGTTGGCCGCGCGCGTTCTGGATGACCGGCTTCTTCTTCCTGCTCGGGATGGGGATCGTCGTCGGGCTTCGCGCGCTCGGCGGCTACGAACCGACGCTCGACTGGAAGCCGGTGATCGTTGTCGGTGCGCTGACGATGGCGCCACTCGGCTTCCTCGCGGGCCTCGGCGCGTTCGACTACTGGGTCTCGTACGCGATCGGCCGGCCGACGCCGCCGGAGGACCACTCGAGCCACGGCGCGTACAGCTGGAAGGACTACTTCCGGGTCAACACCGACCACAAGGTGATCGGGATCCAGTACGTCACGACGACGATCTTCTTCTTCCTCGCCGGCGGCCTCCTCGCGCTGCTCGTGCGCGCCGAGCTCGCTCGGCCGGAGACGGACTACGTAGACACGCAGACGTACAACGAGCTCTTCACCGTCCACGCGTCGCTGATGATCTTCCTCTTCATCATTCCGGCGTTCGCGGGGCTCGCGAACTACGTCCTCCCGCTGATGATCGGCGCACCCGACATGGCGTTCCCGCGGCTGAACGCGCTCTCCTACTGGCTGCTCCCGATCGCCGGGATCATGCTGCTCGCGTCCTTCTTCTTCCCCGGTGTCGGCGCGGGCTGGACGAACTACGCGCCGCTCTCCGTCGACCAGCCGTTCGGCAACGTCTTCTTCTCGATGGCGGTCCAGTGGGCTGGTGCGTCCTCGATCATGACAGCGCTCAACTTCCTGGTCACGATCATCACCATGCGTGCGCCTGGGATGACGTTCTGGCGGATGCCGCTGCTCGTCTGGGCGAACTTCACGACGTCACTCCTCGTCGTGATCGCGACACCGTTCATCGCCGCCTCCCAGTTCTTCGTGATGTTCGACCGGGTGATGCACACGAGCTTCTTCGACCCGGGCGAAGGCGGGTACGTGCTCGGGTACCAGCACATCTTCTGGTTCTACTCGCACCCGGCCGTCTACATCATGATCCTGCCCGGGTTCGGGATCGTGTCCGAGGTGATCTCGACCTTCTCCCGCAAGCCGATCTTCGGCTACCGGCTGATGGCGCTCTCGCTGATGGCGATCCTCGTGCTCGGGTTCTCGGTCTGGGCGCACCACATGTTCGTGTCGGGAATGGCGGGCTACCTGCGCGTCCCGATGATGGTGACGACGTTGCTGATCGCGATCCCGACCGGAATCAAGGTGTTCTCGTGGCTGGCGACGCTATGGGAGGGAAAGCTGCACTTCAGTGCGCCCATGTTGTGGGCGCTCGGCTTCGTGACGAGCTTCGTGATCGGCGGTTTGTCGGGCGTCATGCTCGGCGCGGTTCCGATCGACATCCACGTCAGCGACACGTACTTCATCGTCGCGCACATCCACTACGTGCTGCTCGGCGGCTCGCTGTTCACGATCTTCGCCGGCATCTACTACTGGTTCCCGAAGATGACCGGCCGGATGTACAACGAGCGCCTCGCGAAGCTGCACTTCTGGCTCACGCTGGTCGCGTTCAACACCACGTTCTTCCCGATGCACCTGATCGGGGTTCAGGGCATGCCGCGTCGCGTCGCGACCTACGAGGACCGCTTCGGCGACTGGAACCTGTTCATCTCGATCTCGTCGTTCGTCCTCGGCGCGTCATTCATGATCTTCGTCTACAACATGATCGTCTCGTGGAAGAGTGGTCCACTTGCGCCGGGCAACCCGTGGCGCGGGATGACGATCGAGTGGCTCGTCTCGTCGCCGCCCCCGGTGTTCAACTTCGACGAGGTGCCGCAGGTCGTCGGGAACCCGTACGAGTACGGGGTTCCGGGAGCGCGCCACGCGATCCTGAACGGGGATCGCGCAACCGAACTCGAGCCGGTTCGGACGACGTGACCCGCCACATTCTCGTGATCGCGAACGAAACGGCTGCCTCGAGCAGCCTGACCGACAAGCTCGAGCGGTCCGCGTCAGAAGGCGATCCGCTCGTGACCGTGATCGCGCCGGTGAACCAGCCGAGCGAGGGGTACGTCGTGTACCAGGACACGCGCCGAGCCGCGGCAGGGCGGCGGCTCGACCGCACCCTCCAGACGCTGCGGCACGCCAACGTCCGCGCGAACGGGATGGTCGTGGAGACCGACCCCGTCGCCGCGGTCAAGGACGCGCTCGCGCAGCTCGAGCCGCCGGTGACCGAGGTGATCGTCTCCACCCACCCGAAGGAACGGTCCGGGTGGACGAGGCGGAACGTCGTCGAGAGCATCCGCAAGGCCGCCGGAGACCTCCCCGTCGATCACGTCGTCGCGGCTGAGGCCGCGGCCGACGGCGAGACGAACGTGCTCGTGATCGCGAACCAGACCCTCGCCTCGGCGCCGCTCCTCGAGCGGATCCGCGCGCGAGCGCAAAGCGGACCGGCGAGCTTCCTGATCATCGCGCCGCAAGGTCACGAGTACTCAGAGGAGTCCGAGCGCCGACTGCGCGGGCTCGTCGGCGGGCTGCGCGCGGAGGGGATCGAGGCGCACGGTCAGATCGCGCACCCGGATCCGCACACGGCCGCGATGCAGGCGCTCCACGACGAGCGAGTCGACGAGATCATCGTCTCGACCTTCCCGGGCCAGAAGTCGGGCTGGCTTCGCCGCGACCTCGTCGAGCGGCTGCGCGGCGACACGGGCGTCCCCGTCGACCACGTCGTCTCGGAAGCGGTGGCCGAGGAGGTGACCGCGTAGTGGCGACGCACGCCGAAGCGGCCGACCACCATCACGGCCCGCCGGTTGCCAACCAGAGCTCTCGGGTCGACGCCCGTGTGCTCGGGATGCTCCTCTTCATCGCGTCCGAGATCATGCTCTTCGGCGCGTTCTTCACGGCGTACTTCTTCGTTCGCGTCGTCAACGGGACGGACTGGCCGACCGAGGGGTTCCACCTGCCGGTGTTCGTCGCCGGTGTGAACACCTGCATCCTCGTCACCTCGTCGTTCACGATCCACTGGGCGCTCCAGTCCATCAAGCGGGACAACCGCGCCGGTATGCAGGCCGGGCTCGTGCTGACCATCGCGCTCGGGTTCGTGTTCCTCCTGACGCAGGTACGCGAGTACTCGCGGCTCGGCTTCGCGCCGCACGATGGGGCGTTCGGGACGATCTTCTACGGCTTGACCGGCCTGCACGGCGCGCACGTCCTCGTCGGCTTGTTGCTGCTCACGTTCGCGACGATCAGGGCCTTCCGGGGGCACTACTCGGCGGCGCACCACCACGGTGTCGAGATTCCGGGGATCTACTGGCACTTCGTCGACGTAATGTGGATCGTGGTCTACACGACGATCTACATCCTCTAGGGGGGTCTAGGTGGCTCGCCCGATCCCGCCCTCCGGCTTCTGGCGCGCGATCAGCGGCGCCAGGCCGCGTCCTCAGTCGCGCCCGTACCTAGCCGGTACGAGCGCTCCCTGCGTCCTTGGCTGGCTTGCTGCTCGCACCCCAGAAGCTCGGCAACGAGATCGGACGAACCACTAATGCAGAACCCGTTCCGGAGCGAAGCCGAGGCGTTCCGCTTCCTGATCCGGACGATCGCGTACTTCGCCGTGATCGCCGTCGCGGCCCTGATCAACAAGTGGCTCGGAGTCGTCGTCTTCGTGATCGCCACCGGCGCCATCGTCTGGAGGCTCTTCTTCCGCGGCGATGAGAAACGGCCGGTCCAGACTGCCCCCGCGCGGCACGGCGGCGAGGGCGAGCGCCGGATCCTCGTGATCGCGA
Organism: uncultured Actinomycetes bacterium; assembly: GCA_963769665.1. GTDB lineage: Bacteria > Actinomycetota > Thermoleophilia > Gaiellales > Gaiellaceae > JACCTU01. The sequence continues at coordinate 755,110 of CAVYMQ010000003.1, forward strand.
ACGAAACCGTCGGCGGCGCCACGCTTCGCGACCGCATCCGCGAGCGATCGGAGGGCGTCCGCGCGGAGGTGCTCGTCGTCGCCCCGGCGCTCAATACGCCGATCCGGCACTGGGCCTCCGACGAGGATGGCGCCCGCGCGGTTGCGGAGTCGCGCCTGCAGGAGTCGCTAAGCCTGCTGCGTTCCGGCGGAGTCAGCGCGCGCGGCGAGGTCGGCGACTCGGAGCCGCTGCAGGCGATCGAGGACGCACTCCGCACGTTCGGTGCGGACGAGATCATCATCTCGACGCATCCCGAGGGCCGCTCGCAGTGGCTGGAGCGCGGCGTGGTCAGCGCGGCGCGCGAGCGCTTCGCCGTTCCGATCACGCACGTCGTGGTCGACCTCGACGCCGACCGCGAAGACATCCGCTAGACCTGTCCGGTGCCTGGCACCGGCCGTGCCCGAAGCGGCGACGGCCGAACGGCCAAGACCTCCGCTCAGCGACAGATCTGTCTTCACGATCAAGGCCGACGCGACCCTGTCCGGTGCCAGGCACCAGGCAGGTCCGACAGGGCCGTGGCTACTTGCCGTTCTCGAAGACGAACTCGGCGAGCGCCTGGATCTGCTCGTCGGTCAGCTGGCCTTCGAAGGGCGGCATGCCGCCGCCGCCGTTTCGGATCTGCTCGGCGATCGCGTCTGCGGTGAGGGACGCCTGGTCGAGGTTTGGCCCCACCGTTCCCGTCGAGCCGGCAGCCGCGAACGTGTGGCAGCTGGCGCAGTTCGACGTGAAGAGCGCCTTCGGGTCGTCGGCCGACGCGTTGCCGCCCTGCTGGCCCGCCTGGGCGATCGCTTCCTGGTTCGCGGCGACCGAGGCGACGTAGCTCGCGATCGACTCCATCGCCGCGTCGCGCTCGGCGTCGGTGTACTCGTCCGCGGGGAAGAGCTCCTCGGGCGGCGGCATCGGCGCGATCGGAAAGCGCATCTGCCCAAGCACGACCTCACGAATCGTCGACTCGTCGAAGCCTTCCTTGCGGGGAGCCGCGAACGCCGCGTCGAGCGAGGGCCCGATCGTCCCGCGTGCGCCGGCGGCCTGCAGTTCGTGGCAGCCAGCGCACTTCTCGGTGAACAGGTCTGCGCCGCTCGCTCCCGACTCGGCTTCGCCAAGCCCGCCTGTGCCGCAACCGGCGAGGAGCAGGACGAGGAGGAGCGCGCCGCGCCGCAAGCTAGGCGGCGGGGCCAGACGTCTTGAGCTGGTCGACGGCCTCGTCCCGCGTGGGGTAGATCGTGAACACGCGGTCGAGCCCGGTGATCTCGAAGATCTTCGTGATGTTGCGGTCGCTGCAGACGAGCGAAAGCTGGCCGTCGTTCGTCCGGAGCCGCTTCACGCCCCCGACGAGCACCCCGAGCGTCGTCGAGTCGATGAAGGTCGTGTTCGAGAAGTCGACGATCACGTTCTTCCCGCCCTGCGAGATCACGTCCAGGAGCTGCTGCTTGAACTCCGGCGCCGTGTAGAGGTCGACCTCCCCGGCGAGAGAGATCACGTACGCGTCGTCGCCCAGCTCGTCGGTCTTGATCTCGAAGTTCATCGAATCCCCCGTGTTCGCGGCTGCCTCAGGACGCGCGGAGTCTACCCCTCCGGAGCAGGGGCCAAGCGTTCTTCGAGCAGCGCGATCCGTTCCTTGACCGCGGGGGCCGACTGATCCTCGGGGGCCAGCTCCACGAAGCTCTTGTAGGCGGCGATGGCGGTCGGGATGTCGTTGGCCGTCTCGGCCGTCTGGGCGAGCTCGAACTGGATCGCCGCGTCGTTCGGCTGGGCCGCGGCGACCACCTTGTAGGCGGCCACGGCCTTGGTGAGCGCCTCCGTCATTTTCGTGATCGCAGCGTTGAGCGCCTCGTTGTGGCGGCTCGAAAGGGCATCGTTGATCGGGTCGGTCGCCAGCGCGTTGCCGATCTTGGAGCTGGAGGACGGCTCGAAGACAGCGCCGGGGACGTCGGTCTGCAGGCCGAGCTGCGCGAGCTGGGCCTGGGTGCGGTACTGGTCGGCCTGCTGCAGGTAGAGCGCCGCGAGCTCCCGCTGCGAGTCGGTGTCGCTCGGCTCGAGCTCGACGTACTTGGCGAGTGGCGCGATCGACTCCTCGGGCTTCTGCTGGTTCTGCAGGGCGGTCGCGAGGTCGCGGTAGGCCTGCGCGTCCTTCGGGTTCTCGGCGATCCGATCGCGGGCGCTGCTCTCGGACGGGCCGCCCGCGACCCCGTCGTTCTGGAGCAGGATGTCCTGGAGGCCGCCGAAGCCCGTGCCCACCCCGAAGAGGACGAAGCTCGACGCGAACGTGATCGCCAGGAAGACGAACATCCACTTCGCGTGGTTCCGGATCCGTGAGAAGAAGAGCGTGTCCTCGACGTTGACCGGCTTCTTGCCCGCCGCGGCGGGCTTCGGAGGCCCCGTGCGCGTGCGCGTACGGACGCTGCGACGGTCAGCTCGAGCCACTTCGCGTCTCCCTTCTCATCTCGGGGGAGAGTACCGATCAGGCCTTCGAGGCCCGGCGGCTCGGCCTACTTGACGCCGACCAAGGTCAGCGTTCGCTGCACCTTGTTGCCGTTCACGTCGCCGACGTCGACCTCGAGGGTGTAGGTGACGCCGCGGGCGGGCGTGAACCGCGGCCGAATCGTGATCCAGCCGTCGATCCCGATTGGCGCGACCGGCTGCTCGACGACGAGCAGGCGGCCCCTCTGGAAGACCTTGTACGTGAGCCCGACGCGCGAGCCCGCGCCGCTGCGGTAGGCGAGCTTCGTCGTGGGCACCCGGACGGCGGGGTTCGCGACACCGCCCTTCACCGTGACGAACGTGTTGCGCGCGTCGAGCGGCTTGGCGAGCAGCGAGAAGGCGTCGAACGCCGGCTTCTCGAGCCCGAACTGCGTCATCAGCCCGCTCTGCCAGGCGTTGACCGGATTGTCGCGGATCGCGAACCAGATCAGCATCCCGACGCGGGGGTTGCGGCGCGCCATGGTCACTGCGGTGCGGATGTACGACGCCTGCTGCGCGTAGGTCACGCCCTTCGGGTCCTCGGGGCGCGTCTCGTGCCCGTACTCGGTCAGCCAGATCGGGATGTTCTTGCGCCCGAACCACTTGTCGAGCTCCTTCCCGAACCTCGGCAGCGTCGTCATCGAGACGTTCGGCCAGCGCACGATCTGCGTCGGCGGCTGGTTCGCCGGTGACGAGTACGGGTGATGGGCGTAGGCGTCGAAGCGCACCTTCGGCCGCGCCTTCGCGAGCAGCTCGGCGAACTTGCCCGGCGAGTGTGTGTCGGAGACGCCCGCCCTATGCCGGTCGCGTCCGCGCGCAGAGGTGTCGCCGATCGCGACCTGGGCGAGCGGAGAGCCCTGCTTGAAGCCGGTGTACGCAGCGCGGTACAGCTTCGCGTAGTTCGCAGGGGCGACGGAGCGGCCCTTCGCGTCGAACTGCGGCGACAGGAAGAGGTTGAGGTTCGGCTCGTTCCAGACCGAGTAGAAGCGGACGAACGGATAGCCGCGGTTGCGACCCGAGTAGCGATTCGCGAGAGCGCGCGCGAAGTTCTGGATGTCCGCGAGGCGACGCGGCAGACGGTTCTTCGCCGGGCCTGCCCACGTCGGCGTGCCCCAGATCGACAGCATCACCTCGATGTCGCGATCCGCCGCCTGGCGCACGAACTCGTCGAGGTCCTCCCAGCGGTACGCGGGGTCGAACGGGTTCGCGGCGTTCGCGGGCCGCCGCGGCGCCGTGTTGAACCAGTAGACCGTCGTCTTCATGATCGTCGAGTTCGCGTGCACGGCGCGGTCGCGCATGAAGAAGCGCTCGGGGAGCCACCGGAAGTACGGGTCGTCCTGGAATCCCATCCACATGCGCGGCGCCGCGCTTGCGGCTGCCGGCGCGACGAGGGCGGCGAGAACGAGCAGTAGGGCGAGACGAGTTAGGCGGGTCAACGGCGGCATCCTCCGATCAGACGAGCAAACGCGCCGGACGGTAGCGACGAGAGGTTCGGATTTCGTAAGGCCGTCTCTAGGGAGACGGCGCCTCCGCGATCAGCTCGGCCCGCTCCCAGCGACGCTCCATGTAGGCCGCGATCCAGATCGAGGCCTCGAAGAGCACGATGATCGGGATCACTTCGAAGAAGAGCGAGACCGCGTCGACCGTCGGCATCGCGACCGCCACGAGGATCCCGATGAACCAGGCCATCCGGCGGTTCTTCCGCAGCTGGTCGACCGTGAGGATCCGCAGCCGCACGAGCGCCAGGATGAAGACCGGCAGCTCGAAGACGAGGCCCATCACGAAGAGCGCCAGCGTGACGAACGAGAAGTAGTAGCTCGCTCGGATCTGGATGTTGTAGAGCTCGGAGTCGAACTCGGTCAGAAACCCGATCGCCTTGGGCAGGACGACGAAATACGCGAAGGCGACGCCCGCGGCGAACAGCAGCGTGGCTCCGACCGCGAAGACCGAGACGACCTTCTGGGTGTTCTCCTCGAGCGCCGGCGCCAGGAAGCTCCACAGCTGATAGAGCACGACCGGCAGCGCCAGGGCGAGCGCGGCGAACGCCGCGACCTTGATCGAGGTCGTGAAGGGCTCGGTTACTCCGAAGGTGACGAGCTTCTTGTCGTCGGGGAGCGGGCCGGTCAGCCAGTCGACGAGCTGCTCGTGAAAGGCGAACGTGAAGGGGAAGAAGACGGCGATCGCGCCGAGCGAAATCAGGAGCCGCGTGCGGAGCTCGCCGAGGTGCTCGACGAGGGTCGCCTCTTCGCCGTGCCCGAGGCGCCTCGGCAGGCTACGGCGCGGCATGGAGAGCTACAGGGAGTCGCGCTCGCGCGCGGTGACGACCGGATCGTTCTCGTCCACCGGGGGTGCCAGCTGGGGGACGTCGTCGTCGTTGTCCTTGCCCGAGACCCCGTCCTTGAACTCGCGCATTCCGCGGCCCAGCGAGCGCCCGAGCTCCGGCAGCCGCTTCGGCCCGAAGATCAGGAGGGCCGCGAGCAGGACGAGCACGATCTCGGTGACGCCGATATTGGGCACGTTCTGAGGGTACCACCGGGCCCCTGGGGGAACCCGGGGTCCCGGTACAATCCAGCCACGAGGGGTATCCACCACTCGTAACCTTTCGAAGGGGATGTTTTGGCCCTGCTGGAGCTGAAAAACCTGCACGTCGCGCTCGAGGACGGAACCGAGATCGTCAAGGGCGTCGACCTCGCCGTCAGTCCGGGCGAGGTGCACGCCGTCATGGGCCCGAACGGCTCCGGCAAGTCCACCCTGGCCTACGCCCTGATGGGGCATCCCGCGTACGAGATCACGCAGGGCCAGCTGCTCTTCGACGGCGAGGACCTGACCGAGGCCGGCGCGGACGAGCGCGCCCAGAAGGGCCTCTTCCTCGCCTTTCAGTACCCCCACGCGATTCCGGGCGTCACCGTGACGAGCTTCCTGCGGAGCGCGATCAACGCGATCCGCAAGGCGCGGAACGGCGGTGTCGACGACCCGATCCCGGTCAAGGAGTTCCGCACCGAGCTGCTCGCCGCGATGGACCGCCTGAAGGTCCCGCGCGAGCTCGCGTCGCGCTATTTGAACGACGGCTTCTCGGGCGGCGAGAAGAAGCGCGTCGAGATCCTCCAGATGGCGATGCTCGAGCCGCGGATCGCCGTGCTCGACGAGACCGACTCAGGGCTGGACATCGACGCGCTGAAGATCGTCGCCGGCGGCGTCAAGGATCTCGTCGGGCCGAGCATGGGCGCCCTCGTGATCACGCATTACCAGCGGATCCTCAACTACATCAAGCCCGATTTCGTGCATGTCTTCGTCGGCGGACGTATCGTTGAGGAAGGTGGTCCGGAGCTCGCGCACAAGCTCGAGGCCGAGGGCTACGAGGCATTCATCCCCAAGGAAGCTCCCAAGGAAGCGGTGACCTAGTGGCGCAGACCGAATCCGAAGTCGTCCAGGGGATCGGTACCGACTACGAGCGCAAGTACGGGTTCTCCAACCCGGACGAGGCGAAGGACTACTTCTTCAAGTCCGGCCGCGGGCTGAACCACGAGATCGTCGAGGCGATCTCGCAGCACAAGAACGAGCCGGAGTGGATGCGGAAGTTCCGCCACAAGTCGCTCGACTACTTCCTCGCGCGCCCGCTGCCTCAGTGGGGTGGGAACGTGAACGAGATCGACTTCGAGAACATCTACTACTACATCCGCCCGACCGAAAAGCAGGCGGAGTCGTGGGAGGACCTCCCGGCCGACATCAAGGACACCTGGGACAAGCTCGGGATCCCGGAGGCCGAGAAGAAGTACCTCGCCGGCGTCGGTGCGCAGTACGAGAGCGAGGTCGTCTACCACAAGCTCCAGGAGAGCCTCGAGAAGCAGGGCGTGATCTTCCTCGACATGGACTCGGCGCTCCGCGACCACGAGGAGCTCGTCAAGCAGTACTTCGGGACGATCATCCCGCAGAACGACAACAAGTTCGCTGCGCTCAACTCGGCCGTGTGGTCGGGTGGATCGTTCATCTACGTGCCGCCGGGCGTGAAGATCGAGTTGCCGCTCCAGGCCTACTTCCGCATCAACGCGGAGAACATGGGCCAGTTCGAGCGCACGCTGATCCTCGTCGACGAGGGCGCGTACGTGCACTACGTCGAAGGCTGCACCGCGCCGATCTACTCGTCCGACTCGCTGCACTCCGCAGTCGTCGAGATCGTGGTGAAGAAGGACGCGCGCTGCCGCTACACGACGATTCAGAACTGGTCGAACAACGTCTACAACCTCGTCACGAAGCGCGCCGTCGCTTACGAGGGCGCCACGATGGAGTGGGTCGACGGGAACCTCGGCTCGAAGCTCACGATGAAGTATCCGGCGATCTGGCTGATGGGCGAGCGTGCGCACGGCGAGGTGCTGTCGATCGCGTTCGCCGGCAAGGGCCAGCATCAGGACGCGGGCGGCAAGTGCGTCCACGTCGCGCCAAACACGACGTCGGTGATCACGTCGAAGTCGATCTCTCGCGGCGGCGGGCGTGCGGGCTACCGCGGCCTGCTCGAGGTCGCGAAGGGCGCGCACGGAGCGAAGTCGAAGGTCGTCTGCGACGCGCTGATCCTCGACGAGGAATCGCGCTCCGACACGTATCCCTACATCCGGATCGACGAGAGCGACGTCAACATCGGCCACGAGGCGACCGTCTCGAAGATCGGCGAGGAGCAGCTCTTCTACCTGATGTCGCGCGGGCTCTCGGAGGCCGAGGCCTCCGCGCTGATCGTCTCCGGCTTCGTCGAGCCGATCACGAAGGAGCTGCCGCTCGAGTACGCGGTCGAGATGAATCGCCTCATCCAGCTCCAGATGGAGGGTTCGGTCGGTTGATCGCGAGCCTGGACTTCGTCGCGATTCCCTCGCGCGACGCTGACCGCTCCGCGCAGTTCTACGTCGAGGTGCTGGGCCTCCGGCGTGATCCGAAGGCGCAGTACGAGTTCTGGGTCGGTGAGACGTGCTGCGCGATCTGGGAGCCCGAGAAGATGGGCGGGACGTTCGCGCCGCAGAAGAACGCGCACCTCGCGCTGCACGTCGACGACATCGACGCCTCCCGCGCAGAGCTCGAGGCCAAGGGCGTCGAGTTCATCGGCGAGACGCTCGACACCGGGGTCTGCCGAATGGCGTTCTTCAACGACCCCGACGGCAACGACTTGATGCTGCACCACCGCTACTCGCCGCGCTAATGGACGTCGAGCGGGTCGACTTCGTGTCCTTCCTGACGCAGGACATCGCACGCGCGAAGCGTTTCTACTCGGAGACGCTCGGCCTCGAGCTCGAGAGCGAGGGCGAGAGCGACATGGAGTTCCGTTGTGGCCAGGTGACGCTCGACATCTTCGACCCGTCGAGCATCGGACAGCCGTTCGCGCCGTCCGCCGGTCTCGCATTGCGCGTCCCGGACGTGGACGCTGCGCGCGCCGAGCTCGAGGGGAAGGGCGTCGTCTTCGACGGCGAGACGATCAACACGAACGTCTGCAAGCAGGCGTGGTTCAAGGATCCCGACGGCAACGCGCTCATGCTCCACCGGAGGTTCGACGCGTGATCGAGGTCCAGCGCATCGACTTCATCGCGCGCCCGGTCGCCGACGTCGCGCGAGCGTCCGAGTTCTACGGCGAGACGCTCGGGCTCGCCCGCAACCCGGGCTCCGACGAGCACTGGGCCGAGTACGAGACCGGCAACCTGACGATCGCGCTCTCCGAGTGGGCCGGGATCGGGCTCGGCGTTCCCGACGTCCAGGAGGCGAGGCGAACGCTCGAGGGCGTCGGCGTCGAGTTCCCGCGCGAGATCTACGACTCCGGAGTCTGCTTCACGAGCGGGTTCAGCGACCCGGCCGGGAACAAGCTGTTCGTGCATCACCGCTACGCACCGCTCGCGCGCTGGGACGGCGACGTGACCGGCGTCGAGCGCACCGACTTCATCGGCATCCCGGTGACCGACCGACCTGCCGGCGTGAAGTTCTACAACGAGACGCTCGGGCTCGCGCGGAACACACGCTCGAGCGACGAGTGGCCCGAGTTCGAGCCGGGGAACGCGACGATGCTGCTGAACACGCCCGAGCAGACCGGCACGCCGTTTCGCCCGAGCAACTACGCGGTCGCGCTTCGCGTTCCCGACGTCGCGCAGTCGATGCAAGCGCTCAGGGACAAGGGCGTCGAGTTCCTGTTCGAGGAGGCGTACGACTCGGGCGTCTGCCATATGGCGTTCTTCAACGATCCCGACGGCAACGCGCTGATCCTGCACCACCGGCACAAGCCGTACTCCGACGGGTCGCTTCCCTAGCCATGCAGGTCGAACAGGTCGACTTCGTGTCCGTTCCGACGCGCGATATCGCGCGCGCCGTCGCGTTCTACCGCGACGTCCTCGAGCTGCGCGAGAGCGCGTTCACGGAGGGGGAGGTCGAGGTCGGCGACCTCACGCTCTCGTTCTGGGACCCCGAGGAGCAGGGCGAGGAGTTCGCCGCGAACCCGAACGGGATCGCCTTCCGCGTCCCGGACGTCCACGAGGCGGTCGAGGACTTCCGCACAGCCGGCGGCGAGGTAATGGGGATCGAGGACAGCGGCGTGTGCCACATGGGCTTCGTCAAGGACCCCGACGGCAACGTGATCATCCTGCACCGCCGCTACGCGGAGCGGAAGCGCCGTGACGAGAGCTGAGCTGAAGGAGAGCTACGCGGCGCTGCCGCTGCCGACGACGAACGACGAGTCGTGGCGCTTCACCGATCTCAAGGGCTTCGACCCGGACAGCTACGCGTCGAACGGGCACGGAGGCCACAAGCCGGCCGGGGCGATGCTCGACGTCGACGTGACGGGGCTCGCCGTGATCACCGAGTCGGGGATCGAGATCGAGCGTGTGCCCGAAGGGATCGTCTTCGAGCCGCTCTCCGACGCGCAGAAGCGGCTCGGCACGCTGGTCGGCCACGACGAGAAGTTCGCGGCGCACAACGCCGCGCTGTGGAAGCACGGCCTGCTGGTCGTGATCCCGAAGGGCGTGCAGGTGGAGCAGCCGCTCTACGTGCGCATCGCGAACACAATCGAAGGAGGCGCGCTCTTCTTCCGGCTGCTCGTGATCGCCGAGGAGGGCTCGCGCGCGACGCTGATCGAGGAGTACACGAGCGCGACGCCCGAGCTCGCCGGCTACACGAACGCCGTGGTGGAGCTCTTCGTCGAGCAGAACGCGAAGCTCGAGTACGTCTCGCTGCAGAACCTTTCCATGTCGACGTGGCACTTCGCGAACCACCACGCGCGCGTCGAGCGCGACGCCGAGCTCGACTGGGTCGCCGGCGGCTTCGGCTCGAAGCGCGGCAAGACGCGGATCCAGAACGACCTCGCCGGTCAGGGCGCGACGTCTCGAGTGACCGGCGCGTACTTCGCCGACGGCGACCAGCACCTGGACTACGACACGTTCCAGGAGCACATGGCGCCGAACACCACTTCGGACTTCGCGTTCAAGGGCGCCCTCCGCGACGAGGCGACCGCGGTCTGGCGCGGGATGATCCGCGTCGAGAAGGAAGCGCAGAAGACGAACGCGTACCAGGAGAATCGGAACCTGATGCTGAGCGAGAAGGCGCATGCCGACTCGATCCCGGGCCTGGAGATCCTGGCGAACGACGTGCGTTGCACCCACGGCGCGACGCTCGGCCAGGTCGATCGCGAGCAGCTCTTCTACCTGATGTCGCGCGGCCTCTCGCGCGCGGAAGCGGAGCGAATCATCGTGCGCGGCTTCTTCCAGGACATCCTGGACCGCATCGAGCTCGAGCCCGTGCGCGAGACGCTGGGCGAAGCACTCGAGGCGCGCATCCCGCAAGCCTGAGAGGCTGTCCCGCTTGCGGTACCGCGATCGGCTCCCTCAACTCGACGGTCGGCTGTTCATGACGGATGGCGGTCTCGAGACGACGCTCATCTTCCACGATGGCTTCGACCTGCCAGAGTTTGCCGCCGTCGACCTGCTCCGGAGCGAAGAGGGGACCGAGGCGCTCCGGAGCTACTACGTCCGCTACGCCGAGTTGGCCCGCGAGCTCGGCGCCGGGTTCGTGCTCGAGAGCCCGACGTGGCGGGCGAGCCCGGGCTGGGCGGAGCGGCTCGGCTACTCCGTCGCCGAGCTCGATGGACTGAACCGCGCTTCGATCGCGCTGATGGAGGAGATCCGCGATCGGTACGAGAGCCCTGAGACACCGTTCGTGATCAGCGGCTGCATCGGACCTCAGGGCGACGGTTACGCCCCGGACGAACGACTCACGGCCGAAGCTGCGGAGAAGTACCACAGCGTCCAGATCGCCACGTTCGCGGAGACTGCCGCCGACCTGGTGACGGCGATCACCATGACGTACGCCGCGGAGGCGGTTGGAATTCTCCGCGCGTCGTCGAACGCCGGTCTGCCCGCTGCGATCTCGTTCACCGTCGAGACAGACGGTCGACTCCCGAGCGGCCAGGCGCTCGGCGAGGCGATCGATCAGGTCGACCGCGAAACGGAGCACGCGGCGGCGTACTTCATGATCAACTGCGCCCATCCCACGCACTTCGAGGATGTCCTCGAGCCGGGCGCGCCGTGGGCGGCACGCGTGCGCGGGGTGCGCGCGAACGCGTCGACGAAGAGCCACGCGGAGTTGGATGAAGCGACGACGCTCGACGACGGCGATCCCGACGATCTGGCGAGACGCCACGACTCGCTTCGGCTGGGCCTCCCGAGCCTGAGTGTCGTCGGCGGTTGTTGCGGCACAGATCATCGACACGTGGCAGCAATCTGCCGCACGTTGCTGGTCTAGCCGGCACGCTCGCGCAGGCGAGTGTCGTCTAGTTGCCTACATTCGCAAGCTGCCGTTAGTCGCGAGCGCCGCTCGGAGCTATTCCTCGCCTTCCCAGAACTCGGCCTCGGGTCCGGGCCTCGAGAACATGATGTCTTCGTCCGCCACGCCCTTGGCGAGAACCTTCCCGGTGTCGAGGTACTCGATGATCTCGCCGCGGATCATCGAGGAGAGCATCAGTACGCGTATCGTCGAGTCCGTTCGGTTGATGATCTGATGCGCACCCTCCTTGCCGCGCGGAAAGCAGGCCACGTCACCCTCTTTCAACACCTGCTCGCCTTCGGGCGTACGCAATGTCGGCTCGCCGCGAAGCACGATCACCCACTCCTCGTTCAGGTAATGCGTGTGGTACGGCCAGAGCTTGCAGCCAGGCTCGACCTCGGACATGGTCGCGCCGATGAGCTCACCGCCGATGTGTTGGCCGACGAGCGCGCCCGTGACGCGCCAGCCCTCGCGGTCCCTCGTCCCGTCCCACTCGTCGCTGTTGAGGTTGAAAGTCTTCATTCGGTAAACGATAAGGGACATTCCCGCGCACTGGCGCAGCCGAGGCGTGTGGCGCCTGGTCTACGTCATGAGAGGATGGCGGCCCTATGCCGTACGCGGAGCTCGATCGCCTGAGGCTGTACTACGAGCGGGCCGGCAGCGGCGAGCCCGAACTGCTCTTCGTCCCCGGCTGGTGCTGCGATCACACTGCGTTCCGCCCGCAGTTCGAGCACTTTGCGCGCACGCACGCCGTCACCGCACTCGACCTCCGGGGTTGCGGTCAGAGCGACCGTCCGGAGGACGGCTATGAGATTCCCGACTTGGCCGACGATCTTGCGCGATTCTGCGCCGAGGTCGGGATCGACCAGCCGGTTGTTGTCGGGCATAGCCTCGGCGGAATGATCGGGGTCGAGCTCGCGGCTCGCCATCCGACTGTGCCGCGCGCGCTCGTCCTCGTCGACCCAGGGCCGATCGACCCGCTCCCGGAGACTGTCAAGGGGTTCGAAGCGTTCGCGGAGCAGCTAGCGAGCCCGACGGGTGAGGAGGTCCGTCGCCTCTACGTACAGGACATGGGTGCGCGCGATGAAGAGCTGGCGCGGTGGATCGCCGAAATGATGTGCGCCGTCCCGTTGCCGATCGCGACCGCAGTCATACGCGGAGTCAACGCCTGGAACGGCGTCGGTTCGCTCGCCCTCTGCGCCGTCCCGACCCTGCTGCTTCGTCCCGGACTCCACGCGAACCCGGAGGCCATTCGGTTGCGTGCAGTCAAGCCTGACCTGGAGGTGGGGATCACTGTTGGCGCCGGGCACTTTCACCAACTCGAAGTTCCCGAGCAAGTGAACGCCATGATCGAACGCTTCCTCACGACCGCGCTCTAAGCCCCAGCGAAACAACTCTGGTCGCACCATCAGCCCGTGCGCCAACTGGAGTCGGGACTGTCGGCGATCCATAACTCATCGCGATAATGGCCGCATGGCGCTTCAACGGATGGACAACGTCGGCATCGTGGTGGAGTCGCTTGATGCCGCTATCGACTTTTTCGCCGAGCTGGGTCTCGAACTCGAAGGGCGAGCCATGATCGAAGGAGACTGGTCAGGGCGCGTCACTGGACTGCGCGACCAGCGCGTCGAGATCGCCATGATGCGTATGCCGGACGGCCACGGCAAGATCGAGCTCTCGCGCTTTCTCACGCCGCCTCCGGTCGCAGATCACCGGAACGCCCCGGTAAACGCCCTCGGCTACCTCCGCGTCATGTTCGCCGTGGATGACCTCGACGAAACGCTGGCCCGACTCCGCGAGCACGGCGCGCAGGTCGTCGACGAAGTCGTCCAATACGAGGACGTGTATCGGCTCTGCTACATCCGAGGCCCCGAGGGCATTCTCATCGGACTGGCCGAGCAAATCGGCGACGCCCAGAACGTGCTCGGGCGTGATTCGTGAACGCCGGCCAAGGCGACTTCCTGGAACCGTGAACGTCTCGCTCAGGCCGCTCGAGGACGGGGATCTCGACGCGATCTTTCAGCAAGCGACGGATCCGGAGTCGATCCGAATGGCCGCCTTCACGGCCAAGGATTGGACCGATCGCCGCGCGTTTCTCGACCGGATGTCGCGCCTGCGGGCCGACACAAGCGTCTCGAACCGAGTCATCGATGTCGACGGAGCAGTCACTGGAACGATCGCGTCCTTCCGAATCGACGATCAGCTCGAGGTGACCTACTGGGTGGACCGAACGCTCTGGGGGAAAGGCATCGCGAGCGCAGCACTACAGATGCTTCTTGCCGAGACCGCCGAACGTCCGGTGTACGCTCGTGCGGCCTCGGACAACGTCGGTTCGCTTCGAGTACTGGAGAAGGCCGGGTTCCGAGCATTGGCGTCGACCGCGGCTTCGCACGCGGTCGCGGTGAGGAGATCGAGGAAACGATCCTGCGCCTCGACTGAGGAAGGAACGGGGCTGTGGTCTGATCATGCGGAAGCTGATCGCGACAGCCGGCACCGCTAACCCAAGGAGAGTCGAGATGGGAAAGCTGATTGCGACCACACAGGCCACGCTCGACGGCGTCATAGACCCGGTCGGCGAGTGGGTGCAGCCGGACGGCGACCACGGCGAGTACTCGTTCGAGCGGCAGGCGAGATCCAGCGGGCTGGTGCTGGGCCGCAAGACCTACGAGGGGCTGGCGGGGTACTGGCCGAGTCAGTCGGGCAGGTGGGCGGACATGGTCAACTCGATGCGGAAGTACGTCGGCTCCAACACCCTGTCCGGAGAGCTCGAGTGGAACGCGACCCTGCTCGAGGGGGACCTCCGAGACTCGATCCCGAAGCTCAAAGACGAGGTCGACGGTGACCTCTTCATGCACGGGAGCGGCGAGTTCGCGTACGCCCTCGCCGAACAGGGCCTGGTCGACGAGTACGAGATCTACTTGAACCCTCTCGTCTGGGGCAAGGGGAACGTCCACGTGCTCGGAGACAGGGGAACCGTGTGGATGGAGCTCGACGACGTGAAGCGGTTCGACTCTGGAGTCGTGCTTCTGACCTACCTCCCGAAGTCTTGACTGCGGCTGGGCACTAGTACCGGAAGCGCGCTGTGCCGTCCTCGTAGACGTGTACCGCGAAGTCGCGCTCGACTCGCGACCCGTCAAGGAGAAGCAAGCTCACACCGCGCTGCCACAGCTGTTCCCAGGTCTCCTGCCACGCGTCGACGTCGAACGGTTCCGGTGACTCGGTGAGCGCACGTTCGCGTCGGAAGAGCGGCTCGACTTCTCCGAACGCCTCAGTCGTCGTGATCCGACTCACGAACCAGCGAACCCTCCATGCCTTTGACCACGGCATGTCCGGCTGAATGTCTTCGAGGCGAGCGATCACCCGGTCACCGAGCATCAAGACGGCTGTTTCCACGCTCGCCACCCTAGACTGACGCAGCGCACGCGCTGGGGCGGGCGTCGCCGGCGGCGACTCGAGACGGAGGACCCATGCACCGCTTGAACTTCCTGGCCGATGAGCCCTGGGACGAGCAGAACGACGACGATCGGACGCGCGTTCGGTGGTTCGGACACGCGTTTGGAGCGGACATCCTCGGAGCCTCTCTGCGCGAGCTTCTGCCGGGCTCGCCAGGAGGGCCGTTGCACATGCACTACGGCGTGGAGGAGATGTTCTTCGTCCTCGACGGCACACCGACCGTTCGCACTCCGGAGGCCGAAGAGCAGCTCTCACCCGGAGATGTCGTGTACTTCCCTGAAGGCCCAGACGGGTTGCACGACTTCTCGAACCCGACCGACGAGCCGGTTCGGCTGCTCGCCGTCTCCTCGAAGCGGTTTCCGGATGTCGTCGCGTACCCGGAGCAGGGGTACGCATGGGTGGCGACCCGCCACCCCGAGCGTCCGGTGCCCGAAGACGGCGACAGCGGAGTCATCGCTCGGTTCGACCTACCCCGGGTCAGTGACTCGAACGTCCCTGCCCGCGCGAGATCTAGCAGGGAGCTCGATCAAACGCCACGTCTGGGCTCATCCCTCTCGCACCTTCGGAGAGCGGTCGAAGCGCCTGCGCTGCCCGTGTGGCGCGACCGGGCCTTGGATCGGTGCCGACGAAGATGACGACCGTGACACGCCCACCGCACAACCTGTGCTGAAGCTCCAGAGGCGGTGGACATCCTCCAGCGCTGGATGGCTTGCATGTTCCGTAGAAGAGGGCGGCAACGCCACCCTCATACGTCTGCACGTTCGAAAGACGTAGTCCGTCGAACGAACGGCCGACGTAGTAGTAGGGCTCATGAGCGTCTTCGAGCTCGGCGAGGTTCGGAGTGCTCTCACCGTCCGACGCGCACGCCGTGAGTGAAGTAGCGCAGGCGAGGCATGCGACGACGAAGACAGCCGATCGACGCACCGCCCTATCCCTCGCCGTCCCAGTAATCGACGCCACTCGTCCGCCTGACGATGAGGTCGTCGTCGTCATTGCCCGTCCAGATGGCGATCTTGCCGCTGTCCGGATAGACGCTCGCGGCGACCTTACTGGTGTTCGAGAACATCAGCACGCGAGCCGTTGCGTCCCCGTCATTACGCACCGCGTGTGCGCCACCCG
This sequence comes from uncultured Actinomycetes bacterium, assembly GCA_963769665.1. GTDB lineage: Bacteria > Actinomycetota > Thermoleophilia > Gaiellales > Gaiellaceae > JACCTU01. The sequence goes on from CAVYMQ010000003.1 coordinate 770,959, forward strand.
GTCCCGGCGGAAGAAGACGACGTCCCAAGGCTCGAGCTCGTCCTCGCCTTCCGGATGGCGCAGCGTCGGCCTGCCGGCGAGTACCAGCAGCCACTCCTCCTCCGGGTTCTCGTAGTGGTACGGGCCGATCGCCTGGCCCGGCGGCAACTCGTACACGCTCATCCCGGTGCCGGCTGCGCCCAAGAGCGCGCCGAACCGCGCGATGCCCGGGCGGAAACCCTCCGGAAAGTCGGGGAAGTACCTGAACTCGGGCACGTCGATGTTGATCCTCTGCACGCTCCTGACTCCTCTCGGTCCGGACTACCTCCAATGAGACTTCGCGATGCCGGCAAAGTCATCGACGCGTTTCAGTAGCATCGCGCCGTGCGCGAGTTGCGTCCGGGGCTTTGGCACTGGCAAGCACCGCACCCGGGCTGGCGGGACACCGAGCCGTGGGACAAGAACGTGTCGTCCTACGCGATCGACGACGGGGAGCGGCTGCTGCTCTTCGACCCGCTCGAGGTGCCGGACGAGCTCGTCGAGCGCGCCGCCGGCCGCGAGACGGCGATCGTGCTCACCGCGCCGTGGCATGAGCGCGACGCGGAGAGCCTGGTCGAACGGCTCGGCGCGCCCGTCTACACGCCGCTGCCCGACAGCGCGCAATTCCTCATGGACACGTACGGCCTCACCGCCGAGCAGGCCGGCGACGGCAGTCCCGACGTCGTTTGGCTGCTCCGCGAGAACAAGGGCGAGGCACGCCCGTACGCGGCCGGTGAGCGCCTGCCGTTCGGAGCCGACGTGTTCCACGGGCACAAGACGAACGACACCGTGCTCTGGTTGGAGAGCCACGGTGCGGTGATCTCCGGCGACACGCTCGTCGACTTCGGCCAGGGGCTCGAGATCAACGAGCGGTGGCTTCCGCCCGGCGTGACGCGCGAGAAGGTCGCCACAGGACTGCGCCCACTCCTTGCAGTCCCGGTCGAGCATGTGCTTGCAACGCACGGCGGCCCGTTCGACCGGGCTGCCCTCGAGCGCGCGCTGTCCTAGATCACGTCCGGCTCCGGTAGCGGAGAAACACGGTGCCGTTGCGGAGCCGGCGTTCGTCCACCAGCTCAAGGTCGCTGCGGCCAGCGTCCGGCAGGGCGCGCTTGCCGGCTCCGACGACGACGGGCACGACGAAGAGCTGGTACTCGTCGACCAACCCGGCTTTGATCGCCTGTGCGGCGAGCTCGGGGCCGCCGACGGCGAGATCGTGGGTGGACCGTGCCTTCAGCTCCCGGATGCCCTCGACGTCGAAGTCGTGCTCGATCCGAGTCCTGGCGGTGCGCGCCGTCTCGAGCGTCCTCGAGAAGACGACCTTGTCCGCGCCCTGCCAGAGCTGGGTGAACTCCTGCACGTAGGACGGCTGCTCGTCGAGGCTCGGCGGATCGTCCCAGTACGCCAGCACCTCGTACATCCGGCGCCCGAGGAGATAGGTGCCGACCGGCCGCGCGAGGTCGTTGACGAACGTGTGGACCTCTTCGTCGGGCTCGGCCCAGTCGAACTTGCCATTCTCGTCTGCGATGTAGCCGTCGAGCGAGCCGATCGTCGAGTAGATCAGGCTGCCCATGGTTCAGGAGATGATACGAACCGCGCGCCGACACCGAGGAGGACGAAATGCCCGTCAACGAAGCAAGCTCGGAGGAGACCCCGTACGGCCGCTACATCACGTCAGGCGGTTGGTTCGTGCTCAACCTCGGCGATGCGCTCGCCGTGCGAAACGAAGAGAAAGGCGGCGCGGAGTATCCGCTCGAGCCGCGGGCGTCGCCGTTCGGCGACTTCGGCGTCAACGTCCGCGTTCTGTCGCCGGGCGAGCCGAACGCGCTCTACCACTCGGAGGGCGCCCAGGAGGGGTTCCTCGTGCTGTCGGGCGCGTGCACGCTGATCGTCGAGGAGGAGGAGCGGCCGTTGCGGCAGTGGGACTACTTCCATTGCCCGGCCGACACGCGCCACGTGTTCGTCGGTGCCGACGACGGCCCGTGCGCCATTCTCATGATCGGCTCGCGGCCCGAAGCCGAGACGCTGCTGTACCCGGTGAGCGATGTCGCGGCGAAGTACGGTGCGTCCGCCGCGAAGCAGACCGACTCGGGGGACGAGGCGTACGCGGACTGGCCGGGCGAGTACGTGCCGGTTCGCCTTCCGTGGCCGCTCGAGGCGTAGAGTCTGGTGAACTCTCGACCAGGAGGCAGACATGCCGCTCGCACGAGTTGTGGCCTTTGATGGCGTAGACAGCGACCGAATGGCGCAGATGAAGAGCGAGATGGAGGGGAGCGAGCGGCCGGAGAACGTGCCGGCCAAGGAAATCGTCGTTCTTCACGATCCCGAAGCGGACAAGTCACTCGTGATCCTCTTCTTCGAGAACGAGGCCGACTACAAGACCGGCGACGAAACGCTGAGCGCGATGCCGGCCGGCGACACTCCGGGCCAGCGCACGTCCGTCGCGAAGTACCAGGTCGCGTTCCGCATGGCCGACTAGCTCGTCAGTTCCCCCAGAACGGCCTGACCTCGATCGTCCCCATCTGCGCGACGGGGTGGCCCGCCGCGATCTCGACGGCTTCCTCCAGGCTGTCGCACTCGATGATGTCGAACCCGCCGACCGCCTCCTTCGTCTCGACGAACGGGCCGTCGCTGACGATCGCCTTGCCGTCCCGGACGCGCACGGAGCGCCCACGGCGCGGTGGCGCCAGCTGGTCGCCGGTGACCCAGCGCCCTCGAGCCTGGAGGTCGTCCAGCCAGGGAAAGCTCTCCTCTTCCGGCGTGTCGTTCGGGCCGGGCTCGGTCTGACCGTCCATCTTCTCGGTGTCCCAACAGACCAGCATCAGGTACTTCATCGTCGTCCCCTCTCGTTCGGTCCGGTAACAGCCTTACCCATGCACGACGAACGCGCAGGGGCCAGATCGACACTTTGGTGTCGTAGACTCGCCCTGTGAATCCACGCGTCAACACGGTCCTCCGCGTGCTCGGGATCGGCGCCCTGGTCGCCGGCGGGATCGTCGTCGCGCTCGCGGCGCTCCTCGTCGTGCTCCTGATCGGCCCGGTGATCTTCTGGCTCGCGTGGAACGTGCTCGACTTCGCGTCGGCCGTGGGTCTTCCCGAGTTGGGCTTCTGGGGCATCGTTCTCGCGACGCTGTTCCTGGTCATCGGTTGGTTCGGCAAGGTCGTGATCACGGCCTTCGTCTTCCTGGTCGAGCCTTCCTGGTTCAGCGGGTCGGCTGAAGTCCACTGGCCGGAGCCGACGTTCAGCAACTTCGTCGCCGTCGTTCTGCTCGCCTTGCTCGCGTCGCGGCCGCATGCGCACGCGCACGAGCGCACGCGCCGCAGGAACGACCACGTCATCGTCAGTTCTTAGCGCTGGCCGATCGCGACCAGCGCGTCGACGACGTCGTCGAGTGGCCGGCTCGCATCGAGCTCGTGGGTGCAGGTCGCTCGGAGCAGTGGCTCCACCGTTTCGAGGTGGAAGCCGATCAGGTCGAGCTCCCCAGGCCCCTTGCCGTAGTCGTTCGTCGTCCTGTTCGCCACGCGCTCGAGGATCACCTCGAGGGGAGCGCTGAGCAGCACGACCGCGTCGAAGCGGTCGTAGAACCTCCCCTGGTTCGACATGCAGCCCGACACGAAGAGGACGTCGTCCTCCTGCGACGCCAGGAGCTCCGCGATGCGGTCCTCCCGCCAGAGCCACTCACCTGCAGCGGGGATCCACTCGCTCCAGGCGGGCGAGTCCGTGTCGACGACCCGGAAGCCGCGCCGGCCGAGCTCGTCCAATGCCGTGGACTTGCCCGTTCCCGACATGCCGGTGACCAGCACGTTCGCCACCTCCGGACAGTAATCGCCGCGGTAGGTTCCGGAGATGCCTGACGAGGACGGGTACTTCGGTGAGCGCGTGGCGGCGAGGTACGACGAGTCCGCTGCCGAGACGTTCGAGCCCGCCGTCGTCGACCCGATCGTCGACCTCCTCGCCGAGCTCGCCGGGGACGGGTCTGCGCTCGAGCTCGGGATCGGGACGGGCCGGATCGCGCTACCGCTCGCGCGCCGAGGCGTCCCCGTTCACGGGATCGAGCTGTCCAAGGCCATGGCTGCGAGGCTGCGGGCGAAGCCGGGCGGCGAAGACATCGGAGTCACGATCGGCGACTTCTCGACCACGACGGTCGACGGGACGTTCGCCGTCGCGTATCTCGTGTTCAACACGATCATGAACCTGACGACGCAGGCGGCACAGGTCGCGTGCTTCAAGAACGTCGCTGCGCACCTCAGGCCCGGCGGCTGCTTCGTCATCGAGACGTCGGTCGCCGAGCTGCAGCGGCTTCCTCCGGCCGAGACCGTCCGCGCGTTCCACGTGAGCGAGACGAAGTGGGGCTTCGACGAGTACGACGTCGCGAGACAAGGGCTGACGTCGCACCACTTCGAGATCGTGGACGGACGCGTCGAGCGCAACTCGATTCCGTTCCGTTACGCCCGGCCGGCGGAGCTCGACCTGATGGCGGAGCTCGCCGGGATGAGGCTGCGAGATCGCTGGGGCGGCTGGAAGCGCGAGCCGTTCACGAGCGAGAGCGACCAGCACGTCTCACTCTGGGAGAAACTGGACGCGTGAGCCTCACGCAGTACTACACGGCGACGACGCTCGACGGCTTCATCGCCGACCCGAACGACTCGCTGGACTGGCTGTTCACGCGGCAGCGCGACGAGAAAGGCCCCGGAAACTACGGCGACTTCATCGCGAATGTCGGTGCACTCGCAATGGGGTCGACCACGTACGAGTGGATCCTCGACCACGAGTTCAAAGACAAGGATCCGTCGGAGTGGAAGTGGCCGTACGACATCCCGTGCTGGGTCTTCACGCACCGGCAGCTGCCCGTGGTTCACGACGCGAAGGTCGAGTTCACGAGCGGGGAGGTCGCGCCCGTGCACGCGCAGATGATCGAGGCTGCCGGCGAGAGGAACATCTGGATCGTCGGCGGCGGTGACCTCGCAGGTCAGTTCGCCGACGCAGGCTTGCTCGACGAGGTGATCGTTTCGATCGCCCCGGTCACACTCGGTGCGGGCGCACCTCTGCTGCCCCGCCGGATCGAGTTGCGCCTGGAGGAGCTCGGCCGGAACGGCGACTTCGTCGCTGCCCGGTTCTCCGTCAGCCGTTAGTCAGGCTCGCCGTCGTGGTAATCGAGCGTCTCGATCCGCCCGATCACGCCCAGGCCGCGGAAGGAGATCTTCCGCGAGCGCGGGAACCACGCCATGTCGTTTGGCTTCCGTGTTCCGTAGATCAGCATCGTCACCCCTTCAGGCCCCGCGACGAACGCATGCCCGACTCTCGAACCGGGTGGCCTCGCGACGAGATGCCCGGGCCGCAATGTGTGCTCCTCAATGACCTCGCCGGCCGTCTCACGTGGCGGTGACGGCCACAGTTCGAGCGTCGCGCTGCCCTCGAGGATGACGAAGACCTCTTCCTCCTCGGAGTGGCAGTGTGGAGGCGAGCCGCGAGCGCCCGGCGCGATCTGCTCCCAGTGAAACCCCGCGAGCTCCGACCGCTCCACCGTCGCCAACGGCGCTGTGGTGAGCCGATCTTCCCAGCGCTCGAGCTCGACCTCGTCCACGTTGAGGATGTTCGCCGGACGCGGCGCCGGGGCGCCGTAGCCGAGCGGCTCGCTCGTCGCCTCGGCGTCCCAGGGGTCGTCGTCGCGTCCCTCGACCCACGGGTGCCCGATCCTGACCGCGCGCGAGCGCGGCAACCAGCCGATCTCGGTCGGGTGACGCGTGCCGAAGGCGAGGTACTCGAGCCCGTCCTCACCGGCGATGAACGTGTGCTCGAGCTCGTTCGCGCGGTGGATCACACAGTCGCGCGGCCCCACCTCGTGCACGTCGCCGTCCTGCCACGCGAGCCCCGAGCCTGCGAGCACGAAGAAGACCTCCTCGGAGGCAGTGTGCGAGTGCGGCGGCGTCGGCAGCATCCCGGGCGCGACGCGCACGCGGTTCACGCCGACGGTTCGCGTCCCGGCCTCGTGGCCGAGCCGCTGCCAGGTCGCGTCCATCTCACCCTTCGCGCGATGGAAGGACTCGACCTCGTCCCAGTGCACGAACGGCAGGGAGCTAACCGGCCACCGCCTGGCCCGTGACCTGCGCGATGTAGCCGCGCACGTCGCCCGCCGGCTCGGTGTACGCGTCGCCGAGCGCCGCCTCGACCCGCTGCATGTAGTCCTTCGTCCAGTCGGGAAGCTCGGTGTCCGTGACGGCGAGGAACTCGAGCGTGCACGCGAGGCGAATGTCGGCGATGCTCGGACTGTCGCCGCCGATGAAGCCGCCGTCCGCGCCGAAGAACTCGCGGTAGGTCTCGAGGATGCGCGGGATCGCGTCTTCCGCAGCCTTGCGGGCGCCTTCCTTGTCGTCGTCCGACGCCTCCGACGTCGCGACCTCGCCCGGGTAGCCGGGGAAGCTCAGGCGCGGATAGGTCGCGCGCGCGACGAGCGGGTAGAGCATGCTCATCGTGTAGAAGTTCGCGCTGTCCGTCATCGCGCGGCGCCCGAGCTCGGTCGGGTAGAGATCGTCGCGCCCCTCGCGGCTCGCGAGGTACATCATCACCGCGCAACTCTCGCCGAGGACGCCTTTCGGGAGCTCGTCAGTCTCGACCGTCGGCGTCAGCCCGGCCGGGTACTTGGCCAGGTAGTCGTCGCCCTGGGTCTGGCCCCAGACGTTCTCCTCTTCGTACGGGAGCCCGGCCGCTCGCACGAAGACGCGGACGGACATGTTGTTCACGCTGGGCGGGAGCATGTTCAGCTTCAAGGACATGGCCAACCTCCGAAGTCGCTTGCCACGCCGAGCATATTCCTGTGCCCGATTGCCGCAAAGTGGTCGGTAGACTGAAGTCGCGGCTCGTGAGCCGGCCCCGGCGGGCAGGACTCCGGCGGAACTACGACGAAGGGAAACCGATCGATGGCGACCAAGCGACAGACGACGATGGCCAAGCTCCAGCGCGAGCGGAAGGTCCAGGAGAAGCGCGAGAAGAAGCTGGAGAAGAAGCAGGCGGCCGCAGCGATGAAGCAGGCGATCGAGTCCGGGGAGCTGCCGGAGGGGTACGTCGAGCAGCCGCAGGTCGAGGACGAACGCCCGAACCTGAACGCTCCCTAGTCCGGGGGAGTCATCTGCTCGACGAGCTTCGGCGGCGCCACCTCCGCGTAGGCGTCCTCCACGATGCCCGCGAGCTCGTCCCAGTCCAGCGCCCGGTCGAGCCGGAAGCCGAGCCAGCCTCGGTGGCCCACGTACGGCGGGACGAAGAACCGCTCCGGGTCCGCCTCGACGAGCATCGCCTGTGTCCCCTGTTCGGCTGCGCACCAGATCGCGAAGCGGCCGTCGCCGTGGTGGTTCGCGAGCACCATCAGGAACGCGCGTTTCCCGCGCACGAAGAACGTCGGCGCGCCGTGGCTCAGGCGCTCGCTCACTTCGGGCAGCGCGAGGCAGAGCTTGCGGATCCGCGCGAGCGTTCGCTCGCGGTCGCGGGCGGCGACCATGACCGGGAGGCTAGTCGCGGGAGAAGTTCGGGCCGGTCCAGGCGTTCGGGTCGAAGCCGTACGTTTCGACGGAATTCGCGCTGTCGAGCGGCTCACCGCGTTGGTCGCACTCCCACACGCTCTCCCGCTCGTCTCCGCGCAGCCGGACGATCTCGAGCACGTCGGGTGACTCTGCGGCGAGGTACTCGAAGGCGAAGTCGGTCGCCTCGAGAAAGCTGTCGGTCGAGAAGAGCGCGGCTCCGCCGGGCTCCTTGACCTCGTAGAAGGACTCGTCGGGAAAGCGGGAGCCGGCGGCGGGCCGCGCAGCGGCGTCCGGCCCGATCGCGAGCCCGTGCTGCTCGCTCAGCACCGCGGCGAGCTCGAGCATCGTCACGCCGTGCTCGGTGACGAGCACTTCGCCGAGCTTGCGATCCGAGCTGCGCTGTGTCGCGAGCGCCTCGTCGAGCGCAGCCTGCGAGATCGTCCCGCGCGTCACGAGCAAGCGTCCGAGCGGCTGCCACGGGGCGGGTGTCTCCGAGCTTTCCAGCGCGGAGACCGTGACCGTGGGCAGCTCGATTCCGTACTGCCCTGCGAGCGCCCGGCTGAGCTGGGCTCCTGTGAGCGCTCCCCTGGACACGAGCACCTCGCCGAGCCGGCGTCCTGTCGCCCGCTGCTCGGCCAGGGCGTCGTCGAGATCGGCGGGCACGATCAGGCCCTGCTCGACGAGCAGCTCGCCGAGCAGCCGGGAGGGGAACGCGAAAGGCGTCACCCGAGCCATATCGGCAGATCAGCGGTCGGAGATTAGGCTCAGGGAGCCGCGAAGTCGACGACGATCCGCGCCGGGTTTTCGAGCGTGAGCACGCGATACGGAACGCGCGCCTCGAGCCCGACCGCCCAGGTCAGCACCGCCTCGAAGTCGCCCGTGCGAACGACCTCCAGCACAGGCGTCCCGGGTCCGGGAAGTCGCCTCGGACCCGTGTAGACCAGCTCGCCCTCAGGGACCGAGAGGTCGAAGCCGGACGCCGGCTCCATTCGCACGACCACGAACGCGTTGCCGTCCAACTCGACGACGTTGCCCGAGCCGTCCTCGTGGAGAGGTGGATCCGCGTACTCGACCCGGTAGCCGGGCACCCCGTCCCGGAACTGGAAGACGACGCGGTCGTAGCCTTCGTGGCTGCCGACAGCTACGCGCTCGAGCAGCGCCGTCTCGGAGGCCGTAGCTTCGCCCGTGACCATTCCGGTCGTGCCGTCGAAGGACTCCGCAGTGGTGGTCGGCGCTGTTGTCGTGGTCGGGACAGAGCCGGTGGTCTGGTCGTCGTCGTCCGAGCCCGCGCAGCCCACGCCGACGAGGGCGAGGGTCGCCGCTGCCGCCACCAGTGCGAGGCGCGTTCCGATCGGCCAAATGTAGTGAGCGGTTGTTAGGACTTGTCGGTGCTCTAGGGCTACCCTCCCGAGGATGGGCCGCAAGCGCGACCTGACCACCCGGGGCGTCGAGAAGCTGACCGAGCGGGAGCGCTCCGTCGGGCTCGAGGACGACGACGAGGCCGCGCGCTTGCTCGGCGAGCACGACCCGAAGCCGCCGCCCCCGACGCCGAAGTCCGTCCACAAGTCGAAGCTGCTGCACCGCTGGCGTCAGCAGAACCGCTAGCTACGCGCGCACGAGCGGCTTGTACTTGATCCGGTGCGGCTCGAGCGCGTCGGCGCCCTTCGTCTCCTTGATCCAGTCGGCGTACTCCTCCCAGCCTCCCTCGAACCACGTCACCTGCGAGTCGCCGTCGAAGTGGAGGATGTGCGTCGCGATCCGGTCGAGGAACCAGCGATCGTGCGAGATCACCACCGCGCAGCCGGCGAAGTCGAGCAGCGCCTCTTCGAGGGCGCGCAGCGTGTCGACGTCGAGATCGTTCGTCGGCTCGTCGAGCATCAACACGTTGCCGCCCGAGCGAAGCACCTTCGCGAGGTGCACGCGGTTCCGCTCGCCGCCCGAGAGGTCGCCGACGCGCTTCTGCTGGTCGCCGCCTCTGAAGTTGAACCACGAGACGTACTGGCGAGAGTTGAGCTCGCGCTTGCCGAGCTCGATCGTGTCCAGACCGCCGCTGATCTCCTTCCAGACGGTGGCTGCAGGGTCGAGCGACTCCCGCGACTGGTCGACGTACGCGAGCTGCACCGTGTCGCCGACCCGGAGGGAGCCGGAGTCCGCCGACTCCTCGCCGACGATCATCCGGAAGAGCGTGGTCTTGCCCGCGCCGTTCGGGCCGATGACGCCGACGATCCCGGCGGGCGGTAGCGAGAACGTGAGGTTCTCGAAGAGCAGCCGGTCGCCGAAGCCCTTCGAGACGCCGTCGGCCTCGATCACGACATCGCCGAGGCGTGGTCCGGGCGGGATATGGATCTCGACCTTGTCGAGCCTCACGTTCTGCTCGTCGGCGAGCAGCTTCTCGTACGCGCCGAGGCGTGCCTTGGACTTCGCGTGGCGCGCACGCGGACTTGCGCGGACCCACTCGAGCTCGCGCGCGAGCGTCCGCTGCCGCGCCGACGACTGCTTCTCCTCGATTGCGAGGCGCGTCTGCTTCTGTTCGAGCCAGGACGAGTAGTTGCCCTCGAAGGGGAGCCCCTTGCCTCGGTCGAGCTCGAGGATCCAGCCGGCGACGTTGTCGAGGAAGTACCGGTCGTGCGTGACCGCGACGACCGTGCCCTTGTAGTCGTCGAGAAAGCGCTCCAGCCACCAGACCGACTCGGCGTCGAGATGGTTCGTCGGCTCGTCGAGCAGCAAGAGATCGGGCGCTGAGAGCAGCAGCCGCGCGAGCGCAACGCGGCGGCGCTCGCCGCCCGAGAGCGAGACCACGTCGCGGTCGCCGTCCGGCGTGCGCAGCGCGTCCATCGCGCGGTCGAGCGTGGCGTCCAGCTCCCACAGGTCGCGTCGGTCGATCTCGTCCTGCACCTTCGCCTGCTCGGCGAGCAGCGTGTCGTAGTCGGCGTCCGGCTCGGTGAACCGTGCGGAGATCGCGTTGAAGCGATCGAGCAGGTCGCGCGCCTCCCGCACGCCGTCTTCGACGTTCTCGCGCACCGTCTTTTCGGGATCGAGGTCGGGCTCCTGGGAGAGGAGCCCCACGCTCGCGCCGCGCGCGAGCTGCGCTTCGCCGGAGGACGGCTCCTCGACGCCGGCCATGATCCGCAGCACGGTCGACTTCCCCGCGCCGTTCGGCCCGAGCACGCCGATCTTCGCTCCCGGCAGGAACGACAGGGAGACGTTCGAGAGGACCTGACGCTCGGGGCCGTAGAACTTGTCGACCCGGTACATGGTGAAGATGTAGTCGCTGCTCACCCGCCCAACGCTAGCGTGAGACGTCATGAGGGCCGCGAACCTTGTTCTGCGCTTCCTGCTCGAACTCGGTGCGCTCGCTGCGGTCGGCTACTGGGGCTGGAAGTCCGGCGACGGTTTGCTGGGCTGGGTGCTGGCGATCGGCGCGATCGCGGCCGTGATCGCGGTCTGGGCGCTCTTCGTCTCGCCCAAGCACACGATCGAGACCTCGAAGCAGGTCGGGTTCGCTATCGAGCTCGCCGTGTGGCTCGCTGCCGGCGCGGCCCTCTACACGACTGGCCATGAGGCGCTTGGACTAGCGTTTGCCGGCATTGCGATGGCGAGCGGTGCACTCAACTACGCATGGCGGTGAGCACGATTCCCGAGCTCGAGAGCTCGGACCGCTAGCGCGCCTGCTCCCGTAGCGCGGCGACCTGTTCCTCGAGCCTACGGACGCGCTCTTCGAGCGAAGGTTCCGAGGGAGCGGCCTCCGCGGCTTCGCCCAGACGGTGCTCCCATCGTTCCTCCTTCTGACCCGGACGACGGTCGAGCCGAACCACGAGCTCGCGGCCGGCGAGCGCGTGAAGCGTCTCGTCCACCTCGGCGAGCGAGCCGAACCGGTGTAACCGTTCGCTGCGCGACTTCAGCTCGCCGACCGTTTGCGCGCCGCGCAGCACCAGGACGGTGAGCAGCGAGATCTCGGGGCCAGAGAGGCCGAGCGCCTCGTCGAACAGGTGCCGGTACTTGACCGCGCGGCTCGACGGCCCACTCGCGAGGCGCACCCAGCCTTTCGACGAGAGACGCTGGAGCGCGTCGCGGATCGCCGGCTCGTCGTAGTCGACGACCGGCTCGCGGTTGGTCGACTGGTTGCAGGCGAGCCGAAGCGCGTTCAGAGACAGCGGGTAGACGTCGGGCGTCGTGCGCTGCTTCTCGATCAAGCAGCCGAGGACGCGGAGCTCGACGGTGTCGCTAGCGGCTGGAACCGCGGCGATCCTCGAGCCGGTGGATCTCGGCGCCGACTCCGCGCGTGCGGTCGGTCTGCTGGCGCTGGTCGATCCGTTCGATCATCTTCTCGAGCCGGCCCAGCCGCCTGTCGACGCTCTGCCAACCCTCGATGAAGAGGTCGGTCGAGAGCGCGAGGTCGTCGATTCGTTCTCGACGTTCGCGGTCGAGTCGCCCGAGGAGCTGCTGGACGGCGCCCCGGAACTCGGTGACGAGCTCCTGCGTCTGGTCGATCGGCTCGACCTCGGCTTGCGGAGCCTCCACGTGGGAGGGCGCGGGCTCGAGTGCTGTGCCAACGTCGGGAAGCACCTCGATGTGCCCGTCGGGGCGCGGGTAGTCCGGGAGCCCGATCAGCGCGACCGCCTCGGCCACCTTCTTCTGGGCGGCTTCGTTCGTGGGCTGGCGAAGCAACACCCGGAGGACGGTCTGAACCGGGAGGTCGGTGTGCGCAGCGAGTTGGAGAACGTACGTCATGGCCACAGGGGCAACTTGTGCCTGACCCAGAGCATAGGACGGAATTCGTGAAATTCCTATGCCGCGAGGCTGCTAGAGCCGCTTGCGAAGCATCCCGAAGACGCCGCGCACGATTTCCTTCTGCAGGGCCTTCCCCTGGCGGGAGGTCATGAAGTCCGTGAGCGGGTCGCTCGGCGCAGGCGGGGCCTTCTTCGCGCTCGTCGGCTTGGCCTCCGGCTCGGGTGTTGCCTCCACGCGTTTCGCGAGCGCTTCCGCAGCGCTCTCCCGCTCGAGCCGCGTGCCGTACTTCGCCCAGAGCGGGGAGGCCTTCGCCGTCGCGTCCAGGTCGGGCGCCGGCTCCATGCTCGCGCGCGGCGCGCGCAGGCTGGTGTGGACGACGGGCGTCGGAACGCCCTTCTCGTCGAGCACCGTCACCGCGGCCTCGCCGATACCGAGGCTCGTTAGCAGCTGCTCGAGGTCGTACAGCTCGGAGGTCGGGTAGGTCTTCACGGTCTTGCGAAGGGCGTCGGCGTCGTTCGGCGTGAACGCACGGAGCGCGTGCTGCACGCGGTTGCCGAGCTGCGCGAGCACGGAGCTCGGGATGTCCGTCGGGTGTTGCGTCACGAAGAACACGCCGACGCCCTTCGAGCGGATCATGCGCACCGTTCGCTCGACGGACTCCATGAACGCGTCCGTCGCGTCGTCGAACAGGAGATGCGCCTCGTCGAAGAAGAAGACGAGCTTCGGCTTGTCGAGATCCCCGACCTCGGGAAGCTGCTCGAAGAGCTCGGCGAGCATCCACATCAGCACGGTCGAGAAGAGGCGCGGCTTCTCCTGGACGGCAGCGAGCTCGAGGAGGGAGATGACGCCGCGTCCGTCGGGTGTGGTGCGCAGGAGGTCGGCGATCTCGAACTGCGGCTCGCCGAAGAACTCCGTTCCGCCACCGTCCTCGAGCTGCACGAGCGAGCGGAGCAGGACGCCGATCGTCTGCTTCGACACGCCGCCGATCCCGGTCAGGTCGTCCCTGCCTTCCTTCGACTCGAGGAACGCGAGCAGCGCCCGGAGGTCCGCGAGGTCGACGAGCGCGAGACCGCGCTCGTCCGCGTAGCGGAAGACCAGCGCGAGGCTCGACTCCTGCGTCTCGTTCGAGCCGAGCACCTTCGCGAGCAGCTGCGGGCCGAAGTCGGTGACGCTCGCGCGAACCGGCGAACCGGGGCCGATCCCGCCGAGCGACAACAGCTCGGCCGGGTACGAAGCGGGCTCGTGGTCGAGCCCGAGGTCTGCCATGCGATCGGCAGCCTTGCCCTCAGGCGGGCCCGGGACGGTCAAGCCGGAGACGTCGCCCTTGTAGTCCGCGGCGAAGACCGAGACTCCCGCCTCCGACAGCTGCTCGGCGAGCAGTTGCAGCGTGCGCGTCTTCCCCGTCCCCGTCGCGCCGGCGATCAGCCCGTGGCGGTTCGACGTGGCGAGCGGAAGCCGCACCACTGCCTCCCGTTCGAGTGAGCCTTCGTGGACGCCGCGCCCGAGGTCCAGCGCCGCTCCCTCGAACGCGTAGGCCCCCGCAACCGTTTCTGTGAAGCCGCTCATCGCGCGTACGATAAGCACGATGGCCGTAGAGGCACGCCCCAAGCTGGAGGCGCGCAGGGTGCGCGCGGACTTCCCGATCTTCGACCGCGAGGTCAACGGGAAGCCGCTCGCGTACCTCGACTCCGCGGCCTCGGCCCAGAAGCCACGCCAGGTCCTCGACGCGATGCGCGACTTCTACGAGACCTCCTACGCGAACGTGCACCGCGGCGTCTACAAGCTCGCCGAGGACGCAACGGCGGGCTACGAGGGAGCGCGCGCCAAGGTCGCGACGTTCCTGAACGCGCCGAGCGAGCGCGAGGTGATCTTCACCCGCAGCGCGACCGAGGGGATCAACCTCGTCGCGTACGCGTGGGGCTTCGACAACCTCGGTCCCGGCGACGTCGTCGTGGTGACCGAGCTCGAGCACCATTCGAACTTCGTCCCCTGGCAGTACGTCGCGAAGCGGACGGGCGCCGAGTTCCGCGCGATCCCGTTCGACGACAACGGCGAGCTCGTGCTCGAGTCGCTCGACGAGATCGCCGCGGCGGGGAACGTGAAGGTCGTTGCGAACAACCTCGTCTCGAACTCGCTCGGGACGATCAACCCGAGCGAACGGCTCGGCGTGTGGGCGCACGAGCAGGGGGCGATCATGGTCGTCGACGCAGCGCAGGCCGCGCCGCACCGGACGGTCGACGTGCAGGCGCTCGGAGCGGACTTCGTGGCGATCTCGTCACACAAGATGTGCGGTCCCACCGGCGTGGGCGCGCTCTGGGGCAAGCGTGAGCTGCTCGAGCAAATGGCGCCGTTCAACCTGGGCGGCGAGATGATCCGCTCCGTCAAGCTCGACAAGACGACCTGGAACGAGCTGCCCTACAAGTTCGAGGCCGGTACGCCGGCGATCGCCGAGGCGGTCGGCTTCGGCGCGGCAGTCGACTACCTGACCGAGGTCGGGCTCGAGGCGATCGAGGCCCACGAGCACGAGCTGCTCGCCTACGCGCTCGAGAAGCTCGGTGAGATCGAGGGTGTCACGTGTTACGGCCCGCCCCCGGAGCGTCGCGCCGGGATCGTCTCGTTCAACGTCGACGGGATCCACCCGCACGACGTCGCGCAGGTCCTCGACTGGGAGGGGATCGCGATTCGCGCCGGCCACCACTGCACGCAGCCGCTGATGACTCGGCTCGGCGTCGCGGCCACGTCGCGCGCAAGCTTCTACCTCTACTCCGTTCCCGAGGAGATCGATCGCCTCGCCGCGGGGGTCGAGCGCGTGAAGAAGGTGCTCGGATGAGCGAGTTCGACCAGCTCTACCGCGAGGTGATCCTCGACCACTACAAGAACCCGCGCGGCCACGGCGTGATGGAGGACGCGGACGCCGACGCCGAGGGCATGAACCCGCTCTGCGGCGACGAGGTGACGATCTACGTGCGCTTCGGCGAGGACTCCGACACGATCGATGAGGTGAAGTTCTCCGGTCGCGGCTGCGCGATCTCGCAGGCGGCGACGTCGATGCTGACCGAGATGGTGCAGGGCAAGAAGGCGTCCGACGTCGCAGTGCTCGACAAGGACGAGCTGCTCGAGGAGATCGGGATCCCGCTCACGCCGATCCGGTTGAAGTGCGCGATGCTCGGCCTGACCACGCTCAAGGTCGCGCTGCACAAGGCGAAGGGCACGCCGCTGCCTCAGGGCCTCGCCGGCTACGACGAACTCGAACTGACCTAGTGGCGCTCATCGACGTGTGTCCCGTGGAGGAGCTTCCTCCCGGGGCGATGAAGCTCGTCCCGGCCGGAGCGATCACGGTCGGGGTCTACAACTGCAACGGCGAGCTCTCCGCGATCGAGGACCGCTGCTCCCACGACGACGGTCCACTCTGCGAGGGCGACTGGGACCGTGAGACGTGCGTCGTCGTCTGTCCGCGCCACGGCGCGAACTTCGACCTCCGCACAGGCCGCCCACTGACGCTGCCCGCGTACGAGCCGGTCGAGACCTACGCGGTGGTCGTTGAGGACGGCTACGTCAAGGTCGACGTGGGCTGAGCGGACCTGCCTGGTGCCAGGCACCGGACAGGTCCGCTTGCCGCGATCACGGCTTGCGGACTGGATCGAGTGCCGTAGGGGACACGGCCGGTGCCTGGCACCGGACGCGTTCGGATGGGACGTGGGTCATCGGGACTCGAGGTTGCGCTTGAACAGCTCGAGGTCCTTGACGAACTGCCGTTCCACTGCGCGGCGGACCGCGCCGTGCATCAGCCTCGGGACGCCTTTCGTCTCGCCGCGGCCGACGAACGTCACACGCGTCCGCCCGTCGAGTGCTTCGAGGGCGTGCTCGACGGAGTAGCGGATCGGCCCCTCGACGACGTGCAGCGAGAAGCGGCTCGGTGGCACGTACTCGCTGACCTCCAGGGTCGAGGTCGCCCGCCGACCCATGAACGTCCGCACCTCCTTGATCCGCGCGCCCTCGCGCAGCTCGCCCTCGAGCTCGGCGGACTCCGCGCTCGACTGCCACTCCGGAAGCCGCGAGACGTCCGTCAGGTACCCGAAGACCTCGTCGCGGGGCCGCGCGATCTCGAGTGTGTGCTCGACCTCGATCACGCGGCGAGCCTATCGTTGCCCTGTGCTGGACGATCGGGTCCTGGAGGTGCTCACCCGGCTGGAGGCCGAGGACGCCTCGGAGCGGGAGCGCGGTCTCCCCGCGTCGGAGCGGTCGCGTCAGGTGGCCCGCACAACCGGGCAGTTCCTCTTCTCTCTGGCAGCCCCGATGAACGACTGCGGGGTGCTCGAGCTCGGCGGCTCGCGGGGCTACTCGACGATCTGGCTGGCGGCAGGCGTGCGCTACTTCTCCGGCCGCGTCGTGTCGATCGAGCACGATCCGGCGAAGGCTGAGGCGTGGCGGCGGAACATCGCCGACGCCGGCCTCGAGGAGTGGGCGGAGCTCGTCGAGGGCGACGCGTTCGAGGTGCTCTCGCAGGTGCAGGACGTCTTCGACATCGTCTTCCTGGACGCCGAGAAGGACGACTACGAGCGGCTCTTCGTGCTGACGCGGGACAAGGTCGAGCCGGGCGCTCTGATCGTCGCCGACAACGTCCTCTCCCACGCCGAGACGCTCGCCGAGTACTCGGCCGCCCGGCAGGCCGACCCGAGCCTCGTCAGCACGACCGTCCCGCTCGACCGCGGGTTGGAACTCTCCGTTGTCCTCCGCTCGGACCGCTAGATTTCCGCCTAACGCGGAAAGGAGGTGGTCCCGACAGTGAGCGATTCAAGTACGGGCAGCGGAGGTACCAGCGGGTAGGGACGCGTCCCCGGGACCTACGGGGAACCGCCTAGCCAGCGTGGGGGACTCGCGTTTCGCGCCGCCGGTCGGTACCGATCGGCAGGAAGCGCCTCTACCACTACAGCGCTGGTCACCGAGATTGAGGGCCGCTTTCGCGGCCCTCAATCGTTCTTAGCTGCGGGATCCGCCGATGTTGCGGCCCCAGCCGGCTTCCGAAACGAGGAGCCCGGCGGCCATCGCCGCAAGACCGAGCGGGATCCACTCGCCGCGCGTCTCGTCCATCACCGCGATCAGGAAGAGCAAGACGGCGAGGACTAACAGCAAGGTCTTCAAGCTCAACGCGTTCATCGCGCTCCTTTTAGGTTGACGCCGCGGTGTTCGACCCCCAGGTCGGATCGCCTGCCGCAGGGCTAAACGGCGCGGCGGAGCTGCTCGTCGAGCGAGACGAGCGGGAATCCGAACGTCTCGACGGCGTCGGTGTTCGTGGCGACGTTGTCGCCGTGCTCGAGCATCTTCAGCAGGTCGCGGGTCAGCGGGATGTCGCCGGGCAGCCGCTCCGTCACGAGCGCGTTCACGCGCATGAACGCCATCGGCACGTGCATGGACGGCCGGCGCACGCCGAGCGCGCGCTTCAGGCGCGTCCAGAGCTCGTTCCAGGTGACGACGTCGGGGCCGCCGAGCTCGAAGGTCCGGTTCGCCGCCTCCGGCTTCCCGAGCGCCTGGGCGAAGTACTTGGCCACGTCGTCGACCCAGATCGGCTGGATCCGCTGCTTGCCCGAGCCCACGATCGGGGTCACGGGCGCGACCTTCGCGAGCGTGCGGAAGGTCGGGAGGATGCCCCCGTCCCTCCCGAAGACGAAGCTCGGCCGAAAGATCACGTGCTCCAGGCCCGACTCACGGACGAGCCCCTCTTGGAGCCACTTCGCCCGGTAGTAGGGCACGAGGTCCTGCGACTCCTCGCTCGTCCCGAGCGCGCTCATGTGCACGAACCGACCGACTCCCGCCTCCCGTGCGGCAGTGAGCAGGTCGCGCGTGCCGTCGACCATGACGCGCTGGAACTGCTCCTCCCGGCCCTGCCGGATCGCGACGAGGTGGACGACCGCGTCGACTCCCTGCACGGCGCTGCGCAGGCTCTTGGAGTCGGTCATGTCGCCCTCGGCGCGCTCCGCTCCGGGAACCGAGCCCTTGCGGACGAGCGCCCGCACGTCGTGCCCGGCGTCCTGGATCGCGCGCACCACGTGCGAGCCGACGAACCCGGTCCCCCCGGTGACGAGGACCTTCACGACTCGACGCGCTCGAAATTTTTCCAGTACCGCGACGGGGTCGGGCCGCGCTGGCCCTGGTACTTCGACCCGAGCTTGTCGGCCCCGTAGGGCGTCTCGGCCGGCTCCGTCAGCAAGACGAAGGAGAGCTGCCCGATCGGCATCCCGTAGTAGATCGTGATCGGGAGGTTGGCCACGTTCGAGAGCTCGAGCGTCACGTGGCCGTCCCAGCCGGGGTCGATGAAGCCTGCCGTCGAGTGGATCAGTAACCCGAGCCGTCCGAGCGAGCTCTTCCCCTCGAGTCGCGCGACGAGGTCGTCAGGAAGCCGAATGCGCTCGAGCGTCGAGCCGAGCACGAACTCGCCGGGGTGCAGGATGAACGGCCGGTCGTCCTCGACCTCGACGAGCTCCGTCAGCTCGTCCTGCGGTTCCTTGACGTCGATGTACGGATAGCGCGCGTTGTGGAAGACGCGGAAGTACCGGTCGACCCGTACGTCGACGGACGACGGTTGCAGGAGCGCCTCGTCGTAGGGATCGATCTCGATCCTGCCCTCGCCGAGGAGCCTCGAGATCGTCCGGTCGGAGAGGACCACGGCTCGATTCTAGGGAGCCGACCCTGCTCGCTCGCGTTTGCCGTGTTTGCAGGGACATTTCCGCCCGTAGCGGGACCTGCCCGAGAGGGGGCATACTGCCCGGTCCCGTGGTTCTCCAGCCCGTTGATCGCGCGGCTCACTATCGCGAGCGCCGTCGAAAGCAGCGTCGGCGTCGGCGCGCGCGGCGGATGGCTGCGATCGGCGTGCTCGTGCTGATGGCCGGCGGGGTGGCCTACGCCGCGCAGGTCGCTCGCGACCGCGGCGCCGAGACGGCGAAGACGCCGGAGCGCGTCAAGCAGGTCGTTCCCGAGGCTTCGACGCCCGTCATCAAGCCGCTGTCGCCGCCGAAGACGATTCGCGGCGTGCACGTCACGATGGCGCTGGCCTCGATCCCCGGCAAGCTCGACGAGTACCTCTCGCTGTCGGGGCTGAACACGATCCAGCTCGACGTCAAGGATGAAAACGGTGAGGTCGGCTTCGTCCCCTCGGCGGTGCCGCTGGCCCGGAGCATCGGCGCCGCGAAGCCGTACTACAAGCCGCGCGCGGTCGTGAAGCAGATCCACGCGAAGGGGATGTATCTGATCGGCCGCGTCGTCGTGATGGAGGACCCGGTGCTCTCGGCGAAGCGGCCCGACCTCGCGATCCAGAACGCGAACGGCGGCCGCTGGACCAATCACGCGGGCCTGGGCTGGTCGAACCCGTACGACCAGCGCGTCTGGGACTACAACGTCGACATCGCCGAGGCCGCGGCGCGCGTCGGCTTCGACGAGATCCAGTTCGACTACGTGCGCTTCCCGAGCGACGGGGACATGAGCGCGATCGTCTACCCGGGCAAGACCTCGACGCCGCCGGGCTGGGTGATCGCGCAGTTCGTGCAGTACGCGTCGAAGCGCCTGAAGCCGCTCGGCGTCAAGGTCTCCGCCGACGTGTTCGGGCTCGCGGCGACCCGCGACCTCGGGATCGGCCAGATCCCGAAGCGGATCGGCCGCTACCTCGACGCGATCTATCCGATGGTCTATCCCTCGCACTTCGGGCCGGGCGAGTTCAACCTCGACGACCCGAACGGGAACCCGGGCGGCACCGTCGCCTACGCGCTCCGGGACTTCAACAAGCAGCTCGCCGGGACGAAGGTGCGGATCGTGCCCTGGCTCCAGGACTTCTCCTGGGCAGGCCGGACGTACGGCCTGGCCGAGCTCCAGGACCAGATCGACTCCGCGCGCCGGGCCAAGGCCGGGGGCTATCTGCTCTGGAACGCCGCCGGGATCTACACCCCGGGCGCGCTCGAAAAGGCCCGCTGGGCCGTCAACTAGCCGCTATTCACGTATTCAGCCCCTAGGGGCGCTCCGGTAGATTCCGCCCGTGGCCACGACACGGAGGATCGAGCTCCGCACGGCGATTCCCGGGCCCCGCTCGAAGGCGATCCTGGACCGCAAGGACAAGGTGATCGCCGGCCCGCTCTCGATCACCATCCCGGTCGTGATCCAGGAGGGTCGCGGCTCCACGCTTACCGACGTCGACGGCAACACGTTCATCGACTTCACGGGCGGCGTCGGGTGCCTCAACGTCGGACACTCGCACCCGAAGCTCGTCGAGGCTGCGCAGGAGCAGCTCACGCGGTTCGCGCACACGGACTTCACGATCGTGCCGTACGAGGTCTACGTGACGCTCGCCGAACGGCTGATCGCGCTCTCGCCGTTCACCGGTCCGGCGAAAGCGGCGTTCTTCAACGCGGGCACGGAGGCCGTCGAGAACGCGGTCAAGTTCGCACGCTCGTACACCAAGCGTCCCGCTGTGATCGTCTTCGAGGGCGCCTTCCACGGTCGCACGCTCCTCTCGATGACGATGACGTCGAAGACGCACCCGTACAAGGCAGGGCTCGGCCCGTTCGCCCCCGAGGTGTACCGGGTCCCGTTCGCGCAGGACTACCGCGGCCCGGACACGCGCACCGCACTCGCGGCGCTCGAGCGCGCACTGATCACGCAGGTCGCCGCCGAGCAGGTCGCCGCGATCGTGATCGAGCCGGTGCAGGGCGAGGGCGGGTTCGTCGTCGCGCCGCGCGACTTCATGTCGGGCATCCGCCGGCTCTGCGACGAGCACGGGATCGTCATGGTCGTCGACGAGGTTCAGACGGGCTTCGGCCGTACCGGCAGGATGTTCGCGATCGAGCACTACGGGATCGAGCCCGACCTGATGACCATCGCGAAGTCGATCGCCGGCGGCCTCCCGCTCTCGGGCGTGATCGGCAAGGCGGAGATCATGGACGCGCCGCCGGACTCGGCGATCGGCGGGACGTACGTGGGTAACCCCGTCGCCCAGGCGGCGGCGCTCGCCGTCCTCGACGTGTTCGAGGAGGAGAACCTCGTCGAGCGCGCGCAGCAGATCGGCGAGCGAATCCGCGAGCGAATGGTCTCGTGGCAGGAGCGAATCGAGCAGATCGGCGACGTGCGGGGACTCGGCGCCATGCTCGCGATCGAGTTCGTCCGCGACCGCGACTCGAAGGAGCCGAACCCGGAGCTTGCGGCCGCCGTGGTCGAGGCCGCCGCCGAGCGCGGGCTGCTCCTGCTCAAGTCGGGGATCTACTCGAACTGCATCCGTGTGCTCTGCCCGCTCGTCCTCACCGACGCCGAGCTCGACGAGGCGCTCGAGGTGTGGGAGGACGCGTTGGGCCACGCCGTCGGCGCGTAGTCTGCGAGCCGCCATGACGGGCGAGGTGATCGCGGTCCGCTACGAGCTCGAGGAGCGCGTTGGGAGCGGTGGGATGTCCACGGTCTACCGGGCCCACGACACCATGCTCGAACGCAAGGTCGCGCTGAAGATCCTCCACCAGCGGTTCGGCGACGACGAGGAGTACGTGGAGCGCTTTCGGCGTGAGGCACGTGCGGTCGCCCAGCTCGCCCACCCGAACATCGTGACCGTGATCGACCGCGGCGAGGACGCGGGCCGCCAGTACATCGTCTTCGAGTACGTCGAGGGGGACGATCTCAAGCAGCTGATCGACAAGGCCGGGCCGCTGCCGATCGACCAGGTGGTCAAGCTCGGCCGCGAGATCGCGGCGGCGCTCGCCTTCGCGCACGAGCGCGGGATCGTGCATCGCGACGTCAAGCCGCAGAACGTGCTGCTGAGCGAAGGTCGCGCGAAGGTGACCGACTTCGGGATCGCGCGCTCGCTCGACGTCGAGCACGGCGTCACGCAGACCGGCACCGTGCTCGGCACGTCGAACTACATCGCGCCCGAGCAGGCCTCGGGCCAGCCGATCGACGACCGCTCGGACGTCTACTCGTTCGGCGTCGTCCTCTTCGAGCTGCTGACCGGCACCGTGCCCTTCGAGGGCGAGAGCTTCGTCGCCGTCGCGCTCCAGCACATCAACGAGCCCGCACCTTCGGTGCTCGAGCGGCGCCCCGACACGCCGCCGAGGCTCGCGCGCCTCGTCGACGCGATGCTGGTGAAGGACCACGACGCGCGCCCCTCGATGGACGAGGTCCACGGCGAGCTCGACGCGGTCGACAGACCGGAGGCCGGCGACCGCACGGTCGTCGTCCCGCCGTCCCGCCGCCCTCCGCGCCGTGAACGGCGGCGCAGCCGGTGGCCGCTCGTCCTCGCCGTGCTCGGCGTGCTCCTGCTCGCGGGAGCGGCCGCGGGCTTGCTACTGCCCGACGACGACAACGGAACTGCTGCCCCACCGAGCCCGATCGCCGTCGACGCCGTCGGCACCGAGGATCCCGCAGGTGACGGCGAGCACGACGGTGAGGTCGACAACGCGGTCGACGAGAACGGCGAGACCTACTGGACGACCTCGCGCTACAGCTACGCGAACGGGAGCTTCGGCAAGGAGGGCGTGGGGCTCCGCCTCGCCACGAACCGGCCGCCGAGCGTCCTGGTCGTCGAGAGCGAGACGCCGGGATTCACGGCCGAGGTTCGGAGCGGCGATCAGGTGGTCGCGCCGCCCCGCCAGGCCGGGACGCGCACGACGTTCGCGCTGCCGGAGGACGTCAACTCGACCGAGTTGGTGCTCTGGATCACGAATCGCGGCGACAACGACGCGATTCGCATCAACGAGGTCCGAGCCCGCTAACTGCGCCACAATCCGCTCGTGGAGCGGAAGGTCGCGACCGTGCTCTTCGCCGATCTCGTCGGGTCGACCACCATCGGCGAGGCCGACCCCGAATCGGTGCGGGTGCTGCTCGACCGGTTCTTCGCCGCGATGGCCGAAGAGGTCGAGCGTGTCGGCGGCACCGTCGAGAAGTTCGCGGGCGACGCCGTGATGGCGGCGTTCGGCGCACCTGCGGCGCTGGAGGATCACGCAGAGCGTGCGCTCCATGCGGCGCTCGCGATGCGCGAGCGTCTCCCCGAGCTCGACCCGTCGCTGGCGTTGCGGATCGGCGTGAACACCGGCGAGGTGGTCGTCGACGCCGACGCGGACAGCACGTTCGTCACGGGCGACGCCGTGAACGTGTGTGCGCGCCTCGAGCAGGGAGCGGACCCCGGTCAGATCGTCGTCGGCGAGCGGACCGCGCAGGCGGCCAGAGGCGCGTTCGAGTTCGGTGACCTGCAGCACGTCGAGGCGAAGGGCAAGAGCGAGCCGGTCGCGTGCCGGCTGCTCGTGCGGTCGGTGGCGGCGGTCCGGCCACGCGGCGCCCACGAGCGGCCGTTCGTCGGCCGCCGCGACGAGCTCGACGCCCTCCGCGGCGCGTACGAACGCGCGATCGAGAACGGCGAGCCGCAGCTGGCGATCGTGTTCGGCGAAGCCGGCGTCGGCAAGAGCCGCCTCCTGCGCGAGCTGGGGGCGTGGCTCGAGCTTCGCCCAAAGACCCCCTCGCTCCGCGTCGGCAGGTGCCTCTCGTACGGGTCGGCGAGGACCTACTGGCCGGTCCGGGAGATCCTGCAGGAGCAACTCGGCGCGCTCGACGACCGCCCGATCCTCGGCCTCGCCTTCGGCCGCGACGTCGCCGGCGACCTGCATCCGCTGGCGGCACGCGATCGTTTCCGGGATGCCTGGGTCGAGCTCCTGAACGAGGCCTGCGCGCAGGGGCCGGTCGTCCTGCTCGTGGAAGACGTCCACTGGGCCGAGGCGCCGCTCCTCGAGCTGCTCGAGCGGACGGTTCGCGACGTCGGCGGCCCGCTGCTGGTCGTCGCGACCGCCAGGCCCGAGCTCGAGTGGGGAGGCGGTCGCAGGCACGTGACCGCGATCGAGCTCGAGCCGCTCGCCGACGAGGTCGCCGCACAGCTGGTCGCAGATCTGCCCGAACACGTGCGCGACCTGCTCGTCCGGCGCTCCGAAGGCAACCCGTTCTTCGTCGAGGAGCTGATCGAGTCGCTCGTCGACAGTGGTGT
The DNA here is from genome assembly GCA_963769665.1 of uncultured Actinomycetes bacterium. Classification (GTDB taxonomy): domain Bacteria; phylum Actinomycetota; class Thermoleophilia; order Gaiellales; family Gaiellaceae; genus JACCTU01. The sequence continues at coordinate 795,215 of CAVYMQ010000003.1, forward strand.
CCTCGTGCAGCGCGACGATCGGTGGGAGGTCGCGGCGCTCCCGGAGCAGCTCTCGATGCCCGACTCGGTCCGCGGCGTGCTCGCGGCGCGCATCGATTTGCTTCCGGCGCGCGAGAAGGCGGCGCTGCAGGCCGCGTCGGTGATCGGGCGCGTGTTCTGGGAAGCGCCCGTCCGCGAGCTGATCGGTGGCGATGCCGACTTCGCGCTGCTCGAGGAGCGCGACTTCATCCGCCGTCGCACCGGCTCGCGCTTCCCAGAGGACCGCGAGCACGCGATCAAGCACGCGCTGACGCGCGAAGCGGCGTACGCCGGGATTCCCCGTGCGCGACGAGCGCGTATGCACGCGGCGCTCGCGGGGTGGATCGAGCGAAGCGTCGAGAACCTCGGCGACGTCGCTTCCCTGCTCGCCCACCACTACGCCGACGCGGTCCGCCCAGACGATGTCGAGCTCGCGTGGGCTGGAGACGACGCCGCGTACGAGCGAACGCGGGCGAAAGCGCTCGAGTGGCTCCAGCGCGCGGCGGCAGGTGCAATGCAACGCTACGAGTTGGTGGACGCGCTCGACCTGCTCTCACAGGCGCTTCCGCTCGCTCAGACGCGAGCCGACCGCGTGGACGTGCTCCGAGCGACCGGCAGAGCGCACGCGCTCGGGTTCGCGGGCGAGCCCTTCTGGGAGACCATGCAAGCCGCCATTGCCGAGTGCGACGACGAGCAGGTGCGGAGCGAGCTCTACGCCGAGCTGGCGTACGAGTCGACGCTCCGCTCGGGCATCTGGCAGCAGATGCCCAGCCGCACGAGAGTCGACGAGTGGGTCGACCGTGCGTTGGCGGGGGCGCCGCTCGACAGCCGCGCCCGAGCGATGGCGCTGATCGCACGAGCTCGCTGGAGGCCGGACGAAGGCGCCCCCTTCGCCATCGAGGCATCCGAGATCGCCGAGCGGCTCGACGACCCCGAGCTCCGCTCGGCCGCCTGGGATGTCCGCGGGATCGTCGCGTTCGTCGCTGGGGAGTACGAACACGGCCGCGCGTGGGCCGAGCGGCGGTTCGAGTTGCTCGACCGAATCTCCGACCCGGACATTCGGGCCGATATCTACGCGGCGCCGATCTCCGGCTGCATCTGGAGCGGGCGCTTCCGCGAAGCGCGTCGCCTCGCTGCCGCACACGACGAGATCGTCGAGTCGCTCACCCCCCACCATCGACTCCACGGCGTTGCGATCACGGTCGAGGTCGAGGAGCTGCTCGGCCGCTGGGACGTCGTCCGGGACCTGCGCGAGCGGGTCTCGACAGCGGTGAGCGAGAACCTCGAGACGCCCTGCGTCCGCAATCCCCGGACCCTGCTCGTGGCCGCGGTCGCGAGCGAGCTGGACGGCGACGCGCCGGCGTCCCGTGCCCTCGAGGAGCGCGCGCTCGAGCTGTGGATGGAGGGGTACGGCTTGACCCTGGACACGCCACGGCTTCGCCTCGCGCTCGCGCGCAAGGACCGCGACGAGGCTGAGCGGCTGCTCACGCTCTTCGACACGTCGCACGGCTGGCACCGCGGCTGGTTCGTCTTCGGCAACGTGTCGGCGCGGTTGGACGCGCTGGCCGACCTCGATCGACGCGACGACGTCGAGGAGGAGGCACCGGCGCACGCGCGACGGCCGAACTATCTCAGGCCGTTCGCGCTCCGGGCGCTCGGCCGCGTGCGCGGCGACTCGGACCTGCTTCGTGACGCGCTCGCCGACTTCGAATCGCTCGGCCTCGACTGGCACGCGGCCGAGACGAAGACGTATCTTTAGTACTCGAGCTTGGAGCGACGCTCGTGACGCTCGAGCGCGAGCTCGATCAGGCGATCGAGCAGCTCGCCGTACGGCACGCCCGACGCCTCGAACAGCTTCGCGTACACCGACGTCGGCGTGAACCCGGGGATCGTGTTCAGCTCGTTGACCAGAACCTCGCCCTCACCCGTCACGAAGCAGTCGACCCGCGCCATGCCCTCACATTCCGTTGCGACGAACGCGTCGACCGAGACTTCCTGCACGCGCGCGATCACGTCGGCGGGGATGCGCGGCGGGACGATCAGGTCCATGCCGCCTTCGTCGTACTTCGCCGAGAAGTCGTACCAGTCAGCGCCCTCGAACCCGTGCGCGACGATCTCGCCCGGGAGCGAGGCGATCGGGGTGCGGTTGCCGAGCACGCCGCACTCGACTTCGATCCCGTCGACGTTCTCCTCGATCAGCACCTTGTCGTCGTGGCGTCGGGCGACCGCCACCGCGGGCTCGAGCTCCTCCGCGGCACGCACCTTGGAGATGCCGACCGACGAGCCGAGGCGCGCCGGCTTGACGAACACCGGGTACTCGAAGGGGTGGTCGATCGGGTCGCCTTCCCTGATCGTCACGCTCCGCGTCACCGGGATCCCGCGCGCGCGGAGCACCGCCTTCGCGAGATCCTTGTCCATGCAGACCGCGCTCGCGGCGACGCCGGCGCCGACGTAGGGCACGCCGGCGAGCTCGAGCAGGCCCTGGACGGTGCCGTCCTCCCCGAAGGGGCCGTGCAGGATCGGCAGCACGACGTCGACGTCCGCGAGGGTCGCAGGCACGCCACCGGCCGTCGGCACCGGCAGCGTCTCGGCGACAGACCCGGCGCTCGCGCCCGTGCCGAGCTCCCAGCGGCCGTCACGGCCGATCTCGACGGTGACGGGGTCGTAGCGGGTCGGGTCGAGCGCGGCGAGCACCGACCGGCCGGACGCGATCGAGATCTCGTGCTCGCTCGAGCGCCCGCCGAGGAGGACGGCGACGCGGACGCGCCCGCTCACGGGGTGAACTGGCCGACGACGATCGTCACTTCCGAGCCCTGCGGCGCCTCGTCGCCGCCGGCGGGATCCTGCCGGATCACGAACCCGTCGAGATTCGGGTCCTCGGTCCCCTCCCGGACGACGTTGACCGTGAAGCCGGAGGACTCGAGCGCCGAGATGGCGTCCCCCTCAGCCTGGTTCGTCACGTCCGGGATGGGCTGGTCGACGGGGCCCTTCGAAACGCTGAGGGTGATCGTCGACCCCGCAGGTGCCGTGTTTCCGGCGGACGGCTGCTGGGCGACCACGGTGCCCTCAGGCTCGGTCGAGTCGACGTTGCTGCGCGCCACCTTGAAGCCGGCGCCCTGGAGCGCCGAGGCGGCGGACTCGTACGGCTGGCCTCGGACGTCCGGGATCGTGAGCGGCCTCACGCCCCGCGAGACGTTGATCTGCACTCGCGTCCCGACCTTCACCATGTCGCCCGCCGCGGGGCTCTGGCCGGTGACCGTGCCCGGGTCCTTCTCGGAGAAGACCTCGACGATCTTCGCCTCGAGGTCCGCGCGCGCGAGCGCCGCGACCGCCTCGTCGCGGGTCTGGCCGATCACGTCAGGCACCTCGGTCTGCGGCGGTCCGGTCGAGACCTTGATGTCGACGGTGTCGCCGGGATCGACCTTCGCGCCGAAGGTCGGAGTCTGTTCGAACACGAAGCCCGCCTCTGCGTCCGCGTTCGCCTCGCGGATCACGTTCGGCTCGAGCCCCTCAGCGAGCACCAGGCCGACCGCCTGCGTCTCCCGCAGGTCGATCAGGTACGGAACGGCGACCGTGCCGGCGTCCTCGAGTTGGTCTTGCACCTGCTGGAAGACGAACCAGCCCGTGAGCGCGGCCGCGAGCACGAGCAGGGCGACGAGGAGCCACGGCCACCCGGGTCGTCCGCGCCGGGGCTGCTCGTACTCATAGAGCACCTCGGCCGGCGGCCTCGGCGGCGCCGCGACCATCGTCGCGGGTGTCAGCTGTGAGCGCGACAGGATCATCGTCGCCGCCTCCTCGGTCTCGCGGCTCACACCGAGGCCCTGAGCGACGCGCGCGAGATCCTTGTCCATCTCCTCGGCGCTCGGGTAGCGCTCCTCCGGCGTCTTCCCGAGCGCGCGCAGGACGATCAGGTCGACGTCCTCCGGGATGTCCGGCCGAATCGACGACGGCGGCTCGGGGATCGCGGAGATGTGCTTCATCGCGATCTCGACGGGCGAGTCGCCGCTGAACGGCACCTTCCCGGTCAGCAGCTCGTAGAGCACGATCCCGACGGAGTAGAGGTCCGACGTCTGATCGACCGGCGCGCCCTTCGCCTGCTCGGGCGAGAGGTACTGCGCGGTGCCGATGATCGAGCCGACCTCGGTCATCTGCGACGTGCCCGCGCGCGCGATGCCGAAGTCCGTCACCTTGACGCGTCCCTCGGCGTCGACGATCACGTTGTGCGGCTTGATGTCGCGGTGGACGATTCCGTTGCGATGCGCGAAGCGCAGCGCGTCGAGGATCTTGCGCGCGTAGTCGATCGCGACGTGCACAGGCGCGGGACCGCGGCCCACGATCAGCTCCTTGAGCGAGCGGCCGTCGAGGTACTCCATCGCGATGTAGTAGGTGCCCTCCGCCTCGCCGCGGTCGTAGATCGCGACGATGTTCGGGTGCGAAAGGCCGGCGGCGTGCTTCGCCTCGCGACGGAAGCGATCGACGAACTGCTCGTCGTTTGCGTGGCGCTCGTTCAGGATCTTGATCGCGACGCGGCGACCGAGCTCCTGGTCCTCGGCGAGGTAGACGTTCGCCATCCCACCCGAGCCGAGCTTGCGGATGATCTTGTAACGCCCGTCGAAGAGCGTGTTGATCAGCGTGTCCGTTGCGGCCACGTCGTTCAGCCTACGGTCCGCGCAGGAGGGCCTGCAGGACCTGTTTGGCGATCGGGGCCGCGGTCGAGCCGCCCGTCCCGCTCTGGTTTTCCAGCATCACTGCGATCGCGACCCGGGGCGCCTCCACGGGAGCGAACGCGATGAACGCCGTCTGGTTGAGCCCCTCACGACCCGTTTCGGCGGTGCCGGTCTTGCCTGCGACGCGGATCCCCGGAATCTGCGCGGCCGTGCCCGTGCCTGCCTGCACGACGGCTTCCATCGCCCCGGCGAGGTCGAGCGCGTTCTTCTCGCTCATCGTCCGTCCGAGCGCGTGGCGCTTCGTTCGCGTGACGGTCTTGCCGTCGGGGCCGACGACGCGATCGACGACGAACGGCTGCATGACGACGCCGCGGTTGGCGACGGCGGACGCGACCATCGCCATCTGCTCCGGCGTCACCTGCAACTCGGACTGACCGAACGCGAGGCGGCCGGGGTCGACCTCGCTCGAGTCCTCGGGCTCGAAGAGACGGCCGTTCTTGTAGAGGCCGCTCGCGCGGCGCTCGTTCTCGGGCGTCTCGAGCGGGGGGAGCGAGTAGAAGCCGAAGTCCTTCATCTCCTGCACGATCGGCGCAGGCCCCAGGTCCTTGCCGATCTCGCAGAAGTACGAGTTGATCGAGTACTGGATCGCCTGGAAGAGCGTCACCGACCCGAACGGCGAGGTCGTGTCGTAGTTGTTCACGCGCCGTCCGTACTCCATGCAGTAGCCGGGATCGGTCTTGCGCGTCTCCATCGTGTACTGGCCGCTCTCGAGCGCCGCGGCGGCGGTGACGATCTTGAACGTCGAGCCCGGAACGTAGCGGCCGGCCGTCGCGCGGTTGAGCAACGGCGCGGCCTGCGGACAGTTGGCGCGCGCTCGGAGTATCGAGCGATAGTCGCTCTCGATCAGGTTCGGATCGTAGGTCGGGGAGTTCGCCATCACCAGCACCCGCCCGGTCGACGGCTCGATCGCGACGACCGAGCCGCAGTTCCGGCCGAGTGCCTGAAGCGCGACGCGCTGTGCGCGCGCGTCCAGCGTGAGGTGCAGATCGTTGCCGACCACGTGCCGGCCGAACAGCTTGTCGACCTGGGTGTCGACGACCGTGCTCAGGTTCGCGTTCGAGCCCGTGAGGAAGTCGTTCATCGACCGCTCGAGTCCCGCTCGCGAACGCACCTGTGTCGAATAGCCGACGACGTGCGCGGCGAGCCCGCGCGTCGGGTAGCGGCGGAAGTAGAGCGTCCGGCCGTTCACCTTCCGCGCTCGGTTCGTCGCCAGCACCGTCTTTCCGTCGGCGGCAAAGATCTTCCCTCGCTCGATCGTGAACTGCGCGACGACCTGAATTGCGTTCTCCTTCCGGTTGGCCAGGCCCGGCGCCGCCCACGACTGCCAGTACGTCGTCGCGACGATCAACGCCCCGAGCAGCGCGAGCGCGAACACCGCCAGCCGTGAGATCTGCCCGTTCAATCGCGTGGCGCGATGGCGCGGTTGGAGACCAGCAGCAGCAGCGCGAGCAGGATGAAGTTCGCGAGCAGGCTCGAGCCGCCGTAGCTGACGAAGGGGAGGGTGATCCCGGTCAGCGGGATCAGGCGCAGCACGCCGCCGACGATGATGAACGTCTGCAGCGCGAAGCCGAACGTCAGGCCCGCGGCGAGCAGCTTCGAGAACCCGTCCTGCGCGAGCATCGCGATGCGAAACCCTCGGGCGACGATCAGCATGTAGACGAGCAGGAGCGCGGCGACGCCCGCGAGACCGAGCTCGTGCGCGAGCGCGGAGTAGATGAAGTCGGTGTTCAGGTCGGGGATGAGGTTCTGACCGGCCGTCGTGGTGAACGTCCCCCGTCCGAGCCCGGTCCCTCCGAAGCCGCCGAACGCGATCGCGAACAGCGACTGCACGAGCTGGTACGACTCGTCGTCCGCGTAGGGCCAGGGGTCGAGCCAGATCGTCACCCGGTCCTGGACGCGCGGGATCACCTGGTAGACGAAGGCCGCCCCGGCGAGGAAGAGCGCCATACCGCCGACGACGAAGACGATTCGCGCCGTCGCGACGTAGAGCATCCCGAGGAAGATCCCGAAGTAGAGAAGCCCCGACCCGAGGTCGTTCGTCTGCACGAGCACGGCCATTGCGCCGCCCCAGATCAGGAGCAGCGGGCCGAAGTCCTTCAGCCGTCCCTGCGCGAGCACCTCGCGCTTCTCGCGCAGGTAGCCCGCGAGGAAGACGATCAGCAGGATCTTCGCGAACTCGCCCGGCTGGACGCGGAACGGCCCGAGCTCGACCCAGAGGCGTGCGCCGCGGATCTCTTGGCCGACGCCCGGCAACGCGGGCAGCACGAGCAACGCGAGCGCGACGACCCCGATCACGTACTTGTACGACTCGAGCCGCCGGTAGTCGTGGCGGAACGCTACGAGCGTCGCCGAGAAGAGCGCGACGCCGATGACGACCCACAGCCCCTGGCGGAACGCGTCGTCGGGATTCAGACGGTAGATCTCGGTCAGGCCGATCGCCGTCAGCAGTCCCGCCATCGGCAGCAGATACGGATCGGCGTACGGCACCGTCAGCCGCGTCACGACGTGCGCGATGAGGTAGACGAGGAGGAAGAACGCCGCGTAGGTGAGCGACTCCGGCGAGACGACCTCCGAGCGCGCGATGTAGACGCTCGCGAAGCCGAGGCCGGTCAGCATCCCGACCGCGATCAGGTTGAGCAGCTCGCGGTTGCGGGGTGACAGCGTCCTCACGACGCGAGGCCCCAGAGGATCAGGTACGCGACTCCGAAGAGCAGCAGGATCACGATCAGGAACGAGAACACGCGCGTCAGGAGCCGCCGCCGGCGTCTCGGCTCGGGAGCCTGCGCTTGCTCGCGCTCGTACGCGGCGGCGATCTCGTCGACGCTCACGACCGCCGTGTCGACCGTCGGCACGTGGTCGGCCTCAGTGAGCGTGTCCTCGTCGTCGGGCTCGGGCTCCGTGACGGCGGGCGCGGGGACGACGGCGGTGTCCTCGAGCGTGGAGTCGTCCGCGTCGCCGATCTCGAACGCGATCACCGTGATGTTGTCCTCGCCGCCGCCCTTGTTCGCGGCCTTGATCAGCGCCTTGACCAGGTCGTCGAGGTCGCCGCGCTTCTCGCCGACGAGACGAAGGATCTCCTTGTCGTCGACCATCGACGTCAGCCCGTCCGAGCAGAGCAGGAAGAGATCGCCGTCGCGGGGATCGACCGAGAAGATGTCGACGTCGACGTTGGGGTCCGTGCCGAGCGCGCGTGTGATCATCGAGCGCTGCGGGTGCGTCTCCGCCTCTTCGGCCGAGAGCTTTCCGGTTCGCAGCAGCTCGCCGACGAGTGAGTGGTCCTCCGTCAACTGCTCCAGGTTCTCGTCGCGGACGAGGTACGCGCGCGAATCGCCGACGTGGCCGATCGAGACGACGCCGTCCTCGACCGCCGCGACGGTCAGCGTCGTGCCCATCCCGGACGTGTTCGGGTCCTCGAGCGACCGCTGATGCACGCGCCGGTTCGCCTCCTGCACGAGGCTCTCGACATCGGAGCCGCGCTCCTTGACCGCGCCCGCCGCGAGCTTCGAAGCGACCTCGCCGGCCTGCGCGCCGCCCATTCCGTCGGCGACCGCGAAGAGCGGCGGGTCGATCACGTAGGAGTCCTCGTTCCGGCGGCGACGGCGGCCCGGATCGGTTCCGCCGGCGTAGGCCGCGAGCCTCAACGCTCGTACCTCAGGTCGGTCTCGCCGACGCGCACGACGTCACCCTCGGTGAGCCGGCGCGGGCGATCGAGCTGCGCGCCGTTCACGTAGGTGCCGTTCGTCGAGCCGCGGTCCTGAACCCAGACGCCGTCGCGTCGCGGTTCGAAGCGCGCATGCCTCGCCGAGGCGAACTCGTCCTCCTCGATCGGGACGTCGTTCTGCCCGCCGCGGCCGATCGTCAGCGCGGACGCGTCGAGCTCGAACGTCGTCCCCTCGGGGATCGCGGGGCTCTTGAGCACGACGAGCCGGCCGGTCTGCAGCGGCGCTTGCTGCGCGAGGCCTGCGCCGTCCGCCTCGCCGGGTCGGAGGATGAAGCTCTCCTGCGGCAGGCGTACGTCCTTGCTCGCGCTGCGCACGATGCGCCAGATGAAGAGGTAGAGGAGGACGAGGAAGAGGGCCTTGAGGACGAGGAGCGCCTCGTCGACGGCGATCGAGTCGCCGAGAATCATTCGCTCTCCACGTCGAAGACGAGGTCGGTCGCGCCGATCGTGATCTTGTCGCCCGTGTCGAGCTTCGCGCGCTTTGCCCGCCTGCCGTTCACCTCGAGACCGTTCGTCGAGTCGAGGTCGATGATCCAGTAGGACGTTCCCTCCTGGCGCACCTCGGCGTGCCGGCGCGACGCGTTCGCGTCGTCGAGCTGGAGGTCGCAGTCCTTCGAGCGGCCGATCACCGTGCGTCGCTTGCGGAGCTCGTGACGCTCGCCGTTGACGACGAGCGAGGCCACCTCGCGCTCGACCCCGAGCTCGACCGGCGATGCAGCCTGCGTCTCGGGCGGCGCGGACGGCTTGTAGATCATCGTCGCGCCGGACTCGACCTGCGGCGACGGCGCCGACGCCTGCGCCGCGGCGGCCGCTCCGGGCTCGGGCTGCGCCATGCGCACCGCGATCCCGAACTCACCGACGTCGAGGTCCTCGTCGGTCTTCACGAGCACTTTCGGCGGGGAGAGCAGCGCGTACGTCTCGCGCCGCGCGTGCTCGGCCAGGTACTCCTGGAGCTCGCCGACCAGCGACTCCTCGTACCCCTCGAACTGGGCGCGGTCGCTCTCGGAGAGGAAGATCGTGTACTCGTTCGGGACGTAGACGCGAGAGACGGAGACCTGCCGGTGGTCGTCCATTTCCTTGGCGAGCTTGCGCGCCAACTCGACCGGCTGGACGTTCGTTCGGAAGGCCCGGCCGAAGACACCCTCGACAAGGGCCTCGATCTTCTGCTCGATGAGGCGGAGAACCATGGGCGGTCGGGGGATTCCCCGCTCGCCGATTCTAAGTCGCGGGCTTGAGCGCCAAGACGGTTGTCCCAGCCCAGACAGCGGCGATCACGGGCAGCGCGGCCAGATCCGGGTTCGGGACGAGCAGCGCCGCCAGCAGCCCGGCGCCCCAGAACGCCGCCCTCCAGGGTGAGCGGACGAGCGCCAAGGTGCCTGCGGCGAGTCCCAGGGCGAGCGCGATCCGCCAGGTCTCCGGCCCGACGGACGAGGCGAACGCCTCGGCTGCGGCGAGTGGGCTCCGCTCTCCGGCCACTTCGATCGGACCGAGCCCTGCGAGGACCACGACTCCGGTCGCGGTGAAGAGCCCACGCCGCAGCTGCGATGGCCCGGCCGTTGCCGTGAGCCAGACCACGATCGCCGCCGCGTACGCGAACGCGAGGCCGAGCGAGAGGTTTCCGACCGGGAGGATCCCGACCGCGAGCGCGGCGCCCAGCCCGAGCCGCGGCCGCACGAAGCCCAGCACGGTGGCGAGGGCCGCGAACGCGAAGACGAACCCCGGCGGCCAGAACGGGAGCAGCGTCGCGGCGAGCCCGGCGACCACGCCGGACAGGAGCGCGGGAGCGACGCGCTCCGGAGCAAGTAACAGTCTGTTACTAGCGCTCGTCGGCCCGCGCCGCGGTCGGGCGTCGCGGAGCAGCGAGGCGAGCTTCGCTGCCGTCGGTCGCTTGCGCGGGTCGATGTCCAGCGCCCGCTCGATCGCGTCCAGCAGCGTCTCCGGTAGGTCGGGGCGCACGGTTCTGAGCGAGGGAGCGCCCTCCTCGATCGCCCGCCCCGTCTCCATCAGCGAGGGCCGCCAGAACGGGTGGCGACCAGCCAGGGCCTCCCAGAGCATCACGCCCACGGCCCAGACGTCACCCGCGGCCGTCCCTTGCTCGCCCGCGAGCCGCTCGGGAGAGATGTACGCGAGCGTGCCGGGGACGTCGCCGACCGCGGTCAGGGTCTCCGCCTCCGCGAACGCCGCGAGGCCGAAGTCGAGCAGGCGGACCGAGACGCCGCTGTCCTTGGCCAGCAGGACGTTGGCCGGTTTCACGTCGCGGTGGACCACGCCGCGGCCGTGCGCGTGCGCGAGCCCCTCGGAGAGCTGGGCGCACGCCTCGATCAACTCGGCGTCGCCGAGCTCCTTCGAGCGCAGGGCGTCGCGGAAGGTTCCTCCGGGCGCGTACTCGTAGGCGATGTAGACGTGGCCGCGCTCCCGGCCGAAGGCGTAGGCGCGCAGGCAGGTCGGGTGCCGGAGCCGTGAGGCCGCCTCGGCCTCCCGCTCCGCCCGGAGGCCTGCCTTGCCCTCCCTGGGGACGATCTTGAGGGCCACGTCGAGCCCCGTCTGCTCGTCCCGGGCGAGCCAGACGGAGCCGCTGGCGCCGCTCCCCAAGGGGCGTAGCGGCCGGTAGCGGCCCAGGGCGAGGTCGGGTGCGGGGGCGTGCGCGAGGGCTTGGGCCATGGTTCACAAGGGGTTAAGCGACCCGGGGCGAAGTCCTGCGCGGGTTAGAGTCACCCACGCTCATGACCGAGCGCGACGACGACATCATCGAGTTCGACTTCTTCGACGAGCCGGAGACCGAGCAGGCTACCCAGAGGCGGCCTGCGCTTCGCCCGCGCGAGTCGGGCAAGCCCGGCGGCGGCGGGCCGCGGCGCCCGACCTTCCGGACCCCGCAGGGCGTCACCCCGCTGCTCCGGCTGATCCTCCTGATCGCGCTCGCGATCTTCGTCGTGATCGTGCTCGTCTTCTGGGTGCAGAGCTGCCGCAGCGAGAGCAAGACGAACGCCTACCGCGACTACATGGCGGACATGAAGACCGTCGGCGACTCGTCCGCCGCGATCGGGCGCGACCTGAACGAGCAGCTCCTGACCCCGGGCGTCGACCAGCAGGATCTGATCAAGGCGATCGAAGGCCTCGCGCAGCGGCAGAACCAGGTCACGAACAACGCCGAGGAGATCGACCCCCCCGGCCCCCTCCGGGACGAGCACGACGCCTCGATCGAGTCGCTCCAGTTCCGCTACAGCGGGCTGAACGGCCTGGCGGCAGCCTTTGTGGAGCTCGCCAACACGCAGGACGCCACGCGGGCTGGCGGCGTGCTCGCGGCGCAGGCGGAGCGGTTCGTCGCGAGCGACGTGATCTGGGACGACCTCTTCGCGGAGCCGTCGAAGGTCGAGCTCGAGGAGCAGGGGATCAGCGGTGTCCCCGTTCCGAACTCCGACTTCCTGGTCACCCCAGACCTCGCGAGCCAGCGCTCCATGCAAGCACTCTGGCGGCGGCTGCAGGGTGCGTCCGAAGGTGGCACGCCGACCGGCCTGCACGGGACCGGGATCGTCTCGGTCACGGTGCTGCCGGCGAACGAGCAGCTCTCGGTGAACAACGAGACGGTGGTCGAGGCGACGAGCGACCTCGCGTTCCGGGTCGCGATCCTGAACAGCGGCGACTCCCAGGAGGTCGGGATCAAGGTCACGCTGACGATCCAGAAGAGCCCCGAGCCGATCACGCAGACGAAGACGATTCAGCTGATCAACGCGGGCGAGACGAAGACCGTGACGTTCGAGGATCTCGGCCAGCCGCCGTTCGGGCCGACGACGCCGGTGAAGGTGACGGTGGAGCCCGTTCCCGGCGAGTCGAACACCTCGAACAACAGCTACGAGTACCCCGTCGTCTTCTCGCTCCCTCGCTAGCCTAGGCGGGGCCGTGGACCTCTCGAGCACGACCGCCGGGTGGATCGCCGCCGGCGCGGCCCTCATCGCGATCCTGTCGCTTGCGCTCGCGGTGGTCGCTTGGCTGAGGGTTCGCCGCGTTCGCTCCGCGCAGCTAGTGCTGCTCGGCGGCGGCAAGGCGGACCTCGTCGACTTCGCCGTCTCGCTGCAGGCTCGAATCGACGACCTGCACCGCGCGGTGGACGAGGTCGCCGGCGCGCTCTCGCGTGTCGACCGTCGAATCGACGACTGCGTGTCGAAGACGTCGATCCTTCGCTACGACGCGTACGAGGACAAAGCCGGTCAGTCGTCCGCAACGTTTGCGCTGCTCGACGCCGGTCGAACGGGCGTCGTTGTGAGCGCGATTCAAGGACGTGACTACGCACGGATCTACATGAAAGAGCTCGACCGCGGACGGCCGTCGACCGCCCTCTCACCCGAGGAGCTCGAGGCCGTCGAGCGGGCGATGGCGCACTGAGGAAGCTTCTTGTCGTCCTGCTCGTCGCGTTCGCCGCGGCGACCGCCTACCTGTTCGTCTGGCCCGAGACGGACACGCCGCCGCGCGGGGCCGACGCCGTCGTCGTCCTCTCGGGCGGGCGCGGACACCGGCTCGCCGAGGGCCGGCGGTTGATCTCCCAGGGGATCTCGGACACGCTCGTCATCTCCGACGGGCTCGACCCGGGCTGGGAAGAGGCCGGCCGCCTCTGCACGAGCGGCCGCGCGATCTGCTTCACACCGGATCCGTACAGCACCCAGGGCGAGGCCCGCTGGATCGCGGCGGAGGCGAAGAAGCGGGGCTGGGACTCGGTCGTCGTCGTCACGTCGACCTACCACGTGCGGCGCGCGCGGATGATCGTCGGACGCTGCTTCCACGACGACCTGGCGGTCGTGGGGGCCCGGCCACCGCTTCGAAACCAGGTCATCGGCGTGACCTGGGAGTGGCCCAAGAGCATCTACTACCTGACTCTCAATCGAGGTTGCTGAGGGCCAAAGCAGCTACATTTCCGCCGTATGCAGCAGGTCCTCGTGCTGAACGCAAGCTACGAGCCGCTGAACGTCACAACGCTCAGGCGTGCCCACGTGCTCGTGTTCAAGGGCAAGGCGGAGGTGATCGAAGAACTCGATCGACCACTTCGCTCGGCCGCCAGCACGTTTCGGTGGCCACACGTGATCCGACTGGTGCACTACGTCCGTGTTCCACGCGCGATCCAGCGGAAGATCTCGCGCCGCGCGCTGTTCGCGCGTGACGGCTGGCGCTGCGTGTACTGCGGCACGACGAACGGACGCCTGACGCTCGACCACGTCGTCCCACGCTCGCGCGGCGGCGACTCCGTCTGGGAGAACGTCGTCACCTCGTGCGCGACGTGCAACCACAAGAAGGGGAACCGGCTGCTGCACGAGGTGCACATGGAGCTGCGCGTTCACCCGCGGCCGCCGACACCCGTGCTCTTCATCCAGCTCGCGGCGCCGAAGATCCCCGACCGCTGGCGACCGTACTTACCCGAGATCGCCGCCGCCTGACGAGGCACTAGTGTCCTGGACGTGTAGCCGGTGCGGTGAGGAGCACGAGGGGCTCCCGCACGACCTCGCGTTCGATGCGCCGATGCACTGGGACGGAGGCAAGTCGAACAACGACGAGCTGACCGACGACCTCTGCGTCTGGACCGACGACGCAGGCGAGCCCGCGTTCTTCATTCGCGGACTGCTCACGCTCCCCGTGCTCGACGCCGACGACGACTTCCGCTTCGGCGTCTGGTCGTCGTTGAGCGGGGCCTCGTTCGAGCGGATCGTCCAGCTCTGGGACGACCCGGCGCGGATCGAGGAGGACCCGTACTTCGGCTGGCTGTCGAACTCGATCCCGGGTTACCCGGACACGGTGAGCCTGCCGCTGAGCGTGATCACCGGCTCGCTCGAGCTCCGCCCGAGCTTCCTGCTGCACGACGGCGACCACCCGCTCATCCGCGAGCAGCGCGAAGGGATCACGACGAGCCGCGTGCGCGAGTTCGCGGAACTGAACTTACATCCGGCCTAAGAGGCGGGCAGCGTCGTGCCTGGCGCGTAAAGGAGATACACGAGTCCGCCCGTGGACTCCATCCAGGCCTTCTCGAACTGCGCCCGGTTGTAGGTGCGCTGCACGTCGGCGTCGGTGAGTGCGGCCGGGTCGTTCGAGACGACGTCGCCCGAGGCCGTGAAGCCGACGATCGTCAGCAGGTGGCCGTTCGTGCTCTTGAAGGGAAAGCCGTCGAGCTTGCCGGAGCCGAACGAGAGCGACGCGACGAGTGGGACACCCCGCTTGATGTACTGCTCGGCCTCCGCCAGGGACCGGAGCTGCGTCACAGCGCCTTCGAGCCCGAACGCGTGCGCGTAGGCAACATTGAACGGCCAGTTGCCTGCGCCGTTGTAGTTGTAGTCGTACGTGTAGCGCGCGGCGTAGTCGACCCACGGATCCGGGTGGCCGGGATCTGCCGCCGTCACGTACGCGTAGTCGGCCGCTGTCGGGCGGCGACCCCAGAAGTCGAGGATCATCGCCGTCGAGGTCGGGCTGCACCACGCCTCGCCGCCGCCGTCGAACTCGGGGTAGTGCCCGGCGTGGATCTCCTGCGAGTACTCCGGTACCGGCAACGTGATCGCGCTCGTCATCGTCGTCACGCTCGGGACGTACGGGTCGGCGTCGTTCGCAACGACGGTCGAGAGCTTGGTCACGCTCGGCGACGCACCGCTTCTGGTCTCGCGGTAGAGCGTGAGGCGCAACTGGTACGCGAGCATCGCGCGTTTCGGGATAAACGTGTCGATCGCAATCGAAGCGTCCTTGTCGCCCTGCCCGGGGACGGAGGTGCGATGGAAGTCGCCGTCGCCGGACGCCCAACGGCCGAGTACGTACCACTTCGTCTCGCGGGCGTCCTGCGTGCGCGCGCGCAACTCCACCTGGATCCACGTGCGCGCGGGCGTCGTCGCATTCCACGACGGGACCGCCTGTGAGAACGCGAAGCCCGGGTCGTACCAGGCCGACGTCCAGCTCCCCGAGTCGTAGTTCTTCGTGCCGTAGCCGTGGGGGTCGGTGTACGGAGCGCTCGACAGCCCGGTCGCGGCGAGCGTCAGCGCGCTTCCCGTCGTCGCGGTTCCGGCTTTCGTGCCGCCTGCGAACGAGAACGACTCGAGGTCGACCTGGTACTGCGGCCTCGCCGCCGCCGACGCGGAACCCGTGAGCACGAGCAGCAGTGTGAACGCGACCAGACCCCGACCCAGCACGAACGCGATGCTACGCGGCTGGCGCTTGGGCCTCAAGTCCTGAGGACTCGACGACCTCGAGCAGCGCCGGCCCGGTGCGGAAGAGCGCGCCTTCGCCGGCCCAGCCGGGCACCTGCTCGAATCCGAGCCGTTCGTACGAGGCCACGGCCTCGTCGAGGTGGGCGACGACCTGGACGAAGCGCTCGCGGAGCGCGACATCGAGCTCGAGCTGCTCGCCTTGCATACCGGTTGCATAGTAGCACATTTGTCGGCATACTACGCAGATGCCGACCGCAGCCATCCTCGGTGCCTCCGGGTACGCGGGCCAGGAGACACTCGACCGCCTGCTGGCGCACCCCGAACTGGAGCTGCTGTCGCTGGGCTCGGACTCGCTCGCCGGGCGGGCCGCCTCGGCCCTCGACGTGCGACTGAACGGCCACCTGCCGGCGTTCGTGGCGAACGAGGCGGCACTTCAGGCCGGAGCGGACGTCGTCTTCGCCTGCCTCGGCAACGAGGAGGCCGCGGCGCTCGACGTTCCGGACGACACCGTTGTCGTCGACCTCTCGGGCGCGCACCGTCTGGGCGACGCGGGCCTCTACGGCGAGTGGTACGGCTTCGAGCACCCGTACGCCGACTCGCTCGCGGAGTGGAGCTACGCGGTGCCGGAGCTGGCGCCGCCGACCGGATCGCTGATCGCGAACCCCGGGTGCTACGCGACGGCGACGCTCCTCGCACTTGGTCCGGTGGCCGACCTCCTCGAACCGACGAGCGTCGTCGTCGACGCCAAGTCCGGCGTGTCCGGCGCGGGGCGCGGGCTGAAGGAGTCGTCGCACGCGGGCTTCGTGCTCGAGAACGTCTCGCCGTACCGCGTGGGGACGCACCAGCACGCGCCCGAGATCGAGCAGGTGCTCGGGTTCCCCGTGTGCTTCGTCCCGCACCTGCTGCCGGTGCGTCGCGGGTTGATCGTCACCTGTTACGCAACAGCCGACGCGGCCGAGGTGCGCGCGCGACTCGACGAGGCGTACGCCGGCTCGCTCGTCGTGCACCTGCTCCCTGAGGGCGTCGCGCCGGAGCTCGCACGCGTGCAGGAGACGGACGCCGCAGAGCTCGGCGTGTTCGAGGATCGTGCGACCGGCAAGGCGATCGTGATCTGCGCGCTCGACAACCTCGGCAAGGGAGCGGCGGGGCAGGCGGTTCAGAACGCGAACCTCGCGCTCGGTCTCGAGCAGACCGCCGGGCTTCGGTTGCAGGGGGTTCTGGTGTGAGCGTCACGGCTGCGCAGGGCTTCGTCGCCAGCGGTGTGCACTGCGGGATCCGCAAGACGCGGAACGACCTCGCGCTCGTCCACTCGACCGCGCCCGCGACCGGTGCGGGCATGTTCACCGTCAACCGCATGCAGGCGGCGCCCGTCGTCCTCTCGAAGGAGCATCTCGAGCGCGCGCAGCCGCAGGCGGTGGTCGTCAACTCGGGGAACGCGAACGCGGCCACCGGCAAGCAGGGACTGCGCGACGCGCTGGCGAGTGCCTCCGCGACGGCGCGGCTGCTCGGTCTCGCCGACGAACAGGTGCTCGTGCTCTCGACCGGAGTGATCGGCGTACCGCTGCCGGTCGATGAGTTGCTCGGTGGGCTCACCTCGGCTGTGGACGAGCTCTCTCCGGAGGGCGGGTCGGCAGCGGCGGAAGCCATCCTGACCACCGACACGTGCGCGAAGGAGGCCGTCGCGCACGGCGAGGGGTTCGTGGTCGGCGGCATGGCGAAGGGCTCCGGGATGATCCACCCGAACCTCGCGACGATGCTCGCGGTCGTCACGACCGACTACCCGCTCGAGCCGGGGGAAGCGCTCGAGTTCCTTCGCCCCGCGGTCGAGCGAAGCTTCAACGCGATCTCCATCGACGGTGAGTGCTCGACCAACGACACGGTCGTGTTGCTCGCGAACGGCGCGTCGGCGGTTGCGCGCGACGACGCAGCGTTCGCGGAAGCGCTCGACGTCGTTTGCTCGCAGCTCGGCGGGATGATCGTCGCCGATGGGGAAGGCGTCACCGTTGTCGCGCAGATCGGCGTTACCGGGGCCGCATCCGCAGACGAGGCGAAGGCGATCGCGCGGCGCATCGCGACGTCGCCGCTCGTCAAGACTGCGCTGCACGGCCACGATGCGAACTGGGGCCGGGTGCTCGCCGCGGCGGGCTCGGCGCCGTTCAACGGCGGCTACGCGCGGCTCGACCCGTCGCTCGTGACGCTCGACTTCGACGGCGTGCGCGTTCTCGAGCTCGGCGCCCCGCGCGGCGTCGAGCCGGCGCTCGCGGGCGCGACGGTGACGATCGACCTCGACCTCGGGCTCGGCACAGGCTGCGCGAGCTACCTGACGAGCGACCTCTCGTCCGACTACGTCCGCATCAACGCGGACTACCGGTCATGAAGATCGTCGTGAAGATCGGCGGCGCTATGGCCAAGGATGCCGCGACGATGGTGCTCGAGCTCGCGGCCGAGCACGAGGTCTGCGTCGTGCACGGTGCAGGCCCCCAGATCTCGGAGGAGATGGCCCGCTACGGGCTCCGCGTCGAGTTCGTCGACGGCCGCCGCGTGACGAGCCCCGCCGCGCTCGTGCTGGTGCGGCGCTCGCTGGCACGCGTCAACTCGGAGCTCTGCGCGGCGCTCGGCAAGCGCGCGGTCGGTCTGATCGGGGACGAGATCGGGCTGCGCGCCGACCACGTGCCGGAGCTCGGCTGCGTGGGCGAGCCGCTCCCGACCCGGCCGCTCGCGATCGAGCTCGCGCTCGCCCAGGGTCTGATCCCGGTCGTCGCGCCCGTCGCGGAAGGGCCGCTGAACGTGAACGCCGACGCAGCAGCCGCCGCGCTCGCCGTCGGGCTCGGCGCCGAGCGAATCCTCTTCGTCAGCGACGTCCCCGGCGTCTACCTCGACGGCGCGGTCGCGCACACGCTGGCCGCGGGCGAGGCGGACCGCCTGCTCGACAATGGCGAGCTCGCAGGCGGGATCGTCCCGAAGGTGCGCGCCGCGGTGGTCGCGGCCCGGCTCGGCGTGCAGGCCGAGATCGGCGCGACGGCGGTGGTCGCGTGAGCACCGTCGCCTCGCATGCGGTTCTGCCGGCCTACGCGCGACAGGACGTGACGATCGTCTCCGGCGAGGGTGCGTGGCTCGTCGACGCGGACGGACGGCGCTATCTCGACTTTCTCGGCGGGATCGCGGTCGTCGGGCTCGGACATCGGCACCCCGCGCCGCTCGCCGCCGCGCACGCGCAGCTCGACCAGCTCTGGCACGTGTCGAACCTCTACTGGACCGAGCCGATGGCACAGCTCGCCGAGCAGCTTTCCGCGCGGTTCGGCGGTGCGCAGTCGTTCTTCTGCAACTCCGGCGCCGAAGCGATCGAGGCCGCGCTCAAGTACGCGCGCAAGGCGTCGGGCAAGTCGGGAGTCGTCGCGCTCGACGGCTCGTTCCACGGCCGCACGTTCGGCGCGCTCTCCGTCACCGGTCAGCCCGCGAAGCGCGCCGCGTTCGAGCCGCTCCTTTCCGGCGTCTCGTTCGCGCAGCCGAACGACGTCTTGTCGCTCGAGGCCGCCGTCACCGACGAGGCCGGCTGCATCCTGCTCGAGCCGGTGCTCGGCGAGGGCGGGATCATCCCGCTCGACTCGCGATTCGTCGAAGCGGCGCGTACGCTCGCGGACGAGGCCGGCGCGCTGCTCGTCCTCGACGAGGTGCAGACGGGCGTCGGCCGCACGGGCACGTTCTTCGCGTTCGAGCAGCTCGGCGTGCGTCCCGATGCGGTCACGCTCGCCAAGGGCCTGGCGAACGGATTGCCGATCGGCTGCCTGCTCGTCTCGGATGGTGCGGCCGGCGCATTTGCGCCCGGCGACCACGCGAGTACCTTCGGCGGCAACCCCGTCGCGTGTGCAGCAGCCGTCGCAGTGTGCGACACAGTCGACGACGAACTGCTCGCAGGCGTGGTCGCGCACGGAGCGACGATCGCCGGCCGACTGCCGAACGTCCGCGGGCGCGGGCTGCTGCTCGCCGTCGACACGCAGCGACCGGCGGCAGACGTCGTCGCGGACTGCCTGGAACGCGGGCTGCTCGTCGGAACGGCAGGCGAGAGCTCCCTGCGGCTGACCCCGCCGCTGACCCTGACCGCCGACGAGCTCGACCACGGGCTCGCGATCCTCGAGGAGGTTTTGTGAACCACCTGACACCATCATCCGCACTCCCGGCACGCGATCAGACGGCGCGCTGCCGCGTCCTCAGTCGCACTCGTATCACTGCGGATACGAGTGCTCCCTGCGTCCTTGCATCGCTTGCTGCTCGCGCACCGGGAGCACGGCAATGGCGCCAGGTGGCTCACCCATGAGCAGCAAGTTCGACCGGCAAGGCGCGATCCTCCGGCTCGTCGACGACCGCAAGCTCGCGACGCAGGCCGAGGTCGCAGAGGCGCTTCGCGACCACGGCTTCGAGGCCGTGCAGACGACCGTCTCGCGCGACATCGCGCAGCTCGGGCTCGTGAAGGTGCGCGACGAGGACGGCCGGCTCGTCTACGCGCACCCGGGCGCGGGCGACCTCGACCGCCTCAGCGAGCTGACGGCCGCACTGCGCCGCTTCGCCGTCGCGCTCGTCCCGACGGGCAACCTGCTCGTGATCACGACGCCGCCGGGCCACGCGAACGCCGTCGCCCGGGTGCTCGACGCTGCGACGCTCGGCGACGTCGCGGGCACCGTCGCGGGCGACGACACGATCTTCATCGCGGCCAGGGAAGGCGTCACCGGCGCCGACCTCGCCGAACAGCTCCGACATCACCTGGAGGGAGAGACATGAGCCGGACCGCCGTGCTCGCCTATTCGGGCGGGCTCGACACGAGCTGCGCGATCGCGTGGCTCAAGGAGGACTACGGGTTCGACCAGGTCGTCGCCGTCCTGGTGGACGTCGGCCAGGATGCCGACTTCGAGCCGGCGATCGCTCGCGGGTATGCGGCGGGGGCAAGCGACGTGCTGCTCGTCGATCGCAAGCGCGAGTTCGCCAACGACCAGGTCGCCAAGGCGCTGCTCGCGAACGCGCTCTACGAGGGCCGCTACCCGCTGGTCTCCGCTCTGTCGCGGCCGGTGATCGCGGAAGCGGTGGCAGAGGTCGCGCTCGAGCTCGACGCCGAAGCGGTCGTGCACGGCTGCACCGGCAAGGGCAACGACCAGCTTCGCTTCGAGCTCGCCTTCAAGGCGAAGTACCCCGGCGTGCACGTGATCGCGCCCCTTCGCGACAAGATCTGGACGCGCGACGAGGAGATCGCCTTCGCGGAGGCCCGCGGGATCCCGGTCGAGGCGAAGGCGGAGAAGCCGTACTCGATCGACGACAACCTCTTCGGTCGCGCGATCGAGGCGGGGATCCTCGAAGACGCGTGGGTCGCGCCGCCCGAGGACGCGTTTCTGCTCACCTCGCACCCGTCGACGGCTCCCGCGCCGGTCGATGTCGTGATCGCCTTCGACCAAGGCCTGCCTGTCTCGCTCGACGGTGACGAGCTCGAGCTCCACGAGCTGGTCGCAACGCTGAACCCGCTCGCGGGCGCGTACGGGATCGGGCGGATCGACATGGTCGAGAACCGGGCGATCGGGATCAAGAGCCGCGAGCTCTACGAGGCGCCTGCAGCGATCGCGCTGATCGAGGCACATCGGGCGCTCGAGGACGTCGTCCTCACGAAAGCTGAGGCGATCGCGAAGCGCGAGCTCGAGCCGAAGTGGGCGAAGGTGCTCTACGACGGGCTCTGGTTCAGCCCGGTCCGGCCCGCCTACGACGCGTTCTTCGCGGCCACGCAGACGCTCGTCACGGGAGAAGTGCGGCTTTCGCTCCAGCCGGGCGCCGCCGTCGTCACGGGGCGTCGTTCGGAGTACGCGCTCTACGCCGAGACCCTCGCGTCGTACGGCACCGGCGAGACGTTCCCGCACGAGGCATCCGAGGGGTTCATCCGGATCGCCGCGCTCGAGGTCGAGCTCGCCGCCGCACGAGAGCGGAGGCTCACGCCCGCATGACGCTCTGGTCCGGACGCGTCGGAACGGGGCTCGCGCCCGAGGTCGAGGCGCTCCTGCGAGCCGACGACGCCGAGCTCTTCTTCTACGACATCGAGGCGACGCGGACCCACGCCAAGCGGCTGCTCGCGGCCGGCCTCTTGAGCGGCGACGAGCTGCGGGAGGCGGAGCGGCTGCTCGACGGGCTCACGTGGGAGCCGGGGGACGAAGACGTGCACACGTTGATCGAGCGCCGGCTCGGCGAGGTCGGGCGGAAGATCCATGCGGGCCGCTCGCGGAACGACCAGGTCGCGGCAGCGTTCCGCCTGTACGTCGCCGACGCGTGCGCGGAGGCGATCGAGAATGTCGAGCGTTTCGTGCGCGTCCTGCTCGATCGCGCGGAGCAGGAGGCGGAGACGCCGCTGCCCGGCTACACGCACCTCCAGCGCGCACAGCCCGTGACCGTCGGCCACCACCTGCTCGCGTGGGTCGAGATGCTCGACCGCGACCGCGCGAGGCTGCGTTTCGCGTGCGCGCAGGCGGCGCCGTCGCCGCTCGGGGCCGCGGCGCTCGCCGGCTCGACGCTGACGATCCCCGCGCCGGAAGGCGAGACGATGCGGAACTCACTCGACGCCGTTGCCGATCGCGACTTCGCGCTCGATTACCTCTACGCGTGCGCGATGCTCGCGTCGCACCTCTCGCGGATCGGCGAGGAACTCGTGCTCTGGTCGACGAGCGAGTTCGCGTTCGTGCGACTCCCCGAACGGGCAGCGACGGGCTCGTCCGCAATGCCGCAGAAGCTGAACCCCGACGTTGCCGAGCTCGTGCGCGGCAAGGCAGGCGCCGCGCTCGGCCGCCTGGCCGGGTTGCTCGCCACCGTGAAGGGACTGCCGCTCGCGTACAACCGAGACCTGCAGGAGGACAAGCCGCCGGTGTTCGCGGCGAGGCGCGACCTCCGACTGAGCCTCGACGCGCTCGCGGTGCTCGTAGGCGAGCTGACCTTCGATCACGGCCGCCTCGCCGCGGCGTGCGCGGACCCGCTCCTGCTCGCAACCGACGCCGCGGAGCAGCTCGTCGGCGAAGGCCTGCCGTTCCGCGACGCTCACGAGCGCGTCGCCGCGAGCGTGCGTGCGGGGACGTTCGAGCCTCCGGCCACTCCGAGCCTGCGTGGTGCGCCGGGACCCGGGGGCGTGCACGCCGCGCTCGCCGAAGCACGCGCTCGTTTCGGCTAGCCGCGCTCGACCGGCAGTCCGAGCGTCTCCCACTGGCTCCACGAGCCGGGGTACAGCCGCGCGTCTCGGCTCGCGAGCCAGAGCCGGTGCACGACCGCGCTTGCCGTGACGCCCGAGCCGCAGTAGACGGCGAGCTCGCCGTCCGGGAGGTCGGGCAGCGACTCGTTCCACGGTGCGTTTCGCGAGCCCGGGATGCGGCCCGGCACCTTGTCGACCGGGTTCTCCTCGCCCCGCCAGCGCGACGGCACCCGTGCGTCGACGACGACCAGCTCGTCCCCGCGCTCGAGGATCTCATCCGCGCCGATCGTGTCGCCGCTCCGCTCGCGCGGGACGAAGGTCGTCGGCTCGACCTCCTCCTCGCCTGCGCGAAGCGCGCCGACCCAGCTCTCGATCCCTCCGAGCAGCACGGCGCAGTCGGCGTGACCGAAGTGTCGGAGCAGCCACCAGAGGCGCTCCGCGCCGCCCGTGTTCCCGTAAGCGACCACGAACACGCCGTCCTCGATTCCCACCCGTGAGGCCGCGGCGGCGAACCCGCGCGGGCTCGGCAGCGGATGCCGGCCGGCGCCCTTGACCGAGAGGTCCGACAGGTCGGTATCGACGTCGAGGAAAGCCGCGCCGGGGATGTGCCCCGCCCGGTAGAGCGCGCGTCCTCGGCCCGAGTCGGTTAGATCCCAGCGGCAGTCGATGAACCGGTAGTTCACGCCCTTGACCGTAGAGCAAGTGACGTGATCGGCCGTCGGCGGCGTAGAAGCACCATGAAACCTCTACGCACTCTCGTTGCTGCCGCGTTCGTCCTCGCCGTCGCGGCCCTCGCGGGCGTCGCCCAGCCCCAGCAGGCGCGAGGCCAGGAGCCCGACGGCCCCTCGCGGTCGATCACCGCAGCCGGCGTCGGGACGGTCACGACCGTCCCAGACCGTGCGCACTTCTCGTTCGGGGTCCAGGCTCAATCCCGCACCGCGAGCCAGGCGCTCGAAGCCGCGGACGCGCAGTTGGCCCGTGTCGTTGCCGCGCTCCGCTCGGCGGGAATCGCCCAGGCCGACATCCAGACCGAGCAGATCTCGCTCTCGCCGCGCACCTCGGAAGACGGCGTTCAGGTCGTCGGCTACACCGCGATCAGCTCCGTCTCGGTCCGCGTGCGGAACCTCGACCGTGCAGGCCCGGTGGTCGACGCGGCGGTCGGCGCAGGCGCGAACCAGGTGTACGGCCCGTCGCTCGGCCGCTCGGACCAGGCAACGGTCTACCGCAACGCACTGAAGGCGGCCTACGCGGACGCGCGCGCGCGGGCGCAGGCTCTCGCCGAGGCGGCCGGCGTCACGCTCGGCGCGATGACCTCCACGGTCGAGGGCGGCGCGAGCAGCCCGATGCCACTGGCTGCTGGCCGTGCCGAGGACGCCAAGGCGACGATCGAGCCCGGGACGCAGGAGATCCAGGCGTCGGTCAGCGTGACGTTCGCGGTCTCATAGTTGGCGCTGTCTGGCGGGAGGAGTAGGGTGAGCGACCTGATGGAACGCCGCACGAAGACGCTGTCGATTACCAACGTCTTTACGCGCGTCCTTACGCGCTAGCCGGCGCTCACCCTCCCGCCCCGCCGGCTAGGTCATCCGCAACAGGCGGGAAGCTCCTCTTAGACACACCGCTGAAGGGCGCGCCCGTGGCCAACCCGACCGACCGAACCGAGCTCGACTCCTGTGGCATCGGCTTTGTCGCGGACCTGCACGCGCGGCCGTCACGCGAGATTCTCGACCGGTCGCTGGAAGGTCTGCGGCGGATGCGACATCGCGGTGCGGTCGCCGCAGACCGGAAGACGGGAGACGGCGCGGGCGTTCTGCTGCCGATCGCCCCCGCGCTCGTGCCGGGCCCCTGGTGCGGGCTCGCGATGGTCTTCCTTCGAGACGCTGCAGCTCGCGCGGGCATCGAAGCCGCATGCGAGGCCGAAGGGATCGGGCTCGCCGGGTGGCGGAAGGTGCCCGTCGACCGCGACGCGCTCGGCGACTCGGCGGTTGCGACGATGCCCGGGATCGAGCAGCTCGTGCTCGTTCGGCCTTTCGGCCTCGGCCCGGACGAAGCGGAGGCGCGCGCCTATCGCGCCCGCAGACGAGCCGAGCGCGTCCGCGGCGCGTACGTCGCGTCGCTCTCGTTTCGCACCGTCACGTACAAGGCGCTTTGCGCGGCCGACCAGCTCGACGCCTTCTACGCGGATCTGCGCGACCCGACGCTCGAAGTCCCGTTCGCGATCTTCCATCAGCGCTTCTCGACGAACACGTCGCCCTCGTGGGAGCGCGCGCAGCCGTTTCGGCTCCTCTGCCACAACGGTGAGATCAACACCCTCCGCGGCAACATCGCCTGGATGCGCGCTCGTGAGTCGCGGCTCGGAGATGAGCTCCCGGCACCGGTGCTCGACGAGTCGGGCTCGGACTCGGCGATGCTCGACAACGCCGTCGAGCTCCTCACGCGCGGCGGCCGCGACGTCCGTCATGCCATGACGATGCTCCTGCCGCCGGCGTGGCAGAACGACTCGGAGCTCGAGCCGGGAGTGCGCGCGTTCCACCGCTACCACGCCGGCCTGATCGAGCCGTGGGACGGGCCCGCCGGCGTCATCTTCACCGACGGCCGGATCGTCGGAGCCGCGCTCGACCGCAACGGGTTGCGGCCGCTTCGCTACGCGATCACCGACGACGGCCTCGTGGCTTGCGCGTCCGAGGCGGGCGCGATCCCGCTGCCGCACGACGCGCGCGTGCGCCGCGGCAGGCTCGGTCCGGGCGAGCTGCTCGCCGTCGACGCAGCCGGGCGCGGCGTAGAGCTGGACGGGGACGTAAAGCGAACGCTGGCCGCCCGCCGCCCGTACCTGCGCTGGCTTGCCGTCGGGCGACGCGAGCTGGACGCGGGCGAGCCGGTGCTTCCGCCTGCCGGCGATCTCCGCGCACGTCACGTGCTGGCCGGGTACACGCGCGAGGATCTGACGCTGGTGCTCCGGCCCGCCGCCTCGAACGGCCACGAGCCGATCTCGTCGATGGGCGACGACAGCGCCTTGCCTCCGCTCGCCGGGCGTGCGCGACCCCTCTACTCGTTCTTCCGTCAGCGCTTCGCACAGGTGACGAACCCGCCGATCGACCATCTGCGGGAGCGCAGCGTGATGTCGCTCCAGACGCTCCTCGGCCCGCGCGCGCCGTTGCTCGCAGAAGGTCCCGAGGGCGCGAAGCTGCTCGAGCTCGAAAGCTTCTTCCTCTACCCGTCGGCACTTCCCTTGCTCCACCCCAAGGTTCTCGACGCGACGTTTCGCGACGAGAGCCTCGCGTCCGCTTGCAGCAGGCTGTCCTCCGACGCTGTCGCGGCCGCCCGCGACGGCGCGGCCTGCTTGCTGCTCGACGATGCGGCGACCGCTGAGGGGCGCCTTCCTCTCCCCGCGCTCCTCGCGGTCGCCGCTGTCCACCGTGCCCTCGTCGAGGAGGGCTGTCGCACCTCGACGTCACTGGTCGTCGCGAGCGACGAGCCGCGCGAGGTGCATCACTTCGCGTGCTTGATCGGATACGGGGCAGACGCCGTGTGTCCGCGCCTCGTGCTCGAGACCGTCGCCGACCTCGGAGCTGCCGACAAGCTCGGCGGCGCGACGCCGGATGAAGCGCAGCGGAGCTTCCGCCGCGCTATTGAGGGCGGCGTCCTCAAGGTGATGGCGAAGATGGGCATCTCCGACGTCGACTCGTACCGCGGCGCCGAGGTGTTCGAGGCGATGGGCCTGGCGGACGACGTGCTCGGGGCGTGCTTCCCGCACACGCCGGCGACCGTCGGCTCGGTCGGTTTCGCGGAGCTCGAGCGCGCTGCCCGCGCGCGGCACGAGGCCGCGTGCTCGGAGTCGCCGGAGCTCGAGAACCCCGGGTACGTGAAGTTCCGCAAAGGTGGCGAGCGCCATGCGACGAACCCCGAGGTCGTCGCCGCGCTGCAGCGGGCCGCGGCTCACAAGCTTCGCTCGGCGGTGAACGGCAAGGGTTGGGACGACTACGAGCGGTTCGCCGAGCTCGTCAACGAGCGCGAGCCGCTCGAGCTGCGGGACCTGCTCGATCTCGTTCCCGCGGCAGAGCCCGTTCCGCTTGAGGAGGTCGAGCCCGCCGAGTCGATCCTGCGCCGCTTCTCGAGCGGCGGCATGTCGCACGGCTCGCTCTCCGCCGAGGCGCACGAGACCGTGGCGATCGCCTTCAACCGGCTCGGCGCGCGGTCGAACTCGGGCGAAGGTGGCGAGGATCCCGAGCGCTTCGGCGACGAGCGGAACTCCCGCATCAAGCAGATCGCCTCGGCCCGCTTCGGTGTCACCGCGCGCTACGCGGTCTCCGCCGACGAGCTGCAGATCAAGATCGCGCAGGGCTCGAAACCCGGCGAAGGTGGCCAGCTGCCGGCGCACAAGGTCAGCGACGAGATCGCGCGCCTGCGGCACACGCGCCCGGGCATCGAGCTCATCTCGCCGCCGCCGCATCACGACATCTACTCGATCGAGGATCTCGCTCAGCTCGTCTTCGACCTGAGGCAGGTGAGCCCGGGCGCGGACGTCTCGGTCAAGCTCGTCTCCGAGGCCGGCGTCGGGCTGGTCGCCGCGGGTGTCGTGAAGGCGCTCGCCGACGTCGTGCACATCGCCGGAGCGGACGGAGGCACCGGCGCCAGCCCGCTGTCGTCGATCAAGAACGCCGGTGCGCCGTGGGAGCTCGGGCTCGCCGAGACGCAGCGGACGCTCGTCGCCGAAGGTCTGCGCGGCCGGGTTCGCCTCCGCGTCGACGGTGGGTTGAAGACGGGCCGGGACGTCGTGCTCGCCGTTCTGCTCGGCGCGGACGAAGTGTCCTTCGGCACGGCCGTGCTGATCGCTCAGGGCTGCCTGATGGTGCGCTCGTGCCACCTCGACACCTGTCCCGTCGGGATCGCGACGCAGCGACCCGAGCTACGCGTGAAGTTCGCCGCGACGCCCGAGCACGTCGAGGCGTATCTCCGTTTCGTCGCTGAAGAGGTGCGCCGCTACCTTGCAGTTCTCGGACTGAGACGGCTCGACGAGGCCGTCGGCCGCTCAGACCTGCTGCGCCCTTGTGTGGACGCTCCGCTCGCGGTCGAGGCGCTGCTCGTCACCGGCGGCGGCTACGCGGGCGAGCCGCAGCTCCACGCACCCGGCGGCGAGCTCGGCGAGCTGCTCGTGGACGACGCGCGGCCGGCGCTCGAAGAGGCGCGGCTGCTCGACCTCCGCTATCCGATCTGCAACTCCGACCGAGCCGTCGGTGCGCGGCTCGCCGGCGAGATCGCGTCGCGGTTCGGCGGCGGCGCGCCGCCCGGCCGCATCAGGGTCGGCTTCACCGGCAGCGCGGGGCAGAGCTTCGGAGCGTTCCTGACGGACGGCGTTCGGCTCGCGCTCGACGGCGAGGCGAACGACTACGTCGGGAAGAGCATGTCGGGCGGCCGGATCGTCGTGCGGGCGCCAGCGGGTGACGCCGGGGACCCCGTGCTCGTCGGGAACACGGTCCTCTACGGCGCGACGGGCGGCGAGCTGTACGTCGCGGGTCGTGCGGGCGAGCGCTTCGCGGTACGCAACTCGGGCGCGAGCGCGGTCGTCGAAGGCGTCGGCGACCACGCCTGCGAGTACATGACCGGCGGGACGGTCGTCGTCCTCGGCGAGGTCGGCCGGAACGCCGGCGCGGGGATGAGCGGCGGCGAGCTCTACGTCTTCGACGCGAAACGCCTCGAGCGGCGCAGCAACGAGGACGTCGTGCTTCGACCTCCGACCGCAGCCGAGCTGCTTGGCGTTCGCGAGCTGGTCGAACGGCACGAGCGCTCGACGCGCTCGCCGCGCTCGGCGGACGTGCTCGCGCGCTGGGACGAGCTGGCACCGCGCTTCGTCCGGGTCGCGCCGCGCACCGCCGTCGCCGAGACGGCTCAGGGCACGGGCTAGACGGGGAGGCGGGGCGATCCCGCCTCCCCGTCGATTCGATCAGGAGCCTTCGAGCGCCGGCTCGGCGTGCGGGTGCGGATGCGCGTGCGCCGGCGCACTCCGCGCGTGCGCGAGCCCCAGGTGGCCGTGGCTCTCGGTGCCGTAGCCGCCGGGGACCGGGATGTAGAACTCGGGATAGCCCCACATGCCGTGCTCGGACACGTCGAGGCCCGCAGTCTCGACCTCGGGCTCGACGCGGATCCCGAAGGTCTTCTTCATCGCCCAGAGCGCGCCGAACGAGGCGCTGAACGTGAAGATCCCTACCGCGAGCAGCCCGAGCGCCTGCACGCCGAGCTGGTGGAAGCTCCCCGTGTACACGAGCCCTCCCGTGCCGGTCGCCAGGTTGTCGGCGAGCGCGGGCACGGCGAAGATCCCCGTCGCGAGCGTGCCCCAGACGCCGGCGAGGCCGTGCACGGAGACGGCTCCGATCGGGTCGTCGACCCGGAGCCGCTCCACGCCGAGCACGCCGAGCACTGCGATCGAGCCGGCGACGGCGCCGATCACGATCGCCGCCCACGGCGCGACGAAGCCGCACGCCGCGGTGATCGCGACGAGCGCGGCGATCACGCCGTTCAGCATCATCGAGAGGTCGGGCTTCTTGATCACGATCCACGACACTGCGACGGCGCCGAGCGCGCCCGCAGCGGCTGCGACGTTCGTCGTCAGCGCGACGTACGCGAAGTAGCCGAGCTTGTCACCGGTGACGACGCCGAGCGTGGAGCCCGGATTGAAGCCGAACCAGCCGAACCAGAGGATGATCACGCCGAGCGTGACGAATGCCATGTTGTGGCCGGGGATCGCGTTCGGCTTGCCGTCGGCGCCGAACTTCCCGATCCGCGGACCGAGCAGCAGCGCACCTGCGAGCGCCGCGAGCGCGCCCTGGTAGTGCACGACCGTCGAACCGGCGAAGTCCTGCATGCCGCGCGCGAACAGCCAGCCGTCCGGGTGCCAGATCCAGTGCGAGACGACCGAGTAGATGAACGTGAAGACCACGCCGAACGCGAAGTACACCCAGAGCTTCGTGCGCTCGGCCATCGCGCCCCAGACGATCGCCAGCGCGACCGCTGCGAACACGACCTGGAAGAGGTAGCCGGCGCCGGCCGGAATCGTGGCGAACCAGCTGAACGGGGAGGCGCCGATTGCGAGCAACTCGTCGACCGACGGGACGAACCCCGAGCCCCCGACGATCGCGTTGCCTCCGTCGCCGAACGCGAGCCCGTAGCCGACGAGGTAGTAGACGATCGAGGCGATCCCGAGCACGAGGACGTTCTTCGCCGCGACGTGCCCGACGTTCTTCATGCGCGTCAGCCCTGCCTCGAGGAACGCGAACCCGGCCTGCATGAACATCACGAGGATCGCCGCGATCACGACCCAGATCGTGCTCGTGGCGATCACGAGCTCCTTGTTGGTGAGCGTCATGCGACCTCGACCTCCTCCAGGCTGCTGCCGGTCCGGTTGTGGATGACGTTCGCGACGGTCGTTGTCCACACGAGCCCGTCGCCGGACTCGTTGCCGCTGCGCGCGGCGTCGGCGGCGGCCGCGACCACGGCCTCTGCGATCTCGTCGGGAACGACGAACGTGAGCAGTGCCTTCGGCAGGAACCGCGACTCGAACACGCGGCCGCGGTACTCGTGCGTGATGCCCCGCTCACGTCCGTGCCCGATCGCCTCGACGACCGTGACACCCACGTGACCGGTCTCCTCCTCGACCGCGTCGATCACCGTCTCGACTCGCTCGCGGATGACAACTGCTTCGACTTTGATCATGGCTTCGCGCCTAACAGTCGAAGTAGAGGGAGAACTCGGCGGGGTGCGGGCGGAGGCGCACGGGGTCGAC
This sequence comes from uncultured Actinomycetes bacterium, assembly GCA_963769665.1. Taxonomy (GTDB): domain Bacteria; phylum Actinomycetota; class Thermoleophilia; order Gaiellales; family Gaiellaceae; genus JACCTU01. Next base: position 825,828 of record CAVYMQ010000003.1, read on the forward strand.
CTCGTTCTCGCGCTTGTAGTCGATCCACGTCCGGATCAGCTCGTCGCTGAACACGCCGCCGGCGGTCAGGAACTCGTGGTCGCGCTCGAGTGCGTCGAGCGCCTCCGCGAGCGAGCCGGGCACCTGCGCGACGCCACGGTCCTCCTCAAAGAGATCCCAGTCCGCAGGCTCGCCGGCGTCGAGACCCTTGGCGATCCCGTCGAGGCCCGCCATCAGCATCGCCGCGAACGCGAGGTACGGATTCGCCGCCGCGTCCGGGCACCGGAACTCGATCCGCTTCGCCTTCGGCGAGTCGGAGTACATCGGGATCCGGATGCACGCAGAGCGGTTGCGCTGCGAGTAGACGAGGTTGACCGGAGCCTCGTAGCCCGGCACGAGCCGCCGGTACGAGTTCGTCGTCGGCGCGCAGAACGCGAGCAGCGCGGGCGCGTGCGCGAGCAGACCGCCGATGTAGGCGCGCGCGAGCTGCGAGAGCCCGGCGTAACCCGACTTGTCGGCCATCAGCGGCGTCCCCTCTTTCCAGAGGGACTGGTGGGTGTGCATGCCCGAGCCGTTGTCGCCGAAGATCGGCTTCGGCATGAACGTCACGACCTTGCCGGCGGCGTGCGCGACGTTCTTGACGACGTACTTGTAGGTCATGACTTGGTCGGCCATGCGGACGAGCGAGTCGTACTTGAGGTCGATCTCGCACTGGCCGCCCGACGCCACCTCGTGGTGGTGGAACTCGCACGCGATCCCGAGCCGCTCGAGCGTCAGCACCATGCGCGTGCGCAGGTCGTGCAGCGTGTCGTGCGGGGCGGGCGGGAAGTAGCCCTCCTTCTCGCGGATCGTGTTGCCGAGGCCGGGCTTGCCGGAGTTCCAGTAGCCCTCGGACGAATCGACCGAGTAGTGCGACGCGTTCGGCCCGAGCTCGTACGAGACCTCGTCGAAGACGAAGAACTCGCACTCGGGACCCATGTACGCGGTGTCGGCGACACCGGTCGAGCGCAGGTACTCCTCGGCGCGCTTCGCGACCAGCCTCGGATCCCGGTCGTACGCCTCACCGGTCAGCGGGTCGCGGATCTCGCAGATGAGCGAGAGCGTCGGCGCCTCGGTGAACGGGTCGAGGATCGCGCTCGTCGCGTCGGGGACGAGCAGCATGTCCGACTCGCTGATCCCCTGCCAGCCGCGGATCGAGGAGCCGTCGAAGCCCAGGCCCTCGTCGAAGGCGGACTCGTCGAACGACGTCAACGGCAGCGTCATGTGCTGCCAGCGGCCGAACAGGTCGCAGAACTTCAGGTCGACCATCTGGGCGCGCGTCTCGGTCGCCCACTCCAGCGCCTCGCGTGCGTCGGGCTGCGTCCCGTTCGCGAGGAAGTGCTTCGTCTCGATCTCCGCCATGCCGTCCCTCCTTCTGCCGTGGACCACGAAAAAGGGCCCCAGGACTGTGGAAAGTCCTGAGGCCCCATTGCCTCGGCCGGCGCCTTCGGCGGCGACGACCTGGGCGGCACCTTAGCGAAGCCCTCGGACATGTCAAGATCGTCCGATGTCGAACATCTGGTCGGACGATTGGGAGTCGCTCGGCGAGACCGAGTGGGAGGCGGGAGCGAAGTCCACCCGTCTTCCGCGAGGCGACGTGCTCGGCGCGAGCATCTACGAGCTCCCGCCCGGAGGGCGCAGTACGTACCACTTCCACCACGGCTCCGAGGAAATCCTGGTCATCCTTCGCGGACGGGTGACGCTTCGCACGCCCGACGGCGAGCGCGAGCTCGAGGAGGGGGAGGTCGTCCACTTTGCGACCGGCCCGGCCGGCGCGCACGAGCAGCTCAACAAGACCGACCAGCCGGTGCGGTACTTCGTTCTGAGCAACCGCGTGAACCCGGAGGTCGTCGAGTATCCGGACACGAAGCAGATCACTGCGCAGGGGCGCCACGCGTCGCAGACCGGCGAGCCGCTGTGGCTGATCCACGGTCTCGAAGAAGAAAAGGGCTAGCGCGCAGCCGAGGCTGCTGCTAGCCTCGTTGACCTGATGTTGCTCCGAACGGCCTGACCAGCTTCACCGGCGCCACGCGCTCCTCCTGAGAGCGCGGCTCACGCGCGCCACTTGTCGGCCCGTTTTACGTCTGTAAAGGAGCAACCATGTTGGACACAGAAGCACTGACGATCACACCCGATGCGCGTCGCAACGGCGCCGTGACCGCGGTCGAGGTCGTCGACCTCCGCAAGGAGTTCATCCGCCGCAAACGCCGTGGGCGGTTCCGACGCGATCGGAAGCGCGTCGCCGCGCTCGACGGAGTCTCGTTCACGATGAAGAAGGGCGAGACGCTCGCGATCCTGGGCCAGAACGGCTCCGGGAAGTCGACGCTCGTCCGCCTGCTCTCGACCCTGCTGCTGGACGACGGCGGCAGCGTGACGATCTTCGGCCATGACGTGGCCACCGAGCACCGCGCGGTCCGGCGCCTGGTGAACAGGGTCTCGGTCGAGGCGAGCTTCTTCAAGAAGATGTCGGCGATCGAGAACCTCAGCTACGCGGCGCGCTACTACGGGATGGCGCCGTCGCAGACGCGCGACCGGATCCCGGAGATCCTGGAGCGCGTGCGGTTCCCGAAAGACCGCCTCGCCGACTCGATGGAGAACCTCTCGCGCGGGACACAGCAGAAGGTCGCGCTCGCGCGCGCGCTCCTCACGTCGCCGGTGCTGCTCCTGCTCGACGAGCCGACGACCGGCCTCGACCCCCGCTCGAAGCTCGAGGTGCAGCAGTTCATCCGCGAGATCCGGACGACGCACGACGCGACCGTCCTGCTCTGCACGCACGACCTCGCTGAGGCGGAGACGCTGGCGGAGCGGATCGGGATTCTCGACAAGGGCAAGCTGATCGCGCTCGCCCCGGCTGACGAGTTGCGGCGCATCTACAACGCGGAGACGCTCGAGGACGCGTTCTTCGCGGCAACCGGCAAGACGATCGAGGACGAGGAAGGAGACGACGACGAATGAAGGGCGCAGCCACAACCATGAGGGCCGAGCTGATCGGCCTCGCCGGCGTCGTCGAGCGCAACGTCTACCTGACGAAGCGGTACTTCCTCTGGGACGTTGCGTTCTTCGTCTGGACGGTGGCGAACACGCTGACGATCGTCTTCATCGCGAAGGGGTTCGAGGCGACCGGCGGGGTCATCGACGTGAACCGCGCGACCACCACCCTCCTGATCGGAGCGGTGATCTGGGCGTACCTCGGGATCATCTTCGAGTTCTTGACGGAGACGGTCGCGTGGGAGCGCTGGGAGGGGACGATCGAATACACCTTCATGGCCCCGCTCTCGCGCGCGATGCACCTCGCGGGGCAGGGGGTGTTCGCGATCATCTACGGGCTCGCCCGCGCCTCGCTCCTGTTCGTGGTCGTCGCGCTCTTCTTCGATCTGAGCCTGCCGAACGCGAACTTCCTCGCGGCGCTCCTGGTCGTCTCGGTCGCGTCGATCTCGTTCATCGGGATCGGGATGATGACCTCGGTGATGCCGCTCATCTCGCCGGAGAAGGGCATGCAGCTCGGGTTCATCGGTCAGGGCATCCTGCTCGTCGTTTCCGGTGTCTACTACCCGGTGGAGGTGTTGCCGCAGTGGATGCAGTGGCTGGCCAAGATCTCACCCGCCACGTACGCCCTCGAGGGCTCGCGCGAGGCGATCATGGACGGAGCCGGCGTCGCCGACATGTGGGACGAGATCTGGCCGCTGATCATCATCGGGGTCGTCTCGGTCCCGCTCGGGCTCTGGGTGTTCTCCGTCGGTGAGCGGTACGCCAAGCGGCACGGAAAGCTCAAGCGGTCGGGGTAGAAGGCCGAAGATCCTGGCGCCCTTCGGCGTCAGGGACTTCGCCCTCTACTGGACTGCGCGGACGGTCTCGTTCCTCGGCGACGGCGTGATGACCGTGGCCCTGCCGTGGCAGGTCTACGAACTCTCGAACTCGCCGACCGCGATGGGCCTCGTCGGCGGGCTGCAGACGGCGGCGATTCTCGCGTTCGTGCTCCTCGGCGGGGTTGCCTCCGACCGAATAGAGCGCAAGAAGGTGATCATCGTCGCCGACCTCGTCCGCGCTCTCGCTGCCGGGGCGATCGGTGTGCTCGCGATCACAGGCGACCTCGAGCTCTGGCATCTCTGCGTCATGGCGGCCGTCTTCGGGCTGGGACAGGCGTTCGCCGGGCCTGCGTTCGGCTCGATCGTCCCGCAGCTCGTGCCGGACGACCTGCTCGTGCAGGCGAACTCGGCGCTGTTCACGGTCAACCCGCTGGCGTTCCTTTTCATCGGGCCGGCGCTCGGCGGGTTCACGATCGCCGCGGCCGGCACCGGGGCCGCGTTCCTGCTCGACGCGGCCTCCTTCGTCCTCGGGGCGCTCGCGATTGCGTTGATCGCGGCACGCCCGGCCGCGCGGATCCTCGACGAGGGAGTACGGCGCACGGTCGTCCAGGACATCCGCGAGAGCTTCCGCTACGTGCGTCGGCGCGTCTGGCTCTGGGGCACGCTGACCTGGGAGCTGCTCGTGCTCCCCCTCGCCTGGGGGCCGTTCGTGGTCCTGCTCCCCTACTTCGTCAAGAACGAGCTCGGCGGCGACGCTCGCCAGCTCGGGCTCGTCCTCGCGGCGGGCGGCGCGAGCTCGGTGCTGGCGGCGCTCCTGATCTCGCAGGTCGGGCTGCCTCGACGGCACATCGCGTTCATGTACGCGGCATTCGGGCTCGGCGCCGTCGACCTCGCGATCTACGCGCTCACGAGCGCGCCGTGGCAGGCGATGGTCGTGGCGTTCATCGTCAGCTGCGGCTGGACGGCCGGGGTCGTGACCTGGAACACGCTCGTCCAGCGGGCCGTGCCCGCCGAAATCCTCGGCCGCGTGCGAAGCGTCGACTGGCTGGCCGCGACGGCGCTCGTGCCCTTCTCCTTCCTGATCGTCGGGCCGCTCGCCGACTGGGTGGGGGTCAGGCCGGTGATGATCGGCTGCGGCGTCCTCGGGTTGGTCTTCACCGTCGCGGCCTTCCTCCTGCCGGGCATGCGCGAGACCGAGGGGAAGGTCTCCCTGGCGAGCGGGTAGACTCGGCCCGTCCGGTAGGCGACGATGCCTCGGGCGCGCCGGTCGCGCCTGGGGCTTTTTGCGTTCTAGGAGGCGAACATGGCGCAGGTGGAAACGGAAAACAGGGCGACGTCGAACGAAGACTCCCGCAAGGTGGTCCTCCGGCGCGTCGAGAAGGAGAAGGCGGAGTTCGTGCTGCTCTGGTTCACGGACCTCGAGGGGCACCTCAAGAGCTTCGCGATCACTCCGCACGAGCTGGAGGCGGCGCTCGACGACGGGATGGGCTTCGACGGCTCGTCGATCACCGGGTTCAACGCGATCGAGGAGTCGGACATGGTCGCGATCCCCGATCCCGAGACGTTCCAGATGATGCCGTGGAAGGAAGGCGAGACCCGCGTCGCGCGCATGATCTGCGACGTCGTCACGCCGGACGGCAAGCCCTACGACGGCGACCCGCGCTACGTCCTGCGCCAGGCGCTCGCACGGATGGAGTCGATGGGCTTCGACACGTTCAACATCGGCCCCGAGCTCGAGTACTTCCTGTTCAAGGACGACACCGGCACGGAGACGCTCGACGAGGGCGGCTACTTCGCGATGACGACGATGGACGCGGCCGGCGAGCTTCGCAACGAGACGATCCGCGCGCTCACGTCGGTCGGGATCCCGGTCGAGTACCACCACCACGAGGTGGGGCCGTCGCAGCACGAGATCGACATGCGCTACTCGCCCGCACTCGAGATGGCCGACCACACGATCACGTACCGGCTGATCGTCAAGGAAGTCGCGAAGAAGGCGGGCTTCCACGCGACGTTCATGCCGAAGCCGATCTTCGGCGAGAACGGCTCGGGGATGCACACGCACCAGTCGCTGTTCAGCGACGGGCGGAACGCGTTCTTCGATGCCGACGACCAGTGGCACTTGAGCGACGTCGGCAAGGCGTTCATCGCAGGCCAGCTGCATCACGCGCGCGAGCTCTCCGCCGTGTTCGCGCAGTGGGTCAACTCGTACAAGCGGCTCGTCCCAGGCTTCGAGGCTCCCGTCTACGTCGCCTGGTCACGTCGCAACCGCTCCGCGCTGATCCGGATCCCGCTCTACAAGCCGGGCGCCGAGCAGGCGACGCGCGCCGAGCTTCGCTGCCCCGATCCGGCGTGCAACCCGTACCTCACGTTCGCCGCGCTTCTGCACGCGGGGCTCGAGGGGATCGAGAAGGGCTACGAGCTGCCCGAGCCGATGGAGACGAACCTCTACCACCTCACCGCGGAGCAGCGGCGGGAGCGCGGCATCGTCTCGCTGCCGGAGACCCTCGGCGAGGCGATCGACGAGATGTCCCAGTCCGAGCTGATGCGGAAGGCCCTCGGCCCGCACATCTTCGACCGCTACGTCGAGCTGAAGCGCAAGGAGTGGGACGAGTACCGGGTGCAGCTCACCGACTGGGAGATGAAGCGGTACCTCGCAGCCCTCTAGACACGTCGGCCCAACCGCGAAATGATGCTGGCTCCGGCCTGCACGCTCTGCGGCGAACGGGCCGGCAACTGACGGCCGACCGCGGGGCGCTCGCTAAGGCGCCCCGTGGTCGTTCCGGGGCGAGCGTCTCGAGGAGGTTCGGCGCTTAGAGGAAGCTCTGGACGTTCTCGCGCGGGACGCGGAGGCCGATCACGCCGCTGGTGGCGTCGATCTGCTCGATCGCGTCTGCGGGAACGAGGTGGCGCCGTCGTCCGAAGAAGCCCTTGCGGACGGAGATCGCGTCCGGCTCGTCGGGGCGGGTGCCGTACATCGGCGACTCGACCTTGCCCAGGACCCGTCCGCGGGAGTCGGCGACGATGTAGCCCATCGTGCGGCGGAGGTCATAGGCGAGGGCGCTCACTGCGCTGAACCTATTCCCCGTCTGTGGGCAAAATCCCCTCTCTCCGGTAAGGATTCTGTTAGCCCAAACCAAGGTTCTACAGCAGGTACGCGTCGAGCATCGCGTACGCGAAGAGGCCGATCACGACTCCGAAGGCGATGAGGGCCAGACGGGTCAGAAACCGGTCGGGGTCGGGCTCTTCGGGCAGGACCGCGATGGCCATCGCGGCCGATCATCGCCGGTTTTGGCCTGGGGGTCTAGTCGGGCTTCGCCGTCATCGCCCAGATGGCGACGAGGTACGCGGCCAGGACGATCGTCACGAGCACGGTCCCGATTCGCACCATGACGCTCGCGCGTGGCGGCTCGGCGCTCCGCATGCGCCGCACTCCGAGCCCGGTGAGGATGAGCGAGATCAGGATCAGCAACCCGCCGGCCTCGGCCGTGATGTAGCCGATCCCGAGCCAGGCCGGGTCGTTCTCGCCGCCGAAGCCTTCCTTTGAGGCCGTCCACTCGGCCGGGATCCGCATCAGCCACCAGGCGGGGAACGCAACGAGGAGCAACGACTTGAAGCCGAGCCGCGGGAGCGTCAGCGCGCCGCCGCGCCAGCCGAGCCAGAGCGAGGTGACGGCCGCGAGCAGGCCGCCGACGAGCAGCATCGCGCCGAGCACGTGCAGGAGCAGCGGGAAGTTCCAGTCGTCGGGCCGGATCGCGGCGAGCACGCTCATGCGCCGGGCTTGTAGATCATGTCGAGGAGCAGGAGCAGGACCGCGAGGCTCGAGAGGGCGTTCAGCATCATCCCGTTCCGGTCCTTGAGCTTTGCGTGGAGCTCGGGGCTCGGCTCTTCGGCTCGACCCTCGGCCGCCAGTCGCTCTGCGAGCTTCTTGGCCTCCATGTAGGGGAGCCCTCCCCTCCGGCCGGTCTCGGAGGCGACCGCCCAGAGGACGAGCGCGGCGATGATCCAGCCGTCCCAGACTTGGTACTCGTCGCGCTCGATCGCGAGCCAGATTCCGAAGATGAACGTGCCGAGCGTGCCGACGACCACGAGCACGTTCGCCGGCTGCGCCACCCGGAAGTAGCGCAGGGACTCCGACGGCCGGTCGACGTTCCTGGCGACGATCCCGACGATCCAGAAGACGACGAGCGACGCCACGAGGGCGAATGCCGTCAGGACGTGCAGGAAGAGCAGCCAGTCGTAGAGCGACAACGCAGGCGGGAACCTACGACATCCGACGGACGGGCACAATCGGCACGTGGACGAGAGCGCACGCCATCTTGGGCTCCTGACCGAGACGATCGCGGCGGTCAACTCATCGCTCGATCTCGAGGAGGTGCTCGGGCTGATCGCCAGGCGGGTCGCGGTCGCACTCGAGGCCGACGCGTGCTTCGTCTACCTGTACGACGAGCGTTCCGGCGAGCTCGTCCTGCGTGCGACCCACGGCTCCCACGTGGAGGAGCTGACGAAGACGCCGCGCATGCGCCCGGGCGAGGGAATCACCGGCACGGCGGCGTCCGAGCGCGCACCGGTGATGATCGCGTCGCAGGCGCACCTCGACCCGCGCTTCAAGCCGTTCCCGAACCTCCCCGAAGACGAGTACGAGTCGATCCTCGCGGTGCCGATCGTCGCGCGGGACGGGCGACTCGAAGGCGCGCTGAACGTCCGGACGATCCGGCCTCGCGAGTTCGGTGAGAGCGAGATCGGTCTGCTGCTCTCGATCGCCGCGCAGGTCGCACAGTCGATCGAGCACGCGCAGCTCTATGCGCAGGCGCAGCTGCGCGTCCACGAGCTCGAGTCGCTCGCCCGCATCTCCGAGGCGGTCTCGGAGTCGCTCTACCTCGAGGAGTCACTGGAGGCGATCGTCAAGACGACGATCGCCGCGGTCGGTGCGACCGGCGCGGCCCTCGTGCTCGAGGACGGAAAGATCGCGTGGCCCGAGGGTCGCGCCGGTGCATATGCGGTGCGCCTGCCGCTGCGCTGGAAGCGCCGGCAGATCGGCGAGCTCGTGTGCGACCGCGACGTGCCCTTCACCGATGAGGAGAACGCGCTGCTCGCGTCGATTGCTTCGCACGCCGCTGTCGCGCTCGAGCACGGGCGCGCGGTCATGCGTGGCGTGCTCGCGCAAGAGATCCACCACCGCGTCAAGAACAACCTGCAGACGGTCGCATCGCTGCTGCGCCTGCAGGCAAGGGCGCCCGACTTGGACCCGCGCAAGGCGCTCGAGGATTCCGTGAACCGCGTGCTCGCGATCGCTGCGGTGCACGAGGTGCTGATGGAGCGGCGCGAGGAGGAGGTCGAGCTCGCGGACCTCGTCGACCGGCTGCGCGCGATGCTGGTCCAGGGGTTGGCCTCGGGGAAGTCCGTCGAGTCCGATCTCGAGCCCGTGCAGCTCGCGGGCGACCGTGCGACCGCCCTGGCCCTGGTGTTCAGCGAGCTCTTCCAGAACGCGCTCGAGCACGGCGGCTCGTCGGTGCGCGTCGGGCTCGCGCGCCGCGACGGCGACGTGGTGCTCTCGATCACAGACGATGGGGCTGGAATCGCCGGCGATCCCGAGACCGGTACGGGGCTGTCGATCGTCAGCGCGCTCGTTCGCGACGAGCTCGGCGGCTCACTTGCGTTGGACTCGAACGGCGCGGGCCTGCGCGCAGTCGTGACCTTCCCGGCCTAGCCCTTTCCGGCCGGGTCCGGTGCCAGGCACGGGACACGTCCTGTGGAAAACGAAAGCTCGTGGTTTGCGGGCGTTTCAGCTCCGCCGGACACGGCCGGTGCCTGGCACCAGGCAGGTCCGTCAGGGGCGTGGCTGCCAGAGCTCGAAGCGGTTGCCTTCGGGGTCGACGGCCCACCCGAAGCGGCCGTTCTCGTCCTCCGAGGTCTTGTCGTCGACGGTAACGCCGGCGGCGCGCAGTTGCTCGAGCATCGCGTCGAGATTCTCGACCCGGTAGTTCAGCATCCACTGTTGACCCGCTGGCCAGTAGTCGCTCTCGGCGGCGAAGATCGACCAAACCGTCGCGTCGCCGTCCTTCGCGACGAACGGCTGCCCGCCCCAGTCCTGCACGTCGAAGCCGAGGTGCTCCGCGTACCAGGCTCGCAGAGCGTCGGAGTCGCGCGCGCGGAAGAACGTCCCCCCGATCCCGACCACGCGCTCCACGTCGCCGACCCTACACTCGTCCGGTGCGGATCCTCATCGCCGAGGACGAGACGATCATCCGGCTCGACCTGCGCGACCTGCTCGAGCGGGCCGGCTTCGAGGTCTGCGCCGAGGCGAAGGACGGCGAGCAGGCGGTCGAGCTTGCGCGCTCCGAGCAGCCCGACCTCGCGATCCTCGACGTGAAGATGCCCAAGCTCGACGGGATCGAGGCCGCGCGCAGAATCCTCGACGAGCGTCCGCTTCCCATCGTGATGCTCACTGCGTACGGGCAAGAGGAGCTCGTTGCGCGCGCGGTCGAGGCAGGCGTGTTCGGCTATCTCGTGAAGCCGTTCCGCGAGCAGGACCTGCTGCCCGCGATCCACACTGCGCGCGCACGCCACGACGAGCTGAGCGCGCTCCGGGAAGAGGCCGAGTCGCTCGGCGAAGCGCTCGCCGCGCGCAAGGCGATCGAGCGCGCGAAGGGGCTGTTGATGGAGAAGGAGGGGCTGAGTGAGGACGAGGCGTTCGCCCGCCTTCGCAAGGCGAGCCAGGTGTCGGGTCGGCCGCTGAAGGTCGTCGCCGAGGCGCTGATCGCGACCTTCGCGAAGGGCTAGGTCAGCAGCTCGAGCGCTGTCCCCGCGGCGACGAGCAGCAGGCCGGCCGCGAACAGGACGACGATCTCGCTGACGAACGGCTTCGACTCGGCGACGGCGACCGCTTCCCCCGGCTCGTCGGGGCTCTTGCCGATTCGCCGCGCGACGTGCTTTCGTGCAGACGTCGGCGCACTGGAGAAACACGCAAAGCCGATCGTGACCGCGCCGGCGATCGACAGCATGTACGCGATCCACTGCAACACGCTCTCGTCCTGCGCCAGACCCAGCCCGACCCCGAGGACGAGGGCCGCCGCCACGCCGGAGGCCAGCACGATCCCGAGCGCGCGCGCCGAATCCCTCATGCCTGCGACCGCTCGAACAAGGCCTCCCATCGGCTGAGCAGCGCCTGCAGCTCGTCGCGCGCTCGCCGGTGGCGGGCGAGCACGTCGACGTTCGCCCAGTCCTCCGAGAGCTGCTGCTCGAGCTCCGCGACCGTCGTCTCGAGCGTGGCAATCTCGTCCTCGACCAGGTCGAGCTCGGTCGGGCGAGTCGAGCGCTTGCGTTCGGGCAGGTCGCGCTTGACGTGCGGCTTCGGCTTCTCGAGCTTCGGCGGAGCCGCCTGCGCCGCTTGCTCGTCGCGGATGCGCACGTAGTCGGCCCAGCCGCCGTCGTAGGAGTTGATGCGGCCGTGCTCGATCGCGAGCGTTCGCTCGGCGACGGCGTCGAGGAGTGCGCGATCGTGCGACACCAGCAGCACGGTGCCGGGGAACGCCTCGAGCGCTGCCTCGAGCGCCTCTCGACTCTCCAGGTCGAGGTGGTTCGTCGGCTCGTCGAGCACCAGGAAGTTCGCGCCGGAGGCGACGACGATCGCGAGCGCGAGCCGGCGGCGTTCGCCCCCGGAGAGCACCTTCACCGGCTTCTCGTGCTCGCCCCAGCCGGAGAACAGGAACTTCCCGAGCAGCGACTGTGCTGCCGGGCGCTGCAGGCCCGTCATCGTCTGCACGCACTGGAGCACGGAGCCGCGCTCGTCGAGCTCGACCTCCTGCTGCGAGAAGTACGCGGCCTCGACGCCGTGCCCGAGCCGGATCCGCCCTGCGCCGGGCTCGCGCTTGCCGAGCAGCGTCTCCAGCAGCGTCGTCTTGCCCGAGCCGTTCGGGCCGATCAGCGCGACGTGTTCGCCGCGCTCGAGCGCGAACGTCGTGTCGACGAGCAGGTGCTTGGTGCCCGCCGCGAGGTAGAGGTCGTCGACCTCGGCAACGGTGCGTCCACTTCGCGCCGGCTTCAGAAACTCGAAGCCGAGCGAGCGCGTCTTGCGCGACAGCAGCGCGACCTCGCCGGTCGCTGTCGAGCGCTCCTGCTTCAGCCGCCCGATCTGCGTCACCTTCGCCTGCGCCTGCTTCGCCTTGTCCTTCTTGGCGCGGAACCGCTCGACGAACCGTTCGAGGCGCGCGATGTCGACCGCGATGCGATCCGCGGTCTTCTGCGCGTGTTCCGCGCGCTGCGCCTTCTCGAGCCGCCACGCATGCCAGGGGCCGGCGAAGAAAGTCGCGCGGCCGGCGACGAGTTCCAGCGTCGCGTTCGTGACTGCCTCGAGGAACCAGCGGTCGTGCGCCACGAGAATCACGCCCGCGTCGAGTGACTGCAGCTCGCGCTCCAGCCACTCGAGGCTCGCGACGTCGAGGTGGTTCGTCGGCTCGTCGAGCAGGATCAGGTCGGGGTCGCCGCTGAGCGCGCGCGCGAGCGAGGCGCGCGTCAGCTCCCCGCCCGAGAACGTGGTGAGCGGACGGTCGAGGTCGACCTCCGCGAAGCCCAGCCCGCGCACGACGGCGTTCGTGCGCTCGCGCCACGCGTAGCCCCCGGCGTGCTCGAGTCTCGCCTGCGCCTCGCCGTAGCGGCGGAGCGTCGCCGCGTCGTGCGCGCCGGCGCCCATCGCCTCCTCGAGCCGCCGCAGCTCCTCCTCCGTCGAGATCAGGTCGCGCGCACCCGAGAGGACGTACTCGCGGAGCGAGAGCGCGCGGTCGAGCGGCGGCCGCTGGTCGTGCAGCGCGACGCGCGTCCCCTTCTGGAACGCGAGCTCGCCGCCGTGGAGCTCGGTCTCGCCCGACAGAAGCCGGAGCAGGGTCGTCTTGCCGGCCCCGTTCGGGCCGGCGAGCGCGACGCGGTCGCGGCGCTCGACCTTGAAGGAGACGCCGTCGAACAGGACGTCTCCGCCGAGTTCCTTCTTGAGGTTGGATGCGATGACCACTGCCATCGCTCTAAATGTAGAGGGGCAGCTAGGCGGTGGCGCGCTCGCGCACGAGCTGCCTGGCCGCCTCGGCGATGTGCTCGGCGTCGATCCCGGCTGCGTTCAGCAGTTGGTCGGGCTTCCCGGAGTGGGGCAGGTCGCGGACGGCGAGCTTCGTGACGCGCGGCGACTCCTCGAGCCCGGCAAGCGCCGAGAGGACGGCCTCGCCGAGTCCGCCCTCGGGCCAGTGGTCCTCGACGGTGACGATCGGCAGCTGGAGCCCGCGCAGGGTCTCGGCGTCGATCGGCTTGACGGAGTAGAGGTCGATCACCCGCGCCGAGATGCCCTCCCCGTCGAGGGTCTCGGCCGCCTCGAGCGCCTCGTGCAGCGTGATCCCCGCGCCGACGATCGCGACGTCGTCGCCCTCGCGCACCGTCTTGCTACCACCGACGGGGAACTCCTCGTTGGGGCCGTAGATCACCGGCGTGTCCGCGCGCGTCGTGCGCAGGAACGAGATGCCCTCGAGGTCGCCCATCGCGCGCACGAGCTTCACGGTCTGGTTGCCGTCGCTCGGGTAGAGCACGGTTGAGCCGTGGATCGCGCGGAACTCCGCGAGGTCCTCGAGCGCCATCTGCGACGGGCCGTCTTCGCCGATCGACACCCCCGCGTGCGAGCCGCAGAGCTTGATCGTCGCGCGCGAGATCGCTGCCATGCGGACGAAGTCGTATGCGCGCGAAGCGAACGCTGCGAACGTCGACGCGAACGGCTTCCAGCCGAGTACCTGCATCCCGACGGCGGCGGCGACCATCTGCTGTTCGGCGATGAACATCTCGAAGAAACGTTCGGGGTGCTCCTTGCCGAAGATCTCCGCGTACGTCGAGTTCGAGACCTCGCCGTCGAGCGCGACCACCTTGCCGTCAGCGGCGCCGAGCGCGGCAAGCGCGTCGCCGTACGCGCGCCGGGTTGCGACCTTCGAGCCGAGCTCGTAGCTCGGCCACTCCGCTGCGCCGACTGGAAACTCATGCGGCGTGCCCGCCTGCGGCTTCTGGACGTCGACGACGATGTTGCGGATCCCACCGAGCTCCTCGACTGCCTCTTCGGCGATCGCCTTGCCGTGCCAGCCGTCTTGGTTCTCGACCTTCGAGTACCCCTTGCCCTTGATCGTCTTGGCGACGATCGCGGTCGGCTTGCCCGTCGTCGACTCGGCCTCCTGGTACGCCGCGTCGATCTGCTCGACGTCGTGGCCGTCGACCTCGATCGCGTGCCAGCCGCACGCCTCGAGCCGGCGCGAGAAGTACGCGAGGTCCCAGCCGTGCATCGTTTCGCCGCGCTGCCCGAGTCGGTTGACGTCGATGATCGCCGTCAGGTTGTCGAGTTCGTAAAAGGACGCATGCTCGATGGCCTCCCACATGGATCCCTCGGCCATCTCGCTGTCGCCGCAGATCACCCAGACGCGAAACGGCAGCTTGTCGAGCTGCTTGCCCGCGAGTGCCATCCCGACGCCGATCGGCAGCCCCTGCCCCAGCGAGCCCGTTGCGACGTCGACCCACGGGAGCACCGGCGTCGGGTGGCCTTCGAGGCGGGAGCCGAACTGCCGATACGTGCCGAACTCCTCTTCGCTGAGTACGTCTGCAGCGCGGAAGAGCCCGTACACCAGCGGCGAAGCGTGGCCCTTCGAGAAGATCAGGCGGTCGTTCGCCGGGCTCTTCGGGTTGTCGTAGTCGTAGCGGAAGTGCCCTGCGAGCAGCACGGCCGCCAGGTCGGCGGCGGACATCGACGACGTGGGATGGCCTGACCCGGCCTTCGCGCTCGCACGGACGGCGTCGACCCGAAGCTGCTGGCCGAGCTCCCGGTAGAGGTCGTAGTCAGCCATGCCCGTGTACCGTAACCGCACCATGCGAGTCGCGGTCGCCTTCGACCACCGGGGGGTCAAATTGCGCGAACGCGTGCTCTCGGTCGTCGGGGAACTTGGCCATGAGGCGGTGGACCTGGGAACCGACGCCCCCGAGCCGCGGGTCGACTACCCGGACAAGGCGCAGGAGGTCGGCGACGCGATCCGCTCGGGCGCTGCGGAGCGAGCAGTGTTCGTCTGCGGATCGGGCGTCGGCGCCTCCGTCGCGGCCTGCAAGCTGCCGGGAGTCCGAGCCGCGATCTGCCACGATGCGTACTCGGCGCATCAGGGCGTCGAGCACGACGACATGAACGTCCTCTGTCTCGGGTCGGAGGTGGTCGGGGCCGAGCTCGCCGCAGACCTCGTCCGGGCCTTCCTCCAGGCACAGTTCGACGGCGGCGAGCGCTACGTGAAGAGGTTGGAAAAGGTCGCCCGAATGGAAAAGGAGTTGACGCATGGCGAAGTCACGTCTGCATGAGCTGAGCGAGCACGGGCAGAGCGTCTGGATCGATTCGCTCTCGCGCCAGTGGCTCCGCGACGGGACGATGCGGAAGCTGATCGACGAGGACGCGGTCGTCGGTGTGACCTCGAACCCGACGATCTTCCAGAAGGCTCTCTCGCAAGGCGACTGGTACGACGAGCAGCTGCGTGAGCTGATCCAGGCAGAGGAGGACCCGAAGGAGATCTTCTGGCAGCTCGCGGTCGCCGACATCACGGAGGCCTGTGACCTCTTCCGCCCGATCTGGGACGGCGGCAAGGGCCAGGACGGCTACGTCTCGCTCGAGGTCGAGCCCGACATCGCGTACGACACCGGCGCGACGATCGAGCAGGCACTGAAGCTGCACGAGTGGGTCGACAAGCCGAACCTGTTCGTGAAGATCCCGGCGACCGAGCCCGGGCTCGGCGCGATCGAGGAGTGCATCGCGCGCGGCAAGTCGATCAACGTGACGCTGATCTTCTCGCTCGCGCGCTACGAGGCGGTCGCGCAGGCGTACATCCGCGGGCTCGAGCGGCTCGTCGAGGGCGGCGGCGATCCGTCGCGCGTCGCGTCGGTCGCGTCGTTCTTCGTCTCTCGCGTCGACACCGAGGCGGACAAGCGGCTGGATGCAGTCGGCAAACCGGAATTGAAGGGGAAGCTTGCGATCGCGAACGCGAAGCTCGCCTACCAGCGCTACCAGGAGCTGTTCTCCGGCGAGCGCTGGAGCGCGCTCGCAGCCAAGGGCGCGACGAAGCAGCGCTGCCTCTGGGCGTCGACCTCGACGAAGAACCCCGACTACCGCGACGTGATGTACGTCGAGGAGCTGATCGGGCCAGAGACGGTGAACACGATGCCGCTCGAGACGATCGAGGCGTTCCAGGACCACGGCGTCGTCGCCGAGACGCTCGAGCAGGGCGTCGAGGAGGCGCGGCAGCTGCTCGAGGAGCTCGCGGCCGCCGGCGTCGACTACGACGACGTCACGGACACGCTCGAGCGCGAGGGCGTCCAGAAGTTCTCCGACTCGTTCGCCGAGCTGCTCGAAGGCATCACCGCCAAGCGCGGCGAGCTCGTCTCCGCCTAGTGGCCACGAGCACCGCGCAGCTCGTCGACCGGATCTGGAGCCGGGACCCGAGCGTGTGGACCGGCGGTGACGAGGCGCAGTGGCTCGGCTGGCTCGACGAGCCGCTGCGCATGCACGAGCGCGTGCACGAGCTGCTCGAGCGGTTCGCGCGCGTCGAGTTCGAGCGCGTCTGCCTGCTCGGGATGGGCGGCTCGAGCCTCGCTCCCGAGGTGCTGAAGCGGCTCTTCCGCGTCGACGCGTTCGAGACGCTCGACACCACGCACCCGAGCGCGGTCCGGCGCGTCGAGACCGAGGGCACGCTCTTCATCTCCGCCTCGAAGTCCGGCTCGACGCTCGAGACGCGCTCGCACACGGAGTACTTCCTCGAGCAGGTCGGCAACGGCGACCGCTTCGTCGCGATCACCGACCCGGGCTCGGAGCTCGAACGGCTCGCCGGCGAGCGCGAGTTTCTCGACACGATCCACGGTGAGCCGACGATCGGCGGCCGCTACTCGGCTCTCTCGGCGTTCGGGATCGTCCCGGCCGTGTTGATGGGGATCGACGTGCACAAGCTGCTCGACCGCGCCGAGGAGATGCGTGAGGCCTGCAGGCTCGAGACCGGCAATCCAGGCCTGGAGCTCGGGCTCGAGCTGGGCGCGGGACCGGACAAGGTGCTCGTCGAGGGCGACTTCGGCCTCTGGGTCGAGCAGCTCCTCGCCGAGTCGACCGGCAAGCAGGGCAAGGGGATCGTTCCCGTGCTCTACGGCGACGCCGATGACGTCCAGCGGCCGGACTTCCGCATCGCGGATCCGTACGAGGTCGCTCAGGAGTTCTTCCGCTGGGAGTTCGCGACCGCGGTCGCCGGCTCGATCCTCGGGATCAACCCGTTCGATCAGCCCGACGTGCAGGCCGCCAAGGACAAGACGAACGAGCTGCTTTCGCGAGGCGGCCAGGCGTCAGTCGAACCCGAGGGCGACCTCGACACGCTGCTCGCCGGCGCGCGCGAGGGCGACTACGTCGCGATCCTCGCGTTCATCGACCCAGCGCGCGAGGGTGAGCTCGCGCCGCTCGTCGAGCGCGCGCGCGCGACGGGACGCCCCGTCACCGTCGGGCTCGGTCCGCGCTACCTCCACTCGACGGGTCAGCTGCACAAGGGCGGACCGGACACCGGTCTCTTCGTCCAGGTCGTCGACGACCTCGGCGAGGAGCTGCCGATCCCCGGTAAGCCGTTCGGCTTCCGCACGCTGATCGCCGCGCAGGCGGCCGGCGACTTCGAGGCACTGAAGGAGCGCGGTCGACGGATCGCGCGGGTGGCGCTGTGAAGCTCGGGATGATCGGGCTCGGCCGCATGGGCTCCGGGATGACCGAACGTCTTCGGCGGGATGGCCACGAGGTGATGACGTACGACCCGAACGTCGAGTCGACGGCGGAGTCGCTCACCGAGCTCGCGGCGCAGCTCGAGTCGCCGCGTGTCTTCTGGATGATGGTGCCGGCAGGGGAGATCACCGAGAGCACGTTCCGCGAGTCGATCGAGGTGCTCGAAAAGGGAGACGTCCTCGTCGACGGCGGCAACTCGTACTTCCGCGACTCGATCCGCCGCCACGACGAGGCCAAGGAGCGCGGCGTGCGCTTCGTCGACGTCGGTGTCTCCGGTGGCGTGTGGGGGCTCGAGGTCGGGTTCTGCCTGATGGCGGGCGGCGACGACGACGCCACCGCGGTCCTCGCGCCTGCTTTCGACTCGCTCGCGCCGGAGAACGGTTGGGCCGATGTCGGCGGGCCGGGCTCGGGGCACTACGTGAAGATGGTTCACAACGGGATCGAGTACGGCCTGATGGAGGCGTACGCCGAGGGCTTCGAGTTGATGAAGCACTCTCAGTTCGACCTCGATCTCGAGCAGATCGCCGGCATCTGGCGGTACGGCTCGGTCGTGCGCTCGTGGCTTCTCGACCTGCTCTACGAGGCGTTCAAGACGAACGGCTCGAGCCTCGAGCAGATCGCGCCCTACGTCGAGGACTCGGGCGAGGGCCGGTGGACGATCAACGAGGCGATCAACCAGAACGTCCCGGTGCCTGCGATAGCCAGTGCGCTGTTCGCGCGCTTCGCGTCACGCGACGAGATCAATTTCGGAGCGAAGGTGCAGGCGGCGCTTCGCAACCAGTTCGGCGGACACGCGGTGCGCGCTGCGGAAGAGCGCAAGGAAGACCCTGACCCAAGTCGCTGAGAACCCGCTGCTCGAAGGGCTCGAGCGTCGGCGCACTCCGGATCCGTGCGTGCTCGTGATCTTCGGCGCGTCGGGCGACCTCACACGGCGCAAGCTCTTCCCCGCGCTGTACGCCCTGGCGACGAGGCACATGCTGCCCGAGCGCTTCGCGGTGCTCGGCACCGCGCGCAGCCCGATGTCGACCGAGGAGTTCCGCAAGTCGATGGAGGAGGCAGTCCGCGAGCATGCGCGCGTCGAGTTCAAGCAGGAGGTCTGGGACGAGCTCGTGTCCGCGACGCACTACGTGCCGATGGAGTTCGAGGACGACACCGGCGAGGACCGCGTGGCCGCGAAGCTCAACGAGCTCGACAAGGAGCACGGGACCGAGGGCAACCGCCTCTACTACCTCGCCGTGCCGCCGAGCGCGATCGCGACGCTCGTCCGCGAGATCGGCGAGCGGCGCGCGACCGACGGCTGGGCCCGGTTGATCGTCGAGAAGCCGTTCGGGCAGGACCTCGCCTCCGCGCGCCGCCTGAACGAGGAGATCCGCCGCAACTTCGACGAGAACGAGATCTTCCGGATCGACCACTACCTCGGCAAGGAGACCGTCCAGAACATGCTGGCGCTGCGGTTCGCGAACGGGATCTTCGAGCCGCTCTGGTCCCGCCAGTACGTCGACCACGTGCAGATCACCGTCGCGGAGTCGATCGGGATCGAAGGTCGCGCTGCGTTCTACGAGCAAGCGGGCGCGACCCGCGACGTCCTTCAAAACCACCTGCTGCAGCTGCTCGCACTGACCGCGATGGAGCCGCCGATCGACTTCGACGCCGACGCGGTGCGCAACGAGAAGGCGAAGGTGCTGCGCGCGACCGAGGTGGACGACGTCGTCCGGGGGCAGTACGGCCGTGGGTACATCGAGGGCAAGGAGGTGCCCGGTTACCGCGAGGAAGAAGGCGTCGACCCCGAGTCGACCACCGAGACGTTCGTCGCAGCGAAGCTCCGCGTCGACACGTGGCGGTGGGCCGACACGCCGTTCTACGTCCGGACGGGCAAGCGGCTCGCCAAGCGCGAGACGACGATCGCGGTCCAGTTCAAGCGCGTCCCGCAGTCGCTCTTCACGCACTCGGACGGCCTGCGCCCTAACGTGCTCGCGATCCACGTGCAGCCCGACGAGGGCGTCTCGCTCGGGATCGGCGCGAAGGTGCCGGGCCAGGGCATGACCGTGCGCACGGTGAACATGGACTTCCTCTACGGCGGGGCGTTCCGAACCGGGCTGCCCGAGGCGTACGAACGGCTCATCCTCGACGCGATGCGCGGCGATCCGACGCTCTTCACGCGCGCCGACGAGATCGAGGAGCAGTGGCGGGTCGTCGACTCGATCCAAGAGCGCTGGGCCGGCCAGATTCCCGACTTCCCGAGCTACGACGCCGGGACGTGGGGCCCTGAGGCCGCCGACGAGCTGATCACGCGCGACGGGCGCTCCTGGAGACGGCATTGAGCACCGCGCAGCAGGAGTGGACGGGCCGCGACGTCACGATCGCCGAGATCGAGCGCGAGCTCGCGCAGCTGCGCAGCGACTCGATGGACCTCCGCACGAGCATGATGACCCACCTCGGCTGGGCGCCACCGGAGTGGCAGGACGCTGCGCGCAAGACCCTTGCAGGTCTCGCCGAGCTGCATCCCTCGCGCACGATCCTGCTCTTCCCTCAGGAGGGCGGCCGCGACGCGCTCGACGCGGACGTCTCGCTCGAGTGCTACTCGCTACCCGAGCTCGAGCGGCACGTGTGCTCGGAGGTGATCGAGCTGCGACTGCACGGCTCGCTCGCGAACTCGCCGGCCAGCGTCGTGCTTCCGCTCGTCCTTCCCGACCTGCCGGTCTTCCTGCGCTGGCGCGGCAGGCCCGCGTTCGGGAGCCCCGCCTTCGAGCAGCTCGTCGACGTGGTCGATCGGCTCGTCGTCGACTCGCGCGAGTGGGAAGACGTTCCCTCGTCCTACTCCGAGCTCGTGCCGTACTTCGAGCGCGTCGCGATCTCCGACATCGTGTGGGGTCGGACGCTGCGCTGGCGCCGCGCGATCGCGGAGCTCTGGCCTGCGATTCGCGAGGCCGATCAGCTGCACGTCCGCGGGCCGCTGCCTGAGACGATGCTGCTGCGCGGGTGGCTCGCTTCGCGCCTCGACCGCGAGATCACGCTGCGACACGAGCTCGCCGAGCACGTCGAGCTGCTCGCGATCGACGGCAACGAGGTCGTCGCGCGGGAGGAGCGCACGTCCGCGAGCGACCTGCTCTCGAACGAGCTCGACCGCTTCTCGCGAGACGAGGTCTACGAAAGAGCCGTGGCTACCGCTTGACGGCGAACGTGGGCCGCGCCGCGACGATGCGCGTCGGGTCGGACCACGACATGTACTGCGCGTTCTGCGGGAGCCGCCAGCTGATCCCGCGCACGCGGTACCACCAGGTGCCGGGCTTGAGCGGGAGGACGGCGGAGGTCGAGAGCGTGAGGAAGCCCGCGGTGCCGTTGGCGAGCTCCGCGTTGAACGGGTAGCGCTTCTTGCTCCACTGGACGTGGTACGCGTCGGCGCCGAGCGCGGGCGTCCACGCGACGAGCGGCGTGCCGTAGAAGCTCGCTCCCGCCCCCGCAGCCGAGATGAGCCGGCCCTTCGGGGAGAGACCTGAGGCGAACGGTGCGCCGCCGGTGACGAGGGTCGGCTCGCTGCTCTTGCCGAAGCGCAGCACGCGGCCCGAGGCGCATACCTCCTGCGGGAGCTCGAGGTCGCGGTAGATCAGGTTGCCGCTCATCCGGAGAACGGGCTCGCCCGCGCCGTGCGCCTGCTTGAGCGCCGTCGCGAGGCTGATCGTGTTGCCGGTGACGCCCGTGACGGTGACCGTTTCCTTGTTCGAGGGGTTGCCGATGTCGACGATGTCGCCGGTCGAGAAGCCGTCCGGGTCGGCGATCGCGATCTGCAGGGCGCCGATCGCGGCCGACTGGAAGGCCGTCGTCGCGAGCGGCGACGGGTTGACCGCTTCGACGGGAACGACGGTCCAGTAGTAGCCACCCTCCGGCCAGTTCGTGTCCCAGAGGTCGACCGGGGCGCCACGACTTCCGCTGACGGAGATCGCGCCGACGCCGGTCCCGGGCTCTTCTACGGGCGTGGTCGGCGTGGTGGGCGTCGTGGGCGCGGGCGTGGTCGGCGCCGCGCTGGGCAGCGTGGTCGTCAGGCTCGGCTGCGGCAGCGACTCATTCGGCGTGACCGACTCGAAGTCGGCCATGTAGGTCGAGCCCTGGTCGCCGTCGGTGAGGTACGCCGATCGCGCGGCGGCGAGCGCGCCCGTGCTCTTGGGCAGCGTCAGCGGGCCGAACGAGCGAGGCGCGTACGCGGGCCCACCGGTGATGGCACCGGTGAACACGCGGTTCAGGCAATCACGGTCTGTGAAGACATAGATGCGGTAGAGCTCGGTGTCGAGCCCGGCGAGACCCTGGTTGCCGCCGTACACGAACGCAGGCATCAACCGGTGTGCGCGGTCCGACGACAGGCCCTTCGAGACGACATCCGAGACGGTCGCGAGACCCTTCAGCTCGCCGACGGCGAAGGGCGGGTTGACCGACTCGTAGACGGGGCTCCATCCGCCGAACGAGCTCACGGGCAGCCCGTTCGCCCGCACCTGGCCGCCCTGCGACTGGTCGGAGCGCACCGTGCGGATGCGCCAGCGCACCTTCGACATCCACGGGTTCGCCTGGTGGAAGGTGTAGAACTCGCGCTCGTCCATGACGTTGCCGAAGATGCGAACCATCTTCGGGATGTCGATCAGCCAGACGTCGTACGCGGTCGCGCCTTCGACCGGCGTCCAACGCAGCAGGCCGGGATAGCTCGCGAGCGGGCGCGGCACCTCGGTCTGGCGCATGTTGAAGCCGAACGGCTTGCTCCATGACGTCGCGCCGTTCTTGAACACCGCGCGCACCCGCGCATACAGCGAGTGCGGCGAGCCGGTGATCCACGGCAGGGTGAGCGTGATCGCCGCGACGGGGCTCTTGAGCGTGCGGTCGGCGTAGAGCAGCCCGTTCTCGCGGAAGGTGCTGCTCGTCGCGAGCTCGAGCTGGTAGTTGACTGCGCCGGGCACCGGGGCCCACGCGAACGACGGCGTGCGTGCGAACTCGTGCCGGACCGGCTCGTCGGCCCGGAAGAGGAAACCGTGGAGGTTCTTCGGAGCAGCCGTCGACGCGCTTGGGGCAGCGTTGGCGGAGCTGACCAGGACCAGCGTCACGAGGAGAGCCGGCAGGAGGCGTGCGAGGCGCATCCCCTTTGTTGTCGGCGGTTTCTAGGGGCCGGCCGTCCCTCGAACGAGGGATGCCCCGGCCGCCAGGACGAGCGCGTCCTCCCCCGGCTTGCCGATCAGTTGGAGCGAGGCGGGGAGACCCTCCTCCGCGGGTCCGCAGGGCAGGGCAAGAGCGGGCCAGCCCGTGCAGTCGAAGGGGTACGTGAGGCTGATCCCGCGCACCCGGAAGGCGGACTCGTCGGCGTCGGCCGGCGGGGCGACGAACGGGATCGTCGGAGTGAGCAACAGGTCGACGTCCTGGGCGGCCTCGAGATAGCGCGCGCGCACCTCCGCGCGGAGCGTGCGCGCGGCTTCGGCCTCTGCGTCCGTCACGGCCAGGCAGCGCTCGATCTTCGGCCGGACGTTCTCGCCGTAGGCGTCGGCGTGCTCGGCGAAGAGCTCGCGGTGGACGTCCGCCACCTCGTGCATGAACTCGGCGTAGGTGCCCTCGGTCGACGGGAGCTCGACCATCGTGCGCCGTGGGAAGCGCTCGGCTGCCTCCTCGACGCGCGCGCGCACGAGCGGGTCCGCGTCGTCCAGCCAGGCGACCCCGACACGAACCTCCTCGAGCGACTCGAGCCGCCTCGGCTCGAAGCCGGGAGCGAGCGCCGACATGGCCGCCTCGCACTCCGCGACCGTGCGCGCCATCGGGCCCGCGTGGTCGAAGCTCGGTGCGAGTGGAAAGCAGCCGTCGAGCGGCACGAGCCCCCAGGACGGCTTGAAGCCGACGATCCCGCACCACGCCGCCGGGATGCGAATCGAGCCGCCGGAGTCGGTGCCGAGCGCGACGTCGGCGAGCCCGGCGGCGAGCGCCGCGCCGTTTCCGCCGCTCGATCCGCCGGCGAGCCGGCCGGGCGCGATCGGGTTCGGGACGGTGCCGAAGTGCGGATTCTGAGACGAGATGCCGTACGCGAACTCGTGCAGGTTCGTCTTGCCGACGTTCGCGTAGCCCGCGCGCTCGAGCCGCACGACGGCCTCGGCTGTTGCAGCCGGGATGTGGTCGGCGAACAAGATCGACCCGTACGTCGTCGTCAGGCCGGCGGTGTCGAACAGGTCCTTGACGGCCAGCCGAAGACCTGCCGCAGGCGACGGTTCGGGCAAGGCGAGGAAGATGCCGTCGTTTGCGCTCGTGCGCGCGACGTTACTTCGTCAGGACGAGCTTGCGCGTGACGGTCGCGCCGCGCGCGCCGTTCGTCGAGACGCTCGTGAAGGTCAGACGGGTCGTAGCCGCCAGCGAGCGCGTGACGCTTTTCGGAACGGTGAAGCGAAGGTCGTTGTTGCCGGTTCGCAAGACGCGGGTCCCGAGCGAGAAGCTACCGAGCCGTCCGTCGAGCTTCCCCGTCCCACTCGAGAAGACGACGAGTCGAACGACGCGCTTCTTCTTCGACACGCGGAGCGTTTCCGGGCCGTAGACGGCGATCGAGGGGGGCTCCTCGCCGGTCAGGGAGGGGACGGTCGGGCCCGTGTAGGTGCCCGCAGGCGGCGGCGTGGAGGTGGCCAGCGTCTTCTTGTCGACGGTGATCGACCCGCTCACGCTGAACAGCGCGGCGTCGACGTTGACGGACGGGTTGGGAAGCGAGACGAGGCCGACGTCGCTCCACGAGCAGGTGTCCCAGGGCACGCTCAGGCTCGCCGTCGAGCCGCTCAGCGCGAGCGGAATCGCCGGGCTGGCGGCTGCCGTCCACCTGAACATCGGGCGCGCGCCGATGCCGAAGGGCACGGTCACGCTCACGTTCAGGGTTGCCGCGTAGCAGGGGCCGTCGCTTGCGCCGGTGCCGCGCTTGAACGCGACGTAGCGCGCCGCGAGATGGTTCACGGGGATCTTCTGGGTCGCGAGCGTGCCCGAGCCGCTGCCGGTGAGCGTCGTCGAGTAGGCCGGCGGCATGATTCCCTTGAGGCCGATCGCGGTGTACCCACCGGTCATGTTCGCGACCGTCCAGTCGTGGAAGACGTCGCCGAGCGTCGAGCCCTTGGCGGTGAGCGTCTGCATGAGCAGGTCGCCGGCGCCGACCCCCGGGTCGTTCACCGTCTTGCCGCGTTGGAAGAGGTCGTTGACCGTCCCGCCGCCAAAGCGCTCGCTCAGGAACTCGAAGAAGTGCCAGCGCGAATAGCCCAGCGCCTCGTAGTCGGTCGCGCCGCACGATTCGCCGTTGCAGGTGAGCGACATGTCGGGCAGGCCGATCGTCTCGAGGAGCGGCATCGGGCTCGAACCGCCGAAGTCGACTGCGAGCGGGAAGCCGATGAACCGGAAGCCGGCCCACTCGGCGCTCGCCTCGAGCACGGAGGGGTCCATGTGCGACCAGATGCCGTACTGGACGAGATGGAAGAGCTCGTGCATCGCGACCGACGGCAGGTTGGTCGAGCCGTCGTCAATGTGGATGTAGCCCCACGTCTGCGCGCCGGCGGTCTCGGGGAAGGCCAGGCCCGCGGCCGGGATCGCGGCGAGGTCGGTGACGTAGACGTCGATCAGGCCGTCGCCATCGCTGAGAGGCGCAGGGTAGCCCCACTCGCCGACGAGTGTGCTGTAGGCGCGTTCGAAATTGCCCGCGAGGTCGCCCGCGCGCTGCTGGGTGATCGGCGAGGGGCTACCGACCTGTCCGGTGTAGTGGAGCTGGAAGTGCGGGGTCGTCATCGTCTCCGGCAGGCCGAGGATCCGGGCTGCGGAGGCAGGCTGCGCCCAGAGAGCGCCGAGCAGGGCTGTGAGCACGCAGAAACGGACGAGCCGAGGCATCCTCAGCGGAATCGGCGGGAACGCCCGGGAACTTGAGCTAATCCAGGGCCAGGTAGAGCAGCGCGACCCCCACCGAGCCGGCGAACAGCACCAGGAACAGGGCGAACAGGCCCCAGCCGATGAGCATTCCCCTGCGGGCGGTCTCCGGGTCGTTCACGCGATCAAGGGGTCGACGGCCATGGCCACGAAGAGCAGCGCGAGGTAGGCGAGGGAGTAGTGGAAGAGCACTGCCGCTCGAGCGGGAACGAACTCGCGGCGCAGGCGCCAGGCGAGCCAGAGGAAGGCGGCGCCCAGCGCGACCGCCGCGACGAGGTACAGCGCTCCGAACATCCCGAACGCGACCGGCACGAGCGTCACCACGATCAGCACGACGGTGTAGAGCAGGATCTGCCGGACGGTCTCGCGCTCGCCACGGACGACGGGAAGCATCGGGATCCCTGCCGCCTGGTAGTCGCGCTTGATCAGGAGTGCGAGCGCCCAGAAGTGCGGCGGCGTCCAGAAGAAGACGATCGCGAAGAGCGCGAGTGCGGGAAGGGTGAGGTCGCCGGTCGCGGCTGCCCAGCCGACGAGCGGAGGAACCGCACCGGCCACGCCGCCGATCACGATGTTCTGCGGCGTTGTGCGCTTCAGCCAGCGCGTGTAGACGAGGACGTAGAAGAGGTTGCCGACGAGTGCGAGCACGGCGGTGAGCACGTTGGTGAAGGTCGCGAGCAGCGCGAACGAGAGCGCGGAGAGCGCCAGCCCGAACTCGAGCGCACGCTCGGGCGCGATCCGTCCCGTCGCGACCGGGCGCGAGCGCGTTCGCTTGCCCATCAGCTTGTCGATGTCCGCATCGAGGACGTGGTTGAGCGCACTTGCCCCCCCGCACGCGAGCGCGAGGCCGATGAGCAGCGCTGCGAGGTCGGCGAGGTCCGGCACTCCGCCGGCGCCGACGAACATCCCGCACGCACCGGTCAGGAGGAGCAGCGACATGATGCGCGGCTTCGTCAGCGTCACGTAGTCGCGCCACGAGCCGGCGGGAACGTGCTCACCACGGAAGAGCTGCGCGGTGGACACGGCGATCACCGCAAGTGCAACGGCCGCGGCGATCACGTGCACGGTGCCGGCCCACCATGTTCCGATCGCAACGAGGAAGGAGACGAGCGAGGCGAGTGCCCAGGGCAGCAACCGCGGGTGCGCGCGCCAGGCTGCGATGACGACCGCGACGAGCAGGGGCAGCGCGATCGCGGCGAGGGCGCGGTGCGCGATCCCGAGCGACCCGCTCGCGACGGTCGCGGCAGCGGCGGCAGTCGCGCCCAGGCCGCACAGGCGAAGCCACGGGCCGGGCGTCACGTGAGCTGCTCCTGCAGCCGGCGGCGAAGGTCGCGCAAGGGGCGCGGGCTCGAGATGTACGGCACCTTGTCGAAGTTGTGCTCCGGAGGCGGAGAGGTCGTGTACCACTCGAGCGTGTCGCCGAGCCAAGGGTCGTTCCCGACGCGCCGCGCCTTCCGCGAGCGCCAGACGTTGATCAGGAAGACGAGCGTGCCGAGCGCGAGCGTGAACGAGCCGATCGTCGAGACGACGTTCCACGTCTCCCACCACGGCGCGTCGCGGTAGCCCGAGACGCGCCGGGGCATTCCGAGCAGCCCGAGGAAGTGTTGCGGCCCGAACGTCAGGTTGATCCCGATGAAGTAGAGCCAGAAGTTCCACTTGCCGAGGCCCTCGCCGAGCATGCGCCCGAACATCTTCGGCCACCAGTAGTAGAGGCCCGCAAAGATGCCGAAGATCGAGCCGCCGAAGAGCACGTAGTGCATGTGCGCGACGACGAAGTACGTGTCGTGCACCTGCCAGTCGAAGGGGAACGCGGCGACCATGATCCCCGTCAGCCCGCCGATCGTGAACACGGAGACGAGGCCGAGCGCGAAGAGCATCGGCGTCGCGAACGTGATGTTCCCGCGCCAGAGCGTTGCGAGCCAGTTGATGATCTTGATCCCCGTCGGCACGCCCACGAGCACCGACGCGATCATGAAGAAGCCGTTCAGGAAGTTCGGCATCCCGACGGCGAACATGTGGTGCGCCCACACGAGCATCGAGACGAACGCGATTCCGACCGTCGAGAACGCAATCGCCGTATAGCCGAAGATCGGCTTGCGTGCGAAGACGGGAATCACCTCGGAGACGATCCCGAACGCAGGCAGAACCATGATGTAGACCTCGGGGTGGCCGAAGAACCAGAACATGTGCTGGTAAAGTACGGCGTTGCCGCCCTCGTCGGGCAGGAAGAAATGCGTTCCCGCAGTCCGGTCGAGCAGGAGCATCGTCAAGGCCGCCGCGACGGCGGGCAGCGCGATGATCAGCAGCCACGCATAGGTGTAGATCGTCCAGACGAACAGCGGCATGCGCATCCACGACATGCCTGCGGTTCGCATCGTGTGCACCGTCGCGACGAAGTTGATGGCGCCTGCGAGCGACGACACCGCCAACAGGTGCAAAGCAAGGATCGTCAGGTCGACAGAGGTTCCCGTGCGTGCCGCGTAGGGCGGGTAGAGGTACCAGCCGGTGTCCGCGGCGCCTCCTGCGGAGAACCACGAGCTGTAGAGCACGATCCCGCCGAGCAGGAACGTCCAGTACGAGAACGCGTTCAGGCGCGGGAAGACCATGTCCCTTGCGCCGATCATCAGCGGCACGAGGAAGTTCCCGAAGCCCGCGAGGATCGGGACGATGACCAGGAAGACCATCGTCAGCCCGTGCATGGTGAAGAGCTGGTTGAAGGTCTGTCGGCTGACGAAGTCTGCGGTCTCGGGCGTCAGCAGCTCTGTGCGGATCAACAGCGCCATCACTCCGCCAAGCAGGAAGAAGACGAGGCTCGTCGAGATGTAGAGCAGCCCGATCCGCTTGTGGTCGGTCGTGACGAGCCAGCTCGCGAAGCGGCCGCGGTACCACGGCACCGGGTAGATCGGCTCCGCGCGAACGGCCACTACTGCTCGCCTCCCACGCGACGCGTGTACGCGAACAAGTTGTCGAGCTGCTCGTCGCTCCAGTCACGGCCGATCGCCGGCATCTCGCCCCGGCCCTCACGGAGGAGGGTCTCGAGCGCGTCGCGGTCAGCAAGCGTGGGGTTTCCTCCGAGCGTCGGCCCCACGAGTTGTGGCCCACTCACGTTGTGGCACTTCGCGCAGGTCGCCTCGAACTGCGCCTGCCCGCTTCCGGAGAGGCGCCTGAGCTCCGCTTCGAATCCGCCTGCGTCCACTGCTCGCACGATCATCGTCATCTCTGCGTGCTGTAGACCGCAGAACTCGGCGCAGCTGCCCTCGTAGTCGCCGCTCGACTCGGCGCGGAACCAGGTGTGGTTGAGCACTCCAGGGATCGCATCGATCTTCCCACCGAGCGCCGGAATCCACCACGAGTGGATCACGTCGTAGTCGGGGGCGGTCACGTTCAGCTCGACGGTTCGGTCGACGGGGACGACCATCGTGTCGTACGTGATGCGTCCGTCGGGGTAGCGGAACTCCCAGTAGAAGCGTTGGCCCTCGACGTCGATCACGAGGTTCGGCTCGTCTGCCGGCTCGCTCGCCGCTCGCGTGACGTCGGTGACCGCGGGCAGCTTGTAGAAGACGAAGCCGACCACGATCGCAACGAGGAACACGGGCACGATCGTCCACATCACCTCGAGCCGCGTGTTGCCGTGGATCTGCGGGCCTTCGGCGTCGACCGGCCGGTTCTGGCGGCGGTACCTGATCAGAAAGACGACGAGTGCGATCTCGACCGCGAAGAAGACGACGCCCGTGACGCCGAGCAGGAGGTAGTACGTGTCGTTGATCGCCTCGGCGTTCGGAGACTTCGGGTCGACCGGCGTCAGGCCCGCGTTGTCGGCCAGCGCGGGCGCCGCGGACGCGAGCGCACCGAGGGCGACAGCGGCGATCGAAGCGAGGCGGCCCACAGGCGGTGGCATTCTACGAAGGGTGAGCGCAAAGACGAGGGTGGACCTGCCGCCCGGGGTCGCGGGTCGGATCGAGGTCTATGTGAACGGCGTCCGGCAGGTCGAGGGCCGCGACTACGGTCGTCGTGACGATTCGCTCGTGTTCGACCGGGAGTTGGCCCGGGAAGGGCGGCTCGGGTTCTGGCGCTGGCTGAGCATCGTCCTCGGGATCGCCGGGACGTACCGGCAGAACGACAGCGTGGACGTCGTCTACGAGCACGGTGGGCGCCGCATGGTCGCGCCCGGGCTGCCGCTCGTCAGCGACGAATAGCTCTTTCGGAGCCGTCGTCATACTTGCCGCATGAACGACGCCGAGTGGCCTGCGCCCGAGCCCACGACACCGCGTGAGCCCGAGCGGCGGACGACGCCCCTGCCTCGGGTCGAGGACCTGCCGGTCGCCGAGCAGGGCTACGACCGCGAGAAGGTCCGCGAGGCCTTCGACGCCTTTTACCGCCACGCCGCCCAGCTCGACGCGACGCTGAGCACGCTCGAGGCGGTCGAGGTCTTCCAGCGCACGTCCGCCGAGCTCCGCGCCGAGCTGCGGAACATCCGCGGTTCCGGCTGGACGGTGCAGTCCTGGCAAGGAGGCACGGGGTATGCAGGCGGTGGAGGCTCGCGCGGGCGGGTCAGCGAGTGGACGCTGCCGCCGTCGTTCCCCCGGCTCGCGTTGGAGTTCGGTTTTCTGATCGCGATCGGCGTCGTCGTCGGCGTTGCAGGCTGGTCGGCGCTGACGATCGTCCTCGTGATGGGTCTCGCGCTCGGGGTCGTGCTGCTGCTCGAGTGGGTCGCCGCGCGCGAGCGGGCGATCCCGCGCGCCGCGGCTCCCGCGGCTGCGCCCGACCTCGATCGTGAGGAGCCGGCCGAGCTTCCCGTCGGCGAGGGCTGGGTCGCGCAGGAGGAAGGCCCCGAGGCGCTGACGATGCTCGACAACGAGGTCGTCGAGGTCGTTACTGACGCGGAACCGGAGCCCGAGCCGGAGGAAGCGGAGCCGGAGGAGGCGGAGCCCGAGCCCGAGCCGGAGGAAGCGGAAGTTGAGCCGGAAGCTGATGTGCCCCCGCTCGAAGCGCAGGTGCTTGAACCCGAGCCGGAGCCTGAGCCCGACCCGGAGCCGGAGCCGGAGCCGGAGCCCGAGCCGGAAGCCGACGTGCCACCGCTCGAGGCCCAGGTCCTGGAGCCCGAGCCGGAGCCCGAGCCCGAGCCCGAGCCGGAGGCGGTCGAGCTGCCCCTCGAGGAAGAGGACGAGCCCATCGCGGGGTTTGTCGAACTGGTCGACGAGAAGGCCCCAAGGCGGTTCGGCCTCTTCGGTCGCCGCCGTGCAGCGGTCGTGACAGCAGTCGCTCTTCCGGAACCTGAGCCGGAGCCCGAGCCCGAGCCCGAAGCGGAGCCCGAGACCGAGCCGGAGCCGGAACCGGTCGAGCTCGACCAGCAGCTCGATCCGTGGGAGCAGGAAGCTCAGCTTCCCGACGTGCCGGTCGAGGAGGAAGAGCAGCAGCTCGTCGAGCCACCGCGTCGCAGCTGGTTTCGCCGCAAGGCACCGGAGCAGGAGGCAGAGCTCGAGGAGCTGCTCCCTCTCGCGGCGGCGTCGGTACCGGAGCCCGAGCCAGAGCCGGAGCCGGAGCCCGAACCAGAGCCGGAGCCGGAGCCCGAACCAGAGCCGGAGCCGGAGCCCGAACCAGAGCCCGAGCCCGACGAGGAGCCCGAAGACCAGGGCCCGCTGCCGGTCGACCTCCTCGCCGAGCAGGCGGCGGCCGCGCTCGAGCGTTCGCGCGCGCGCCGGCGCACGGCCCGTCGCGCCCGCCGCCGCTAGCCCCCGTCTCGTCCCTAGTCTTCACCCGAGCATGAGCGCGCGTCCCGCCGGCACGGTCACGTTCCTCTTCTCCGACATCGAGGGCTCGACCGAGCTCTTGAAGGACCTCGGGCGTGCCGACTACGGCCGCGTCCTCTCGATCCACAACGAGCTCCTTCAGCGGGCCTTCGCCGAGGCGGGCGGCACCGAGATCGACCGGCAGGGCGACTCGTTCTTCGCGGTCTTCCGCAGCGCGGGCGCGGCCGTCCAGGGCGCGATCGCCGGCCAGCAGGCGCTTGCCGGCCAGGATTGGCCCGAGCGGACGGTGGTCCGCGTGCGGATGGGCATCCACACGGGCGAGGCGACGCTCGGCGAGGACGGCTACGTCGGCTTCGCCGTCCACCAGGCCTCGCGGATCGGCGACGCCGGCTACGGCGGTCAGATCCTGCTGTCCTCGACGACAGCGCGGCTCGTCGAGCACGACCTCCCGCGCGAGGTCTCGCTCCGCGACCTCGGCGAAAACCGCCTCGAGGGTCTCGACCGACCGGAACGGCTCTACCAGCTCGTCGTCCCCGGGCTGGCCGACGCCTTCCCGCAGCTCGCGACACGCGCAGGCTCGGGCATCGCCGGCGGCGGCCTCGTCCTGCTCGAGCGCGAAGCGGAGCTCGCCGCGCTGCGCGCGATGATCGAGGTCGCCCGCGGGGGCAACGGTCGCTTCGTCGCGATCGAGGGCAACGCCGGGATCGGAAAGACCCGGCTCGTGGGGGAGACCCGCTCGCTCGCGGCCACGGCGGGGATGCGGGTGCTGACCGCGCGCGGCGGCGAGCGAGAGCACGAGTTCTCGTTCGGCGTCGTTCGCCAGCTCTTCGAGCCCGTGCTCGCGCTCTCGCCGCGGGAGGAGCGCGAGGAGCTGCTCGCGGGCGCCGCAGCGCTCGCCGCGCCGCTCTTCGACGAGCGGGGGCTGAGCGACCCGGAGGCCCTGGCGGAAAACTCGTTCGCGACGCTGCACGGGCTCTTCTGGCTCGCGGGAAACCTCGCGACGCGCCAGCCGCTGCTGCTCGCCGTCGACGACCTGCACTGGGGCGATGCCGCATCGCTTCGCTGGCTGAGCTACACCGCGCGCCGGCTCGAGGGACTGCCGATCCTCGTCGTCGTGGGGACGCGCCCGTCCGCCCAGTCGAACGAGGAGGCGCTCGTCGCGGAGATGGTCGCCGACGCGGGTGCGGTCGTGATCCGCCCACAGACGTTGACCCTGCACGCGGCCGCGTCGTTGATCCGCGAAACGCTCGCGCGCGACGTCGACGTCGAGTTCGCCGACGCGTGCCACGAGGCCACCGGCGGCAACCCGCTGCTCCTCCGAGCGCTCCTCGACGCGCTTTCGAGCGAGGGGATCGCTCCGAAGGCGAAGAACGCCGAGCGCGTCTACGAGATCGGCCCCGAGGCCGTCTCGCGCTCGGTCAGCCTTCGCTTGTCACGGCTGCCCGTCGAGGCGACCTCGCTCGCGCAGGCAGTCGCGGTCCTCGGCGACGACGTGCGGCTGGCCGACGCGGCGACGCTCGCCGGCGTCGACCACGAGCTCGCGGCGCACACCGCCACGACGCTTGCGCGGAACGGGCTGCTGCGTGTCGAGCGGCACCTCGCCTTCGTGCACCCGGTCGTGCGGGCGTCGGTGTACGCCGAGCTGGACGGCGCGGAGCGCGAGCGCAAGCACGCCGCTGCGGCGGCGCTCCTTGCGGAGGCGCACGCGCCGACCGAGCAGATCGCCGCGCATCTGCTGCTGACGCGGCCGGGGACGGTCGAGCTCGGGATCTCGACGCTGCGTCAGGCCGCCGATCGCGCGCTGGCCAAGGGCGACCCGGACGCCGCGGCCTCCTACCTGAGCCGTGCGGCCGAAGAGCCGCTCGAGGACGTCGACCGGGCGGAGCTCCTCCACCGCCTCGGCCTCGCCGAGCGCCTCGTCGACAGCCCGCTCGCCGCGCGGCACCTCCGCGAGGCGCACGCGCTCACGACCGACACGATCGGCAAGGCGCGGGTCGCCCTCGACCTGGGTCGCACGCTGCTCTACAGCCTTCAGGTCGAGGAGGCCGTGCAGGTGCTCGAGACCGCGATCGCGTCGGTCGGCGACAGCGACCTCGACCTGTGCCGCCGCCTCGAAGCCGGCTTGCTCACAGTCACACTGATCTTTCCACCGCTCTATCCGCTCGCCCGCAAGCAGATCGAGCGCGTGCAGAAGCTGCCGCTCGGCGACGACCTCGGCTCGCGCCAGCTGCTCGGCCTGCTCGCCTTCGACGCCGCCCGGACGCTCGGCGACCGCGCCACCTGCGTCGAGTACGCCGAGCGTGCGGTCGCAGGCGGCGCGCTCTTCTCGCAGGACAACCCCGCGTTCGCGTTCTCGACCGTGACGCTCACGGTCTCCGACTCGTGGGAAAGTGCACGCGGGATCTTCGACGACGCCTTCGCGGACGCACGGATTCGAGGCTCGATCTCCGCGTTCGCGGTCGCGTCGATCTTCCGCGGCTATCTCCACGTCTTCACCGGCGACCTGACCGAGGCCGAGGCCGACTTGCAGAATGCCGTCGAGGCGAGCCGTCAGCACGGTCTCGCCAGCGGCATGCCGTACGCGCTCGCGTTCCTCGCCGACGCGCAGATGCAGCGCGGCGATCTCGGGGCCGCGATCGAGACGCTTGCGCAGGTCGACGCGCTGCCCGAGCTCGCGCGCGAGCACGCGTTCGTCTACGACGCCCGCGGCCGGCTGCGCTTCCTCCAGGGCCGCTACCGCGACGCGCTCGCCGAGTTCGAGAAGGGACGGCAGGTCTACGAGGCGGTCGGGGGCACGAACCCCGCGGTTGTCGCCTGGCGCTCGCAGTCGGCGCTTGCCCACCACCAGCTCGGCGAGACCGAGGAGGCCAAGCGTCTCGCGGCGGACGAGGTCGGGCTCGCGCGCCGGTGGGGTGCGCCGCGCGCGCTGGCCAAGTCCCTCCGGGTTGCCGGGATGATCGAAGGCGGGGAGGAAGGGCTCGCGCTGCTGGAAGAGGCGGTCGCCCTGCTCCACGACTCCGAGGCGATCCTCGAGCGCGCGAGGGGGCTCCTCGAGCTCGGCTCGGCGCTCAGGCGCGCGAACCGCCGCGCCGACGCCCGTGAGTACCTGAAGCAGGCCCTCGAGCTCGCCCACCGCGGCGAGTCGGCGGCGCTCGCCGCCCGCGCCCAGGACGAGCTGATGGCCACCGGCGCCCGCCCGCGCCGGGTGGCGCTCAGCGGGCTCGACGCGCTCACCCCGAGCGAGCGGCGGGTCGCCGGGATGGCCGCCAAGGAGCTCACGAACCGGGACATCGCCCAGGCGCTCTTCGTCACCCCTAAGACGGTCGAGGTGCACCTCTCGAGCGTCTACCGCAAGCTCGGGATCGCCTCGAGGGCGCAGCTGCCGGACGCGCTCGGCTCCGAGGCGTCAGCGCCGGCGCCCGCGCTGGGCTAGGGGTGCGGTTAACCGCACCCCTAGGGTCTGCGGCACCCCTAAACCTCGGTGGCGATCTTGGGGGGTCGCCCCGATGCGACCGAAGCACCTCCTGGCGCAGGATCAGCGCAAGAAATCTGCCCTTGCGACCGTCAGGAGGTAACGATGATCCACCCAGGCGACATGCTGATCAACCCCGTCACGAAGGAGCAAATGACGTTCCTGAAGACGGCGGCCGAGACCAACGGCGAGTACGTGCTGATCGAGCTTCGCGCCGCACCCGGTGCGGTTGTTGCGGCCGCGCACGTCCACCCGCACCAGACGGAGACGTTCGAGGTGATCAGCGGGACGCTCGGCGCGAAGATCGGCCGGAAGACGGTCGAAGCCGTCGCAGAGGGCGTCGTCGTGATCGAGCCGCGGGTCTCCCACAAGTGGTGGAACTCCGGCGAGGACGAGCTCGTCTTCCGGGCTGAGGTTCGCCCGGCGCTCCAGTTCGAGCAGCTGATCGAGACGATGTTCGGGCTGGCCGCCGACGGCAAGACGAACAAGAAGGGGATGCCGAACCCGCTGCGGCTCGCGGTGATCGCGAACCACCACTTCGAGGACGTGCAGCTCCCGGTCGTGCCGAAGTGGATGCAGAAGGCCGCGCTCGCACTCGGCGCGCCCGTCGGACGCAGCCTCGGCTTCCAGCCCCACTACGCCCCGGCGGGCGAGCTCGCCTCGGCCACGACCTAACAAGAGGAGCCCGAGATGCCGAAGTGGTTCTACTTCACCGTCCTGGCGATCGCCCTGCTGACGCTCGCTGTGGGAGGGTGGGTCGTGAAGGGAATCCAGTCCGCAACGAAGCCGGCGGGGCGCCTCGCGCCCCGGCCGGCCTAGAAAGGGGAGAACGATGGCGAACCTGACCGGCTCCTGGCTCGCATTTCGACTCGGGGTCGACCCGGTCCGCATCGAGCGGATGCGCAGGGCGGGCGAGCTCTACGCGGTGCGGAACGATTCCGGCGAGTGGGAGTACCCGGGCTGGCAGTTCGACGCTACGGGCGAGCTGAGGCCGGCGGTGGCCGAGTTTCTCGCGTCGGCCCGGAGGGAGAAGATCGCTCCGGCCGAGCTCTCCGAGCTGCTCGACCGCAGGGTTGGCCTCGCCGGTGGCAAGCGCGTGCGCGACCTGCTGCTCAGCGGCGGCGACAAGAACGCGTTCAGCAACGCGCGGCGCGCGAGCGCCGCCTAGGCGGCGCTCGCGTACTCGTCTGCGATCGCCAGCACCTCGTCGAGGATCCCGAGACCCTCGTCGAGCTCTTCGCGGGTGATCGTCAACGGCGGCGCGATGATCACGACGTTCCAGTGCACGAAGAGGTAGAGGCCGCGCTCCATTGCCGCCTTCGTCATCCGGTTGACCGGCGCCGCGGCGTCGCCCGCCGCGTTGAACGGGACGAGCGGCTCGCGCGTCTCGCGGTTCGTGACGAGCTCGAGCCCGAAGAACAGTCCCTTGCCTCGTACGTCGCCGATCGACGGGTGACGCTCCGCGAGCCGCGGTAGCTCAGCCGTGAGGTACTCGCCGTGCGCCGCCGAGTTCTCGACGATGCCTTCCTCCTTGAACGCCTCGATCGACGCGACCGCCGACGCGCACGCGAGCACGTGGCCCGAGTACGTGAGCCCGCCGGCGAACGGCTTGTCCTTCACCCAGTCGGAGAGCTTCTCGTTCACGACCATCGCGCCGAGCGGGACGTAGCCCGAGTTGATGCCCTTCGCGACGGTGAGGATGTCGGGGACGACGTCCCAGTGCTCGCACGCGAACCACTTGCCGCTGCGACCGAAGCCCGCCATCACCTCGTCGCAGATCAGCACGATGCCGTGCCGGTCGCAGACCTCTCGGATCGACTGCAGGTAGCCGTCCGGCGGGACGATCAGCCCGTTCGTGCCGACGATCGTCTCGAGGATCACGGCGGCGACGGTGTGCGCGCCTTCGTACTGCAGGATTTCCTCGAGGTGCGGTCCACCCGAGCACACCGGGCACGGGTCGGGGTGCCCGGCAGGACACCGGTACGTGTACGGGTCGAGCATGCGCACGACGCCGGGGATGCCGGGCTCGGCGGGCCAGCGGCGCGGGTCGCCGGTCAGCGTGATCGCTCCGCCCGTCGCGCCGTGGTATGAGCGGTAGCGCGCGATCACCTTCTGGCGGCCGGTCGCCCAGCGCGCGAGCTTGATCGCGTTCTCGTTCGCCTCCGCGCCGCCGTTCGTGAAGAACGACATCTTCAGGTCGCCGGGCGTCACCTCGGCGATCAGGCGGGCGAGCTCCGAGCGCTTCTCGTGCGCCATGGGCGGCCCGATCGTGGTCAGCTTGTCGGCTTGCTCCTTGATCGCGGCGACGACCTTCGGGTGCTGGTGTCCGATCGAGACGTTGACGAGCTGCGAGGCGAAGTCGAGGTAGCGGTTCCCGTCGTGGTCCCAGAACCAGCAGCCCTCGCCGCCTGCGACCGGCAGCGGGTTGATCTGGTTCTGCACCGACCAGGAGTGGAGGACGTACTCCTTGTCGAGCTCCCGGATCCGCTGCCCGAGCTCGCGATCCTCGCCCACGACGGCCATCGCGCGAAGCGTAGTCGCGCTAGGGTCCTCCTGTCACGTGAGGAGGCAGCCATGACCGAGATTGCAGAGGCACCGGTCGCCGCGACGAGCGGCGAGCTGAAGCGGATTTCACACTGGATCGGCGGCAAGCCGGTCGCCGGGACGTCGGGTCGGAGCGGCCCCGTCTACAACCCGGCCAAGGGCCAGCAGGCCGCAGAGGTCGACTTCGCTTCGGTCGAGGAGATCGACCAGGCGGTGCAGGCTGCCAAAGCGGCGTTCCCCGCATGGCGCGCGATGTCCCTGTCGCGTCGCACCGAGTTGTTCTTCAGGGTCCGAGAGCTCGTCCACGTGCACCGCGAGGACATCGCGAAGCTGCTCACGGCCGAGCACGGCAAGGTGCTCTCGGACGCGATGGGCGAGGTCGCGCGCGGGCTCGAGGTGATCGAGTACTGCTGCGGGATCCCGGAGCTGCTGAAGGGCGAGTTCTCCGAGCAGGCGTCCTCGGGAATCGACGTCTACTCGATCCGCCAGCCCTTGGGTGTCGTCGCAGGCATCACACCTTTCAATTTCCCAGCGATGGTGCCCATGTGGATGTGGGCGCCTGCACTCGCGTGCGGCAACACGTTCGTGCTCAAGCCTTCCGAGAAAGATCCTTCCGCGTCGGTGTACACGGCCGAGCTGCTGAAGGAGGCCGGTGTTCCCGACGGCGTCTTCAATGTCGTGCACGGCGACAAGATCGCGGTCGACGCGATCCTCGAGCACCCGGAGATCAAGGCGGTCTCGTTCGTCGGTTCGACTCCGATCGCCAAGTATGTGTACGAGAACGCGACGAAGCACGGCAAGCGCGCGCAGGCGCTCGGCGGCGCGAAGAACCACATGATCGTGCTCCCCGACGCCGACGTCGACATGGCCGCGGACGCTGCGGTCTCCGCCGCGTACGGCTCTGCCGGCGAGCGGTGCATGGCGATCTCGCAGGTGGTCGCGGTCGGCGACGTCGCCGACCGCTTCATCGAGGCGGTCAAGGCGCGCATCCCGAAGGTGAAGGTCGGCGACGGGATGCAGCCCGAGTCCGAGATGGGCCCGCTCGTGACGCGCGAGCACCGCGACAAGGTTGCGTCGTATGTCGCAGGCACGGCGGACGAGGGCGGCAAGGTCATCGTCGACGGCCGCGAGTCGACGCCGGAGGGCGAAGGCTTCTGGCTCGGCGTCTCGCTGCTCGACGATCTGAAGCCCGGGATGAAGGCGTACGACGACGAGATCTTCGGTCCCGTGCTCGGCGTCACTCGCGTCGACACGTACGACGAGGCGGTCAAGCTCGTGAACGACAACCCCTACGGCAACGGCACCGCGATCTTCACGCGCGACGGCGGCGTCGCCCGGAAGTTCCAGTTCGAGGTACAGGCAGGCATGGTCGGGATCAACGTCCCGATCCCGGTGCCCGTCGCGTACTACTCGTTCGGGGGCTGGAAGGCGTCGCTCTTCGGCGACACCCACATCTACGGCCCGGAGGGGATCTCGTTCTACACGCGCGGCAAGGTGGTCACGTCGCGCTGGCCCGACCCGGCGACGTCGAAGGTCGACCTGGGGTTCCCGCAGACGCGCTAGTCGTCGTTCGACCCGAGTCGTAGGCTGTGCTCCGTGCGACGCTGTAGCGCCTGCGGCCAGGACAATCCCGAGATCGCGAAGTTCTGCCTCGCGTGCGGCGCGTCGCTGGACGCGGCGGACGAGGCACCGAACGAGGAGCGCCGTCTGGTCAGCGTCATCTTCGTCGACCTCGTCGGCTTCACG
Source organism: uncultured Actinomycetes bacterium (assembly GCA_963769665.1). Classification (GTDB taxonomy): domain Bacteria; phylum Actinomycetota; class Thermoleophilia; order Gaiellales; family Gaiellaceae; genus JACCTU01. Next base: position 864,855 of record CAVYMQ010000003.1, read on the forward strand.
TCGCGGTCCGAGCGGCTCGACCCCGAGGACGTGCAGGCGCTGCTCCGGCCCTACCACGACGCCGTCCGAGGCGAGATCGAGTCGTTCGGCGGCGTCGTCGAGAAGTTCATCGGGGACGCGATCATGGGGATGTTCGGCGCGCCGACCGCGTTCGGTGACGACGCCGAGCGTGCAGTCCGTGCCGCGCTCGCGGTGCGGGAGCGAGTGCGCGCTATCGACGAGTCGGACCCCGAGCTCGATCTGAAGATCCGCGTCGCCGTGAACACCGGCGAGGCGCTCGTGGTGATGAACGCGCGCGCCGCGCTCGGCGAGGCGATGGTCACTGGCGACGTCGTCAACACCGCGGCGCGACTCCAGACCGCGGCTCCGATCGGCGGCATCCTCGTCGGCGAGGGGACGTATCGCGCGACGCGGGCGGCGATCGTCTACACGCCCGCTCCGGCCGTCCACGCGAAGGGCAAGGAGCTTCCGGTCCCGGCGTGGGTCGCGGTGAGCGAGGCGCACGTCCCGGGAGACCGCGTGCTCGCCGGCGCGCTCGTCGGTCGCGCGCGGGAGCTCGAGCTCCTGAGCGGGACGTGGGACCGCGTCGCCTCGGAATGCACGCCGCAGCTCGTGACAGTGATCGGGCCTGCCGGGGTGGGGAAGACACGGCTCGGCGTCGAGTTCGCCAAGCTCGTCGAGTCGCGCGGCGGCCGGATCGTGCGCGGGCGCTCGCTTCCCTACCGCGAGAGCACCGCCTACGCCGCGCTCGGGTTCCAGCTGAAGCAGCTCTGCGGCATCTTCGAGACCGACAGCGTCGAGTCCGCGCTGCAGAAGCTCGAAGACTCGGTCTCGACGCTGCTTCCGCCCGCCGAGGCCCGGAGCGTCACCGAGCATCTGGCGGTCCTGCTCGGGCTGGACGCGTCGGGCAACGTCGCCGACCGCGAGAGCCTCTTCTTCTCGATTCGTACCTTCATCGAGGCGGTCGCGGCGGACCGGCCGACGATGCTCGTGTTCGAGGACCTCCACTGGGGCGACGAGAGCCTGCTCGACCTCGTGGAGCTCCTGGCGGCGAGGCTGCGCGACCTGCCGATTCTCGTCGTCGTGCTCGCGCGCCCGGAGCTGCTGGACGCCCGACCGACTTGGGGAGGCGGTCTCCTCGCGCATTCCGCGCTTCAGCTCCGCCCGCTCGACACGCGTGACGCGTCCGAGCTCGCCGCGCAACGTCTGACCGAGCTCGGCATCAGCGAGCGGTCCGGCGAGGCGATGGAGCTCGCGCAGCTCGCCGACGGCAACCCGCTCTTCATCGAGCAGCTCGTGTCCGCGGTGGCGGAGACCGGTGAGCCCGAGGCCTCGCTGCCGACGACGATCCGGGAGCTGATCGCGGCGCGGCTCGACGCGCTGCCGCCGAGCGAGCGTTCGGTCCTGCTCGACGCGGCAGTGTCGGGGAAAGTGTTCTGGCGTGGCGCGCTGGAGCGAATGACGTCGGACGCGGATGTGTTGGGCGCAGCGCTTGCCGAGCTCGAGCGGCGCGATCTCGTCGGGCGGGACACCGTGTCCGCCTTCGAGGGAGACCAGCAGTACTCGTTCAACCACGTGCTCGTCCGGGACGTTGCGTATGAGCTGCTTCCGCGGGTGCGGCGGCAAGAGCGCCACCGGGAGATGGCGCGTTTCTTCGAGGACGCGAGCGGTGAGTTCGGCGAGGTCGGCGCCGCCCTCGCGCGTCACTGGCGCGACGCAGGCGACGAGGCGCGCGCCGTCGACTACTTCGCTGCAGCTGCGGCGGCTGCCGAGCGCGGCTGGGCCAAGGAACGTGCCGCCTCGCTCTACCGCGAGGCCTACACGCTCGTACCGGAGGCGGACGGTGCACGGCGGACCGAGCTCATGCGCCGACTCGCGATCGCCGAGATGGCGAGCCTCCACGTGCTCGACGCGAGGATGCTCGGCCTGGAAGGTCCGGAAGCGGGCTAGGTCGTGACCGGTGGGAAGTCCGCCGGCGTGACGTCGCCGGCGATCTCGTGGATCGCTTCGACATGGTGCCTGCCGAGACGTTTGGAGTGCTCCATGACCACGTCTTTGTCCGGGGCGTCGTAGACGCAGTACGTCAGAACGTTGCCGTCCGGCTCGACGATGACATGACTGTGCTCCCAGGTGATCGCCGGGAGCTCCTCCTCGGTGATCTCTCTCGAGCGGCGGCCGACGAAGGGCATCTGGCTCTCCTCGACCGAGAACTTCCTGACGATCAGGTAGCGAGGCATGCGCGAATCCTACAGCCGGGGCTAGGCGGTGACCGCCGCCCCGCCTTTCAGCTCCTCGCCGAACTTGGCCCGCGGGACGAAGCGCCCGATGCCGGGCGAGGCGACCAGCTCGTCGTTCTCGACGAGCACGTTCCCGCGCAGGAGGACCACCTCCGGCGTGCCCGTCACCTCGATCCCTTCGTAGAGGTTGTAGTCCGTCCGCGAGTGCTGGCCGTCAGCGGTGATCACGTGCTTGCGTTTCGGGTCGAAGACGACCAGGTCGGCGTCGGAGCCAACCGCGACCGTGCCCTTGCGCGGGTAGAGCCCGAAGAGCTTCGCCGGGTTCGTCGCAAGCAACTCGACCATCCGGTTCAGCGAGATCCTCCCCGCCCGGGCGCCGAACTCGTGGATCATGTGCAGTCTGTTCTCGAGGCCGGGCCCGCCGTTCGGGATCTTCGAGAAGTCGTCCTTGCCCATCGCCTTCTGCTCGCCCCACGAGAACGCGCAATGGTCGGTCGAGATCACCGACAGCGAGTCGGTGCGCACCGCGTTCCAGAGCACGTCCCAGTTCGCCTTGTCGCGCACCGGCGGCGAGTAGACGTACTTGGCGCCCTCGAAGTTCGGCTTCGCGATGTCGTCCAGGCTGTTGAAGAAGTACTGCGTGCAAGTCTCGCCCCAGACGTCCCAGCCTTGCTCGCGGGCGAGCGCGATCGGGTCGACCGCCTCCTTGCAGGTCACGTGTACGACGTAGAGCGGAGCGCCGGCGACGTGCGCGAGCTGGATCGCGCGGTTGGTCGCCTCGCCTTCTGCTTCGGGCGGCCGCGTGAGCGCGTGGTAGAGCGGCTCGGTGTTCCCGGCTGCGAGTGCCTGCTTCACGAGCACGTCGATCAGGTCGCCGTTCTCGGCGTGCACCATCACGAGCGCGCCCGACTGCGCAGCCACCTCCATCGCGCGGAAGAGCGTCTCGTCGCTGACCATGAGCGCGCCCTTGTACGCCATGAAGAGCTTGTACGAGGTGACGCCTTGCTCGGGCAGCGACGCGAGCTCCTCGAGCGAGCCGCCCTCGTCCAGGTCGGTGATCGCCATGTGGTAGCCCATGTCGATCACCTGCTTGCCTTCGGCCTTCGACTTCCAGTCGTCGAGCGCGGCGCCGAACGTCGAGCCCTGCGGCTGGATCACGAAGTCGACGTGGCACGTGGTGCCGCCGAACGCGGCCGCGGTCTGCCCGGACTCGACGTCGTCGATCGTCACGGTGCCGCCGAACGGCATGTCGAGGTGCGTGTGCGGATCGATGCATCCCGGCAGCACGTACTTGTTTCGCGCGTCGATCACGCGGTCTGCCTCGACGTCGAGTGACTCGCCGATCAGGGAGATCCGCTCGTCCTCGACGTAGACGTCGCCGACGTAGTCGTCTGCCGCGGTGATGACGCGGCCGCCCTTGATCAAGATTGACATGCGGATCTCCCTTCTCGGCTCGGTGTGTTCCTACTTGCCGCCCTCGGTCACTTCGACCGTTTCCTTCTCCCAGTCGGCGCCGTTGCCGTCCTCGTCCAGCTCGTCGTACGCAGCCTGGGCGAGGTCGGTGCGGTACGCGTCGGAGGATGCGTCCTTGGCGATCACGCCGAACTGCTTCGAGATGTCGGCGGTCCGCTGGAACGCGGCCTCGTCCATCAGCCCGATCCCGGTCTCGTTCGGCCAGATCAGCGCGTTGATCTCGTTCAGCTGCCAGCGCTGGTGACCTTCACCGAGGGTTGGGCCGTTGTCGAGCACGATCTGCAGGCACTCCTCGGCGTTGTCGCGGCAGAAGATCCAACCCCGGAAGCTCGCCTTCAGGAAGCGCTTGGCGATGTCCTGGTTCGCCTCCTCGGCGATCCAGTCGCCGCGGACGAACACGCCGTCCTCGAGCATCGCGGTGCCGGCGTCCTCCATCGTGATCACGTTGAGGTCGTCGAGGGTGTAGAGCTCGCCCGTGTCCGGGTTCTTCTGCTCGAGCACCTGCGCGAGCTCGTTGTAGGTCATCGCCGCGGCCGCGTCGACCTGCTTCGACACGAAGAGGCTCATGTCGAACGGCTGGTTGACGATCGTGACCTCGTCCTTGTTCTTCGGGTCGATCCCGTTCTTCGTCAGCGCCGCGAAGAGCTCGAACTCGTTACCGCAGCACCAGACGCCGACCTTCTTGCCCTTCATGTCGGCGACGCTCTCGATCCCGCTGTCCTTCCACGTCACCTCGGTCATGCCCGAGCGGGCGAAGACCTGCGCGATGTTGACGATGTCGCCGCCCTTGTCGCGGGTGGCGAGGAGGGACGGGAGCCAGTCGATCCCGAACTCGGCGCCGCCGCTCGCGACCACCTGCTCGGGCGTGATGTCCGGCCCGCCGGGCTTGATCGTGACGTCGAGGCCCTCCTCGTCGTAGTACCCCTTCGCGAGCGCCGCGTAGTAGCCCGCGAACTGCGCCTGCGGTACCCACTTGCTCTGGAGCGTGACCTTGTCCTTCTGCCCCTCGGCGGACGTGTCCGCCGCTTCCCCGCCGTCGTCGTCGCCGCCGCATGCGGCGAGCGCGAGCATCGCCGCGGCGAGCAGCGTTGCGAGGAAGAACCACGTCGTACGACCTTTCATCCCTCTCCTTTCGTTGACTGTCACTCCGCCGCTCGGGCGGACGGATGCCATCCCATGGTCAAGCGTTCGAGCAGCACGATCGCCAGATAGAAGGTGAGGCCGAGGATGCTCGCGACGAGGATCGCCGCCCACGCCGTCTCGAACGCGAAGAGCGCCGCGGAGTTGCGGATCTGGACGCCTAGCGCCTCCTGAGTCCCACCGAAGTACTCCCCGACCACGGCACCGATCATCGCGAGGACGCTCGCGACTTTCAATGCCGAGAAGAGATACGGGAGCGAGTTCGGGATCCGGACGCGGCGGAAGATCTCGACCTCGCCCGCCGCGTACGAGCGCATCAACTCAATAGATGACGGGTGGACCGAGGTCAGCCCTCTGAGCATGTTCGTCAGCACCGGGAAGAAGCAGAGCACCGCGGCGATCGCCATCTTCGAGAGTGGGTTCAGCACGCCGAACCACTGGTTCGTGATCGGGGCGAAGGCGATGATCGGCACAGCATTGGCGGCGATCGCGTAGGGCATGATCGCGGCGGAGAGCCCGCGCCAGCGCGCGAGCATGAGCGCCACGGCGATCCCCGCGGAGCAGCCGATCAGGAAGCCGCCGAGCGCCTCCTTGAACGTGTACCAGCCCGCGCTCCAGAGCGCATGGCGCTCGTCCCAGAAGGTTCGCGCGATGTCGCTCGGCGGTGGGAGCAGGAAGCGCTGGACGTCCAGCGCCGCGACGAGACCCTCCCAGAGGCCGATCCCGAGCACGAGGACGACGACGGCCGGCAGCCACGAGCGAGCGCCGCGCATCGTGCGTCCGAGCAGACGCTCGCCTGCGACGGGTGTCGCCATGACGCTCATTCGGCGGCCTCCGCGGCACGCAGCGACGGCTCGCGTGCCGAACCGCCGTGCAGCGCCTCTCGCAGCTGGGTCACGAGCTCGAAGAACCGCGGCTCCTCGCGCGTCTCGTACGTGCGTGGCTGCGGCAGGTCGATCGGGATGATCTCGGTGATCCGTCCGGGCCGCGGGGACATCACCACGACCCGCGTGGACAGGAAGACCGCCTCGGCGATCGAGTGCGTGACGAACAGGACGGTGCAGCCCGTCTCCGCCCAGATCCGCAGCAGCTCGCCGTTCAGCCGCTCGCGCGTCATCTCGTCGAGCGCGCCGAAGGGCTCGTCCATCAGGAGCAGCGCAGGCGAGAACGAGAGCGCGCGCGCGATCGCGACGCGCTGCTGCATCCCACCGGACAGCTCCCACGGGTGGCGCTTCTCGAAGCCGGTCAGCTCGACGAGCTCGACCATCTCCTTCACGCGCGCCTCGCGCTTCGAGCGATCCCACCCGGCCATCTCGAGCGGCAGCGCGATGTTGCGGGCGACAGTGCGCCAGTCGTAGAGCACCGCTTCCTGGAAGACGATGCCGTAGTCGCCGTCGCTGCGAGCCCGGCTTGCGGTCTTGCCGTTCACGACGACCTCTCCGGAGCTCGGCTGGATGAGATCGCCGACGATCCGCAGCAGCGTCGACTTGCCGCAGCCCGACGGGCCGATCAGCGAGATGAACTCGCCGGGCTGCACGTCGAGGTCGATCTGCTGCAGGGCGGTCACCTCTCCCTTGGCAAATGTCTTGTCGACCTTGCGCAGCGAGACGGCGACGGCGGCGCTCACGCCACGTGCTCCGGTGCGCGACGGACGACGAAGTGCTCGACGATCGCGACGATCGCGAAGAACGTGATGCCGAGCAGCGCGGCGATCAAGTTCGTCGCCCAGAGACTGGGCGGCGAGCTGAGGTAGTACTGGTTGAAGTTGAGGATCGCCCCGCCGAGGCCGTCCTGGATCGACGACGGAAGCTCGCCGACGATCGCGCCGACGACGCTCGCGGTCGCGGAGATCTTGAACGCGACGAAGAGGTACGGCAGCGACGCAGGCACCTTGAGCTTCCAGAGCACGGACCACTTGCTCGCCGCGTAGGAGCGCATCAGCTCGAGCGCGCGGGGGTCTGCGGAGTCGAGCCCGCGCAGCGTGTTGATCGTCACGGGGAAGAACGTCAGGAACGCGGCGATGATCGCGACCGAGAACCAGGCGGGCGTGCCGCGCGAGCCGGTCCAGATGACGATCATCGGAGCGATCGCGAGGATCGGGATCGTCTGCGAGGCGACGATGTACGGAAGCACGCCGCGCTGGAGCACGCGCGAGTGGTGGAGCACGACGCCGATCGTGAACCCGATCGCCGCGCCGAGGAGGAACCCGACCGCGGCCTCCTTCGCGGTGAAGAGCGCCGCGTCCCAGAGCACCTCGATCAGGAGCGGCCCGTTCGTCCGTGAAGGCTCGAAGAGCTGGCCGACGATCTCGTGCAGGTGCGGCATCGTCAGATCGGTCACGGTGAACGTGCCGAGTCGAAGCTCGGTCGTCTCGCCGAGCCACTTGAAGCCCTCCCAGAGACCCCAGAGCAAAGCGAGCACCGCGAGCAGCTTTCCAGCCTGGCGGAGCACGTGTTTATCCTCCCAGTCCTTGCCGTTGACGCCAAGCAGAACCGTCGAGGAGCTCCGAGAGCTCCGCGAGCTGACCGGGAACGAGGACGGCGCCCAGCGGGTCGCGTGGACGGACACCTGGGCGCAGGCGAAGGAATGGCTGAGCGCGAAGCTTGCCGCAACCGGCGTCGAGGAGGAGACCGACGAGGCGGGGAACCAGTGGTTCACGCTGCGCGGCGCCTCCGACCGGACGCTCCTGATCGGTGGCCACATCGACTCGGTTCCGAACGGTGGCTGGCTCGACGGTTGCCTGAACGTGATCGCGGGCGTCGAGGTCCTACGACGTCTCGCCGAGGACGGCGAGCCGGCGCTGACCGTCCGCCTGGTCAACTGGGCGGACGAGGAGGGCGCGCGCTTCGGGCGGTCGCTCTTCGGCTCGAGCGCCGCGGCCGGCTCGATGAGCGACCAGGAGGAGCTGCGGCAGCGCAAGGATGCCGACGGCGTCACCCTTCCCGATGCCATCGCGGCCCACGGCGTCGACCTCGATCGCGCACTCGACGCGCAGAAGCAGCTCGCGAACGCTGTCGCTTATCTCGAGCTGCACATCGAGCAGGGTCCCGTTCTCGAGTCGATGGATTTGCCGCTCGGCGTCGTCCTCGGCACGTTCGGGGTCGAGCGGCACCAGATCACGTGGCGCGGCCAGGCGGCGCACGCCGGTTCAACGCCGATGGACAAGCGCCGCGACGCGCTCGCCGGCGCGGCGAAGCTCGCGCTCGAGATCCGCCCGATCGCCGCGCAGGTGGGTGGAGGCGCGGTCTGCACTTCGGGCGGCGTCGTGACGAAGCCCGGGATCGTCACCTCCGTCGTCGAGACGGCCGAGCAGCTGCTCGACCAGCGGCACCTCGACGCGGACTCGCTCGCGGAGCTGCTGCGGCTCGCGAAGGAAGCGTCCGAGCGCTTCGCGCAGGAAGAGGACCTGGAGGTCGAGTGGGAGCGGATCTGGAGCATCGAGCCGATCCTGTTCGACGCGGAGCTGATCGAGCTCGCCGACGAGTCGATCCGCGAAATCGCCGGGACGTCCCACCGCCTGCCGAGCGGGCCGCTCCACGACGCCGCGGAGGTGGCGCGCGCTGGTATCCCTACGGTGATGCTCTTCGTGCAGAGCCTGCGCGGCCTTTCGCACACGAAGCTCGAGGACACGAAGCCGGGGCACCTGGAGCTCGCGGTCGAAGCGCTCGACCGCCTGACCCAGAAGGCGCTCGACCGAGCACGGTGAAACGAGCGTCATCGTCCCTGCCTCCGGGCCTGGGACACGCTCCCGGCTGCGCTCGAAGCGCTCAGGCCTCAGGTCGACCCGTTTTGTCCGGTTCGGGGGCCGCATCCAGGGTAACCGTGGCGCGGTCAAGGACGCGCTGCGGGTCTTGCCGCTGATCGTGATCGGGGCGATCGCGTGGTCCGTCGGTCTCGTCCGGGTCGCTAGAAGAACCTGACGAGCGCCACGCCGACGGCGACGAGCGCGATCCCGAGCAGGCGGCCGGGCGTGATCGGGTTCTCCTCGAAGCCGACCCAGCCGAAGTGGTCGACGAGGAGCGACGCGAACGCCTGGCCGGCGAGGATCACCGCGACGAGCGTCGCCGCGCCGAGCTTCGGCGCGGCAACGACACTGCCGAGCACGTAGAACGCGCCGAGCAGGCCGCCGACCCAGACCCACCACGGGGCGCCGGCGAGCGAGCCGGTCGAGGGCCAGTCCCGGTAGGCGGCCAACATCACGACGAACAGGGCGGCGGTCCCGACCGCGAACGAGACGAGCGTCGCCCGGAGCGGGCTGTCCACCCAACTCGCCAGCTGGGCGTTGATGCCGAACTGGATCGGCAGCATCGCTCCGGCCACGAAGCCGAAGGCGAGGTAGGGCCAGATCGCCACGTGGCAGGATTCGGTAGACGATCGCGGTTTCCCTGCCAGCCCGGAGGTCACATGCTCACGTTCGGCGTAACCGTCCTGCCTGACCCGCCCTACACGCGCCTGATCGACCTGAACGTGCTTGCGGAGCAGCACGGGTTCGAGTACGGCTGGACCTACGACTCGCACATCCTCTGGCAGGAGTCGTACGCGACGCTTCCACTCGTCGCGGACCGCACCGACAAGATCAAGCTCGGCCACTTCGTGACGAACCCGGGGATCCGTGACCCGACGATCACGGCGAGCTGGTACGCGACGATGCACGACCTCTCGAACGGCCGCATGGTGATGGGGATCGGCCGCGGTGACTCGTCGCGACGCGTCGTCGGGCTCAAGCCGGTCAAGGTCGCGGAGTTCGAAGCCGCGACGGCGATGATCAAGGACCTGATGAACGGCCGGCCGGTCGTGTGGAACGAGAAGGAGCTCAAGCTCGAATGGGTGCGGCCGGAGCTTCCCGACATCGAGGTCTGGGTCGCCGGCTATGGGCCGAAGGCGCTCGCCGTCGCGGGCCGGGTCGGCGACGGCGTGATCATCCAGCTCGCGGACCCGCAGATCATCCAGTGGATCATGGACACCGCGCGCACGGCAGCGGTCGAGGCGGGTCGTGACCCGAGCGCGCTCAAGTGCATCGTCGGCGCGCCGAGCATGATCGGCGACGACATTGCGGACCAGCGCGAGCAGGTGCGGTGGTTCCCGGCCATGGTCTCGAACCACGTCATGGACCTAATCGAACGCTACGGGTTCGACTCGGAGATTCCTGACGCGTTGACCGAGTTCGTCAAGACCCGCAAGGGCTACGACTACAAGGACCACAGCCGCGTCGGCGCCGCGCACGGCGAGTTCGTCACCGACGAGATCTGTGACCGCTTCTGCGTGCTCGGCAACACCGAGCAGGTCTTGGAGAAGCTGCGCGAGCTCGAGTCGGTCGGCGTCGACCAGTTCAACATCTACCTGATGACCGGCCAGCAGGAAGCGACGCTCGAGGCCTACGGGCGCGACATCATCCCCAAGTTCGCGGGCGTTACGGCTTAGCTCTCCTCGAGCTCGAGCGCGGCCGAGTTGATGCAGTACCGCTGACCCGTCGGCTGCGGGCCGTCGGGGAACACGTGCCCGAGGTGGCCGCCGCAGGCGGCGCACAGCACCTCGGTGCGGACCATCCCGTGGCTCACGTCGCGCTCCTCCTCGATCGCGTCCTCGCTCGCGGGTGCGAAGAACGCGGGCCAACCGCAGCCGGAGTCGTACTTCGTGTCCGAGCTGAACAGCTCGGTGCCGCAGCCGGCGCAGCGGTACGTGCCCGGCTCGAAGACGTGGTCGTACTCGCCGGTGAAGGCCGGCTCCGTCGCCTTCTCGCGAAGGATCCGGTACTGCTCGGGCGTCAACTCCGCCCGCCACTGCTCCTCTGTCTTCTCGATCTTCTCCATGCAGGAAGTGTGCCGGAAGGCGCAAGCGTTACGGGTAGCGTGAGGGCGATGAGCGGCGCACCTCTGATCGAGGCCAGAGGCCTCACCAAGCGCTTCGGCGAGTTCACCGCGGTCGACGGGATCGACTTCGTGGTCGAACGCGGCGAGACCTTCGGCTTCCTCGGCCCGAACGGCGCCGGGAAGACGTCGACGATGCGGATGATCAGCGCGGTCTCGCCCGTGACGGGCGGGACGCTCAGGGTCCTCGGGCTCGACCCCGCGGTCGACGGCGCGACGATCAAGGCGCGGATGGGCGTCGTCCCGCAGCAGGACACGCTCGACTTCGAGCTGACCGTCTACGAGAACCTGCTCGTCTACGGCCGCTACTTCGGGATTCCCAAAGACCTGATCAAGTCGCGCGCCGAGGAGCTGCTCGACTTCGTCCAGCTCCAGGAGCGCCGCGACTCGCGTGTCGAGCCCCTGTCGGGCGGGATGAAGCGGCGGCTGACGATCGCGCGCGGGCTGATCAACGAGCCCGAGCTGCTGCTCCTCGACGAGCCGACGACCGGTCTCGACCCGCAGGCGCGCCACGTGCTCTGGGACCGGCTCTACCGGCTGAAGCAGCAGGGCGTCACCCAGGTGCTGACGACGCACTACATGGACGAGGCCGAGCAGCTGTGCGACCGGCTGGTCGTGATGGACCAGGCGAAGATCGTCGCGGAGGGCTCCCCGCGTGAGCTGATCGAGCGTCACACCCAGCGCGAGGTCGTCGAGCTCCGGTTCCCTGAGGGCGCAGAGCTGAACGGCAAGCTGGACGGCCTCGGCGAGCGCGTCGAGGTGCTCGCGAACCGGGTGCTGATCGGGACCGACAACGGCGACGCGACGGTGCACGCGGTGCACGAGCGCGGCATCGAGGCAGAGAGCGTCCTCGTTCGGCGCAGCACGCTCGAGGACGTGTTCCTGACGTTGACCGGTCGGACGCTCGTCGACTGATGGCCACCGTCGCGGTCACCAGCTCGTCGTTCGAGCGCGCGCTCTCGGTCGCCGAGTGGCACGCGCGCTCGTACAAGCGCACGTGGCGCGCGACGATCACGACGGCGTTTCTCAACCCGATCTTCTTCCTGCTCTCCGTCGGCATCCTGCTCGGCAAGCTGATCGACGACGACCAGGCGGCACTCGGAGGGCTTTCGTACGTCGAGTTCGTCGCGCCTGGTCTCCTTGCGGCGACCGCGATGCAGATGGGCGCGAACGACGCGATGTGGCCGGTGATGGCGGGGATCAAGTGGCTGCGCACGTACCACGCGGTGCTGGCGACGCCCGTGCGCGTCGCGGAGCTCGTGCTCGGGACGATGGGCTGGGCGGCGATCCGCGTCTTCTCCGCCGCGGTGATCTTCACGGCCGTCGCCGCGATCGGCGGCGCGGTCAGCTCTCCGCTGGCCGTGTTGGCGCCGTTCGCCGCGCTGCTCTGCGGGCTCGCGTTCAACGCGCCGATCGCGGCGTTCTCGGCGAGCCTCGAAGGCGGGGACGACGGGTGGTTCCCCGCGTTGAACCGGTTCGTGTTGATCCCGATGTTCCTGTTCGCGGGAACGTTCTTCCCCGTCTCCCAGCTGCCGGACTGGCTCGAGCCGGTGGCCTGGGCGACGCCGCTCTGGCACGGCGTCGAGCTGTGCCGGATGCTCACGACTGGGAACGTCGACGCGCTGCTCGCGGTCGTCCACGTGGCGTACCTTTCCCTGTTCGTGATCGTCGGCGCCGTCGTCGCGATCCGGCGCCATCAGAGGGCCCTGCTGAAGTGACCGACTACGCCCTCACCGGCCGGGTTGCCCCGTGGTTCACGTTCGGTGCCGACCGTTCGCTCCGGCTCGTCTACCGGAACCTGAAGGCGGCGCGCCGGTACTGGCTCGTCATGGTCTCCGGCTTCTTCGAGCCGCTCTTCTACCTCGTCGGGCTCGGGGTCGGCGTGGGAGCGCTGGTCGGCGACATCACCTACGGGGGCAAGACGATCTCGTACCAGGAGTTCGTCGCGCCCGCCCTGCTCGCGGCGTCCGCGATGAACGGCGCAATCTACGAGACGACGGGCAACGTCTTCTTCAAGCTGAACTACGCCAAGACCTACGACGGTGTGCTCGCGACGCCGATGGGCGTCCGCGACGTCGCCGTCGGCGAGACGATCTTCGCGCTGATGCGCGGGAGCGTCTACGCGGTCGCGTTCGTGGCGATCATGCTCGTGCTCGGGCTGATCGAGTCGTGGTGGGCGCTGCTCGCCGTGCCCGCGGCGCTGCTGATCGGCGCAGCCTTCGCGGCGCTCGGCCTGTCCGCCGTGACGCTGATGCGGTCGTGGGCGGACTTCGCGTTCATCGAGCTGCTGACGCTCCCGATGTTCCTGTTCTCAGCCACGTTCGTTCCGCTAGAGGAGTATCCGAAGGCCGTGCAGTGGGCGCTTCCACTGACGCCGCTGTACCACGGCGTCGATCTGATGCGCGAGCTCACGCTCGGCAACGTCGGCTGGGAAGCGCTGATCCACGTCGCCTACCTGCTGGGCGTCCTCGCGCTCGGCGTCTGGTTCACCGCGCGCCGGCTCGAGCACAAGCTGCTGAAGTAGGCCCTCCCCGAACGGGGGACTGACGTCCGGCGGTGCCTGGCCTACGCTGCGCGTCCAGAACTGCGGAGGGTCTGAAGCGCATGAGTGAAGCAGGGGTCGTACGCCGAGGTCGTCAGCTGTGCGGTGAGGTCACCGAGCGGCTGCGTTCGCATGGGATCGAGCTTGTCCCGTTCCTGACCGTCGGCTGCCTGGTCGCGGGCTTCTGGTGCGCGCTGAGCATCCCGGCGATCGTGGAGGCGACGGTGCGTGCGGAGCCCGCGCGGAGGCCTGCGCTGGTGACGCCGAAGAGCATCCCGCCGGGGACGCAGTTTCGCGTGATCGCGAGCATCGGTGGAGCGACGATGCCCGAGCTGTGGCAGTCGAGGTCGTCGAACGGCCCGACGAAGGGCTCGCGCGAACGGGGAGAGACGCCGGTGCCGGCGACGCTCTTCATCGCCGCCCGTTAGACCACTCTCGACCTCGACTGGAGCTTGAGGGTCTGAACGGCTCGTGCTTGCCTACACGAATGGGGGACGGACCCTACCCCGATTCGGGCGATGGTTGGAACAGCGGTCCCGAATGCGGCAGGAGCAGTAGTGGCGAACACACAACGGCGAGACGACGAGCCGACCCGTTCACGGCGGGTTCGCGGCGCTTTGGCGCCGCTCGGCCGTGCGTCCGCAGCAGCGACCGCGTGCATCCTCTGGGTCGGGCTTGCGATGCCCGGTTTGCAGCTCCTGCCTGGCGCAGGTGGCTACGGCGACAGGAGCATTGCGATCTCACTCCAGAGCGCGCTGCTCGGGATCGACAACGGCTACGCATCGACGCCGGAAGTACGCGCGGCGATGCGCGCGCTTGGGCTCGCGGTGATCAGCCAGTCGCCGGCACCGCAGTTGCAGACCGACGGCCCCGTGTCGCTCGCGGTCGACCTCGCTGAAAGCATCCGCGCCGACACCGTCGAGACGACGGTCATGCCGACACTCGTCTCCGACGGACCGCACAACCGACCGAGCACCGGCACCGACACGCCGGTCGGTACGCCTCCGCCGCACGAACATCCTGACGCTCCCGACGCTCCTGCCGCTCCTGCCGAGCCGAGCGCACCGACACCGCCGCCCGGCGGCGTCACGCCGCCGAAGCCGCCGAAGCCACCGTCGGCTCCGGCGAAGAGCCCGCAATCGATCAGCTTCAACACGTCGCCGTGGGCCGCCGTCGTCGGCGGCTCCTACGCGGTCGGAGCTGCCGCGAGCTCCGGTCTGCCGGTGAGCTTCTCACTCGCACCCGGGAGCTCGAGCGTCTGCACGATCTCGGGCGCGACCGTCAGCTTCGTCGGGCCTGGAACATGCACCGTCCGGGCTAACCAGTCCGGGAACGCGAGCTATCTGCCGGCGCCCCAGGTCACGCAGTCCGTCGACGTCGACGACGCGGTCGTCGTCCAGACGATCAGCTTCGTCTCGAAGCCTCCGTCGGGTGCGCATGTCCATGACCCCCCGTACACCGTGATCGCGAAGGCGACCTCGGGGCTGCCGGTCGAGCTCGGCACCGAGGACGGGAGTGCCGGCATCTGCAAGGTGACCGGCGTGAAGGTTCACCTCATCGGCGAGGGCACCTGCACGATCAACGCGACGCAGCGCGGCAACAGCAAGTTCAAGCCGGCGCCTCCGGTGCTCCAGTCGTTCTCGATCGGCACGGACGCCGTTTCGCAGAGTGTCCAGTCGATCAACTTCACGTCGACGCCGCCAACCGCGCCGGCGGTCGGTGGGACCTACGTCGTTGCGGCGACGGCGAGCTCCGGGCTGACGGTGGCCTTCTCGGCCGCGCCGTCCAGCGCGGGCGTGTGCACCGTCGCGGGCTCGACGGTCTCGCTCGTCGGAACGGGAACCTGCAACGTCCGGGCGAACCAGGCGGGCAACGCGAGCTACCTCGCAGCGCCGCAGGTGCAGCAGGGGTTCCTGGTCGGCCTCGTCGGCCAGACGATCACGTTCTCGAGCACGCCGCCCTCGGGCGCTGCGGTCGGCGGTCCGTCCTACACCGTGCTGGCGACGTCCTCGTCCGGCCTCCCCGTCGTCTTCAGCGCGAACCCGAGCAGCGCCTCCGTCTGCACCGTCTCCGGCTCGACGGTCTCGTTGACCGGTGCCGGGACCTGCACGGTCGACGCCGACCAGCCCGGAGACGCGACGCGCGGTCCTGCGCCGCAGGTCCAGCAGTCGTTCACGATCGGCGGCCCACCGGCGCCGAGCGTCCAGTCGATCAGCTTCACCTCCGCGCCGCCCTCGTTCTCGGTCGCCGGCGGTGCCGCCTACGTGGTGTCGGCATCGGCGAGCTCAGGGCTTGCCGTCACCTTCTCGGTCGCGCCTTCGAGCGCCGGCGTCTGCACCGTCTCCGGCTCGACGGTCTCCCCCGTCGGCGTCGGGACCTGCATCGTCCGGGCGGACCAGGCGGGCAACGCGAGTTACCAGGCGGCGGCGCAGGTCTGGCAGTCGTTCGCGGTCGGTCTCGCGCCGCAGACGACCAGCTTCACGTCATCGCCGCCGTCGAGCGCAACGGTGGGCGATCCCGACTACTCCGTCGGCGCATCGGCGACCTCCGGCCTCGCTGTCACTTTCTCGGCCGCCGCTTCGAGTGCCGGGATCTGCACCGTCTCGGGCTCCGCCGTCACCTTCGTCGCCGCAGGAACGTGCACCGTGGATGCGGATCAGCCCGGTGACGCGACCTACGACGTCGCGCCTCGCGTGCAGCAGTCGTTCACGATCGGCGGCCCGTCGGCCCCGAGCGTCCAGTCGATCAGCTTCACGTCGTCTGCTCCGTCGGGCGCGTTCGTCGGTGGCACCACGTACGGCGTCTCCGCGTCGGCGAGCTCCGGCCTGCCCGTCAGCTTCTCGGTCGATCCGGCAAGCGCCGGCGTCTGCTCGCTGTCCGGGGCGACGGTGTCATTCGTCGCTTCCGGCACCTGCACGATCCACGCCGACCAGGCCGGGAGCGCGAGCTACCAGCCCGCCCCGCAGGTTTCGCAGTCCTTCGCGGTGAACATCGCCGGCCAGACGATCAGCTTCACGTCGACGCCCCCGGGTGGCGCGGTCACCGGCGGCCCGACCTACACCGTGACGGCGGCAGCCAGCTCCGGTCTCTCCGTCGCCTTCTCGTCCGGCAGCCCCTCCGTGTGCGGAGTGTCGGGCTCGACGGTCTCGTTCCTCGCGCCCGGGACGTGCACCGTGCTCGCGAACCAGGGCGGCAACGGCTCCTACTCGGCCGCGCCGCAGGTCTCGCAGTCGTTCGCCGTCGCCAAGGGGCCCCAGTCGATCACCTTCACGACTTCGCCGCCGAGCGGCGCGTACGTCGGCGGCCCGACGTACACCGTCGCCGCAAGCGCCAGCTCCGGTCTCGCCGTCACGTTCTCGTCCGGGAGCCCCTCGGTGTGCGGCGTCTCGGGCTCGACGGTGTCGTTCACCGGGGCCGGAACGTGCGTCGTCCGGGCGAACCAGTCCGGGAACGCGAACTACCAGACCGCCCCGCAGGTGCAGCAGTCCTTCACCGTCGTCCCGCCGCCGTCGGCACAGACGATCACGTTCACCTCGAGCGCGCCGGGAAGCGCCGTCTACCTCGGGCCGAACTACAACGTCACGGCAACCGCGAGCTCGGGCCTGCCGGTCAGCTTCACGGTGTCGGGCACCTGCACGCTGTCGGGCGCCTCGACGGTCGTGATGGCAGGCGCGGGGACGTGCACGGTCAATGCGAACCAGAGCGGCAGCAGCTCCTACCTTGCCGCGCCGCAGGTGCAGCAGACCTTCTCGATCGCGAAGCGGTCGCAGACGATCACGTTCCCGGACGCGGGGAACCACGACAGGAACGACCCGCCGTTCCCGCTGTCGGCGACGTCGAGCTCCGGCCTCGCGGTCAGCTACACGGTCGACCCGAGCAGCGCCTCGGTCTGCTCCGTGTCGGGCAACATGGTCACGCCGGAGGGCGATCGCGGCGACTGCATCGTCTACGCGAACCAGGCCGGCGACGCGAACTACCTGGCCGCTACGCAGGTCACGAAGGTGATCAAGATCAAGAACCACACCGCGGGGCCCTAGTGGCGTACCTCACTCCTTCGGGGGAGTCCTCGCGGGAGTCCACGAGCCGATGCTGAACCACGTTTCCTCCTCGGAAGGCTGTCAAATGAACGAGGTTCTGCGGCATGTATCGGCGCCGCCGGCGACGGCGGAGCTCTTGGCTTCCCTTCTCGAGGGAGAGCGTTGATGCTCGGCCGCACGGCCGGCGAGTTTCGCCATCGCACGTCGATCGTGCGCTATGCCGTCCTCGTCTTCCTGCTGATCGCCGCCCTCGTCGCCACGGTGAGCTGGACGCTCGACCGCAACGGTCGTCGAAGCAACTGGCAGGAGCACAGCACGGCGCTCAACGCCGGCGCCCGCGTCGCGGCCTCGACGTTCGGCACGATGCGCGCCGACCTGCGCGTGCAGGCGAGCGAGCTCGCGACCTCGCTACGACTCCAGCGCGCAGTGGTGATGAACGACCAGCGGTCTCTCAAGGAGATCGCAGCGACCAGCCGCGCGCGGATCGACCTGCGCGACGGTCGCTCGATCGGGAAGCTCGCCGCGAAGCCACGGATCGCGTCAACGGCCACGATCAGCAACGGGCAGGCGATCCTCGCGAAGGTGACGGTCTCGCTTCCGCTCGGCAAGGACGTGCTCACGGTGCTGCGCCAGGCGACGCCGCTACCCGAGGACGCCTCGCTCGCCTTGATGCAGAACGGCCGGCTGCTCGCCGGGGGCCCGCTTGGAGTCGAGTTGAAGCCGCGCGACGGCCGGGTCGTCCTCGGTGGCACGGCCTTTGCCGCCCAGTTCGCGCCGCTCGTGGTCGCGGACGCGTACGTCGTCGCTCTCGAGCCGGTAGCCGCGATCGACGCTCTGTCCGCGGGCTACCGCAGGCTGATCATCCTCGCGGCGCTGTTCACGCTCGCGCTCGCCGCGGCCCTCGCCACTCGGGTCGCCCGCCCGGTCGCGCAGATCGTCGGCGACGTCGCTCGCCTGAGCCGCCAGGCGCAGACGGACGGGCTCACCGGGCTCGCAAATCGCCGGCTGTTGGCGGAGCGGCTCGAGGACGAGCTGATCCGTGCGACCCGGAACGGCACGAGCATCTCGCTCGTGATGTGCGACATCGACAACTTCAAGCAGATCAACGACAGCTTCGGCCATCAGACAGGCGACTCGGTGCTGCGCGCGTTCTCGGCAGCGCTCGAGCGTTCGGTGCGCGAGACCGACCTCGCGGCACGTTACGGCGGCGAGGAGTTCGTCGTCCTGCTCCCGGGCGCGAGCCTGACGAACGCGAATCGTGCCGCAGAGCAGATGCGAAAGACCGCCGCGGGCCTCAAGGTCGCCGGCCGAAACGGCCTGATCGCCACGTTCACCGTGAGCTTCGGCGTCGCCGAGTTCCCGACCTACGGGAACGCAGAAGCCCTGATCGCCGCGGCTGACGCGGCGCTCTACCAGGCCAAGCGCGGCGGCAAGGACCGGGTTGCGATCTCGACGGTTCAGGGGCAGGACCTCGCCCCCGAGTCACCGGCGCGGCTCGTCTCGCTCGGCTGATCGCCGCGCAAGGGCTAGTCGAACCGAGCTCTCGGTTCGCACGCGCGCGGGATCGGACGTACGCTGCAGGCGTGTCGCTCGAATCACACCCGCCCCTGACGGCCGACCAGAAGGCTCAGCTCGAAGCAGAGCTGGCTGAGCTGGAGGGCCCACGGCGCGCGGAGATGGTCGAGGCGATCCGCGTCGCGCGCGGCTTCGGCGATCTCTCCGAGAACTTCGAGTACCACGCCGCGAAGAACGAGCAGGGCATGCTCGAGCGCCGGATCACGCTGCTCCGCGACCGGCTTTCGCGGTCGGTGCTCGTTGATGAAAGCGAGACTCGGAACGGTCGCGTCGGCGTCGGCTCGCACGTCGAGCTCGAGGACGAGAAGGGCGAGCGAATGAAGGTCGAGATCTCGAGCGTCGGCGGCGTTTCCCCCGACTCCCCGCTCGGCCGCGCCCTCTACGGCGCGAAGGCCGGCGACGAGGTGACGATCGCAGCACCGGGCGGGTCGTGGGTCGCCCGCGTCGTGTCCGTCGGCCCGTAGCTCAGCCGACGATCCCCTGGAGCAGGGCCTCGGTTCGCTCCACCATCCGCTCGAGACCGTAGTTCTGCACGATCCGCGAGCGGCGTGGTTCGGCCAACCCCACGTGATCGGCTTCGAGCGCGTTGAGCCAGGCCTCCGCGAGCGCGGTCGGGCTGCGGGGGCTGACCGTGACCCCGACTCCGTCGAGGATGCGCGCTGCGTCGCCCACGTCGGTGGCGACGCACGGCCTCCCGCAGGCGAGCGCCTCCCCGAGGACGTTCGGGAACCCTTCGCCGAACGCGGAGCTCAACGTCGCCAGGTCGAAGGCGCTGTACGCGGCAGCCGGCTCCATGACCGACGGTTGCCAACGGAGACGGTTCTCGAGCCCGAGCGCTCGGCTCTGGCGCTCGAGGTTCCCCCGGATGCTGGGAGAACCCTCCCCGATGCAGACAAATCGGAGGTCGGGACGTCGAGCCGCTGCCGCAGCAGCGGCTCGGAGGAACGTCGGGTGGTCCTTCTTCGGTTCGAGCCGTGCGACGAGACCGATCAGCACGTCGCGGTCCGCGACACCCCACTCGGCACGCAGGCGGCGCCTGCCTTCGGGGTCGGGCCGGAAGGTCTCCGTGTCGATCCCGTTGTCGACGACGCACATCCTGGAGGGGTCGAACCCGTGAGCGACCGCGTCGTCCTTTCCGGCATGCGAGTTCGCGATCACGAGGTCGGCGAAACGGGAGAGCCTTGCCTCGAGCGCGTGCACGGGCGTGGTCAAGGCGTTGTACGTGAACAGCCTCGAATCGCTCATGCGAATGCCCCACACGAGCCGCGCACGAGGATTCACCAGCTTGACCGGCACTGTAAGCACGTTCGGCACTGCGAGGTAGGAGTGCACGATTTCGTCGCTTCGTCCTGCCGCCCCTCGCAGGTACCGGAGGAGGATCCGCTGGGCGTCCCAGCGGCCGCGGACGTTCAGGACGTCATACGGCACGCCGTGGGCGTGAAGCCGCCTCTCGACGGTGGGGTTGGCGTGGAACACGACGACTCGAATCTCATGCCCACGGCGGTGCAGCCCGCCGGCGAGATTGACGAGCTGCCGCTCCGCGCCGCCCGACTCCCGTGCCCAGGCGAGGAGTCGTACCTTGAGCCGGGTTTGTGCCCGGATGTGTCGTCCGTCGGCTGACGACGGCGCCGGAAGTCCGCGGTCGAGTAGCCGCTCAGTCTTCAGGAACGACCGTGCCGCGTCGAACCAAGTGGTCGTACTCCGCCGCCCAGCGCTTCTCATCTGCCGCGATCGCCTTGAGGTCGATCACGACCTGCTCGAAGCCCTCTCGCGACTGGAGCGACGTACGCGCGGGCACCCAGCCGTTCTGCGCGTAGAGCTCCTGTGCTTCCGTCAGCACCCACTGAATGAACAACGCGGCCGTCGCAGGTCGTCGGCTGTTCGCGGCGATCCCCATGCCCTGCGCGCGCAGGAACGCCGGTTCGGCCACCGGCTTCCACGCGATCGGGGCTCCCTCCTTCGTCGCGCGGTCGACGATGTGCGTGAAGTTCGATGCCGCCACAGCGACTTCTCCCGACGCCGTCAGCTCGCCCATCAGCGAGTGCCCTCTGATCACTTTCGCTCCGTCCGCGATCGCCTCGAACAGCCTGTCGATCTCCGCGACGGGCTTTCCCTGCTGCACCCAGTACTCGCGGAGGCCGGCGTACCAGTCGAAGTCCTCGAGCTCGAGCGCGAGCTTCCCGTTCCAGCGTGGGTCGGCGAGGTCCTCCCACCGCTGCGGTTCGGTTCCGGGCGGAACGGCCTTCGTGTTCCAGCTGATGCCGAAGCGGTTGTTTCGCACGGCGACCCAGCCGTCGCCGACGACGTCGTCGTCGATCCCTCCGGTGTCGACCGGCAGCCCTTTCACGAGCACCCCTTCCTCGGCGAGTGAGATCAGCACGGGCGTTGCGACCTCGACGATGTCCGCGTTGTGGCGTCCGGCGGCCGTCTCCTGCGACACGCGCTGGGCGACGTCGCTCGAGTTCCCGGTGTAGATCGAGACCTCGACGTCGTATTTCTTCGCGAACTGGTCGGCGATCTCCTCGCCGACCTCGTCGCTGAGCGAGCTGTACATCTGCAGACGCCCGTCCTCGTCACCGGCGAGCTCCACGAGCTTGGCGGTGAGCTCCTCGCCTGTCAGCCCTTGGACGGCTGCGAGGACGTCCTGGTTCGTGTGCACCGCGGCGCTGTCGTTCTCGCCTCCGCACCCTCCCGCGATCAGAAGGACACAGGCAAGGAGGGTGACGGCTCGCGGCATCGTGCGATTATGGTCCCTCGGCCGCGTCCTGGCAGGCGCCGCCGCCCGACGCCCGATGACCGAGCACGCAGCATCCCTCCGCGTCCGTCCCCCGCGTGCGTCGAGATTCGCACGCGTTCGCGCCCACCTTCCAGTTGCGGGGACGCTCCTGCTGGTCGGCTTTCTCGTCCTCCTGCCGCTCGCGTACCTCGTGTGGCGCACGTTCGTCGAGGACGGCTCGTTCACGCTTCGCTTCGCTCGGGAGGCCTATGCCGTCGACGGACTGGGTGAGATGGTCGGCATGTCGTTCGTCTTCGCGGGTGGGGCGACGGCGGTGGCGCTCCTGACCGGCGTGCCGCTCGCGTGGTTGCTGGTGCGCACGGACCTTCCGCTGCGACGCACGTGTCTCGCGCTCGCGCTGCTGCCGCTGGCGATCCCGAGCGTGCTCTTCACGATCGCGTGGATCTTCCTCGGGAGCCCGAACGCGGGGCTGATCAACACCGTCGCCGGCGCGAGCCTCGTCGACGTCTTCGGCCTCAGCGGGATGATCCTGGTCGAGGGCGTCCACCTGTCGCCGCTCGTGCTGCTCCTGACGGCCGCCGCGGTTCGCTCGATCGACCCCTCGCTCGAGGAGGGAGCGCTCTGCAGCGGCGCGTCGCTTGCGACCGTGCTCCGCCGAATCACGCTGCCTTTGCTTCGCCCGGCCCTGCTCGCGGGCGCGCTCGTCTCGCTCATCCGGGCGCTCGAGACGTTCGAGGTGCCGGCGCTGATCGGCGTCCCCGGCGGGATCTGGGTGTTCACGTCGCGGATCTTCCAGGCGCTGCACCGATTCCCCGACGGGATCTCGTTAGCCGGTGCGTACTCGCTTCCACTCGTTGTCCTCACGTGCGGCGGTGCGCTCCTGCTCGGAGTGCTCACCCGTCGCCGCAGCGCATTCGAGACCGTGAGCGGACGAGGAACGACGAGGCAGCCGCTTGCGCTCGGGCGCGCGCGCGGTCCGGCCTTCGCGCTCGTCGCGGTCTACCTCGCAGTGACGGTCGTCCTGCCGACGCTCGCGCTGATCTGGATGTCCACGCAGCCGTACCTCGCAAGTCCGTCCAGAGCGAGCTTCGCCCGCGCATCTCTCGAGGGCTACACGGACGTGCTCAACGACCCGACGACGGTTCGCGCGTTCTCGAACTCGATCCTCCTGGGGACTTCGGCGGCCACGGTGACGGTGGCAATCGGAGGGGTCGTCGCGTGGTTTGCCGTGCGCTCCGCCGTGCGGGGCCGGCACTCCGCGGACGCCCTCGCGTTTCTCCCCCTCGCACTCCCTGGGATCGTGCTCGGCACGGCGTTGCTCGCGTTCTGGGTTCGCATCCCCGTGACGATCTACGGGACGCTCTGGATCCTCTTGCTCGCGTACGTCACACGTTTCCTGCCGTACGGCCTGCGCGCGGCTTCGTCCGCGATGTCGCAGCTCGGCAGGGACCTCGAAGAGGCAGCGCAGGTCAGCGGCGCCTCGTGGAGCCAGGCGTTCCGTCGAGTCGTGCTCCCGCTCGCGGGGCCCGGTCTGCTCGCGGGCTGGATCATGGTCGTCGTGTTCGCGATTCGCGACCTTTCGGCGTCGATCGTTCTCTACTCGCCGGGGAACGAAGTCATCTCCGTGCAGGTCTGGCAGGAGTACCAAAACGGGAACTTCCAGACGGTCGGAGCGCTCGGCGTCATCACCACCCTCGTCTCCGTCGTGCTCGTCGGCATCGCTGCGCTGCTGGTGCGCCACGTTGCCAGACAGGTGAGCCGTGCTCGAGGTTGAGGGCATCGTCAAGACGTTCGAGGGCCGCGACGGCAACGTCAGGGCGGTCGACGGCGTCTCGTTCTCGGTCGAGGAGGGTCGCCTGTTCAGCCTGCTCGGGCCGTCCGGCTGCGGCAAGACCACGGTGCTCCGCTGCATCGCCGGCCTCGAGCGACCGGAGGCAGGGCGGATCACGGTCGCCGGCCAGACGCTCTACTCGGCCGAGCAGAATCGGTACGTGCCTCCGAACCAGCGCGGGCTCGGGATGGTCTTCCAGTCGTACGCGATCTGGCCGCACCTCTCCGTCTACGGGAACGTCGCCTTTCCGCTCGCCTCGGTGCCACGTCGCCGACGGCTGCCCAAGGCAGAGATCGCCGCACGGGTGGGCCGCGTGCTCGAAGCGGTGCGGCTGGGCGACGTCGCAGGACGGCCTGCAACGGGCCTGTCGGGCGGGCAGCAGCAGCGCCTCGCGCTGGCACGCGCGCTCGTGACGGAGCCGCGGCTCCTCTTGCTCGACGAGCCGCTCTCGAGCCTCGACCTGCAGTTGCGCGAGGAGATGCGACTCGAGCTCAAGCGGCTTCAGCGTGAGCTCCGTGTCACGACGGTGTACGTCACGCACGACCAGCTCGAGGCGCTTGCGCTCTCGAACGCGGTTGGCGTGATGCAGGCGGGCAAGCTCGAGCAGGTCGGTCGTCCGCGCGACGTCTATTACCGCCCGGGTACGAAGTTCGTCGCGGGGTTCGTCGGCGCCTCCAACCTGATCGAGGGGATCGTCGAGGGGAACGACGGAGACGGGCTCGTGGTCGTGCGTACTCCGGAGGGGGAGTTGCGGGCCCGTTCGCGCATCGTCTGGCCGACCGACGCGCGCGTGCTGGTCGTCGTGCGCCCGGAGCACGTCACCATCGACCCGACGCCGACCGACGGCGGCGAAGACGGTGGCTGGCGAGGCACGGTCGTGACGCGCGCGTTTCTCGGCAGCGCGATGGACCACGTCGTCGCGGTGGGCGACCGCGAGGTCCGAGTTCGCGGTCCCGTCGGGCCGTCGATCAGGCCGGGTACGTCGGTGCAGCTTCGCTTCTCGTCCGAGTCCTGCGCGATCGTGGAGCTGGATGCCGAAGCTGCTGACTGAGGCCCGCCGCTTCCGGACGTTCGCGGGTGACCTCTGGCGCTACCTCGGCCGCGACTTCCCGCCCGACGAGTGTCGCGCGCTGCTCGCGGCGCAGTTGCGCGACCGCGAGCGCACCTTCCTCGAGCTGCTCGAGCGCGCTGTCTACGCACGGCCGTCCAGCCCGTACCGGGCGCTGCTCCTGCACGTCGGCGCCGAGCACGGTGACGTCGCTGCGCTCGTGCGCGAGCGGGGGGTCGAAGCCGCCCTCGGTCGGCTGCACGAGCAAGGCGTCTACCTCACGCTCGAGGAGTTCACGGGGCATCGCGCGATCGTCCGGCCGGGCGGCCTCGAGCTGGCGACGCGCCACGAGGACTTCGACAACCCCGTCCTCCGCCGTGGGTACTCGGGCACGAGCGGCGGCTCTCGACGTGCACCGCGGCGCACGATGGTCGACTTCGGCCACCTCGTTCACCAGACCGCCTACCAGCGGCTCTACCTCGAGGCATTCGGGCTCGAAGGCCGGCCAGCGGTGCTCTGGCGTCCCGCCCCGCCTGCGAAGTCCGGCTTCAACAACGCGCTGCGTTCGGCGCGGATCGGCGTTTCGGTCGAGTGGTTCGCGCAGAACCGCCTCGGCTTCCGCGACGTGTCCCTGCAGGACTGGATCGCGCTGCGGACGGCGCTCGTTGCAACGCGCCTGCGTGGACCTGAGATCCCGAAGCCCCGCCACGTGCCGCTCGACCGCGCCGAGGTCGTTGCGCGGCGGCTGGCCGAGCTCGTCGCCGCCGGGACGCCCGCGGTCCTCCAGGCTCCTGGCGGCTCCGGAGTTCGCGTTGCACTGGCGGCGGCAGCCGAGGGGCTCGACCTCTCCGGGACGGTCTTTCGCCTTGGCGGCGAGCCGCTGACACGTGCGAAGCTGGACGCGCTCGAGCGAGTCGGTGCGTTGGGCCACTGCAACTACTCGATGTCGGAGCTCGGTCGCGTGGGGATCGGTTGCGCCGCGAACGACCGACTCGGGATCGACGACGTCCACGTGCTGACGGGCAAGGTCGCGATCTTCCTACGCCCGACGGCCGACGGGATCGTCGACGTGCCCGCGCTCGTGATCACGTCGCTCGACCCGACGACGCCGAAGCTGATGCTCAACGTGGAGAGCGGCGACACCGGCGTGCTGGTCGAGCGCGATTGCGGCTGCGCGGTCGGTGACGCGGGCTACCGGCTCCACCTGCACACGATCCGGAGCTACGACAAGCTCACGAGCGAGGGCACGAACTTCTTCGGCGGCGCGATCATGCGGCTCGTCGAGGATGTGCTCCCGGCGCGCTTTGGCGGTGGACCGACCGATTACCAGTTCGTGGAGGACGAACACGAGGGCCTGCCCCGCGTCCGCCTCTTCGTCAGTCCCCGCGTCGGCGTGGTGGACGAGCGGGAGATCGTCGACCAGGCGCTGGGTGGGCTCGGCAAGGGCCCCGGGTACCGGCAGATGATGGCCGGCATCTGGCGCGACGGCGTGACGCTGACGGTCGAGCGGTCCGAGCCCCTCCACACTTCCGCAGCGAAGATCCCCGCGTTGCACGTGCTGCCGCGTCCGTGAACGACTGGGACGCGATGGCCGGCGTCTGGCTCGAGCGGCCGGCGGGCGGCCTCTGGCGGCGGCACAGCGACGCGCTCAACCGCAGGCTGCTGGAGCGTTGGCTGCCCGAAGGGCTCGGGGCCGTGCTCAAGACGGATCTCTTCGACGAGGCGGTGAGCGACGGGCTCACGCCGGTGCTCGACGCGCACGCGTCGCGCGTCGTGGGCGTCGATCTGAACGTTGAGATCGTCGATGCGGCTCGGCGACGCCACCCTGGGGTCGAGGCGCACGTCGCCGACGTTCGTGAGCTGCCGTTCGAGAGCGCGACCTTCGACGCCGTCGTCTCCAATTCGACGCTCGACCACTTCGACCACGAGCGGGAGATCGCCGTCGCCGTCGGCGAATTGGCACGAGTGCTTCGTCCGGGAGGGCACCTCCTGCTCACGCTCGACAACCCCGCGAACCCGGTCGTCGCGCTCGGCAAGGCGTTGCCGCGGAGCGGGTTGAACCGAGCCTGGCGCGCGGTCGGGAAGCGGACCGCACGTGTCGGCCTCGCTCCGTACTACATGGGCGCCACTCTTGGCCCGGGGGCAATGAGGGAGACAGCGCGAGCGGCGGGGCTCGAACCCGTGGAGGAGACGACGCTCATCCACGCGCCGCGGGTTCTGGCGGTGATGGTCGCGGCCGTACTCGAGTCGCGATCGCCCAGCATCCAGTCCGGTTTCTTGTCGTTGCTGGCGGGCTGCGAACGTCTCGGCTCTACACCCGTGGGCCGCTTCACAGCACACGCCAATGCGCTGCTCGCCGTGAAGCCGGACCGTGGCTAGTCCTCTTCTACTGCTCAACCCCACGCGTCCAGACGCCTGACTACGATCCGCGCGTGCTTTCGGACCTGCGGATGTTGGCTGGGTACGCGACCGGAATCGTCCCGTATCTCCGCGACCGGCTCGATGTCGCGCGCTGCCGCGAGCTGATTGCGCTCGGCCACGCGCGGCGCGCGGATACCTTCCTCGTTTTGCTCGAGCGGGCCGTCTACGGCAACGCCGGTAGCCCGTATCTCCCACTCCTCAGCCACGCCGGGATCGAGTACGGCGATGTCGCACGGCTTGTCCGGCAAGACGGGGTGGAGTCGGCGCTTGCCGACCTCTACGACGCCGGGGTGAGGGTGTCGATCGACGAGTGGAAGGGGCGCTCGCCGATTCGGCGAGCCGGGATCGAGTTGCCGTTCACGCACGTTCGTGCGACCAATCCTCTCGTCGCCGGTCGGTTCGAGGCCATCAGTGGCGGAACGTCGGGCGGCGAGCCTCGCCCGGTGGTCGTCAACTTTCCATTCCTGACGCAGCTGACGATGTACCACGGCTCATTTCTCGACGCGTTCGGTGTGGGTGCACGACCGACGGCGCTGTGGTACCCGGTGCCGCCGTCGGTCGCCGGCTTGACCAATGTGCTTCCGAACCTCAAGCTCGGCCGCTCCGTCGACCACTGGTTCACGCAGATTCCTGTCTCGCGACGGCCGGGCGTCGCCAGACGGGCGGCCTTGACTGGGGTCGCGTACGTGGCGGGCAGGATCGCGGGTGCAGGCTTCCGCTATCCGGAGCACACGCCCGCGGATCTCGCCCTACGCGTCGCTGACTGGGCGCATCGGCAGCGCGAGGCGGGCACGCCGGCACTGGTGCAGTGCACGCCGAGTTCCGGCGTGCGCGTGTGCCGGGCGGCGCGCGAGGCCGGCCTGGAGCTCGCGGGAACGATCTTCCGCTTCGGCGGCGAGGCGCTGACGGCCGGCAAGGCGGAGGCCGTCGCCGAGAGCGGCGCGACAGCCGGGTGCCAGTACTTCATCGAGGGAGGACAGGCCGGGATCGCCTGTGCCGATCCGGTCGCGCCCGGCGACGTGCACCTGACGGATGACGCGTTTGCACTCCTGCGACGACCGGTCGAGGGCGGCGGCGGCTCTCAGCCGCTCGTCCTGACGACGGTCAGCCTCGAGGCGCCGAAGGTGCTGCTGAACGTCGAGATCGGCGACGAGGCGGTCGTCGTCGAGCGTGACTGCGGCTGTTCGACCGGCGAGCTGGGGCTACGGCGTCACTTGCACACGATCCGTAGCTACGAGCTCTTCACGAGCGAGGGTATGAGCATCCGCGGCGCCGAGCTCTCCGCGCTCGTCGACGACGTCCTGCCAGGGCGGTTCGGCGGGCAGGCGACCGACTATCAGTTCTCAGAGGAGGAGCGGGGCGAGCTCTCCCGCGTCCGGCTGCTCGTCAGCCCGGCTGTCGGCGACATCGACGAGCGTGCCGTCGTCGAGACCGTGTACCGGTACCTGGCCGCGCAAGGGCGATCGGAGGCAATGATGAGCGACGTCTGGCGCGGTGCGCGAACGCTCGAGGTGGTGCGTGCGCGTCCGCATGTGACAACAGCGAGCAAGACCCCTCCGCTGTACCGGCTACGCGGCTAGCCCGCGCCCCAGACTTCCTCGTACGACACCCTGCGCTCGACCGAGCCCGAGGCTTGCAGACTGCTGAGGTAGTGGTCGTGTTCGCTTGCCGTCAGGACGTCGCGACGGCGTGGGAAGACTTCAATCTGGCGATAGAATTCGTACACTCGGTGCGCGAGTCCCGGCGCATCTGCGGCCATGACCGTGCGTCGCGCTTCGGCGATCCACGCTCGCCTGCCTGCGGCGGTGTAGAGGAACGCGTAGTTGGCGAGCAGCCCGCTCTGCAGATCCGCTACGAGTGACGCGTTCGTGTCGAGGAACCGCTTCGACACGACCCAGACTGTGATCGCGGCTGGCTCGAATGTGGCCATTCGGGCGAGCTCGTGGTAGGTGGGGTCGTCGGCGCGCACGCGCTCGAAGGTGATCTCGTCGAGCGTCGCGGCGTCCACCCGGCCGCTTGTCAGGGCTGCGGCCTTCTGCGGAGAGTCCAGGATCGCGCTCTGTCTCACATCGCCGGGCGTGAGACCGGCCTGCACCAGCGCCGGCTCGATCAACGACTCGAGGTCGATATTCGGGCCGCTGTGCGCGATCCGCCGGCCACGCAGGTCGGCGACGGTCCGGACGTCCGCTCCGGCGACGAGCAGGTACTCCGGAACTCCGTTCGCCGCGGCGATTGCGTGCACCGGCGCCTCGCCGGCGATTGCCGCGTTGAGCGAGGCGTACGTGACGTTGGCCACGTCGATGTCGCCACGAGTCACAGCGGCAAGCGCGTTTGCCGGTCCACCCATTTCGCGGAACGTGAACCGAAGCCCGGTTCGCTGAGCGATCCGGCGTAACGCGACCCGATCTCCGACATCTCCGACGTCGAAGCCGAAGGCGTAGCCGACGGTCAGTGTCTGCGATGCACGCTGGTCGCGCGACTCGTCGCCACCGCACGCCGATGTGCCGGCGGCGACGACAACCAGTAGTGCAAGCCACGCTCTCATGGGCGCCACTGCATCACCCGGCGCTCGAAAGCCTGAATGCCGGACGTGAGCGCGATGCCGAGCAGCGCGAGCACGACCACGACGGCGAGTACTCGATCCATCCGGAACGCGCTCGTGTATTTGACGATCAGGCCGCCGAGCCCGGTGACGGCGAAGAGGATTTCCGCGAGCACCATCCCCTTGAGCGCACGGCTCGCGCCGACGCGAAGACCGACGAAGAGGAATGGGAGTGTCGCAGGCAGCACGACCTTTGATAACAGGTCGCCGCGCCGCGCGCCGAGTGTACGCGCCGCGTCGACGAGGAGCGGATCCAGGTTACGCACCCCGGCGTACGCACTGAGCAGCAACTCGAAGACGCAGAAGAGTGCAACGATCAGCACGCGTGCTGCGAGCCCGAGTCCCACCCAGATGACGATCGCGGGCACGAGGGCCACAATCGGAACGACATACAACGCTGCAACGAATGGGTCGACCGTGCGACCAAGCGTCCGCCACCAGCCCATCGCGAACCCAAACGGGATCCCGATGACCGCCGCGATCGCATAGCCGAGAAAGAGGGCAGTCATGCTGTCCGCGAGGGCGGTCGGCAGCTCGCCGCTTCGCACCATCGATCCAAGCGCGAGCACGACCTCGCTTGGCGGCGCAAACACGTAGTCGGCGGTTCGGCGGCCGAAGAACTCCCAGATGCCGACAAGCGCCGCCAGCAGCATGAGCTGGTAAACGCGGATCCGAGGTAGGAGGACGCGGCCGGCGCGTTCTCGAGTGGTCAGCCGCCTCACCTGAGTGCGGGAAGGGGAAGCCGACGTCTCCATCACAGAAACCGGGCGAGGGATCGGCGAAGATCGAGGAACGCAGCCTCCTCGACGATGGCCACCGGATCGCGAGGGCGCGGGAAGCCCACGTCGATGTCGCTCACGAGGGCACCGTCGCGCATCACGACTATTCGGTCAGAGAGCACGAGCGCTTCGTCGAGTGAGTGCGTTACGAACAGCACGGTTCGCTGGTCGCGTTCCCAGATCGTAAGTAACTCGGCGCCGAGCCGGGTTCGCGTGATCGAGTCGAGCGAACCGAAAGGCTCGTCCATGAGCAACGTCGACGGCCGGACTGCGAGAGCTCGGGCGAGCCCGACTCGCTGGCGCATTCCGCCCGAGAGCTGATTCGGATAGTGGTCGCCGAACTCCGACAGGCCGACCAGCGCGAGGTACTGGTCGACGAGGTTGCGGGCCGCGTCGCCCGTCACCGTCCGCCCGAACTCCAGCCCGAGGGCGACGTTCGCACGCACGGTGCGCCAGGGGTAGAGCGCGTCCTCCTGGAAAACGACAACCCGGTCGGGCCCCGGGCCGTCGACTGTTCGGTCGTCCACGGCGATGTGGCCCTCAGTCGGAGCGAGTAGGCCGGCGAGGAGCCGCAGCAACGTCGTCTTGCCACACCCGGACGGGCCGACCACCGAGACGAACTGGAGCAGCGGAATCGAGAGGTTGACGCCCCTGACTGCGTCTGTCGAAACCACGCGGCCGCCCTGCTGGGACACGTACGTATGCGAGACACCACGAAACTCGATCACGCGCGCATACTGCCGGTTGGGTACGGCGGGTGCACCGCGCTCGCACGCGTGGGGCGCTAGAGCAGAGGTTGCAGCGCCTCCCAATTGCGCTGATGGTCCCGGCCCAGCGTCAGGCGCCAGACCTGGGCGTTTCGCAGCGCGGCTGCACAGGCGACGGAGCGTGTCAGTACCGGCCTGCTCTGGCGCAAGACATCACGCATCCCCCGCTGCAGCACGAACTCCATGCCCTGGTAGACGCCGACGCCGACCACGACTTCGCGCAGAAGCGTTCCCACCGCTGCGCGACGTGGGAGGGGCTCGAGCCGAGCGTGTCGGCCGAGCGAGCGTCGACCGATCACGAGGTGTCGTAGCGGAACGGAGGTGGCTTGGATCCGATCGGCGAAGGCGTCCGAGGTCCACCGCGAGCTTGGGATGGAACTCCATCCGCTCGACCAGGCGCGTGTTGGTGCCCGCCGGGAGCGACGATGCGTCGGTCGCGTTCACACCGATGCGCAGCGGAAACGGGTGCAGGTTCCCGTGCCGGTCCAGGAGAGGCGTGTCCTCGGAGAGCAGCTTGACGCCGTCGGCCTCCAGCGAGCGCAGTGTCAGCGTGCTCTTGCCGCCTCCCGACGGAAGCATCACGGCGACTGCGCCCTGGGCGCCGGCGAGCCCGAGTGCGTGGATGCGCGTCAGCCCGCGCGCGTCGAGGTGGCGACCGACCGTCGAAAGCAAGAAGTGGTAAACGGCCTCGTGGACGAGGTGGGGATCCTCACCTTGCACGACGAGCTTCCCGCTCCTGCGATCGAACAACGAGAGAGCAAGGCCGAAGTAGTCGACGATCGTCTTGCCGTCGGCCTGGTAGACCACGTTGCGCGGAGTGATGAACGTCGCCGCGAGCTCTCCGAAGACGTCGAAGTCGGGCGGACGCTGCTCGATCTGCACCTGGATCGCGCCTCCCGCAGGCTGCTGCTGCACGAACCAGGCGAAGTCGAGCCCGAGCCGATCCAGCACGTCCTGCCAGTCGCCGTTCAGCGAGAAGTGTTGGCCGTACACGTCCAGGTACACGCTCACTCCTGGCCTCCCGAGTCGGCGCCGGCGACCTCGTAACGTAGCGACTGGCCACGCGTCAACCTAGAGTCCTCTCGTGGAGGTGCTGTTCGCGGCAGAGGGTCTCGTGCCGGCGGTTGGGGGCGCGGAGCGGTTCGTGGTCGAGGCGTTGGCCGCGATTCGCGAGCGGCACTCCGTACGCACGATCTACCTGGAACCGGAGCCTCGTCCCGAGCGCTACTGGGAGTGGCGGCGGCGGCGTCGCGAAGAGGTCGGACGCCGAGCCGAGCAGGCGCTGGGCGAGCGCCGCGCGGACGTGGTCGTGACGCAACTGCACTCGGCGCCGGCCGTGATCGCTGCGGCGGACGCTGCAGGCGTTCCGAGCGTCCTGTTGCTTCCGAGCTATGAGTCGCTCTGCCGGTTGGCCTTCGACGCCGGAAGCGAGTGTCACCCCGAGACCCGGTGCCGCGGGTGCCCGGCGGTGCATGACCTACCGGCATCGGAGCGAGCTGAGCTCGCGAGCTCGCGGGACGAGCACGACGCGTCGCTCGCAGCGGCCTCGGCAATCGTGGCTCCGAGCCAATACGTCGCCGATGCGTGCTTCGGCTGGTCTCGCCGCCGAGCCGTGGTGGTGAGCCCGGTCGGTGCGGCGCCCCGAGACGCCGAAGCGCGTCCGGACGGCCCGGTCATCGCTCTGGCCTCGCGGTGGACTCGGAACAAGGGCGCCGAGCTCCTCGCGGAGCTCGACGAGGTGCGCTCGACGGAGGGCGACCAGCGGCTCGACCGGGTGCTCCACGGCGCGGGAATCCTCGTCGTCCCGTCGCAGTCGCCTGAGCCCTTCTCGCGGGTCGCCTTCGAGGGCATGGCGGCCGGAGTGCCGACCATCGCGAGTGCGACAGGTGGACTGCCGGAGCTCGTCCCGGTCGAGCAGCTCGTCGAGGACTTTCGGAGCCCGAGCGCGTGGCGAACGGCGATCGCCGAGCTACGGCAGCCGGCGCGTTGGCAGGCTGCAAGGGAGCGCGGGCTCATCGCGGCGAGATCGGTGCTGCTGCGAGATCCACTACGGCGCTTCGAGGAAGTTCTGCTCGACGCTGCGGGTTGAGGCCTGCGAGCACGTCGTCGACGATCCGGCCGATCGTCACGGCGAACCGCTCCGCTCGAAACCGTTCGGCGCTTGCGCGGCATCGCTCCGAAGAGCCTTCGTCCGACATCGCCATCCGTCTGACGGCGTGCGCGATCGCTCTGGCGTCGGCTCGGTCGAGGAGGACGCCGGTCTCGCCGTCGCGGACGATGTCGAGCGCGCCGCCTGCTCGCGGTGCAATCACCGGTGTGCCGCAGGCCTGCGCTTCGACCATGGCCATGCCGAACTCTTCCAGCGCGGGGGAGACGAAGGCGATCGCACCGCGGTAGAGCTCGCGCAGCCGGTCGTCCGAGACGACGCCGACGAAGTGCACGTTGCGGGGAGCCGTTGAGCGCAGCCGCTCGAGACACGCGCCGTGGCCGACGACGACGAGCTCGGCGTCGACGCCGCGAAACGCCTCGACCGCAACGTCGATCCGCTTGTGCGCGACGAGCCGCGCCACGGTCAGGAAATGCGTTCGCTCTCCCGTACCCGGCGTGAAGAAGCCGGTGCGGATCGGTGGTGGGACGATGTCAGCCCGGCGCCCGTACAGCCGCTCGATCGCGGCTGCGCTCGCCGTCGAGTAGGTCAGGAGCCGATCCGGACGCCGGACGAGTTGCGCAGCGTAGGAGCGGAGCGCCGGAACGGCGAGTGCGAGCGCAGGGCGAAGCGGCGCGGGATAGTCACGGAGATACCGGCCGACGTGGCCATGCAGGGCGCGCGGCGGGCCGGGGAGGAAGGCCACGTGCGCAGCTCCGGGCGGAGGTGTCGTGGCCAGCGCGGCGCCGCTCGTGGGAAAGGTCAGGAGCAGATCGGCCGGGCCGACGTCCAGCTCGGCGAAACGCCTGGCGAGCAGCGGTCCGGAGAAATGGCGGCGCCGGTTGGCGGTTCTGAGCGTCACGATCCTGGCGCCGGGGAGCTGCTCCGCTGCGAACGCGCTGACGCGTTCCGTTCCCCCGTTCTCGCCGGCCTCCTCGACGACGATCGCTATCTGCTCGCCTCGGGCCGCGCTCATGGCGGCGTAGCGTACTCGGGCCGAGCGCTGCGCCACAGCTCGAGCGCGCTCAAAGTCCACGCGTCGTCGTCCAGCGCCGCCGCGCCCGGGGCGAGCTCCTCCGGGATCGTCACCACGGGCTCGACACGGCGGAGCCGCCCCACCAGCGCGAGCTCGAGCAGGTGCTCCGGCCGACGCGCGCCTCTCCGCAGCCCGAGCGCGTTCCACCGAACCGCTCCGACCGCGGCGTAGGCACGGTGGGCGAGCAGCGCCCGGCGCCCGCATGCGTCCGGAACGCGTAGCCGAGGCGCGAGAGGCTCACCCGCAAGGTGGTCGCCCGAAGCGATGGCGATCCAGCGGAACCCTCGCCGCCACGAGTCTTCGGCGAGCCGGCTCGTGGTCACGCTGACCCGCAGAGTGCGCGACGCGAGCGCAGCCTCGAGCAGACGGTTGGCGTCCCCGAGACGACCGGCCTCGAGCAGCAACACCGAGTCGCGCTCGAACGGCATCCGAATCAGCGTCGCCGAGCGCGCCGAGACCGTTCCGGCCACGCGCTCGGCGATTCGACGCTCGTCACGCGAAGGCCGCTCGATTCGCCAGGACGACGGGTCGAGCCGCGGCCGCTCGGTCGGATAGGCATGTCGTGCTCGATGCTCGTCGACGCGCTCGAGCGCGGCACGGGCCTCGCGGAAGCTGCCGGCCTGGAGCGCCGAGTCCACTTCGCGTTCGGAGATGTAGCGCAGCGCGCGATCCGGCTCCCAGCACTCGGCGGCACGAAGCTCCGGGCCCGCCAGAAGGCGCCAGCTCGCCGGTCCTTCCGTCGGCTGGAGCCGCGCGAACGAGAGCCAACCGGCGCCGTGCGGAAACTCGTCGACACCGAGCGTGACCAGATCGATCGGGAGCACGGCCTGGCGGCGCTGGTAGATCGCGCGAAGGCGCTTCAGTAGCGCCAGCTCCTCGGCAGGCGTGAGCGCGTCGACGACCGCCACGAGATCGACGTCGCTGCGTCCCGGCCGAAAGCGCTCGTTGACGAACGAGCCCTGCGCGTACACCGACACCACACCGTCCTCGCGCCTGAGCGCGTTGACGAGCGACGAGGTGACCGCGTCGTAGTAGCGACGGACGAGTCCGGGAGCCGCGCGTCCGGCCGGTCCTCCGGCGATTCTCCAGACGGCCCGGCGGACCTTCACCCGGCGATACTAGGACGCGGTGCCGACGGTCGTTTTCGCCAGCTGGCGCGGCTTCCCGGGTTGCGTCGCCTCCTGTCGGCACGCGGCGGCCGTGCTCGGCGGTCGAGCCCTCGAGCTGGCGGACGGCGAGATCCCGCCTGAGGCGCTCGAGGCAGACCTCCTCGTCCTCTCGGCCTGGATGCCGGGGTACGAGGGACTGCTCGACGAGCGTCGCGGCACCACGGTCGGTCGCGCCCACTCCTCGCTGCTGCAGCTGGAGCTCTCGCGGGAGGGCTGGAAGGTCGCCAAGCTCCTCGAGCTGCTGGCCGAGGGACGCCTCACGAGCGTCGCGTTCGACGACGCGGACGCGGCGGCGGCGCTCGCGAGGCCGGGCGTCGTCCACCTGCCGAACGTCTTCGATCCGAGCGAGCTCGCGGGCGTCGTGCCGACGGAGCTCGAGGGCGTCAACGTCGCGCTGACGGGTCAACCGGATGCGCGAAAGAACCTGCTCGTCCAGACGGCGGCTTTCGCGCGCGCTCGAAGAGACGACTGGACGCTGCACCTCTTCGGTCAGACCTTGCGCCGCTCGGGCTATGCACGTTGGCTCGAGCTGGCGGGCATCTCCTACGTCGAGCACGGCTTCCTGCAGCGCGACGAGTACCTGGGACTTGCGGCAGGCATGGACGCCGCGCTCTGCGCGTCGCTTGCGGAGAGCTTCGGCTTTGCGGCGGCCGAGTTCGTCGAGCTCGGTGTGCCGGCGGTGGTCTCACCCGTGGTCACGTCCGTCGGTGGTGGCCCGCTCACGGTGCGCGAACCCGGCAGCGTCGATGCGGTCGCGGCCGCGCTCGAGCTAGCTGTTTCGGAACGCGGTCGAGTCGAAGCGCAACGAGAAGTGCTGCGCGCTCGCGCGCTCGCGAACCGGAGCGTTGCTCAGGCCGTCATCGAACGACTGCGCTAGGGAAGCGCGAGTGGCAACTCGGAGCGCACCGGGTGCGTCTTCTCGGCACTCTCGCTCGGGGGTGCGAGCGTCGGCCCGATCGAGACCGGTCGTCGAATCAGCTCCTGAAGCGTCGCGGCGGGAGGCTCCGCTCGCTCGCCGGGGGCCAGTTCGAGGGTCACGCGACCCTCGCGGTCCTGGCTGACGCGGTAGCGCTCGGGCGGGAGTGTTGCGGCGAGCGCATCGGTGATCGTCCGGGTCGTCACCGCGTCTCCGTCGTCCCGCGCGATCGTCGCCCGTGCTCGTCCCTCCAGACGGGCGACCACCGGTGTCTGCCGTCCACAGGTGCACGCACCTGCCGCGACCGCGAGGTCGCCGGTGTCGTAGCGAAGCAGCGGCGTCGTGCGGCCCCGAAGGTCGGTGACCACGACGCGGCCGAGCTCTCCGGGGGCGGCCGGCCGCGCATCCCGAAGGACTTCGACGAGAAACGCCGCCGCGTTGAGGTGGAGCGCGTCCCGCCGCTCGCATTGCCACGCGATGTAGCCGAGCTCCGTGAGCCCGTACAGGTCGACGGGCGTCACGCCGAAGGTGCGTGTGATCGCAAAGCGAGTTTGCGCGTCGAGCACGTCCCCCTGGGAGAACACGATGCGCGGCCTCGGAGCACCGCGTCCCTCGAAGTCTGCGCACACACCGCGAAGCACAGCCGGTGTTCCCACCACGACGTTCGGTTCGAGGGCCTCGAGCTGCCGAACGCGCTCTGCCAGCGGGAGCTCGTTGGAGACCCACACGGTGCGCGAGATCCCGAAGCGCTGAAGCGGGTGCGGCGGTGCCGCCTGGGAGTCGAAGCGAAGCGTGACATCGCGCCAGCGGTACCCGTGCTCGAGCCACGCGCGAAGCCCCGACGCCCGCCAGAGCCGCTGCTCCACGATCCCGCGCGGAATCGCGACCGGGGCGTCGGAGCTACCGCTGGTCCAGAACTCGCCGGGGTCGTCGAGGTCCGCGTTGCTTGCGACGAGCTGGCCGCTGCGGAGGGACCGGCGCGCCTCTTCGGTGCTCAGGATCGGGATCCGCGTGAGATCTCGAAGCCCGTCGAATCCGGCCGCGTCGAAGTCCTGCCACAGGCGGCGGTAGAGCGGAACGTGCGCATAAGCATGCGCGACGGCTTCGCGCAGCAGACGATCCTGAAGCGCATCGAGTTGACGAGGTGAGCGAGTCGTTCGACGCTCGCGTAACAGCGCCCACGTTCGGAGGCTCTCGATCATCCCGTCTTTCCACTCGCGTAGAGGCGCGCGACGTCAGCTGCGAGGTACGGGATGCCGTCGACGACGACGCCGATCTCGGTCACTTGCCTCCGCACTGCGGGATCGCGACGATAGACCCACTCGTGCCCTCAACGGCCTCGATCTTGAAGTCGATGTGCCACGGGTCGCCGGGCGTCGGGCGGGTCCACACCGTGTTCTCGGGCGGGCGGACCCTGCCACGGGTCCAGGGTCGCAACGTCCCGCGGTACGCGATCCAGAGCTCCCAGTCGGCGAGGTAGTCGCGCAACACCTCGTGGTCGGGCCGCAGCACTGCGACGTCGACGTCCTCGTGCGGCCGATCCCCTTCCAGGTCGAGTGCCCAGCCACCGGCGATCCACCAGTCGATGGGCAGCCCGGAGAGCACGCGCTGCACCTCTCGGGGCGTCAGCTGTACCCACGATCCCTCGGCTAGTCGCAGGGCGCAGTTCCCGCGACCAGTGCCGTCACCCGACCGGCTCGAACCCGGGCGAGCAGGCCGGGATACGGAATCGCGCCGACCTCTGCGCACGTGCGCCGCGTGACGAGCCAGTAGCCGGTCCACGGAGGAGACGCCGGATGGAGGCTCGCGCGCGGATAGAGCTGCCGGATGCGCGCGACCGGGTCGCCGACCCGAAGGCCGACCGCGGTTCGCCACGCGCTCCTGCTCGTGATCGTTGCGGTCACGAGCACGCCGTCCTGACATGCGCGGCCCGAGAAGTCGAGAAACGCGAGCCTCAACCCGATGCGGTTCCAACTCGCGTTGCACTCGACGCCGGAAGCCCGGGAGCGCACCGTCGAGGGCGCTCCGAATCGTTGGCGCGCCTGTGCGAGCGTGCCGCGCGCGATCTGCAGTCCGCCGACCGCGCGGTCGCCTTGGACGACGTACGGAGGCGAGGCTGCAGATGCAGGCATCGCCGGCAAGACGGCGGCGATCGCGGCGACCAGGAGAACGCGCACCGGCGTCAGGCTAATCGGTCCGCTGAGTGGAAGACCGCCTCGATGTTGTTGCCGTCGGGATCGAGGACGAACGCGGCGTAGTAGTGACCGCTGTACTCGGGACGCAGACCGGGGGGTCCGATGTCGGTCCCGCCATGTTCCACTGCAGCCTCGTGCCAGCGCATGACCGAATCGGCGTCGCCGGCGCGAAAAGCAATGTGCGCACCGGTGGTCACCCGGTCGCGGCCGGGCTTGCTGCCGACCGTGTGCAGGCAGAAGTCGTCGCTGTCGCCGCGGCCGAACAGGACATAGGTGTCACCCTCGAACTCGCCTTCGGACAGCACCGCGAATCCGATTTTCGCCAGCGCCGCTTCGTACATCCGGCGGCTCGCCGGCAAGTCGCTGACTCGGATCCCGACATGGTCGATAACGTCGCTCACGTCGTTCAACCCGCTCTCGTCGGCGACCAGACGTACGGCGTCGTCGTCGTCACCGCGCTGAAGCCGAGACGCTCGAGGATCGGCCGGCTGTCGCTGGACGCATCGACTTCGAGGAAGCGGAGACCGCGCTCGGCGGCCAGGCTCGCACGTTGCGCGATGGTGGCCCGGTAGATCCCGCGGCCACGCCACGCCGGCAGCGTGGCGCCGCCCCAGAGCGTCGCGAAGTCCGTTCCGCGCACGAAGCGCACCCAGCCGGCGCAGACGATTGCGTCGCCGGCCTCGGCGACGACGATGTTGATTCCGTTGGGGTCGGCTGTCCGCTCGGCCTCGAGCATGTCGGCGATCCAGCTCTGGTCGTCCCCGTCCTCCCACGCGGCTTGCTCGAACGCGGCTATGCGGTCGAGGTCGCTGCGATCGGTCACCTCCCGCAACGACACTCCCTCGGGGAGTAGCGGACGGCTCGCGATCTCGTCCACGCGCGCGATCACGACGGTCTCCTCGTCTTCCGGGACGAAGCCCGCCGCGCGCAAGCGGTCCGCGAGATCTGGCGGCCGGTCGTGCGCGTGCAGCTTCCACTCGAAGCGCTCCCCGCGCTCGGTGAACACGCTTACCTGCCGCGCGATCAACTCGTCGAGGTCGGTGCCGTCGAGTCCCGCCAGGTCGCGGTAGGAGATGAAGCCGCGGTTGCCCAGTCCGAACAGCCCGAAGAAGCGAAGGAGCGGTCCGTCCCGCTCGACGGTCGCCCCTTTCGGCAGCGGGTCGGGCACGTGGTCGCGAAGCTGTGCGTCGTACGCGGCGAGCAAGTCGGACGTGTCAGGACGTGCCGAAGTCGACATCCTTCGTCTCGGCCGTCCCGGCCGTCCGCCCCGGCGCCGACTGGTACTTCCAGTACAGGTTCGTGTGCGCGATCACCTGGTCCGGCGGCGGCGCGCCCCACTCCGTCTGGTCCTCGGTCGTGTGGGCGTCGCTGACGAGGGTCGCGTCGTACCCTCGGACGAACGCACCGTGGAGCGTCGAGCGGATGCACTGATCGGTCTGCGCGCCGGCGACGACGAGTCGGCCGACACCAAGGCCTGACAGCACCGTCTCGAGGGTCGTCTCCTCGAAGGAGTCGCCGTAGCTCTTCTCGACGAGCGGCTCTGCGTCGTCCGGGGTCAGTTCGGGGACGATCTGCCAGTTGTCGCTCCCCCTGGCCAGGTTCTCGTCGGAGTGCTGGACCCAGATGACGGGGACTTGGGCTTGCCGCGCCTTCTCGACGAGGCTGCCGACGTTCGCGACGACCGCGTCGCGCTCGGTAGCACCTTCCACGACGCCCTTCTGCACGTCGACGACGAGGAGTGCGGTGTTCGGCCGGTTCTCGAGTGTGGTCATGGTTTCCCCTAGTCGTCGTATGGCTTGTAGCGATGGTGAAGAAGAATGGCGTTGCCGGCGGGGTCGCGGAACCCGGCGCCATGGCAGACGCCCGAG
Organism: uncultured Actinomycetes bacterium; assembly: GCA_963769665.1. Lineage (GTDB taxonomy): Bacteria > Actinomycetota > Thermoleophilia > Gaiellales > Gaiellaceae > JACCTU01. The sequence goes on from CAVYMQ010000003.1 coordinate 905,241, forward strand.
TCCCACATCTCGTTGACCTCCACGCCGGCCGCCTCGAGCTTCGCCCTCGCCTCGGCGACGTCGTCGACGCGGAAGGCAAGCGTTCCGGGCGGCAGTGGCGTGAACTCGTAGTCGTGGGTGTGCGGTGTCATCACCGCGAGCGTCACGTTGCCGGCCTCATACTCGACCCAGTCGTCGTGGTGCAAGTGCGGGTTCCGCGGGAGGCCGAGGACATCGCCGTAGAAGTGGTTCGCCTGCTCCATGTCCGTCACGGGGACGCGGACGTAGTCGACTCGCTGGACCTCGATCACGCGCCAATCGTAACGGCCCGCCCGCAGGGTGACCAAGCTCCCGCGAGGGGCTACGATGCTCCCATGCTCGCCGCCGATAGCGATCGTGAGCGTGCGGCCGCCACGCTGAAGGAGTCCTATGTCGGCGGCCGGCTGACGCTGGACGAGCTCTCGGAACGGACCGAGCTCGTGCTCTCCGCGCGTTCGCGGGCGGAGTTGCGAGCAGCGCTGTCCGGGTTGCCGTGGTTGTCGGACGAGCTCGCGGAGCGCGGCCGGTCGGTGGTGCACACGGTCGCCCGCGGGGCGCTGGTCGTGGCGCTCACCGGCGCGTGGCTGCTGTTCAGCTTGACCCTCCTCCTCGTCCTCGGGCTGATGCTCCTGTTCCAGGGAGCGTCGGGCTCGGCGGTGCTGGTGTTCCTGATCGTCTGGCTCGTCCCGACGTATCTCCTGTCGCGCGTCTGGCACAGCCGGCCGCCGACGCGCCGGCCGAGCGTCTAGCGGCCCGGGTCGAGCGCCCGCCGCGCGCGGCGGCGAGTGGGATGCCCCCGGCCGGAATCGAACCAGCGCACGCGGTTTAGGAAACCGCTGCTCTATCCACTGAGCTACGGGGGCGCGGGCCACCACAGGCTAGCGCCGGTTCCGGTTCAGACCCCGCGCCGCCGCTCGCATCCGTACTATCGAGATCCGTGCGCCACGCGGCCTCAACGCGCACGGGCACGCCCGGATCGTCCGTCGAGCGCCGATCCGACGTCCTGCTGGCGCTCACGCGTTCCGATCTTCGCGCGCGCTACGGCCGCGGCCCGTGGCAGCTGCTGAAGTGGCTCATCGACCCGTTCGCCTTGCTCGGTGTCTATCTCGTGCTGGTGAGCGTCCTCGTCGACCGGCCGGGGCGTGCGGTCGGGCTGAGCCTCGCGTGCGCCATCGTCCCCTTCCAGCTGGTGATGATGACCGTCACGAACGGACTGAGTGCGGTCGCCCTTCGAGGCTCGATCATCCTGAACATGAGCTTCGATCGCATGTTGATTCCCGTTGCGGCCACGTTGACGGAGACCGTCGCGTTCGGGGCGAGCATCGTCCTCCTCGTCCTGATGATGGTGGTGTACGGGGTAGCCCCGACACCTGCGCTCTTAGCGTTTCCTCTCGTCCTGGCCGTGACGGTGTTCTTCGCGCTCGGGTGCGCGTATGGAGCCTCGTTGTTCACGCTCTGGCTTCGGGACCTACGCCCGTTCGCGATCAGCTTCGTCCGAACGTTGTTCTTTCTCGCGCCCGGACTGGTCGCGCTGGAGTTGATCGACGACCCCGCGAACACACTCGTTCGCCTGAACCCGCTGACGGGGCTCTTCGAGTCGTACCGTGCCGTGCTCCTCTACGGCGAAGCGCCGGCGCCGTGGATGCTGCTCGTTCCCTCTGCGGCAGCCGCGTTGTTGCTGCTCGTGTTCGTGCCGCTGTACCAGCGCGAACAGCAGCACTTCGCCAAGGTGCTGGAATGACGTCTGTCGTCGTGGACGGCGTGGGCGTCGAGTTCTGGTTCGACCGGCAGCGCCGGGTGATGACACCGTTCGCCGCGCGGATTCGCCGCCACGCCTCACACACGTGGGGATTGCGCGGCGTGGACTTCCGGATCGACGGCGGTGGCAGCGTTGCCCTGATCGGGGCGACGGGCTCGGGGAAGACGACGCTGCTCCGCACGCTCGCCGGTGTCATGGCCGCCGACGAAGGTCGCGTCACGGTGCACGGTCGTGTCGGCTCGTTGCTCTCGACGAACGGCGGATTGATGACGAGCCTGACGGGCCGGGAGAACACGTTGCTGATCGGGACTCTGGCGGGCCTCTCACGTTCGCAAGCGAGGGCGGCGATCGATCTCGTCCACCAGCGCAGCAAGCTCGGAGAGTCCTTTGAACGACCCGTCTCGAGCTATTCACAAGGAATGCGTGCGCGACTCGGTTTCTCGATCATCGAGGCGAGCGAGCCCGAGCTTCTCCTCCTCGACGAGGTGCACGAGGCGCTCGACGACGAGTTCCGCGGGCTGTTGGAAGAGCGCGTGCTCGACGTCGTCGGCCGAGGCGGCATCGTCGTCGCTGCCGGTCACGACCACGCGCTGCTGAACCGGATCTGCGAGCGAGCGCTGCTTCTCCGAGATGGTCGGCTCGTGGCGGACGGCGACTTTGCCGACGTCCGGCGCGAGTACTTGGAGAGCCCGACGCGGGACGTGTCGCCCGCGACGACGATCTAGGATCGCGGCGTGCCCGCGAAGCTCGCTTGTGCGGTCCTCAGCTTTCGCGACGAATTCGGGCTTGTCGATGCCGTGCGCTCGATTCTCGACCAGTCGACACAGGTGGAGGTCGTGGTCGTGAACTCGGGCGGTGGTGATCCCGAACGACGACTGCGAGCGGCGGGGATCGATGTGCCCGTGATCAACGTTCGTCGGCCGCTCTACCCCGGAGCCGTCCGCAATCTCGGCATCGACCACACCACAGCGCCGTTCATGTCGCGGCTCGCGGCCGATCGGGTCACTGAGCCCGGTTGGGTGGCCGGTCGCCTCCGGGAGCATGAGCGAGGCGCAATCGCTGTCTCCGGCACGATGACGAATGCGTACCCGCACAGTCGTGCGGCCTGGGCGTCGTACATGCTGCTGCACAACAGGATCGTCGCCGCTGATGAGTCGAATCCCCATGCGCAGTACGGACTCTCGTACGACCGCACGTTGTTCGAACGCTACGGGCGGTTCTCGGAGGACCTGCGAGCGGGAGAGGACACAGAGTTCAACGCACGACTCACTCCGAATCATGCGATCGTGAAGCCGCCGGCGGTGCGCACTGCTCACCGCTATCCGACGACCGTCGGCGGACTACTCCGTGACGCGTTCCGCCGCGGCCAGCTTCAGGCGACGATGCTGGGACGCATCGAGCGAGGGCCGAACGGGCGGCCCAAGAGCCTGCTCGTCGCCGCGCGGGCGACGTTGAACGTCCCTCACGCGCTTCGCTTTGCCTGGAACCAGCCGGGGCCGCGCGCCCGTCTGCTCAGCGCCTATCCGCTGGTGATTCCTGCGGGCGGGATGTACGCGTTGGGTGCGCTCAAGACCTTGGTGCTGCCTGCCGCTCGATCCAGAACGCGGCCGGGAAGTGCTCTTCACGAGCCCGCAGACTCGGGATGAGCTCTGACACCCGCTCGCGCTCGGCGCGCACGAGCGCATGCGCGGCGAAGACGACCCGGTAGTCGCGGTTCCCGATCAGGAACGCGTGCAGCAGGTACTGCTCGCTCAGATACATGCCTCGCTCGTACCACGCTGGTGGATACTCGTACGGAAGAAAGATGTCGTGGAAGTGGACGACCACGCCGGGTCGCAGCCGCGGCAGCACCTCCAGGATCAGGAAGTTGACGTCGCTGCCCGTCTTGACCGCGTGAGAGCTGTCGACGAAGAGGACGTCGTTCGACTCCAGTTCGAGGTACCTGTCGAGCGGGACGTCCTGCGCCTTGACGCGCTCCACGCGGGTGAGGCCGCGCACGGACGGGAGACCACGGCGCGGCTCGGGATCGACGGCGACGAACTCCGCGGGGTGTCCGTCGGCTGCGTTTCGCGAGCAGGCCGACGCCGTGACGAGCGTCGACGATCCGGAGCCGATCTCGAGGACCCGCTTCGGCTCGAGGGCAGGATCGTCCTGACGGCATGACGTTCCTCCGACCCCGTCGTTCGGGATCGCGTTCCGACAGGCGCCTTTTGCCCGTGGAGCGGCGCAGTGTCGAAGACATCGTCCGCTCGCACTGCGAAGAGGCGCAGACGTCGCGTCTCGCCCCACACCCCGTCGGTGCGGTACCGATCCTGTGCGTCCCAGAGGTCGCGCATCCGCACCGAGAAGGCCGTGAGCCCGAGCAGCCGCCCGCGCGAGATCACCCGCTCCGCCCGGGCGCGAAACGCTCGTTCGACGCGCTCGTCGGCGTCGAGCGCCAACGCCCAGTCCGCCCCGTGGCGCAACGCCGCCTCGACGAGAGCGCGATGCCTCGCCATCTCGTCCACACGCGCGCCTTCCCGATGCCTGATCAGCTCCACGACTCGCGCGGAGCTCGCCAGGAACTCGGCCGACCCGTCCGAAGACGCGTCGTCGATCGCGATGACTCCGTCGACGTGAGGAGACACGTTCGCGACGTAGCCGGGCAGAAACCGCATCCCGTCGCGGACGGACAGCAACGCGAAGAGGCGGCGCCTCGGCCGGCGAGCGAGGACGGGCGGCCACGACGGAATCGCTGCGGGACGGAGCCGTCGCAGATTGGTCATGCGCTCATTGTCGCTTCGCCGGGTCCCGGCGGCGGTACCGTCGGGAACGTGCGAACCGCGATCGTCGTGCTGGGGAACGGTGGCCGCCGTCGCGGCGCTTCGTCGATCACCCCTGCATGTCTCGAGCTCGTGCGCGAGGCTGAGCGGAGGGCGACGAGCCAAGCGGTCGACGTCGTCGTGCTCACCGGCGGCTCACGCGGAGGCCGCCTCCGAGGCCGAGCTGATGCGCGCAGCCTGGCAGGGACCGGCCGTCGAGCTGGTCGTGGAGCCGACCGCGTCGATCACTGCCGAGAACGCGACGCGAACGCTCCCGCTTCTGCTCGAGCGGGGGATCGAGCAAACCGTCGTCGTCTGCGCGCCGCTCCACGTCTACCGCACGCGGTTCTTCTTCTCGCGGCTCTTCGAACCGCACGGGATCCAGACCTCCTTCCACATCGCGCCCGTCGAGCAGGGCGCGCGCGCGTTCGCGTGGGAGGTCGCAGCTGCTCCGCTCTGCCGCCGGCAGCTTCGAGCGGCGCAGGCCGAGCTCGTCCAGCGCGGGTACGCATGAGCGACACGCTCGTCTTCATCCCCGCGTGGAATGAAGAGCAGAACTTGGCCGCTGTTCTGAACGATCTCGAGCGCGTGTTGCCGAGCGCTGACGTTCTGGTCGTCGACGACGGCTCGACCGATCGCACCGCGGCCGTGTCGCGCGAGCACGGTGCTGAGGTACTGTCGCTCGGACGGAACCGCGGGCTCCCGGTGGGAATCGCAGCGGGCTATCGCTGGGCGTTCGAGCACGACTACGCGTACTGCGGCCGGGTGGACGCCGACGGCCAGCATCCCGCGGTGGAGCTCTCGCGCCTGCTGGAGCTCGTCCGCGCGGACCAGTGTGATGTGGCCGTCGGGTCGCGATTCGTGTCGGGCGATGGGTACGCGCCCTATCGCTACCGCCCTGATCGCACCCGCCGACTGGGCACTGCGGTGCTTCGTCGGGCGATGGCACTCGTGCTACGACGGCCTTTCGGCGATGCGACGAGTGGGCTCTACGCGGTCAACGCGAAAGCGCTGCCGCTGCTCGCCGAGGAGTTCACGACGGAAGCGCCCGAGGTTGAAGCGCTGATCCGGATCGTCGACGCCGGCCTCCGTCTCGAGGAGGTGCCGGTCAACATGGCCGCGCGCGCGAGCGGCGAGTCGAAGCTCCGCGGTGGAAAGGCGATCAAGGTCGTGCTGACCGTCGCTGCGACGCTCGCCGCGGCGAAGTGGATCCAGGCGCGTCGGCCGCGCTGATCTTGACGGGGACGGCACGAACTGGCCGGAGAGATAGCGCAGCGGCCAGCGATCCAGGCGTTCGAAGGCGATCAGAAACGCCAGAACCGCTGGGCGGTTACCAAGGATGGCTGCGATCGCGCGAGCGACGACCGCGGAAAGTGCATCACGGCCCCTGCGCGCTCCGGGGCAAAGCCAGCCGCCCGGACCAGCGCGTCGAGGCGTCCGGGACCGCACGTCACACCGAGCGGATAGTGGACGAGCCCGATCCCTCGCAGCAAGCGAGCGGGGATCGCGTTGCGCAGCGCGACGAGTGGGTTCGCCGCATTGTCATGGTGACGAGAAGCGTTCCGCCTGGGCGCAGGACCGGCTGAGCTCTGAAGCGCAGCCGCGACATCGGCGAACGACTCGAAGTGGTCGAGCGTCGAGTTGAGATGACCACGTCGAACGACGCTTCGGCGAACCGGAGCCGCGACGTCTCCCGCCTCCGCTTGGAGCTCCTCGTACTTGCTCTTGACCTCGGTGACGACTGCCGTCGAGACGTCGACTCCGGCGACCGTCGCGCCGGCCGTTCGTAGGCCGAGGTAGAGACCCTCACCGACGGCCTCGTCGAAGAGATCGGTCTTGAGGACGTGCGCCGTGTGCAGGTGCGGGAGCCACCGCGCGATCAGCCGCCTGTTGACGAGGTCGCTGTAGCTGCGGAGCAGAGCGTTCTCGGGCGTCGATCGCCAGGCGGCGAAGGCCTCGTTCCAGCTCTCGCGACCGCGGAGACGGCGATCTGGCGGACGGAGCAGACGGTGCCTGGGCGTCGGCTGACCGACGAGACGACGCCGACGACGAGGAGTCTTCGAACGGTTCTCGCACGCGAACGCGGGCCACTTCGCCAGGCACCAGCTGGAGGCGGGACGGCTGCACTACTTCAACACGAGCCGGGTCCACCGCTCGTCAACCCCGGCCCGAGCGAGCGGATCACGCTCTCATTCGACTGGCCGTGAACGACGGCTCCTCGCCCGCTTCCCGGAGATCCGCACCGAGGTCGGCGACGGCCCCGCTGAGCCAGTGCCGCTCCCGGACCGCTGCGCTCCACGCTCTCCGCGGCCGTGACGCATCTCTATCCGGTCCGCGACCTAGCCCGCCGGCGGCTGCGCACGCACTCGTGAGACGGCTGACCGGAAACGCCGTCGTCGCCGCTCACCTGCGCGGACAGAAGAAGGCGCCATTCCTGACGCGCGAGCAGATCGAGGCGAGCCGCGACAAGCGAGTGCGGCGCATCGTCCGCCACGCCGTGAGCACGGTTCCCTACTACCGCGAGCTCGGAATCGACGCGAGGGAGATCCGTAGCGCGAAGGACCTCGACGCCTTCCCGTTGCTCGAACCGGCGACCGTGCGCGCTGATCCCGATCGGTTCCTGTCGCAGTCGCGCCGCGGGCGCAACTCGCTCGCCTGCTGGACCAGCGGTTCCTTCGGCAGGCCGCTCGAGATCCACCACGACAGGCGGTCGGTCCTCGCGAACATCGGCTACGGCGAGCGCGAGCGCGCGCCGGTGGTCGAGCTCTGCGGCTCCTTTCGCCCCCGCGAGCTCCACCTCGGCTTCGAGGGCTCAACTTCAGCCGGGTGCTCGAGTTCTACGCGACCAACACGCGCTTGCCCGTGAAGCCGAGGCGCAACTCGCTGCTGATGGTGTCGCCCTTCGAGGAGATCGTGGCCGCGATCAACGAGCGCCAACCGGAGATCCTCACCGGATATGCGAGCTTCCTCGACCAGTTCTTCCGGACACTGCAGGCGCGCAACGTCGAGATCCATGCCCCGAAGGTGGTCATGGACGTGCACGAGGCGGAGCGGGATGCCGACGAGCGAGCGAACCCGCTCGAAGAAGTCCGGGTGGTCGGCGAGCGTGTGGGTCACCGAGCCGCCGCGCTTGTCGCCGATCACCCGCAGGGTCTCGAAGCGTCCCTGCCACTGGCCGGGAACCGCGTACGGGTAGTTCGCCCGGTTGCCGCGCATGTTGAACCAGTACGCACGCGCGAGGATGCGGGAGAAGAGCTCGTCTCTCGAGCAGCCGCCGACGATGAGCGGCGGGGCGTCGAGCTCGTGGGCGACAACGGCGTCACGGTGCGCGTTCAGCAGGGCGCCGACGATGCTGTGTCCGCTGCGCGGATAGCCGACGAACAGAAGGAAGCGCTCCACAGCGGCGAGCTCCGCCCGGTAGCGGCGGCGCGCCCATGCGCTCCAGACGCTCTGGTGCAAGCGGTAGACGCCGTTTTTCGGGCGGTCGAGGATGCTCACCGCTTGACGCCTCGCAGGGCGATCGCCGTCTGCGCGAGGCCCGGGCGGGGATCCGACGCCGACCAGTCGGCGAAGACCTTCGGCCGCCGGTAGGGCGCCAGGAGCTCGCGGAGACTCAGCCGCTCCCGTAGCGAACACGCGAGATCGGCCTGAAGGTGGATCCAGGAGCCGCGCCAGCCCGTCGGTTGGAGGCGAAGCGGCTCACCGAGAGCGAGCTTGGACCACGCACTCGAGACGAGGTCGATTCCGGTCGGCGGCAGGATGCCGTCGAGTGCGACCGTGCGACAGTTGACCTCGATGAAGACGAAGCGGCCGTTCCGCTGGTCGAGCTTGAACTCGGCGTAGCCCAAGCCGCGAACCCCGGCGTGCCGGAGCAGCTCGACGGTCCTCTCGCGGAGGGCCGGCTGGTCGTCCGCCACAACGCACACGCGCGGGCCGCCGATCAGCGGTGGATTCTGGCGCACCTTCCGCACGGTGATGCCCGGCGAAGGCTCGCCGCGCTGATCGAGATGGACGCAGTACACGTAGAGCTGTGAGTCGGGGCCGGGTATGTACTCGAAGACCAGGCCGCGTAGATCCGCCGCACGCAATCGCTCGATCGCGGTCCGCAGCTGGTCTGCATCCTCGGCGAGGAACAGCTTCGTGCCATGCAGCGACAGCAGGCGGTCGTGCTGGATCGGCTTGACGACAACCGGGTACTGGACTGGCTTCTCGGCGATGTCGGCAGTCGCCGGGCCGTGGCAGACCGGCAGCTCGAGACCGACCTCCTCGGCGAGCGCGTGCAGCCGGTCCTTGTCGACGACCTGCGCGGTGGCCTCCCACGGCTCGAGGGGCAGTCGGTACGTGCGCGAGAGCCGTTCGTGGTGTTGCGCAAGGACGGTCAGTGCGTCGTCCGTGGTCGGGAACACCACCCATCGCGCCCACCGCGAAGCGTTGTGCTCGAGGAACTCGACCAGCGCCTCGGGGCGCTCGGGAAACTCGCGTAGGTCGTGACGCTCGGACACCCAGCGTGAGTGTTGGGCGAAGTCGTAGGGCTGAGTGGAAACGACGGCGATGGGCACGCCGCGGGCGCCGAGGGCGCGGACGACGCCCAGGCCGTTGATGTGAGCGCCGACGACGACCGCACCGGGAACCGATGTGCGCGGCGCTGTCAGACGAGCTCGAGCTGATCGAGCCAGGTGGCGGACCAGGTCGTAGCGGGCGAAGAACGGGCGTCTGCACCGCTCCGGGTCGCGCGCCTGCACGTAGCTCAGCACGAAGACATGCTCGCCGGCAACGCGTGCCTCACCCTCGATCACGACCTTCCCTTCGTCCGTTGCCATGCACGGGCCGCGAACGGTCCGCGCGAGCCCGGAGACGTTTCGATACGCAGCTGCGAACGTCTCCGTTGCCTCCGCGAGCGGGATCGCGAAGAACTCGCTCGCCCCGGTTTCGCGCGCGACAAACATGTAGTACGGAATGCATCCGAGCCGGACTTGCTCCGTCCACATTCGGGCCCAGGTCTCGGGCGCGTCGTTGACGCCGCGGACGATCGGCGCCTGCGTCCGAATCTCCGCGCCTGCGGAGCGGAGGCGGGCGATCGCGTCCCGTGCGGTCGTCGTCTCGAGCTCACGGGGGTGGCTGAAGTGCGCCATCACGGCCAAATGCTTGCCGCTCTCTCCGATGCGCTCGAACAGGCGCAGGAGCTCATCGGCGTCGCGGTCGGTCGTGAAGCGGTACGGCCAGTAGGCGAGTGCCTTCGTCGCGATGCGAATTGCCTGGACGTGTTCGAGCGACGGGTCCAGTAGCGGCTCCACATACTTCGCGAGCACGGAAGCGCTCATGATCAGCGGATCGCCGCCAGTCACGAGGACGTCGGTGACGTCGGGGTGCGCGCGCAGATACTCGCCGAAGCGGGTCGCCTCGTTCGTGGCGATGCGCAGGTCCGGCTCGCCGACGAACTGGGGCCAACGGAAGCAGTAGGCGCAGTACGCATGGCACGTCTGGCCGTGGCTCGGGAAGACGAGGCAGGTCTCCCGATACTTGTGCTGGAGGCCCGGGAGCGGTTCGCCTTCGAGGAAGGGGACGTTGAGGCTGGTCTGCCCGCCGGGATGGGGGTTCAGCTCCCGCCAGACCTCTCGTGCCGCGGCCCGAACCTCGACCGCAGGCGCACGGTCGCTGATGAGCCGCGCAATCGCGGAGTGAGCTCCCTCGCTGAGCATCCCACGCTGCGCGAACGTGAGCCGGAAGATGGGATCGTCCGGAACGGCGTCCCAGTCGATCAGCTCGTCGACGACGTAGTTGTTCGTCCGAAACGGAAAGACCGTCGCCACGACCTCGAGATCGAAGAGCGCCTCCTCCGACAGCGCGCTTCTGACCTGGGGCACGTCGCGAATCGTCCTCGCGTCATAGACCTTGAGAGCGTTGCCCCTGGCCACGCCGGCGACAGACGAGGCGGAACCCGTCACCGCGGGCCGTCCTTACCGTGCAACAGGCGGTAATGCTCGAGATACTGCGCCGCCAGCTCGTCCGCGGTGTGGCCAAGGTCGTAGGCAGGCGAGGTCAGCGGCTCGGCGCGCTCGACGCGGATCAGGACGATCAGCCGGTACCGGTCCTCGTACTCGCCGTAGTCCCGCTCGCGCAGCAGCTCGAGCGCGCGGCGGTGGACGTCGTCGCCGTCGTGCAGCGTCGCCGTGCCTTTGAAGCGATAGCCCTTGCGCACGATCGGGTCGACGACGTTGACCTCGATCGCAGGGTTCGCGCGCAGGTTCTCGATCGTGCGCGGCGAGCGGATCTCCGCGAAGAAGAGGTGCTCGTCGTCGTAGACGCTCGTCGTTCCTTTTGGCGAGAGGTTCGGCGTGCCGTCGCCGCAGACGGTCGCGTGGAACCCGAGCCGCTGCTCGAGGACGACGCGCTGCATGTCGTCGGTCAGCTTCATCGCTTCGGCGGCGGCCACTCCACGCCGCCGAACGTTCGCGAGAACGCCTTGGCAACGTCGCTCCAGCCGACGTGCTCGTAGAAGGCGTGCGCCGACTCGCGCCAGTTCGCGGACTCGAGCGCCATCCCCCAGGTGTCGCGCTCGATCGCGCGCCGTTCCACTTCCTCGAGCAGCGCCCGCCCCGCACCGGTGCCGCGCGCCGCCTCCGCGACGACGAGGTCCGGGACCCACGCCTCCGGTTGCAGGAAGTTCAGCCGCTGGCGGAACTCGACGTCGACGAACCCGACCACGGCGCCGTCGTGCTCCGCGACGAGCGCGAGCGCGTCGTCGCGCGCGAGGTACTGCTCGAAGCGTGCGCGATGCTGCGGCTCGTCGGGGTCGTCGCGCACGTCCGGGCGCCCGAGCTCGGCGAGCAGGTCCTTCACGTCCTCCCAGTCGTCACGGGTCGCCTCGCGCACGTGCACGCGGGCATTGTCGCTCAGCCGGTGGGGATCTGCAGCGTGCGCTCCGCCGCGCAGGCGTCGGCCCACCGCTCGGCGATCTCGACCAGACGGCCGCGGAGCTCGACGTCGATCGGGTTCTCGACCTCGATCCTCACCTGGTGCACGGCCGCCTCGCCGTCGCCGGAGAACTCGAAGCGCTGCTCGGAGACGATCGAGAAGGTGTCGACCCGCGCGCTCAGCTCCCGCGCCAGCTCATCGACCTCCGCCGCGGTCACCTCCCGCCCCGTGATCACACCGAAATTGACGCGGATCTCGCGGTCACCACTCGAGAACACCATCGTGGGCTCTTCCATGCTCATGGGGTACCCGACCTCACCAGGCCTCTAACGCTCCCTCGGCTCCCAGGAGAAATACCGCACAGCTATGAGGGTTCCGGCCACTCCCCAGGCGAGGAGCACGGCCACCGCCGTCGGTTGCTCCCAGATCGGCTTCCCCTCGTAGACGACGCCCTGGACGATGTCGACCAGATAGGTCAGCGGCAGCACGTCGGCGATCGTCTGCAGGAACGTCGGGAAGTCCCTCGTCGGGCCGAACCCACCCGAGAGGAACGCCATCGGGAGGATCAGCACGTTCACGACCGCCGACGCACCCTCCGCAGACCGAATCAGCGCAGCCGCACCGAAGCCCATCCCCGCGAAGCAGAGCGCGCCGAGCAGAAAGGCTGCAAAGAGCGACGGCCACTCCGCAGGGAGGTCCCAGCCGTAGAGCACGCTGCCGAGCGCCATGATCGCGGCCGCCTGGAGGGCGAACACGATCAGGATCGAGCAAAGCGTCGCTGCGAGGTAGATCGGAGCGGGGAGCGGCGTCGCACGAAGCCGCTTCAGGATCCCGAGCTCGCGCCTGACCACGAGGATGATCGCGAGCCCCCCGAACGCCGTGTTCGCGACGCCGTACGTGACCAATGACGGCACGAGGTAGTCGGTGAGCGGCCGGCCGCGGTACTGGCCGTCGTAGACGACCGAGAGCAGCAAGAAGAGCAGCACCGGGAAGAGAAAGACGAAGATCGCGCTCTCGCGGCCGCGCCAGAAGACGAGCTGGTCAGCGCGGACCTGATGCAGGAAGAGTCTCAGGCGTCGTCCTCGCGAAGCAGCTCGAGGTACACGTCCTCGAGCGATTGCCGGCGAACCTCGAGGTCCTCGAGCTCGCGTCCCTGCGCGACCGCGCGCGACGTGAGCTCGTGCAGCGCACGCGTCGGCGCGTCCGTCTCGACGACTTTCACCTCGCCGTTCTCGCGGTAGCGGATCTCCGTGCGAGACGACGCCACGAGCTCTGTGGGAGTCCCCTCGGTGACGATCACGCCGTCGCGAAGCACCGCGACTCGGTCGGCGAGCTGCTGCGCTTCGTCGAGGTAGTGCGTCGTGAGCAGGATCGTCTTGCCGAGCGCGCGCAGGCCCCGGATCATCTCCCACGCGTTCCGCCGCGCCTGCGGGTCGAACCCGGTCGTCGGCTCGTCGAGAAAGACGAGGTCCGGGTTCCCGACGAGCGCGAGGCCCAGGTCGAGCCGGCGCTTCTGGCCGCCGGACAGCGTCTTGATGCGCGCGTCGCGTTTCTCGACGAGCCCGACCAGCTCGATCACCTCGTCGACGTCGCGTGAGTCCTCGTAGTAACCGGCGTAGATGCGGAGCGTCTCGGCGACCGTGACCTGAGGCCACGTCTCAGAGTGCTGGAGGACGACGCCCATCCGCTCCCGGAGCGTTCGCTCACGGCGACCCGGGTCGAGGCCCAGCACGGTGACCTCACCCGCGTCGCGCGCGCGGTAGCCCTCGAGGATCTCGACCGTGGTCGTCTTGCCTGCGCCGTTCGGGCCGAGGAGGCAGAAGACCTCGCCCTCCTCGATCCGGAAGGTGATCCCCCGCACGGCCTCGTGGTCCCCGTAGGACTTGCGCAGCCCGCTGACGTCGACGGCGGCGGCCATCAGACGTCGACAGCGACCACGGCGCCCGGCGGGAACGCGGGCTCCGGCCCGCCGCTGAGGGCGGCGACCGCTCGTCCGCAATCGGGCTGGTGGCCGACCACGACAACCGTCTCGCCACGGCCCGAGGCCGCGGCGCGCAGGTCGTCGGGGTCTGCGCCGGGTGCGAGCCGCTCGTCGGCTTCGGCGTCGACTCCCACGGCCCTCGCGATCTCGGCGGCGGTCTCCCGTGCGCGCAGGAGCGGGCTGGACAACACGGCGTCCGGCCGGATGCCGTCGTCGGCGAAGCTCTGCCCCAGCAAGCGAGCGTGCTCTCGCCCGGCCTCGGTGAGGGGGCGCAGGTCGTCGGGCTCGCCGAGAGCCGCCTCCGCATGACGCACGATGAAGAGCCGCACGCTCGCAAGGATACGACCGGTGCCGTCGGGACCTCCTTGTAGGGTCCGGCGCCGTGATCCGTACTGTCCCCGGAAGCGGCGGCTGGCTCGAAGTGGTCTGCGGGCCGATGTTCAGCGGCAAGAGCGAGGAGCTCATTCGCCGCCTTCGCCGGGCGGAGATCGCCGGGCAGCGGGTCCTGATCGTGAAGCCCCGGATCGACGACCGCTTCGACGTCTCGCACGTCGTCAGTCACGCCGGCGCGAAGATGCGCGCGGTTGCCGTCGGCGGCGCGGAGGACACGCTGCGCCGCGCGGAGGGCTACGACGTCATCGGCGTCGACGAGGCGCAGTTCTTCGAGCCCGCGATCGTCGATGTGGCGCTGGAGCTCGTCGCGCGAGGCAAGCGCGTCGTTGCCGCCGGGCTCGATCGCGACTTCCGTTGCGAGCCGTTCGGCCCGATGCCGCTGCTGCTCTGCCACGCGGAGTTCGTCGACAAGCTGCAGGCCGTCTGCCACCAGTGCGGCGGCGCAGCGACGCGCACGCAGCGGCTCGTTGACGGCGAGCCTGCACCGTTCGACGGCGCGACGATCCAGATCGGCGCGCTCGACTCGTACGAGGCACGCTGCAGCGCGTGCTACCGGGCCGGCGTCGTCGCCGCGCTCGGCGCAGTCGGCTAGCACTAGAGTCACCCGCGATGTCGACCTTCCGCTACGTCGTCGCCGACGTCTTCACCGACACGCCGCTCGCGGGCAACCAGCTCGCCGTGTTCACCGACGCACGCGACATCCCCGACGAGCTCCTGCAGCCGTTGGCGAAGGAGATGGCGTTCAGCGAGACGGTCTTCGTCTACCCGACCGACGCCGAAGCGCACGTTCGGATCCGGATCTTCACCCCGGCGACGGAGATCCCCTTCGCCGGCCACCCGACGCTCGGGACCGCGTTCGTGCTCGCGCAGCCGATGCAGCTCGAGGTGATCGCGATCGAGACGGGCTCGGGCGTCGTCCCGGTCTGGCTCGAGCGAGAGGGCCCGAAGATCGTGTTCGGCCGGATGCACCAGCCGATCCCGACGGTCGAGGAGTTCGACGAGGCGCCGCTGCTCGCGGCGCTCGGCGTCGAGCGCTCGGAGCTTCCCGTCGAGCTCTACGACAACGGCATGCGCTTCGTCTACGTCGCGCTTCGCAGCGAGGACGACGTGGCGGCGCTCGATCCCGACACCCGCGCGCTGAACCGTGTGCCCGGCTTCGGGGGCGTCAACTGCTTCGCGGGCTCCGGTGACCGCTGGAAGAACCGCATGTTCGCGCCCGGCAAAGGCGTGACGGAGGACCCGGCGACGGGCTCGGCGGCAGGCCCACTCGCCGTCCACCTCGCGCGCCACGGCCGCATCGGGTGGGGCGACGAGATCCGTATCTCGCAGGGCGCGGAGGTCGGTCGCCCATCGACGCTGTACGCGCGCGTGGACGGCTCAGCCGATGCGATCGAGCGCGTGGAAGTCGGCGGCTCCGCCGTCGTCGTCGCACGCGGCGAGTTCCGCCTCTAGTGCCGGCGCTTGCGGTTCGTGAGGAGCAGCGCGACGAGCGCGGTCGCACGACGCGCGGCCGCGACCGGCCCGAGCCCGTCGCTCCGAGCCGCGAGATAGCCGACGCCGAAGACGTCGCCGCACCCGGTCAGGTCGACGCCCTGGATCGGGTGGCACGGGACGGGAGTCGTGTCGCCGCCCGCGTAGACGACGGAGCCTCGTGACCCGTACGTGACCACGACCTCCGGGACTCCGAGCCGCTTGATCGACTCCTCGTTCACGTTGCGCAGGATGACGCTCGCCTCTTCCTCGGCGAGCTTCAGGAACGTGACGTTGCGGAGGATGTCTCGATCGAACTGGTCGTCGAAGCGAACCGGCCCGACCTCGGCGCAGCGCACGAGCCCCTGGCCGTCGTACGAGACCTTGCGCCCGACCGCGAGCGCCTCCATCGTCTCGGCGGGGAAGTCGGTCTGGACGAGCGGGGCGACGTGTACCCATTGCGCGTCGCCGATCGCGGCGAGGTCGTCCGGTGTCCACGGGTCGCCGACGGCCTGCAGTTCCGTCGTCCTCACCTCGCCGTCGTAGCGCAATGCAAACGCTGCTGTCTGCTCCGCGTCGACCATCGTGAGCTGCAAGCCGAGCGCAGCCAGCGGTGGGACGACCAGCGCGCGATTCTCCGGCGCACACTTCGCGACGATGTGGGCGCGCCGCTCGAGTAGGCGCAGCCCCTGGCCGCAGTGGTACGGGCCCCCGCCGAGCTGCGGACGTCCGTCGTCGATCACGTCGATCGCCACGTTTCCGAGGGCCACGAGGTTGCTCACGATGTGGATCTTCGCGTTATTCGACGCCGATGCGGGCGGCAAGCTCGCGGGCGATCGCGTGGTCGGCTCCGCCGGCACGCACGACGACCGGGCCATCGAACGGCGCCTGGTTCGTCACCGCGACCCGCGCCCCAGGGATCAGACCGAGCTCGCCGAGGTACCGAAGGAGCTCGCGGTCGGAGTCCGGGACTCGCCGCACGGTCGCGGAGGCTCCGGCGTCGACGTCTGCGAGGGAGCGCTCCGGCGTGAGGTCGAGGTCGAGCTGGGCGCTCGGGATCGGGTCGCCATGTGGGTCGTGGGTCGGGAAGCCGAGCGAGGCGTCGATCAGCGCCTCGAGCTCCTCCGAGAGCGCGTGTTCGAGCCGGTCTGCCTCAGCGTGCACGGCCTCGAGTGGCAGGCCCAGTTGCGTCGAGAGGTACTGCTCGAGCAGCCTGTGGTGGCGGATCATCTCGATCGCGACGAGCTCGCCCCTTCTGGTCAAGCGCGCTCCGCGGTACGGCTCGTGCTCGGCCAGGCCGAGCTGGGCGAGCTTCTTCAGCATCGCCGTCGCCGAGGCGGGCGCGACCCCCATCCGGCGGGCGAGCGCGGAGGTGGAGGCACGGCCACCGGCCTGGAGCTTGTAGAGCTCCTTCACGTAGTCCTGGACGGACGTGGAGAGGCTTGCGGTCTCGCTCAAGGTTCCTCTAATATACAGTTTAGACGTGACAAAAATCAGCCGGAAGAGGCTGCTCGGGGCCGCCGTGCCCCTCCTCGCCGCCGGCCCGCTGGCCCGGGTTGCGTTCGCCGAGACCGAGCACTCAGCGACCCACGAGGGCCACGACCAGATGCACGCCCCCGCCGGGCATGCGGCGATGATCGGGAACGAGGCGCCCTCGATCGCACGCGACCCTGCGATCGACGCCCTGCTCACGCCGCCACCGGCGCTGCCGCACAAGCCCGGCCAGGTGCGCGAGTACACGCTCGTCGCGCGCGACGTGGACATCGAGGTCGCGCAGGGCGTGCACTTCCCGGCGTGGACGTACAACGGCACCGCGCCGGGTCCTGTGATCCGCGCAACCGAGGATGACCTGCTGCGTGTGCACTTCCGCAACGAGGGCGCACACCCGCACACGATCCACTTCCACGGCATCCACCCCGCGAACATGGACGGGGTCTTCGAGATCGTTCCGCCCGGCGGCGCGTTCACGTACGAGTTCCCGGCGAGGCCGTGGGGCATGCAGCTCTACCACTGCCACTCGACGCCGCTGAAGAAGCACATCCACAAGGGCCTCTACGGCGCGTTCATCATCGACCCCCCGAAGCCGCGCAAGCCTGCGCAGGAGCTCGTGATGGTGCTGAACGGCTTCGACACCGACGGAGACGGCTCGAACAACTTCTATGCCGTGAACGGCCCGGCGTTCTACTACGCGCGCTACCCGATCCGTGTCTCACGCTCGCAGACGGTCCGCATCTATCTCGTGAACATCACCGAGTTCGACCTGATCAACTCGTTTCACCTCCACGGCGACTTCTTCCGGTACTACCGCACCGGCCGTGACGAGGTGGTCGAGTACACCGACAACGTGATCCTCGGACAGGGCGAGCGGGGGATCATCGAGATCGACTTCGCGAACACCGGCCGGTTCATGTTCCACGCGCACCAGTCGGAGTTCGCGGAGCTCGGCTGGATGGGCTTCTTCGACGTGGTCGAATGACGTCGGTCGCCGAGCGGTCATCCGGGGCGTGGCGCCTGTGGGCGCTCCTTCCGCTCGTTGCTCTCGTCGCAATCGTCGCGCTCTTCGCAACGACCGGCGGCTCGCTGATCGACCTGCTCGGGCGCACGCCGCCGCCGGCCGACGCCTTCGACGTTCGCGGCGTCGAGTTCAGGCCGGGCGAGATCAAGGTCCGCGTCACGAACCCTCAGCAGGAAGAGCTGACGATCGCGACCGTCACCGTCGACGACGCGATCGTCCCGTTCAGCATCGACGGCCCGACCACGCTCGACCGCCTTCGCTCGGCGACGATCGTGATCCCGTACGCGTGGGTCGAGGACGAGCCGGTGCTGATCGGAATCACGAGCTCCTCCGGCATCGAGACGACGCACGAGGTGCCCGCGGCGTTCGAGACGCCGGAGCCGTCGCCCAAGGGATTCCTCGGCTTCGGCCTCATCGGGCTGCTCGTCGGCGTCGTCCCGGTCGGGCTCGGGCTCCTCTGGCTGCCGTCGCTGCGCCGGGCACGTCCGGAGTGGCTCGCCGCGTTCATGGCCCTGACCGCCGGGCTGCTGACGTTCCTCGCGCTCGAGGCACTGTCCGAGGCATTCGAGCTGCAGGCCGCCCTGCCGTCGGCGCTCGGAGGCGCGGGGCTCGTGCTGCTCGGCTTCGTCGTCGCCTACCTGACGCTCACGTATCTCTCGCACAAGCTCGCCGCGCTGGCGACGCTCGTCGCGATCGGCATCGGTCTGCACAACTTCGGAGAGGGGCTCGCGATCGGAACGTCGTTTGCGTTCGGCGAGCTCGCGCTCGGGACGTTTCTGATCATCGGCTTCATGATCCACAACGTGACCGAGGGCCTTGGGATCGCAACGGCCGCGACCGAGGAGCGCCGAGTGTCGACCGCGCGGCTCGTGCTGCTCGTCCTGATCGCCGGCGCGCCCGCGATCCTCGGCACGTGGCTCGGCGGCTACGTCCGCAGCGACGTGCTCGGCGTCGTCTTCTTCGCGGCCGCCGCCGGCGCAGCGTTCGAGGTCGTGGTCGAGGTCGGGCGGTGGCTGCGCACGCGCGCGCCGGGCGGGTTGACGAGCGGCTGGGTGCTGGGCGGCTTTCTCGCGGGTGTCTCGATCATGTACGTGACCGGCGTGCTCGCCGGCTGAGCGCGACTGCCACCACGGCGAGCGCGAACGCCGCGACGAAGCTCGGGATCGAAACGCCGATCGCGTCAAGCGCGCCCGTCGGCGGTCGCACGGACTCCACCGCGTCGACCCACCAGCCGGGGCCGGTCGGGTGGAGCCACTGGTAGACGGCGAAGCCGACGAGCCAGGCGGCGAGCAGTGCCGGCCGGAAGGCAGGCGCGTCGAAGACGTCGCTGCGCGAGTAGCGCGCGCCGTTGAGCAGCCAATGCGCGAGGAGGACGCCGAGCAGCGGGACGAAGAACGCGCCGAGCAGGAAGAGGAAGTCCTGGTAGCGCCGCAGGTCGAACGCGAGCGCTCCGAGCGTCGCAGCGACCGAGACGAGCGCGACGAGCGCGCGCTGCGGAACGCGCGGGACGAGGTTCTGGAGCGAGACTGCCGTCGAGTAGATGTTCGCGAACGCCTCGTCGGTCTCGTCGACAGTGACCGCGAGCACGGCGAGCGCGGCGGCGAGCCCCGCGCCGACGACCGCCGCGGGGAGCTCGGCGGGATCGGAGAGCCCCCGCGTGAGCACGAGCAGCACGCCGAGCACGAGCATCCAGGTCGCAGCGACGAAGTACCCGAGCCCGGCGCCCCACCACGCTGCGCGCCGGTCGCGTGAGAAGCGCGTGTAATCGGGGATCAACGGCACCCACGAGACGGTGATCGCGATCACGAGGTCCATCCCGATCCACATCGTCAGCCCGCCCTCGGGCTTCGCGTGCCAGAGCTCCGAGAGGTCGGCCTCCGAGAGCGCCCACCAGCTCAGGTACCCGAGCGACGCGAGCACGACATAGACCGCATAGCGGCGGATGAAGCGGCGGACGACGGACACCGGCCCCATCAGCGCCAGCGAGGCTGCGACTGCGCCGAAGACGAGCGTCCAGAACCACTGAGCGCCGACCCCGATCAGTTCGTCGGAGAGCGCCGCCGCGGCCGCCGCGATGATGATCAGCTCGAAGGTCGCCCAGCCCCAGCACTGGAGCGTGTTCAGCACGGTCGGCGCGTACGAGCCGACGCGGCCGAGCGGCGCGCGCATCAACACCATCCCGGGAACGCGCGCGTCTGCACCGATCAGCCCTGCGCTCGCGAGCATCGCGTTGCCGATCAGCCCCCCGAGCAGGATCGCGAGCAGCGCGTCGCGAAGCGAGAGCGCCGGCACGAGGAGCGCGCCGACCACGATCACGAGCAGCGAGACGCCGAGCGAGCCCCAGAGCAGTGCCTGGTCGACGAGGCCGAGGACCCGGAGGCGCTCCGGCACCGGCTCGATGCCCCAACTGGTCGTGTGGTCGTCCATGGCTCCCTTCGCCGGCATGACCCGGATCAGGTTCGACGGGTGTGATCTCAGCCTCTCGTCGAGGCACCCCGGTGCGTGGACTGTAATCGAGGTGGGTACGGAGCCTCGCGTGAAGGTCGTCCTGAGAGTCGCCCGTATCGCGCGCTGGCTGGCGTACGCCGCTGCGTTCGCCGCGGCGATCCTCGTGTTCGCGCTCTACGACGAGGACTGGAAGGTCGGCGTGGCCGTGCTGGCGGCGGTGCCGGCAGTCGTGCTCTTCCTGTTCTCCACTGCGCTCGCGGAAGCGGCCGCGCTGCCCCAGCGCCTGCGCAACGTTCCGTCGGAGGCGGGCGAGCTCCAGGCTTCGCTCGCCCAGCTCTCGCGCGCCGAACGCGGGCGCTGGCTTCGTCCGCTGTGGCGCACCGGTCGGGCGGCGGCCGGCGCGCGCGACCTCGTCACGCCGTGGGCGCCGCTCCTGCCGCTCGTGAACATTCCCTTTCTCGTCGCCACGCTCGCGTCCGCGTTGGCGACACCGCTGCTCGTGTTGGGCGCGCTTGCCATGCTCGCCGTCTACGGCTGAGCAAGCTTAGAGCGAGACGAGCCGCGCGCCGGTCGCCTTGAAGCTCGCCACGATCCGATCCCCCTCGCGCAGGCCGAGTGAGGCTGCGGCCTGCTGCGTGATCTCTGCGGTGAGCGGGCCGACTCGCACGCGCACCCGGTTGCCGATCGGAACGATGCTCTCGATCGTGCCCAGAAGATGGTTTCGGGTCGAGTCGGCGGCGGGCGGCTCCAGTGCGAGCGAGACGTCCCACGGATAGACGATGGCGCCGACGCGACCCTCAGCCTGGTCGGACGACAGCAGACGCTGGCCTCCCTCGAGCGCGACCTCGGTCAGGCCGTCGCCGGTCGCCCTTGCCCAGCCGACGAGCAGGTTCGCTCCGGTGAACTGCGCGACGAAGGGGCTCGCCGGCGCCGCGATCAACTCGGAGGGCGTCCCGACCTGCACGAGCTTGCCCTCGTGGAGCACGCCGACTCGGTCGGCGAGCGCGGCTGCGTCCTCGTAGTCGTGCGTGACGACGATCGTCGGTAGCCCGCTCGCCCGCAGGTGAGCGCGCAACTCGGCGCGGACGTGCGCGCGTGTCTGGGCATCGAGCGCGCCGAGCGGCTCGTCCAGGAGCAGGACTGCGGGCTCGCGTGCGAGTGCGCGCGCGAGCGCGACCCGCTGACGCTCGCCGCCCGAGAGTCGGCCGGGCCGCTCATCCGCCAGCGCGGTCAGGCCGTACGCCTCGATCAGCTCGGCCGCGCGAGCCCGCCCGCCGTAGGCGACGTTTTTCGCAACTGTGAGGTGCGGGAAGAGCGCGTAGTCCTGAAACACGAGCCCAACGGACCGCCGCTCGGGCGCGAGGTCGATGCCGCGTTCGCTGTCGAGCCACGCGTTCGTGCCGACGACGACCCGTCCGCTTGCACGCTCGAGGCCGGCGATCGCGCGCAGCGCCGACGACTTCCCGCTCCCCGAGGGCCCGACGAGCGCGAGCGTCTCCGCGCCTACGCCGAGGTCGAGTCGGAGATCGAAGGCGCGACGAGGAAGGGAGAACGAGAGCTCGAGCGTGTCCATGAGAGGAGGAGGTTTGCGACGACCAGGACGGCGATGCTGAAGACGACCAGAAGCGCACCGAGCGCAACGGCGACGTCGAAGTCGCGGTCGAGCTCGGCGTAGATCGCGAGCGGGGCGGTGCGGGTGACGCCGGCGAAGCTCCCCGCGAAGATGATCGTCGCGCCGAATTCGCCGAGGCCGCGCGCAAACGCAAGCGACGAGCCTGCGGCAAGCCCACCGGCGGCGAGCGGGAGCGCGACCCGAAGAAACGTCCGGCCGGGGCCGCGCCCGAGCGTTCGAGAAGCGTCGACAAGACGTGGATCCACGGCGGCGAACGCGGCCGCGGCCTGGCGTATGTAGAAGGGGCTCGAGACGAACACGATCGCGACGACGACCGCGGCCTGGGTGAACGGGAGCGACACGCCGAACGCCTCGAGGGAGCCGCCGAGCAGACCGCGATTGCCGAAAGCTGCGAGCAGCGCGATCCCTGCGACGGCCGGTGGCAACACGAGCGGAAGCTCGACGAGACCCAGGAGCGCGCGACGCCCGCGGAACTCGTGCGTCCCGAGCAGGTACGCGACGGGGGTTCCGACGAGCAGGACGATAACGTGCGCGATGGCGGTCGTCTTCAGAGAAACGAGGAGCGCCTCGCGTGCCACGTCGCTTGCGAGCTGATCGAGCAGGACGCCCGGTGGGATGCGCAGGAAGAGCGCGACGAGCGGCAGCGCGAGGAAGGCTGCGCAGAGCGCCGTCGAGGCGGCGAGGATCCAGGAGAACGGCGACCTCACGGGAGCCCGAAGCCCGCCGCCCGAAGCGCCTCCCTGCCGCGCGGCGACCGCAGGAGCTCGACGAAGCCTCGCGCGTCGTCGCCATGCTCGGTGTCCCGCAGTACGGCGACGGGGTATTCGATCTGCCCCTGGAGCTCGCTCGGGAGCTCGATCGCGACAACGTCGTCACCGGCTGCCCGCGCGTCGGTCGCGTACACGAACCCTGCGTCTGCCTCGCCGAGCGCGACCTTCGCGAGCACGCCCTTCACATCTTCCTCTTCGCTGACCACGCGTTCGAGGACGTCGAGCCGCCCCGCGCGCTCGAGGAACTCTCGCGTGTAGTCGCCGATCGGCACACCCTCGCCACCGACCACCAGCCGCGCGTCGGCCGCTGCGAGGTCGTCCAGCGCGCGGATCCCCGCGGGGTTCTCAGACGGAACGACGATCACCAGCCGGTTCGTCGCGAAGACGACCGGCGAGTCGACGATCCCCTCGTCGAAGAGCTCGCCCGGATACCGCGGGCTGGCCGCCGCAAAGACGTCAGCTCGCGCGCCCTCGCGCAACTGCGTCGCGAGCTCGTCGGAGCCCGCGAAGTTGAAGCGCGCATCGGGCGCCAGTTGCTCGAAGACCTCCGTCAACGACGACGCGGCATAGACCGTCAATGGCTCGTCGTCTTCGCCCCCGCAGCCGGCGAGCAGTGCGAGCCCCGAGAGGAGCACGACGAGCTTCAACGCTCGAGCAGGACCGAAGTGGCCTTGACGAGCGCCGTCGCCGGCGATCCAGGCGTGAGCCCCAGCTCCTCGACGGCCTCGCGCGTGATCACGGCGACCACGCGGAAAGGACCGGCTTCGAGCTCGACCTGTGCGAGCAGGCCGTCGACCTGCACGCTGCGGACGACTCCGGCAAAGCGGTTGCGCGCGGAGACGTCGGCCTCGGCCCGGCCGCTCAACCGGTCGAGCTCGGCCGCGGGGACGACCCGCCGGTTTGCGGCGTCCCGGTGGGTCCGGATCTTTCCGGTCCGATCCCAGCGCCGCAGCGTGTCGAGACTGATCCCGAGCCGCCGCGCCGCCTCGGCGGCCGGAACAGCTTGCCTAGGCATTGCCTAGGAAGTTATCAGGGAGCGACGGACGAAGCCGCGCCGCCGACGCCGCCGGCGTCGACGGAGATGGAGCCGCTCTCGCGCTCGCAGACAATCCCGCCCGCGACGCGGCAGGAGAAGCCACCGTGCCACCAACTCTCCGTGCGCTGGAGCACCGGCGTGGCGTCGTTCCAGGTCACAGTCTTGGGCGCGGGATGCGAGTTGCCGTCTGCCTCGAGCACGACGCCCCTGCCCCCGGCGGTCGCGCACGCCAGGCGGGAGCCGTCGAACGCGCAGCCGGCGGACCCGTCCGAGAGCCGGAACGCGGCGGGAGCGGGCGTGCCGCCCAGTCCCGGAGTGCGGGCGCCGCCCGAGACGGCGAGCGCGCCAAGGACCACGGCAGCGAGAAGCGCGATGAGGAGACCCCTGCCCATCACAGGCACAACGGCCGAGGGCAGGATTCGGTTACGGGCCCAGCAGGCGCCGCAGGACGTAGGGGAGGATCCCCCCGTGCTGCAGGTATTCGCGCTCGCGGGGCGTGTCCAGCCGCACCCGGGCCCGGAACTCCTTGCCGTCCGCCCGGACGGTCACCTCGCGGGCCTCGCCGTTCTCGACGCCCTCGATCGAGAACTCCTCGCGGCCGGTCAGCCCGAGAGACTCGCGGCCCTCGCCGTCCAGGAACTGGAGCGGCAGGATGCCCATCATCAGGAGGTTCGAGCGGTGGATTCGCTCGTAGCTCTCGGCGATCACCGCGCGCACGCCGAGCAGGTTCGGGCCCTTCGCGGCCCAGTCGCGCGAGGAGCCGGAGCCGTATTCGCGGCCGGCGATCACGATCAGCGCCGTCCCCTCGGAGAGGTAGCGCTCGGAGGCTTCGAAGATCGTCGTCTCCTCGCCGCTCGGAACGTGGATGGTGACGGTGCCCTCGCTGCCCGGCGCGAGCAGGTTCTTGAGCCGGACATTGGCGAACGTTCCGCGCACCATCACCTCGTGGTTGCCGCGCCGCGATCCGTAGGAGTTGAACTGCTTGCGCTCGACGCCGTGCTCGACGAGGTACCTGCCGGCCGGAGACTCGGGCTTGATCGCACCAGCGGGTGAGATGTGGTCGGTCGTGACCGAGTCGCCGAGCATCACGAGGCAGCGCGCGCCGACGACGTCTTCGACCCGGCCGGGCTCGCGGGACATGCCGTCGAAGTAGGGCGGGCGCTTGACGTAGGTCGACTCGTCGGACCAGGCGAAGAGCTCGCCCTCGGGCGTGTCGAGCGAGCGCCAGTTGTCATCGCCCGCGAAGACGTCGCCGTACGTGCTGCGGAACATCTCTCCGTGCACCGAGGCGGTGATCGCGGTCTGGATCTCCGCCGACGTCGGCCAGATGTCGCGGAGGAAGACGTCGTCGCCGTTCTGGTCTTGCCCGAGCGGCTCGGTCGTCAGGTCGACGTCCATCCGCCCGACGAGCGCGTACGCGACGACGAGCGGTGGGGAGGCGAGGTAGTTCGCCTTCACCTCGGGATGGATCCGCGCCTCGAAGTTGCGGTTGCCGGAGAGCACCGACGCGACGACCAATTCACCGTCGGTGACGGCCGCGGAGATCACCTCGGGCAGCGGACCGGAGTTGCCGATGCACGTCGTGCAGCCGTAGCCGACGGTGTGGAAGCCGAGCTGCTCCAGGTACGGCGTCAGGCCTGCGCGTTCGTAGTACTCCGTGACCACCTTCGAGCCCGGCGCGAGGCTCGACTTCACCCACGGCTTGCGCATCAGACCCTTTTCGATCGCCTTCTTCGCGAGCAGGCCGGCGCCGAGCATCACCTGCGGGTTCGAGGTGTTCGTGCAGCTCGTGATCGCGGCGATCACGACCGCGCCGTGCTCGAGGTCGAAGCGGTCACCGTTCATCGTCACCGGCACCGGCTTGGCGCGCTCCGCGACGACGCTCTCTGGGACGTCCACGGGCGCCTCGGTCTCGTCGACGCCGTTGTGCGCCGGGTGCTGCTCCGCGGTCGGGTCGCTCGCGGGGAACGTCTCGGCCACCTGTTCGTCGTGTGCGTCGCCGTACGGGATCCCGAACGACTCGAGTGCTCCGAGGAACGAGTTCTTCGCGTCGGAGAGCGCGACGCGGTCTTGCGGCCGCCGCGGTCCGGCGATCGACGGGACGACGTCGCTCAACTCGAGCTCGACGATCTCCGTGTAGCTCGGCTCGTGCGCCGGGTCGTGCCAGAGCAGGTTCTCCTTGCAGTACACTTCGACGAGCTCGATTCGCTCCTCGCTTCGACCGGTCAGCCGCAGGTAGTTGAGCGTCACGTCGTCGACCGGGAAGAACCCGCACGTCGCGCCGTACTCCGGCGACATGTTCCCGATCGTCGCGCGGTCGGCGAGCGGCAGCGACGTCAGCCCTTCGCCGAAGTACTCGACGAGCCGCCCGACGACGCCGACGCGGCGCAAGATCTCGGTCACGGTGAGCACGAGGTCGGTGGCTGTCGCGCCCTCCGGCAGCTTTCCCTTCAGCTTGAAGCCGACGACCTGCGGCACGAGCATCGAGACCGGCTCGCCGAGCATCGCCGCTTCGGCCTCGATCCCGCCGACGCCCCAGCCGAGCACACCGAGGCCGTTGATCATCGTCGTGTGCGAGTCGGTCCCGACGAGCGTGTCGGGAAACGCCTGCCCACCGCGCGTCTCGACGACGCGCGCGAGGTACTCGAGATTGACCTGGTGGACGATGCCGGTGTTCGGCGGAACGACCTTGAAGTTGCGAAACGCCGACTGCCCCCAGCGCAGGAACGCGTAGCGCTCCTTGTTCCGTTCGAACTCGAGCTCGGTGTTGTGACGCATCGCGACGCGCGTCGCGTACTCGTCGACCTGCACCGAGTGGTCGATCACGAGCTCGGCGGGCAGCAGCGGGTTGATCTTCTCAGCGTCGCCGCCGAGGTCGCGCATCGCATCGCGCATCGCCGCGAGGTCGACGATCGCAGGCACGCCGGTGAAGTCCTGGAGCAGCACGCGCGCGGGTGTGAAGGCGATCTCCTGGCTCGGGTCCGCGTGTGCGTCCCAGCCCGCGACGGCCTCGACATCGCGCTCGTCCCCGGTCCGGAGCGCGTTCTCGAGCAGGATCTTCAGGGTGTAGGGGAGCCGTTCGACGTCGAAGCGGTCCTGCAGGGCGTCGAGGCGGAAGATCTCGTGCTCCCCGCCTCCGACGCGCAACGTCGAGCGTGCGGCGAAGGGGTCGGTCACGGACTCGACTCTACCGGCCGAGCCCGTGACCAGCGATCCCTCGTTAGTTCACGAGCACGTAGAACGCGCGGTCGGCTGCGACGCCGGCCGAGTCAGCCGTGTGGATCTCGACTTCCTTGCCCGACGGGCAGTTTGTGAGCAGCGTCGAGCCGCGGATCTCGCCCGAGCTACCACCGGCGTCGATCATGGCGACGACGTTCACCGCGCCGCCCTCGATGTCGATGCAGTAGGTGCCGGCCGCGGGCTTCGAGACGGCAGCATCGTTGATGCCGCGCGCGCGCGGGTCGTCGACGTCGCCGCCCGAGAGCACGCGGGCATAGGCCTTCGCCGCACCGGCCGGGCCGGTCGGACCGGCGGGGCCGGCAGGACCTGCGGGCCCGGCAGCGCCTGCGGGGCCGGCGGGGCCGCGCGGGATCTGACCGGACTTGAAGTCCTTGGCGAGCAGCGAGCGATCCTTCACGTGGATCGAGGTGATGCTGCTCCGCTTGATGACGTGCTGAGCAGCCGCGTACCCGGTGCCGCTCATCGCGACGAACAAGGCGATCATCGCGAGAACAAGCCCAGGTGTCGGCAGTTTCTTGAAGCGTGACAAGTCGAACCTCCTCGTTGGCCTTGTTGCTTCTACCCCCAGAACACGCGCACCTATGCCTCTGTGCGGAGTCCTTACGAAATGCGTATGTCGAGCTAACGCGTCAATTCGCGAGCGAAGCTGCCTCCGCCGATCACGCGCTCGGCGTCGTGTCCTGCCCGCTCTCGGAGCTCGCGGTCCGACGTGACCAGCCAGTACGGGCGCATGGGAGGGCGCCTCGCGGGCGATCCAGTCGTCGGCGATCTCTCGGCCGGTGCCGACGACGTCGTCGGCCTCGACCGTTGCGCGCCCGTCGAAGACGATCAGCGGACGGACGTCGTTTCGCTCCGCCCAGTCTCGGACGAGCTCGACGAGCCGTCCGGAGGGGATGTTCGGCCAGAGAGAGCGCTGGACGTTCCGGCCGTCGACGATCAGGGTCTTGGCCATCGACCGAAGTTAACGGAGCCTCAATACCACGTGCGCGCCTCGGCGCTATAAACGGATCGTGGGGGACAGGCGCTTTCTGCTCCGTGTCGGCGCGCTCCTGGCCGCAGGCCTCGTCGGCGGCTTCGCCGCGCTCGCGGTGGCTTCGGCAGTCGGCGTGCTCGGCGGCTCGACGACGATTCGCGAGGTCGCGCCTGAGCCGGATCGAACTCCGGTCGTCTTCGCACAAAACGGCGGCCTGACGTACGGGGACATCTACGCGGCCTACGCGAGCGGCGTCGTGCAGGTCGAGGCGACCGGCCCGCTCGCATCCGATCCGTTCGACCCGTTTCCGCGCCGGATCCGCTCGCTCGGCTCCGGCTTCGTGATCGAAAAGTCAGGCCACATCGTGACGAACTTCCACGTCGTGGAAGGCGCCGAGGTCGTCACGGTCAGTTTCTCGAACGACGAGTCGGTCCGCGCGAGGGTCGTGGGCACCGACCCGACCACCGACCTCGCGGTGCTGAAGGTCAACACGCCGCCGCGCGGACTGACGCCGCTCCGCCTCGGCAGGTCGACCTCGGTCCGCGTCGGGGACGAGGTGGTCGCGATCGGGAACCCGTTCGGCTACGAACGTTCGATGACAGCCGGGATCGTCAGCGCGATCGGCCGCGTGCTCGAGGCGCCGAACGAGCTCGCGATCGACAATGCAATCCAAACGGACGCGCCGATCAACCCGGGCAACTCGGGTGGACCGCTTCTGAACGCCCTCGGTCAGGTCATCGGCGTGAACACGCAGATCGCCACCGGAAGCTCGTCGGACCGCAGCGTCGGTGTCGGGTTCGCGATCCCGGTGGACACCGTTCGCAGCGTGACCGCGCAGATCATCCGTGTCGGCAAGGTCGAGCACGCGTTCTTCGGCATCGAGGCGACGCCGCTGACCGACGACATAGCGCGCCTCTTCCGGCTTCCGGAGCAGGCTCGGCAAGGGCTCGTGATCGACTCGGTCGTCCCGGACAGCGCCGCGGACAAGGCGGGTCTTCGCGCCGGCACTCGCACCGTGATCGTCGGCGGGGAGAGCTGGCGGCTGGGCGGCGACATCCTCGTCGCCGTCGAAGGCGCACCCGTCACGACGCCCGAGCGGCTGCGCTCGATCCTGGCCCGCAAACGGCCGGGCGACAAGATCGAGGTCGAGGTCTACCGCGCCGACCGACGCCTCACGGTGACCGTCAAGCTCGGTCGCGCACCCGCCGCCGAATAGGTTTCCCGGCATCGAGCATTCGTTCGGCCAGAGCGCGCCCTTCTCCGTGGGCGTCGAGGAGGAGTTGCTGCTCGTCGACGAGCGGACGCTGCTGCCCGTCGCCGCGTCGGCGCGCGTGCTCGAGCGGGCGGGCGAGGGCGTCAAGCACGAGCTGCTTGCGTCGTTCGTCGAGACCGCAACCGACGTCTGCGAGTCACCGCGCGAAGCAGCCGATCAGATCTGGGCGCTTCGCCGCCGTGTCTTCGACGCGTGCGAAGCCGAGGGCCTGCGCGCGCTCGCGATCGGGTCGCACCCCTTCGCGACGCCGGAGGACACGCCTGTCGTCGAGAACCCCGACTACCTCGAGTTCGCCGCCGCAGCCGGGCCGGTGGCACGCCGCCAGGGTGTGTGCGGTCTGCACGTCCACATTGGAATGCCCGACCCGGAGACGTGCATGCGCGCACACGAGGCCGTGCTCCCGTGGCTGCCCGTCGTGCTCGCCGTCTCTGCGAACTCGCCGTGGTTCCGCGGCGAGGCGACCGGGCTGCTCTCCACCCGAGCAGAGGTGCTCGCGACGCTGCCGCGCTCCGGTGTGCCGCCGTTGTTCGGGTCGTGGGACGGCTGGGTGGAAACGATGGAGCGCTGGCAGCGTGCGGGTGTTCTGCGGAAGCCGACGCAGACCTGGTGGGACGTGCGGATGCACCCTGCGCTCGGGACGCTCGAGCTGCGCGCACCCGACCAGCCCACCGACCCGCGACGAGCGGGCGCGTTCGTCGCGCTCCTGCATGCGCTCGGTGTGTGGGCCGCGAACGGCGACGGCCGCGCTGCATCGCGGGCGGACGCCCACACGAACCGCTTCTTCGCCTCGCGCTTCGGCCCGCGGGCGCAGTTGATCCACCCGAGCGAGGATCGCCTCGTGTCGGCGACCGAGCTCTTGGCCGAACTTCGCGAGCTCGTAGCGCCCCATGCCGATCTCGCGCTCATGGAGCCTCTCGACGGTGCGTCCTGCGAGGCCGACTTCCAGCTCGCGGCCGGCGATCCGCACGCGGCCTGCCGCGACGCCGTCGAGCGCTCGCTAGCATCGCCGGAATGACGACCGAGACGATCCACGTCGCAGGCGTTCGCTGCGAACGCTGCGTGATGCGGCTCGGCGAGGCCCTCCAGGGCCACGACGGCCTCGAGGCCGCCAACGCGAACCTGCTGGGCGAGGTGACGCTGACCTGGGACGAGTCCCGGACGTCGCGCGACGACCTCGTCGCGGTGCTGAGTGGGGCCGGGTTCGCTCCCCGCGAAGCCTGATGTCGGAGACCGACACCGAGGGGCGTCGCATCGCCAACGAGGCGCGCGACCGCGTGCGCTTCGAGGAGGAGGCGCTCGGCCTCTCCGACCAGGTCTTCCGGGTCGCGCGCGGCCTCGTCAACTCGCGCGAGGAAGCGGAGGACCTCGTCCAGCAGACCTACGAGCGAGCCTTCCGGAGCTGGCGCTCGTTCACGCCGGGGACGAACCTCCGAGCCTGGCTGCTCCGGATCCTCACCAACCTCAACATCGATCGGGCCCGCCGCGTTCAGCGCCGGCCGCAGACCCAGCCGATGGAGGAAGGCGACTACTTCCTCTACAACAAGCTGGAGGAGTCGGCCGGGCGCCCCCTGGAAGAAGAACGCGTGGTCGAGCGTTTATCCCAAGATGACGTCGTCGGAGCCCTCTCGGCAGTCCCGCACGATTTCCGCGACGTCCTGGTGCTCGTCGACATCGGCGACTTCTCCTACCAGGACGCCGCGCAGATCCTCGACATCCCGATCGGTACAGTGATGTCACGCTTGCATCGAGCGCGGCGCGTGCTGAAGCAAGAGCTTGCAGATCGCGCCGTCGAGGCCACGTGATGGATCCCTGCGATCACTGCGAAGAGGTCATGCAACCGTTCCTCGACCGGTCGCTCTCGCGCGAGGAACAGATCTCGGTCGAGACGCACCTCGAGGCGTGCCCGTGGTGCACCAGCCGCTTCCGCTTCGAGCAAGAGCTGCGCGGCTACGTGCGCGTCGCGTGCACCGAGGAGATGCCGCCGAGCCTCAAGGAAAAGCTCGCGGCACTCCGCACTCCGCTCCTCTAGCTGCGCAAGTCGCGAATCCGCTCGCGCGGATCCGCGACGCGTAGCGACCCCCGCAACGCGCGTTACGCGGGGCCGCGGTGCGGCCCGACGATCACGACGAGCCGTTTCGTGTTGTGGCCGCCCGGCAACGGACGGGTCCCGACGCCGAGCTGCCGTGCGAGCCGTGCGGCAACGTCGTAGCCGCCGCGCTCGTAGTACACGGAGGTCTCCGGATAGTCGAAGCGGTTCGCGCGACGCACGCGGGCGATGTGGTATCCGAGTGCGCCGACGCGTGACGCGACCTGACGCGTGAAGACGATGTCGCCGTTGCCGTTGAGCACGTCGACGTCGATCTGCCAGGGCTTGGGCAGCGTGGCCTCGGCGGCGAGCCGGGAGGCCTGTGCTTCACGCGCGCGCTGCTCCGCCTGGCCCGGAATGACGAAGGCGGCAGTCAGCGCCACGGCAGCCGCCGCCACGCCTGCGAGCACCGCGAGCCGAGTGCGGGGGTTGGCCCTGAACGGGCGCGGGCCGACGCGGAGCCCGGCGATCTCGCGTGCCTCGTGATGGTCGATCTCCAGGGCGGTCGCGTACAGCATCAGCGCGAGGAGCGCGTCGTCCGGGGAGCGGAAGCGGTAGACGCGGCCCTCCTCGAGCCACGAGACCTCGTCCTCAGTCAAGCCGGCCTTGGCCGCGGCTTCGCGGACGGGAAGCTGTCGCTGCAACCGTGCTTGCGCGAGCGGCGAGCGCTTGTGGTCGAGTGCGGTGGCGAGCTCCATGCGGGGTGTCTCGTTTCGGCGGCTAGCGGGGGTCCTCCTCCCATTCATCGGCCGAATCGACGTCTCCTGGAGTCCCGAGGTCGTCGCAGGGGACGAGCACGGGCTCGAGCGCCCGGGCGCCTTCGTCCGGCACGCGGCTCCAGGCGGCGCGAGCGAGCAGGACCGGGTGTCCGCGGTCGCCGCCGTAGCTCGCGGCCAGGATCTCGGCGCCGCTCTCCCGCCAGACCTCGACCACGCGGTCGATCGCCTCAGGCGCGAGGTGGGGCCCGTCGGCGAGGACGACGACGGCCGCCTCGACGTCGGGCGCGAGCGCCTCGAGGCCGCAGCGAAGCGACGCGCCGGGGCCTCGCTCCCAGTCGTCGCAATCGACGACGCGAGCGTCCGCCTCGAGCGCGTATGCCCCGGCGACGACGACGATCTCGTCGACACCGCTCGCTCGGACGCGCTCGAGCACGAGCGGCAGGAGCAGCCGCTGCTTCGGCGCGCCGAACCTGCTCGCGGCGCCGGCCGCCAGGACGACGGCCGCGACCATCAGCCGCCTCGAGAGATCTTGATCGACTCGACGACGGCGACGATGGTCGGTACCCCGTCGGCGTCGCCGTAGCCGCCGATGCGCGCGACGGTCTCGAACCCGGACGTGACCTCGCCGATCACCGCGTAGTCGCCCGGGAGCTGGAGCTCGTCGTTGGTGACGACGAAGAACTGGCTGCCCGCAGCGCCGCGCGGCTCGGCTGCCGTCTTGGCCATCGCGACCGTCCCGAGCGTGTACTGCGTGTCCTTCGAGGGTGTGTCGACGGTGGTGTAGCCGGGGCCGCCCGTGCCGGTCGCCGTCGGGTCGCCGCCCTGGATCACGAACTCCGGAACGATGCGGTGGAAGACCGTGTCGTTGTAGTAGCCGTCATCGGCAAGAGCCGCGAACGAGGCCGTGGCGTTGGGCGATCGATTGGGTGCGAGCGTGATCGCGAACTCGCCGCAGTTCGTCCGAACGACGGCGGTGTGCGTGACGTCAGGATCGAGCTCGACGGAGGGAGCCTGTCTCGACTCGGGCTCGCGAGGCTCCGGCGCCTCGACCGCCGTGCAGCCCGGCACGCTCTCGCTCGAGGTCTCGTCGTCCCCGCCGCCACAGCCGCCGGCGAGGAGCGTGACCGCCAGAAGTGCTGCGAGCCTCAGCCGCAACCGGCCAGAGAGCGCCAGATCGACGTGACGTCGGCGACGTACGTGAGCGTCTCCTCACTGGGAGCGCCCCCCGCGTTCGCGACCGCCGTCGGGCCGGCGTTGTACGCGGCAAGTGCGAGGTCGCTCGAGGGAAAGCGGTCGAGCTGCAGACGGAGGTACCGCGCGCCGGCGAGGACGTTCTGCGTCGGGTGCTCGGCGTCGAGCTCGAGCTCGGCGGCCGTCGTCGGCAGCACCTGGAGCAAGCCGCGCGCGCCCGCGCTCGAGGTCGCCCCGGACTGGAACTCCGACTCAACCCGCGCGACGGCGGTCAACAGCGACAGGGGCAGACGAGTCTCGCGGGCCGCGTCGACGAAGGCCTTCCGGAATCGCGTGGGAATCGGGCACCGCGGCCCGCTTGCGGCGGTCAGCGGGATCGCCGGGATGTGCGCGACCGCCGCCGACGGTTTGCCCGCCCTCGCGTTGGAGACCGTCATCGCACCCAGTCCGCAGGCGAGCGCGATGACGAGGAGGGAAGCGAGCCGCCGCGCCACGAGTGCCGGATGCTAGCGGGTGATCGACGCGATCGCCCGGCGCCCGAGGGCCTGGGCGAGCTCGACCTTGTACGCGTTCCCGGGCAGAGGCTCGGCGGCTTCGAGTGCGTCGAGTGAGTCGAGCGCCCACGGGATCGGGGCCACGCCGGCCAACGCGAGTCGGACACCATCGGGATAGCGCGCGGCGGCGAAGCCGACCAGCGCGAAGGCCCACCGTTTGCGGTCCATCGCCTTCAGGTACGTGCTCGCGAGCGGCGGCTCGAACTCGAGCTCGAGGATCAGCTCGCCGTCCTCGAGCGTCGTCACGCTCCGGTCCTCCGCCGTCGGGAGCCGGTAGAGGAGGTCGAGCGGGAGCTCGCGGCGGTCGGTGCGGACGCGTGCGTCGAGCGCAAGGAGCGCGGCAGCGGGGTCCGAGGGGTGTGCCGAGCCGCAGAAGTGGTTCGCGAAGATCGCATGCTCGCGATGCTGGCCGGCCCGCGCGTGGCAGACGTCGCCGCCGTGCAACCGGCACGGAAACTGCAGGCGCCAGTACCAGCAGCGCGTCGACTGGAGCAGGTTCCCGCCGATCGTCCCCATGTTCCGAAGCTGCGGCGAGGCCGCGAGCCGACAGGCCTCGCGCAGCGCCTCGGGGATCGTCGTGTCGTGCTCGAGCTCCGTGAGCGTCGTGCCCGCGCCGATCGTCGTTCCCTGCACGCCCCGCGGCACGACGTCCGTGATCTGCACGAGCCGGTCCGCGTGCACCAGCCCGTCGCGCAGCTGCGGAACGAGCTCCGTGCCTCCCGCAAGCGCCTGGTCTCCTGGTTCGCGGCCGAGCGCCGCGAACTCCTCGAGCGAGCTAGGCCGAACCAGCTGCAACGCGTTCCCGCTCTCGTGCTTCACGGAGGGCTTGCAGAATCTCCTCGCGCGTGATCGGCAGCGACGTCACGTCGGCGCCGGTCGCGTCGCGAATCGCGTTTGCGATCGCCGCTGCAGTCGGGATGATCGGCGGCTCGCCGAGACCTTTCGACCCGAGGTTCGTCAGGTGCTCGTCCGGAACGTCGACCAGCTCGCAGACGATCTCCGGCACGTCGGCAAAGGTCGGCAGCTTGTACGCATCGAGCGTGCGCGTGAGGATCGAGCCCGTGCGCGGGTCGTCGAGGCGCGCCTCGGAGAACGTGTGCCCCATCGCCTGGATGATCCCGCCCTCGATCTGGCTGCGTGCTCCGAGCGGGTTGATCACCCGGCCGACGTCGTGCACGGCGTGGATGCGCTCGACGACGACCTCGCCGGTCTCGACGTCGACGGCGACCTCTGCGACCTGCACGCCGAACGTCAAGACGCGCATCCCGGCAGGGTTCGGGCCGCGTGCACCCTTGCCGAGGATCTGACCATCCTGGAGAAGCCCGGTGATCTCCTCGAGCGGCCACGAGCCACCGTCCGTGGAGACGATGTTGCCGCCCCTGAGCGAGAGCACACGCTGCTCGAGGTCGAAGCGCTGGGCCGCGATCTCGAGGATCTGCCGCGCCGTGTCGGCCGCGGCCGCGCGGACGGCGGGGCCCATCGACGGGAGGGTCGACGAGCCGCCGGAGATGACCGCGAACGGGCCTCGCGCGGAGTCGCCGACCTGCACCTCGACGCGGTCGAGCGCGAGCCCGAGCTCCTCGGCGGCGATCTGCGCCATCGCGGTCCTCGTGCCCGTGCCGATGTCCTGCATCGCGGTGACCACGTTCACGCGACCGTCGGAACCGACCCGCACCCACGCGTAGGACGGAGGGCCTCCGCCCCCGTACCAGATCTGACTCGCGAGCCCGACGCCGCGCTTCCAGGTCTCGTCCGAGCGCGCGCGCACTTCCGTGCGCCGCTCCCAGCTCGGCTCGGCGCGCCGGTAGCACTCCATCAGGTTCTTCGACGAGTACGGGCGGCCGTCCATCGTGTCGGCGTTCGCGTAGTTGCGGCGGCGCAGCTCGAGCGGGTCGATGTCGAGCTCGGCCGCGACCTTGTCGAGCAGACACTCGAGCGACCACGTGCCCTCCACGAAGCCGGGCGCGCGGAAGGCGGCCATCGGCGGGAGATTCAGCTTCGCGCCGTGCTCGACGGTGCGCACGTTCTCGCACGCGTGCAGCAGCTGCATCGGGCCGGCGGTCGAAGGCAGCCAGCCGTCCCAGCCGAGCGCGCAGAAGTACTCGCCTCCAAGCGCGGTCAATGTGCCGTCGGAACGCGCGCCCACGGTGACGCGCTGGATCGTTGCGTTGCGGTTGCCCGCGATCATGTTCTCCTCGCGCCGGTTCATCGCGTAGCGGACCGGTCGTCCCGTGCGCCGCGCGAGCTCCGCCGCGACGAAGACGAACTCGCCGGCGTCGCCTTTTGAGCCGAACCCGCCGCCCATGTACTCGCAGACGACGCGCACCTTGTCGGGCGGCAGCCCGAACGCCTCGGCCACTTCGCTGCGAACCCCCCAGACGTACTGGGTCGAGACGTAGACGTCGAGCCCCTCTCCGTGCCAGTCGCACACGCACTGGTGCGTCTCCATCGAGTTGTGGTTCAGCGTCTGGGTGCGGTACTCGGCCTCGATCACGACGTCCGCCTCGGCCAGGCCGCGCTCGTAGTCGCCTCGCGCGTA
The DNA here is from genome assembly GCA_963769665.1 of uncultured Actinomycetes bacterium. GTDB lineage: Bacteria > Actinomycetota > Thermoleophilia > Gaiellales > Gaiellaceae > JACCTU01. The sequence continues at coordinate 941,555 of CAVYMQ010000003.1, forward strand.
GCGGCGCTCTTCTCCGATCAGCGAGCCGCGCCGTACCGCTTCCTCGGGATCCAGCAGTGGCTCGTGCACGTCCCACTCGGCCTCGATCAGCTCGACGGCCGCGCGCGCCTGGGCGTCGGTGTCAGCGGCGACGGCCGCGACCGCCTGGCCCTCGAACGCCGCGTCGCTCGACAACCACTCGACCTCGCCGGCCACGAGCACGCCGCGGACGCCCGGAGCCTCTTTCGCTCGGGCGGCGTCGATGCGGGTCAGCGTCGCGTGTGGGTGCGGGCTGCGCAGGAACGCCGAATGCAGCATCCCCGGCAGCCGGATGTCGGCCGTGTAGCGCGCCTCGCCGCGCGCGCGCTCATAGCCGTCGATCTTCGCCGCCGGTCGGCCGACCACCTCGAGCGGCCCGCCGGGCCACTGGTCGAGCGCGTCCTCCTCGACGACGATCCACGTCTCGGTGTAGCGGCCCTCGACCTCCTTCTCGGTCTTGATCAGGCGTGCCACGACTGGATCGCCTCCTCGATGCGCGGGTACGTCCCGCAGCGACAGAGGTTCCCGGCCATCTGATGCCGGATCTCGTCGACCGTCGGGTCGGGGTTCCGGGCAACGAGCGCCGACGCACTGACGATCTGGCCCGGCGTGCAGAAGCCGCACTGGAGCGCGTCCGTGCGCACGAACGCGTCCACGAGCGGATGGTCGCGCAGTCCCTCGATCGTCGTCACGTTGCGCTCACCGACGGTGTGCACAAGCGTGATGCACGAGAGGTGCGGCACGCCGTCGAGCAGGACCGTGCACGCGCCGCAGTGTCCTTCGCCGCACGCGACCTTCGTGCCCGTCAGGCCGAGGTCCTCGCGCAGCGTCTCGGCGAGTGTTCGCCCGACCTCCGGCTCGAGGTCGTGAGCCGCCCCGTTAACCGTCAGGCGCATCGGTCGTGATCGAGAGGATGTCTGCGAGGTGCACGAGCCTGAAGACGGCGCGCGCCGCCTCGACGCGGTCGTCCTCGGTCTCCGACTCGGGCAGCCCGCGCCACAGCTCGCGCGCCGTGAGCAGAAGGTCGCGGATCTGTTCGACCTCCCGGATGTGCCCGTTGCGTTCCTCGGTTGCGTTCAGCGCGAGCCCGAGCACGCCGATCGTGTCCGGCTGGCGCGTCCAGAGCAGCGGCGTCGCCATCGAGAGGTACTGGTGGATCCGCGCGAGGACCATCGGCTGCGAGAACGTCGCGCGCCCGCGCGGTTCCGACGGCTCCAGCGGCTCCTCGCCGTTCGCGATCCGGTGCGCGTTGCCGGCGAGCATGTTGCGGACCTCCAGCTCGCTGAAGCCGGCGATCCGCGCGGTGCGGAGCGCGAGCAGAAGCGAGTTCGGCTGGCGACCGTACGGGTAGTCCGATGCGTAGACGACCTGCTCCGGCGGGACGAGGTGCAGGAAGTCGAGCAGGTCGACGGCGCTCCACACGGAGGTGTCGAAGTAGACGCCGCGCTTCCCCGCGAAGCACGCGGCGAGGTTGCCGAGGTCGGCGATCCCGGCGTGCGCGATGATCAGCTGCGAGCCGGGGTGAGCCTCGACGAGCCGCCGAAGCTCTGCGGCGATCGGCGGGAGCCCGCGGCCGCCGTGGATCAGGATCGGCACGTTGCGCTCGGCCGCGATCGCGAAGATCGGCGACAGCCGCTCGTCGTTCAGCTGGAAGCGCTGCGCGCGAGGGTGGAGCTTGATCCCGCGGGCGCCGAGGTCGAGGCACCGTCGCGCCTCCTCGAGCGGCTCTTCCGTGAGGTCGAGCCGGACGAACGGGACGAGCCGCCCGTTCGACCGCTCCGCGAACGCGAGCGTGCGGTCGTTCGCTGCGCGGAAGGCGGGGTGGCGGTCTGGCTCATCCAGGCAGAACATGTTCGCGCGGGACACGCCATAGCGCTCCATCCCGGTCATCAGCTCGTCGAAGCGGCCCGCCATCCCGTCGATGTCGTCGCCGAGGTGGACGTGCGCGTCGTAGATGTCGGCTCCGCCGGGAAGCTCGCCTCGAAGCTCGCCCTCGTAGAGCGCGAGCAACTCCTGGGCCCGTTGGAGCGCGTCCTCCACGGTCCGGAGTCTATGCGGGTGCTAGCGCCTCGCGGTGGGTGCGACCGGCAGCTTCAGCCGCACGATCCCGCCGCGCGGGCTCGCGGGCTTGTCGCCCGGCCGCCGTGCGATCACGACGATCGTGACCGCCCTGATCGCCGCTCGCAGCTTCGCGCCGCGCTTGAACTCGAGCGTGACGAGCCCGTCTGCGCTCGTGGTGAACTCCGCCGGCCGACCGAGCGCGTTGCCCGGCAGCGTGGTCGCGGAGACGAGTGCGCCCTCGACGAGGAAGCCGCGTGAGTCCCTCACGCGGAGCGTGACGCGCATCGCCCGGCCCGTGAAGCGAGCCGGCGCCTTGACCTGGTCGATCACGAGCCTGTGCGGCGCGGTCACCTTCGCGACCGCGATGCTCGGGTTCTGCTCGGTCGGCATCAGCGTGCTGACGACGGGGGTGGGATCGGAGACCGCCCCGCGCGCGCCGGCGAGGTTCGCGGCCGTGATCTTCACGCGGATCGTCCTGCCGACGTCCACGAACCCGACCGTGTAGGTGTTCGCGGTGATGCCGAGGCCCTGGCAGTTCTCGCCTTCCGGGTCACAGCGAAGCCACTCGAGCCCAATCGTCAACGGAGCGGAGCCGCTCCACGTTCCCGTCGTCGCGCTCAGGGTCTGCTCCACCATCGGAACCCCGGCCACGGTCGGCGCCGCCGTGGCCGTCGGCGCGAGTGGAGCCTGCGGCTTGGGTCCCGTCGGCCCCGGGGGAGTCGTGGGCGGCGTGGGAGACGTCGGGGCTGCGCCGCCGGGGACGAGGGCGGTGTGGCCGGAGGGCCCGCTGCGCTTGACGTCGTTGCACTCCTGCGTGCCGGCTGCATTGTTCCAGGCACCGCAGTCGTGCTTGGACATCGTCTCCATGACCCGCAGCGTGTGGCCGGCGTCAGCCGACTGGACGGTGTAGAAGCGGGAGGAGGCGCCGCTGATGTCGGCGCACCCGTCCGAGCACCTCTGCCACTGGTAGCTCATCGTGCACTCGGACTGGCAAGAGCTTCCGTCCGCGTAGAGCCACGTGCCGTTGTGCGCTGTCAGCTCCTGGCCCACCGCTGCGGTGCCGGTGATCGACGCCGGTGTGTTGACCTGCGGCGCCTCGGCCCGCGCTGCCCCCGCGAAGAGCAACGTGAGGGTCAAAGCGAGGACGACGGCGATGAGGCTCGGGCGAGAGCGCACGGCGGGGGTTGCTCCTTTTCGGTGGGTCCGCGCCTTCCTGCCCCGGAGGGCAGAAAGGCGCGCAGTTTCAAGGCTCACAACGGGTTTCGGCAGAAACCCGCGACCACTCAACCCCTATTTGATCCGCACCCGGAAGAGGTTGGCGCTGGACACGCCGCTCTGGGCCTTCTGACCCTTCTTGGCTGCCTCTGCGTACACGTAGGTCGAGCCCGTTCCGGTTGCGGCGTACACGAAGGTCGCCCAGCCCTTCGAGTCCGTCGCGCGCGCGGCGGACGAGCCCGCGAGGAGGCCCGTCGGCGTGGAGCGGACCAGGATCCCCGTCACGCGGAAGCCGCGGGTGTCCGAAACCCGAATGCGGATCGTGACCTTGTCGCCCGACTGCTTCACGACGAGCTGGTCGACCAGCAGGCGGTGCGGCGTGTTCACCTTCGACGCCGGAACCGTGGGCCGGCTCGCCGTGGGTCGCAGCTCGTCGACGACCGCCGTCGGAGTCGACGCGGCCTGGGCGGTTCCGCCCTCGTTCGACGCGGTCTCGATCACGCGGAGCCGCGTGCCGACGTCGGCGACGGTGAGCCTGTAGGTCGCACCCGTCGCGCCGACGACCGTTGCGCAGCCTTCACCGGCGGTGTTGCAGCGCTGCCAGAAGATCGCCTTCGTGATCGTGCCGGGACCGGTCCACGTGCCCCCGGTCGCAGTAAGAACCTCATCCTCCATGGCGAGGCCCTGCACGGCCGGAGGCGCAGTTGCCGTCGCGTTCGTCACCGGCTTGGGCGTGACCACGTTGGTGGGGAAGGACGCCCCGTTCTTGGTGACGTCCTGACACTCCTGCGTGCCCCCGGCGTTGTTGTAGGCGCCGCAGTCCCGCTTGAAGATCCATTCCACGAACCGGATACGCCTGCCGACGTCCGCGCCGCCCAGCGTGTAGCTGAAGCCGGTTGCCCCGGGGATGTCCGCGCACCCGCTGATGTCCGGGTTGCACCGCTGCCATGTGTACGTCAACTTGCAGTCGGCGCACGGCAGACCTAGAGCATCGAGCCACTGTCCCGTGGCGCCAGTGAGCGTCTGGCCCTCCTGGGGCGTGCCTCGGACGGACGGATCGCTCCGCTTCGTCGGGAACTCGGCGCTCGCAGAGCCGACGACGGCGAGGGCGAGGGCGCTTGTCAGCGCCAGGACGAGAACGCGCAACGAAACGCGCTTTGAGAGATAGGACATAGAAAACCTCATTTCAGGCGAAGACCTCAGAAAGACCCCGGTAGCCGCCGGCGTGGGGGTCCGGCAGCGGGCGGAGGATAGCATCACTTTCAACCAGGTATAGGATCTTCGCGGCCGTGCCGGACGTCTTGATCTACGCCGATACCGTTCGCTCGCCCGAGCTCAGGCACGAGATCCCGCTGTCCGTCCCGGATCCCTTCCTGTACCTCGAGCGGAACGGCACGAGGCACGTGGTCACGCACTCCCTGGAGCTCCCGCGGCTTCGCGCGCTGCCCGGTCTCGACGTCCACCCCCGGGAGGACTACGGCGCCGACGAGCTGATGCGGAGCGGGAAAGACCAGCACGAGATCCGCGACGAGCTGATCGCCCGCGTCTGCCGGGAGCTCGGGATCGCGCAGGCCGTCGTCCCCGCGTCCTTCCCGCTCGACGTCGCGGACGCGCTCCGCGCGAACGGTGTCGAGCTCAGCGTCGACCGGGAGCTCTTCGACGGGCGTCGGCGCGTCAAGAGCGGAGCCGAGCTCGAGGGGATGCGGCGCGCACAACGTGCGGCTGAAGCGGGGATGGCGACGGCGCAGACGATGCTCCGCGACGCACTCGCCGGCGGCGCGACGATCACCGTCGAGGAGATCAAGGCGGCGATCCTGCAGCGCTTCCTCGAGCTGGGCGCGACCGCAGACGAGCTGATCGTCTCGCACGGCCCGCAGTCGGCGATCGGCCACGACGCCGGGTCGGGCGAGATCCTGCGCGACGAGCCGGTGGTGATCGACCTCTTCCCGCGCGACAACGAGTCGGGTGTCTACGCCGACATGACGCGCACGTTCGTCTTCGGCGAGCCGAGCGACGAGCTCAACGAGTGGTACGGGCTCTGCAAGCAGGCGCTCGACCGCGCGCTCGGCGAGATCCGGGCCGGCGTCACCGGCCGCTCGGTCTTCGAGGGAACGTGCGAGATCTTCGAGGCGGCCGGCTTTCCGACGCCTCGGAAGAAAGAAGAAGGTGTCCCGCTCGAGAACGGGTTCATCCACTCGCTCGGCCACGGCGTCGGGCTCGAGGTGCACGAGGCGCCGTCGCTCGGGCTGCTCGGCACCGATCCGCTCGTCGCGGGCGACGCCGTCAGCGTCGAGCCCGGGCTCTACCGGCCCGGCTACGGCGGCCTGCGCCTCGAGGACCTCGTGATCGTGACGGACGACGGCTGCGAGAACCTCACCGACTTTCCCTACGAGCTGACGCTGTGACGACGCCGGCGATCGAGACGATCCTCACCGAGGACCGGCGCTACCCGCCGTCGGAGGACTTCGCCGCGCAGGCGAACGCGCAGCCCGACATCTACGACGAGGATTTCGACACGTTCTGGGAGCGCGAAGGTCGCGAGCGCATCTCGTGGTTCGAGCCGTTCACGCAGCTCTACGAATGGAAGCCGCCGTACGCGAAGTGGTTCCTCGGCGGCAAGACGAACGTCACCTACAACTGCGTCGACCGCCACGTCGAGGCGGGCCTCGGCGACAAGGTCGCGTACTACTGGGAAGGCGAGCCTGCCGACGAGCGGCGCGAGGTCACCTTCGCAGACCTCCAGCGCGAGACGACGAAGCTCGCGAACGCGCTGAAGGCGATCGGCGTCCGCAAGGGCACACCCGTCGGCATCTACATGGGGATGGTTCCCGAGACCGCGGTCGCAATGCTCGCCTGCGCACGCATCGGCGCGCCGCACACGGTCGTCTTCGGAGGCTTCTCCGCCGACGCGCTCTCGGATCGCCTGCAGGACATGGAGTGCGAGGTCCTGATCACGCAGGACGAGGCTTGGCGCCGCGGGGCGACCGTGCCGCTGAAGCGCACCGCGGACGAGGCGGTCGCCGCGTCGCCGACGGTGACGAACGTCGTCGTCCTGCGCCGCACCGGCAACGAGGTGCCGATGCAGGAGGGCCGCGACCACTGGTGGCACAAGGTCGCAACGGACGAGACCCCGTATCCGTGCGAGCCGATGGACTCCGAGGACCTTCTCTATCTCCTCTACACGAGCGGCACGACCGCCAAGCCAAAGGGAATCGTCCACACCACCGCGGGGTACCTCGTCGGCGTCGCGTCGACGCACCACTACATCTTCGACGTGAAGCCCGACTCGGTGTACTGGTGCGCGGCCGATGTCGGCTGGGTCACCGGCCACAGCTACATCGTCTACGGGCCGCTCACGAACGGCACGACCGGGGTGCTTTACGAGGGGACGCCCGACTTTCCCGACAAGGAGCGCTGGTGGGAGATCGTCGAGCGCTACAAGGTCGACATCCTCTACACGGCGCCGACCGCGATCCGCGCGCACATGAAGTGGGGTACCGAGCACGCGGAGAAGCACGACCTCTCGTCGCTGCGCCTGCTGGGCTCGGTCGGCGAGCCGATCAACCCCGAAGCGTGGGAGTGGTATCGCCGCCACATCGGCGGCAGCCGCACGCCGGTCGTCGACACCTGGTGGCAGACGGAGACCGGGATGATCCTGATCACGCCGCTGCCGGGTGTGACGACGACGAAGCCCGGTTCGGCGACCAAGCCGTTTCCGGGCGTCGACGCAGCGGTGTACGACGAGCAGGGGAACGAGGTCGGGCCCGGCGGTGGCGGCTACCTCGTGCTCCGGCGACCGTGGCCGGCGATGCTGCGCGGAATCCACAAGGCGGACGACCGCTATCGCGAGACGTACTGGTCGAAGTACGACGACGTGTACTTCGCGGGCGACGGCGCGCGCATCGACCGCGACGGCGACTTCTGGCTGCTCGGCCGGGTCGACGACGTGATGAACGTCTCCGGGCACCGCATCTCGACGATCGAGGTCGAGTCCGCGCTCGTCGATCACCCGAGCGTTGCCGAGGCCGCGGTCTGCGGCCGCACCGACGCGCAGACGGGGCAGGCGATCGTTGCCTACGTCACGCTGAAGGGGACCGAAGAGCCGTCGATCGAGATGCTGGAGGTGCTCCGGAACCACGTCGCGCACAAGATCGGCCCGATCGCGAAGCCTGCAAACATCGTCTTCACGCCGGAGCTCCCGAAGACCCGCAGCGGAAAGATCATGCGTCGCCTGCTGCGCGACGTCGCGGAGGAGCGGACGCTCGGTGACACGACGACGCTCGCCGATCCCGCAGTGGTCGAAGAGATTCGCGACCGCGCGGCAAGCGAGAAGACCGAGGACTGACTTCCGGCGTGAAGCTGCTGGCGCTCGCCGCACTCGCGCTCCTCACCACCGCTCCCGACCCCGCCGTTCTCCAGGCCCGGTACGACACCGCGCGCGACCGGGAGGAACACGCATTGCGCGCGGGCGATCGGGTCGCGGCCGCACGTGCCCACGCCGACGTGCTCGCCACGGAGCGGCACGACCTCCGTCCCGCTTCGTGGCGAGGCGGCCACGACGCCCCGGGGTTCGCAAAACGTCCTGGCGCCCGGGCGGAACGAGCGAAGGACACGCGTCTCGCGGGGCAACTTGCCGAGATCGGGACGTCCTATCGTGGCTGGGCTGCATTCTGGGTGCACGACCTCGGCACGGGAGCGTGGGCCGGGTGGAACTCGGACGCGAGCTTCCCTGCCGCCTCGACCGTGAAGCTCGGTGTGCTCGCGGAGGCGCTTCGCCGCGGCCACGCGCCGGGCTCACCGCTCTGGTACGACCTGCGCCAGCTCGCAGGGTGGTCGTCGAACCTCGCAGCGAACCGCCTCACCCGAAAGCTCGGCGGCGAGGGGGTGATCGCCGGCTCGCTCAGGCGTCTCGGCGCGCGCGCGAGCACGTATCCAGGCCCGTACCGCGCAGGGACCTCCGCTGCCGTCGACGCGCCGAAGCCGCCGGCCCACGGCCACTCGCGCGTCACGACGGCGCACGATCTCGGCCGGATCCTCTACGCGTTCCAGGCTGCGGCCGCGGGCAACCGCTACGTCGCGCGGACGACCGGCCTATCGCAGACGGAGGCTCGCCGCGGGATCGCGCTGCTCGTCCACTCGACGCGCGGCGGGTTGCTCGAGCCGTTCTTCTCCGCGCCGGTCGCCCACAAGGAGGGCTGGATCTCCGACCTGCGCGCGAGTGCCGCGATCGTCTACGGCCGGACGCCGCGCATTGTCGTCGTGCTCGCGTACCGTCCCGGCATCACCGAGGCAGAGGCCCGTGCGCTCGGCCGCCGGGTCGCCGCGTTGACCCTGGACTGAGGAGGAGCCGATGGCTGAGGCAAAGAGCGACGTCGACCACCGGCAACTCGGCGTCGACCTCTACAACCACACCTGGACGCTGCTCGAGCAGAAAGACCGCACGCGCGACGACGACGACGAGATGCTGAACGCGACGTACGCGTCGGCGTACCACTGGAGCCACGCCGCCGAGGCAGGCCCGCAGAACGCGGCGCGAAGCCACTGGCAGATCTCCCGCGTGAACTCCGTGCTCGGCCGCGGTGAAGCGGCGCTCTACCACGCGGAACGCTGCCTCGGGCTCTGCACCGAGAACGGGATCGGCGACTGGGACATCGCGGCCGCCTACGAGGGGGTGGCGCGCGCCCACAAGGTGGCGGGGAACGACGCCGAGTTCCGGCGCAACCTCGAGCTGGGACGCGAAGCGCTCGCGCAGATCGCGGACGAGGAAGACCGCGAGCACATCGCGGAGGACCTCGACGCGTTGGCCTCCTAGGCCGTTGTTGCGCAGGCCGTGACGGCCTCGCGGAGCTTCTCGACCGACGCTTCGTCGGGCTGCCGGTTCTCCTTCAGCGCCTTGTCGGCGCGAGCGAACTCCTCGTACGGCATCGTCTCCTGCAAGCGCTCGACCACGCAGCTGCACTGGCGCTCGGACGTGTTCGGCTGCTCGTTGCACTCGCGCACGAACGCATCGATCGACTCCTGCGGGTAGCCGTCCTCGGCGCTCCCGCCGCAGGCCGCGAGGCCGACGATGGCAAACGTGAGAGCTATTGCGCTACGCAAGCAGGCGCTCGAAGCGCTCGGCGTCCTCGAACGGCCCGATCACCGCGAGGTTCAGCGCGTTCCGGCCGATCACGTCCTGCGCGACGCGCTGCAAATCCTGGACGGTGACGGCGTCGAGGCCCTCGAGCACCTCGGTCGGCTCCGTCGCGTGCCCCTCGAGCACCTCGCGCCGAAGCCCGAACATGATCGTCCCGTGCGGGCTCTCGAGCTGCAGCACGAAGCGGCCCTTCGCGAAGTTCCGCGCTTTCTCGAGCTCGTCGTCCGGCACCGTCTCCTCGGCGATCCGCCTGATCTCGCGCACGATCGTCTCGACGGCCTCGTCGATCCTGTTGATGTCGACGCCCGCCTGTGAGTAGAGCGATCCGGCGTCGGTGTAGCTGTTGTTGACGCCGTACACGTAGTAGGCGAGCCCGCGCCGCTCCCTCACCTCCGTGAACAGCCGCGAGGACATCCCGCCGCCCAGCACCGTCGACAGCAGCTGCAGCGCGTAACGATCGGGGTGCACGATCGGGTAGCTGCGCACGCCGAGCGACACGTGCGCCTGGTCCGACGCCTTCGTGTGGACGATCACCTGCGGGCCGCCGTTCGATTCGAGCCGGACCGGGTCCGGGCCGGGCATCTCGCCGAGGGGGAACTCCGACACGAGCTCTTCGAGCTTCGCGAGCAGGCTCGGCTCGAACCTTCCTCCGACGCCGACGACGAGGCGCGTGGGCTGGTACCAGCGATCGAGATAGTCGAGGAATGTCTCGCGGGTCGCGCCGCGCACCGTCTCCTTGCGGCCGATGATGTCCCAGCCGAGCGGCTGGTCGCCGTAGAGGAGCTGCTCGTAGAGCCCGCCGAGGTAGTCGCGCGGCGTGTCGAAGTACATGTTCATCTCCTCGACGATCACACCCTTCTCGCGCTCGATCTCGTCCGGCTCGAAGCGGGAGTGCCGGATCATGTCGATGAGCACGTCGAAGGCGACTGGCGCGTGCTCGGCCGCGCAGCGAACGTAGTAGCCCGTGTACTCCTTGCCGGTGAACGCGTTGAACTCGCCGCCGATCGAGTCGATCTCTCCCGAGATGTCCTTCGACGAGGGCCTTCGCTCCGTCCCCTTGAAGAACATGTGCTCGGCGAAGTGCGCGATCCCGTTCGACTCCTTCGTCTCGTAGCGGGAGCCCGCTGCGAACATCAGGAAGCACGAGGTCGACTGCACGTTCGGCATCGGCGCGGTCAGGATCCGCACGCCGTTCGCCAGGCTCATTCGCTCGAAGGTCATGCTGCCAGCCGTCGTCGCCATTCGTCCGGAATCTCCTTGCTCGACTTGCTCTCGTAGTCGTAGGCGACGAGCACCGTCGTCGCGTTCGCCACGACCTCATCGCCGCGTCGCAGCTCGTACTCGAGGTCGAAGCTCTTCGTCCCGAGCCTCGCAGTGCGCACGCCGACCTCGATCTCGTCGCCGAAGCCGGCCGGGGAGCGGAAGTCGAGCTCGACCCGGGCGAGGATGATCGTCATCTCGCTCGTGTCGGGCTTGTCGAAGGCGCCCTGCCGCCGCAGGAACTCGATCCGCGCGTTCTCGATCCAGGTCAGATACACCGCGTTGTTCACGTGGCCCATCGGGTCGAGATCGCTGAATCTCGCGATCTCGCGGTGCACGAACGGGAAGGCGGCCACCCGAAGGATGGTATAGACGCGTGTATGGCCGGAGACCTGACGCGCGCAGCCATCAACGCGCAACCCGAATGGCTCCGGCAGGTGCCGACCGACCGCCGTCTTCCGGACGGCGTGCGCGTCGCCTACACGGGCTGCGGCACCTCGTTTCACGCGGCACAGACCGGCGGGGACGCGATCCAGGCGCTCGAGGCCGTGCTGTCGCCCCCGGACGCGGATCTGCTCGTCGTCGTCAGCCACGAGGGCGACACGCCGGTCACGCTCGAGGCGGCCCGCGCGTTCCGCGGCCAGAAGTGGCTCGTCACGGGCAAGGCGGACAGTCCATTGGGCGAGCTCTGCGATGAGGTCGTCGTCGCGACGCCCGAGATCGAGCAGAGCTGGTGCCACACCGCGAGCTACACCTGCGCGGTCGCGACGCTCGCGGCGCTGCGCGGCGAGGACGTGTCGTGGCTCCCGGACGCAGTTGAAGAGGCGCTCCGCGAGCGGGAACCGGTTTCGGAGCACGAGCGCTGGCTGATCGCGGGGGCCGGGCGCGACTGGCCGACCGCGCAAGAGGCGGAGCTCAAGCTTCGCGAGGGCGCGTACGTGCCGGCCGAGTCGCACCACACCGAGCAACTGCTCCACGGGTATCTCGCGGCCGTCGACGAGGGCGTTCGCTGCTTCGTGCTCGAGGGTGAGGGCCGGGCCGCGGAGCGCGCGCACCGAGCGGTGGAGGCGCTGCGCGTCCTGGGCTGCGAGACGACGCTCGTTCCGACCCGGCACCCGGTCGTGGACATCGTGCGCTTCCAGCTCCTCACGCTCGAGCTCTCCGAGGCGCGGGGCGTCGACCCCGACCGCATCAGGCGCCACGACGAGCGCTGGGCGCGCGCGGCGGAGGTCTCTCGCTGAGTCGGTAGACCAAGCGCACGGCTTGCCAGTCGGCGTCCACGGCGACGCTCTTGTTGTCGACGAGCCCCCCGTCGAGGCCGATCCGCTGCACCGTCTCGAAGTCGAGGTCGGTGTCGAGCTTCGACGCCTTCTTCGGCCAGGCGATCCAGAGCCCGTCCGCCGGTCCGAGCGAGCGCTTGAGCTTGGCGAAGCGCTTCGCCAGGTCTGCGCTCGACGTGGTGAAGAAGACGACGACGGCCGCGCCGGGCTTCGCGCCGAGCTTCGTCGTCAGCGGCGTGGCGGAGTAATCCCGCTCAGGCACCGGCGAGCAGCTCCCGTTCTCGCTCGGGCGTGAGCCCGACGCCGTCCGCACGAGGAATCTCGCGCTCCGCATCCCACGCGAGCGTGTCCGCGATCGTCTCGGCCAGCGGCCTGAAGCGGAGCCCCGCGCGCTTCGCCTTCGACACCTCGATGCGGTGCGTCGCCGAGTCCTCCGGCGTGACGATCCAGAGCGGGAGCTCCATCCACTCGCCCACGCCGGCCGCCACGAGCTGCTCCGACGGCACCCAGACGACCTCCGCCTCGCCCGAGACACGGCGGCACTCGTCGAGCAGCTGCTCGAACGAGATCGCGTCGCCGGTCGCGTTGTAGACGCCGTCGAGCTGCGACTCGGTTGCCGAGGCGATCCAGTCTGCGAGGTCACGAACGTCGATGAACTGCACAGGTTGATCGGGTGGGGCAGGGGCGAGGACGCGCCCACCCTCGGCGACGCGTCGCGGCCAGTACGTGAAGCGATCCGTCGGATCGTGCGGCCCGACGATGAGCCCCGGTCGGACGACGAGCGCTCGCTCGCCGAACGCGTCCACGACGATCTGCTCGCAGGCGGCCTTCAGCGCGCCGTAGTGCTCGAGGTCCTCGGCGTCGCGGTCGTCGAGCTCCGCGACCGGCGCGCCCTCGACCGGCGGCGTGCTCAGGTCGGCGTAGGCGGAGATGCTCGAGACGTAGACGTAGCGGCCGACGCGGCCCTCCAGAGCCTCGACCGAGCGGCGCACGACGCGCGGCAGAAAGGTGGCCACGTCGAGCACCGCGTCCCACTCGCGGCCGTGAAGCGGCGAGAGGTCGACCGTCCGGTCGCCTCGGATCTTCTCGGCTTCGGGGAAGAGCTCCGCGTTCGTCTGGCCACGGTTGAAGAGCGTCAGCTCGTGCCCGCGCGCGAACGCGGACTCGACGAGCGCGCGACCGAGGAAACGTGTGCCGCCGAGGACGAGCAGGCGCATGCATTCATCCTGCATGAAGTCGAAGTAAGCATTCGACGGTCGGGGGTTTCGGCCGCTGCGTGGTCCACCTACGGTCGGCCTATGGCCGAGAAGCTCCTCGTGATCCTGTGGGCATTCGCCACCGCCTGGCTGGTGGCGCGCGTCAGCTCGCTCGTCGCGCGGCGCGTTCTGCTCTGGAACGACGAGCGGCACTGGGCGGGCGGCGCCGATCTCGCCGACCAGATGGCGAACATCAAGCGGCGCGAGACGCTCGTCTCGGTGTTCCGCGGTGCGGTGGCGTACCTGGCGTTCGCCGCGGCCGCCGTCGTGACCGTCGCTCAGCTCTCGGGCGGCGTGGATCGTCTCGCCGCGATCGCAGGCGCCTCGTTCCTGTTGATCCTCGTCGGCTTCTCGATCCAGCGCCTGCTCACGGACATCATCGCCGGGCTGACGATGTTCGTCGAACGGTGGTACTCGGTCGGCGACTCGATCGCGATCCCGGGGCTCGAGCTCCAGGGTGTCGTCGAAGACCTCTCACTACGGCGGACGAAGCTGCGCGCGCTGACCGGCGAGGTGATTCACGTGCACAACTCGCAGATCCAGGCCGTCCGCGTGCTGCCGAGCGGCGTGCGCGAGCTGACGATGCACGTCTTCGTGGCCGAGCCCGAGGTCGCCGAGCAACTCGTCAATCGCGTCGCCCGCCTGATGCCGGAAGGCCCGATGACCTTCGTGAAGCGCCCGTGGGTCTCCGGCTCCGAGGAGCTCGGCGACGGCATGCACCGGCTCGACCTACGCGCGACGGTCGCGCGCGGGAGCGAATGGCTCGCCGAAAGACACTTCGCCAGCGTGCTCACGGAGCGCGCTCCCGACGGCGTGATCATGCACGGCCCCGTGTCGTTCGCCGGCGACGAGGGCGCGACCCGCACGTTCGCGCGCACGACTGCCGGCACGCGCTGGCAGCGCTCGGCCGCCTAGAGCTCGCCTAGCGCCTCGAGCAAACGGTCGACCTCGCCCGGGGTGTTGTAGTGGGCGATGCCGATGCGCACGGCTCCGTCCGGGAGCCCGAGTCGGTTCATCACCTCGACGGCGTAGTAGTTGCCTGCCCACACGGCGATCTTTCGCTCGGCGAGTCGCGAGGCAATGGCTTCCGGCGTCAACGTGGCATGCGTGACGGCGAACGTCGGCACGCGGCCGTCCATCGTTGCGAGGCCGTGCAGGCGCAGCTCGTCGGGAAGTCCCGCGAGGAGCTGCTCGCCGAGCATCCGCTCGTGCGCGCGGATCGGTTCCCAGCCCACGTCGTCGATGTAGTCGACCGCGGCGACGAAGCCCGCGAGCAGCTCGTGCGCAAGCGTGCCCGTCTCGAAGCGGCTGCCGACGGGCTCGTCGCTGGCCGGGCGCACCTTGTACGGCCGCCAGCGCTCGAGGACGTCGGTACGGCCGAACGCCATTCCGAGATGTGGCCCGAAGAACTTGTAGGGCGAGCAGATCAAGACGTCGGCGCCGAGCTCGGCAACGTCGATCGGTGCGTGCGGTGCGAAGTGCACGGCATCCGCCCACGCGAGCGCGCCGACCTCGTGAGCGAGCTCGGCGACCACTCGCGCGTCGACGATCGTTCCGACGGCGTTCGAGGCGAGCGGGAACGCCACGACCCGCGTTCGCTCCGAGAGCTTCGACCTGAGGTCGTCGAGGTCGAGCATGGTGTCGTCGCGGAGCTCGACGAGCCGAACGGTCAGGTCGAGGTCGTGCGCGAGCTCGAGCCACGGGGCGACGTTGGCGTCGTGGTCGAGCTTCGTCGCGAGGATCTCGTCGCCGGCCCGCAACTCCCGGCCGACCGTGCGGGAGAGCGCGAAGTTGAGCGTCGTCATGTTCTGTCCGAACACGACCTCCTCGGGCGCGCAGCCGAGGAAGCCCGCGCCGGCGAGCCGGGCTTCGGTGACGAGCGCGTCGCTTCGCACGCTCGCCTCGAACGGCCCGCCGAGGTTCGCGTTCGACTCGCGCAGATAGCCGGCGATCGCGTCGATCACGGAATCCGGAACCTGCGTGCCGCCCGGCCCGTCGAAGAGCGCCCAGCCGTGGGCGAGAGCGGAGAAGCGCGCCCTGACGGCATCGACGTCGAGGGCGAGCTCGGCCACGAAAACGAGGCTATCGTGAGAGCTGATGGCCACGCTGACGCCCCCGAGGGAGCGCGAGCGGACACGGCGTCCCGGAAGCGGGACCGGCGACGCGAGTCGCGTGATCGTGCTCAACGACGACCACAACACGTTCGACGGCGTCGCCTTCGCGCTCGCCGCCGTGCTGCCGGGCGTCGACTTCGAGCGCGGCATGTCCTTCGCGAACAGGATCCACAACAGCGGTCAAGCGCTCGTCTGGAGCGGGCACCGCGAGCTGGCTGAGCTCTACTGGGAGCAACTCGACGGCCACGGCCTCACGATGGCGCCGCTCGAGCGCTAACCGTTCTGCCGTTCACGTTCCAGCGGTACTCGGGCTCGACGGTGAGCGAGGCGCCTACGAAGCAGTCGCGCTCGGCCTTGAAGACGAGCTCCGCTGCTCCTTCGTCGCCCGGGTCCGGCTCGAGCGCGATGTCGTAGGCCACGCCGATCTCGACGACGGCGTAGCGCTCGTCGGTCTCGCGCTTCGTGACGAGAGCGTGCCCTTCGCCGCGTCCGGACGCTTCGAGGCCGGCGCGATCGGCGTGGTAGCGGAGGCTCTGGAGCGTGCAGCGCAGCAGCGCCGCAACGAGGAAGTGATCGGGCTTCCAGGCTTCCGGCGCGTCGATCGCTCCCGTGCCGTCCGCGAGCATGACGCCGCCGTCCTCGAGCAGCACGTCGTAGGTGAACTCCTTCGTCTCCATCTCCATCGTCGTATCCTCGGCGCGTGAGTGCTGAACGCCCGCTCGCGGTGCTGGGGGCGACCGGCTACACCGGCCGCCTCGTGGTCGAGCAGGCCCGCGAGCTCGGGCTGCCGCTTCGGCTCGTCGGGCGACGACGGGAGGCCCTCGAGCGCATGGCGGGCGAGAGAGAGGAGATCCGTGTCGCGGACGCACGCCACGAGGCCAAGCTGATCGAGGCGTTCGATGGGGCATTTGCGGTCGCGTCGACGGCCGGCCCGTTCCTCGAAGTGGGCACGAAGCCGGTCGGTGCGGCGATCACGGTCGGGGCGCACTACATCGACGTCAGCGGCGAGCAGGCGTTCGCGCGGGTGGTGTACGAAGGCTTCGGCGAGTCCGCCGAGGAGCGCGACGTCGTCCTGCTCACGTCGTTCGGCTTCGACTACGTCCCCGGCGACCTCGCGGCGCGGCTCGCGGCCGAGGGTCTCGGCGAGCCGCTCGACGAGCTCGTCGTCGCGTACGCGACGACGGGGCAGGGCACCTCCGCCGGGACGCGCAGGACGATCGGCCACGTGATGGGACAGCCGCAGGTGGCCTGGGAGGGCCGCATCGTGCCGTCCCGGTTCGGGAAGACGTCGCGTCGTGTGCGCTTTCCGTCGGGCGAACGCTCCGTGATCGAGTGGGCCGGAACCGAGCCGCTGACGGTTCCGCGGCACACACGGGTGCAAAGCGTCCGCTCCTACTTCGCCGCGCCTCGCGCCGCGGCACTCGCCGGGCTCGTTGGGCCGCTGATCGCGCCGTTCGTGCGTCAGAGCGGCCGGGTCGGCGGGAACCCGTCGGCGGACCGTCGAGCGGGCAACGAGTGGACGGTTGTCGCCGAGGCGCGCCGCGGCGGCGAAGGACGGCGCGCGACCCTAGTCGGCCGGGACACGTACGGACTGGCCGCGCTCCTCGTCGCCCAGGGCGCGAGTGCGCTTCGGGACGGTGAGGCGCGGGGGGTGGGCGCGCTCGCGCCCGCCGAGGCCTTCGACGTCCACACGTTCGCGCCGAGGCTCGCACCGCTGCTGGAAGTCGGGGCCGTGGAAGGCTTTTGACGTCCGACCGCCGTTCTAGCGTGCGGTTCACATGCGACGCCTCAGGCCATTGACGGAGGCCGAGTGCTACGCCCGCTGCTACGGCGGGGGAGGCGATGACGTGAGGGTGCTGCGGATCGAGCCCCGCCGTTCGCGGGTCGTCGTCCGCCTCTCGGGCGAAGAGCTCCGACGCCGCTTCGAGGAGCGCCTCGACCGCCGCCAGCCCGAGGTCGAAGCCGCGTAGACCTCGCCCGGTCGCCCGGCACGCCGGGACGAATCGGCACAGATCCGGCACGATCGCGGCACCCATGCGTCACAGGAACTCGCGTAGCGTTGGTCATGGGGCGCTCGATCGTCCCCCCAAGGGGGCTGGGCAGAGCGCTGGGCAGAGCGCGATCCCCGACGTCCTCGCGCGTCATCTCCGCGTGCTCTTTTGCGGGATCAACCCCGGTCGCGTCTCCGCGGCGGCGAGGGCGCACTTCGCGAATCCGCGCAACGATTTCTGGCGGCTGCTGCACGAGGCGGGCTTCACGCGTCGCCTGTTGACGCCGGCCGAGCAGTGGCTCGCGCTCGACGACGGGGTCGGCGTGACGAACGCCGCGCACCGCACGACGCCGGGGTCATCAGACCTCCGCGGCGCCGACTTCGCGGGCAGCGCGGAGCGGCTCGAGCGACTCGCGCGGGACTTCGAGCCGGTGTGGCTGGCGTTCGTAGGCAAGGAGGCATACCGCGGGGCGTTCAAGGAACGCGCGCAGCTCGGTGTGCAAGACCGGACACTTGGCCCGCACACGCGACTCTTCGTCTTGCCGTCGACCTCACCCGCGAACGCTGCTGTCCCGTGGACGGAACGGCTGCACTGGTTCGAGGAACTGGCGCGCGCGAGCCTGCCCGTCGCGCGGCCCGCCGCTCGCGCGATCCTGCTCGACGGTCGCGACCGCGTCTTCCTCCACCGTTTCGTCCTCCCGGGAGACTCGGGGGTCTGGATCACTCCAGGCGGCGCCCTCGAAGGCGGCGAGTCGCCCGAAGACGCGCTTCGCCGCGAGCTCGCAGAAGAGCTGCAGCTCACGGATGTACACCTCGGGCCCTGGGCGTGGACGCGCCGCCACGTCTGGTTCTGGCCGGCGCACGGTCAGATCTACGACACGCGCGAGCAGTTCGCGCTGGTCCGGGTCACCGACATCACAACCGTCAGGCCGACCTCGCACGACTCGATCTTCGCCGGGCCGGATGCGCGCGAGGAGCACCGGTGGTGGACGATCGACGAGATCGAGCGCAGCGAGGACGAGTTCGCGCCGCGCGCGCTGGCGGCGCACCTGCGCGTGTTGATCGAGCACGGTCCTCCACAGACGCCGGTCGACGTCGGCCGCTAGTCGCGCCAGCGGTTCGTAATCGGCGTGCGCCGGTCGCGCCCGAACGCCTTCGGCCGGAGCTTGACCCCCGGTGGCGCCTGGCGCCGCTTGTACTCGGCGCGGTCGATCAGCGCGATCGCGCGCTCAACGACGTCCTTGTCGAACCCGTCGGCGGCGAGCTCCTCTCGCGAGCGGTCGAGCTCGACGTACGCCTCGAGCACCTCGTCGAGCGCCGCGTAGGGCGGGAGTGAGTCCGCGTCGAGCTGGTTGGCGCGCAGCTCGGCGCTCGGCGCGCGCTCGATGATCGACGTCGGGATGACCTCTCGCCCCGCGCGCTCGTTCAGGTGCCGTGCGAGCCGGAAGACGTCCGTCTTGTACACGTCCTTGATCAGCGCGAAGCCGCCGGCCATGTCGCCGTAGAGCGTCGCGTACCCCACCGAGAGCTCGGACTTGTTGCCCGTCGCGAGCACGAGCCAGCCGAACTTGTTCGAGAGCGCCATCAGGAGCACGCCGCGGATCCGCGCCTGCAGGTTTTCCTCGGTGAGGTCAGGCTCGCGACCGGCGAAGACGTCCGCGAGCGCCGCGTCGAACCCGTCGTAGATCGAGTCGATCGGCAACTCGAGGAAGTGCGCGTCGAGCGACTCCGCAAGCGCGCGCGCGTCATGCTGGGTCGCCTCGGACGAGTACCGCGACGGCATCGACACGCAGTGCACTCGCTCCGGGCCGAGCGCCTCGACCGCGAGCGTCGCGACGAGCGCGGAGTCGATTCCGCCGGAGACGCCGAGCACCACGTCGCTGAACCCGTTCTTCTCGACGTAGTCGCGCAGGCCGAGCTCGAGCGCGAGGCGCATCTGCTCGAGCGGGTCGAGCATCGGCGCGATCTCGCCGCCCAGGCGCGCACCGTCGCTCGGCTCGCGCGGCGACCCGATGTGCACGACCGAGACCGGCGGCGGCGTTTCGCGCTCCTGTTCGAGCGCGCGCCGTCGAACGTCGCGCAGACGACGCCCGATCACGGCTTCGGGGTCGAGGTCGACGATCAGCAGCGCCTCCTCGAACCCCGGCGCCCGCGCGATCACCTCGCCCTGGTCGTCGAGCACGACGGAGTGGCCGTCGAAGATGAGCTCGTCCTGGCCGCCGACCGCGTTGCACAACGCGACGAAGCACGAGTTGTCGCGCGCGCGGGTGACCAGCATCTCCTCGCGCTCGCGATCCTTGTCGAGATGGAACGGCGAGGCGGAGATGTTCAGCAGCAGCTGCGCGCCTGCGAGGGCGAGGTCGGTGGCAGGTGGACCCGGCTGCCAGACGTCCTCACAGATCGTCACGCCCGCGAGCGTCTTGCCGTGCTCGAGCAGGAGCAGATCGCGACCCTGTGCAAAGTAGCGCGCTTCGTCGAACACGCCGTAGTTCGGCAGGAACCGTTTGCGGTAGACGGCCTTCACCTCGCCGCTCGAGCACACCGCGCACGCGTTGAACAGATCGCGGTCGTAGTGCGGGTAGCCGACGAGCGCGGTGATTCCGCGCGCCTCGAGCGCGAGCCGGTGCAGAGAGTCCGCCGCCGCCCGGACGAAGCCGGGCCGAAGGAGCAGGTCCTCCGGTGGGTAGCCGGTCACCGCCAGCTCAGGGAAGAGGAGCAGCTCGACGCCCTGGCTCTTCGCCTCGGCGATCCGCGCGGCCATCTTCTCGCGGTTCCCGTCGAGGTCGCCGACGACCGTGTTGATCTGTGCGAGTCCGAGCCTCAGAGTTTTAGCCTCACAGTCGAAAACCTAGTGTACCGGTGGTGGAGCTCATCATCGCCGCCCGCTACAACGGTCCGCCCGGCTCCGCGAACGGCGGCTACACGTGCGGACTGCTCGCGGAGCAGGTTGGTGAGCCGGCCGAGGTGACGCTCCGCTCTCCGCCACCGCTCGACACGCCGCTGCGCTTCGACGGCACGAGGCTGTGGGACCGGGAGACGCTCGTCGCCGAGGCACACCGAGCGCACGTGCACCTGGACGTGCCGGAGCCGGTCGCCTACGAGGACGCGGAGCGGGCGTCGCGAAGCTACCCGGGCTTCGAGCAGCACGACTACGCGACGTGCTTCGTGTGCGGCCCGAACCGCGACGACGGGCTCGGGCTCTACGCGGGCGCCGTCGACGGAGCGAGCGTCTTCGCGGCGCCCTGGGTCGTCCCCGGCGACGTCTCCCGCGTGCTCGTCTGGGCTGCCCTCGACTGCCCCGGCGCGATCGGCGTCGGCTGGGTCGGGCGCGGCGACTGGCTGCTCGGCCGCATGGCCGCGGAGGTGCACGACGTGCCGGAGCCGGGCGAGCGCTGCGTGGTCGTCGCGTGGCCGATCGGCCACGAGGGACGCAAGGGCTTCGCGGGCACTGCGCTCTACCGCGGCGACGAGTTGCTCGCCCGCGCTCGCCAGACCTGGATCGCGCTGAGCTAGCGCCGCAGCCGTATCGCGTTCAGGTCGTCCGCGAGGATCTGCTCGATCCGCTGCTCGAGCTCCTCCGGCGGGTCATGCTCCGCATGCAGGTAGCGCCCGCTCAAGCTGTCGAACTTCCCTGACGCGAGCGCGCGCACGAGCCGCGGCGCGCACTCGGGTGGCGTCCACGGCGCGTCGTCGCCCATCCGGTCACCGATCAGCTCCGTCCTGACGAGACCCGGGCTGATCGGGAACACCGGGATCCGGCCCTCGAGCTGGTTCGCGAGCGTCTCGCCGAAGCGCACGGCGGCCGCCTTGCTCGCACTGTACGCCGTCTGCTTCCCTCCGGGGAGGTAGGCGGCGCCGCTGCCCGTGATCACGATCCGCCCGCTCCCGCGCTCGAGCATGCCCGGAATCGCGGCCCGGCACGTGAGGTAGACGCCGAGCACGTTCACCTCCTGCACGCGCCACCAGTCCTCGACCGGCACCTCCCACGCGCGCTCTTCCCACAGCGCGATGCCGGCGTTTGCGACGAGCAGCTCGATCGGCCCGAGCTCGCGCTCTGTCTGCTCGACCATCCGCTCGACGTCCGCCTGCTTCGTGACGTCGGCCTGGATCGCGAGCCCGTCGATCTCCTGCGCGACGGCCTCGACCTGCGCGCGTGTGCGCGCCGACACCGCGACGCGCATCCCCGCGCCCGCAAGCTCACGCGCGACGTCTGCGCCGATTCCGCGGCCACCGCCCGTGACGAGCGCGACTCCGCTGAGCTCAGATGGCATTCGCGATCTCCTCGAGCGCTTCGGGGTTCTCGACGGACGAGAGATCGCCGGGGTCCTTCCCGAGCACCTTCGCGCGCACCGCGCGGCGAACGATCTTCGCGGAGCGCGTCTTCGGCAGCGAGCCGACGAACACGATCCGCTCCGGCGTGAATGCCTTTCCGAGCACCTCCGCGACCTTAGCCGCGACGTCCTGCTCCGCGGCGTCCGTGTCGGGCGAACGCACGCAGAAGATCCAGGCCACCTCGCCCTTCACCTCGTGCGGCACGCCGACCGCGGCCGCCTCCGCGATCCCGGGATGCGAGACGGCTGCCGACTCGAGCTCCGCCGGTCCGATGCGCTTGCCCGCGATGTTCAGCGTGTCGTCGGAGCGTCCGTGCAGGTACCAGTACCCGTCCTCGTCGACCGATGCCCAGTCCCCGTGCGTCCAGACCCCCGGGAAGCGGCGCCAGTACGTCTCGAGGTAGCGCTCGGGCGCGCCCCAGAGACCGCGCGTCATGCCGGGGAACGGCCGCTTGCAGACGAGCTCGCCGACCTCGCCGCGCACGGAACGCCCGTCCGGATCGAAGACGTCCATGTCCTCGCCGAGCGCCGGGAAGCCGAGCGAGATCGGCTTGATCGGGTACGCCATGCAGACCGAGAGAAAGCACGCCCCGACCTCGGTTCCGCCGCTGATGTTCACGATCGGGGTCTGCCCGCGGCCGACGTGCTCGTGGAGCCAGAGATAGGGGTCGGGGTTCCACGGCTCGCCCGTGGTCGTGATCACCCGCAGGGACGAGGTGTCGGTCTGCGGCTCACCCTTCGGGAGCAGCGCGCGGATCAGCGTGGGCGAGACGCCCAGCATCGTCAAGCGCTCCTGCTCGATCATCTGCCAGAGGCGGTCGTCGGGCCAGTCGGGGGCGCCCTCGGCGAACACGATTGTCGCACCGAGCGCGCCGGCGCCGACAACGGTCCACGGCCCCATGATCCAACCCATGTCCGTGGCGAAGTGCACGACGTCGCCCTCGTTGACGTCGGTCTGGTACGCGACTTCGCGGGCGATCGAGACGAGGAAGCCGCCGTGGACGTGCAGCACGCCCTTTGGCTGACCCGTCGTGCCCGACGTGTACGTGAGGAGGTACGGATGCTCCGAGTCCACCTGCAGCGCGGGCAGGGTTCCCGGCTGCCGCCGCACGAGCTCAGGCCACTCAGCGCGCTCCCGGTTCCACTCGATCACCGCAACGTCGCCGCCGGCCTCGTCGACCGTCTCGCGCATCGGCAGCCGGCGGCCGCGCCGGAACGAGCCGTCCGCGCAGATCACGACCTTGGCGTCGGAGGCCTCGAGCCGCTGTGCGATCGCGGGCGCTGCGAACCCCGAGAAGATCGGCACCTGCACCGCCCCGACGTGCGCGCACGCATGCGAGGCCACGGCGACCTCGGGGCACATCGGCATGTAGATGGCGACACGGTCGCCGGGCTCCACGCCGAGCTCGACGAGCGCCTCGGCGAGCTGCGTCGTCTCGCGAGACAGCTCGGCGTACGTGCGTTCGCGCCGCGTGCCGTCTTCGCCGAGGAAGATCGCCGCGACGTCGTCCGGGCGGCGTTCCGCGTGGCGGTGGACGCAGTTCGTCGCGATGTTCAGCCGGCCGCCGACGAACCACGTCGCCCACTCGATGCCGGCGGACTCGTCGAGCACTCGCTCCCACGGCGTGGAGAACTCCAGCCCCAGGTCGTCGATCAGCGCCGGCCAGAACCGCTCGGGCTCCTCGACCGAGACCCGGTGCAGCTCGTGGTAGCTCTCGCAGCCCAGCTTCCGCCAGAGCCGCACGACGTTCGCCTGCTCGACCCGCTCGGCCGAGGGCTCCCAGACGAACTTGCTCATCGCCGGGCGATCCTACCCCTTGACTCCGAGATCGGCCCTGTAACTTCAGGAGTCGAGAGTGAGACAGCGCCTGTACTCGAGCGAGAACCGAAAGTGGTGGACGCTCGGCGCCGTCGCGGTCGGGCTGTTCATGATCATGCTCGACAACACCGTCGTGAACGTCGCGGTTCCCTCGATCCAACGCGACCTCGGCGTCGGCCTCTCGGAGCTCCAGTGGATCGTCACCGGCTATGCGCTGAGCTTCGCCGCGCTGATGCTGACGGGCGGCAAGCTCGCCGACATGCTCGGCCGGCGTCGCATCTTCGTGATCGGGATCGTGATCTTCACGATCGCGTCCCTCTTCTGCGGGCTCGCGGAGAGCGGCGAGTCGCTGATCGCCTGGCGCATCGTCCAGGGCGTCGGCGCCGCGCTGATGAACCCCGCGACGCTCGCGATCATCTCGGCCACGTTCCCTCCGCGGCAGCGCGGGATGGCGATCGGGATCTGGGCGGGCGTCTCCGCACTCGCGCTGGCGATCGGCCCGCTCGTGGGAGGTCTCCTCACCGAGCACCTCAGCTGGAGCTGGGTCTTCTTCGTCAACGTCCCCGTCGGCGTGCTCGGCGTTGCGGCGAGCTACCTGCTGATCGACGAGTCGCGCGACATGTCGGAGGAGCAGCGGCTCGACCTCGCGGGCCTGGTCACGTCGGGGCTCGGCCTCTTCGCGCTCACGTACGGGCTGATCGAGGCGAACACCTACGGGTGGTCGTCGGCTCGGATCGTCGGCTCGTTCGTCGCGGCGGCCGTGCTGCTCGCCTCGTTCGTGATCCTCGAGCTCCGTCAGCGCGTGCCGATGCTGGACCTGACGCTGTTCAGGAACGGCACCTTCGCCGGCGCGAACGTCGTGATCCTGATGGTCGGCCTGGCGATGTTCGGCGTCTTCTTCTTCGTCTCGCTGTACATGCAGAACATCCTCGGCTTCTCGGCGGTCCAGACCGGAGCGGCGTTTCTCCCGATGACGGTGTTGATCATCCTGGTCGCACCCATCGCGGGGAAGCTTTCCGACAGCATCGGCTCGCGCTGGCTGATGACCGGCGGGATGACGCTGCTCGGGATCCAGCTTCTCTACTACTCGACGCTCGGCACCACCGCGAACTTCTGGGATCTGCTGCCCGCGTTGCTGATCGGCGGCGTCGGGATGTCGCTCACGATGACGCCGTCGGCAGCGGCGATCATCGGCTCGGTGCCGACCGACAAGGCCGGCGTCGGCTCGGCGGTCATGAACAGCATGCGCCAGGTCGGCGGTTCGATCGGTGTCGCACTGATCGGCGCGATCATCGCGGCCAAGGTCGGCGACCGGCGGTCACCCGAGGCGTTCGTCGACGGGTTCTCGACCGCGCTCCTCGTCGCGTCCGCTTTCGCGTTCGTCGGTGCGATCGTCGCAGCCGTGACCGTGCGCAAGGTGCGCCACGACGCGCCGGTTCCGATCGTCGAGCCCGCATGAGCTCCGGCCTCGTCGGAAAAACGGCCTAGAAAAAGAGAAACCCCCCGGGCTGCGGCCCCCCGGGGGTTTCTCTTGTCTGCGCCTTGACCCACCTGGGGCGACTAGCCGGTGGTCATGAGTCTGCGGCCCACTCACGGCCACCGGCTTTCTGTGTCGCCTTGGCGCGTCCCCTGCGCCTGACCTGGCGTCCGGCCCGGCGTCAAGGTTGAACGCACTCTAGGAGCCGTGTCTGAGGTTGTCAAGTACCTCGGTCAAGTGATTTGGAACCACCGTCGTTGACTCGAATCCCATGGAGACATGACCCTTTTGGGGGATGCCGGGTCAGGTCAACTTGCACTTTGGTGAAGTATCGAGAAGACTTCTCGAGCCGCCATGAAAAACACTGCCCGCACCGAGCCGCAGCGCCTCACGAAGCCCGCAGCACTGGGCCTCGGCGAACGTCTGCGCCGGCTCCGGGTGGCCGCTGGGTTGACCCAGGGCGAGCTCGCGGGCCAGAGGTTCTCGAAGGAGTACGTCAGCCAGATCGAGCGCGGCAAGACGCGTCCCACGACCGAGACGATCGAGTGGCTCGCACAGCAGCTCGGCGTCGACGCGAGCTTCCTTGCGAACGGCGTCTCGACCGACGAGCGCGGCCGCGTCGAAGGAGGCCTCGCACGGGCGGAGGCGCTCATCCGCTCCGACCAGTGCCCGGATGCGCTCGAGGTCTACGACGCGCTCCGCTCCGCCGTCCTGGCCACGGGCTCTCCCGAGCTGGAAGTTCGCGCGCTGACCGGCGAGGCGCGCGCACGTGGGATCGAAGGCGACGTTCGCAGCGCGATTCCGCTGCTCGAGCGTGCGCGAGGGCTGGCGGAGGGCGCGGGCTTCTCCGACGTCGAGCGCGCCGAGGTCGTCTTCGAGCTGGGCGTCGCCCGCTACAAGCTTTCGAGCATCTCGACCGCGCTGGGCCTCTTCAGCGCGGCGCTCGAGCTCGCCGAGCGCTCCGGGTTCCCGTGTGACCTCCTTCGCTCGAAGATCCTCGAGGGGCGCTCCCGGTGCTACCGCCGGCAGCGCGACTTCGAGGCCGCGAAGGAAGACGTCGAGCGCTCGCTCGAGCTTGCCTGCGGCGTCGACGACCGCTCTGCGATGGCGAACGCTTACTTCCAGGCCTCCGTGCTCGCCGAGCGCGAGGGTCACTGGGTGCTCGCGCGGAAGTACGCGGAGCAGGCCAAGTCGATCTACGAAGATCTTGCCGAGCATCGCCACGTCGGCCGGCTGCACAACAACATCGGCGGCTTGACGTTCACGCTCGGGAAGCCCGACGAGGCCATCCCGCACCTCAAGGAAGCGTTTCGCATCGCCCTCGATCTCGGGAACGACGCCGACGCGGCACAGGCCGTGTCGTCACTCGCGCAGGTCCATCTGCGCACCGGTCACCTCGAGCAGGCAGAGGAGCAGTCGCGCCACGCGCTGCAGCTGCTCGACGGCCGCGTCGACTTTCTCGACGAGATCGGCAACGCCCAGCTCGTCCTCGGCCGCTCGCTCCTCGAGCAGGGCCGGCTCGACGACGCGGAGATCCAGTTCCGTGCCGCCGACGCGTCCTTCGAACAGCTCTCGTCGGTCAGCCACCGCGCAGCCGCCTGGGTCGCCCTCGGCGATCTCGCGACGCGCCGTGGCGACGACCGCGAAGCCGCCCACGTCTACCGCCGCGCCGCAGAGGCGCTGCAGGACTTCCGCTTCTAGCGAGAGGAGGTGAACGCAAACACAATGATGAAAGCTCGCCTCACCCACCTCGCCCTCTTCGCCGCTCTCGCTGCGTCGTTCCTCGGCAAGCTCGGCTTCCTGGGCTACGCCGACGGCGCCTGGTAACACCCTCGCTACAGTCGAGGCGTGCGCGCCGCCGCAACCCTTGCTCTTGGTCTCGTGCTGACCGGGCTCGGCTGTGGCTCGAATGACGCCGCCTCGACGGCGCAGGCCGAACCCCGGCCTGGGTCACTCGAAGCGTTGTGGAAGCGCCCGGGCGAGGACGTCGCACTCGTCATGGGCACGTCCGACTACGCGCCCGGTCCGACACGGGTCTCGTTTCTCGTGCTCACGGACCGAGCCCGGCCGGTCGAACGGCCGACGGCTCGCGTGTGGCTCTCTCTCGCCCTCGACCAGGCGCCCTTCCTCACCGGGACGGCGCGGCTCG
Organism: uncultured Actinomycetes bacterium; assembly: GCA_963769665.1. Classification (GTDB taxonomy): domain Bacteria; phylum Actinomycetota; class Thermoleophilia; order Gaiellales; family Gaiellaceae; genus JACCTU01. The sequence continues at coordinate 968,661 of CAVYMQ010000003.1, forward strand.
AGGATGTCGGCAAGGGACAGCGGGTCTATGTCACGAACCTCGAGATCCCCGGGCCGGGCAAGTACTTCCTGCTGGCCGAGCCCGTCGGCGGCACGCGGATCCAGGGTGTGGGCAATGTCGTCGTCGAAGAGCAGACGAAGTCGCCGGCCATCGGCGAAACCGCGTTTCCGTCCAAGACGCCGACGCTCGCGGATGCGCCGGTCGAGAAGCTGACGACACAGAACCCGCCGGACACCGAACTCCTCCGGGTCTCAGTCGCAGACGCGCTCGCGCGAAAGGAGCCCTTTGCCGTGGTCTTCGCGACGCCGAAGTTCTGCGCGAGCCGGACGTGCGGACCGGTCGTCGACATCGTCGACGCGGTGCGGCAGCGCACCCCAGGTGTGCGCTTCATCCACGTCGAGATCTACGAGGAGAACAACCCGGCGCTCGGCGTGAACCGGTGGGTGCGCGAGTGGAAGCTGCCCACGGAGCCGTGGGTGTTTCTCGTCGGCGGGGACGGCCGGATCAAGGCGAAGTTCGAGGGCGCGGTCTCCGAGCGGGAGCTCGAGGCAGCGGTCCGCCGGTTTCTGACGTAGCCGGGACAGGAAACACCTCTCAACATGGGAGCCCGTACACGCCGCTGGAGGCGCGCGTTCGAGGTGACGCGCGTCGCGAGGCGGTCGGGCCTTCTGCGCGTGCTCGCCGAGATCGGCGTCGTCGGCGACAAGCCGGCCACCCGCGAGGGCGCGGTCGAGTTCCGCGGTGCGCTCGAGGAGCTGGGGACGACGTACATCAAGCTCGGGCAGCTCCTCTCCTCTCGCCCCGACCTGCTCCCCGACGTCTACATCGAGGAGCTCGGCAAGCTCGTCGACCAGATCGAGCCGGTGCCCTACGCGCTGATCGAGCCCGTGATCGCCGAGGAGCTCGGGCTCGAGCCGTTCGCCGAGATCGACCCCGAGCCGCTCGCCACCGCTTCGATCGCCCAGATCCACCCAGCCCTGCTGAAGACGGGTCGCCGGGTGGTCGTCAAGGTGCGAAGGCCCGGGATCGTCGAGCAGGTCGCGCTCGACCTCGAGGTGCTCCGTTCGACCGCGAAGCTGCTCGAGGGCCACTCGAAGACGGCGCAGCTGCTCCAGCTCGAGGCGCTCACGGAAGAGCTCGAGGCGCATCTTCGTGACGAGCTCAACCTCGTCGAGGAAGCGCACAACGCCGAGGTGATCTCTCAGCTGGTCGAGGAGCACGAGGAGCTCGTCGTTCCCGAGGTGATCCACCCGTACGTCACCGAGCGCGTGCTCGTGCTCGAGCGGATCGACGGAGTGAAGGTCGACGAGGCTCACGGGCTCGGCCCGGAGCGCGCGCAGCAACTCGCGCGGGTCCTCTTCAGGGCCTACGTGCACCACGTCACCGTCGAAGGCGTCTACCACGCCGATCCGCATCGCGGGAACGTCCTGCTGACCGACGACGGACGACTGGTGCTGCTCGACTTCGGCCTGCTCGGGCGCGTGGACGACGACACGCGGCGACAGCTGTCGCTCCTCCTGCTCGCGATCGCGCAGAACCGGGCCGACGACGTGGCCGACCTGATCCTCTCGCTCTCCCTGACGACGATGGAGTCCGACGAAGCCGCGTTCGTGCACGAGCTCCGGCGCAAGCTGCCGCGGTACCACTGGCGCTCGCTGGCCGGAATCCGCGCCGGCGAAGCGCTCGCCGACCTCCAGCGGATCTCTCTGCGGCACGGAATCCGGCTGCCGACCGCGTTCGCGCTCGTCGGCAAGACGCTCTCACAGGCCGACTCGATCGCGCGGGTGCTCGACCCGGAGCTGGACCCGATCGCGCTGATGGAGGAGGACGCGCTCGAGGTGATGCTGATCGAGGCCTCGCGGAGGCTCGAGCCCAACCAGCTCCTCGCCTGGGCGTACACGCAGGCGGAGCCGCTCGCGCGGATGCCGCGCCGGCTCGGCCAGCTCGCGTCGCGGCTCGAGTCGGGGACCCTCAAGGTCGGCATTGCGCCGACCGACCTCGGCGACTTCGAGGGCGTCGTGCGATCCGCCGCGAACCGGATCGGCTCGTCGGTCATCGTCGCTGCGCTGCTCGTCTCCTCGGCGTTGATCGCGCGCGTGCACGACTTGCGCTGGCTCGCCGCCGTCGGGTTCGCGCTCTCCTTCGTCCTCGGCCTCTACATGCTCTGGAAGATCATCCGGACACCCGGCGAGCTGTAGGAAGACCGCGCGTCACGGGCGCGTCTAAGAGGTAGGCTCGCACTTCAAATCGGAAAGTAATGGAGGGCAGAAGAGTGGCTGACAACGGGTACGCAAAGCCCGTGCTCGTCACGACCGACTGGTTGGCCGAGCACCTCGGCGACGAGGGTCTCGTCGTCGGCGAAGTCGACGAGAACCCGGACCTCTACGACGAGGGGCACATCCCGGGCGCGATCAAGCTGCACTGGCGCGACGACCTGCAGGATCCGGTCGAGCGCGACCTCGTCGAGAAGGACGCGTTCGAGCAGCTCATGAGCTCGCGCGGGATCTCAAACGAGACGACGATCGTCCTCTACGGCGACAAGAACAACTGGTTCGCCGCGTACGCGTACTGGTACCTCAAGATCTACGGCCACGAGGACGTGCGCATCCTCGACGGCGGACGGCAAAAGTGGATCGACGAGAGCCGCGAGCTCACGACCGACGAGCCGCAGGCCTCGCCGGCGTCGTACTCCGCACGCGATCGCGACGAGACGATCCGGACGCGGCGTGATGCGGTGCTCCAGACAATCGGTCGTGATGCGCTGGTTGACGTCCGGTCCCCGCAGGAGTACTCAGGCGAGCTGATCGCCGCTCCCGGCTACGAGCAAGAGGGCGCCCAGCGCGCGGGGCACATCCCAACCGCGCAGTCGATTCCGTGGGCTCAGGCCGTCAAGGACGACGGCACCTTCAAGAGCGCGGACGAGCTGCGCGAGCTCTACGGCGCGAAGGGGATCACCCCCGACCGCTCCGTGACGGCCTATTGCCGCATCGGAGAGCGGAGTGCCCACACGTGGTTCGTGCTTCGTGAGCTGCTCGGGTACGAGGACGTGCGAAATTACGACGGCTCGTGGACGGAATGGGGCAACCTGATCGACGTGCCGATCGAGAAGACGGCCTAGTCCGGGACGCGCTCCCGGGCAACGCTGCGAAGATCCGGCTGCTGCTCGACCTCGTCGAGCGGCGGCCGGCTCGCGTGCTCGACGTCGGCTGCGGCGACCTTTCTCTTTGGGCCGCGGTGCGCGAGCGCCCGCAGGTCGTCGGCGTCGACGCTCGGCTGCCGCCGCCGAAGGTGGCGGGAATCGAGACGCGCGAGCTCGATGCACGCGAGCTCGACTACGACGCCGAGTTCGACGCGGTCGTCTCGACGCAGATGCTCGACGACGTCGCCGAGTGGCGCGACGTGCTCCGTGGAATGCGCGACGCGCTCCGGCCGGGCGGGACGCTCTTGCTCACGTGCGACTCCGGCGACGTGGCGCGGCCGTGGCGCGCAAGGCTGCGCGGTGTCCCGCGCGGGCCGCGGCTCGAAGAGCTGGCCGACGCGGCTCGCGACCTCGGCCTCGAGGTGCAGGCGCTCCGTCGCTACGGGCGTCGCGACCTGAAGGCGCTCCAGGGAAAACTCGACGGCGCGGGCCGGCTCGAGACGCTCAGGACGGAGGAGTCGCTCGAGCCCGACGACCCCCGCGAGTGGCGGCTGCTCTACCTCAGGGCCGGTCGCCCAGGCGCTCCACCACGACCTGAGGAATCCGCGCCGCGGGACTGAGCCGGAGCAGCAGTCGGACGATCTCCGCGCAGTCCTCCGGCTGAATCATCTCCTCGTTCGACATGCCGGTCCACGCCGCCATCGGCGTGTCGACGAACCCGGGGCAGAGCGCGCAGATGCGGATGCCGTCGCCTTCGAGCTCCCGGTTCATGGAGTGCGTCAGCGAGATCACCGCGGCCTTCGACGCGCCGTACGCTGCCAACATCGGAACCGGAACAGTGCCCGCGATCGACGCGAGGTTGACGACGAGCCCGCGCGACTCGCGCAGCATCGGGATCGACTCCCGCGTGACGATGAACGTGCCGCGCAGGTTCACGTCGAGCTGCAAGTCCCACTTCTTCGTGGTCATCTGCTCGACCGGCCCGCCGAGACCGACGCCGGCGGAGTTGACCAGCACGTCGAGCCGGCCGAACCGCTCCGTGTGCTCGCGCACGAGCCGCACGCAGTCTTCCTCCTCGGCGACGTTCGCGATCACCGCGTGCGCGTCGAGCTCGCCTGCGGCCGCCTCGAGCTTCTCCGGCGTGCGCGCGGAAAGCGTGAGCTCGAATCCCTCGTCGCGCAGCATCCGCGCGATCGCAAGCCCGATCCCTGACGACCCACCGGTGATCAGGGCTGCGTGCAAGAACCGATCCTTAGCAGGTTCGGCGTCGCCCATGCCGAAAACACGCGCGGGGGAGCCCAGAACTGCTCCTCCCTCTCCCCTGACGGCGGCCCCGACCAAGGGCCGCCGTCAATGCTTCAGGCGGGAATACGGCCTAACCGACAGACGTCTCTAGACGAAAGGACCGTGGCTGCCTACAGTTGCGGCGTCGAGAGGAGGCCTGGATGTCGTCCCAGACTTACCCGGTGAAGCTGACGGAGCTTGCGAGCTGCGGCGGTTGTGCGGCGAAGTACTCGGCAGCGAAGCTGGAGGAGCTGCTGCGCGGCTTCGTTCCGGTCGAAGCGGAGAACCTCCTCGTCGGGCTGGCGCCTGCAGACGACGCTGCCGTGTACAAGCTCGACGACGAGCGGGCGATCATCTTCACGCTCGACTTCTTCCCGCCGGTCGTCGACGACCCCGCGGACTACGGGGCGATCGCCGCGACGAACGCACTCAACGACGTCTTCGCGATGGGCGGCACGCCGCTGCTCGCGCTCTCGATCGCCGCGTTCCCCGAGGAGCTGCCGATCGAGATGCTCGGCGCGATCTTCGCCGCAGCCGACGCGCAGGTTCGCGCGGCCGGCGGTCTGCTCGCAGGCGGGCACACGATCCGCGACGATGAGCCGAAGTACGGGCTCGCGGTTGTCGGCACGGTGCACCCCGATGGGATCTGGCCGAAGAGCGGCGCGCAACAGGGCGACTCGCTCTTCCTGACGAAGCCGCTCGGGACCGGCCTGATCATGACCGGCTTCAAGAAGCAGGTGACGGGCACGATGCCGCTCGAGCGCGCGGTGCACTGGATGCGGACGCTGAACAAGGACGCTGCTGAGGTCCTGCGCGGGCTGTCGCCGAACGCGGTCACCGACGTGACGGGCTTCGGGCTGTTCGGCCATGCGCACGAGATGGCGTCGCGGAGCGGCGTTGCCTTCGAGCTCGAGTCGGAGCGCTTCCCTGCGATCGACGGTGCGCTGGACTGCGCGCGCAAGGGCGTGCGCACGAGCGGTGATCCGCGGAACCGCGAATTCGCTGCGAGGCACGTGACGCTCCAGCGGGTTGCGCCGACGTTCGACGCGCTCGGCTACGACCCTCAGACCGCGGGCGGGCTGCTCGTCTCGCTCCCGCGCGAGCGCGGGCCTGTGCTCGAGGCCGAGTTCGAGCGGCGCGGCCTCTTCATCCGGCGGATCGGCTCCGTGAAGGAGGGGGCGGGAGTCCTCGTTCGTTGACCGGCCGCGGGATGATCCACGGGCGGTTTCAGCCCTTCCACAACGGCCACCTCGAGTACCTCGCGGGCGCCGCCGAGCGTTCGAGCGAGGTGTTCGTCGGGATCACGAACCCGGACCCCGCGCGGATCAAGCCCGAGCCGTCCGACCCGCTGCGGCATCTGCCCGAGTCGAACCCGTGGTCGTACGCGGAGCGGCTGCTGATGGTCAAGGCCGCGGCCGCCGACCTCGGGCTCGACCTCGCACGCGTGCACGTCATCCCCTTCCCGGTCAACGAGCCGGAGCTGTGGGCCGCGTACGTCCCCGACGGTGTCACGCAGTACATCCGGCTCTTCTCGGAGTGGGGGGGAACGAAGCTCGATCGCCTGCGGAGCGCCGGCTACGACGTCGTCGTCCTCGACGAGGGAACCGAGAAGGGTCTCTCGGGCGCAACCGTGCGCGCCGCGCTCCGTGACGACGGCGACTGGCAGTCGCTCGTGCCGCCCGGCGTCGCGCGCGTGATCCGCTCGCTGGAGCGCGTGCCGGCCTAGGTGCACCCGATCGTCGTCGTGCTGCTGGACGGGCTCGGCGACCGCGCGCACGACGTCCTCGGCGGCCGAACCGGGAACGAGGCCGCGCGGACGCCGAATCTGGACGCGCTCTGCGCGCGCGCCTCGTGCGGCGTGCTGTACGCGGTCGGGCCGGGGCGTGCGCCGTCCTCGGAGGTCGCGCACTGGTCGATGCTCGGCTATCGCCCCGACGAGTTCCCGGGCCGCGCCGTCTTCGAAGCGGTCGGCCGCGGGCAGGAGGTGGATCCTGTGCAGGTGTTTGCCTACGCGGCGCTGCGTCCGGCGGAACACCGCGACGGAGGCTGGTGGCTCACCGGGCGCCCGGATCCCGGGCGCGACGCCGAGACCGCCGAGAGCCTCGTTGAGCGCTGCTCTGAGCTCGAGGTGGACGGGCTGACCTTCTCGCTGTCTCACGTCTGGCGCGGCGAGGCGGTGCTGCGCGTGTCCGGTGGCGCCGACCCACGCGTCACCGACAGCGACGCGTTCTTTCGCGACCGACATCCAGTGCTCAGGCCGCAGGCGCTCGTGCCCGAAGCGGAGCGCACCGCGCGCGCCGCCGAGGCGTGGACGCGCGAGGTGATGCGCCGCCTCGAGGGCGAGCAGTTCAACGTGATCACGCTGAAGTGGTGGGGGCGTCCGACCAGCGTGCCGTCGTTCCTCGAACGGCACGGCGTGGGCGGTGCGTTCGTCGGCGAGTCGGCCTTTCTGCGCGGGCTCGGCGCGTACGTCGGCCTCGAGCCGGTCGTCGAGCCTGAGACCGACGACCCCGTCGACGACCTGCGCAGGCGGCTGGAGCACTTGCGTGCGCGGCTCGACCGCGGCGAGACGTTCGTCTTCGTGCACCAGAAGACGACGGATGCCGCCGGACATACGAAGGACCCGAAGGTGAAGCAGGCGACGATCGAGCAACTCGACGAGGTCTTCGCCGAGCTGCCCGTCGACCGCGCGGTCGTCTGCGTGACCGGCGACCACGCGACACCGGCGTCACCCGACGTGATCCACTCGGGCGATCCGGTGCCGCTCGTCCTCGCCGGCCCGGGCGTGCGCGCGGACGAGGTGAATGAGTTCGGCGAGGCGAGCTGCGCCCGCGGGATCCTCGGTCACCTTCGCGGCCCCGACCTGATGCCGGTGCTGCTGAACGCGGCCGACCGGCCGCTCTTCCTCGGCTCTCGCCCGACGCCCTTCGACGGCGCCGACGGGTACCCGGCCCTGCTCGAACCACTCGACTAGGCTCGGCGCATGGACGAGGCGCACGTCGCTCCGCGCGAGATCTCGGCGCCGTTCTTCCGGAAGCTCGCGCTCGCGTCGGCGATCTCGCTCTACGTGATCATCTGGTCCGGCGCGACGGTGCGGCTCACGGGCTCCGGCCTCGGCTGCGAGGGTTGGCCGGGGTGCTCGCCCGGCGCGGTCTTCCCCGAGCAGAGCTACCACTCGTTCATCGAGTTCGGGAACCGCGTCGTCAGCCTCTTTCCGATCCTGCTCTCGCTCGCGACGGCGGTGACCGCACACTTCGTGCGCGGGTTGTCGGGGTGGGTGCGAGTGATCGCGTGGGCCGCGGCGCTCGGCACGCTCGCCCAGGCGCCACTCGGGCTGATCACCGTGCGGCTCGACCTCGATCCGGTGGCCGTGATGTCGCACTTCTTGCTCGCGATTGCGGTCCTCGCAGCGGCGGTGGTCGTGGCCGTCGAGGCCTGGCGCGTCGATCGCGGCGCCGGAACGCCGTTCGTGTCGCGACGGATCGCGCTGCTCGGGCTGCTCTTCGCGGCACTCACGCTGGTCGTCGTCGTCACCGGCACGTTCGTGACCGCGAGCGGCCCGCACGCGGGCGACCCGGACGTCGTCGACCGGCTCGGGAACATCGAGCGCACGATCTGGGTGCACGTGCGTGCGACCGCCGTGTTCGGTGTGCTCCTGCTCGGCCTGGTGCTGTACCTGCGACGCAACGTGCCGGCGATCGCACAGCGCGTTGCGTACCTCCTGCTCGCGCTCGCCGTGACGCAGGCTGTCGTCGGCGAGCTCCAGTGGAGGAATGCGCTGCCCTGGTGGCTCGTGCTGATCCACGTCGTGCTCGCGGCGGGAATCTGGGCGACGGCTGTGTGGCTCGTGGCGCTCTTCTGGCGCCCAACCGCCTCGCGCGTCCGCCCGTAAACTGAGGTGATGGAGGAGCTCCGCGTCGCGTCGCGGCCGAGTCTGCGCCGCCCCGTCCTCATCACCGCCTTCCGGGGTTGGAACGACGGCGGCCAGGGAGCCTCGCTCGCCGCGGGCTTTCTCGCGCGCAACTGGCAGGCGGCCCGGTTCGCGGACATCGACCCCGAGGAGTTCTTCGACTTTCAGGCGACGAGGCCGCACGTCTCGCTCGTCGACGGCGTCACCCGGCAGGTCGATTGGCCCGACAACGCGTTCTACCACGCGGAGATTCCAGGAACCGACCGCGACGCCATGCTGCTGCTCGGGATCGAGCCGAACGTCCGCTGGCGGACGTTCACGACGATCGTCGCCGAGCTTGCCACCGATCTCGGCGTCGAGCTCGTGGTCACACTCGGCTCGCTCCTCGCCGACGTCCCTCACACGCGCCCATCGCCCGTGACCGGGAGCGCGAGCGACTCAGAGCTCGTGGAGCGCCTCGGCCTGCAGCCGTCACGCTACGAGGGGCCCACGGGGATCGTCGGCGTCCTGCACGACGCGTGCAAGCAGGCCGGCATTCCGTCGGCGAGTCTCTGGGCCGCGGTGCCGCACTACGTCTCGCTCGCGCCGAGCCCACGCGCCGCACTCGCACTCTGTCGCCGCCTCGGAGAGCTGCTCGACGCGGAGATCGACACGACCGAGCTCGAGGAAGCGAGCGAGGCGTACGCGCAGCAGGTGAGCGAGGCCGTCGCCTCCGATCCCGAGACGGCCGCGTACGTCGAGGAGCTCGAGCAGCGCACCGAGGAAATCGAGGAGGAAGAGGAGAACCTGCCCTCGGGCGACGCGATCGCCGCCGAGCTGACGCGCTACCTGCGCGAGCGCGAGCGCGAGAACGGCGGCCCCGAGGGACCTGCGGGTTAGCTAGGCCGCCGGCTGCTCGACCGCGGGCTCTGGCGGAGCCTCGGACGGCTTCTCGTCCGCCGGCTTGCCCTGCCGCTGCTGCCGCTGCTGCTGCTGCTGCTGCGGCGAGCTCGCGTCCGTCGTCTTCTTCTTGCGGCGCCGACGTCGGCGCTTGCGCGACGGCTGCGTCTTCGGCTGCGGGAGGTTCTCTGCGAGCGCGAGCGCGACCTCCTGGATCGGGCCCAGCCGCTCGCGCGCGGCGTCGAGCAGCTTGGTCGCGCGCGGGGTGTACGCCTCAGCAGAGGCGAGCAGCGCGGCACCGACGGGCTTCGGAAGCTCGAGCGCGGTGTTGACGAGCTTCGCAGCGTTCTCCTCGTGGCGGTGTCCGCGAGAGTTCGCGAGCGCGCCGAGCAGTCGCTTGGCCTCGGGGTACTCCTGGCTCGCCTTGCGGTCCAGGACCTTTCGCGCAGCGCGTGCGAGCTTCCACGTCCAGCGCGAGAGGATCTGCTCCGGCGCGTCGGCCTTGCCTTCGCCGATTGCACGCAGCAGGGTGCGGATCCCGCTCAGGCGGTCCTTCTCCCAGGTCGGCGCCGAGCTGACGAGCGTGACGAGGTCGTCGAAGTCGGCGCGCTCGACCGGCATCGAGACGCGGTCGGCGAGCGCCATCATCCGCAACCGCCGGTTGGGGTTCTCGGCGGCGCACGTTGCGAGGAACTGCTCCAGCGCACCCTTCGTCGCACGTCCGGCCGTGAGCTTCTCGACGAAGTTCGTGCGCTCCTCGAAGCGAATCTGCCGACCGGCGATCGAAGCCCAGAAGCGCTGCTCGTCGTCGTCGAGGTACTTCGGGTCGACCCGTTGCCACTCGCGCTGAATCACGCTCAGCCTGCGCCGCACGTCGGGCGTCACGGGAACGAGCCACGGCGCCGGCGTGAGCTTCCGTTTCGCGCGTCGTTGAATTCGCCTCCGCGGCGCCGGCGTGACGCGCGCGCCTTCGCGGTAGAAGTCCGCGTCCAGCAAGGAGTGCAGTGAGACGACGCGCTCGTTGTGCGTCGCCGCCTTCGGCACGAAGTCGACGACGATGCCGGCTTCCTTGCGCGGGTGCATCCGCATGATGCGCCCGATGCGCTGCTGGTAGACGCGCCGCGAGGCCGTCGGCGCGAGGTGCATGCAGACGGTCGCGCGGGGGGAGTTCCAGCCTTCCGCGAGCAGCATGGCGTTGATCAACACGTTGATCTCGCCGCGCTCGTACGCGCCGAGCGTCTCCGCGAGCTTGACCGGCGGAGTTCGGCCCGAGACGGCCTCGGCCTTGATCCCGACCGCGCGGAACTCCTGCGCGAGGTTGTACGCGTGCTCGACGCCCGCTGCGTAGACGATCCCGGGCGTGTTCTCGAAGCGCTCGCGGTAGAGCGACGCTGCGGCGAGGTTCAACGCCTGGTGGTCGAGTGCCTTGGCCAGCTCTTCCTGGTCGAAGTCGCCGCCGATGATCGGCACGTTGTTGATCGCCGCGACGGGCGGGACGCGGAGACTGCGGAGCGGAGCGATCAGGCCGCGACGTGCAGCTTCGGCGAGCGGCAGGTCGTCGACCGACGCCGGGAAGACATCGGAGACCTGCTTCGCGATCAGCTGCTCGGTCGCCGTCATGCCGATGTAGAGGGGCTCGTGGTATGAGCGGATCGCCTGCGACGTCTTCTCGCCGAGCGCCGTGTGCGCCTCGTCGGCGATCACGAGGTGGTACGCGTCGCGCGAGATCTCGTCGTGGTGCCGCGCGAACCACGCGTACGTCTGGATCGTGATCGGGTTGTCGCGCGGAGGCTTCTGGCCGCGCATGATCGCGTCGGTGAAGCGCTCGCTGTAGCCCTCCTCGGTGAGGTCGCGGTTGAACTGCTGCACGAGCAGGCGACGGTGCGTGAGGATCAGCACGCCGAGCGTTCGCGCAGCCTCGACGAAGCCCGCGGCCGCGATCGTCTTGCCGGACGCCGTCGGGTGGCGGAAGCGGAAGCGCCGCGCCGCGCCCGGGTCGGGACCGGCGTAGACGTCCTCGTCGGTGTCCTCGGCGGGCTCGCGTTCGAGCAGGCCGAGCTCGTCCTCCGGCTCCTCCTCGACAGCCTCCGCGACCTCGACAACCGCTGCGTGCCCGTTGCCGTTGCCGTTCTCGGTCTCGCGCTGGTTCGCGTGCAGGAGCTCGGTGAGCATCCCCGCGAGCGCGTCGATCTGATGGCGGCGGAGCTCCGTCTTGCCGGAAGCGAGTTTCGGGCGCGCCTCGACCAGCACCCGCTCGAGGCCGAGCATCAGCCCGTACTTGACCTTCCAGGGGTATGACGGTGAGCGCAGCCCCTCGCCGATCTCTGCCAGCGCCTCGTCGAGCGCCTTCCTGCGCGCGGTACCGGGGGCGAGCACCTCCTGCGCGTCCTCGTCGGTGTGCAGGAACGCTTCGCCCGCCCAGTCCTGGGCCTTGCGCGCTGCTGCGGCGAGCTCCTCGCCCGCCAGCTGCGAATCAATGAGGTGATCGGTCGTCGTTGCCACGGGTGGCAGCGCGAGAGTGCGCTGCAGCTTCCATCACAAGGTGCGGCCCGGTTCTGACCCCGACTCGGGCGACGCAAGACACAGCATAGACGAATCTGTGGACGCTCTGGGGGTTGGGAGGGCTTGGCGCAACCGGCGCTGAGCCGCCGGGCCGCGCTGGGCGGCGCGATGCGGCGTCCTCAGTCGCGCCCGTATCCAGCGGATACGAACGCTCCCTGCGTCCTTGCCTCGCACCACCCATCGCACCCCGGCAACGAGGCCTGTCCCGCCAAGCCCTCCTAGGCCGGAGTGGGCGCGCCGGCGTCTGCCAGGCGGCGGCCGAGCACCCGCTCGGAGACGCCCGTCCGGTCGAGGTGCGGCGTGATCCCACCCAGGAAGAACGGCCACCCTGCGCCGAGCAGGAGGCACGTGTCGACGTCCTGTGCCGAGCCGACCACGCCTTCGTCGAGGAGGCGGCCGATCTCGTCGGCCAGCGCCTCGAGCACCGCCTCGGTGATCTCCTCGCTCGAGCGCCGGCGGTCACCGACGACGACGACCTCGTCCTTCCCGTCCGCGAAGTTGGCGAGTGTCGGCGAGAGCGGGAAGCGGTCGGGAAACGCCTCGTGCATCGTCTCGAGCACGTGGTTCGCGACGCGCGGCCCGACGAGCTGCAGCAGGACGGACGGGGCCATCGGCATCCCGAGCTCGACGATCGCCTCGTCCGTCTCCTCGACGGTGTTGCCGTGCTCGAGCGAGTCCATGAGGACGCTCGTCATTCGCGTCAGCACACGGTTGACGACGAAACCTGGCGCGTCCTTCGTCACGACGCCGCGCTTGCGAAGCTTTTGGCACACGTCCCACGCCGTCGCGACCGCCTCGTCCGACGTGTTGTCGTGCCTGACGATCTCGACGAGCGGCAGCACGGCCACCGGGTTGAAGAAGTGCAGTCCGACGTCCGCGCCCATCTCGGCGAGCGAGAGCGACGACGTGTTCGAGGCGAGGATCGCTTTCGGTGCGAGCTCGCGGAGCGTCCTGAAGACTTCCTGCTTGACCGGGAGCTGCTCGACCACCGCCTCGAGCACGAGGTCGCAGTCCTCGAAGCCGTCCCAGCCCGTTGTGCCGGAGACGAGCGGCGCGAAGGGCTCGCCGACCTCGGAACGGACATCCGCGAGTGCTGCTTCCATGAGCTCGTCCGTGAGCTCGCGCAGCACGAGCGGTACCTCGAGCCGTTTGACGAACAGCGTCGCGAGCTGCCGCGCCATCAAGCCGCCGCCGACGATTCCGACCTTCGCGACGCTGCGCGGTGCCACCTTCGGCACGCCGATCCCTCGCTTCTGTCGCCGCTCGACGAGGTTGAAGGCGTAGATCGAGTTCTGCGCCTGAGGCGCGGGCAGGAGGTCCGCGATCGCGTCCTCCTCGGCGCGATAGCCCTCCTCGAGCGACCACTCCGCTGCGCCCTCGATCAGGTCGAGTGCGACCCGAGGAGCGTGCGCGGGGCCGAGCAGCTCGCCGCGCGCGCGCCGGATCACCTCCGCGGTGCTCGACAGGTCGGCCTCCTCGCGTGTCGCAGGTGCGCTCCGCAGGTATGCGATCGATTCGTCGAGAAACGCCCCGTCGTCGAGGATCGCGTCGACCAGTCCGAGCTCGAGCGCCTTCTCGGCGTTCAGCATGCGGTTCTGGCGTAGCGCGTTGGTCACGATCACCTTCACCGCGGCCGCGGGGCCGACGAGCCGCGGGAGCAGTTGGGTGCCACCCCACGCGGGGAAGAGCCCAAGGAACACCTCAGGAGTGCCGACGTGGCGGACCGAGCGCGCGATCGTGCGGTGGTCGCAGTGGAGTGCGATCTCGAGCCCACCGCCGAGCGCGGCGCCGTTGATCGCTGCAAGCGTCGGGAACGGGAGGTTCCGGAGCCGGAGGAAGAGCTCGTGGCCGGCACGCGAGCCTTCGCGGGCGAGCTCGGGCGTGACGTTCGGAAACTGATCGATGTCGGCGCCGACCGCGAAGCCCTGCGGCTTGCCCGTCAGCACGAGACCCGCCCATTCCTCGGACTCGAGTTCGTCGAGCGTCCGGCCGAGCGACTCGAGCGCGTGTCGGCCGAACGTGCACGGTTTCGTCCAGTCCTCGCCGTTGTCGATCGTGACGATCGCGAGATCCCCGTCGCGCCGGAGCTGGAACTCGGTCTCGGCCATCTGCGCAAGCCTAGTGGCGCGCTACGCTTGTGTCCGTGGATGGCTTCGGCCTCTATCTGCTCTTCCTCGTCCCGCCGCTCGTCATCGGGCTGCTGGTCCAGATGTGGCTCAAGCGCACCTTCGCGCGCTTCTCGAACGTCCCGCTGTCGAGCGGGCTGAGCGGCGCGGCGGTCGCGCGCGAGATCCTCGATCGCAACGGGCTGCAGGACGTGCCGGTCGAGCAGTCGCCCGGCGGCGCGCTCTCCGACCACTACGACCCGCGCAAGCGCGCGCTCTTCCTCTCGCCGCCGGTCTACGAGCCGGCGACGGTCGCAGCTGCGGCAGTCGCCGCGCACGAGACGGGGCACGCGCTCCAGCACGCGGCCGGCTACGTGCCGCTGACGATTCGTTCCAAGATGGTCCCGGCGGTCTCGTTCGCGTCGAACGCCTGGATCTGGCTCCTCCTCGCGGGCGCGTTCCTGCAGGTGCTGGGTCTCGTCGCGGTCGCGCTCGTCCTCTACGCCCTCGCCGTGCTCTTCCACGTCGTGACGCTGCCGGTCGAGTTCAACGCCTCGCGTCGCGCGTCAACGCAGCTACGCACGCTCGGGCTGGTCGGTGTGACCGAGGGCGGCGGCGTGAACAAGGTGCTGAACGCCGCCGCGCTGACCTACGTCGCGGGCGCCCTCGCCGCGCTCTCTCAGCTTCTGTACTACTTGCTCGTCTTCTTCGGCGACGATTAACTCGCCGTGTGTGGGTGGAACACGAGCGTGATCACGATCGGGTCCTGCTCGGGGTCCTCGAGCTCGTCGACGCGTTCGGACAGGACCTCCCAGATCTCGCGCACGCGCTCCGGCGCGATCCGCACCGTGACCTGCGCGCTGCGGAACTTTCCGAGCGGGCCGAACTTCGCCCAGCCGGCGTTGACCTCGTCGAGGATCGCCGCGTGCACGTCGCTGGTCGCTCCCGGTGACGTGAGCAGCTCGGGCGCGACGCGGATCGTGTTCGCCACCGCGCGGTAAGGCTTCTCGCGGCCGTGGCCGCCGTCGACGCGCTGGATCAGCTCTGCCTTCAGCAGCGTCCTGACGTGAAAGTGGAGGTGGCCGGGGTCGACCTCGAGCCGCTGCGCCAGCTCGCGGTTCGTCAGCAGCTCGTCGTTCTCACCGAGCAGCTCGAGCACGCGAAGCCGCAGCGGGTGCCCGAGCGCCTTCAGCTGCTCGGGCCTGTCGATGGTCAGAATGCCGAGCGGCTCTCCTCCCGGATCGGCGGCGGCCATGGGGAGTACATATAGGAATCGACAGCAGCTGTCTAGATCTGAAGCTCCTGCGCGGCTGCAGGATCGAGGATCGCGACCGTCTCCCCGTTCTTCGATCGAACGAGGCTCGCCGGTGTTGCCTCGGAAGGCGGCTCCGCGAAGGCCCGTCGCACGGCGTTTGCCCGCTCGGCCCCGGCGACGAAGAAGACGACGAGCGACGCCGACTCGAGCACCGGGATCGTCATCGTGACGCGGTCGACGAGCGGCTCGAGCTTCGCCTCGGCGGGAATCGCGCGGCGCTCCCGCTCCGCGAGCCCGGCCGAGTGGGGATAGAGAGACGCGACGTGCCCGTCGGATCCCATCCCGAGCAGCACGAGGTCGAGCGTGACGCTTTCGAGCTCGCGGTCGTACTCGTCGGCCGCGCGCTCCGCACCGACCTCGCCCTGGATGCGGTGAACCGCAGCGGGCTGGACGGCGATGCGGTCGAGCAGCGTCCGCTTGGCCAGCCCGTAGTTCGACCACTCGTGCTCGGGTGGGACGCACCGGTCGTCGCCCCACCAGAGCTCGGTGGAGCTCCAGTCGGCCCGGAGCTCCGCGGCGAGCTCGTACGCGCGCGTCGGTGTGGTGCCGCCGGTGAGCGTGACGTGGCCATCTGCTTCGGCGAGCAGCTCGGCGCACATCCGTGAAGCCGTCTCGAAGTCGGGTGCGACGCGGAGGTCTATTGCTCGCCGGCCGCGAGCTCCTGCGACCGCTCCATCGCCGCCTGGATCGCGTCCAGGAACGCGGCGCGTACACCCTTCTGTTCCAGCACACGGATCGCGCGAATCGTTGTCCCGCCCGGTGAGGTGACGGCCTCGCGCAGATCGACCGGGTGCATCTTCTCGTCGCGCAGCAGCTTCGCCGTGCCGAGCATCGTCTGGACTACGAGCTGCGTCGACACTTCGCGCGAGAGGCCGAGCAGGATGCCCGCCTCGATCATCGCCTCTGCGAGCAGCGCGAAGTACGCGGGGCCGGACCCTGAGACCGCGGTCACCGCGTCCATCGCCGACTCCGGCAGGCGCACGACCCGGCCGAGATTCGAGAGCACGCTCTCGGCCAGATCGAGGTGCTCGTCTTCGGCATGCGCGCCCGCGCACAGCCCTGCGATTCCCTCGTGCACGGTCGACGGTGCGTTCGGCATCGCGCGCACGACGGGCACACCGTTCGCGAGTCGCGACTCGATCTGCGCGGTCGGGATCGCGGCGGCGACCGAGAGCACGGTTTGCCCCACGGAGACCGACGGGGCGATCTCGCCGAGCAGCGCGGGGAAGTCCTGGGGCTTGACGGCGAGCACGACGATGTCGGCGCCTGCGACGGCCTCCGGGTTCGAGAGTGTCGCCTCGACGCCGTAGCGCTCGTGGAGCTCGTCGACTCGGGCCTGCCGACGGCTGGTGACCACGACGTTGCTCCAGCCGGACGAGAGCAGTCCCGCGAGCAGGGACTCGCCGATCTTCCCGGTGCCGAGGATCGCGAGCCGTTCCGCCATGCGCCGAGTCTAAGCCGCGCGAGAAGAAATGCGGTGCGGAGGCTTGCGGATCCGCGCGCCGTCGGGCAGAGGGATCAGGCCGCGCGCGAACCCGGCCATCAAGTAGACGCTTGCGAGGCCAGCCCACTCTTCGTAGGGCTCCAGGAGCTTCGCGGTCTCGTGGCCCTCGACCCACCGCCCCTCGAGCGCGATCTGCAGCTTCACCAGCCCGAGGTCCCCGACCAGGCCGTACTCGCTGCGCCCGAGCCCCTCGAGGCACACGACGCCGACCGACCACGCGCCCAGGCCGCGCTCGCGTGTCAGTCGCTCGGCCACGATGTTCGAGGGGTGGTCCTTGAGGCGCTCGAGCTCGATCGAGCGGCAGAGGCGCGCGAGCGTGGCGCCTCTCCGTGCATGCAGCCCGAGCGCACGCAGTTCCGCCGGGGAGCAGCGCGCAAGCGTCGCGCAGTCGGGGGGAGCGTGAAGGTCGCCGACCGGCTGTCCGACGGTCCGGATGATCCGCTTCTCCATCGCGCGTGCTCGCCACGCCTCGATCAGCTGCCCGCACAGGGCGCGGAGCAGCGACTGCGCGACCGTGCCGACGCGGAGCACGCGCTTGCCCTGGAGCTGCGAGATCGGCCCGCTCAGCAGCTTGTCGCTTTTGAAGCGCCGCAGGAACTCGGAGTGGTCGTCGTCGACGGCGAGGAGCCAGCGCAGGCTCTCGACGCTCGCCTCGCTCGGCCCTTGCACGACGACCGTGCCGTCGCGGAGTTGCGTCGCGGATGCCTGCTCGTCGCCCACGACGGCGCGCAGCACGCCGTCACGCCAAACGCGAGTCGCGTCGGTCGTGCCTTGCGCCGTCAGCCGTAGTGAGTAGGGGCCGGCCGGACGGATCCGGGCCGTGACCGTCAACGCTCGAGGGCCGAGTGGATGTTCGGTTGGCTGCGGACTGCGTAGTCCGTCGCTCGCTCCAGCGCGTCGAGCGCCTCGGCGTCGCGATCCGCGTCGCGCAGAACCTTCGCCCAGCGGCGGCAACACTGCGCAGCTTCGCGGAAACGCGCGCCGCCGTCCAGCGCGTCGACGGCGCGACCGAACGCGGTGTCGGCCTCGTTCACGTCTCCCTGGAGCGCGAGGCCCTCGGCGAGCGCCCACCAGGCGCTCCCTTGCTCGGCCTCGTACGTCTCGCCGAGCGTGTCGATCGCTTCGCGCGAGCGCGCGACTGCGGTGTCCCCGTCACCGGCGTGCGCCGCGACCTTCGCCTGCTCGACGCGGAGCTGTGCGAGGTCGGTGGGGTCCGGCGCCGAGCCGAGGAGCTCCTCGGCCTTGTCGAGGTGTGGCACCGCATCCTCGCTCTTGCCCTCGAGGCCCATGATCCAGGCGCAGAGCAGATGTGCGCGGGCGAGGTGGTGCGTGTCCTCGGTCGCCTCGAGGAGCGCGACGGCGCGGCGCGCGTAGTCGAGTGCGCGCACCGGGTGGCCGTCGACCTCGGCGAGCCTGGCCGCAGCCCAGTACAGGCGAACTCGCGTATAGGCATCTGTGCCGTTCTCGCTCTTGCCGAGCGCTTCGCGCAGGACCTTCTCGGCGCGCGTGAGGTCTCCCTGATCCGTCAACGCCGCGCTGAGATAGCCCGCGAAGCGGATGTAACCGGCGACGTTCCCCGGGTCGTTGCGGTCGAGCTCGTCGAGGCAGTTCTCGAGCAGCTCGATCGCGCGCTCGTGAGAGCCGATCAGCGAGTACGAGCGCGCCAGCGTTGCGAAGGCGTCGGGGCGGTCGATCGGCGAGACGCCCGCGTCGACCGCGCTTTGGAGGTGCTCGGCCGCCTCCGCGTGCCGGTTCAGCTGCGCCGCGACCTGGCCGAGGCCGATCTCGGCGCGAGTGGCCGATGTGTTGTCGCCGGCGTCGTGCGCCTCGCGCGCGAGCGCGGTGAATGCTTCCTGCGCGGCCTCGGGTTCGCCGCCGATCCTCAGCTGGAGCTCGGCGTCTGCCAGGCGCAGCTCGCGTTCGTCGACGTCGCGCAACTCCGAGCCGGTCTCGAGGTACTCGGGCGAGACCCCGAGCTTGCGCGCCAGCGTGCGGAGCGCCTTCACGGACGGACGCCGCGTGCCGGCTTCGATCCTCGAGATGTAGGCGTACGAGACGCCGGGACCGGCCAGCTCGCGTTGTGAGAGACCGCGCTCCAGTCGGAGGCGGCGGAGTCGGACCCCGATTGGCTCTGCTTCACGCGTCGTCACGAACCCGCCGGATCATGCCGGTCTTTGCGGACGGCGTCAATCGACAAAGGCTTGACAACAAAAGGACACCTGGTCCCGTAATCGGTTGCTCGTCCAAGGCCACGACCACCTGAACGAGGGGAGGTGTTCCTATGCGTCGCTTCATCACCTGGCGTCCCGTCGTTGCCATGCTGATGCTCGCCGCCGTCTGCGGCGACGGCCCCTGGCCGCCGCAGTAGCCCGCGGCAGCGGGCGGGGGCGAGCCGTATGCCCCCGCCCGCCGCACCGGTAGCCTCAACGCGTGGCCGCGGCCGCCCTCGTCGTCTATGCCGTGGCGCTTGCGGCGGGCGGCCTCGCCGTCTGGAGGCGGCCCGTCTACGCGGTCTACGCCTTCGTCGTCGGCCTGGCGCTGCACAACGCGATCATGGCGGCGCTCTTTGCGCTCGGCATCGAGGGCACGCCGCTCAGCCTGATCGCCGCGTGGAAGGAGGTGCTCCTTGCCGTGGCGCTCGCCCGCGTCGCGCGCGACGCGATCGCCAAACGCCGCCTCCCGTTCCGGCCCGCGCTCGTCGACGCGCTTGCCCTCGTCTTCGCGGCGTTCGTCCTCGTCTACGCGGTGCTGCCGCAGAGCGCGCTCGGCGGCCAAGCCGACGCGACGACGATCCTCTATGCGCTGCGACACGACCTTGCGTGCGTCGCCGCCTATTTCCTCGGGCGCTCGATCGAGCTGCCGCCTCTGCGGCGGCTCGTGCTCGTCACTGCCGCCGCAGTCGCCGTGCTCGGGATCGTGGAGATGTACACGGTGCCGATCGACCGCTGGGAGGACGCCGACGTTCCCGCGTACTTCCACGAGCAGCTCGGCTTCGACCACCATGGCCCGAGGGGACTGCCGGAGAACTTCGTCTTCAACACCGGCGACGAGAGCAACCTCTTGCGGCGCGCGGTGTCGACGTTCCTCAGCCCGCTCGGGGCCGCGTACCTGCTCGTCGTCGCACTCTGCTTCTGGGCGGTGCGGCCGCGAGACGACTGGCCGCTTGCCGCGATCGCGGCGGTTGGGCTGCTCTTCACCTTCACTCGCGCGGCGCTGCTCGTGCTTGCGGGAGCCTTGCTCGTGATCGCCTTCGTGCAGCGAAGGTGGTGGCCGGTCGCTGCAGCCGCGCTCTCGCTGGCGATCGCGGTCGTGTGGACGCAGGTCTATCCGTCGATCGCACCCGAGACCACGTGGTCGCAGGCCGACCTGCTGTACCAGCGCGAACAGGCGAAGAAGCTGGGGGTGACCCCCGGCGAGACGGTCGCGCTCGACGAGCCGTCGATTCGCAGTCACCTGCGGGCGCTGCGGGACGGCGCCGAAACCGTGGTCGAGCATCCGCAGGGCTACGGCCTCGGCAACGCCGGCGCGACGGCGCTCCGCCGGGATGTTCCGCTGAAGGCCGGAGAGTCGACGTACACGGAGCTCGGGGTGGAGACGGGACTGCTCGGTGTGCTTGCGTTCATCGCGTGGAGCGCACTCGTGTTGTGGTCGCTCATCCGGGCGCGTGCCGCGGGCATGGCGGCGGCGTTCGCGGCCGTGCTCGCACTCGCGGTGCAGACCGATGTACTCGGGACGCCATGGCTCGCGTTCGTCGTTTGGCTGTTCGCCGGCGCGAGTCTGAGCGCGGCGTTACGCCGCGGCGGCGGCGACGGGCACATGCACAGCGAGAGCGTCGCGTAGCACCGCGAGCCCGAAGGGCTTCAGGTGATACGACGTCCAGTCGATCCGGACGGGAAGCGCCGACGGTGGGTACACGCTGACCGCGATCACCGGCAGCTCGGGGTCGACAGCACGCAGCGACTCGACTAGCTCCGCAGCACCGATCATGGCCGGCTCGAGGATGAGCGCGTCGATCCCGACCTGCGCGACCGACGGGTCGTGCACAACGGCCTCATGGCCGAGAGCAGCGACGAAGTGCACGAAGAGCTGCTGCACCTCGGCGTAGGGTTCCGCGATCAGGATTCGAGCCACGGACTCAATCTTCGTGGTGCTCGTCTGATTCCCGGGTGGCTTTTGGTATGAATTCGGTGTGAAAGGTCCGGCGCGCATCCTGGTCATCGACGACGACGAGGACGTGCGCACGCTCGTGAAGAAGCTCGCCCAGGGCGCCGGTTACACGGCGGCCGAGGCGCCGGACGGCCGTGCGGGACTCCGTAGCCTGCACGCCTTCCCACCTGACGTCGTGATCCTCGACGTGAGCATGCCGGGGCTCGACGGGTGGGAGACGCTCGAGCGGATCCGCGACCTCTCCGACGTTCCGGTCCTGATGCTGAGTGCGATGGACGGGGAACTCGACAAGGTTCGCGCGCTTCAGCGTGGAGCCGACGACTACGTGACGAAGCCGTTCGGTCGCCAGGAGCTCCTCGCCCGGATCCACGTCCTGCTGCGCCGCTCGGGCGAACGATCGGGGGCAGCGGCGGCGTACAGCGATGCCTCGCTCGAGGTCGACTTCGCGAACCGGGTCGTCGCCGTCGACGGTGACGAACGCCGCCTCACGCCGCTCGAGTTCAGGTTGCTCGGCACGTTCGTGCGCCACGCGAATCAGGTCTTGAGCCGGGAGCAGCTCCTCGACCTCGTCTGGGGCGACTCGCGCGGGGTGTCGCTGGACCAGGTGAAGCTGTACGTCGGCTACCTCCGCCGGAAGCTCGGCGCACGTGTCGAGATCGAGACCGTGCGCGGGTTCGGCTACCGCTTCCGGCCGGCGGTCTAGCGGTCGCTCAACAGCGCGTCGATCGTCTCGAGCAGTTGGTCGAAGTCGATCGGCTTCTCGACGAAGGCGACGGCGCCGAACGACGCTGCTTTTTCGCGGTTCGTTGCGGCGTCGCGCGCGGTGATCACGATGACGGGAACGTCCGTGAGCGACGTGATCGCGCGCATGCGCTCCATCACCGTGTACCCATCTCCGGCAGGCAAACCGAGGTCGAGAACGATCAGGTCGGGCTGCTCGCGGCGGGCGACGGTCAGCGCGGACATCCCGTCGGTGGCGACGGCGGTCTCGTACGAGCCCTGGCGCAGACGCACGCTCAGCAAGCCGCGAATGTCGGCGTCGTCCTCGACGATCAGGATCTTTCGCTGCGCGGTGGCGAGGCTCACTTCTGCACCGCGAACTCGGCGTTGACGCGTGCGACGAGATCCTCGGCCTTGAACGGCTTCGGGACGTAGTCCGTCGCGCCTGCCGCGAGGCCCTCTGAGATGTCGCGGGTCTGCGCACGTGCGGTGAGCAGGATCACGGGGAGCCGCTCGGTGTCCGCGTTCGCCCGGATTCTCCGCGTGACCTCGAAGCCGTCGACCTTGGGCATCGACACGTCGAGCACGCAGAGCTCGGGATGCTCGCTTGCGACGAGGTCGAGCGCCTGCTGACCGTCCTCGGCCTGCACGACCTCGTACCCTGCGTTCTGCAGTCGCATCGCGACGAGCAGACGGATGTCCGCGTCGTCTTCTGCCACCAAGATCTTGCTCATGCCGCCTCCTCCATCTGGTTGACGTGCGCTGGGATCGTGATGCGGAACGTCGTGCCCTTTCCTTGGGTGCTCTCGAGCTCGATCGTGCCCTCGTGTGCGTCGACGATCGCTTTCGAGATCGCGAGTCCGAGGCCGGTGCCTGGGATCGCCTGGCTGGTCGCGGAGGGCGTTCGGTAGAAGCGCTGGAACAGGCGCTCTTGCTCGACGGCCGAGATGCCCATGCCCGAGTCGGAAACCTCGATCGTGACGTTGCCTTCGCCGCTCCGCACCGTGACGTCGACGTGCCCGCCTTCGGGCGTGAACTTGATCGCGTTCGAGACGAGGTTGTCGACGAGTTGGGCGAGTCGTGCGCGGTCGCCGATGAGACCGGCGTGCTCGTCGCCGGCGAGTCGCAGCTCGAGCCCCTTCTGGTCCGCGGCCGGGCGGGCAGCTTCGACCGCCTCGGCACCCACCTCGGCTGCGTCGAGGTGATCGAGCTCGAGGCTGAGCCGGCCGGCGTCGACCTGCGCGACGAAAAGCAGGTCGCCGACGAGCCGTTGCAGGCGGTCGGAGTTGCGCTCGACGACGCCCAGGAACTGGCGCTGCTCGTCGGTCAGGTGGCCGGAGGCGTCGTCGAGGACGAGCTCGAGGTAGCCGCGGATCGATGTCAGCGGTGTGCGGAGCTCGTGCGAAACGAGCGCGACGAACTCGTCCTTCAGCCCGTCGAGCGCGCGGAGCTCCTCGTTCTGCTCCCGCTCGCGAGCGAGCAGACGGTCGACCTTCTCCTCATTCGCCTTTCGATCCGAGACGTCGAGCAGATAACCCTGGGAGTACGCGACTCCCCCGTTCTCGTCGTCGATGAAGCTCATTGCGTCGCGTACCCAGACCGTTGAGCCGTTCGCCCGCACGAGCCGGTACTCCTCATCGAGTCGCGTGCGGGTCTGGTACGCCAACTCGTGTGAGGCGACCACACGCTCGGCATCGTCCGGGTGGACGAGGTCGACGTAGGTCCTTGCCTGGAACTCCTCGGGGGTCAAGCCGAGTAGGGCTTCGATCTGTGGGCTCGCATAGACGGTGTTCCAACAGGCGGGGTTGATCTCGCTCGGCTCGTCGACGTAGACGGCGAGCGGGAGCTGCTCGACGAGTGTCTGATAACGCTGCTGCGCGTCGCGCAGCTCGGTCACGTCGCGGAACGTGATCGCGTACCCCTGGCCACGCTCGAGGGGCGAGATGGTCACCGACGTGTCAAATCGTTGTCCGGAGCGGCGCTGGATCCTCGTCTCGTAGCTTCGAACCGGCTCGCCGCTGGCGAGCACGGCGGCGATCCCGTCACGGTCGCTTTGGGTCTCGTTCGGAAACAGCTTGTTGATGTCCTCGCCGAGCATCTCGTAGACCGGATAGCCGGTCAGCTCTTCCGCTGCAGGATTCCAACTCGTGACGCGCCCGTCGGCGTCGGTCGCCAGGATCCCGTCGGCCGACGACGCGACGATCGCCGCGAGACGTCGTCGGTCGACGTCGAGTGCCTTGCGCTCCACGAATTCGCCGAGCTGGTGGGCGAGGACCCGTGCGACCTCGACGAGCGCGCGATCCTTCGGCAACGGTCGGTCGGTGAAGAGCTCGAACACCGCCATCACCTCGTCGTCCGCGACGATCGGAAACGCGAGCGCGGTCGTCAGTCCGTCCGCCCGCGCGGCACCGGCGCGTGGGAGCGTGTCGCTTGAGATCGCATCGATCCACACCGGCTTGCGGGTCGCGACGGCACGTCCGGGTAGCGTGTCCTCGCCGGCATGAGCGAGCTCGGAGGTCGCCTTGCGAAACCGGCGATAGCGCCCCGGCTCCTCGCAATGCCAGACCTCGGACGGCTCGAGCCCTCCATCGCCGTCACGAAGCCAGAGGTGACCGAGCGGCCAGCCGGCGTGGAGGCACACGAGACCAAGCGTCCGGTCGAGGAGGCGCTTGACCGAGTCTGTCGAGTCGGCTGCGCGCGCGACCTGCACCACGAGCTCTGCAACCGCGGTTTGGTCGCGCAAGCGCTGATTCTCGACGGCAAGCTGGATTCCCTCTGCCTTTGCGCGCACACGTCTCGTGCGGTTGATGAGCAGGACTCCGATTGCGGTGCAGAAAATCGCGACCAGCACGGCGACGATTGACGTGACGACGAACCGGTGCCGCAGAGCCTGGTTACGCTCCTCGACCTTCGTACCGCCCTCTGTGACCATGGTCTCGGCGACTTCGTGAGCCGGCGCGACGTATTCCCGGTGGTACTCGGCGACGCGGGTCGACTTCGCAGCGAGCAGCGAGAGCTCTACGTCCACGTGGTGACGGAAGACACCGACGGCCGGAGGGATTCCGGCCAGAAGAGTGCGCAAGTCTGGATCAAGGCTCTGGATTTCTGCGATGTGCTCCGCATGGTGGGCGGCCTCAGCGCGCACGTCGGCGGCTTGCGCCTCGCCTTCGAGGAGAGCGACAGAAGCGTCGTACAGCTCGTTCTCGCTCTCGTCGATCCGCTCGAGAAGCTTCTCGGCGTGCGTTCCGCGGGTCATCAGCCGGTCCTGACGAGTGAGCAGGACGGTTGCGAGCGTCCCCACGAGCAGTGCCACCGCGAGGATGAGGACGTCCGAGGTCCGGAGCCAGCCGCGTAGAAAACGCATGTCTTCAGTGTCGGCCGATTCCGAGACCCACGGCTCCTCGTAAACGCGCGCTCGGCGTACCCCCTTCGGGGGACACGGGAGCGGACTGAGAGTGCGCTAGCCTGAAAGGCAGGACGATGGCGAAGCAGGTTGAGCAGGTCCACGACGTCGTGATCCGGTTCGCGGGTGACTCCGGCGACGGCATGCAGCTGACGGGCGGGCGCTTTACGAGCGAGACCGCCGCGCTCGGCAACGACCTCTCGACGCTTCCCGACTACCCGGCGGAGATCCGCGCGCCGGCGGGCTCGCTCCCGGGCGTGTCAGGGTTCCAGATCCACTTCTCCGACCACGACATCCTCACGCCGGGCGATCGACCCGACGTGCTCGTCGCGATGAACCCTGCCGCACTTCGCACAAACCTGGGCGACTTGCCGAGCGGCGGCACGCTGATTATCAACCGCGACGCGTTCACCGACAAGAACCTGCAGAAGGCCGGCTACTCCGCGGATCCGCTCGAGGACGGCTCGCTCGAGGAGTACAAGCTGCACTCGATCCCGCTGACCTCGATGACGGTCGAGGCCCTGAAGGGGATCGACGGCGTCACGTCGCGTGAGGCCGAGCGCTCGAAGAACTTCTTCGCGCTCGGGCTGATGTCGTGGCTCTACGGTCGCCCGACGGAGAACACGCACGAGTTCATCCAGTCGAAGTTCGCGAAGCGCCCCGAGATCGCCGAGGCGAACCGCCGTGCGTTCAACGCGGGCTACAACTACGGAGAGACCTCCGAAGACTTCCTCGTCCAGTACGAGGTGCAGGCGGCGCCGATGGCGCCCGGGCTCTACCGGCAGATCACCGGGAACCAGGCCCTCGCGTACGGCCTGATCGCCGCGTCCGTGAAGTCGGAGCTGCCGCTCTTCCTCGGCGCGTACCCGATCACGCCGGCGTCGGGGATCCTCGAAGAGCTCGCGCACCACAAGGAGTTCGGCGTGCGCACCTTCCAGGCCGAGGACGAGATCGCGGCGGTTGGCGCTGCGCTCGGTGCGAGCTTCGGTGGCGCGCTCGGCGTGTGCACGTCCGCCGGCCCCGGTGTCGTGCTCAAAGCCGAGACGGTCGGGCTCGCGATGATGCTCGAGCTCCCGCTCCTGATCATCGACGTGCAGCGCGCGGGCCCGTCGACCGGGATGCCGACGAAGCCCGAGCAGGCCGACCTCTTGATGGTGCTCTACGGGCGGAACTCCGAGAACCCCGTGCCGGTAATCGCCGCCTCGACGCCGGGCGACTGCTTCGACTGCGCGCTCGAGGCGATTCGGATCGCGATCAAGTACCGGACGCCTGTCTACCTGCTCTCGGACGCGTACCTCGCGAACGGCTCCGAGCCGTGGTTGATCCCGGACATCGACGCGATCCCGTCGCTGGACGTCGACTTCGCGACCCAGCTACCCGATGACGGCATCTTCCTGCCGTACGCACGCGACCCCGACACGCTTGCGCGGCCGTGGGCGATCCCCGGCACGCCCGGCCTCGAGCATCGAATCGGCGGACTCGAGAAGCAGGACGGCACGGGCAACGTCTCCTACGACCCCGACAACCACGACAAGATGGTTCGGTTGCGCGCGCAGAAGGTCGCGGGCATCGCCGCAGACATCCCCGAACTCTTCGTCGACGATCCGAGCGGCGACGCCGAGCTCCTCGTGCTCTCGTGGGGCGGGTCATACGGGCCGGTGCACGCGGGCGTGATCCGCGCGCGCAAGGCCGGGCAGAGCGTCGCGCACGCGCACGTCCGCTACCTGAACCCGTTCCCGAGGAACACGGGCGAGGTGCTCGCCCGCTACCCGAAGGTCCTCGTGCCCGAGATGAACCTCGGACAGCTCCTGAAGCTCGTGCGCGCCGAGTACCTCGTCGACGCGATCGGCTACAACAGGGTGCGCGGGCTACCGTTCCGTGCGCAGGAGATCCACGAGGCGATCGAGGCGATGTTGTGAGCGAAGGCAACGGCAACCTGATCCAGCTGACCGCGAAGGACTTCAAGTCCGACCAGGAGGTCCGCTGGTGCCCGGGCTGCGGCGACTACGCGATCCTCGCCGCGATGCAGGGCTTCATGCCCGAGCTCGGGCTCGCGCGGGAGAACATCGTCTTCGTCTCCGGCATCGGTTGCGCGGCGCGCTTCCCGTACTACATGCAGTCGTACGGGATGCACTCGATCCACGGCCGCGCGCCCGCGATCGCGACGGGGCTCGCGACGTCGCGCCCCGACCTCTCGGTTTGGGTCGTGACAGGCGACGGCGACGCGCTCTCGATCGGCGGCAACCACCTGATTCACGCCCTTCGCCGCAACGTGAACGTGAAGATCCTGATGTTCAACAACGAGATCTATGGGCTGACCAAGGGCCAGTACTCGCCGACGTCGCCCGTTGGGAAGCGCACGAGCTCGACGCCCATGGGCTCGATCGACAACCCGTTCAACCCGCTGAGCCTGGCGATCGGAACCGACGCGACCTTCGTCGCGCGCGCGATGGACACCGACCGCAAGGAGTTGACGGAGGTGCTCCGCGCGGCCGCGGCGCACAAGGGCGCGTCGTTCGTCGAGATCTTCCAGAACTGCAACATCTACAACGACGGCGCGTTCGACGCGGTGCGCGAGGACAAGACGAACCGGATCTATCTCCGCCACGGCGAGCCCGTTCGCTTCGGCGAGGACGGGACACGCGGCGTGCGGCTGCGCGAGGACGGCTCCGTCGAAGTGTTCGAGGGCGAGGGCGACGCGCTCGTCTGGGACGCGCACCATCGCGAGCCTTCGATCGCGTTCGCGATGTCGCGTCTCACGCTCGGGGCAGTGGGTGCAGCGCCGTTCGGCGTCTTCCGCGACGTCGAGCGGCCGGTCTACGACGAGCAGATGGCCGAGCAGCTCGACCAGGCGCGGGCCGCTAAGGGCGAGGGCGATCTCGCAGCGCTCGTCGCCTCGGGCGACACCTGGTCGATCGGGGAGCCGCCGATCGACCGCTCGGAGCCTTAGGAGGGCTTGGCGAAGCAGGCGCTGTGCCGCCGGGCCGCGCTGGGCGGCGCGATGCGGCGTCCTCAGTCGCGCCCGTATCCATTGGATACGAACGCTCCCTGCGTCCTTGCCTCGCACCACCCATCGCACCCCGGCGACGAGCCCTACTCCGCCAAGCCCTCCTAGCCCGTCTCGAGCGCGACTTCGCGGCGACCGGGCTGCCGGGCCGTGACGATGAAGAGCGAGACGACGGCGCCGATCAGCGCGGCGATCGCCCCGAGCGCGAACGCGACCTCGAAGCCGTCGACCGACGGGATCGGCGTGCCGGGAATCGTGTGCGCCGTGAGCAGCGCAGCGCCGACCTGACCACCGATCACGCCGCCGACGGTGCGCATGACGGTGTTCATGCCGCCCGCGACGCCGGTTTCGGACGGACGCACGGTCTGGGCGATGATCGTCGCCATCGCCGCGAAGGCGAAGCCGATACCGATGCCGAACACCGGCTGGCTCGCCACAATCTGCCACGGCTCGTCGTGCCAGATCGCGAGCATCCCCGCACCGATGCCGATCAGGGCCATCCCGATCGACATCGGCCACTTGAACCCGGTGTGCCGCCCGATCAAGCCTGCGAGCGGCCCGGCGAACAGCAGCACGATCGAACCAGGCAACAGGTAGAGCCCGGCCATCGTCGCCGACGCGCCGAAGCCGTAGTCGACGAGGCCCACCCACTGCTCGGGCACGCCGCGCGGCATCTCGACGAAGTTCGGGACGAGCACGAAGACACTGAACATCGCGAACCCGGAGATCAGCGCGGTGATGTTCGTGAGGAACACCGTCCGCCTGATCATCATCCGCATGTCGACCATCGGCTCGGGCACGCGCAGCTCGACCAGCACCCACGCGACGAGCAGCACCGCAGCGATCCCGAAGAGCCCGAGGATCCGCCCGGACGTCCAGCCCCAGCTCTCGCCCTCGGTCAGGGCGAGGAGGAACGCGACCAGCCCGCCAGTGAGGAGCGCGGCACCGGGCACGTCGATCCGCGACGGCGTCTTGATCGGCGACTCCGGCACGAAGCGCATCACGAGCAGGATCGCGAGTGCAATCCCGATCGAGCCGAAAATGAAGAGCCAGCGCCACGACATGTTGTCGACGATCACGCCGCTCAGCACGATTCCGAACCCGCCGCCGATTCCGAACACGGAGCTGACGAGGCCGATGGCAACGCCGACCTTCTCCGGTGGGAACTCGTCGCGGATGATCGCGAACGAGAGTGGGAACACCGCGGCACCGACGCCGGCGAGGGCCCGGCAGGCGATCAGCGACCAGATGTTCCACGCCAGCGCGCAGCCGATACAGCCGAGCAGGAAGACGCTCAGGCTGATCACCAGCAGCCGCTCCTTGCCGTACTGGTCGCCGAGCTTGCCGAGGATCGGCGTCGCGACCGACGCGACGAGCAGGAAGACGGTGAGCACCCAGGTCGCCCAGGTCGTCGTCGTGTCGAGCTCGCGCTGGAGCACCGGCAGCGCCGGCACGACCATGGTCTGCTGGAAGGCGAACGCGATACCCGCGAGCGTCAATGCCGCGAGAGTCACGTTGTAGTGCTGCCGCGGCTTTTCCACTACGTGACGAAGAGCGCGACGCCCACGTACTGGCACGCCGCAGCAGCGACGACGAGCGCGTGGAAGATCTCGTGGTACCCGAACACGGACGGGAACGGATCGGGCCGCTTCACCGCGTAGATGATCGCGCCGGCCATGTAGAAGACGCCGCCGACCGCGATCAGCGTCAACGGCGCGACCCCGACCGAGTCGAGGATCTGCGGCATCGCGAAGACCCCGACCCATCCGAGCCCCACGGCGAGGACAGCCGCCACCCAGCGCGGGGCGTCGATCCACGTCACCTTGAGGACGATCGCGGCGAAGGCGCCGGTCCAGGCGATCGCGAGCACCGTCACGCGCCACGCACCGTCGAGTGCGACCAGGCCGAACGGCGTATACGTGCCGGCAATCAGCAGGAAGATCGCGGCGTGGTCGAGCCTGCGGATCCAACGGCGCGGGCCGGGGGGCCAGACGATGCGGTGGTAGAGCGCGCTCACGCCGAGCATCACCGCGACGCTCAGTGCGAAGACGAACGCGGAGATGCGCGCGATGCCGCCCTCGGCGAACGCGACCAGTAACGCGCCGAACACGAGCGCCGCGAAGAACGCGTACTGGTGGAGCACGCCACGGAAGCGTGGCCGGCGCCTCGCGGCGACCAGCCAGTCCGGCTGCTCGAGCATCCCGCTAGGCACTCAGTCGCGGTAGCGGTAGACGATGCGGCCGCGCCCGAGGTCGTAGGCCGAGAGCTCGACCTTGATCCGGTCTCCCGGGAAGATCCGGATCCGGTAGCGGCGCATCTTTCCAGCCGTGTACCCGAGGGTCTCGTGGCCGTTGTCGAGCGCGATGCGGAAGAAGCCGTTCCGGAGGGCCTCGATCACCTCTCCCTCCATCTCGATCTTGTCTTCCTTGTTGCTCTGTTGGGTCGAAATAGGTGGCTCCTGGGCTCGTATCCGCGAGAAAAGGTACCTGCTGCTACCCTGATTGCACGGACGGCGTGGTGTCGTCCAGTGAGATTTCGCTTCTCGTTCCTCCTTCGGGTGTTTCGGGCCGCAGATCTCGAACACCAAACCAAGGAGTCGAACAACCATATGAAGTCATTTCGTCAGCTTGGCGTGGCCGATGCTGTCGTCGAGGCGCTTTTGCGCCGCGGCGTCGAATCGCCCTTCGCCATCCAGACACTTGTCATCCCGGACGGGCTCAACGGGCAGGACCTGCTCGCCAAGAGCCCCACCGGATCCGGCAAGACGCTTGCTTTCGCGATCCCGATCGTCCAGCGCCTGAACGCCGCCGAGGCGAAGCCCTCCGCGCTGATCCTCGTGCCGACGCGCGAGCTCGCGACCCAGGTCGCAGAGGAGTTCGCGCCGCTCGCCAAGGCGCAGGGCCTGCGGGTCGCCGCGGTCTACGGCGGCACGCCGCTCGCGTCCAACGCGAAGAAGGCGAAGGACGCGCACATCGTCGTCGCCACACCCGGCCGACTCGAAGACCTGGCCGAGCGCAAGCTGCTCAAGCTCGACGCGATCCGCATCCTCGTCCTCGACGAGGCCGACCGCATGCTCGACATGGGCTTCCAGCCGCAGGTCGACGCGATCGTCAAGCGCCTGCCCCGCAAGCGCCAGACGATGTTCTTCTCGGCCACGCTCGACGGCGAGGTCGGTGAGCTCGCCCGCGCGTACACGTTCAACCCGAGCCGCTACGACGCCGAGCTCCCGTCGCACCTCGAGAGCGGCGAGACCGATCACAAGTTCATCTCGGTCACGGCCGACAACAAGGTCGAGACGCTCGTCGAGCTGCTCAAGGAAGAGCGCGGCCTCGTTCTCGTCTTCACCCGGACGAAGCGCGGCGCCGACCGGCTCGTGCAGAAGCTGAAGCGGCACGAGGTCCAGGCCGTCGCGATGCACGGCGACATGAGCCAGAACGCCCGTGAGCGCGCGCTCTCACGGTTCGAGTCGGGGAAGGTGCAGACGCTCGTCGCAACCGACGTCGCCGCCCGCGGCCTCGACCTCGACGACATCACGCACGTGATCAACTTCGATCCGCCCGAGGACGACAAGGGCTACACGCACCGCATCGGCCGCACCGCGAGGGCCGGCCGCGACGGCACGGGCATCACGCTCGTCTTGCCGGAGCAGCAGGCGGACGTCTCCCACGTCGCCCGCAAGGTCGGCGAGAGCGCCCAGTTCGAGGCTCAGGGGATGCAGATGGCCCGGCCGCGGCTGGTCTACTCGGGCACCAGGCGCAGCCACAAGTGGGGCGCCAGGCGGCCCCGCCGCAAGATCTAGCTCGAGAAGTTCCGCGAGATCAGTAGCTTCGTGAGGTCAACGCGCGGTCGGCTAGACCAGATCGTCGACTGTGAGAGACGGCTCAAGTGCGCGCATCCGATCTGTGATCAGTCGCCGGTGACACTTTTCCGGAGTTGGCTCTGAGCAGAGCAAAGCCACAACCTCCGTCCGGCCAAGCAGGTCACTTACGGCTGATCTGCCAGATGGTGAATCAAGAACCTCGCGCTTGAACTCCGCTTCATAGGATTCCCAGTCTTTATCTGCCCGGTAAGTGTCGAGTAACTCGTTAGACGGGGCGAGTTCTAGGCGATGCTCGTATGCAATGTTCGCGAAGCGCAGAAGATAAGGGAGATCCCGTTTTCGGGCGTAGCCGGAGAGGGGCGAGTCAGGCCGCCGCCGCGTGTCGATTACAGTCGCGACACCGGCCTCCTTGAGCAGCTTGACAAAACGCTCGGCACCCTTCTTGCCGAACCCGATCGTTGCAACGCGTCGCGTCACGCAAAGATCGTCGGAAGGGCGTGTAGCTGCCCATCCGGCAGGATGTGGTCGACTTGCACACCCCGGAGCTCGAGTTGCGGTGCCAACATACGAGAGCGGTGACACTCCTCGGGTCGCGACTCGCTACACATGAGCGCGATCGGCTCAATCGAACGAGCAACGAGTGCGTCCAACACAATCGAAGTCTCAGGGCGCTCGCTCATTCGCTCGTAGTCTGGCGCTCCGGACGGCGTCAACAGGTATTCCGGTGGTCGTCCACCAAGCGTGTGACCTTGCCACTCGTACTCAATCCCCGCGCCACCCAGAAGGCTCATGAGCGCCGACTGCGAGAACTGCGGAGCTCGTTGGGAGAAAGGGTGGCTCCGAACATCCATCACGAGGCGGATGTCGTGCGCCCGCAGGTTAGTGAGAAACGTCTCGAAGTCCAGCAGGCCATGGCCGATTGTGAAGACGCGTCCACTCGACACGACGGCAGCGTAGCGCGATGGTCGGCTGATCTCAGACGAGATGAACCACTCCAGCGATTAGCTTCGAATGGAAGTTGTTCAACGGCGCTGCGGTGACACTGACGACTACGAAGATCTCCCCATCCGGCGTCACTTCGTACTCGCCTGGCGGGTCGCCTTCGAAGAGCTCCTTCCAGGCGAGGTCCGTGACCGGCAGTCGAACTTCCCGACCCGCATGCATGAACTGGCCGTAGAGCTTCTCGGCCTCGGTTTTCTGCCACACGATGTCGTGGGGATTCGCAACCGCAAGAGACGATTCGAGACTCGAGAAGTCATCGACGTGGACTGCCTTCCCGCGGTTTCCCAGCAATGGCGCTGAAGACGTCAGCGCCGTTAGCAGGTCCTCGGTCGCATCTGACCCGAGCTGTCGCACGCGTTGCCACGAACCCGGAGCTATTCGCCAGTTTTCGGGTTGCCCGGGCTTGGCGCTACGGCGCGCCAGAGGAATTTCGATGACTTCCAGGAGTTTGGGCGGCCGGCCGTCCTCCAGAGCCTGCTCCGCCGCGGTCACCGCCCCCTCCCAGCCAGAGCCGGTTGGTCGAACCCATTCAAGAGAGTCGACTTCAACACCTGCGAAACACGTGCCGTCCCCCTTTTTGGAGTTTGCCAAGCAGACGATCTGTTTCGTAGGCATTGCTCTATTTTGTCAGCAAGCCCATCGGTTCGGAACTCAAGCCTTCGCGAGAAACCCTCAAGCTCTGTGGCCCTTCGCACGATGAAAGCCCTATGGGTCCGTCTGCGGACGCTCCAGCCTGGAAGCCCCTCGGAGAGCACCTCGTCGAGCAGGGCTGGCTCACGCCTGTCGATCTCGAGCAGGCGCTCGAGGAGCAGGAGAAAACCGGCCGCAAGCTCGGCCAGATCGTGGTCGAGAACGGCTTCGTCTCCGTCGAGGAGTTGACGAAGGTGCTGCTGCAGCAGTGCGGGATCGACATGTCCACCGAGGAGGGGTTCGGGTCGGGCCTCCGCGAGGAGCTCGCCAAGCGCGGCGGTCGTCGCAGCGAGCCCATTCGGTTCGAGTTCAACGTCGAGCCCGAGCCCGAGAAGCGGGAGAAGCGCAAGAAGAAGCCGAAGCAGGAGGCGCAGCAGAGGCCGAAGGAGCAGCACCGCCCCGAGCGAACCTCACGCCGGGTGCGCTTCGGCCGCAACCCGAACCGCGAGCCGCTCAAGCGACTCGAGAAGCTGGCCAAGGACTTCGAGCGTCAGGAGCGGGAGCTCGTGGAGACGATCACGTCGCTGCGCCAGATGCTCAGGCCCGTCGGGGACTGAGCCCGACAGCACCAGCATCACGAGTGATGCCCAAGTCTACGAGCCTGCTGTGGGGACTTGATTCTCCTCCCCGAAGAGTTGTCGCACGAGACGACCAGCAGCAGCTTCGAACTCCTGGTCAAGCAACTTCGGGATCTTAAGCGGTGCTCCGAATTCGGCGAGCATGAATTCTCGAATCGAGGCTTCGCGAAACTGGCTCGCGGCGTGCGTCCGAAGAATCTCTGACAGTCGATGCCCGCTCTCCACGAAGCCCATCAGGTGTTCGTAGTCCTCAACACTGATGACTGCCAGAGGTTCGAGGTCGGCCTGTTGCAAGAAGCCAGCTCCATGTACGGCCGTCACGATTCGGTCGTACAGCAGGTGGCCTAGAGGGAAACCATCCATCAGGCAAATGACAGGGAAGACCCTTCGGTCGTCTGGCGCATGGCCGGCGTAAACGAGGCGCCCCTGCGAGAAGTCCGTGATTTTTCGGTCGAGTTGGTGCGCGCGCGGAAGGATGAGCTTCTCGACATCCAAGTCGAAGCTCTGGAGGCTCCCGCGACCGAGTGTGTCTCGAACGTGTGGGCGGTTTGTGCCTACCTCTACGAACGTCGCCGCTCCCTCCTCGAAGACGGCCAAATCTGGCCCGTCTTCACCGTCGTAGCCAATTTCAGGAAACGCCTTGGCGCCCTCCGCGTTTGCATACACGGACTCGGCAACCTCCCAACAGTGCGCCTCCAAGAGGTGTCCGACGGTCTCTCCAAACTCAGAGCGCGCTTGCTGCTCAGCGTCAACTCCAGGCCGCAAGCGCCAGTACAGGCCGTCCCCAAACAGGGCATCGCCCAAGAGTTCGACGTCAACCGTTAGAAAGACTTCGTCCACGACCTCACACAACGGGTGAATGAGGAACGGCCGTAAATCGTCGAGCGAGTCAAATCCAGCTTCGCGCTCGGCGGCGAATGCTTCGCGCAGTCGCGCAACCGTGGCTGAGGCGGTTCGTGCCACGCGAAGGAACTCATCCTTGGTGACTGACGTTTTTTCCCAGTAGTCAGCGCCAAGCAGCCAGGAGTCGGGCTCTCCTTCCCAGTTCCCGAATCGTGCATGAATCGCGAAGCAGATCGCGATGTAACGTTCGAGGCCGATCTCTGCACGCTCGACGAATGCGGCAGAAGGCGATCCTCCGGTGAGGAGCTCGGGCCGACGTTCCGGAAGGTCGATGAATACGCGAACGATGCGAAGCATCGTGTTCCGCAAAGAACGCGTCGGTGCACCGAGTCGGCGCAGCTGAAAGCTTGCGAACCACTCACGCACTTCGGCTTCCGACATCTCGCGCAGTTCGCGATGCCGGTCAAATACGTCGGCTACACCCAAGATGGTCTCCATAAACCACGCGACTCGACTTCCGTCCGAGAACGAGTCAGGCGGCCGTTCGACGGCATGCTCGATGGCGATTCGAGCCACCGCCGATAGGCGCTTCCCAAAGACGATTGGTCGCCCTTGCGCAACAAGCGCTTCAGCTCGGGCCCGCGGTACCGGGCCAAGGGTTTCGGCCACGACTGCGTCAGCTTTCAGTTGCTCGTGGCTGGCCAGCAGCGTGCTGAGCTTGCCAACCGTCTGTAGGCAGTCCTCGACCGACAGATACTTGATGCGCTGCCGCAGATCAAACTCGTTGATCGGAGCGCCAAAGACTTCCTCGTAGGTTGCGTAAGTGACCACAGGGATGCCCACGTGATTCCAGCTCTATCTTGACGTCGTGTGTGACGCTTACCAAGAAGCAAGAGTTCAGGCGAGGCTGTCAGCGCGCGCCTGCTTGTGCCCGCCGGGAGTTGAGCGCGCGCTACGCGGCGCGCGAGGCTTCCTGCTCCTCGGCGCTGAAGATCGGAACGTCCGGGCGGCGGCGGAACTCGACGCCGCTGTTCTTGGCCCACGCGTAGGCGACGACGACGAGCGACATCGAGCCGCCGATTGACAGCGCGAGCTCCGTGCCGCCAACCTCCATCAGCCAGCCTGCGAAGAGCCCGCCGATCGGGGCGAGGCCCGCGAAGGCGAACATGAAGAGGCTCATCACACGGCCGCGCAGCGCATCCGGCGCGCGCAGCTGCAGGATCGCGCTCGTGTTCGAGACCCAGAGCGTGAAGCAGATGCCGACGAAGAAGAGAATCGCGCACGCAGCCGCGACGGAGGCGACCGGCGCCAGCGCCAGGAGGCCGGCGCTGAAGCCCGTCGCGCCGATCAGCAGCGCCTTCCAGCTCGCCTTGCTGCGCGCGGCCTGAATCAGCGCGCCGAGCAGTGCGCCGCCGCCGAAGAACGCGCTCAGCACGCCGAACACCTCCGGGCCGGCGTTCAGCGTGTCCGAAGCGAGCACCGGGATGATCACGTGGAAGTTGAAGCCGACCGTGCTCGCGATCGCGAGGACGGTCAAGGCCAGCCGGATCTCGGAGTTGTTCCAGGCGAAGCGAACGCCCTCGGCGATCGCCGCTCCCGCGCGCGTGCGCGGGTTGCGCTTGACCTCGAAGAGCTCGTCCTCGCGCATCAGCCACAGCGCGCTCAGCACGGCGAGGAAGGTGATCGTGTTGACGAGGAAGCAGATGCCCGTGCCGCCGAGCCCGATAATCACGCCCGCGATCGCGGGCCCGATGATGCGTGAGCCGTTGAAGAGGCCGGTGTTCAGCGCGATCGCGTTCGGGAGCTCGTCGCGGCCGACCATCTGGAAGGTCAGCGCCTGGCGGCCCGGTGCGTCGAGCACGAGCGCGCTCCCGCCGAGGAACGCCAGGACGTAGACGATCGGGATGTTCTCCCAGCCCGAGAACGCGAGCACCGTGAGCGCGGCGGACACTCCCATCTGCGCCGCCTGCGTCGCCATCACGAGCTTGCGGTTGTCGAGGCGGTCGGCGATCACGCCGGCGTAGAGGCCGAACACCATGAACGGCAGGAAGCGACAGAACGCCAGGCCGCCGACGGCGAGCGGCGAGTCGGTCAGCTCGACGACGAACCAGGCGAGCGCGATGTTCTGCATCCAGGTCCCCGCGAGCGAGATCACCTGGCCGGCGAAGAACAGGCGGTAGTTCCGGTGGATCCGGAGGGACTTGAAGATCCGGTTGGTCACGGCAGGAGCTTCTCGAGCGGCTCGATCGCGGCCTCGACGGCCTCGAGTTCCTGAGCCGAGAGCCCCTTCAGCCGCTCGGCGAGCCAGATCGTCCGGCGCGAGCGAACGGAGCGGAGCACCTGGTGCCCCTTCTCGGTGACGTAGAGCCCGACGCGGCGCTTGTCGCCCTCGAGCGGCTTGCGCTCGACGAGCTCCTGCTGCTCGAGCCGGGTGATCGCCTTCGAGACCGCCGCCGGGGAGATCCGCTCCGCTCCTGCCAGCTCGCGGACGCCGATCCCGGGCGTGTACTTGATCGCGACGAGGAGCGAGACCTGGCCGCCGGTGACGCCGAGCGAGTGGAGCTCGCGGCGAAGCTCCCTGGTCAGCCTGAGGAGCGCCGGCCTGAGCCGGTTCGCGACCTCTACTTCGTTAACCAGGGAAACGTTCACCTGGTTAACGATAGCGGACCCGTCAGACTATGGGCGTGGCGGTCCAGACGCGCTATGCCCGGAGCGGCGACCTCAACATCGCCTACCAGGTGGTCGGAGACGGCCCGTTCGACCTCGTCTGGGCGCCTCCGTGGATCTCGCACGTCGAGGCGGCCTGGGAAGAGCCGCGGCTCGCGGCCTTCCTCGAGCGCCTGGCCTCCTTCTCGCGTCTGATCCTCTTCGACAAGCGTGGAACCGGGATGTCCGACCGCGTGCCGGACGACCGCCTCCCGCTCATCGAGGAGCGCATGGACGACATGCGGGCGGTCATGGACGCGGCAGGTTCCGAGCGTGCCGCGGTGTTCGGAGCATCGGAAGGCGCCACCATGGCCGTGCTCTTCGCAGCGACGTACCCGGGGCGGACCACTGCGCTGGTCGTGTTCGGAAGCTTTGCTGCGCGTGTCTGGAGCCCGGAGTACCCATGGGCGCCCCGACCGGAGGAGCGCGAGCGGTTCTTCGACGTCATTCGTAACCAGTGGGCCCAGGACATGGACGTCGACGACCTCGCGCCGTCCGCGGCCGGAGACGCGCAGTTCCGCGAGCGCTTGACGCGCTTCTTCCGTCGCGCCGCCAGTCCGGGCTCGGCGCTGGCGCTCGCGAAGATGAACACTCAGATCGATATCCGAGCGATCCTCCCGAGCGTCCACGTGCCCACGCTCGTCCTCCATCGCACCGGTGACCGTGATGCCAACGTCGAGGAGGGACGCTGGATCGCAGGGCAGGTGCCGAACGCGCGCTTCGCCGAGCTCGACGGCGAGGACCACCTGCCGTGGGTGGGGGATGCGGAGTCGGTGCTCGGGGAAATCGAAGAGTTCCTCACCGGCGCGAGGGCCGATCCGGAACCGGACCGCGTGCTCGTCACCGTGCTCTTCACCGACGTTGTCGAGTCGACGCGACGGGCGGCTGAGCTCGGCGACCGCGCGTGGCGCGAACTGCTCGAGCGTCACCAGGCGGTCGTGCGGAGCGAGCTCGGGCGTTGGCGCGGGCGCGAGGTCGACACGGCCGGCGACGGGTTCCTGGCGGCGTTCGACGGGCCGGCCCGAGCGATCAGATGTGCGCAGGCAGTCGAGCGCGCGTCCGAAGCGCTCGGCCTACCGATTCGCGCCGGCGTTCACACCGGCGAGTGCGAGCAGGTGAACGGTGACCTCCGCGGCATCGCAGTCCACATGGGCGCGCGCATCGCGTCACTCGCCGGCGCTGGCGAAGTGCTCGCTTCGGGCACCGTCAAGGATCT
Source organism: uncultured Actinomycetes bacterium (assembly GCA_963769665.1). Lineage (GTDB taxonomy): Bacteria > Actinomycetota > Thermoleophilia > Gaiellales > Gaiellaceae > JACCTU01. The sequence goes on from CAVYMQ010000003.1 coordinate 1,007,511, forward strand.
CGTCGCCGGCTCGGGGCTGGAGTTCGAGGACCTCGGCACACGCGAGCTCAAAGGCGTGCCGGGCGAGCAGCGCGTGTTCCGCGTCCGCGGTTAGGTCAGGCGTCGTCGCGCCGGGGCGCGAGCTCGATGCTGACCACGGCGTCCGGCCGGATCAGCCGGTTGCCGAACTTCGCCCAGACGCCGGGCTCGGGGCGGTTGAGCGCGCGGACGATCTCGATCGCACGCTGCTCGGCGAGCGTGTCGGAGCCGAAACGGCCGGCCCAGATCCGCTCACCGCTACTAAGGTGGACGAACACCGCAACGGATTCATCTTGCGGGGCAGGCGTCGGCGCAGGCGCTTGCGCTGCCTGGACGGGCTGCTGGGGCGCCGCAACCTGCGGTGACGCGTGCGGCTCGGGCTGCGGGACCGGCGCGACCTGCGCGACCGGAGCTGCGGGGGCGGCGACGGGCACGGGGGCCTCAACCGGGGCCGCCGCGAAGGGCCGGGCGACCGGAGGGCTCAGGGGTGGTTCGGTGAAAGCGACCGAAGCCGTTTGGGGCTGGTACGCCACACCGGCCGTGCGAATACCGTTCACTGCAAGAGTCCTTTCGCCGCAGAATTCGTGGTGCCGGGCATCGCCTCGCCCGTAGAAACAGCATCGCCATTTCCGCGTACCCCCGAATCCCCCTTAGGGGGGAAGCACGCGCCATGCGGCGCGTCCCTCTCGTCAGGATTTCAGCGTTCTTCGCGCGGAGACACTTCGACGCTGACGACAGCGTCGGGGCGGACGAGCTGGTCGCCGAAGCGGGGCCAGACGCCGGGCTCCGGACGAACGAGCGACTCGGTCAGGTTCTGCGCATGCTGCTCGGCCTCTTCGAGGCTGTCGAAGCGGCCCGCCCAGATGCGCGCGCCATCCTCGAGGTTCAGGAACACGCCGACCGACGTGTCGGCTCCGGCCGAGACGCGTTCGGCGGGTGCTTCGACGATCGGGGCAGGCGCGGGAGCCGGGGCCTCCGCGACCGGTGCGGGTGCGGGAGCAGGTACGGGCGGAGGTGCTTGCACGACCGGGGCGGGCGGCGCGGGGGCTTCGTACACCGGCATGGGCGCGGGCGCAGCTGGCGCTTCGACGACCGGTGCAGGGGCCGGGGGCGGTGCATACGCCTCGACGACCGGGGCCGGAGCCGGCGGTGGCGCGGCAGGGGCTTGCGCGACCGGAGCGGGTGCGGCAGCCGGTGCGCTCGGCGAGTAGCTCTGCTTCGCCCGGCGAAGCGCGTCGAGCTGGTCAGCCGCGAGCCAACCACGTGAGAGCGCGATGTCCTCGACCGAGCGGCCCGTCGCGACGTTCTCTCGGAGCGCGTCGGCGAGCTGGTCGAGCGTGATGTGTCCCGCGCGGACGAGCAGGGCCTGGAGCGGGAGGGTCGCGATCTCCTCCTGCGAGAGCTCGCGACGGCTTGCCGAGCCCGCAGCCTCGGGGGTCGAGGCAGCAGGGGTGACAGGGGGATCGACGGGGAACGTGCTCATGGGGACCGCCTGGGCGTTATCGGTCGTTCGTGGTTCCCTGCGTTCACCCTTTCGAGGGACTGAACCATCACGGAAACCGCCGATTCGTCAGGTGATGTCCTCCGAGCCCACTCCCTGGCTCCCCCTCGGCGAGTTGCTCGTCGAACGGCGTCTCCTGAGCCGGCGTCAGCTCGAGCTTGCGCTCCAGGAGCACCAGCGCACGGGTCGCCGCCTTGGAGAGGTGCTCGTCTCGTACGGCTTCGTCTCCGAGCAGGCGCTCGCCTCGACGCTGCTCGAGCAGGTCGGGCTGATGGACGCCAAGCCGGTCGCCGCCGAGGCGCCGGAGCCTGAGCCCGAGCCGCTGCTTCGCGCGGCGAACCACCTTGCAGAGGCCGAGCCCGCGGGCGCGGTCGTCCTGCGGGTCGAGGACATGCTCCTGCAGCCCGGGCCGGGCCACACGGCGTCAGCGCTCGAGGAGAAGGTCGTGGAGTTCGAGCAGCGCAGCGACCAGATTCAGGCCAGCATCGCCGAGATTCGCGACGTGCTCGGCGAGCTCCAGGCCTAGTTAGCTGCGCAAGTCGCGAATCCGCTCTCGCGGATCCGCGACGCGCGAAGACCCCTAAAGGCGGCCGCTTCGCGGCCGCGGCCGCGGCGACTTCCCTCCAACCTAGGCGGCCGGAGTCTCGGCGAGCGCCAGCGTCTTCTCCTCACCCGGCGCGCGGTAGTCCGCTCCGAGCGCGTCCTCCAGCTTCCCGACGAGCTCCCCGCTCATCGCCAGCTCCTGGACGATGTCGGCTCCGCCGATCAGCTCGCCCTTCACGAAGACCTGCGGGATCGTCGGCCAGCCCGACAGCGCGCTCAGCTCTTTTCGGTACTCGGGGTTCGGGAGGATGTCGACCGCGGCGATCGGCGCCTCGGCCGCGCGGAGCGCCTCGAGCGCACGCATCGAGTTGCCGCACATCGCCCACTGCGGCGTGCCCTTCATGAAGAGGACGACGTCCTCGGTCTCGATGATCTCCTTGATCCGGTTGCGCAGATCGTCGCTCATGCGGTTCCTCTCGTCGTGATTCTGAGCTCATGGATGGTGCCGTCGGCGAGCGGTGTCGCGAGCGCGTCGTTGACCAGGCGGTGCTGGTCGATCAGGCTCAGGCCGTCGAAGCGGTCGGTCTGGACGATCACGTGAAAGTGGTCGCCGCCGCCGGTCCGGTCGATGATCTCGAGCTCCTCGGCGCCTGGAAATGCCTGTTCGAGCAGCGCGCGCAGTGGGTCGGTCGCCATGCTTTGCATCGTAGCCATCGGTTTCGGGCACACGGAGCGTGATGATCGACGACGTCTTGAAGGCAATGCGTGAGCAGGTCCGGCGGGTGGCCGGGGAGCTCGACCTGCCCGAGCCCCTGCGCGGGCGGGTGGAGCCTGCGCGCTCGCTCGAAGAGCTTCAGGCCGAGCTCGACTCGCTCGTCGGCCTCGAGACGGTGAAGGAGCAGGTGCGCGCGCTGGTCGCGTTTCTCCAGGTGCAGTCGCGGCGGCTCGAGCACGGCCTGCCCGAGGTCGCGACCTCGCAGCACCTCGTCTTCCTCGGCAATCCCGGCACGGGCAAGACGACGATCGCGCGACTGCTCGCAGAGATGTACCGCGCGATGGAGCTGCTGCGGCGCGGGCACCTCGTCGAGGTCGACCGCGCGGGGCTCGTCGGGCAGTACGTCGGGACGACGGCGATCAAGACCGACCGCGCGATCAAGCGTGCGCTCGACGGCGTGCTGTTCGTCGACGAGGCCTACGCCCTCGCGCCCGATGCGGTCATGCAGGACTTCGGGCCCGAGGCGGTCGAGACCTTGCTCAAGCGGATGGAGGACTTCCGCCACCGGCTCGTCGTGATCGTCGCGGGTTACCCGCGGCCGATGGAGCGGTTCCTGGACTCGAACCCGGGGCTGCGGTCACGGTTCTCGCGCGAGATCGTCTTCCCCGACTACACGACCGATGAGCTGCTCGCGATCACGCGGCGCTTCGCTGCCGAGAGCGAGTACGTCCTGACAGAGGGAGCCGAGGCGGAGCTGCGAAGGACGTTCGACGGAGCGCAGCGCGGGGAGGGCTTCGGCAACGCCCGCTACGCGCGGACGATCTTCGAGCAGGCGCTGAACGCGCAGGCGCTGCGCCTCGCCGGCGTCACCGGTGGGGCGCTTTCGGAGCTCGACGCCGAGGAGCTGATGCGGCTCGAAGCGGAGGACGTGCTCGGCGCGGCCCGGGCGCTCGGGGAGGGGTCGGAGCTACCGCCGCGCGCCACGTGGTTCCGACGTCGCGGCGCTTCCTAGGCCAGGGCTTCGCGGACGAGCGTGTCGAAGTGGGCGATCAGCTGCTCGCTCTCTCCGAGCAGCCGGCCCTCCGTGAGCACGCCAGAGCGCACGCCGCGCTGAACGCGCTCGACGAGCGCCGTGTCCTCGCGGCCAACCTGGTCGTCCAGCTCGAGCAGGTCGCGGATCCACGACTCGTCCTCGCCGGGTGCGAAGAAGTAGTCGAGGAATCCGCGCGAGCGCTCCGGGCCTTCCGGCCACAGCGGCCCGATCGAGAGGTTCGGGCGGCCGGGGTACACGTTCACCTTCAGGTTCGGCCAGAGGAAGTGGAACTCGCCACGCGCGCCGTTGCCGCGCGCGTGCAGCAGCTGTGACGAGTGCCAGCGGTGACGCTCGAGCACGTACTCCCCGGGCGACACGTCGACGACCGCGCTGAAGCCCGGGTGCGCGACCGCGCAGTGGTAGCACTCGAGGTAGTTCTCGCACGCGACCTTCCAGTTCGACTCGAGCGCGTACTCGACGCGGTGGTGGAACTCGAGCCCGTCGAAGCTCAACGTGTCGCGCAGCTCGCCGAGCGTCTCGTCGAGCGATTCGCCCTCCGGCGACGGGTTGACGAAGACGAAGGGCCCCCAGGCGCCGACGCGGAGCGGCAGTAGCCCGAGCTCCTCGCGCGGCGCGGTCTCGTCCGAGCGCGGCGCGGAGCGGAGCGCGCCGTCGAGCCCGTAGGTCCAGGCGTGGTACGGGCACTGGAGCGTCTCGCGCGCCCCCTCGCCCTCGACGACCACCGAGCCGCGGTGCCGGCAAACGTTCAGGAACGCGCGGAGCGCGCCGTCTCGCGCCCTGGTGACCACGACCGGGACGTCACCCGCACGGCTCGCGAAGAAGGTCCCGGGCTCGGCCACCTGGCCGAGGTGGCCGACGTACTGCCAGGTCCGCCGGAAGATCGCCTCCTGCTCGCGTTGCAGGATCTCGGGCTCGAAATACCAATTCCAGGGGAGTGTCTGCTCCACGCGACAGACGATATAAGTGTCCAGTGAGACTGCGGCTCCTCCTCGCAGCGGCTCTGGCCGCAATGCTCCTCGCGCCCGCCGCGACGGCCGCGCCCTTCAGTTCGATCCGGATCGCCGCCTACTACCCCTGGTTTCCCGAGGGCTGGACCCACGCCCAGCTCGACCCGTTCACCCACTACCGGCCCTCGCTGGGGTACTACGACGCCGGTCGCCCGGGCGTGATCGACCGGCACATCCGCGCGATGCAGTGGGGCCACATCACCTCGGCGACCTACTCGTGGTGGGGGCGGGGCAGCCAGACCGACGGCCGCTTCGCGACGCACCTCTCCGCCGGCGCGAAGCGCGGGTTCCAGTGGGCGATCTACCACGAGCTCGAGGGCTACGGTGATCCATCGGTCGAGTCGATCCGGGCCGACCTCGAGTACATCCGGGACGCCTACGCCGCGAGCCCCGGCTACCTGAAGTTCGGCGGCCGTCCCGTCGTCTTCGTCTACGGCGACAAGGACGATGGTGTGAACTGCGACGCCGCGACGCGCTGGGCGGCGGCGAACCAGACGGTCGGCGCGTACCTCGTGATGCGTTCGTTCAAGGGGTACCGCGCCTGTGTGGCGAACGTCGACGGCTGGCACCCGTACTCGGCGAACAAGAACGAGTTCGACCTCTTCCCGTTCGCGTACTCGATCTCGCCCGGCTTCTTCTTCGCGCCGGACAAGCGCCCCATGCGCCGCCGCAGCGTGCGCTCGTGGTCGCGGATGGTGCACCACATGGTCGACTCGCCGGCGCAGTTCCACTTCGTGATCAGCTTCAACGAGTGGGGCGAGGGAACGTCGATCGAGAGCGCCGTCCAGTGGTCGAGCCCGTCGGGGTATGGCCGCTACCTGGACGTTCTGCACGCGGTCCCTCCGCACTGAGCCGGTAGGTTCCGGCGCGTGCAGGAGGCACCGCTCGAGCAGACCGAGGAAGGCCTCGTCCCGAAGGGCGAAGGCTGGTTCGTCGTGAACGCTCGCGACGCGCGCTGGCTGCACTCGGACGCGATGGGGTCCGCGGTCATGTTCGAGGGCGACGCGAAGTTCGGCGAGCTCGGGATCAACGTCGGCGTCATGCAGCCCGGGCAGCCCGCGTGCATGTACCACGGCGAGAACGCGCAGGAGGACTTCCTCATCCTCGCGGGCGAAGGAGTGCTCGTGATCGAGGGCGAGGAGCGGCCACTCAGGCAGTGGGACTTCGTCCACTGCCCGCCGTGGGCATCGCACGTGATCGTCGCGACCGGGGACCGGCCGTTGGTCGTGCTCGCCGTGGGTGCACGGCCGGAAGGATTCCGCCGCGAGGCGGAGATCGTCTATCCGCGGAATGACGCAGCAGCCGCGCACGGAGCGAGTGTCGAGACGGAGACGAAAGTGCCGCGTGAGGCCTACGCGGCGTACGAGCGCCCGTCGTTCGGGCGCTACCGGGACGGCGACCTGCCGGACTGAGGAGTTCGCCGGTACCCTCGACAGGTGCCGCTCCGCGAAGACATCCGCAACGTTGCGATCGTCGCCCACGTCGACCACGGGAAGACGACGCTCGTCGACGCCATGCTCTGGCAGGCCGGATCGTTCCGCGACAACCAGGACGTCAACGAGCGCGTGATGGACTCGATGGACCTCGAGCGCGAGAAGGGGATCACGATCCTCGCCAAGAACACGGCCGTCCGCTACGGCGACGTGAAGGTGAACATCGTCGACACGCCCGGCCACGCGGACTTCGGCGGCGAGGTCGAGCGGGCGCTCACGATGGTCGACGGCGTGTTGCTGCTCGTCGACGCGAGCGAGGGGCCGCTGCCGCAAACGCGCTTCGTCCTGCGCAAGGCGCTCGAGTCGCGGCTGCCCGTCGTCCTCGTCGTCAACAAGGTCGATCGCCCCGACGCCCGCCTCGAGGAGGTCGTGAACGAGGTCTACGAGCTCTTCCTCGACCTCGACGCGGACGAGAGCCAGATCGAGTTTCCGATCGTGTACACGAACGCGCGTGCAGGGCACGCGGGGCTCGAGGCGGACGCCCTCGCTGACGACCTTCGGCCGCTGTTCGAGACGCTGCTCGAGCGGATCCCGCCGCCGCTCTACGAAGAAGGCCATCCGCTGCAGGCGCACGTGACGAACCTGGACGCATCGCCGTACCTCGGCCGGCTCGCGCTCTGCCGCGTGCGTGAGGGCACGATCCGCAAGGGCCAGCAGGTCGCCTGGTGCCGCGCCGACGGTCGGATCGAGCGCGTGAAGGTGACGGAGCTCTACGTCACGGACGCGCTCGACCGCGTCGACGCCGAGGAGGCCGGCCCGGGCGAGTTGATCGCCGTCGCCGGCATTCCCGAGGTGACGATCGGCGAGACGCTCGCCGACCCGGACGACCCTCGCCCGCTGCCCGTGATGATGATCGACGAGCCGAGTCTCTCGATGACGATCGGGACGAACACGGCGCCGCTGGCGGGCCAGGACGGCACGCGGCTGACCGCGACGATGGTCAAGGCGCGGCTCGACCAGGAGCTGATCGGCAATGTCTCGCTTCGCGTGCTCCCGACGGAACGGCCCGACGCGTGGGAGGTGCAGGGTCGCGGCGAGCTCCAGCTCGCGGTGCTCGTCGAGCTGATGCGCCGCGAGGGCTTCGAGCTCACCGTCGGCAAGCCGCAGGTCGTGACGCGCGAGGTCGACGGCAAGGTGCACGAGCCGATGGAACGGCTCGCGATCGACGCGCCCGAGGACTACGTCGGCGTGATCACGCAGCTGCTCGCGCTGCGGAAGGGCCGCATGGAGCACATGGTCAACCACGGCACGGGCTGGGTCCGGATGGAGTACCTCGTACCCGCGCGCGGGCTGATCGGGTTTCGCACCGAGTTCCTGACCGAGACGCGCGGCACCGGGATCCTCCACCACGTCTTCGAGGGCTACGAGCCGTGGCACGGCGAGCTGCGCACGCGCCCGACCGGCAGCCTCGTCGCAGACCGGCGCGGCCCGACGACCGCGTTCGCGCTGTTCAACCTCCAGGAGCGCGGCCAGCTCTTCGTGGCGCCGGGGGTCGAGGTGTACGAGGGGATGGTCGTCGGCGAGAACGCGCGCTCCGACGACCTCGACGTGAACCCGACGAAGGAAAAGAAGCTGACGAACATGCGCTCGTCGACGTCCGACGAGCTCGTGCGCCTGATCCCGCCCCGGCCGCTGTCGCTCGAGCAGGCGCTCGAGTTCATCCGCGAGGACGAGTGCGTCGAGGTGACGCCGACGAACGTGCGGCTGCGCAAGGTCGAGCTGACGGCGCAGAAGCGCGCCACCTCCGCGTCGCGCAAGGCACGCGGGTTGGCCGCCGTTTAGAGCTCGGCTAGGATCGCCGCATGGGAGTGGGGTCACTCAGGCTCGTTCTGCGGGTCGTCTTCCTCGCGCTCGCTGCGTCCCTCTTGCTGTCCGCCGGCGCCCCGGCCGCGAGCTTGCCCGACTATCGCTGCTGCTTCCGCATCGACGCGCTCATGACGGGGCAGCTCGACACCATGTACGACGACCTGCCGGGCAAGCCGAGCGACGACGAGCGGGCGAGCTTCACCTTCATGACGAGCGAGTTGCTCGTGTACTCGTACACCGGAGGCCGTCCTCGCCTGCGCCGCGCGTTCACGCGCCGCGCGGGGCCGTGGCCGCAGACCGACGGCCCCGGTGTCGCGTTCGGCGTCGGCCGGGTGACGACGCACGCCGGCGGGCGCGTCGCGTGCGACGTCGAGGACTCGAGCCGCGTCTACACCAGCGCGCCGAACCTGATGAACCGCATGTTCAAGGGCGTGCAGGGACTCCACCTCAGAGTCGAGGTCGGGCAGGGAGTCGCCGACATCGGCGGGAAAGCGGACCGGGCGTGCGACGAAACCCAACACGGCGTGAGGACGGGCCCTCTCGACGGGCTCAGTGCGGGCGGGCCGACCTCGCACCTGCTCGTCCCGCCGACGCGCGCTCAGTTCGCGACGCTCAAGACGAAGAGACTTTGGCGCGTGCGCACGTTCGGCAAGGACGTCAAGCACAACCCGATCCTCAGCACGCTGATCCCACACAAGACGACGGGCTTCGTGCGCGTCGAGGTCTGCATCAGGTACGTCGGTCCGCAACGGGTCAAGCCCGAGGCGGCGAAGATCCGCGCCCTCGTTGGCAAGGAGCCGACGCGAGTGAGCACGCTTCGCTGTTCCTGAGAACTAAGTCGGCGGCACGATCCGCACGCCTCGGTTGAAGCCGAGATAGCGGTGCTGCATGAAGTGCGCGGTCGCCGTCATCCGTAACTCGATCGGCCGCGCCGTTGCGCGGTCGAACGTTCCGGTGAACCACGACGGCACGCCGGGGTCGTACCAGGAGATCGTCACTCGGCGAGGCGTGCTTCGCAGCACGTATGCGTTCGCGACTCTCGTGCCCCACGGTGACACCGGCTGCGGAAGCAGCGTCGATGTCGACTGCTTCCACGGAGCGCCCGGCTTCTCGCGGTCCCAGCGCTTTCCGCCGATCACGATCCCGCCGGCGCCGTCGCGGATCGAGTACTCGAGCTTGTTCGGCGCTTCGAGCTTCCACGTCGTGACGAGCGTGCTCCCCAGACCCGAGGAGAGCAGCTCGACGAAGAGAACGGAGCGCAGCGCGCGGAATGTCCGCGTCGCCCGCGAAAGAAACGCCGCCCCAGGTTTCGGCGCCCACCGCCCCGGCAGAGGAAACGCGACCGAGCGGGGCGCCCCGGCGCCCGTGATGTTGACCGCGAAGCGGGTCGGAGCGCGAACCGGCAGCGTCGTCGTGTAGCAACCGTGGCCGCACGGGCGCCCGCGGTTGGAGGCGCCGCCCGTCGGTCCGCCCGCGATCAGCTCCACGTCGAGCCCGTCCACTCCTCCGCCTCGCCCGCCGATGATCGTCGTTGTGAGGCGCAGGGGCATCCCGGGTCGAACCGCAAGCGCGACGGCGAGCTCGCGCGAGTCGCGCGCGAACACGACCGACCCGCGCCGGGGCAGGACGGCCGGCGTAGCCGCACGCGTCGCCGGATGCGCGTGATGCGTCGTCGCGGCCGGCGCGCCGTCGTCGTTCTGGAGCGCGAAGAGCGCGATCGGCGCAGCCGCGCCGAGGACCGCGAGCAGCATCAGGAGACGGCGCACGGTTTCATCCTGCCTAGGCTGAGCAGGCCCGCACAGCCTGGACTGCGCGGGCCCGCTGAAGACCTAGGTGACTTTCAGCTTTCCCTTCATCCCGCCGGCCGCGTGGCCGGGGACGGTGCAGATGTAGGGCTTGGAGCCCCTGGTCAGCGTGACCTTGAACAGGCCGGTCTTGCCGGGCCCGATCATCTTGGACTTCTTGCCCGCGATCTTGAGATCGTGCGGGAGCGCACCCTTGTTGACGAGCTTGAAGGTCACCACTCCACGACGAACGGTGCGCTTCGAAAGGGTGAACTTGAACTCCTTCATCGTCACGGTGACGGTTGTTGCGTTCTGTGACGTCGCCTTCGTGGAGGCGACGGGTGCGATTGTGAGTGCGGCGAGCACTGTCACCAGCGCAAGCGCGAACCAGCGTGCTTTCATCGACTGACCTCTCCTCGGATCCGGAACATCTCTACTCCATTGTTACCGGAGTTGTTGCTTCCTGCAAAAGAAGTGGGCTACCGAGGTAGCCGGAGCCGCAGGAGCCCCTGGGGCGCCTGGGGCCTGGGGGCAGCGGGGTAGAGGCTCGGCGTCACCGGCCGGCCGGGGCCCGCCGGGGCACGGGAGAACACGGGGCCCCGGTCCATCCAGAAGGAGACGGCCTTGCCGCGGGCGGAGGCGGGCAGCACGAGCCGGAACCGGCCCTTCGAGTCGGGCCACGTGGCCGAGACAGGCTGCACGGTGCGGCCGCCGCTCGCGACGCCGATCAGCAGCGCGTCGTAGACGCCCCCGACGTACGAGCTCACGTCGGACGTGGTCATCTGGCCGCCGCCGGTCGGGATCTTGATGTCAAGGGTCGCGCTGCGCAGGCGCCTGAACGAGACGTTCCGGCCGCCGGGGAGCGCGTAGGAGGTGTCCCCGTACGCGACCTGGACTTGCAGCGGCACCGGGTCGGCGTTCTCCTTGTCGGACGCGGTGTAGAACGAGCTGTAGTTGCCCTGCGAGTCGCTCGGCTCCGAGAACGTCCAGAAGTCGCGGTCGAGCGTTCGCGTCACGACGACCGCGTTCTGCACGGGGCGCCCCGCCGTGTCGGTGATCTTGCCGGAGAGCATGTAGGTGAAGAGCACGGCCGGAGGCGGCGCAGTCCCGCGTGCGAGTGTTGCGCGTCCGGTGACGAGCACGTTGCCGTTTGCGAGCCGCTTCGTCCGCACGTCCCGGAGGCGATAGGCGACGTTGATCCCGCCTCTGGCCGAGAGCACGGCGTTCCGCTCGGCGCTCGAGAGCCGTCGTCCGCGCACGGTCGCGCGCGAGGCACCGACGACCGTGATCACGTGCCGCATCGGCGTCGTCACGTCGGCGCGGTACCGGAAGCGTCCCGCGGAGTCTGTGAGGCTCAGGAGCTGGTAGCGGTCGACGCGGACCCGTGCGCCGCGAACGGGCGTGCCGCGAAGGAGCAGGCGTCCGACGACGATCTGCTCGTTCGAGCCGGTCGCCTGCCAACGCCGCACGAACGGTCGGGCGCCGACCTGGATCGTCGCGCCCGTCGCCGCGGCGGCTGGCGTCGTCGCACGCGTCGGCGTCGCGGTCGGGGCCGCGAGCGGCGAGCCGATCAAGGTCACCGAAGGCGCCGCGACACTTGCCGTCTGCCGGAGCGTCGGCAGGTTGTTCGGCGGGGGCGACTGCTGCTTCGAGCCGTCGAGCGCGAACACCTGAAGCCTCGTCGCCAAGCCGCCGTTCGACGACGTCGGCGTTCCGCCCACCGTGATCGCGATGTACTGCTTGCCGCCGATGCTGTAGACCGACGGGCCGGCCGCGATCTGGAAGCCGGTCTGGAACGTCCAGAGCACCCTCCCCGTGCGGGTCTCGAACGCGCGCAGCACGCCGTCGCCGCCGCCGGCGAACCCGAGACCGGCCGCGGTCGTCGTCACGCCTCCACGCTCGGGCTCCGGTGTCCGGAACTTCCAGACGCGACGGCCCGTGTTGACGTCGATCGCACTGATCGAACCGTGGTTCCGCCAGCCGGGCAGGAGCGTCCCGAACTCGCCGTTCGTGAGACCGGTGAAGATGTCGCCGACCAGCTTGCGCTGCTTCTGCGTCGGTGTGAGCTTGTCCTGGATCAGCACGCCGGCCGTCTCGGCCGCTGCGTTGATGATCAGGTTCGTCGCAGGGTCGTACGAGGCGGGCGAGTAGTTCAGCCCGCCGATCGGCCCGGGGAAGACCGCAACGGGCTGTCCCGGCTTGAGCGACGGATGCTCGACGCGGTCGAGCACTTTGACGCGCTGGTAGATCGGAGTGCCGGTGCGCGCGTCGTAGGCGAACCAGACGCCTTCCATCGTCGCAACCGAGACGATGCGGCGACGCTTGCCGCCGACCCTCGCGTTGTAGACGACGGGTGGCTGCGCGGTGTCGTACGCCCACTCGTTGCGGGCCATCTGCTGCCGCCACCACTTCTGGCGTCCCGTCATCAGGTCGACCGCGATCAGCGAGTCGGTGCGAGGCGCGGGGCCGGGGCGGAGGCTCGGCTGGTAAAGCGGCGTCGCCGACCCCGTCCCGAAGTAGACGGTGTTCGTCGTGGAGTCGACCGTGACCGGCGTCCAGACAGCCCCGCCGCCGACGAGCCGTCCACGCTTGCGCCACTCGGTCTGCGGCGGCGGGATCGTCCAGTACGGGTTCGCCCAGGCCGGGGTCAGGTTCGTGCGCCACGCCATCACGAAGCCGCGGATCCCGTATTCCGAGCCGGCCGCGCCCATCAGCACGCGTCCCTTCGCGCAGATCGGTGCGCTCGTCTGCCCGTAGCCGTAGTTCGACGACGCGCCGGGAACGGCGGAGTCCACGGGCACGCGCGCGAGCACGCGCCCTGTCGCTGCGTTCAGCGCGACGAGCTGCATGTCGAGCGTCGCGAGGAACAGGCGGCCCCCGCAGTACGCGACGCCGCGGTTCGCGCGGATGCCGAAGTTCGCGAACAGCGCGGTGTTCGCGGGCTTGTAGCGCCAGATCACGCGGCCGGTCGTGCCGTCGAGGGCGAAGACGTTGTTGTCGGCGGTTGTCACGTAGATGCGGCCGTTGACGATGAGCGGGTACGCCTGCTGCCCGCGGAGCATCGTGGCATCGATCGCGCGGAAGTCGACGTTGAAGACGCGGCCGAGCCGGCTGATGTTCGCTCTCGTGATCTGCCGAAGCGGGGAGTGCCGCGTCTGGTCGAGCGTGCGGCCCCAGCTGAGCCAGTTGCCTGACGCCGACGGAGCTGCGCCGACCGCGGGCGCCGTGCCCGAAGGCGTGATCATCAGTGTCGCGGCGATGGCAGCGACGAGGACAGCCACGACGAACGGTTTCTGCATGCTCTCCTTCACGTACCGGAACGCCGGGTTCGAGTCAGTCTAGAGCCGTTGCCGAGGGGCCTCAAGAGAAATGCCAGCGGCAGCAGGCTAGCCGCGGCCAGATACGGCGCAAGGGGAATCGTGTTGGGCCGGATGCCCTGCGAGGCGGTGTTCCCGCTCCCGAGTTCGCTGCGCGCGCGGGCCTCGGCGGCGCCGAGCTCGTCCTCGCCGAAGCTCGCTCCCTCGGCGGCTGCCGCGAGCCGGTCGAGCTCGCGGCGGCTCTCCTCGTGCGGGAAGTACGCGGCCTCCGGCCGGCCCGACTGCCGGTAGACCCGCTCGTTCGGCTTCCAGAAGTGCACGAGGATCAGCGAGACACCGCGCCCGGCGCGAAGCGTCCTTCCGACCTCGCCGACGTCGTACGAGCGCGTCTCGCCGTCCGTCAGCACGAAGAGGAGCTTGCGACGCGCTGACGCGGAGTAGTAGCCCTGCGTCGCGACCTCGGTGAGCGGCGCGAGCGTCGTCGCGTTGACGTTGACTTCCTGCGGAGGCGGGCGCTCGATCCCGACTGCGCGTTCCACCGTTGCGTCGAAGGCCGCGGTGTCGGCGCTCGGCAGCAGGTTCGGAAGCGCGCGGTCGGTGAGCGTGCCGACGCCGGTGGGAACGTCGTCGATCGCCGAGCGCAGACGGACGGCGGCCCGTTGCGCGCGGGCCAGGCGACTCGGCTCACCCGGCGCTGCCGAGGCGAGCATCGACCGCGACGTGTCGAGGACGAACATCGCCTCGGCATCGGTCCGCACGTTTGCCGTCTTGGGCGCGCGGAGTGCGGGTTGCGCCGCCGCGAGCCCGAGCAGCACAGGCACCGCTGCGAGTGCAACGATCGTCGCGCGCGGCACGCCACCCGGGGGACGCGCGAGCCGGAGCAGCGCACGGGCAGCCGAGACCCGTCGCTCCGCGAGCACGAGTCCCGCGAGCGGCAGCACGACGGCCAGCACGAGCAGGCCGCCGAGCGGGGTCAGGAACGTGAAGCTGGTCGTGCCGGTCAATAGCCCTGTCCCGGCGTACCGGTTCCCGCGCCGCGCCGCCCGCCGCCCCTCGGGCCCGGTGTGGGGTTCGGCCCGCGCCGCTCTCCCTCGGCCTCGAGCAGGCGGAGCAGCAACTCGAGGTTGTACTTCGCAGCGGTGTTCCCGGGATCGCGGCGGACGGCGTTGTCGAACGCCGCGAGGCTCCGCTCGACCGGCGTTGCGCGTCGCCCGCTCGTCGAGTCGCTGAACGCGAGGATCCCGAGCAGGTCGAACGCCTGCGAGGCGTGTGCGGGAGCGTCGTTGCTCGCGGCGACGTCTGCGAGCGTGGCCTCGGCCGCTCCGCGCACGCGGGACCGAGCGAAGCCGCGCGCGCGGTCGGCCGCGCGAAACTCGGCGATGCCTCGCCTGAGCCTCCGATCGTCGTCGACGTCCAGCACGCCGCGCGCCACGCCCGAGGGCAGGAGTGTCGAGGTGTCCCAGTCCGCTCCGGATGACGCCGAGAGCCGGAAGCGCACATCGTCTGCGCGCATCGTGTCGTGCCACGTTCGAACGTCGGCCGCGAGCAGCGCGAGCACCGCTGCGAACACGAGCGCGAGACCCGCGGCGATCAGGCGCGAAGCCCTCACGCGGCGCCTTCCGGCTGCGGGCGGCTCGCCCAGGTGAGTCGCGCCGACCAGAGCTCGTACGCGCCGAGCAGCAGCGCGACCGCAAGTGCGATCCCCGCGAGGCCGAGTGGGAACGAGCCTCGCGACGAGCCCTCGGTGCGCTCGTTGCGCAACCGCGCCGGCGTGTACGAGCCCCAGCCGCGAACGAGTCGCCGGTAGAGCTGTTCGTCGCCGGGTGCCGGGTTGAGGGCGACGACGTCGAGCGGGATCCCCTCGCGGCGGTACGCGAGCGCGAGGCTCGTCACCCGCGGGACGTCGGCGGGGTCGTTCTCGAGATCGCTCACGAGCAGCACCGCAGGCTTCTCCGCAGGTGCCTCGTCGATGATCACGCCGCGCGCGAGCTCGAGCCCGGTCGAGATCTTCGTGCCCCCGCTGAACGAGTTCGCCCACGGGTTTGCGGGGAAGGTCGGGAGGAAGCCCTCGCTGCTCGCAGGGCGCAGCGTGAAGTAGCGCAGCAGCGGCCGCAGCGCTTCCGAGGGCGTCCCGGGTGGGATCGCCTCGTACGCCGTGTCCGAGAAGACGACGAGTCCGTACCGGCCGCCCGACTCGGTGAGCTCGCGCAGCGTTGCGCCGATCCGCGCATAGGTGTCGGGCGAGATGCTCGCTGAGAGATCGAGCACGACGATCCCGTTCGAGCGCTTCGGCAAGATGGTCGACTCGCGTACGTCCGGGTGTCGCCCGACGAGCACCGCGGCGACCGCCAGCGCGAGGAGCACGACGGCTGTCGCTGTGCGCACCAGTGTTGTGCGGCGTGCGAGCCGAAGCAGGCTGCGCACGTCTGCGAAGGGAATCGCGCGCGGTGTCATCGGACGCTCACCGTTCTCTCGATCTCGTCGACCAGCGATTCGAGGCCCGTCGTCGACGGCTCCGATCGTCCCCACGCGAGCCGCGCGGCTGCGGGTGCGAGGCGCCTGCCACCGTTCGGGTCGAAGGCGAGCACGCGTGCGAGGAGCGCAAGCGCTCGGCGACGGTCGTCCGGGCCGCGCGAGGCCGAGGCGCGCGCGAGCTCGAGTGCGCGTGCAAGCGCCGACCGGAAGCGCGCACGCTCGTGCAGCAGTCTGCGGCGTCGCGTGACCTCGCGCACCACGAGCGCGAACGCGCCGAGCACGAGCAGCGCGGCGGCGAGCGTGAGCGCCGCGGCGAGTGACCCCGGTTCCAGCCGGTACGAGACCGCGGGCAGAGCGACCTGCTGCCGCCACGGCGGCGGGTCGGTCGCGAGCGCAGCCGGCGCCACCCGCGAGACGACGTCGACCGGCGGCCAGCTCTGGTCGTACGTGACGAGGTCGTCGCCGCTCGGTCTCGTGTGCACGAGCAGCTTCGGGAGCGCGATCCCGCCGGGCTGCGGCAGGCACGCTTCGACCAGGCACTGCAAGGTGTAGCGCGCGTCGATCGAGGTCGTCTGACCGCTGTCCGTGCGCGACTCCTGCGGCCGACCGACGAGCGAGAACGGCGCAAAGCTCGCCTCGAGCCGAACGTCGTCCGGGTCGAGCTCTCGGCGGTTCACGAGCACCTCCGCGCGCGCCGTGACGAGGTCGCCGAAGAAGAGCGGGCTCGGCGCGAGCGACGTCGAGATGGCGACGTCGCCTCTCGGCGCCGGCGCGTCGTCGCTGCCACCGCCGAGCGTCGCGACGAGCACGAGTGCAACGACGCACGCCGCCGCGAGGCCACCGACCGCGAGTAGGCGCCGGCGGCTCATCTGGCGCGCCTTCGCCCCTGTCGCCGGAGCTCGGCCCACGCGAGGAACTCGCGGTCGATCTCGAGCGGGTCGCTCGTGCCGACGACGAGCGGGTCGAGACCGACACCGCGAAGCTCGCCGAGCAGCCGGCCCAGGCGCGCCTCGTTCGCGACGCGGCGTGCACGCGTCTCCGAGCGTGAAAGGCGGGCGGTGACGACGCGTCCCGTCCCCGGCTCTGCAAACGGAATCGTCACCGACGCGAGCTCGGGGAAGCTCTGCTCCCACACGGGGTCCTGGACGATCACGGGGACGATGTCCCAGCGAAGCGATCGCGCGTGCAGCCAGGTCTCCAGTCGCGGCGGCGAGAGGAAGTCCGACACGACGAACACGAAGCTCCCGGACGGCAGGTCTGCGCGCAGGCGCGCCAGTTGCTCGAGCGCGCGCTCGACGTTGTCCTCCGGCGCGTCGAACTCGAGCAGCGCGAGCCGCTCTTCGACCTCCCAGCGGCGACGCCGCCCTCTCGGCGGCAGCCAGAACGGCGCGCCCTCACGCCGCTCGCTTCCTGCGTAGTCGAGGTACCCGATCTCGCCGCGCGCGGCGAGCGCGCTGACGACGATCGCATCGGCCACCGCGGAGACCGCAGCGGGCTTCGAGAGCCACGGGAACTCGGGCGGGTAGAGCGCCATCGCGGGCCGGCGGTCGCACAGCACGACCACTCGCGGCGCTTCCTCCGCGTACTTCTCCCGAACGACGAACACGTCGCCGCCGCGCGCCGACGACAGGCGGGCGGACGCGTACCAGTCGATCTTCGAGACCGGATCACCCGGCCCGTACTCGCGCGACCCCGCAACGTCGGAGCCCGGCCCGCGGCGGAGGCTACGTTGCTCGCCGAACGGGATTCCCGCCACGCGCCAGCGCGGCACGAGCGGAAAGGTTCGGCGCGAAGACTCGCTCACCCGTCGACCGCGCGTGGCGCGGTGCGTTCCTCTTCCCAGTCGGGCTCGGGTCGCGGGGCGAGCTCGAGGCAGCGGTCGCGGATCTGACCCAGCGCCTCGTCGCGGCTCTGCATTCGGGTCTCCGCGAGGAACGTCGGCGTGAGGATCAGCCGATGCCCGAGCACCGGCAGGAACAGCTGCTCGAGATCGTCCGAGGTGACGAAGTCGCGGCCGTGCAGCAGCGCCCACGCGCGTGCCGTCTTGTCGAGCGCGAGCGTTCCGCGCAGCGACGCGCCGATCTCGACGCCTTCGACCTGTCGCGTCGCTCGAACGAGCTTGACGATCCAGTGCTCGAGGATCTCCGCGAGGTAGACGTCCTCGACTGCGGAGTTGAGCTCGGCGAGATCCGCGGCCGTGATCACGGGCCGGAGATCGGCGAGCGGGTGCCCGCTTCGCTGCTCGCGCATGATCCGGAGCTCCTGCTCCTCGTCGGGGTACCCGAGCGCCGTCTTCAGGAAGAAGCGGTCGAGCTGCGCCTCGGGCAGCGGGAACGTGCCCTCCTGCTCGATCGGGTTCTCGGTCGCGATCAGGAGGAATGGCGGCGCGAGCTCGCGCGGCACGCCGTCGACGGTCACCTGACGCTCTGCCATGGCTTCGAGCAGCGCGGACTGCGTCTTCGGCATCGCGCGGTTGATCTCATCGACGAGCACGACGTTCGCGAAGATCGGTCCGGACCGGAACTCGAAGTCGCGCGTCTGCTGGTTGTAGACCGAGAGCCCGGTGACGTCGGTCGGCTGCAGGTCCGGCGTGCACTGGATTCGCGTTCCGACCGCGCCGTCCACGCTCTGCGCGATCGCCCGCGCGAGCACGGTCTTCGCCGTGCCGGGGACGTCCTCGAAAAGCACGTGGCCGCCGGACGCGAGCGCGGCGAGCACGAGCCTGATCTCCTCGCGCTTGCCGTGGACGACGGTCTCGACGTTCGCGAGCAGGCGCCCAGCGACGTCGACGGCGCGTTCGAACCGAACGCCCACCGGCTGCTCGTCGATCCCTGGCGCCGTCACTCCCGCCATCCTAGGCCGAGGGCGTCCGGGCCGGACCTCAGTTGATGGTGAAGAAGCCCCTCATGCGCGGGTTTGTCCGGTCGCCCGGTGCGATGCTGCGGTACGCGAGCTTCCCGCGATAGTCGAAGAAGAGGAGCAGGATCTTGGCCCGGCTCTTCGGCCTCATGAGGCCCGTGGACAGGCCGGCCTTGTGCAGAACGACGACCTTGTCGCTGCCGACCGTGAAGGTGTGCGACTTCCTGCCGAAGTTGCGCACGATGAAGCGGCCGGCGGTCCCGCGCAGGCCGACCTTCGGAGTTACGGTGATCCCCGAGTCCCTGAGTGCGACTTCGTGGTCGATGATCTCGGTGGGCTCGGTCGTCAGCGGGCGCGCAGCGCCCTGGGCCGCCGGCAGGAGCACGGCGAGCGAGGCGAGCAGGCCGAGAGTGAGCAAGCGAGCGGTCACGCGGCGATAGAGTAGCACCGCTTTTGGCTTCGATCCCGTCACGGATCGCTCCGCTGGCGGCAGCCTCGGCGTTGTTCGCGTGCCTGCTCTGCGCGTGCGCCGGGGGTGGCGACAAGGCGGTCTGGCAGCTGCCGAACAGCGATCTCGAGGGTACGCGTGCGGCTGCCGGGTCGACGATCGACGCAGGCAACGTCGCGCGCTTGGAGGAGCGCTGGCGCTTCGCGTTCACCGCGCAGCCGACCTTCTCGGGCATCTTCGCGTCGACCCCCGTCGCCGACGCCGACACCGTCTATGTACAGGACCTGCGGAGCAACGTCTTCGCGCTCGACCGGTCGAGCGGCGCGCTCCGGTGGACGCGGCGCTACCACGCACGAAACGACGGCCCGAACGGGCTCGCTGTGACGAGCGACGGCGTCTACGGCGCGACGGACTCCGACGCGTTCCGCCTCGATCCCGACACCGGCGAGGAGCGTTGGCGTCGGCACATTACGGGTGCGAGCGAGCAGTTCATCGCCATCGCACCGGTGGTGTGGGAGGACATCGTGTTCGTCAGCACGCTCGGCTTCCCACCGACGGGACGAGGTGCGATCTACGCGCTCGACGCGGCGTCGGGCGCGGTGCGCTGGAAGTTCGTGACGGTCAAGGAGCCGTGGCAGTTTCCGCTCGAGGCAGGTGGTGGCGGGGCGTGGAATCCGGTCTCGGTCGACTCGCAGGGTCGGCTCTACGCGGGCAACTCGAATCCCGGGCCGTGGGGCGGTACGCCGGAGCGGCCGAACGGCGGGATCTTTCCCGGGCCCGTGCTGTACACCGACTCGCTCCTCGTGCTCGATGCGCGCACAGGGCAGTTGCTCTGGTACGACCAGGTGACGCCGCACGACGTCCGGGACTACGACTTCCACGCGACCCCGATTCTCGCGACGCTCGACGGACTCGACGTCGTGTTCGGCGCGGGCAAGGCCGGACGCGTGATCTCATGGGACCGCGGAACCCGCCGTCGCCGCTGGACCACGTCAGTCGGGCTGCACCGGAACGACGTCGGTCCGCTGCCGCGGCGCAGAGTGACGGTCTGCCCGGGTCTGCTCGGCGGCGTCGAGACGCCGATGGCCTACGCGGACGGGCAGCTCTTCGTTCCGGTCGTGGACCTGTGCGGTTGGGGGAGCGCGATCGATCGCCAGGAGCTCACCGAGCTCGACCCGACGGAAGGGCGCGGCCGGCTCGCGGCCCTCGACGCACGGACCGGCAGGACGCTCTGGGAGCGACGCCTCCCCTCCCCGAACTTCGGGTGCGCCACGGTGTCGAACGACGTCGTCTTCACGTCGACCTACGCCGGAACGGTGTACGCGTTCGCGGTCGAGGACGGGGAGCTCCTGTGGCGCGGGCGGCTTGCCGCCGGCGTGAACGCCTGCCCCGCGGTCATCGGCGACCTGCTGCTGATCGGCGGGGGGATCCGGCTGCCGGGTAGGCCCGGCGGGCCAACCGAGCTGGTCGCATTTCGCATTCGAAACAATTGAAACTACGCGCCGAGAGTGGGATAGTGAAGGCTCGGTATCTGACCCGAGGGGGCTAAATTTGCGCCGCGCTGTTTTTCCCGTGATTCTCGTCCTGGGGCTCACTGCCCTGGGGCTTCTGGCAGCAGGGGGTGGAGCGACGTCCTCAGCACCGCAGAAAGCGAGTGCCGTGTCGCCCGCCTACACAGCTGCGCAGCTGAACGCGTATCCAGCCGACAACTGGATCACACCGGGCGGTGACCTGAAGAACAGTCGCTACTCGACGCTGACGCAGATCACGCAGGCCAACGTCGGAACACTCAAGGAGGCTTGGAAGATCAGCCTCGGAATCTGTCCGCAGCGGGACACGACGTGTGGCTCCAACGAAGCCAATGCGGTCGTCGTCGACGGCGTGTACTACCTGCCCACGGGCAAGGGCCACGTCTTCGCGCTCGACGCAACGACAGGCAAGGAGCTGTGGAGGTACACGCCGACCTTCGACGGCGGCGTTCCCGGCGGCGGCCTCGCCACCGGCCCCTACAACATCGGCACCGGCGGCCGGAACTCCGGCGTCGCGGTCGGCGAGGGCAAGGTCTTCCTCGGTCGGCGCGACGGCTACCTGATCGCACTCGACCAGCAGACCGGCGCCCAGGTCTGGAAGTCGGAGGTCATCCCGTGGCGGAAGGGCGGACGGCTCGTTGCCCATCCGATCTACTTCGACGGGATCATCCTGATCGGCACCAGCGGCGGCGACAGCTACGTCCGCAACGACATGCAGGCGTTCGACGCCACGACCGGTACCCAGGTCTGGCACTGGAACATCGTCCCGTCGCCCGGTCAGCCCGGCGCGAACTCATGGGCTCCCGGCGAGTACCACTACGGCGGCGGCGCGATGTGGAACAGCGGTGCGGTCGACGTCAAGAACAGGCTGGTGGTCATCGGCACCGGCAACCCGGTCCCGTGGAACTCACGCGGCCCCGGCATGAACCTCTGGACATCCTCGCTCGTCGCGCTCGACGTCTACACCGGCGTGTTCAAGTGGGGCTTCCAGACCGTCCACCACGACAACTGGGACTCGGATCTTCCCCAGTCGCCGCTCCTGGTCGACGAGCCCTACAGCCTGACCACGTCCAAGGTGGTCAAGGTCAAGGTCAAGGTCCGGGTGAACGGCAAGCTGGTCACCCGCACCCGCAACAAGACCGTCAAGACGACCTTCAAGAGCAACGAGGCAGTCTCGATGCTCTCGAAGTTCGGCTGGAACTTCCTCCTCGACCGGAAGACCGGCAAGCCGCTGATCTCGACGCCCGAGGTGAAGGTCCCGACCATGCCCAACATGCCCGACGTGAACGCATGGCCGACCCAGCCGATCCCGGCAGGGATGAACATCCTCGACTTCCCGAGGATGCCGAACGGCCAGGGCAGGCTGTGCGCGAACGCCCAGCCGACGTGGGAAGGCAACGCGCCGAACGGCAAGCCGTTCAAGCTCGGATGCATGTTCGATCCGTACGGGACGGAGGAGTTCGTCGTCGTGCCGTTCGAGAACGTGGAGTGGGGCCCGTCCGCGTACAACCCGACACTGCACTCGGTCGTCGCGTGCGCCGTCGGAACGCGGACACGCGCCTTCGCTCAGGTCCCGAAGGCGTCGCAGACGCTCGTTCCGGGCGTCAGCGGTGTCGGCGTCCTCGGGCGGACCAGCCCGACGACGACGCACACCGGCACCCTGACGGCGTTCGACGTCCGCACGAACAAGCGGATCTGGCACACGGTCTGGGATGCCCCCTGCATCGGCGGGTTCACGAACACCGCCTCGAACATCTCGTTCATCGGGACGACCGGCGGCAAGACCGGCAAGGGCTCGCTGCAGGCGCTCAACACGGCGACCGGAGCGGTGCTCTGGGAATCGCCGAAGATGGACGCGATGGCGACAGCACCGCCGGTGACCTACTCGGTCGGCGGTAAGCAGTACGTCTCGATCCTGGTCGGCGGACAAAACCGCGACGATCCGACGGGAGGCGTTTGCGCGCCGGCCCCGTGCGGACGTGGCGACTACATCTACACCTACGCACTGCCGTAACTGACAGCTCGTGGTGGCGGCCGCCGAGCGGCCGCCACCACGGCCTTTACATCTGTTTGCGCGCGCACGAACCGGTGCTAACCTGCCTCCGGCTCGAGTCCGAGCGGAGCGACACTTTCGAGAGGGGTTGTTCGTACAGATGCGACGGGTCATTGGGGTTTGTGTGCTGGCGGTCCTGGCGGTCGCCGGCTTCGCCACAGGGAGCTTCGCCAAGGGCACCGACGCCGCCGCGGCGCCGCAGCGCTCCGAGGCGACTTCTCGGATCACGGTCACCATGACCGAGTTCAAGTTCAAGCTTTCGAAGACGCGGATCCCGGCGACCGGGACCGTGATCTTCACCGTGATCAACCGCGGCAAGATCGCGCACGACTTCAAGATCGCCGGCAAGAAGACGCCGAACATCCTTCCCGGCAAGCGCGCGACGCTGCGCGTCGTGATCAAGAAGAAGGGCCGGTATGCGTATGTCTGCACCCTCCTCGGTCACGCGACTGCCGGCATGAAGGGCACGCTCGCAGTGGGCGTCGCGGCCGGGACGACCACCACGGCGACGACGACCACGGCGACCACGACGACCACCACGACGACGACGCCGACCGGAACGGTTGGGAACGTCGCTTCGACGATCGCTGTCGGCATGTTCGAGTACCGCTTCGACCTGGCCCCGACCACGGTGCCGTCTGGCCCCGTCACGTTCGTGATCACAAACCGTGGCCAAGAAGTGCACAACTTCAGCATCTCGAGCGTCAAGAACGGGGCGTTCCTGAACCCCGGCGGCGCGGAGACCTGGACGGTCGGCCTTCCGGCGGGGCGCTACGACCTCGTCTGCGACGTGCCCTTCCACATCGGAGCGGGCATGGTCGGCACTCTGGTCGTCAGTCCGTAGCGAACGATCCAAGCGCCGGGCAGGGCCGCTTCGCCGCGGCCCTGCCCGGGCGCGTCGGCGGCTGGTGGCTGGCACGCAGAGGCCCGGAACGTCGGGCTCACATGTACACGCGCTACGGCGGCTACAGCAGCGTGTTCCCGACCGGCCGGCTACACGACGTCCGTCGACTTCTATCTCGACACGGCGGACTCGCCGGTCGGCTCCGACATCCGCTTCGACTGGAGCTCGGCGATCAGCACTCCGGCTGGCACGCACCGCCGCGACTTCGTCTTCAGCGTCGGAACCAACGGCAGCGGCGGCTTCGTGGTGAGTGCCAGCAACAACACCCCGGGCTGGCCGGCCAATCCTGGCCGTGACCCGTTCCAGGTTACGAACACCGGCAACTAGACGCATCTCTAACGGGCTGATGGGTGGAGGAGCGGCACGAGCCGCTCCTCCCAGCCCTTCCGCAACACGGCGACGAGCGAGGGCGGCGTGACCACCGTCGCCGCTCGCCCCGCCGGTCGCGCGATCCGCGACGCGTACCCCGCCGGGGACCAGGCCAGCAGGTGCGTCCCGAGCACGAGCCGTGGCGCGCCTTCGTGGAGGACGAACACGCCGTCGGGGAGGTCGTCGAGCGCGGCTTCGTGGTGGGGCGCGAGCCGCTCGCCGTGGAGTTGCGCGTCGATCGCGTCCGCGCCGACCTGGGCGGGATGACGTTCCCGCCAGATCTCGCCGAAGCGGACGTAGTCCTCTCGCCGGCAGAGCGCACAGGGGCGATGACCGGCGGCGAACGCCGTCGCCTCGTCCAGGAAGAAGAGCTCGGTGAAGCGTCCGGGCTGCAGCAGCGGGCTGCGTTGCCAGCCGCGGAACTCGAGCCGGCATGCGATCCAGCGCCTCCCGTTGTAGCG
Source organism: uncultured Actinomycetes bacterium (assembly GCA_963769665.1). Lineage (GTDB taxonomy): Bacteria > Actinomycetota > Thermoleophilia > Gaiellales > Gaiellaceae > JACCTU01. Next base: position 1,031,847 of record CAVYMQ010000003.1, read on the forward strand.
GCGGCGGATCCGCCCTTCGTCGTCGTGGAGGCAGCCGCGATTCCCGTAGACCAGGCCGCGCGCGGGGTCTGAGACCAGCTCGCCGAGCGGAGTGACCCGGTTCTGAAGCGGCATCAAGGGATCATCGCGAACCGGGAATCGCCGCCGAAACGTGGAACAATTGGGTCGCCCGGTTCGTCGAGAGAAGAGATGTCGATGTCCCAGCTCGTGGACGTGGTTCAGACCGCCCGCACCGCCGCGGAGCGCTACGCGTGGCGGGAGGCGTACGAGGCCTACACGAGCGCGGAATCGGGCGAGCTGACACCTGCCGACCTCGAACGCTTCGCCGAGTCAGCGTGGTGGCGGGGCAGGCCGGACGAGGCGATCAGCCTCCGTGAGCGTGCATACGGCGGGTTCTCGTCGAGTGGAGACCAGCTCAGCGCCGCGCGGCTCGCCCTCACGCTCGCCGACGATCACATGGGTCGAGGGCTCTTCGCCGTCGCCCACGGGTGGTTCGCCAAAGCGGAGCGACTGCTCGAGGGACAGCCGGAATCCGCCGAGCACGGTGTCCTGATGCTCATGCGCGGCATCAACGCGCTCTTCGCCGAGGGCGACCTGCCGAGGGCGATCGCGGAGTTCGACCGCGCTGCAGAGATCGGTCTCCGCTTCGGCGACCGCGACACGCACGCGTTGGCGCTCGTCGGCAAGGGCCGAGCGCTCGTCAAGTCAGGAGCAGTGGAGGAGGGCCTCGCGCTCCTCGACGAGGCGACCGCCTCGGCCGTGTGCGGCGAGCTGCGGCCGTTCTCGACCGGGCTCGTCTACTGCATCACGATCAGCTCCTGTCAGGACCTCGGCGACTACCGCCGGGCGGCGGAATGGACGGAGGTCGCGAATCGCTGGTGCGACCGGCTCGAGGTCACGGGCTTCCCCGGCGCGTGCCGCATCCATCGAGCGGAGATCATGCGGCTCCGAGGCGAGTGGCCCCAGGCGGAGGAGCAAGCGATCGCAGCGTGTGAGGAGCTCTACGACTTCGACCGCCACATCACGGCAGGCGGCTACTACGAGATCGGTGAGATCCGCCGCCGGCGCGGCGACTTCGCCGCCGCGATGGAGGCGTACTCGAAGGCCGACGAGCTGGGGCGGTCGCCGCAGCCGGGCCTCGCGCTCTTGCGTCTCGCCGAGGGCAAGGTCGACGGTGCAGTCGCGGCGATCACGCGCGCGCTCGAGGACATCCAGGATCCGCTTTCGCGGCTACGTCGCCTGCCGGCGCAGGTCGAGATCGCAATCGCGGCCGGCGATCTGAAGACGGCTCGCGCGGCGATGAGCGAGCTCGAAGGCATCGTCGACTCGTACACGATCGGGGGGCGCAGAGCGCCGGCGTTCGACGCCGCCGTCCATTTCGCATCGGGGCAGATCAAGCTCGCCGAGGGCGACGCGGATGGAGCGGCGGCCTGTCTCAAGCGCGCGCGCGACGACTGGCAAGAGGTTGGCGCTCCGTACGAGACGGCGCACGCGCGGCTGCTGCTCGGGCTGGCCTTCCGCCGGCAGGGGAACGAGGAGGCGGCGACCTCCGAGCTCGAGGCGGCGCTCGCGACGTTCGCGCGCCTCGGTGCGAAGCTGGACGAAGAGAGCGTGAACGAGCGCCTCGGCCGGCTCCAGACGCGCCGAACGTTCGTCTTCACCGACATCGTCGACTCGACCAAGCTGCTCGAGACACTCGGCAACGAGAAGTGGAAGCGACTGCTCGCCCGCCACGACGAGGTCCTGCGCGAGCGGATCGTCGACAAGGGCGGCGAGGTCGTCAAGCGCACCGGAGACGGCTTCTTTGCAGCCTTCGACAACCCGAAGGCAGCAGTCGAGGCCGCGGTTGCGATCCAGCGCGCGCTCGACGCCGAGGTCGTCGCACCCGACGTGAGGATCGGCCTGCACACCGGGAGCGGGTTCCACACCGGCTCCGACGCGAGCGACTACGGCGGCGACGGCGTGCACGTCGCGGCGCGGATCGGCGCCGTCGCACGCGCGGCCGAGATCCTGGCCAGCAGCGAGACGCTCGAAGGGGTCGGCACCGCGTTCCGTCTCTCCGAACCGCGCACTCAAGCGCTCCAGGGTTTCGACAAGTCGTTCGAGCTCGTTTCCGTCGACTGGCGCTGACCGGCGTGAGAAACTAGGGACATGACCGCCATCGCAGACGCCATCGAGATCGACGAGGCCGCCTTCAGGGGCAACGTCGTCCGCCCCGGGAGCTCGGACTACGACGTCCACCGCAAGATCTGGAACGGCTCGTTCGACAGACGCCCCGCGGTGATCGTTCGCTGCGCGGGTGTCGCGGACGTGATCGCCGCTGTGAAGTTCGGGCGCGCGAGCGGACTGCCGGTTGCGGTGCGAAGCGGCGGACACTCCTTCCCGGGCCTGTCGGTCGCCGACGACGCGCTGATGATCGACCTCTCGCCGATGAAGGGCGTGCGCGTCGATCCCGAGACGCGCACGGCGCGCGTGCAGGCGGGCGTCCTGCTCGGCGAGCTCGACCGGGAGACGCAGGCGTTCGGCCTCGCGGTTCCGTCCGGCATCGTCACGCACACCGGTGTCGCAGGTCTCACGCTCGGAGGCGGGATCGGCTGGATCATGCGCAAGCACGGGCTGTCGGTCGACCAGCTCGTCTCGATGGACCTGGTGACCGCCGACGGTGAGTTCGTCAAGGCGAGCGCCGCCGAGAACGCTGACCTCTTCTGGGGCCTCCGGGGCGGCGGCGGCAACTTCGGGATCGTCACGGAGTTCGAGTTCCGCTGCGTGCCGCTTGGAACGCAGGTCCTGGCAGGGCCGATCTTCTGGCCGATGGAGCAGTCCGGCGAGGTCCTGCGGTTCTATCGCGACTGGGTCGCGGACGCGCCGGACGAGCTGATGACCATCGTCCTCCATCGCAAGGCGCCGCCGCTGCCGTTCGTGCCCGAGGAGCTGCACGGCAAGCCGGTCGTGATGGTCGTCCCCTGTTGGGTCGGCGACCCGGACGAGGGGGAGACGTTCATCAAGCCGATGCGCGAGTTCGGCCCGCCGGTCGCGGACGTCTGCATGCTGAAGCCGTACCTCGCACACCAGGCGATGTTCGACCCGAGCTTCGTGCCGGGCCGTTGGTACTACTTCAAGAGCTGCGACGTCGCCGAGCTGACCGACGAGATCATCGACATCACCATGGAGCGCTCGCTCCAGATCAAGTCGCCGCTGACGTCGTTCCCGATCTGGCAGATGGGCGGCGCGGTGAGCCGCGTGGGCGACGACGAGACTGCGTTCAACGGCCGCACGGCGGCGTTCACGTACAACATCGGCGCGTCGACGGAGACGGGCGAGGGCTTCGACGAAGAGCGCGAGTGGGTCCGAGGCTTCTGGTCAGCCCTCGAGCCGTGGCACGAAGGCGTCTACGTGAACTTCCTCGGCGACGAGGGCGCTGACCGCGTTCGGCAGGCCTACGGCCCCGAGAAGTACGACCGGCTACGCGCGCTGAAGCAGAAGTACGACCCGGACAACTTCTTCCGGATCAACCAGAACATCGCGCCGAGTTGAGCGAGGGGCCCCGAGCCGGGGCCCCTCGCTCTTGGCGCGCTACGGCGCGACGCGAACGCCCGCCACGAGATCGCGCGGATCGTGTCGAGCGGGCGGTCGTGCCCGAAGTTGTGCCAGAGGCCGAGCGACACTGCGGGAAGCTGGAGGCCGCTGCGCCCGCAACGGTTGTAGGTCATCCGCTCGTAGCGATCGGCGGCCGGGACGTGCATGTGCGCCGAACCATACGCCCGGCGTCCGTAGACTCGGCCTTGTGAGTTCCCCTCTCGAGCAACAAACGGCCGAGTTTCGGGAGTTGCGGCAGAAGATCGAGGAGTCGATCCTCCCGCTGTCGACGTCGGTGGACGGCAGGCGCTTCGAGCTGCAGGCATCGCTGCACGGGCTCGAGCTCCAGGTCGGCGGTTACGTCGTGCTCGAAAGCGACGACGGACGCCGGCTCGGCCAGATCGTGGCGCTCGAGCTCGCTCGAGTCGATGGCTCCGAGGTGACGAGCGGCGACGGTGGGCTGCGGACGCGGATGGTGCTCCGCTCCGCCAAGGGTGAGGGCGTCGTCCTCAACGGCGACGGCAAGCCGTTCCACGATGCGCTCGCACGGGCAGCTGAGCCCGCCGAGGTGGCCGAGTGGCTGGCGACGATTCGGCCGGCGCGAGCGACACTGCCGATCGGCGAACTGCTGCTGGCACCCGGCGTGCCTGCGGCGCTCGACGCCGGCGGCTTCGACCGCCACACGTTTCTGTGCGGCCAGTCGGGCTCCGGGAAGACGTACTCGCTCGGGCTCGTGCTGGAGCGGCTGCTCGTGGAGACCGACCTTCGCCTCATCATCCTCGATCCGAACTCCGACTACGTCAGGCTCGGCGAGCAACGGACAGCGGCCGACGCGGCACTCGCTGCCGGCTACGCCGACGCTGCGAAAGGTGTCGTCGTGCGGCGTGCCGGCGAGGGCCTTCACGTCCGACTCGACCAGCTCGACCCAAACGCCCGTGCGGCCGCACTTGCGCTCGATCCGGTGGCCGATCGCGAGGAGTTCGCGCTCGTCGACCAGTTGCTCGGCGAAGGCATCACCTTCGAAGAGCTGGCGTCGTCGGACGAGCCGCACGCGCGGGCGCTTCGGCTCAGAGCGGAGAACCTCGGCGTGCCGAGCTGGCAGCTGTGGGCGCGCGGCAGGGAAGGGTCGCTCGTCGACGACATCGAGCGACGCGACGCGCGCTGTCTCGTGGTCGACCTCGGCTCCCTGTCGACGCGCGAGGAGCAGGCCGTCGCCGCGGAGGCAGTGCTCGCAACGCTCTGGCGGCGCCGCGCCGACCGCGAGCCGGTGCTCATCGTGATCGACGAGGCGCACAACGTCTGCCCGCAGACGGCGGACGACCCCATCACGTCGCTCGTCGCCGAGCATGCAGTTCGGATCGCCGCCGAGGGGCGCAAGTTCGGTCTCTACCTGCTCGTCTCGACGCAACGACCGCAGAAGGTGCACGAGAACGTCCTCAGCCAGTGCGACAACCTCATGGTGATGCGGATGAACTCGCTCGCGGACCTCGGCTTCGTCGGCGACGTGTTCTCGTTCGTTCCGCCGAGCCTGCTCGAGCGCGCGACGGCTTTTCGTCAGGGCGAAGCGCTCGTCGCGGGCAAGATCGCGTCACATCCGTCGTTCGTTCGCTTCGGCGCGCGCGTCGCCGAGGAGGGCGGCTCGGACATCCCCGCCGACTGGGCCCGGCCCACCTAGAGCGAGCGCCGCCGACGCCGTCGAGAGAGGCTTCGCGCGGCGAGGTAGACGAGCAGAAGCGCTAGGAGAAAGCCGAGGATCGGCGCTGCGATGGCGAGGACGGACACGCCGAGCGCACCGCCGGCCTCGGTGGTGGACACTGCCGGGTTGGCGAGACCGCCCGTCGTCGCAGTCGAGGTCAGCCGCGTTGCCCCGGTGAACACGTGGATCGTGCCGGCGATCCCGCCGCCGGCGATGATCGCGAGCGACCACTTGAGCCACGGGCTCATCTCCACGATCGAGGAGGCCGTCAGGACGGTGCCTGCCACCGCCGCGGCCGGTGCCGCCAGAGCGTCGAGCACGTTGTCGAGGAACGGGATCAGGTACGCAGCGATCTCAACCGCTGCAGCGACCGCGAAGCCGACGAGCGCAGGTGTCGTCCCGATCCAGTCGAACCCCGACGCGAGCTCGAGATGACCGGTCATCGAGGTGGCGCTCGCCACGAGCAGTGGAATGAAGATCCGCAGCCCCGCCGCCGCGCTCAGGCCGAGGCCGACGAAGACGCCGAAGGCGGTATCGGTGCTCGTGAAGTCGATGGCAGGCCTCCTAGAGCGAGCGTCGCAGCGGGTACTGCTCGTCGATCGCGGCCATCGTCAACCAGGCCGCCACGGCCGCAAGTGAAGCTGCAGGGACGGCGTCGAGGCCGGCCGTGCCGGCGAGGAGCGCGGCGAACAGGACCGATGCAAAGAGCAGGCGCGTCATCGCCACAGTGCCTGCCGCCGCACCGACCGCGACCGCGAGCGTCGGTGACACGTCGAACGCGATCGCCGCGAGCGTCGTGAGCGCGATCCCGAGGAAGATCGCCGGGAAGACCGCGCCGCCCCGGAAGCCGCAGCCGAGACAGACGGCGAACGCGAGCGCCTTCGCCGCGATCAGCACCAGGACGACTCGGCTCGAATCCTCAGCGACGAGGCCCGGAATCGACGCCTGACCGGAGAACAGCACGTCCTGCGAGTTCGCACCGAGCCCGTCGGCCAGGAGCGCCAGGGCACCGGCGGCGAGGCCGCCGCCGACGAGCAGCACCGGCGTTCCGAGCCGCGCCCGTCCAGGCCCGGCGACCCCGGACGCAACGCGTCGAACGACCTCGATCAGGAGCGCGACCACAACCCCCGCGCCCACTGCGATCACGAGGTCGCGGAGATGCGCTCCCTCGTAGGGGGGAAGCCCTGGAACCGACAGTGCGGCCGCCTCGATCCCGCCCCAGTCCCCCAGCCCGACGAAGATCAGATAACCGAGCGAGGCGGCGACGAGGCCGGGGATGAGAAACGGAATGACCGCGGCGCCGAGACCGACGCCGGCCTCGAGCAGCAACATCCCGGCGACGAGCGGCCCGCCAAAGATGGACGAGATCGCCGAGAACGAGCCCGCGGTCGAGAGCACCTTGCCGTCGCGCGGGTCGGCGCGTGCGAGCGACGCGACCGCGACACCGACGACCGAACCGAGGGCGATCAGCGGAGCTTCAGGACCGAGAACCGCGCCGAACGCGAGCGTGCCGAGCGCTGCGAGCGCGACGCCCGGCGCATGCGAAAGCGGCGTCGGCTCCACGCTGATTCCGCCGAGCGGCCCGTGGCCCCCGTCGCCCGGGAGGAGCGTGCGCGCCAGCAGGACGACGCACGCGCCGGCGGCCGGCAGCCCGAGCACGAGATACCAGGGTGGGCCGGACGCGTCGAGACGTTCGGGAAGGTCGTGCCACAGCCAGTGCTGGAGCTCGTGAACGGCGGCGAGGAACAGCGCGGCGAAGAGTGCGGCAGGGACACCGATGACGGCGCCGAGCGCGATGAGGTGAAGGGCACGCCGCCTCGTAACGGTCTGGTTTGACTCGGTCGCGCTCACGCGCGCACCGTATCGTCCTCGCCGACGCCGCAACTCGGCGTGTGGACGTCGAGGTAGCGCACGACGCGGTCGTCGGGAACGGCGAACGTGTGCGGCACACCCGGCGGCACCTGCACCCACGACCCCGCCTCCGCTCGAAGCTCGCGGCCCTCGATGGTGAACGTCAGCTCTCCATCGAGCACGTAAAACGACTCGACGTGGCGGCGATGAAGGTGCGGCGGCGGCGACGGGCTGCCGGGGTCACTCCTGACCTCCGAGATGCCGATCTCCTCGACGTCGGCGAGCTGTGCGACGCCGACGACCGCCTCCGCGGGCGGACGTCCGCCGTCCGGCGGCGGAGGGTGCTGGTCGAACGAGACGGTGCGTCCGTCGCGCAACCCACGCAAGTAGTCGGCGAAGCCCAGGCCGGGCGCGTGGAAGTTGAGGTAGCGCAGCTCCGCGTCGCTTGCGTTCCGGAAGCCGTGCACGACGAGCGGCGGAACGCGCGCGAGCGTCCCCGCCGGCACGATGACGCGCTCGTCCTCGATGCCGAGCCCGACCGTCAGCTCGCCCTCGAGCACGTAGAAGAGATCGGTGTGCAGGCGGTGGACGTGCAGGTCTGCGCCGTCGCGGTGCGGGCCGAAGCGCGACCACGTCGCGTGCAGCGTCTCGTGCTCGGAGAGGATCTCGACGCGCCGGTCCGACGAGTCGCCGACGACCTCGCCGCCGCCGAACGGCACCAGGACTGGCTCGTTCACGAGATCGGAGTATGCGGGCCTGCCGGTGATAGTGTCGAAGCAGCTTCGTTCAAACCTTGAGCGGGGTGGGAACCCCAGGCCACAGCCCCCGGCCGCATCGTGCGTTGCGAGACCGAAGGAGGCTGCAAGCGTGTCCATCTCAACCGAAGGTCTCGCTCGAGCCTGCGCAACCCATCCGAAGCGCACGTTGTTCGCGTGGCTTGTCGCGGTCTTCGTCTCCTTCGTAGTGATCGCGCTTCTGCTCGGCGACGCGCTGACGAGCGAAGGCGACGTCACGAGCAACCCCGACTCGAAGCAGGCATCGGCGCTCATCCACGAGAGCTTCCCGCCCGAGCCGACTCCGAGCGAGATCGTGGTCGTGCGCTCGGAGCGCTACACGGTCGACGATCCCGCGTTCCGGGCGAAGGTGCAGGCGCTCGGCGAGCGCGGGGAGGAGCTCGGCGTCGTCGCGGAAGCGCAGAGCTACTACGCCTCGGACGACGAGTCGCTCGTCTCGAAGGACCGCCACGCGACGATGGTGCTGCTCGTGATGCAAAGCGACGACATCGTTCCGCTGACCGACCTGGTGACGTCGGAGAACGGACGAGACGGCTTCCAGGTTGCGATCACCGGCTCTCTGACCGCCGACGCCGACTTCGAGAAGCTCTCGGAAGAAGACCTGCAAAAGGGCGAGCTGTTCATCGGGTTGCCTGCCGCGCTGATCATCCTCGTGCTCGTGTTCGGGGCCGTCGTCGCAGGTCTCGTCCCGGTTGTGCTCGGGCTGCTGTCGATCGTGATCGCAGTTGCGTTGACCGCGCTCGTCGGCCAGTTTTTCGAGGTCTCGTTCTTCGTCGTGAACATGATCTCGGCGATGGGGCTCGCTCTCGGGATCGACTACTCGCTGTTCATCCTTTCGCGCTACCGCGAGGAGCGCGGACGCGGGCTCGAGAAGATCGACGCGATCGTCGCGTCCGGCGCGACGGCGAGCCGGGCCGTTCTGTTCAGCGGTATTGCGTTCGTGCTCGCGATGTTCGGGATGGTGCTCGTGCCCGACACGATCCTGCGGAGCCTCGCGCTCGGCGCGATCCTCGTCGGGATCGTCTCGGTGCTTGCGGCGCTGACGTTGCTGCCTGCGGTGCTGAGCCTGCTCGGCGACCGGGTGAACGCGCTGAAGATCCCGGTGATCGGGCGCAGGGCGATCAACAGCGCCGGCTCGGAAGGCCGTTTCTGGACCGCGATCGTCAGCGCGGTCATGCGCAGGCCGCTCGCGAGCCTCGTCGCGGCGACGACACTCCTGCTCGCGTTCGCGCTTCCCGTGCTCGCCATCGACACGGGGTTCTCGGGGCTCAGCACGCTGCCCGATCGCTTCCCGTCGAAGCAGGGCTTCGTCGCGCTGAACCGCGACTTCCCGGGCACCGGTGTCGACCCGGCCCAGATCGTGATCCAGGGCGACGTGTCCTCCGCGCCGGTCGAGTCGGCGATCGGAGAGCTCAAGGCGAGCCTCGCCGACGAGCCGGCGTTCGGAGCGGCGACTCAGGTCGAGTCTGAAGGCGGTGACGTCGTCCTGATCTCCGTGCCCGTTGCGGGCGACGCCGACGGGCCCGAGGCCACGAGCGCGATCCGCCACCTCCGCGCCGACCTCATCCCGGAAGCGTTCGGAGAGCTCGAGACGACCGTGCTCGTCGGAGGAACGACCGCCGAAGACGTCGACTACTTCGCGATCGTCGGCAACTGGCTCCCGCTCGTCTTCGCCTTCGTCCTCGGTCTCAGCTTCATCCTGCTCACGATCGCGTTTCGCTCGATCGTGATCCCGGCCGTCGCGATCGCGCTCAACCTCCTCTCGGTGGGAGCGGCGTACGGCCTGCTCGTGCTGGTCTTCCAGAAGGGCATCGGCAACGACATCTTCGGCTTCCAACAGGTCGACACGATCGAGGCCTGGGTGCCGCTCTTCCTCTTCTCCGTCCTCTTCGGCCTCTCGATGGATTATCAGGTGTTCCTGCTGAGTCGGATCAAGGAGCGCTACGCGCAGACCGGTGACACGGCGGGCTCCGTCGCGTTCGGCGTCACCTCGACCGCGCGTCTGATCACCGGCGCTGCGCTGATCATCATCGCCGTCTTCGGCGGCTTCGCGGCCGGCGACCTGGTCATGTTCCAGCAGATGGGCTTCGGAGTCGCGGTGGCCCTCCTCATCGACGCCACGATCGTTCGCACCGTGCTCGTGCCCGCGAGCATGAAGCTCCTCGGCGACTGGAACTGGTACCTCCCGTCGTGGCTGAGCTGGATTCCCGAGGTGCACGTCGAGGGACACGCGGCAGAGGAACCGGCCGTCAAGCGGCCGGACAAGCCCGCGGTAGCGCCGACGGCGTAGGAGCGCTGACCTCGTCGGAGCGGCGACGGATAATGGCGGATCGGCCGTGTGTGGAAGCCCGTGCTCTTCGCCGCAGCTCTCCTGCTGGCGGCTTTCTTCCTGGTCGTCTACCGCCAGGTGCTCTACACCGTGCAGAAGCCGAGTTGGCCGCCGTCGCCGGACGCGATCACGTCCGCTGGTGCGCGGGCGGCGACTGAAGAGTTCGCGGACCGCTCCCGGCCGCGCGTCGCGGACGTCGGCCTGGACTACGCGTGGTCGACCGCGGCCACGATCGAGCCACACGTCGAAGGCCGCGAGTTCTTCCCGCGGATCTTCGCCGACGTCCGCGCCGCCAGCACGTCCGTCCACATCCTCATGTTCGGTTGGCGCGAGGGGGACGTCGGCACGGACATGGCCGACCTGCTCGTGCAGAAGCTCGGACAGGGAGTCGAGGTGCGAGTCATCGTCGACGGCTACGGCAGCCGCCCGTTCGGGGAGGCCAAGCCGATGTTCACGCGGCTCGCGCAGGCCGGAGCACAGATCGTCGTCAACGACATCTTTCCCTGGGACGAGGACGGCCTGTGGCCCGACCAGCGGCAGATCGACTGGCGCCAGGACGAGATCGGCCGCGCCGACCACCGCAAGCTCTACGTGATCGACGGGAACGTGTCGTGGACGGGCGGCGCCGGCCTCGAGGACCACTTCGAGACCGGCGGCTTCCACGACGTGATGGTGCGCGTCACCGGCGACGTCGTCCGGCAGGCGCAGGCGATCTTCCTGACGAGCTTCCGCAGTCACGGAGGTCCGCTGCCCGACGACCTCGCGCGTTACTTCCCGGCCCAGCCGGAGGCAGGGAACACGCCGACGGCGGTCGTTCAGGTGGTGCCGGGCGGGTTCATGTCGGCGACCCAGGCCATCCGCGAGCAGATCGACGGCGCGCAGCGCCGACTGGACATCATGAATCCGTATCTGTCCGACAAGGACATGATCGAACGCATTCTCGCGGCGGCGCGTCGCGGCGTGAAGGTGCGCGTCGTGGTGTCGGAGAAGTCGAACAACGAGCCCGCAGCACAGGCGCTCAAGCACCGCTACGGCGACCTGCTCGCGGCGGGCGTCGACCTCAGGGAGTACCCCGGCGCGGTGGTGCACGCGAAGGTCGTCGTTGCGGACGACGTCGTCAGCTTCGGAACCGTCAACTTCGACTCGTGGGCGCTCTACCGCAACGCGGAGGTTGCGATGATCGCTCGCAGCGCGGCCGCGGCCGACCTCTTCGAGGAGCGTCTGTTCGAGCCGGACGTCGCTCGCTCCAAACGCGCGCAGCCGCCCGATGCCACCGTGAAGCCGTGGCTGTGGGACAAGCTCGCCTACTTCCTGTGAACTCGCTGCACGGCCACGAGGAGGGCGGCGGCGGCGAGTGTCAGGGCGGCGAGGATCGTCAGCCACAGCCCCGAGCCCGTTGACCCGCCGAGCACGTCCCGGTTGTCGAGGAGCCCTTCGACCGCCGTCCAGAAGATCACGACGGCAGCACCGAGCACTGCCGCGACGCCGAGCCAGGAGCCTCGCGACAGCGCGCGGACTGCGCCGAGGGCGACAAAGGCAAAGATCACGACGAGCCAGCCGTTGTTCGGGCCTTGCGTGCCGTTCAGCGACACAGGCCCACTGCTCGTCCAGGTCGAGAAGACGCCGACGAGCGCGGCGACCACGCCACCGGCGGCGATGAGCGATAAGCGCTCGGTCGTCACGTCGTGGGTGATTCCACCTCCGACAGCGTAACGTCCCCTCGGTGAGCGAAGTCGAGGTTCTCGGTCGGCTCGGACCAGACGGTCCCGCCGTGTTCGTTCTGTACACGGGCGGCACTTTCGGCATGGCTCCGGGCCCTGACGGTTCTCTCGTCCCGCTCGACCTGCGCGAGCTCGGAGCCCACCTGCCGATCATCCGTCAGCTGCCGGTCGCGCTCACCGTGGCGACGTTCCCCGACCCGCTCGACTCGTCCGCAATGGACACCTCGGACTGGCTCGACATCGCCGACGCGATCATTGACCATGCGCCCGGGCATGCCGGGGTGGTCGTGCTCCACGGCACCGACACGATGGCCTACACGGCGTCCGCGCTCAGTTTCTTGCTCGAAGGCATCGACATCCCGATCGTGTTGACGGGTGCGCAACGCTCGGTCACCGAGCTACGTTCGGACGGCCGCGAGAACCTGGTGACCGCCCTGGCGATCGCGGCCGGGCACCTGCGCGGAGCGCCACTCGTGCCAGAGGTGACGATTTTCTTCGCCGATGTCCTCCTCCGCGGCAACCGTGCGGTGAAGGTCCACGCAGACAGCTACCGCGGCTTCGCGTCTCCGAATTACCCGCCGCTCGCGACCGCCGGCGTCTCGATCGATTTCGACTCGGCCCTGATCCGGGCGCCGGGCGAGGGCCCGATTCGGCGCGAAGGCGGGATCACCGAAGCCGTGACGGGGTTGCGGCTCCATCCCGGGATCGACGGGCACGTCGTCGATGCGGTGCTCGCGCGGCCCGGTCTGCGCGGCCTCGTGCTCGAGGCGTACGGCGCGGGGAACGGCCCGACCGAAGGCTGGTTCCTCGATCCGCTGCGCGCCGCCGTCGATCGCGGCGTCACCGTCGTGATCACCACCCAGTGCCGCGCCGGCGGCGTTGCCGACGGTCTCTACGCCGGCGGTTCTGCGCTTCTAGCCGCAGGTGCGGTCCCAGGGGGCGACATGACGTTCGAGGCCGCCCTGACGAAGCTCATGGTCCTCGCGGACCGTCACGGTCCCGACGAGGTGCGCCGGTTGATGCAGGAGGACCTGGTCGGCGAACTGAGCGTCTGAACCGAACCCGGAGAAAGTTGACGCGCCAAAGGCGCCGACTTTCTCCGGTCTAGAAGCGGGAGCGACGGGACTCGAACCCGCGACCTCCGGCGTGACAGTTGAGCGCTGACGCTTGCCGCTGTTCGTCGTCAGTCGCCATTGCTCGTCATAGCGGCGCTTTTCGCTCCGGCGCGGTTGTCGCTACTCGTCGCTAGTTGCCGGCGCTCCGTTCCACGATCGTTCCAACGAGTCGTCACTACGGCTGCCGGTCTCCCGCTGGTCCGCCGTAACCGCGGGCGGTAACCGGGTTCGGGCTCGGTCCGTGTCGTCCGTAGGTCTCTTGCGAAGGCGAAGCACCAGATCGCGATCAGGATCAGATCCAGGAGCACCGCGAGCAGCCAGGGCGCGGGGCGTGCCCATCCGATCGCCAGCGCGGCCGCCGCACCGAGCAGCAGCGCCAGCGCGAGAGGGCGGTAGACGTCAGCGAGTTTCCGGTAATCGACGAGTGTGACGATCGTCGCTACGAGCGCGATCAGCAGAGCCGAGACCGACCCGGTCAAGAGCCAGCTCGAGGGCTCGGGCGTGCGGGCGTCGGCTGCGTGCTCGATCAGGCTCACCGTGCCGGCGCCCGCTGCCGCCACCGCCATCGCGATCGGCAGCTGGCTGTAGAGCCACAGTACGAGCGAGCCTCCGTCCTGTCGCGGCAGGCGCCGCCCGACGTAGTCGAAATAGGTCCACCAGAAGCCGAAGGCGATGGTGAGCCCGAGAACGCCCGTCGCGACGGTGCGGAAGTCGAGATCCTCAACCGCGAGCAGCCCGTTGACCACGCCGAGGACCACCTCGCCCAGGACGATGATGATGAACAGCCCGTAGCGCTCGGCCATCGAGGCTGTGGGGAGGATCCCGAGCGAGTCGTCGGGCGTACGTAACAAGTAGAAGACGACGAGCGCGATTGAGCCGACGACGACGGCGCCCCAGACGGTTAGCCGGGCTGTGTTCTCCATGCCTAAGGTAGCGACCAGAGCTCCGATCGACACCACCAGTCCGGCGATGTAACGGAGCGCGCCCGGGCGATACTCGGGTGTGGCTGTCCGGTACACGGAGGCCCACTGCCAGGCGAGGACCGCCAGCAGCACCGCGTAGGTGATTGCGAACTGTGCGCCGGCGGTGGTCGTCGCGTTCGCGGCGAAGACGGCGAGCACGGTGAGGATCCCCATCTGCAAGAAGGTGAACGAGCGGTTGCGACCGTCCTCGCGGCCGTGCAGTTCGTGGAACTCGGTACCGTTGAACCACCCGATCCAGATCAGCCCGAAGACGACGGCGAAGTCGAGGACGCCTGACCACGAGACATCCTCCGCCAGGGTGTGCGCTATCTGGCCGACGAGGACCACGTAGACGAGGTCGTAGAAGAGCTCCAGGAAGCTGACCCTGCGGTCCTCGATCACCTCGCCATGAGGGCGGGGCGGCAGCAGGAACCAACGACGCAGCCCCGCCCCCAGCGTCATAGGAGGACCGGGCTCGGCTGCACTGCGCTCGCTCACTTCATGCACTCCTCGCCAACTCGGCAGGCGACCTCCATCGGCGACCGGCCCTTCAGGGTCCTGATGCGCCGCGGCTCGTGCTCCACTGGCCTCGGTGCGGAGCACGAGCCGCCGACTATCAGCAACGGCTCGACTGCTAGTTGCGGATGAGCTCACGAGTCGTCGCGTTGACCGCTGCCTGGATCAGTTCGGCCACGGCCGCAGGCTGCGATACATAGATCGCATGGCTGCCTGCGACTTCGATCACCGTCGAGCCGGCCCGCGCTGACATCGCCTGCTGGGCCGGAGGCGGGATCATTCGGTCTTCCGTCGCGACGAGGTACCAGCTTTGCTTGCTTCGCCACGCGGGCTCGCTGACGGCGCCCCCAAGGGCGTCCAAACCCCACGGGACCTGCGAGTCAGCCATGAACGCCGCCTGCTCGGCGCTCAGGTCACCCGCGAACGAGGCGTGGAACTTTTCGCGGTCGAGGAATAGAAACCCGTCCTGCGGGGGGAGAATCGGCGGCACGGGTGCGCCGGGCGGCGGGTCTGCGATCAGGCTATTGACCGACTCGCCCTCGTCGGGCGCGAACGCGGCGATGTAGACGAGCGCCGCAACCTTCGGATGCGTGCCCGCCTCGGTGACGACGACTCCACCGTAGGAGTGGCCGACGAGGATGACCGGTCCCCTAGCCGCGTCGATCGCCCGCTGGGTGAAGGCGACATCATCGGCCAGCGAGACCGTCGGATTTTGGACGATGCTGACCTCGTAGCCGTCCTTCTTGAGGTGCTCGTACACGCCCTGCCAGCCGGAGCCGTCGACGAAACCGCCGTGGACGAGGACGACAGTGGGAGTATCCGAGTTGCTCATGGGGCTCCTTTCTGTTGAGCCGGTTGGATTCTTCGCCGCAGCGTCGCTCTTCCGCGGCGCGGTGTCATCGCCGCTAGCCGGAGTCGTCGATTCGGGCTAACCGGAAGAGCCAGCCGCTGCGCGCAGCGAACGCCTGCGGCCGGTCTTCGAAGTCAGTTGAGCGGAAGTGCGAGGTCGATCGCCGTGCCTTCGCCCCGCGGGCTGTCGATCGCGATCGTCCCGCCGAGGGTCTCGACGCGGTCGCGCAACCCGACGAGGCCCGAGCCGCGCGCCGAATCAGCGCCGCCGACGCCGTCGTCGCGGACCTTGACACTGAGCGCTCCGTCCGCTTCCGCCACGCCCACCTGGACGCTCGAGGCATGTGCGTGCTTCGCTACGTTCGTGAGCACTTCTGCGACGACATAGTAGGCAGCCACCTCTACGCTCTCGGGAAGCCGACCTTCGACACGCACGTCCAGCTCCACTGGGATCGGCGACCGACGCGCCAGCATCTTCAGCGCCGGCGCCAGACCGCCCTCGGACAGGATCGCCGGGTGGATCCCGCTCGAGATCTCCCGCAGCTCCTCAAGCACCACCGTAAGCCCTTCGACTACGCGCGACAGTTCGGCGTGCTGTTCGTTGAGCTCGGTCGGCAGAGCTGCTTGTGCGGCACGCACCTCGAGTGCGAGCGAGACCAATTGCTGTTGGGCGCCGTCATGAAGATCACGCTCTATGCGCCGCCGGGTCGCGTCCGCGGTGGCAACGATCCGCGCGCGGGAGGCTGCCAGCTCGGCCCGGGTCTCGGCGTTAGCGATGGCGGTTGCGATGAGCTCTGTGAACTTCTCCAGACGCTCCTCGGTGTCGAGCGGCAAGAGATCATCGGATCGAGATCCGACGGTCATCGCGCCCCAAAGACGATCCTCGACGACGATGGGGCTCGAGACAGCCGAGACGGTGCCGAGCCGTCGTGACGCCTCTCCAACGGGTCCGTCGACGGACGACCAGTCGACCTTCTCCACACGGGCCGAGCGCCCAGTTCTGTGGACCTCCGCCGATGTCATTCCCTCCTGAAACTCCCACTGTGTCCCGATCGGAATCTCGAGGTTCGCGACGCCCACGAATGTGACCGCCGAGCCGTGCTCGAACTTCAGGACACCCGCGGCCGAGTCGAACAGCCGCGCGACTTCCTCGCTCACGGCCGAAAAGATCGCGCTGGGCGGTACGTCGTGCGCGACCAGCGTCGCCACTCGCCGCAGCGCGGCCTGCTCCTCCGCAAGCGCGGTCACCAGCTCTCGAGCCTGTGTGTTCGCAATCGCCGTGGCGACTAGTGCGCTGAAGTCGGCGAGCCGCCGGTCGGTTCCGGGCGGGAACGCACCTTCGACCGATGCGATCGTAATCGCACCCCACAAATCGCCCTCGACGACGATCGGCGTCGCGAGCGCGCTACGCACCGCCAACTCCTGTGCGAGGACGGGCGGCTCGCCCTTGGAATCCTCGAGATCGAAGCGCGCAGCCTGCTGTGTCCGGTAGACGGCGGCCACGACGTAGTCGGGATCGAGCTGCACGCGGGCGCCCGGGCTGTGAGGGCCTCCATGCGCCCCCATGACTGTGACCGTCCCGTCGTCCTCGAACCTCACCACAGCCGTGATGTCGAGCCCGAAGAGCGCATCGACCTCGCCGGCGATCGCGTCGAATAGAGCTCCCGGCTCGACTCCGCTCGCCACGAGCGTCGCCACTCGCCGCAGCGAGGCCTGCTCGTGTGCAAGACGTGCAAGCGCCTCGCGCGACTCGGCATTCGCAATCGCGCTCCCCACCAGCTCGGTGAACTCCGCGGTACGGTCCGCCGCTTCAGACGAGGCCTTCTCGGGCTGCGCCCACCCAGCGGCCATCACTCCCCATATCTGGTCATCGACCAGGATCGGCGCTCCCACCGCGCACCGCACACCGAGCTCGCGGGCGAGCGCCGCGACTGGTCCTGGAGCGTCGTCGTAGCTGATGGAGGTTGGTTTGCCGCTGCGCAGAACAACCGAGGCGAGATCGTCGCCATCGAGGACCGTCCGGGCGCCTAGCTGAGCCAGGAGCTCAAGGGGATGGGCGGCAACATGGTTCAGCGTCGCATCAGCCTCGTAACGGCCAACCAGCGAGAAGTCGGAGTTCAGTAACCTCGCCACCTCGTCAGCCACAGCCTGGAACACCTCCGCGGTGGAGGCGCCCCGTGCAACCAGTGTTGCGACTCGGCGTAGCGCGGCTTGGTCGTCGGCCAGACGCTCAGGGTCCACGCGATCCCTCACGTCCGGATGCGCCATGACCTGATCGAGCGTCGAGGCGCGCCTGGACTACTCAGCGACGTGCCCATCGGGTCACGGTAAACGATAATTGCCCCTATGACGGCTCACGCGATGCGCGTGATCTTGGCCGACGACGATCTTCTCCTCCGCGAGGGGCTTGCAAGCCTGCTCGAGCGTTCCGGCTTCCAGGTCGTGGGGCAGTGCGGAGACGCCTCCAGGCTGATCGAACTCACCCGCGAACACCAACCCGAGCTCGTGATCGTCGACATCCGGATGCCGCCCAGCCACACGACGGAAGGGCTCGAGGCGGCGGGAGTGATTCGCGAGGAGGTTCCCGAGACGGCAATCCTCGTTCTCTCCGCACACGTCGACGTAGAGCACGCGATGAACCTCCTCAGCAGCGGGGAGCGCATCGGCTACCTCCTGAAGAGCCGCGTCACGAACGTGGATGACTTCCTCGCAACGCTCGAGAGGATCGTCCAAGGCGGATCGGTCGTCGACCCCGCGCTCATTCAGGAACTTGTCGCCGCGCGGCGCGCCAACGACCCGCTCGAGCACCTTTCCCCACGTGAACTGGAGGTGCTTGCGCTCATGGCCGAAGGCCGCTCTAACGGCGGAATCGCGCGCCAGCTCTGGGTGACTGAAGGGACCATCGAGAAGCATGTGCACAGCATCCTCATGAAGCTCCGCCTGTCGGAGACAGAGGACGACCACCGTCGCGTTCTCGCCGTGGTCACCTACCTAGACGCCCGTTAGCTCCGTTCGAGAAGGCCGCGGATCGCTTCGGCCGACAGCTCGGCCTTCGCGAGGAAGCCCGCGGCAGGGCTCTGCGCGATCGCATCGGCGAGCTCATCCTCGGAGCGAGTCGAGATCAGGATCACCGAAGCTCCGCCAGGGTGGTCGGCGACCAGGCGCCGTGCGAGCTCGAAGCCGCTCTCGTCCCCGAGCGAGACATCGACGAGCACGACGTCCGGGCGGAGGGTCTCAGCCTGCCGCAGGGCGTCGGCGCTCGTCGAGGCCACCCCCGCGATGGTCAGGCCTTCTCGCACAAGAAGCGTTCGGGCCGCTTCCAGGAAACCTCGGTTGTCGTCGACGATCAGGCAGCGGACGGCCACCCGACCAGCGTTGCAGACAGGTCGTGGTGGCGCATTGGAGCTAGCAGGAACCCACGAAGTTCCGCTAGCAGCGCGCCATGATCGCCGCTGGCTTCGATGCCGCCGGGAGTCTTCGCCGTGATCGTTCGACTCCAACCACGCAACCTCGGTTAGGAGGGCAGAACGATGCAACCGATCCTGATTTCCAACACCGACCGCGCCGACCGCAGCACGGACGAGCGACTCCTCGTCCACGCTTGGCGCTCCGAGCAACTACGCCGCCTCGGTCTATCTCGCACCCTCGCCGAGACGTTCGCTGAGCTGGTCGACTGGCATGAGATCGCCTTCCTAGTGTCGCAGGGCTGCTCGCCGGAGCTCGCAATCGAGATTGTGCGCTGAGTGTGACGAAGCGAAGCTCGTCGTGTCGCGCCTTGCGGTTGGCCGATGGCGGAGAGATTCGTCTCGCAGTTCAAACACGTCATCCATCCGGCCGGCTCTCGCAGACGCGTGTTGAGCCTTGCGCTCCAGAAGATCGCACTATGCCAGCCGCTCGTCGCGATCCCGCACAGCGCACCCGACTCGATTTCATGCCAGCTGGAATGCGAGAACGGTTGACAGCTGCGAGGCAGAACGGATGCTGGCCGCGATGCTGCGCCTCGGATTCCGCGCGACCCTACTCATCAACATGACGGGCTTCCGATGCCTGTCCGATGAAGGAGGCGGTATGACGATCACGACCCGGAGCCCCCGCGCCGCAGCAGCGCTTGCGCTCCTCCTAGCGCTCGTCGCGATCCCCTTCGCAGCGGGGACCGCTGGCGGCTCACCCAACGGTGCGAGCGAGGCTAAGCAGACGATCGTGCTCGTGCACGGCGCCTGGGCAGACTCATCAGGCTGGAACGACAGCATCGAGACGTTGCAGAAGAAGGGCTATACGGCGCTCGCAGTCGCGACCCCGCTGCGTAGCCTCCATGGGGACGCTGCCTACCTGCGCAGCGTGCTTGCCAGCATCTCCGGCCCGATCGTCCTCGTGGGCCACTCCTACGGAGGCATGGTCTTGACGAACGCCGCGACCGGGAACCCGAACGTCAAAGCGCTCGTCTACATCGCGGCATTCGCACCCGACGAGGGCGAGAAGCAGATCGAACTGATCCTCAAGAACGAAGGCAGCCAGATCAGTCCGGCCACGCTGACGGTCAGGCCCTATCCCGGTGGACTCGACAGCTACATCACTCCGAGCCTGTTCCGGCAGATCTTCGCTCACGACGTCTCTGAGAAGACGGCTGCCGTCATGGCCGCGACTCAACGGCCGTTCGAACTCGCGATCCTCGAGGAAGTCTCGGGCGAGCCGGCCTGGAAGAACATCCGATCGTGGTATCTCGTCGCGACCGAGGACCGCGCGATCCCGCCCACGACCCAGCGCTTCATGGCTGAGCGGGCCGGTGCGACGATCGCCGAAGTCCGCGCCTCGCACGTCCCGATGAACTCGAAGCCCTCCGCTGTGACCGAGCTCATCCTCGAAGCCGCCAAGTCGGTGGCGGCAGACAACTAACCCGCGCTACCTGGTTCCTTACAACTTCGAGACCCAGAAGGAGGGTCACCATGTCAGAAACCATCATCCAGACCACAGTCCTTGAGCCCGCGGCGCAGGCTTTCGTTGAGGCAACTGCGAACCCGCCCTATCTCTTCGATCTCGGTCCCGTCGAAGGTCGCAAGACCGTCGACGAGGTGCAGTCCGGTGAGATCGCAAAGCCGGACGTCGACCTCGAAGACACCACCATTCCAGGCGGACCGTCCGGCGAGGTCTCCGTTCGTATCCTGCGCCCGAAGGGAGCGGTCGGACCGCTGCCCGTGATCGTTTACATCCACGGCGCCGGCTGGGTGTTCGGCAACAGCCGTACCCACGACCGCCTGATCCGCGAGCTCACTGCCGGGACCGGCGCAGCCGTCGTCTTCCCAAACTACAGCCTCTCGCCGGAGGCCCGCTATCCGACCGCGCTCGAGGAGTCCTATGCGGTCGCCGCTTGGGTCGCCGAGCACGGCGCCGAGAAGCTTCTCGACTCCTCCCGCATCGCGGTGGCCGGCGATTCGGTGGGCGGCAACATGAGCACCGCGCTCACCCTGCTGGCGAAGGAGCGCTCCGGGCCCAAGCTGGCCGCGCAAGTGCTCTTTTACCCGGTCACCGACGCCAGCTTCGACACAGGCTCCTACCACGAGTTCGCCGAGGGCTACTTCCTCCGCCGCGACGCGATGCAGTGGTTCTGGGACCAGTACACGACGAGCGAGGAGCAGCGGAACGAGATCACCGCTTCACCGCTGCGCGCCAGCCTCGATCAGCTCGCAGGCCTGCCGCCGGCGCTCGTCATCACTGCCGACGCCGACGTCCTGCGTGACGAAGGCGAGGCCTACGCGAACAAGCTCCGCCAGGCCTCCGTCCCCGTCACCGCCGTCCGCTACCAGGGCATCATCCACGACTTCGTGATGCTCAACGCGCTTCGCGAGACGCACGCCGCCGAGGGCGCGATCACCCAGGCGATCAACTTCCTGCGCGTGGTACTCGACACCAGGCCCTGATGAAGACGCGGTTCGTCCCGCCGTCCGAGCGCGGCGGGACGAACCGCAAATCAGCAACCCCCATCAACGGTCGCAGCCGGCGAGGTCCTGCCCCAGCGGCGGGCGACCGAGCCGAGCAGTTCGCGGCTCTGAAGCACGTAACGAAAGGTGAAGCACGGTCATGTCGTACGGAATCCTCCTCCTAAGGGTCGTCCTTGGATCGATCGTGGCGGCGCACAGCGCGCAGAAGCTGTTCGCCTGGTTCGGCGGGAGCGGCCCGCGCGGGGACTGCCTCCAGCTTCGCCCAGCTTCGCTTCCGGGACCTCAGGTGTCCGACACCGGGGCGAAGCGGTCGCCGCTGTCAAGTTGATGCTGTGACAACTCTGTGTCAACTCTCCGGGAAGGCGGGTCGATTCGTCCCGTGATGCCTCATCCGGTGACAGCGGAGGCGGGCTCTGCCCGCCGGGAGCGTCCCCAGTAGCCCCCATGGAAAGGCGAATCCGGAGAAAGTTGAGGCGCCGCAGGCGCCGACTTTCTCCGGCTGAAGCGGGAGCGACGGGACTCGAACCCGCGACCTCCGGCGTGACAGGCCGGCGTTCTAACCAACTGAACTACGCCCCCGCGAGCCGGCCCAGTCTAGCGGGTCGCCTTCCGCAGGCCCGGCTACGCTGCGAGCGTGACCCGCGTCGACTGGTTCGCGCTCCTCTTCATCGCCCTCGCAGCGTTCTTCGGCTACCGGAAGGGGCTGATCTCGAGCGCGCTCTCCGTGGCGGGCATCGTCGTCGGGGCGATCATCGGCGCGCGGCTCGCGCCGCACCTGTTGGCTGAGGGATCGGAGTCGCCCTACACGCCGTTGGTCGGGCTGGCAGGCGCTGCCGTGGGGGCCGTGTTGCTCGAGACGCTCGGGACGGTCGCCGGGAGCGTCCTGCGGCGAAAGGTCGAGTTCGGTCCCGCGCGGGCGTTCGATTCCGGCGCCGGACTTCTGCTGGGCGCGGCCGCGGGGATCGCGGTCGTCTGGGTGCTCGGTTCCGTCGCGCTGCAGTTCCCGGGCAGGCCGGGATTGCGAGAGAGCGTTCAGCGCTCGGTAGTCCTTCAGCAGCTGAACGACGTCGTTCCGCCCGCGAAGCTGATGCGCGCGCTTGCGCGCGTCGACCCCTTCCCGGCGATCACCGGTCCCGCCGCGCCGGTCGCGGCGCCCGATCCGCGCGTGCTTGCCGACTTGTCCGTTCGCCAGGCGTCGCCGTCCGTGTTGAAGGTGCTCGGGACTGCGTGCGGTCTCGGTGTCTCGGGCAGCGGCTGGGTCGCCGCGCCGGAGCTCGTCGTGACCGCAGCGCACGTCGTCGTCGGCCAGGACGACACGACAGTCGAGCCCGTCGGCGGCGTGCCGCGACTTCGCGCGCACGCCGTGTACGTCGACCGCCGGAACGACGTCGCCGTCTTGCGCGTCCCCGGCTTGGACGCGTCGCCGCTCCCACTCGCCAAGGCGCAGCCCGGTGCCTCCGTCGCGATCCTCGGCTTCCCGGAGAGCGGGCCGTTCACCGCGATCGCCGGGCGCATCGGCAGGACGCAGCCTGTGCTCGCGCGCGACAGCTACGGGGAAGGACCCCTCCTGCGCACGATCACGAGCCTGCGTGGCCGCGTACGACATGGCAACTCTGGCGGCCCGGCGATCGACGCAGAGGGCCGAGTCCAGGCGACGATCTTCGCCGCGCGTCCGGGCGGCGACGTCGGCTACGGCGTTCCGGCGCAGATCGTGCGGCGCGCACTCGCGCGTTCGGCGGGGCCGGTGTCGACCGGCGACTGCGCGCGCTAGCTCGTTACAGCGACGAGCGCGTCGACGACTGCCGGGTCGAACTGCGTCCCGGAGCAGCGCCGTAGCTCGGCCAGTGCTTCGGCCTCCGACATGGCGTTGCGATAGGGCCGGTCGGTCGTCATCGCGCTGAACGCGTCGCACGCGCACACGACGCGGGCGACGAGTGGAATCGACTCTCCCGCAAGACGGTCGGGATAGCCCGCTCCGTCCCAGCGCTCGTGGCATGAGCGCACGAGATGTCCGACCTCCCCGAGGAGCCCACCGACCTTCTCGAGCATCTGCTCGCCTTGGATCGTGTGCAGCTCGACGACCGCACGCTCGTCCGCGTCGAGCGGGCCGGGCTTGTTGATGATCTCGGACGGGATCCGAATCTTCCCGACGTCGTGCAGAAGCGCCGTGAACTCGGCGTCGCGCCGGAGCTTCGGGCTGAGCTCGAGCCGGTCGCAGACGGAGAGGACGAGATCGACCACGTGACGGCTGTGGCTCCCGGTGTAGGCGTCGTCCGCTTCGACGACGTCGCCGAGCAGGAGGGCCGTCCCGCGATACGCGTGTCCGAGCTCCACGGCGTGGTCGACCCTGCCCCGTCGCTCGCGTGCGAAGAATCCGATCAGGCCGAGCAGAGGCAGAGCGAGCAGAAACGCGTACGGCCGGTCGGGGTACGCCGCGTAGGCGACGATGAGCCCGAGCGGGGCGAGCGCAAGATCGACGAGGTAGGCCAGTCCCACAGCCGGGAGGTGCGGCCGAATGCTGACGCCGAGAGCCGCTGCCCGCGCCGCCGAGCTTCCGAGGTCGAAGGCAAACTGCGCAGCGAGCGCCGCGGCGAAGATCGGCCAGTGCAGGCGCCAGTCGGGCGAGGGGCTGCCTGCTGCGACCAACACGAGGGCCGGGCCGAGCGCGTGCCAGCCGTTCGAGACGAGCACGATCGCCCGCTCTAGGTGCCACTGGCCGCGGAGATTCTCCGGCATGCCCCCGAGCAGGAAGCCGGCCGCGACGAGCAGCGGCGCGAGGCTCGGCTGCACGAGGAAGAGCATCGGCACGAACACGAGCTGCGTCGGGATCGCGAACCCGATCCCGATCTCGAACCGCACTCGCGACGCGAAGGCGTACGCGACGACGAGGGTCGCGACGAGGAACGGAGATGCGGTGCGCGACGAGTCGGTGAAGAGCGCAAGGGGAACGGCGATCGCGAGGAAGCCCAGGGCAGCGACCGTCGAGACGACGAGATCGCGCCTGACGAGACGCGTGGAGGCGCGCTCTCTCGACGCTTCGATCAGCTCGACGGCCTCGAGGTCGGCCGTCGGTTGAACCACACGCGCGGGCGCAGCTGCCGCAGTCGTTGCCACTCGCAAACGATAGGAGCGGCTTGAGCGGCGGGGCTCACTCGAACGAGGGATTCGGCGGTCTGCACGCGTACATCCCTCGATCAGGTGAGGCGGGCGTGTGGCGACTGACGAGAGTTCGACATGTACTGCGGTCTACAGAGGAGCGGGGATGAAGGGCTTGCGGCTTGTTGGGGTGGTTGCGGTGTTGGCGCTCGGTGCCGGCGCAGCGTCTGCGGATGGTGCTCGTGCGGGTGTGCTGTCGTGCATGGACAACCCCGAGAAGGTCTTCGCCCCCTGGGGCGACAACTCGCCGTACACGCTTGCTCCCAACGGCTCGCTCGAAGATGGTGCGGCCGGCTGGTCCCTCTCGGGTGCCCGCGTCATTCCGCAGAGCAACAACCTGCGCCGCGGCTCGTACTCGCTCTCACTGCCGAGCGGCAGCTCCGCGACGTCCCCGGCGGCCTGCGTCAAGCTCGCCGACCCGGCATCGCGGTTCTTCGTCCGCAACACGGGGTCGAGCGACGGTCGGCTCAAGGTCGAGGTGACCTACAAGACGCTGCTCGGGCTGTTCACGTTCAGCTCGACGCTCGGCTACGTCGAGGCCAACGGCACCTGGCAGCCCAGCCCGAAGTACGGGCACGTCCTCATCAACGTCCTCGGGACGCTCGGGCTCAACCGCAGCCTCTCGGCTCAGCTGCGATTCCGCTTCACGCCGACCGGGCGTGGCGCGTCGTTCGAGATCGACGATCTCTACGTCGATCCGCTGCTGACGATCTAGCCGCGCAGGAAGTCCAGCACGCCGAGCGGCTGCCGGAACGGCGCGACGACGTAGACCCCTGCGGCGAGCTCCTTCGACCGCGCCACGAGCTCGTGCGCGAGGTTTGCGCCGACGTCCGGCGCGCTCGGGCCGGCGTCGAGGAGCGCCTGCTGCACGTGGTCGGGCACGACGATCCCGGGTACCTCGTTGTGGAGCCGCTGCGCGAGCTGGTGTGAGCGCAGGGGCCAGATACCGACGAGCAGCGGGATCGGGGACGGCCCGCCGAAGCGCTCGAAGAACGCCTCGAGGTAGTCGAGGTCGAAGAGGATCTGCGTCATCGCGAACTTCGCGCCTGCTTCGAGCTTCTGCTCGAAGCGCTGGAGCTCCAGCTCGAGGTCGTCGGCGGTGGGGTTCACCGCGACGCCCGTGAAGAAGTGCGTCGGCGCGTCGATCGCCCGGCCGTGGAAGTCCTCGCCTCGGTTCAGCCGCTCGATGATCTGCACGAGCCCGATCGCCTCGACGTGGTAGACGCCCCCGGCACCCGGATAGTCGCCTTCCTCCGGCGGGTCGCCGGTGACCGCGAGGATGTTGCGTACGCCTTCGGCGTGGGCGCCCAGTAGGAGCGACTCCAGCCCCGAGATCGTGGTGTCGCGCGGGGTTTGGTGCGGGATCGTCTCGAGCCCGACCGTTCGCTCGATCGCGACGGCGCTCATGATCCCGCTCATTCGCGCGCGGGCGCGCGGGTTGTCGTTGATGTCGACGAACTGGGCGCCGCCCGTGTCCTTGAGCGCCTGTGCGACTTCGAGCATCCCGGCGTTCGAGCCTCCGAGCGGGGGGTCGAGCTGCACCGAGACGACCCACTCGCCCTCGCGGAGCATCCGGGCAAGCGTTGTCTCCGCCGGAGTCTCCTCGACCTGGATCGCCGTCTCGCGCTCCCGGAAGACGAGCGGAGCGCGCGGCTCGCGGGCCTCGTCGATCGAGCGGCGGATCGCGGCGATCTCCGCGGGCGTCGTGCCGCAGCAGCCGCCGATGATCTTCGCGCCGAGTCGTCGCGCGTGCGCCGCGAACTCGGCGAAGTACTCCGGAGAGGCGTGCGGGTAGATAACGCGGCCGCCCGCCATGCTTGCGAGGCCGATGTTCGGCAGCGCCGCGAGCGGGATGCCGTCGCCGCCCATCTGCTCGATCGCCCGGAGCGCCGCCTGGAGGCCGGCGCCGTGGTTGGCGCCGAGCGCGCTGACGCCGAGCTCGCGCAGCTTGTCAGCGGCCTCGCGGGCACCCACGCCGGCGAGGGTCTCCGCTTCGTTCTCGAACGTGAGCAGCGCAACGATCGGCAAGCTCGAAACGGAGCGAACGGCCTCGACCGCGACGACGAGCTCGTCGAGGTCGAAGAACGTCTCGAGCATGAACAGGTCGGCGCCGCGTCCTTCCAGGATCGAGGCCTGCTCGGAGAAGAGCCCGGCTCGCTCTTCGAGCTGCGAGTCGTCACCGAGCGGGCCGATCGAGCCCCCGATGAAGACGTTGCTCCCGGTCACCTCGCGCGCCTCGCGCGCGAGCCGGACGCTGGCGGAGACGATCTGCTCGAACTCGTCCTCGAGGTAGTGGCCGGCCAGCTTCCGGCGGTTCGCGCCGAAAGTGTTCGTCTCGATCAGCTCGGCGCCTGCGCGGATGAAGCCGACGTGCAGCGAGACGACGGCGTCCGGCGCTCGGAGGTTGGCCTCCTCAGGGGTGCGAAGGCGCGGGACGGCGCTCGAGACGAGCGCGCCCATGCCGCCGTCGCCGACGATCGGCGGACCGTTCTCGAGGCGTTCGACGAATCGGTTCGGTGCGGCCACTGGGATCTCCCTTCGCTCGACATCCTCCCGGGCCTCTCGACCCGGCCGGGCTTGGCACCTTGCTCGGAGGCAGGTTGCCGAGGCGTCTCAGGGCCGGTTCCCTCAGCCTCTCTCGATGCGGAGCGGGAGTGGTGCGCCCGGCTCCGAGGCCGAGTCTAGCGCCGCCGGCAGCGGTGAACCACACAAGGTCAACCCCGGAAGGGTGATGGATCAACTGGCAACACCCCGGCAATACTCCGGAAGCAATGGAGACGCGCCCCCGATGCGGCGGGGGGCGCTCCCAATCAGAGCCGGTGGCCCCGTTGCGGCGGGGGCTCCGGAAAGATCGAAAGGCGGGCCGGGCGGCGGCCCGCCTTTCGCATTCCGGTGGAGACACCCGGGCTCTCACCCACAAGTTCGCCCGACGCGGGGGAGCCAAATGCCTCTAAAGGGTTAGGCGCACAGTGCCGATATGCGCCCAGGAGCCTCTGGTCGGGGGCTGACGGCAATCACCCTGTGGCTTGGAGCTTCCGGAGGCGGCGCGGAGACGCGCCGCTTTCGCATTCAGAGGTGTCGGTTCGGGACCGGACCGGTGCCTGGCACCGGCCGTGTCCGTTCCGCCGCGGCGTTCCTGCTCAGGACTGATTCGCGTTGCGGAGGACCTGTCCGGTGCCTGGCACCCGGCAGGTCCGAAGCGGACGCGTTAGCCCTGGTGGATGGTTCGGCCTTCCATGCCGCCCGCGACGGTCACGACTTGGCCTGTCACGTGGCCCGAGAGGACGTCGGATACGAGATACACCACCGCCGCGGCCACGTCCTCGGGCTGCGCGACCTTGCGGAGCGCCATCGTCCGGGAGACCTTGCGGATCGCCTCGGGGTCGACGTGGCCGCGGGTCATCGGCGACTCCGTCCAGCCCGGGGCGACGACGTTCACCCTCGCCTTCGGCGCAACCCGGACGACTTCGTTCTTCAACGAGAGGAGCAGTCCGTGGGCCACCGCGGACTTCGCGGCCGCGTAGTCGGCGTGTCCCGCTTCGCCGTAGAGGCCTGCGGTCGACGCGATCAGCACGAGCGAGCCGTGGCCCTCGCGCGCGAGCTCGCGCAGGTACGCGCGCGCGGTCAGGAACGCGGTCGTCAGGTTCGCCCGTAGCGTCGCCTCCCAGCGCTCCAGCGGGAGCTCCCACACCGGAACGTCGTCGCTCGGCCAGACACCGGCGACGGCGATGCAGGCGTCGAGCCCGCCGAGCGCAGCTCGAGACTGTTCGAAGAGCGCGTCGACCTCCGCCTCGTCCGTCAGGTCGGCTCCGAGGACGACCTCGGCTCCCACCGCCTCGGCGCGGTCGCGTCCGCGGTGGTAGTGCACCGCGACCCTGGCTCCCTCGCCCATCAGCGCGCGGGCGCAAGCGCCGCCGATTCCGCCGGAGCCGCCCGTCACGAGCACACGCTTCCCGGCGAGCCCCGTCTCCACGCGGACTACGCTACCCGCCCATGCGCGTCCACATCATCAGTGACATGGAGGGCGTCTCCGGGATCGTCAAGTGGGAGCAGGTCTCCGGCGGCGAGACGCTCTACGAGGAAGGTCGCAAGCTCTACACCGAGGAGATCAACGCGTGCGTGCGCGGCGCGAAGGCTGCCGGCGCGACGGAGATCGTCGTCATGGACTGCCACGGCGCGGGGAAAGGGTGGACGTTCAACTCGCTGATCCCCGACCAGCTCGACCCCGACTGCGAGTGGGTCGTGCAAGACGAGTGGACCGAGTACACGGAGTTCCTCGAGCAGGGCTGCGACGCGGCGCTGTTCGTCGGGATGCACGCGCGCGCGGGCACCGAGCTCGGCGTGCTCAGTCACACCGTCTCGGGGACGAACTGGCAGAACCTCTGGTTCAACGACGTCCTCGTCGGCGAGACCGGGATCAACGCTGCACTCTGCGGTCACTTCGGCTGCCCCGTGGTGCTCGTGACCGGCGACCAGACCGTCTGCGCGGAAGCGCGCGACCTGCTCGGCGACGGGGTGACCACCGTCGAGGTCAAGCGCGGCCTCGGCCGCTTCAGCGCGCGCAACCTGCCGCCAGTCGTCGCGCGCGAACTGATCCAGGAGGGCGCGAGGCAGGCACTCTCGAACGTCTCCGCGGTTCCACCCTGGGATCCCGGACGCCCGGCAGAGATCAAGGTGCAGTACTCGCAGCCGCGCGACGTCCAGAAGCTCCGCTTTCGCCAGGGCGTCGAGATCGTCGAGCCGCGCACGATCGTCTCGCGCGCCGATGACTGGTGGACTGCCTGGCGCCAGTTCTACTTCTAGGCGCGGGCATGCTCGGGCAGGATGCCGAGCTCTTCGATCAGTGTGAAGAACGCCTTCGCGAACGGTGAGCTCGCCGTTCGCTCGCGCACCTCGTCCCAGACGATCTGCTCGCGCAGCGTGCGCGCGACTTCCAGCACCGACGCGTAGTTTGGCTCCTGCTCCGTCAGCGCGAGCAGCTTCGTCGTCAGCACGTCCTCCATCGACGAGACCGGCAGCCGCATCGCCATCACCTCGCGTTCTTCCGCTCGGTCGAGCAGCTCGTCGGTCACCGGGCCGCCCGCAGGGGCAAAGATCAGGTCGACGAGCGTGTCGTCGTGGTACGCCTTCAGCAGCCAGTCCTCGGGCGGGCGCTCGGGGCGCATGCCCGCGTCCGTCAACACCTGCAGAGCGTGCTCGGCGTCCTCGGGCTTGACGAGAAAGTCGACGTCGTGATCGGTGACCGCGCCGCCGCGCGCCCAGATCGCAAGCCCGCCGGCGAGCGCGAAGCGGATCTCGGCATCGCGGAGCGCCGCACCGGCGTGCTTCATCGCGGCGACGAGCGGCTCCACATCGACGTTTCTACGCGCCATCGAGGCTCGGTACCCGTCCATTCGTTTGCGGCAAACCCGAACGGTGGTAGGAGAGAAGTGTGCAGTCGCTGAAAATCGCAGCAGCGGGAGACATCCACGCAACGGTCGACCACGGGACGCAGCTCCGCGAGTCGTTCGAGCGTGCCGCAGTGGACGCCGACGTGATCATGCTCGCGGGCGATCTGACGGCGGACGGTGAGCCGGCGGAGGCCGAGGTGCTCGCCGACGTGTGCCGGCCGCTCGACGTTCCGGTGTTCGCCGTGCTCGGGAACCACGACTATCACCTCGGCCAGCACGAGGAGATCTCCGAGACGCTCCGACGTGCCGGCGTACGAGTGCTCGTTCGCGAGTCGGCCGTGTGCGAGGTGAAGGGGATCGAGCTCGGCGTCGTCGGCACGAAAGGCTTCGTCGGCGGCTTCCCGGGCTCGTCGATCCCCGACTTCGGCGAGCCGCTGCTCCGCCAGCTCTACTCCGAGACGACCGAGGAGGCGCGCGCGATCGGGCGTGGGCTTCGGCGCGTCTCGCACTGCCCATTGCGGATCGTGCTGCTGCACTACGCGCCGATCATCGACACGCTCGAGGGCGAGCCGCCAGGCATCCACGCGTTTCTCGGGAGCTCGCGCCTCGCGAACCCGATCCAGGAGTACCGGCCGGACGTCGTGCTGCACGGGCATGCGCACGCCGGCACGTTCGAGGGACGCATCGGCGACGTGCCCGTCTACAACGTGGCCGTCCACGTGACGCAACGTGACTTCTACGTCTTCGACCTGGAAGTCGTCGCGCGCGGCCACACCGAGGTCGAGGTGGAGGGAATCGCCGGCAACTAACGTAGGGCCGTGCCGATGGTCTCCTGGTTGTCAGTCGCGCCGGTCAAGGGCCTCGCGCTCACGCGCCGCGACGAGCTGGCTCTCGAGACGTACGGCGCGCTCGAGAACCGCCGCTTCCATCTGCTCGACGAGCGCGGCCGGTTCGTCAACGGCCTGACGAAGCTCGAGCGCTCGCTCTTCCCGGTGACGGCGGAGTGGGAGCCCGACGGCGACACGCTCTCGCTCACGTTCCCGGACGGCGCGGTCGTCGCCGGTCGCGTCGAGCTCGGCGAGCAGGTCTCGACCTGGTTTTACAACCGCGACGAGCCCGGCCGGATCGTGCAGGGGCCATGGGCGCAGGCGCTCTCCGACTACGCGGGGCGCGAGCTGCGCCTCGCCCGCACCGACGCGCCCGGACGCGCCGTCGACCGCCCCGACGGTTCGGTTTCGATCGTCTCCGACGAGTCGGTCGACGAGCTCGCGCGCCAGGCAGGCGTCGACGATGCCGACGCGCGCCGCTTTCGCATGCTCCTCGGCGTCCACGGCGGCGAGCCGCACGTGGAGGACACCTGGATCGGGCGCGACGTGCGCGTCGGCGACGCCGTCGTGCGTGTGCACGAGCAGGTCGCACGCTGCGCGATCACGACGAAGAACCCGGACACGGGCGAGCGCGACCTCGACACGCTGCGCGTGATCAAGGCGTACCGGGGCACGCGCGGGAAGAAGCACCTCGACTTCGGCGTCTACGGTGAGGTCGTCACGCCGGGCCGAGTGCGGGTCGGCGACCCGATCGAGCCGCTTGCGTAACCGCTTCCCGATCCTCTCGCGGCTGACCTACTTGAACAGCTGCTCGCACGGTGCGCTCTCGACCGACGTGCGCGAGGCCTACGAGCAGTACGTGCGCGACTGGGACGAGCTCGGCTCGCCGTGGGAGCTGTGGGGCGAGAAGACCGAGGAGGCGCGCGCCGCGTTCGCCGAGCTCGTCGGTGCGACCCCGGCCGACGTCGCGGTGACGTCGTCGCTCTCGGCCGGCGTGAGCGGGCTCGCGAGCGGGCTGCGCTTCGACGGAACGCGCACGAAGATCGTGCTCTCGGACGTCGAGTTCCCGACGGTGGGACAGATCTGGCACGCGCAGGAAGCACGCGGCGCGCGCGTCGTGCACACGCGCGACTTCGAGTCCGAGATCGACGAGGAGACGCTGCTCGTCTCGCTCACGCACGTCAGCTATCGCACCGGAGAGCGACTGCCGATCGAGGAGATCACGCGACTTGCGCACGAGCGCGGTGCGCTCGTGTTGCTCGACGCGTACCAGTCGGCCGGAACGATCCCGCTCGACGTCCGCGCTCTCGACGTCGACTTTCTCGCGGCAGGCACCGTCAAGTACCTGCTCGGCTCGGCCGGCCTCGCGTTCTTCTACGCGCGTCCCTCGCTCGTCGAGGGCATCCGCCCGACGACGACGGGCTGGTTCGCAGACGAGGACGTCTTCGCGATGGACGACCGGGACTATTCGCCGGCTCCGACCGCGGCGCGCTTCCAGTCGGGCACGCCGCCGGTGCCGAGCATCTACGCAGGGCTCGCCGGCCTTCGACTCGTGCTCGAGGCGGGCGTCGAGCGCACCAACGCCCGGATCGCGGAGCTGACGCAGGCGCTCGTGGACGGGACGAGCCGCCGCGTCGTCACGCCGGAGCAGCGCGGGGCGCTCGTGTGCGTCGACGTCGACGATCCCGCCGCCGTCGTCGAACGGCTCCAGCAGCAGGGCGTGGTCACCTCGTGGCGCGACCGCAGCGTGCGGTTTTCGTTCCACTTCTACAACGACGAGCGCGACGTCGAGGCCGCGCTCGCCGCGCTCGAGACCCTCTAGATGTTGCGGTAGCGCGCCTGGAGGATGCTGAAGACGCCGTAGGCGAACAGCCCGACGGCAGCTGCGCCGAGCCACAACGGGCCATATGGCTGGTTCGCGAGCTTGGCGAGCGCCTCGTCGAGCCCGATCGCCTCCTTCGGGTCGTACTCCCAGGCCGCGCGCGCGAGGAAGATCCCGACCATCGTAAAGAGCACCATGCGTGCCGCATGGCCAAGGAAGCCCGCGGCGTTCACGACCGGTCCGGCGTCTTCCCGGTCCATCTGGCCCGTCCTGAGGTCTTTGCGGAACTTGCCGGTGATCGAGCGATAGCCGTTCCAGAGCCCATAGCCGACGAGGCCGAGCCCGAGCGCAAGGACGATCCAGCGACCGAAGGGCCAGTCGAAGACGCGCGCGGTGTGCTCCGGCTCGTCGCGGCTCTCGCCACGCGGGCCGGAGACGAACGAAAAGGCGAGCAGGCTGAGCCCCGCGTAGAAGAGCCCCCTCGCCAGTGCGCCGGCTCGCTTGGCCCAGCCCTCGAAGTCGTTGCCCTGGTCGTCTCGGTTGAGCAGCGCCTGGGCGAGTCGCCACGCCGCGTAAGCCGCGAAACCAAGCCCGAGCGCGACGAGGATGATCGCCCCGTACCACTCCTTCGAGAGCAACCGCAGGGCGCCCTCCCTGTCGGTCGCAACGCCCCCGACACCGAGCGCCACCAGCACGGCGAGCACGCCGACGAGCGCGTAGGAGATGCCCTTGGCAACGAGGCCGACACGCCCGAGGCGCTCGATCCAATCGCTGTCGCCCAGGCGCCCGAGCGCCTTTGCCGTCGAACCCATAACGCTTCGCTTTCCCCGCCGACTCTTGTTTGATGTGTCGGTGGTTACGGACTCCGAGCTCGTCGCACGCTGCCGCGCCGGCGACCCCGACGCCTGGAGGGAGCTCGTCGAGCGCTACTCGCGCTACGTCTACGCGATCACGCAGGCGTTCCGCCTGCCGCAGCACGACGCCGAGGACGTGTTCCAGGACACCTTCACCCGTGCCTATGAGCGTCTGCACAGCCTGCGGGACGACGATGCGTTCCGGCCCTGGCTCGCGTCCCTGACCCGCAGGCTTTGCATCGACCGGCTCCGAGCCTCGGCCCGCGAGCAGCCGATGGAGGATCCGGACCCCGGGGCCGGGGAGGATCAGATCGACGAGCTCACCGACGCCTTCGCGGTCCACGAGGCCCTAGCGGAGCTGCCCCAGAACTGCCGCGAGATCCTCGACCGCTTCTTCGCCCGGGACGAGAGCTACCGGATGATCGGAGAGGCGCTCGACCTCCCCTCCGGGACGATCGCGAGCAGGATCTCGCGCTGCCTGACGCGGCTCCGTGAGCAGTTCGGGGAAGAAATGACCGCCGGCTCCCGTCTAGAGGTCGATGAATCCTCATCCTGAAGAGCGCCTGGCCGAGCTACTGGCTCTGCTTCCGCCCGCCCCGCAAGGCTGGGTCGAGGCTGCACAGGAGCTTCCGCTCGTCAGACCCGGCCTCGACCGCCTCGTTGCCAGGGCCGAGGCCGACGCTCGCTTCCGCGAGCTCTTGATCGCGGACCTGGAGGCCGCCTTCGCACAGGAAGGCGTGGAGGCCGACGCGGCAACTGTGGAAGCCGTCCGGAGACGGCTCTCTCTCCCCTAGCCGCGGGCTCCGGGCGCTGAAACAATGCAGGCGTGGCCCGCTTGCACGACCTCAGCGTCCGGAGCCTCCTGGACGAAGCAGCTTCCGAGTCGCCGACCCCCGGAGGGGGGTCCCTCGCCGCGTTGACCGGCGCGCTCGCCGCGGGGCTAGTCGAGATGGCTGCTCGGAACTCGCCGGAGTGGGAGCTTCGCGGAGCCGCGATCGCGCAGGCGAAGGAGCTTCGCGAGCGGCTCGCCGAGCTCGCACCCCTGAACGACGAGGTCTACGAGCACGCTCTGGCCGCGCTCCGACTGCCTCTCGACGTCGACCGCGACTCGAAGAACGAGCTGATCGGTTCGTCGCTCGAGCGGGCGGCCGCCTATCCGCTGGCGATCGCGGAGGCGGCTTCGAACGTTGCCGAGCTCGCGGCAGTCGTCTCCGAGGACGGTGCGCCGTCCGCTCGTGCCGACGCGACCGCCGCCGCGATGCTCGCGCTCGGCGCGACGCGCGCAGCAGCGCACCTGGTCGAGATCAACCTGGGCGTGCTGGAGAGCGACGAGCGGCTGCTTCGCGCGACGCGTCTCGCAGCCGACGCTGCTGCGGCGTCGGCCCGCACGCTTGCGGCTGTCCAGTGACGGCCGCGGCCCACGCCGCCGACCGTGAGGAACTGCCCGCGTGGAGCCTTCCGGCCGACGCGGTCGAGCAGGCTCGGCTCGCGCTGCGCTGGCCGGCACCGCTGAGCCGAGAGTGGGCCTTCGGCGGCGCCACGGGCGCCGGCGTGCGGGTCTGCATCCTGGACTCGGGCGTCGAGCTCGGCCATCCGCTGATCGGTGAGGTCGAGCAGTCCTGGGCGGTCTCGCTCGGCGCGGACGGTGAGTCGATCGTCGAGCCCGACACCGCGGGTGACATGTGCGGCCACGGGACCGCGTGTGCCGGGATCGTGCGCGCGCTCGCGCCCGAGTGCGAGCTCGTCTCGGTTCGGGTCCTGGGCGAGGACTACAAGGGCAGCGGCAAGGTGCTCATGGCCGGGCTGCGCTGGGCGATCGAGCAAGGGTTCGATGTCGTCAACATGAGCCTCTCGACCACGAAGCAGGACTTCGCCGGGCTGCTGCACGAGCTGGCCGACAGCGCCTACTTCCGCCGCACGACCCTCGTGGCCTCGGCACACAACATGCCCGTCGAGAGCTTCCCGTGGCGCTTCTCGTCGGTCATCTCGGTGGGGAGCCACGAAGACGCCGACCCGTATGTCTACTACTACAACCCCGATCCGCCCGTCGAGTTCTTCGGCCGAGGGCTCGAGGTGGACGTCGCCTGGCTCGAAGGCTCGACGCTTCGCTGCACCGGCAACAGCTTCGCGACCCCGCACGTGTCGGGGCTCTGTGCGCTGATCCTGTCGAAGCATCCAGGCCTCGCGCCGTTTCAGCTGAAGAGCGTGCTCGCCCTCACCGCGAACAACGTGGACGCGGAGTCGTGAGCGACGACCAGCTCCGTGCGGCAGTCGCGGCCGGAGTCCTGACTGGCGAGGGCCTGCACCGCGACCTGCTCCAGTCGATCGTCGAGACGGCGCGCGCGATCTTCTCCGCCAAGGCGTCGTCGATCTTCCTGCTCGACGCCGCGGCGGGCGAGCTCGTCTTCGAGGCGGTCGCCGGCCACGGCTCGGACGAGCTGGTCGGTCGGCGCTTTCCCGCGGGAACGGGAATCGCCGGCTGGGTGCTCACGACGCGCCAGCCGCTCGTCGTCGAGGACGTCGAGGGCGACCCGCGGTTCGGGCGGGAGGCGGCCGAGTCCACCGGGTACGTGCCGAAGCGCCTGATGGCCGTGCCGCTGCTCCACGAGGACGAGGCGCTGGGAGTCCTCTCCGTTCTCGACCGCTCCGACGACGTCAAGTTCACCCTGGCCGAGATGGAGCTGCTCGGCCGCTTCGCGAACCAGGCGGCGATCGCGCTCGAGCTGCTGCTGCGGGCCCGACGCGCGCAGGAGGCGCTGGAAGGGACGGGGGAGCTCGCCGCGCTTGCCCGGATCGCCGGCCACCTGGACCGGCTTCCGGAGGACCGGCGCGGCGCGGGGCATCGCCTGCTGGCCGAGCTCGACGCGGTCTTGCGGGCCTAGCTAGGAAGCACAAAGGGCCGGCGGCCTCTCGGCGCCCCGGCCCTTTGGCGATCGTGAATCGCTACGCGACGGACGGCTTCTTGTGCGCCTCGACGTCGTCGTCGGTCTCGCCCTCGGAGCGCGGCTCCTCGTTCTGCGCAACCGACTTCTTCTTGTGCGCCTCGACGTCGCTCTCTGGCTCTGAAGGCCTGACGCGATCCTGGTCGCTCACGAAAATCCCCTTTCGCTCGATTGAGCTGCTGTCGAACTCAAGACGTGCTCAACGCCCACAATCTTCCAAATTGCCGCTGAGATTGCAATGCTCGCTACATGCGCGAGTCGCTCTGGGCCTTCCGCCGGGTGTTCGAGAATGGCTCCCTGCGCCGCCTCCAGCTGGCCTGGGCGGGCTCGAACGTCGGTGCCTGGGCTTACACGATCGCGATCGCGGTCTATGCCTTCGGTGAGGATGGGGCCTATGCCGTCGGCCTGATCGGGCTCGCGCGCTGGGTTTCTGCGGGCCTCGCGTCCCCGCTGACCGGGGCGCTCGGAGACCGCTACCCCCGCGTCCGCGTGATGGTGGCGACCGATCTCGCGCGCGTTGCGCTGCTCGCGCTGATGGCCCTGCTCATCGCCGCGGGCGGGCCCCCACTCGCTGTGTACGTCCTCTCGATCGTCGGCACGGTGGTCGGAACGGCGTTCCGACCGGCCCAGGCGGCCCTCGTCCCGAACCTCGCCCGCAGCCCGGAGGAGCTCACGGCGGCGAACGTCACGGCGACCACGATCGAGAGCGTGGGGATCTTCGTCGGGCCCGCGCTCGGAGGCATCCTCGTCGCCACCACGAGCGTCTCGGCCACCTTCCTCGTTGCCGCCGCGCTGTTCGTCTGGTCGGCGATCCTGGTCGGCCTCGTACGAGAGCCGGCTCGGGAGAGCTCGGGCGAGCGCGACGAAGGCGCGGGACTCCTGCGGGGGAGTGCCGCGGGCTTCCGGGTGATCGTCGCCGACCGGCGCCTGAGGCTGCTCACGGGGCTCTTCGCGCTACAGACGTTCGTCGACGGCGCGCTCGGTGTCCTCGTCGTCGTGCTTGCCATCGAGACGCTCGACCTGGGCGCGTCGGGCGTAGGCCTGCTCAACTCGTCCCTCGGGATCGGCGGAATCGTCGGGGGCGTTGCGGCTGCGCTGCTCGTCGCGCGCTCGAAGCTCGGGACGGACTTCGGGGTGGGTCTGTTGCTCTGGGGCGCTCCTCTCGTGCTGGTCGGCGTCTGGCCCGAGGCCTGGGTGGCCTTCGCTGCCTTTGCGCTCATCGGCGTCGGCAACACCATCGTGGACGTCGCCGGAGACACGCTGTTGCAACGCGCTGTGCCCGACGCCGTGCTCGCGCGGGCGTTCGCGGCGATGGAGAGCGTGATCCTCGTCGCCGTCGCGCTCGGCTCGGTCGCCGCTCCCGTCCTCATCGATCTGATCGGCGACCAGGCGACGCTGATCGTCGTCGGGGCACTGCTGCCCGTCGCGGCCGTCTTGGCGTGGCGCCCGCTGGCGGCGATGGACCGCGTCGCCCCGCCGCCCGAGCTGGAGCTGCTCAGCCGCGTGCCGCTGTTCGCGCCCTTGCCTCCGGCGACGCTCGAGTACCTCGCGGAGAAGGTGGCGAAGCGCCGGGTCGCTGCGGGAGAGCCGGTCTTCCGCGCCGGGGAGCACGGCGATCGCTTCTACGTGATCGTCGACGGCTCGGTCAACGTCTCGCCGGTGGACGCGCAAGCGAGCGAGCTCGGCGCCGGCGACTTCTTCGGCGAGATCGCGCTGCTCAGAGACGTTCCGCGCACCGCCGACGTCGTCGCCAAGACGGACGTCGAGTTGCTTGAGCTCGAGCGGGACGACTTCGTCACGGCAGTGACGGGGCACGCCGAGGCGTCGAGGGCTGCTGACTCGATCGTCGGCACGAGGCTCGGGCTGTCACCGGCGTAGCGTGAGGGAAGATCAGCTGCGCCGCGGCCGTCTTGTGGGTAAGCCGCGAACAAGGAGAGGCCATGCACGATCAGATCCTCAACCAAGAGGTCGCCAGGCTTCACCGAGCAGAGTTCTTGCGCGATTCGGACCGGCGCCACCGCTACGACCGGCAGCCGCGTGAGCGCAGGGCGGTCGGGCACGGGGTGCTCGATCACCTGAGCAGCTTCGTGCACAGACACCGCAGGCCCAAGCCGGCGCTGCTCACGCGATCCGTCTAGGCGGTCACTGCGAGTCCCGCCTCGGCCTCGCGCACGTAGCGCGACGCCTTGACCGACCGGTAGAAGTCGAGCGCCGCGCGCAGGTTCGCGTCGCCGCCCGCCTGAAGCCGCGCGAACGCCTCGTCGGTGACGGCGCCGCAACGAGCGTAGATCTCGGCGGCTTGCGGCCAGTCGTTCGAGCCGACCGCCTCGGCGGCCTCGAGCCAGGGAGTCCTTCTGCTGTGCATCGTGGCGAGAAACTGCCGCAAGACACCATGTTGCGTCCAGGTCCACGCACCGATCGAGTTGGCGCCGAAGGCCAGCCGCGACGGCCGCGCCGACCGGAGCGCGATCAGCTCATCGAGCAACTCGCGAGCTTCGACCGTCTCGCCCAGTGACGTCAGGACGAACGCGCGGACCATCAGCGCGGGGTACATGGTCTGTGGGTAGCGAAGAGCGCGTGCCTCCTCCAGTGCCGCTCCGCTATCGGCCATCGCGCCGCTCGTGTCGTCCCGTGCGATGCGGATGTGGGCCCGCACCAGTGCAGCCCACCACTGAGACCCTACTGCGCCGTCCTCGCCTTCGAGCGCCTCGTCAGCGGCGACGAGCGCCTCGTCGAAGTGACCACGCTCGAACAAGCGCGCGGGCTTCGCTCCCCGGTCCCAGTTCAGGTAGGGCACCAGTCCGAACCGAAGCGCGACGTCGAGTCCCGCCTGGCTGGCCTCGTTCGACTCGGCGAGCCGTCCCTCGAGGCGGAGCAGGACGGCGAGGTTGTTGTAGGAGCGCGCGGCCTCCGGAGAGTTGATCGCGGTCCCGATCGCGATGCTCTCGCGGACGTCGTCGATCCCGGTTGGGTCGTCGTGCTCGAGTTTCGCGGAGCCGACGTAGAGCAATGCTTCGGCCCGGATCGCCTCGAGACCGAGCTCCTCTGACATCTCGAGGGCTTCCCGGCCGAGCTCGAGCGCTGTCGGATAGTCGGCGCTGAGATAGGCGGAGCGCGCCCGGGTCGTCAGCACCGCTGCCTTTGCGCGTGAGGCGCCGACCGTCGACACGAGTC
Organism: uncultured Actinomycetes bacterium; assembly: GCA_963769665.1. Lineage (GTDB taxonomy): Bacteria > Actinomycetota > Thermoleophilia > Gaiellales > Gaiellaceae > JACCTU01. Next base: position 1,071,357 of record CAVYMQ010000003.1, read on the forward strand.
GGGATGCCCGCTCGAGATGTGTGTCCGTCCGCTCTCGGTCGTACGACATGAAGCCGCCCATCGCGTTCAGGTTCTCGGCCTCGGCGGCGCTCTCGACCTCCCCGACGGCCTCGAGACGAGTGGCCGCTTCAGCCAGGGTCACGGCACCTGTTCCTTCGCCGTAGAACTCTGCGCGCCCGAGCCGGAAGAGCAGCTCGGCGCGCTCACGTCCTTCATCCGTAAGTCCCTCGAGCGCCGAGCGGTAATAGTCGGCGGCTGTGCGGAATGCGTTCAGGCCGGCAGCCCGATCGCCCGCGTTGCGCAACGCCTCGACGGCCCGTGCCGCGATCTCGGTCGTGTCCCGCTTCGCGGCTCGTTCGAGCTCGAGCGCCGCGAGATAGTGGTGCGCGACCAGCTCGGCATGGTCCTGGGGACGGCCGAGGCCCTCAAGCCAATCGGCCGCGCGCAGGTGCTTGGCCGTCCGGTCGGCGCGTGGGATCTGCCCGTAGGCCACGTCGCGTACGAGCACGTGACGGAACCCGAACTCGTCCTCTCCGGACACAGACGAGCGTCGTTCGCGCCGGATGAACTCCTTGCGTTCGAGCGAGTGCAGCTCCTCCGTGCTTCCTTCGGCTCCGAGCGCGCCCGACCAGAACACCTTCCCGATCACGGCTGCGTCCTGGAGCAGGGCCTTCTCCTCCGCGGGGAGTGCGTCGAGGCGCGCGGCGATCAGGCCGTGGACGCTCTCCGGAAGCGCGAGGTCGTCCACCGTCCCGCGTTCCAGGTAGAGCCGCGCGAACTGCTCGGCGTAGAGCGGGTTGCCGCTCGCCCGCTCCAGGAGGGCCTGCTGCGTCTCGGCGGGCAGCACGGCGCGGTCCAGCACGAGCGACAGCAGCTTCGAGGCGTCTTGATCCGAGAGGGGAGAGAGGTTGAGCGTGAGCGCGTTTCGCTTTCCACCGCCCCAGCCGGGACGGCGCTCGAGCAGCTCGGGCCGGGCAGTGCAGAGCACGAGCATGGGCACGCCCGTCGCCCAGTCGACCAGGTGGTCGATGAAGTCGAGCAGCCCGTCGTCGGCCCAGTGGACGTCCTCGAAGACGAGCACGAGCGGGCGGTGGTCGGCGAGCGATTCCAGGAACGACCGCCACGCTGCGAACGACTCCTCACGGGTCGAGGCGGCGGAGTCCGCTTCGATGCCGACGAGAGGCGCGAGCCTTGCGGCTACCCAGTCCGCATCGTCCTCGACAACGTCGCGGACCGCGCGGCCGAGCTTGTCGGCGACCACGTCCGGGTCGTCGCCCTCGAGGATGCCCGCCTGCGCCTTGACCATCTCGGAGAGCGCCCAGAAGCTGACGCCTTCGCCGAGCGGGAGCGACCGGCCCTGGCGCCAGTACACGAGCGTGTCGCCGCGGCCGACGGCGCCGAACAGCTCCCAGGCGAGCCGGCTTTTCCCGATCCCGGGCACGCCGACGAGCGTGACGAGCTGCGGCTCGCGCTCCTGCTGCGCGCGGGCAAGCGCGTCGACCAGCGAGTTGAGCTCGGATGCGCGCCCGACGAGCGCTGCTCCGCCGTGCTGGCGCACGTCGACGCCGAAGCGCGACCGAGCCTGCAGCGCTTCCCATACGGCGATCGGCTCGCTCTTCCCTTTCGCGACGACCGGGTCGGCGTCGCCGTAGTCGATCACGTGGTTCGTCGCGCGCTGCGTCTGCTCGCCGACCAGGATCCCGTTGACGGGCGCCGCGGACTGGAGGCGCGACGCCGTGTTCACGACGTCCCCCGCGATCATCCCTTCGCCGCTGTCGGGACGCGCGTCGAGCGAGACGAGCGCCTCGCCCGTGTTCACGGCGATCCGGACCTCGACGCCCTCCTCCTCGAGCGCCCAGTCCCGGATCGCGAGCGCCGCCCGAAGCGCTCGCTCGGGGTCGTCCTCCCGTGCGACCGGTGCGCCGAAGACCGCGACGACGGCGTCCCCGATGAACTTCTCGACGGTGCCGCCCCACTGCTCGAGCTCCGCGCGCAAACGGTCGTGGTACGGACGGAGGACGGCGTCGACGTCCTCGGGATCGAGCTGCTCGGAGCGCGACGTGAAACCGACCAGGTCGGCGAAGAGGACGGTGACGACCTTCCGCTCCCGGCGGGCCTCGGCCATGGGCCGAGTCTAGAACGCCCCGGGAGCTACAGCTCGCCGCTGAACGTGTCGCAGGCGGCCGAGTCGCCCTTGTTCATGCCGCGCGTGAACCACTTCATCCGCTGCTCGGAGGAGCCGTGGGTCCAGTTCTCCGGCGTCACCCGCCCGGTCGTGCGCTGCTGGATGCGGTCGTCCCCGACGGCGGCGGCCGCGTCGAGCCCCTCCTGCACGTCGCCGGGCTCGAGCAGCTTCCGCCGCTCGGCGGTGTAGCCCCAGACTCCCGCCAGACAGTCCGCCTGCAGCTCGAGCCGGATCGCGTCCTCGCGGTTCTCCACACGTTCGAGGATGCCGAGGACGTTTTGCACGTGGTGGCCGACTTCGTGCGCAATCACGTACGCGTGCGCGAAATCGCCTGAGGCCCCGAAGCGGTCACGGAGGTCCCGGAAGAAGGAGAGATCGAGGTAGACCTTCCCGTCGGTCGGGCAGTAGTGCGGTCCCACCTGGGCAGTGGCTCCCCCGCAGCTCGACTGTGTCGCCTGCGTGAAGAGCACGAGCGTGGGCTGGCGATACTCGCGACCCGCGCGCTGGAACATGTCCGCCCAGGTTCGGTCGACGTCGGAGAAGACGCGCGTGGAGAAGTCCGCCAGCGTCGCGTCTTCCGGCGGCACGGGGCCGGCGTTCTGTGCCGGAGGGAGGGGGTCGAACGGACTGCCGCCGGACCCCCCGCCGCCCGGGACGTTGCCCGTCAGCAGCGCGATGGCAATCAGCACGATGATCCCGAGCCCGCCGCCGCCGACGCCCATCGGCATGCCGCCCATGCCGCCGCCCATGCCGCGGCGATCCTCGACCCTGCCGCCACCCGGTAGTCGTTTCCATCTCACGGGACTGGTGTTACCGCGCTCGGCGAAACCGAATCGTCTAGGACTGGGAGGCCTTCAACGCCTGAAGCTCGCGCTCGTAGCGCTCGAGTTTCTCGCGCTCGGCGCCGACGACCTCGGGCGCGGCGTTAGCGACGAAGCGGTCGTTGCCGAGCATCCGCTTGGAGCGTTCGACCTCCTTGCTCAACCGGTCGATCTCGACCTGGGCGTTGCCGTCCGCCTTCACGCGCTCGGGCCGGACGACCGCCTCGAAGATGCGGCGGTCCTCCGGGGCGAGGTCCACCTGCACCTGGCTGCGCCGGAAGATCGCGGCCGCGTCCTGCACGCGCACGAGCGCGCCGCCGTCATCGGAGAAGCGCGGGTCGGCGCCCGGCCACTCGGCGACGATCAGCCTCGATGCGCGATCGGGCAGGTTCGACCAGATCTCCTCGGTCACGTGCGGCATCACGGGGTGCAGGAGCTTGAGCAGCCGCTCGAGCGCCGCGAGCGCGGTGGCGCGCGCATCGTCGTCGCCGCCTTCGTAGAGCCGCGGCTTGATCGCCTCCGCGTACCAGTCGCAGAAGTCGTCGAACGTGATGCGGTACAGCGTGTTCACGGTGCCCGCGAAGTCGAAGGCCTCGAGCTCGCGCTCGATGTGGCCGCGCGCCGCGTCGAGGCGAGCGAGGATCCAGCGTTCCTCGACGCTCGTCGGTCGCAGGTCGGGCTTCGAGTCGCCGGCGTTCGCGAGGATCAGGCGTGACACGTTCCAGAGCTTGTTCGCGAGCTTGCGCCCCTCGTCGATCATCCCGACGTTGAAGCGCACGTCCTGCGTCGAGGACATCTTGAGCAGCCCGTAGCGGGTGGCATCGGCGCCGTGCGACCCGATCACCTCGAGCGGATCGATGCCGGTGCCGAGGCTCTTCGACATGCGTCGGCCGTCGGGCGCCTGGATCGTCGAGTGGATGATCACGTCGCGGAACGGCACCTCGCCCATTAACTCGAGGCCCGACATGATCATCCGCGCCTCCCAGAGGAAGATGATCCCGCGGTCGGTCGCGTTCACGTCGTTCGGATAGAAGTAGTCGAGGTCGGGCGTCGGCTCGGGCCAGCCGAGCGTCGCGAACGGCCAGAGCGCTGACGAGAACCAGGTGTCGAGGACGTCCTCGTCCTGGTGGATCTCGGTCGAGCCGCACTCCGAGCAACCGTCCGGCGTGTTCTCGGCGACGGTCGTGTGACCCTCGGGGCAGTACCACGCCGGGATCCGGTGCCCCCACCAGATCTGCCGCGAGATGCACCAGTCGCGGATGTTGTCGAGCCAGTCGAGCGCGACCGCGTTCTGCTGCTCAGGCGTGAACGTCACTCGTCGATCGCGGATCGCTGCGGCTGCCGGCTCCGCCAGCGGCTTCATCTTCACCCACCACTGGAGCGTGATCAGCGGCTCGATCCGCGCCCCGCAGCGGTCGCAGTGCCCGACCGAGTGCCGGTAGGGCTCCTGGTTCTCGAGCAGTCCCTGCTCTCGGAGCCGAGAGACGATCCGCTCGTTCGCCTCCTTCTGCGTGAGCCCCGCGAACTCGCCGGCGGCCTCGTTCATCCGGCCGTCGGGACCGATCACCGTGAGCTCCTCGAGCCCGTGGTCCTTGCCGATGTCGAAGTCCATCGGGTCGTGACCGGGCGTGATCTTCAGTGCGCCCGTGCCGAAGTCCAGCTCGACGCGCTCGTCGGCGACGATCGACACCCGACGCTCGACGATCGGCACGATCGCCTCCTTGCCGATCAGGTGCTTGTAGCGCTCGTCGTTCGGGTTGACCGCGACGCCGGTGTCCGCGAGCATCGTCGCGGGACGCACCGTCGCGATGGTGACGTGCCCGGACCCGTCCGCGAGCGGGTAGCGGATCCAGCTGAGCGTGTCGTCCACCGGAACGTGGTTGACCTCGAGGTCAGAGATCGCCGACATGTCGTGCGGGCACCAGTTGACGATCCGGTTCGCGCGGTAGATCAGCTCCTTACCGTGCAGGTGCACGAAGAAGCGCATGACCGCGCGCACGTAGCGCTCGTCCATCGTCATCCGCTCGCGTCGGTAGTCCATCGACGCGCCGAGCGCGCGAAGCTGCCTCATGATCACGAGCCCGTATTCCTCGAGCCACGCCCACACGCGCTCGAGGAACGCCTCCCGACCGAGGTCGTGGCGGGTCTTGCCTTCCTTCGCGAGCACTCGCTCCACGACGTTCTGCGTCGCGATGCCCGCGTGGTCGTACCCGGTCTGCCAGAGCGCGTTGAACCCGCGCATGCGGTGCCAGCGGATCAGCGCGTCCTGGATCGAGGCGTTGAGCGCGTGACCCATGTGCAACTCGCCCGTGACGTTGGGCGGCGGGAACGCGATCGTGTACGGCTCCCGCTCGGGGTCGACCTCGGCGTTGTAGAGGCCCTCGGCCTCCCAGGTCTGTTGCCAGCGCGCCTCGACGCCCTCCGGCTTGTAGAGGGGTTCCATCGATCCGGTGAGGTCAGGCAGCGACTATGCGGCGAGTATAGCGCCGGCTCACTGCGGCACCCCGACGCAGTGGCTCGCCTGCGCGAGGAACCCGTTCGTCGGCTTGTCGAACCAGACGTAGAGGCAGAAGTCGTTGGCCACGTCGTTGTACTCCCAGGCGTCGGTGCCCTGCATCTTGACCTTGCGCAGCCCGTCTTTGTCGAGCTTGTCCTCGTCCGGGTAGATGGCGACCACCGGTTGCTGGTCCTCCTTGCGCGGGGTCGCCTCGATGATCGTCGCCTTGACCTCGGGGTCGACCATCACGTCCTTCGCCTCGTCCTCCGTGTAGCCGCCCCAGCGCTCCGCGGAGCCGCAACCGGCGAGGAGCAGAAGCGCCAGGAGGCACGTGATCGGGGCGAATCGCTTCATCGAGTCCATTAGACGCGGGAGGAGTCTGCCAGTTGGGCGGCGGGGCCGGTACGCCAAACTGCCCAGCACGAGGCCGGGCAGTCGGTGTCGGAGTCAGCTGAAGCAGCCCCGAGGGTTGTCACTACTTACTCGTGTTACTTGCTGATCGGCATCCCGATGCACGAGTGCGCTGCGTCGGCGCCGCCACCCATGGAGCTGACGTACTCGCCGTGGTTCTTGAAGTTGCTCGTGTTGGTGAAGATCGGCTTCGTACCCTTCATCTCGATCGTCCACGGCACTTGCACGTTCAGCGTGGCGATCGTAATCGCGTCACCGAACGGCGCGTTGCCAAGCCAGTACTTGAGACCGTCCTGGCGCGTCGCTTCGAGACTGACCGAGTCCTTGGCCAAAGTGCCAATGATCGTCTCGGTGGCGGAGTAAGGGCCGTTCTGGTCGCTTCCGTAGATCTTGCCGGTGCCCTCGAACGTGCCGTCGCACGGGTTGACCTCGACCTCGTAATCGTGCTTCCAGAGGTTGTCCCACTGACCCACCGCACCGGCGGGCTGAGTCACGGTGAACGTCGCTGTCTGTAGCTGGTAGCGCTCAACGCCGGCCGAGGCGGACGAGATGACTGCCATTGATGCGACCGCCGCAAGGGCGACCGCCAGGATGAACTTCTTCATTGCAAACCCTCTCTGTGACCGGCGACCCAATGTCGTCCGGCTCGAGAGGGATTGTGCATAGCAAAACCGCTATACGGCTGGACCCAGTTGAGTCAACTGCTTCGAGGCCCTTTTTCGTGTGGGCGGTACCGGGCTCGAACCAGTGACCTCCTGCGTGTAAAGCAGGCGCTCTACCAACTGAGCTAACCGCCCGCGCGCAGTCTGCCATCTTGATACGTATCGACGTTCTTCGATACATTGCGGGCGATGGAAGCGCTCGCGATCGTGTGCTGCGCCCCGCTCGCGGCACCGCTGCTCTCTGACGAGGAGACCGACGCGACCGCCGAGCTCTTCCGCGCGCTCGGCGATCCGGCGCGCGTTCGGATCATGAACGTGCTCGCGACGAACGACGGGCCGGTCTGCGTGTGCAACCTCGTCGAGCCGCTCGGGCTATCGCAGCCGACCGTCTCGCACCACATGAAGAAGCTGCTCGAGGTCGGCCTCGTCGACCGGGAGCAGCGCGGGAAGTGGGCGTACTTCTCGCTGAAGCCGGAAGCCGCACGCAAGCTCGCGGCCGTCGCCGACCTGAAGGGAGTGTGCTGCTGATGACCACCACGACGAGCGCGGAGAACCTGCGCGAAGAGGTGCGCCGCCGCTACGCGCTCGCAGCCGTCGCCGCCGATGCCGGAAGGTGTGGCTGTGCGACCGACGGAGGCTGCTGTGGGAACGTGGCCTGCGACGGTGACGACGGAACGTTCGGCAGCACGCTCTACTCGGAGCAGGAACGCAACGACCTTCCGGGCGCCGCGACGCTCGCCTCGCTGGGCTGCGGTAACCCGAGTGCGGTCGCGGAGCTCCGTGCGGGCGAGACCGTCCTCGACCTCGGCTCCGGCGGCGGCATCGACGTGCTCCTCTCGGCGAGGCGCGTTGGCGAGAGCGGGCTCGCGTACGGGCTCGACATGACCGACGAGATGCTGGCCCTTGCTCAGCGCAACGCGGAGCAGGCGGGCATCCGGAACGCGATCTTCTTGAAGGGCGTGATCGAAGAGATCCCGCTGCCCGCGGGCTCCGTCGACGTGGTGATCTCGAACTGCGTAATCAACCTCTCGACAGACAAGCCCGCCGTGCTGACCGAGATCGCACGCGTGCTCAAGCCGGGCGGACGGATCGGGATCAGCGACGTGGTCGCCGAGGACCGGCTGACCGAGCCGGAGCGCGCGGAGCGGGGCAGCTACGTGGGCTGCATCGCCGGGGCGCTTTCGAAGTCCGAGTACGAAGCCGGCCTCGAGGCTGCGGGGTTCCGCGACGTGTTGGTCGAGTTCACGCACTCCGTCGCCGACGGAATGCACGGCGCGATCGTCAAAGGCGTCAAGTCGGCTTGAACGTGCTGTTCGTCTGCGTCGGGAACCAGGGCCGCTCGGTGATGGCCGAGCGTCTTTTCCGGCAGACGGCGGGCGATCGGCACTCGGCGCGCTCCGCGGGCAGCGCGCCCGGCTTTGCGACGCACGCCCAGGTGCTCGCCGCGCTCGAGGAGGTCGGCGTCGACGCTTCCGACCACGTGCCGGCGAAGCTCGACGACGAGCGGATCGAGTGGGCGGACGTCGTCGTCGCAACGTGCGACGACGCGTGCCCGGTCGTTCCCGGCAAGCGTTACGTCAGCTGGCAGATCGAGGACCCCGCGGGGCAGCCGCTGCCCGACGTCCGCCGGATCCGGGACGAGATCGCCCGCCGTGTGGACGAGCTCGCCAGCGATCTCGGCTAGGTCACCTCTCGTAGACGGTGCGTGTCGACGTCGTAGACGAATCCGCGCACGCGATCGCGGTGCGGCAGGAACACCGACCCCTGCACGCGGAGGATCGACTGGCGAACGGCCGCATCGAGGTCGGTGAAGGACTCGATCGCGAACTCTGGAGCGACACCGGTGTCTGCTTGGAGCTCCGCCCGGAATCCATCGTCGCTGAGCTTCTGCATCCCGCAATCTGTGTGGTGGATCAACATGACCTCACGCGTCCCGAGCAGCCGCTGAGAAATCGCGAGCGACCGAATCATGTCGTCCGTGATCACCCCGCCGGCGTTTCGCAGGACGTGGGCGTCGCCCTCTGCCAGGCCGAGCGCGTCGAACACGTTCAGGCGTGAGTCCATGCACGTGACGATCGCGAGCGCCCGTGCCGGGTGTACGTCGAGGTGCTGATCCGGGAGCGTGTCCGCGTACAGGCGGTTCTTCGCGAGCAGCTCGTCGGCGACGTCCACGAAGAGAGACTAGGTGAGGCGGCGCCCGAATGGCTTCAGCCGCCGCTCGACCTCGTCGAGCTCGAGCAGGCGGTCGCCGGCGCGGACTCTCTTCATCTCGAGGTGAAGCGTACAACGGCCGGCAATGAGATACTCGGCTCACGTTGACCGCGCTGCGCGCCTGGATGCACTGGGGAGTCTGGGTGTTCGCGCTGGGTGGCGCCCTGTGGGTTCTCAAGGTGGTCGTCATCACGCTCAACGACTTGCTGGGCCGCGACCCTGACGCGATGCCGGTTCCCGTGCTCTACCTTTCGGCCGTCTCTTTCATGGTGATCGGCGCCACGGCCGTCGGCATGGCGCTTCTCCGTCGCTTTCCTGTGTGGGCACAGCTGCTCGGTGCGCTCGCCGCTGTCGTCGCGCTCTTCCTGCTCTACACGATCCTCGACGAGATTCTCAGGTCTTCGTTCGAAGGCGTGGGGCCAACGTGGCTATACGAGGAGCTCGGCATCCTCGCGACAGGTGCAATCTGCTTCGCCGGCGGCGTGCTGCTCGCTCGGACGATCAGCCGCGACCGTCGTCACACGTCGCCTGCATCGGTCTAGCCGCTCCGTCTGCGCGGTTCAAGGGCTACAGAGAGGCCCAAAGAGCCCGGGCCGCATGCCGGGCTCTCCAACGCCTCATCCCTGGCAGCGTGCCTTGTCCTCACCTCGCCGGCTAGGACCCGATTGGGTCCATTGCTCGGCCTGCTGTCGCATGCCCCCAGCGGGATTCGAACCCGCGCGACGGCCTTGAAAGGGCCGCGACCTGGACCGCTAGTCGATGGGGGCGAGGTAAGCCAGGATAGCCTTGCAACAAGGGCCGGTAGCTCAGCTGGTAGAGCAGGGGACTTTTAATCCCAAGGTCGCAGGTTCGAGACCTGCCCGGCCCATCGCAGGCGTCGGACCTCTTTCCTTACAGAACCCGCAGCAACTTCTTGCCGGGCGCGGACGTTCCAGTCTGTGCCAAGGCAAGGGCAAGGCAAGGGGGAATCATGACCACGAACTCAGTGCGGCGCCGGGCTCTCGTGAGCGCGATCGCCGCGTCTGGTTTGACCGCACTCGCCGTCGCCGGCGGCGGAGTCGCGGGCCCGTCGCACGTCCTCGTCGCGCCGAAGAACGAGTCGAAGCCGACGATCTCCGGCACGCGGAGAGTCGGATCGAGGCTCACGGCGAACCCCGGAACGTGGAGCGGCACGCTCCCGATCACCTACTCCTACCAGTGGGTGCGTTGCAACGCGCAGATGGCCAACTGCACGAACCGAGCGAGCTCGCGCTCGATCGACCTGAACGACGCCGACCGCGGCAGGCGCATGCTGGTCGTCGTCACCGCCCGCAACTCCGACGGAACGGGCCAGGCGTCGGTGAACACGGGCACGATCGGCGCCCGAGCGTCCGGGCCGCAGAACACCTCGATCCCGTCCATCGCAGGGACGCTGCGGGAGGGCGAGACGCTCACCGCGAGCCCCGGCGTGTGGTCGGGCTCGGAGCCGATCTCCTACACGTACCAGTGGCAGCGCTGCGATGCGAACGGCGGCAACTGCGCGAGCATCGCCGGAGCCACGAACCGGACGTATGTGGTGACCGCCGCCGACGTGAGCCGCTCGGTGCGGGTGATCGTCACCGCAAGGAACGCGGGTGGCGCACGCGCTGCAACGTCCGCTCCGACCGGCGTCGCCCAGCCGGGCGGGCCGGCGGGCCAGATCCGGCTGCCGAACGGGAAGATCTCGATCCCGGTCGAGAGCATGGCGCTGCCGGCAAGGCTCGTGATCGACGAGGTCGTCTTCTCGCCCAACCCGGTGAGGTCGCGCTCGACGACGATCACCGCCCGCGTCCACGTCGCCGACACCCGGAACTTCGTCGTCCGCGGTGCGCTCGTCTACATGCGATCGCTCCCGCTCCTGACGACCACGCCGCCGGAGGCCGCGACCGCGACCGACGGCTACGTGACGTTCCGGATGCGGCCGCTGGCACCTCGGCCGGCGCTGGTCTTCCCGCTCCGGCGGGGGGTCAACGTCCAGTTCTACGTCCAGGCGAGGAAGGCCGGGGAGCGTCTGAACTACGGCGTCACCGCCACGCGGCTGGTCCAGGTTCGCACGACGGGCTGAGCACGCCACAATGCGCGGGTGACGTTTTCCCGCGAGCAGATCGAGCGGGGCCGGAGCTACCACCGGCCCCGCTACCTCTCCGAGCTGGCCGACTTCGCGCTCGGCGTCGCCGTGCTCGCGCTGCTCGCCTTCACCGACGTCGGCGACGCCCTGCTGCCGGACTGGAGCTGGTGGGCGCAGGCCCTCGTGTACCCCGCGATCGTGGTCGCGCTCCTCACGCTCGTGCGGTTGCCGATCTCGTACTGGCGCGACCACGTGCGCGAGCGCCGCTGGGGGCTCTCGACCCAGTCGCTCGGGAGCTGGCTCGCCGACGTCGCGAAGGCGTTCGCCGTCACGGCGCTGCTCACGACCATCTTGCTCTTCGGGCTCGTCGCGCTGGCCCAGTGGACCGATGCCTGGCCGCTCGTCGCGGCGCCGCTCGCAGCCGCGTTCGTCATCTTCTTCACCTTCGTCGCACCGGTCGTGCTCGAGCCGATCTTCAACAAGTTCAAGCCGCTCGACGACCAGGAGCTCGCAGCCGATCTGCGCGGGTTGTCGGAGCGGGTCGGCGTTCCTGTTCGCGACGTGCTCGTCGCCGACGCGAGCCGTCGGACGACGAAGTCGAACGCGTACGTGTCGGGCTTCGGGGCCACGCGGCGCGTCGTGCTGTACGACACGCTGCTCGAGCAGATGAAGCCCGCCGAGCTCCGCGCCGTGCTCGCGCACGAGCTTGCGCACAGGAAGCACGGCGACGTGGCAAAGCTCTCGGCGCTCCTCGTCGCGGCCGCGGTCGGACTCGTCGCCCTGCTCTGGGCGGTGCTGGGCGACGAGGCGAGCGACCCTCGCAACATCCCGCTTGCGATGCTCGTGGTCATGCTCGCGACACCGGTCGTGTTCGTGGGCCTCGCGGCGATCGCACGTCGCGCCGAATACCGCGCCGACCGGTTCGCGCTCACCGCGACCCGCGATCTCGGCGCGCTTGAGGGAGCGTTCACGGGGCTGGTCGACGCAAACGTCGCAGACCTCGATCCCCCGCGCGTCGTCTACTACCTCAAGTACACACATCCGACCGTCGTCGAGCGGCTCGATGCGCTTCGGCAGGCGGCGCGGGACGAAGGATTGGAGGCGGCATGAGCGAGTTGTTCGGCAGGTCGGAACCCCGTGTCGGAAATCTCTCGAATCACGATGCGGTCCAGTTGGAGGAAAGCCTCGCCACGGTGATCGGCGACGCGCGAGGAGTGTCGTGGTACGAGCCCGGCCGTGAGGCGGACCTCGCCGTCGCGCGTCTCTGCCTGCTGCGGCGGGCCCGTGCCGGAGTCGGCGCGAGCGCGGAGGCCGGCGACGACGCGGTGCGGCTGGTGCTCGCCGAGAGCGATCCGGAGTCGGTGATCTGGCTCCTCTCGCGGGCGATCTCGTACATGGACGAGCAAGGTTTCCCCGACCTCGTGCCGGGAGCCCGAACGGAGTAGTGCTGCACTCGCACGGCGACGACCAGCGGCGGCTCGGCGATCGGCGCGCGCTCCGCGGCGCGCTCGCGCTCGTCGCTGTCTTTGCGGTCGTCGAAGTGATCGCGGGCTATGCCGCGGGCTCGCTCGCGCTCCTCGCCGACGCGGGGCACATGCTCGGCGACGCCGGAAGCCTCGGCCTCGCGCTTTTCGCGGCCTGGCTCGGCTCGCGCCCGGCGAGCCCCGAACGAACCTTTGGTTACCGGCGGGCGGAGATCCTCGCGGCGCTCGCGAACGGCGTCGCGCTCGTCGCGATCGCGATCTGGATCATCGTCGAGGCGCTGCAACGGCTCCGCGACCCCGTCGAGCCGAGCGGCGGCTGGGTCTTCGTCGTCGGTCTCGTCGGCCTCGTGCTGAACCTCGCAGCCGCATCCTTGCTCCACCGCCGCGGCTCGGGGAGCCTCAACGTGCAGGGCGCACTGCGCCACGTGCTCGCCGACGCGCTCGGTTCGCTCGGCGTGATCGCCGCAGGCGCGATCGTGCTGCTCACCGGCTGGAGCTACGCCGACCCGCTCATCGCGCTGGCGATCGCCGTGCTCGTGCTCGGCAGCTCCTGGACGCTCCTGCGCGAGTCGGTCGCGATCCTGCTCGAGGGCACGCCGCGCGAGCTCGACGCGGAGGAGATCGGCCGCGCGATGATCGGCGTCCCCGGCGTCCGAGAGGTGCACGACCTGCACGTCTGGACGATCACTTCCGGGTTTCCGTCGCTGTCGGCGCACGTGCTCGTGGCGCAGGGCTCGGACTGCCACGGGAAGCGGCGCGAGCTCGAGTACATGCTCGCCCAGCGGTTCGGCCTCTCCCATACGACCCTTCAGGTCGACCATGCGGGCACGGGTTCCGACCGGGTCGAGCTCGGCACCGCAGAGGCGCGCCGCACACCCCTCTAGCCGTACGATCCCGTGGTGCCGAGCCTCGAAGGCAAGCGGGCGATCGTGACGGGCGCGTCGAGCGGCATCGGCGCAGCGACCGTCCGGGCGCTCCGCGAGGAAGGGATGCGCGTCGCCGGCGGTGCGCGCCGCACCGATCGGATCGACGCCGACGTCGCACTCGAGCTCGACGTCACCGATCGCGAGAGCTGTGAGCGGTTCGTCGCCGACGCCGTGGAACAGCTCGGGGGCCTCGACGTGCTCGTGAACGGCGCAGGGCTCGCGCTCGGGCGCGAACCGTTCTGGGAGAGCAAGGAGGAGGACGAGCGGATCGTGCTCGAGACGAACGTCCACGGGCTGATCCGGATGACGCGTCTCTGTCTTCCGTTCCTGCTCGAGGGCGGCCACCTCGTCAACATCGGGTCGGTCGCCGGGCGGCAGGCGTACGAGAAAGGCTCCCTCTACGTCACCTCGAAATTCGCCGTGCGCGGGTTCACGTACGCACTGCGCGAGGACCTGCTCGGGAAGCCGGTGCGGATCACGACCGTCGACCCGGGGCTCGTCGCGACTGACTTCTCACGCGTCCGCTTTCGCGGCGACGAGGAGCAGGCGCGCACGGTGTACGAGGGTGTCGAGGCGATGACGCCCGACGACATCGCGGCGTGCATCGTCTTCGCGCTCACACGCCCCGCGCACGTGAACGTCGACGAGCTCGTCGTCAAGGCGCTCGCGCAATCGTCCGGCGGCCGCATCCTCCGGACGAACTGATGCTGCGGATTCTCGAAGGCTCGAACTTCTGCATCTGCGACGACCGCGGCGACGTCGGCGTCGATACGAGTGGCTTCTTTGCGCACGACACGAGGTTCCTCTCGACGCTCGGGTTGACGATCAACGGCGAACGTCCCCGTCTGCTCACCTCGGCGAAGGTTGAGTACTTCTCCGCGGCGTTCTACCTCCGCAACCCGCTTGCCGGCGGACTGAAGCCGGACACACTCTCGCTTGCGCGGCGCCGCTTCGTCGGCGAGGGAATGCAGGACCGGCTGATCGTCCGCAACGAGAGCATGGAGCACGTCACGTTCGAGCTCGGGCTGGAGATCGCCAACGACTTCGCGGACATCATGACCGTGAAGGCGCACGACCGCGAGTTCGGCAATCCGGATCCCAACCCGTTGCCTCCTCCCGTGAGGCCCCGTTACGACGACGAGCACAACCAGTTCGTCCTCCAGGATCCGGAGAGCGGTGCCCGAACGCAGCTGATCTTCTCGCAGCGCGGCCAGACGAGCGACGGTGGGATCAGCTACCGGATCGAGCTCGGTCCGCGCGAGACCTGGGAGCTCCAGCTTGACGTGGTTCCGCTGATCGACGGTGAGGAAATCTCGCCTCGACTCCTCGAGCGGCGCTTCGGTGACGAGCTCGTGCACGTGCGCGACTCGCTCGCTGCTTGGCAGCTCCGTGTTCCGCAGCTCCGAGCCGAGTGGGACGACCTCGGGTACTCGTTCGGCCAGTCCGTCGCTGACCTCGCGTCGCTGCGGATCCGGAGCAACTCCGGTCTCGGACTGGGCCAGCTCCCGGCAGCCGGTTGCCCGTGGTTCATGACCGTTTTCGGCCGCGACACGATCATCACCTGCCTCCAGACCCTGCTGTTCGGTCCGGAGCTCGCTCGTGGGGCGCTCGAGGTGCTGGCACAGCTTCAGGCGCGCGACGAAAACCCTGCGATCGACGCGGAGCCGGGCAAGATCGTTCACGAGGTACGCACCGGGAAAGCCGCGGACGTGTGGTTCGCGAAGTACTACGGCACGATCGACGCGACCCCGCTGTACCTCGTGCTGCTCTCCGAGGTGTGGCGTTGGACCGGTGACATGGCGCTGGTCCGCGGTCTGAAGGAGCCGGCCCTGCGCGCGCTGTCGTGGATCGACGAGCACGGAGACCGCGACGGAGACGGCTTTGTCGAGTACGAGAAACGTACCGACCGCGGACTGGACAACCAGTCGTGGAAAGACTCGTTCGATTCGCAGCGATTCTCGGACGGCCGGTTCGCACAGACACCGATCGCGCCGTGCGAGGTGCAGGGCTACGTCTACGACGCAAAGCGGCGCATGGCCGAGCTCGCCCGCGAGGTCTGGCGCGACCGCGAGCTCGCCGACCGGCTCAACCGCGAGGCGAAGGAGCTGCGAGCGCGATTTGACGACGCGTTCTGGGTCGACAAGCACGGGGGCTACTACGCACTGGCGCTCGACCGTGACAAGCAGCCGGTCGACTCGCTCACCTCGAACATCGGACATCTTCTCTGGAGCGGGATCGTTCCGCCGCACCGAGTCGATGCGATCGTCGACGCATTGATGGGGGATGCGCTCTGGTCCGGCTGGGGCGTGCGCACGATGAGCGAACGGGATGCCGCGTACAACCCGCTCTCGTACCACAACGGGACAGTCTGGCCGCATGACAATTCCCTCATCGCCTGGGGACTCGCACGTTACGGCCGCTGGCCGGAAGCGCAGCGGGTCGTTCAGCGAATGCTCAATGCAGCTGCGCACTTCCGCTACCAGGTGCCGGAGGTGTTCGCGGGGCTTCGGCGGTCCGAGACGACGTTTCCGATCGCGTACCCGACGGCGGCACAGCCTCAGGCGTGGGCGTCCGGCACGCCCGTGCTGCTCCTTCAGGTGCTGCTCGGGCTGCAGCCGGATCCCAGGCGCCAGTCTCTGGAGACAATCGCTCCGCCGGAGCTGCCGACGTGGGCGAAGAGCCTGCGGCTCTCCGGCGTGCGCGCGTTCGATCGGCAGTGGGACGTCCGCGTTCACGAGGGTCGCGTGCGCGTCGAGGAAATGTAGTGGAGAAGCTGCGCATCGCGGTGCTCGCTCCGCCGTGGTTCGCCGTGCCGCCGACCGGCTACGGCGGGATCGAGTGGGTCGTCTCGCTGCTCGCGGACGGGCTCGCCGACGCCGGTCACGACGTCACGCTCTTCGCATCGGGCGACTCGCAGACCCGGGCGAAGCTCCACGCGGTCTTCGAGACCGCACCGAGCGAGTTGATCGGCCGCACGTTCTGGGAGCTGCAGCACGTCATCTCCTGCTACGAGCGCTACGACCAGTTCGACGTGATCAACGATCACTCGGGGCCGCCGTCGGCGACGATCGGTGGCGCCGTGCCGACGCCCGTCGTGCACACGGTGCACGGGCCGCTCACCGGCGAGCCCGGCGCGCTCTACGAGTCGATCTCGAAGGTCTCGCCGAAGGTCGGGCTGATCTCGATCTCGCTCAACCAGCGCAAGCCGAAGCCGAACCTGAACTGGGTCGCGAACTGCCCGAACGCGCTCGACCTCTCCGTGTACCCGTGCAGTCCGCACCGAGGCGAGTACCTGCTCTTCGTCGGGCGGATGAGCCCCGACAAGGGCGCGCACCGGGCGGTCGCGGTCGCGATGGAGGCCGGGCTGCCGCTGAAGATCGCCGGCAAATGCCGTGAGCCGAAGGAGATCGAGTACTTCAGGGAGTTCGTCGAGCCGCACCTCGGGCCGACGCACGGGATCGAGTTCCTCGGTGAGGTCAACCACGGCCAGAAGGTGGAGCTCCTGCAGGACGCGCGGGCGACGCTCTTTCCGATCGAGTGGGAAGAGCCGTTCGGGCTGGTCATGATCGAGTCGATGGCGTGCGGGACGCCGGTGATCGCCACGCGCCACGGCGCTGTCCCCGAGGTGATCGAGCACGGGCGCTCCGGGATCATCGTGGACAACTACCGCCAGATGGTGGACGCGATCGAGGAAGCCGACCGCCTCGATCCGCTCGTCTGCCGCCGATCCGCCGAGGAGAGCTTCGCACCCGAGCGGATGGTCGCGGACTACCTGGCCGCGTACCGCTCCGCGATCGCGTGATCGCCGCGCTGCGGCGCACGCCGCACGACCGCGAGATCCTTCGTCTTGCCGTTCTCGCGCTCGGGGCGCTCGCCGCACAGCCGACCTTCGTGCTCGTCGACACGGCGATCGTCGGCCACCTCGGAACGCCGCAGCTCGCGGCGCTCGGCGCCGCCGGGCTCTTGCTGGGCGGCGCCTTCGCGATGTTCAACTTCCTCGCGTATGGAACGACCTCGCAGGTCACGCGCGCGGTTGGCGCCGGCGCGCGGGAGACAGCGGATCGCCTCGGCGCGCAGGCGTTCTGGCTCTCGTTCGCGCTCGGCACCGCGGTCGCGGTCGTGCTCGCGCTCGCCGCAGAGCCGCTCGTCGCGCTGATCGGCGTCGACGGGCAGACCGCCGAGTACGCCGTCCAGTACCTGCAGATCGCGGTGATCGGGCTGCCGTTCTCGTTCCTCCTGCTCGGCGGGCAGGGCTACTTCCGCGGGATCTCCGACCTCCGCACGCCGCTCCTCATTGAGGTGGTCGCGAACGGCGTGAACATCGTGCTCGTCACGCTGTTCGTCTACGGCTTCGGCTGGGGAATCCAGGGCTCGGCGGCGGGCACGGCGATCTCGCAGGCGGGCATGGGGCTCGCGTTCCTCGTCTGGATGCTGCGCGTGACGCGCGGGCGGTTCGGCTTTCGGCCCGATCTCCTGCGCAGGTTGCTAGTCGTTGGCCGTCACCTGTTCGTGCGGACCGTGGCGCTGTACGCGTCGTTCCTGGTCGCGGGCGCGGCCGCTGCGCGGTTCGGCGACGCCGCGCTCGGCGCTCACCAGATCGCGATTCAGCTCTGGTACTTCCTCGCGCTCCTGCTCGACTCGGTCGCGATTGCAGGCCAGGTGATCGTCGGGCGCATGCTCGGCGCCGGCGACGCAGACGGAGCTTTCGGGGCGAGCGCGCGGATGATCGTGATGACGGTCTACCTCGGGCTCGGCTTCGGAGCGCTCATGCTCGCGTTCGAGGACGTCCTGCCGCGGATCTTCACGAGCGACCCGGCCGTGCTCGAGCAGGCGCACGACCTCTGGCCGATCTTCGCGCTGATGCAGCCGCTGAACGGCGCGGTGTTCGCGCTCGACGGGATCCTGATCGGCGCGGGAGACGCCCGCTATTTGATGTGGTCGATGCTCGGTGCAATGGCCGCCGGAGTCTCGGTCGCGCTCCTCGCCCTCCACGAGGACTGGGGCATCGTCGGTGTCTGGTCGGCGCTGCTCGTCCTGATCTGCGTGCGCCTCGCGGCGCTCGGGGTCCGCTTCACGCGGAAGCGGTGGCTGGTGACCGGCTGGGCTTGACCTTCTCGACCCAGCGCTTCAGCCCCGCGTAGGACTGCCACATCGGCATCGCACGCTCGACCGCCTGCAGATCGTCGTCGTCGAGCTCGCCGAGCCCTGCGTGGACACGCTCGACGAACTCGTCCTGCGTCGCGCCACCCTCGACGATCCGCTCCCACTCGCCCAGGCGCTCGCGCAGCTCACTCAGGTGACGCCCGACATCGTCGAACACACCGAAGTGCACGAGCGCCAGCTGCTTCGGCGCCCGTCGCTCGAGCTCGTCGATCGTCGCGGACCATGCGACGACGTCGATGTCGGGCGGAGGCGTCGGCGGCAACACGAGCCGACTCGGTGCGATCCGGACACCGGCCGCATCGCCGGCGTAGAGCGTGCCGTCCTCGTGCGCGAAGCACACATGGTGCGACGCGTGACCGGGCGAGGCGAAGCACTCGAGACCGACGACCCGGTCGCCGACGATGTGGATGCTGTCCTCCGAGACGGGGACGAGCTCGCCCCAGAGCTCGTCGAACGCGCTGCCGTACAGCCTGCGCGCGCTCGCCTCGAGCCGTGACGGATCGACAAGATGCGGGGCGCCGATCGCCGAGACGTGTACCTGGACGTGCGGGTGCTCGCGGACGATCGCGCCGGCCGCCCCGGCGTGGTCGAGGTGGATGTGCGAGAGCAGCAGGTGGCGCAGGTCGGCGAGCTCGACGCCGTGCTCGCGCAGACCCGCAACCAGCGTGGGGAGTGCCGACGTCGGCCCGCAGTCGAAGATCGCCAGGCCGTCGCTCGTCTCGACGAGGTACGCGCCGATCACACGCTCGACGCCCTGATGGTGCAAGTCGATGAGCCGGACGCCCGCCACCGCGCCGCATGGTACGGCGCGGTGGGGGCGTCGAGCCTCAGGAAGCGGGCGTCAGCCGCGGGCGACGCCGGACGACCAGCGCGAGACCGCCGAGCGCGGCAAGTGCCAGGAGCGCGAGCGGCCAGGCATCGGCCGAGAGCTCGAAGTGCGAACCGCCGCCCGATCCTGCTGGCGCGGACTCGGGCAGCCCGGCCGAGACGAGCGTCGCCTTCAGCGTCGGAGAGCCGATGAACCAGCCGCCGTGCGTCTTCTGGTCGTCGAAGAAGGACTGACCGGGCGGCATGTACGTCACGCTCCCGCCGCTTGCGAAGGGATACACCGACTGGTGGAGCATCGCCGACCCGCCGCCCAGCCCGGGAACCCGGTACACAACGTCGTACCGCGGGCCGAGGTCGCCCTTCGGAAGCGTCCTGCTCGTGGGGCCGGGACCGAAAGTCTGCTGGAAGAATCCCCCGCTCTCCACGAACGCCATGAACTGGGTTTCGCTGCCGGGGTCGCCGCCGCCCGACGCGAAGACGATCCGCCCATCCTGGTCTTCGAGGCCCGGCCCGGTGACGATCGCCTGGTCGGGCCCCTTTGCCGACGCGCTGGAGGCTGCCACGAGCGCGAAGGCCGTGATGAGAAGCACGAGCCGTTTCATGCCGCCACTACACCGGCGGCCGCCGGCAGGTTCCCGAGCTCAGGCGCCTGCGGCTGCGGTCGAGCGCACGAGCGCCAGCTCGAGATCCTCGATCAGGTCCTCGGCCGACTCGATCCCGACGCTCAGCCGGATCAGGTTCCGCGGCGAGGCGAACGGCGCGTCGGCGGTCGAGGCGTGCGTCATCCGGGCGGGGTGCTCGATGAGGCTCTCGACGCCGCCGAGCGACTCGGCGAGCTGGAAGAGCTTGGTGCGCCCGACGATGTCGACGGCTTCCTCCTCGGAGCCGACGAGGATTGAGATCATCCCACCGAAGTCGCGCATCTGGCGCGCGGCGATCTCGTGACCGGGGTGTGTCGGCAGCCCGGGGTACAGCACGCGCTCGACGAGCGGGTGGCGCTCGAGATACGCGGCGATCGCGTGCGCGTTCTCGCAGTGCTTGCGCATGCGGACCGCGAGCGTCTTCACGCCGCGCAGCACGAGCCAGCTGTCGAACGGACCGGGGACCGCGCCGAGTGACTTCTGCAGGAAGTAGAGACGCTCGGCGATCGTCGGGTCGTTCGTCGCGACGAAGCCGCCGATGACGTCGGAGTGTCCGCCGAGGTACTTCGTCGTCGAGTGGACGACGGCGTCGGCGCCGAGCGACAGCGGCTGCTGCAGGTACGGAGTGGCGAACGTGTTGTCGACGACGAGGATCGCTCCGACCTCGTGCGCAGCTGCCGCGGCCGCTGCGATGTCGACGACGTTCAGCATCGGGTTCGACGGCGTCTCGATCCAGACCATGCGCGTGCGCTCGTCGAGATGCTCGCGGAGGTTTCCAAACTCCTCCGCCGGGAGGTAGTCGAAGACGTAGCCCTTCGGCTCGTAGACCTGCGAGGTCATCCGGTAGACGCCCCCGTAGACGTCGGCGATCAGCACCGTCCGGTCGCCCGGGTTCAGCAGGTGCATGAGCGTCGTCGTGGCGCCGAGGCCCGACGAGAACGCGACGCCGTGCTCTGCGCCCTCGAGCGAGGCGAGGCAGAGCTGCAGCGCCGTGCGCGTCGGATTGGCGACGCGCGAGTAGTCGTAGCCCTTGTGCTCGCCGACCGCCTCCTGGACGTACGTGGAGGTCTGGTAGATCGGCACCGTGACGGCACCGGTCGCCGGGTCCGGCTCCTGTCCCTCGTGGATCGCACGCGTCTCGAAGTCCACGCTTCGATTGTAGAGAGCAGCGCCCCGCCCGGGCAGGCAGGGCGCCGCTCGGTGCTCAGCGCACGTCGGGATCGAGCTCGTCGGCCCGCTGGGCGGTCGCCTGTGCGGCCTCACGCTCGTGGCGCGCCTCGTCGGCTCGCTGGTCGGCGAGCACCTGGCGGCGGCGTGCCTCCTCGGCTTCGCTTTGCGCCTCTTGCTCGGCGCGTGACGCCTGCTCCTCGCGGACCGAAGCCCGGTCGCGGAGGACGCCCGCCTCGCTCCGCCGCGCCTCGACCTTGCGAGCGCGACCTCGGGCTGCGATCAGTGCGGCGATCACCACGATCACCGCGACGATCACGACGATCCACACCCAGGTGTCCATCAGTCGTTCCCTCGCGTGCCGTCGCCGTAGTACGCGCCGAGCTCCGCGCGGTAGTCCTCGTCGGCTCTGCGCGACTCGTCGTACTCCGGCGCGTTCTTGATCTCGTCCTTAGTGCGGTTCACGTACACCTTCTCCTCGTCGAGGTCGACGCGTTCAATGACGCCGGCCGGCAGCAGCACCTTCTTCCCGAGGATCCACGTGCCGGTGTCGACCACGATGCTGCTAGTGCCTTCTTCGTCAGTCGCCTCGTCTACCTTCCCGATCTCGCCGTCGGTTGCCTCGACGTCGAGGCCTACGAGCGCGTTACCGATCAGCGCGCTGTCGCCGTAGGTCCAGAGGTCGGTCGTCGACATGACCCCTCCCTTTCAACTCGGTGAATCGTGCTAGGACGGCGGTCCCGTACCCGACGCCTGCGAAGGCAAACGGTCAGCCCTCGATACGTTCGGCGCCGAGCCAGGCTGCGAGGTCGTCGATCGCCTCCGGAAGGCGGTCCGTGTCGCCCCAGGCACCGAGGACTCGCAGCGTCTTGGCTTTCGCGTCGAAGACGGGCTCTGCCCTGCCCACGAGCCGGTCGCCTACGAGCAGGGGAAGCACGTAGTAGCCGTGCTCGCGCTTCGCTTTCGGCACGTACATTTCGAGCCGGTAGAAGAAGTCCCAGAGCGCCTCGGTCCGGTCGCGGTCGTGGATCAACCGGTCGAACGGAGAAAGCAGCGTCGCGCGGTCCGGCACCGGGCCGTCGGTCGCGTCGGGATGCGCGAGCCATCGGTCCCCGCGCTTGTCGCGCACGACGCCGAGCGCGCGCCAGCGGCGGTCTTCGGCTTGCTTCTCCGCCTGCGCCCACGTGAGCGTCTCCGACTCCGGGTACCAGCGCTTCGCGAGGTCCCACACGCGCTGCTTCCCCCGGCGCCCCACGACTGCGACCTCGCCTCTCGCCGCGAGCACCTCGAGCATCAGCCCGACCTTTCGGGTTCCCCACCAGTCGTGGCGCTCGAGGTTCATGCTCGAGTGCGTCTCGATCTCGCGCGACAGGAGCGGGCCGCGCCGCTCGAGCTCGCGCAGGACGTAGCGCCGGAAGCCGGCGTTCTCCTTGATGTACTCGAGCCCGCGAGGTGACCGACGCCGCATCCGCGCTCGCAAGGCGGGCAGGTCCTCGGCGGGATAGAGGAACGCCCGGTACTCGATCAGCTTCCGCTTCTCCCAGAGCAGACGATCGAGCTCCGCCCGGTCGTACGCGCTCCCGAGCCGGCTGAACAGCACGAGGTGCTGCGGCGGCGCGACCGTCGAGATCGGGTCGAGCTGGAGATAGCGCAGGCGGCGCACTGTCTCGAGCACGCCCTTCGCGGATCCGTCGAGCAGCTGCGCGCGAACAGCGATCCG
Organism: uncultured Actinomycetes bacterium; assembly: GCA_963769665.1. Taxonomy (GTDB): domain Bacteria; phylum Actinomycetota; class Thermoleophilia; order Gaiellales; family Gaiellaceae; genus JACCTU01. The sequence continues at coordinate 1,094,159 of CAVYMQ010000003.1, forward strand.
GCGCGCCTCGTCACGCGTAACCTCGACCCCCGTGGTCTCGCTCATCGACTTTGTTCTAACGCATTTGCCCGCGCGGCCCGCGCGGGTGCTGGAGGTCGGTTGCGGCAGGGGGAAGCTCGCGCTCGCCCTCGACGCAGCCGGCTACGAGGTCACGGCGATCGACCCGGGCGCTCCCGACGGACCGATCTTCCGTCGGATCAAGCTCGAGGAGCTGGAGGACGACGCTCGCTTCGACGCGGTCGTCGCGCGCGGTGTCTTCCACCACATGGGCGAGAACCTGGAGCCGAACCTCGATCGCGTCGCGCGGGCGCTCGAGGGAGGTGGGCCGTTCGTGCTCGACGAGTTCGGCCCCGACCGCCTCGACGAGGTGACCGCAGCCTGGTACGAGGGCCAGCGCCTGATCCTTGCGGCGGCCGGTCGCCCGAGCGATCGCCCCAGCGCGGAGCAATGGGCGCAACACCACGACTCGGTCACGCCGTCGGACGTCTTGCTCTCTGCGGTTCGGAGCAGGTTCGAGGAGCAGCTCTCCGAGGACGTTCCCTACCTCTGGCGCTACCTGGACGGGGTTGTGAGCGCGGAGCTCGAGGAGTCGCTTGTGTCGATGGGCGCGATCGCGGCGCTGGGCTATCGCTTCGTCGGAATGCCGAAGCGCAACGTGGCGTTTGAACCCGTATGACCGATCTCGAGCGGATCTTTGGCCCTGTCGCCGCGAGCACCCGCTGCGCCGCGGCGATGCGCGAGACCCTCGAGCATGTCGTCCAGCTCGCGGTTGAGATCGCGCGCGAGGGCCGCGAGGGCCGCAAGATCGGAACGCTCTTCGTGATCGGCGACGTGGAGGCGGTGCTCGAGCAATCGCAGTCGCTCCTCCTCGACCCGCTCTACGGGCACGCCGACGAGCTCCTCGACGTGCGCCTGCCGGAGTTCCGCGAGACTGTCAAGGAGCTCGCGCAACTCGACGGCGCGTTCGTCGTGAACAAGCAGGGGACCTTCGTCTCGGCTGCGCGCTACATCTCGGTCGATCCGTCGACCACGTTGCTGCCCGGGCTCGGAACCCGTCACGCCGCAGCCGCGTCGATTACGAAGACGACTCGCGCGGTCGCGGTCGTCGTGTCGCAGAGCTCGATCGTGCGCGTCTACGCGCAGGGTGAGATCCGTGCGGAAATCGTCCCGGAGCTCTTCCTCCTCTCGCGGGATGGGCTCTTCACCGAGGGCGCCGACGTACAGCAGGTGCCCGAGGCAGGCATCACGTACGCCGTCTCCGAGCGCTAGTCGGCCGCAGGAGTTTCCGTGCCAGCGGCCGCGGAGCGGCCGCCTTTAGGGATCTTTGCGCGTCGCGGATCCGCGCCAGCGGATTCGCGGCTTGCGCGGCTAACCGTGATGCGCGAGGTACTCGAGCAGGTCTGAGCGCGTCAGCACGCCGACCGGTTTTCCACCGCGCGAAACGACGACCGCGTTCGTCCGGCCGGTGAGCGTCGAGAAGACCTCGCTGAGCGAGTCGCCCACGTCCACCGCCGGTAGCGGCGGCTGCATCGCGTTCGCGACGTCCTCGTGGAGCGCGTCCGGGTTCTTGAAGACGCGCTCGAGCAGGTCGCGATCCTGCAGCGACCCGATCACGTCCGCGAGCGAGTCGACCTGCCCGTCGCGCACGACCGCGAGCTGGGAGATCGAGTACTGCTGCATCGTGTCGATCGCCTCGCCGACCTTCTGGTGCGACGAGATCGTCACGAACTGCGGCACGTCTGCCTCTTCCAGCGTCTTCGAGCGAAGCAGTTCGTCGACCGTCGGCAGCGGCTTCTCACGCTCGACGAAGCCGTGCTCGAGCATCCAGTTGTCGTCGTAGAACTTCGACATGTAGGACCGGCCCGAGTCGGGCATCATCGTGAGGACCTTCGCGTCGGGTCCGAGCCGCTTGGCGACCTCGATCGCGGCCCACACCGTCGAGCCCGACGAGCCGCCGACGAGCAGCCCCTCCTCGCGCGCCAGCCGCCTCGCCGTGAGGAACGAGTCGCGGTCCGAGACGCGCACCCACTCGTCGACGACCTCGCGGTCCATCGTCTTCGGCCACGTGTCCTTGCCGATCCCCTCGACGAGGTACGGATGCAGGTCGGCCTCGCCCTTCGCCGTGTAGACGGAACCCTCGGGGTCCGCACCGACGATCAACACGTCCGGCTTCCGCTCCTTGAAGTAGCGGCCGATCCCGGAGATCGTTCCCCCGGTGCCGACCGAGATGACGAGCGCGTCGATGTCGCCGCCATCGGTCTGCTCCCAGATCTCCGGCGCGGTCATCGTGTAGTGCGCTTCGGGGTTCGACAGGTTCGAGTACTGGTCGGGCTTGAAGCCGCCGGGGATCTCCTCCGCGAGGCGCGACGAGACCGAGTAGTACGACTCCGGCGAGTCGGCATCGACCGCGGTCGGGGTGATCACGACCTCGGCGCCGTACGCACGCAGCATCGAGATCTTCTCCTGGCTCATCTTGTCGGGCATCACGAAGATGCAGCGGTAGCCCTTCAGCGCAGCAGCGATCGCGAGTCCGACGCCCGTGTTGCCCGACGTGGGCTCCACGATCGTCCCGCCCGGTTTCAGCTTCCCCTCGCGCTCGGCCGCCTCGATCATCGCCAACCCGATTCGATCCTTGACCGACCCGCCGGGGTTCAGGTACTCGAGCTTCGCGAGGATCGTCCCGGGGACGTCCTTCGAGATCCGGTCGAGGCGGACGATCGGCGTGTCGCCGACGAGGTCGAGGACGGTGGGGTACTCGCGGGCCACGCCGGCGAAGCCTAGCCGCCTGGCAGTCGCCAGAACTCGCCGGTGAGCCCGAGCCGCTCGAAGATCGCCTGGTTCTCGTCGCGCGTGCGCGGGCGCCAGTCCGGGTCGAGGCGCGTGTCCCACCAGGCGTGCGCGAGCTCGCACAGCTTCGTGCTTGTGATCGTCGCGCCGGGTTCGAGGCCCTGCTTGTCGTTGAAAGCCGCGATGTGCTCTTCCGACCGGAAGAAGTTCATCGTGCTTCAGGTGAAGACGATGTCGTCCCACCAATGCGAGGCGGGGACATTGAAGTGCACGAGGTGCCTGTCGTTGACGGGCGCTCCCCAGCGCACCTCGATCTCGACCGGTGTGCCGCAGTCCGCGCACGTGCTCGAGACGCGGCCGTTCAGGTCGAGCGCTGCGAGGACGCCGAACGCATCCCACGCGCAGTTTGCGTACCAGCTCCGACCGGCCGCGCGCACACGGTGCAACGTCGGCACGGCGGAGAACGGGTGGGCCATGAGGATGCGGTCGCCTTCGGGCGCGAGCACGACTGCGTGCGCGTCGTGCAGCTCGAGCATCGCGGGCTCGACATCGCGGTCGAGCTCATCCGAGAGCTCGGCGAAGCTCGGCGCGCGGCCGAGCTCGACGAACCGGCGGTAGACGTGGTTCCGTACCTCGAGGTCCACAGCGCCTCAGTGCCGAAAGTGACGGCGGCCTGTGAACACCATCACCGCGCCCGCCGCCGCGGCCGCTGCGACGACCTCGTCGTCGCGCTTCGAGCCGCCGGGCTGGATGATCGACGTCACGCCGGCATCGAGCGCGAGCTGCGGGCCGTCCGCGAACGGGAAGAACGCGTCCGACGCGAGCGCCGCTCCCGTCAGGTCGTGCCCGTGCTCCCGCGCCTTTTCCACCGCGAGACGCACGGCGTCGACGCGCGACTGCTGGCCGGCGCCGATGCCGACCGTCTGAAGGTCCTTGGCGAGCACGATCGCGTTCGAGCCGACGTGCTTGCAGGTGCGCCACGCGAACAGCAGGTCGCCCCACTGCTCCTCCGTCGGGTCGCCGCAGACGGAGACCATGCCCTCGCGGTCCTCGACGTCGAGGTCGCGGTCCTGGACGAGCAGCCCGCCGAGCACGCGCTTGTAGTCGCGCTCGCCGCGGTCGGCACGGCGGCGTTCGGAGTCGAGCAGGATCCGCGTGCCCTGCTTCACCTTCAGCGCATCGAGCCCCGCGTCGTCGTAACCGGGCGCGAGGAGCACTTCGACGAACTGCTTCGCGAGTGCCGCGCCGAGCTCGGCGGAGACCGGCCGGTTCAGCACGACGACGCCGCCGTACGCGGAAGTGGGATCTGAGGCGAGCGCCTTGGCGTAGGCCTCCTCGATCGTCGCTGCGAGCCCGATTCCGCAGGGATTCGCGTGCTTGACGATCACGCACGCCGGGAGCGTGAACTCCGCTGCGAGGAGCCGCGCGGCGGAGAGGTCGTTCAGGTTGTTGTACGAGAGCTCCTTCCCGTGCAGCTGCTCGACGCGCGAGAGCAGGTGCACGCGAGCGCCGGCCTCCGCGTAGAACGCGCCCCGCTGGTGCGGGTTCTCGCCGTACGAGAGGTCGAGCACCTTCGAGAAGGATGGGACGATCTGCTCGGGGAACGCCTCGACGTCGGCGAACCAACGCGCGATCGCCGACTCGTAGGCGGCCGTCGTCGAGAAGGCGACGGTTGCGAGGTTGCGCCGCGTCTCGAGCGAAAGCTCGCCGGCGGCGCGCAACTCGGCCAGTACGGCGCCGTACTGCTCCGGTCGGGAAACGGGCGCGACATGGGCGAAGTTCTTCGCGGCGGCGCGCAGCATCGACGGCCCGCCGACGTCGATCATCTCGACGGCGTCCTCTTCGCGCACGCCGTGGCGCGCCGCGACCTCCGCGAACGGATAGAGGTTCACGACGACGAGGTCGAACGGCAGGATCTCGTGCTCCTCGAGCGTGGCGACATCGTCCGCGTGGTCGCGGCGGGCGAGGATTCCCGCGTGGATCCTGGGATGCAGCGTCTTCACGCGCCCGTCGAGCATCTCCGGTGCGGCAGTCACGTCCTCGACTCTGTTGACGTTGAGGCCAAGCTCCTCGATGAACGTGGCGGTGCCGCCGCTCGCGACGAGCTCGCAGTCGAGCTCCGCGAGCCCTCGCGCGAGCTCGTCGAGTCCCGTCTTGTCGTGGACCGAGATCAGCGCGCGCACAGTTCCCTCACGACCTTGGGCAGGAGCTCGTGCTCGACGGCCTGGATGCGCGCGCGCAACGTGTCGACCGTGTCGCCTTCCTGCACCGCAACTCGCTCCTGCACGATCACGGGGCCTGTATCGACGCCCTCGTCGACGTAGTGCACCGTCGCGCCGGTCTCCTGCACGCCCGCGGCAAGCGCATCCTCGATCGCATGCGTTCCGGGGAAGTCCGGCAGCAACGCCGGATGCACGTTGATCACACGCTCGGGAAAGCGCTCGAGAAACGAAGGGCGCAGCAGATGCATGTAGCCCGCGAGCACGACCCAGCGCACGCCTCGCTCGGCGAGCCAGTCGGCCATTGCCCCGTCGCGCTCCTCGCGGCTCGCGTGCTGGTCGAGCGGGAAGACGGCCGACGGGATGCCTGCGGCTCCCGCGCGCGCGAGCGCCGGTGCGTCCGACCGGTTCGACGCCACGGCGGCGATCGGCAACCCCGCGTCGATCAGCGCCTGGAGATTGGAGCCTTCGCCGGAGACGAGCACGCCGATCACTCGACGTGCCCGATCACCAGGCCGTCGGTGCCGGCCGGCACGACCGCGCAGTAGCCGATGCCGAGGTTGAAGACGCGGCGCAGCTCCTGCTCCTCCGCGTGTCGGCCGAGCCACTCGAAGACCGGCGGGCGCTCCCACGCGTCCCAGTCGATCCGCAGCTCGAGCTCGTCGGGGATCACGCGGCGCAGGTTGTCCTCGATCCCGCCGCCGGTGACGTGCGCGAACGCGTGCGCCTGCTCGCGCAGGCGGCGGACGTCGTCCAGGTAGAGGCGCGTCGGTGCGAGCAGGTCTTCACCGTCGTAGTCCTCGCGCTCGAGGATCTGCCGAACGAGCGTGAAGCCGTTCGCGTGGACGCCCGCCGACGGCACCCCGATCACGAGGTCGCCGGCGACGACCTTCGAGCCGTCGATCACGCGGTCGCGCGCGACGACGCCGACGCAGGTCCCGGCGAAGTCGAGCTCGTCGTCGCGGTAGATCCCGGGCAGCTCGGCGGTCTCGCCTCCGAGGAGCGCGCAGCCGGCGGCGCGGCAGACCTCCGCCATCCCCTCGACGAGCTCCGCGACCTGCTCGAGCTCGATCCGGTTCGCGGCGACGTAGTCGAGCAGGAACAGCGGATCGGCTCCGGTCGTGATCACGTCGTTGATGCAGTGCGCGGCGAGGTCGGCGCCGCAGGCGCGCAGCGCGCCGCGCTCGCGCGCGAGGATCAGCTTCGTGCCGACGCCGTCGGTCGATGCCGCGAGCAAGCGCGTTTCGTCGAGCGGGTGCAGCCCCGCGAACGCGCCGAACCCCTTTGCTCCCGTCGACTCGACAGCCGCACGGAGACGGCCGACCACCGCGCCCGCGGTCGCGAGCGAGACCCCGGCGGCCTCGTACGTCTGCCCCTCCACCTGAGCAGTGAGTCTACGACCTCGTTCGGTTAGAGGAAGAGCTCCGCTTCGAGCTGGGGCCTGCCCTGCGGCCCGCCGGGAAGGAAGCGGATGAGGGCGGCGCCCACCATGACCGCGTTGCCCGCCGGCTGGAGGCCCAGCACCTCGGCGAGTGCGCTCGCTTTCCGGGCCGGGTCGTCGGCGAGCAAATGGAGCTCACCGAGCCGGAAGTCGGTTTCGCCTCGGAGCAGCTCGTCGAGCCAGTCGCGCGGCGGGTGCACTTCGAGCCGAAACCCACCGTTCGTCGAGACGAACGTCCGGCGTCCTCCGTGGTCCTGCACCCGGAGCTCGAGCTCCGCGGCGCGGTCGAGCGTGGCCTGGAAGTCGTCCTCGTCGAGCGCCAGCCCGAGGTGGTCGATGCGCGGCAGCCCCCACTGGCCGGGCTGCACGACGATGTTCACGCCGCCGCGCTCGAGCTCGGCGAGGCGCAGCTTGAACCCGATCCGATCGAGCTCCTCCCAGGAGGAACCGGCCTCGAACGAGGTCAGGTCGTCCGCGATCCGCCCGTGGCGCGCGACCAGGTCGAAGCCGAGCTTGCCGAGATAGCGGGCCTCGACCTGCCGCACCTTGCTCGTGACGAGGTGGTAGTGGAAGAGGTGCACCGAAGCGGGCGATTCTAGAGTGGAGGGATGGGGGACTGGACGCTCGACCCGCTCCAGCTTGCGCCGCTCGTCTTCGTCGGCGTTGCGTACGGCGTGCGGGCCCGGACGCTCGCGCGGCGAGGCACACCGGTGCCGCGGTGGCGGGTCGCGCTCTTCTCGCTCGGGTTGCTGCTCCTGCTGGCCGCGATCGTGACGCCGGTCGCGCAGCTCGGCGAGGAGCGCTTCTCCTACCACATGCTCCAGCACATCCTGCTCGGCGACCTCGCGCCGCTCGCCCTGCTCGCCGGGCTGACCGGGCCGTTGCTTCGACCCGTGCTCGCGCTTCGACCTGTGCACGCACTGCGTGTGCTCGCGCATCCGCTCGTCGCGCTGCCGATCTGGATCGCGAACCTGGTGCTCTGGCACCTGCCGTTCGCCTACGAGGCGGCGATTCAGCACGACCTCGTGCACGCGCTCGAGCACCTCTCGTTCTTCACGGCCGGCCTCGTGATGTGGATGCCCGTCCTCGAGACGCTTCCGGCGCCCGCGTGGTTCGGCTCGGCGGCGAAGCTGGGCTACATCGTCGTCGTGCGGCTCGTCTCGACCCTGGTCGCGAACGTGTTCCTCTGGTCGGGCGAGATCTCCTACGCGCCGTACACCGACGTCGGCCTCTCCGACCAGGCTGCGGCGGGAGCGATCCTGATGGTGGAGGGCTCGCTCGTCACGATCGCCGCCTTCGCGTGGCTCTTCCTCAGGCTGTTCTCGGAGGGCGAGCGCCGCCAGGAGCTGCTCGAGCAGGGGGGCGACCCGCGCTCGGTCGAGCGTGCCGTCCGCTTTGGGCGGGCCGACGACCTGTCATAGGATCCGCGCTCACCCACCGAAAGGAGTTGCGATGTCGACCATGCCTCCGGGGAACGAGTCGCCGCCCCCCGCATCGGGGCAACCCGCCTGGTCGGACAACATGCCCGACATGGCGCGCCTGCCGATCCCGGGCAATGCCGAGTTCGCGGTCTATCTGATTGCCCTGATCGTCGCGATGTTCGTCTGCTGGTTCGCGGACACGCTGGGGAGCGCTTCGTGGCTCAGCTTCTTCCAGTGGACGACGATCGCGTACATCCTCAGCCGCGGCGTCGCGAAGGCGAGCCGCGTGCTCGAGCAGTAGAACCGAGAGCTAAACCGGTTCGAAGCGGAGCTTTGCCGTCTCTAGCGGCACCCGGGTGGGGTAGTCCCGAGTGAGGCAGGCGCGGCAGAGCTCCGACTCGGGCCGCCGCGTCGCCTCCGTCAGTCCTTCGAGCGAGAGGTAGTGGAGGCTCGACGCGCCGATGTACGAGCGCACGGCTTCGACCGAGCGACTGGACGCGACGAGCTCGTCCTCGTCGGCGAAGTCGATGCCGTAGAAGCACGGCCCGATGACCGGCGGCGACGAGACGCGCACGTGCACCTCCGACGCGCCGGCGTCGAAGAGCATGCGCACGATCTGGCGCGTCGTGTTGCCGCGCACGATCGAGTCGTCGACCACGACGACGCGTTGGCCCGCGACTTCCGCGAGCGGGTTGAACTTGAGCCTGATCCCCTGCTCGCGCAGTCCCTGCTCGGGCTGGATGAACGTGCGTCCGACGTAGCGGTTCTTGATCAGCCCTTCGCTGAACGGGATCCCGGTCGCGCGCGAGAAGCCGATCGCCGCCGGCGTGCCGGAGTCGGGGATCGGGAGCACGAGGTCGGCGTCGACGGGTGACTCCTCCGCGAGCCGCTCACCCATCCGCACTCGTGCGGAGTGGACTTCGACCCCTGCGAGCCGCGAGTCGGGCCGAGCGAGGTAGAAGAACTCGAAGATGCAGAGCGCGCCGCCACCGTCGGGCGGCACTGCGCGAATCGACGTCACGCCGTCCCCGTCGATCAGCACCGCCTCGCCGCGGTCGACCTCGCGCACGAAGTCGGCGCCGACGAGATCGAGCGCGCACGTCTCGGAGGCCGCGACCCAGTCCTCTCCGATCCGGCCGAGGCAGAGCGGCCGCATCCCGCGCGGGTCGCGAAACGCGATCAGTCGGTTCTCCGCGAGCGCGACGCACGAGAACGCGCCGTCGAGCTTCGCCATCGCACGCGCGACGGCGTCCTCGAGCGGCGCGTCGTCGTGCGCGATCAGCGCCGCGATCATCTCGCTGTCGGAGGTCGAGTGGACGCGGATTCCGCGTTCCGCGAGTTCTTCGCGCAGCTCGGCGGCGTTCGTCAGGTTGCCGTTGTGCCCGAGCGCGACCGTCCTGGCGCGGCCGTTGTGCACGATCGGCTGCGCGTTCGCCCAGTGCGTCGAGCCGGTCGTCGAGTAACGCGTGTGCCCGATCGCCAGCTCTCCGCGCAGGCCGCGGAGCTTCTCCTCCGAGAACACCTGCGACACGAGCCCCATCTCGCGGAGCGCCGTGATCCGCCCGCGGTCGGAGACGGCGATCCCGGCGGACTCCTGGCCGCGGTGCTGCAGGGCGAAGAGCCCGAAGTAGGCGATGCGCGCGACGTCGCGTTCGGGCGAGCGGATGCCGAAGACGCCGCACATCTAGGTGGTCGCCTCCCACTCCGAGTCGAGTGGCACACCGAGGATCGTCGTGCCACCCGCGACCCCGATCTGCTCGAACTCGGCCCCGAGTCTGCCGAGTCGCTCGGCCGGGCAGGCGAGGAGCACGCGCGCACCTTCCGGAACGTCGACGTCGGCGCCCACGCCGCTCCAGAGCGCGGCTTCGACGAGCGCCCCCCCGACGCCGCCGTCGCCGACGTCGTGCGCGAGCGAGAGCAGGGGGGACACGCGGGCGATGAACCGGATCAGCGCGGCCTCGGCCTTCAGCCCCTCGGCGCGCGCAGCCACGATCGCGTCACCTTCGCGCCAGCCCGTCGGCACGTAGCGAACATCCGTGACGAGGCCGACGCAGCCGACGACGGGTGTCGGCGGGATCGCTCGCCCGTCCGTTTCGTTGTAGAGCGAGACGTTGCCGGAGACGACCGGGATCCCGAGCGCTTCCGCGGCCTGCGCAATCGCCTCGATCGCGCGCTCGAGCTCCCACGCGATCTCGGGCTTCTCCGGGTTCCCGAAGTTGAGGCAGTCGGTGAGCGCGAGTGGCTCGCCGCCGGCGCACGCGACGTTCAGCGCAGCACCGATCACGGCCTGCAGGCCGGCGCGGAACGGATCGCGCTCGCCGAGCCGTGGCCCTTGCAGCGAGACGGCGAGACCGCGCAGCGACGGACGCAGCCGCAGCACGGCCGCGTCGAGTCCCGGGCGGCGAACCGTGCGCGACCCGACGAGCTGGTCGTACTGGCGGTAGACCCAGTCCTTGCTTGCGAGGTTCGGCTCAGAGGGCGAGTACGTCGCAGTCCAGCTCGGAACCGGGGTGGAGGGTGCCGCGCGGTCGACCTCGTAGCGCGGGCACTCGTCGGTGAGCAGGCGTGCGGGGATCGCGCCGACGACCTCGTCGTCCCAGAACGCGCGGAGCTCGCCGGTCGTCGTGACCTCGCCGACGACGGCGAACGCGAGCTCCCACTTCGTGCAGACCTGCTCGACCCGCGGGAGGAAGTCCTTGCGCACGACGGCGACCATCCGCTCCTGGCTCTCGGAGATCATCACCTCCCACGGCTCGAGGTCCGGCTCGCGCAGTGGGACACGGTCGAGGTGCACGTCGATCCCGATCTCGCTCGCCATCTCGGACAGCGACGACGCGAGCCCGGCGGCGCCGCAGTCCTGCAGCGACTCGACGAGCCCGCCCTCGACGAGCTCGAGCGACGCCTCGATCAGCTTCTTGCCGGTAAACGGGTCGCCGATCTGCACCGACGGTCGCTTGTCCGCGTCGTCCGCGGCGAGCTCCGCGCTCGCGAGCACCGACGCGCCGCCGATTCCGTCGCGGCCAGTAGTCGCTCCATAGAGCACGACGGCGTGACCCGCCGTCCGCGCCTTCGCGCGCGTCACGCGTTCGCTCGGGAGCAGCCCCACGCACATCGCGTTCACCAGCACGTTGTCGCGGTAGGCCTCGTCGAAGCGCGTCTCGCCGCCGACGTTCGGCACGCCGACGCAGTTCCCGTAGTGACCGATCCCGGCAACAGCGCGTCGGAACATCCAGCCCGGGTCACCGAAGTAGAGGCCGTCGAGCAGCGCGACCGGACGCGCGCCCATCGCGGAGATGTCGCGCAGGATCCCACCGACCCCGGTCGCGGCGCCCTGGAACGGCTCGACGGCGCTCGGGTGGTTGTGGCTCTCGACCTTGAAGGCGACGGCCTCGCCCTCGCCGAGGTCGATCACGCCGGCGTTCTCACCCGGGCCCTGGAGGACGCGCGAGCCCTCGGAAGGAAGGCGCTTCAGCAGCGGCGCGGAGTGCTTGTAGCCGCAGTGCTCGGACCAGAGCAGCGAGAAGACGGCGAGCTCGAAGTGGTTCGGGTCGCGGCCGAGCAGCTCCCGGATTCGGTCGGATTCCCAGTCGGTCAGACCGAGGGCCCGATGGAGCGGCTGTTCGGAGACCGCAGTCAGGTGCCTGACTCTAGCCCGGGCCGCAGACGGCGGGCCCACACCTTCCCGCAATTTGCGGGGGCGGCGGGTGAGTGCCGCCGCCCCCCCCGGTCAGGTCGTCCTAGTCGTTGTTCTTGTGGTCGTTCCGCTCGGACCGATCGCGCATCTTGCTCATCATGTCCTCGCGTGGGTCCCACGACCGGCTCTTTGTCCCGGACTTCGCGATGCCCCGGCTGAGCTGGTAGCCGACAACGATCGCCGCGATCAGGATCCAGGCCCGCCACGAGCCGAAGGCGTCCGAGGACGCCGCGGTGATGGCGATGCCCACACAGGCGATGACCGCTCCCCAGAACTCGCTGGTCAGGAAGAACGGCTTCGTCTCGACCGGCCACTGCGGCCGCATCCGGTAGCCGTAGCCGTACTGAGGCGGGCCGTAGCCGTAGCCGGGTCCGCCGTAATCCGGGCCGTTCTGGACCGTGCCCGGGTCGTATCCACTGTGCATCTGAGACATGTAACCCCTCCGTCTTGAGGACACCACGACTCCTCACGTCGTGGCCGAGGTACTAACGGGCGTCCACCGGTTGTGGATACGGGGGGTCGGTAGCCTCGGAAGGTGCGCGCCTACCTCACGCTGCTGCTCTCGCTCGCGGCGGTCTGGGGCGCCTCGTTCATGTTCATCGAGATCGCGCTGGACGACCTCGAGCCGACCACGCTGATGACCGGGCGGCTCCTGGTCGCCTCGCTCGTCCTGACCTCCCTGATGGCCGCCAGGGGGATACTGGGGCGGCTGCGGCGGGCCGGGTGGCGCGCGTTTGCGCTCGGGATCATCAACAGTGCCCTGCCGTTCACGCTGATCGCCTGGGGCCAGCAGCACATCGACTCGGGCGTCGCGGCGATCGCGAACGCGACCGTGCCGATCTGGGTCGCGCTGCTCGCGATCTGGTTCGCGCAGAGCGAGCGGGCGACCGGCCTGCGGATCGTCGGGATCGTGCTCGGGCTGGTCGGGGTGGCCGTCCTGGCCGGTGCCCAGCCGGCGGTCGATGCCTGGGCGATCGCCGGCACGCTCGCCGTGGTCGTCGCGTCGATCCTCTACGCGATCGCGAGCCTGTTCCTCCAGCGCGAGACCGAGCGGCTCGACACGATCACGCTCGCGACCGCGACGATGCTCGGCGCGACGGTCGCACTGTTGCCGTTCGGGGTCGCGCAAGCGCCGAACGACGTGCCCGGCTGGGAGGCGATCGCGTCGGTGGTCGCGCTCGGCGTCGCGGGCACCGGCGTCGGGATCCTGATCTTCATGAAGATCATCTCCGACTATGGCCCGTTCAAGGCCGGGCTCGTGACGTACTTACTCCCGGTCACCGCGCTGCTCTACGGCGCCTTGCTGCTGGACGAGGAGATCACCGCCTGGATGATCGTCGGCCTCGTGCTGATCCTCGGCGGCGTCGCCCTCGGCTCCGGGCTGCTCCGGCCGAACGCGTCGCCCGAAGCGGTGGAGCCTGCGCGCCCGTGAGCGTGAAGATCCGCCGCGCTCGACCCGACGACGTCGAGTTCCTCGTCGCGCTGACGAGCCACGACGACGTCGACCCGTTCCTCTCCGCGAGACGCGCCACGTCGCCCGATGAGCTGCTCGAGGAGATCGAGCGCTCGGAGCGCGAGCCGGAGGACTTCGGCCGCTTCATCGTCGAGGTCGACGGCGCGCGCGCCGGCGTCATGGGCTTCGCCGTCGCGAACAAGCGCAGCCGGGTCGCGAAGCTCGGCGGGCTCGCCGTCCACCCGGACTTCCGTGGCGGCAAGGTCTCCGACGAGGCCGCGCGCTTGCTCCAGCGGCACTTGATGGACGACCTCGGCTACCACCGCCTCGAGCTCGAGATCTACGGCTTCAACGAGCGCGCCATGCGCCACGCCGAGCGGGCGGGCTTCGTCCAGGAGGGCGTCAAGCGCAAGGCGTACCTGCGCCACGGCGAGTGGGTCGACGGCGTGCTCTACGCATTGACTCCCGACGATCTGCCCGACTCGTAGGATGCGGCCATGACGCGCTATCTCCACACCATGTACCGCATCACCGACCCCGACCGCAGTCGGGGCTTCTACGAGGCGCTCGGCCTCGAGTTCCGCCGCGACATGGACATCGTCCGGAACGGCGAGAAGGAGGCGACGAACTACTTCTTCGGCGTCCCCGGCCAGGACGAAGAGCTCGAGCTGACGCTGAACCACGACGGCCGCACGTACGAGCTCGGGACGGGCTACGGCCACATCGCGTTCTCGGTCGACGACCTCGACGAGACGCTCACCCAGCTTCAGGGGCAAGGGATCGAGCCGGAGCGCGAGCCGTACCGCGTCCGTGAGGGCGGCTCCAGGATCTGCTTCGTCCAGGACCCGGACGGCTATCGGGTGGAGCTGATCGACCGCAGCGGCAAGTGACCGGCCCGGTTCGAGAGCTCCGCCTCGCTGTCACCGTCGAGAACTACGACGACGCCGTCCGCTTCTACCGCGACGTGCTGGGGCTGCCCGTGATCCAGGAGTGGGCGGAGCCCGCCGGCAGCGGCGCGATCCTCGACGCCGGCCACGCGACGCTCGAGCTGCTGTCGGTCGACCAGACGGCGCTCGTCGACCGGGTCGAGGTCGGCGCGGAAGGCGTCTCGCCGCCGATCCGGCTCGCGCTCGAGGTAGTCGACTCCGAGGCGACGGCGCAGCGGCTTGTCGAAGCGGGCGCGGACAAGCTGGCCGACGCCGTGACGACGCCGTGGCAACACCGGAACGTGAGGCTGAACGCGCCGGGGCCATTGCAGCTGACGCTGTTCACCGTGCTCGACCACCACTCGACCGAGGGGTGAGGCTGGGCGGCCGGAGCGCCGTTACTGAGTGCGGGCGGGGTTGGTCCGGCGCCGGGGAGCCGCACCCCGGCGCCAACGAAACTAGCCGCCATGACCACCGTGGCCAAGGTGCGCACAATGGGACGACGGCAGCAGGGCCGCAGCGCAAAGCTCCGGCTCTGGCGCGTGGATCGCGAACGAGCTTCGGAGATCGCGCGTGAACCAGATATGCATCATCTCGCTCCCGTTGCGGATCTTCGTGCCCGGCGGGCACGTGCCGTCGGCGCGAGGTGCCAGCCCGCGCTGCTTCCCGCGGGCGCAGACTCGATGCCAGTGCCAGCGCGTGATCGGTCCTCCAGGCGACTGGCCTCGCACCCCCCGCGGCAACGCGAACATCACACCGACGAGCACCAGTGGCCGTCCGGGAACGTCGGCGTAGATCAGAGACTCGGGTCGCTGCGGGTCCAGGAACACGCGGTCGCCGCTATACGGACGGTGCTCTGCGTGGAAGTAGCGGATCGGCCCCGATGTCCTCGACTTCCGACCGTCGTTGTCGAAACCGGCGGCGTCTCCAGAGCGAGGGTTGCGCCAGGGTCGTACGGCTGCCCGACTCTCAGCCAGCAGTTGCTCCGCCGCACGGCGTTGCGTCGGAGTCGCAAGCGACACGGTCGGGTACTGATCTAGCAGGTGAGCGACCCCGCGGAGCGCTCCCGGCGGCAGTCGGCTCTCGGTGGGCCGGGCTTCATCGGCCGCGCGAAGCCCATCGGCCAAGCCGAGGCCCGCAGCCAGAACCAGCGGAAGGACGCAGGCGGTGACCCGGACGCTCGTCACGGCTGCGAGAGCCTTCGAAGGAGATTGTCGAGGATCGTTGCGATCGGCTCGTAGTTTGCATGACCGGCAAGCGTGAACGCACCTGCGGAGAACACCTTCGCGCCGGAGCGAGTCTCGTAGTAGGTCATCTGGGCCGTTGATCCGCTGCCCAGGCCGTTGGGAATCTCGGCGAGGACGTGCGTGCCCTTCGGCGACTCTGGCGTCATCGAGTCGATCTCGATCCCGAAGCGGCCAAAACGCGATCCCGGACGCAGGCCGGTGCCGGCGAACAGCCAGGTTGCGTGGCGGTCTCGCTTCACGATGTAAGGTGCCTGCCGCTCGCCGTGGTCGCCCGCGACGTACTGGACGCCGAGCAGCGAAGCCTCGGCCAGACGCAGGTCTCGCCACTTTCTGATGCGCACGAGTGTCCGACCCTGAACATCCACGCGCCAGAAGAAGTTGTTCGCGGAGAGAAACGCCAGGTTTCCGCCACGGTCGCGGAAGCCGCGGACAAGATCGAACTCACGTCGTGTCACATACTCGTGATGGCCCGGAAACACGAGCAGGTCATAGGCCGCGGCGAGGTGCGCCGAACTACGCACCGCGTCGAGGTCAGAGTCCGAGAGGATGTCGACGACAAGGCCGCGCCGGGCGAGCCACCGGAGGAACGCGAGGTCGTAACTTCGAAAGAACGGTGGGACGCCCCGGTCGAGATATGGGCGGTTGAGCGACACGCGGTTGTCCTTCTGCGCGTACCAGGTGTCCCCGACCCCGTCGAGGTCAGCGTCACGGAAGTTGTAGGCCTGCCACGTATACGTCGGGAGAACGACCGCGACGCGATTCTCGCCGAGCGTTCGCGGTCGGAGCACGAACGGGGCGTAGCCGAAGCGGCCGGCGCCGTCGGTCAGGCGCGCGATGTAGAAACCTGTCGGCCAGTCGCCGATCCTGACGTACAGATCGGTCCGCCTCCCGCGTCGTGTCGCGACATCGATGGGCTCGGAGATCGGCTCGCCCAGCGCTTCCTGGCTCGATCGGAACGCACCAACGCGGAAGAATTGCAGCGCCACGTCCGTTCGGTCCGTAGCCACGCGCAGGAGCGCAAGCGACTTCGACCGATAGCTCTCCCGGCGAAAGGCCGCTTCGATCCCGAGCACCCGCACAACCGGGGTGACGGTCGGAGACGCCGAGCTGCTCTGCGGCACTGTGACCCTGACCACGTACGTGCGCGGAGGAATCCCGGCAGAGGGTCGCCAGTCGATCGTGTGACGGCCTGCACTGAGCGAGAAGCGCCGGTCGAAGACGACCTTGCCGTGGTATCGGAGGGATTCGATGTGGACGCGGATAGTGGCCGGCGCTCGGAGACTGAACGCGATCTTCGCCGTGTCGCGGAACCCGTCGTCGTCCGGGCTGATCGTAGTCGTTGTGCTGCAGCGGGGGCCGACCCCGTTCGTCACGCACGGGCCCGTGACCAATGGGCTCCACGCCCCGACCGACCAAGGGGGTGCCAGAAGGACTGCAAACCCGACCAAGCAGACGCAGCGCCGGAAACGGGCTGCCGTCGGTGAACGAAGCGGCGCGTAGAGCGGCACAGCGCGGATTGTCCGCGAGCGCTACCAGCGGTACAACATGCGGGTCACCCAGGTGTCGCCGCAGTCATCCACGCACCCCGGCGCACTCAAACGTGTCCGCGAAGATGGAGCGACGCCGGGCCTGAGCTCTTCATGCGATTGCCGGCCTCCGCGAGCACGTCCCCGAGGACTCCGACCATCTCGTCGAACTGCTCCTGCCTTGCGACGAGCGGCGGTGAGATCTGGATCACGGGGTCGCCTCGGTCGTCCGCGCGACAGATCAGGCCGCGCTCGAACAGCGCGCTCGAGAGGAAGTCGCGGAGCAGCCACTCGCACTCCTCGTCGGTGAAAGTCTCGCGCGTCTCCTTGTCCTTGACCAGCTCGAGCGCGTAGAAGAAGCCCGTTCCGCGCAGGTCGCCGACGATCGGCAGCTCGAGCAGCTGCGCGAGCGTCGAGCGGAACGCGTCCTCGTGCTCGCGCACGCCCTCGACGATCTTGTCGCGCTTCATGATCTCGATGTTCTTCAGCGCGATCGCCGACATGACGGGATGCCCACCGAACGTGATCCCGTGCATGTACACGGAATTGCCCTGCATGAACGGCTCCATCACCGAGTCACGTGCGATCACGGCGCCGATCGCCGCGTACGAGGACGAAAGGCCCTTCGCGCAGCACACGAGGTCGGGCTTGATGTCGTAGCGCCCAGACCCGAACCATTCGCCGACCCGTCCGAAGCCGGTGATCACCTCGTCGGCGCTCAACAGGATGTCGTAGCGGTCGCAGAGCCCGCGGACGCCCTGCCAGTAGCCGGCCGGCGGCGTGAACGCGCCGCCTGCGTTCTGCACGGGCTCCATGTGCACGAGGCACACGGTCTCCGGGCCCATCTCGACGATCGTCTGTTCGAGCTCCTCCAGCAAGAACCGCGTGAACTCCTCCTCGGTCTCCTCGGGAGGCCTGTGGTAGCGGTTCGTGTTGCTGACGTGCCGGACCTCGGGGACGAGCGGCTCGAACGGCTCGCGCAGCGCCTCGATCCCGTTGATCGAGAGGGCGCCGAAGGTGGTGCCGTGGTACGCGATCTGGCGCGCGATCGCCTTGTACTTGCCGTGCTTGCCGTCACGCGCGAGGTAGTGCTGGCGGGCGAGCTTCCACGCCGACTCGACCGCCTCCGAACCGCCCGAGACGAAGAAGACGCGGTTCAGGTCGCCCGGAGCGAGGTCGGCGACCGTCTGCGCGAGCTCGATCGCGCGCGGGTGCGCGTACGACCAGTTCGTGTAGAACGGCAGCTCGCGCATCTGCTCGAGCGCCGCCTGGCCGATCTCCTCGCCGTAGCCGTAGCCGATGTTGACCGAGAAGAGACCGGCGAGCGCGTCGAGATAGCGACGCCCCTTGGAGTCCTCGAGGTAGCAGCCGTCGCCGCGGACGATGATCGGCACGTCCTGCTCGCGGTAGCCGCCCATTCGCGTGAAGTGGAGCCACAGGTGGTCGCGGGCCGCCTGCTGGAGCTCGTCGTGCGAGAGGCCGGTGACGGGCGCGCTCATGTGGATCCCTTTCGTCGCTGGAGCAGGATGTTGGCGAGCATCAGGCCGAGGGCGACGACGAAGATCATCGTCCCGATCACGTTCACCTGCGGAGGTGCGCCGACGCGAGCCGCGCCCCAGACGAAGAGTGGGAACGTCACCTCGGAGCCTGAGTTGAAGTACGTGATCACGAAGTCGTCGACCGAAAGCGCGAACGTCAGCAGCGCGCCGGCGAGGATCGCGGGAGCGATCAGCGGCAGCGTCACCTTGCGGAAGGTCGTCCACTCGTTCGCACCGAGGTCCATCGCGGCCTCTTCCAAATGCCTGTCGAAGCCGACGAGTCGCGCCTTCACCGTGACCACGACGAACGAGATGTTGAACATGATGTGCGCGATCAGGATCGTCAGGAACCCGGTGGCGAACTGGAGCGTCAGGAACAACGTGAGGAGCGACGCGCCGAGCACGATCTCGGGCGCCGCCATCGGCAGGAAGATCAGGAAGTTCGTCGCCGACCGGCCGGCGAACCCGTAGCGCACGAGCGCGAGCGCGATCAACGTGCCGAGGACTGTCGCGACGATGCTCGAGAGCGCCGCGATCTGGAGCGACAGGCTCATCGCGCCGGTGAGGCCCGGCACACCGTCCCAGTTGCGCCAGTTGTCGAGCGTGAAGCCCTGCCAGGTGTAGTTGAAGCGGCCGGCGGGGTCGTTGAAGGAGAACGCGATCACGACGGCGATCGGCAGGAGGAGATAGATGAATGCGAGCACCGCATAGACGGTCAGCATGTGACGCTTGATGAGTCCCCACGACCGGGCCAGCACGGACGGAGGCGGCGGTGCTGCGGCGTACGTCGTCATCCGGTCAGCCGCTCCGATCCGAGCACGCGCGCGTAGAGGAGCACCCCGATCAGGATCGTCGCCATCAGGACGAACGAGAGCGACGCCGCGGCGGGGTAGTCGATCAGCTCCAGGAACTTCGACTGGATCACGTTGCCGATCATGTGCTGCCTCGGCGTCCCGAGCAGCTGCGCGTTGATGAAGTCACCGGCGGCGGGGATGAACGTCAACAGCGTGCCCGCGAATACGCCGGGCAGCGAGAGCGGCAACGTCACGCGGAGAAACGCCTGCAACTTGCTCGCGTAGAGGTCCTGTGCGGCCTCGATCAGCCGGTAGTCGATCTGCTCGAGCGCAACGTAGAGCGGTAGCGCCATGAACGGCAGGAAGTTGTAGGTGAGCCCCGCGACGACGGCGGTGGACGTGGCGAGCAGCCGTCCGTCCTCCCCGAGCAGGTGCAGAGCGCGAAGCGTGTCGACGACGAACCCGTTGTCCGAGAGAATCGACTGCCACGCGAGCGTCCGGATCAGGTACGTGACGAAGAACGGGGCGATGATCGCGAGCAGCAGGAGGTTCTTCCACTGCCCGCCGCGGAACGCGATCCAGTACGCGAGCGGATAGCTGATGAGGAGCGCGAGCAGGGTTGCGATCCCCGCATAGACGAACGAGCGAATCAGGTGCTCGTGGTACGTCGAGATCGCGTCGCGGTAGTTGTCCCAGGCCCACGTGAACTCGTAGCCGAAGTCGAACGACCCGGACTGCAGCGACTGGTACCCGAGGAACCCGAGCGGCGCGATGAAGAAGACCGCGAGCCACGCAAGCCCGGGAGCGAGCAGCAGGTAGGGCGTCAGGCCCCGGTGACGATGGAAGAAGCTCATCTACGACCCGATCAGCGTCTGCCACCTCTCGAGGTAGTCCTGGTTCGTGAGCGCCTTGCTGTCGAAGATCGCGACCTTCGAGAGCGTTGCGTCGTCGGGGAAGATCAGCGGGTTGTCCGCGAGCTCCGGGTCGATCTTCGCGGCTTCTTCCTTCGCGCCCTTCACCGGCGTCACGTAGTTCACGTACGCGGCGATCTTCGCGGCCACCGCGGGGTCGTAGACGAAGTTCATGTACGTCGATGCGGTGAAGACGTCGCCGCCCTTCGGGATCAACATGTTGTCGGTCCAGATGTCGCCGCCGGACTCGGGGAGGTTCCAGACGAGGTTCGCGTTGTCGGCGGAGAGCTGCACGACGTCGCCGGACCAGGACATCGCCGCGGCGAGGTCGCCCTTCGCGAGCGGGCCAGAGTAGTCGTTGCCCGTGAACTGTCTGATCTGGCCGCTGTCGACCGCCTTCTTGATCCGGTCGTACGCGCGATCGAATGTGGCGTCGTCGACGCTCGTCGGATCGTCGCCGTTGGCGAGCATGACGAGCGACATGGCATCGGCCATCTCGTTGAGGAACGTCACCTTCCCCTTCAAGTTCGGGTCCTCCAGCATCGCGTCCATCGTCGTGACGGGCTTGCCGCCGGTGAGCTTCGTGTTGGTCGCGATCCCCGTCATGCCGGACTGCCATGGCATCGAGTACTCACGGCCCGGGTCGAAGCTCGGTTCGCGAAGCGCGTCCTGGAGGTTGTCGAAGTTCGTGATCGCGCTCTTGTCGAGCTTCTCGGCCCAGCCCTTGTCGATCAGCAGGCCGGGGAAGCGCGAGTTGTCGGTGAGCACGACGATGTCGCGGTCGATCGACTGGCCCTGCGAGAGCGGCCGCTGGATCTTTCCGAAGTAGGACGCGTTGTCGTTGATGTCCTCGAAGTACTCGACCTTCGTCCCGGTCTTCTGCTGGAACTCGTCGAGTGTGGGGTGCTTCTTCGTCTTCTCGTCGATGTCGATGTAGAGCGTCCAGTTCGAGAACCGGAGCGTCTTTGCGAGTGTTTTCGTGCCGCCCGTGGTCGTGCCGGCGGCCTCTTCGTCGTCTCCGCCGCAGGCGGCGAGGAACGACGTGGGGAGGGCGATGACGACTCCGGCCGCCGCGCCGCGGCGCAGCAGTTCGACTCTGGTGAACGACTGGCTCATGTGGCCTCCTCGACGACGAATGTGCTGTCCGGGTCCCAGCTGACGGTGACGTTGTCTCCTTCGACTGCAGTACCCGACGACTGCACGAAGACGGTGAGCTTTCCAGCGGAGGTGTCGACGACGTACTGCGTCGCGACGCCGATGTACGCGCGCTCGGCGATGGTGCCCTTGATCGCGTTCGCGCCGGTTGCGTCCAGTCGCAGCTGCTCCGGCCGAACGCCGACCCGGATGCGTGTGCCGGCCGTCGGCAGCTCGGCGCCGACGCGCAACTCGCCCACTTCGTCGACGCGCACGGAGCCCGCGGTCGTGACCGTGCCGTCGAGCAGGTTCGACACACCGAGGAACCCGGCAACGAAGCCCGTGCGCGGCCGCTCGTAGAGGTCGGTGGGGGTGCCGAGCTGCTCGATTTTCCCGTGGTTCATGACCGCGATCGCGTCGGCCATCGTCATCGCCTCCTCCTGGTCGTGCGTGACGTGGACGAAGGTGAGACCCATCTCACTCTGGATGCGCTTCAGCTCGAGCTGCATCTGCTTGCGGAGCTTCAGGTCGAGTGCGCCGAGCGGCTCGTCGAGCAAGAGCACCTTCGGGCTGTTCACGAGCGCCCGCGCGAGCGCGACGCGCTGCTGCTGCCCGCCGGAGAGCTGGCTCGGCTTGCGCGCGTCGAGCCCTTCGAGCCCGACGATGCGCAACAGCTCGCGTGCGCGTCCTTTCAGCTGGTCCTTCGGCACCTTCTTTCTGCGCAGCCCGAACGCAACGTTCTCGAAGACGTTCAGGTGCGGGAAGAGCGCATAGCTCTGGAAGACCGTGTTCACTTCGCGCTTGTAGGGCGGCACACCCGTCACGGGCTTGCCGGCGACCTCGATCGTCCCGCCGTCCGGCTCCTCGAACCCGCCGATCATCCGTAGCGTCGTCGTCTTGCCGCAGCCCGACGGTCCGAGCAGTGCGAAGAACGACCCGGACGGAATCTCGAGCGTGAGGTCGTCGACGGCGAGCATGTCGCCGAACGTCTTTGTGACGCCCGTGAGACGTACGTCCAGGGCTGTGGTCATCGACTCCGTCCGCGGAAAATGCGCAGCATTTTCTGCGGTTATCACGAGAGCTTGACAGCGACGTGCTTGATGCGCGTGTACTCCTCCATGGAGTACAGGGACATGTCCTTGCCGTAACCCGACTCCTTGAAGCCGCCGTGCGGCATCTCGGAGGCGAGCGGGAAGAGGTGCTCGTTGACCCAGATGGTCCCGAACTCGAGCTTCTTCGCCGCGCTCAGGGCGCGGCCGACGTCGCGCGAGAAGACCGATGCCGCGAGTCCGTAGCGGGTGTCGTTCGCCATCGCGATCGCCTCGTCGTCGCTCGAGAACCGTTGCATCGAGACGACCGGCCCGAAGACCTCGCGCTGCACGATCTCGGAGTCCTGCGTGACGTCGGCGACGATCGTCGGCTTGACGAAGAAGCCGCGGTCGCCGATCGCCGCGCCGCCGGTCACGACGGTCGCCTTGCCGTCGAGCCGCTCGAGGAAGCCGAGCACGCGCTCCTGCTGCTCCTTCGAGATCACCGGGCCCATGTCGACGTCGTCGCCGTCGGCCGGGTCGCCGACCTTCATCGCCTCGACGACGCTCTTGGTCTGCGCGAGCACGTCGTCGTAGATCGACTCGCTGACCAGAATCCTGGATGAAGCAGTGCAGTCCTGGCCCGAGTTCCAGTAGCCGCCGATCTTGATCGCCTCGGCGACCTGCTCCGGGTCGGCGTCGTCGAGCACGACCATCGGCGCCTTGCCGCCGAGCTCGAGATGGACGCGCTTGAGGGTGTCGCTCGCGTTTCGCGCGATCAGCTTCCCGGTCTCGACGTCGCCGGTGAGCGACACGAGCCGGATGTCCGGATGGCGGACGAGCCGGTCGCCGACGGGGAGTCCGTCGCCGGTGACGACCTGCACGACGCCCGGCGGGAGGATCTCCTGCGCGAGCTCCATGAAGCGGAGCGTCGTCAGAGGCGTCTGCTCGGCCGGCTTGAGGATCTGGACGTTGCCGGCGGCGAGCGCAGGACCGAGCTTCCAGACGACCATCATCAGCGGGTAGTTCCAGGGCGTGATCCCGGCGACGATCCCGAGCGGCTCGCGGCGGATGATCGACGTGTAGCCCTCGACGTACTCGCCTGCGGCCTTGCCCTCGAGCGTGCGGGCGGCGCCGGCGAAGAAACGCAGGTTGTCGGCCGAGAACGGCACCTCGTCGCCGACGATCGACATCGGCTTGCCGACGTTCAGCGACTCGAGCTTCGCGAGCTCGTCCGCGTTCTCGTCGAGCAGGTCGGCGAGCTTCAGCAGCAGCTCCATGCGGTCCTTCGGCGTCTTCTCGAGCCAGTCGGGCAGCGCCGCCTTCGCGGCCTCGACGGCCCGATCGACGTCTGCCTCCGTCGAGCGCTGGACCTCGGCGATCACCTCGCCGGTCGAGGGGTTCAGGACCTCCATCGTCCCGCCCTCGGACTCGACCCAATCGCCCCCGATGAAGTTCTTGTGCTGCTGAACGGTCACGCTCATGAGCTCAGTCCCTTCCGACGGTTTCACGCCAGTGTGTCGAGCCTACCGCCGCTCGAAGGCGAGAGACAAGGGCTCGGTTTGGACGCCATGGCTAACGAGCCCCGGCCGCCTGCGCGCCCCCGGCCGTGGGCGTGACCGCGCCGGTGTCGCGGGTCAGGCGCGTGGCCAGGTAGACCGGGATCGTCGAGAGCAGGATCAGGACGACGGCCACGACGTTCACGACCGGCAGCTGGTTGGGCCGCGAGAGGTTGCTCAGGATCCAGATCGGGAGCGTCTGGTCGGGCCCGGCGGTGAACGTCGTCACGATCACCTCGTCGAAGGAGAGCGCGAAGGCGAGCAGCGCCCCGGCGAGGAGCGCCGAGCGGAGCTGCGGAAAGGTCACGTACCGGAAGGTCTGCCACGTGTCCGCGCCGAGGTCGGCCGAGGCCTCCTCGAGGTGCTGCGACGTCCGCCGCAGGCGCGCGACCGCGTTGTTGTAGACGACGACGATGCAGAACGTGGCGTGCCCGACGACGATCGTCAGGAGGCCGAAGGGGATCCCCGTCGTGTTGAACGTCGCGTTCAGCGCCATCCCGGTCACGATGCCGGGCAGTGCGATCGGGAGGATGACGAGGAACGAGATCGTCTCGCGCCCGAAGAAGCGGTAACGGGCGACCGCGAGCGACGCCAGCGTGCCGAGGATGAGCGCGAGGATCGTCGCGCCGAGCGCAGCCTTGAGCGACAGCAGGAGCGCGTCGCGTACGCCTGGGTTGTGCAGCGCGCGATCGAACCACTCGAGCGTCAGGCCGTCGAGCGGCCACGCCTGGATCCGGCTCTCGTTGAAGGCGTAGAGCGCGATCACGACGATCGGCGTGTAGACGAACACGAGCGTCACGACCGTGCCGGCGCGCAGGAGCCACTTGGCGACAGGCCCCAAGGTCATAGGGAGTCGAACGCCCCCGCCCGACGCGCAAGCAGTAGGTAGACGAGCATGACGGCGATCGGCACCATCGCGAACGCCGCGGCGAGCGGCAGGTTGTTCGCGACGCCGACGTTCGCGTAGACGACGTTGCCGATGAACTGGTTCCCCGCCATCACGATCTGCGGGACGATGAAGTCCCCGAGCGTGAGCGAGAACGTGAAGATCGAACCGGCGACGAGCGCCGGGAACGCGAGCGGCAGGATCACGCGGCGGAACGTGCGGCCCGCCTTGCCACCGAGGTCGGAGGACGCTTCGAGCAGCGAGTCGGGGATCCGCTCCAGCCCCGCGTAGAGCGGAAGGATCATGTACGGGAGCCAGAGGTACGAGAAGACGATCACGCCGGCGACGTTGCCGAAGCCGGGGCCCGTCAGCCCGAGGGGCTCGAGCAGCCAGTTCAGCGGGCCGTTGCCCTGGAGGATGATCCGCCAGGCGTAGATCTTCACCAGGTAGCTCGCCCAGAGCGGCATCAGGATCGCCACGACCAGCAGGCCCTTCATGCGCGGCGAGGCGACCTTCGCCATGTAAAAGGCGATCGGGAACGCAAGCACGATGTCGATCAGCGTCACCGCCGCCGCGATCGCGATCGTGCGCAGCGCGATGTCGCGGTAGACCGGGCTGTTCCAGAGCGTCTCGAAGTTCGAGAAGCTGTAGTCGCGAATCACCTCGGCGGTGAACGGGTCGAGGCGCCAGAACGCCGCGACGAAGAGCACGACCAGCGACCCGAGGTACGCGATCACGAGCCAGCCGACGGGCGCCGCGAGCAGCGCCGACACGCGCAGCAACGGCCGCCGTGAGAGGAACGTCGAAAGCCGACGCCCCGGGCCTCCCCGGGGCGTCGGCTCGACAGTGGTTGCAGCTATGGAGCTACCCCTTGACCTCGGTCCAGCCCTGGACCCACGCGGAGTAGTCCTTGCATTGGACGTCTGTGCGTCCGTCGAGGCACTTCGCGGTCGGGGTCGTCCAGTACCAGATCTGCTCGAAGTAGTCCTCGTCTGCGGCGTGGAACGTGTCGCAATGGCCCTTGTCCGCCGTCAGGTCGCACGACTTCGCGTTGGACGGCGCTTCACCGAACCACTCGGCCACGCCGGCGTTCGCCTTCGGCGAGATGATGTGGTTCATCCACATGTACATGCAGTTCGGGTTCTTGGCCTTGGAGTGGACCATCCAGGTGTCGGACCACCCGGTGGAGCCCTCCTTCGGCAGCACGGTCTCGACCGGAACCTTGTCGGACTTCGCCAGGTTCGCGATCACCTGCCAGGTTGTACCGAGCACCGAGTCTCCCGACTTGAAGGCGGCGAGCTCCTTCGTGTAGTCGGACCAGTACTCGCCGATGATCGCCCGCTGCTTCTTGAGCAGGTCGATCGAGGCCTGGAACTGGTCGTCGTCGAGTGCGTACGGGTTCTCGATCCCGAGATCCGGCTGCGTCTTCATCAGGTAGAGCGCGGCGTCGGCGATGTAGATCGGCGAGTCGTACGCGGTCACCTTGCCCTTGTACGGCGAGTTCTCGTCCCAGACGACGCTCCACGAGTCCGGAGCCGGCGTGACCTCGTCCGTCCGCCACATCAGCAGGTTCGCGCCGCGGCCGTGCGGGACGCCGTACATCTGGCCGTCGACCGAGTTGTGCGGCTTGTCCTTGAGGCCCGCGTAGACGTCCGCGTAGTTCTCGATCAGGTCGGTGTTGACCGGTGCGACGTCGCCTGCGGCGATCAGCCGAAGCGTCGCGTCGCCCGACGCGGAAACGCCGTCGTACTGGCCGGTCCGCATGAGCGTGACCATCTCGTCCGAGGTGTTGCCGAGCTTTACGTTGACCTGACAGCCCGTCTCCGCCTCGAAGTCGGTCACCCAGTCGACCTTCGGGTCGGTCGAGCCGTCCTCGACGTAGCCGGCCCAGGCGATCAGGTTGACCTCGCCTTCGCCTTCGCCGATCGACTGCTTCACCTGAGCGCCCGACGCTTGCGTCGTGGTGCCGCTTGCTTCGTCGTCGTCGCCACCGCAGCCTGCGAGGACCGTGAGGGTCCCCACGACGGTGACGACGCAGGCCCAGAAGATTGTCCTTCGTCTGCGTGTCATTCGGTCTCCTTTGTCCCCCGTGTCTCGAGTGTGAGTTCGTGCTCGGGCCGCCACTGGAGCCGGACCGTCCTTCCTTGAGCTTGGAGCGCCTGGGCCGACGTCGTCTCGAGGTTCTGCACGACGACGGTCAGCTCGCCTCCGTCGTCCAACTCCACGATGTAGCGGGTGGCCATCCCCGCGTAGACGACCTCGCGGATCTTCCCCGACTCCACGTGCGCCCCGGTTTCGGGTTGCGCGCCCTCGTCGAGGATCCTGATCTTCTCGGGCCGGACGCTGAGCGAGTGACCGTCCCGTTTGAGCAGGTTCGAGACGCCGACGAACCCGGCCACGAACTCCGTGAGCGGATGCTCGTAGACCTGGGCCGCGGGGCCGACCTGCTCGATTCGGCCCTCGTTGAAGACCGCGATGCGGTCGCTCATCGTGAGGGCCTCGTCCTGGTCGTGCGTGACGTAGATGAACGTGATCCCGACCTCGCGCTGGATGCGCTTCAGCTCGATCTGCATCCCCTGGCGGAGCTTCAGGTCGAGCGCGCCGAGCGGCTCGTCCAGCAACAGCACCTGCGGGCGGTTGACGAGCGCGCGCGCGAGCGCGACTCGCTGGCGTTGTCCGCCCGAGAGCTGCGCGGGTCTGCGTGCGCCGTAGCCGGTCAGTTGCACGGTGCGAAGCGCTTCCTCGACGCGCTGCTGGCGCTCGGCCCTCGGCACACGGCGGATCTTCAGCCCGTACGCGACGTTCTCGGCAACCGTCATGTGCGGAAAGAGCGCGTAGTCCTGGAAGACGGTGTTCACGTTCCGCGCATACGGCGGGTCGTCGGTCACGTCGCGGCCCGCGAGCTGCACCGACCCCGCGTCCGGCTGCTCGAAGCCGGCGATCAGGCGGAGCGTCGTCGTCTTGCCGGAGCCGGACGGACCGAGCATCGTGAAGAACTCGCCGCGGGCGACCTCGAGGTCGACGCCGTCCACGGCGACGACGTCGCCATAGAGCTTCCGCAGCCCCTGGAGTCGAACGTCCGCGTCGTGCGACGGCTCCGCAGAGCCGGCGACCTCCTGCGTCCGCTCAGCCGGCAGCGCTGACAAGCGCCTCCTCCATGATCTCGAGCCCACGGTGCACCTCTTCGTCGGATGCGACGAGCGGGACGAGGATACGCACCACGTTGCCGTAGAGCCCACAGGTGAGCAGGATCAGCCCGCTCTCGAGCGCTCGGCTAACCGTCGCCTTCGCGAGCTCCCCGGCGGGCCGCTTGGAGTCGCGATCCTCCACGAGCTCGAGCGCGAGCATCGGCCCGGCCCCGCGCACCTCGCCGATCTGGGGCACGCGCTCGGCCAGCGCGTCGAGCCGTCGCCGCAAGGTCCGACCGAGCTCCTCCGAACGTGTTCGGAAGCCGTCGGTCGCCACCTCGTCGAGCACGGCGCACGCGGCGGCGCAGGCGGCGGGGTTGCCGCCGAACGTGCCGCCGAGGCCGCCGGGCCCCGGCGCGTCCATCGCGTCCGCCTTCCCCGTCACGCCCGCGAGCGGCAGGCCGCCACCGAGCGACTTGCCGGAGACGAGCAGGTCGGGCTCGATGCCGTAGCGCTCGATCGCCCACACCGGCCCGGTGCGCCCGACGCCTGTTTGCACCTCGTCGTCGACGTAGAGGATCCCGTGCCGATCGCAGATTTCCTTCAGCGCGCGTGGGAAGTCGTCCGGCATCACGATGAACCCGCCCTCGCCCTGGATCGGCTCGAGCACGACGCACGCGACGCTCTCCGGGTCGACCTCGCGCGCGAACAGGAGCTCGAGGCCCGCGATCGCCTCGTCGGTGCCGACGCCGCGGTACGGGTACGGGCCGGGAGCGCGATAGACCTCGGGGGCGAACGGCCCGAACCCCCGCTTGTACGCGACCTTCGACGTCATCGTCATCGTCAGGAGTGTCCGGCCGTGGAACGCGTGGTCGAAGACGACGACCGCGGGTCGGCCGGTCGCGGCCCGCGCGATCTTGACCGCGTTCTCGATCGCCTCTGCGCCCGAGTTGACCAGGATCGAGCGCTGCTCCTCTCCCGCGCACGGCGAGAGCTCCGCGAGCCGGCGGCAGACCTCGATGTACGGCTCGTACATCCCGACCATGAAGCACTGGTGCAGGTAGCGGTCGACCTGCTCGTGGATCGCCGCGACTGCAGCGGGCAGGCCGTGGCCCGTGTTCTGGCAGCCGAGCCCGCCGGCGAAGTCGACGTACTCGCGGCCGTCGACGTCCCAGACCCGTGCGCCCTCCGCCCGATCGACGACGAGCGTGGGAGTCGAGATCCCGCGCGCCACGTATCGCTCACGCGCGGCGACCACGCGCTCGCTGGCCCGCACCTCTTGCAACGCCACGGCCCAATCCATCCCACGAACGGGCCGCGCGGGCAAGAGCCGACCGGGCACAATCCCGGTGCGGCTTTTCGACGCGCCGTCGAAGGTCAGGCTTGCAATCGCGGCGCGTCCCGCCTAGCTTTGGCCCCGATGTCCGAGTGCTGACCGTCGCCGACGTCGTCGAGATCGAGGGGCTAGGCCTGAGCGTCGCGGCCGGCGCGGACGGCTTGGCCAACGAGGTGACGTGGCTCCACGTCTCCGAACTGGACGACCCGACCCCGTTTCTCGAGGGCGGCGAGTTCCTGCTCACGACGGGCCTCGGCGTCGGCGAGCTCGCGACCGCGCAGCGCTCGTATCTGCGCCGCCTGTCGAAGCACGGCCTCGCCGGGCTCGGCTTCGGGCTCGGCTTCGGCTTCTCCGAGGTTCCGGCCGCACTCGTCGAAGAGGGGAACAAGCTGGGCTTTCCGGTCGTCTGCGTTCCGTACGAGGTCCCGTTCGTCGCGATCACGAAGGGCGCGACGACGCGGCTCGCGAGCGAGCAGCTCGAGCGGCTGACGCGCGCGCTCGAGGTGAACGAGCGACTGGCCGAGGCGGTGCTCGAGGGCCGCGGCGTCCCGGCGCTGCTCGCGATCGTCAGCGGGCACCTGGGCTGCTCGCTGGCCCTCGTCGACGAACGGCGCCGCGTCGTCGCCGAGCGCCACACCGGCCGTCACGCGTCGTTCGAGGGGGCGCTCGAGCTCCCGCTCGGCAGCGGCGGCCTGCTCAAGGCGGCCCGCGACGGGACGCCGTTCGGGGAGTACGACCGGCTCGTGCTCCATCACGGCCAGACTGCGCTCGGCTTCGAGCTGGCGCGGCGTCGCGCCGTCAGCGCTGCCGAGCTGAGGCTCGCCGGCGACCTGCTCGAGGATCTCGAAGGCGATCGCCTCGACGACCGCGAGGCGTCGCGGCGGATGGCGGCCTTCGGACTCGACCCGTCGCGGGCGCACGCAGCGTTCCTCGCGGTACCCGCCTCGAACGGCTCGACCGGCGAGCGCGTCAGGAGCGAGGTCGCCGACCTGCTCGACCGCCATTCGGTGCGCTACCTCTCGACCGCGCGCCCCGACCGGGCCGGGTTCCTCGTCGAGGTCGACAGCGAGGAGGACGCACTCGCGCTCGCGCGGAAGCTCGTCGAGGCAGAGCCGTCGGCGCGCATCGGCGTGGGGCGGCCGGCCCAGGGGCGGGCCATCGGCCGATCGCTCGTCGAGGCTCGTGCCGCAATCGACGCGACCACGACTGCGGTCGCGTCGTACCGCGACCTCGGCTCGCTCGAGCTGCTGCTGTCGCTCCCGGACGCGGCGCTCGAGGCGTTCGTCGACCGCGTCCTCGGCGCCACGGCGGGGAACGCGAGGCTCGGCGAGTCGCTTGCCGTCCTGCTCGAAACCGGCTGCCGCTGGAGCGACGCGGCCGAGCGGCTCGGGATTCACCGGCACACGCTTCGGTATCGCATGGACCGCCTGCGGGAGCAGACCGGGCGCCACCCGGACGAGCCGGAACAGCGGATGGAGCTCTGGCTCGCGGTGAAGGCGCGACAGGCGCTCGCGGCGCGGTTGTCCAACGGGTCCAAGCCGGCGGCGGCCGCTTCGCCCGTCGGCCAC
This sequence comes from uncultured Actinomycetes bacterium, assembly GCA_963769665.1. GTDB lineage: Bacteria > Actinomycetota > Thermoleophilia > Gaiellales > Gaiellaceae > JACCTU01. The sequence goes on from CAVYMQ010000003.1 coordinate 1,124,755, forward strand.
TAGCCATTTCCGCGCTTCGGGAGGATCCTTCGTCCCAGGCGTCCGAGGGGAGAGGAGAGGGTCATGGCCAGAACACCACTGCTGGAGACGGTGCAGCGAGCGGCGGCCGAGGCTGCCGGGGGAGATCGGTCGACGACGCGGCGAGGTTTTCTGCGTGACGCCGCTGTCGCCGGCGCGGCGACTACAGCGTTCGGGGTCTTCGCGCAACGGTCGCGGGCAGCGGTGCCCGCAGGCCGGGTGGTCGTCGTCGGCGCCGGGCTTGCGGGCCTGAGCGCGGCGTATCGACTGAAGCAGGCCGGCATCGTCGCCGAGGTGCACGAAGCCGCTGATCGCATCGGCGGCCGTTGCTGGACGCTCCGCGGCGCGTTCGCCGACGGGCAGATCGTCGAGCGCGGCGGCGAGCTGATCGACCAGGGCCACACGGCGATCCGTCAGCTCTCGTCCGAGCTCGGGCTGAAGCTCGACAACCTGCTGTCCGCCGAGGCGAACGGCACCGAGCAGACGAACTGGTTCGACGGCGCGCGGTACTCCTTCGAGGAGGCCACGGCGGACATCAAGGCGGCCTGGCAGAAGATCCACAAGGACGTCTCCGCGGCGAGCTATCCGACGCAGTTCGACCTCTCGACACCGCGTGGCCGGGAGCTCGACAGGATGTCGATCATCGACTGGATCGAAGAGACGTTCGAGGGCGGGATGGACTCGAAGGTCGGACAGCTACTCGACGTCGCGTACAACATCGAGTACGGGGCGGAGTCGTCGGAGCAGAGCTCGCTCAACCTGATCTACCTGCTCGGGTATCGCGGCCAGGGAAACATGCGCATCTTCGGCGAGTCGAACGAGAAGTACCACGTCGCGGGTGGCAACGACCAGATCACCGCGCGGTTGGCCGACCGGCTCGCCGGCCAGATCACGACCGGCTCGCAGCTCATCGCGGTCCGGGTCACCGCCGGCGGCCGCTGGGAGCTGACGTTCAGGCAGGGCTTGGCGACGAAGACGATCACCGCGGACCGTGTCGTGCTCGCGCTGCCGTTCTCGATCCTGCGCGCGTCGGTCAACTTCTCGCGTGCGGGCTGGGAGCGGCTGAAGGAGGTTGCGATCCGCGAGCAGGGCATGGGCACGAACTCGAAGCTGCACGTGCAGTTCAAGAGCCGCCCCTGGCGCGCGCAGGGCTACAACGGCGAGACGTTCTCCGACCGCGGCTACCAGAACTCGTGGGAGGTGACGCGCGCGCAGCCCGGAGCCTCCGGGATCCTCGTCAACTACACCGGAGGGAAGGTCGGCGCGAGCTTCGGGAGCGGTACTCCGGACTCGCGCGCGCAGCAGTTCCTCGCTCAGGCCGAACCGGTCCTGCCCGGGATCACGAAGGCGTACAACGGGCGCGCCGCGATCGACTTCTGGCCGGGCTACGAGTGGACGCGCGGGTCGTACTCGTACTGGAAGGTCGGTCAGTACACGAAGTTCGCCGGGATGGAGGGTCGGCGGCAGGGCACGTGCCACTTCGCCGGCGAGCACACGTCGGTCGACTTCCAGGGCTATCTCAACGGTGCGGTCGAGACGGGCCAGCGCGCGGCGTCGGAGATCCTGGCCGACCTGAAGTAGCGGCGTCTAGCGAAGGCCGAGCCGCGAACCGGTGAGTCGCGGCAGCGCCGCCCCGAGTCGCGCGAGCGGCGAGGGGCGGCGGCCTTCCTCGTCCGCCTCCTCGACGTGCAGGATCGCGGAGCTGACGAGCCGGCCGCCGATGGTCTTGAACGGCGGCAGTGCCCGGACGCGCCGGCCGACGAGCGGAAGCCGCGACCATTCGTCGTCGGCTCGGAGCACGAGCGACGCCAGCGACTGCGCGGCGAGCCACGTCGGCCCGACGCCGTTGCCGGTGAAGCCCGCCGCGTAGTGGATGCGGCCGCGCGAGCCGACGTTCGGCAGGCGGTCGGCAGAGACGTCGATCGGGCCGCCCCAGTGGTGCGTGATCCGCGCCCCCGCGAGCGCGGGGAGCAGGAGCCGCAGGCCGCGCTCGGCATGGCGCCGTGTTCCACCGGCGCTTCCCATCAGCACGCGGCCGTCGTTCGTCGTGCGGAAGTAGTGCAGGAACATGCGGCCGTCGGCGATCGCCTCGCCGCCCGTCCAGCCGAGCTCGTCGATCAGCTCGGGCACCGGCTCCGTCAGGACGACGTAGGAGCTGAACTCAGCGAGGCGACGTGCCGTCGGGCGCCAGCGCGCAAGTGCGGAGTTCGTCGCGAGCACGATCTCGCCCGCGCGGATCGTGCCGTTCGGCGTCTCGACGACGCCGTCACGCACGCGTGTCGCGGGCGTGTGCTCGAACACCTCGACGCCTGCGTCGAGCGCGCGGCGGCGCAGAGCCCGCGCGAGCCGCGCAGGCTGCACCGTGGCGCACTCCCGGAACAGAACGCCGCTTCCGAACCGCGGTGAGCGGCAGCGCGCGGCGACCTCCTCGCGCGAGAGCCGCACCGCCTCTTCTGGAACGCCGAGCTCGCGCGCCGTGTCGGCGGCACGTGCGACGATGTCTTCCTGGCGGGGCGTCGTCGCGACCTCGAGCATCCCCGCCTCGCGCAGCCAGACGTCTTCGCCGAGCGCGCGTATCGCGGGAAGGATCCCGTCGCCGGCGCGGGCGAGCTCGAACGCGCGCGCGTCGCCGAGCACGGTGCGCGCCCAGCCGAGCATGCTCCAGTAGCCGTGGACGAAGCCTCCGTTCCGGCCGCTGGGACCGTGTCCACATCGCTCCGCCTCGACGAGCACGATGCGAAGGTCGGGCGCGCGTTCCTTCAAGGCGCGCGCGGTCCAGAGACCGCAGTAGCCGCCGCCGACGATCGCGACCTCCGCGTCGAGGTCGTGCGCGAGTGCAGGCGCCGCCTCGTCGGGAGGGGCTTCCTCGAGCCACCAGACGGTTGCCGCCGCGTCCACGGATGGGACGCTAGACGAGCGCGAGCTGCGCCTCGGTGCCGAGCCCCGACACGCCGACACCGACGAGCCTGAGCGCGCCCGGTCGCTGGTCGAGCGCGCGGTCGAGGAGCTCGCATGCGAGCGCGTAGATCCGGTCGGCCTCGTCCGTGCCGGTCGAGAGCGTCGTCGAACGTGTGCGAGTCGTGAAGTCGCCGTAGCGGAGCTTCGTGGTCACAGTGCGCGCAAGCAGCTCACGGTCGTTCAGGCGCCGCGAGAGGCTGTCGGACATCCTGCGCAGCTCGTCGTGGAGGCGCGCGCGCTCCGCGATGTCGCGGTCGAACGTCTCCTCGTGGCTGATCGAGACCGGCGGCTCGGAGACGGGCTGGACTCGCCGTCCGTCGATCCCGCGCGCGCGGTCTCGAAGCTCGAGCCCGACCTTGCCGGCGAGGAGCGTCGCGAGCAGGTCGTCCGAAAGCGTTGCGAGCGCGCCGATCGTCTCGATCCCCGCGGGCCGCAGCCTCTGCTCGGCGCGCGGGCCGACGCCCGGCAGCTTGCGGACGTCGAGCGGGGCGAGAAACGCGGCCTCGCGTCCCTGTGGAACGACGGTGATCCCGCCGGGCTTGCGCCGGTCGCTCGCGATCTTCGCGACGACCTTGCAGCTCGAGATCCCGAGCGAGCACGTCAGGTTCGTCGTTCCTCGCACGGCGGTTTGGATCGCCTCGGCGAGGCGCCGGGCCGCGAGGAAGTCGGCCGCCTCGTCGGTGAGGTCGAGGTACCCCTCGTCGATCCCGGTCTGCTCGACGACCGGCGCGACCTCGCGGATCGTCGCCCAGACACTTCGCGAGAGCTCGCGGTAACGGTCGTGGCGCGGGCGGACGAAGACGGCGCTCGGGCAGCGGCGCCGAGCCTCCGCGCAGCTCATCGCGGAGTGGATGCCGAAGCGGCGCGCGACATAGTTCGCGGTCGCGACGACCCCGCGGCCCTGCGGGTCTCCGCCGACGACGAGCGGCTTCGCACGCAGGGTCGGATCGTCGAGTTCCTCGACGGCAGCGAAGAAGGCATCCAGGTCGACGTGCGCGACGATCACTGTGGACGACAAGTCTCACATTCGGCACAGACGTGACACCCATGGGTCACACATTGGTCGCTAGGTTCGTCGCATGCCCGCCAAAGCCCCAGCGAAAGCAGCGACCGTCAAGGTTGCAACGGCATGGGGCGACGCCGCTCTCGTCGACCAGCTCGAGATCCCACAGCGCGCCGGCGACCGTCGCTTCTCGTCGGTCGTGCAGTTGCTAGAGAACGGAAAGGGCGAGCGGCTCGTCCGCTTCGCGTACACGACCGACGGCACCGCCCGCCGCGGCCCCGTGACGCTGCGTGCGCGCGACCTGGCGCGCCTGCACGATGCGCTCCGCCGCCATCCCGAGCTCGCCGAGACGCTCGGTCTCGGTGGTGGTGCCTAGACGAGCGCCTGTTCCCGTTCGCGCGCAGCGTCGACGAGCGACGCGAGCACGAAGGTGCCGTCGGCCGAACCGAGCAGCGGGTCGACCGCGTGCTCGGGGTGCGGCATCAGGCCGAGGACGTTGCCTTCTCGGTTGCAGACGCCGGCGACGTCGTGCATCGACCCGTTCGGGTTGTCCTCGTAGCGCAGGACGATCTGGTCGAGGGCGACGAGCTCCGCGTAGAGGTCGTCGTCGGCGAACCACGACCCCTCACCGTGCTTCACGGGGATCGTGAGGGTCTGCCCGACCGTGCACCGCGAGGTGAGCTTCGTGTCCGCACGCTCGACGCGCACGCGCGTATCCCGACAAATGAACTCGAGCGACCGGTTCGGGCGAAGCACGCCCGGGAGCAGCCCGGCCTCGCAGAGGATCTGGAACCCGTTGCAGATCCCGAGCACGGGACCGCCTGCTCTCGCGAAGCGCCCGACGGCCTCCATCGCCGGCGCGAACCGTGCGATTGCGCCGCAGCGGAGATAGTCGCCGTACGAGAACCCGCCGGGGAGAACGACGCCTGCGACGTCGGGGAGCTCAGACTCGCCGTGCCAGACGAGCACGGGATCGGCCCCGAGCGCGTGCAGTGCCCACGCCGCGTCCCGGTCGTCGTTCGACCCCGGGAACACGATCACGGCGACCTGCGGGCGGCGATCGCTCACGCGCCCTCGAGCTCGATCTCGAAGCTCTCGATCAGGGGGTTTGCGAGGAGCTGCTCGCACATGCGCTCGACCTCGGCGCGCGCCGTCGCGGCGTCCGTCGCCTCGAGCTCGAGGTCGACGACCCTGCCGACGCGGGCTTCCCCCACGGCGAACCCGAGCTGCCGAAGCGACCCCTCGACCGCCTGGCCCTGGGGGTCGAGGATCCCTGCCTTCGGACGCACGAGCACCGTCGCCTTCACCGCTGCACCACGTCCGGGTCGGCGACGTACTCCGCGAATCCGATTCCCGTGATCCGCTCGAAGGCCTCGACGTAGCGCGCGCGTGTGCCCGTGACGACGTCGTCCGGGAGCTCCGGGCCGGGCGCGGTCTTGTCCCAGCCGAGCGTCTCGCAGTAGTCGCGGACGAATTGCTTGTCGAACGAGGGCTGCGCTCCGCCCGGCGTGTACTCGTCCGCCGGCCAGAACCGCGAGGAGTCCGGCGTGAGCGCCTCGTCGCCGAGGACGAGCCGTCCCTCGTCGTCGAGCCCGAACTCGAACTTCGTGTCGGCGATGATGATCCCGCGCTCGCGCGCGTACTTCGCGGCGTGCTCGTAGAGCGCCAGCGCGATGCGCTCGACCTCGCGGAAGCGGTCATGCCCCACGAGCTCGGCTGCCTGCTCGGCGTCGATGTTCTCGTCGTGACCTGACTGCGCCTTCGTCGCCGGCGTGAAGATCGGCTCGGGAAGCTGGTCGGACTCGCGCATCCCCGACGGCAGCGCGTGGCCCGAGGTCGCGCCCGTCGCGAGGTAGTCCTTCCAGCCCGAGCCGGCGAGGTAGCCGCGGACGACGCACTCGATCGGCAGCATCTCGAGCTTGCGGCACTCGGTCGTGCGGCCGTCCTCGCGCAGCGCGAGCAAGTGGTTCGGTACGAGGTGCCTCGTCCGTGCAAACCAGAAGGCAGCGAGGCCGGTGAGCACCCGCCCCTTGTCGGGAATCTCGGTCGGGAGGACGACGTCGAAGGTCGAGATCCGGTCGCTGGCGACGAGCAGCAGACGCTCCTCGTCGAGCGCGTAGAGCTCGCGGACCTTCCCGCTCCCGACGTGGGCGGCGGCTTCAAGCATAGGTGGGCTCCTCCTCTTTCGTCCGCACGAGCGCGCTGAGGCGCTCGAAGACGGTGTCGACGTGACGGGTGTACGGCTCGAGCGAGAAGACCTCGTCGAGCGCAAGTCGTGGCGCGAGCTCCGAGTCCCCGCGCACGAGCTCGCGAAAGTCCTGCTCCTCTTCCCATGCGCGCATCGCGTTTCGCTGCACGAGCCGGTACGCGTCGTCGCGCGAGAGACCGCTCTCCACGAGCGCGAGCAACACGCGCTGGCTGAAGAACAGGAAGTGGCTCGCCTCCAGGTTCCGGCGCATTCGCTCGGGGAAGACGACGAGCCCTTCGACGAGCCAGCCGAACCGCTCGAGCATGTAGTCGAGCGCGAGAAACGCGTCCGGCACGACGACGCGCTCGGCGGACGAGTGCGTGATGTCGCGCTCGTGCCAAAGCGCAACGTTCTCGAGCCCGACGAGTGCGGCCGACCGCACGACGCGCGCGAGCCCGCAGATGCGCTCCGAGACGACAGGGTTCCGCTTGTGCGGCATCGCGGACGAGCCCTTCTGTCCGCGACCGAACGGCTCCTCGACTTCGCGCACCTCGGTTCGCGCGAGGTGGCGCACCTCGAGCGCGAACTTCTCGAGCGACGCGGCGGTGAGTGCGAGCGAGCTCAGCAGCTCGGCATGCCGGTCGCGCTGAAGGATCTGGGTCGAGCTCGGTGCAGGCTCGAGCCCGAGGCGCTCGCACGCAATTCGCTCGACGTCCGGGTCAGTCGCCGAGTACGTCCCCACCGCGCCCGAGAGCTTCCCGACGCGCAGGCCGTCGAGCGCACGCTCGACGCGCGTCCGGTTTCGCTCGAGCTCGAACGCCCAGCCTGCGAGCTTCAGCCCGAGCGTCGTCGGCTCGGCATGCACGCCGTGCGTTCGCCCGATGGTGAGCGTCAGCCGGTGCTCCTCCGCCCGGCCGACGACCGCGGTGAACGCGCGGTCGATGCCTTCGACGATCAGCCGGCCCGCCTCCTGGATCTGCAGCGAGAGCGCTGTGTCGAGGACGTCGGAGGACGTCAGCCCGTAGTGGAACCAGCGCCCGTGCTCGCCGAGCCCCTCGGCGACGGCGTCGACGAACGCCGCGACATCGTGGTGCGTCCGCTCCTCGATCTCGCGCACGCGCTCCGGCGTAGGGGCAACCGCCGCGTGCCGGATCGCCTCCGCCGCCTCGGCCGGCACGCGCCCGATCTCGGCCCACGCATCCAGCGCGGCGAGCTCGACCTCGAGCCACCGTTCCAGCTTTCGCTGCTCCGACCAGACCCCGGCCATCGCCGGACGGGAGTAGCGGGCAATCACTCGGCCAGCCTAGCGCTGCCCCAGGCCGGACAACCGGTACCGCGTCTCGGGCAACGAGACCCCCGGGATCGAGTCGTCGATCCGCTCGCCGTCGACCTCCCAGCCGTAGCGCTCGTAGAAGCGGCGAGCTCGCGGGTTCTCCGTTGCGACCCAGAGAATCGCCTCGTCCCAGCGCTCGGCCAGGGCACCCGCGCCCGCTTCCATGAGCCGCAACCCCGCGCCTCGGCCTTGACCTGCCGGAGCCACGTAGATCGCGTAGAGCTCGCCGATCGCCCGATCCGTCCAGCAAGGCCCGACGCTCACGAACCCGGCCACCCCGCCGTCGAGCTCGACGACGAACGCACGCGTCTCGCGATGCGGGATCCACTCCTGCCAGAGCCGCTCCCGCTCGTCGACGCTCAGTCCGTCGAGCACCTCCTGCGGCATGACTCCGGGGTAGGTCGCGCGCCAGGTCTCGACGTGGATCTCCGCGATCCGCCGTGCGTCCTCCGGCCGCGCGGGCCGGACGTTCACGCGCCGAGTATGCGGGCCGCGAGCACCGCGGCGTTCTTCGCGCTGTCGACGCCGACCGCTGCGACGGGCACGCCAGGGGGCATCTGCGCGATCGCGAGCAGCGCGTCGAGACCGTCGAGGACGCTGAGGCTCGAGCGCAGGGGGACGCCGATCACCGGCAGATCGGTGTGCGCCGCGACCGCCCCGGGGAGTGCCGCCGCGAGCCCGGCGCCGCAGATCAACACGCGGAGCCCACGCTCACGCGCTGTGCGTGCGTACTCCGCGACCGAGTCGGGAGTGCGGTGTGCCGAGCGGACGTCGAACTCGTACGCGATCCCCCGCTTGTCGAGCTCGTCGAAGGCTCCCTGCATCCGCTCGCGGTCCGACTCGGAGCCGACGAGGATCCCGACTACCGGCGCCTCAGCCAACCGGCGCTCCGTTTGCCGCCTCGAGCGCGACGTCGGTGCGGAAGCGCATCCCGTCGAACGCGATCTGCTCGGCTGCTGCGTAGGCCCTGCCGCGTGCGTCCGCGAGTGTCGAACCCGTTGCCGACACGTTCAGGATCCTCCCGCCGTTCGTCACGAGCTGCTCTCCCCGCAGCGCTGTCCCCGCATGGAAGACGACGGCTCCGTCGGCTTCCGCCTCGGCGATCCCGATGATCGGAGAGCCCACGTCACCCGCGGCAGGGTAGTCATGCGCCGCAAGGACGATCGTCACGGCAGCCTCATCCGATGCTTCGAGTGTCGCGCCGCCGAGATCGCCTGCGGCAGCGGCCGCGAGGGCGCCGAGCAGGTCGCCTTCCACACCCGGCAGGATCGCCTGGGTCTCGGGGTCGCCGAACCGGCAGTTGAACTCGAGCACCCTGGGTCCGTCCTCGGTCAGCATCAGGCCCGCGTAGAGGAGCCCGATGAACGGCGCGTCGCGTTGTGCGAGCTCTCGAAGCACCGGTTCGTGCACCGCCCCGACGAGCTCAGAGAGCTCCAGGCCGCCGAGCGGGACCGGCGAGAACGCGCCCATGCCACCCGTGTTCGGCCCAGCGTCACCGTCGAACGCACGCTTGAAGTCTCGTGCGGGCGGGAGGCCGAGCGCGGTCACGCCGTCGCAGATCGCGAACACCGACAGCTCGTCGCCCTCGAGCAGCTCTTCGACCACGAAGTCGTCGCCGATGCCGGACACGGCGCGGAGTGCAGCGTCGAGCTCGTCCTGGGTGTGGCAGACGAAGACACCTTTGCCCGCCGCGAGCCCGTCCGCCTTGACGACGCAGGGCGGGCGGGCGACTGCGAGCCCCTCGGGCGTCGGAACGCCGGCGGCTTGCATGACCTCCTTCGCGAAGCGCTTCGAGCCTTCGATCTGCGCCGCCGCGGCACTCGGCCCGAACACCGCGACGCCGCCGAGGCGGAGTGCGTCGGCGACCCCGGACACGAGCGGCACCTCGGGGCCGATCACGACGAGGTCGATGGCAAGCGCGCGCGCGAGCGCGAGCAGGCCCTCGGCGTCCTGCGCGTGCACGGGGTGGCACGGCCCGAGCCCAGCGATCCCCGGGTTGCCGGGCGCAGCGTGCAGCTCGGTGAGCCGCGGGCTCTGTGCGAGCTTCCAGGCGAGCGCGTGCTCCCGCCCGCCCGATCCCACGACCAGAACCTTCACGTGCCGGATGCTAACGGCGGCATAGGCTCTCCCCGATGACGCTGCTCGAGCGACACATCGAGTTGTTCAACCAGGGCGTCCGGAGCGGCGACTTCGCGCCGATGCTCGAGCAGTTCACCGAGGACGCCGAGCTCGTCTTCGAGGGCGTGCCGGCCGGGCCGTTCCACGGCAAGGAGACGATCGCGGCCGCGTACGCGTCGAACCCGCCCGACGACGAGGTCGACGTGCTCTCGAGCGAGGAGGCGGACGACGACACGATCGTCGCGCGCTACGCCTGGCGTGCGGACGACGGTCGCCCGGCCGGGCGAATGATCTTCACGACGCGCGGCGAGCAGATCGCTCGGCTCGTCGTGACCTTCGAGTAATCAGGGACGCGCGACGGCCTCGAGGCCGCGCGGCGAGAGCACGCGCTCCCGTTCGGCGCCTGTTCCGATCAGCGAGACCTCGACGCCGAGCTCACGTTCGACGAAGTCGACGTATGCGCGCGCCGCGGCCGGCAACTCGTCGACCGAGCCGACATCGTCGAGCGGCTCGGCCCAGCCCGCGAGCGTCTCGTACACCGGGGCAGCGTGGTGGAAGTCGCTCTGGTGGGCGGGGAAGTCGCGCGTCTTGCTTCCGTCACGCAGCCGATACGCGACGCAGACCGGGAGCTCCTCGAACGCGGACAGGACGTCGAGCTTCGTCAGCGCCAGCGAGGTGATCCCGTTCAGCCGAACCGCGTAGCGCAGCGCCACGAGGTCGAGCCAACCGCAGCGCCGCTCGCGGCCCGTGACCGTTCCGAACTCGTGTCCGAGCTCGCGGACGCGCTCCTGGTTCGGCCCTTCGATCTCCGTCGGGAACGGCCCCTCACCGACCCGCGTCACGTAGGCCTTCGACACGCCGACCACTGCGTCGATGCGGTTCGGCCCGATCCCGAAGGCGACCGCTGCGTACGCGGCGACCGGGTTCGACGACGTGACGAACGGATACGTGCCGTGGTCGAGGTCGAGCAGCGTTCCCTGCGCGCCCTCGAAGAGCACGAAGCGCTGGTCGTCGAGTGCCCGGTCGACGAGCAGCGACGTGTCGGAGACGTACGGACGCAGGCGCTGCGCCAGCCCCTCGAGTCGCGCGGCGACCTCATCGAGGTCGAGAGGCTCCACGCCGTACACGCGCTCGAGCCACACGTTCTTCTCTGCGAGCGCGACCTCGATCTTCTGCCGCAGGATCTTCGGGTCGAGCAGGTCCTGCACGCGGATCCCGATCCGCGCCGCCTTGTCCGCGTACGCAGGCCCGATCCCGCGCCTCGTCGTCCCGATCTGCAGCCGGCCGAGCCGGCGCTCGCTCGCCTGGTCGATCACGACGTGCCACGGCATGATCAGGTGCGCGTTGCCGGAGAGGTGCACGAGCCCCTCCGTCGCGACGCCGCGCGCAGCGAGACCGTCCAACTCGTCGAGCAGCACCTCCGGGTCGACGACGCAGCCGCCGCCGATCACGCACTCCTTGCCGGAGAGGATCCCGGAAGGCATCGCGCGGAGCTTGAACGTCTCGCCGCCGACGATGATCGTGTGCCCGGCGTTCGGCCCGCCCTGGTAGCGGCAGACGAGATCTGCGTGCTGCGCGAGCAGGTCGACGATCTTGCCCTTGCCCTCGTCGCCCCACTGCGCGCCGACGATCACGGTCGCGGGCACGGAGGGAGTCTGCCCGATCTAGTGGACGAGGCTCGCGGGCAAAGCCCGCAGCACGCGGATCTCGTGCCCACGCGAGCACGTGACGTGGCCGTGCTCCCGCTCGAGCGCGAGCGACCCTTCGACGGTCGCCCCGACGTACCCGCGGCTCGGCAGCTGGTCCGCCGCGCACGCTTCACACACCGCCCGGAAGCTCGTCCCCCGCGGCGGGATGCAGATCGTCTGCTCCGTGATCACCCCATGTTGGTCTTCACCCACATGTCTAGGCGGCCGCCAGATCGGAGAACTTCGCGTAGCGCTTCAGGAAGGAGAGCTTGATCCCGTCGGTCGGGCCGTTGCGGTGCTTGGCCACGTTCACCTCGGCGATCCCCTGCTGGTCGGACTCGTCGTTGTAGTACTCGTCGCGGTAGATGAACATCACGAGGTCGGCGTCCTGCTCGATCGAGCCTGACTCGCGCAGGTCGGAGAGGATCGGCCGCTTGTCGTGGCGCTGCTCGACGGCGCGTGACAGCTGCGACATCGCGAGGATCGGGACGTCGAGGTCGCGCGCCAACACCTTGAGCGAACGCGAGATCTGCGACACCTCTTGCACGCGGTTCTCGGCCGTGGTGCCCGAGGTCATCAGCTGCAGGTAGTCGACCAGGATCAAGCCGAGGTTCGGCTCGAGCGACTTGAGCCGGCGCGCCTTCGAGCGGATCTCCATCAGGTTGATCGAGCCCGTGTCGTCGACGTAGATCGGCGCCTTCGCGAGCTTGTCGCAGGCAGCGGTGAGCCGCGGCCAGTCGTCGACGGCGAGCTTGCCGGTGCGCAGGCGCTGCGACTCGACCTTCGCCTCGCTGCACATCAGCCGCTGCGTGACCTCCGACTTCGACATCTCGAGCGTGAAGATCCCGACCGGCACGCCTTCGCGCACCGCCAGGTTCGCTGCCATGCAGAGGCCGAGCGCGGACTTCCCCATCGACGGACGCGCAGCGACGATGACGAGGTTGCCGGGCTGGAACCCGGACGTGAGCCGGTCGAGCTCCTTGAAGCCCGTTGCGGTCCCGGTGACGTCGGCGCCGGCCTCGTACAGCTGCGTGATCCGCTCGAAGCTCTCCTTCAGCAGCTGATCGATGTGTGCGAACTCCGTCGTGACGCGGTCCTGCGAGAGGTCGAAGAGGATCTGCTCTGCGCGGTCGACGAGGACGTCGGTCTCGCCGGGCCGCTCCCAGCCGAGCCGAGCGATCTCCTGTCCCGTACGGATCAGGCCACGGAGCGTCGCCATCTCGCGGACGATCCGCGCGTAGTGCGCGGCGTTCGCGGCCGCCGGGACGAGCGCGGCAAGCTCGTGGATGCGGATCCGCCCGCCCGCGTCCTCGAGCTCGCTTCGCTCCTCGAGCGCGTCGACGAGGGTGATCGCGTCCACCGGCTCGCCTCTTGCGTACAGGGACAGCGCCGCGCGGTAGATCTTCGCGTGACTCTCGCGGTAGAAGTCGCCGGCATCGAGAATCTCGCTCACCGCCCCGATCGCGCCGGGGGAGAGCATCATCGCCCCGAGTACCGACTCCTCGGCGTCGAGGTTCTGGGGCGGAATCGGGGCGGCATGCGAGAGCTGAGCGACTTGGGCCACAGCCCCCGAGTCAACCACGCTTGGTGAGCCAGGAGTACCTGTAGACAGTGTGGTTTTCGACATGGCGATCCTCGCGCTGTGCAGGGAAAAGGACGGCCATACTGCCGGTGGCACCGGACGGAACTGTGGAGAGAAACCCCGCTCGGTGCGTGAAGTTCAGGCGAAAGTCCACAGGCACGTGCGCGCCTGTGGACGAGTCGTTACTGCTGCGACTCGGGCTCGGCGGCGACCGGCTCGGCCTCGCGTTCCGCGGCCGGCTCCGGCTCGTCGGTCGCGGCCGGCTCGGCCTCGGGCTCGTCGTCGGCGAGAAACTCCTGCACCTCGGCGTCTTGCGCGGCGGCTGCGGCGGCTGCGGCCTCTTCCTCCGCGACGGCTGCGGCCTCCATCGCCTCCAGTTCCTCCTCCGGCGGCAGCTCGCCGCCCTCGGGCACGACCAATGCGCGCACCTCGACGTCCACGTCGGTGAAGAGCTCGATCGGCACCGTGTGGCGCCCGATCCGCTTGATGTTGTCGATCCCGACCTTGCGGCGGTCGACGCGGATCTTCTGCTGCTTCCAGAGCTCGTCGACGATGTCCGTTGGTGTGACCGAGCCGAAGAGCGCGCCGGTCGGGCCTGCCTTGACGTCGAAGCGCAGCTCGGTCTGGCCGAGCCGGTCGGCGATCTCGCGGGCCTGCTCGAAGGTCTGCGCCTCGTGCCGGGCGCGCTGCTCCTCGCGCTTGCGAAGCTCGTTCACCTTGGCGGGCGTTGCCTCCTCGGCGAGCCGGCGCGGGAGCAGGAAGTTCCGCGCATAGCCGCGCGCGACGTTCACCACGTCGCCGCGCAAGCCGATCTTGTCGACGTCGGTGAGGAGGATGACTTCCATCTAGCGTTCGCCCACGTACGGCAGGAGCGCCATCTCCCGGGCGCGCTTCACTGCGACCGAGACCTGGTTCTGGTGCCTGCGGCACGCGCCGGTGATCCGCCTCGAACGGATCTTCCCCTTCTCCGAGATGTACCGCCGCAGCTGGTTGATGTTCTTGTAGTCGACCTCGTCGATCTTGTCCTTGCAGAAGTAGCAATTGCGCTTCCGCTGCGGCCCGCCCATCGGCGGGCGCTTGCGCCCTCGTTGCTCCTTCTCCTTGGGCTTCGGCATCAGAACGGGATGTCGTCGTCGGCGCCGGTGGGTGCGAAGTCGTCCTGCTTCGCGCCGGCGGGCACGAACTGGTGCTCACCGTCGCCGCCGGCGGCGGCTCCACCGCCCTCGCGGCTCCCGAGGAACTGGACCGTGTCGGCGATCACCTCGACCGCCTGTCGCTTGGTGCCGTCCTGCGCCTCCCACTCGCGCCAGTCCAGGCGGCCGTCGACCCCGACGGGCCGGCCCTTCGAAAGGAACTTCGCGCAGTTCTCGCCCTGGTTGCCCCAGACGGTGACGTCGAAGTAGTTCGGCTTCTCGCCCCACTCGCCGGTGGCTGCGTCCTTCTGGCGGCTGTTCACCGCGAGGCGCAGCTTGCACACCGACGTGCCGCTCGGCGTATGCCGCAGCTCGGGGTCGCGCGTGAGGTTTCCGACCAGGATGACCCGGTTGATGTTCGCCATGCTCTCCTCCTCCTACTCGTCCACGGACGCCGCGATCGGCTCCGGCTCATCCTGCACGTCTCGCGGCGGCGGCGCTACCGGCCGTCCGGGACTGCGCTGGATGCGCCGAACCGCCATGTGTCGCATGACGCCGTCGGTGATCTTGAGGATGCGCGTGAGCTCGTCGAGCGTCGCCGGCTCGGCGGTCAGCTCGAACAGGTGGTAAACGCCCTCGTCCTTGTGCGTGATCTCGTACGCGAGCTTGCGCCGACCCCAGGGCTCGTGCCGGTCCCAGCTGCCGCCGCTCTTCTCCACGAGCTCGCGGGCGCGCTGAAGGATCTCGTCGGACCGTCCGTCCGGCAGCTCCGGATCCAGCATGAGCAGAATCTCGTACTCGGTTCTCAACTCCCGATACCTCCTCTTCCCTTGGTCTTAGGCGGCTCCGCCTGCCAGCGCCGCTCGGGACGATGACGGCGCGGGACGGAGCGAGAAGCGGCGGCCAGTGTAGCATCGGCCCATGCGGAGCCGGTTTGCGTGGCTGCTCGCGGGGTTCGGGATCGCGGCGGCGCTCGGGTCGCGACTGTTCCGCCGGCAGGCCACCTCGACACCTCTTCCCGTGCCCGTGCCCGAGCCCGCGCCCGAGCCGGACCCGCGCGCCGACGAGCTCCGGCAGCGAATCGCGGAGGCCCGCGAGGTCGTGGACGAACGCGACACGTTCGAGGAGGCTGAGGTGACGATCGACGAGGCCCCGGATCCGGCGTCGCGCCGCCGCGACGTGCACGATCGCGGCCGGGCGGCCCTCGACCGCATGCGCGGCGAGTCTCCGCCCGAGTAACCGCGCGCTCAGGCCAGCAGATAAACGATCAGGCCGACCAGGCCGATCGCGAGGACTGTTCCGAACCCGACGTACATCGCCCTACTTGTTCTTGTCCTTCTTTTCCTTGTCGTCCTTATTAGCCTGGCCCGGCGGCTCGGTGCTCGCGGGCTGCTGCGCCTCAGGTGCAGGCGCAGTGGGTTGAGGCGGCGGAGCGGCGGGCGCCGGGGCCTTGGCCACCGGCTTGCGGTGGCTCTTCGGCGGGGTCGGGGCGGACGGCGCAGCCGCTGCCGCGGCGGCTTTGGCTGCCTGTTTCGCGTGACCCTTCGCCTCCCCCTTGCCGTTGTTGGCCTTGGGCTGGGGAGGTGCCGCGGGGGCGGGGGCTGCCGCCGGAGCGACCGCGAGCGACACGGTCGGCGGGTCGGGCTGCGGAGTCGGCTGCGGCGTGGGGCTCGGTTGCGGGCTCGGCTGCGGCGTTGGTGCGGACGGGGGCGCAGGCGCAGGAGGGGCTGCGGGAGCAGGCCCGGGGCGCACCGCGCGCGGACGGCCCGGCGGTGCGGCTGGAGACGGAACAGGTTGCGCTGCGGGCGCGCTCACGAGCGTCGCCTGGCTCCCGATGAACGGTGGAATCGCGTCGACGGGGTTCTGGAGCGGCTGCTGCGGCGGCTCAGGGAAGTCAGGGACGACGACGACCGAGGGCGCAGCCGCGAAGCTCGGGGCGGTGACTCCGGCGACCGACGTGCCGCCGTCCACGAGCAGCGTCGGCAGCGCCAGCAGCGCCACGAGCGCGGTCAGCAGTCCCGTCGCGGCAAGCGCGACGCGATACGCCTTCCGGTCGCCCATCGCGTCGAACGCAGCGCCCAGTGCGACGAGCGCGGCGCGCGGATGCCGGACGAGTACGGCCGCCCGCGCCGCGAGCGCGATCGGTGCAATCGAGCGTGCCGGGTTGCCGAGCAGAAGCTGGAGCTCTGCTCCATCCGCTGCCAGCACGGCCGCCGATGGAGGCATCGCAGCCGCGCCGACGGCGAGCTCGTCGAGCGCCGAGTCGCCGGAGTCCTCCAGCGCGTGCGCGTATGCGCGCGCCCGATGGCGTTCGTAGGCAAAGGCGGTCGTCGCCGGAAGCGAAGCGCCCAGCGCAACGAGCGCGACTCTGTCGCCGGCGAGCGCTGCGGCGCTCACGGCGTGGCGTGCCGCCGTAACGGTCATTGCCGACTCCCGTGCCGCAGAACCCGGGTCACCAGCACTGGGGCTGGGGCCATGGTTCTCTCCTTTGAGGTCAACGACCCCTATCGACCTGCTAGGACGCTTCTCAGGTTAGCCCCGATTTGCCGGGAACGCCACGGCCGAGGCCGCTCCGGCCGCGAGTCCCCGTGCAATGCGGGCTCGATAGGCCGGAGAATGGAGGAGTCGGGCCTCCGCGGGGTTGGAGAGGAACCCCGTTTCCACGAGCACGACCGGGACGTCGGCCCAGTTGAACCCGGTGAGGTCGCTGCGCCGCTGGAGGCCGAGATTCGGTGCACCCGTCGAGTGTACGACCGCCGTCTGAAGGAGCCGCCCAGCGCGCACGCTCTTTGCGTAAATGTCGTCTGTCCAGCCTCGCCGCACGGCGGGGTAGAGCGTGTGGACCCCCCGAAGCGACCGGTTCGTCGAGCCGTCGGCGTGGATTCGCAGCATCAGCGAGGCCTTGCGCGCGTTGCAGAACTCGGCCCGCTCGACGTTGCCGCCGGCGTAGCCGCTGCGCGTGCGGGTCATCGCGACGCGCACGCCGCGCGCGGCGAGCAGCGTTCGCGTGCGCAGCGCGATGTCGAGCGCGACTCCGGCCTCGCCCGAGGCCCCGCCCGGGTCCTTGATCTTCAGCACCGAGGAGCCCGGCCCGATCGGCTCGAGCTGCGCGCCGACCCGCGCGAGCGTGCCGTGGCCCGGATCGATGCAGACGAGCGCAGCGGCGAACGCCTCGAGGATCATGCGCGACCGGCTTGCTCGGCTGCTGTGCGCAGGCGCGAGGCGAGCGCGTCGTCCGCTGCGCCGTGCTCGAGCCGCCACGACCAGTTCCCCGTCGCGAGCCCCGGCGTGTTCATGCGCGCATCGCTGCCGAGGCCGAGCGCGTCCTGCATCGGGACGATCGCGAGCGACGCGACGGAGGAGTATGCGAGCTCGATCAGCGACCACGCCGGGTTCGCGGGGTCGAGCCCGGTCGCCGCGCGCTCGGCCGCGCTCAGCGACGACCACCATCCCGCCGTCGTGTCGTTGTCGTGTGTGCCCGTGTACACGACGCCATTCTCGCGATGGTTCTCGAGACGGTGCGGGCTCGAGGGTCGGTCGGAGAACCCCCACTGCAGCACGTGCATCCCCGGTAGCCCGAGCTCGTCGCGGAGACGCTCGACCGCAGGGGTGATCACGCCGAGGTCCTCGGCGATCACCGGGAGGTCTCGGAGTTCCTCGCGCACGGCGTCGAAGAGCTTGCGGCCGGGAGCCCGGCGCCATTGCCCCGATCTCGCCGTCGTCGCGTGGGCCGGGACCGCCCAGTAGGCGACGAAGCCGCGGAAGTGGTCCGCGCGCGTCAGGTCGACGAGCTCGAACGTGCGGCGGAAGCGCTCGATCCACCAGCGGAAGCCGTCCGCGCGGAGTGCCGACCAGTCGTACAGCGGGTTTCCCCAGAGTTGGCCGTCTTTCGTGAACGCATCGGGCGGCACGCCCGCGACCGCGTCGGTCGAGAACAGTCGAGGGTGCGAGACGTGGTCGGCGCTGCCTGCGGCGACGTAGATCGGCAGGTCGCCGATCAGCCTGACGCCGCGCTGTCTTGCGTGCTCGCGGAGCGCGCTCCACTCGCGCGCGAAGCGAACCTGGTCGGCGATCGCGTCGCCGCCGGCGAACGCGGCCCAGTCCGCGATCCAGTACGCCTCCCGCGCTGCGAACGCCTCGAGCTCCTCGGGCTCGACCTTCGCGGTCGGGTCCGCGAGCAGGCCGCTCCACCCGGCGAACGCGGAGGCAGACTTGTACGGCGAGCCGACGTCGTCCGGCGGTCCGAGCGGCAGCACCTGCCACCACGACTGTCCGGCCGCGGCGAGCCAGTCGACGAACTCGTAGGCATGTTCACCGAGTCGGCCGCCGGGCAGTGAGGTTGGGTGCAGCAGGATTCCGCTGGAGCGGGAAAGGTTCACGCCGTGTCACTACCCGAATCGACAGATCCACCGCGCCGCATCCTCGTCGAGGCGGTCGAGCCGCAGGTCGACTGCGGCCGCTTTCCGGCGAAGAGCGTCGTCGGCGACCGGGTCGAGGTGGCGGCGACGATCGTGCGCGACGGCCACGAGGTGCTCGGCGCCGCCGTTCGCTTCAAGTCGCCCGGTGCGACGCGCTGGCGGGAGTCTCGACTCGAGCCCGTTGGGAACGACCGCTTCACCGGCGGCTTCGAGGTCGACGCTCCCGGCCGGTGGTGCTACCGGATCGAGGCGTGGGTCGACCGCGTCGCGTCGTACCGGCGAGAGGTCCAGCGCAAGCACGATGCCGGCCAGGACGACCTCGCCTCCGAGCTCGCCGAGGGCGCGCTGCTGCTCGAGCGCGACTCGCTGACGCTCGCGGAGGCGCTGGCCGCGAAGCCCGGCGACCGGAGCGAGAAGACCTGGTCTCAGACGATCGAGGTGGACGTCGACCGCGAGCTCGCGGCGTTCGGCTCCTGGTACGAGCTCTTCCCGCGGTCGTGGGGCGGCTTCGCCGGCGTCGAGCGCGTGCTCCCTGAGCTCGCGAAGCTCGGGTTCGACGTCGTGTACCTGCCGCCGATCCACCCGATCGGGGTCACGAACAGAAAGGGACGGAACAACACGCTGACGCCGGCGCCCGGCGACGTCGGCAGCCCGTGGGCGATCGGCGGGAAGGGCGGCGGGCACACCGCGGTCAACGCCGAGCTCGGGACGCTCGAGGAGTTCGAGCAGCTCGTCGCGCGCGCCGCCGAGCACGGTCTGGAGATCGCGCTCGACTTCGCGATTCAGTGCTCACCCGACCACCCATGGCTGCGCGAGCATCCCGAGTGGTTCCACCGCCGCCCGGACGGCACCCTGAAGTACGCCGAGAATCCGCCGAAGAAATACCAGGACATCTACAACGTCAACTTCGCCGCCGACGACTGGCAGGAGCTCTGGCAGGCGCTGCTCGACGCGGTGCGCTTCTGGGTCGCGCGCGGCGTCAAGGTCTTCCGCGTCGACAACCCGCACACGAAGCCCGTCCCGTTCTGGGAGTGGCTGATCTCGGAGGTGCGCGCGGTCGAGCCGGAGGTCGTCTTCCTGTCCGAGGCGTTCACCGCGCCCGCGATGATGACGACGCTCGCGAAGATCGGCTTCTCGCAGTCGTATACGTACTTCACGTGGAAGAACACGCGCTGGGAGCTGAAGGAGTTCGTCGAGCAGCTGCTCGAGTGGCGTGACTTCTACCGACCGAACTTTTTCGCGAACACGCCCGACATCCTGCACGAGTACCTGCAGGAGGGCGGCCGCCCCGCGTTCGAGGTGCGGCTCGTGCTCGCGGCGACGCTCGGCGGCTCGTACGGGATCTACTCGGGGTTCGAGAACCTCGAGAACGTGCCTGTGCGCGAGGGGAGCGAGGAGTACCTCGACTCGGAGAAGTACGAGGTGAAGACTCGCGCGCTCGATGGCGAGCTGCTGTCGCTCGTGCGGCGGCTGAACGAGGTACGTCGCGCGAACCCGGCTCTGCAGCGCTTCGGGAACGTCACGCTGCTCGAGACCGAGAGCGAGCACCTCTTCGCGTACGCGAAGCGGCGCGGCTCGAACGCGATCGTGGCCGTCGTCAACACCGACCCGTTCGAAACGCGAGATGGTGTCGCGGTGCTGCCCGCCACGCTCGGTCTCGCGCCGGCCTTCCAGGCCGAGGAGCTGCTCACCGGCGAGACGTTCACGTGGCAGACCGGCCGCAACTTCGTCCGCCTCGAGCCGGGCGGCTCGCACGTCCTGAGGGTGAGCTGACGCGTTTCGCTTTCGCCACAGGTTCCTGCCGCTTTCGGCCGCGTCTCGGGACCAGGTCCCAAGCCGCGGCCAGAGTGGACGTGACCCCGTGGGGCAAAGCGGCGTCTCAGGCACGAACGCGGGGCAACGCCGGTGAGATCGTGCGTGATCGTGTCCAGTCGAGCCGTGTCTCGGGACCAGGTCCCAAGACGCGGCTGGAAAGGGCAGGCGGACGGGCCCGGAGGGGCAGTGTCTGAACCGGGCCAGTGGTTCGAGAGCGACCCGCTCTGGTTCAAGCACGCGGTCTTCTACGAGATTCACACCCGTGCGTTCTTCGACGGCAACGACGACGGCTCGGGCGACCTACGCGGCGTCACCGACAAGCTCGACTACCTGCAGTGGTTCGGCGTCGACTGCCTCTGGCTGCTACCGCTCTACCCGTCCCCGCTTCGCGACGGCGGCTACGACATCGCGGACTTCACGAACGTGCACCAGGACTACGGCACGGTCGAGGATTTCCGCCAGCTGATCGAGGCGGCGCACCAGCGCGGGATCCGCGTGATCGCCGACCTCGTGATGAACCACACCTCGAGCGACCACCCGTGGTTCCAGGCCTCGCGTGCCGACCGCGACGGGCCGTACGGCGACTGGTACGTCTGGTCGGACAGCGACGAGCCGTGGCAAGAGGCGCGGATCATCTTCCTCGACACCGAGCCGTCGAACTGGACGTGGGACCCCGTGCGCGGCCAGTACTTCTGGCACCGCTTCTTCTCGCACCAGCCCGACCTGAACTACGACAACCCGGAAGTGCAGCAGGCGATGCTCGACGTACTGCGCTTCTGGCTCGACCTCGGGATCGACGGTTTTCGGATGGACGCGATCCCGTACCTCTACGAGCGCGACGGGACCAACGGTGAGAACCTCCCCGAGTCGCACGATTACCTGAAGCGCGTGCGCGAGGAGATCGACGCGAACTACGCGGACAAGGTCCTGCTCGCGGAGGCGAACCAGTGGCCCGAGGACGTCGTCGAGTACTTCGGCGACGGCGACGAGTGTCACATGTGCTTCCACTTCCCCGTCATGCCGCGCATGTTCATGTCGCTCCGCCGTGAAGACGCGACTCCGATCTACGAGATCCTCGAACGGACGCCCCCGATTCCCGAGAACTGCCAGTGGGGCCTGTTCCTCCGCAACCACGACGAGCTGACGCTCGAGATGGTCACCGATGACGAGCGCGACTACATGTACAACGAGTACGCGAAGGATCCGCGCATGAAGCTGAACCTCGGGATCCGCAGACGCCTCGCACCGTTGCTGGACGGCGGCCGTGACGAGATCCAACTCCTGCACGCGATCATGTTCTCGCTGCCGGGCTCGCCCGTTCTCTACTACGGGGACGAGATCGGGATGGGCGACAACATCTTCCTCGGCGACCGCGACGGCGTGCGCACGCCGATGCAGTGGACCGGCGACCGCAACGGCGGCTTCTCGCGCGCCGACTTCGCACAGCTCTACCTGCCGCCGCTGATGGACCCTGTGTACGGCTACCAGGCGGTCAACGTCGAGGCGCAGCTGCGCACGCCGACGTCGCTGCTGCGCTGGATCCGACGCTTCATCGCGCTGCGGAAGCAACATCCCGTGTTCGGTCTCGGCACGTACGAGCCGCTCGAGACGTCGAACCCGCGAATCTTCGCGCACGTTCGCCGCTACGAGGACGACATCGTGCTCTGCGTGCACAACGTCGCGCGGTCGGCCCAGGCGGTCGAGCTCGACCTGGCACGATTCCGCGGCATGGTGCCGGAGGAGATGTTCGGCCGAACGGCCTTCCCGCCGGTGGGCGAGCTCCCGTACCTGCTCACACTCGGCCCGCGCGACTTCTTCTGGTTCCAGCTGCGCGAGCCGGAGGAGGTCGCGTGACCGCACCGCATCATCTCGCGATGTCGATCCCGGAGGACGCGCTGCGCGAGTTCGTGCTGTCGCAGCGCTGGTTCGGTGCGAAGTCGCGCGAGATCGCGCACTTCCAGGTCGTCGCCGCACCGGTCGTGCGCACCGAGGAACCGCTGCTCGCGCTCGCGGTCGTCGAGATCCGGTTCCATCCCGGCACGCACGAGCTGTACCAGGTGCCGCTCGGCTTCCGCCGCGAGTGGAAGGACGGGATCGCGGAGGTGGAGGGCTGGGTCGCCTACGACGCGCTCGCCGACCCGGAGCTCGCGCGCGAGTTCGTCGAGTGCATGCGCCGGCAGGCCGACGTCGCCGGGGGCGAGGCGATGGTCGAGTTCCGCGCGACGGGCGAGGCGGCCGGCTCGCTCGCGAGCGTGCGGCCGATGGGCCGCGAGCAGTCGAACACGTCGCTTGTGTTCGACGACGACCTCGTGCTCAAGGTCTACCGCCGGATCGAGGCGGGGGTGAACCCGGAGCTCGAGCTCCTGCGCTTCCTCACCGACCGCGGCTTCCCGTCGATCGCCTCGCTCGAGGGCTGGGCGGCGTACCTCGGCACGCCGCTCGAGGCGACGCTGGCGATCGCGCAGGACTACGTCGCCGGCGAGGGCGACGGCTGGGAGCTGGCGCTCGAGGCGCTGCGCTCCGGGAAGGGCGACGAGTTCGTCGACAAGCTGCGCCTGCTCGGGGAGACGACGGGCGCGATGCACTCGGTGCTCGCCTCCGACCAGAGCGACCCCAGCTTCGCGCCGGAGGAGCCGAGCGCAGAGGCGCTCGGGCTGCTCACCGCCAGCGTCGACGAGGAGATCGAGGAGCTGTTTCTCACGCTGCCCGACGTGCCCGAGCTCGAAGCGATCGCGGGCCGCGGCGAGGAGGTGCGCGAGCAGCTGCGCGGGTTGTCGCACGCCGGGGACGTCGGCAAGGTGATCCGCACGCACGGCGACTACCACCTCGGCCAGGCGCTCTGGGCCGACGGAGCGTGGGTGATCCTCGACTTCGAGGGCGAGCCCGCGCGGCCGATCGTCGATCGCCGCCGCAAGCGCTCGCCGCTCCGTGACGTCGCCGGGATGCTTCGCTCGTTCGCCTACGCGGCGAGCGCGGCGGAGATCGAGCACGGCGTCGAGCCGCCCGAGGGGTGGGAGCTCCGTGCGCGCGACGCGTTCCTGCTCGGGTATCTCTCCAAGGTGGACTCGAACCTGATCCCCTCCGGCTCGGCGCTCGAGCGGCTGCTCGCGGTGTTCGAGCTCGAGAAGGCGGTCTACGAGCTGCGCTACGAGCTCGACAACCGTCCCGGCTGGGTGCGCATCCCGGTTCTGGGAATCGCTCGTCTGCTCGAGCGGGCGGCGGCATGAGTTCCGTGTTCGGCGACATCGACCTGTACCTCGCCGGCGAGGGGCGCCACGAGAGGCTCCACGACGTGCTCGGCGCGCACGTGCGCGACGACGGCGTCTCGTTCGCGGTGTGGGCGCCGAATGCGCGCGCGGTGGCGGTCGTCGGCGACTTCAACGACTGGCAGCCGACCCCGTTGCAGAACCTCGGCGAGTCCGGGATCTGGGAGGCCGTCGTCGAAGGCGCGGCTGCCGAGCAGCGCTACAAGTTCCAGGTCGTCCAGGCCGACGGCACGGTGAAGCTGAAGGCCGACCCGTTCGCATTTGCGGCTGAGGTCCCGCCGCACACGGCGTCGATCGTTCATCGCCCGGAGCACGCCTGGGGCGATGCCGGGTGGGTTGCGCAGCGGCGCGCGTCGGAGCCGCACCACGGGCCGATGTCGACCTACGAGGTCCACCTCGGCTCCTGGCGGCGAAACCCGCTGGAAGACAACCGCTCGCTGACCTACCGGGAGCTCGCCAAGGAGCTCGCCGACTACGTGGTCGACCTCGGGTTCACGCACGTCGAGCTGATGCCGATCCTCGAGCATCCGTTCTCGGGTTCGTGGGGGTATCAGGTGACCGGCTTCTTCGCGCCGACGTCCCGCTTCGGCTCGCCCGACGACTTCCGCTGGTTCGTCGACTACCTGCACCAGCGCGGGATCGGTGTGCTCCTGGACTGGGTGCCCGCGCACTTCCCGCGCGACGACTGGGCGCTCGCGCGCTTCGACGGCACAGCGCTCTACGAGCACGACGACCCGCGCCGCGGTGCGCACCCGGACTGGGGCACGCTCGTCTTCAACTACTCGCGGCACGAGGTGCGGAACTTTCTCCTTGCGTCGGCGCTGTTCTGGCTGCGCGAGTTCCACGTCGACGGCCTGCGCGTCGACGCCGTCGCGTCGATGCTCTACCTCGACTACTCGCGGCGCGAGGGCGAGTGGGTGCCGAACGCGTTCGGCGGGCGCGAGGACCTCGACGCGGTTGCATTCCTGAAGGAGCTGAACGAGGTCGTGCACAGCCGCGAGCCCGGCGTGATCTCCGCTGCGGAGGAGTCGACCGCGTGGCCCGGCGTCTCGCAGCCCACGTACCTCGGCGGGCTCGGGTTCGGCTTCAAGTGGAACATGGGGTGGATGCACGACACGCTCGACTACTTCCGCCGCGACCCGATCCATCGCCGCTATCACCACCACCAGCTCACGTTCTCGCTCATGTACGCGTTCAGCGAGAACTTCGTCCTGCCGCTCTCGCACGACGAGGTCGTGCACGGGAAGGGCTCGCTGCTCTCGAAGATGCCGGGCGATCGCTGGCAGCAGTTCGCGAACCTACGCTCGCTCTACGCGTACATGTGGGCGCACCCCGGCAAGAAGCTGCTCTTCATGGGCGGCGAGCTCGCGCAGGAGCAGGAGTGGTCGCACGACCGCTCGCTCGACTGGCACCTGCTCGAGCAACCCGAGCACGCGGGCATGCAGCAGCTCGTGCGCACGCTCAACCGCCTCTACCGCGAGCACCCTGCGCTCTGGGAGGTCGACCACGAGCCGGCCGGCTTCCGCTGGCTCGAGCCGAACGACGCGTCGCGCAACATCCTGGCCTTCGCGCGCTACGGGCTCGACGCGACGCCGCCGCTCGTCTGCGTCTGCAACTTCTCACCCGAGGTGCACGAGGGCTACCGCGTCGGCTTCCCCGCCGACGGCCGCTGGGTCGAGGTTCTGAACACCGACTCGACGTACTACGGCGGGAGCGACGTCGGCAACCTCGGCGGCGTCGAGGCCGAGCCCGACGGCTGGCACGACCAGCCGTTCTCGGCGGAGCTCACGCTGCCGCCGCTCTCGGTCTGCTGGTTCGTGCCCGAGACTCGCGGGTAACGTCGCGCCTGTGCTCGGCGCAGTTCCTCGCGACGAGAAGGTCGTGGACTTCGAGGTGTGGGCGCCGGCGGCGTCCTCGCTTGCCGTGCGCGTGAACGGTGATGAGCACGCGCTCGACCGCGACGAGGAAGGCTTCTGGCGCGGCGAGGCGCCCGCGCGACACGGCGACGACTACTGGCTCGTCGTCGACGGTGTCGAGCGGCCCGACCCCGCGTCGCGGTGGCAGCCGGGCGGCGTACGCGGTCCGTCGCGTGTGCTCGACACGGCGCAGTTCGACCTCGAGCCGGTGCGCCCCGCGCTCGACGAGCTCGTGCTCTACGAGCTGCACGTGGGGACGTTCACCCAGGAGGGCACGTTCGACGCGGCGATCCGGCACCTGGGCGCGCTCGCGGACCTCGGCGTGACCGCGGTCGAGTTGATGCCGATCGCGACGTTCCCGGGCACGCGCGGCTGGGGGTACGACGGGCTCTACACGTCTGCGCCGCACGAGGCGTACGGCGGGCCCGAGGCGTTCGCACGCTTCGTCGACGCGGCGCACGACGAGGGGCTCGGCGTCGTGCTCGACGTCGTCTACAACCACGTCGGGCCGGGCAACGAAACGCTGCGCGCGTTCGGGCCGTACTTCACCGACCGCCACGAGACGTTCTGGGGCGACGCGCTCGACTACTCTCAGCGGGGCGTCCGCGAGTGGGCGATCCAGAACGCGGAGCTCTGGGTGCGCGACTACGGCGTCGACGGTTTCCGACTCGACGCGGTGCACGCGGTCTTCGACGACTCGCCGCGCCACGTCCTCGCCGAGCTCGCCGACCGCGTGCACACAATCGAACCGCGCACGCTCGTCACTGCCGAGATAGAGCCGGGCGACCTGCGGCCGATCGAAGAGTGGGGGCTCGACGCGCAGTGGGCCGACGAGCTCCACCACGAGCTGCACGCGCTTCTGACCGAGGAGCACGAGGGCTACTACGCGGACTACGGATCCGTCGAAGGCCTCGCCGAGCAGCTGCGTCGGGAGCCGGCCGAGCGCCTGATCGTCTGCTCGCAGAACCACGACCAGGTCGGCAACCGCGCCGTCGGAGATCGGCCCGCGGCCGATGAGCTGCGCTTGCGCACGGCCGTGCTGCTTTTCGCGCCGCAGACGCCGCTGCTCTTCATGGGCGAGGAGTACGGCGAGCGCCGGCCCTTCCAGTTCTTCACCGACCACATCGACCCGGCGATCGCGGAGGCGACGCGCGAGGGGCGCCGCCGCGAGTTCGCGTTCTCCGGCGAGGTGCCCGACCCGCAGGCACGCTCCACGTTCGAGGGCTCGAAGCTCGATCGCTCCCAGCCCGACGAGGAACTGCGCGCGTTCTACCGAGAGCTGCTCGACCTGCGACGAGAGCTGCCGCGCGAGATCGAGGTAGAGGTCGACGGCTCGCACCTGCGTGCGCGTCGCGGTCAGGTCGAGCTGCACGCTGACTTCGACACGAAGACCGTCGAGGTGCGGCGTTGAGCGTGTGGCCCGGGAAACCGTTTCCGCTCGGGGCGACGTGGGACGGGGAGGGCACGAACTTCTCGCTCTTCTCCGAGAACGCCGAGCGCGTCGAGCTCTGTCTCTACGACAACGAAGACGAGCGGCGGATCGACGTCCGCGAGCGCACCGCGTTCAACTGGCACTGCTACCTACCGGGCGTTGGCCCAGGCACGCGCTACGGCTTTCGCGTGCACGGCCCGTACGAGCCGGAGCGCGGCCAGCGCTTCAACCCGGCGAAGCTGCTGATCGATCCCTACGCGAAGGCGATCGAGGGCCCGATCGACTACGCCCGCGCGAACACGCTGCCGTACGTGCCCGACGGAGGCGACGAGGCGGATCTGCAGCTCGACGACAGCGACGACGCTGCGGCGATTCCGAAGTCCGTCGTGGTCGATCCCGGCTTCGACTGGGAAGGCGACCAGCTTCTGCGGACGCCGTGGCAGGAGACGGTGATCTACGAGACGCACGTCAAGGGCTTCACGAAACTCCACCCGGAGGTGCGCGACGACCTGCGCGGGACCTATGCCGGCCTTGCGAGCGATGCGGCAATCCAACACTTCAAGTCGCTCGGCGTCACCGCCGTGGAACTGCTCCCGGTGCACCACATCGCGGACGAGAGCTTCCTGCTCGAGCGCGGGCTCAGCAACTACTGGGGCTACAGCTCGATCGGCTTCCTCGCACCGCACGCGCTCTACGCGGCAACGGGAACACGCGGCGAGCAGGTGCGCGAGTTCAAGGGGATGGTCAAGGCGCTCCATGCCGCCGGCATCGAGGTGATCCTCGACGTGGTCTACAACCACACTGCCGAGGGCAACCACCTCGGCCCGCTGCTGTCGTTCAAGGGCGTCGACAACGCGAGCTACTACCGGTTGATGCCGGACGACCCGCGCTACTACATGGACTTCACCGGCACGGGCAACTCGCTCAACCCTGTTCACCCCTCCGTGCTGAGGTTGATCATGGATTCGCTCCGCTACTTCGTGATCGACTGCCACGTCGACGGCTTCCGCTTCGACCTCGCATCGGCGCTGGCGCGCGAGTTCTACGAGGTCGATCGGCTCTCCGCGTTCTTCGACACGATCCACCAGGACCCGGTGCTGAGTCAGGTCAAGCTGATCGCGGAGCCGTGGGACGTCGGGCCCGGCGGCTACCAGGTGGGGAACTTTCCCGTGCTCTGGACGGAGTGGAACGGCGAGTACCGGGACACGATGCGCGACTTCTGGCGCGGGCAGGAGAACGTCGCGGACTTCGTTACGCGTTTCACCGGCTCGGCAGACCTCTACGAGTCGGACGGCCGACGCCCGTTCGCGTCGATCAACTTCATCACCGCGCACGACGGCTTCACGCTGAACGACCTCGTCTCGTACAACGAGAAGCACAACGAGGCGAACCTCGAGGACAACAACGACGGCACCGACGACAACCGGTCCTGGAACCACGGCGTCGAAGGGCCGACGGACGACCCGGAGATTCGCGAGCTTCGCCGGCGCCAGCAGCGCAACTTCCTCACGACGTTGTTCCTCTCGCAGGGTGTGCCGATGCTTCTCGGCGGTGACGAGCTCTCGCGCACGCAGCACGGCAACAACAACGCGTGGTGCCAGGACAACGAGCTCTCGTGGTTTCACTGGGACTGGGGCGACGACCAGCGTGCGCTGTTCGAATTCACGCGCCGGCTCGTGCAGCTCCGCCGCGACCATCCGGCCTTTCGGCGACCCGCGTTCCTCGAGGGCACCGGCGGCGAGGGCTCCGACCTCCCGGACGTCTGGTGGATGCGGCCGGACGGTCGCCGCATGACGCAACGCGACTGGCGTCGCGGCGACGCGCGCGCGATCGGCGTCTTCCTGAACGGTGAGGAGATCCCGATGGTCACGCAGCACGGCGAGCCCGTCGTCGACGCGAGCTTCCTGCTGCTCTTCAACGGGCACTACGAGCCGATCGAGTTCAAGCTGCCGACGAAGCGGTTCGGCGCGCGCTGGCAGTTCGTGCTCTCGACCGCGGAGCCGGACGTCGCGGACGGTGCGCGCTCGTACACGGCACGCGTCGGGGTGCCGGTCGAGTCGCGCTCGATCATCGTGCTCCGCCGCGGCTGGTGAGCTCTCTCGCCACCTACCGGCTGCAGCTGCGGCCCGGCTTCGGTTTCCGCGAGGCGAGCGAGCTCGTCCCGTACCTGACCGAGCTCGGGGTCTCGCATCTCTATCTCTCGCCGATCATGGAGGCGCAGTCCGGCTCGACGCACGGCTACGACGTCGTTGACCCGACGCGGATCTCCGAGCAGCTCGGCGGCGAGGAGGCGTTCCGCGAGCTCGCGGGCGCAGGGCTCGGCGTGGTCCTCGACGTGGTGCCGAACCACATGGCCGCAAGCGCCGAGAACCGGTGGTGGGTCGATGAGCGG
The DNA here is from genome assembly GCA_963769665.1 of uncultured Actinomycetes bacterium. Classification (GTDB taxonomy): domain Bacteria; phylum Actinomycetota; class Thermoleophilia; order Gaiellales; family Gaiellaceae; genus JACCTU01. The sequence goes on from CAVYMQ010000003.1 coordinate 1,154,015, forward strand.
CTGCGCGCAAGGGTGTTCGACTCCGACCCGGAGACCGGGTGGTACCGGCGCTTCTTCACGATCGACGAGCTCGCGGGCGTGCGAATGGAGGATCCCGAGGTCTTCGAGCTGACCCAGCACAAGGCGCTCGAGCTGGTGCGGGAGGGACTGGTCGACGGCCTGCGCGTCGACCATCCCGACGGGCTCGCCGACCCGCGCGGCTACCTCGAGCGGCTACGCGACGAAGGCGTCCCGCATGTCTGGGTCGAGAAGATCCTCGAGCCGGGCGAGCGCCTCCGCGACTGGCCGGTCGAGGGCACGACGGGCTACGAGTTCGCGAACGACGTGACGGCGCTCCTCGTCGACCCGGCCGGCGAGGAGCCGCTCACGCGCTGGTACGCCGAGTCGACGGGCGAGACGCGCTCGTTCGCGGCGATCGCGGACGAGGCGAAGCTCGAGCTCGCGAGGACGGAGTTCACGCGGGAGTTCGAACGGCTCCGCTCGGTCGTTGACGGGCCGCTGGAGGAGGCGGCCGCGGCGCTGCACGTCTACCGCACGTACGTCGAGCCCTGGTCGGGCCGCGTCGAGGATGCCGACCGCGTGGCGTTGGCAACTCTGCCGGAGCCGTTGCGCCGCATTCTGCTGCTCGAAGAACGTGGGCACGACGAGTTCGTGACGCGCTTCCAGCAGACCACCGGGCCGGTGATGGCTAAGGGCGTCGAGGACACCGCGTTCTACCGCTACTTCCGCCTGACCGCGCTGAACGAGGTGGGCGGCGACCCGGGCCGTTTTTCGCTCCCCGTCGAGGAGTTCCACCGCGCGAACCTCGAGCGTGGCGCGCGCTTCCCGAACCATCTCCTCGCAACGCAGACGCACGACACTAAGCGCTCGGGAGACGTGCGCGCGCGCATCGTCGCGCTGGCCGCGCTCGCCGACGAGTGGGTCGAGCGTCGCGCGACGTGGCGCGCGCTCGACGATCCGCACGAAGACGAGCTCCTGTGGCAGACGCTCATCGGCACCTGGCCGATCGAGCCCGAGCGCGTCGAGGCGTACCTGGAGAAGGCGCTTCGCGAGGCGAAGGTGAACACGAACTGGGCCGAGCCGAACGAGCAGCACGAGCGGCGCGTGAAGGAGTCCGCGCGGCGCGCCATCGCCGAGCCGCCCGACGGATTCGAGGCGTTCGCCGCGCGCGTCGCGGAGCTCGGCCGCCGCAACACGCTCGCGATGACACTGCTCAAGCTCACCGTGCCCGGAGTGCCCGACCTGTACCAGGGCGACGAGCTGGAGTCGCTCAACCTCGTCGATCCCGACAACCGGCGGCCGGTCGACTGGGATGCGCGCCGGCGCGCGCTCGCGGAGCCGCCGCCCAAGCTGCACGTGATCAAGGAGGCGCTCGCGCTGCGCCGTCGGCGTCCGTTCGGCGAGTACCGCCCGCTCGACGTCGGCGACGACGTGTGCGCGTTCCAGCGCGGCGACGACGTCGCGGTCGCCGTTCCGCTGCGCGGTCAGGATCCCCCGGGGCTCGAGCTGGCCGGAGAGTGGTGGAGCGTCTTGGACGAAGCGCTACCCGTTCGCCTGCTCGAGCGCGTCCAGTAGCCGGTCGTTCGCCTGCGGTGCGTGCACGGTGATCCGAATCGCGTCGCCGAACGGTCGAACGACGAGCCCGAGGCGGAGCAGCCGGTCGTACGTCTCCTGTGCCGAGTCCATCGGCACGTAGACGAAATTCGTGTGCGACTCGAGCGGCTCGAGCCCGAGTTCGCGCAAGCGCGCTGCGAGCCGTTCGCGCTCGGCGATCGTCTCGCTCATGTCCGGCGAACCTGCTCGCAGCGCGGCGAGCGCAAGCGCGGCCGAGAGCGTCGTGATCGGCAGCGGGTCCTGACGCACGACGAGCTCCTGCGCGACGTCGGCATCCGCGACCGCGTAGCCGACGCGCGCGGCGGCCAGCGCGAACGCCTTGGAGAACGTTCGCACCGCGATCACGCCGGGCGTGCCGGCGACCGTCTCGCCGGCGTACTCGAAGTACGCCTCGTCCACGACGAGCGGCCGATCCTTCGGAACCGGCCCGAGCGCGCCCGTCGGGTTGTGCGGCCGGCAGCAGAACGTCAGCACGGCGCCTTCGTCGCCGACGTCCGCACCGGCGAGCCACGCGGCCAGGCGGAACACCGGGTACGTCGGCTCGTCCAGCACGCGCACGACGTCGCCCGGCCCGGCGAAGGCGCGCCCGCAGAGCAGCAGCAGATCGTCGGCTCCCGCTCCGAGCACGATCCGCTCCGTGTCGACCTCGGCGTACTCGGCGATCGCGTCGAGCAGCGCGGGGAAGCCGCCGTGCGGGTAGCGCTGGATCTCGGCGAGCGCGTCCGCGATCGTCGCCTCGCTCGCGTAGGTGGGAGGCCGAGGCGGCGTGTTGCCGTCGAAGCGCAGCACCTCGCTTGGCGCGAGCCCGGCGATCCGCGCCGCCTCGGCGGTCGACACCGCCCAGCCGTACGACGTGAACGCGTCAGGAAGCGGCCGCACGGCGGGACCCTACGCCGCCACCGGCCGTCGATGCGATGATCCGAGACGAATGAGTACTGCCACCGAAGTGCTTGCGGACGTCGATCGCATGGATGCGAAGGCGTTTGCCTCGCATCTGGCGGAGGACTGCCTGCTTCGCTACGCCAACAACGACGAGGTCGTGGGCCGCGACGCGATCGAAGCGGCGATCGCCGGCTTCTTCGGCACGATCAAGGGCATCAGCCATCACATCGCGGCGCAGTGGGACGTCGACGACACGACAATCGTTCAACTCGAGGCCACGTACACGAGGCTGGACGACGGCCAGGTCACGCTTCCCGCCGTCACGATCTATCGCCGCGGTAGCGATCTGATCGATGAGTACCGCGTCTACGTGGATCTGGCGCCAGTTTACGCGTAGCGCGTTCGACGGAGCGGCGCCGGAGTCGAACCGACCGAGCCGTGGGTTGCACGACCGCACTGGTTTTGAAGACCAACTGGGCCACCGGGCCCATGCCGCTCCGCGGCGGAGGTTATGGCAACTGTCAGAATCTCGCTCGTGGCCGCATGGGGAGTGATCCCATCGATTCGCGTCCGTGACATGGCGGAAGCTCTCGCCTTCTACCGCGGGCAGCTCGAGTTCACGCTCGTCGGCGGCGGCGACGACGCGACCAACTCGTCGCTCACGCGCGGCGACGCACGCGTGATGATCGAGACGGCGGCTGACCACTTCGGCGACGAGTACAACGCCGCGATCAAGGAACGGCTCGGGACGCCGTCGAGCATCGCGCTGTACATCGAAGCCCCGGATCTCCGCGCGTTCCACTCGAGGCTCCAGGCAGCCGGCGCACGGATCGTCGATCCGCTCGCAGAGCGTCCGTGGGGTCAGGAGGAGTTCACCGTCGAGGATCACGAGGGGAACTGGCTGACCTTCTGGAAGAAGACCGGCTAGATCGAGTCTTCGTCCTCGACCCAGTCGCGCGTCAGGAAGAGCCAGAACGCGAGGCCGGCGTAGGGACCGTAGGTCCGGAAGCGCCGCTCGATCGTCGAGTCCACAGCCTTGCGGCCATTCAGCCGCGCGTAGGTCGGCCGCGTCCACGAGTCGAGCACGAGCCGTGAGTAGCGGCCGATCAGCATCATGATGTGCGCGGCCGCGTACGGGCCGACGCCCGGCAGCTCGAGCAGTCGCGCGGCGACCTCGTCGTCGTCGAGCTCGCGGTCCCCGGCGAGCGCCTCGAGGTCGAGCTCGCCGGAAGCGACGGAGCGCGCGAGCGAGCGGAGGTACGCCGCGCGGTAGCCGGCGCGCGCGACGTCGCGGTACCAGCGCTCGGGCTTCGCGGCCATCCGCTCGGCCGTCGGAAACGCGCGCCGGCGCCGGTCCGACTCCTCGCCGAGCCGCTGGACGAGCGTGCTCACCATCCGCACCGTGCCCGACCACGCGCAGTTCGTCGTGCAGATCGTCTTCACGACGTCCTCGAAGACCGACTGGCTCCGCATCCAACGGCCCGCGCCCTGGGAGGCCCACGAGAGCGCGGGGTCCTCCGCGAGCTTCGCGTAGAGCGGCGAGAGGTCCTCGTCGAGCCGCAGGACGTGGCGCACGGCATCGGCGACGCGGCGGGGCGCCCGACCCTCGACGGTGACGCTGGTCGGGCCCGACTTGCGGATGAGCACCGTCTGCGGCCCGGGGTAGAGCGTGAGCTCGAGCGTGCGCTCGACGGAGTCGATCCGGTTCGGGACGAGGTCGTTCAAACCGTGCGAGTTGACGGTGCGCCAGAAGTCGACGGGCTCGCCGCCGGCGCCGACCAGCTCCAGCTCGACCCTCGCCACCGCGTTAGCGTAGGCGCGGATGGAGCTCTCGCGCCGGCAGCAGGCTGCGCTCGTCGCGATCTGTGACACGTTCGCACCCGGTCTCGACGGGTTGCCGGCCGCGAGCGAGGCGGGCGTGCCCGACGAGTTCGTCGGCGCGCTGGCGCGACACCCTCGCAAAGCTGAGGTTCGGGACATCCTCCGGCTGCTCTCGGCCTGGGAGCACGCGGCGCGGCCGCTGCGGCGCTTCTCGTCGCTGCCGTTGGCCGAGCGAGAGGACGTCCTGAAGTCGTGGCGCGACAGCTCGGTCGAGCGCAAGCGGTCGGCGTACAAGGTGCTACGCAAGGGCGTGCTGCACAACTACTTCGGGCTCCCCGGCCCGGCGCGGGCGTCGCTCGGCTACCCGGGCGGCCTCGAGCACGACGGCGCGGCGCTGCCGTTCGAGCCCGAGCGCGTGAGCGGCGAGTCGCGCCTCGACTGCGACGTGTGCGTCGTCGGTTCCGGCGCGGGCGGTGGAACGGCGGCGGGCGTTCTCGCCGCGGCAGGCCTGGACGTCGTGGTGCTCGAAGCGGGTGAGGCTGCGACGTTCAGCGGCGAGGAGATCGACTCGCTGCATCGCCTCTACCTCGAAGGCGCCGCGTCGGCGACCGAGGACCAGTCCGTCGACTTTCTCGCGGGCTGGTGTCTCGGGGGCGGGACCACGGTGAACTGGACGACCGCGCTGCGAACGCCGGACGACGTGCGGGAGGAGTGGGCAGCGCACGGAGCTCCCGCGTTCGCGACCGACGAGTTCACGCGCAGCCTCGACGCGGTCGAGAAGCGGATGGACGTCAACGAGGAGCACGGAGCGGCTTCCGGGCGCGATCGCGTGCTCGAGCGCGGCGCCGATGCGCTCGGCTGGCACGTCGGTGCGCAGCCACGAAACGTGCGCGGCTGCGACCAGAACGGCGTCTGCGGATACTGCGGCTTCGGCTGCGCACTCGGTGCGAAGCGCGGGACTGCCGAGACGTGGCTCGCCGACGCGGCGGCAGCGGGCGCGCGTGTGCTCGTCGGCGTCCGCGCACAGCGCGTGCTCGTCGAGCGAGGCGCGGCGATCGGCGTCGATGCGGGACCAGTGCAGGTGCGCGCCCGTGCGGTCGTCGTGGCGTGCGGCGCGTTTCACACGCCTGCGTTGCTTCGGCGCTCTGGCCTGACGAACGCAGCGATCGGCAGCAACCTGCGCTTCCATCCGGTCACGCTCGTCGTTGGGGAGTTCGAGGAGCCGGTCAACTCGTGGGAGGGAACGCTGCAGGCGCGCTACTCGGAGGAGCACGCGCGGCTCGACGGCGGGTACGGCGTGCGCTACGAGACCGCGCCGGTGCACCCCGGCTTCTTCGGTGCGGGGCTCCAGTGGGACGGCGCGCGCGAGAGCCTCGACCTCGCGAAGCGCTACCCGTACCTCGCGCCCGTCTTCCCGCTCGTCCGCGACCGGGATGCGGGCGAGGTCGTGGTCGGTCGCGACGGCGAGCCGTCGGCGCGGTATCGGCTCTCGCCGTACGACCTGCGGCACCTGCGTGCGGGCTTCGTCGGCGCAGCGCGGATCCTCGAAGCGGCCGGAGCGAAGCGAGTCCTGTCGACGCACGCGCATCCTGTCGTCTGGGAGCCGGGCGACCGGGGTGTCGGGCAGTTCCTCGCGGAGGCCGACGCGCGCGGCTGGGAGCCAAACCGTGTGCTCTATGCGTCCGCGCACATCATGGGCACCGCGCGGATGGGCGGTTCGCCGTCGATGTCCGCGTGCGACCCGACGGGCGAGACGTGGGAGGTCGCGCGGCTCATCGTCTGCGATGGATCGACGTTCCCGACCGCCTCGGGCGTGAACCCGATGATCTCGATCGCCGCGGTCGCGCACCTGAACTCGTCGGCGCTCGCGTCGCGGCTCGCCTAGTGCAGATCCTCGGGGTCGACGTCGGCGGCACGTTCACCGACGCCGTGCTGCTCGACGGCGGCGAGCTGCGCACGGCGAAGGTCTCGACCGCGCGCCGCCAGGAGGACTCGGTCGTCGCTGCAGCGCGAGCCGTTGGCGCGGATTCGGTCGCGCGCTTCAGCCACGGCACCACGGTCGCGACGAACGCGTTGCTCGAACGCAAGGGCGCGCGCACGGCGTTCGTCGGCACGGCGGGCTTCGAGCACCTGCTCCACCTGCGCCGGCAGACGCGCGCACATCTCTATCGGCTGTGTGCGTCTCATCCGGAGGCGTTGGTCCCGCTCGAGCGCTGCGTCGGGGTACGTGAGCGCATGGGCCCGGACGGCGTCCTCGAGCCGCTGGACCTGAGCTCGCTGCCCGACCTCGACGCGGACGCGGTCGCGGTGTGCCTGCTGCACGCGTACCGCCACCCCGAGCACGAGCGCGCGGTCGCCGAAGAGTTGCGGCGCCGGCTGCCCGGTGCGCACGTCGTGGCGTCGCACGAGGTCGCGCCGGAGTTCCGCGAGTACGAGCGTGCTTCGACGGCCGCTGCAGACGCGTACCTCGGTCCCGTGACGTCGCGCTATCTCCGGGCGCTCGCGTCGGCCGCGGCCGACGCGGGTCTGCCCGAGCCGCTCGTCATGCGGTCCTCGGGCGGGGTCGCGACGGTGGACGAGGCGGCGGCGCATCCCGCGCTCGTTCTCGTCTCCGGTCCTGCCGCAGGCGCCGTGGGGGCGGCGCGCGTCGCGGCCGAGGCGGGCTTCCCGAACGCGATCGCGTTCGACATGGGCGGGACCTCGACCGACGTGTGCCTGATCGTCGACGGCGTCGCGGAGCGCTCGAGCGAGCGGCTCGTTGCAGGCCTGCCGATCCGGTTGCCGACGATCGACATCCACACGGTCGGCGCCGGTGGCGGCTCGATCGCCCGCGTGGACGCGGGCGGGGCGATGCGCGTGGGGCCCGAGAGCGCGGGAGCGGAGCCGGGGCCGGCTTGCTACGGCCGGGGCGGGACGATGCCGACCGTGACCGACGCGAACCTGCTGCTCGGCAGACTGCCGGAGGAGCTCGCGGGCGGAGTGGAGCTCGATCGTGCGGCTGCGGAGCGCGCGCTGGGCTCGCTCGATCCCGCGGCGGTCGTCGAGGTCGTGAACGCGGAGATGCTGCGCGCGCTGCGCGTCGTCTCGGTCGAGCGCGGCCACGACCCGCGCGACTTCGCGCTCGTCGCGTACGGCGGCGCCGGGCCGCTGCACGCGTGCGCGCTCGCCGACGAGCTCGGGATCCGAACGGTGCTCGTTCCCGCGTCGGCGGGCGTGCTGTCCGCACTCGGACTCGTCGCGAGCGACGAGCGGCGAGACCGGGTCGAGAGCAGGCTGGTGCCGCTGGACGAAGCCGGCGAGCTTCCGCGCGACGGCGAAGCCGACCTGCGCTATGTCGGCCAGTCCTTCGAGCTGACGATCCCGCTACAGCCGGCCCTCGCTGCCGCGTTCCACCGCGCGCACGAAGAGCGCTACGGCTACGCCGACGGCACGCGGGCGGTCGAGCTCGTCGCAATCCGGACGGCCGAAGTGCGACCCGGCCCGGCGTTCGACCTCCCACGGGCGGAGCCACTCACGGTGCGGGGCCCTGCCGTGCTCGAACAGTCCGGCTCCACCGTCCTTGTTCCCCCCGGGTGGGTGGGGGCTAGGGATGGGTCTAGCACGCTCAAGGTGACGAAACCGTGACGAATCATCCCCAGACCGTGAACATTCAGCTCCAGGTGATCGGCGAGTCGCTCCGCGCGGTCGCCGAGGAGATGGGCGCCGTCCTGATCCGCTCCGCGTTCTCCGCGAACGTCAAGGAGCGGCGCGACTGCTCGACGGCGCTGTTCGACGAGCGCGGCCGGATGATCGCGCAGGCTGAGCACATCCCCGTCCATCTCGGCGCGATGCCCGACGCCGTCGCGGTGGTCGCGGCGCACGATCCCGCTCCGGGCGAAGTCTGGATCCTCAACGATCCCTACGCGGGCGGCACGCACCTCCCCGACGTGACGATGGTCTCGCGCACCGCGCTCGGGTTCGCCGTCTCGCGCGCGCATCACGCCGACGTCGGCGCGGTCGAGCCGGGCTCGATGCCGGCGGACTCGCGCACGCTCGACGAGGAGGGAGTCGTGATCCCGCCGACGCGGCTCGACGACGAGACGCTCGCGGGCCTCGTCGCGCAGATGCGGAACCCGGAGGAGCGGCGCGGCGACTTTCGCGCGCAGCTCGCTGCACATCACTTGGCGGAGCTTCGCGTCGACGAGCTCTGCGAACGGCGCGGGCGCGGGACCGTCGCCGCTGCGATGGACGAGCTGTACGCCTACTCCGAGCGCGTCGTCCGCGCAGCGCTCGCCGCCCTTCCCGACGGCCGCTACGAGGCGGAGGACGTGCTCGAAGGCATCCGCGGCGAGCTCGTGATCCGCGCGGCCGTGACGATCGCCGGCGATGCAATCGAGATCGACTTCGCCGGAACCGCACCGCAGCACGACGGGAACCTCAACTGCCCGCTCGCGGTCGCCCGGTCCGCCTCGTACTTCGTCGTCCGCTGCGTGACCGACCCCGACCTGCCGGCGTCCGGCGGAGCGTTCGCGCCGGTCACGGTCAAGGCGCCCGAGGGCTGTCTGGTCAACGCCCGCGCGCCCGCGGCGGTCGCGGCGGGGAACGTCGAGACGTCGAGCCGAATCGTGGACGTCCTCTTCGCTGCGCTCGCGCAAGCGGTCGACGTTCCCGCTCAGGGTCAGGGGACGGTGAACAACGTCACGCTGGGCAACGAGCACTTCACGTACTACGAGACGATCGGCGGCGGCCAGGGGGCATGCCCTGAGGCCGACGGGCCCTCAGGCGTCCACGTCGCGATGTCGAACACGCTCTCAACGCCGGTCGAGGCGCTCGAGTTGCAGTACCCCCTCCGCGTCGAGCGCTACGGGCTCCGGCTCGGCTCCGGGGGCGACGGCGAGCGGCGCGGAGGCGACGGCGTCGTCCGCGAGTTGCGCGCGCTCGAGCAGTGCCGTCTCTCGCTGATCACCGAGCGGCGCGCGCGTGGGCCGAAAGGCTTGAGGGGCGGGGGCGACGGCGCACCGGGGCGCAACCTGCTCAACGGCCGCGAGCTTCCGGCGAAGGCGACGGTGGATCTCGACGCGGACGATGTGATCACGATCGAGACGCCTGGCGGCGGCGGCCTCGGCCGCGCCGAGTAGGGTTGCGTCGTGGCCGGGCGCGTCGAAGGCATCTACATCGCACCCAAGAAGAAGGAGCTGCCGAAGCCGGTCGACCGCGTCCGCGCGGTCGCGGGCCGTGGCCTCGAGGGCAACCGCCACTTCTACGACGCGGCGCCACCGGGCATGGCGCTCACGCTGATCGCCGCCGAGGCGCTCGCGGAGGGAGCCGCGGCGTCCGGGGTCCCGCTCGACGCCGACGAGAGCGGCCGCAACGTGCTCACGAGCGGGATCGACCTGAACGCCCTCGTCGGCGAGCGCTTCAAGGTCGGCGACGTCGAGTGCGTCGGCGTGGAGCTCTGCGAGCCCTGTACGACGCTCGAGGGCGCGACGCGTCCCGGCGTGATCAAGGCGTACGTGCACCGCGCCGGCCTGAACGCGGACATCCTCACCGACGGCGAGATCGCGGTCGGCGACGCCGTCGAACGCATGTAGCGATGCAAGCAAGCGTCCGCGTCGCGTGCGTGCAGGTCGAGCCCGTGATCCTCGACCGCGACGCGACGATCGAGAAGCTCGCACGCTTCACCGCGGAAGCCGCGCAGAACGGCGCGCAGCTCGTCGTCTTTCCGGAGACGTTCATCCCCGCGTACCCGTCGTCGCGCTGGGCGAGGGCGCTCGCAGGCTGGGCGGACCCGCGTGCGAAGGAAGCGTTCGCGCTGCTGCGTCGCCAGTCGCTCGAGGTGCCGAGCGACGCGGAGCGGCGGCTCGGCGAGATCGCTCGCGAGCACGGCGTGTGGCTCGTGACCGGCGTGAACGAGGTCGACCCCGAGAAGCCGGGGACGATCTACAACTCGCTGCTCTACCACGGGCCCGATGGGGCGCTCGCGGAGCATCACCGGAAGCTCGTGCCGACGAACCACGAGCGGCTCGTCTGGGGGCAAGGCGACGGCCGCGGGCTGCGCGCGTTCAAGACGCCGCTCGGGCGGCTCGGCGGCCTCATCTGCTGGGAGAACTACATGCCGCTCGCCCGCTTCTCGCTCTACGAGTCGGGCGTCGAGATCTACATTGCGTCAACCGCCGACGACGGCGACGCCTGGCAGGCGACGCTGGTGCACATCGCGCGCGAGTCGCGCGCGTTCGTCGTTGCGCCGTCCCACTTCCAGCGTGCCGAGTCCTACCCGGACGCCTTCCCGCTCCGTGACCTGCTCGCCGGCGACGACCTGCTCGGTCGCGGCGGCAGCGCGATCCTCGGCCCCGACGGCGGCTATCTCGCAGGCCCGCTCTACGGCGAGGAGGGTGTCCTCTATGCCGACCTCGCGGCGGACCGGCTCTACGAAGAGCGCCAGCGCTTCGATCCCGCGGGCCACTACAACCGGCCCGAGCTCCTCCACTTCGAGCTCAGGGTCTAGCGCCGCGACGCAGGACGCGCGCGTCGCCGACGCGACGCGTCAGCCCGTCGGCGTCGAAGCGCTCGAGCAGAAGCTGCGCCGGACGGCGCGAACTGCCGAGCAGGTCGCGGAATCGTGCGAGTGTGATCGACCCCGCGGCCTCGCATTCGGCGATGAGCAGATCGCGCGCGCTCGCGTACGCGGCGCGGCCGATCGCCGAGCCGTCTCCGACGATGACGGCGCGGCCGCGCGCTTGCAGAACGTCGGCGAGCGCGCGATCGACCTCGACCGGCTCGTAGCCCGCGAGCTCGAGCGCGCTCTCGAGCTCGGCCGCCTGGCTCTCGTCGACGACCGCGACGGCACCGGGCTCGTAAAGCTTCGAGCCTCGCCGCTCGAGTCCCAGCAGCGGGACCACCGCCTCCGCCCACGGGGCCGATGGCGGCGCGACGCCAGGGTCGATCGGGTCGGTCTCGGCGATTCGCCGGCGAAGCTCGCCGCGAAGATCTTCGAGCCATTCCGGCGCGAAGACCCAGCCGTCGGCCTGCTCCAGCGACCCGGTCGAGAAGCCGCGTACCTCGAGCGCGCGCGCCGGGACGGGCTCGTGCACGAGCGTGCTTGCGTCGCCCGCTTCCGCGACCGCGAGGCGGTCGGCATCGACGCGGCGCGGAGGAGCGGGATCGAGCACGACGCCACCCCCGACGGTGGTGTCGGCGCGCAGCACGAAGCGGTCGCCGCGCGCAGCAACCACGGGCGCGGCGAGCCGCAACTGGGCGCGCGAGTCGTCGGCGCGCACGACCCGCGCTGCGATCTGCGACGTGCCGTGGTGCACGCTGACAGCCGCCGGGACGTCGGCGATCGCCTCGAGCCGAACGTCGAGCCGGTAGCTCGTCACGAACGCGTCCGGCGTGACGAGCGCGTCACCGCGCGCGAGCTCGTGCCGCTCGATGCCCGGGAGGTTCACGGCGACACGCTGGCCTGCTTCCGCGCGCTCGACGTTCCGGTCGTGCACCTGCACACTTCGCACGCGCACGTCGAGGCCGGACGGCTCGACCCGCAACCGGTCGCCGGCGCCGATCGAGCCCGACCAGAGCGTGCCCGTCACGACCGTGCCGACGCCGTGCAGCGTGAAGACGCGGTCGACGTAGAGCCGCGCAGGACCGACTTTGTGGCTCTGAGCCACTAACTCCACCGCCCCGGCGAGCGCTTCGCGGAGCTCGTCCAGGCCCTCGCCCGTCTTCGCGCTCACGGCCACGACCGGTGCGCCCGGCACGAGCTCGCGCGCCTCCGCGACCGCCACCTCGAGCGCAGCCGCGTCCACCGAGTCCGACTTCGTCACGGCGACGACGCCGCGCTCGACTCCGAGCAGGTGCAGGATCGCGAGATGCTCGTGCGTCTGCGGCCGCGCGCCTTCGCCGGCGTCGGTCACGAGCAGGAAGAGGTCGATCCCGGTCGCGCCCGCGACCATCGCGCGCACGAACCGCTCGTGGCCCGGGACGTCGACGAGCGAGAGCCGCGTGCCGTCCGCGAGCTCGAGCGGCGCATAGCCGAGCTCGATCGAGATCCCTCGCTCACGCTCCTCTGCGAGCCGATCGGTGTCCTTGCCGGTCAGCGCCCGCACGAGCCACGTCTTGCCGTGGTCGATGTGGCCCGCGGTCCCGACCGTCAGCGCCATCAGCGCGCCGCGCGCACCGCCGCGGCCACCTCGTCGACCTCGTCGTCGTCCAGGGTCCGGCAGTCGAGGAGCAGCCGGCCGTCGCGGACGATCCCGACGACGGGCGGCACGCCTGCGCGTAGCGGTCCGACGAGTGCCTCCTCGACCGCGCACGCGAAGCTCGGCAGCTCGGCGAGCGGAAGCGCGCCGCCGCCGACGCGCGCGACCGTCTCCTCGACCGTTCCGCCGACCGCCGCGGCCAGCCGGTTCGCGCGCTTGCGAACCGCGGTGGCGGGCTCGCGCAGCATGCGGAGGACCGGGATGCGCTCCGGCGCGTCGAGGTGCAGTTGCAGCGTTCCCTCGAGCGCGGCGATCGTCAGCTTGTCGGCGCGGAGCGCGCGCTGCAGCGGATGTCGCCGGAGTCGTTCGACGAGGTCGGCGCGGCCCGCGACGATCCCCGCCTGCGGGCCGCCGAGCAGCTTGTCGCCGCTGAAGCAGACGAGGTCGGCGCCCGCTGCGAGCGCCTCGGGAGCAGACGGCTCGTCGGTGAGCGTGCCGAGCACGCCCGAACCGAGGTCGTCGACGAGCGGCAGCGCATGCCGCCGCGCGACGGCCGCGAGCTCCTCGACGCGCGGCTGCTCGGTGAAGCCAACGACGCGGAAGTTCGACTGGTGCACACGGAGGAGGACGGCGGTCTCCGGCCCGATCGCCTGCTCGTAATCGGCCGCGCGCGTGCGGTTCGTCGTGCCGACCTCCACGAGGCGCGCACCGGAGCGCGCGAGCACGTCGGGGATGCGAAAGCCGTCACCGATCTCGATCAGCTCGCCCCGCGAGACGATCACCTCGCGTCCCTCGGCGAGCGCAGCGAGCGCGAGCAGAACGGCCGCGGCGTTGTTGTTCACGACGAGTGCGGCCTCGGCGCCCGTCAGCCGCCGCAGGATCCCCGCAACGTGATCCTGGCGCGACCCGCGCGACCCCGTCGTCAGGTCGAACTCGATGTTCGAGTAGCCGCGCGTGGACTCGCGCACGTGGTCGAGCGCGGCCTCGGCGAGCGGCGCCCGGCCGAGGTTCGTGTGGACGATCACCCCGGTTGCGTTGAGCACTCGCCTCAGTGACGGCGTTCGGGCGGCCTCGAGCTCCGCGGCAAGGCGGACGCGAAGGTCACCCGGGTCGACCCCCGCCTGGATCTCCTCCCGCGCTCGCGCGAGCACCTCACGGGCGGCCTCGACGGCCAGCGGGTCGCCGGCATCGCGGGCCAGCTCGTCGACCGACGGCAGGTCTCGAAGGCGCACGGCCCGAGTGTAAGTCCCACTGCTACTTTCGACCTCGTGACGGAGCTCGCAACCAGGGTCGCTCCGAGGACCTGGCCTCGGGTCTCGAGCGTCCTCGTCGCCGCGCTCCTCGCTGCGGCCGTGATGCCCTATGTCCGCGCGGTGCCGTACCGGGGCGAGGCACTTCCGGGGACGAGCGTCGCGGGCGTCGACCTCGCCGGCGTCGGTCACGCCGAGGCCGTCTCGTCGGTGCAGGCTGCGGTTCTGCCGTCGCTCGCCCGCGAGGTCGAGCTGCGCGCCGGCGGCACGCAGCTCACCGTTCGCCCGTCAGAGCTCTACGCCCTGAACGCCGCCGCAACCGCCGACGCGGTCCTCGCTGCGTCGCGCCGGACCGAGCCCGACCGAGTCGCTGCACTCGTCGGTCTTCGTGAGGTCGAGGTCTCGCCGGTGTTGGTCGAGCGCCCCAAGGCGATCGCCGCCTTTCTCGCGCGCGTTCGTAGTGTGGGCGGCGAGTCGGCAACCGCCGCGACCGTCGCGATGGACGGCGTCGAGCCCGCCGTCACGCCGAGCCGCGAGGGTCTCAGGCTCGACTCGACGCGGCTGCTCGCGGACGTTCGCAGCGCAGCCTTCGACGACCGCGCGGTCACCGCGCACTTCGTTCCCGCGGCGGCGCGCTACTCGACCGCCGACGCAGAGCGTGCCGCGAACCTCGCGCGTGACCTGATCGGCACTCCCGTCTACGTCTTCTTCGACGGCCGTCCGCTGCGCACGCTCGCCACGCACGAGCTCGCGCGGCTCGTCGAGTTCGAGAAGCGCTCGGGGGATTTCCTCGTCGGGTTCGACCAGGACCGGCTCGCGCGCGTGCTCGGCCCGGCGATCGGCGGACACGAGCGACGCGCCGTCGACGCACGGTTCGAGGTCGTCGGCGACCGGGTTCGCGTCGTGGCCGATCGGCCCGGCATCGGGTTGGACACTGACGACGCAGTCGCTGCGGTGACCGCCGCTGCGTACTCGCCCGACCGCCGCATCGCGGAAGTGCGCGTGGGCGAGATCCCGGCAACGGTCACGGCGGAGCAGCTCAACGCGTTCGGGATCACGCGCAAGGTCTCCTCGTTCACGACCGACATGGGCGTCTCGTCGTCGAACCGCATCTGGAACGTCCAGCTGATGGCCGACTACATCGACGGGACGATCATCGAGTCCGGCAAGACGTTCTCGTTCAACCGCGTGGTCGGGCAACGCACCACGGAGCGCGGCTTCCGCGAGGGACAGATGATCGTCGGCTCGCTCCTTTTGCCCTCGATCGGCGGCGGCGTGTGCCAGACCGCGACGACGCTCTTCAACAACGCGTTCGAGCTCGGGCTGCCGATCGTGCGCCGGTACAACCACAGCTTCTACATCAGCCACTACCCGCTGGGCCGGGACGCGACGGTCTCCTGGGGCGGCCCCGATCTCGTGTTCAAGAACGACCTGAAGCACGCGCTCCTGATCAAGTCGTCCTACACGAGCTCGACGCTCACCTTCACGTTCTTCGGGACGCCGACGGGCCGGCGCGTCGTCTCGACGACCAGCCCGCAGACGAGCTGGCGCGCGCCCGGGACGAGCTATGCGTACGACCCGTACGCGGCGCCCGGCTCGATTCGCACGTCCAGCGGCTCGAACCAGAGCGGCTTCGACGTCACGGTCAACCGCACGGTCTACGAGCGCGGGAAGGTGCTCCGCAAGGACGCGTTCGCGAGCCGCTACATCCCGGTCGGCCCGACGGTCGTCTACGGCCCGGGAACGAACCCGCCGCGGATCGACTTCACGCTGCCGCCCCCCGAGTAGCGTCGTCCCGCCGCCTCGGTACGATCCCGCGTCCGGATCACGACCACGAGGGGAGACACGTTGCACGCAGCGAATTCACGGCCGAGCCGGGCCGGATGGATCCACACGCTCGGGGCGATCGGGGCGATTCTGCTTCCGCTGGCCCTGTTGGTCAGCTTCTTCACCTCATCCGACTCCGGCGACACGGCCGACGAGTTGATCACCTACGCGAAGGACAACGAGTCGGAAGTCTGGCTGCTGCAGATCATGGCCCTCGTCGCCCCGCTGCTGATCGGGATGTTCGTCGCGAGCCTTCGGGTGCGACTACGGCCGGCGAACGAGGTCTATCAGGCGTTGACCGTGATCGGCGGGATTCTCTTCGTCGCATTTCTCGGCGTCGGCCTGACGCTCTGGGCCGCTCCGCTGCTCTCACCCGACGAGCTCACTACCGCCGGTGCGGACGCCTACCTGGCGTTCGACGACGCGGGCTGGGTGCTGCTCGGCATGGCCGGGATCTCGATCGGGGTGATGATCATCGCGGTGTCGCTCGCGGCGCTCGAGCTCGGCCTGGTGCCGAAGTGGGCAGGCTGGGTGAGCGTCCTGCTCGGAGTCGTCTCCTTCGCGACGGTCGCGGCCGTCGGCATCTTCGCCTGGGCGTTGTGGCTGATCGCGGCAGGGATCTTCCTGCTGCTCGGGCGCGACCGGATCGCACCTGCTGCCAAGTCTCCGGCCGTTCTTCCGTAGCTACTGCGCGTCCGCCTTCTCCGGCTGTGCCGGAGAAGGCGTGGCGCAGCGTCGCTCGTAGCAGTCGTGCACGAGCTGCACCGCCTCCGCGGGGTCGTCCGTGACGTGCAGGAGCTCGAAGTCCTCGGGTGAGACGAGCCGGTTCGCGAGCAGCTCCGCGCGGACGAAGTGCAACAGCTCCTCCCAGAAGTCCGAGTCGAAGAGCACGACCGGGAAGTCGAGCACCTTGTCGGTCTGGATCAGCGTCAGCGCCTCGAAGAGCTCGTCGAGCGTGCCGAAGCCGCCGGGAAAGATCACGAAGCCCTCGGCGGGCTTCACGAAGCAGACCTTCCGCGCGTAGAAGTGGTCGAACCTGACGTCGATGTCGAGGTACGGGTTCGAGTGCTGCTCGTGCGGCAGCTCGATGTTGAAGCCGACCGAGAAGCCGCCGCCTTCCTTCGCGCCGCGATTCGCGGCCTCCATCACGCCCGGACCGCCACCGGTGATCACCGACCAGCCCGCCTCGGCGAAGAGGCGACCGGTCTTGCGCGCGGCGCGGTAGGCGGGATGGTCCTCGCCCACGCGCGCCGAGCCGAAGAGCGTGACGGCCGGCGTCGGGATCCGCTGCACCGCCTCGAAGCCGCGCTCGAACTCGCGCGCGATCTTGACGACGCTCTCGTGGAGGTCGCCGTCGACGCTCTCGAGAATTCTCTTGTCGTCCACTAGAGGTCGCGCTCGATGTGGGTCGCGCCCATCGCCAGCACGAGAAACGCCGACAGGCCCAGGTAGACGACTCCAACCGCGATGCGTTTCCCGCGCGAGATCGTGTAGTACGCCCGCGCCTCGGCGGTGCCGCGATGGCGCCACCGGTTCCAGAGCTCCATGCCGCCGATGATCAGGATCAGGATCAGGATCGGGTTCGGCGCGACGATCATCAGCAGCACGAGGCCTGCGAGGCCGACGAGCCAGAACGCCGGGTGCAGTGCTGCGATCGCGCGGCCGCCGTCCAGCGGGACGATCGGCAGGAGGTTGAAGAGGTTCAGGAAGAACCCGACGTACGCCATCGCGGTGAAGAAGTCGCGGTCGGTTGCCGCGCCGATCGCCCAGAAGGCGCACGCGCCGAGCGTTCCGATGATCGGGCCGGCGAGCGCGACCCGCGCCTCGCGCCAGACGTCGTCGGGGAGCTCCTTCAGCGTGATCAGCGCGCCGAGGAACGGGATGAACATCGGCGCGCTCACCGGCAGGCCCTGGCGCTTGGCCTCGAGCACGTGCCCCATCTCGTGGATGAAGAGGAGCACGACGAGCCCGACGGCGAACCACCAGCTCCAGAGCAGGGCGTACGCCCCGATCGAGACGAGCCCAGAGAGCGCCGTGCCGACGAACTTGAACTTGAACACGACGAGGAACGCGGCCTTGAACTTCCAGAAGAGCGCGCCGAGGAACGCGAGCGGCACCCACAGCTTGCGCGCGACCGAGCGCCACGCGGGCTCAGGATGCACGGGCTCGTACCCGCGGAGCTGCGAGAGGTTGTACTCCTCCTCGGCCGCGCGCGACCTCGCCGCCCAGTCCACGGCGTCCTCGCGTTCCTCTTGGCGGTAATCGCTCACCGTCTCGTTGTAGCGGAAAGGAGCGCTACGAACCTCGCCCGATCCACTCCTCGCCGCCCTCGTACACCTCTTTCTTCCAGAGCGGCACGGTCTCCTTGAGCGCGTCGATCGCGTCCTTGCACGCCGCCAGCGCATCCGACCTGTGCGGAGCCGACACCGCGATCACGACCGATGCCTCGCCGATCTCGACGCGTCCGACTCGATGGTGGATCGCGATCTCGTGCACGTCGTACCGCGCCTTCAGCACGGTGGCCAGGCCGATCATCACCGTCTCCGCCATCTCGGCGTACGCCTCGTATTCGAGGTAGTGCACGGTCCGCCCGCGCGACTCGCGGCGAACCGTCCCGGTGAACGTCGCGACGGCGCCGGCGCTCTCGTCCTCGACCTCCGCGACGGCCGCCTCGACCGAGAGCGGCGCCTCCGTCACGACGAACGCGCCGCCGGAGACGGGCGGGATGAGCGCCACCTCGTCGCCGTCCTCGAGCACCCGGTCGCGCTCGGCGTACTCGCGGTTGACGGCGTAGAGCAGGCCGGCAGGCTCCTCGCCGAGCCCGAGGGCCGCCCAGATGTCCGAGGCCCGTCCCCCGCGAGCGAGCTCCAGCGTGCGCTCGCCCGTTCCGGCCCGCTCCCGGAGCGCTGCGAAGAGCTTGACGACGACCCGCACGGGGCCAAGCGTACTGGGAGCGATTTATGGGTTTGAACCCGGAAACCCGGGGTAGGAGACCGGCATCGGGGAGGCGCCGGCTTTCTCGCCAGGGCTTGCCGGCAGCGCCGGTACCACGGGGTCGCGAGGATCGGGGTCCCCGGCGCCTCTCCGTCTCTACGATGGACCCGTGGCGGCCACCGACTCGCGCGAGACCGACTCCGGGATCGAGGTCAAGCCGGTCTACACCGCCGACGACGTGGAGAGTGAGCTCGAGCTCCCCGGCGAGTACCCCTTCACCCGAGGCCCCTACCCGGACATGTACCGCGGTCGTCCGTGGACGATCCGCCAGTACGCAGGGTTCGGCTCGGCCGAGGAGACGAACGAGCGGTTCCGCTACCTGCTCGAGCGCGGCCAGACCGGCCTGAGCGTCGCCTTCGACCTGCCGACGCAGCTCGGCTACGACTCGGACGACCCGCGCGCGGAAGGCGAGGTCGGGCGCACCGGCGTCGCCATCGACTCGATCGCGGACCTGGAGCTGCTCTTCGCGGGCATCCCGCTCTCCGACGTCTCGACCTCGATGACGATCAACGCGCCCGCGTCGCTGCTGCTGCTGCTGTACGAACTCGTCGCCGAGGAGCAGGGCGTCGACCCGACGCAGCTGCGCGGGACGGTGCAGAACGACATCCTCAAGGAGTACTGCGCGCGCGGGAACTACATCTACCCACCGCGGCCCTCGATGCGGATCACCACCGATCTCTTCGCGTACTGCGCGGAGCGGATGCCGCGCTGGAACACGATCTCGATCTCCGGGTACCACATCCGCGAGGCCGGCTCCACGGCCGCGCAAGAGCTCGCGTTCACGCTCGCGAACGGGATCGCCTACTGCCGGGCTGCAGTCGACGCGGGGCTCTCGCCCGACGACTTCGGCGAGCGGCTCTCGTTCTTCTTCAACGCGCACAACCACTTCTTCCAGGAGGTCGCGAAGTTCCGCGCGGCGCGGCGCCTGTGGGCCGAGATCATGCGCGACCAGTTCGGCGCGACGAACCCGCGCGCGCTCGCGCTCCGCTTCCACGCGCAGACCGGTGGCTCGTCGCTGACTGCGCAGCAGCCGGAGAACAACATCGTGCGCGTGGCGATCCAGGCTCTCTCGGCGGTCGCGGGCGGCGCCCAGTCGATTCACACGAACGGCTACGACGAGGCGCTCGCGCTGCCGTCGGAGCGCTCGGCGAAGATCGCACTGCGCACCCAGCAGCTTCTCGCCCACGAGGCCGGCGGCACCGACACCGCCGATCCGCTCGGAGGCGCGTACTTCATCGAGGCGCTCACCGACGAGCTCGAGGCAAAGGCGCGCGAGCTGATCGCGCGCGTCGACGAGCTGGGAGGCGCCGTCGCGGCCGTCGAGCAGGGCTTCGTCCAGGGCGAGATCGAGCAGTCCGCGTTTCGCTACCAGCAGGAGATCGAGCGCGGCGAACGCGTCATCGTCGGCGTCAACCACTACGTCGAGGAGGAGTCGGAGCCGATCGAGCTCTACCGCCTCGATCCAGCGGCGGAGCAGCGTCAGCTCGAGCGCACGGCGCGCGTGCGTGCGGAGCGAGACGCCGAGGAAGTCGAGCGTACGCTTGCCGAGGTGCGCAACGTCGCGCGCGGTACCGCGAACCTGTTGCCGCCGATGCGCGAGGCCCTCCGCGCCCGCGTCACGATCGGCGAGATCTCGAACGTCCTCCGCGAGGAGTTCGGGACGTTCGACGCGCAGCGCTGACTCAGGCCGAGGCGCCCGAGTAGCGGCGCAGCCCGAAGCGCCACCACCAGCGCGTGAACGCGAAGAGCGCCGCCGAGAAGCCGAGCGCGAGCGCGACGGTCGACCAGTCGAGCCGCGACGTCACCGCCTCGGCGGGCACGGTGATCGCGAACGCGATCGGCACGAGGAACGTGACCCCGAACCGCAGCCACCCGGGGTAGATCGAGGTCGGGAAACGCCCCGTCTGGTAGACGCCGTCGAAGAGCTCGATGATGCTCCACGTGTTCACGATCCAGAAGGCACCGGTCGTGATGCAGAGCCAGAAGCAGTAGATCGTGAGCGCGCCGACCACGAGCATCGCGGCGAACAGCGCTGCGTCCCCGACGTCGACGCTCCGCTCGAGCCCGCTGACGCCGTAACCGAGCACGATCGCACCCGAGAGGACGTCGACCGCTCGCCAGATGCGCACCTCGCGGACGCTGACGAGGACCTGCGAGTCCTCCGGCTTGGTCAGGGCGAAGTCGAGCTTACCCTCGCGAACCTCTTCCATCACGCGCTCCATGTTCGGCTGGATGCTCATCCGGATCACGCCGCCGAGCAGGATCTGGATGCCCATCACGACGAGCAGCTCCGGCTCGCTCCAGCCGTTCAGCTCGGTCGTGTGCGAGTAGACGAGCTTCAGCACGACGACGGCCGTTCCGGCTGCGACCGCCGACTGCAGCAGCTGGATGAAGAAGTTCGCGCGGTACTGCAGCTCGGTCAGCGACCCGAGCTTGAAGAAGAGCCAGCCCAGCCGCGCCGCGCGCATCAGTTGCCGACCGCCGAGTAGCGCCGTACCGCGAAGCGCCAGATGAAGAGCGTCAGGCCGGTGAGCGCAACGACCCAGAACGCCTGCATGGCGAGCCCGCGGAGCAGCTCGGTCGTCGAGAGATCGCCGACGAGCGACTCGATCGGGAAGTAGAACGACCACTGGAACGGCAGGAAGGCGGCGATGTCCTGCGCCCAGTCCGGCATCAACGGCATCGGCACGAGTCGCCCGGAGAGCAGCAGCTCAGCAGCGATGAAGAGCTCGAAGATCGCGCTGACGCGCGTCGTCCAGAACGTGACCATTCCCAGCATGGACATGAACATCGTTCGGATCAGGTACGCGCCCCAGATCGCGAAGAAGAAGACGACGCACTCGAGCAAGGTGGGAGCGAGCACGGGGTCGAACGCGAGCCAGAGGACCGCGGCAACCGGTAGCCACAGCAAGATCACGACCGGCTTCATGCCTGCGAAACCCGCGAGGTCGTCGTGGAGCGGGTGGATGGGTCGAAGCAGCGCCGCTGAGAGCTCGCCCTGGCGGATCCGCCACTCCCAGCCGTACGGGGTGAAGACGATGTTCATGTTGCGGACGAGCGTCCAGACGATGTAGTACGCGGCGAACTCGCCGGTCGTGATCCCCGCCACGGAGCCACCCTGCTGCTCGGCGATCGTCGTCCAGACGACGAGGTAGACGATCGGCTCGGCGAGCATCCCGATCATCCAGAAGTAGGTGGCCGCCCGGTACTGGAACTCGCCCTGAATCTGCGTTCGCCCGCGGGTGACGTAGAAGTCGAACATCGAGCGAACCGCGCCGACCTTGCCGTTCACGGGCGCTCCTGCGCGAAGACGAGCTCGATCACGTCCTCGATCGGCGGGTCCTCGACCGTGAGGTCGACGATGTCGCGCTCCGCGAGCAGCCGCGCGGTCACGCGCGCCGTGTCCGCGCGTGGCACGCGGAGCTTCACGCGACCCTCGTCGCTCTCGACGACGTCGCCGTACGCCGAGAGATCGGCCCCACCGTCCTCGAGCTCGACGTCGATCGTCTTCCAGGCGGCAAGGTCGTCGCCGAGCCGCGCCAGCTCCCCGTCGAAGAGGATCTGTCCGTGGTGGATGACGATCACGCGCTTGCAGAGCGCCTCGACGTCGGCCATGTAGTGGCTCGTCAGCAGCACCGTCGCCTCGTAGCGCCGGTTGTACTCCGCGATGAACGAGCGGATGCGCTTCTGCATCGTCACGTCGAGTCCGATCGTCGGCTCGTCGAGGAACAGCACCTGGGGGCGGTGCAGCAACGAGCCGACGACTTCCACCTTCATCCGTTCGCCGAGCGAGAGGTTCCGCACCGGCTTCCGCACGAGGTCGCCGACGTCGAGCAGCTCGATCAGCTCGTCGCGAAGCGGTGTGAAGTCGTTCCGCGGGACCCGGTAGATCGCACGGTTCAGCTCGAACGAGTCGAGCGCGGGCAGGTCCCACTGCAGCTGGTTGCGGTTCCCCATCACGAGCGTGATCCGGCTGAGGAACTCGCGCTCGCGCTTCGACGGGATGTGGCCGAGCACCCTCGCCTCGCCGGAAGTGGGGTAGAGCAGCCCGGAGAGCATCTTCAGCGATGTCGTCTTCCCGGCGCCGTTCGGGCCGAGAAAGCCCACGACCTCCCCCGCGCCGATGTCGAAGGAGATCGCCTCGACGGCCTTCACCTCCCGGTGACGTCGCTTGACGAGCGCCTTGACGGACGCGCGGAGCCCAGCCTCCCGCTCGGGGACGACGAAGGTCTTGGTCAGCGAGTCGACGTGGACGACTGACACGACCGGGGACGCTAGCGTCTCGCCCGGTGCGCATCCTCCTCGTCTCGCAGATGTACCCCGGGCCGGCCGACCCCGACCTCGGCGTCTTCGTCGCGCAGCTGGAGCGCGCGCTTGCAGAGCGGGGGCACCAGATCGACCGCGCCGTGCTCGACCGCCGAGCGGGCGGGAAGCTGCGATACCTCGAGCTGGCGCGCGCCGCCCGCCGCGCCCCGCGGCCCGACGTCGTCTACGCGCACTTCCTCGTCCCCGCCGGGCTGATCGCTGCGCTCGCGCAGCGCGCGCCGCTCGTCGTGACGGCTCACGGCCGCGACGTGCGCAATGTCGGGGCGATCCCCGGCGTCGCCGCCGCGACCCGCTTCACCGTGCGTCGCGCGACGACCGTGATCGCCGTCTCCGACTACCTACGACGCGAGCTCGAGGCGAAGGTGCCGGACGCGCGCGGCAAGACCGAGGTCGTCGACTCCGGCGTCGACCTCGAGCGCTTCCCGGTCCTGCCGGCGCCCGACCGCATACCGGCGTTCGTGTGCATCGGCTCGCTCATCGAGCGCAAGAACGTCGTTCGCCTGGTGCGCGCGTTCGAGCGCTTCGGGGAGGGCGAGTTGACCTTCGTCGGCGACGGCCCGCTCCGCGCGCAACTCGAGGGACGCGAGCACGTGCACGTCGTCGGACGCGTGCCGCACGACGAGATCCCGACGTACCTCGCCCGCGCGAGCGTCGTCTGCCAGCCGAGCCTGCTCGAGCCGCTCGGTCAGTCGCTGCTCGAGGGGATGGCGACCGGCCGCTCGGTCGTCGCGACTCGGGTCGGCGGCCCGCCCGAGTTCGTCCCGGTGGGCGCCGGCGTCCTCGTCGACCCGCTCGACGAGGAGTCGATCGCGGACGGGCTCGCGCAGGCCGCAGCCCTCCCGATCCCCAACCCGACCGCCCGCGAGGCGGCCGAGGCGCACGACCTCAAGCTTCAGGCGAGCCGGGTGGAGGCGATCCTGGAGCGAGCCGCTCGAGGTCGGCAAGCCTGATCTCGACCAGGGGCCGGATCGAGTCCTCGAGCCCCGCCTCGCGCGCGACCTCGAGCGCCTGCTCGTAGCTCTGCCGCACTTTCGCCGGGTCGACGCCCTGTTTCAGCCGGTTGTCGCCCGTGACGAGGTGCTTGTGGATCCGCTCGCGCGCCTCCTCGGGCTTCACTTTCGGAGCGTAACAGTGCACATTGCGGAGAGCAGTGCCCGGGGTCAGCGTCCTCATCGCCGACGACCATCGTCTGTTCGCCGAAGCCCTCGAGGCGATCCTCGCGGGCGAGGAACGGATCGAGGTCGTCGCTTACGCCCGCGACGGGCGCGAGGCGGTCGAGCTCTGGCAGCAGCACCGGCCCGACCTGACCCTGATGGACATCGCGATGCCGGTGCTCGACGGGCTGGGCGCCACCCGGGCGATCCGCAAGCTCGACGAGACCGCCTGCATCCTGATGCTCACCGGCTCGAACGCGCGGGACGACGTGGACAAGGCCCGGAAGGCGGGCGCCGCCGGCTACGTGACGAAGGACCGCATCGCCGCGGAGCTGATCGACGCCATCCTCGAAGTGGCGGGCCGCTAGCTACCATTCCCGCGCCATGGTCGGCGTCTTCGCAGCGATCCACGTTCTCATCAGCTTCGGCCTCGTCGTGCTGGTCCTCATGCACTCCGGGCGCGACGCGGGCATGGGCGGGATGGGCTTCACGCCGCAGTCCCAGGGCGGGACGCACATCGTCGAGCGGAACCTGACCCGGCTCACGGTCTTCGTGTCGGTGCTCTTCGCCGCCAACACGATCGTGCTCTGGCACCTGCTGTAGTCGAGGCGCAAGTCGCGAATCCGCTTCGCGGCGCGGCCGCGGCGACTTCCCATCTTTGTCTTGGCGCTACAGACCAGGCTCGGAACCGACGCCGGTGATGTTGAACCGGGCGGTCGCGATCGCCGGGACGAGCGCGCCGATCGGGTAGCGCTCGCCGTAGAAGTCGCTGCTGTTCACGAGCTGCTGCTCGCGACCGAGGCCGGGGACGTCCTCGAGCATCTGGGGCACGGAGACGGTGAAGCGCAGGTTGACGAGCGGCTCGGCGATCTTGCCGTCGCGGATCCGGAACGTCCCGTCCCGCGTCATGCCGGTGATCACGCCTTCGCGGGGGTCGACGATCCCTAGGTAGTGGAGGCGCGTCACGTAGATCCCGTCGCCGACGAGCTCGCAGAGCTCCTCGACCGAGTCGACCTCGCCGCCGTCGACGGTGAGCGCGAACGTGAGCGGCCCGTACTGCCGATAGACCGGCGGCGGTGCGTGGCCCGTCGTCTCGTGGCCGTCGCCGGCGCGGGCCGCGGTCGTGCGGTCCCAGACGACGCCGCGCGCGACGCCGTTCTCGATCAGCTGCACGCGCTGCTTCGGCACGCCTTCGAAGTCGAAGCGCTTCGGGAGGCCGCGCGGATCGAGCGCGTCGTCGGCGATCGTCACCTTCTCGTCCACGATCTTCTCGCCGAGCCGGCCGGCGAGGTACGAGCGCTCCTCGAGCAGACCGTTCGCGCCGAACGCGTCGTAGCCGAAGTAGTTGATCAGGTCGGCGAACGCGTACGGCTCGAGCACCGCACGGTACGGCGCCGGTTCGATCGTCTTCGCGCCGCGCGTCCGCGCAGCCTTCTGGGCGGCCTCGCGTCCGACGGCAGCAGGGTCGACGCCGTCCAAGGACCAGCTCGTCTGCGTCGCGTAGCCCGACGCGCCGTCGTCCGCCGAGACGACGAGCGTCGTGACGTCGGTCATCGACTGGTGCGCTTCGACACCGGCCGACGAGACGATCGCGAGGTCCGTCACGCCGCTCGTGAAGAACCCGAACTGCCCGGTGGTGGTCGACGCGTCGATCGCCGCGCGCGCGAGTCGTGCCTGATCCTCCGGCCCGATCGCAGCGACGGCCTCGTCGAAGCCTTCGACCTCGGGTAACGGCAGCGAACTCGGTAGGCCGGGGAAGCCTTCCTCCGCGACCGCGCTGTCGGCGGCCTCGGCGGCGCGTTGCGCCAGCAGCTTGAGCCCGTCGTCGTCGAGCCGGTTCGTCGAGGAGGTGCCGATCTTGCCGTCACGGATCACGCGCAGCGTGACCACGCAGTTCTCGATCAGCGTCGGCTGATGCACCTCCGAGGATGCGAACCGCGCCAGCCCCGACCGTTCGCAGAGGACGTGCGCCTCCGCGTCGCCGCCGTCGACTGCGCGCAGTGCACGTCCAGCGATCTCCCGCGCGTCGTCGCTCACGCTTTGACCCCCACCTGCACACCGCGGAAGCGGCATGGCGAAGCGCCGTGGGAGACGTGCGCGCCTTGCCCGGGCTGTCCCTTGCCGCAGTTCGTCAGGCCCTGCATGTGCCACGCCTCAGGTCCGGCGACCGCGTCGAGCGAGCCCCAGAACTCCGGGGTGATGCCCGTGTACGTGGCGTCGCGGAGCATCCGCCCGAGCTTGCCTTTCTTGATCTCCCAGGCGATCTGCGTCCCGAACTGGAAGTTCAACCGCTTGTCGTCGATCGACCAGCTCTTGTTCGTCTCGAAGTACACGCCGTCGTCGACCTCGGCGAGCAGGTCGTCGAACGACCCCTCGCCCGGCTCGAGGTGGAGGTTGGTCATTCGGATCAGCGGCATGCGGTTCCAGCCGTCGGCGCGCATCGAGCCGCCCTCGCCCGCGCCGAGCGTCTCGGCTGTCTCGCGTGACGTCAGGAAGTTGCGCAACACGCCCTCCACGACGATCGGCTCCCGCCGCGCGGGGACGCCCTCGTCGTCGAAGCCGAACGTCCCGAGGCCGCCCGGCGTTGTCGAGTCCGCGGTGACGTTCATCTTGTCCGAGCCGTAGCGAAGCGAGCCGAGATCGCCGGCCTTGAGGAAGCTCGTGCCCGCGTACGACGCCTCGCTCCCGTAGACGCGGTCGAGCTCGATCGGATGCCCGACCGACTCGTGCACCTGCAGCTCCATCTGCTCAGCGTCGATCACGACGGTCGTCACGGCGGGCGGGCACACGTCGGCGCGCAGGAGCGCAGCAGCCTGCTCCGCGACGCGGGGCGCCTCGCGCTCGAGCCCGAGGTTCTCGACGTACTCCCAGCCGCCCTGCGCGGACGAGCCGCCGTGAGCGGACGGATACGAGCGCATCTGGAAGCCTCCGTCGCTGGCGGCGAGCGCGTCGATTCCGCCGCCGGTCTCCACGAGCTCCTGCTCGATCTCGGCGCCGTCGGACGTCACGAGCACCTTGTTCTCGCGTTGCGCACGAACGAACGCTTCGGTGACCTTCACGTCGGGGTGCCGCAGCGCCTCCTCGGCGCGCACGCACAGGTCGACCTTCTCGGACAGCGAGACCGCGAACGGATCCTTCTCGAACGGCGTGCGATAGGTGCCGCTGGAGGCCGGCACGGGCGCGAGCGCCTTTTCGTTTCGGCCGGCGGCGGCAAGCGCGAACGCGCAAGCGCGCAACGCGGCGTCGCGCGCGCCCTCGGCGTCGAGTCTGCGGTCGCAGGAGAACCCCCAGGCGCCGCCGACGAGCACGCGCACGCCGATTCCTTCCGTCTCCAGATCGATGACGTTCTCGACGCGGCCGTTCTTCGTCGAGACCGCCTGCGAACGGCGCACCACCGCACGCGCATCGGCATAGGTCGCACCGGCACCGAGCGCGGCGTCCACCGCCGCTTTGCAGAGGTCGCGCACGGCGGGATCCTACTTAGCAAGTAGAGGCGCAAGTCGCGAATCCGCTCACGCGGATCCGCGACCGCTTGGGTGCCGAAAGGCGGCCGCTCCGCGGCCGCTGCCACAGCGTCACCCTCAATGCATCGGCGGCTACACTTCCCGCTCCCTCGAGCGCTGGTGGCGGAATTGGTAGACGCGCTAGGTTGAGGGCCTAGTGGCCTTAAACGGCCGTGGAGGTTCAAGTCCTCTCCAGCGCACTTCGGCCCGAGAAAGTCGCCCGGCTCCGCCGGGCTCAACTTTCTCGGGGTCTACGATTCGTGTCGTGCTCGCTCCTTCCGTCCTTGAGCTGCTCGACTGGGTGGCAGCTCGGCCCCGGACCTACTCGGAGGCGATAGAGGCCTGGACGAGCAACTGTCCCCGGCATCCCGCCTGGGACGACGCGCTCTCAGACGGCCTGATCCGGGTCGTCGAGGGGGAGGTCAGGCTGACGCCGCTGGGGTCTCGGCGACTTGACGCCGTCCGAAGGACTGTCTAGCCTTCTGTCGAACACACGTTCGCGGAAACGCGCGTTCGCTTCGACCGACCCAGGAGGCAGCAGATGCTCACCGGACGTCAGCAGGAGATTTGGGAGTTCCTGGCCGAGTACGTCGGGCAGCACGGCTACCCGCCGACGGTCAGAGAGATCGGAGAATCCGTCGGGCTGGCTTCGCCCTCGACGGTGCACGCCCACCTCGCGAACCTCGAGCGAGCGGGCTACCTCAGGCGTGACCCGACGAAGCCGCGGGCCCTCGAGCTGCTCCGCGACCGCCCGGTCGCTGCTGGAGCCCCGGCCGAAGTCCACAAGCTTCCGCTGCTCGGCTCGATCGCCGCGGGCGCGCCGCTCCTCGCCGAGGAGCACGTCGACGAGTACCTGGCCGTGCCGGAGCCGCTCTCGCGCGGGGGCGAGGAGTTCCTGCTCCGCATCCGGGGCGACTCCATGATCAACGCGGGGATCCTCGACGGCGACATCGTCGTGATCCGCCGCAGCCAGGACGCGCGGAACGGCGAGATCGTCGCCGCGCTCGTCGGCGACGATGAGTCGGCCAACGAGGCCACCGTCAAGCGCTTCTACCGGGAAGGCAGCCGGATCAGGCTCCAGCCCGAGAACGACGCCCTCGACCCGATGTACCCGCCGCACGTGCAGATCCTCGGCAAGGTCGTGGGGGTCTTCCGGAGCCTTTAATGGCGACGCCACTCCACCGCACCCTCGACCAGGAGCTCCAGGCGCTCGTGCGCGGGATCAGCCTGGAGTGCCTCGTCTGCGGGGAGTTCGTCCTGCGCACCAGGCGCACGGTCTCCTGCCCGGAGTGCGGGTCGCACCTGCGCGGGGCTGTCGAATCGGCGGAGCTCGGGCTACAATCCGACGTGCAGGCCGGGTGATCGCGAGCGTCTGACGCTCGAGGAAAGTCCGGACACCACAGGGCAGAACGCTGGGGAAATCCCAGGCGGCGAAAGCCGACGGAAAGTGGCACAGAAAGGAGACCGCCTCCGGCGCATGACTCTCCGGAGACGCCGGCGGTAAGGGTGAAAAGGTGGGGTAAGAGCCCACCAGCGCCGTGGTGACGCGGCGGCTCGCCAAACCCCGTTCGGTGCAAGGCGAAACAGGTCCCGCCGAGGTGGCCCGCCGAGGGACCGGGTACGCCGCTCGAGCCGGCGAGAGATCGTCGGCCTAGAGGGATGATCACCCTCGACAGAATCCGGCTTACAGGCCTGCTACCGAAAACCCCCGCTCGCGGGGGTTTTCCATTAGGCGCGAAGCGCGATCTCGACCGTCGTGCCGCGACCCGGGAGAGACCGCACCGAGGCCGCACCGGCGATGCTCGCGGCACGCTGGCGGATGTTCCGCAGCCCCTGGCCGGCGCCGTCCGCCTGCTCCGCGAACCCGCTCCCGTCGTCCGCCACGGTGACGAGCCGACGACCTTCGCGGTGCCAGATCCGAACGACCGCGGTCCTGGCGTTGGCGTGCTTACGCACGTTCGCCAGCCCCTCCTGGACGATCCGAAAGACTTCGATCTGCTCGTCGGGCGCGAGGTCGACGCGCTGGTCGATCTCGACGTCGACCTCGAGCAGGCCGTCCGCCGTCAAGAACTCGACGTAGCGTCGAAGCGCGGCGTCGAACGGTGCGGTTCCGCCCGCAGAAGACAGGGCGAGCACCGCGAAGCGGGCTTCCTGCTGCGCGGAGACGGTGAGCTCCTTGATGCGCGTGATCGCCTCATCCGTGACCTTGCCGGCCTCGAGCATGCTCGCGTGCGTCGCGAGCGCGAAGAGGTACTGCGCGAGCCCGTCATGGATGTCGCGTGCGACGCGGGCGCGCTCGTCCGCGACAGCGCGCCCGAACTCGGCCGCGCTGATCGCGCGCCAGACGCCGACGAGCAGCACGCCGAAGGCGATCACGCGCAGGAAGTCCCCGACGGAGACCGACGTCGGCGGCGTCAGCGGTGCGAAGACGCGGTAGAGCGCCGAGAAGAGGCTGAGCGTCGCGGCCGAACCGAGCCAGCGGCTGAGGTCGTCGCCGCGGTTGCGGTAACGAAGGCCGAACCCGATCAGGGCGACGAGGCTGAGCACCGCCTGGAGCGAGAGCGCGATCGTCAGCAGGGCCGGGGGGTCCGGTTGCATCGGCCCGGTCGAGAGCGCCGGAAGGGTCACGCCGAGCGTGCCGAGCAGCAGCCAGAGGCCGGCGAGCGAGAGCAGCAGCGCGGCCACGGCGTTGCCGAGCGCGCGTTGGCGCGACGTCGAGTTGCCTCGCACGAACGGGGCCGCGGCAATCAGCGCCATCGCCGCGAGCGCGCCGAAGATCGCCGCCCAGCTCTCGACCCTCGACGGAAAGGGGTCGTCGAGCACGGGAACGATCTCGAAGACGAGCGCCGAGGCCGCGGCGACGAAGAAACCCGCAGAGAGCAGGAGGTCGAAACGCCTGCCCTCGACCGCGAAGCGGATGCCCGCGAGGACGGCCACGATCCCGCCGGCGAGCATGATCGCCGTGTCCAGGACGAGGGCCAGCGGTGGGGTGTCCCACGCGTGGCGGAGGCTCGGGGTGTCGATGAACAGGGCCAGAGCAGCCCCGAGCAGCCCGAAGAGCAGGAGCTCTCCGGACAGCCAGGCGTCGTAGCCATCCCGTTCGTCGCGGCGCATCTCCCTCTAATCGGCAGCGGGACTCCTGCCGATGAGTCCTGTGATGCAGCCGCGTGTCCTCATCGTCGACGACCACCCCCTGACCCGGGATGCCCTCGCGACCCTGCTCGCCGGGAACGACTTCGACGTGGTCGGCCAGGCCGCAGACGGCCAGGAGGCGATCGACGTCGCCGGGAAGCTGAGGCCCCAGCTCGTGCTGCTCGATCTCTCGATGCCGGGCCTCGACGGGCTCTCGGCGCTGCCCGGCCTCAGGGCCGCGGTGCCCGACGCCGAGGTGATCGTGCTCACGGCCTCCGGCACCGAGGAGAACCTGCTGGCCGCGATCCGGGCCGGCGCCGCCGGATACCTGTTGAAGAGCGAGCCGCCCGACAAGATCGTCGCGTTTCTCCGCGGCGTCGTTCGGGGCGAGGCCGCGCTCTCGGGCGAGGTCGCTCGAAGCCTGCTCGACCAGGTGCGGGAGGGCGGCTACCGAAACGGCGGGGTGCCCGACGACATCGCGGGCGCACTGAGCGCGCGCGAGGTGGAGGTGCTGCTCCTGCTCGACGAGCATCTCGGCACCGACGACATCGCCAAGCGCCTCTTCATCTCGGAGCACACCGTCCGCTCGCACGTCAAGAGCCTGCTCCACAAGCTGAACGTGTCCTCGCGCCGCGAGGCGCTCGAGGCGCTCGCCGTCGCCCGCGGCTAGGAATCCCCCACCGTGGGGGATCCGGGATCACCCACCGAAGGTCGCGACCCGCTGTCCTCCAGCACCGATGATGGGATCAGCTCAGGGGTGAGCGACAGTTCCAAGCGGCTGATCGAAGGGCCGGCGAGAGCCGGCCTTTCTCATTCCGAAAAGCCGTCGTGCGCAGCCGCGACTAGCGATGGCAGCGTCTCGAGGTTGTAGCCGCCCTCCAACACCGCGGCGACGCGGGGAGCGTATGTCGCTGAGCGGCTCGCCAGCTGACGGAACCCATCCTCGCTGACGTCCATCAGCGCGAGCGGGTCGGAGGCGTGCGCGTCGAAGCCCGCAGAGACGAGCAGCAGGTCAGGCTCGAAGCGGGCGAATGCGGGGGCAACGAGCTCGTCGAGCGCGCCGAGGAACTCGTCGTCGCCCGAACCTGCGGCGAGCGGGACGTTGAGCGTCGTCTCGTTCTGCTCGCCCGGCCCTCCGGTGCCCGGGTAGAACGGCCACTGGTGCAGCGACGCGAAGAAGACCGTTGGGTCGTCCCAGAAGATCGCCTGCGTCCCGTTGCCGTGGTGGACGTCCCAGTCAAGGATCGCGACGCGTCGGAGGCCGAGCTCGGCCTGCGCCCACCGGGCCGCGATCGCGACGTTGTCGAAGAGGCAGAAACCCATCGCGCGGTCGGGCAGCGCGTGGTGGCCGGGCGGGCGGACGAGCGCGAACGCTCCTTCCTCCACCGCCTGGATCGCCGACCCCGCCGCGAGCAGGGCGGCCTCGTACGAGGTTTCGCTCGCGACCGTGTCGCCGTCGAGCCAGGTCTCGCGCTTGATGGCCGCGATCCGCTCGACGTGCGCCGGGGTGTGACAGCGCAGCAGGTCTTCCGTCTGAGCGCTCCGACCGGGGCTCCACTCGAAGCGGTCGAGCAGGATCGCGAGTCTGCCAGGCGTCTCGAACGGCGACGGGTGGAGTCGCGCGAGCGCTTCGTGGCTGAGGATCTTCAAGCTCGCTCGGCGAGCCGTCCGCCGAGGTTCTTCAACCCCCACCGTTCCACGAGGGCGGACGCCTCCGCCCACGTTGGCGTCTGGTCTCCGAGGGGAGGGAGAGGGGCCGAGGCGTCCACGGTCGCGATTCGTCGGAACAACCGCAACTCCTCCGCCTGCGTTGCAAAGCGTCCGGCTTCGAGCGCCGCCTCGAGCGTTCCGTACTCGGCGAGCAACGACGCCGCGGTCTTCGGCCCGACGCCTTTCGCGCCCGGCAGCTTGTCGGAAGGGTCGCCGCGCAGTGCGATGAAGTCGGGCACCTGCTTCGGCTCGACGCCGTAGCGCTCGCGCACCTCGGCCGGGCCGATGCGCGAGATCTCGCTCACGCCGCGCGTCGGCTGCAGGATCGTCGTGCGCTCGCTCGCGAGCTGGAAGAGGTCGCGGTCCGAAGTCGCAACGAGGACTGGTCGCTTCTTCTTCTCCTCGGCCGCGACGACGGCACCCATGAAGTCGTCCGCTTCGTAGCCCGGCGCCTTCGCGGACGCGAACCCGAGCGACTCGACGAGCTCGGGCAGCAGGTCGAGCTGCTCGAGCAGGTCCTCCTCGAAGATGCGACCTGACTGGTACGCAGGGAATGCCGTGTGGCGATACGTCGGCGTGTCGAGCGAGTCGAAGCCGACGAGCACGGAACGCGGCTGCTCCTGGTCCCAGAGTCCGACCAGCATGTTCGTGAAGCCGACGATCATGTTCGCGGGTCGACCCTCTGCACGACGGATCTGCTTCGGGAGCGCGTGGTATGCGCGATGCGCGAACGAGTCGCCGTCGACCGCGAGCAGCGGCTTCACAGCGTCGCCTCGAGCTGCGCGATCTCGGTCATCAACCGGTCGGTTGCCTCCTGGGCTGCGTCGCGAGGATCGGCGGAGCGGAGGTCGTCGAGCGGCACCGGTGGACCGTAAGCCACACGGATCGGGCCGAGCCCGAGAAGGTTGTCCGTGCCCTTGATCGCTCCGGGGATCAACGGCACGCCGGCACCGAGCGCGATCCGCGCCGCGCCTGTGTGGGCCCGAGGTTGGTACTTCTTGACCAGGCCCTTCTTGCGGCGCGTCCCCTCGGGGAACATCACGACGACGTGCCCGTCGCGGCAGAGCTGCTCCGCCGTCTCCATCGCCTCGAGGTCCGCCTGGCCGCGATGCACCTTGAAGGCTCCGCCGGATTCGATGATGGGCCCGAGCGGCCACCAGAAGAGCTCGGACTTGCCCATGAACCGGAGAAATCGCCGCGGGTAGAGGGGGATCCCGATCGCCCAGGGATCGAAGTTCGAGAGGTGGTTGGACGCCAGGACGCAGCCCCCTTCTGCCGGCACGTTTTCGACCCCGCGGCTCTGCTGGCGGAAGAGGAGCTTGTTCACCGGCAGGGACAGCCCCCCAGCGGCCAAATAGAACAGTGAGGGACGCGGTGCCACGGCGCCGCATTCTGCCGTCTTGACAACGAAGGCTAAGGTGGACCGCGTGGCAACCACGGAGAAAAGCGGGTTGAACCGCCTTGTGATCGTCGAATCGCCGGCGAAAGCGCGGACGATCGAGGGCTACCTCGGCAAGGGCTACAAGGTCGCCTCGAGCATCGGCCACATCCGCGATCTGCCGAATCGGGCCAGCGATGTGCCCAAGGAGCAGCGGGCCAAGTACGGCACGATGGGCGTGGCGATCGACGAGGACTTCGAGCCGCTCTACCTCGTCGACGACGACAAGAAGAAGACGGTCGCGGAGCTCAAGAAGCTGCTCAAGGGCGCCGACGAGCTGCTGCTCGCGACGGACGAAGACCGCGAGGGCGAGGCGATCGCATGGCACTTGCTCCAGGTCCTGAAGCCCAAGGTCCCCGTTCGCCGGATGGTGTTCCACGAGATCACCCGCGACGCGATCGAGCGCTCGCTCGGAGAAACGCGGCAGATCGACGACCGGCTCGTCGACGCCCAGGAGACCCGGAGGATCCTCGACCGGCTCTACGGCTACGAGGTCTCGCCGGTGCTCTGGAAGAAGGTCACGCAGGGGCTCTCGGCGGGGCGCGTGCAATCGGTCGCGACCCGGCTGATCGTCGAGCGTGAGCGCGAGCGGATCGCCTTCGTCGAGGTCTCGTACTGGGACCTCGAGGGGATCTTCGACCCGGGATCGTTCGACGCACGCCTCGTTGCGCTCGACGGCAAGCGCGTCGCGCGCGGCTCGGACTTCGGCGCCGACGGAAAGGCGAAGACCAAGGACCTCGCGCACCTGGACGAGGAGTCGGCGCGCGGGCTGCTCGAGCGGCTGCAGGACGCGACGTTCACGGTTCGCAGCAAGGACGAGAAGCCCTACACGCGCAAGCCGACTGCACCGTTCCGAACCGCGACGCTCCAGCAGGAAGCGAGCCGCAAGCTGCGCTACACGTCGCAGACGACGATGCGCGTCGCACAGCGCCTGTACGAGAACGGCTACATCACCTATATGCGCACCGACTCGACGTCGCTCTCGCAGGCGGCCGTAGCAGCGGCACGCAAGCAGGTGACTGAGCTCTACGGCGCCGACTACCTGCCGCCGAAGCCGCGCAGCTGGGACCGCAAGGTCAAGAACGCCCAGGAGGCTCACGAGGCGATCCGTCCCGCGGGCGACTTCTTCCGGACGCCCAACGAGGTGCGCGGCGAGCTGAACCGCGACGAGCTCGCGCTCTACGAGTTGATCTGGAAGCGCACGATCTCTTCCCAGATGGCCGATGCGCGCGGAGAAACTGTGTCGCTGCGCCTCGCCGCGAAGAGCACGGCAGGGGAGGACGTCGAGTTCGGCGCCTCCGGCACCGTGATCACGTTCCCCGGTTTCCTCGCCGCGTACGAGGTCGGCAAGGACGAGGACGGCGACGAGGATCAGCGTCCGCTGCCGAACCTCGAGGAAGGCCAGGCCGTCGAGACGAAGGAGCTGACGGCGCAGGGCCACTCGACCTCGCCGCCGCCGCGCTACACGGAGGCGACGCTCGTGCGAGCGCTCGAGGAGCGCGGCATCGGCCGCCCGTCGACGTACGCCGCGATCATGAGCACGGTCATGGACCGCGGCTACGCGTTCAAGCGTGGTACCGCGCTCGTCCCGAGCTTTCTCGCGTTCTCGGTCACCGAGCTGCTGGAGAAGCACTTCAGCCGTCTCGTCGACTACGAGTTCACGGCCCGCATGGAGGACGACCTCGACCGCATCGCCGCCGGCGACGAGGGCCGGGTCGAATGGCTGCGCCGGTTCTACTTCGGCGACGGCGAGCCGAACGTCGACGGCCTGAAGGCGCTCGTCGGCGCGCTCGGCGAGATCGACGCCCGCGCCGTCAACACGTTCCCGATTCCCGGCGCCGACGACATCGTGCTTCGTGTCGGGCGCTACGGACCGTATGTCGAGCGCGGCGAGGAGCGTGCAAGCATTCCGCCCGACCTCGCGCCCGACGAGCTCACCCTCGAGAAGGCGACGGAGCTGCTCGCGCAGCCGTCAGGCGACCGCGACCTCGGGGTCCATCCGGAGACGGGCCGCGAGCTGCTCGCGCGCACGGGACGCTTCGGGCCGTACGTGACCGAAGTGCTCCCCGAGGACGACAAGGGCAAGCCGAAGACCGCCTCGCTCTTCAAGTCGATGTCGCTCGACACGGTGACGCACGAGGACGCGGTGAAGCTGCTCTCCCTGCCGCGGGTGCTCGGCCCGGATCCGGCTGACGGCGAGGACGTCGAGGCCCTGAACGGCCGCTTCGGCCCGTACATCAAGAAGGGCACGGAGACCCGCTCGCTCGAGGCCGAGGAGCAGCTGTTCACGATCACGCTCGAGCAGGCCCTGGAGCTCCTCGCCAAGCCGAAGGAACGCCGTCGCAGGGGCGCCGCGGCCGGCCCGCTCCGCGAGCTCGGCGTCGATCCGATCACCGAGAAGAAGATCGTCGTTCGCAAGGGCCGATTCGGGCCCTATGTGACGGACGGCGAGACGAACGCGAGCCTTCGAGCCGGCGACGAGGTCGAGTCGCTGACCCACGAGCGGGCGATCGAGCTGCTGGCCGACCGCCGGGCGAGAGGCCCCGCGAAGCCCGGCCGGAAACGAACTCGCGCGTAGCCGGAAACTTTCGGGACGTCCCGGCGTCTGTATCTGGGAGGAACGCTTCTGCCTACCCGGAATGGCGGGGAGACGGGATTCGTTCCTTGTTGTTTGAGAGCAAAAATTGTTGGAATTCGGTTGCGATTCGTCCAGGCCCTCTAGCACCGACGGGAGATACCTCCTAAAGTGCGATCGGGGCCGCTGCCAACGCACGCCTGCACACGAGCGTGAAAGGGAGTTAACGGTAACTTGACGCAGAATCAGCTGCAGGAACTTCTTGAATCTGATCCCGTCCGGGCGCTCGTTGAGGCGTCCGAGGAACAGGGCTTCATCGAGGCGACGACCCTCGAGACGTTCGGCCAGGAGCACGAGCTGAATGAGGCCGACCTGGAGCAGCTCCGCACGGAGCTCGTGTCGATCGGCTTCGAGATCAAGGTCGAGGTCGACGAGAAGGACGACAAGCCGGCCAAGCGCGAGAGCTTGAATCTCTCCCATGCGCCACTCTCCGGCTCCGCTGACAGCCTTCAGCTGTTCCTGGCGGACGTCGGCAAGCACAAGCTTCTGACCGCTGCGGACGAGGTCACCCTCGCCAAGCGGATCGAGCGCGGCGACCCCGTGGCCAAGCGGCACATGATCGAGTCGAACCTCCGGCTGGTCGTGTCGATCGCCAAGGGCTACCGCGGCCTCGGCGTGCCGTTCCTCGACCTGATCCAGGAGGGCACCCTCGGCCTGAACCGCGCCGTCGAGAAGTTCGACTGGCGCCGCGGCTTCAAGTTCTCCACGTACGCGACCTGGTGGATTCGCCAGTCCGTGCAGCGCGCCGTCGCGAACCACGCGCGGACGATCCGCGTTCCCGTCCACGTCGTCGAGCGCCAGCAGAAGCTGTCGCGCGCCGCGCGCCGGCTCGAGGTCGAGCTCGGCCGCGAGGCGACGAAGGAGGAGCTCGCGGAAGCAACCGGTCTCCCGATCCAGCACGTCGACGAGGCGCTCGGCGCCGCGTCCGCGTCGGTCTCGCTGAACCAGACCGTCGGCGCCGACGACGAGGGCGAGCTCGGCGACCTGTTCGCCGATCGCGAAGCGCCGGACCCGTTCGAAGAGGCAGAGGAGTCGCTTCGCCGCCAGGGTGTGCGCAAGGCACTCGACGCGCTCCCCGAGCGCGAGCGGCGGATCCTCGAGCTGCGCTTCGGCTTCGAGGGCGAGCCCTGGACGCTCGAGGCGATCGGCCACGAGCTCGATTTGACGAGAGAGCGCGTCCGGCAGCTCGAGGGCCAGGCACTCGCCCGGCTCGGCGCCCTGCGCGACCTGATCTCAGTCGCCTCCGTGGCCTAAACGCCGCGAGGCACTTGGACGCACTGAGGGGCGGCTTGGGCCGCCCCTCAACCTTTTGTTTGCAGACGCGTCCTAGCTGCTGAATACTCCTTAGCCAAGGCAGCTAGTCAGACAAGAGAGGGTGGTGCAGTTTGAGGGGGATCAAGCTCCTGAGCATGGCGGGCGCGGTCGTCGCCTGCTTGCTCGTTGCGGGCGCAGCGACGGCGGGGTCGAGATCGGAGGCGTCGCCGAGCGCGGCGGCTCCGGACACGCTGATCTACGCCGGTGCGGCTGACCCGACGTATTTGGACCCGGCGCTCGTCTCGGACGGCGAGTCGTTCCGGGTCACCAAGCAGATCTACGAGAGTCTCGTCGACTTCGCTCCGGGGACGACCCGGCTCATCCCGGGTCTTGCCAAGAGCTGGAGCGTCGCCAAGGACGGGCGGACGTACACGTTCAACCTCCGCGGAGGGGTTCGCTTCCACGACGGCACCGCGTTCAACGCGGCCGCGGTGTGCGCGAACTTCAACCGCTGGTTCAACTTCCGCGGTCCGTTCCAGGACGCCTCGGCGACCTACTACTACCAGTCGATCTTCAGCGGTTTCAGGCGCAACGAGAACGCAACCCTCGGCAAGCCTCTCTACCAGAGCTGCCGGGCGGCTGGCCCGCTGAAGGCCGTCGTGAAGCTGACGCGGAAGAACGGCCCGTTCGTTCCGTCGCTCGTCCTCTCGGCATTCGCGATGCAGAGCCCGACGGCGATGGCGCGGTGGGGCGCGAACCAGGGCACGATCCGGAACGGCGTGTTCGCGCCGACCGGGACGTATGCCTTCCAGCATCCGACCGGCACGGGCCCCTACAGGCTCGAGAAGTGGACGGTCGGCGAGTCGGTGATCCTGCGCAAGAACCCGACGTACTGGAACAAGAAGCAGCCGCGGCTCGCCCGGATCATCATCCGGCCGATCAGCGACAACACGGCGCGCGTGCAGGCGCTCCAGACCGGTGAAGTCTTCGGGATGGACCTGCTCGCTCCGCAGCTCGTCGCCACGGTGCGTGGCAACTCGCGGCTGAAGGTGCTGAGCCGCCCGGCGTTCAACGTGGCCTACGTGACGATTCAGTCGTCGAAGCCGCCGATGAACGACATTCGGGTCCGGCGTGCCGTTGCGTACGGCTTGAACCGGCAGCTCGTCGTGAACTCGTTCTACGCGGGTCGTGGACAGGTGGCACACGCGTTCATGCCGCCGAGCCTTCCCGGCTACGCGAAGGACGTCGTCAAGTACTCCTTCAATCCGACTCGCGCGAGGCAGCTACTCCGCGAGGCCGGGTGCGGACCGCCGTGCAAGATCCAGTTCTGGTATCCGACCGGCGTCTCACGCCCGTACATGCCCGACCCGAAGGCGAACTTCGAGGCGTTCAAGGCGAGCCTCGAGCAGTCCGGCTTCGACGTCGAGACGACGAGCATGCCGTGGCGGCCCGACTACGTGAAGCACGTGAACGAAGGCACCGCTGGTCACCTCAACCTGATCGGCTGGACGGGCGACTATGCCGATGCGGACAACTTCCTCGGCACGTTCTTCCAGGGCTTCAGCCCGCAGTTCCAGGAGCGGAACGCGGCGCTCGACAGCCTCCTCGACCGGGCTGAGCAGGAAGTGAACCAGGCGAGGCGGATCGCGCTGTACAGGCAGGCGAACAAGCTGATCATGCAGAACCTGCCCGGCGTTCCGTATGCACACTCGACGCCGGCACTCGGCTTCCAGAGGCGAGTGCAGGGCTACTACACGAGCCCGATCGGCACCGACCTGTTCAAGACCGTCTTCCTGGGCGGACAGTAGAAACGTGAGCTAGCAGCCGCCGGACGCCGACATGCTTCGCTTTGTCGTCCGGCGGCTGCTGCTTCTCATCCCGATCCTGTTCGGGGTTTCCGTGCTGCTCTTCTTCTGGGTGCGCGCGCTCCCGGGCAGCCCGGCCGAGTCGCTTCTCGGTGAGCGTGCAACGCCGGAGCTCGTCGAGGCCTACAAGGAGCGCTACGGCCTGAACGAGCCGGTCTGGCGTCAGTACGTCGCGTACATGGAGACGACCTTCCAGGAACGCGACCTCGGGATCAGCTCGGCAACCCATCGCGAGGTCACCGACGAGATCCGTCAGCGGTTCCCGGCGACGGTGGAGCTCGCGCTGGCGGCGATGCTGTTCGCGGTCTCCTTAGGCATCCCGCTCGGGTTCATCGCGGCGAAGCGGTACGGAGGGCCGCTCGACCACGGCAGCCTGCTCGTTTCACTGATCGGGATCTCGGTCCCCATCTTCGTGCTCGCGATCCTGCTCAAGTACGTCTTCGCAGTCCGGCTCGGGTGGCTTCCGAGCGTCGGGCGCATCGATCTTCTGATCGAGACGGAACACCCGACCAACTTCTACTTGCTCGACGCGATCATCGTCAGGGAGTGGGCAACGTTCGTGGACGTGAGCAAGCATCTGATCCTGCCGGCGATCGCGCTCGGTTCGATTCCCCTCGCGATCATCGCGCGGGTCACGCGGGCCTCGGTGCTCGACGTCCAGAACGAGGACTACGTTCGCACCGCGCGCGCGAAAGGGCTGTCGCCGGGAGTCGTCGACCGCCGGCACGTGTTGCGGAACGCGCTGCTGCCCGTGACGACGGTGATCGGACTACAGACGGGGCTGCTGCTCTCGGGTGCGATCCTGACCGAGACCGTGTTCGCATTTCCCGGCATGGGCTCCTGGCTACGCGACGCCATCTTCAATCGCGACTACCCGGTGCTCCAGGGCGGGATCCTCTTCCTCGCGTTGGTCTTCGTGCTGATCAACCTCGCCGTCGACATCGTGTACGCGTTCCTCAATCCGAGAATCAGGTACGCCTGATGTCAGCCGCCGAACTCGAGATCGCCGAGGTCGAGCTCGAGCAGCCGGCGGGCGGGCTCTGGAACGAGGCCTGGTACCGCCTGACGCACAACTGGGGTGCCCTGGTCGGCGCGGTGATCGTCGGCATCTTCGTGATCTGCGCCGTGTTCGCCCCGTGGATCGCGCCGAGCCATCCATCGAACGACGTCTACCTCGTCGACGGCATCCTCCAGCCGCAGCCGCCGAGCAGGGAGCACTGGCTCGGCCTCGACCTCCAGGGGCGCGACGTCTTCAGTCGGATCGTCTACGGCGCGCGCTACTCGCTGCTGATCGGCGTCGTCTCGGTCGCGATCGGGCTCTCGATCGGCACGCTCCTCGGGTCTTTCGCGGGCTATGTCGGACGCTGGCCCGGCTCGATCGTGATGCGCATGATGGACATCATGCTGGCCATCCCCGGCCTGCTCTTCGCGATCGCGATCGTCGCGATGCTCGGCCCGGGCCTGTGGCAGGTGATGATCGCGGTCGGCGTCGTGAACATCCCGATCTTCGCGCGGCTGCTGCGCGGGTCGGTGATCGCGCAGAAGGAGAACGAGTACGTGCTCGCTGCGAGAGTCGTCGGCGTCAAACGCCGGAGGATCCTCTACTCGCACATCCTCCCGAACTCGATCTCGCCCATGATCGTCGCCGGCACGCTGGCGATGGCGACCGCGATCATCGACGTCGCAGGCCTCGGGTTCCTCGGTCTCGGACCGCAGGATCCGTCGACGCCCGAGTGGGGGACGATGCTGACGGACGCGAACGAGTACCTCGCGTCGGCTGTGTACCTGGCGATCATCCCCTGCCTGGCGATCGTGATCTCGGTCCTCGGTTTCAACCTGATCGGCGACGGCCTCCGCGAGGCGCTCGATCCGAAGCTCCGTGGCCGGTCGTAACGCGCTGCTGTCGGTCCGCGACCTCCGCGTGGAGTTCTGGACGCGGCGCGGGACGATTCACGCGGTCAACGGCATCTCGTTCGACATCGCACCGGGCGAGACGCTCGGCATCGTCGGGGAGTCCGGTTGTGGGAAGAGCGTCACTGCGTTGGCGCTGCTCGGGATCCTGCCCCGCGCCGGTCGCGTTCCGAGCGGCACCGCTCACTTCGAGGGGCGCGACCTGCTCCAGATGAGCGACCGCGAGCTCCGGTCCGTGCGCGGCCGCGAGATCGCGATCATCTTCCAGGACCCGATGACGTCGCTGAACCCGGTCCTGACGATCGGCAAGCAGATTCGCGAGGCGCTCCAGAAGCACTTCGGGCTCTCGAAGCGCGACGCCGATGTTCGGGTCGTCGAGCTCCTCGATCGCGTGGGGATTCCGGGCGCGAAGGAGCGCGCCAAGGACTATCCCCACCAGTTCTCGGGCGGCATGCGCCAGCGCGCGATGATCGCGATGGCGCTCGCCTGCAAGCCGAAGCTCATGATCGCCGATGAGCCGACGACTGCGCTCGACGTGACGATCCAGGCGCAGATCCTCGACCTGCTGCGCGAGCTCGTCCGCGAGGAGGGATCCGCGCTGATCATGATCACGCACGACCTCGGGGTCGTCGCGGGCATGTGCGAGCGCGTCAACGTGATGTACGCCGGGATGTTCATGGAGACGGGCGGCGCCGACCAGCTGTTCGATTCGCCGCGCCACCCGTACACGCTCGGGCTGCTCGAGTCGATTCCGCGGCTCGACGCACCGCGCCGCTCGCAGCTGAAGCCGATCGCCGGTGCGCCGCGCGACATGCTGAGCCCTCCGGCCGCGTGCCCGTTTCAGCCGCGCTGCCGCTTCGAGGTCGAGTTGTCGCGCGAGGCGGTTCCGCCACTCGTCGAGATCGAGCCGGGCCACTTCGTCGCGTGCTTCAATCCCGTGCCCGCCGACGAATGGGCGCGCGAGCGCGTGATCACGGCTTGAGCACGAACGGCGGGCCGCTCGTCGAGCTCGACGAGCTCAAGGTCTACTTCCCGATCAAGAGCGGCCTCTTCCTCGACCGCCACGTCGGCGACATCCATGCGGTCGACGGCGTCTCGCTCGAGATCCGGCGCGGCGAGACGCTCGGGCTGGTCGGTGAGTCGGGGTGCGGCAAGTCGACGATCGGTCGCGCGATCATGCGCTTGTACGAGCCGGTCGAGGGTCGAATCGTCTTCGACGGCGAGGACGTGACGCACATGAGCGAGAAGCAGCTGCGTCCGCTTCGCCGACGGATGCAGATGGTCTTTCAGGATCCGTACGCCTCGCTCAACCCGAGGCATTCGGTCGGTCGGA
Organism: uncultured Actinomycetes bacterium; assembly: GCA_963769665.1. Classification (GTDB taxonomy): domain Bacteria; phylum Actinomycetota; class Thermoleophilia; order Gaiellales; family Gaiellaceae; genus JACCTU01. The sequence goes on from CAVYMQ010000003.1 coordinate 1,196,838, forward strand.
TCGTCGGCGAGCCGATGTTGGTCCACGGCCTCGCGACGCGGCGCGACATCGGCAACCGGGTCCGCGACTTGCTGGGCGTGGTCGGGTTGCCGGCGGACGCAGCCTCCCGTTACCCGCACGAGTTCTCGGGTGGCCAGCGGCAGCGGATCGGCGTCGCCCGCGCGCTCGGGCTCAGCCCCGACCTCGTCGTCGCGGACGAGCCGGTCTCCGCGCTCGACGTCTCGATCCAGGCGCAGATCCTCAATCTGCTCGAGTCGCTCCAGGACGAGTTCAACCTCACCTATCTCTTCATCGCGCACGACCTCGCCGTGGTCCGGCACACCTCCGACCGGATCGCGGTCATGTACCTGGGCAAGATCGTCGAGGTTTCGCCCGCCGACGAGCTCTACCGGCGGCCTCTACATCCCTACACGATCGCTCTGCTCTCGGCGGTCCCGATCCCCGACCCGAAGGTCGAGCGTCGACGAGAGGCGATCCTGCTCCCCGGGGACTTGCCTTCGCCGGCCAACCCGCCGAGCGGTTGCCGCTTCCACACGAGATGCCCGTTCGTCCAGCCCACGCGCTGTCGGGACGAGGTCCCGAGCCTCCGAGCGTTTGCGTCCGGGCATACGGTCGCGTGTCACTGGGTCGAGCGGATCGAGGCGGGCGCTATCGAGCCGCACGAAGTCGAGCCGGTCTTCCAGGCTCCGCTGCCGGAGCCCGTTCCCGAGCCTCCACCGACCTAAACCGCTCGGCGCCTGTTAACCCTGCCGCAACAACCAATGGGCGAGTCTTTCGTCTATTAGGATCGACCCGCCATGCGCCCGCATAGCGGCGTTAGCGACGAAATGGGGGTACGAATGACGTTGAGCAAGTGGAGGCGGTTCGCAGGACTCTTCGCCCTGATGGCCGCTCTCACGTTCGCAATCGCTGCATGCGGCGGAGGCGACGACGAAGGAGCCGGTGCCACGACTGAAGCGGGCGGGGGAACGGCTGAAAAGACGTTCCCGGAGTTCAAGATCGCCTTCGACAACGGCATCGACTACCTCGATCCCGGGCTCGCGTACACGGTTCAGGGCTGGTCGATCATGCTCCCCGTGCACCTCGGGCTCGTGACGTACAAGCTCGTGAACGGTCCGGAGGGCGCCACGATCATCCCGGGGCTCGCCGAAGACCTTCCCGAGATCTCGGAGGACGGGCTGTCGTACAAGTTCACCCTCCGCGACATCAACTACTCGAACGGCCAGCCGGTCAAGGCGTCTGACTTCAAGAACACGATCAAGCGCCTGTACATGATCGACTCGCCGGGAGTCGGCTTCTTCACGGGCATCGTGGGCGCCGACAAGTTCGCCGAGACGAAGAAGGGCGACATCTCCGGCATCGTCGTCGACGACGAGGCCAAGACGATCGAGATCAAGCTCTCGAAGCCTCAGGGCGACTTCCTCTACATCCTCGCGACCATGTTCGGCTCGGTCGTTCCGAGCGGCACGCCGGCGAAGGATCAGTCCACTGCGACGATCCCGTCGACCGGCCCGTACATGATCGAGAGCTACACCCCGAACCGCGAGGTGACGGTCGTTCGGAACCCGGAATGGAAGGGCATCCCTGACGTTGCGGACGGTAACCCCGACAAGATGACCTTCAACGTGGTCGAGGAAGACTCGGCGGCGCTGCAGTCAGTCATCGACGGGACGAACGACTACAACTTCCACCCGATCCCGGTCGACCGGCTGGGCGAGGTGCAGGACCAGTACGCGGCGCAGCTGAAGCTGTTCACGCCCGCGAACACGTACTACTACTTCATGAACAACCGGGTGCCGCCGTTCGACAAGCTCGAGGTGCGGCAGGCCGTGAACTACGCGGTCGACCGTGACGCGGTCGTCCGGCTGTACGGCGGCCTTGCCACGACGACGGAGAACGTCCTTCCGCCGACGTACCCGCAGTACGAGAAGATCTCCATGTACACCCACGACCTGGAGAAGGCCAAGCAGCTCGTCCAGGACTCGGGGTATGCGGGTATGGAGGTCCAGGTCTGGGGCAACTCGCGGGAGACGCTGCAGAAGCCTGCGGCGTACCTGCAGGACGTCCTGAACCAGATCGGCTTCAAGGCGAAGCTGAAGATCATCGATCCGTCGGTGTACTTCACGACGATCGGGAACCAGCGCACGAAGGCCCAGACGGGCATCGCCAACTGGTTCCAGGACTACCCGCATCCGTTGAACTGGTTCGACGTGCTCCTGAACGGAAATCGCATCACCGAGGAGCACAACAACAACTACTCGAACGCCGACATCGCTGCGATCAACGACAAGATCGAGGAGCTCAAGCAGGAGCCCGAGATCAACGACGAGGTCAACGCGCAGTGGGCGGAGGTCGACAAGATGGTGTTGGAGAACGCTCTGTGGGCGCCGATCGTCAACCGGCAGTTCACGGACTTCTTCACGCCGGAGATGGACCTCGAGAACTGCTACGTGAACCACGTGCTGTACCAGTTCGTCTACACCTCGGCCTGCAAGACCGGTTAGAAGGCCGATCGGAGGGAAATGAGGTTCGAGGGCGCCCTCGCGGCGCCCTCGAACCCCGTACATGACCCAACAGGCCACCGACTTCACCCTCGACACCGCCGCAGAGCTCGCGGAGCGCGAGCACGGGCCGATCGAGGGGAGAAGCCCGTGGTACCTGGCCTGGCGTCGCCTTCGCCGTAACTACGTCGCCCTCGGGGCGTTTCTCGTCTTCCTCCTGATCGTCGTCGCGTGCATCGCGGCTCCCTGGTACGCCGAGAACGTCGCGGGGACGGGGCCGAACAACACGCACCTCACCGACACGGTCACGGTCGACGGCAAGCAGGTCGACGTGATCTCCGCCGGCGGCACCGAGCAGGATCCGGAGACGGGTCAGCTCGTGATCAAGCCCGTCGAGGTGCTCGGCCCGCAGCTGTGGAGGGCCGAGGGCAAGTACGTCCTCGGCGCCGACACGCTCGGCCGTGACGTCGCCGTCCGCGTGCTCTACGGCGGCCGAAACTCACTCAAGATCGGGATCGCCTCCGCGCTGATCTGCACGCTGCTCGCGACGATCCTCGCCCTGGTCGCCGGGTACTTCGGCGGGTACTTCGACTGGTTCATCACTCGAGCGTTCGACCTGATCGCTGCGTTGCCGGTGATCCTGCTCGGGATCGCGCTCGGTGCGGCGCTCGCGATCAGCGGCTTCCACCACGGGCCAATCAATATCGAGTCCGGGAGTCTGTGGATCCCGACGCTGATCATCTCGGTGATCCTCGTCGCCTACGTCGGCCGACCGTTGCGCGGGCAGATCATGTCGCTGCGTGAGAAGGAGTTCATCGAGGCCTCGATCTCCCAGGGCTCCGGGCCGCTACGTGTCATGTTCGCCGAGCTGCTGCCGAACATCGCGTCGACGATTCTCGTGTTCTTCACCCTGATCATCGCCAACAACATCCTGGTCGAGGCCGCGCTCTCGTTCCTCGGCGCCGGCGTCCAGCCTCCGAACCCGTCGTGGGGCACGCTGATCTCCGAAGGGCAGGAGCGCATCCGAACCGCGCCGTGGCTGACGATCGTCCCGGGCGCCGCCATCGTGATGACGGTCGTCGCGCTCAACATCTTCGGCGACGGACTGCGCGACGCACTCGACCCGCGCGCGAAAGTGAGGATCGAGCACTAGTGGTCACTCTCGCGCCAGAGGCCGCAAGGTGCTACGGGAGGGGCAACTAACACCATGGGTGCGTTCATCATCAGACGAACTCTCGGCGCGGTGATCGTGCTTGCCTGCGTCAGCTTCCTGACCTTCTGCATCTTCATCGTCATCCCCGGCGGGGATCCCGCCGAGCGGATGGCGGGCAAGAACGCAACCGACGAGAACATCGCGAACATCCGCGAGACGTGGGGCTTCGACCAGCCCTTCTACACGCAGTACGCGATGATGATGAAGAAGGTCTTCACCGCAGACCTGATCTCCTACACGACGCAGCAAGACGTGATCGCGGAGATCAAGCGCGGGCTGCCCGCGACGATCTCACTCGCGGTGGGTGCCGCGATCATCTGGCTCTTCTTCGGCGTGCTCGTGGGGGTGATCTCAGCGGTCACCGCGGGGAAGCTGTCGGACCGCGCCATCACGATATTCGCGCTCATCGGGATTTCCATGCCAGTGTTCTGGCTCGGGATCCTGGCGCGCTACTACCTCGGCCCGGAGAACCTCGGGATCTTCCCGGACGGCGGTTACGTCCCGCTGACCGAGAACCCGGCCCAGTGGTTCTACCACCTGATCCTGCCGTGGTTCGTGCTCGCCGTGCTCTTCATCGGCTTCTACGGCCGGGTGCTGCGCTCCAACATCCTCGACTCGATCAACGAGGACTACGTGCGCACCGCCAAGGCGAAGGGGCTGAACCCGCGTCGTGTGATGCTCAAGCACGTCCTGCGGAACTCGATGATCCCGATCGTCACGCTCTTCGCGCTCGACTTCGCCGGCGTGATCGGCGGCGGCGCGATCCTGACGGAGACGGTCTTCGACCTTCAGGGCGTCGGGCAGTACGCCGCGCGCTCGGTGCGATCGCTCGACCTGCCGCCGATCATGGCGGTGACGCTGCTCGGCGCGTTCTTCATCGTCTTCTTCAACGCGATCGTCGACTTCCTCTACGCCTATCTCGATCCGAGGATCCGGCCCTCCTAGATGGCTGAGCGTTTGCTGGAGGTCAAGGACCTCAAGGTCCAGTTCGCGACGGAGGACGGCGTCGTCAACGCCGTCGACGGCGTCTCGTTCACGCTCGACCGCGGGCAGGTGCTCGGCATCGTCGGTGAATCCGGGTCGGGCAAGAGCGTCACCTCGATGACGATGCTCGGCCTCACGCGCGGCGTGAACGCGCGCTTCGAGGGCGAGGTGACCTACAAGGGCCGCGACCTGATCGGGATGAGCGAGGACGAGCTCCAGACGGTCCGCGGGAACGAGATCGCGATGATCTTCCAGGACCCGATGACGGCGATGAACCCTGTCTACCGGGTCGGCGACCAGATCGCCGAGGGGCTGCGGGCGCACAACAAGGAGATGAACAAACCCCAGGCGCGGGGTCGAGCCATAGAGCTCCTGCGCGCCGTCGGGATCCCGAACCCGGAGTCACGCGTCGACGACCACCCGCACCAGTTCTCGGGCGGCATGCGCCAGCGCGCGATGATCGCCATGGCGCTTGCGAACAACCCCGACATCCTGATCGCCGACGAGCCCACGACTGCGCTGGACGTGACGATCCAGGCGCAGATCATCGAGCTGATCGGCCGGCTGAAGGTGGAGTTCAACTCGGCCGTGATCCTGATCACGCACGACCTGGGAGTCGTCGCTGAGATCGCGGACGTGATCATGGTCATGTACGCCGGCCGCGTCGTCGAGGTGGGTACGAAGCGCCAGATCTTCTACGACCCGCAGCACCCCTACACCTGGGGGCTGCTCGGCTCGATCCCGAGGCTCGATCGGCCGAAGTCCGACCGGCTGCACTCGATCGAAGGCGCGCCGCCGTCGCTGATCAACCTCCCGCAGGGCTGCAAGTTCCGCCCGCGCTGCCCGCACGCCTTCGAGAAGTGCTGGGAGGAGCCGCCGCTCGAGAACCGCGTCGAGGAGCCGGGCCATCTCGACCGCTGCTGGCTCCCGGTCGAGGTGAAGCGCAGCGTGCGTGACGCGACGATTTCCGGGGAGACCCGCGCCGCGTGAGCACGACCGAGACGCCTCTCCTCGAGGTTCGGCACCTCAAGAAGTACTTCCCGATCAAGGAGGGGATCCTCCAGCGCGAGGTCGCGCGGGTGCACGCGGTCGACGACGTCTCGTTCACGATCGCGAAGGGCGAAACCCTCGGCCTCGTCGGCGAGTCGGGCTGCGGCAAGTCGACGCTCGGCCGGACGATCGTCCGGCTGCTCGAGGCGACCGAGGGCGAGATCCTCTTCGAGGGCAAGGACATCACCCACCTGAAGGGGCGCGGCCTCCGCTCGCTTCGCCGCGAGATGCAGATGATCTTCCAGGACCCCTACGCCTCCCTGAACCCGAGGAAGCGCGTGGGCTCGATCATCGGCGACCCGCTGAAGATCCACAAGATCGGCTCGAAGTCGGAGCGGAAGCGCCGGGTCCAGGAGCTGCTCGAGATCGTCGGGCTCTCTCCGGAGCACTACAACCGCTTCCCGCACGAGTTCTCGGGCGGCCAGCGCCAGCGGATCGGGGTCGCACGCGCGCTGGCGCTCAGGCCCAAGCTGATCGTGGCCGACGAGCCCGTGTCGGCGCTCGACGTCTCGATCCAGTCGCAGATCCTCAACCTGCTCAAGGACCTGCAGAACGAGTTCGACCTGACCTATCTCTTCATCGCCCACGACCTCGGGGTCGTGCGGCACGTCTCCGACCGGATCGCGGTCATGTACCTCGGGAAGATGGTCGAGCTCTCGCCGGCCGAGGAGCTCTACCAGCGGCCGATCATGCCGTACACCGAGGCGCTCCTCTCCGCGGTGCCGATCCCGGACCCGGACCTCGCGGCGGCCAGGGAGCGGATCGTCCTCACCGGCGACGTCCCCTCGCCGATCAACCCGCCGCCGGGCTGCCGGTTCCACCCCCGGTGCCGGTACATGACCGATGTCTGCCGCGAGATCGAGCCTCCGCTGACCGACTACGGCGGCCACCTGGCCGCCTGCCACCACCCGCTGAACGTCTCGATCGAGGAGACGCGGCTCGCCGGAGTGGCGGCCGAGAGCCCGGAGTCGGCCCCGGCCGATGCCACCCCGACGGAGCCCGCCGGCAGGGAATCGCACCCGGTCTCCGCGGAAACCCCTCGTTCGGGGTAGCTCCCTCTAAAGAGGGTCTGGAGGAAGGCCGATACGTGGTGAGCGATGGACGCTGCAGAGCGCAGGGAGATCCTGAACCGTTACGCGGACCACACTCGTCGTTTCGACGAGCTGGCCTCGCGCCGGAAGAACGGCGACGCCTCGGCCGAGGTGATCCCGTTCAACGCCCCGCTCCGCGAGCTCGAGCAGGAGCCGACGATGCGTGAGGTCGAGGTGCTCCAGCTCATCTCCGACGGCCTCGTGAACCGCGAGATCGGCGAGCGGCTCTTCCTCTCCGAGGAGACGGTCAAGAGCCACGTCAGGCACCTCCTGGCGAAGCTCCAGTCCCGCTCACGGGCCCATGCAGTGGCCGTCGGCTTCCGCCGCGGCATCATCGGCTAGACCGTTAGACAGGCCGCAGCCGGCTGCCCCTTACTACCCGGGCAACCGGGGCCTAGACCCTTCCGCGGTTTTGCTCAGTTGTCCCCAGTCTGTGGAAATCCCTCAACAGAGGGATGCCCCACGCCTGTGGACAAACGAGGCTACGCGGGCTCTACCAGGCCTTTGTATTTCCCGCAACCGCTGCAAGGGCTGCGAGAAAACTCACGACACCGATAGCGCGAATCTTGAACACTGGAGGAAACCTCCCGATGGGGACTGACGGCTCTGTGAGCGTATACCCCTTTTGGGGGAGTTTCAAGAGGTATACGCACAATTTTCGTGCGGCAGCGCCATCTCAGGGCGCCAGCGCGCTCTGGGGGCTCGCCCTTGCGTGCGTAGCCGCGGGTCTACTCTGGCTCACCGCGCTGTCCGGGTATGGATTGCCAAGCTGGTGGGTGCTGCTTAGCCTGGCAGCAATCGCGGGACTGGCGGAGCGCCAGGGCGTCCGGATCACTTCGAGCATTGAAGCCAATGTCTTGTTCCTCCCGGCGGTCTTCACCGCTGTCACGTTTGGGCCTCTTGCTGCAGGTGTGGTCATGGCGTTGGCCAATCTCTCCGACTTTCGTCGCCCGTATCTCAGATGGGCCGTCTACACCCCGGCTAGAGCGATCACAGGTGTGGCAGCTGGTTTTGCAGCTGCTGCAGTCCTCAATAGCGGCGGATCGGGCTTCGGTCGGATTCTCGCGGCGAGCCTTGCGGCCGGTGCGGCCAATTTCGCAGTCGATGTAGTTATCAGTTCGACCACGTTGCTCATCCGACAGTCCGGTAGCTCTCCGTTTTCAGTCCTCCGAGCCGTCGGCCCCCTTTACTTTGTGTCTCTGCCGCTGTACGTCCCCTTGGTAGCACTGCTGGCATATGTCCATGAGGCGTATTCGATGTGGGTCGTCGCGACATTTTTTCTGCCTACCGTGGCGCTGCAACGTCTGATTCATCTCTACCAAGGGCAGCGCGAAGCGACTGCGGATCTTGCAGCTGCCAACGAACGCCTCGAAGCGGCCAATCTCTCCTTCGCTGCTGCGCTCATTGCGACACTTGATGCCCGCGATCGCTACACCGCTGGCCACTCGGCAGCAGTCGCGATTTATTCACGGGACATCGCAGAACGCATGGGCTTGTCACCTGAGGAGCAAAACCTTGCGCACCTGGCTGGCCTCGTCCACGACATCGGCAAAGTCGGACTTCCTCCTGGCCTCCTTGAAAAAGAAGGGCCGCTGACACTTGATGAGCGACGCGTCATGGAAACGCACTCTGTGATCGGCGAGCGGATTCTTGCGAACGTCCCAGATTACGCCGAGGTGGCGGCGATCGTTCGGCACCACCACGAACGTGTCGACGGTAACGGCTACCCCGATCGAACTTGCGAGGACCAAATTCCGGTCATCTCTCGGATCATCGCCGTCGCCGACGCGTACAACGCGATGACCTCTGACCGTCCGTACCGAGATGCGATGCCCACCCGCGTTGCTCGAATGCGCATTGCCCAAGCCGTCGGAACTCAATTCGACACAACGGTGGTTGCGGCTTTTGAGGCGATTCTTGCAGGAGCTGGCGAGTCCTATCGGCTGGCTGCTGAAGACGAGTTCGGTGTGATCGCTCGTGCTGCTAACGCGAGCGAGGCTGTGGTCGTGCAGGCCGCCTAGTCGCCTGCCGTGACGAGAACGGCTTCCGTGCGCGAGCGCACGCCGAGCTTCCCAAAGATGTGCCGCAGATGGACCTTCACGGTCACTTCGCTGATAAACAGCGCAGCGCCAATCTCGCGATTTGTAAGTCCGGTTTTCAGCAACTCGTAGACTTCCTGCTCGCGGTTGGAGAGCGTGCCACTCCGCCGCGCGAACGTCGCGGCGAGCTCTGCTGCGTCGATCGCCTCATGCAGGACAGAGCATTCCAGGCTGGCCCGCATCGAAACGAACGCTGTTCGGAGTCGATCCGATGCCCTCGTCGCAAGCAAAAGAGCGTCGAGAAGTCCGGTGGATTCGACCTCCGACATGGCACGCTCAAGATGTTCTGGCAACTCATCCTTGCTCGCGGCTGCCGCCTCAGCGAGACGTGACACAACTTGAGCCTCGATAGTCGAAGTCGCCGCGCGCGCGTCGGCCCACAAGCTGCGGCTCTCACCCACACGGGAAAGCAAGGCACAGACGAGCGATCGATACGCGAGCACTTCGCCTCGAGTCGCGTTGTCCACGACGCCTGTAATCCGCTGCAAGATGTCCAGTGCGTGCTGTGGATCTCCGAGAGTGAGCGCGAGGCGCGCTGACTGAATGGCGTGATTTGCTCGGTCGTGCGAGTCGAGCGGGCCATGCTTTGCGATTGCCTTTAGCTCGCGGCGGGCGGCGGCGACTCGGCGCAGGCCGATCGAAGCTATTACCCGCGCCATTCGGATTTGTGGTTCCGCGAACGTTAGGTTCGACTGTGCGGCTTCCGCCTCGGCGATGTTTACCGAGGCGAGGGCTTGTTGATGTCGAGCTGCAAAGGACTCGTTTCGGGCGCGAGCCGCGAAGTAGGAAGTGCGAATCATCGGATCCTGCACTTGTTCAACTGTCGCTGGCGATGGGGCAGGCGTATCGAGCACGTCGAGGATTCCTCCAAACCGCTCAGCGACGACCAGTCTTCCGGCTGCGAGACGCACCGCGTCACTTGGGGTCAAGCTCCCAACTGATGAAAACGAGTCGAGGAGTGAGGTCGCCGCGATTCGGTCTTCAGCGCTGACTGCAAGAAACTGGACCCACAGCGCACTCCGCTGGTCGGTGACCGATGAGGATCGCTCAAAAGCCTGAGCGGCAAGTTCTCGCGCGTCACTATCGTCGCTGAAGTACGCCGCCTGAGCCGCCTGCATGAACGCCCGAGCGACGATCGTTGGGGGCGTCCTCAGCTTCGTAGCTATCAGGGCTTGCTGTTTCGCGAGTGCGAAGTCCCCGCGTCGGAAAGCGCACTCCGCGAGGGCGAGGTGAACGATCGGCGGGTTGTCTCCATAGAACTCCAAGGTGCGGAGCCATCGCTCGACTGTCACGGTTCGCCCGATCGAGAGTAGGGAGTCCATTGCTCGTTCCAAGAGCCTTGGGACGACCTCGATGCACAGTGCGTTTGCATCCGCCACTGCGAATGCGGCATCCCACGCTCCTGTGTCGAGATAGCGATTGACTAGATCCATCGCAAGGGCTCGGGTCGCGACGAGGTCGTCATCGCGAAGCTTCTTGAGAAGGAACGCACGCAGCAGCGGGTGAATGTCCATGCTTGAGGCGTTCTCAGCGATGAGCCCAAGCCCCGTGACGCGACGAGCTACGTCGAACGCGTCTTCACCAAAGACTGCGCGAATCAACTCGTGGTCGAGTTCAGGAGCAATGGCGAGTCGAGTAAGCACGAATTTCTCGTCCTCATCCAACATGCGAAAAACCTCATTGGCGACGAAGTCATAGACCGCGGTGTCTACCGCGTCATCAGGTAACGCCAAGCGGGACGCTGTCGCGGCAAGGCCGATGACCGCCGGCCAGCCATCCGCTAGTGAGACTAGTCCGGGCATGACCGATGTTTCAGCGGTGCTTAGTACTCGCTGCGCTTCGTCTGTGTCCATCGCCAGTACGGTCCGTCCTAGCTCGACGATCTCGCCGTACAGGATCGCTCGGGTGTCAACCCACGACGGCCGGACTCGGCTCGCGATCAGCAGGTGCAATGACGGAACCTGTGATAGTCCACGGACGAAGTCCTCTGCTGGACCTCGCCCGAGCAACTGATAGTCGTCAATGACAAGGCAGCGGGGCGCGGCCGGGACTTGCGCGTCCCGAAAGAGCTTGCTCAGCTCCAATACGTCCTGCGCTGGCGAGCTGGTACGACGCAAGCGGGCTTCCATCGACTCGGCCACCCCTGGCATCGCAGCGTCAAGAGCCGAGCCGACGCCACTGGCTATGGCGGCGACATCTCCGGAAGCGTCGGTGCAGCGATACCACGCTACGTCCGCGAAGCGTTGCGACGTCCACTGACGCGCCAGGGTGGTCTTGCCATATCCCGCAGGAGCGACCAGACAGACGACACCGCTTTCGCACCCATCTAGGAGTTGCGTGAGCCGCGGGCGGTCAATGATGTGACGTCGCCCGATCGGGCCAGTTTGCTTGCCGGTACGCATCGCCCGTGCGGGCCGCGGCCCGTGTCTCGACCCTATCGCGCCCCGCATCGCATGTCACTAGAGGGCAATTCGGTGCCCGCGGGTCGGCCGCGCGCCGCGGGCACCTTGCCGTCAGCCCCCGACGCGTCCTTCTGCGCCGAGGTCTTGTGCGAGCGGGTCGTCGCCGGTGAGGGCACGGTACGCCGCCGGAATCTGGCGCCGACGTGGAACGCCGAGCTTCTGTCGGAGCACGTCGCAATGCGCCTTTGCAGTCCGCGGGGAGATACCGAGCCGTTCGCCGACCTCGTCGTTCGAGCAGCCCGCTGCGATCAGTGCGACGACCTGACGCTGACGATGCGTCAGGCCGATGGGTTGGTTCTTGAGGACTGGCGACATGCAGCGAGCTTGCCACCTCGCCTCCAGGTCCACAATTGTCCAAAAGGCGTATTTTCGGGTGGTTACGCCCGCCCGGACACGCGGCGACCGCCGATGAACGCCGACTCATGTCCGCGCACATTCGCCTCGCGCGCCTCGTCCTCGTCGAGCGCGCCGATGCGCAGCAGCAGCTCGAACTCGTCGCGCAGATGCGTCCGCATCATCTCCGGCCCGTCTGTCGCGATCGTGAACGGCACGCCGTGGTCGACGAAGCGGCGGAACGTCTCGCGCACCGCATCCTCGTCGGCCAGCGCCTTCGTGAGCAGGTTCGACGTCGGGCAGATCTCGAGCACGATCTCGCGCTCGCGGATCGCCGCCATCAGCTCCGGGTCGCCGGCGGCGAGGATCCCGTGGCCGATCCGGTCGGGGCGCAGCGACTCCACGACCTCGGCGATCTCCTCGCGGCCGATGTCGCCGCCCTCCTCGCCGACGTGGATCGTCACGCCGAGCCCGGCGTCGCGCGCGGTCTCCACCATCGGCACGATCTGCGTGTAGTCGTAACGGCCGCCGCCCGGGCGCGGGCCTGCGATGTCGACGCCGACGACGCCGCGCGGCGCCCACTTGATCGCCTTGTCGACGATGATCTCGTTCAGGCGCGCGGTGAACGTCCGGTCCATCATCAGGATCAGCCCCGCACGCACCTGCGGGTACTCGATCGAGGCGAGGTCGAGCCCGCGGATCGCGGCGAGGATGATGTGGTCGAGGTCGCGCTCGCCGCCGCGGTTTCGCTTCATCGGGTTGAAGCGCAGCTCGAGCGTCGTGATGTGCTGCGACCGGTAGGCGCCGCCGATCGCGGCGTGCACCGACCTCTCGACGGCGATCGGCGAGGACTGGATCAGCTCCGTCCAGTGGTAGATCTGGTCGAGGGCGTCCAGGTTCGGCACTCCGCGCGGGTCGCTGACCGTGACGAGCCGCTCGAACTCCCAGTAGTCCTTGACCGGCAGGGCGATCCCCTGCTCGTGGGCCAGGCTCCAGAGGATCTCCGAGGCCACAGAGCCACCGAGGTGGGTGTGGAGCTCGGCCAGGCCCTCGTCGAACACGGATCGAGTCTATTTGCCTCGTCCAGACCCCCCGTTTTGGGTGACCCGAATCACCCATTTGCGAGCACCACTCGTTCGAGGTTGCTCCCGATATCAGGGTCATGGAGCACGACCAGTCGGACTTCGGCACCGGTCTCCTCTCCCACCTGAGGCGGAGTCCTCACTGGGTCGCTGACCGTCGGGAACTCATGCGGGTTGCCTTTGCTGCGCCCGCGCTCGAACACCCCACATCGCCGCGCCGGACGACCTGGGTCGCGCTCGTGCCGCTCGTCGCCGGGCTTCTCGCCGAGCTCGCGAGTTAGAAAACCGATCGCCCCCGCCCGCCGAATCTCCTCACGGAGCCGGCGGGTTTGGGGACGACGGTTGCTGCGGCATCCGCCGGCTCCCGCTTCCCCAGGGACTCTCCGGTCAGGTTCTATGCTGGCCGCGTGAAAGTCGGGATCGTCGTTCCGTACTCCTGGTCGTTCTGGGGTGCGGTGGTGGAGCACGCCGAGCTCCAGGCGGAGGCCCTGCGGGGGCTCGGCTTCGACGTGCGGACGATCATGGGCAACGACCCGCCGGGGAGCTTCACGCGCGCGCTCCACCCGAGGCTCGGGCGGCACGGGAACCCGCCGCCGGACGTGATCCCGGTGGGCCGTTCGGTGATCGTCCCCGCGAACGGCTCGCTGCCGAACCTCGCACTGAGCCCGCGCACGGTCCCGAGGATGCGGCGAGTGCTCGAGCGCGAACGGTTCGACGTCCTGCACCTGCACGAGCCGATGACGCCCGCGATCTGCGTCGCCGCACTCTCGTTCGCGCGGTGCCCGGTCGTCGCCACGTTCCACGCTTCGGGTGAGCTCGGCTGGATGCGCTACGCCATCTACTTCTGGGGCGCGCTGATGGACAGGATCGATCACCGGATCGCGGTCTCCGAGCAGGCGCGCGACTCGGCCGCGCGCTGGCTGCCGGGCGCCTACGACGTCGTCCCGAACGGCGTGTTGATCCCACCCGAGGCGGACCCCGGCAACCGTGAGCACCGCATCGCGTTCGTCGGCCGGCACGAGCCGCGCAAGGGGCTGCAGGTGCTGCTTCGCGCGTGGCCGACGGTGCATGCCGCGACCGGTGCGCGGCTGCGACTGATCGGCGCCGACCCACTGGCCGTCGGGCTGCTCCAGCGGCGGCTCGGCGTGTCCACCGAGGGCATCGACGTGCTCGGCTTCCTCAGCCAGGACGAGTTGACGGCGGAGCTGCTGTCGGCCAAGGCGCTCGCGGCGCCGTCGCTCGGCGGGGAGAGCTTCGGCATGGTGCTCACGCGCGCCTTCGCGTGCGCGTTGCCGGTGGTCGCGTCCGACATCCCCGGCTACCGCGACGTCGCGACCGGCGCGACGAGCCTTTCGGTCCCGCCCGGCGATCCGGTGTCGCTCGCGCAGGCGCTCGTGGCGATCGTCGAGGACGAGCCGCGGCGGCAGGCGATGGGCGTCGCAGCGCGCGAGCTCGCTCAGGCGGAGTACGGGTGGGAGACGATCGCGCGGCGGCTCGCAGGCATCTACGAGCTCGTCACCGGACAGGCGCGGATCGGGGCGCGCGCGTGAGGATTCTGCAGAACACCTGGACGCGCACGTCGATCGTGCTCGCGTCGCTCTGCGCCGCGATTGTGATGCTCTGGTGGCGCGGGCCGGAGTGGGGGCTCGTCGCGGACGCGTTCCGGCTCGTCGAGTGGACGTGGATCTTCGCTGCGATCGGCCTCAACCTGCTTTCGGTCGTCGCACGCGCCCTGGCGTGGCGAACGGTCGTGAACGAGGCGTTGCGGGAGGACGCGCCGCCATTCAATCGCATCTTCTCAGCGTTCGGGATCGGCCTGCTCGCGAACGCGGTGTTGCCGGCCCGCACCGGTGAGCTCGCGCGCGTTGCGGTGCTGACGCGCCGTCTGCCCCGCGGGCGCGGCTACACGGCGACGCTGCTCGGCACGGTGTTCACGCACCGGCTCTTCGACGTGATCCCGGCGATGCTGCTCGTCGTCTACGTGCTGCTCACGGCAAAGATCCCGCACTGGGCGCTGACGAGCATCGCGATCGCCGCGGCGATCGGCGGCATCCTGCTGGTCGTCGCGCTGATCACGTCTCGGTTGCGGAAGCCGGTCGTCGACGAGCTCAGCCGGCTCCGGCGTCTGCTTGCGATGGCGCGCCAGGGGTTGGACGTGCTGCGCTCACCCGCGCGGATGGCGCTCGCAATCTTCTTCCAGTGTCTCGGCTGGCTGTTCCAGCTGTTAGCGGTGTGGGTGGCGATGCGCGCGTTCGACATCGACGCGCCGCTTCCGGCCGCGGGGCTCGTGCTCGTGCTGATGAACATCGCGACGATCTTCCCGCTCTGGCCGGGCAACATCGGCCTGCTACAGGCTGCGGTCGCTCTGCCGCTCGTCTCGTACGGAGTGCCCTACACGACCGGCTTCGCGTACGGGCTCGGCCTGCAGCTCCTCGAGATGTCGGTCGGCGTCGGCGTCGGGGTCGTGTTCCTCGCGCGCGAGGGGATCTCGTTCGCGACGCTCAGGCACATGCCCGACCCCTCCGAGCCGCAGCTTCGCGTCGTGACGGAGGAGGAACCTGCGCGCGCTCGCAGCGCCTAGCGGGCTCAAGGGCGTCCTGACCGCACGCGAGGCGGCCGCGGCGCTGGCGGAGGGGTTCCGCTCGGTGGGCGTCGAGTGCGACGAGCAGCCGGTCGCCGACGGTGGGGAAGGGACGATCGACGTTCTCGACGGCGAGCACCGCTTCGCGCACGTGCACGACGCGTTCGGGCGGGAGCGGCGGGCCGAGTGGCTCTTGCTGCCCAACGGGACCGCGGTCGTCGAAGCCGCGCAGGCGATCCCGCTCGACCCGAGTCGGCTCGACGTTCGGGCCGCTTCGAGCCGCGGGCTCGGAGAGCTCATCGCGCAGGTCATCGATGCGCGCGCGCTCGTCGTCGGCCTCGGCGGCACCGCGAACATGGATGCCGGTGCCGGTCTGCTCGAGGTGCTCGTCGAGCTGCCGCTGCCGACCCGCGTCGCCTGCGACGTGCAGACGAAGCTCGCCGACGCTCCGAGGCTGTTCGGGCCGCAGAAGGGGGCATCACCGGACGACGTCGCCGAGCTCGAGCGCGCGTTCGCGAGTCATCCGCGCGGCGCGATCCCCGGCTCAGGCGCCGCCGGGGGACTCGGCGCGGCGCTTTCGTCGCTCGGCGCCGAGCTCGTCCCGGGCGCGGAGCTCGTGCTCGACCTGATCGGCTTCGACCCGACCGGCTACGACCTCGTCGTCACCGGCGAGGGAACGGTCGACGAGACGACGTACGAGGGCAAAGCCCCCGCGGTCGTGCAACGGCGCAGCATCGCCGCGGGGGCGCGCTGCGTGCTCTTCGGCGGCCGGGTGCTCGCGGCCGAGGCGGTACCACTCTCGGGCGACCCGGAACGGGCCTATGTGGATCTCACGGAGCTGGGTATGCGGCTCGGTCTGGGCCACGCCACGTATTGACGTCGAAGCCCCAGAACTCTCTGGGATCCTGGTGGCCGCTCGGCGAGCCGTTGTACTCGTAGCGCCAAACGGTCTCGCGTGACTCCGGCTCAGGCCCAACCCGCACGATCTCGAGCGCGCTGACGCGCCCTTCGCGGTTCGGGTCGTGCTCGTCCAGAAACTCGAACGCGAACTCGCTCGCGTCCTCGAACGAGTCGGCCGTGTGCCGGAGTCCCAGGTCCAGCCCAGGGTGCAGCTTCATGCTCTCGTGCACCGCATAGGACTGCCCGGCCGCATGGCTCTGGCTCTCAGCCATGCTGTTCTCCTTTCGACCCTGAGCGTAGGGAGCGGCCTTCAGGGCCGCGTCACCCGATTTAGTGACGCTGTTCGACTTGCTTCGCGAGCGCCTGCAGGATCTTCCAGGCGATCGTGGCGTTCGTCTGAACGAGCGGCCGGAACTCCCAGGGGGTGAGGCCGTAGCACTTGAGCTCGGTCTCGGCGGTCACGGTGGCCGTCCGGGGGCCCTCGGTGATCAGGGCGATCTCACCGAAGTGGTCGCCCGAGTGGAGCCGGCG
Source organism: uncultured Actinomycetes bacterium (assembly GCA_963769665.1). Lineage (GTDB taxonomy): Bacteria > Actinomycetota > Thermoleophilia > Gaiellales > Gaiellaceae > JACCTU01. Next base: position 1,213,665 of record CAVYMQ010000003.1, read on the forward strand.
CACCTCGCTGTCGCCGACCGTCACCTTGGCCTCGCCCTCGCGGATGATGAAGAAGCCCACGCCGCCCTGGTTCTCCTCGGCGACCATCTCGCCCGGCGTGAACGTCCGCTCGTGGACCGTGCGGGCGATCGTCTCGAGCTCGCGCGGGTCGAGCCCGGCGAAGAGCGGGACTTGCTTGAGGAGGTCGGTCGCTTCGGAGGCCACGGTGGGCGAGATCCTATACGGATGGCCGCGACTCTTCGACCCGCTTCGCGAGCTCCTCGATACGACCCTCGGCCGCGTCGAGCCGCTCCCGGCAGAGCTTGTAGAGCTGCTCGCCGCGCTCCCAGAGGGCGAGCGCCTCATCGAGCGGCGCCTGCCCGTGCTCGAGCCGCTGGACGATCTGCTCGAGCTCCTTCTGGGCGTCCTCGAAGGTCGGCTCAGTCACTTGACGTCCTCGACCCGGGCGCCGAAGCCGCCCTCGGCGAGCTGGACGTCGACGCGGCGGCCGGCCTCGACCTCGGAAGACGAGCGGACGATCGCGTCCTCGGCCCGGACGATCGCGTAGCCGCGGGCGAGGGTCGAGCTCGGGGAGAGCACGCGCAGCCGCGAGGTCGCATTCTCGAGGGCGGCGCGCTTGCGCTCGACGAGCAGGAGCGGGGCGCGCCGCAGGCGCTCGTGCAGCGTCTCGGTCGTCCGCCGCTCGCGCTCGACGGCGAGCGCCGGCGCACGTCGCAGCCGGGCGCCCACGCTGTGCGTGCGCTCGCGCTGCCGCTCGAGGGTCCGGCGGACGGAATGCTGGAGCGAGGTGCGCGAAGCCTCGAGTCGCGCTGTGAGCTCCGCGTGGTCCGGCACGACGAGCCTGCCCGCCGCGGTCGGGGTGGAGGCGCGCACGTCGGCGGCGAGGTCGCAGAGCGGCGTGTCCTGCTCGTGGCCGACGGCGCTGACGACCGGCACGGGGCACGCCGCGACCGCGCGCACGAGGCGCTCGTCGCTGAACGGCAACAGGTCGTCGAAGCTCCCGCCTCCGCGGGCGAGCACGACAACGTCTACGCCCTCTGCGCAGATCTCCTGTAGCGACGCGACCATCGCGAGCGCTGCGCGGGGACCCTGCACGAGCGTCTCCGCCACAACGAGGTGCGCGGACGGGAAGCGCGTCGTCACGGCGGTGATCACGTCGCGCTTCGCGGCCGCGTCGTTTCCGGTGACGAGCCCGATCTTGCCGGGGAGGAACGGCAGCGGGCGCTTCCGAGCTTCGGCGAACAAGCCTTCCGCGGCGAGCTTCTTCTTCAGCCGCTCGAGTGCGGCGAGGTGGTCGCCCTCGCCGAAGCGCTCGATCGTCAGTGCGCGCAGCTTGAACTCGCCCTTCGCCGCGAAGAGCTCGGGTCGTCCGTAGACGTGCACGCGCTCGCCGTTCAGGAGGTCGAGTCGGAGTGCGTCGAACTGGCCGCGCGGGATCGACATCGGCAGGCACGACCCGTCCGTCGGGTCCTTCAACGTCAGGAAGACGTTCGCCCAGGCGTTGTGGCGCTTGAGTTCGGTGACCTCGCCCTCGATCCAGATCGTCGGCAGGCGCGCGATCCAGTCCGCGACGCCGCGGTTGAACGACGCGACCGTGTAGACCTTGCGGTCTCCGTACTGCAGCGCCTCGGCCTTCGACACGAGGCCGATGCTAGCGATGCGCCAGAGAACCCCTTTCACGACGAAGCGCTGTGCCGTCGGGCCGCGCTGGGCGGCGCGATGCGGCGTCCTCAGTCGCGCCCGTATCCACCGGATACGAACGCTCCCTGCGTCCTTGCCTCGCACCACCCATCGCACCCCCGACAACGAGGCTCCGTCGTAAAAGGGGTTCTAGAGCAGGATCTCGGCGGCCGTGTGGGCCTCGCAGCCCGACCTGATCATCTCGACCGCGCGGTGCAGGTCGGCCTCGCTCGCGGCAATGCGCTCGGCCAGCGGGAGCGGGTATCCGGCCTCGATGAGGACATGCAGGCGCCAGCTCTCGACTTTTGCGCGCTCGCCTTGCGGCTCGATCGTCTGGGTGTCGCTCATGGACCGCCTCCGTTCGTGGTCCCTGAGACGATCCCTCCCCGGGATTGTTGGGCTCAGCGGGCCCGTGCGTAGGTCTCGTCGATCCGCCGCCCGAGCTCGGTCAGACGCGCCTGGATCACCGTGCGGTCGGCGTCGACGTCGGCCGTCAGCGCCTGCACGCGGCGCATCAACTCCTCCTCCGCCTCGGCCAGCCGGCGCTCGAGCGCCGCGACCGCGTCGTCCCGCTGACGCTCGAGGCCCGCGGCGATCTGCCCAAGGCGCTTCTCGAGCCGCTGCGTTCCCGCGTCGGAGATCTGGCCGAGCTTGTCCGAGAGCACGCCGCTCGCCTCGCGCTCGAACGACGCGACGGCGCGCTCCATCTCACGGGCGAGCCGCTTCGCTGCGTCTTCGCGCGCGATCTTGATCGCCTCGCCGAACTGCTGCGACGCGATCTCCGAGTAACCCGAGCTCGCGCGGTCGATCACCCGCTGGAGCTGGTCGAGCTGCTTTCGCTCGATCTCGGCGAACCCCACCGCGATCCGTTGAGAGGCTTCCGACTCCTCGCGGTCGATCTGCTCGCGGAGCGCTTGCTCGCGCTTACGCAGCCGCTCGGCGACCTCGTGCAATGCACGCCTGCGCTCAACGCTCTGCGACTCCAGCTCGGCGTTCGCGTCCTGGGCCGACTCTTCGATCGTGCGCCCGAGCTCGTCGCGCATCCGGGCAACCGCGGCTCGTTGCTCGTCGCTCTCGCCCACGATCCGCTCCGCATCCGTCGCGATGCGCGCTTCGACCTTTGCGATGAGCTCGCGGTGTCGCTCGCCCACGAGCGTGATCTGCTCGGCGAGGCGCTCCTGCACGCGGTCGAGGTCGGCGGACCACTCGGCGAAGCGCCGCTGCACCTGCTGTTGCGCCGCGCTGAGCGACGCGGCGAGCTCGTCGCGAAGCTGTGCTTCGCGCTTGACCATCGAGCCTCGCCGCTCCTCGAGCAGGCGGCGCTCCTCGTCCGCCAGGATCGAAACGGAGTCCGCGCGGGCGAGGGCGAGCGTGCGCTCGAGCTCGGCGGCCCGCTCGGACGACTCGCGGTCGATCAGCGTGCGCAAGCGCTCCTCCGCGCGGGTGTAGTCGGCGTCGAGCACCCTGCCGCGCCGGATCAGGCGTGAGAGGGCGTACGCACCGAGGTGCGCGAATGCGCAGACCGTGAGCCCGGCAGCGGCGACGGCGAGCGTGAGGTCCGCCTCGAAGGCGAGCGCGATCCATGCAGACACGGCGGCTGACCCGGTGAGCGCGGCGAGCAGGTATGCGGTCTTGCCCGAGAGTCGCGCGTTCGCGGCGAGCGCGAACGACGCGGCGAGCACGGCGATCGCCACGGCGAAGCCGATCGAGAACGCGACAGCCACGGCACCATCGTAGGCACTTCTATCCTTGGCCACGTGGAGCTGGTCGAGGAGCTGGATCGGATCGCGGCGGTCGCAGAGGAATACGCGCGCGAGGGCGAGCGGCTGGCAGGCGTTCTCCCCGCCGAGCCCGACCCGGGTGCCCGCGTCTACGTGTGTGCGTTCGAGCGAGGAGACGATCGCTCCTGGCTCGCGTTGGACAGGGACGGCGCGCCGCTGCTCAGCCGCGCGCGTGTGCGCGACGCGGTCTCGATCGCGGCCCTCTGCGAGCTCGCCGACGAGAACGCCGGCGGCGGCGACCTTTCCGAGCTCCGATCGCGCCTCGTTTCGCTTCGGTTGACCGAGCACGTCGACGGGATCGGCGAGGCCGAAGAGGCGGCGCTCGCGCTCGAGTCGGTGGTCGGCTCGCCGCCGCGGGTTGCCACGCCGGCGCACCTGGACGCGGTGGGTGCAGCGACGCTTCGTCTGGAGCGCGCGCTGGGGGAGACCGCGGCGTCGCCGTTCGCGGCCGCGATGCAGCAGGCGCGCGTGGCGGTCGACGAGCTCGCGCTCGAGGTCGAGTCGGGCTACAAGCTGCCGCTAGAGTGACGGGCGTGGAAGGTGGCTTTGGATTTCCGTTCGGGGGCGACCCAGAGGAGCTCATGCGAGGGCTGCGCGAGTTCGCCGAGAAGCAGGCCGAGACCGTGCAAGAGGCGCAGCGCGAGCAGTTCGCCACGCTGACCCTCAACACGGCGGTCGAGCTGACCGGGGCGGCGCTCTCACAGCTGAACCCGCAAGGCACGGCCGAGGAGCAGGCAATGGCGCTCCGGGACGCGATGCGGGTGCTCTTCCCCGAGGCCGTGGCGCTCGTCAGCGCCGCGCGCCAGGGGTTCATGCGCGAGGGCTGACCTGCCGATAGAGAGGGCGTGCGGCGCCTCCTCGGCACGTTCCTGCTCGCGCTTGCGTTCGCTCCGGCTGCGCAGGCGGACTCCAACCTGCTCGTCGGGATCGTCGACGACCAGATCAAGTGGACAGCCCACCCGAAGCCGGCCACGGCCGCGCTTCGCGACCTGGGGATCGGGGCGCTTCGCGTCCCACTCACGTGGCGCCGCGGTAGCTCGAAGCTGACGCGCGCCGACACGGTGACGATGAACCGCGTGGTTGGTGCGACGTTCCCGATGCGGATCATCCTGACTGTCGCCGGGCCTGCACGCGAAGCGCCGAAGACCGACGCCGAGCGCGGACAGTTCTGCTCGTACGTGCGCGACGCGCTCACGCGGTATCCGCTGATCAACGACGTCACGATCTGGAACGAGGTCAACTCCAACGACTTCTGGCAGCCGCAGTTCGCGAACGGCGAGAGCGCCGCGCCGGGCGAGTACGCGCTGCTGCTCGCGCGTTGCTACGACACGCTGAAGCCCGCGCGCCCCCGCGTGAACTTGATGACCGACACGTCGCCTCGCGGGAACGACAACCCATACGCGGTCTCCAACGCAAGCCATTCGCCCGGGCTGTTCGTGCGGAAGCTCGGCGCGGCGTATCGCACGATGGGTCGCGAGCGGCCGTTGTTCGACAACGTCGGCCACCATCCCTACGGCGACTTCTCGCTCGAGAGCCCCTTCGCGAGACACCCGAACACCGGGTCGATCGGGCAGGGCGACTACGACAAGCTCGTGCTCGCGTACGCCGAGGCGTTCGCCGGCACCGACCAGCCGACGATCGGCAGCGGTGCTCGCATCTACTACCTCGAGGACGGCTTCGAGACGACGATCGACGCCACGAAGCGATCGCTCTACAACGGCGTCGAGCGCGCCCGCACCGTCGGGTCGGAAGCGCTGCATGCGGAGCAGCTCGTGGACGCGGTTCGCTTCGCGTACTGCCAGCCCTACGTCGCCTCGTTCTTCAACTTCCTCTTGACCGACGAGAAGCGGCTGGCCGGGTGGCAATCGGGCGTGCTCTGGGCGGACGGCTCGAAGAAGCCCGCCTATGCAGCCCTGCGCGGCGTGACCCGCGAGGTGAAATCGCGCACCGTCAACTGCGTGGCGCTGCGGAAGAAGGAGGCGGACACGCTCAACGGCGGTTTCATCTTCCTGCCTCCCCGCAAGCCCTAGGCATCTCTACAATCGCCGCGGCTTGGCCCTTCTCGACCGCGCGCTCGTTCATCTGCTGCCGGCGGTTCCGCGTCCGATCGTCCGGCGGATCGCCGATCGCTACATCGCAGGCGAGGAGATCGAGGATGCCGTCGCGACCACCGCGCAGCTGAACGAGGATGGCATGACCGCGACGATCGACGTCCTCGGCGAGGAGATCCACAACGACGAGGAGGCGCAGGAGATCGTCGACGCCTACCACAACACGCTCGACGCGATCGGAGAGCACGGCCTCGACGCCAACGTGAGCGTCAAGCCGACGGCTGTCGGGCTGAAGCTCGGCTACGACGTCGGCAGCGCGAACGTGGAGGCGCTCGTGCGCCACGCTGCGGAGACCGGCAACTTCGTTCGCATCGACATGGAGGACGCGACGACGACCGACGACACGCTCCGCATGTACCGCGAGCTGCGGGAAGCAGGACTCGACAACGTCGGCGTCGTGCTCCAGGCCCGGCTGCGCCGAACGCTCGACGACATCGCCGCGCTCGCCGACCTGCAACCGAACGTCCGGATCTGCAAGGGCATCTACCTCGAGCCGGAGGAGATCGCGTTCACGGAGTTCGAGGAGATCCGGGAGAGCTACGTCCGGAGCCTCGAGGCGCTCGTCGAGACAGCGTCGTACGTCGGGATCGCGACGCACGACGAGTTCCTGATCTCCGAGGGGAAGCGGATCGCGAAGGAGCGCTACGAGTTCCAGATGCTGCTCGGCGTGCGCGCCTCGCTCGGGCGGGAGCTCGTGCAGGAAGGCGAGCGCCTTCGCATCTACGTGCCGTTCGGGCGGCAGTGGTACGAGTACTCGCTGCGCCGCTTGCAGGAGAACCCGCGCATCGCCGGGTACGTCGCGACCGACACCGTGGGGCGCCTGCTCTCGCGCAACGGGTCATAGAGCTAAAGACTTGATGTGAAATCGCTGCGACAGCGGCCGCAGAGCGGCCGCCTTTAGGGGTCTTCGCGCGTCGCGGATCCGCGCGAGCGGATTCGCGACTTGTGCACTACTAGCGCGCCTTGCGCGCGTGCAGCAGGAAGTTCTCGGGCACGCGCGCGTCGTGGAACGAACCCGGACCGGCCGGGAATTCCTCGAGCGCGCGTACGACGAGGTTGTGGCGCCCGAGTGCGCCGACGAGCTGACCGAGCCGGCGGAAGCCCTGCGCGAAATAGTCCTCGCGCCAGTGCATCAACCCGTCGATGCAGAGCGCGGCGGGGTGCTCGTCGAAGAGCAGGAGGTCGCCGCCCGGCCGGAGGGCCGAGCCGACGATGGAAGCGAGGTGTTCGAGGTCGCGTGCGCCCTGCGTCGTCTCGGGACCCGCGTAGACGAGGTCGAAGCGGCCGCGCAGGAGCTCGGCGGGGAGCGAGTCGAGCTCGCTGTGGATCCAGAGCACCGCCGGGCCACGCTCGCGCGCGATGGCGAGCGCGCCGTCGGACGGATCGACGCCGGTGACGGTTGCGCCCAGCTCGACGAACTCGACGGTCGCGGCGCCGGTGCCCGCGCCGAGGTGCAGGACGCGCTTGCCCTCGAGATCCGCGAGCGACTCGCGCACGAGCGCGGGCAGCGCCGCCTCGTGACGCTCCAAGCGCCGGTGCGCGGCGTCGAACGCGCTGCGGTTCTCGTCGGTGGGCTCCACGCGCCGACGATAGCGCGGTTTCCGGCCCTGTCCGGTGCCAGGCACCGGGCAGGTCTTGTTCGGGTCACGAACCTCGGAGCCATCCGGCACGTTGTCCCGGCGGGACACGGCCGGTGCCTGGCACCAGGCAGGTCCGAAATTGGCTAGGCGAGGAGGGAGAAGCCGCCGTCGACGATCAGCGTCTGCCCGCAGACCATCTTCGCGGCCGGGGAGCAGAGGAACTCGACCGCATCCGCGACGTCCTCCGGCTCGACGAGGCGGCCGACCGGTGTCCGCTTCGTGCTGTGCTCGATCATCTCCTCGCGGTTCGGAAAGTGCTTGAGCGCGTCGGTCTCGACGACGCCGGCCGACACGCCGTTGACGCGAACTCCGCTCGGGGCGAGCTCGACTGCGAGGTAGCGGACGAGCGACTCGAGCGCTGCTTTCGACGTCCCCACGAGCGCGTAGTTCTCGAGCACGCGCTGCGCTCCGAGCGACGAGATGCCGACGATCGAGGCTCCCGCCTGCATGTGCGGGACCGTCACCCGCGCGAGGTCGAGCAGCGCGCGCGCGTTCGCGGTCAGCGTCCACTCCCAGTGCTTCGGCTCCGTCTCGAGCGCGGGGCGGATCACGCCTGTCCCCGCGTTGTGGACGAGCACGTCGAGCGGGCCGAGCGCCTCGACCTGTTCGAGCACGCGCTCCGACGTGACGTTGCCGCGAACGAGGATCGGTTCCGCGCCTGCTGTGCGCAACTCCTCCGCGGTCTCCTCCGCCGCGCGATCGTTCCGCAGGTAGCCGATCGCGATGCGCTTCGCGCCGCGGGCAGCGAAGCGGAGCGCGATCGCCCTGCCGATCCCGCGCGAGCCGCCGGTGACGAGAACCGCGTCGATCAGTCGCGCCGAGGAAGGGGTGCGGACGCCGGAGCCGCGCTCGGGATCGTCTCCCACCCGGGCCTCGTCCGGGGCTCGACGGGGCCGTCCTCCGCGCGCGAGGACGAGTGGCCGAGACGGTCGAGCAACTCCATCTTCTCCTCGGCGTAGCGGCGGACCTCGTGGTCGACCGGAAGGTCGTTCACGAGCCCTTCGATGCGAGCCCGAAGCTGATACGCGAAGTGCGGCGTCGCCGGTCCGACGAGCGCGTCGATGTCGTCGCGGGTGACCTCGGCCACGGCCTGAGCCTATCGCTAGCGTCCGCCGCTTGCGCCGTCTGTCAGCAGCCGAGGTCGGGCTCCTCGTCACCATCGTCATCTGGAGCATCAACTTCACGCTGACGAAGTACGTCCTCGACCACGGCTTCCAGCCGCTCGCCTACTCCGCCGTCAGGTTCACGACCGCCGCGCTGATCTTCTGCGCGATCACGTTGGTGCTCGAGCGCTCGCTGCGCATGAGCCGCCGCGACCTGCTGTTCCTGTTCGGCGCCGCGGTGGTCGGCATCTGGCTCAACCAGCTCGGGTTCGTCTACTCGCTGACGTACACGACGGCGAGCACGGCCGCGCTCGTCTTCGGGACGCTGCCGATCTTCACGATGCTGATCGCGAGGGTGACGGGCGTCGAGCTGCTCTCGAAGCGCTTCGTGGCAGCGGCCGCCGTCAGCTTCCTGGGAGTCGCGCTCGTCGCGCTCGGCGCGCATGGGGAGGTGGCGGGGAGCCCGAAGGGGATCCTCCTCGCGCTGCTCGGCTCGGCGACGTGGGCGGTCTACTCCGTTGCGATCGCGCCCCTCATGCGGCGCTACTCGCCGTTTCGCATCTCGGCCCTCGGGCTGCTGATGGGTGCCGCGTTGATCCTCCCGACGGCCGCCCCGCAGCTCGCCGCGCAGGACTGGGACCTCGAGCCGCTCGTCTGGGGCATCCTCGTCGTGTCGATCATCGGCCCGCTCGTGATCACCAACGTGCTCTGGTTCACGGCGATCGACCGTGTCGGGCCGTCGCGCGCGTCCCTGTATGCCAACCTCCAGCCGTTCCTCGGAGCGCTCTTCGCGCTGCTCCTGCTCTCGGAGAAGATGACTGCGCTCCAGGTCGTCGGAGGCCTCGCGATCGCGGCGGGCATCGCGTTGAGCCGGCGGCGTCCGACGATTCCGGCGGCCGAGTAAGATCAGCCCGTGAGCAGCGACTTCATGCCCCTCGACGGCTGGGACCACGTCGAGCTCTGGGTCGGCAACGCCAAGCAGGCGGCGTACTTCTACGAGCACGCGTTCGGGTTCCGCTGCACCGCCTATGCAGGCCCGGAGACCGGCGTGCGCGACCGCGCCTCGTACGTCCTCGAGCAGGGTGAGATCCGGCTCGTGTTCACGAGCGGCCTGCGCCGCGACTCGCCGATCTGCGAGTTCGCCCTCATGCACGGGGACGGCGTGAAGGACATCTCGCTGCGGGTCCCCGATGCGACGAACGCGTACCGCGAGGCTGTGCAGCGCGGCGCACGCGGCGTGGCCGAGCCGCGTTGGATCGACGACGAGTTCGGCAAGGTCGAGCTCTCCTCGATCGCGACGTACGGCGACGTCGTCCACACGTTCGTCAACCGCGCCGGCTACGAAGGCGCGTACCTGCCCGGCTACGTCGCGCAGGAGTCGACGAACGGGAGCGACCCAGGCGTCGGGCTCCAGCACGTCGACCACGTCGTCGGCAACGTCGAGCTCGGCCGCATGCAGCACTGGGTCGAGTTCTACGAGCGCGTCTTCGGGATGACCGAGATGATCCACTTCACCGACGAGGCGATCTCGACCGAGTACTCCGCGCTGATGTCGAAGGTGATGACAGACGGCGAGGGCAAGATCAAGTTCCCGATCAACGAGCCCGCCGAGGGGAAGCGCAAGAGTCAGATCGAGGAGTACCTCGAGTTCAACCACGGACCGGGCTCGCAGCACGTCGCGATGGCGTCGACGAACATCGTCGAGACCGTGGACTCGCTGAAGGAGCGCGGCGTGCTCTTCCTCGCGACGCCGGAGGCGTACTACGAGGACGTCGGCGACCGCGTCGGCGAGATCGACGAGTCGTGGGAGGACCTGCGGCGGCTGAAGATCCTCGCCGACCGCGACGACGACGGCTACCTCCTCCAGATCTTCACGAAGACGGCCCAGGACCGCCCGACGCTCTTCTTCGAGGTGATCGAGCGCCACGGAGCCCGGGGCTTCGGCGACGGCAACTTCAAGGCGCTCTTCGAGGCCATCGAGCGCGAGCAGGCGCTTCGCGGCAATCTCTAGAACGCTGCAAGATCTGATCCGCGCGCCCGAGCGCCAGACCGCGTCGCTCGAGCACACCGAGCATCGACCCTGGCCGCTGCCGGAGAAGCCGTGGCTCCAGGGCCAGACGTGGGACCAGCTCCTCTTCGCACACTGGCGCGTCGAGGCCGACGCGATCAGTGCGCTACTTCCCGAGCAGCTCGCGCTCGATCTGCACGAAGGAGACGCGTGGCTCGGGATCACACCGTTTCGTGTCACCGGCCTCCGGCTTCACGGGCTTCCGCCGGTTCCGTTCCTCTCGAGCTTTCCGGAAGTGAACGTGCGCACGTACGTCACGCATGAAGGGAAGGCGGGCATCTGGTTCTTCAGCCTGGACGCGCACAGTCCCTGGGCGGTCGAGGCCGCTCGGCTCGTCTATCGGCTGCCCTATCACCACGCGACCATCGCTGTCTCGAGCCGCGACGAATGGATCGACTACCAGAGCGCTCGTGACGGCGCGCAGCTCGACCTCTCGTACCGCCCAGCCGGTTCGGCCTCGTCCCCTCAGGAGGGAACGCTCGAGCACTTCCTCACCGAGCGCTACTGCCTGTACACGGAACACGACGGCGTGCTGCATAGGGCCGACATCCACCACTTGCCGTGGCCTCTCCAAACGGCCGAGGCAGTTGTCCGCGAGAACACGATTGCTCCGCTGACGCTCGAAGGCGAGCCGCTGCTCCACTACTCGGAGCGGCAGGACGTCGTCATCTGGCCGCTCGAGCGAGCTTAGGCCGACATCCGCAGGAGCGCGTCGGCCTTGCTGAGGTAGCGCGTCGCCCCGACCGAGCGGAAGAAGGCTACGGCGCGCGCGAGTTGCTCCGACGCATCTGGACGCCGGCCCGCACCCAGGAGCTGTTCGGCCGCCTTGAGCCGCAGCTGCGCTTCATCCACGAGGTGACCGATCTCCGCGTAGATCGCAGCCCCGCCGAGGAGATCGCCTTCGACGAACGCGAGCGCAGCCTGGCGGAACCTGGTGTTCGTACGCCCGCGGCCGAGTCTCGCCAGGTCCCCCGAGTCGCCGAACATCTCGATCAGATCGAGCACGGGTTGGCCGATGCTCAGCACGAGGTCCGAGGCGAACCGACTCCCGAGCTCGTCGACGAGTCGCTCTGCTGTCTTTCGTTCCCCGAGCAAGGCCTCGACGTACGCGGTCATGACGAGCTGCCGGTCGATGATCTGCGGATCGGCGACCACGCGGGCCCGCGTCAGTGCAGACCTCGCGTCAGCCAGCGCGGCCTCGTCTTGCGCTCGGGCGAGCCGAATCATCGCTCGGCACGTCAGGCAGGACGACTCCTGGTAGCGGGGCGTCCCCGTCTCGGCCTCGACGATGAACTCCTCGGCGACCGCGAGGCATTCCTCCCACTCGCCCTCCTGGTACTGAAAGTCGATGAGATTCGCCCGTCCGAACGCGACCATGTGGGCTTGACCGAACCGTCTCGCTATTCGCAGCGCGTGCTCGACCTGCTCGCGTGTTCTGGCATCGCCGTGTAGGTCCATTACCCACGCCAGGTTGTTGTAGCCGCGGACGGCGCCGGGGGACCCCAGTGCCTCCGAGATGGAGATAGCGGACTCGATGTCTGAGACGCCGTCGCGGTCGCCGATGCTGCAACGCGCGCTTCCGATCGTGATGCTCGCATCCGCTTGGGTGTCGGGAAGGTCGAGTGCGACCGCGAGCGCGAGCGCCTCCCGACCCACTTCGATCGCGACGTCGGTCTCCCCGGACAGCAGCCGCCGCCGCGCGACCTGAGCGAGCACGCGCGCTTTCGCACCCGACGGGGAAAGCTCCGCGATCAGGGCGGCTGCCCGATCGACGTGATCATTCGCAGCTGCGGGGTCGCCACGATGCCACGCGGTGTTCGCCATGCGAACCTCGGCTTCGGCCGCGGCGCCACGATCGCCGATCGCGACGAGTCGGTCGGCCGCCTCGCGTAGCAGGTCGTCTCCGCCCTCGTCCCCGACGATCGCGCGTGCCTGACCCGCGCCGAGCAGTAGGTATGGGTAGTCGGGATCGGCGTCCTTCGCCAGGTCGATCGCCTGCGCGTAGTAGCTCTGCGCGGTCGGATACGCGTGCAGCGCGAACGCGCGCTCGCCGGCAGCGCGAAAGGCGTCTCGTGCTCGGTCGACGAAGTCGTCGGTGGACTGGTGAGACGCAGCAGCGAGCTCGAGCGCGGCGAGGTAGTGGTGCGCAAGCAGCTCGACCTTGTCCTCAGGCCGTCCGAGGAGCTCGATCCACTCCGCCGCGCGACGGTGCATCGTGGACCGCGAGGCGCGCGGGATCTGCGCGTAGGCGACGTCTCGAACGAGCGCGTGGCGGAACACGAACTCGGTCTCTCCGGCGATCGACGCACGTCGCTCTCGCCTGGTGAGCTCGCGGCGCACCAGCTCGTGGAGGAGCGGCCCCACGGAGGCGGGCTCGACGTCGCCGACGTGCGCAACCGCGCCCGCCCAGAAGACCTTGCCGATCACCGCTGCGTGCTGAAGCAACGTCTTCTCGTCGGGCGCCAACAAGTCGAGCCGCGCGGCGATCAGCCCCTGAATCGTCTCCGGGAGCTCGTCCGGCTCGCGGCCGTCGGCCACGAGCCGTGCGAACTCCTCCGCGTACAGAGGGTTGCCCTCGGCGCGCTCGAGCAATGCCTCCTGAATCTCGACCGGGAGGACGGCTCGCTCGAGCAGGGCGTGAACGAGGCGACTGGTTTCGTCACGACTGAGCGGCCCCAGGGAATGCGTCGTCGCGTTCGGCTTGCCGCCTCCCCAGTCCGATCGCCGCGTCAGCAGCTCTGGCCGCGCTGTACCCACTACGAGCAGTGGCACGCCGCTCGCCCAGTCGACGAGGTGGTCGACGAACTCGAGTAGCCCCTCGTCGGCCCAGTGCAGGTCTTCGAACACGAGCACGAGCGGCCGCTCGTCGGCCAGTGCCTCGATGTAGTCGCGCCACGCCGCGAACGATTCGCTCTGGTCGCTCGGGGCAGCCGCTCCGGCAGCGCCGACGAGCGGCCGAAGCTGCTTCTCGACCCAGTCGCCGTTTTCGATTCCGAGCTCGTCGATCGAGGCACGCAGCTTCCGTGCGGCTTCGTCCGAGCCGTCCGTGTCGAGGATCCCTGCCTGCGCCTTCACCATCTCTCCGAGGGCCCAGAAGCTCACGCCCTCGCCGTAGGGAAGCGAACGGCCTTGCCGCCAGGTCGTCAAGTCCGGTTCCGCATCGACGTGGCGGAAGAGCTCGTACACCAGCCGGCTCTTGCCGATGCCGGGAACACCCACGAGCGTGACGAGCTGCGGCTCGCGCTCGCGCCGGACTCGTTCGAGCGTCCGGACGATGAGGTCGAGCTCGGTCTCGCGCCCGACGAGGGCGGCGCCGCCTTCCTGCCGGACGTCGACGCCGAACCTCGACCTCGCCTGTATTGCCTCCCACACGTTGACCGCATGCTTTTTCCCCTTGGCCTCGACGGCGCGGCCGTCGCCGTACTCGATCGACTTCCGCGTCGAACGGTAGGTCGTCTCGTCGACGAGCACGCCGTTCTCGGGCGCACTGCTCTGGAGTCGCGCCGCGGTGTTGACCACATCGCCGGAGGCCATCCCCTCCCCTGTCTGTGGCTGCGCGGTCAGCGCTACGAGCGCCTCCCCGGTGGTGATGCCGATTCGAACTTGAAGCTCGCCTGCTTCCTGTGCCCACTCTCGAATCGCAAGCGCGGCGCGGACGGCCCGTTCCGGGTCGTCCTCGTGCGCCACCGGCGCGCCGAACAGCGCCATCACAGCGTCGCCGATGAACTTCTCGACCGTGCCGCCGAAGCGCTCCAGCTCGGTCTTGACCCGCTCGTGGTAGTGGGAGAGCAGCGCGCGCACGTCCTCGGGATCGAGGCGCTCGGCCTGCGCCGTCGAGCCGACGAGGTCGCAAAAGAGCACGGTCACGACCTTGCGCTCCTCGCGCACCGGCGGTACCTCCCCGATCGGCGTCGCGCAGCCGGAGCAGAACCGCGCGTCGGCCGGGTTCTCCCGCCCGCAACTCGGGCAGACCATCATGCTTCCGAGTATGACCCCGCAGCGCCGTGTCGCGTTCGTGTCAGTGCTCGCCGCCGCGGGCCTGCTCGTCCTGAAGCTCGTGACCGGGATAGCGACCGGGAGCCTCGGGCTCCTCTCCGAGGCGCTGCACTCGGGCACCGACCTCGTCGCGGCCCTCCTTACGTTCTTCGCGGTCGGGATCGCGGTCCGCCCCGCCGACCGGCACCACGCCTACGGCCACGGCAAAGCTGAGCACCTCGCCGCGCTGGCCGAGGCGTCGATCCTCGCGCTGCTCAGCGTCGGGGTAGGGATCGCGGCCGTCCTCCGCTTCGCCGATCCTCCCGACCTCGAGATCGCCTGGTGGGCGTTCGCGGTCCTGCTCGTCGTGATGGTCGTCGACGCCAGTCGTACGACCCTCTCGTTTCGCGCAGCCCGGCGGTACGACAGCGCTGCGCTCGAGTCGAACGCGCTCCACTTCGCGAGCGACCTCGCCGGCTCGACTGCCGTGCTCATCGGGCTCCTGTTCGCCAACGCCGGCCACCCCGAGGCCGACGCGGTTGCTGCGCTCTTCGTCGCGCTGCTCGTGATCGCGGCGGCCGTGCGTCTCGTGCGGCGCAACGTCGACGTGCTGATGGACACCGTGCCGGACGACGTCGAGGACGCGGCTCGCGCTGCGATCGGCAGCGTCGAGGGCGTCGAGCTCCGCCGGTTGCGCATGCGGCAGGCGGGGGGCCGACAGTTCGCCGACGTCGTGATCGGCGTTCCCGCCGGAGGGGCGGTCGGGCAAGGTCACGCGGCGGCGGACGACGTCGAGAACGCCGTCCGGGCGGCGCTGCCGATGAGCGACGTCGTCGTGCACGTCGAGCCCGGAGACGAGCAAGAGGTGAGAGATCGCGCCCACGCAGCCGCACTCGCAGTCCCGGGAGTGCGAGAGGTGCACAACGTGACGGTGCTCCAGGTCGGGCCGGACTTGCAGATCTCGCTCCACCTCAAGCTCCCCGGCGACCTGCCGCTCGAGGACGCGCACGAGCTGGCCGAGCTGGTCGAGCGCTCGATCCGCGCGGCCGTTCCGGAAGCGGCGCATGTGCACACGCACCTGGAGCCGTTGGCCGAGGCCGCCGAGAGCTCGGAGATCGAGCGCGACCGCGCCGCGATCGAGCGCCTGGTCCTCGCCGAGACCGGACGCCCGCCCCGCGAGCTGCGGTTTCTCACGAGCCCCGACGGCGTCGTCGCTCACCTGACGCTCAACGTGGACGGCTCGACGCCCCTCGCCGACGCGCACGCGCAGGCGAGTCGCGTCGAGGAGCGAATCCGGCGCGAGCAGCCGGAGATCGGCGAGATCATCGTCCACACGGAGCCCTGACGTGAAGCTCTGCATGTTCAGCCCGAAGGGGAAGCACCTCCAGCGCGGTTGGCCGGGCCGGATCGAGGGCGACCGCGTGATCCAGCTCGCGGCGCAAACGCTGCAGTCGTTCTTCACCGGCGGCGGCACCGCGCGCGAGCACGCGGAGTTTCGCCTCGACGACGTCGACCTGCGCCCGCCGGTCCTGCACCCGCCGTCGGTGCGTGACTTCTACGCCTTCGAGCAGCACGTCAAGACCGCGCGCGCCGGCCGCGGCCTCGAGGTACCGCCCGAGTGGTACGAGCTGCCCGTCTTCTACTTCTCGAACCCGGCCGCGATCTTCGGTCCCGACGACGAGGTCCCGTACCCCGACGGCACACAGGAGCTCGACTACGAGCTCGAGGTTGCCGCGATCATCGGGGCGGAGGGGAAGGTCGGCGGGTTCACCGTCCTGAACGACTGGTCGGCGCGCGACCTGCAGCGGCTCGAGATGAAGGTCGGACTCGGCCCGGCCAAGGGGAAAGACTTCGCGACGAGCCTGGGGCCGATCGTCGTCACGCCCGATGAGTTCGACGGCAGCGAGGGCGAGATGATCGCCCGCGTGAACGGCGAGGAACGCTCGCGCGGGAACCTGCGCGACCTGCACTGGCCGTGGGAGCGCCTGGTCGAGCAGGCGGCGCGGAACACGCGCCTTTGCCCCGGGGACGTGATCGGTTCCGGCACGGTCGGCACCGGCTGCATCCTCGAGCTCGGGGACGGGCGCTGGCTCCAGCGGGGCGACGTCGTGGAGCTCGAAATCGAGGGAGTCGGCATCCTCCGCAACACAGTCGCCTAGGCAGTCCCTCGTCCGGGGGACACACCGCAAGTCTGCGGCGTCGCAGGCATCTCCTTAGGCATGACACGGATCCTGGTAGCGCTCGGGCTGGCTGCGCTCTTTGCCGGTGGCGCCCTCGCCGCGAGCAGCGTCCCCAAGCTCCCGGTTCTCGCCGCCGCAGAGACGACGACATCCGCCGCGATGACGACGACCGGGGCGACGACAACGACGTCGACCGGTTCGACCACCACGACGGGAACGACCGTGACGACGACAACCGGCACGACGACCGGTACCACCACGGGAACGACCACGACCGGAACGACGACCGGTACGACGACGACCGGAACGACCTCGACCACAGAGACGGGTGCGACGAAGGAGCACAAGGTCGTGCTCTGTCACAAGCCCGACAAGCGTGGCGGGCACTCGATCGAAGTGAGCAAGAACGCGCTTCCGGCGCACCTGGCTCACGGCGACACCGAAGGTGCCTGCGCGTCGACCGGAACGACGTCGACCGCTTCGACGACCACGGCTGCCACGACGACCACGTCGGCTCCCGCGATCGCGCCGACGGTGAAGGCCAAGGCCAAGGTCAAAGCCAAGGCGAAGAAGCAGTCCAAGAGCAATCAGGGCTCCAAGGCCCGCGGAAACGGCAACGGTCAAGGCAACAGCGGTCACGGAAAGGGCGGCGGCAAGAAGTAATCGCCGGCAGGCGATCACTTCACCCCACCCGAAGGGCGGGCCTCGCGGCCCGCCCTTCACCTTTAATGCGCACGTGCGCATCGCGGTGGTCGGTGCTGGGATCAACGGGCTCGCGGCTGCGGCGACGCTCGCTCGAGACGGTCACGAGGTCGTCGTCCACGAGCAGTTCGAGCTCGATCATCGGCAGGGGTCGAGCCACGGCCGGTCGCGCATCTTCCGGCTCTCGTATCCCGAGCCCGAGTGGGTGGAGCTCGCCAAGGAGGCGCACAAGGGGTGGCGTGCGCTCGAAGAGGAGACCGGCGAGCGCCTGATCGAGTACACGGGGCTGCTCGAGCTCGGCGAGACGTCCGAGGAGGCGCTCGACGCGTGCGGCGTGGCGTGGGAGCCGGTGGAGCCCGACGCGGCCGCGCTGCGCTTCGGCATTCGCGCACAGGGGCGCGGGTTGCTGCAGCCGGAGGCGGGAATCTCGCTGGCGGACCGTGCGCGACGTGCCTTCGCCACCGTCGCGCGGCGCCACGGGGCAACGCTCGACGAGCGCGCGAAGGTCGAATCGCTCGCCGCGCTCGACGCGGATGCCGTCGTCGTCACGGCGGGCGGCTGGGCGAAGCCGCTGCTCGAGGCAGAGGGCATCGCGCTCGACGTCGAGGTCACGCGCGAGACGGTCGTCTACTTCGAGCTCGAACGCTCCGTCCCGTCGGTGATCGAGTATGGGCGCGGCCCCGGCGAGGGGATGTACTCGCTGCGCGACCCGCTGCACGGGCTGAAGGCAGGCGCGCACATCGCCGGTCCTTCTGCGAACGCAGACGAGGCCGGCGATCCCGACCCTGCGCTCGTCGACGCGACGGTCGAGTGGGTGCGCGAGCGCTTCCCGGAGGCCGGCCCGCCCGTCGCGGTCGATACGTGCCTCTACACCTCGACGCCCGACCGCTCGTTCGTCCTGGAGCGCCACGGGCGCATAGTCGTGGGGTCGGCGTGCTCGGGCCACGGCTTCAAGTTCGCCCCTGCGGTGGGGACGCGTCTGGCCGCGCTCGCCACGGGGTAACCTGCCGCCATGCCGTTCTACCAGCGCCTCGGCGACGTTCCGCGGAAGCGTCACGTGCAGTTCCGCGACAACGGAACGCTGCTGACCGAAGAGGTGATGGGCCTCGAGGGCTTCTCGGGGAACGAGTCGATCCTCTATCACCTGACGTCGCCGTGTCGCGTGCAGAAGCTCGGCGACTTCAAGCCGATCAAGCGCGAGGAATGGGTGCCCGACGCGCATGCGCACCGGCACTTCACGACGTGGGACACGAAGCCCGAGGGCGACCCCGTCAGCGGCCGCAAGCTGTTGATGTGGAACAACGACGTCGAGATCTCGCTCGTGCGCCCGACCGAGCGCATGGACTACTTCTTCCGCAACGGCGAGGGCGACGAGGTGTACTTCGTGCACGAGGGCGGAGGCACGCTCGAGACGACGTTCGGCGATCTGACCTACGCGCAGGGCGACTACATCGTGATCCCGCGCGGCACGACGTATCG
This sequence comes from uncultured Actinomycetes bacterium, assembly GCA_963769665.1. Lineage (GTDB taxonomy): Bacteria > Actinomycetota > Thermoleophilia > Gaiellales > Gaiellaceae > JACCTU01. The sequence continues at coordinate 1,232,384 of CAVYMQ010000003.1, forward strand.
GTTCGCGCCCGACACGCTGCCCGAGCGCCACTTGCTCTTCGAGACACCGGGCCTGATCGAGATCCCGAAGCGCTACCGCAACAGCTACGGCCAGTTGATGGAGCACGCGCCGTACTACCACCGCGACATCCACGCGCCGACCGAGTTGAAGACGATCCGTGAGAAGGGCGAGTTCCTGGTCAAGGTGCGCGTGCGCGACGGGTTTCAGGACTACGTCGTCGACTACCACCCGTTCGACGTCGTCGGTTGGGACGGCTACCTCTACCCGTGGACGTTCAACATCCGCGACTTCGAGCCGATCACCGGGCGCATTCACATGCCGCCGCCGTCGCACCAGACGTTCCAGGGACGCAACTTCGTGATCTGCTCGTTCTGTCCGCGCAAGCTCGACTTCGACCCGATGGCGCTGCCGATCCCGTACCACCACTCGAATCTCCAGAGCGAGGAGATGATCTATTACGTCGACGGGAACTTCTCGTCGCGCAAGGGGATCGAGATCGGCTCGATCACGCTGCATCCGTCGGGACTGCCGCACGGCCCGCAGCCGGGCCTCGCCGAGCGCTCGATCGGGATGACGGAGACGCACGAGCTCGCAGTCATGTGCGACACGTTCCATCCGCTGAAGCTGACGAAGCTCGCGAAGGGCCTCGACGACGGGAAGTACGCCTACTCCTGGTACGAGGAACCCGACCAGCCCGCCGACGCGGACGAGAACCCGGCCGGCGTCACTTCTCATTTCTAAGCCCAAAGTCGTCCTCGACTGGGACGGCACGGTCACCGAGGTCGACGCGCTGACGATGATCATCGAGGAGTTCGGCGACCCCGCGATCTTCGAGGTGACGGAGGGCGCGTTCGGGCGCACAGTGTCGCTGCACGAGGCGATCGCCGTCGAGATGGCCACCGTCACGCTGCCGCTCGACGACGCGGTCGACTGGGTTCGCGAACACGTCACGGTGCGTCCCGGCTTCCGCGAATTCGCCGAGCAGCACCGTCCAGTGATCCTGTCGAGTGGGTTCGTGGAGTTGATCGAGCCCGTGCTCGAGCGGGAGGGTGTCTCGCTCGAGGTGCACGCGAATCGCGTCGACGTGCGTGCAGACGGTTGGCATCCGGTCTGGCGCGACGACGCCCAGTGTGCGGAGTGCGGGGAGGCCTGCAAGCGGGGTGGGCTTCCCACAGGCTCGCCGGTCGTCTACGTCGGCGACGGCGTCTCTGATCACTGCGCCGCGCTCGCCGCCGACCGCGTGTTCGCGCGCGACAAGCTCGTTGGGTACCTCGAACGAAGGGGCGTGCCGTTCGAGCCGTTCGAGGACTTCGCACAGCTCGGGTCCGCCCTCGGCCCTTGACAGCAGCCTCAGTGTTTGGTCAAATGACTAAGACATTTGACTTAGGCGCTCGTCAAAGGAGGAGCAAATGCACGGTCACGGCGCCCCAGCTTCGTTCTACGGCTCTCCTGAGGAGGCCCTCAAGGCGCCTCAGGAGGAGTTCCTGTACCTCGCCTGCCTCCACGAGGGCACGGGGGTCGCGGCCCCGGACTTCCTCGCCGTCGTCGACGCCGAGGACGGGCGAATCCTGCACGAGACGCCGATGCCGAACGTTGGCGACGAGCTGCACCACTTTGGCTGGAACCGCTGCAGCTCGGCGTGTCACGGTCCGGACCGCTCGCATCTCATCCTGCCCGGCTTCCGTTCGTCGCGGATCCACGTGGTCAACGTCGCGGACGATCCGCGCCGGCCACGGGTCGAGAAGGTGATCGAGCCCGACGAGCTCCTCGCAAAGACCGGCTACACGCGTCCGCACACGGTCCATTGCATGCCGGGCGACAACATCGTTGTGAGCATGCTCGGCGACGCGAAAGGCGCAGGCGCCGGGGGCTTCGCTGTCCTCGACGCGAAGACCTTCGAGGTCAAGGGTCGCTGGGAGAACGGCGGCAGCCATCCGCCGTTCAACTACGACTTCTGGTACCAGCCGCGCAAGAACGTCCTGGTCTCGTCGGAGTTCGGTGAGCCGAATGCGTACGAGCCGGGGTTCGACCTCGACGACGTGGGCGCCGGGCGGTATGGAAGCCGCTTGCACTTCTGGAACCTCGCCGAGCGGACGCTCGAGCAGACGATCGACCTCGGTGAGGCGGGTCTCGTGCCGCTCGAAGTGCGCTGGCTACACGATCCGGAGGCCGACGAAGGGTTCGTCGGCGCGGCCCTCTCGAGCACGATGTGGCGGTTCCAGCGAACCAACGGGTCGTACGAGGCGCAGCAGGTGATCGCGGTCGAACCGGTGGAGCTCGAAGGATGGCCCTTCCCGGTGCCTGGCCTGATCACCGACCTCGTTCTCTCGATGGACGACCGGTTCCTCTACCTCTCGAACTGGTTGCACGGCGACCTACGCCAGTACGACGTCTCCGACCCGTCGCAGCCGCGACTGACCGGGCGGCTCTGGCTCGGCGGCGTCCTCGGCAACCCGAACGACGCCGGACGCGAGCTCAACGGCGGCCCGCAGATGCTGCAACTCTCGTTCGACGGGCGTCGGCTCTACGTGACGAACTCGCTGTACTCGACCTGGGACAACCAGTTCTACCCGGAGCTTCGCTCGTGGCTGCTCCGCGTGAACTGCAACCCCGAGGGCGGAATGGAGATCGATCCGGACTTCTTCGTCGACTTCCACGAGCGTCCCGGCGGGCCGGCGCGCGCGCACGAGGTCCGACTCCAGGGCGGCGATTGCACGACGGAGATCTTTCCGTGATCCTTGGGCACCACATGGGCGAAGACGTCGTGACGATGGTCGTGGCGAGCGGCGCGGGCGCGAGCGCGATGACGCTTGCGCTCGCGCGCGCACGCCTCGGCGAACTGCTGAGCAAACTCCGGCAGTGGCGGTAGCGAAGTCAGGCCGCTCGGCGGCGGAAGCGGCGCTGCTCGACGCGGCCGAGCGGCTCCTCGTTGACGTCGGCCACTCCGGCATCACGACGCGGCGGCTCGCCGAGGAAGCCGACGTCAACAACGGCCTTGTCCACTACTACTTCGGCTCGATCGAGAACCTCCTCGTGCGGGTGCTCGAGCGGTTCACCGACCGGCTGATCGCGCGTCAGCGGGCGCTGTACGCCGACCCGGACCTGCCGTTTCTCCAGAAGTGGCGGACAGCGATGCACTACCTCGACGAGGACAGGCCGTACCAGAAGATCTGGTTGGAGCTGCAGGCGCTCGCCTGGAATCGTCCCGAGCTGCGCGAACGCGTCGACCACGTCAACAAGGAGTGGCGCGAGGTGTTGACCGAAGCGTTTGCGGAGCCGCGCAAACGTTACGGAATCGAGATGCCGCTCGACGCGCTGGTCTCGCTCGTGATCACGTTCAACGAGGGCATCATCCTCGAGCGCTTGTCCGGCGTCGAGGAGGGGCATGTCGAGCTCCTCGACTGGCTCGACGGGTGGCTGCAGGCGAGGGAGAGGCGATGACCACAGCAGCGGTGGGCGCCGGGCGAGAGCAGTCGCGCGCTCGCTATCCCGACCAGGAGGGCTACGTCGAACGCGACGGCGTTCGCGTGTTCTATGAGGTCTACGGCTCGGGTGAGCCGACTGTGCTCCTGCTGCCCACCTGGTCGATCGTCCACTCGCGGCACTGGAAGATGCAGATCCCGTACCTCGCCCGCCACTGCCGTGTCGTCACCTTCGACGGGCGCGGCAACGGTCGCTCAGATCGGCCCGTCGGCGTCGAGGCCTACCTCGAGAGCGAGTTCGCCGCCGACGCGCTTGCGGTAATGGACGCGACCAACACTGCACAAGCGACCCTCGTCGGCGTCTCCTGCGGTGCCCTCTGGGGAACGATCCTCGCCGCGGATCACCCCGAACGTGTCGACGGGCTCGTCTTCATCGGCCCCGCCGTCGGCCTCGTCCCCGGTCACCCCGAGCGGCAGGTCTACTCCTTCGACGAGGAGTACGACACGGACGAGGGCTGGGCGAAGTACAACAGTCACTTCTGGTCGCGCGACTACCGTGGTTTTCTCGAGTTCTTCTTCGCGCAGTGCTTCAACGAGTCGCACTCGACGAAACAGATCGAGGATGCCGTGAGCTGGGCCCTCGAGACCGATCCGGAGACGCTCGCCGACACGAGCCGTGCGATCTCGCTGTGCCGCACCGAGCGCTTTCGCGACACCTGCACGCGCGTGCGCTGCCCGGTGCTCGTCGTCCACGGCGACGCCGACCTCATCCGTCCGCATGCCCAGGGCGCCGCGCTTGCGGAGGCGACCGGCGGGACACTCGTCACGCTCGAGGGCGCCGGCCACCTTCCGCATGTGCGCGACCCAGTGAGGGTCAACCTGCTCCTGCGCGAGTTCGTCGCGCCACCGCCTCCGCCGGCACGATGGGTGCGCGCCAAGTCGCGGCGTAAGCGAGCGCTGTACATCTCGTCGCCGATCGGGCTGGGCCACGCCCAGCGCGACGTCGCGATAGCGGATGAGCTCCGGAAGCTCCATCCCGACCTCGAGCTCGACTGGCTCGCTCAGCATCCGGTCACCACCGTGCTCGAGGCGCGCGGTGAGAACATCCATCCGGCGAGCGCGCACCTCGCGAACGAGTCGCGCCATATCGAGAGCGAGTCCGCCGAGCACGACCTGCACTGCTTCCAGGCGATCCGCAGGATGGACGAGATCCTGCTCGCGAACTTCATGGTCTTCCACGACCTCGTGCGCGACGATCAGTACGACCTCTGGATCGGGGACGAGGCGTGGGAGCTCGACTACTACCTGCACGAGAATCCGGAGCAGAAGAGCGCCGCGTACGTCTGGTTGACCGACTTCGTCGGTTGGCTGCCCATGGAAGACGAGGGGGTGATCACCGCGGACTACAACGCCGAGATGATCGAGCACATCGCACGCTTCCCGCGCGTGCGGGATCGCGCCGTGTTCGTCGGCAACCTCGAGGACGTCGTTCACGACGCGTTCGGCCCCGACCTGCCGCTGATTCGCGACTGGACCCGCGAGCACTACGACTTCGCCGGCTACGTGACCGGCTTCGATCCCGAGGACTTCGGCGACCGTGCAGCGCTACGCGCCGAGCTCGGGTATGCCGCGGACGAGCAGGTGTGCATCGTCACGGTGGGCGGCTCGGGTGTCGGCGGTGACCTGCTCCGGCGCGTGATCGCCTCGTTTCCGCTGGCCAAGGAGCTCGTCCCCGCGCTGCGGATGATCGTCGTTGCGGGCCCTCGGATCGATCCGGCGTCGCTTCCGGCTGCCCCCGGCCTCGAGGTGCGTCCGTACGTCCACGATCTCTATCGCCACCTCGCCGCCTGTGATCTCGCGGTCGTCCAGGGCGGACTGACGACGACGATGGAGCTGACGGCGAACGGTCGACCGTTCCTGTACTTCCCGCTCCGGCATCACTTCGAGCAGAACTTCCACGTCCGCCATCGGCTCGAGCGCTACGGCGCGGGGCGCTGCATGGACTTCGAGACGGCGATGCCCGACGTAATCGCGGCAGCCATCGCCGACGAGATCGGCCGCGACGTGAGCTACCGACAAGTCGAGGCAGACGGTGCCGCGCGCGCGGCTGCGTTGATCGCCGAGCTCATCTGATCAGCCCTGCTCGTTCGCGAGCCACTCCGCGAAGAACGGCTCGACGACCGCGTAGGAGCCGTCGTCGCGCTTGGCGACGAGCTCGCGGCGCCGGAGGGCGGCGAGCGCCTTCTGCACGTTCGTCGCGGGGGGTAGGCGGTGCCGCCGGCGGTAATCCTCGCTGTACGGATGCCCGGGCTCGGCGGCGAGTGCGGTGAGCAGCAGCCTCTGGCCGGCCGACGCGTCCTCCCAGAGGAGCGAGAAGTGCGCGTGCTCCGAGCGGAGCACGCCTTCGAGCCCGACGCGCACGTGCAGCGGCGCGGCCGTCGAGCGCAGGTCGGTCGCCTCCCAAGTGAAGTAGCAGAGCTCCTGCGTCGCGTACGGGTGGCCTGCGGTCTTCTCGAGCACGGTCGCGACCGCCTCGTCGTCGATCCGCTTCCCGGTCGACCGGAACCGCTCGGCGATGAACGGCGCGAACAGGTCGGGCCGGATCACGCCGAGCTCCACCTGCTTCGCGCTGCGCCAGAACGGCTCGTTCTCGTCGTTGAAGATCGAGCGCATCATGTGCCGCTTGGAACCGAGGTAGACGTGGGCCACCTCGGGCTGCGCCTGGAAGACCGCGCGCATGAGCTTCGGGAGGTTGGGGTCGATCTCGACGACCTCCTGGAACTCGTCGAGGACGAGCGCGACGACGCGTCCGCGGTCGGCGGCGAGCTCTCCGGGGAGCGTCAGCAGCCGCTCGATCGTCGCGTCGACGTCCGCCGGCGCCCGGCCCGGCTCGAAGCCGAACGAGACCGACGAGTCCTCGGGGTCGATCGTGACCGTCGGTGTGATCCGCAGGCCACGGAAGACGCCGAGGGCCCGCTCTCGCGCGCGGTACAGCGGGGAGGCGATCCCCTCGTGGATCGCCTTCGCGAGCTTCTCGGCGAGCTTCTCCTTCGTCGGCGCCGTCATCAGGTCGACCTGCGCGCTCAAGACACCCTGGCGCCGCAGGTCCTGGAGCGCCCGCAGCACGAGCGAGGACTTGCCGTAGCGACGGGGCGCGAACACGACGACGTCCTGGCCGTTGCGGATGTCCGACTTCAGCTCGCGCAGCTCGCGCTCCCGATCCGTGAACGCCTCGTCGAACGCGAGCGCTCCGTAGCGGAAGGGGTTCCTCGGTTCGCTGCGCTGCTTGCTCATACCGTTGGGTATTATACCCAACAGTATGGACAGCTAGACCGGAGCGGGTGCGGCCGTCGAGCCGCCCGCCCGGAGCCGGGGCTGCACGAGCACGCGAGGCAGCGAGCGCGTGGGCTCGGCGATCACCGTCCGCAGCAGGTCGACCGCGGTCGAGGCGATCTCTTCGATCGGCTGCTCGATCGTCGTCAGCTCGGGCTCGACCCAGGTCGCCGCCTCGATTCCGTCGAAGCCGACGACCGAGAGGTCTGCGGGCACGCGCAGTCCCAGCTCGCGGGCAACCTGGAGGACCGCGATCGCGATCACGTCGCTCGAGCAGATGACCGCCGTCGGCCGATCCACGCGTCCGAGCAGTGCGCGGGCGGACGCCCGGCCTCCCTCCAGCGTGAACTCGCCGTGCACCACGAGGCCGTCCGGCAAGAGGCGCTCCTTCTCCAGCGCTTCGACGCGCCCGGCGGCCTTCAGCCGGGTGGGGAGGTAGTCGTCGGGGCCTGCGACGAACCCGATGCGCGTGTGACCGAGCGCGATCAGGTGCCGCGTGGCCAGGAATCCGGCGTGGCGCTCGTCGACCGAGACGCTGGCGACGTCGAGCCCCTCGAGCGCGCCGTTGACGAAGACGAGCCTGGCGCCCTCGGCCAGCAAGCGGGCGTAGTGCTCGTGCTCGCCGCCGAGGTGCGTCATCTCGCAGGCGATGAAAATCATCCCGTCGACGCGCCGGTCGAGCAGCATGTGGACGTAGTCCGCCTCTCTGAATGCCGCTGCCCGGGTGTTGCAGAGAATCGTCGCCAGTCCCGCCTCGGTTGCCCGTGCCTCCATCGCCTGGGCGAGCGCTGGGAAGATCGGGTTGGCCAGCTCGGGAACGAGCAGGCCGATCGCTCCCGTCGCGGAGCTCCGGCCCGGGGGCACGTAGAGCAGGTCGCGCATCGCGTCTTCGACCCGGGCGCGGGTCTCCGGGCGCACGCCGTCGACGCCGCTCGCGACGCGCGAGGCCGTCGCGAGGCTCACTCCCGCGCGGGAGGCGACTTCACGAAGCGATGCCACGGGCCTCTGCTGGAACACGTTTCATTCGTGGCGATCGATCATAGGACGGTCTCCGGGGCGGTGCAAATAGGCCACGTGGCAGGCCAAATGCCCCTTGACTAGTACTCGTCCACTGCCGTAGTGTCGCACGGTATCTCATCGATTGAAACGCTGTTCCAACCGGTTGAAGGAGGCTTCACATGAGTAGGAGAACCGCGTTCGGCGCACTGGTCGTCGTCGTGATGCTCGGCATGGTCGCCGCGGCAGTTCCTGCGTCGGGTGCGGTTTCGGGCTCAGTCGTCACAAGCGGCTCGCTTCGCATCTGGACCGACAAGGACCGCCGCGCCGACATCGAGCGCATCGCGACCGCGTGGGGCTCGCGCCGCGGCGTGACCGTGGAAGTGGTCGAGAAGAACTTCGGCGACATCCGCGACCAGCTCAAGACGGTGGCTCCCGCCACCGCTCCGGACGTCATCATCGGTGCGCACGACTGGACAGGGCAGCTCGCTGCCGACGGCCTCGTCCTGCCACTCTCGCCGAAGAAGGCGACCCTCAAGCAGTTCCCCAAGTACGCGCTCGACGCGTTCTCGTACGGGACGGCGGTCAAGCGTCTTTACGGGTCGCCCGTCGCGCTCGAGAACGTCGGCCTCGTCGTGAACACCCGGCTCGCCACGGTGCCGAAGACGTGGGCATCGCTCCAGAAGCAGGCGCTCGCGTTCAAGAAGAAGAGCGCCGACAATCTCGCGATTGCCGTTCCTCAGGCGCCCGCGGGTGACGCGTACCACATGTACCCGTTCTTCTCGGGCCTCGGTGGGTTCGTCTTCGGGCGCAACAAGGCGGGGAACCTGAACGCGAAGGTGATCGGCGTCGCGAACCCGGTCTTCCTACGGAACGCGCCGATGATCGACGCGTGGGATCGGCTCGGGCTGATCAACTCGAAGGTCAACTACGACACGGCGAAGAACGCCTTCCTCAAGGGGCAGGCAGCCTTCTGGGTCACGGGCCCGTGGGAGGCGGACACGCTCAGGTCGAGCGGGCTGCGCTTCCGGATCGTGCAGGTGCCGAAGATCAAGTTCCAGTCGGTGCCGTTCCTCGGCGTCCAGGGGTTCATGGTCACCCGGTTCGCCAACTCCCACGGCGTGGCAACGCTGGCGAAGGACCTCGTCGCGAGCTACATCATGCTGCCCGCCTCGCAGCGGGCTCTCGCGGCGGCCAACGGCCGGTTCCCTGCGAACACGGTGGCCGGCAAGCAAGTGAGCAACCCCGTTCTGGCGCAGTTCGGTCGCGCGGGGACGGGCGGCGTTCCGATGCCGAACATCCCGCAGATGTCGAGCGTGTGGGAAGAGCTCGGCGGTGCGTGGCTAAAGGCCACGAACGGGACCTCGACCGCGGCGCGTCCGACGTTCACGACCGCTGCGCGCAACATCAGGAACAAGATCGGCTGATCTGACCTGACCGACGGATGGGCGTCCGGCTGAGCCGGGCGCCCATCCGTTTCTTCCCCCTCCGGAGGCCCCCGTGACCACGACCGCAGCTCGAGCCGAGGTGCCGCCGCGCCCGACGTTCGCGCAGAGGGCGATGGCGCTGCCGTCGCGGGCGGCCCCGTTCTTCTCGGGTCCCGTCGGCCTCGCGATCAAGATCTTTCTGCTCGCGATCATGAACGCGCTCGCGGTCTGGGCCGCGATCGTGCTCGCCGACGAGGAGAAGTGGGCGGCCGTTGCGGTGCTCGCCGTCACGACGGTCCTGATCGACGTTGCGTATCTCTCGCGGCGCGCGCTGCCGCTCAAGTTCCTGATTCCCGGAACGGTGCTGATGATCGCGTTCCAGGTGATCCCGATCTTCTACACCGTGAACGTCGCATTCACGAACTACTCGACCGGGCACATCCTCTCGAAGGACCAGGCGATCGTCGGGATCAAGGGCAACTCGCTCGCGCCGCCTCCGGACGGCAAGTCGTACCTGATGGCCCCGGCTCGCGATGCTGACGGTGCGCTCGTGCTGCTCTTGGTCGACGAGGACACCGGCAACACGTTCGTCGGGACGACGGAAGAGCTCAGCCCGATCGAGCGAAGCAGCGTGGAGGTCGACGACCTCGGGATCCTGGCCGCCGAGGGCTACACGCTCGTCAAAGGGGCGGAGCTCGTCACGCTCGACCGCGAGCTGACCGCGTACACGGTGCCCACGACCGGCGACGCGGCGATCCGACCCGAGGGCCTGGACACGGCCGTCGAGCTCGCACCGACGCTGCGCTACGACCCGCTGCGGGACCAGTTCACGCGGATCGCCGACGGCGTCGTGTTCACCGACAACGATAAGGGCTCGTTCACGGCGCGCTCCGGGGAGGAGCTCGAGCCCGGTTGGAAGACGAACATCGGCTGGGCGAACTTCGACAAGATCCTCCACAACCCACTCGTCCGAGACCCGTTTTTGCGCGTGTTCGTCTGGACGTTCGTCTTCGCGTTCCTGGCTGTGTTGATCTCGTTCGTGCTCGGCCTGCTGCTCGCGATCACGCTCGACAAGCCGGGGATGCACTTCCTGCGCACGTACCGCGTGCTCCTCATCCTTCCGTACGCGATTCCCGGCTTCCTGTCGCTGCTGGTCTGGCAGGGGCTCCTCAACGACGACTTCGGCGTGGTCAACAAGCTGCTGCACATCGACGTGCCGTGGCTGTTCGACTCCAACTGGGCGAAGGTCTCCGTGATCCTCGTGAGCGTCTGGCTGACCTCGCCGTACTTCTTCCTGATCTCGCTCGGGGCGCTGCAGTCGATCCCGACGGAGCTGAAGGAGGCTGCGCGCGTGGACGGCGGTGGGCCATGGCAGGTCTTCCGCAAGGTCACGCTGCCGCTGCTGCTGATCGTCGTCGCGCCGCTCCTGATCGCGTCGTTCGCGTTCAACTTCAACAACTTCGGCAACATCTACTTCCTGACCGGCGGCGGCCCGCAGTCGAGCGACCAGACGACGGCAGGTGACACGGACATCCTGATCAGCTACACGTACAAGATCGCGTTCGCGTCCGGCAAGGGGCAGGACTACGGCCTAGCGAGCGCGATCGCGCTGATCATCTTCTTCATCGTGGCGACGATCTCGTCGCTCGCGTTCTGGCGCACGAACGCGCTGGAGAACATCCGATGACGACGGTCGACCAGGCCGAGACCGCCGCAGCCGTCGGCTGGCGGACGCGGCTTCGCACTCGCTCGAAGCGGACGCGCCCGCGCGGTGGGGGCAACTGGTGGCGCCATCTGATCGCGTTGATCTTTGTGCTGATCGCCCTCTTCCCGATCGCGTACGTGGTGTCGGCGGCGTTCAACGCCGACCAGACGCTGGGCGGTGCGAGCCTGATCCCGCGCGATCTGACGCTGGAGAACTTCAGCCAGCTGCTGAAGGGCGAAGTTGCCGGAAGACCGGGCGACCCGCCGACCGCGATCCCCTTCGCGCGCTGGTATGCGAACACGATGATCGTCGCTGCCAGCACGGCGATCCTGACGGTGCTGCTCGGTGCTCTGGCCGCGTACGCGTTCAGCCGCTTCCGGTTCAAGGGACGCCGGATGGGTCTCCTGGCGCTCCTGCTGATCCAGATGTTCCCGCAGCTACTGCTTGTCGTCGCGATCTATCTGATCGTGCTGCAGACGGGCGAAGTGTTCGGCGGCATCGGGCTGAACACCCTGACGGGGCTGGTCCTCGTCTACCTCGGCGGTGTGATGGGGGTGAACGTCTGGCTGATGAAGGGCTTCTTCGACACGATCCCGAACGAGCTCGACGAGTCCGCCCGCGTCGACGGAGCGACACCGTCTCAGGTGTTCTGGGGCGTGATCCTGCCGTTGGCGGCGCCGGTGCTCGCGGTCATCGGTCTGTTCTCGTTCATCGGCGTGATCAACGAGTTCGTGATCGTCAGCGTCCTGATGCAGACGGAGGATCACTACACCCTCACCCGCGGGCTGTTTCGCTTCATCGACCAGCAGTACTCGGAGCACTGGGGCGCGTTCGCGGCCGGCGTCCTGCTCGCAGCGCCGCCCGTGGTCCTCCTCTTCCTCTTCCTCCAGAAGTTCATCGTCTCCGGACTGACCGGCGGCGCGGTCAAGGGATGACCGCGACGCAGCTCGAGTCGGGAACGTCCCTCCTCTCGGAACCGCACCACGACGGGTCGGACGAGTACGTCCTCGAGCGCCCAGACGAGCTCGGAGGGGAGGCGGTCGTCCGCGTCCGCGCTCCGAAAGGCTCGACCGACGACGTGATCCTCCGGTACGTGCGGGACGGCGAGCCGCGCTGGGTGCGGGCGCAGGTCGACCGCGAGACGGAAACGGAAACGTGGTGGCGCGCGAGCTTCCCGGTCGTGAACCCGAGCACGCCGTATCGCTGGGTCCTCGTCGGGCCGCAGGGCGGCTGGACGTGGCTCAACGGCAACGGGCGGCGCGCGCACGAGTCGCCCGACAGCGACGACTTCGTGCTGTCGCTCGGCGACGGGCCGGCCTGGCACCTCTCGTCCGTCGTCTACGAGGTCTTTCCCGATCGCTTCGCGACGTCGGGGCTCGGTGTGCAAGCGCCCGACTGGGCGGTTCCGCGCGCCTGGAACGAGCTGCCGACCGGACGCGGCCCGAACACACCGCGTGAGTTGTTCGGGGGAGACCTGCGCGGGATCGAGCAGCGTCTCGACTACATCGAGCAGCTCGGAGTGAACGCGCTGTACCTGACGCCGATCTTCCCTGCGAGCAGCACGCATCGCTACGACGCGACGAGCTTCGACCGAGTGGATCCGCTGCTCGGCGGAGACGAGGCGCTCCGCTCGCTGCTCGCCGCGGCGCACTCGCGCGGGGTTCGCATCCTCGGCGACCTGACGACGAACCACACCGGAAACGCGCACGAGTGGTTTGTCGAGGCACTCGCCGACCCGAGCGCGCCCGAGCGCGAGCTGTACTACTTCGACCCGAGCCTGCCGGCCGGCTACGAGTCGTGGCTCGGCATCCCGAGCCTGCCGAAGCTCGACTGGCGCTCGGCGGAGCTCCGCCGGCGGATGGTCGGCGTGACGCGCCGCTGGCTCGACGCCGGCCTGGACGGCTGGCGGATCGATGTCGCGAACATGACCGGGCGCTACCGGGGAGTCGAGCTGACCCGTGAGGTCGCGCAGTTGATCCGCGGCGCGCTCACAGAGGAGGCGCTGCTCGTCGCCGAGCACGGGTACGACTACCGGCGCGACCTGGACGGCACGGGCTGGCACGGTGCGATGAACTACGCGGGCTTCCTGCGACCGGTCTGGTCGTGGTTGCTCGGCGACGACCCGCCGGACGAGCTTCGCCGGTCTTTCTGGGGACTCCCTGTGGGCGTGCCCCGAACCGACGGCGCAGCGACCGTCGGAGCGATGCGCGCATTCCGGGCCGGTCTCCCGTGGCAGTCGGCGCTCCACTCGTGGACACTCCTCGACAGCCACGACACCGCACGCTTTCGCACGGTGAGCGGCTCGCGCGAGCAGCAGCTCGTCGGCGTGGGCCTGCAGATGACGTCGCCGGGAGTGCCGATGGTCTTCGCCGGAGACGAGCTCGGCCTCGAGGGCGAGTGGGGCGAGGACGCTCGGCGCACGATGCCCTGGGACGCGCCCGACACCTGGGATCGACCGTTGCTCGAGGAGTTCCGTCGCCTGATCGCGCTTCGCCGCTCGAGCGACGCGTTCGCGCGGGGCGGGATCAGGTACGCGCACGTCAGCGACGACGCGATCGCCTTCCTGCGCGAGTCACCGACGGAGCGGCTGCTCGTCCTCGCCGCGCGCGCGGCGCACACGCCGATCGTGCTGCCCCTCGACGGACGCGAGCTCGAGCCACTGCTGGGCGGCGAGCCGGTCGCGCTCGACGGGACAGCCGAGCTTCCGGGCGACGGCCCTGCCTTTCACGTCTGGAGAATCCATTGAGCGAGCTGGAGGTGCGCGGTGGCTGATGTGGTGTTCGACGAGGTCGACAAGGTCTACGAGAACGGCGTGCAGGCGGTCTACGACCTCTCGCTCGAGGCTCGTGACGGCGAGTTCCTCGTGCTCGTCGGGCCTTCCGGCTGCGGGAAGACAACCGCGCTGCGCATGGTCGCCGGGCTGGAGGACATCTCCGGCGGAACGGTCTCGATCGGCGGTCGGGTTGTCAACGAGCTCACGCCGAAGGAGCGCGACGTCGCGATGGTCTTCCAGAACTACGCGCTCTACCCGCACCTCACGGTCGCCGACAACATCGCGTTTGGCCTGCGCCTGCGCAGGGAGTCGAAGTCCGTGATCGAGGAGCGCGTGACGTGGGCCGCGAAGATGCTGGACCTCACGCCGTACCTCGCGCGGCGGCCGAAAGAGCTGTCGGGCGGCCAGCGTCAGCGCGTCGCGATGGGTCGGGCGATCGTGCGCCAGCCGCAAGCGTTCCTGATGGACGAGCCGCTCTCGAACCTCGACGCAAAGCTTCGCGTGCAGATGCGGGCCGACATCGCCAAGCTCCAACGTGACCTCGAGACGACGACCATCTACGTCACCCACGATCAAGTCGAGGCGATGACGATGGGCGACCGCGTCGCGGTGATGAACCAGGGGCGCTTGCAGCAGGTCGACACTCCGCAGCGGCTCTACGACAACCCCGCGAACCTTTTTGTGGCGGGCTTCATCGGCACGCCGCCGATGAACCTGCTCGCCGCGACGGTGGCCTCGCAGAACGGCACGGTGAACGTGATGCTCGGCCGCCAGCAGGTGCCGCTCTCCAACGAGGCGATGCGGCGCTTCCCCGAGGTGCGCGGCCGCGAGGGGCGCGAAGTCGTGCTCGGGGTGCGCGCCGACAACCTGCACCGCGCGGATCGGCGTCCCGACCTGCCCGCGATCAACGCCGGCCTCGAGCTGATCGAGGCGCTCGGATCGCAGTCGATCGCCTACTTCCGCGTCGACGCGATGGTGATCGGCGTCGACGACGACCTGCTCGAGGAGCAGGAGCTCGACGGGGAGGGTGTGACCGCGGCCCGGCCGAACCTCGTTGCGGCGATGCCTGCCGAGGAGGCTGTCGGCCTGCGCGCGGGCGAGCATGTCCCGCTTGCGATCGACACGAAGCACATCCACCTCTTCGACACGGAGACGGGTGCGCCGCTTCGCTAGCGCGGTCGCCGTCGCGGTTGCGCTGGCGGCCGCGAGCGCCGGCGCCGCCGTGCAAGCTCCTCCACGACCTCCGTCCGGCGCAGCGCTGAGCGCACTTGCGCAGCCGCCGACGCGCCCTCCGCTCGCGAGCCAGCGGATCTACTTCGTCATGCCCGACCGGTACGCGAACGGCAACCCGGCGAACGACCGAGGCGGGCTGAGCGGGTCTCGCGACGTCACCGGCTACGACCCGACCGACACCGGCTACTACCACGGCGGCGACCTGGCCGGGCTGACCGGCGACTGCACAGGGCCGCGTGGGCTGGCGCGCGTCAGGGACCTCGGCTTCACTTCGATCTGGGTGACGCCGCCCTATCGCCAGAAGTACGTGCAGGACGGCAGCGCGGCGTACCACGGCTACTGGGCGCTCGGGTTCGACGGCGTCGACCCACACCTCGGGGCCGAGGCCGACTTCCGCGCGTTCGTCGACTGCGCGCACACGCTCGGGTTGAAGGTGATCCTCGACGTGGTCGTCAACCACACCGCCGATGTCATTCGGCTGCCGTCGTACGAGTACGGCCCGCCGAAGACGCCGTTCGTCCCACCGGAGGAGCGGAACGTGAAGTCACCGGCGTGGCTGAACGACACGTCGAACTACCACAACCGCGGCAACATCGACTTCAGCTCGTGCCCCCCGGCGTGCCTCGAGCTCGGCGACTTCTTCGGGCTCGACGACCTCGCGACCGAGCAGCCGGACGTGCGAGCCGGGCTGCTGGACGTCTTCGCCGGCTGGATCACGCGCTACCGCATCGACGGCTTCCGGATCGACACCGCGCGCCACGTCGAGCGCGGCTTCTTCGTCGACTGGGTGCCGCGCATCCTCGCGGCGGCGCGCGCGGCCGGCGTGCCGGACTTCCAGTTGTTCGGCGAGGCGTTCATCACCAACGCGGTCGAACTGTCCGAGTATGTGCGCGACCGCGGGCTGCCGAACGTGCTCGACTTCCCGATGCAGGACGCGCTGGCCAGGTTCGCTGGGGGAAACGCCGGCGCCGGTGGAGTCGCGACCCGCCTTCACGACGACGATTACTTCATCGCGCCGGGCGGCGAACGACACGTGCCGCCGACGTTCCTCGGAAACCACGACATCGGGCGGGCCGCGCAGCAGGTGCGGGACAAGGGCGGCGCCGGGGCGGCCGGGCCGCTGCTGCAGAAGACGCTGCTCGCCTACGACCTCCTCTACCTGCTCCGCGGGGCGCCCGTCGTCTACTACGGCGACGAGTTCGGGATCGTCGGACGCGGCGGCGACAAGGAAGCGCGACACGATCTCTTCCCGACGCAGGTGGCGGAGTGGCGGAGCGAGGAGCGCATCGGGAGCGGCCCGATCGGCACCGGGTCGTCGTTCGACGTCGTGGGGCATCCGATCGCGGAGCGGCTCCGTGTGCTCGGCGGCCTGCGTGCCTCGCAGCCGGTGCTCTCGACCGGCGCGACGATCGTGCGGCGCGCGACGCGGACCGTGCTCGCCACGAGCAGGGTCGACGCAGCCGGGCGGCGCGAGTACCTCGCACTCGTGAACGCGGGCGGATCGGCGGCGCGGATCACGATCCCGACCGCGACGCCGCTGTCCGAGTGGACGCGCCTGCTCGGGACGACGACGCCGGCGTCGAGCACCCGTTCCGGATCGCTGACGCTCACGATCCCGCCCTTGTCGAGTGCGCTGCTCGAGGCGACACGGCAGATCCCGGCGGCCAGGCCACCCAAGCCGGCGCTCACGGTCGGAAGCGACTCGCTCAGCGATCTCGTCCGCGTTTCCGCGACGGCAGGTGCCCGGCCGCTCAGCGTCGCCTTCGCGGTGCGCCGCGGCAACGCGGCGCGCTGGACCCGGATCGCGGCCGACGACTCACCGCCGTACCGTGCGTTTCTCGACCCCGCCAAGTTCAACCGGCGCGAGCGCGTCTACGTGGTCGCGATCGCTCGTTCGCTCGACGGCCGCACCGCCGTCTCGGCAGTCCGGTCCTTCGTGCCCCGTCGCTGAGTGCCGACGCTCACGCTGCCGGAGCCCTTCGACTTCGTTCGCTCGACCGAGCGCTACCGCGCCTTCGGCCCTGATCTGGCGAACCTCTGGCACGAAGGCGGCGTGCACCGCGTCTTCGATGGGCGCGAGGTTCGGATCGAGGCGGCAAGCGGGGGAGTCGACGTCGAGCCGCTCGAGCCGCGCGTCCACCACTATCTCGGCGGTCCATTCGATCTCGACGGCTTCTACGCTCTTGCCGAGAGCGACCCGGTGCTCGCGCGGATCGTCCGCGAGCTCCGCGGGCTTCGCCCCCCGCTGAACCCGGACCCCTACGAGACTCTCGTCACCTCGATTACCGCGCAGCAGGTCTCGCTCCGCTCGGCGTTCGCAGTGCGGAACCGGCTGATCGAGCGCTTCGGCGTCCGCGCTGGGCACGCCTGGGCGTTTCCGACCGAGGAGCGGATGTCGAGCGCGGACGAGAACGAGCTCACGGAGGTCGGGTTCTCGCGCCGCAAGGCGGAGTACGTCGTCGGTGTGGCGCGGGCTGCTCTGGACTGGGACGAGCTCGCGATGCTGCCCGATGACGAGCTCAAGGTGCGTCTCGTCGCGCTGCGCGGGCTCGGCGAGTGGACCGCCGACTGGTTCATGGCCCGGCACCTCGCCCGGCCGCGCGCGTGGCCGGCCGGAGACCTCGGGCTCGTCAAGGCACTTGCGGAGTACTACTTCGACGGCGTGCGGCCGTCGATCGCCGAGACGCGCGCATTCGGCGCGCGCTTCGCGCCGTTCGAGAATCTCAGCGCGCACTACCTCCTCGCCAGCCTCTACGCGATCCCCTAGGTTTCACCGATGGAGATCCGCGACGGCACGGCATACCTCGGCCGCCTCGACGACGAGTCGCCCGAGGCGCTGAGCGAGCTCGCGCAGCAACTGCGCGAGCAGGGTGTCACACGCCTCGCCGTCGAGGTCGACGAGCGCGACGAGCAGACGTTCACGAGGCTCGGCTTCGTCCCGGTCGCGCACATCCTCGCCGTCGATCTGGACGTGCTCGTGCGCGACCTCGAGCGCAAGCCGCGCGGCGAGTCGTTCGGCTCGGTGCACGTGCAGACCGACGACCTTCCGACCGTCGAGCGGATCGTCCGCCGCTTCGTTCCGACCCTTCCCGGCAAGTCGAAGGGAACCGTGATCGTGCCACCGCGTAGCGGCTGGACCTCGGTGTACGACGAGCTCTGCGACCGCGATCCGTCGATGCTGCCGCGACTCGCGCGCGAGCTTTCCGACGCGGTGGGCGTCGTCGCGATCTCGTTCGCGGTCGAAGAAGGGGCAGTCGCGCGCTACCGGATCTACGACCGTGGCCGCATGCTCGACGAGTACCTCTCCGTGCCCGAGTACTACGGGCCGCTTCCGCCGGGCGAGGTCGTCTCGCTGGGCGCGAACCCGACGCTCGTCGAGCGGCTCACCGGTGCAGATCGGCGCGCAGTGCGCTCGGCGGCCGTCGTGGGCACGTCGCCGGACGATCTGCCGTCACCCTCAGAGATCGTCGCCGGCCTCGCGGCAGCGATGCGCATCGAGGGCGCCGACCACCGGTACCCGCCCGCACGAGAGCTCCCCGACGCGATCGTCATCGACCGCTAGCGAGCGGGAATCGCAGACAGTCGCTCAGCGGCCGAGAGGAACGCGCCGCAGAGCTGCGAGCCGAGCCCGTTCCACGCTGCGATCCGCTCGCGCGTTTCCGCGGCGACCCGGTCGACGTCGACTCCTTCGTTGAAGCCGTCGGTCGAGAGCCACGAGCCGATCTGCGACTCGGTCACCTCGGGATGGAACTGCACGCCCCAGACGCTCTCGCCGAGGCGGAACGCCTGCGTGCACGACGCGCTGCGTCCGAGCTCGACCGCGCCTGCCGGCACGCCGTAGGTGTAGTAGTGCCACTGGAAGGCGTCGAAACGCTCGGGCAGCGCTCCGAAGACCAGGTCCTCGCGCGCCGCCTCGGTCAGCTCGACCTCGTACCAGCCGATCTCGGGCACGTCGGCGCGGTGCACGGGCGCGTGCGCCGCCTTCGCGAGCAGCTGCGCGCCGAGACACACGCCGAACGTCGGCACGTGCAGGTCGAGCAGCCGTTGGAGGAAGAGGTTCTCGTCGCGCAACCATGGGTGGCTCTCCTGCTCGTCGGCGTGCATCGCGCCACCGAACACGAGCACCGCGTCGTACGCGTCGACGGGCCGCGGCGGTGGTGTGCGCCAGGCGAGCGACCACTCTTCGTGCGCGTGTCCCGCGTCCTCGATGACGCCCGAGAAGAGCTCGGCCCGCGCGTCCGTGCCGTGGATCACCGACAGCACGTTCACGCGCTCACCGTCGCCGGAGTCGTGACGGGCACGCCTTCCGCCTCGAGCAGCTTGCGGAGCGCCAGCGCGTTCGCTGCACCCTGCGGGATCATCTGGCCTTCGGGCCCCTCGTTCCACTTGTTCGTGTTCATCAGCGCGTACGCCTGCTCGGACTCGCCGGCGAGCTCGCGCAGCGGCCCCACCCACTCACGGAGCTCGTCCTCCTCGTAGAGGTGGTCGAAGCGTTCCTGGGCGCCGCCGCCCCGCTTGTTCCACGTGCCCGCGTTCCGCCCGTGAAAGCGCACGTACAGCGTGGGGGAGGTGAGCGCGAAGACAGTCGGTGCGACGTTCTTGGCGCCCTCGATCCGCGGCGAGTCGACGATCACATGCGTCGCGCGCAGCTGCTCCAGGAATTTGAGCGTCTCGTCGCGGTGCTCGTCGTCGAGCCAGCTCGCGTGTCGGAACTCGACCATCAACTCGTCGCCGGCAAGCTGCTCCTTTGCCCACTCGATGTACTCGAACGAGCTCGGCTTCGAAACGATGTACGGCGGCAGCTGGAAGAGGATCCCGCCGAGCTTGCCCGACGCGCGCAACGGCTCGAGCGCGTCGCGGAAGCGGCGGAAGACCTCGGCGCGGAACTCGCGCGGCGGGCGGTCGACGCGTCCGCGCTCGTCGAGCGGCGCCGCCTCGCGCAGATCGGGCGGCAGCTGCTCGACCTTGACCGGGTGCCGCGTCATCACTCCGAACGCCTTCACGTGCATCACGAAGCCGTCGGGCGTTCGCTCGGCCCAGCGGGACACCATCGGCTCGTCCGGCAGCCGGTAGTACGTCGAGTCGACCTCGACCGTGTCGAAGCGCTCGGCGTAGTAGGGGAGGCGCTCGCCGGGCTTGAGCCCCGGCGGGTACCAGTGCTTCGAGAGCGACTCGTCCGCCCAGGAGCACGTGCCGACACGAATCGGAGCGCTCATGCCTGAATCGTAGTGGGCGGGGCCGAGTCGGCCCCGCCCACGGTTTCAGCTGCCTAGCGGACGCGTGCGACGATCGAGCGCGTCGCGGTGAAGAACTGCGACGTCTCGGTCACGCACGGGACCGGCGCGAACGGCGAGGCCACGGTGCAGGCCCCCGTCCGGGCCGGAACGGCCGCCGTTGCGCGGACCGCGACGCGAGAGCCCCTCGCGACCCTCACGGCCTTGCGGAACGTGCCGGAAGCGTTCGTGCGAACGCTGTAGTTCCTCGTGCCGATGCGCACTGTCACGGTCCGAGCGCCGATCCCCTGGCCGGCCTCGGTGAGGCGTCCCGTGACGGTCACGACACGCTTCTTCGACTTCGCTGACAGCGAGATCGCGCCGGGGAGCATGGCGGTCCCCTGCGCGGACACCGTTCCTGCCGCGTTCGGCAGGCCCGGGCCGTTCGGCCACGGCGTCGCGACGACATGCCAGCGATGCGTGCCGCCCGCGGACGGCGCCGCGAGCACGTTGTTCAGGCTGATCTGTGCCTGGATCAGCTTGGCGCCGAACGTAGCGCCACCCGAAGCGACCGGGATGTGCGGCGACGGCAGGCAGACCGACAGCCGGTACGACGCAACGGTGGCGAGCGGACCCGAGACCGGGTCGATCACCATCGGAACGCGCAGTTCCTGGCCGGCGGCCTGGAGGACGAGCACCCAGTAGCCGGCGTGGGTGGCCGTGCCCGTGCACTGCGCGGCCGCCGCTCCGATCGTGGCCTGGTCGGTCACGACCACGGTGCCGGTCAGCGGCAGGACTGCGCCGGCGATCGGCTCACGCACCTGCACCTGCGCGGCAACCGTGCCGAGCTGGGTCCCGGGCGCCTGACCCAGGGTGGCCGTGTACCCGGCCGGGACGTGGATCAGCGCTCGGAAGAGCGCGTCGTCGTCCCTCGGGACGGTCAGGCGGAACGAAGTTGCCGACGAGCCCGCGGCGGCCGGTGTGTGGCCGATCGCGAGCGTCGGTGTGAATGCCGCGTAAGCGGCGCCGGCGAAGACGAGCGTCACAAGGCTCGCTGCGCCGACCATCAGCATGCGGAACTTCCGTGTCATCCCACTCCTTTTTTTCTTCCAGCCCCTCGGAAGGCTGCGACTGATTGCTTTAGACGTTCCTGATACCCAGGAGTTGCCTGGGAATCACACGGCTCAGCCGGCCGCGGTGACGACCCCGCCGAACTGCCGCCAGTAACCACTGCGGTAGCGCAGGAAGCGGACGTTCGAGATCGGAAAGTAATCATTTGGTGAGGTCTTGATCCTGATCCCCTTGACCATGAACGGGACCTGGTGGTCGAGGTGGGTCGCCGCCCGGAGGAGGCTCTCCCGGGTCGGGTTTCGGCCCGCGGCCTTGAGGGTCTGGACCATCGTGTACGCGACGGCCATCCCGTAGAGGTGGACGACTTCGTCCACGTTCCGGCCGGGAGCGAAGCGGCGCATGATCGACTTGTAGAGCTTGATCGCCGGATCCTTCGCGTTCGCCGGGTTCGACGAGTCCTTCATCCACTGGACGGTGATCGCGTTTTCGCCCGCCTTGTTCCCGGTGGTGGCCTGGACGATCTTCATCACCGACGGGTCGACCGAAACGGAGGTGACGTACGTCAGCGGCTTCCAGCCGAACCGGTTCGCGGCGACGAAGCCGCCGATCGTCTGCTTCGGAAGCGTGAAGAGCATCAGCACGTTCGCGCCCGAGCGCTTGAGCTGGGAGATCTGCGACGAGAGATCGGTGTCGGTGACCTCGTACGTCGTCTGCGCGACGAGCTTCGCCTTCGTCCCGAGGCCTGCCTTCAAGCCCGCGAGCAGCTCACGGCCGTAGTCGCTCGACTCGGAGAGCACGGCGACCTTCGCGTTCTTTCTCGTCGCCGTCAGATGCTTGGCGTAGAGGCGTCCTTCCGCGAAGAAGCTCGGCAGGTAGCCCATCGACCACTTGTACTTCTTGTACTCGCGGCCGATCGCGCGGATGCCGGTGCCGCCGAACAGCTCCGGCACCTTCAGCGCGTTCAAGAAGGGGCGAACGGCGAGGTTCTGCTCGGTGCCGACGATGTTGAACATCGCGAAGACGCCGTCCTGCTGCGCGAGGCGCCGCGCGTTCTGCACGGTTCGCGACGGGTCGTAGCCGTCGTCGAGGTAGCGGTACTCGATCTTGCGCCGATTCACACCGCCCTGCGAGTTCACGTAGTCGAAGTACGCCTTCGCGCCGATCATCGTTCCGGCGTACGCGACCTCGGGACCGCTGAGTGGGCCCGACCCACCGAGCAGGATCGTCGAAGACGTCACGCCGGGCGTCGCGGACGGACGTGCGTAAGCGCCCGGGATCGCGACGAGGGTCGCGACGAGCGCGACGATCGCGATGCGGCTCATCGCGAGACGGGGGTCCGAAGCGCGGGAATCGTCAGGCTCACGTTCCGAAGCGTGATCCTCGCACGCTGCGGCACCGGCACCAAGTAGAGGAGGTTGCCCGGGTTCTGTGCAGTCGACGTTCCGGCCAGGGTGAGCTCGAGGCGGGAGCCGGCCGGGATCCGCGTGGCCTGAGAGATCAGGCGGATCGTCAGGAGTCGGGGTCGGGCGGTCAGGCTCGCCGGCGCGCCCCCCTCGCTGACGACGATCTCCTGGCCGCTGGGCGTGCGGGCGACGAGGACCGCGACGAGGTGCGACCAGCCCGTCGCCGACGACGCGCGGACCTGCACGGTCGGCGCGCCGAACGTCTCGAGCAGGCGCGGCACACGCGTGCGGCGAACGACCTTGCCCGCGGCGCCGATCGTTGAGGTCCCCCGCAGCGTGTACACGTGCCGCGCGGTCGGAGGCAGGCCGGCGTAGCCCCGGACGCTCGTGCCGCTCTCGTTCGCGAGCTCCACGGCCGGTCGGTTCGGCGTGCCGACCGCACCCGTGACGTGCACGTCGAACCACTGGAATGCGCGCTGCATCAGGAGCTCGAAGTCGGGTCCGGGCAAGGTCGACGGTGCGTGGCCGAACGCGCCGATGTAGAGGCCCTTCGGCCCGGGGTGTCGCTGCCAGCCCACGATGCTCTGCTCGAGCCCGAATGCGAAGTCGCGTCGCCCCTGGAAGAACAGAGTCGGCGGGTAGCCGCGAGAGAGCAGTAGCCGCGAGGAGCGCGACTGCGAGAACGCACGCAGCGTCGGGATGTCTCGGCCCGAGATCGCGCCCTGGAGCGCGAGCAGCTCAGGCGCCTGGCGGCTGGTCGGCACCGAGTTGAGGAATTGGAAGATCGCTCCGGACTTCGGGAGGTCCTGCGGGACGAACGCCTCGTAGAGATCGGTCCACGTCTCGACGACCTCGAGCGCCTTGAACGGCGTCCCTTCGCCTGCCGCGCGTAGCGCCGCGCCACCGCCGAGCGAGATCCCGAACGCGCCGACCTTGTCGCCGTCCAGGGGCGCGTTCGCCGGCAGCCAGGACTCGCGTAGCCGCGCGACGTCCAGCAGCTCGCGCGCGCCGAGCCCGCTGAACAGCCCGCCCGACTCGCCGTGGCCTCGGAAGTCGAACGTGAGCGCGATGTAGCCACGTGCCGCGAATAGTCGGGCGATCGGGTCGATCTGCCGCCTGCTCTCGCCGACGCCATGGAAGAGCATCACCGCGGGCGAACGCTCGCCGTGAGTCAACGGCGTGTACAGGGTCGTAGCGATGCCGACGCCGTCGTCCATCGTCGCCACCTGTTGGGTCGTCGTGTAGAGACCTGCGGGGTGGCTTGCGAGAGCAGCCGGTGCCAGGACGAGCGCCGCAAACACGGCCGCTAGCAGCGCCTTCATCGGCCCAGCGTAGCCGCTCGTAGAATCGCCGCATGGACCCCCGGCCGATCGGCGTCTTCGACTCGGGCATGGGAGGGCTGACGGTCCTCCACGAGTGCCTCGTGACGATGCCGCACGAGGACTTCGTCTACCTCGGCGACGGAGCTCGCCTGCCGTACGGGCCGCGACCGCTGGAAGAGATCCGCCGCTTCGCGCTCGAGATCGGGTCGTACCTCGAAGCGCAGGGCGTGAAGATCGTCCTCGTCGCGTGCAATGCCGCAACCTCGGCAGGTCTCGCCGACCTGCAGGAGACGCTCAGGGTGCCGGTGGTCGGCGTGATCACCCCGGAGGCGCACGCGGCCGTGCAGGCGACGCGCAACCGCCGCATCGGACTGCTCGCAACCGAGGCCACCGTCTCGGCCGGTCGGTACGACGAGTTGATCCACACACTGGACGCAGGCGCGTCGCTGTTCTCCGTCGCGTGCCCGCGGCTCGTGCCGCTGATCGAGGGCGACGACCCGTTCGGCGAGGAGACCGCAGAGGCCGTGCGCGAGTACGCGGCGCCGCTCAAGGCGGAAGGAGTGGACACGGTGATCCTCGGCTGCACGCACTATCCGATCATCAGCCCGATCCTTCAGCGCGTCTTCGGCCGCGACGTCACGCTCGTCTTCTCCGCCGACGAGACGGCGCGAGAGGTCGCCGAGACGCTCGCGCGCAAGCACGTCGAGAACGACCCGGCACGCGAGGGGAGCTATCGCTTCATCACGACCGGCGACCCCGAGGTGTTCCGCGAGACCGGCGCGCGCTTCCTGCAGCTGCCGATCCGCGAGGTCGAGCACGTCGAGCTGCTCGAGCTGGAAACAGTCGGATGAGAGAGGGCCGCCGCACCGACGAGCTTCGGCCGCTGACGGTCGAGCTCGACTACCTGGAGCAGCCACACGGCTCGGTGCTGTGGTCGCAGGGCAAGACCAAGGTGCTCTGCACGGCGATGATCGACGACGAGGTTCCGCGCTGGCTTCGCAACAAGGGCAAGGGCTGGATGACGGCGGAGTACTCGCTGTTGCCCGCGTCGACGGGCGATCGCGTTGCTCGCGAGGCGTCGCGCGGCAAGCAGGGCGGACGCACGGTGGAGATCCAGCGGCTGATCGGCCGCGCGCTCCGCGGCGTGGTCGACTTCGAGGCGCTCGGCGAGCGCACGGTGTGGCTCGACTGCGACGTGCTGCAGGCCGACGGTGGCACGCGCTGCGCAGCGATCTCCGGCGCGTACGTCGCCGCGCGGCGCGCGCTCGACAAGTTCGGGCTGTCGAAGGCGCTCGCCGGATCGGTAGCTGCAGTCTCGGTCGGAATCGTCGACGGCGAGCTGCTCCTCGATCTCGAGTACACCGAGGACTCGAGCGCAGACGCCGACATGAACGTCGTGATGACCGGCGACGGTCACCTCGTCGAGGTGCAGGCGACCGCCGAGGGCGCGCCGTTCACGCGGGAAGAGCTCGACGACCTGCTCGACCTCGCGTCGGGAGGGATCGCGGAGATCGCGCGGGCGCAGGAGGACGCCTTTGCCTGAGCTCTCGTGGATCGACGTCGCTGTCAGGCTGTTCGTCGCGGCTGCGCTCGGCGGTGCGATCGGTCTCGAGCGGGAGCTTCGCGAGCGCGAGGCGGGGCTTCGCACGCATCTGCTCGTCTCGCTCGGCTCAGCGCTCTTCTTCCTCGTGTCGGCCTACGCCTGGACGGATTGGACGTTCTCGCAGAGCGAGGGAGTCACGTTCGACCCGACCCGGATCGCGGCGCAGATCGTCACCGGGATCGGCTTCCTCGGTGCGGGCGCGATCATCCGTCAGGGTCTCACCGTTCGCGGCCTGACCACGGCGGCGACGCTCTGGCTCGTCGCCGGTATCGGCATGGCATCGGGCGCCGGCTACTGGGAGGCGGCGTTCATCGCGACGATCGCGGCGCTCGTCACGCTGTGGCCGCTCCGCATCGCTGCGCACTGGATCGTGACCCGGATGCGGCCGGCCGACGAGCAGCGACTCGTCGTCGAGCTGGCCGGCGGCCAGGGCGCCGCACCGGTGCTCGGCGCGCTCGAAGACCTCGGTG
Organism: uncultured Actinomycetes bacterium; assembly: GCA_963769665.1. Classification (GTDB taxonomy): domain Bacteria; phylum Actinomycetota; class Thermoleophilia; order Gaiellales; family Gaiellaceae; genus JACCTU01. Next base: position 1,258,356 of record CAVYMQ010000003.1, read on the forward strand.
GCACCGTCTCGCAGTTTCAGCTGTTGGAGAGCCGCGGCGGACGCGAGCTCGTCGCGACCGTCGACTTCCGCGAGCAGGGCCAGGCCTCGAAGGTCGCGAGCCGCCTCGCGGAGCTCGAGCACGTGACCGGCGTTCGCTGGGCCGATTGATCGCTCGCCTCGCCTCGAAGAACGCGAACAAGCTCCGCGAGTTGAGGCACGCGCTTCCGGACTGGGAGCTGGACCTGCTCGACGCGGACGGCTATCCGCCCGAGGACGGCGAGACGTACTACGACAACGCTCTGGGCAAGGCGCGCTTCGGCCGCGAGCACACGTCCGAGTGGGTGTTCGGCGAGGACTCCGGGATCGAGGTCTCCGCACTCGGTGGACGGCCGGGCGTCGAGTCGGCGCGCTGGGCAGACGACGGAGTAGCCGCGCTGCTCGAAGGGCTGCAGGGCGTCGAGGACCGGCGCGCGCGCTACGTGTGCGAGCTCGTCGCGCTCTCGCCGTCGGGCGACGAGCTGAGGGGAACCGGCACGGTCGAGGGGACGATCGCGCTCGAGCCGCGGGGCAGCGAAGGCTTTGGCTACGACCCGATCTTCGTGCCCGACGGCGAGTCGCGCACCGTCGCCGAGCTCGGGAACGACTGGAAGGCCGAGCACTCGCACCGAGCTCGTGCGGCGAAAGCACTCACCCGCTAGGCGAGCCCGACCGGCTCCGGCTCCTCCTCGATTTCCTCACGACCGTACTTCCGCCACCAGTTCAGCTCCGCCCCGAACACGATCACGTTCGCCATCACGTAGAGCCAGACGAGCAGGATCGCGGGCGAGCCGAACGCCTTCAGCACCGGGTTGATCTCCGCGTAGCGGAGGAAGACCGGCAGGATCTGGAACGACGTCTGGAGCAGCACGGACGCGAAGATCGCGCCGGGGAGCACCTCGCGGACGCGCAGGGCGTCGTTCGTGAGCACGTAGTACGCGGAGACGATGAACGCGAAGACCCCGAGCGACGACACCAGCACCGAGAGCCCGTACGCGATCGACGGGTTGTCGATGAACCACGACGCCCGGTCCTCGAGCACCCCGACCCCGAACGAGCCGATGAGCAGCGCCACGAAGAGCGTGACCAGCGAGCCCACGAGAAGCAGGAGCGCGAGACCCTTACCGTGGAGGAACGCCCGGTTCGGCCTCCCGTAGACGATGTTGAAGGCGGACTCGAGCACGCTGAAGAGCGAGAGCGCCGTCCAGATCAGGAACAGGCCGCCGAGGATCCCCAGCGCGGTCGCGTTCTCGCGCACGGTGCGGACGAGGCGCACGATGTCCTCGATCGGCGTCTCCGGCAGCGCCTGCTTGATCTCGCGGACGAGAAAGCTCGACTCGCTCGGCTGGCCGGTGAAGGCGAGCAGCGACAGCGCGAGGAAGGTCAGCGGCACGAACGCGAGCAGCGCGAAGTAGGCGATCATCGCCGCGAGGTGGGTTCCGCGGTCGGCGAAGAACTTCTGGACGAGCCTTCGTTTTCGCCTGCGCACGGCGGCCAGTATCGTTCAGCGCCATGACCGCTGAACAGGCCCTGTCGGATCTGACCGAGATCTCCTCGCAGGTCGAGGCCGCGGCCCTCTTCGACGCGAAGGGGAAGGTGGCCGCTTCGACGCTCGCCGACGGCGAGCCGTTCGTGCGGGCCGTCCAGGATCTGCTGGCCGCGGCCGCCGAGTCCCGCCAGGGGTCGCTCAACCAGCTCGAGGCGTCCACCGGGGAGGGGAGCGTCTTCGTCGTCCGCGACGGGGACTCGTACATCGCGGCGACGACCGCCCCCGAGCCCACGGTCGCCCTCGTCTTCTACGACCTGAAAACCGCGCTTCGGGCTGCTGCGTCGGAGCCCGCAGCGAAGAAGGCGGCGCCGCGCAAGCGCGCGCCGAGGAAGAAGCAGGAGGCCGACGGCGATGCGGCGTAGGCTCCTGCCCCTGCTCGCGCTCCTCGGCGCCTGGGCCGCCGGGATCGCGCTTCTCCGCCGCACGGCCGGAGGGCGACGCGAGCGCGTCGATCTCTACTTCGAGGACGGCTCGATGCAGTCGCTCTCGAACGGCGCGCCGGAAGCCGCGCGCCTGCTCCCGCTCGCGCGCGCCGCGCTGGACGCGGCCCGCGGCGGATGAACGACTCCGAGCTTCGCAGCGCTCTTCGCGAGCACGCGTACCTCGAGGGTGACTTCCTGCTCCGCTCGGGCCGCCGCTCCCGCTACTACCTCGACAAGTACCGCTTCGAGACGCGGCCCGACCTCCTCCGGCCGATCGGGGAGCGCCTCGCCGCGGCGATTCGCGAGCACGCGCCCGACGCGAAGCTGATCGCAGGCCCAGAGCTCGGTGCAGTCGCGCTCGCCGCGGCGGCGTCCCTCGAGTCGGGGCTGCCGTTCCTGATCGTCCGCAAGGAGGCGAAGGACTACGGGACCTCCAACCGCCTCGAGGGGGTCTACGCGGAGGGCGACTGCGTCTGCGTCGTCGAGGACGTCGTCACCTCAGGCGGAGCCGCCGTCGAGGCCGTCAAGGCGCTCCGGGAGGCGGGGCTCGAGTGCTCCACGGCGATCTGCGTCGTCGACCGCGAGGAGGGTGGAGTGGACGCCCTCGCCCGCCATGCGGTGCGGCTTTGGCCCCTTTTCAGGGCCTCAGAGGTGCTGGAAACGGACAAAACCGCCGCAAAACCGCATGGTTAAGCCGTTTTCGTCCGATCGATTCGCTACCCTGACCTCCCGAACCCCGAGTGGACGACGAATGGAGGGCTGTTCGTGACCAAGCAGGAGTTTGTGGACAAGATCGCCGAGAGGGCGAACCTGGGGCGCCGGGACGCGCAGAACGCGGTCGACGCCATGCTCGACCAGATCACGGAGACGCTGAAGGGCGGCGGAGAGATCGCCTTCACCGGCTTCGGGAAGTTCTCGACGCAGCACCGGGCGGAGCGCATGGGGGTCAATCCGCGGAATCCCACGGAGAAGGTGACCATCCCCGCCTCCATCGTGCCGAAGTTCTCGGCCGGGAGCCAGCTCAAGACCGCAGTGCGCGGCCGCTAGGAATCGGCTCGACGCTTGGACGGAGGGCCGCCGGGAGGCGGCCCTCCGTGCTTGTCGGTGTAAAGCTCCAGGTTCCGGCCGGGGCAGGCCGACGTTTCGTGCCCGCGGTGGTCGCGATGGCCGAGCAGCCTCGCCTTCGCGCCGCCGGGGACGAGCCGGCTCCGCGCGTACGTGAGCGACTCGAGCGCCTCGGGCGTCGGCCGCTCGAGCTCGAAGTTGCCCATCAGGCAGATCCCGACCGTGCCGACGTTGTGGCCGAGCACGTGCGCTCCGAGCCGGTCGACCGGGCGGCCGCGGAAGATCCGACCGCTCGGTGAGACGACGAAGTGGTAGCCGACCGTCGCCCAGCCCCGCTCGAGGTGCCAGCGCTGGATCTCGCGCATGTGCGCGGACTCCGCCTCGAAGCTCGTCCCGCCGATTCGCGACATCGGAAAGGCCGTGTGGTGGAGGACGAGGTGGTCGAGCGGCCCTCGCGCCGGCAAGGCCAGTCGCGTGGGCGCCGCGCCCCATTGCGCAGGAAAGACGACTTGGGGCTTGGAAGGCGTGGTGGCCGTCGGGCGCGGAGCATACGCTTCGTCTCGCCGATGGCGCAGGAGCTCCGCGTACAGACCGAGTTCGCGACGGTGGCGTTCTCCGACCGTCTCGCCGCCGCCGTCGAGCGCAAGCGAAGCCAGCTCTGCGTTGGCCTCGATCCCCGCGTCGACCTGTTCCCGGTCGAGCTGCGCGGCGAGGCGCCTGCCGAAGCGGCCGCGCGTTTCTGCCGTGGCATCGTCGACGCCGTCGCGCCGTACGCGGTCGCCGTCAAACCGCAGCTGGCGTTCTTCGAGGCGCTCGGAGCGGACGGCATGCGCGCCTTCGAGGAGGTGTGCGCCTATGCGCGCACGGCGGAGCTGCTCGTGATCGTCGACGGCAAGCGCGGAGACATCGGCAGCACCGCACGCGCGTACGCGGCGGCGTATCTCGAAGGAGAAGGCGGACCGCTCGCCGACGCGCTCACCGTGAACCCGTATCTCGGACGCGATTCGATCGAGCCGTTCCTGGCGGCGTGCCGTCGTCACGCCGCGGGCCTCTTCGTGCTGGTGAAGACGTCGAACGCGGGCAGCGCGGACGTGCAGGACCTCACGCTCTCCGACGGCCGTACCGTCTGGATGCAGGTCGCGGCGCTCGTCGACGAGTGGGGAGAGGAGCTCATCGGGGAGAACGGGCTCTCGAGCGTCGGCGCCGTCGTCGGCGCGACGTTCCCGCGCGAGGTGGGCGAGGCGCGCAGGCTGATGCCTCGCTCGATCATGCTGCTGCCGGGGATCGGGGAGCAGGGAGGCACGCCGGCGGACGTGGCGCGAGCGTTCGCGAGTGGGCCCGCGAGCGCGCTCGTATCGGCCTCGCGCTCGGTGATCTACGCGTATCGCGCCGGCAGCGGGGACTGGCGCGCCTCGGCGGGCGCAGAAGCGGCCCGGCTGCGCGCGGACGTCTGGGCCGTCTCGGGCTGGTGAACCGGCAGCTCGCGACGAGACTTGCAGCGCCTGCGGCCTTCCTGGCAGGGATCACGGTCGCCGTGCTGCTCGTGCGCGCGGGGATGAGCGACGGCGAAACGACGACTGCGGCGCAGACGAGCGTGGCCACGACGGTAGCGACGACGACGGCAGCGACGACGACAACGGCGCCGAAGCCGGTCTTCGTCGAGGTCGAGTCGGGCGGCACGCTCGACCAGATCGCGCTCGACAACGACACGACCGTCGAGCAACTGCTCCTGCTCAACCCTGGCCTGGATCCCACAGGACTCCAGGTCGGGCAGCGCATACGCGTGAGGTAGCCTGAGCGACCGATGGGACGCGCGCTCGCCGCCGTCGCCGCCGCGCTCGTCGTCGTCTCTTCGGCGAGCGCCGGGCCACCACCCCCGGTCACGGCGAAGGCGTACCTCGTGGAAAACGGCGCCACTGGTGAGGTGCTCGCGCGCGCGCATGCCAACGCGCGAGTGCCGATCGCGAGCATCACGAAGCTAATGACGGTGCTCGTCGCGCTCGAGCGCGCCGACGTCGACGAGCTGGTCGTCGCCGGTCCCGGCGCCAGCGCGATCGGCGAGTCGACGATCAACCTACGCGTGGGCGAGCGCATCTCGGTCGGCGATCTCGTCGAGGCCGCGCTCGTCCAGAGCGCCAACGACGCTGCGTGGGCGCTCGCGGCGTACGTCGGCAAGGGCGACGTCGACGCGTTCGTCCGGCTGATGAACACGAAGGCGCGTGCCCTCGGGCTGCGCGCGACGCACTTCGTTCGCCCGGACGGTCTCGATGTGGCCGGCCACGTCTCCAGCGCGCGCGACGTCACGCTGCTCGCCCGCTCGGCGATGCAGAACGCGACGATCCGCTCGATCGTCGACGACCGGACGGCGACGATCGCCGGCGGCCGGCGGCTCCACACGTGGAACGACCTCCTCGCCACCTTTCCCGGCGTGATCGGCGTCAAGACCGGCCACACGGACGCAGCCGGGTGGTCGCAGGTCGCCGCCGCCCGCGGGACGGGGTTCGTGCTCTACGCGACCTTGCTCGGGAGCCCGACCCGCGCACAGCGGAACACCGACCTCGCCGCGCTGCTGCGCTGGGGACTCTCCCTCTACGCGCCGGTCGCCGTCGTCGACGAGACCCGCACGTATGCGCGGGCCGACGTCGCTTTCGGGTTGAAGCCGGTCGGGTTGGTCGCGCCGCGCTCGATCATCCGCTCCACGCGCATCGACCGCACGCTCCGCGAACGGATCGTTGCCGCGACGGCGGTGGAGCTCCCGGTTCGCAGGGGGCAGCGTCTAGGCGAGGTGCGCGTCTACGACGGGGCGAGGCTCGTGGCGAGTTCGCCGCTCGTCGCCGAGCGCGCGGTCGCCGAGCCCGGACTCGCCGAGCGAGCGTCGTGGTACGCGCGGCGGACCATCTCCAACCTCTGGCCATGATCGTCACCGTCACACTCAACGCCGCGCTCGACCGCACGCTCACGGTTCCGAACTTCCGCCAGGGACATCGCCATCGCGCGAGCCAGGGTGTGACGCTCGCGGGCGGCAAGGGGATCAACGTCGCGCGGGCGCTCAAGCGGCTCGACGTGCCCGTCGTCGCGACGGGCCTCGCCGGCGGCCGCACGGGCACGCGCATCGTCGAGGAGCTGACTGCCGAGGCGATCCTGAACGACTTCGTGCGGATCGCGGACGAATCGCGCACGTCGACCGCCGTGGTCGACCCGACGAGCAGCTCGTTCACGGAGATCAACGAGTGGGGCCCACACGTCGAGCCCGAGGAGCTCGAGATGCTGCGCGAGAAGCTGCGCTATCTCTCGCGCGGAGCCGAGGCGGTCGTCTTCGCCGGCTCGTTGCCGCGCGGCGTCGACCAGTCGTTCTACGCCGACGCGATCCGGGAGCTCAACCGGATCGGCGTCCGCACCGTGCTCGACACCGACGGCGAACCGCTTCGCCTCGGGCTCGAGGCGGAGCCGTCGCTCGTCGCGCCGAACCAGCACGAGGCCGAGGCGCTCGTCGACCAGGAGCTCGAGGCAGAGGACTTCCTGATGGCGCTCGACGCGATCGCCGACCTCGGCGCGCGCACGGTGCTGATCACGCTCGAGAGCGGCTGCTACGGGCTGACGCGCGAGGAGCGTCCGGCCCAGAGCTTCCACGCGACCGCTCCGACGGTGGAGCCCGTCTCGGTCGCAGGCGCCGGGGACGTCCTGACCGCCGCGTTCCTCGCCTCGCGGCTCGCGGAACGGCCGTTCGCCGACTCGCTTCGCTACGCGGTGGCCGCGGCCTCCGCCTCGACGCTCGAGGTCGGAGCCGGGCGGTTCGAGCCGCGCGAGGCCGGCAGGCTCTCCTCGCAGGTCGAGGTGGCAGTGCTGGAGCCGATCGAGACGTAAAAGGCCTGCAGATACCCGTATCGAAGGGGGCGGCTCGGGCGTTGCACCACCGAGCAACCGAAAAGGAGCCTGAAACCATGGGTATCACCACAAGTCTGCTGCTGGTCGCGATCGGCGCCATCCTGATCTGGGCCGTCGACGTGTCGGTCAGCGGCATCGAGCTGGTCACGATCGGCTGGATCCTGCTCGTCGTCGGCGCGATCGGTGCGGTGCTCTCGCTCATCTTCTGGTCGAGCTGGGGCGGATATCACCGCGAGACGCGCGACGAAGTCGTCGTTCGGTAACGACCGGTTCACGGATCGAGCGAGGGGCGCGGCTTCGTCCGCGCCCTTTCGCGTTCTCCGGCACGGGACCAGGCGCAAACGGCGAGCGTCCTGGGTGCCGTGGAGGCGGCAACCGCAGCGCCCGCCGTCAGCGCGCTGAGGGGATGCGAGGAGGGGAGGTCCGCCGCACCCGCGTTCCCAGATTGCCGATCGCCTGTTCGAATCGTGTTCGCGCAAGATTGCGCTTCCGTTGTCGTCGGAGGGCGGTGGTAGGCTCAGATCCTTGGAAGGGCTGGAGCTCGGACGACTCGACCTCGAACGCCTCCTCTCGCTGGAGGCGAAGTTCGCCAAGGAAGGGCTCACCTTCGACGATGTCTTGCTCGTCCCGGGCGAGTCGGGTGTCCTCCCGAACGACGTCTCGACGCGGACCCGCTTCACCCGCGGCATCTCGATCGAGGTGCCGGTGCTCTCGGCGGCGATGGACACCGTGACCGAGGCGCCGATGGCGATCGCGCTGGCACGAGAGGGCGGGATCGGCGTCGTCCACCGGAACCTCTCGATCCCAGAGCAGGTCGCCGAGGTCGACAGGGTCAAGCGCTCCGAGGCCGGGATGATCACGGAGCCGGTGACGCTGCCTCCGAGCGCCCTCGTTCGGGACGCGCTCGAGCTGATGGCGCGCTACCGCATCTCCGGTGTCCCGATCACCGATCCAGAGGGTTTGCTGGTTGGGATCCTGACCAACCGCGACCTGCGCTTCCAGCGCGACGAGACCGTGCCCGTCTCGGAGCTGATGACCGCGCGTGCGCTCGTCACCGCGCCGCAGGGGACGACGCTCCGCGAAGCCGAGGAGATCCTGCACCGGCACAAGATCGAGAAGCTGCCGATCGTCGACTCCGACGGCCGCATCACGGGCCTGATCACGGTGAAGGACATCCAGAAGCGCGCGGACTATCCGCTCGCCACGAAGGATGCGGAAGGACGGCTCCGGGTCGCCGCCGCGGTCGGTGTCGGACCTGACGCACTCGACCGCGCGGAAGCGCTCGTCGATGCCGGCGTCGACGCGCTCGTGCTCGACACCGCGCACGGACACTCGCTGTCGGTGGTCGAGATGGCGCGCAAGCTGAAGGCCGCGCTCGACGTGGAGCTCGTCGCGGGGAACGTTGCGACCGCCGAGGCGGCCGAAGCGCTCATCGACGCCGGCGTCGACGCGGTGAAGGTGGGCGTCGGTCCGGGGTCGATCTGCACGACACGCGTCGTCGCAGGCGTGGGCGTCCCGCAGATCACCGCGATCTACGACTGCGCGCAGGTGTGCGCGCGGCACGACGTGCCGCTGATCGCCGACGGCGGGATGACCTCCTCGGGCGACCTTGCGAAGGCGCTCGCCGCGGGAGCCGACGCCGCCATGCTCGGCTCGTTCTTCGCCGGAACCGAGGAGAGCCCGGGCGACGTCGTGATGAGCCAGGGCGAGCGCTACAAGGAGTACCGCGGCATGGGCTCGATCGGCGCGATGAAGGCTCGCGGCTACTCGAAAGACAGGTACTTCCAGGGCGACGTCGAGGACGTCGAGCGGATGGTTCCCGAGGGGATCGAGGGCCGTGTCCCGTACAAGGGCCCGATGCGAAACGTGCTCTACCAACTCGTCGGTGGGCTGCGGCAGGCGATGGGCTACTGCGGCGCAGCCACGGTGGCGGAGCTGAAGGACGCGAAGTTCGTGCGCATCACCGGTGCCGGCCTGCGCGAGTCACACCCGCACGACGTGACGATCACGAAGGAGGCGCCGAACTATCGGCGCTGAAGTCGTCCGGCTGCCGGTGCCCGAACCGGCTCCGGAGGAGCGCCCGGTGCTGGTGCTCGACTTCGGTGGTCAGTACGCGCAGCTGATCGCGCGACGCGTGCGCGACGCACGCGTGTACTCCGAGCTCGTCTCGCACAAGGTGACGCCGCAGCAGATCCGCGCGCGGAATCCGTACGCGGTGATCCTCTCCGGCGGCCCAGCGTCGGTGTACGCGGAGCACGCCCCACGCGTCGACCCGGGCATCTTCGAGCTCGGCATCCCGACGCTCGGCATCTGTTACGGCGCGCAGCTGATGGCGCTCGATTTGGGGGGGAAGGTCGAGCGCACGGGCGCGTCGGAGTTCGGCAAGACCGAGCTCCGCGCGGAGGAGAGCGAGCTGTTCCGCGACCTGCCGACCGAGCAGACGGTGTGGATGTCGCATCGCGACTCGGTCACGGCACCGCCGGAGGGCGCGCGCGTCGTCGGCGAGTCGCCGTCGACCCCCGTCGCAGCCTTCGAGGAGCCGGGGCGAAAGCTCTACGGCGTGCAGTTCCACCCGGAGGTCGTCCACACGCCGCACGGCCAGGACCTGCTGAAGAACTTCCTCTACGAGGTCGCAGGTGCCCCGCCCACGTGGACGCCGGCTGCGGTGATCGAGGAGCAGGTCGAGCGGATCCGCGCGCAGGTCGGGTCGTCGCGCGTGCTCTGCGCGCTCTCCGGCGGCGTCGACTCCGCGGTCGCCGCGCTGCTCGTGCACAAGGCGATCGGCGATCAGCTCACGTGCGTCTTCGTCGACCACGGCTTCATGCGCAAGGACGAGGCGCTGCAGGTGATCGAGACGTTCGAGAACCACTTCCACGTCCCGCTCGTGCACGTGCAGGCGCAGCAGCGCTTCCTGTCGCGGCTCGAGGGGATCGCGGATCCCGAAGAGAAGCGCATGCGGATCGGGGAGGAGTTCATCCGCGTCTTCGAGGAGGAGGCGAAGCGGATCGGCAGCGTCCCGTTCCTCGTGCAGGGGACGCTCTACTCCGACGTGATCGAGTCCGGCGGAAGCGACGGCGTCGCCGCGACGATCAAGTCGCACCACAACGTGGGCGGCCTGCCCGAGCACATGGAGATGGACCTCGTCGAGCCGCTGCGGATGCTGTTCAAGGACGAAGTGCGCCGCGTGGGCGAAGAGCTCGGGCTGCACGAGCGGATGGTGTGGCGGCATCCCTTCCCAGGGCCTGGGCTCGCGATCCGGATCATCGGCGAGGTGACGAACGAACGGCTCGAGATCCTGCGCGAGGCCGACGCGATCCTGCTCGAGGAGATCCGCCGCGCGGGTCTCTACCGCGAGCTGTGGCAGTGCTTCGCCGTCCTGCCGGCGATCCGCTCCGTCGGCGTGATGGGCGACGAGCGCACGTACGAGTATCCGATTGTGATTCGCGCCGTCACGTCCGAGGACGCGATGACCGCCGACTGGGCGCGCCTGCCGTACGACCTGCTCGAGACGATCTCGTCGCGGATCATCAACGAGATCCCCGGCGTCAACCGTGTCGCGCTCGACCTCTCGTCGAAGCCGCCGGCCACGATCGAGTGGGAGTGACGGCGCCGCGCCGTCACTCCAGACCGGCGTCGCTCACCCTCGTTCTGACTGTCCGTCGAGGCCGCGTCTCGGGACCTGGTCCCTGGACACGGCTGGAGCGGCCCCGACGTCGGGTCCGAATCGGACGCGTCGGATCGGCCGCGCGAAGAGATCAACCTGCTCAGGCGGTCAGACACGGCCATACCGGCCACGGCTTGGGACCTGGTCCCGAGACGCGGCCCGCTGGGAGACCACCCGGTGAGTAATCGCGCCGTGGACCGGGTCGCGACCTTTCGTTGGAAGCCGCCGGCCACGATCGAGTGGGAGTGATCAGGGCTTGACGTTCTGGAACTCGAAGCGCGGATAGCGGGCGCGCACGGCGTCGACGTACGCCGCGAGCTGGTCCGCGAGCTGCGCGTCCTCCACTTCCAGCACGTTCTCCGCGTTCTGCTCGCCCGAGCGCGAGAGGTTGTAGCTCCCGAGGAAGACGACGTCGTCGGCGACCGTCAGCTTCGCGTGCATGAAGTCGTGCAGGCCGCCGCCCGGGCGCCACGGGTTGGAGCGCTTGCCGGCGAAGTCGCCAGTCATCACGCGCTCGAGCAGCGGCAGCTTCCACGCGACGTTCCCGTTCTGGCGCCACTGGTGGATCACGCCGTGCACCTGCGGCTGGTCGACGCAGCCGGCGAGGTCGAGCTCGCCCTCCGAGACGACCTGGGCGAGGATCGAAAGCACCGGTGCGGCGGTGATCACCGGCGAGCAGATCCGCACCCGTCGCCGGGCTCTCGCGATTGCCTTGGCGATGCGGGTCGAGAGCGCCTCGCCGTAGCCCGGCGTGAACCACGCGCGCACCTTTCGCTCCCCAACCCGAACGGGGTTCGGAGGAACGCGACCGGTCAGCTCGACGGCACCGGTCTTCCACAGCTCGGCGAAGTTCTCCTCGAACCGTGCCGCGAGTGGCGCGGAGCGAACGATCGCGACGACGTTCTCCTGTCGCGTGAACGAGTCGTCCGTCCAGTTCATCGAGCCCGTCCAGACGGTCTCGCCGTCTCGGACGACGTACTTGTGGTGCATGAGGTCCGGGACGCCTGCGATCGCCCGGGCCGACACGTCGAACGACGCGATCAGCTCGGCGTCCGGCTCCGGGGGCGGCGGGACCGGGATCGGGTTCCGGTGGTCGATGTTGTAGAGGAAGCGAACTGCGACCCCACGCGCGTCCGCCGCCCGGATCGCCTCCCGGACGACCGAGGCGTTCTCCGGGCCGAGGTTCAGGTCGTAGTGGGCGAAGTCGAGCGTCCGTTTCGCCCCACCGATGAGCTCCTCGATCCAAGCGAGGACGCTCGGCGCCGACTGGCCGCCGTCGGTCAGAGTACGAACCTCGAGCATGGAGTCGTCGTTCGTCAAAGCGCTTGCGTCTGCCCGCATCGGCGCAACCTACAACCAGTACGCGGACTCGCCGCTGCGTCGGCGAAGGCTCGCCGACTACCTGGGCCGGAGAGCGAGCGCGTCGATCGTCCTCGTCGGCGAGGCGGCGGGCTACAACGGCGCGAGGGTTTCAGGCCTCGCATTCACCTCCGAACGACAGCTGACCGGCACCGGCCCTGCCGAGCTCAGCGCGACGATCGTGCACCGAGCGCTTGACGAGCTCGGGATCGCTGACGACGTGCTGCTCTGGAACCTCGTGCCGACGCATCCGCACCGGCCTGGGGTCGCTTCCTCGAACCGTCGCCCGACCTCCGCCGAGATCGCGGCGGGGCTGCCGTTCGTCGAGCGCGTCGCCGCGGGTCGCCGCGTGCTCGCCGTCGGACGCCTCGCGGAACGTGCGCTCGGCGCCCCGTATGTCCGGCATCCGTCCCACGGCGGCGCATCCGAGTTTCGTGCGACGCTTGCCGCATGGCTCTGAACGTCAAGCGCAACACGATTCTGCTCGCGACTGCGCTCGCGGTGAACTCGTGCCTCTTCCAGCTCGCGGCCGCGGTGAACTCCATCACCTTCGTGCAGATCACGGGCATCGAGGGGCTGCTCGGGCTCGGCCCGGCGATCTTCCTTGCGTCTTCCGGGCTCGCCGCGCTGCCGGCCGGGCGGGCGATGGATCACTTCGGCCGCGTCCCGGTGATCGCCGTCGGCTTTGTGATCGCATCGCTCGGCTGCTCGCTCGTCGCGCTCGCGACGCGCACCGGCTCGACCGCCGTCGTGATCACCGGCATGGCGTTGACGGGCGCGGCAGGCGGCGTCGCGCTGCTCGCGCGCACCGCTGCCGGCGACATGTACCCGCCGGAGCGCCGCGCACGCGGGATCGCGTATGTCCTCTTCGGCTCCGTGTTCGGGGCGATCCTCGGCCCGGCGGTCTTCGCGCCGCTCTTCGCCGGCAAGCAGCTCGAGCCGGAAGCGCTGACGATTCCGTGGCTCGTCGCAGCGGGTCTCGCGCTCGTCGCCTGCGCGATCAGCCTCTGCATTCGGCCGGACCCGAAGCGGATCGCCGAGCAGCTCGGCACGCACGCCGGCGCGCCTCCGCCGACCGCCGCCGCTCCGCTGAGCGAGATCGTGCGTCGCCCCGGAGTGGTGCCGGCGCTGATCGCCGCGGTCGCCAGCCTCGCCGTGATGGCCTCGGTGATGAACCTCACCGGGTACGTGGTCGTGGAGCACCATCACCATTCGCAGGAGGACGTCTTCCCGATCATCGGCGCGCACGTGCTCGGCATGTACGCGCTCGTGCTCTTCGTCGGGCCGCTCATCGACAGAATCGGTCGCGGCGTTTCCCTCTACTCGGGCCTGGTCTTGATGGCGTTCTCCTGCATCGGCCTGACCTGGTTCGAGAGCGTGCTCGGGACGGCGGTGCTGCTCTTCGGCCTCGGGCTCGGCTGGAACCTCTCCTTCGTCGCCGCGACGGCGCAGCTCGCCGACTGTGCCGCGCCGGCCGAGCGGGGCAAGCTGCTCGGCTTCAGCGACCTCCTGTCCGCAATGACGGCGGCGGCCCTGGCCCTCCTCGGAGGGCTTGCGCTCGACGCCCTCGGGGTGTCGGCGCTGGCCATCGGCTCCACCATTTTGGTGCTCCTGCCGCTGGTTCGGCTCATCCGGCGCCAGGAGCCCCCTGCTACAATCGCCGCCCGGCGGACGTAGTCATCCGCCGTCTTTTCATGAGCGCAAAGACCTACACCGCAAAGCCCGGCGAGATCGAGCGCCGCTGGCACGTCGTGGACGCCGAGGGCCAGACCCTGGGCCGTCTGGCGACGCGCATCGCCGACGTGCTCCGCGGCAAGGACAAGCCGGTCTACACGCCGCACGTCGACACGGGCGACTTCGTGATCGTCGTGAACGCCGAGAAGATCGCGGTCACCGGGAAGAAGCTCGACGACAAGATCTACTACCGGCACTCCGGCTACCCGGGCGGGATCAAGCAGCGCACGCTGCGCGAGCAGCTCGACCGGCGCCCGACCGAGGTGCTGCGCGTCGCGGTGAAGGGGATGCTGCCCAGGAACAAGCTTGCGGCCCGTCAGCTCGTGAAGCTGAAGATCTACGCCGGCCCCGAGCACCCGCACGCCGCGCAGGACCCGAAGCCGTTGGTGGTCAAGTAGTGGCGACGCCCGCTCAGTACCGCGGCACCGGCAAGCGCAAGACGTCGGTTGCGCGCGTGATCCTTCGGCCGGGCGACGGCACGACATGGTTCAACGGGCGCACGATCGAGGACTACTTCCCGCGCGACACGCATCGCAAGATGGTGCTTGCGCCGCTCAAGGTCGCAGGTGTCGAGGGGACCTTCGACCTTCGCGTCCGCGTGCACGGCGGCGGGCCTTCCGGACAGGCCGGTGCGACACGTCACGGGATCGCGCGCGCGCTCGTCGAGGCCGACCCGGAGCTGCGCATTCCGCTGAAGCGCGAGGGCTACCTGACGCGGGATGCCCGCAAGGTCGAGCGCAAGAAGGCCGGGCTGCACAAAGCCCGCAAAGCGCCCCAGTTCTCCAAGCGCTAAAAGCTGCGCTTTTAGCGCTTCATGGGCCGCAGTACTCCTTCGTTCTTCGTTGCTCACGGCGCGGCACGGCCGCGCCTCCGCGGCGAAGCGTTACCGTCTCCCCGCCGTGGCTAGGAAATACTTTGGGACCGACGGCGTTCGTGGCGTTGTCGGCGAGTTCATGACGCCGGAGCTCGTGGAGCGCCTCGGGAAAGCGTCGACGCTCTGGGTCGGCGACGACGCACGCGTCTTCATCGGGCGCGACACGCGTGCGTCGGGGGTTGAGCTCGAGCAGGCCTTCGCGCGCGGCGTCGTCGCTGCCGGCGGGCACGCGGTGCTCGGCGGCGTCGTGCCCACGCCCGCGGTGGCGCTGCTCCGGCTCGACCTCGGCGTCGTGATCTCTGCGTCGCATAACCCGCCGGAGTACAACGGCGTCAAGTTCTTCGATCGTGAGGGGCAGAAGCTCGTCGACGCGCAGGAAGAGGAGATCGAGGCGCTGTTCGACGCGCCCGAGCGCGGCGGCGGCTCGATCGACGAGGTCGGGATCGCGACCGACAGCTACCTCGAGCACGTGCTCGAGCGCTTCCGGACCGACCTCTCGGGCCTGAAGATCGTCGTCGACAGCGCGAACGGCGCCTACGCGAAGCTCGCGCCGAAGGCGTTCGAGCAGCTCGGCGCCGAGGTGCACGCGATCGGCGACTACCCCGACGGGACGAACATCAACGTCGCCTCGGGCGCGACGCACCTGAGGCAGCTGCAGCAGACCGTGACGAGCCGCGGCGCCGACCTGGGCGTCGCGTTCGACGGCGACGGCGACCGGATGCTCGCGGTCGATGCGCGCGGCAACGCGATCGACGGTGACGCGATCCTGGCCGTGCTCGCGCTGCATCGCAAGGTGGACATCGTCGCCGTGACGGTGATGACGAACCTCGCCTTCCACGAGCTCATGTCTGAGCACGGCGTCCGCGTGGTGACGACCGACGTCGGCGACCGCTACGTGCTCGAGGCGCTGCGTCGCGAGGGTGGCATCCTCGGCGGCGAGCAGTCGGGGCACATCATCTGGCTCGACGGCCACGTGACCGGCGACGGCCTTGTTGCTGCGCTGCTCCTCTGCGACGCGCTCGAGGGACGCACGCTCGCGGAGGCTGTGTCGGTGCTGCGGCCGTTGCCGCAGGTGAAGCGGAACGTGACGGTGCGCACACGCGTGATCCCGCCGGAGCTCCGAGCCGAGATCGACGCCCTCGGGGCGGGGAACGGCGGCCGGGTGCTCGTCCGCCCGTCCGGGACGGAGCCCGTCATTCGTGTCCTTGCAGAGGCAAAAACCCTTGCTGAGGCGGAAAATCTCTGTGGTACGATCGCGGCTCTCGTCTCTCGAGAGCTCGGCTGAATCCGGTTTTCAACGAGGAAATCCGGCCCTGCAGCCGGGCTTTTGCGTTTCGAGGGCTCATTTCGTCGGGCAAACAACGAGCTAGCGGCATACGACCGGGGGTACCAGATGTGCGGGATCATCGGATACGTCGGAAGCCGCGAGGCCAAGCCCCTCCTCCTGCAGGGCCTGAAGCGGCTCGAGTACCGCGGCTACGACTCCGCGGGCATCGCGCTGCGTGAGGACGACCAGCTCGACTACGTGCGCGCGGTCGGCAACCTGCAGAACCTGATCGACGCCGCCGGCCCCAACGGGTCGGTCTCCAAGCACGGGCTCGGTCACACGCGCTGGGCCACGCACGGCGCGGTCACCGAGCAGAACGCGCACCCGCTGACCGGCTGCCCCGGCGGCAAGGTCGCGATCGTGCTGAACGGAATCGTCGAGAACTACCGCGAGCTCAGGGCGTCCCTCCAGAAGGACGGGCACAAGTTCCACACCGAGACAGACGCCGAAGTCGTCACGCACCTCGTCGAGCGCCACTACGCCGGCGACCTCGTCCAAGCGGTGCGCGCTGCGTACGCCGAGCTCGAGGGTCACTACGCGTTCGTGGTCATCCATCACGACCACCCCGACATGCTGATCGGGGCGCGGAACCAGTGCCCGCTCGTGGTCGGCGTCGGCGACGGCGAGATGTTCCTCGCGTCCGCTACGACGGCGTTCCTGAACCAGACGCGCCGCATTCAGCTGGTCGAGGACGGCGAGGTCGTCGAGATCACGCCCGAGGGGGCCCGCTTCTTCAACTCCGATGGGCCGATCGAGCACAAGGAGATCGAGCCGGTCGAGTGGGACGACGAGCAGGCCGAGAAGGGCGGGTACGAGACCTTCATGCTCAAGGAGATCTACGAGCAGCCAGACGCGGTCCGCGAGACGATCGGCGACCGCATCCGCCCCGGCGCGAAGCTCGAGCTCGAGGGCCTGGGGCTCTCCGACAAGCAGATCCAGAACCTGCGCCGCATCGTCATCCTTGCCTGCGGCACGGCGTACCACGCAGGCGTCGTCGGTCGGTACATCATCGAGGAGTGGGCGCGTCTGCCGGTCGAGCCGGACATCGCGTCGGAGTGGATCTACCGCAACCCGGTTCTCTCCAAGGACACGCTCGTGATCGGCATCTCGCAGTCGGGCGAGACGCGCGACACGGTCGCGGCCATGCGGCTCGCGAAGGCGGCGGGCTCGCCGACCGTCGCGATCACGAACCAGATGGGCTCGCAGATCACGCGCGAGGTCGACTCCGTCCTCTACACGCGCTGCGGGCTCGAGGTCGGCGTCGCCGCCTCGAAGACGTTCACCGCGCAGGTGTCGCTGCTGATCCTCGTCGCGCTCAAGCTCGCGCAGGTGCGCCGCACGCTCTCGACCGAGGACCACGGCTTCATCCTCGACGCGGTCTACAACCTGCCCGACAAGATCGCGCAGTTCCTCGACGGCGACCACCCGATCGAGGACATCGCGCAGCGGTACTACGAGAAGCCGTTCTTCCTGTACCTCGGACGGCACATCGGCCTGCCGGTCGCGCTCGAGGGTGCGCTCAAGCTGAAGGAGATCTCGTACATCCCGACCGAGGCGTACTCGGCAGGCGAGATGAAGCACGGTCCGATCGCGCTCCTCGACGAGGACACACCGGTCGTCGTCGTCGCGACGAAGATCCACGTCTACGACAAGATCGTCTCGAACATCCAGGAAGTGCGGGCGCGCGGCGCGCACGTGATCGCGATCGCGACCGACGGCAACGAGGACATCCAGCACCATGCCGACGACGTGATCTACGTGCCGAAGTCGCCTGCGTTCCTCCAGGCCGTGCTCGCCGTGCTGCCGCTTCAGCTGCTGGCGTATCGGATCGCGCGCCTGCGCGGCCTGAACGTCGACCAGCCGCGGAACCTCGCGAAGACCGTCACCGTCGAGTAGCGACGGCCTCGCTAGTGGTGGTGGTGGCCGCCGCTGATCGAGACGAGGAGCACCGCGAGGAAGACGCCGACGATCACGGTCAGCGGCGCGAACGAGACCTCCTCGTCGTCGCGCGCGTTCAGCGCCGCGAGCAGTCCGACCGCCTCAACGAACTTCGTGCCGATGTCGAGCGCCTGCACCTCTCCGTCGGTCAGGTAGTGGACGATCGGGTAGGCGACGAGCAGGCTCGCGAAGAGCCCCGCTGCGAGCGCCGGCGCGTAGAGCAGCGCCGGACGGGTGAGCGCGAACGCGATGAGCACGGCCGCGATCGTGGCCGCGGCGAAGGCCGCCGCGAGCAAGGGTTCGTCGGTGTGCTGGGGCACGAGCACGGCATGGACGACCGCGCTCGTCGTGAGCGCGCCAATCGTCAGCTCGCGCGCGCCGATGCCGATTCGGCGCACGCTGCGCGCCTCGTCGGTCGGGTTCTCGTGGGCCTGCACCGTCGACATCGAGGGTACTTCGTCGCCGGCTGCTGATCGGATCGTTACCGTGCCGACGATGGCCGAGGGCAAGGAATTCCTGATCGTGGGCGGCGGCCTCTCGTCGGCGCGGGCGATCAAGGCGTTCCGCGAGGCCGGAGGCGACGGGCCGGTCAGGCTGCTCTCCTCCGACTCGTTCGTTCCTTATCACCGTCCGCCGCTCTCCAAGAAGTACCTCCGGGGCGAGGCCGAGGTCGCCGACACGCTCGTCGAGCCCGAGGCGTTCTACGCAGAGCACGGCGTAGAGGTCGAGCTCGACGTGGTCGTCGCGACCCTCGACGTGGAGGCTCGCCGCGTGCTGCTCGAGGATGGGGGCGAGCGCACGTTCGACAAGCTGCTGATCGCGAGCGGCGCCACGCCTCGACGCCTCGAGGTTCCCGGTGCCGATCTCGAAGGCGTCCACAGCTTGCGCACGCTCGGCAACTCGACGTCGATTCGCGATGCGGCGCGTCGCGCGCGGCACGCGGTCGTGATCGGAGCGGGTTTCATCGGCATGGAGGTGGCCGCCTCGCTGAAGCAGCTCGGGCTCGAAGTGACGCTCGTGCACCGAGGCAAGGGCCTGTTCGAGATTCTGCGTGCGCGCCAGCTGATGCAGTTCCTCGCCGACCTGTACGCGCGTGAAGGCGTCGAGCTCGTGTTCGGTGACGAGGTGCAGTCGTTCGGCGGGCGCTCGACGGTCGACTCCGTCGAGACGGCGCGGGGACGCGTCATCCAGGCCGAGCTCGCGGTCGTCGGCATCGGCGTCGCACCGGCCACGGGCTGGCTCGAGGGCAGCGGCCTTCAGATCGACGACGGAGTGGTCGTCAACGAGCGCTTCGAGACCGGCGTCGAGAACGTGTGGGCCGTCGGCGACGTCGCACGTTTCTACGACCCGCTGTTCGACAAGCACCGCCGAATCGAGCATTGGTCGAACGCGAATTACGCCGGAACCGAGGTCGGCAAGGTGATCGCCGGCGGCGAGGGCGGCTTCGACACGGTGTCCACGTTCTTCTCCGAGGTGTTCGGGGTGACGTTCCGGGTCTTCGGCGACGTCGACGACGTCGACGACATCGTCTTCCGCGGCTCGCTCGAAGAAGGAAAGGCGATCGGGTTCTACGTGCGCGACGGGCTGCTCGCCGCGACGCTCGTCGTGGGCGAGGACGACGAAACGCAGGACCGGCTGAAGGGGCTCATCCGCGCGAAGGCGCGCGTTCCCGACCCGGAGCGCCTCGCCGACGCCGGCGCGCCGCTGGACGAGGTCTTCGAGACCTAAGGAGCACTAGGGCGCTCGGCGCAGCCGCTTGACGTCGGAGCGGCGGCGCTTCGCCTCGAGCCGGCGTTCCTTGGCCGCCTTGCTCGGCTTCGTCGGCACGCGCTTGCGGTCGACGTGCAGCGCCTGGCGCAGCTTCTCGACGAGGCGCTCGACGGCGAGCTCGCGGTTCCGCAGCTGGCTGCGCTCGTCCTGTGCCACCGCACGGAGCGTCGGACCGGCCTTCGAGACGACCCGGCGCTTCTGGTTGTCCGTCAGCGCCGTCGAGCCCTCGACGTCGAGGACCGCCTCCACGCGGGTCTCCGAGGTGTTCGCGTGCTGACCACCCGGGCCGCTGGAACGGGAGACGCGGAGCTCGATCTCGGAGAGCGGGAGGACGACGCTGCGGGTGACCCGAATAGACTCGCCGTCCATGGCCGCCATTCTGCTCGACGTCGACGGCGTGCTGCACGTTTCCGGGGAGCCCATCCCGGGCGCCGCTGCCGCCGTCAACCGCCTCCGGGAGGTCGGGCACCGCCTCAGGTTCGTCACGAACAACACGACGAGCTCGCGGGCGGCACTCGCCGAGGAGCTACGAGCGATGGGAGTCCAGCTCGAGGACGAGGAGCTGCAGACGACTCCGCGCGCCGCGGCGAAGGCGCTCGCTGGGCGTCGCGTGCTGGCGTTGACGATGCCCGCGATCGTCGAGGACCTCGAAGGAGTCGAGCTCGTCGGCGACTCTCCCGAGGTCGTGCTGATCGGCGGGGCCGACGAGACGCCGGAGACGAACAGCGTCTTCTCGTACATGAACATCGCACGCGCGTTCGCGGAGATCGACGCGGGCGCCGAGCTGTACAGCCTGCACAAGAACCCGTGGTGGCAGACCTCGCGCGGCCCGCTGCTCGACTCCGGCGCGTTCGTCGCCGGGCTCGAGTATGCGACGGGTGTCGAGGCGACCGTGCTCGGCAAGCCGAGCCCGGCCTACTTCCTCGCTGCGCTGGAGGCGGTCGACGCCGACCCGGAGCTGACGTGGATGGTCGGCGACGACATCGAGGCCGACATTCGTGGCGCACAGGCGCACGGGATGAAGACCGCGCTCGTCCGCACCGGCAAGTTCCGTCCCGACGCCGTCGAGCGGTCGAGGGTCATGCCCGACGCGATCCTCTCCTCGGTCGCCGACCTCCCGGAGTGGCTCGAGCGGAGGCCGTGAAGGTCGGGGTCGACCTGATCGAGATCGCGCGGATCGAGCGCGCGCTCGAGCGCTACCCGCGCTTCCGCGAGCGCTGCTTCACCGAGGCCGAGCGCGCGTATTGCGACTCTCGCGGGAAGCCGGCGGAGAGCTACGCGGGCCGCTTCGCAGGGAAAGAGGCGGTCGGCAAAGCGCTCGGGATCGGTGTGCGCTTCACCTGGAAGGAGATCGAGATCGTCGGGAGGCCCAAACCGAGCGTGCGACTCACGGGCCGGTCACAGGCCGCGTGGGAGCGCCTCGGGAGCGGTGAGATCGACCTGTCGATGACGCATTCGCGCGAGCTCGCCGCGGCGATCTGCGTCCTCGTGACGTAGATGCTGCAACCGCTCTACACCGCCAACGAGATGCGCGCGGCCGAGGAGGGCCACGACGTCGACGAGCTGATGGAGCGCGCGGGCCGCGCCGTCGCGGACGAGGTGCTGCGCCGCTACCCCGACGCGCGCCGGATCGTCGGCGTTTGCGGCGGTGGCGCGAACGGGGGCGACGGACGGATCGCGCTGCGCGTGCTTCGCGAAGCCGGCCGTGACGCGCAGGAGGGAGACGACCTCGACGGCGCCGACGTCGTGCTCGACGCGCTGTTCGGCACCGGCTTCGAGGGCAAGCCTCGCCCCGAGGCCGTCGAGCGGATCGAGCGGATCAACGCAGCCGGCGCCCCGGTCGTCTCGGTCGACCTGCCGTCGGGCGTCGACGCGTCCACCGGCGAGGTCGAGGGCGCCGCGGTGTTCGCGAACTGCACGGTGACCTTCCACGGCGTCAAGGTCGGCCTCGAGGTCGCACCGGGCAGGTTCCACGCGGGTGACGTCTCGGTCGCGGACATCGGGCTCGCGCCGCGCGACACGGAGCACCACCGAGTGACGCGCGAGGTGCTCCGGCTCGTCCCGCGGAGACAAGCGGGCGACAACAAGTACGACGCGTCGGTGCTTGTGCTCGGCGGCGCGCCCGGGCTGACGGGCGCCGCGTGCCTCACGGCGGAGGCCGCGTTCCGCGCAGATGCCGGCTACGTCGCCGTCGTCGCGCCCGCCGAGTCGCTGCCGGTGCTCGAGCTGCGGCTGCTCGAGGCGGTGAAGCGGCCGATCGAGGACGTCTTCGAGGCAGCCAAGCGTGCGGGCGCGCTTGCGCTCGGCCCCGGCCTCGGCGAGGGGAGAGAGGCGCTCGTCCGCCACCTCCTCGCCGACAGCGACCTGCCCGCAGTCGTGGACGCGGACGGCCTTCGCGGCCTCGAGCCGGTCGAGCGCACCGCGCCCACGGTACTCACTCCGCACGAGGGCGAGCTCGGGCGACTGCTCGACGAGCCGTCGAGCTGGGTTGCGGCACACCGGCTCGAGGCCGTCCGGCGCGCGGTGGAGCGGTTCGGCTGCGTCGTGCTGCTCAAGGGCACCGACACGCTCGTCGGCGCGCCGGAGTCCGGCGTGCTGGTCGTCTCGCCCGGCCCGCCGTCGCTCGCGACCGCAGGGACCGGGGACGTGCTCACCGGAGTGATCGCCGCGTTCCTCGCCAAGGGGCTGGAAGCGTCGTTCGCCGCGGCCGCAGGCGCGGCGGCGCAGCAGCTCGCGGCGTCGCTCGCACCGCACCAGGTGGGACTGGTTGCATCCGACGTGATCGCCCATCTTCCGGAGGCACTCGATTCATCGGTCTGAGATCACGATCGACCTCGGTGCGGTTCGCCGCAACACGCGGAGGCTGCTTCGCGAGCTCGACGGCTCCGACCTGTGGGCGGTCGTCAAGGCGAACGGCTACAGGCACGGCGCGGTCGACGTCGCCGCGGCCGCGCTCGGCTCCGGCGCGAGCGCGATCTGCGTCGTGACAGTCGCGGAGGGACTCGAGCTGCGCCACGAGTTCCCGGCCGAGAAGATCATCGTGCTCGGCCCCACCGAGGGGCGAGACGTCGCGCTCGCGCGCGAGGCCGGGCTCGAGCTCGTCGTCGCGTCCGGCGAGATCCCCGACGGTGTTCGCGTACACCTGAAGCTCGACACGGGGATGGGACGCTACGGGCTGGCAGAGCTTCCGGAACCCCCGGTCGAGGTCGTCGGGCTGATGACGCACCTCGCGACCGCCGACAGTGACCCCGCGTTCGCGCAGGAGCAGATCGCGCGGTTCCACGCCGCGACCGATTCGCACGCGCACCTGACGCGACACGTCGCGAACAGCGCGGCGGTGCTTCGCATCCCCGAGTCGCGCTTCGACGCGGCTCGCTGCGGGATCGCGCTCTACGGGCTGTCACCGTTCGGCGAGTCCCCGGAGGTGGACGGCCTCGAGCCGGCGCTGCACTGGCAGAGCTACCTCGCGCAGGTG
Source organism: uncultured Actinomycetes bacterium (assembly GCA_963769665.1). Taxonomy (GTDB): domain Bacteria; phylum Actinomycetota; class Thermoleophilia; order Gaiellales; family Gaiellaceae; genus JACCTU01. Next base: position 1,281,435 of record CAVYMQ010000003.1, read on the forward strand.
AAGCTGCTACAGCCCGGCGAGAGCACCGGGTACGGGCGGCGCTTCGTCGCCGAGCAGCCGACGTGGATCGGGATCGTCCCGGTCGGCTACGGCGACGGGTTCCGCCGGGCACTCACGGGTACGACGGTGCGTGTCGGCGGCGAGCCGGCCCGCGTCGTCGGAACCGTGTCGATGGACTCGTTCGCGGTCGAGCTCGAGCGTGAGCTCCCGCTCGGTGCGCCCGTGGTGATCGTCGGGCACGGCGTCACGCTGGACGAGCACGCCAGGCATGCTGGGACGATCTCGTACGAGCTCGCGACAGGAATCGAGACGCGGCCCCCCCGCGCTCGTCGATTGGTGGTCGACTCTTGAGAGCCGCCTCCACGATGAAGCGCTGTGCCGCCGCGCGGAGGCGGCTCTGAACGACGACGCCGTCCGCGCGCGCTTTGCGGCGAACGCCGACCGCGTCGCTGAAGCGTCGCTGCGACGGCTCCCGGGGCTCGAGGCCCGCCTCTCCAAGTTCGTGCAACCCAGGGGCGACGAGCGCGTACTCGACGTCGGTACCGGAACGGGCCCGCTCGCATTCGTCCTCGCACCGCACGTGCGCGAGGTTGTCGGCATCGATCTCGTCCCTGAGCTGCTCGAGCACGCGCGTGCGTATGCGGGCGACCGCTTTCCGAACGTGCAGTTCCTCGAGGGAGACGTCTCGCACCTCGACGTCGAGACGGGAACGTTCGACCTCGTCTGCGAGCGTGCGGTCCTACACCACGTCCCGCGTCCCGAGCTCGTGCTCGCGGAGATGACACGCGCGATGCACCCAGCGGGCCGGATGCTCGTGATCGACCAGCTCGCGCCGTTCGACCCGCTGAAGGCGATGGAGTTGGACCGCTTCGAGCGGACGCGTGATCCGTCCCACACGCGCCTGCTCTCCGACGGCGACCTCCGAGCAATGTTCGAGGCGAACTCGCTCGTCCTGATCCGCTCACGCGTCGACGCGCACGAGCGCGAGGTCGAGCCCTACCTCGACCTGGCCGGCTGCGAGGGCGAGGCCCGTGAGCAGACGCGGGCGCTCGCGCCGGCCGACCCCTATCGGGTCGAGACCGGCTGGTACCTGCTCCGGCGCTAGACCCTGCGGTAGCCGGAGCCGCCGATGCGCGCGAGGAGCGACGGCGCGACGGCCTGAAGGATTCCGAAGACCCGATAGAAGCCGGGGTAGGTCAGCTGCGTCCGGCCCGACGCGATCGCTCCGACGATCTTGTCGACGAGCTGCTCCGGCGTCTTCACCTGTCCGCGAAAGAACCTGCTCTGGAGGGCGGTCTTCTGCGGGAAGCCCTCCGTTTCGATGAACCCCGGCAGCACGGTGAGCACCTTGATCCCGCGGCCGCCGAGCTGCCGGGTGATCGCGCGCGAGAACGCGAGCTGCGCGTGCTTCGACGCTGAGTACGGGCCCGACGGTGGAAACGCGACGGTGCCGGCGACGGAGACGATGTTCGCGACGTGTGCCTCCGGCGCAGCCGCCTCGAGGCCCGGCAGGAACGCGCGCAGGGACCAGACGCTTCCGAGGTAGTTCGTGTCGATCACTCGCTCGATCGTCTCGGGGTCGGCGCCGAGGAAGTCGCGTCTGCCCGGAACGCCCGCGTTGTTCACGAGCAGGTTGAGCTTTGGATGGCGCTCGAGCACCGACGCCGCGACGCGGTCGACCTCTTCGCGATCAGAGACGTCGCAGATCTCGTACTCGGCCCCCAGCTCCTCCGCGAGCTCCCGCAGCCGGTCCTCGCGACGCGCGAGCAGAACGAGACTCCACCCGTCGCCGGCGAGCCGGCGCGCCAGCGCGGCGCCGATCCCGCTCGAGGCGCCGGTGACGACGGCTAGCGGCAAACGCGAACGGCGCGGCTCGCGCGAGCCTCACGGCCCGCCGCGTCGCGCGCGACGACCGTGAGCGTGTGCCGGCCGCGCTTGGCGCCCCTGGTCGTCCAGTTCGACTCGTACAGCGGTGACGCGGTACCGGCGACCCTGGCGATCCGCTTGTTGCCGTCGAAGAACGTGAGCGTGCGCAGCCGCTTGTCCGAATCGGCTGCCACGAGCAGTCGCTGGCGCCGGTTGTTGACGCACTGCATGCGCTCGGGGTCGAGCCACGTGACCGTCGGCCCGGCGACCCCGGTCAGCCTGACGTTCGCCACCGTCGTGTTCGGGAGGATGCTCCCGCCCGGGGTCGAGACGTTCTTCGCCTCCTGGAAGTCGGCGGCGAGGATCATCGCGTTCGTTCGACCGACGGGGATGCGAGGCGCGTTCGTCGGCAGTCCGAAGATCGCGTACCCCGTCAACGGGTCGTACGCAGAAGCGCCGACCAGTGCGCGGCGGTACGAGATCACGAGCGACGTCGGGTCGATCCCGGAGTCGCGTCCGCTCGCGGGGTAGTCGAGGATGCGCGCGATCACGAGGGGATGCCCCGCGGTTACCCGAGCCGAGACGATCGCGATCAGTGGCGGGTAGACGTCGTTCTGCCACGCCTTGAGCACGTACGGCCCGTGCTGCGGCACGCCGGTGAAGGTGTCCCGTCCGGAGTCGACCGAGATCCAGTAGCGCTTCGGGCGCGGGAAGGTGAGTCCGGCCGCGCCGACGTCGATCCGGTAGCCGAAGGTGAAGTTGTTCACGTTGACCGGCGTCGCGCCCTGCCCCTGGACGTCGTTCTCGTCCGGCGAGCCGAGGATCCACGGGTCGATCAACGCGCCGCCGCCCGAGAGCCACACGGCGGCTCCGAAGTTGACGACAGGCTCGTCGATGAGCGCGGTGTAGAGGTCCTCGGCGCCGTCCTGAGTCATCGGCGCACCGGACGGATAGTCGGCCGGCGGGCCAAACGGCCACGAGGGGAAGCGGTACGTGCTCGCGTGCGAGACGCCGTCGCGCGTGTCGCCCGTGTTGAACTCCCGAAGCGGCGTGGCGGGTCGAAGTTCCAGCCCGGGGCGCGTGACCGCGAAGTAGTAGGGGATGCGGCGGGTGATGTCCCCGCGGCGTAGCACGACGAAGCCGAAGTTGTCGCCCGCTGCCGCATCGGCACGTGCGCGGACCGTCACGCCGAGCCGGTCACTTCCTCCCGGTGGGATGGTGACCTGCGGATCGGGCTCGACCGTGGCGCCCGCCGAGGCCGCCTGCGGTAGCAACTCCACCGACCATGTGCCTGCTCCGCCGCCTGCATCGTCGAGCTGCGTCGCGAGCGCGCGCGTCTGCGGGCCGCGGTTGACGTCGATGTCGCCGAACGACAACGACACGGGCGAGGTGAAGAGGTACGGCTGGTCGGCGCGAACGACGTCGATGAGACCACCGCCCTGGAGCACGACCGGCGCCTCCTGCGTCCGGGCGGTGTTGCCCCAGGCAGGCCCGGCCGTCGAGACGAACGCCGAGCGCGTCTGCCGCGGCGTCCACGTCGGGTGCGCCTGGAGCAGGAGCGCGGCCGCGCCGGCGACGTGCGGCGCCGACATGCTGGTCCCGTCGAAGACCGCGAACGGGGAGCCGCCCCCGGCCGACTCCGGCGACGTCGACGAGAGGATCTGACCGCCGGGCGCCGCGACGTCCGGCTTCAGCGAATGGCCGAAGTTCGTCGGTGCAGCCGACGAGAAGCTCGTGACGATGCCGCTCCGCCCGGTGACGATCTCGGCCGGCCCACGGCCCGCCGAGATGATCGTCCTGCCGCCCTTCTGCGCGAGGTAGGCGCGGAGCTGTTGCCCGTCGAGGTCGGCGATCATCGCGGCCGGGATCGGCAGCTGGAGCGGGATCGCGTTGGCCTCGCCGAAGCGGTTGTCGGCCAGGATCAGCCCGACGGCGCCGGCGGCCTGCGCGCGCTGGGCCTTCGACAGGAACGTGCACAAGCCGCGCGACGCGAGCGCGACCATCCCGGTGAGCGACCCCGCCGGAAGCGGGTTCGAGGTCGGGTCGTTCGGATCGAGGCCGAGACCACAGAGGCGCCCGTCCACCGGTCGTCCGTTACGGCCCATGATCGTCGTGACGTCGATCAGCGTCCGCTGCTGGTCGGTCGCAGGAGCGTCGAAGGCGGCCGCCATCGGCATCGTCTGGAGCGACACCGGCGCGTCGGCAGCGACGACATGGAGCGGCGGCGCATAGACGTGCGTGTTCGAGACCGCGGCCACGGAGATTGCGTCGTCCGCGACGCCGGGCGAGCCGACCGTGCCGAAGCCGAACTCGTCGCGGTCGTTCCCGGCCGAGATGACGGGGACGACGCCTGCCCGCGCGACGTTCCCGACCGCCTCGAGGATCGGATCGGCGGCGGGCTCGGTCATCGCCCCGCCGCCCGAGAAGTTGATCACGTCCATCCCGTCCTGCACGGCGGCCTCGAAGGCTTCGATGATCTCGGCGGCGTTCGCGACGTAGCCGATCGGCGTCGGTGCGTTGAAGACGCGGTAGTTGCCGATCCACGCGCGCGGCGCGACGCCGGAGAGCCCGGGCGTGCTCGGGTGATCCGGGCCGGACTGCGCGATCGTGCCCGCGTTGCCTGCGGCGATCCCCGCGACGTGCGTCCCGTGGAACGAGATGTTCGGGACGAACGCCTCTCGTCCCTGGCGACCGGAGTTCGGGCCGGGGAACGCGCGCGCGACGATGATCTTGCCGTTCACCCACGTTCGACCCCCGCGCGGGAAGCCCGCCGGGTACGAGTAGCCGGTCCCTTGCAAGAACGGGTTGCGGTTGTCGACGCCGTCGTCGACGATCCCGATCTTCATCCCCTCGCCGTGCAGGCCGCGCAGCGAGGAGAACGCCGCGGCGCGGATCACGTCGGGGCTGCGGTTCGTGGCGAGCGTGTAGCGGACGTTCGGGTAGACCTGCGCGATGAAGCCGAGCTTCAGCAAGCGCGGGAGCTGGCGCGTCGGCAGCTCGACCGTGAAGCCGTTCAGCACGACTCGGTAGCGCTGCTCCACCCTCGCCTCGGGAATCGCGTGCTCGATCCGTGCCACGGCGGTCCGCTGCGCCGCGGCGAGCCGCGCGAGATAGGCCTGCGACGACGCGGAGCGCGTGTTCAGCTTCGAGCGGGTCGCGCTCTGCAGCGAGCGCCCGCCCCAGGCAGCGAGGGGCTCGCCGTCCAGCCGGACGACGACGCGCGTGAGCCCGCGGCCGTGCCCGGCAGGGATGTAGAGCGACCCGGCGCGAACCGTCGGCGTGGGGCCGGCCTCGGTGACCGCCCGCCGCACCGGCTGGAGCGCCCCTGCCGCAGGCAGCGCGAAGAGAAGCGCCGCGAGCGGGGCGAGAAGAACGATCGGGCGGCGCAAGGGCAACAAACTAGCCTAGAGTCTCCCGCCGTGGCGTCCCCCGGACGGTTCGACGGCAAGACCGCCCTCGTCATGGGGGTTGCCAACAAGCGCTCGATCGCCTGGGCGATCGCCAAGCGCCTTGCAGACGAGGGCGCCCGCCTCGCATTCACCTACCAGGGAGAGCGGATCGAGAAGAGCGTGCGCGACCTCGCCGAGACCGTCGCGAGCCCGCTCGTCACCGAGTGCGACGTGCGCTCCGACGCCGACCTCGAGCGCGTCTTCTCGCAGGTGGGAGAGACGTTCGACGGTGGGCTCGATCTGCTGGTGCACTCGGTGGCGTATGCGGCAGCGGAGGATCTCGAGGGCCGCTTCACGGATACGCCGCGCGACCGCTTCTGGATGGCGCTCGACATCAGCGCATACTCGCTCGTCGCGTGCAGCAAGCTCGCGGAACCGCTGATGGAAGCGCGAGGCAGCGGCTCGATCGTGACGATGACGTACCTCGGCGGTGAGCGCGCCGTGCCGCACTACAACGTCATGGGTGTCGCGAAGGCGACGCTCGACGCGTCGATGCGCTACCTCGCTTGGGATCTCGGCCAGAAGAACGTGCGCGTGAACGCGATCTCAGCGGGTCCGGTGCGCACGCTCGCCGCGCGCTCGATCGCGGGGTTCCCGACGATGGAGGCGATCGTCGAGGAACGCTCGCCGCTCCACCGGCACGTCGGAGCCGACGACGTCGGCGCGGCGGCTGCGTTTCTCCTGTCCGACGACGCGCGGAACGTCACCGGGACGATTCTCTACGTGGACTCCGGTTACCACGCGATGGGGATGTAGCCCTTCGGTAGCTTCAGGCGGGTGTCGGATCAACCTGCCGTCGAGACGCACGAACTGAGCAAGCGCTACGGCGACGTCCACGCGCTGCGCGGCGTCGACCTCCGCGTGGAGACGAGCAGCGTGTTCGGGCTGCTGGGGCCGAACGGAGCGGGGAAGACGACCGCCGTCCGCATCCTCACGACGCTGATCCAGCCGGACGGCGGCTCTGCACGCGTTGCCGGCTTCGACGTCGTCACGCAGGCGAAGCTCGTCCGCGAGCGGATCGGGCTGGCCGGCCAGTACGCCGCCGTGGACGAGAACCTCAGCGGCTTCGAGAACCTCGAGATGGTCGGGCGCCTGTACCACCTCGGCCGACGTCCTTCGAAGGAGCGGGCGCGCGAACTGCTCGCCGACTTCGCGCTCGCGGACGACGGCGACCGGCTCGTCAGCACGTACTCGGGCGGGATGCGCCGCCGGCTCGACCTCGCGGCCGCGCTCGTCGCGCGGCCGCCGCTGGTCTTCCTCGACGAGCCGACGACCGGGCTCGACCTGCGCAGCCGGCTCAGCCTCTGGGAGGCGATCGAGACGCTCGTCTCCGAGGGGACGACCGTCGTGCTGACCACGCAGTACCTCGACGAGGCCGACCGGCTCGCGCACCGGATCGCGGTGATCGATCAGGGTGTCGTGATCGCCGAGGGCACGCCACGCGAGTTGAAGGCGCAGGTCGGCGGCGACCGCCTCGAGGTCTCACTCGGCGGCACCGACGGCGGTGAAGCCGCCATCCGCGCGCTCGCGGAGGTCGCCGACGGCCGGCCCGAGCTCGAGGACCGGCTGCTCCGCGTCCCGCTCCGTGAGCGCCGCGGTGCGATCGCCGACGCGGTTCGACGCCTCGACGCCGCCGGGGTCGAGATCGAGGACATCGTCCTGAGGGGGCCGACGCTGGACGACGTCTTTCTGCAGCTGACCGGGCGTCACGTCGAGCAGGACGAAGGGCCGGCGGAGCGGTGAACGCGGTCAACGACACGCTCGTCCTCGCGAAGCGGAGCCTGCTTCGGATCCGTCGGCAACCGGACCTGCTCGTCGGCTTCACGGTTCAGCCGGTGATGTTCGTGCTGCTGTTCGTCTACGTCTTCGGCGGCGCGATCGCGACTCCAGGTCTCGACTACGTCGACTTCCTGATCCCGGGAATCATCGTCCAGTCGATGGTGTTCGGCGGCTTCGTGACCGCATTGGGTCTCGCCGACGACCTGAAGAAGGGCCTGATGGACCGCTTCCGCTCACTGCCGATGTCGCGTTCCGCCGTGCTGACGGGCCGGACGCTCGCGGACGTCTTCTCGAACGTCGTGCAGCTCGTCGTGATGATCGGCGTCGGTCTGCTCGTCGGCTTCTCGTTCAAGACCGGCGCGCCGGAGATCGCCGCCGGGATCGCTCTGTGCCTGCTGATCGGCTACGCGTTCTCGTGGGTCTTCGCGTTCATCGGGCTGACCGCGTCTTCGGCTGAGGCGGCGAACGCATTCGGGTTCACGATCCTCTTCCCGGTCACCTTCGTGTCGTCTGCGTTCGTGCCGGTCGAGTCGATGCCTTCGTGGCTCCAGGTCGTTGCCGAGAACAACCCTTTCACGAAGATGGTCAACGCCATACGCGCGCTCTTCGTCGACACGCCGGCCGGGAACGACATCTGGCTTGCGGTGCTCTGGTCGCTCGCGATCGTCGCGGTGTTCGCGCCGCTCGCAGCGTGGCGTTACCGCAGCGCGATCAGGCGCTGAGGCACTCCGCGTTCGAACTCGACGATCCAGCGCACGCCGAGCTGGGACGGGTCGAGCCTGCCGCTCCGGAGCTCGCGCGCCGCGCGTTCGGCCTCCGGCGGCGCCGTCGTCGAGTACGACATGGGCCGTTCGCGAGGCGCCTGGATCGCGTAGTAGAGGTAGACGCTTCCCTCCAGCAACTCCGGGAGGTACACCGGCTGCTCGAGCAGCGGGCCAGGCCCGACCTCCGCGTAGACGGGGTTCCCCTCGTCGGCGCCCATCGGCCGGTACACATCGACGCGCAGGTCGAGCGCGACGAGCGGGATCGCGACGAGCGCCGCATAGCGCCACGGGACGCGTTGAACGGCGAACGCAACGAGCGCGGCGAGGCAGAGACAGGCGATGGGCAGGAACCGCGACGGCACGCGCGTGTCGCCGAGCCCGGGCACGACGTTCCAGAGCGGCTCGTACACCGGCGTGTTCGCGCCGAGCGCGAGCACGAACGGCACGAGCACGCCGAGCCCGAGCACGACGGCGAGCCCGCGTTCGCGCCGCGACAGGAGCACGAGCCCCGCAATCGCGGCGAGCGGCACGAGCCAGCCGAGGAAGACGAACGTCTCGAAGCCGTGCCTCGGGTGCCGCGTGACGAAGTCGAGCAGCTCGGCCGAGTAGAGCTCGACCTGCGCGAACGGGCGGCCGGACGCGCCCGTGGTGCCGCGGATCTCCGTGAGCCAGACCACGACTCCGGCGACGGCGCTTGCCGCCGCACCAGCGGCGCCGACGACCGTCTGCCTGCGCACGATGGCGTAGACGAGGAAGAAGACGATCGCCCCGAGCGCGAGGTGCACCTGCCCGGACAGCGGCACGGAGGCGATCGCGGCGACCGCGAGCCAGCGCCGCCGGGTCTCGAGTGCCCACAGCGAGAGCGGGAGCAGCATCGCGACCGGCCCGAGCAGATGTCCGCCCGAGGTTTGGATCGAACGGTACGGAGCAAGCGCGAACGCGAGCCCGCCGACGAGCGCCGCGCCGAGCGGCAGCCGCAGCGAACGCAGCCAAGCGGCGGCCGCTGCACCGGCCCCGAGGTAGGACAGGAGCGCGAACGCGTTCCACGCGCCGACGGTCCCAAGGAGCGCGTGCAGCGGCCAGAAGACGATCGAGAACGGCCAGCCGGCGTAGTTCGTCCGCTTCGGCGCCTCGGGCTGGAAGCTGTACGGGTCGAGCCACGGCGCGTGTCCGTTCGCGAGTTGGTGGCCGGGCAGCCAGAGGTTGTACGTCGTCTGCAGGTGGTCGCCGGGCGTCACGACGTCCGGGCGCGGCTTCCCGTACGCGAGCAGCTCGTCCGGCGCGTCCCACAGGGCCGGTGAGAGCGCGAGCGCCCCGGCCGCGAGGTACAGCGCGCAGGCGAGGCCTAGAGCGCCCGAGCGGCTGCGAGCGGCACGTCGAAGTCGGGCACCTCTCCAGTCTCGTAGCGCCATGCGCCGCGGACCGTACCGCCCTCGTCGACGAGGAACGCCGATCGGCCGGCGACGTCCTTCAGCCCGCGGTGCTCGAACGCGATCCCGAGCGCGTGCACCGCGTCGGCGTTCCAGTCCGAGAGCAGCGGGAAGTTCAGGTCGAGGACTTGCGACCAGGCGATGTGCGTCCAGGGCGAGTCGCGCGAGACGCCGAAGAGCCGAACCCCTGCTTCGTCGAACTCCCCGCTCCTGTCACGCAGGAGCTCCAGTTCGCTCGTTCAGGTGGAGGAAAAGTCGAAGAGGTAGAAGACGAAGAGCGCCTTCGAGCCCTCGGGCGCGTCGCGGAGCGTGACCGGCTTGCCCGGAGCGGCGAAGACGGTCGCGTCCGGCCACGAGTCGCCGACGTCGATCACGCGGACGCGACCTCGGTCGCGTCCGCGATCTCGCGCACGACCTCGACGATGTCGCGGTTCGCGTTGAAGACGCGCAGCTGGCGGTCCGACCCGTTGCCGCGGCCGAGGATCGAGCGGATCCCTTCCAGCTCGCGCTCGGCGCCGAGCTCGCGCGCGTGCGGCTCGAGGTCGCGGAGCCGGCGGCGGATCAGCTGCGCGACCGGAACGCGGTTGCGGCGGCCGGTCGCGAGGTCCATGACCGGCGCCTCGAGCCCGTAGCGCGCCGCGAGCCACTTGTTCTCGGTCGTCAGGATCCGGTGGAACGAGGGGATCAGCTCACCGCGCTCATGCAGCTCGGAGTAGTACTTGACGAGCGCCTGGCAGTACGCGGTGATCGCGACCGCGTCCTCGACGCGCGTGACCGCGTCGCAGATCCGGATCTCGACGGTGCCCCACTTCGGGTGGAGTCGGATGTCCCACCAGATATGTGTGTAGTCGGCGATGCAGCCGGTCTTCTCGAGCTGGCCGACGACCTCGGCGTAGTCGGCGTAGTCCTTGAAGCGCGGCGGCGGCCCCGAGCGCGGAAACGCGGCGAAGACCATCTGCCTCGACGAGGAGAGCCCGGTCGGCTCGCCCCGCCAGAACGGCGAGCTCGCAGAGAGCGCGAGCAGCGTCGGCAGCTCGACGAGCATCCCGTTCACGATCTGGATCGCCTTCTCGGCGTCGTCGACCGCGACGTGCACGTGCATGCCGAAGATCAGCTCGCGCCGCGCGACGTACTGCAGTTGGTCGACGAGGTTGCGGTACCGGTCGCGCGCCGTGATCCGCTGGCGCTCGAAGAGCGAGAACGGGTGCGTCCCGGCCGAGCCCACGCGCAGGCCCTTCTTGTTCGCGACCTCGCCGACGTAGCCGCGGAGCTTCAGCAGCTCGGCCATCACGTCGGCCGCTGTCTTGCAGACGGGCGTTGCGATCTCGAGCACCGACTGCATCAGCTCGGGGTTGATCCGATCCTCGAGCTCGTGGCCGGACACCGCGGCGAGCACGGTGTCGATGTGCTGCACGAGGTCGAACGTCTCGCCGTCGAGCAGCATGTACTCCTCCTCGACGCCGAGCGTGTACGGGTCGCTCTGCCCGAACTTGTGGTCGAGGACGCTCCCGCCCGAGGCGAAGCTCTTGCCGGTGATCGTCGCCGGGTAGATCTGCTTCACGGCAGGACGGCCTCCACGTCGATCTCGACGAACCAGCGTGGGTCCATCAGCTGCGCGATCACGGTCGTGTTCACGGGGCGGATCTCTCCGAAGATCTCGGAGTGCGCGCGCGCGACCTCGGGGAAGACCTCGGCGCTCGTGACGTAGATGCGCGTGCGCACGACGTCCTCGGCGCGCGCGCCCGCCTGATCGAGCGCGGTGAGGATGATCTCGAAGCAGCGCTGCGCCTGTCCGTACGCGTCCGCCGGGGGGTCGGCGTCGTCCGGCATCCCCGGCGCCGTGCCGCTGACGTACACGTGGCCGCCCGCGACGACGGCACGCGAGTACCCCATGATCGGCTCGTACTTCCCGCCGGAGGAGATGAGGCGGCGCTCCACCCGTCTAGTATCGCCGCGCGTGGACGCTCTCATGCACGTCGACGGCTGGTCGCCCGACAACGTCGCCGTCGGCGTCGTCGACCCGGAAGGGGTCCGCGACTGGCACGGCGACGAGGCCCGCGAGTTCAGGTGGGCCTCGATCACGAAGCCGGTGGTCGCGCTCGCGACCCTCGTGGCCGCCGAGGAGGGCGTCGTCGACCTCGACGAGGAGGCCGGCCCACCCGGTTCGACCGTGCGCCATCTGCTCTCGCACGCCTCGGGCCTGCCCTTCGACGGCACCGTCCCGATCGCGGGTGTGGGGGAGCGCCGCATCTACTCGAACGCCGGCTTCGAGGTGCTCGCGCAGCACGTCGAACGCCGCGCCGAGATGCCGTTCGTCGAGTACCTGACCGAGGCCGTGCTCGAGCCGCTCGAGTTCTCGGGCGAGCTGCGCGGCTCGCCCGCGTCGGGCCTCTACGGGACGCTCCTCGACCTGCTCGAGCTGGGCCAGGAGTTCCTCCGGCCGACGCTCGTCTCGCCGGAGACGCTCGAGGAGGCGACGACCGTAGCGTTCCCCGGGCTGGTCGGTGTGCTACCCGACTTCGGCCGAATGGACCCGAACGACTGGGGGCTCGGTGTCGAGGTTCGCGGCTCGAAGTCGCCGCACTGGACGGGAACGCGCAACTCGCCGCGCACGTTCGGCCACTTCGGCGGCAGCGGCACCTTCCTCTGGATCGACCCCGACGCGAAGCTCGCGCTCGGGCTGCTCACCGATCGCGACTTCGACGACTGGAGCGACGAGGCGAAGCGTGTGTGGCCCGAGCTCTCGGACGCGGTGCTCGCCGAAGCGTCCGGCTAGTCCGCGAACACGGGACGAACGTACTCGTCGAACGTCGCGCGGTCGCAGCTCGCGACCGTTGCCGGCGTGACGGCGCGCACCGACGCGGTGCGCGGGACGTCCATCGCGAGCGAGACCTCGCCGAAGTAGTCGCCCGGACGTAGCAGCGTGCGCGTGCCACGACCGGCCTGCGTCACCTCGAGCATCCCGGCGAGCACGACGTAGAAGCGATCGCCGGGCTCACCCTCGATCACGACCGTCTTCCCCGGCACGACGTCTTCCCGCCGCATGCGCGAGGCGAGATCTGCGAGTCGAGCTCCCGGCAGGGACGAGAGGATCGCGATGCGCGAGAACTCGGTCGCCGCGACGGGGCTCACGAGTCGGCGCTGGAAGGGTCGGGGTCGACGGTGTCGTGCGGATCGTCGTGCCCCGGGCCCCGCATCGCGTCTTCGTCGCCGATGCGCTCGGGTGCCTGCTCCTGCTCTTCCTCGGTCGGTTCCGGCTGCTCGTGCACGCCCGTATCCTGCCCGACGTGGCCGAGCTCGAGTCGTGGAAGCACTGCCCGCGCTGCGGGGCGGGCCTCGAGCCGCTCGACGGCGGCGCCCGGGTCGAGTGCCCGGAGTGCGGGTTCCGCTACTACGCGAGCTCGAAGCCGACCGCGTCCGGGCTCGTGGTCGACGACGAGGGGCGCATCCTGCTCGCCCGTCGCGCCCAGGAGCCCGACCAGGGGAAGTGGGACCTTCCGGGTGGCTTCCTGAACGAGGGAGAGAACCCGAGCGACGCGCTGCGGCGAGAGCTGATCGAGGAGACGAGCCTCGACGTCGAGTTGCTCGAGTTCTTCGACGTCGTCGTCGATCGCTACGGGGACGAAGACGACGCGCAGTGGACGCTCAACCTCTACTGGACGTGCCGCGTGCGGAGCGGCACGCCGAAGCCGGCGGACGACGTCGCCGAGCTCGAGTGGTTCGCGCGCGACGAGCTTCCGCCGAGCGACGAGCTCGCCTTCACGAACAACGTGAAGGTGATCTCACGCTGGCGGGACGAGCACGCGTAGCGCGCCCGGCTCGAGCTCGAACTCGAGCGGTGTCTCCAGCCGCGCGGGCTCGCCGTCGATCGCCGCTTGCAGCGAGCCTGCACGCGCGTCGACGGTGAACCGCTCGCCGCTGCGCTCCGTCCAGCTCGCACGCAGGATCCCGCTCCCGGCGTACAGGTAGAGCAACCCTTCGTCCAGCCGCTCCCGCTCGCCGACCGAGAGCAGATCGAGCTTGTAGGCGTTGTTCGAGACGAGGAGGACACGGCACTGGATCGGCTCGCCGTCGACGGACAGCCCTCGCGACGAGAGGTGGCGGAGGGCGATCAGGACCGCGCGGGCACGCGCAAGCGTCTCGCGCCGACGCCGGTGCTCTTCACGCTCGTGCACGAGCTGCGCGTACATCCCCAGCGAGACGTTGTTCAGGAACACCCGCTCGTTGACGCGGCCCACGTCGACCCTGCGCTCCGTCCCCTCGAAGGCGTCGAGCGCGGCGACCGGGTCGTCGCGGTCGAGGCCGAGATCCCGCGCGAAGTGGTTGCGGGTCCCGAACGGCACGCAGACGAACGGCAGGCCTCGCTCCATCGCGACGGCGGCCACCGGCGCGAGCGAGCCATCGCCGCCGGCCATCCCGAGCGCGTCGGCCTCGGCGCTCCGCGCGATCGCCTCCAGGTCCTCGCCGTCGCGGAAGAGATGCACCTGGATGCCCCGGCTACGGGCCTCCTCGCTGAGCTCGTCGGCCGATGGGCTGTCGCTGCCGGAGCGTGGATTGAGGATCAGGAGTCCGGGCACGGCGGGCCAGGGTATAGGCCCGCCCGACCGAAAAATGAGCCGAACGGCCCATGGCGGCCGTCCACCCTCGTGTCGATCATTCGACTATGAGCGAACGCGGCATGCACTCGATCGCAGACGACCTCTCGGACACCTGGCTCGAGGATTGGGCAGGCGCAGGCGTCCTGGAGATCGAGGAGTACCTGGCAAAGCACGCGGCCTTCCTGGCCTTCCTCGAGTCCTCCGACTCGTAGCGGCTAGCTAGCACTCGACCGGCCGGCCCCGTACGATCCCGCCACCGGGATCGTCGAAAGGAGCCGCCGTGAACCTGTTCGAGCGTTTGGATGCGGTCGCAGACCGCTGGAACGTCTTGCGCCATCCCTTCTACGAGCGCTGGGAGTGCGGAGGGCTGAGCCGCGACGAGCTCGCGTACTACGCGGGCGAGTACCGGCACGCTGTGACGGCGCTTGCAGGTCTCGCCGCCACGGCCTCCGACGCCGGCCATGCCGCCGAGGAAGCCGCCCACGTCGCGATCTGGGACGACTTCGCGGCCGAGCTCGAAGCCGACCTCGACCGTGCCCCGCGCGCCGAGACCGTCGCCTGCGCCGAGGCGTGGAGCGGGACCGGCGTCGAAGGCGCAGCTGCGCTCTTCGTGATCGAGTCCGCTCAGCCCGAAATCTCGCGCACCAAGCTCGAGGGGCTCACGCGCTGGTACGGCTTCGAGCCGGCCTCGAAGGGCACGCGCTACTTCGACCTGCACGCCGAACGGGACTATGAGCACGCGGAGCTCTCACGGAGCGTCCTCGAGCAGGCCGGCCCGGAGGACGAGGACGGCATCGTCGCCGCGGCCGAGCGCGCGCTTCGCGCGAACTGGGAGCTACTGGACGGCGTCGAGCAGTTCGCGGGCTCGCGGTTGTGACGAGCGGGCGGGACGACGGAGTCGGGTTGGACGCGTTCTGGCGCGGGCTGCCCGGGCACCCGATCCACCCGCCGCTGACGGACGTCACGATTGGGACCTACACGTTCGCTCTCGCCGCGGCGACGGCGGACGTGCTCGAGATCAGCACGCACGCGGCAACGCACGGTTGGTGGCTCGCGCTCGTGTTCGGGCTGCTCTCGACGATCGTCACCGCGACGACGGGCTTCGTCGACTGGCTGCGGATCCCGAGCGGCACGCCGCTCTGGCGGACAACGACCGCGCACATGATCGCGATGTTGATCGCGAGCGGTGTGTTCCTGGCCGCGGCCGTGGCCGGCAAGTCGTCGTTCGACTCCGGCGACGTCGAGACCGGGCCGTACGTCCTGACGCTGGCGGGCTACTTCCTGATGGCGGTGGGCGGCTGGCTGGGCGGCAGCGTGGTGTTCGTGCACGGCATGCGCGTGCTCAATCTCGTGGACGAGCCGGCCCGCAAGGCGGCCGCCCCCGTCGCGACGCCTGAGAAGAAAGAGGCCGAGGGCGCCTAGCGCCCTCGGCCTCGATTCCTTCTAAGCCTCGACGGCGACGAGGCCGAGCTTGCTCTCGAGCGCGCCCTTGGGCTGCGCGCCGACCGCGATTCCCGCTGGCTCGCCGCTCTTGAAGATCATGATCGTCGGGATCGAGACGATCCCGAACCGCATCGCGATCTCCTGCTCCTCGTCGATGTTCACCTTCACGACCTTGAGCTCGTCCTTGCGCTCGTCCGCGATCTTCTCGAGTACCGGGGCGACGGCATGGCAGGGGCCACACCACTCCGCCCAGAAGTCGACGATCACGGGCTGATCGCTCTGGATGACCTCCTGCTCGAAGGTCTGGGTTGTCACTGCGTCCAAAGTGCTTCCTTTCTCGATTGCCGTACTTGTATTGAAACGCTCGCGTAGGACGGGTTGTTCCCAGCTCGGGCGTCCGCTAACGCCCCCCTACAATCGGGGCCATGGCGTCCTTCCAGCCGCTCCCCGCCGTCCCCGACAACAACGCCCTCGAGCTCGAGATCCTCGACCTCTGGGAGCGGGAGGGCACCTTCGAGCAGCTCCGGGAGCGGAACCGGGGCGGCCCGAAGTGGTCGTTCATCGACGGGCCGATCACGGCGAACAACCCGATGGCCGCCCACCACTGCTGGGGCCGGGCGCTCAAGGACGTGTTCCAGCGCTACAAGGCCGTCCGCGGCTTCGACCAGCGCTACCAGAACGGCTTCGACTGCCAGGGCCTCTGGGTCGAGGTCGGCGTCGAACGTGCTCTCGGCCTGAACTCGAAGCAGGAGATCGAGGAGTACGGCCTCGCGGAGTTCGCCGAGCGGTGCAAGGAGCGCGTCGCCGAGTACAGCGAGGTGATCACCGAGCAGTCGAAGCGGCTCGGCATGTGGATGGACTGGGACAACGACTACTACACGTTCTCCGACACGAACATCGAGTACATCTGGCGCTTCCTCAAGACGGTGCACGAGCGCGGGTGGCTCTACCTCGGACATCGCTCGACCGAGTGGTGCCCGCGTTGCGGCACGTCGCTCTCGCAGCACGAGCTGATCAACTCGTACGAAGAGATCACGCATCCGTCGCTCTTCGTTCGCTTCCCGCTCAAGGACCGCGACGGCGAGTCGCTCGTGGTCTGGACGACGACGCCGTGGACGCTGCCGGCGAACGTCGCCGCGGCGGTCAAGCCGGACGCGGAGTATGGGCTGCGCGAGAACGGCGAGTGGGTTGCGGTCGCGCGTTATCCGGACGAGGAGTTCGCGCGCACGGTTGGCGGTGAGGAGCTCGTCGGGCTGGAGTACGAGGGGCCGTTCGACTACCTGCCCGCGCAGGCAGACGTCGTGCACCGGGTGATCCCGTGGGAGGAGGTCTCGCTCGAGGAGGGCACGGGCATCGTGCACATCGCTCCCGGCGCCGGCTCGGAGGACTTCGAGCTCTCGAAGGTGCACGACCTTCCGGTGCTGGCGCCGATCGACGAGGCCGGTCGCTTCTACGCGGACTACGGCGAGTTCGAAGGGCGAAGCACGGAAGAGGTCGAGAAGCCCGTCATCGTCGAGCTCGACCGGCGTGGGCGCATCGTCGAGCACGGCTCGATCGTCCATCGGTACCCGGTGTGTTGGCGCTGCGCGACGCCGCTCGTCTTCCGCATCGCGGACGACTGGCTGATCTCGTGCGACGAGGTCCGGGAGCAGATGCTCGCCGCCAACGCGACCGTGGAATGGACGCCCGACTTCTACTCGAAGCGGATGGACGACTGGCTCCGGAACATGGGCGACTGGAACATCTCGCGCCGGCGCTACTTCGGCCTCCCGCTTCCGTTCTATCCGTGCGAGTGCGGAAAGCTGAACGTCGTCGGGTCGCTGTCCGAGCTGCGTGAGCGCGCGACGGCAGGCCTCGACCAACTGCAGGAACTGCATCGCCCCTGGGTCGACGAGGTCACGATCGCCTGCGAGTCGTGCAGCCGCGACGTGCGGCGCGTGGCGGAGGTCGGCGATGCGTGGCTCGACGCCGGCATCGTGCCCTTCTCGACGCTCGGCTGGCAGAACGACGAGTGGAAAGAAGGCGGCTACGCGACGGGCGCGTCCGCCGGCCTCTCCGGCGCCGATCTCCCGGACCACGCGTACTGGGAGAAGTGGTTTCCGGGCGACTGGGTCTCGGAGATGCGCGAGCAGATCAGGCTCTGGTTCTACTCGATGTCGTTCATGTCGGTGACGTTGACCGGAAGGTCGCCGTACAACTCGGTCCTGACGTACGAGAAGCTGCTCGACGAGAACGGCCGGGAGATGCACAGGTCGTGGGGCAACTCCATCGACGCCGCCGAGGCGCTCGACAACATGGGCGCGGACGTCATGCGGCTGCTCTTCTGCGCGCAGGTCCCGAGCCAGAACATCAGGTTCGGCTACGGGCCGGCGAGAGAGATCAAGCGTCGACTGCTCACGCTCTGGAACTCCGTCTCCTTCTTCGTCACCTACGCCAACATCGAGGGCTATCAGCCCGCCTACGCCGACCTCGAAGCGGGGCCGCAGACCGACGAGCTGCGGACGCTCGACCGATGGCTCGTCGCGCGCACGCAGCAGCTCGTCGAGGAGACGACGACGGCGTACGAGTCCTTCTGGACGCCCGGCGTCACGCGCGCGTTCGACGCCTTCGTCGACGACCTCTCGAACTGGTACAT
This sequence comes from uncultured Actinomycetes bacterium, assembly GCA_963769665.1. Classification (GTDB taxonomy): domain Bacteria; phylum Actinomycetota; class Thermoleophilia; order Gaiellales; family Gaiellaceae; genus JACCTU01. The sequence continues at coordinate 1,299,399 of CAVYMQ010000003.1, forward strand.
CCGGCGCTCGCGCAGGCGGTTCTACGAGTACGACGACGCAGCGTTTCGAACGCTCTGGTACGCGCTCGCCCAGTCGCTGCGCGTGATCGCGCCGGTGATGCCGTTCCTGGCCGAGCATCTGTGGCGGGACCTCGTCGCCGAGCCGTGTGAGGATGCGCCCCGGTCGATCTTCCTGGCCTCGTGGCCCGAGACCGGGCAGCTGCAGAACGGCTTGCTCGAGGAGGTCGCGGCGGCGCGCCGCGTCGTCGAGCTCGGCCGGCAAGCGCGGTCGGCGTCGGGGCTCAAGCATCGCCAACCGCTGCGGCGGCTCGTCGTGCAAGGCACGACGCTGGCCGATGCCCACATGGACGAGGTCGCGGAGGAGCTTCGCGTCAAGACCGTCGAGTTCGGCGACATCGACTCGACGGAGCTGCTCGTGAAGCCGAACCTGCCCCGACTCGGCCCGAAGCTCGGCAAGGAGCTCGGCGCGGTGCGAGCTGCGCTCCAGGCCGGGGACTTCGAGGAGCTCGAAGGTGGCCGCTTCCGCGCTGCCGGTCACGAGCTCGACCCGGACGAGGTGCTCGTCGAGCGGCGCGGGCTCGAGGGCTGGGCGGTCGCGGCCGACCACGGGGTCACCGTGGCGCTCGAGACTGCACTCGACCCCGAGCTCGAGCTCGAGGGCCGCGTGCTCGACCTCATCCACCAGCTGAACTCGATGCGCAAGGACGCGGGCTTCGCGGTGACAAACCGCATCCGCGTCGCGCTCCCGCGTTCGTACGCCGAGCTCGTCGAGCAGCACGGCGACTGGATCGCGCGCGAGGTGCTCGCGGTCGGCATCGAGGTCGGCGACGTGGACGAGCCGGAGCTCACCAAGGCGTGAACTGGAACCGCATCGTCGTCGCCGCGATCGCCGTGCTGGCGGTCGTCGTCGTGTACGACGCGTTGCAGGGTGACGACGGAAAGGTTCGCCGGGGCTCGCTCGGCGACTACCGGATCGATCTCGCGAGCTCGCGGGACGGCAGCCCGCTACCGGCCTCCATGCTGATCGAGGTGTTTCCCGGGCGCCGCCCAGGCTCGCTCGCCGTCTCGAAGGTCGCGGTCGACGCGCACGGCAGGATGGCCCTGGGCGTGTCGCATGTCCCCGGGAACCAGCCACCGAGAGCCGCGATCGAGCTCTGGCGCGGCGAGCAGCACCTGCGTTCCTTCTCGGTGCAGCCGGGCTCGTTCGCCGGCGGTCTCTGGTTCGCGCGCGGGGACGCGATCGCGACGATCGGCTGGGACGAACGCGGCTACCTCTACGACCTCAACGGCAGGCCGCTGAGCGGCACCGCCTACTTCGCCTACGAGACCGGATGAAGCGCTGCGGCTGGGTCCCGCTGGAGGTCCCGGAGTACGTCGCCTACCACGACGACGAGTGGGGAGTCCCGGTCCACGACGACCGCCTGCTGTTCGAGCTCCTGACGCTCGAGGGCGCGCAGGCAGGGCTGTCGTGGCTGACGATCCTGCGCAAGCGCGACGGCTATCGCGCGGCGTTCGACGACTTCGACGTGGCGAAGGTGGCGCGCTACACGCCGAAGAGGGTCGAGAAGCTGCTCGCCGATCCGGGGATCGTGCGCAACCGGCTGAAGGTGGAGTCGACCGTGAACAACGCGCAGCGCATCCTCGAGCTCGAGGTGCCGTTGTCCGAGCTCCTGTGGTCGTTCGTCGGCGGCGAGCCGAAGCTCAACCGCTGGAAGACGACGAGCGAGATCCCTGCGGAGACCGCAGAGTCGAAGGCGATGTCGAAGGAGTTGAAGCGGCGCGGCTTCCGGTTCGTGGGGCCAACGATCTGCTACGCGTTCATGCAATCAGCGGGCCTCGTGAACGACCACACGGCTGAGTGCTTCCTCAGTCCCCAGCGATGAAGAAGACCCAGCGTCCGTCGGGGCGGATCCCCGCGCGCCAGCCGAGGTAGCCGACCTCGGTCACACCCTCGGGCATGAGGTCGCCGAGCAGGCTCAGCTCGTACTCGCTCATCTCGCCGGGCTCCTTGTCGTAGGCGAAGGGCCAGACGAAGATCCCCTGCGACAGCACGTACGGCAGCTTGAGAACGCGTGCGAGCGTGTCGATCGGGTCGGTCCCGGTCTGCTCCTCGGTCGTGCGCCAGAACGCAAGCGCGCCGCCGGGCACCTCCTCGCCGAACGTGTAGCGGAACTCGGTAGGCTCGATCAGCGCTTCGAGCGCCTGCTCGTCGTGCGCCTCGGCCGCGGCGAGCAGCGCAGCGTGCGTCTCAGCGACCGGCTCGGGAAGCCCGCTCACCGCAACCGGTGCCGGCTCCAAGAACGCGATCGTGCTCGCCGCGTGATCGACGACCTGTCGGTGGTGAAGCATCTCGCCGGGCTGTGCCGTCGTCTGGATGACGATCGCCCCGCCGCCGTCTCGGCGCAGGAGGTACCCGTACGTGCGCGTGCCCTTCGCGTTCAGGCCCTCGCCTGTCGCGACGAGCTCCAGCCGGAAGCCGCGATGCCCGCCGACGGTCACCTGCTCGCGTACCTCGGTCGCGGCGTAGCGCGTGTCGATCAGCGACGCCAGCGCCGCGTCGAACGGCTGCTCCTGCGGCAGGACCTCGAGCGCGGTGCCCCCGAAGTCGCTGTTGGGCGGGACGGTGAACGGCTCAGGCTCGAAGAAGCGGCAGGCGAGCTCACCGGTTGCGGTGCTCCAGTCGGAGGGGTACTGGACGTCGTAGCCGGCCGTGTTGTCGACGCAATGGCTCCACTCCTGCTCGAGATCCTGCGAGTCGCGCAGCAGATAGCCGCCCGCGGCCGCGAAGAACAGGAGCGCGACAACGCCCAGGACGGCTGCGGCGGTCTTTATCGCTGCGCCTCGGCGAGGGCGAGCTCGCGGCGAAGCTCGACGGGAAGGCGGAACTCGACGTCTTCCTCGACAAGCTTGTACGGCGTGATGTCCTCCACGCCCCGCGCGCGGAACCAGTCGCAGACGCGGGCGACGAGCTTCTCGGGCGCCGACGCGCCCGACGTCACCCCGGCGGTCTCGACCCCGTCGAGCCACTCCTCGCGGATGTCGGTCTCGTCGTCGATCAGGTACGAGGCGACGCCGCTCGCGCGCGCAACCTCCACGAGTCGGTTCGAGTTCGAAGAGTTGCGCGAGCCGATCACGAGCAGGAGCTGGATCTCGCCGAGCATCTCCTTGACCGCCCACTGTCGGTTGGACGTCGCGTAACAGATGTCCTCGCGCTTCGGTGCGTGCACGTTCGGGAAGCGGCGCCGGAGCACCTTGATGATCTCGCCGGTCTCGTCGACCGAAAGCGTCGTCTGCGTGATGTACGCGAGCTTCGCGTCGGCCGGGAAGTCGAGCGTCTCGGCGTCCTGGACCGACTCGATCAACACCGTTGCCTCGGGCGCCTCGCCCATCGTGCCCTCGACTTCTTCGTGTCCGGCATGACCGATCAGGAGCACCGTGTACCCCTCGGCAGCGAAGCGCCGTGCCTGCGTGTGCACCTTCGTCACGAGCGGGCAGGTCGCGTCGATCGTGTTCAGCCCGCGCGCCGCGGCGTTCGTGTGCACGACCGGAGCGACGCCGTGCGCTGAGAAAACGATCGTGGCGCCTTCCGGGGCTTCCTCTTCGCTGTCGATGAAGATCGCGCCGCGCTCCTCGAGCTCGCGGACGACGTGCGCGTTGTGGACGATCTGCTTGCGGACGTAGATCGGCGCGCCGTAGTGCTCGAGCGCGAGCTCGACCGTGTCGACGGCCCGTTCGACGCCGGCGCAGTAGCCGCGAGGAGACGCCAGGAGCACGCGCTTGACCACGAGCTCAGCGTAGCTAGGGATATGAAAAGGCCGGCTGCTTCGGGGGGGTCGGTGCAGCCGGCCTCTTCAGAGTGCTCACCGCGGTCTCAAAGCCAGACGGCCGCGGTTCGCATCGCCCAGTGGCATCCAAGCTAGCTTTCGGGCTCCCGGGCCACAATGGGCCGTTCGGCCCATCTTTTGAAGCCGGAGGAGTGAGCGGCGCGGGCGGGAAATGCCGGTTGCTTCCCTAGAATCAGCCACGAAAGCCCAGTGACAACCGAGCAGCAGGCCATCTGGTTGAACGCGGTCCCCCTGCTCGCGCTCGGGGTCGTGTACCTCGCCGCGGGGGCCTCGCTCGTGCCTGCCTTCCTGGGCGCCCCTCGGAACACGGTGCGTGGCCCCGAGTTGGCGCTGGCACTTGCACTTGTCTTCCCCTGTGGCGGGATCGCGGCGATCCTCTTCGGGCTGCTGGTGCTTCGCGACCGCGAGCCCATCGGTGGCTCGGGCTGGCCGGGATTCGCGGCGACGCTGATCGCGCTCGCGCCTGCGCTCGTCCTGTTCGCACGGTTCCGCGAGCGCACGCTGCTCTTCACCGGGCCTGGCCTTGCGCGCGCTCCCGGCCGCCTGCGCGATGCGACCACGATCGCGGAGGCATCGCACGAGCTCGTCGAGCGCGCGGCGTCGACCGCTCGCACCGAGTTCGCCGCGCTCATGCTCATCGACGCGGCCGGTGCCGAGGCGCACGGCGTCGTCGCGGTCGCTGACGGCGAAGACGTCTCGTGGTTTCCCGACGCCCGCCTCGATCTGGCGAACGAGCCTTCCGGAGTCGCCAGCGCGTATCACGACGCGGCTGCGTTCGCGGTCTACGACGCGCAGGCGTCACAGCGGGTGAGCGCACGACTCGTCGAGGCGACAGGAGCGCGGAGCCTCGCGTATGTCCCGCTGATCGCGGACCAGCGCGTGATCGGCGTGCTCGTCGTCGCGGCGACGACCAAGCAGCGCGCGTTCTCCGGCGAGGTTCTGACCGAGCTTCAGGCACTCGCGGCGGAAGGCGCTCCCGTGATCAAGAGATTGAGTGGCTCGGACGGCGAGCGCGAGTCGGTCGTCGCGCAGCTCGCCGCCCGGATCCGGACCGACTCCAACCTCGACGCGGTGCTCGAGCATGGGGTCGCCGTCGTGGCGGAAGCGCTGCGTGCGGAACGTTGCTTCGTCCGGCTCGGCGAGCCCGACGGGGCGATGACGGTGAAGGCCCAGTGGTACGAGGACGGGCTCGAGCCGATCGGCGACTTGAGCCTCGCTCGGCTCGCAGTCTCCAACCTCGCGATGCGGGACCGCTCGACCGTCGCGCTCGCCGACGTCGCGACCGCGCCGGAGCTCGACGACGCTGCACATGGTGGCCGGCAGGGCCTGCTCGAGCTCGGCTCGCGGTCGGTCCTCGCGACGCCGATCATCGTCTTCGACCGGCTGATCGGCGTGTTGGCGGTCCACCGGAACGTGCCGGGGACCTGGGCATCGGGCGACGTTGCGTTCCTCCAGGCCGTCGCGCGGGAGCTCGGGCTCGGCCTCGACACGAAGCGGCTGCTTGCGGATCACGAGCGTCGCCTGCTGCGGCAGACCGCTCTGCTCCACGCGGCGCAGACGCTGACCAGCGAGCTCGAGTTTCAGGGAGTTCTCGAGGTGCTCGTGAGCGAGGTCGTACAGCTGCTCGGCGCGGATGCGGCGGACTGCTGGCTCTTCGACGAGCGTCGCCACACGCTCGTGTGTCGGGCCGTGCACGGGCTGCCCGAGAGCGAGACGGGGAGCGAGATCTTTCCCGGAGGGACGCTCGGCGAAGCGATCACGGCGCGGCGACCGGTTCTGAAGCGCAACTTCGCGCGGACGGAGCAACCGCTCCCATCGGCGAGCTATCGCGAGTTCGAAGACGTGATGGTCGCGCCGATCACGGTCTTCGACGAGGTGCGAGGGGTGCTCGGCGTGTGCTCGCGGACCGCGGGGAGCTTCGACGAGCAGGGGCTCGAGCTGCTCGAGGCGTTCGCGGCCCTCGCCTCGCTCGCACTGCGCAACGCCGAGGCGTTCGAGGAGAACTCGCGCCAGGCACGGATCCAGCGTGGCTTCTACCGCATCGCCTCCGTGCTGGTGGAACCGCTCTCGCTTTCCGCGACGCTGGACGCCGTCGCGCAGGCGGCGGGTGAGGCGTTCGGCGCCGCCTTCACCGCCGTCGTCATGCCGAACGCGGGGACACTTCGCCTTGCGGGTCGACACGAGCTCCCCGCGCCGCTGGAGGCCGCGCTCGAGGCTGGTCTCGACGGCGAGTCCGGCTTCCGGCACGCCTCGGCGGAGCGTCGCATCCTCGCGTCCTCGCAACTGGCGACCGACGACCGCTTCGACGGCCGCTGGCGAACGCTCGCGGAGCAGTGTTCGTTCCGGTCGCTGCTGCTCATCCCGCTCGAAGTCGCCGGCGAGGACGCGGCGGGGCTGGTGCTCGTCTTCTTCGCAGACGAGCGCTCGCTGCGCGACGAGGACATCGAGCTCGCACGGCACCTCGCCGGCGCCGCGCGTGGGGCGCTCGAGCGGAGTGGACTGTTTGAAGGGGAACGCACGTCGCGCGCGCTCGCGCAGCAGCTCGCGCGGACGGGCAGCACGCTCGCGACCGAGCTCGATCCTGCGGCGGTGCTCGACGAGGTCGTTCAGCGGGCTCCCGAATTGCTGGGAGCGGACGCGTGTGCGATCAGGATCGTCGACGGCGACGAACTGCTGGTTACCGCCGTCGCGGGAAGCGATGCAGAGGTCGCGCTCGGAGTTCGCAGCGAGACGGCCGGGTGGCTCTCGGGCGAGGTCGCGCAGTCGCGCAAGCCCGTCGCGGTGCCGGACGCCTCGTCCGACGCTGCGCTGCTCGCCTCCGACGCCGTGCTCGCCGCCGGCTACAGCGCGTACCTCGGTGTCCCGCTCGTCGGGCCGGAGAGCTCTCTCCTCGGGGTGATCGCCGTGTACGCGCGCGGCCCGCGGCGCTGGCGACCGGAAGAGATCGAAGCGCTGCTCGCGCTCGCGGCCAACACCGCGGCCGCGCTCTCGAACGCCGAGCTCTACCAGCGCGTCGCACTGGAGAAGGAGCGGAGCACGGCCATCCTCGAGAACATCGCGGACGGGATCGTGGCGCTCGACCGCGACGGGAACGTCGTGCTCTGGAACCGAGCGGCCGAGCAAGTGACCGGCGTCCCCGCCGCCGAGGCTCTCGGTCGATCGCCGCAGCAGGTCCTCGGGCGATCGTTGAGCGGCGCGCCGCTCGTGCGGATCGCGCGCAGCGGCGGTGAGATCTGGCTCTCGGTCACCGAAGCGGTCATGCGCGACCCCGCGGGGCAGGTCGCGGGGCGCATCCACGCGTTCCGCGACATCTCCGCGGACCGGTTCGTCGAAGAGATGAAGTCGGAGTTCGTCTCGACCGTCTCGCACGAGCTTCGCGGGCCGCTCACCTCGATCTACGGCTTCGCCGAGACGCTCCTGCGCGAAGACATCCCGTTCGGCGAGGAGGAGCGCCGGGTCTTCCTCGGGTACATCTCCTCGGAGTCGTCACGGCTGACGGGAATCGTCGACCAGCTGCTGAACGTCGCCCGACTCGACACCGGTGATCTGCACGTCAACCTGATCGCGACCGATGTGCGGCCGCTCGTGACCGAGGTGGTGACGTCCGTGGAGGAGAGCGCAGCGCACGACTTCGTGCTCGAGCTCCCGCCGGAGCCGCTCGCGGCCGAGGCCGACGCCGACAAGCTGCGCCAGGTGCTCGCGCACCTGGTCGACAACGCTGTCAAGTACTCACCCGACGGCGGTCGCGTCACCGTCGCTGCGAGGCGGAAGAGCGACACGGTGGAGTTCCAGGTCGCCGACGAGGGCGTCGGCATCCCGGAGTCCGAGCACGACCGGATCTTCCGAAAGTTCTACCGCGCGGACCAGGAGCGGGGAGGAACCGGCCTCGGTCTCTTCCTCGCCCAGGGCCTCGTCACGGCGATGGGCGGCCGGATCAGGGTCGAGTCGTCCGAAGGCGAAGGCTCGCGCTTCGCGTTCGAGCTTCCGGCGGCGCGGGTATAGGCGCACGGATCCCGGCATGACCAACGTTCTCGTAATCGACGATGAGGCCCCCATCCGGCTGCTCTGCCGGGTGAACCTCGAGGCCGAGGGAATGAAGGTCGCGGAGGCTGCTGACGGCCCGTCGGGGCTCGAAAAGGCGCGCGCGAACCCACCCGACGTGATCCTGCTCGACGTGATGATGCCGGGCCTGGATGGGTGGCGCGTCGCCGAGCAGCTCGTGGACGACCCGGCGACGAGAGGGATCCCGATCGTCTTCCTGACCGCGCGCGCCGAGTTCCGCGATCGCGCGAAGGGGCTCGACATCGGCGGCGTCGACTACATCACGAAGCCGTTCAACCCGCTCGAGCTCGCTCCGCTCGTGCGCGACCTCCTCGCGCGGATCGACCGCGGTGAGCGCGACCAGCTTCGCCGCGAGAAGCTCGCGGACCTCGAAGCCTTGATGGAGGAGTGAGACCTTCGAGGGAAAACTGCGAGCGGCCGCGGAGCGGCCGACTTTAGGGGTCTTGGCGCGGCGCGGATCCGCGTGAGCGGATTCGCGACTTGCGCAATAGAACTAACGCCCGGCGAAGTTCGCCGTTACGACCGACGTGTCGCCGTAGCCGCGGAATGTTCCGACGTAGATCCCGAGCCCGACCCGCTGGAAGCTCCGGCGGAGCAGGTTGGCGCGATGCGACGGGCTCGCCAGCCACATCTGGACGACACTCGCGGCCGCCCCCCGCGCCCCGACGCCCCAGGCGAGGTTCTCGCCGAAGTACGGCCCCCGGGCGCGGTAGCTCGAAAGCCGGCGCTGGAAGTTGCCGTGAGCGAAGGTGCCCGTTCGGAGCATCGTCCGCGACTTGCCCCGGGCCGCCGCCTCCAGTCGGAGGTCGATGCGGAGCGGACGGACGCCGTGCTGCGCACGGGCGTGATTCATCGCCTGGAGGAGGCTCGCCTCGGCGGGTGTGGGCTGAGCTTGGGCCGGCGCGGCAAGCACCGAAAGGGCAAAAAATGTACTAAAAACTATAGAAATATTCTTTACAAGACAGATCAAGTGGCGGAGGGTAGTGACGGTGTCGGACGGCGTCAAGTTTTCATCTGTTTCAAACGGTTAATGGTTTTCCTCCATTTCAACGGGCTGTCTGGGCCAGGAGAATGGCCGCGAGGACGATCGCGCCGCCCACCAGCTGGGCTGCGGCGAGCTCCTCGCCGAGCCACAACCAGGCGACCAAGGTCGCCGCGATCGGCTCGAACATCGCCGTGATGCTGGCGCGGGTCGCCGGGATGAAGCTGAGCGAGCCGACGAGCAGGCAAAAAGGGACGATCGTCCCCAGCACGATCATCCACCCCATCAGCGTCCAGACCGGCAGCCCCCAGGCGCCCGAGGCTGCGTCGTCGATCAGACCGGTAGGGAACGTCCACCACGGTTGGACCACCGCCCAGAAGAGTGAGGCGAAGAGGAAGCCGTAGGTCGTGAGCGAGATCGCGTCGCGCCGGCCGAGCTCCCGCTCCGCGACCAGGATGTAGAGCGCGTAGCTCGTCGCGGCCAGAAGCGAGGCCCCGACGCCGACCCCGTCCAGCGCGGCCCCGCCCCAGATCTCGAGCACGAACGAGAGCCCGACGAGCGCCAACGCGAGCGCGAGCCAGATGCGGCGACGGACCTCGACGTGGAGCACGAACCGCGAGAAGAGCGCGACGAGGAGCGGAGCGAGATACTGGATGAGCAGCGCGACTGCGAGCGACATCCGGTGGATCGCGACGAAGTAGAACCACTGCACGAACGCGAGCCCCGCGATCCCGAACAGCGCGAGCATCGGGAGGTCGCTCCGCGAGATGCGGAGTCGCTGCGGCGCGACGAGCGCGAGCACGACGGCGAGCCCGACGAACGCACCCGTCGAGCGAACCTCGCTCAGCCGGAGCGACGAGACGCCGGAGTCGAGGATCACCTTCGACACCGCGCCGTTGATCGCCCACAGCGTGGCCGCGGTCAGCACCATCGCGTAGCCGAGGAACGGGTGCGGCTCCCGCGGCGGTGTCCTGTCGGCCGGAAGGAGGGGCTCGACCACGGCGCGAAGCTACACTCGCCCGCAACGGCGGGGCGTAGCTCAGCCTGGCAGAGCGCTGCGTTTGGGACGCAGAGGTCGCCGGTTCGGATCCGGCCGCCCCGACCATTTTCTGATGAGGCGCAAGTCGTGAATCCGCTTGCGCGGATCCACGACCGCTTGGGCGCCTAAAGGCGGCCGCCCGCGGCCGCAAGTACAACCTCTTAGTTCTCGCGCACCACGCGGGCGAAGAAGAACGCGAACACTGCGAAGAAGACCAGTGCTGCTTCCGTCGACATCGTGACGCCGCCGATCTGCTGGTCCTCAAGGGCGGTCAGGCCCCAGTGCCCGTCGTAGAAGGTGTAGACGCTCTCGGGGATCAGGGCGAGGAGGAGGCCGAGCGGGCTGATCAAGACGAAGGCGGCGAAGACGTAGCCGGCCTTCGCGCCGTCGCTCATCGTGCCGTGGACGACCGGCAGCCACAGGGCCGCGCCCGCGATGAGGTACGTGAGGTGCTCGGCCTGGAGCAGCGAGTCAGGGTGGCGGAGTGCTGCGTCGTAGAGCGGGGGTGCATGCCACGCGTAGTAGACGACGAGCCATAGCGGGAGCCCGAGCCAGGGGGGCACGAACCTGGCCAGCCGCCGGCCGAGCTCGGGCGGGAGGCCGAGCACGAGCAGCGCGGGCGCCCATTCGGCCAGGACGACGTTCTGCAGCAGGTGCGCCGTCAGCAGCTCGAACTGGAGGTCGTGGAGGGGCCCGACGAGGGCCGCGAGCGCGAGCAGCGTGCCGGCCGAGAAGCAAACGAGGCGCGCGCGGCTCCAATCCACCGGGGCTACGCTACTGCTGCGCGCCCGTGGTGTAGCGGTAACACGAGAGCCTTCCAAGCTTTAGTCACCGGTTCGATCCCGGTCGGGCGCTTCTCGCGGATCTAGAGGCTTGATGTGAAATCGCTGCGGCAGCGGCAGCGAAGCGGCCGCCTTTAGGGGTCTTGGCGCGTCGCGGATCCGCGCAAGCGGATTCGCGACTTGCGAAGCTAGGAGGCGAGCTCGACGCGCTCGATCGTCACGTCGTCGCGTGGCTTGTCGTTCGCGTCGGTGTCGACCTTCTCGATCTCGTCGACGACGTCCATCCCGTTGGTGACTCGGCCGAAGACGGTGTGCTTGCCGTCCAGCCAGGGCGTCGCCTCTGCGGTGACGATGAAGAACTGCGAGCCGTTCGTGTTCGGGCCGGCATTCGCCATGGCGAGCGCGCCGCGGACGACCTTGTTGTCGTTGAACTCGTCCTCGAACTGGTAGCCCGGGCCACCCATGCCGGTGCCGGTCGGGTCGCCGCCCTGGATCATGAAGTCCGGGATCACGCGGTGGAAGATGACGCCGTCGTAGAACCCGTCGCGCGCGAGTTTCAGGAAGTTTGCGACGGTCTTCGGCGCGTCGTCGTCGAACAGCTCGAACTCGATCGCGCCCTTGTTCGTGTGGAGTGTCCCGGCCGTCACGTCGCGGGATGCTAGCGGCCTAGCCGTCCGGCGGTCAGGTCAAGCTTCCGCGTATGGACCCGCTCGAGCGGATTGTCCGACTCCGCGCACGGACGGTCCTCGCCGTCCTCGGAATCATCCTCGCCGTCTTCGCGCTGCTCCAGGTCGTCTCGCTCGCGCGCCAGGTGCTGACCTGGATGCTGATCGCGGTCTTCTTCGCTCTCGCCCTGGACCCGCTCGTCAACCTCCTGATGCGGCGCGGGATCCGGAGACGCGGGCTCGCGATCGGCATCACGTACCTGCTCCTGCTCTGCGTGGCTGTCCTCCTCGGTCTGACCTTCATCCCGACGCTCGTCGACGAGGTGAACAACTTCATCGACGCCGTGCCCGATTACGTGGAAGACCTGACCGAGGGCCGCGGTCGTCTCGGCTTCCTCGAAACCGACTACCACCTCGTCGAGCGCCTCCGCGAAGCGGTGTCCGGAACCGACATCAGCCGTATCCTCGGCGTCTCAGGGACCGCCGTCGCGGTGACGAAGGGGATCGTGACCGTGATCGCGGCGACGATCACGATCATCGTGCTCACCTTCTTCATGCTCCTCGAAGGTCCGCGCTGGGTGGAGCGGTTCTACGAGCTGCTTCCGGCGAGCTCGCAGCCTCGTTGGCGGAGGATCGGTAAGGACGTCTACGCGACGGTCGGCGGCTTCGTCGCCGGTGCGATGGCGATCGCGCTCCTCGCGGGTATCACGTCTTCACTCCTGCTCATTGCGCTCGGCGTGAGCTACGCGATCGCGCTTGGCCTGGTCGTCTTCTTGCTCGACCTCATCCCGCTCGCCGGGGCGACGATCGCCTCCGTCCTCGTCACGACCGTCGCGGTGCTCGACCAGGGCTGGACGGTGGGGCTGATCGTGCTCGGCTGGTTCATCGTCTACCAGCAAGTGGAAAACCATGTGCTCTACCCCCTGATCTACTCGAAGGCGGTGGCGCTCTCGCCGCTCACGATCCTCATCGCGGTGCTGATCGGCGCCTCACTCGCGGGCGTGCTCGGAGCTCTGGCGGCGATCCCGATCGCAGGGACGATCCAGGTGTTGATTCGCCACTGGCTGGAGTCTCGTCGGGAGTCTTCCGGCGAGCCGGTCGTCGACGCCCCGCTCTGAGGAAGCCCCGATCCCCCATTGGGGGGTGGCTGACGAACGTGCTTCGACCCGATGTTGAATCAGGATGTCCGGGGGGACTCGCAGTCTGCTGGCGCTGGTCGCAATCCTTGCGGCGGCGGTCGCGGCTTCGCCTTCAGGTGCGCGGACGCACGATCAGGGCCGCACGCTCGCAGCCCGCGACGACCTCGAGAGTGGGGTTCTCGTCGAGATCAACGCGCTTCGCCGCAAGCACCACCTCGCACCGCTTCGGCTCAACGCCCGCCTCCGCGCTGCTGCTGACACGCACTCCGCGGCGATGGCGAATCGCGGCTTCTTCTCGCACGACTCGGCGGACGGCACGATCTTCTGGAAGCGCGTCGCGCGCTTCTACCCGCAGGGCTCACACGGCTACTGGTCGGTCGGCGAGAACCTGCTGTGGTCGTCGCCGGACGTTGCTCCAGCGGACGCGCTGCGCATGTGGCTCGGCAGCCCGCCGCATCGCAAGAACCTCCTCACGTCTCGCTGGCGGGAGATCGGTCTCTCGGCGATTCACGTCACCGCGGGACCCGGCGTGTTCAACAACGCGCCCGTGACTGTGCTCACCGCCGACTTCGGCGTCAGACGCTAGCCGCTCCACACCGTTACGCTTTCCACGAGCGCCCGTAGCTCAGTGGAAGAGCGGCGGCCTTCTAAGCCGTTGGTCGGAGGTTCGAATCCTCCCGGGCGCATCTACGCGGCCGAAGCGCGCCGGTGATGCGCTTCGAGCACCGTGCTCGTGCTCTCCACGATCGCCGTTGCGCATACGACGTCTTCAGCCGTGAAGAGGTCCTTGCCCTCACGGTAGACCTCGAAGAGGCCCCAGCAGTCCTCGTCGACGACGAGCGGGATCATCAGCAGTGAGTCGAAGCGCAGGTCGCGCAAGAGCTCGGCCTCACTCTCGTCGACGTCCGTGTCGAAGAGCGAGACGATCCGCGCCTCGCGCCGCTCGATCACTTCCTGGGTCAGCGGGAAGTCTGGCAGCAGGTATCCGCGCCCGAGTTGGATCTTTCGCCCGTCGGAGGAATGCTCACAGAGGTCGACGAGGAGCTGGCCAACGATGCGCGAGAGGTTGCACGCGTGCGCCTCGAGGTCCTTCGTCAGGAGGACGCACGACGTCTTGAGGACGGCCGGAACCGTTGCCTCGCGCTCGAGCGTCTCCGCCGCGGAGAGAGCCATGGACGGGATATCGACGGTTTTCCCCCTGGGCTTGATGGTCGCGGGAGGCGGGTTTCCCCGCACTCACGCTTCCAGGGTGGCGGACGGGACTCGAACCCGCGACCACCGGGACCACAACCCGGGGCTCTACCAACTGAGCTACCGCCACCTCGCCGAGGACAGGATAGCCTCGCCGCGTGCGCGTCCTGGCGTCTCGACGGTTCCCGGGGCCTGCGTGGGACGCGCTCGAGGACGTAAGCGTGGAGTGGCCCGTCACCGTCCCACACCCAGGGGTCGAGGTCCTGGCGGTCGTCGCGGCGACCGTCGACGAAGCGCTGCTCGAGCTCCTGCCCGACCTTCTGCTCGTCGCCAACTACGGCGTCGGGTACGACGGGATCGACGTCGGGGCCTGCGCTCGTCGCGGCGTTGCCGTGACGAACACGCCCGAGGCTCTCGGGATCGCGACCGCGGATCTGACGATGGCGCTCGTGCTGGCGACCCGCCGGCGCCTCGTCGAGGGGGACCGGTTCGTCCGGGAGGGGAAGTGGGCGTCGGGCTGGTTCGTCGGCGACCTCCTCGGCGCGGAGATCGGTGGCGCGACGCTCGGTGTGATCGGTCTTGGTCGAATCGGCAGCGCCGTGGCGACTCGGGCAAGGGCGTTCGGGATGAACGTGCTGCATACGCGCCGCACGGATGACGGGAGCCCCGACCGCCGCGGGCTCGACGATCTGCTCCGCGAGTCCGACGTCGTCACGATCCACGTACCCCTCACCGACGAGACCCACGGACTGCTCGACGGTCGGCGACTGGGCCTGCTCCGGGACGGCGCGTGCCTGATCAACACCGCGCGCGGGGCGATCGTCGACGAGGACGCGCTCGTCGCCGAGGTCGCGTCCGGGCGGCTCAGCGCGGGCCTCGACGTCTTCGCGCACGAGCCCAACGTGCCGGAGGCACTCCTCGCCTTGCCGAACGTCGTTCTCTCGCCGCACGTGGGGAGCGCGACGCGTGCGACGCGCGAGGCCGCGACGGCCGAGCTCGTCGCGAACATCCTGGCCGCGCTGGAACAGCGACCGCTGCCGAATCTTGTTCCCGGCTCGGCTACCGTGTCGTGACGGCCCCGTAGCTCAGTGGATAGAGCGGCAGACTTCGAATCTGCGCGCGGTGGTTCGACTCCACCCGGGGCCATGAACCCTAGTCGCCGCGCTAGCCTCTCACTGCACCGTGCGGGTGTGGCGGAACTGGTAGACGCGACGGGTTTAGGACCCGTTGGGCGAAAGCCCTTGGAGGTTCGAGTCCTCTCGCCCGCATCGGCTGTTACTAGGTGCGAACGGGCAGGACCAGCTGGAAGCGGGCGCCGTGGGGTTGCGCGGGCTCGTAGATCAGATCGCCTCGGTGCGCCTGCGCGTACGAGCGGGCGATCGCGAGGCCGAGCCCGGTTCCGGAGCGCGCGCGCGAGCTCGTGCTCCGCGTGAAGCGCTCGAACAGGTCGGGCACGAACTCGGGCGGCACGCCTTCTCCCTGGTCCTCGACAGTGACGCGGAAGTGCCGGTCGTTCTTCTCGGCGGAGATGCGCACGGGCGCCGAGCCGTAGCGGCACGCGTTGACGAGGAGGTTGGAGACGATCCGGTCGAGCGCGTCCGGGTCGACCTCCGCGACGAGCCGCGAGTCGACGTCGATCTCCACGAGGCTCGCGTCCTTGCCGAGCGACGCGAGGACGATCTCCTCCACGCGCGGCCGGATCGCGAGCGCCGTCGGCCGGATGTCGACAGCGTCGGCCTCGAGGCGCGACAGGTCGAGCAGCTGCTCGACGAGCGACTTCATCCGCACCGTCTGTCCGCGCAGGACCGTCTCGAGCTCCTCGAGCTCGCCCGGCTCGAGCTGCTCGCGCCGCCCGTAGATCGTCTCGACCAGCCCGTGGATCGTCGCGACCGGCGTTCGGAGCTCGTGCGCGGCGAGGGAGACGAAGTTCGTCTTGATCTCGTCCGCGCGCTGGAGGGCTTCGCGCGTCTCGCGCTCGTGGGAGAACAGACGTGCGCGATCGAGTGCAAGGGCGGTCAGCGCCGCGAGCGTGCGGACGAGCGCAAGCTCCTCGACGCCGAAGAACGGCGTGTACGTGCTCGTCCAGAGCTTGACCTCTCCTGCCGGGCTCTCCACGACCACGATTCGATTGGCATCGTCGGCGGCGTTCCCGTAGGCACCGAGCACCTCGCCCTCCAGATTGCGCAGCTCGACCGCTTGCGCACCGACGATCTCCGCCATCGGCGGCAGGACGTGGCCGACGACCTCGCCGCTCGTTGTCGCACCCATCAACTCCGAGATCGCGGCTTGCAGGCGCGCAGTCTCGGGGCGCCTCCAGGCCGTGCGGAGGATCGAGGGCGGCGCAAGGCCGATCAGGAAGGCCAGCGCGCTGACACTGGAGAGCAGCGTCGCGACGAGTGACGCAGCCGAGCCGTCCGAGGTGCCGCTCACGCTGATCAGCAGGGCGAGCGTGATCGTCGCGGCGGCCACCGCGAGCAACCGCATCCGCTTCCGCGGGACGCTCGCCTCGCCGCGCCCGGCCGTCCAGAGACGGTAGGTCACGACGACGGTCAGGAGCGTCCAGTGAACCGTGAACGCCGCGACGTAGACCGCGAAAGAGGTCGGCCAGGCTTCGCCTTCGCCCGGGATGTCGGACAGCACGAACGTCCAGGCGAGAACGATCACCGTGATCCCGCCGATCAGGAGCGAGAGCGAGCGGCTCGGCGGCCTGAAGCTGGTGGCGAACCGGTAGAGGAGGTACGGGAAGAGGACGAGGCCGGCGATCAAGACCTTCAGGGCGAGCTTCTCGCGCTCGCTGGTCGGGTCCTCGGGGAGGAGCCGACCGACGTCGACGATCAGGGCGAGGCCGACGAACGCCAGGGCTGCCCAAAGCCCGGCCCGCTCCCGGTGCCGCCACCACAGCCAGACGGCGGCGATGGCCACGACCGTGTAGAGCGCGAGATTGACGTACTGGACGATCTCGACGACGTCGTTCACGGACCCGCTCCTTCTCGGCCGACGAGCTTACGGGGTGCACCGGCGCGGTGCCTCGCCGCCACCCGGCCGGCTCTGTGTTCGCGGCCCGCGGGCAGACCCATCCAACCCAGCGCGAAAGCCGTCCGGCACAATGCCCGGATGGAGCCCCAGCTCGAGGAGCTGCCCGACAACCGCGTTCGTCTCGTCGTGGACGTCCCGAAGGCGCAGCTGGAGCACGCGGTCGAGCACGCGGCCTCCGACCTGGCCGAGAGCGTCAAGATCCCGGGCTTCCGCCAGGGGAAGGTTCCGATGCCCGTTCTGCTCGCCCGAGTCGGGCGCGAGCGTCTGCACAGCGAGGCGGTCGAGAGCCACATCGGCGGCTGGTTCATGAACGCGGCAGCGCGTTCCCGGATCCGTCCGGTCGAGCAGCCGCAGTACGACTACGAGCTGCCGCAGACACCGGACGAGGACTGGCGCTTCACCGCGACGGTGTCGGTCCAGCCGAAGCCCGAGCCGGCCGACTGGACGCAGCTCGAGGTGCCGGCACCGGAGGCCGAGGTGCCCGAGGAGATCGTCGAGCACGAGCTGAACGTCCTGCGCAGCTCGGTCGCGGAGCTGACGCCGGTCGAGGGCCGGGCCGCACAGCCGGGCGACACGATGGTCGTCGACCTCGTCGTCGAGGGCCAGGAGCCGCAGCGCGACTACGTCGTGGAGCTCGGTGCGGGACGGCTCGTCCCCGAGCTCGAGCGTGCGCTCGTCGGGATGTCCCCGGGCGAGACCCAGGAGATCCGCTTCGAGCGCTCCGAGGACGAGGCGGGGACGGTCGAGCTCACCGTCAAGGAGATCAAGGAGAAGGTGCTGCCGCCGCTCGACGACGAGCTGGCGCGCGCCGCGAGCGAGTTCGACACGCTCGACCAGCTTCGCTCGGACATCGAGTCCAACCTCCGCGAGCAGATCGAGGAGGAGATCGAGGGCGCCGTCCGCGCCGCCGCGGTCGACCAGCTCGTCGAGGCGACCGGCGTGGAGGCAGGCGGCCCGCTCGTCGAGGCCAGGGCTCGCACACTCTTGAACAACCTCGCCCGCTCGCTCGCCGCGCGCGGTCTCAGCCTCGAGACGTACGTGCAGCTCTCGGGCGTCTCGCCCGAGCAGCTGTCCGAGCAGATCCGCGGCGAGGCCGCGCAGTCCGTTGCTCGAGAGCTCGTGCTCGAAGCCGTCGCCGACCAGCTCGACCTCGAGGTGCCCGACGAGGAAGTCGAGGCGCTCGTCCGCGAGGAGGCAGGAGCGGCCGGTGACGATCCCGACGAGCTGCTGCAGCGGCTGCGCGACGCAGGCACGTTCGAGGACCTGCGGGAAGACATCCGCCTCCGGGCGGCGCTCGACCGAGTGGCGTCGGAGGTCAAGCGGATCCCGGTCGAGCTGGCCGAGGCCCGCGAGGCGATCTGGACGCCCGAGAAGGAAAAAGCAGAGACACCGACAAAGTTGTGGACCCCCGGCACCAAGGAGACGGCATGAGCCCGCTTGTCCCAATGGTCATCGAGCAGACGTCGCGCGGCGAACGCGCCTTCGACATCTACTCGCGACTGCTCAACGAACGAATCATCTTCCTCGGCACGCCGGTGGACGACCAGATCGCGAACCTGATCGTCGCGCAGTTGCTCCACCTCGAGTCCGAGGATCCCGACAAGGACATCTCGATCTACATCAACTCGCCGGGCGGCGTCGTGTACGCCGGGCTCGCGATCTACGACACGATGCAGTTCATCAAGCCCGACGTGCAGACGATCTGCGTCGGCATGGCGATGTCGATGGGCGCCGTGATCCTCGCCGGTGGAACGCCCGGTAAGCGGCTCGCGCTCCCGCACTCGAAGATCCTCATCCACCAGGGCTCGGCCGGGTTCCACGGGCAGCCCACGGACATCGAGATCCAGGCCCGCGAGGTGATCAGCCTCAAGCGGCTGATGGAGGAGATCATGGCCAGCCACACCGGCCAGGACCTCGAGAAGATCGCCAAGGACATGGATCGCGACTACTACATGACCGCCGAAGAGGCCAAGGAGTACGGCGTGATCGACACCGTGGTCTCGAGCCGGGATCCGATCAGCCGGGCTGCGGTGGCCTAGGCAAACCGTGGTTTTCGCGCTACAAGGAGAGACGATGCCGGTGCGGCGAACGCAGATCACTCGTTCGAGGGAGACGAGCCGGAAGCAATTCCGGGTACTAGTGTCCGACTGATGGCACGCGCGAGCGAAGGCAACGAGCAGCTCCTCTGCAGCTTCTGTGGGAAGTCGCAGCGGCAGGTCAAGAAGCTGATCGCCGGCCCCGGCGTCTACATCTGCGACGAGTGCATCGATCTCTGCAACGAGATCATCGACGAGGAGCTGACGACCCCGACCCAGCTCGACCTCGACAACCTGCCGCGGCCCCGCGACATCTATGCGGTGCTGAACGACTACGTCGTCTCGCAGGAAGAGGCCAAGCGCACGCTCGCCGTCGCCGTCTACAACCACTACAAGCGCGTCCAGATGGGCACCGAGGACGGCGAGGTCGAGCTGCAGAAGTCGAACATCCTGCTGCTCGGGCCGACCGGGTGCGGTAAGACGCTCCTCGCGCAGACGCTCGCGCGGATCCTCAACGTGCCGTTCGCGATCGCCGACGCGACCGCGCTCACCGAGGCGGGCTACGTCGGCGAGGACGTGGAGAACATCCTCCTGAAGCTGATCCAGGCGGCCGACTTCGACATCAAGAAGGCCGAGACCGGGATCATCTACATCGACGAGGTCGACAAGATCGCGCGCAAGGCGGACAACCCGTCGATCACGCGCGACGTGTCGGGCGAAGGTGTGCAGCAGGCGCTGCTCAAGATCCTCGAGGGAACGGTCGCCTCGGTGCCGCCGCAGGGCGGACGCAAGCACCCGCACCAGGAGTTCCTCTCGATCGACACGACGAACATCCTCTTCATCTGCGGCGGCGCGTTCGCCGGGCTCGACAAGATCATCTCGAAGCGGATCGGCAAGAACGCCGTCGGCTTCGGCGCCGACATCCGCTCGAAGCACGACTCGGACAAGAGCGAGCTGCTCTCGGGTGTCATGCCCGAGGACCTGCTCTCGTTCGGCCTGATCCCCGAGTTCATCGGTCGGCTGCCCGTCATCTCGGCCGTGCACCAGTTGCAGCGCGAGGACCTGATCAAGATCTTGATGGAGCCGAAGAACGCGCTCACGAAGCAGTACCAGCGCTTCTTCGGCTACGACTCGATCGAGCTCGTCTTCACCGACGATTCGCTCTGGGAGATCGCGGACAAGGCGCTCGCCCGGGAGACCGGCGCCCGCGGGCTGCGGTCGATCATCGAGTCGGCGTTGCTCGACGTGATGTTCGAGCTTCCGTCCCGCAAGGACGTCTCCAAGTGCGTGATCACCAAGGAGACGATCGCGAACGGGATTCGCCCGACGCTCGTCACGAGCGCCGGTGCCGACGCCGAGGACGAGGCCGACGAGCCGCTCCTCGCCGAAGAGTCCGCCTAGTCGCCGCGCGTAAAGTGCGGCCCGTGTTCACCACACGGCCTGAGCTGCGCGGGACCTTCGGGATGGTCGCCTCAACCCACTGGCTCGCGTCCGCGGCCGGCATGCGGCTGCTCGAGGCCGGCGGCAACGCGTTCGACGCGGCCGCCGCTGCGGGGTTCGTGCTGCAGGTCGTCGAGCCGCACCTGAACGGGCCAGGCGGCGACCTCCCGATCGTCCTCTATTCGGCCGCTCGCGACGAAGTGCTCGTCGTGTGCGGGCAGGGCCCTGCGCCGGCCGCTGCGACGACCGAGCGCTTCCGCGAGCTCGGGCTCGACCTCGTCCCCGGCACGGGTTTGCTCGCCGCGTGCGTGCCCGGTGCGTTCGACGCCTGGCTCCGGATGCTCCTCGAGCTCGGAACGGCCTCGCTTCGCGACGTGCTCGAGCCCGCCATCGGCTACGCCCGCGACGGCCATCCCGTCCTGCCGCGCGTCGCCGAAAGCATCGCGTCGCTCGAGTCGATCTTCCGTGCCGACTGGCCCACGTCGGCTGAAACCTGGTTGCCCGCACCGTCGGCGTGGTCGCTCTTCCGGCGGCCTGCGCTTGCCGACACGTACACCCGCGTCCTCGAGGAGGCGGAAGCTGCGACTGCCGATCGCGACGGCCAGATCCAGGCGGCCCGCGACGCGTGGTACCGCGGCTTCGTCGCGGAGGCGATCGGCGACTTCTGCGCGGAGACCGAGGTGCCGGACAGCTCGGGCCGCGCGCACCGCGGATTGCTCGACGCCGACGACCTCGCCGCGTTCGAGGCGCCCTTCGAAGCGCCGACGAGCCTGGACTACGACGGGTGGACGGTCTTCAAGACGGGGCCATGGGGGCAGGGGCCGGTCCTGCTCCAGCAGCTCGCGCTGCTCGACGGCTTCGACCTCGCGTCGATGGGCGCCGGCAGCACGGAGTTCGTGCACACGGTGCTCGAGTGCTCGAAGCTCGCCTTCGCCGACCGCGAGGCGTGGTACGGCGACCCGGCATTCGCAGACGTTCCGCTCGACCGACTGCTCTCCAGCGACTACGCGAAGGAGCGCCGGGCGCTCGTCACGGACACGGCCTCGCCTGACCTCGTCCCCGGACTCGAGGGCGCGCGGTTGCCGGAGATCCCAAGTGACACCGTGTTACTTGCTCGAGGAGCCGGCGAGCCGACGCGGGGCGACACGTGCCACCTCGACGTCGTCGATCGCTTCGGGAACGTCGTGTCAGCGACTCCGAGCGGCGGTTGGCTGCAGAGCTCGCCCGTCGTACCGGGGCTCGGCTTTCCGCTCGGCACGCGCGCGCAGATGTTCTGGCTCGAGGACGGCTTGGCCAACTCTCTGGAACCTCGCAAGCGCCCGCGGACGACGCTCTCCCCGTCGCTTGCGCGGCGAGGCGACGAGGTCCTGTCGTTCGGAACGCCGGGCGGCGACCAGCAGGACCAGTGGTCGCTCGTCTTCTTCCTCCACCACGTGCTCTTCGAGTCGAACCTGCAGGCTGCGATCGACCTGCCGATGTTCCACTCGAACCACTTCCCGAGCTCGTTCTACCCCCGCGTGGCGAAGCCGCAGCACGTCGAGGTCGAGGCACGCTTCGCGCCCGAGGTGGTCGACGAGCTGCGCGAGCGCGGTCACGATGTCGACGTCACGGACGAGTGGTCGCTCGGCCGGCTCAGCGCGGCGTCCCGCGACGCCGGCGGCACGCTTCGCGCCGCCGCGAACCCGCGCGGCATGCAGGGCTATGCCGTCGGCCGCTGACTGGGTCGCGTCACTCGACCCCTGGCCGGAGGAGTTCGGCCTGGGGCGGATGCGGATGCTGCTCGACGCGCTCGGCGATCCGCACCGGCGGTATCCCTCGATCCACGTGGTCGGCACGAACGGCAAGTCGACGGCGACGCGAACGATCGAGGCGCACCTCGCCTCCACGGGCCTGAACGTCGGCGCGTATCTCTCGCCCCACGTGCGCGGCTGGAGCGAGCGGATCCGGAGCGGGGGGGCCGAGGCCGACTTCGAGCGCGCGGTGGGCGGCGTTCGCGAGGCTGCGGTCGCCGTCGGCGCGACGCAGTTCGAGGTGCTGACCGCCGCGGCGTTCGCGGTGTTCGCCGCGGACGACGTCGACGCTGCCGTCATCGAGGCGGGGCTGGGTGGACGCTACGACGCCACGAACGTGCTCGATGCTCCCGTCGTCCTGCTCACGAACGTCGGACTGGATCACGTCGACGTGCTCGGCGAGACGCGTGAGGCGATCGCGCGCGAGAAGCTCGCCGTTGCCGCAGCCGACGCGATCGTCGTCATGCCGGACGCCGAGTTCGCCCCGCTCGTTCCGGGCAGGCAGGTTCTGCTCGGCGGCGCGCGTGAGGCTGCCGGTGCGTTCCTCGGCTCTGGGGTCGAGGGTGACGTGGAGGTTCAGCTCCCCGGCCGGCTCGAGCGTCGCTCCGACTCGGAGATCTGGGACGGCGGGCACAACCCGGACGGGCTCGACTGGGCGCTGCCGCGTCTCCCGGTCGGGAACTACACGGTCGTCGCCTCGATCCTCCGTGACAAGGACGTGGAGGGGATGCTGGAGCGCCTGGCGCGCGTCGGCGGACGCTTCGTGGCGACCTCGTCGTCGAACGCCCGGGCACTGCCCGCAGGTGAGCTCGCGACGCTGGCGGCTCGGTGGTTCTCCGAGGTCGAGGCGATCGACGACCCGATCGCCGCGGTCGAGCGCGCGAGGCAGGATCCCCCGGTGCTCGTGACGGGCTCTCTCTATCTCCTCTCGGATTTGGCCGCGCGAGAGGAGCTGCACGTAGAGTGACGAAGCTGGGAGAACAGCTGACCGTCGTCGCGTTCGGGGCGTTCGTGATCATCGCGATCGTCGGGGCCGCGTTCGGGGTCGGGTATCTCGTGGGAAAGCTGCTTCTGTGAACCTCGACTCTGACTTCGTCACCATCGGCCGGAACCTCGGGTTCTTCTTCTTCGTCGTCTTCTGGGTGGCGACGGCGTACTGGGTCTACAAGGACGCCCGCCGGCGGATCGAGGACCCCTGGATGGTCGGGATGGCGACGGTGCTCGGCGCGATCCCTCCGTTCATCGGCCCGATCATCTACATGTTCTTCCGGCCGCCGGAGTACCTCGAGGACGTCCGCGAGCGCGAGCTCGAGATCAAGGCCATGGAGAAGCGGCTCGCGCTGCGCGACCTCCACTGCCCCGTCTGTCGGGCCGAGGTCGACGCGACCTTCCTCGTCTGCCCGGTCTGCACGACCAAGCTGAAGCAGGCCTGCGTGACCTGCAAGCAGCCGCTCGAAGCGCTCTGGCAGATCTGCCCGTACTGCGAGACGCGCGTCGAGACGCCCGCCGCGATCGACTTCGGCGACACCTGGGAGACCCCCAGGCGAAGACGCGCCGAGTAACATCGCGCGCCGTGGCCGTCGAGCGCACCCTGATCCTGATCAAGCCGGACGCCGTCCAACGCTCGCTTGCGGGCGAGATCCTCGCGCGCATCGAGCGGCGTGGCTTCGACGTCGTCGCCGGCAAGCTGCTGCGCGTCTCGCGCGAGCTCGGCCAGGAGCACTACGCCGAGCACAGCGAGAAGCCCTTCTTCGGCGAGCTCGTCGAGTTCATCACCTCCGCACCGACCTGGGCGCTCGTCGTTGAGGGCGAGGGCGCGATCGCGACGATGCGGAAGACGATCGGCGCGACGAACCCGGCGGACGCCGAGCCCGGCTCGATCCGCGGCGACCTCGCGACGTCGATGCCGAACAACCTCGTTCACGGCTCCGACTCGTCGGAGTCCGCACAGCGCGAGATCGCGTTGTGGTTCTCTGACGATGAACTCGTCTGAACTTCCCGAGTACGCCGTTCGCAACCGCGCGAGCTGGACGGAGTCGAACAAGGACTACACACACGAGCAAGGCGTGCGCGCGTGGAAGCAGGAGGACGTCACCTGGGGCGTGTTCAGCGTGCCCGAGGCGGAGCTGAACGCGCTGCCCGACGTCGACGGCAAGGACGTGATCGAGCTCGGCTGCGGCACCGCGTATTTCTCTGCGTGGCTCGCCCGGCGCGGAGCGCGTCCGGTCGGCGTGGACGTGACCCCCGCGCAGCTCGACACCGCGCGGCAGATGCAGCGCGAGACCGGGATCGAGTTCCCGCTCCTGGAGGCCAACGCCGAGGAGGTCCCGCTCCCGGACGGGTCGTTCGACGTCGTCCTCTCCGAGTACGGGGCGTCGATCTGGTGCGACCCCTACAAGTGGATCCCCGAGGCGGCTCGGCTGCTTCGACCCGGCGGCGAGCTCGTCTTCCTGCGCAACTCGACGCTGTCGATGCTCTGCGCGAAGCTCGACGGCTGGTCGGAGGCGCTCCAGCGTCCGCAGCGGGGGCTGCACCGGATGGACTGGGAGGACGACGGCACGACCGAGTTCCAGCTCGGCCACGGCGACCTGTTCAAGCTGTTGCGCACGTACAGCTTCGACGTGCTCGACCTGATCGAGATCTTCGCGCCGGAGGACGCCGAGAACCACGCCTACTACCACTCGAACGCGGAGTGGGCGAAGCAGTGGCCGTGGGAAGAGATCTGGCGGGCGCGCAAGCGCGGATGAGCGAACCGCCCGCGCCGCCGCTGCTGCTCGCGTCGACGTCGCCACAACGTCGCATCATCCTCGAGCAGCTCGGCATCCCGTTCGACGTCGTCGCTCCGGACTACGAGGAGCACGATCAGCCCGGAATGGACGCGGTCGAGCTCGTCAACGCGCACGCGCTCGGGAAGGCGCGCTCGGTTGCAGACCAGGCGGACGGGCGGCCGGTGCTCGGCGTCGACACCGCGGTCGTGCTCGGCGGGCGGGTATACGGGAAACCCGCGAACGCCGAGGCAGCGGCGGAGATGCTCGACGCTCTGGGCGGCGAGACCCACCTCGTCGTGTCGGGGCTTGCGCTCCTGACGCCGGGGTGGGAGCTCGTCGAGCATGTCGTGACGCGCGTCACCTTTCGGGAGCTCACCCCGCGGGACGTCGCCGTGTACGTCGCCAGCGGCGAGTGGGAGGGCAGGGCGGGCGCCTATGCGATCCAAGGCCGCGGTGCAGCGCTTGTGCGGGGGATCGACGGGGACTACCTGAACGTGGTCGGCCTGCCCGCGTGCCTCCTCGTGCGCTTACTCACGGAGCGCTTCCCGGGCACGTACGGGTTCGGCTAGCTCACGGAGTGCACCGCGCGCCGATCTGCGGCAGGCGTGTTTGCGCGCAGGCGGGCAGCGGGCCGCCTGCGCGTACGGCGGCGATCGCGATCTTGATCGTCTCGTACGCGAGGCCGGGAACGTCGCGGAAGACGAAGTGGCTGTGCTGCGGCGCGGCGGCGGCGAGCACGTTCGTGCCACGCCGGCGAACGTCCGGCGCCTCGAGCGGCGTCGTGGTCGTGAGCACGACGACGGGCCGGGCTCCCCACGCGACCGAGTCGATCAGCGCGACGTCCGCGCGGGCGTCCCAAACCTCGGGCAGCACCCCAGGCGTCGCGAACGCGGCCGCGCGCGCGGGAGCGAGCGCATCGATGAAAACGAGTCCCGCCACGTCATCGGGATAGCGCACCGTGAACGCGGAGACGAGCAGGCCGCCGAACGAGTGCGCAGCGAGCAGGTACGGTCCGGGCTCGCCGGCGTTCGCCAAAACGGTGCGAAGCTCGCGCGAGAACGTCGCGGACGTCGGCGCGACGCCCGGGGGTCTCGGATCGCTCGATGGTGGCAGCGTCTCTGGCCGGTCGTAGGAGCACACACGCGTGTCGGGGGATAGCGCGTACTGCACCTTTCGATACGGAAGGCGAGGCGCCCCCGCCCCCGCCTCGAGGACGACGGTGGGCGCGCCGCTGCCGGCGCACTCCAGCATGATGCGATACCCGCCGACGTCGACGAGTCGGCCGGTCGGCGCAGGCGGCTCCGAGAGCGTCGGCGGCGTTGCGGGAGGCGCAGGGGTCGCGAAGCGGGTGAGGCGGCCGGAGTGGCAGTGGAGTCGGTAGCGGTGGTACTGACGGTCGTGCTTCTTCGTGCAGCGCGCGCCCGCTCGCAGGCACACGTGCTTGCCGGCGATCGTCGCGGAAGTCGAGCCGCCTTTGCAGTGCCGCTCAGGGGACGCCGGCTTCAGCGCGCCGGCTGAGGCCGCGGCTCCGGCGAGCGCAAGCGCTCCGAGCATCAGGAAGATCTGTGCCGCTCGCATCAGCCCACAGAACGTACTCCTCTCCCGCGGCCATTCCAAGGCAGGAAAGGCTTGCCCCTACTAGTACTCTGGACGCGACCTATGGGCCTCTTCAACTCACTTACCGGCTTCGGGGGCCGAGACATGGCCGTGGACCTCGGCACCGCAAACACGCTCGTCTACGTGCGTGGACGCGGGATCGTGCTCTCCGAGCCGAGCGTCGTCGCGGTCGACACGCGCACCGGTGAGGTGCACGCGGTCGGCGTCGAGGCGAAGCGGATGCTCGGACGCACGCCGGGGACGATCAGCGCGATCCGCCCGTTGAAGGACGGCGTGATCGCGGACTTCGACGTCACCGAGCAGATGCTGCGCCACTTCATCCAGAAGGTCCATCAGCACCGCTTCGCGCACCCGCGCGTCGTCGTGTGCGTGCCGTCAGGCGTGACCGGCGTTGAGAAGCGCGCGGTCGAAGAGGCGACGCTCTCGGCCGGCGCGCGGCAGGCGTACCTGATCGAGGAGCCGATGGCCGCTGCGATCGGCGCAGGTCTTCCGGTCGCCGAGCCGACCGGGAACATGATCGTCGACATCGGCGGCGGCACCACCGAGGTCGCCGTGATCTCGCTGGGCGGGATCGTCGTCTCGCAGTCGCTGCGCGTCGGCGGCGACGAGATGGACGAGGCGATCGTCAACCACATCAAGAAGGAGTACAAGCTCCTGATCGGCCAGCAGACCGCCGAGGAGATCAAGCTCGAGGTCGGCTCCGCGTTCCACCAGAAGGAAGAGATGTCCGCCGAGGTGCGAGGCCGCGACCTGATGAGCGGGCTGCCAAAGACGGTCGTCCTCACCTCCGAGGAGATCCGCACGGCGCTCGACGACCCGGTCGCCCAGATCATCGACGCGATCAAGTCGACCCTGGACAAGACCCCGCCGGAGCTCGCGGCGGACATCATGGACCGCGGAATCGTCCTCGCCGGGGGCGGAGCGCTCCTGACGGGGCTCGACGAGCGGCTCCGCCACGAGACGCTCATGCCCGTCCATCTGGCCGAGAGCCCGCTCACCTGTGTGGCCGTCGGCTCGGGCAGGAGCCTGGAGGAGTTCGAGGTGATCCACCGCTCAGCTCGCGCGCGGCGAAACAATCACCGTCGATGACATGCCTCGGCGGCCGGCCGCGAAGCGGCCGCCTTCAGGGGTTTTGCCGCCACGGGTTCGCTCCGCGGAGCCGTGGCTGGCGGAAATGATCGTGCCCGCCGCAACAATCACCGGCGCTAGCGTCCCAGCCCGCTAACCTCTGGCGAAGCTCGTGCCTCGCAACAGAACCGCCCGATTGGCGGTGCTGGGCCGTCCCGTCCAGCGTCCTGCCTCGCCGTACCCCTCCAGAGCCCGCAGCGCGACCAGGCGCCGCGTGGTGGTGGGCATCCTCATCGTGCTCTCGCTCGCGCTCCTCTCGGTCTACTTCCGCGAGTCGAACGACGGGCCGCTCCACGGTGCACAGGACGTCGGCGCGACCGCGATGCGCCCGTTCCAGGTCGGCGCCGAGCGGGTCGCACGTCCCTTCCGCGACCTGTACGGCTGGTTCGACGCGATGCTGACCGCGAAGGACGAGAACGAGACGCTGAGACAGGAGAACGAGCGGCTTCGTCGTCAGGCGATCCAGAACGAAACCGCTGCGCAGGAGAACTTCGACCTGAAGCAGCAACTCGACTACCAGGACATACCGGGGCTCGAGGACTACCGCTCCGTGAACACGCGCGTGCTGGGCGACCACTCACCGTTCGGGAAGCGACTGTTGATCGCGGCCGGCTCGAGCGAGGGCATCCGGTTGAACGCCCCAGTCTTGTCGGCGGGCGCACTCATCGGCGCGATCACCGAGCTCTCGCCCGACACCGCAGTGGTGACGCTCTTGACCGACGAGTCGAGCGCGGTCGCGGCGTACACGATCCGCACGGGTGCACTCGGGCTGGTCCAGTCCGGAGAGGGCGGCTCGCTCGCCTTCGCGAACGTCACGAAGGACAAAGACGTCGCGCGCAACGACCTGATCGCGACCGCCGGCTCGAGTGTCCCGCGGTTGCCCTCGCTCTTCCCACGCGGGATCCCGATCGGCACCGTGACGAGCGTCTCGCAGAGCGACACCGAGCCGTTCAAGCAGGTCCAGCTCGTCTCGTACGTCGACCTCTCGAACCTGCGCACCGTGACGGTGCTCGCGCGATGACCGCCGACGTCCTGAAGACCGGTGCGATCCTCTTCGTCGCCGTCGTGCTGCAGTCGACGATCGTGAGCTCGATCGAGATCGCGGGCGGCACGCCTGATCTGCTGCTCGTCACGCTCGTCGCCGTCTCGCTGCTTCGCGGCGCGATCTGGGGCGCGGCGGCGGGGTTCGCGGCCGGACTCCTGTTCGACATCGCGAACCTCGGCCGGCTCGGCGAGACGTCGCTGCTGCTCACGGTCGCCGGCTACTGGATCGGGCGCTACGGCGAGACAACGGGTCGCGACCGCACGCATGCGCCGCTGCTCTCGGTCGCGGTCGTGACGGTCCTGTACTCCGCCGGGGCGCTGGCACTGCACGTCGTGCTGGGCGATCCCGTCGACGCCGGCAACATCCTCGTGCGGGCGCTCATCCCCGGCGTGCTGCTGAACCTGATCCTGGCGTTCCCCGTCTACGCGTTCGTCCGGCGCGTGCTCGGCCGCCCCGAGTGGTCGGCGCAGGAGGTGCGGCTCCTTGGCTAACCGCAGCAACGGTCGCTTCCTGCCGCGCGACCCGCGCGTCGTCGAGCCGTATCGCCTGACGCCGAAGCTCGCGCTGCGGCTCGCGATTCTCGGCGCGGTCGCGCTCGGCATCTTCGCGATCCTCTTCCTGCGCCTCTGGGCCTTGCAGGTGCTCTCGGGTGACCAGTACCTGCGCGCTGCGCAGAACAACAGGCTGCGGACGGTGCGCGTGGACGCGCCGCGCGGCGTGATCCGCGACCGCAACGGCGACATCCTCGTCGGAAACATCGAGGGGACCGCCGTGGAGCTCTGGCCGGCCGACCTGCCGCAGGAGGGCCGCTGGGAGCTGCTCAAGCGGCTCGGGAGAGTCCTCGACGTGCCTCCGATCCGGATCGCGCGCGACGTCGACCGTCGCCGCCGCGACCCGCTGACGCCGGTGGTCGTCAAGGAGAACATCGACCGGGCCGAGCTCGCCTACCTCAGCGAACGCTCACGGGAGTTTCCGGGCATGGAGCTCGTCAAGAGCCACGTCCGCGACTACCCGTACGGCAAGCTCGCCGCGCACGTGCTCGGCCACGTCGGCGAGGTGACGGAGTCGCAGCTCAACAGGCGCGCGTACGCCGAGCTCGTCGGCGGCGACAAGGTCGGCCAGGCGGGTGTCGAAGCTGCCTTCGATCGGTACCTGCGCGGCACGGCCGGCCTCCAGCGACTGCTCGTCGATTCGTTGGGGCAACCGCGCAGCGACTTCACACCACTGAAGACGCCGATGCCGGGCAACAACATCACGTTGACCATCGACGCGGGTCTGCAGTACGCCGCGGAGCGCGCGCTCGAGCACGGGATCCGGATCGCGCGCGACTCGGAGTGCACCGGCGGCTGCTGGAACGCCAACGGCGGCGCGATCGTCGCCCTCGATGCGCGGAACGGCGAAGTGCTGGCGCTCGCGTCGAACCCGACGTTCGACCCGCGCATCTTCGTCGGCAAGCCGAACCCGTGGCGGATCCGCCCGCTCGTCAACGAGGTCTCGGCCAAGCGCAACAACTACCCCGGTCTCAACCGCGCGCTCGCGGGCGTCTATCCGCCGGGCTCGACGTTCAAGCCGGTGACGGCGATCGCCGCGCTCGAGGAGCAGATCGTCCAGCCCTACGACCCACAGCCGTGCACGCCGTCGTACACGTATGTCGGCGAGAACGGTGTCCTCTACAAGTTCGACAACTGGAACCCGTACACGAACACCGCGATCACGATGCCGATCGCCCTTGCGTGGTCGTGCGACACTTACTTCTACCGACTCGGAGAGATCTTCTACAACAGGCCGACGTCGCCGCTCCAGGAGTGGGCGAGCCGGTTCGGCTTCGGCAAGGCGACGGGGATCGAGCTCGGCCCCGAAGCCGCTGGGCTCGTGCCGACCCCGAAGTGGCGCCGCGAAACGTACGCCGACGACCCGATCGAGAAGCTCTGGAAGCCCGGCGACTCGATCCAGCTGACGATCGGGCAGAAGGACATGACGGCGACGCCGTTGCAGATGGCCCGCTTCTACGCGATGGTCGCGAACGGCGGTCGGCTCGTCACCCCACACCTGTTCAAGGACGTGCAGGGTCCGGGCCAGCTCTCGATCGTTCCGCACCCGACGCCCCCGTCACCCGAGCGCATCAAGGTCTCGCCGTCCGCTCTCTCGGTCGTGCGCGAGGGGCTCTACCGCGCGACGCACGACCCGGACGGGACATCGACCGGCGTCTTCTCCTCGTTCCCGGTCGAGATCGCGGGCAAGACCGGAACCGCTGAGAAGTACTCGAGCGAGTACAAGCGACTGTTCGACCAGGCGTGGTGGTGCGGCTACGGACCCGCCGACGATCCAGAGATCGTCGTGTGCGCGCTGGTCGAGAACGGCGGCCACGGCGGTACGTCCGCCGCGCCGGCGGCGCTCGAGGTCTTCGCGAAGTACTTCAAGCAGGACATCGGCGAGATCAGCGTCGTCTCCACGTCGGAGACGGATTGATGGCAGTCGATTACGCAGGCCCGCGCCGCGCGCGGACGCGCGCACGCCGCGTGGAAGCCGGCGCCGAGGCGTTTGTCCGGAACTTCGACTGGGTCCTCATCGGCGCGGTCGCGGCGCTCGTCGGCTACGGGCTGCACCTCGTTGCGGGGATCACGCGGGACGACGTCGCGGGGAACCCGGATTACTACGTCGTCCGGCAGGCGAGCTACGCGGCAGTCGGCGGCGTCGCGATGTTCGGTGCGTCGCTGCTCGATCCCGACGTCTTCCGGCGCTACTGGCGCCAGCTCTACGCGGTCTCCCTCCTCCTGCTCCTGCTCGTGATTCCGCTCGGCACGGAGGCGCGCGGCTCGCAGCGGTGGCTCGGCGTCGGCGCCCTGACCTTCCAGCCGTCCGAGCTCGGCAAGCTCCTCGTCGTTCTGGCCGTCGCCGGGTTCCTCGCCGAGCGCGCGCGCCGCGTCGGGGAGGTCGGCACGGTGCTGGGGGCCGTCGGGTTGACGGTGATCCCGACCGTGCTCGTGTTCATGCAGCCGGACATCGGGACGTCGCTCGTCTACGGCGCGGCGCTCGCGGCGATGCTCTTCGTGGCGGGAACGCGTTGGCTTCACGTCGTTGCGCTCGTCACCACGATCGCCGTCGCGGGCGGGCTCGTCGTCTGGCTGCTGCCCTCGCTCGGCGTCGACGTGCTCGAGCCGTACCAGCGCGACCGCCTGACCGCGTTCGTCGACCGCGAGTCCGACCCGCAGGGAGCGAGCTACAACGTCCAGCAGTCGATCCTTGCCGTCGGGGCAGGCGGGCTCCGCGGCCGCGGCGTGGACAACTCGACGCAGACGAACCTCGACTACCTCCCCGAGCACGCGACCGACTTTGCGTTCGCCTCTCTCGCGGAGCAGCGCGGTTTCGTCGGTGCGGCGATCCTGCTCCTCCTCTACCTGCTCGTCGTCTGGCGCGGGCTTCGCGTCGTCACGTACGCCTCGGACCCGTACTCGGCGATCGTCGCGGCGGGCATCGTCTTCGCGCTGCTCTTCCAGGTGTTCGTGAACGTGGGCATGACGATGGGGATCGCGCCCGTGACCGGCATCCCCCTCCCGTTCGTCAGCGTCGGCGGCTCGTCGCTCGTGACCAACTTGCTCGGCATCGGTGTGCTGCAGGCGATCCACGCGCGCGGACGACGACGGTGAAGGCGAAGCTTCCGCTCGCCCCGTTCGCGGTGGTCAAGCTCGTGCGCGAGCTCCGCTCGTCGACGGCCAATCGGCGGCCGTTGGTGCTCGGTGGCGCGCGCTCGCTCGTCGACGCCTTGCGCCGAGAGCTCGTGCGCGACGGCGACGCGACCGCAGTGCGCGAGGCAGCCCTCGGCGCCATCGACGGCGCGGCTGCGTTGGTCTATGTGCTCGCCGGCGAGCCCACGGAGGAAGACGAGCGGGCGCTGCGTGCGGCCGACCTCGCAGGTGTGCCGCTGTTCGTCGTCGGCCCCGAGCCGACCACAGCGGTTCCCTACGCGCTCGCGACGGACGTGCTTCCGCTCCGACCCGGCGAAGGGTTCCCGCTCGAGGAGCTCGGCCGGCGGCTGGCCGCCAAGGACGAGAACGCAGCCGTCGCGCTCGCCGCGAGGCTGCCGGCGCTCAGGCGCGGCGTGGTGGACGCGCTGGTCGCGCGCGTTGCCCGTCAGAACGGCGTGATCGCCGCGGCTGTGTTCATCCCCGGCGTCGACTTCCCGGTGCTGACGCTGAACCAGCTCCGGCTCGTGCTCCGCATCGCCGCGGCGTACGGAGAGGAGATCGACGCAGAGAGGCTCCCGGAGATCCTCGGGGTCGTCGGCACGGCGCTCGGCTTTCGCGCACTTGCCCGTCAGGCGCTCGGTGTCATCCCGATCGCCGGCTGGGCCGTCCAGGGCGCCTTCGCCTACGCGGGCACGCGGGCGCTCGGCGAGGCGGCGATCCGCTACTTCGAGACGAGGCCGTTACGCGGCAGGGCGGAGTCGAGCGCGCCGGGCGCGGATCGCGCGTAGGCGCTGGCTGAGCCGGGCCCAGGCCCAGGGCTCGACCTCCTTGTACCGGATCTCCGTCTGACCCCTGGTCGCCTCCAGGTACTCGAACCAGGCGTCTGCTTCCTCGATGAGGAGCAGCTCGAAAGCTTCCTCCGTAGGGCTCAGGCTCATCGGGGCCTCCTCGGCGTAGCTCACCGGCGGAAGGCTAGGTCCAGGACCGGACGGCAGAGCCTCCCCGGAGCCACTGGTACCCTGGGTGAAGCGATGCACAAGTTTTCGCCTCTGACAATCCACCGCGCGCCCGGGTCGCCTCTGGCGGCCGACGCTTGGCCGCGCGCACAGCAAGGAGACACCTTTTGCCACTCCCCTGGTTCCGCCGAAAGCACCAGCAGGAGCAGGCGCCCGCACAGCAGGCAGCCGCTCCACCTCCGCCGACAGACGTAACGATCGCCCCCGCCGCAACCGGCGAGGAATCGACAGCAGACCCCACTCGCCCGAAGCGGCGCCGCGGCACACGCGGCGGCAAGGGTCGCAAGAAGTCCACGACCGCGAGCGCGTCGACCTCCACGACCGAGGCCGCTGCGCCGAAGACCGACCGCAAGAAGCAGCCCGAGCGGGCTGAGAAGAAGAAGGAAGAGGTTCGCTCGCAGCGCCGTGAGCGCCGCGCGAACCAGCCTCGCCGCCGGCCGCCGCAGAAGCGGCCGCCGCTTCCGGCCGCGAAGCGCGAGCTCCTCGTCTCGACCGATGTCAGCGAGCAGCGGGTCGCGATCCTCGAGGACGACCGCGTCGCCGAGGTGTACCTCGAGCGCCCGGAGCGTCGATCGATCGCCGGAAACATCTACCTGGGCACCGTCGACAACGTGCTGCCCGGCATGGAGGCCGCCTTCGTCGAGATCGGTCTCGAGAAGAACGGCTTCCTCTACGTCGACGAGATCGTCGTGCCCGAGCTCGAAGGCAAGGGCCACGGCCGCAAGATCCAGGACCTGATCAAGCGCGGCGAGCAGGTGCTCGTCCAGGCGGTCAAGGACCCGATGAAGTCGAAGGGGGCGCGGCTCACGACCGAGATCTCGCTGCCCGGCCGCTTCGTGGTC
Source organism: uncultured Actinomycetes bacterium (assembly GCA_963769665.1). GTDB lineage: Bacteria > Actinomycetota > Thermoleophilia > Gaiellales > Gaiellaceae > JACCTU01. The sequence continues at coordinate 1,333,508 of CAVYMQ010000003.1, forward strand.
TACGTCCCGTTCGGAGAAGGGCTCGGCGTCTCCCGCCGGCTCGACGACGACGAGCGGGCACGCCTGAAGGAGATTGTCAAGGCGCTCAAGGTCAAGGAGGGCGGGGTGATCGTCCGCACGGCTGCCGAGGGTGCGTCCGCCGAGGACGTCGAGCGCGACCTCGTCTTTCTCCAGAAGCTCTGGAAGTCGATCCAGGACCAGGCGAAGGCGTCGAAGCCGCCGTCGCTCGTGTACCAGGAGTCGGAGCTGCCGCTCCGCGTCACCCGCGACCTCTTCACCGGCGACTTCGAGCGTGCGCTGATCGACGACGACACCGCGTACAAGCGAGTCGTCGGCTACCTGAAGAAGACCTCGCCGCACATGGTGGAGAAGGTGATCCGCTACAAGGAGAAGACGCCGCTGTTCGAGTCGTTCGGCGTCGACGCGGAGATCAAGTCGACGCTCGACCGTCGCGTCAACCTCCCGTCCGGCGGCTATCTGATCTTCGACTACGCCGAGGCGTTCACCGTGATCGACGTGAACACGGGGCGCTTCGTCGGCTCGCGCTCGAAGAGCTCCGGCGCGCGGCTCGAGGACACGATCACGAAGAACAACCTCGAAGCGGTCAAGGAGGTCGTCCGCCAGCTGCGCCTACGCGACATCGGCGGGATCATCGTCATCGACTTCATCGACATGGCGAACCCGTCGAACCGCCAGACCGTTCAAGACGCCTTGCAGAACGAGCTCGAGCGTGACCGGACGAAGACGTACGTCGTCGAGATTTCGCCGCTCGGCCTCGTCGAGATGACGCGGCAGAACGTCACCGATGGGCCGCGCGAGATCCTGACCAAGAAGTGCCCGACCTGCGCGGGCGACGGGATCGTCGTCTCCGAGGCGACCGCAGCGGTCGACCTCGAGCGCAAGCTGCGCGCCCTCGCCGCGGCGAAGCCGCGCACGCGGGCGTTCCGCATCGAGGTCTCGGCGCGGGCGGGCAGCATCCTGATCGGGCCCGGGGCCTCGCGCCTCGAGCAGATCGAGGCCTCGACCAAGCGACGCTTCTTCCTCGAGCTGAAGGACGGGCTCCATACGGACCACTTCGCTGTGCTCGAGGAGGGGACGCTCGAGAAGCTCACCCCGAAGGCGCCCGTCGAGGAGGGCGCCGAGCTCGAGGTCAAGCTCGTCGAGGTCGGGCTCTACGACCCGAACGCCGCGGTCGCGAAGCTCGACGGTCTTGCCGTCGTCGTGGCCGGTGCGGCGAAGCTCGTCGGGAAAACCGTCAACGCGCGAGTCAATCGCGTGCTCGACGGCACCGCGTACGCGACGATGCTCGGCGCGCCCGCAGCAGAAGCGCCGATCACCGCCGAGCGCGAGGCCGAGAAGCCGACGCGGGCGTCGCGGGCAAAGAGCGCCACTGAGAAGCCAGTCGCGGAGGCGAAGCCCGAGCCGGCGGAGGCCGTGGCCACCGAGGCCGTCGACCACGAGGTCGTCGGCGACGAGGTCGAGGCAGAGCCAGAGGCAGAGGCCGAGCAGGTGAGCGAGGACGGAGCCGAGACGCCCGCCACGCCGAAGAAGAAGACGAGGCGCGGGACGCGCGGCGGCCGACGCCGTCGCAAGACCGGAACCGCCGCTTCGGCGAGCGCAAACGGGGGCGCACCGGCCGACTCCGAGGGTGATCCCGCGCCGAAGATCCACATCCCGGATCGCACGCTCGACGAGGAGCCCGAGGCCGAGCCGCTCGACGCCGTCGCCGAGCCGGCGACCGCGGAGGACGGCGCGGAGCCTACGCCGAAGAAGAAAACGCGGCGTGGCTCGCGCGGCGGGCGTCGGCGGCGGAAGCCTGCAGGCACGACCACCGCCGTGGCCGAGCAGGCGGACGAGCCGAGCGAGACCGCGGCCTAGGAGGCCGCTCGGCTACACTTCCCCGGCCTCGCGGGCCCTGCCCGCGTTTTCCACGCTATGGCCTACGCGATCATCTCAGTCGGAGGGAAGCAGTACCGCGTCCAGGAGGGCGAGAAGCTCACCGTGGACCGGCTCAAGACGGAGGAGGGCAAGACCCTCAATCCCGACGTGCTCCTCTTCGGCGACGACAAGAAGACGGAGCTCTCGCCGAAGAGCGTGACCGTCACCGCCCGCGTCGTCGGCCACGTGAAGGGCGAGAAGATCCGGATCGGCAAGTACAAGAAGCGGACCGGCTACAAGCGGCACACCGGCTTCCGCGCTTCGCTGACGGAGCTGCAGATCGAGAAGATCGGCGCGCGGGGCTCGGCTGCTCCGAAGGCCGAGGCGCCTGGCGCGAAGCCCGCAGCTGCAGCGAAGCCGGCGCCCGCGAAGGCAGCCGCCCCCGCGAAGGGCGAGCGCGTCGCCGGGATGCCGAAAGACTACGAGGAGCTCACCGTCGCCGGGGTCGCAGAGGCTGCGCCTGGTTGGCGGCGGCCGATGCTCGAGGCGGCGCTCGAGTTCGAGCGGGCGAACGCGGCGCGCAAGGGCGCGATCTCCGCGCTCGAGTCTGCGCTCGCGTCGAAGGAGGAGCACTAGATGGCACACAAGAAAGGTCTCGGGTCGTCGCGGAACGGTCGCGACTCGAACCCGAAGATGCTCGGCGTGAAGATCTTCGACGGCCAGACCGTGAAGGCCGGGATGATCCTCGTTCGCCAGCGCGGCACACGCTTCCGCCCCGGTGATGGCACCGGCATCGGCCGCGACGACACGATCTTCGCCAAGCGCGACGGTCGGGCGTCGTTCCGGACGAGCGGCGAGAAGCGCACGATTTCGGTCGTGGAGTAACGCCGCTGCGGGCATGATGCCCGCGTGTTCCACGACAAAGCGCGTATTCACGTGGTGGCGGGGCGCGGCGGCAACGGCGCGCTGTCGTTCCGGCGCGAGAAGTTCGTGCCGAAGGGCGGGCCTGACGGTGGCGACGGTGGCGAGGGCGGCGACGTCGTGCTCGTCGCCGACCCCGACCTGCGCGACCTCTCGCGCTTCCGTCCGAACCAGTGGGTCAAGGGCGGTCGCGGCGGCAGCGGCGGCGGCGCGAACAAGCACGGGGCGAACGGCGACCTCGTCGAGCTCGGCGTTCCCGTCGGCACGCAGATCTTCGACGAGACGGGGCAGTTGATCGCCGACCTCGCCCGCGCACAGGCGCGCGTGATCGTTGCACGCGGCGGGAGTGGGGGCCGGGGCAATCGGCGCTTCGCGACGCCGGCTCGCCAGGCCCCACGGTTCGCAGAGACGGGGATGCCGGGCGACGAGGCAACGATCGAGCTTCGCCTGAAGCTGCTCACGGACGCGGCGCTCGTCGGTCTGCCGAACGCGGGGAAGTCGTCGCTCCTCCGCCGCATCTCGAACGCCAAGCCAAAGGTGGCGGAGTACCCGTTTACGACGCTTGCGCCGGTGCTCGGCACCGTCGAGTCCCCCGAAGGACGGCAGCTCACGGTGGCCGACGTACCGGGGCTGGTCGAGGGCGCGAGCGAGGGTGTCGGGCTCGGCCACGAGTTCCTCGCGCACCTCGAGCGTGCGCGTCTGCTCCTGCACGTGATCGACGCGTCGGAGGACATCGAGTCCGTGTTTGGCACCATCGACCGCGAGCTGGCGCAGTACGGCGCCGGGCTCGACGAACGACCGCAGGTCGTCGTGCTGAACAAGATCGACCTGCTTCCCGAGCCGCCCGAGTTCTCGGTTTCCGACGAGCGAGTGCTGCGGGTGTTCCGTGTCTCGTGCGTGACGGGTGCCGGGATCGAGGAGCTGCGGCGCGCGCTCTTCGAGCTCTGCCCGCCCGACGCTCCGGCGCTCGCCGTGGAGGAGGGGGCGGAGGAGCTCGCCGAGTTTCTCGTCTATCGGCCCGAGCCAACGGCTCGCGTGTATCGCATCCTGCGGACCGATCGAGGCTTCCGCGTCACCGGCACGCCGCCGGAGGGCGACGAGCTCGAGCGGGCGCTCAAGGCGGCGGGCGCACGCACCGGCTCGGAGGTCGAGGTCGGCGACGAGACGATGATCTGGAAGTGATCGGCCTTCTCGGCGGCGCGTTCAACCCGCCGCACTACGGCCACCTCGAGCTCGCGCGGCGCGCGCTCGACGAGTTCGACCTCGAGCGGCTCGACGTGCTCGTGAGCGGCGACCCCGCACACAAGGAGGTCGACTGCCCGGTCGACGTTCGGGTCGAGCTCGCGAAGCTCGCGTTCGCGGATCTCCCGCGCACGAGCGTCCAGGCGGACCCCTATCGCTACACGATCGACCGGCTCAGGGCCGAGCCTCCGCCCGCCGACACGATCTTCCTGATGGGCGCCGATCAGTACCGCGACTTCACGACCTGGAAGGAGCCTGACGCGGTGGTCGAGCACGTGCAGCTCGGTGTCGCGACGCGCGCAGGGATCGACCGGCCGCCGCTGCTTCCCGATCACGAGGGCCGCGTCCGCTTCTTCGAAATCGACTCGCCCCCGATCGCGTCGAGCGACCTGCGAGCCCGCGCGCGGCGAGGCGAGTCGCTCGACGGGCTCGTTCCGGACGCCGTCGCGGCCGAGATCGCGCGCCGGGGGCTGTACCGCGGACCGGCGCTACACTGACGTCGCCGTTCTACGAGGAGACCTGACCGCCTGACCCCGCTCGAGCAAGCCCGCCGCATCGCCGGCATCGCCCAGGACAAGCTGGCGCGCGACGTCGTCATCCTCGACATGCGGCCGGTGTGCACCTACACCGACTTCTTCGTCATCGCCACGGGCCAGAACCCGAGGCAGGTCACCTCGATCTACGAAGAGGTGCGCGAGCGCCTGAAGAAGGACGCGCGCACGATCCCGCACACCGCCGACGGCACGCGCGAGGCGAGCTGGATCGTCGCGGACTACCTCGACGTCGTTCTGCACGTCTTCACGCCGGACGCCCGGATGTACTACAAGCTCGAGGACCTGTGGGACGACGTGCCGAGCGTCGAGGTCGAAGCCGCAGCTGTCTAGAAAGGCGTAGTCCGTTTAGGCAACGGCGCGTCCTGGGCTCTTCCTAGACTGATGGGATGAGGCCGGGTCAAAGAGGAGAGATCGCCGAGGCGGCGATCGCGTTCGAAGCGACCAAGCTCCACGTTGGCGTCTTCAGGCCGATAACCGAGTCGCGCTACGACCTGATCTTCGACACAGGGTCACGGTTGCTACGGGTCCAGTGCAAGTCCGCCGCGCACCAGGGCGATGTGGTCATCATCGTTGCCGATCATGTCGACGAAGCGGCAACGGCTACGTCAACCGCGTCTATACGTGCGAAGAGACCGACATCATCGCGGCGTACTGCCACGACACTGGCGTCTCGTACCTGCTCCCGCCGGACGTCTTCGAAGGGCGTGCGGCGCTGCAGTTACGCCTCAGTCCCTCGAAAAACAACCAGCGCATCGGGATCAACTGGGCTGCCGATTTCGAGTTCGCGGCTACACTCTCAGCGCTCGGGGCCATAGCTCAGCTGGGAGAGCGCCTGCGTGGCACGCAGGAGGTCGCCGGTTCGAGCCCGGCTGGCTCCACCTCGAGAGGTCCACCGCCGGACGAGGTCTAGGACTCTGAGCGGCGGCCGCGGCTCGTCACGGCGCCGCCGTGGTCGTGGGCCGAGGGAGGACTCAGGGACAGGCCCTCTAAGACAGAACCGCAAGTTTTCGCATTTTGCGGAGTCTTGTAGGTCATGGAAGCCCTCCACGCGAGTCGCCCCTGATGCTGTCCTGGCTCGACCACGCCCACACGACCGCCGAGGAGCGCCGCTTGGAGGCGCTGCTCGGGAGAGTCAGGCGGCTGTTCGAAGCGCTTCGATCTCGCGGTTGACCGCGAGGCGCTCCAGCGCCGCTGCCTCGATCTGCCGGACGCGCTCTCGCGTGAGCCCGAGCCTGCGCCCGATCTCCTCGAGCGACCTCGGCTCCTCGGCGCCGTCGAGCCCGTAGCGCAGGCGAAGCACCTCGCGCTCGCGCTCGGGGAGCTTCTCGACCGCCCGGTGGAGCGTTTCCTGCTCGAGGCTGACCTCGACCTCTTCCTCGAAGTCACTGCGTTCGTCCTTGAAGAGGTCGCCGAAGGTCGAGTCGCCCTCCGCGCCGATCGGCTTGTCGAGGCTCGTCACCGCGCGCGCCGCCTGTCGAACCTCGCGCACCTGCTTGAGCGGGAGCTTCGAGGCCTCTGCGACTTCCTCTTCGGTGGGCGGTCGGCCGAGCTTCGCGGTCAGGTCGCGCTCGGCGCGCGCGATCTTCGTCTCGCGCTCGACGATGTGGACGGGGATGCGAATCGTGCGCGACTTGTTGGCGACGCCGCGCTGCACCGCCTGGCGGATCCACCAGGTCGCGTACGTCGAGAACTTGAAGCCGCGGCGCCAGTCGAACTTCTCGACCGCGCGGATCAGGCCGATGATCCCTTCCTGGATCAGGTCGAGCAGCGAGAGCCCGTGGCCCTGGTACTTCTTCGCGATCGAGACGACGAGCCGGAGGTTCGAGTTGACCATCAGGTCCTTCGCGTCCTTGTCGCCGCGCTCGATGCGCTTCGCGAGCTCGACCTCTTCGGCCGCCGTGAGCAGCGTGTAGCGGCCGGCCTCGTTCAGGAAGAGCTGGAGCGCGTCGGTGGTCGCGGTCGCGAGATCGCCGTTCACGTAGACGGCGTCCCCGGCCCGCTCCTTCGCGCAGTCGTCGGTCAACTCGATCCCGCGCTCGTCGAGCTCGGCGTGGAGCGCCTCGAGCTGCTCCTCGCCCAGGTCGTGCTCTTGGACGAACTCGGCGAACGCGGAGAGGTTGAGGCACCCCTCCTCCTCGCCTCGCGCGATCAGCGTTTGGATCGACTCGGTCGCCATCGGTAGCTCTCTTCCCGTAATCCTCCGGCCCTAACGCTCAGGCTCTGCCGGCGAGGCGAGTTCACCTCTTCCTTACAACGGTGGACTGATCGTTTCGGTTTTGGCACAGAGGCGTTTCCCACCCGTCACGGGTGCGTGTCTAGCGTCGGCGGGGTGGTCGAACAGGAAGGCGAGTAACGCATGTTGCACCGAATCACCAAGAACACGTTCATGGCGCTGTTGATCGCGGCTTTGGCCGGCAGCTTCGGCGCTTCAGGGGGATCGGCGGGCGCGGGCCCAATGCCAGAGCCGGACCCTGAGCACGCTTGCCTCAGCTCGATTTCCGATTCCGACCCGGAGGAAGTGTGCCCGCTGCCTCGTGTTTCCATCTGGGCGTCACCGCAGACGGTGGCAGCGGGTGCGACCACGACCTTGCAGTGGACCACCGAGAATGCGTGGAGCTGCTGGGCATCGGGAGGCCCGTGGGCGGGGACCAAGGGCGCGGTTTCGTCCGAGGTCGTAGGACCGATCAACTCGGCAACGACGTTCAGTCTCACCTGCAGCAACGACACAGGCACGGGCACGGGGAGCACGTCCGTCGCGGTCAGCTCACCGCCGCCAGCGCCGTGCTGCGAGCCTCCACCACCCCCGCCTCCGCCTCCTCCGCCTCCTCCGCCTCCGCCGGCAACAGGATCGGTCGTGACCTTGCCGGCTACGAACATCACAACCGACTCCGCGATTCTCCACGGCACCGTCAACCCAGGCGGTCTGGACACGGGAGCCGCCTGGCAAGGGCAGTACAACAACCCGGCCTTCTCCGGACCGCGAACAGACAGAGTCATCCCCGTGGGAGCCGGCACCGCGGCCGTGCCAGTCGACACCACGGCCTACGGTCTCGACCCTGCGGCCTATGGCCTGTCGCGCAACAACCCGTGGTACTTCCGCCTGTGTGCCACCAACGCCGCCGGCACCACTTGCGGCGGCACCGTGGCCTTTTGCATGTCGAGCGCAACGGCGTGCAACTACGCACCGATCCCACCGCCCTGCCTGAGCGGAGCCCAAGGCGCAGCGGTCGGCCCGTCACCCTCGACCGGAGTGGTTTCGATTGAGGATCCGTTCTCGATTCGGGTTGTCGGCGTTGGAGGGTCAGCTACTAGCTCGGTAGACAGCATCGGCACCACCACCGACTGCACACCGCCACCTCCGCCGCCCCCGAGCTGTAGCGGAGCCGTCATCCTCTACCAGTACGTCAACTTCGGTGGACGCTGCTGGAGCTTTGGCGTGGGTGAAACCGCGTACGTGGGAGGCGCCGCCAACGACCAGGCATCGTCAATCAAGGTCGCGGACGGTTACATCGCGACGTTGTTCACGGACGCGAACTACGGCGGCGGCTGGGCCAACACGGTGACCTCGGGTGATCCGACGGGGTGGAGCGGTGTCGGCAACGACTCCGTCTCATCGCTCGTTGTCCAACCGACCGCGCCAGACTCGACCTACGACCGGGGGAGCCAAGTTCAGACGGAGACATACCCCGAGAGGTTCCTCCTCGTCAGCACCGGCTGTGCCCGAGTCGGGGACGGTCTTGGCTGGAAGAGCCTGGTCAGAAGCAGGGAGTGGACGCTCGCTCTGCGTGTCTCGTTCTGCTGGAACGGGAACAAGATCACGATGCTCTGGGCACGAGAGGTCGTGGCGACGACGAATCGGCTCCCGTTCCCCCTCTACTACGTTCAGGGGTGGGAGAGCAGTTTCAACCTCCAGGCCGGTGAAGAGGGTTACGCATCGACAGTCGTACGGGCTGACGCAACCTTCAAACTCTGCGCCTTCAAGTACGGGTGTCTGGCGCCTCATCAGCCCTGGATTCGTGTCGCGCTGTCCCGCGGTGGCTCGGCAATCTGCACGACGAGCCAGGAGCCCAAGGCACACAACTGCGCTCGTTGGTCGGCCTAAGGGAGGATTGATGGCGTTGCCCAAGCCCACTCTCTGGCGTGTGGTCCTGATTGTTCTCGTCGTCGTGGCGGTGAGTTTCCTCCTGCTACTGCTGTTCGACCTCGGGGATCAGGTGCCCATCCCGAGGGAAGAAATCGTCGACCCCACGATCCCCTAGCGGTGCTGCGACTCGGCACGGGGAGGTCGGCGTGAGGCTCGTTCGCGTACAATCGCCGCATGGGCACCGCCGCGTGGGAGCTCATCTTCATGATGCTCGTGCTGAAGTTGCCGATCCTCTATCTCATCGGGGTCGTCTGGTGGGCGGTTCGTTCGTCGCCCGACCCCTTCGCGCCCGCGGAGCTCGTGCGCGCGGCCCACGATGACTCGCCGCACGGCCCCGCCGACCCTTGCGCCTGGCGCGTTCACCGCCGGCCGATCCGCCCGCGCCCGCGCGTCGCGACCCGAGGAGCACGGCGTTGAGCGCCCATGAGCTCGACCGGCGCGGTCCCGCCGAGACACTCGCGGGCTACATGTCGGCTGCGGCGATCTTCCTCGCCGTGATGGCGCTTGCCTATCGGCCGCTCGTGCTCGCGCTGTGCGCGCTCGTGCTCAGCCTCACCGCGACTGCAATCGGCGGACGCTGGGGCAAGCTGCACGCGATCGCCGTGGGCGCCGCAACCGTCGGCTTCATCTTCGGGATGTCGATCGCCGTGGTCACGGGCCGCCCCCTCTTCTGAGGCTGCTGCTACAACAAGCACTGTGAGTGCGTTCGACGTCGATGGACTGAACGCCGGCTACGCGCGGGCGCTCCTCGACGAGTACCTCGAGAACCCCGAGGCGGTCCCGTCGGAGTGGAGGAGCCTGTTCGAGAGCGGCGACAGCGAGCTCGTGGCGACGCATCCCGGGTTGCTGAAGCTCCTCGAGACGCTCCAAACCGACGGGAACGGCGCCTCGGCGGAAACCGCGGCACAACGTGCACCGGCGGCCGCGGCCGAGCCCGCCGACGACGTGCTCCTCGGAGGCGTCGCAGCGGCGATGGCGCTCGTCAAGGCGCACCGCATGCACGGCCACCTCGCCGCGAGGCTCGACCCGCTCGGCTCGGAGGCGGTCGGCGACCCGGCGCTCGAGCCCGAACGACTCGAGCCGCCGCTCACCCCGGAGCTCCAGGCGCGGATCCCGGCGCACTACCTGCGCCTCTACGTCCCGGGCGAGACGCTCGCGGATGCACTGCCCGCGTTGCACGAGACCTACTGCGGGACGATCGCCTACGAGATCGAGCACATCTCCGACCACGAAGAGCGCGTCTGGTTGCGGCAGGCCATCGAGTCGGGCCGCTACCGGCAGCCGCTCTCCGCCGAGGAGAAGCGCAGCCTGCTCGAGCGGCTCACCGAGGTGCAGGTCTTCGAGCGTTATCTCCAGCGCGCGTTCCTCGGCCAGAAGCAGTTCTCGATCGAGGGCCTCGACTCACTCGTGCCCCTGCTCGACGAGACCGTCGAGCTCGCCGCGGAAAGCGGCACGCACCGAATCGTGCTCGGCATGGCGCATCGCGGTCGTCTGAACGTGATCGTGCACACGCTCGGCCTCCCGTATGAGTACGTGCTCGTCGAGTTCGAAGGCGAGCGGACGATCGACGCTGTGGTCTCCGATCCCGAAGGCGGCACCGGCGACGTGAAGTACCACCTCGGCGCCGACGCGACACGCTCGACGCGTTCGGGTGAGATCCAGCTCACGCTCGCGTCGAACCCGAGTCATCTCGAGGCCGTCGACCCCGTCGTCGAGGGGATGACACGCGCGGAGCAAACCGACCGCGGCACGCGCAAGGGTCTCGCCGACCCGGGCGTCGGGCTGCCGGTGTTGATCCACGGCGACGCGGCGTTCCCCGCGCAAGGGGTCGTCGCCGAGACGCTCAACCTTCAGGCGCTGCGCGGCTACTCGACCGGCGGCACGCTCCACGTGATCGCGAACAACCAGGTCGGCTTCACGACCGACCCCGGCGACGCCCGCTCGACCCGCCACTCGAGCGATCTCGCGAAAGGCTTCGACGTGCCGATCATCCACGTCAACTCAGACGACCCCGAGGCGGCGCTCTCGGCCGCGCGGCTCGCGACGGCGTTTCGCCGCCGTTTCTGCCACGACGTCGTGATCGACCTCGTCGGTTACCGGCGGCACGGCCACAACGAGCAGGACGAAGCGGCGTATACGCAGCCGCTGATGGCGCAGCTGATCGCGCGTCACCCGCCCGTGCGCGAGCTCTACGCGAAACAACTCGTCGAGGAAGGCGTCCTGACCGACGACGAGGCGCAACAGCTGGTCGCGTCCGCGGAAGCGAAGCTGAAGGACGCCCACGAGCGTCTTCGCGCCACGATCGGCAAGCCGGCACCCGAGCGCGACGGGCGGATCCCGCGCTCGAGCTCCGCTCCCGTGATCACGGCGGTCGCAGCGGACCGGCTCAGCGAGCTGAACAACGAGCTGCTCACCGTGCCCGACGACTTCACCGTGCACCCGAAGCTGATGAAGCAGCTGCTGCGACGCGGCGAAGGGCTCGGCGCGGGCGGCATCGACTGGGGGCATGCCGAGGCGCTCGCGTTCGCATCGCTGCTCGTCGAAGGCATCCCGATCAGGCTGACCGGTCAGGACACGGAGCGCGGGACGTTCTCACATCGTCAAATCGTCCTGCACGACGCGGAGAACGGCGGCGTCTACTCGCCGATCCAGCACCTACCCGACGGCAGCGCGTCGTTCGAGGTCTTCAACTCGCCGCTCTCCGAGTACGCGGCAGTCGGCTTCGAGTACGGCTACTCGGTCGCCGCGCCGGAGGCGCTCGTGCTCTGGGAGGCGCAGTTCGGTGACTTCGTCAACGGCGCGCAGATCGCCATCGACCAGTTCATCGTCGCCGGGCTCTCGAAGTGGGGCCAGACTTCGCGCCTGACGCTGCTGCTCCCCCATGGGTACGAGGGGAACGGCCCCGAGCATTCGAGCGCCCGCCTCGAGCGGTTCCTCCAGCTCGCCGCGCAGGAGAACATCCGGATCGTCAACCCGACGACCGCCGCACAATCCTTCCATCTGCTCCGCCGCCAGGCGCTCGACCCGGCGGCGCGCCCGCTCATCGTGATGACCCCGAAGGGGCTGCTGCGCCTCCGCGCTGCGATGAGCTCACTCGAGGACCTGAGCGACGGTGCGTTCCGTCCGGTGATCGACGACTCGGAGACCGACCACTCGAAGGCGCGCCGGCTCGTCCTTGCCACCGGCAAGCTCTACTACGACATCGTCGGCCACGAGGCTCGGGCTGCCGCGAGCGATGTCGCGGTCGCGCGCATCGAGCAGCTCTACCCGTTCCCGGCCGACGAAGCCGCCGAGCTCGTGCGCGGCTACAGGGCGCTCGAGGAGATCATCTGGGCGCAGGAGGAGCCGCAGAACATGGGCGCGTGGCGTGCGATCCGGCACCGCCTCGAAGACGCGGCCTCGGTGGTGGATCTGCCGGTCCGCTTCGTCGGACGCCCGTGGCGGGCGAGCCCCAGCGAGGGCTACCCGACCGCCCACCTGCGCGAGCAGGACCGGATCGTCCGCGAAGCGCTCACCTAGCTACGCGCGTCGCGAATCCGCTCGCGCGGATCCGCGACGCGCGAAGACCCCTAAAGGCGGCCGCTTCGCGGCCGCGGCCGTAGCGACTTACATCGAGCCTCTTATCGCCGAGGCGGGCGGCTGCGCCAGTACGCGATCGCCGCGGCGGCGGCGCGCGGCGCCTGCTTCCGCGTCGCGTCCATGAGCTGCCGCCGCTGCTCGGGCGGCAGGCGCCGCCAGACCTCGAGCGCGGTGAGCGCGAGGCCGATCGGACCCGGGCGGCGAATGAGCGGCACGCGGACATCCTCGCACGCGGGCCAGGTTCCGAAACCGTTACTCCGCGACGAGTGGCCTGGGGCTGCGGTCGTCCGGGCGCTGCGGCCCGAGCTCTGCGAGGAGCCGCTCGTCCGTCTGCGGCCGGATCGGCGGAGGCGCCCTACGGCGTGAAACGAGCGGAGAGGCAGGGGTCGGCGCAGTCGGGATCGCCGGCCGGAGGCGGGGTCGGCTCGGCCGCGGGGCAGCCGCTGGCCGGGGACGCTCCACGGGCGTCGCGCTCGACTCGGGTCGCCCGGGTGCGGGGAAGACCGACACGGTGGTCTCCCGGGTCGCTACAGGCATCCTGAGGGCCTCCTCGAGCGGTGCAGGCTCCCGGAGGGCCAGCGGCAGGAGAAAGCTGGCCGCGAGCCCACCGGCCGCCGCCGCGACGACCGCCGTTTTCGCAACCATTGCTCTCATGCTTGCGCTCCGTCCAGCCGAAATCACTCGAATGAGGCATCGGCGCCTAGAGGTGCAGCCTTGAACCGTTTCAGCGGCCGCAGCTTCAAGTTCAAACTCGTCCTCTACTTCGGGCTGCTCTCGCTGCTCCCGGCGGCGGCTGCGTTCTGGGGCTTCACGTCAGTCGCGAAGCAGAGCGAGGTGCGCCGTGTCGACGCGCGTCTCCAGTCGGGGCTTCGCGCCGCCGTCATCGCGTACGGCGAAGATCTCGCCCGTGCAGAGCGGGTGGCCTCCGTGCTTGCGAACGACCGCCGCCTGCAGCGAGCACTCGAACGCGGCGATGCGAGAGCGGCGCAGGAGATCCTCAGCTCGAGGCGCAACGTCAGAGTCGAGGCGGCGGACTTCCAGGTCGGTGTGCGCCCTCCCCTCGCCGCCGAGCGCCGCGTGAGGGTCGACGGTCCTGACGGGCTGCTCGGCTACGTGATCGCGTCGGTGCCGTTCGACCAGGAGCTGCTCCAAAAGGCGAAGCAACGTTCGGGCCTCGGCGAGAACGAGCAGTTCGTCGTCGTGCATCGCGGCAGGCTCGTCGTCGGCGCGGGGTGGACCCAGGCACCGCTCGATGTGCCCGCCGACCGTCCGACGACCGTGTCGATCGACGACAAGCGGCAGCGTGTCCTGGTCGCGGCCACGCCCGGTCACACCGGCGAGCCGACGCTCGGCGTCGTCGCGCCGCAGGAGGCAATCGACGCGGCGGCGATGGGCATCCAGCAACGGCTGCTGCTCGGGTTGCTCGCTGCGCTCCTCCTGATCGCGCTCGTCGCCTACGTCGAGGGACGTTCCGTGGTGCGAACGGTGTCGAGCATCGCGAACGCCGCGAACGCGATCGCGCGCGGGAAGTACGACGAACGAGTCCCGGTGCGCGGCCGCGACGAGCTCGCGAGGCTCGGCAACGCGTTCAACCAGATGGCCGACCAGTTGCAGTACCGGCTGGAGGAGCTCGAGTCGGAACGGCACCGCCTCCGCGAGGCAGTCTCCCGGTTCGGCGACGCGCTCGCTGCGACGCACGACACCGACCAGCTGCTGCGCGCGATCGTCGAGACCGCAGTGGAGGCGACCGGAGCGACGGGCGGAATGCTGATCGGCGTCGACGGCGAGGTCGTCGAGGTTGGCACGCCGGGAACGGGGTCCGATCAGCTCGAGCTTCCCCTACGGGCGAGCAAGAGCACGTTCGGGACGCTCTTCCTCTTCGGCCGTCACTTCGACGAGGAGTCGCGACTGACGGCGGCGTCGCTCGTCGGCCAGTCGGTGATCGCGCTCGACAACGCGAAGCTGCATCGCATCGTCGAGCGGCAAGCACTGGTCGATGGCATGACCGGCCTCGCGAACCGCCGCCAGGCAGAGGACGCGCTCGCGGCCGAGCTCTCGCGCGCATCCCGCTTCGGCGGGGCGCTCTCGGTCGTGATCGGAGACCTCGACGACTTCAAGCGCGTGAACGACGCGCACGGGCACGGGGTCGGAGACACCGTGCTCCGTGAATTCGCGCACCTCCTCGAACGGACGGTCCGCGACGTCGACATCGCCTCCCGCTGGGGCGGCGAGGAATTCCTGCTCATCCTCCCCGGGACCGACGCCGAGGGCGCCGTCCAGCTCGCCCAGCGGGTCCGCGACTACCTCGAGGACAGGACCCTGCTGACCCCCGAGGGGGTTCCCGTGCGGGTCACGGCCAGCTTCGGGGTGGCTGAGGCCCAGGGGGAAAGCGAGCCGGCAGAGCTCGTGGCGGCCGCCGACGCGGCCCTCTACGAGGCCAAACGCCTGGGAAAGAACAGGGTCGCCCGGGCCCCGGTCCCTGTCGAACAGCCGTGATCTGCGCTAACCTCCCGCCCCAGGTTTCGTCAGACTTCACCGTGGCCTTACAATCGGCCGCCCCAGTCCCGTCCCCGAGCCCGGAGAAACCATGCCCGTAGAGACCCCGTCGTTGTTCGCACAAGTCATCCAGGAGCATCTCGAGCTCCGCGACCGGAATTCGCTGCTCGAGAACCAGATGCCGATCGACCACTACATGGCCCAGGATCCGTTCGAGAACCACCCGCTGTTCAAGACCGAGGAACAGGCGCGACTCGAAGACACCATGGAGGGCATCGAGTCCCCCGAGGTCGTCGCGGTCGCCAGCCCGGTCGGTTGGCCCGGCGAGGACGCTGCCGTCGGCGAAGAGACCGAAGATGGTCTCTGGAGCCGCTCGCGCGACTTCGACTGGGGCGACTGAACAGCCCCACGCTTCGCGTTTTCGTCAACCCCACCGGGGTAGACGTTGGGTTCACCACGATCGAGAGGGGTTGATCACGCATGAAGATCTTCAGGCTCGCGGCGCTCGGGGCGGCGCTGCTGTACCTGTCCGACGCGACGCGGCGCGCGAAGCTGCGCGACCGTGTGCTCGGCCTGATCGGCGGCGCTCGCCAGAGCGTTGACGTCGAAGCGCCGAGTGGGGACGTCAATGTGAGCGACGATCTGGAGCAGCGCGTGCGTGCCGCTCAGGGTGCTGACGGCGTCGAGAACCTGTCGACGTCCGAAACCGAAGCGCCGACGACCTAGTCAGGTCACACGCGCGGGCGCGTCGTCGACATGCTCGTGCTCGCCGGACTCGACGAGCAACGCGAGCCGGTCGACGATGTCCCACGTGTCCACGAACCGCGTGTAGAGCGGCGGTAGGCCGAGCCGGATCGAGTCCGGCGCGCGGAAGTCCGGCACGACGTCGGCGCGCTCGATCAACGCACGGCAGATGCGCCAACCCTCGGGATGGCGAACCGACACGTGACCGCCGCGCAGCTGTCGGTCGCGCGGTGTGCCGAGCTCGAACCCCAGCGGCGCGAGGCGCTCGTCGTGTAGCGAGACGACGAGCTCGGTCAGCGCGACGCTCTTCTCACGGAGCGCGTCGATCCCCGCTTCCCGCACGAGCTCCGCACCGACCTCGACGGCCGCCACCCCTAGGATCGACGGCGTCCCGGCGAGGAAGCGGCCGATCCCAGGGACCGGGTCGTACGAGGGTCCCATCGCGAACTGCTCCCGCTGCCCGAACCAACCCCAGATCGGCGAGCGCAGCTCCTCCTGCAGCTCTCGACGCACGTAGAGGAACGCGGGCGAGCCGGGACCGGCGTTCAGGTACTTGTAGGTGCAGCCGACGGCGAGGTCGACGCCCGCCGACTCGAGCTCGATCGGAACCACCCCGGCCGAGTGGCTTACGTCGAGCAGGAGGAGGGCGCCCGCGTCGTGCGCGGCGTCGACGATCGCGCGGACGTCGGCGAGCGCTCCCGAGCGATACGCGACGTGCGAGACGCACACGACGGACACGTCGCGCCCGGCGCACGTGCGCTCAACGTCAGCCGCCGTCGGCCCGTCGATCTCGTCCGCCTCGAAGGCGACGAGCTCGCCGAGCCCTTCGAGGACGTAGCGGTCGGTCGAGAAGTTGTCGGCGTCCGTCACCAGCGCACCCGACTTGCGCGCGAGGGCGGCGGCAGCGAGCTTGAACAGGTTCACCGTCGTCGAGTCGCACACGAGCACCTCGCCGCGATTCGCGCCGAGCACGGCGTCGGCCAGCAGGTCGCCCACCTCGAGCGGGCGGTCGATCCAGTCCGGCCAGGCGGTCACGAGCCTCGAGCCCCACGTGTCGACGACGCTTCCCAGCCGCTCGATCGTCGCCTCCGGCAGTCGCCCGAGCGAGTTGCCGTCCGCGTACACGACCGGCCCCTCGATCACGAACCTGTCCCGGAAGAGCGCAAGCGGATCCGCGCGGTCGAGCGCCTCGGGTTCGGCTCGCGTCACGGCAACCGCTCGACGATCGCCGACCAGCTTTCCGACGCGGGGTCGAGACACTCGAAGTGCCCCTCGTCCGTCTCGACGAGCGCGACGTCGTCGCCGGTCCGGCGGGCTCGCTCCGTATACGTGCGGCTCATCTCGGCGGGCACCGTATCGTCGCGGCGCCCGTGGACGAGAAGCTGTGGGACGCCGAGCGGCAGCCGGGCCGCCGGCGAGGCGAACGCGTACCGGTCGGGGACCGCGTCCGGAGAGCCGCCGAGCAGCGCCTCGGGGGCGCGGCGACTGAGACCGAGCCGCCAGGCCTCCACGAGGTCGACGACACCGGCCTGTGAGACCGCCAGTGCCGCGCCGCGCTCGGCTGCGAGCCAGAGCGCGAGGTGCCCGCCCGCGGAGTGCCCGAGCGTCACGAGCGGCTCGTCGACGTCGGCGACGGCCGCCCTCACGTCGTCGAACGTCATCGGCCAACCGCCGTCGGCGCCCACACGGCGGTACTCGACATTCCATGCCTCGTAGCCGCGCGCAGCGAGGTCGACGCACAGCGGGTCCATCAGGTCGGCAGCGTACGGCGCGCGCCAGAACCCGCCGTGCAGCACCGCCACGACCGCGCGATGCGCACCCGTCGGCGCGTATACGTCCACGTGCTGGTCGGGGTGCGCGCCGTAGCTGCGCCTCCCCGGAGAATTAACACGGCCCACACGGCACGAGGCTACCCTCGGCGGGATGCTGCGCTGGTTCGGCGTCGCGCTTGCAGCGCTCGTGCTGGTACCCGCCGCACAGGCTGCGCCCTCGGTCAGCGCCGCCGTCGTGCCCGGCGCACACGCCGCGACGTTCACGTGGACGACGAGCGTTCCTGCGCGCGTGACGGTCGAGGTGGGGCGCACCGCCGACTACGGCATCTGGTTGCGCACGCCGACGCGTGCACGCACCTCCGGTCGTGCGCTGCTCGGCTCGCTCGAGCCGCTGACCGCGTATCGCTACCGCGTGACCGCACGCAGCGGACGGTCGGTCGTGCGGGCAACCGGAACGTTCACGACGCGCGCGTTCCCCGAGTGGACGGTCGGCGCGGTCGTCGACAGCACGCTGCACGTCGACGGGCAGCCGTTCTTCCCGCGCATGGTGTACGGCCAGTGCGACTGGGCCTATGCACAGAGCCTGAACACGGGCGTCAACCTCTACATGGGCAGCGGCTGCAGCACGCCGTGGGTGCAGCTCGACTCGCTCAGGGCGCGCGCGGTGTCTGCGATTCCCGCGGCCTACAAGGACGTTGCGGACGGACGCGGCACGATCGGCTGGTACCACCAGGACGAAGCCGACCTGTACGGGCCTCCGGAGGCCCTGCCCTTCCATCCGCCGTGGCAGCAGACGAAGCGCGTCACGTTCCTCACGCTCAGCGGGCACGTCTACAGCGGCTCGGCAGGCATCTCGGCGGGCCGCGGCGTCTATCCGAAGTTCATCGCCCGCGCGGACATGATCGGGTTCGACCTCTACCCGCTGCAGGTCTGGTGCCGGCGCGACGCCTTCCCCGCCGTCTACGAGGCGCAGCGCGAGCTCGCCGCGCTCGCCGGCCCGCGCGCGACCTACCAGTGGATCGAGGTGGGGCGGATGGAGTTCTGCAACGGCCGGCCCGACCTCGACCCGACCCCCCTGACCATTCGAGCGGAGACGTGGCTCGCAATCGCGGGCGGCGCGCGCGGGATCGGCTACTTCCCGGACCACTGGCAGCCCCCGATCGCGCACGCGATCACGCAGCTGAACACGGAGATCTCCGCGCTCGGTCCCGCGTTGCTCGCGCGGGCACTTCCGGCAACCGCTTCGGCGGGCCCGGTGCGCGTCGGCGCACGCCACTTCAACGGTGCGACGTACCTGATCGCGGTGAACACCTCGTGGCGTCGCGTGGCCGCGACCGTCGGCGTCGCCGGCCTCCGCGGTGTCGCCCGCGCGTTCGGTGAAAACCGTGCGCTGCCCGTCCGCAGCGGCGCGATCCGCGATGCGTTCGGGCCGCTACAGGCGCACGTCTACGTCGTCGGTCCGTAGAACTCGCCCAGCCGGCGAGCGAGATTGCCGACGCTCAGCGCGTCCGTCGAGTCCAGCAGCTGATCGATCGAGCCGACGCGCGGCAGATCGCGCAGCCAGGGATCGGACACGGACTCGATGCATGCCGTTGCGAAGCGCCCCGCGTCGATCACGCGGAACGGACGCGAGTGGAAGGGCCGCACGGTGGGCTCGAGGTGCGCCGTCAAGCCCGACGCGTTGTGCCGGCGTGCGAGCGCCTCGATCGCCTCGACCCAGGCGGTCTCCCGCGTCACGGCCTCGTCCGCGCCGAGCATGCGCTCGAGCGGCGGGCCGACCTCTGGTGCGCACTCGAGTTGTGCGAAGGCCGAGCCGAGCCACTTCGCGTACGGCGCGTAGCGGCGCTCGAGCAGGAAGCCGAGCCGCATCGCATCGCGCGCGAGCCGTGCAGCGACGATGCGCGAGCCGAGCTCGTCGCCGACCTCGGCGGTCCGGCCGACGAACGGCTCCTCCTGGTCGATGCGCCACCACTGGCAGCCGACGAGCCAGCGCCAGACGTCGTCGGGGTACCACTCGAGCGCTGTTCGCAGTGGCTCCAGCTCACCGGTTCCGTCCCAGAAGACCTCCCCGGCGGTGATCTCGGAGAGGAGCTGTTGCGGCGTCGTCAGCCACTGGAGCGTCGTCAGGCCGGCGCGCGCGTCGTAGCCGAGTTGTCGTTCGAGCCATTCGCCGAGCGGCCTGACATTGACGTGCGACGACACAGGCACGTCGTCCCAGCCGTACCGGGTCGGCCAACCGCGGAACTCTTCGGGTAGGCCGGCGTCCACCGCCGCGCGCACGCGTGGGACCTCTGAGGCGTCGACGAACACGCGCATCCGCGGTCCCCAACCATGGTCGGTCGATCGCGCCGTATCGAAGCCAAGGACGTCCGAGCCCCAACCAAGCAGCGCTGCCGAATGTTCGACGTCGTCGACAAGTGGTCCCACGACGTCCTCGTAGAACGCGCGCGAGAGCTCGCGGCCCGGGACGAACTCCGGCATGCGCGCATCGTACGAGTCGACGGCGGAGGCGGCACGCAGGCGCCGCCTCCGCCGGAGTTCAGCGAGTTACCAGGTCCAGTTCGCGAGCCAGCCGAAATCGGCCAGCACGCTCGCCTGCGCGCAGAGCGCTGTGACGGCGCTCAAGCAGAGGATGCGACGCCAACGGCCGTCCCCCCTGCCCCAAAGTGCCGAAGCCCTCGAATCCCAATACCGCATGAGTCGATGCCCTTTCTCCCTGGGACCGCAGTGCGCGGTGCCTCGGCTCAGCGTATTGAGCACCGGAGAGCCGACATCCCCCGTTCGAGGGAATCGCTAGGCCAGGCCTCGTGCGGCCCACGCGCGGGACGTGAGCACGAACGGCGCCGGGGGCAGCTTCCCGCGGCAGCGCTCGCGCAACTCCGCCAGACGCTTCGGGTCGAGACCTGCTGCATAGCCGCCCGCGGGCCCGACCCCGAGCGTGTACGGCTCCCACCAGTCCTCGAAGCTCGGATGTTCGACGTTGACCGGCAGCGCGGTCTCCTCGACGTCGCGCAGCTCGGCGGCCAGGAAGAGCTCGGTGAGCTGGCCCTCGCCGGAGCCTGCGAGCTTCGACTCGTCCTGCGCCTCCGGGTCGAGCTCGCGCGCTGCCTCCCAGAACGTGCTGAGCGGCCCCTGTCCACCTCCGTGATCCCAGACGCATGCCGCCACGACACCACGCTCGCGCGTCACGCGTGCCATCTCCCGAAGCCCCGCGACGGGGTCGGCCATGAAGTGGACGACGAGTTGTGCCAGGGTCGCGTCGAACTCCCGATCGGGGAAGGGAAGCTGCTCCGCGGCTGAGCGTCGCACGTCGACCCCGGGGTGACGCTCTTTCGCGGCGGCGACGAACGGCTCCGACGGGTCGACGGCCGACACCGCGTCAGCACCCAGCCTCGCGACCAGCTCGGTCGTGAGCGCGCCCGGCCCGGAACCGACGTCGAGCACCCGCTGTCCGGCGGCGACTCCCGCGTAGTCGGCCAGCTGCGGGGCGAGGGGCACCGAGTACCTGCCCATGAAACGGTCGTACGCGTCGGCGGCGACGACGAAGCTCACGAGCGCGGAATCTAGCGTTCTAGCGGCCGCAGACGCGGAAACCGTACGCTCGAACCTGCCGGTTGAGCCTCAGCGTGAAGTCGAGGTAGTCCGGCAGGGCGCGTGAGAGCGAGGCGATGCGAGCGTTCGCGAACGCGTACTGGATGCGGCGAGCGAGGACGACGCCGCGGTCGAGCTGGGCGAGCAGGTTGCGAGCGGCCGCGTCGCCGGGCGGCGCGCCGACGGCGCGGAGCCGGCGGTTGAAGGCGACCTGAATCCGGATCTGGTCGCCCCAGATCGAGGCGGCGGCGGCCATCCGCTTGCTCTCCGGGAGCGCGTAGGCGGCTTCGGCACGCTGGCGAAGCGGCGCGAGTTGCTTCGCGACATCGGCGCAGAGCGCGTCCCCGCGCTGGATGAACTCCGCCTTCGAGGAGGCAGCCACGGCCGTCGACGCCGTCCCGGCAAGCGCCAGTGAGACGATCGCAACGAGGACGAGAAGCCTGCCCACAGTTCGAACTTCGGTGCGAGGAGGGCTTCCCGTGATCACCCGTACGGGTCGTTTCGACGCCGGGGGCGGCGGGAACGGGGAGTCGAATGCCGTCGAAGGCCGCCGCCCGCCTGATTGCGCTCGCAGTCGCGCTCGTGTCCCTCGCGCTGGTGCCGGGCTGCTCGTTGGGAGGCGGCGACAACGACGACGTGCCGGCCTTCGACGCGGGTGACCTCGCCGAGCCTGCGAGCGACAACTGGCCGACCGCGGGCGGCTCGCTCGCGAACGACCGGTACTCGTCGCTCGACGAGATCGACACGTCGAACGTGAAGCAGCTCCAGGGCGTCTGGAAGACGGACCTTCGAAATTCGGGCACCGAGGCGAAGTACTCGGGCGAGAGCCAGCCGGTTGTCTACAACGGCGTGATCTACGTCACGACCGGCAAGAACGACGTCTTCGCCGTCGACGTCGAGACCGGCAAGATCCTGTGGCAGTACGAGGGGAACCTCGACCAGAAGATCGACACGATCTGCTGCGGTTGGCTGAACCGCGGCGTCGCGATCGGCGACGGGAAGGTCTACCAGGGCCAGCTCGACGGCAAGGTCGTCGCACTCGACGCGAAGACCGGCGACGTCATCTGGACCCGGCAGCTCGTGAAGTGGCAGGACGGGCAGGTGATCACCGCGGCTCCGGTCTACGCGGACGACCGCGTGTACATCGGCGTCGTCGGAGCCGACCTCGGCACTCGCGGGTTCCTCGAGGCGCTCGATCCAGACTCAGGAGAGTCGATCTGGCGGTACTACACCGTCCCGGCTCCGGGTGAGCCCGGCGGAGACTCGTGGCCGGCCGGCGACGCGTACCTGCACGGCGGCGGCGCGATCTGGCAGGCGCCAGCCTACGACCCCGACCTCGGCCTCCTCTACTTCGCGACCGGGAACGCGGGGCCGGACTGGGACGGAAGCGTCCGGCAGGGCGACAACGAATGGACGGCGTCGATCGTCGCCATCGAGGCGGAGACGGGCAAGTTCAGGTGGGGCTTCCAGCAGGTGCACCACGACATCTGGGACTACGACGCTGCGAGCACCGCGGTCCTCTTCAACGCGTCCGACGGACGCAAGGGCGTCGCGCAGGCCGGGAAGACCGGCTGGATCTACATGCTCGACAGGGAAACCGGCGAGCCGCTGTACGGGATCGACGAGAAGCCGGTGCCGCAGGATCCGAAGCAGCACACCTCGCCGACGCAGCCCATTCCCCGCAATGGTGAGTTCATCCCACACGGGCCGGTGCCGCAGAGCGAGGTCGAGCGAATCAAGAAGTCGTTCACGCCGCAGATGAAGGGGCTCGAGATCGTGCCGGCGCAGGAGATCTTCACGCCGCCCGGCCTCGGCGAGTTCGTCGCGATCATGCCCGGTCCCCAGGGCGGCGTGAACTGGAACCCGATCAGCTACAACCCCGAGACGAACCACTTCTACATCTGCTCGGCCGTACAGACGACGGGGGAGATGTCGATTCCGGGCGCACAGTGGAAGCGGGGCGAGTACTACATCTCCGCCTTGCTCGCGGGTGCCGCATATACGGAGTCGTGGGGCACGTTCACGGCGATCGACGCGCTCAGCGGGCGCCGGGTCTGGCAGAAGCGATTCCCGGAGGCCTGCTACTCGGGTACGAGCACGACCAAGGGGAACCTCGTGTTCCTCGGGCGCACGAACGGCGATCTCGAGGCGTACGACGCGCGGAACGGGCAGCGCCTCTGGAACTTCCAGACGGGCGCAGGCGCCAACAACACCGCGTCGTTCTTCGAGCATAAGGGCAAGGAGTACGTCGTCTTCCTGTCGCAGGGGAACAGCCTCGTGGCCTCCCCACATGGTGACGAGCTGTGGCTGTTCGGGCTCGACGGGACGATCGGTCCTGCCGAGCCTGCCGGCGGCGGCTCGGGCACCGAGCACGGCGGCGAGGCCGGGGGCGAGCAGGCCGGCCCCGAGGAGGGGAACGCCGAGCGCGGCGCGACGGTCTTCGCGGCGAACTGCTCGGGGTGCCACGGCGGCAACGGCACCGGTGGCAACGGCGGGCCCGACCTGTCGAGCGTCACGAGCATGCCCGAGGCGATCGCACAGGTCACCAACGGCGGCAACGGCATGCCGGCGTTCGGCGACCAGCTCAGCAAGCAGCAGATCAGCGACGTCGCGGCCTACGTGACCGAGAAGGTCGGGAAGGGCAACCCTTAGCCCAAGCAGTCTCCGTTATCGTCAACGGGGATGGCGGGCGGACAAACCGACAAGCTGGTAGCCCTTCGGTCGGTGCCGATCTTCGAGGGGTTGTCCGACGAGTCGCTCGAGCGGATCGCCGCGATCGCCTCCGAGGTCGAGTTCCCGGCCGGCCAAGTGGTCATTGAGGCACGGACGCCGGGCTCCGGGATGTTCGTGATCCTCGACGGTCGAGTGTCCGTGCACGCGCGCGGCGTCGACACCGAGCTCGGCCCGGGCGAAGTCATCGGAGAGGTTGCTCTGCTCAGGCGCGACAGCACCCGAATCGCGCGCGTGCAGACGCTCACGGACGTGCGTTGCCTCGCCGTCGACCGCGCCGGCTTTCGGGAGCTGATCACCGGTGACGGCCCGCTCGCGGTCGCGTTGCTGGAGAACCTGGCAGAGCGGATTCCCATTTGACCGAGCTCGAGCTCAAGCGCACGCCGCAGGACCGCCGCCTCTACGCGCTGGACGGCGTTGGAACGCTCCGCTCGGAGGGACTCTTCTCCAGCGCCTGGTCCGCCGAGGCCGACGGAAGCAGCTGGCGGCTCACGCGTCGCGGCTTGTGGCCAAGGCGTGTCCAGGCCGTCGACACAGCGGGCGTGGTCGTAGGGGAGTTCGAGCCGAATGCCGTGCGCCGCGGTGGCACGCTCCGCTGGAACGGACGCGAGCTCACGCTCCGCGCGGCCAGCAGCTGGCGCGAGCGCTATGCGCTCGCCGAAGGAGACCGCGAGGTCGCAGTCCTCGACGGCAAGGGGTGGGGATCGCGCCCGGTCAAGGTCACCGTCGTCGTCGAGCCGGACGCGGTCGAGCCGGGGCTTCTCCTCTTTGCGACGTTCGTCGTCCGCGGGCTCGCACATGACGCCCTCGGCTCCGACGGAAGCGGAGCTGCGATCGGGTCGTCGAGTGGAACGTAAGGCCTGCGCCTAACGCGTCGTGCGCCATCGGTGTTCGGCCGCGGGGACGCTCTCCATCGGCCGCAACTTCTCGCGTCTATCGGACGCGTACCAGCGGACGTAGCGGTCGGTCAGCGGGCGCGAGCTGAGACCGTGCGCGTAGACCGAGATGGCGATCGTGGCGACGACGGCAAGCAGCATGGTGCGCTCGTGTGGGAGCGATGACTCGTCGATCAGGATCACTGCAAACACGATCGTTGCGAGGCCGCGCGGGCCGAACCACCCGACGAAGGCGACCGTCGGCCGCCCGGCACCTGTTCTCAGCAGCGAGAGCGCGACCGGCACCATCCGTACGACGGTCAGGCTGAGCAGCGCGTAGACGACGACCTCCCAGCTCAGGTCGTCGAGGACAGGGCCGAGAATCGCCGCGCCGAAGACGATGAACGTGACGGCGTTCAGCAGCTCGCCGCCTTCGTCGAGGAGAGATGACACCTCGCCGCCGCTGTCGCGGCGGAGAACACCGAACACGAACCCACCGGTGAAGGCGGCGATGAAGATGCTGCCCCCGAGCCCGGTCGCGATCCCCGCGGAGAGGGCCGCCGTGGCCACGGTCAGGATCTGGAACCAATGCCGCTCGAAGAAGGAGCGACGCGTCGCAAATCGGAGAGCGAGCACGCCGAGGACGCCGGCTGCGACCCCCCCGACGAGGCCGTAGCCGATCTCCTCCAGCACGAGGTGCACCGCGGAGGTCGCCGTCAACGCCCCCTCCTCTGCCTCGGCGATGGCCAGCGCGATGAAGAAGAGCGGAACGCAGATGCCGTCGTTGAGCCCGCTCTCGACGTTGAGGCCCTGCCTGATCCGCGACGGAATCCGCTCGTCGGTCACGACCGCCTGGCCGAGCGCCGCGTCGGTGCAGGCGAGCATGACCGAGAGGACGAGTGCCTCGACCAGGCTGACCCCTGGGAGGATGGCGACACCGGCGAGCATGCCTGCCAGGATCGTCAGCGGCAGGCCGATCGCGAGGAGGCGCAGCGGCACGGCGAACTCGTTGCGCAGCGCCGGAAGCGAGATCCGCGACGCGTCGGAGAAGAGGACGAGGGTGAGCGTCGCCTCGGCCAGCAGCTTGATGGGCTCGCCGCCGATCCGGAGGTCGACGAGGCCGAGCACCGGGCCGGCCAGCAGACCCGCCGACGTGAAGAAGATCGCCGCTGTGACGACCGAGCTCTCGAGGCGGCGCGCAACGGCCGAGAACGCCAGCAAGACGAACGCGATCGTCGCGAGCTCCCAACCTTCCATCCGTCCGATCCTGAACGTCAAGGTCGTGCTTGTCGACCGAGAGGGCTGTCACGATGCGGGGAACCGGGGGTCCCTGATCAGGAGGCGTAAATGAACGAGAACCGCTCGATGGCTGGCTGGGTCGGCTTTGCCAGCATGTTGTTGCTCCTCGTCGGTGTCATCGACTTCTTCCAAGGGCTGGTCGCCGTGTTCGAGGACGAGTACTTCATCCCCACGGCATCGGGCTTCCTGGCCGTCGACCTGACGACGTGGGGCTGGACGATGATGCTCTGGGGCGTCCTGCTGGGTCTTGCGGGCCTCGGGCTGGCGGCGGCGCAGGGCTGGGCGCGCTGGTTCGCGATCATTCTGGTCTCGCTGAACATCCTCGCGCAGCTCGGCTTCGCCGGGAACACCCAGTACCCGCTGTGGGCTCTGACGGTGCTAACGCTGAGCATCTTCGTGCTGTACGCGCTCACGGTGCGCTGGACGGAGAGCAGGGCCGATCTCCAGGGCCGGATGTAGCGGCTGAGAGAAACAGAGGGGCCCGCGGGCGGTCGCGGGCCTTTCTTTCATGGAGCGTGCCGGGATCGAACCGGCGACCTCCGCCTTGCAAAGGCGGCGCTCTCCCAGCTGAGCTAACGCCCCGAGCGGGGGAAAGTGTAGCCCCGCTCGAGGCGGTTCTCAGTCGATCAGGCCGCGCGCTCCAGCCGCTCTTCGAGGCGAGCCCGCTTCACGATCGTTTCGGGGTCGCCGAAGCGCATGCGGGCTTTGAGTGCGCGGTGCTCGTTCCAGAGCTCTTCGAGACGGGCGTTGAGCTCACTGAGCTCGGCCGCTGTCTCCGGGTTGTGGCCCTCGGAGAGCAGGCGGTAGAGCTCGGTGCGCCGCTCGCTGGCGCGCTCGATCTCGGTGTGGATCTCCTGCGTTGTCATACCTCTAAAAACGATGACCCCGGCCCTCAGTATTCCCTCAGCTTCGGGGACCCAGAAGGAACCAGGCAACGACCGCAAGCCCGACCACGGCGGCCGCGATCGCAACGCCAAGGAGCACCGTGTCGCTCACTCGTAGCCGAGCTCCTCGAGGCGGCCTTCGTCCAGCCCGAAGTAGTGCCCGAGCTCGTGCAGGACGGTGATTCTGATCTCCTCCTCGAGCTCCGCCGGGTCGGGGAAGTCGGCCTCGAGCGGCAGGCGATAGATCGTCACCTTGTCGGGCATGAACTCGCCGCCGCCCTCGAAGAGCCCGAGGAGGTCGGGCTCCTCGGCGTGCTCGTCCTCGACCACGATCGCGACGTTCTCTAGCCGCCGGGCGATGTCGGCGGGGAGCTCGTCGAGCGCCTTGGTGACGTGTTCCTCGAAGGTCAATAGTGCGGGCGCAGCGGGGCGCGCTTGCGGAACAGGAAGACGGTCAGCATCCCAAAGAACATGCCTCCGAGGTGGGCAAAGACGGCCACGCCGCCGCCTTCGGGTGGGTGGAGGAACTGGAACCCGGCATCCCAGAGCTGGAACGCGAGGTAGATGCCGAGGAAGAACACGGCTGGGATCTCCCGCAGGAAGAAGATGATCCCAAGGAAGATCAAGGTCAGCACCTTCGCCCGCGGCAGGAGAAGAAAGTAGGCGCCGAGCACGCCCGAGATCGCCCCGGACGCGCCGAGGTTCGGGATGTCCGCCGAGTCGGGCGCGGTCCAGAGCGTGATGACCGTCTGGAGGGCGCTCGCGGCGTAGCCGGCGAGCAGATAGAAGACGAGATACCGCACGCGGCCGAACGCGTCCTCGACGTTGTTGCCGAAGATCCAGAGGAAGAGCATGTTGCCGGCGAGGTGGATGAAGCTGCCGTGCATGAAGAGAGACGTGAACGACGTCAGCGGCCAATCGCCGCCGGTCACCGCGCACGAGTCGTCCACCTCGCACGGCTGGTAGGCGTAGTCGAGCGACCCTTCGATGTCCGACGCCTGGTAGAGGACAAAGACGAGCACGTTCGCCACGATCAGGCCCGCCGTGACGATCGGGAAATGCCGCGTCGGGACGTTGTCCTTGAGCGGGATCAACGAACGGTGAGCGCCAGGAGAGCTTTCTGTGCGTGCAGCCGGTTCTCGGCCTCGTCCCAGAGCGCCGACTGCGGCCCGTACGCGATCTCCTCCGTGATCTCCTCGCCGTAGTGAGCGGGGAGGCAGTGCAGCACGATCGCGTCTTCCTCGCCGAGGGCGAGCAGCTCGTCAGTGATGCCGAAGTCTGCAAGGTCGCGCAGGCGGCGCTCGCGCTCCTCCTCCTGGCCCATGCTCGTCCAGACGTCGGTGTAGAAGACCTCGGCGCCCTCGCTCGCCACGCGCGCGTCGTTGACGACCCGCACGGCCGCGCCGGTCTCCTCAGCGGCGGTGCGCGCGGCGTCGAGCGCACCTTCGTCGGGCTCGTAGCCGGGAGGGACCGCGGCGGTGAAGTGCATGCCGAGCTTCGCCGCGGCAACCATCAGCGACGCGCAGACGTTGTTGCCGTCGCCGAGGTACGTGAGGCGCACGCCCTCGAACCGTCCGAGCCGCTCGCGGATCGTCATCGCGTCGGCGAGCGCCTGGCACGGATGCGAGTCGTCCGTCAGGCCGTTGATCACCGGGATCGTCGCGTTGCGGGCGAGCTCCTCGACGTCGGCCTGGTCGAACGTGCGAATCATGATCGCGTCCAGGTAGCGCGAGAGCACGAGCGCGGTGTCTTTCACGCTCTCGCCGCGACCGAGCTGCAGGTCCGAGGCGGAGAGATAGAGCGCGACACCACCGAGCTGCCACATGCCGACCTCGAACGAGACGCGGGTGCGCGTCGAGGGCTTTTGAAAGATCATCCCGAGCGTGCGACCTGGAAGGAGGCGCTGCTCCTCGCCCGCCTTCTGGGCGCGCTTCAACTCGTCGGCCAGGTCGAGGACGCGCAGGAGCTCGTCGCGGCTCCAGTCAGCGACCTTCGTGAAGTCTCGACCCTTCAGGTCATCGGCTACGGCGACCACGGGACGATCCTAGTGCCCGTCACGGCGGCTCTTAACCGCGGCCCAGAGGAGAAGCCCTCCGATCGCCACGGCGGTCGAGATCTCCACGATCAGGCCGACGGTCCCCCCGTGCGCGACGATCAACCGCGCGAGAGCAACCACAGGCCGCCGACCGTATAGAGCACCATCAAGGCAAGCATCGCGTACTGCGTGCGCAAGGCGACCTTCGTCGACCCGAACAACGCGAGCGCCTTGTCGTGCGCGATCACGAGCCCGATCACGTGGCCGAGGATGAGCGCCCCGGCCTGCAGGTACCAGATCTGGTCCGCGCTCAGCGGCTGCACGTTGACGCGGTAGTCGAGCGTCCCGAACAGGTCCCACCCGTAGCCGAACGGGTCCGACGCGAGCGGGATCGCGAGCTGGCCCTGCACGAGCAGCAGCGTCGCGTAGTGGGCAATCACGTACGCAAGCGCGATCGGGATCAGGCTGCCGATGAACGCTTGCTCGAGCCGGGCTTGCTCCCGCCCGATGCGACGCGCCACCTCGACTGCGCCGACGTACGCGCCGGCGACGAAGGCGACCCCGATGGCCAGGCCGAGGAGGTTGAACGCGATCGCGGCGAGCTCGCTGTCGATCCGGAAGAGCCGGTCCTGCCAGTAGCTCGTGCGGCTGAAGCCGTCGAACGCGACCGAGCCGAGCATGACGGCGACGAACGCGACCGTGCCGGACGGCTCGCTGTCTCGCGCGACATGGTCGAGCGGACGCCGGAGCACAAGCCGTCGCTCGCGGGACGCCAGGATCGACAGTCGGGAGATCAGCCCGAAGTAGACCGTGAAGGCCTCGCCGTTCCGGAGCCAGACGTCTCGTCCGACCGCGGCCATCCCGACCCACGTGACCCAGCTGTAGATCGCGACGGCGAGCGCGAGCATTCGCGGATCGGATGGTTCCGTGTAGGCGAGCTCCAGCGCGGCGAAGCAAAAGAGCAGGAACGCAGCCGGCCAGCGGCCGAGCCGCTCCGGGTACGTGAACGGCGGCTCCCACTCGAGCCTCGCCCGGCGCCAGCACCACGCGACGAGGTCGGCAGCGGCGCGCCACGGGTTGAGCCACGCCCAGATGTTCCCGAACAGGATCGTGAGCGGAATGAGGCCGAGCCAGAAGATCACATAGATGAAGGTCGGGGCGATGTTGGTGCCCACGGAGCGCTCGCCGACGAGCGCTGCCGCGAAGACGACGACGAAGAGAGCGAGCCCGAGCGCTCCGAGGATGACGCGCAGCGCGGTCGCGGGGAGCGGGAAGAGCGGGCGAAGCCGCTCGAGCTCGAGGCGCGGCGTCTTCCAGAGCGCACCGAGCGCGGCGAAGGAGAGCACGAGTACCGCCGCGCCGCCGTAGTACGCGAGCCACATCGGAATCGGCGGGTCCTGGATGCCGCCGATCCCGTGCGCGAGGGGGAGCAGCATCACGGGAGGACGGTCAGCTGTGCGATCTGCTTGGCGCGGTCCTCGAGCTCGATCTCGAAGCGGCCCGTCAGCGATGCCCTGAACCGCATTCGCGCCGGCTTGCCGGGGGCGACGTCGGCCATCAGGTCGTAGCCGTGCACGTGAACATGGTCGACGACGTCGGAGCGGACAACGACGGCGACGACGTCTCCCTTGGTCGCTGTGACGCGAGCGATCCCACCGACGGGCTCACCACCGCGGATCGTCACGGTGAGCGGAACAGCCTGTGGCCCCGTGCTGGTTGTCGCCGTCTCGGTCTCCGGCTCCGTGGGGGTCGGCTCGAGTGTCGGTGGCGTAGTCACCTGCGTCGTCGTCGTGCCCGCTCCGGCTTCATCGTCGTCCGCCGGACGGAAGACGAGGAACAACGCGACGAGCGCGACCAGCGCGCCGAGACCGATCAGGAGCCGCATGCCTCTCATTCGCTGGCGATACGAGTACCGGATTTGCCCTCCAACGCGTCGGCGAGACCCGCCGCGGAGACGATCAGCGCCTCCCCGCCGGTCGCCCGAACGAAGCGGAGGCAGGCCTCGAGCTTCGGCCGCATCGAGCCCGCGGCGAGCTCCGGGAGCAGCTCCTCGGCATCGGCGGGCGTGAGCGACCGCACTTCCTCCTCGGCCGGCGTGCCGTAGCCGCGCAGGAGCGCAGGCACGTCCGTGACGATGACGAGCCGTCGGGCGCCGAGCTCCGTGGCGAGGAGCGCGGAGGTGAGGTCCTTGTCGATCACGGCGTCGACGCCGTCGAGCCGGCCGCTTCGCACCACCACCGGGATCCCGCCGCCCCCGCACGCGACGGCGACGATCCCGTCGTCGAGCAGCCGTCGAACCGCTTCCAGCTCGACGATCGTGCGCGGCTGCGGCGAGGGCACGACGCGCCGCCAACCCCGGCCCGCGTCCTCGACGAGGCGCCAACCTCGTTCCTGCTCGAGGCGCTCCGCCTGCTCGCGCGAGTAGAACGGCCCGATCGGCTTGGTCGGCTCGGCGAAGGCCTGGTCGTCCTCGTCGACGCGCACGTGCGTGACGACCGTCGCCACGGGTTGCTTGACCTGCGTGCCCAGCTCGAGGCCGATCAGCGAGCCGATCTCCGCCTGCGTTTGCGCGACGGCGAGCCAGAGCGGCAGCGGAGGCGCCTCGTCGGCTGCGCGTTCGCTGCGCAGAAGCGCTGCGCCGACCTGCGGCCCGTTCCCGTGCGTGACGACGAGCGGCCCGTCGAGCAACGGCACGAGCGCCGCACAGTGCTCGCGCAGGTTCGCGCGCTGTTCCGCGACGGTGCCACGCTCGCCCTCACGGACGAGCGCGTTGCCGCCGAGCGCGACGACGGTCGCGCTCAAACGGCAACCGGCGCGAGCAGGCCCTTCTCGGCGAGCACGTCGGCGAGCGTCGGCTCGCCGACCTCCTGGAGCCGATAGGTGACGCGAAGGGCGGGCCGATCGAAGTCGACGAGCTTGCGCAGGTCGATCGGCGTGCCGATCAGGACGAGCTCGGCGTTCGACGCATCGATCGTCTTGCGCAGGTCCTCGACCTGCTCGTCGCCGTAGCCCATCGCCGGCAGCAGCTTGCCGACGTGCGGGTAGTCCTCGAAGGTCTTCGCGATCGTCCCGACGGCGAAGGGACGGGGATCGACGAGCTCCGCAGCGCCGTGCTGCTTCGCAGCGAGCACGGCCGCGCCGTAGGTCATCTCCCCGTGTGTGAGCGTCGGGCCGTCCTCGACCGCCAGCACGCGTTTGCCGTGGATCTCGGACGCGTCGCCTTCGACGTGGAAGGGCGACGCGGCGAGCACGACCGTCGCTTCCGGGTTGTGCTCGTGGATCGAGTCGAGCACGGCGTCGATCCCCTCCTGCGGTGCACTGTCGATCTTGTTCACGACGCAGACGTCGGCCATGCGCAGGTTCGTCTCGCCCGGGTGGTACCGAAGCTCGTGACCGGGGCGATGCGGGTCGACGACGACGATGTGCAGGTCGGGTCGGATGAACGGCGTGTCGTTGTTGCCGCCGTCCCAGAGGATCACGTCAGCCTCCTGCTCGGCCTGCGCGAGGATCGCGGCGTAGTCGATCCCTGCGAACACGAGGTTCCCCTCGGCGAGGTGCGGCTCGTACTCCTCGCGCTCCTCGATGGTGGCGTCGGCCGCCTCGAGGTCGTCGTATCTCTCGAAACGTTGAACGGCCTGTCGTGCTAAGTCCCCGTACGGCATCGGGTGGCGGAGGACGGCGACCTTCTTGCCGGACTCCCGCAGCAGTTCGGCGACGCGACGGGTCGTCTGGCTCTTGCCGGATCCCGTGCGCACGGCGCAGATCGCGACGCACGGTTTGGTCGACGGGAGCATCGTGTCGCGCGGCGAGAGCAGCAGATAGTCGGCGCCTGCGGCGAGCACGCGCGAGCCCACGTGCATGACGTGCTCGTGTGTGACGTCCGAGTACGCGAACACGACCTGGTCGATCGCCTGGTCGCGCACGATCTGCTCGAGCTCGTGCTCGGGCAGGATCGGGATCCCGTCGGGATACGCGTCGCCGGCGAGCTCGCGCGGGTAGACGCGTCCGTCGATGTTCGGGATCTGAGTCGCGGTGAAGGCGACGACTTCGACGTCGTCGCGACCGCGGTAGACGACGTTGAAGTTGTGGAAGTCGCGGCCCGCGGCGCCCGCGATCACGAGCCGAGTCGGATTCATGCATAAAGCCTATTCAGTCGGGCGGCCGGGAGCCGGTCGGACCTCGGTCTCCTCGGAGCCGTGCGTCTCCCGGCGCGCGAAGTCGGCCGCGACGTCGGTGTGCATCAGGAAGGACGCGTCGTCGGCGGCTCTCGTCCGGCGATGGCGGAGCGTGGCGCAGCGGCTGCACGAGACGAGAGGGCCCGCGCCGTCGGACGCGGTCTGCCAGCGATGTCCGCCCCGGAAGAGGCAGCGCAGGCGTCGCATGGGGGCGAGCCTAGCTAGCGTGCGATCGATGGCTCGAAGGCCGCTCCTGCTCGGGCTCGCTGTCCTGTGCGCGGTGCCGGGGCTCGCCGCGGCGGCGGCCCGCGAGGGCGGTTCCGCGAAGGCGACCGTCGCCAGGATCGCAGCGCTCGGACCGAGGCCCGCGGGCGAGCCCGGGGCGGAGGCTGTCGCACAGCGGCTCGTCGCGGCGGAGCTGGAAGAGCTGGGCTACCGGGTCGTGTTGCAGCGCGTCGCCCTGCCGAACGGCCGCTCGACCCGGAACGTCGTGGGACTGACCTCGGGCCGGCCGAAGGTCGTGATCGTGGCCCACCTCGACGGCGTGCGCGGAAGCCCGGCCGCCAACGACAACGCGTCGGGGGTCGCGGTGCTCCTGGAGCTCGCGGCCTCGCTGCGAGGCGAGCCCGGCGTGCTCGTCGCAGCGACCGGCGCGGAGGAACGAGTCGTCACGGGCTCGAGGGTGCATCTCGGTGCGCTGCGGCTGCTCCGCGGGATCTCGCCGCCGGCCAGGCGCGGCGTTCGACTTGCCGTCGCGCTCGACATGGTCGGCGTCGGAACGCGGCTGCACGTGCGCGGGCTCGAACGGCAACCGAACCGGACCGCGCAGCTGCTGCTGAGGGAGGGAGGCAGCACGTACCTCCGCGACGACGGCGACTCCGACCACGCCGAGCTCACGCGGAACGGGTTGCCCGCAGCGTGGCTCCAGTGGCGTACCGACGCGTGCTGGCACGAGTCCTGCGACGTCGCGCGTCGCGTCGACGCGCGCAAGCTGGAGACGGCGTTTCGCGTCGCGCTGCGTGCGGCGCTCGCGGCGCTGAAGAGCTAGGCGACGTTCTCGCGCACGCGCTCGGCGACCGATTCCATCTCGATCGACCCGCCGGTGACCTCGCGCAGGAGCTCGTCCGCGTTCATGCGCTGACCCTCCGACCACAACTCGCGCACGAGCGAGCCGGCCGCGCGCTGCGTGTACCAGTCGCGCCCGAACTTCTCCTGCAGGAACGTCGAGAGCTGCGACTCGAGCGCCCAGGCCCGGAGGTACGCGTGCACGTAGTAGCGCCCGTCCATGTCCCA
Organism: uncultured Actinomycetes bacterium; assembly: GCA_963769665.1. GTDB lineage: Bacteria > Actinomycetota > Thermoleophilia > Gaiellales > Gaiellaceae > JACCTU01. The sequence goes on from CAVYMQ010000003.1 coordinate 1,367,720, forward strand.
CAGGTAATCCTGAGGCGCCGGCGTGATCTTCAGCGCGTCCGCCTGGAGCTCGACGTATCGGGACTGCAGCTCCCGCGGGTCGTCGGCCTGGTGGAACTCGATCTCGTAGAGGAGCTTCGCGCAGTAGCGGCGGACGAAGTACAGCAGGATCGCAGACCCTTCGGCCGCGTACTCGCGCGGCTTGGGGAAGTCGAGCATCTTCGAGAGCCACCCTGCGTCATCGGTCAGGTGCTCGAGCAGCATCGCCCAGCCCTCGGTGACGGCGTTGTCCCCGAGCCGCTTCTCCTCGACCGAGAGCGACGACGACGTGTGCGCGAAGTGCTCGGCATGGCCGGCCTCGTGGAAGAGCGCGCTCCAGTCGTCGGCACCGCCGGTGGGCTTGATCACGAGCATCACCTTGTCCGGCACCTCGATCGGCACGCAGAACGCGCGCGGGTCCTTCAGCGGCCGGTTCTCGACGTCGAGGTGCACGTTCTCCTGACTGTCGAGGTCGACGCCGAGGCCCTTGAGCGTCGCGCGGAGCGCGGGCAGCATTCGTTCGGCCGGGAAGCCTACGTCCCAGGTCGTCGCGCGCATCATGCGGTCCTTGTCCCAGCGCTCGGCCTCGGAGAGCGGCGTCCCGACGCGGTCGCGGAAGAGCTTGTCCACGAGCTTCGTGTGCAGCTGCTCGGTCGACGACAGGAACGCGCGGCACTGGTCGCCGAGCCCTTCGAGGTCGTAGCCGAAGTTCTTGTAGAGCTCGAAGTAGTTGTCTGCTCCAAGCTGTCGCACGGCGTCGCGCACACGCTGGTGCGACTCGAGGTAGAGCGGGTTCAGGTGCTCGTCGACCAACTCGTTCCGCAGGCGCTCGAGCCGCTCGCGCTTGCCCCGGTCGGCCTCGTTCATGATCGTCGGCTTGATCATCCGGAACGGGATCTCCTCGCCGTCGACGGTCGTCTTGAGCTCCGTCTCAGCCTGCGCGAGCTTCTCCTCGAGCTCCGTCGTCAGCTGGCCGAGGTAGCCCTCGCAGGCGAAGCGCCAGAGCTCGCGGATCCCGGAGCTGCCGTTCACCGCCGCGCCGATCGAACGCGCCTGCTCGATCGTCGTCAGGTCGGCGAACTCGTCGTAGATCGCCTCCAGCTCGAGCCGCTCCTTGTGGCCGGCGAAGTGGAGGTAGTACTCCTCGTCCAGGGTCGCGATGAACCTGTCGGCCCGCTGGCGGTAGTCGTCGAGGTCTCGTGCGGATGCTGGAGCGACGGGCGGCATCGGGTTCGTAGGATAGTCAGATGCACGAGATCAGCCTCTCCACCGACCGGCGCACCCAGCTCGTCGACATCACGGAACAGGTCCAGGGGGCGCTCGACGGGGACGCGGCCTCGGCGTCCGCCGCGCTCATTTTCGTGCCCCACACGACGGCGGGCGTGACGATCAACGAGCACGCCGACCCCGCGGTCGCGCGCGACTTCGAGAAGGCGCTCGAGCGGATGGTCGCGGACGAGTGGGGCTGGGAGCACATCGAGGAGGGCGAGGAGAACGCTCCCTCGCACATCCGCGCGGCGCTGATGAGCCCGCAGGTGCTCGTGCCGATCCGCGACGGGAAGCTCGCGCTCGGGACCTGGCAGGGGATCTTCTTCTGCGAGTTCGACGGGCCCCGCAAGCGGACGGTCTACATCTCGACGCTGCACTGATGATCGAAGTCGTCGATCTCACCAAGCGGTACGGAAAGGTGCTCGCGGTAGACCGCCTGTCGTTTCGCGTCGAGCCGGGGACGATCACGGGCTTCCTCGGGCCCAACGGGGCGGGCAAGTCGACGACGCTGCGCTCGGTGCTCGGGCTCGTCCATCCGGACGCCGGCGGTGCGACCGTCCTCGGCCGCGCATACCGCGAGCTCGACCGGCCGCTGCACCGGGTCGGCGCGGTGCTCGAGGCGAGCGAAGTGCACCCGGGGCGATCGGGCCGGAACCACCTTCGCGTCCTCGCCGCGGCGACAGGCGTCCCGCGCTCGCGCGTCGAGGAGGTGCTCGCACTCGTCGAGCTGTCCGCGGCCGCGAAGCGTCGCGTGAAGGGCTACTCGCTCGGGATGCGCCAACGTCTCGGTCTCGCAACCGCGCTGCTCGGCGACCCCGAGGTGCTCGTGCTCGACGAACCGGCGAACGGGCTCGATCCCGCAGGGGTCCGCTGGCTGCGCGATCTCCTCCGCTCGCTCGCCGCCGAAGGCCGGACGATCCTCGTCTCGAGCCACGTGCTCGCCGAGGTCGCGCAGACCGTCGACCGCGTCGTGATCATTCATCGCGGCAAGCTCATCCAGCAGGCGACGATCGCCGAGGTGCTGGCGGGCGCACAGGGAGGCACGCGCGTGCGCAGCCCGGAGGCGTCGCGGCTGCGCTCATTACTCGCCGCGCAGGGAGCCACCGTCACCGAGCTCGAGGACACGACGCTCGTCGCGGATCTGCCGCCCGAGCAGATCGGCGAGCTCGCGGCGGCGAACAACATCGTGCTGCACGAGCTCACCATCGAGCGCGCGACGCTCGAGGAGGTCTTCCTCGAGCTGACCGGCGGAGAGACGACGCAGTGACCGCGCTCGTGCAGGCGGAGCTGCTCAAGGTCCGCACAGTCCGCTCGTGGTGGGCGTATCTGATCGTGATCGTTCTCCTCACCGGCATCGGCGCCGCCGGCGAGATCGGATCGTCGGACAACGCGGACCGAAGCACGCTCAGCTTCCAGCTCGACCTCGTCGAGACGATCGGGCTAGCGGTGCTCTTCGCGATCATCCTCGGGATCACGATCATCACGAACGAGTTCCGGCATGGGACGGTCACGCCGACGTTCCTTGCGGAGCCGCGCCGAGAGCGGGTGATCTTCGCGAAGGCGATCGCAGCCACCGTGGTCGCGATCGGGTTCGCGCTGCTGTCGCTCGTCGTCGTCGCGGCCGTCGCGATCATCTGGCTCACGATCGTCGATGCGCAGCTACAGCTCGGCGACGCAGAGTTCCTGACGCGCATCGGTGAGCAGACCCTCTCGACCGTGCTCTGGGCGCTGCTCGGCGTCGCGATCGGCACGGCCGTGCACAGCCAGGTCGCCGCGCTCGTCGGAACGCTCATCTGGATCTTCCTGGTCGAGAACCTGCTGGTCGGGCTCCTCGGGCTGGTCGACTTCGACCGCGTAGCCGAGTACCTGCCGTTCCACGCTCTCGACGCGGCCGACGGTACCGGCGCTGACAACCTGCTCTCGTACGGGCCAGGCGTTGCGGTGTCCGTCGGCTGGATTCTGTTGCTCGGTGCGTTCGGCATCTGGCGCACCCGTCGCCGCGACATCAGCTGACACGTACGCTGCGAAGGTGGCAGCGCCGGTTGCGAAGGACGAGGAGCTCGAGCTCACGATCGATTCGCTCGCCTACGGCGGGAACGGCGTCGCGCGGCTGAACGGGTTCGTCGTCTTCGTCCGCCGGGGGCTCCCGGGCGACACGGTGCGCGCGCGCGTGACGAAGGTGAAGCGGAACCACGCGGAGGCGCTTGCGACCGAGATTCTCTCGCCCGGCCCCGTCCGGGTCGACGCCCCGTGCCAGCACTACCCGGCGTGCGGCGGTTGCCGGTTCCAGGACCTCGCGTACGAGGCGCAGCTCGCGGCGAAGGCCGACCAGGTCGCCGACGCGCTGCGCAGGCTCGGCGGAATCGCCGACCCGCCGCTCGAGCCGATCGTTCCCGCCGCGTCGGCCTTCAACTACCGGAACAAGATGGAGTACTCCTTCACGCAGTACGAGGAGGGCCCGACGCTCGGGCTGCACAGAGCCGGCCGCTGGGACGAGGTGCTCGAGATCGAGAAGTGCTGGCTCACCACCGACCTCGGCAACGACATCCGCAACGCCGTTCGCGCGTGGGCGCGCGAGGAGGGGCTCCAGGCGTACGACCAGGAGACGCACAAGGGCTACCTCCGCCACCTCGTCTACCGCGAGGGGCGGAACACGGGCCAGGTGCTCGTGCAGCTCGTGACCGCTGAGGGCGAGCGCTTCGAGGCCGGCTACTTCGTCGAGACGATGCGGCGGTTCCCGGAGGTCCGCTCGGTGCACTGGGCGATCAACGACTCGCCCGCCGAGGTCACGAATCTGCCGACGAAGCTGCTCTGGGGTGACGATTCGATCGAGGAGCAGCTGTGCGGCCTGCGCTTCCGCGTCAGCCCGAACGCGTTCTTGCAGACGAACACGGAGATGGCCGAGCGGCTGTACGGGATCGTCGCCGAGTACGCGGCGCTCACGGGCAAGGAAACGGTGTGGGATCTCTACTGCGGGATCGGCTCGATCGGCCTGACGCTCGCGAAGGACGCATTGACGGTGTGGGGGATCGAGGTCTCCGAGGAGTCCGTCGCCCGCGCGATCGAGAACGCGGAGCTGAACGAGATCACGAACGCGGCGTTCTTCGCCGGCAACGTCGGGCTCGCGATCGAGGAGCTGCGCGACCGCTCGGGTGCGCCGGACATCGTGGTCGTCGACCCGCCGCGCGCGGGCCTCGCGGGGAAGGCGCTGCGGCGGCTCGGGCGGATCGGCGCGCCCCGGATCGTCTACGTCTCGTGCAACCCGACCACGCTCGCGTCCGACTTGAAGACGCTGCGCGAGCAGTTCGGCTACGAGCTCCTCCGCGCCCAGCCGGTGGACATGTTCCCGCACACGCCGCACGTCGAGTGCGTGACGCTGCTCGAGAAAACCGGTCCGACGCTCGAGTCGTAGGTAGGGCTAAGGAGGCGGGTCTTCCCCTGCCGACTCCCGATGGGCGGGTGACCTGGGCTCCCGCGTCGCCCGCCCGTCCCCTCGCTGCTCACGCCACATCCGCCAGAGCAGGTCCGCGTTGGCGACGAGGAAGCCGATCGCGAGCAGGGGGAGCGCCGGCAGCCCGTCGACCTCGAAGAAGTACGTCCCGGAGAGGGTGAGGCCGAACGAGGCCGTCATCGCGATCCAGGTCGCGCGGCGCCGCAGCTTGAAGCGGTCCGCCGCGGCCAGGAAGAGGGCGAAGAAGAGCAGGTCGGGCAGGCCGAGCTTCGCGGTCGAGTCGACGCTGTCCACCCGGAGGTCGGTCGGCGCCTGCCGGTCAGACGTCGGCGCTCCTTGCTGCTCTCCGTCGTTCGCGTCCTCGGCCCTGGCGACGATCTCGGCCGAGCCTCCGTCGCGGGCGACGATGCGGTAGGTGTAGTCACGGTCCGCGTCGAGCTCCGCCTCGACGTATCCGAGGCGACCGTTGTCGTTGTCGTCGATGACCGGCGCGTCATTTCGCTTCCCGCCGGGGTCGCGGAAGACGTCGAACGTGCTCGGACCGTCGAGCGGCTCACGCCACCCGACGAAGGCCTGCCGCTCGCCCATCAACGGGAACGAGAACGAGAACGCGTTGAACACCTCGGGGCGCTCCGTGATGATGTGCCGCGTCGGTCCGCGCCACACCGAGTACGAGTCGACGATCGGGATCAACAGCGCGACGAGCGCGACCCAGAGCGCCGTCTCGAAGAAGCCGAGGAACCAGAACGCCACGGTGGTCGCCGCGCCGAGCTTCGCGAAGTTCGCGACGACTTCGAAGCCTGCGAAGCTCGCCCCGACCGCGAGCGCCGTCAGCCCGATCGCGATCCAGAGCAGCCTGTTCGCTCGACGCAGCGGCAGCGCGACCCAGACGAGCGCGAACACCGCCGGGATGAGCACGAACGCGACGAAGAGCACGTCGGCGCTCGTCGGCAGGTTCGGCAGCAGCCGGAAGAAGAGGTAGTACGCGAGCAGCACGCCGAGCAGTGCGAGCCCGGCGGCGACGCGCGGCGTCAGTACGGCGGAAGCTCGGCCCACCACACTCCGGCGGTCTTGAAGGCCTGCCAGAAGCTCGTCTTGGCGGCCTGATCGTCGAGCGAGGCGTCGATGTCCGGCACGACGAGCGCCTCGATCGTCGGCGTGAAGCGCTGGCGCTCGCCGAGCCGCTCCTCGATCGGCGCCGCGAGGGGGAAGGCGAGCGAGTTCACGAACTCGAGCGCGTCGTCGCCCATCACGACGACGAGCTTCGGCTGGACGATGTGCAGTTCCCGCGTCAGCTGTGAGCGGGCCTCGTCCTCATCCTGGCCGGCGAACTTGATGCAGTTCGTTCCGTAGACGGCGAGCGGGTCGATGCCGAGCCGCTGGAGCGACTTCAGGATCGCCTGCCCGGCCCGGCCGAAGTACGCGACCCCTTCCTGCGCCTCAGCGGGCTGCGGGCCGTACTTGACCATGAACAGGTCGGCGAGCGGGTGCCCGGAGCCGATCACCGGGAACGCACCCTCCGGGGCGGACCGCGCGATCTCCTCTCCGAGCTCGTTCGTCTCGGAAATCGCTTTCTGCAGGTACTTCTCTGAGATCTCGTCGGAGGGCACGGCTACCACGGCGGGTCCTAGAGCTTCGCGATCAGCGGACTCTCTCCTTGGCCTGCGCCGCCCACTTGAGCGACTGGAGGTAGAGGAGCGAGCGCGGGCGGCGCATGACCTGCGCGCTTTGGAGGCTGAGCATGAACTCCTCGGCCCCCTCGAACGCTCGCATCCGCAGCACGCCGGTCCCCACGCCCTGCAGCACGTGGGCGTCCGAGCCCGCGCCCATCTGCAGGCCGTACTTGCGCGCGAAGCGCAGCGCCTCCTCGTTGTAGGTCTCGAACAGGAGCCGCGCGTTGTAGACCTCGAGCACGTCGATCTGCGCCAGGTGGCGCTGGATCGTCGCGGCATCGGGAATCGTGTGGATGCGGTCGAAGGGGTGGGGGAGGTACACGATCCCGCCCTGCTCGCGGATCGCGGCGACGGTGTCGTCGAACGACATCCCGCGTGGGATCTCCTCCTCGAGGAAGAGCCCGATCACCTCGCCCTGCGAGTCGGTCTTGACCTCCTCGCCGGGGATCACGACCAGTTCGCGGCCGCGTGCCTGCTCGACCGCCTCGAGCGCGCCCCCGAAGACGTTGTGATCCGTGACCGCGATCGCGCCGAGGCCGGTCTCCTCCGCGTGGTCGAGCAGCTCGGCGACAGGGATCTGGCAGTCGTGCGACCAGTTCGTGTGCAGGTGCAGGTCGGCGAGGATCCAGGGGCGGTCCTCGAGTGGGTCGCCCGAGCGGGAAGTCGGGCGACGCCGGGAGGCGAGCCCCTCGTAGAGCGCTGCCAGCTCGCCGGCCACGGCCTGGAAGCTCTGCGGCTCGGCGCAGGCGCGCGCCTTCGCTCCTTCGCGCTTGCGGTGCTCGGCATCCTCGGTGAGGCGCGCGACCGCGGCGGCCGCGAGCTCGGGCTGCTCGTCGACGCCGGGTGGGTCGACGATCGCGGCGCCTGCCGCGGCCGCCTCGAGGCGGAGCCGGTTCAGGCCCTGCGGTGCGGGGACGAAGATCGCGCTCGTGTTCAGGAGCTCGGCGCGCGACTCGCCGGAGCGAAGCGTCTCGATTCGGACGCGGTCGACCACCGCGCGCGGGACGAACGGGCGGCCGAACATCGACCTCGTGCGAACGAACACGACTTCCCACCCCGGGAGGTCGCGCAGCGCGCGAAGCACGGCCCGCGCGACGGGACGCGCCGACGGCCGCCACTCGATCGCGATCACGTTGCGCTTCGTCGCGGGGGAGAAGCGCTCGACGTCCACGCCCTCGGAGACGACGCGGTAGTCGCCGGGGAAGCGCTCGCCGGCGGCCGACGCGGTGCGCTCGGTCGTCGCGAGCAGCGCGTCGACGCGGTTGAGCAGCCGCTCGCGCTGCGCCTTGCCCGGCGGGTAGGAGAGGCGCTCCGGGGAAAAGAACGACGCGACCGCGAGCGACTGCGCGTCGCGAAGGGCGAGGTACGAGAGGCTCGGCAGCCCCGGCTCGATCCCGTGGACGATGTCGTAGCGCCCCTCGCCGAGGGCGAGATCGAGGTTGAAGCGAGCGCCCACCGGCACCCCCATCTGCGAGCGCCGCGAGATCGGCACCGCCGGCCCGACGGCGATCAGGTCGGCGTCGGCGCCGCTCTGCAGGATCTGCCGCCCGGCTGCGAGCTCGCGCGTGCGATTCGACGGAGCGAGCACCGTGACGTGATGCCCGAGCGCTCGCAGCTCCCTGGCGACTCCGTCGACGTGCTCGTTGACGGAGTGCGGTTGCGACCAGGAGAAGGGCGTGACGAGGCAGACTCGGAGGCCCATGAAGCCCCCGAGTCTAGCCCCGCCTCGCTAGACCGCCTCGACCGTTTCGCGCGTGCGCTTGTTCTCCTCGATGAAGCGCTCGACCGCGTCGTGCGCGTCGTCGTCCTGGAGCTGCTTCGGCGGCGACTTCATCAGGTAGGCGCTCGGGCCCTCGAGGGCTCCGGCGACGCCGTTGTTCAGCGCGAGCTTCGCGAGCCGGACCGCGTCGATCACGATGCCGGCGGAGTTGGGCGAGTCCCACACCTCGAGCTTGAGCTCGACGTTCAGCGGAACGTCGCCGAAGCTCGAGCCCTCCATGCGGATGTAGGCCCACTTGCGGTCGGTCAGCCACGGGACGTAGTCGGACGGCCCGACGTGGACGTTCTTGTCGCCGATGTCGTAGTCGAGCATCGACGTGACCGCGTTGGTCTTCGAGATCTTCTTCGACTCGAGGCGCTCACGCTCGAGCATGTTCAGGAAGTCGGAGTTGCCGCCGACGTTCAGCTGCATCGTCTTGTCGAGCTTGACGCCGCGGTCCTGGAAGAGCGACGTGAGCACGCGGTGCGTGATCGTCGCGCCGACCTGAGACTTGATGTCGTCGCCGATGATCGGCACGCCTGCCTCCTCGAAGCGGCGCTGCCAGTACGGCTCGCGGCCGATGAAGACCGGCATGCAGTTGATCATCGCGCAACCTGCCTCGAGGATCTGCTCGGCGTACCACTTCGTCGCCGACTCCGAGCCGACGGGGAGGTAGTTGACGACCACGTCGGTGTTCGTCTCCTTGAGGATCCGGACGACGTCGTCGGTCTCTCCCGGCGCCTTGTCGACGACCTCGGAGAGAAACTTGCCGATCCCGTCGTGGGTCATCCCGCGCGAGACCTTGATCCCGGTCTGTGGGACGTCCGCGAACTTGATGGTGTCGTTCGGGTGGGCCCAGATCGCGTCGGCGAGGTCCTTGCCGACCTTCGTCGTCGTGACGTCGAACGCGGCGGTGAACTCGATGTCGCTGATGTGGTAGCCGCCGAGGTCGACGTGCATGAGGCCGGGGACGAACTGGTCGGGGTCGGCGTCGCGGTAGTACTCGACGCCCTGCAGCAGCGCGTTCGCGCAGTTGCCGACGCCGACGATCGCGACGCGGACCTTGCCGTTGGACGAAGGCATCTAGTTGTCTCCTCGTGGTGGGTGGTATTGCATGTCTGCTATATAGCACACCTGCGATACCGCGGGTGGAGTTAGCGCGTCCCGAGCAGGTCCCAGGTCGCGGTGAACGGCCCGATGGTGTTCGTCCCGCTGAACTTCCACGTCCTGCCGTCCGCGACGAAGGACTTCGGAGCCGTGAGCAAGATCGCCGAGGGTGGCCACGGCTGCGAGACCGTCCCACCACCAGGGCACGTGACGACGATCGTGGCCGTCGGCGGCCCCTGGAACTGGGCGTTCACCTCGTACCGGTGACTCCCGTTGACGGCGCGCGCGTCGAGCAGGAGCCACGATTGCGGGCCCTGCTTCCCGAGCGACGCCGAGCCCGTCGACTGTCCCCGGCAACCGGCCTCGTTCACGGTGTACGTCGACGTAAACGAGACCTGCTCGACCTCGTACCACACCTGGCCGACGCCGCTGCGGGAGTCGTTACGGAGGAAGGTGACCCTCCCCGACCACGAGACCTGGACGCTGTCGCCCGAGCGCCCCGAGAACGTCCCGCTGATTCGGCGCGGCACTGCCAGTCCGCCCTGCTCCCACGTGCCCTCGGCGACGCCCGCCCGCGAGGGCACCCGGAACGTGGCGGAGACGCGGCCATCGCCGTCCACGCGGTACCGATACCGAGTCCCGGCAGCCGTGGAGTTGCCCGCGAGCCGGAGCCCGAGGTTCCGGCGAGCGGTGATCCGCCATTCGCCCTCCGCGTTGCCGCCGCGCGTGGCGCGCACCGTGCCCGTGAACAGGCCCTGCTGGCCGCGTCGGACGCGGAGCGTGTTCGACCTCGGTGCGAACGCCAGCTCCGCGCATACCGGCTTCTGCCAGGCGGTCTCGCGCTCGCGGTACTTCTTGATCGCCTCGTCGACGAACTTCGACCACGACTCATCGGACGTCCTCCGCCAAGAGGCGATCGCAGCCTCGCGTGCGGCCGACGCGTTGACCAGGAAGCTCAGGAGCCCGCGGAAGGACTGCTGGACGTCGAGGCTCCCGGTCCCCGCGAGGTATTGCCCGCTGGGCATCGAGATCGTCGCCGTGCGTCGAATGTTGGCTCGCTGCCCCACGCCGAGCCACCGGCCGTAGTCGATCGACGTGTCGTACGTCTCCGTCCGGTCGATCTCGATCGTCTTGAGCTTCGCGTTGGTCCCGACCTCGCCGCGGAGCTTCGTGACGACGCTGATCTTCGTCACCTGCGACTCGACCACGGAACCGCCCTCGAGCTGCTCGACCTTGATCGTGCCGTCGTTGTTGTCGGAGCCCTGAACGATGCCTTGCGCGGTCGGGCAGGATTCGACCTCCAGCCGCTCTCCGGCGCAGAGCCCCAGGTCGACGGTGATCCGCACTGCGCGTCCGGTCTGAGTCGGGACCGTGACCGAGAGCGACATCGTCGCGCCGTTCGGCCCCGTCCGCATCGTCGCCTCCATCTGGGCGCCGCCGCCGAGGTCCTCCCTGAAGCTCTCTGAGGTCACCGGGAGCACTTGGCTGAACTTGCACGCAGCAGCCGCTTTGCCCACCATGGCGGTGACGCGGCCGCGGCCGACAGACTTGAGGCGCGCGAGCGCTCGCGGGATCGCTTGATCGACCGCGCTCTTCCTCTCGGCCCCGACGAGCTGCGTGAGCGTCTTCGGACCGTCTCGCGTCTCTCCCCAGGTCGGCTCGAGGCCCTGCTGGAGCACCGGTGCGAGCCCGTCGCCCGTGCGTCGCTTCGGCAACACGGCCGCGCGGGCGACGCAGGACGACTTGCCGGCGATCGTGACCCTGGCCTTACCCCGAGGACACTTCTTCGCCGCGTCCACCGTCGTTTCCGCAGCGGCTCCGCTGGCGAGCACCGCGGTCGCGAGGCAGGCGATCAGCGCGGTCTTCACCGCGAGCGCCTCGCGGGTCCACGCGGATGTTCCAGGCGTCTTGTCATAGCACTCCGCGAGTGCCGCTTCAACGTCAGCCGCGCGAGCGAAGCTGGGTGCGAACGTGGAGCACGCGCTGGACGACGGTCACCCAGGCCGTCGCCGCCAGGACCGCGAGCGCGAGCTCGAGCGGCAACCACGGTGCGAGCACGAGGCCCGCGGTGATCACGACGACGCGCTCGGCTCTCGAGCCGATCCCGACGTCGCCGCGCAGCCCGAGCGCCTCGGCACGGGCGCGGGTGTAGCTGACGAGGAACGAGCCGGCGATCGCGGCCACCGAGAGGCCGACGCCGAGCTCGCTGCCGTCGCGGACGAGCACGAGCGCGATCGCGCCGAGCATGAGTGCCTCGCTCATCCGGTCGGTGGTCGAGTCCATGAACGCGCCGAACGGCGTCGACTTCCCGCCCGCGCGGGCGAGCGCGCCGTCGAGGATGTCGAACAGGGAGCCCGCGACGAAGAGGACCGCGCCGAGCCAGAAGAACAGCAGCTCGCTGCGGTACTCGAAGAAGACGAGCACCGATGCGAGCGCGCAGAGCGTGACGCCGGCTGCCGTCAGGGCGTTCGGGGTGACTCGCGTTCGGGTGAGGCCGACGATCGAGCGGGAGGCGAGCTGCCTCGCCCCGGTCGTGTAGCTCTCCTTGACGCGTCCCAGCGCCACTGCGTTAGATCGCATACCTGCTATATAGCATATCTGCGATAGCAGGGAGTTGCTTTCACCCGTTTGGTGCGATGCTCGCCCGCATGCGACCCGCGTTCAATCGCGCCTGGCGCAGCGCCCAACCTCGGACTTGCGCTGGGCTACGACCTCGCCGAGGCGTTCGAGGCCGTCGGCGGGAACTCCCTGCAGTAAGGGGCGATCCCGGCTCAGAGGAGGGGCGAGAGCTTGCTCCAGATCCAGGACTGGCGGCGCTCTTCCGATGTCGAGAGCGGGACACCGGGGGTCGAGCGGGCGATGTCCGGCTCGAAGAGCCTCTCGAGCATGAGCGCGGCGGTTTCGGCGCTTCGGGCGATCATCATGATCTCCGAGTTGCGGTAGAGCGCCCACGCGTCGAGATTCACGGTGCCAAAGCTGACCACGTCGTCCGCGACCACGACCTTGGCGTGGACGACCGTGTCCGGCAGCTCCCACACGGCAACTCCGGCCTCGAGCAGGTCCGGGTATCGATGCTTCAGCGCAGCGGTGGCCTGACCGTTGTTCGACTTCTGCGAGATGACGAGCCTCACCTGCACGCCGCGGCGCGCCGCGGCGACGATCCGGTCGATCATCGCGCGGTCGGTCACGTAGGGGTTCATCAGATCGAGGCGCTGTCGGGCAGAGTCGATCTGTTCAGCAATCGCCTGGGATGCGGCCACGTGCCCGCCGGGAATGACCTGCGCGAGCGCGATCGGCGTCGAACCGGGATCGGCCGGCTCGGGGAAGAGCGAGGGCAGCTCGGAGGGAAGCAGTCCGCCGTGGCCGTTGAAGCTCGTCAGAAACGCCGCCTGCGCCTGGCGGACGACATCGCCGGTGACCCGCACCATCACGTCGTGGAAGCCGCCGTTCTCGAAGTGGTCCTCGATCCCCGCGCCGCCGGTCCACGCGATTGCCCCGTCGATGACGTAGAGCTTGCGGTGATCGGCGCGGCCGACTTCGTCCTGCCTCAGGTCGATGTGCTGCCCGTCGGGGAAGAGGCCGTCCCGGTCGGGCGGGAAGACGTCGTTGACGACGATCTGCGCTCCGGCGGCAGCAAGGCCCGTGTACATCTCCCGCGCCTGCTTGTACGGCCTCGAACCGAACCCGTCCACGATCACACGAACGTCCACGCCCTCGGCGAGCTTCCGCTCGAGCAGCGCTGCCATTCGCTTCCCGACCTCGCCCTCACGCCAACCAAACATCAAGATGTGCACCGTCGAGCTCGCGGCTTCGACGTCGGCGAAGATCTTCGGGAAGAAGTTTACGCCCTCCGCCCACGGCTCGATCGTGGCCGCGGTCGCCCAGGCGAACGGAAGCGCGGCGTCGTGCGGGCGTGTGCCGCCTCGTGCCGCGAACGCCTCGGTCGCGGCCTGAGCACCAGCCGGCGTGACCGCGTCGGAAGGTGGCGGCCAACTGGGCCGTTGTTTGACCCCGAGCACCCGCCGGTAGGCCACGACGAAGACCAGGGCGAGTGCGCCGAGCGTGAGTGAGAGAGCGTTGCGCATCAAGTCAGTGTTGGGGCGAGAACGGCCGCAGCTCGTCTTCGCCCGGCTGGATGATGCCGACGTGCGACTCGGGCACCGCGTTCCATGCGCCCTCGAGGTCGCCGAGCGGCTCCGAGACCACGACCCGCGTCTCGTCGGACAGGCCCGCAAGCTCTGCGATGTCTGGATAGAGCGCTTTCAACGAGTCCATTCGCGTGCTGAAGTAGAGCGAGCGCGAATCGCCTTCGCTGGAGTACCTGAACGCGTAGAGGCTGTCCCCGCCGGTCGTCGCGATCGTCATCTGGATCGGTTGCTCGACTCCGAGCCGGCGCCCGGTCTTTTGGACGAAGCCGACCATCTGCTCCACGGCGGCGACCGGGTCGCTCTCGAGCCCGAAGGTCAGTGCAAGGTAGAACATCGTCTCCGAATCGGTGGTGCCTTCGATCGAGTCGTAGAGCGAGTCGTCGATCGCCAGCACGAGCTCGCGCCTCATGCGCGGGAACTCGCGAATCAACCCGTTGTGCATCCACAGCCAGTTCCCGTAGCGAAACGGGTGGGTGTTGGTCTCCTGGATCGCCGTTCCCGTCGACGCGCGGATGTGCGCGAGGAAGAGGTGGGATGAGATCCCGGCGGCGAGCTCTTTCAGGTTCCGGTCGTTCCAGGCCGGATGGACACTGCGGTAGACCCTCGGTGGCTCGCCCTCCTCGTACCAGCCGACACCGAAGCCGTCACCATTCGTCGGCGTCGCGCCCTCACGCGAGTGCAGGCTCTGGTCGATCAGCGAGCGGTCGCGTTTGACGAGCAGCTCCTCGAGTCTGATCGGGGATCCGGAGTATGCGAGCCAGCGGCACATCGTCTACCTCCTCGCCGCCGTCTCCGGCGACCTCGATGGGATTGTCTGCGTGGCGTGCGGCGCGACCTGTGTGAACCGGCGCGGCAGCACGACCGTAGCGACCATCAGGCCGTAGGCAATCGACATCGCCGTCAGGAAGGTGTCGAACCCCGCGTTGATGCCGCTGATCGTCTCCTCGGTGAGCAGCTGAATGATGCTGTTGAAGCCCGCGCTGCCGGGCACGAGCATGAGCACGCCGGGAACGATGAAGACGAGCGGGGAGCGCCGGAGCACGGAGCCCAGGAGGCCGCCGACGACGCCGATCGTGAGCGTGGCGACGAAGACCGCGGCCTCAGCGCCGAAGATCGCGGCCCCGAGCTCGTTTGCCCCGAGCGCGAGGACCGTTGCGCCAGACATGAGGAGCGCATCTCGGGAGCGAGCCCGCAGCGTGAGCGAGAAGGCGAGACCGGCTGCGACCGCGGCCAGGAGTTGGACTCCCACGAAGACGTGCTGCGGGGTGGTCGTGGCGTCGACCGCTCCGAACCAGCTCGTCGCGACCGATCGTCCGATCGCGACGCCGAACGCGAGCCCGAGGAGTTGGACGAGCGCGCTCGCGGTGTTCGCGACGCCGGACTGGAGGTGCTGCGCGGCGAGCTCGCGCATGCCGGTCGTCAACGTCATCCCGGGCAGGAAGGTGACGATGGCCGCGAGTGTGACGACATCGGGCGAGGCTTCGATACCGAGGTGAACCAGCGCCACGGCGCAGAAGCTGGCCGCCATCGCCGCGACCGGAGCGACCATCGGCTCGAGGCGAGCCGTTCGCCTCGCCGGCAGTGCGATCGCGCCGACGACGAGCCCGACTGCGGCCGCGGCCGCGGCCTCGGACCAGCCACCGTCGAGGACCGGCGTCAGCGCCGCTCCCGCGAGTGCGTACGCGGCGAGCATGATCGGCCACTTCCGTTCGAGCGGCGTGGCCTGGATGTGCGCGAGTGCGGCGAGCGCCTGCGCGGGATCGAGCCGACCGTCGAGCACGTCCTGGATGAGGTCGTCCAGGCGGGAGATCGCGTTCAGCTCGACGGTCGTCGGCTGAACTCGCAGTGTGTAGCTTCGCTGGTTCGGAAGCGTCCCGAGCGAGAGCTCGACGATCGTCGGTGTCGCGGAGACCTGCGCCTCTCCCAGCCCGAGCGAGGACGCGAGGGCGAGAATGCGCTCCTCCAGGTCAGCCGTCGGATAGCCGGCCCGGTGCGCAACACGCGTGAAGCGCAACAGGAACTCGACAGCGGTCGCGTCGGCTGTCGGCGACTCGACGACGCCCCGCTCGGCCACGGCGCCTATGCCCGTTCGGGCGAGAGGCTCACGGGTTGCGTCGGGATCGTGTGCGACATCGCACCCGACGCTGCCGCAGCGAGGTCGACGGCGCTCGGGCGCGGCTGCTGGTGACGGGCGATGAGGAGCACGAGCGCGATGCCCAGGCCAGACAGGATCGCCATCAGCAGCGAAGCCCGCGAAACCCCGGCCGCAAGCGCGTCGGAGGCCGACGCGCCCGCAGCAGTCTCCTCGACCGTGGTCGAGTTGTAGATCGTCGCGACAAGGGCCACCACTACCGATCCGCCGATGTACCGCGCCATGTTCGAGATCCCGGATGCCTGCCCCACCTGGTCCTGCGACACCACCGCGGTCGACGTCGACAGGGACGACGCCGGCCCGTTCGCCAGGCCGAGCCCGGCCGCCAGCACGATGAGCGGGAGCACGAAGGTCGCATACGTCCACGATGACTCGACGAGCGCCAAGACACCGAACCCAAGAGCGCCGAACGCGAAGCCGGCGACGATGGCGAACCTCGTTCCGATGCGGGCCGCGAGCGGCGTGATCAACGGCGTGACGGCGATCAGACCGGCAGCGGCGGGAAGTGTCGCCACACCCGTCTCGAGGGGGCTCATCCCGAAGCCCCCCGGATCCTGGAAGTAGAGACTGAGGACGTACATCAGACCGTTGAGCGTGCCCGCAACGATCACGATTGCCAATGTCGTGCCGACGACCACTTGGTTACGGAGCAGGTTGAGATCCACGATCGGGGCGGATACGCGCTTCTCGACGAGCACGAAGAGCACGGCGCCGACGGCGGAGACTGCGAAGCATCCGAGTGTGGCCACCGACGTCCAGCCCCAGTCGCCGCCCTTGCTGAACCCGAGGACGAGCGGGGCGAGAATGACCGCGATCAGGGCTGTGCCGGCGTAGTCGATCTTGCTGGACCGCTGCATGTCGCGCGACTCCTGCACCTTGGCGAGCGTCAGCGGGATGCACGCGGCCGCGATCGCACCGTCGAGCCAGAACAGGGTCTGCCAGCCGCTCAGGTCGACGAGCGCTCCGCCGATGAGGGGCCCCATGGCCGCCCCCGCCGCGGAAGCGGCTCCCCAGAGCGTGATCGCCCGCATCTGCCCCTTGCCCGAGGAGGCGACCGACAGAAGGCTCATCCCGCAGGCCAGGATCGTGGAGCCGGCCGCACCCTGGATCAGGCGCCCGACAATGATCCCGGCGCCGCTCGTCGACAGCGCGATCAGCACGCACGAGGCGATGAAGAGCGCGAGCCCGCCGAGGAACACGCGCCTGCGGCCGAACACGTCTCCGAGCGCACCAGAGGTCACGATCACGGCGGCGCCGACGAGCATGTAACCGGTCACCGCCCACTGCAGCTGCGCGACGGGCGCGCCTGTGTCCTCGCTCATCGTCGGCAGCAAGATCGTCACGGCGGACGTGTTCGCGTTCACGACGAACGTCGACACGCACGCGGCGGCAAGGACGCCACCGGCGGCCGCCCGCCCGCTGTCCAGTGCCTGGGCGGGGACCGAGCTCACGACGTCACGGCGTCGTCGGAACGGGCGGCACGGGCGTGTGGTCGCCGAAGAAGAGATAGACGATCGCGCAGCCGGCGAGCAGAGTGACGACCCAGGCGATCTGGAGCGGAAGCTGGAAGGAGTGGTCGACCACGCGCTTGCCGAGGGTCGTCGTGCCTGTCGCATCTGCCTCGGCGGCGGCGATCTGGGTGCCGTTCGCCGGGAGGAACATCACGCCCGCGACTGCGGTCCACATCGCGATCATGTAGCCCGCCCCGATCCCGAGCGCCAGCCCCAGCGGGATCATCGTTCGCGTCGCCGCCGATTGGCTCGTCGTCAAAGCCGCGACGAGGAAGATCGCGAGGGCGATCGTGATCGGCCAGTTCTCCGCGAGGCTGCCGAGCGCCTGGACGATCGCGTCCTCGTTGTTCGCGATGAAGGTGTCCGCCATCCAGGCGATCCCGAAGAGCGCGATCATCGCGACCATCCCGGACCGGAAGATCGACGTGCTGGGGACGTCGGTGGCCGAGACGTGCGCGAGGAGCAGGATCATGGCGGCCGCGCCGAGCATGATCATCTGGATGAGCGGCGTGACCGACATGGGCTCGACCCCGCCGCCCTCGGCGGCGACCGTCGGGCGCAGGCCCTCGAAGACGCCGAAGATGCAGATCGCGGCGACGCCGGTCAGGAAGATCGCGACGCTGCGGCTCGCGTAGCGCATCAGCACGATCTCACCCGGCGGCTCGGGGGGTTGGACCTCGCCCGACTTGAGGCGGCGCTGGTACTCGGCGTCGTCGTCGAGGTCCTTGCCGTAGCCGTTCATGAAGAGCGCCATCGCGAAGATGCCGATGAGGCTCGCCGGGATCGTGATCAGCATGACGTCGACGATGTCGAAGCCGAAGGGCTCGACGAGGGGCAGCATCGTCGCCATCGCGGCTGCGACCGGGCTCGCCGTGATCCCGAAGGTCGACGCGACGGCCGACCCTGCGAGCGCGCGCTCCGGCCGGATCTTGTTCGCGTAGGCGAGCTCGTTGATCACAGGGATCAACGAGAAGAACGTGTTGCCGGTGCCCGTGAGGACCGTCAGGAGCCACGAGACGTACGGCGCGACGAAGTTGAGCGCCCGTGGACGCGCACGCAGCGCCTTGGCCGCGACCATGACCATGTAGTCGATCCCGCCCGCCGCCTGCATCGCGGCGGCTGCGGCGATGACCGCGATGATGATCAGCATCGCGCTGATCGGCGGCTCGCCCGGGTCGAGCCCGAAGAGGAAGACGAGGACGATCGTGCCGACGCCGCCCCAGAGCCCGAGCCCGACGCCGCCGGAGCGCACGCCGAGCGCGATAAAGCCGATCACGACGAGCCCTTGGAGCGCGATCAGGATCCAGTCCGTCGTGCTCATCTAGCTCGTCTCCTCTCGCAGCTGCTGGCACGTGCTCGACGCTTCGAGGGCAGCGCCGAGCTCCGGGTCGGAGCTGACGACCTCGGTGAGGGTCTCCACGCCGGACACGCGAACGGAGGCGATCGTCCGAGCTGCGCCCGTGAGCTGCTCGATCCCCTCCTCGAGCGTGTCCGCTTCGTCGTCGAGCGAGTCCTGCGCTTCCTCCAGGTCGTCGGACGACTCGTTCGCCCAGTCGGACACCTGCTGCGCAGAGGCCTGGCCCTCCGCGGTATCGGGAATGCCCGCGTTGTCGACACCCTCGACCAGCACTTCGGCCGCCTCCACCGTGCGATCCAGGCCCTTGCGGATGAAGGCCGTCCGCCCCTGAGGCGTCTCCGACTGCGGCTCCTCGCCGACAGCGGCGTTCGCGGCGCTGGGAGTCTGAAGATCGTCGATGATCGCTTCCAGCTGGCCGCGCCAGACCGCGACAGAGCCGCACACGTTCTGCGCCCACTCGCCGGCCGTGACGGTCTCGCCGCGCCTGTCGTTGTCGCCGATCAACGCAGTGACGACCAGCACGAGCACGAGGCCGACGATGACGGCGCTGATCCAGGTGAACAGCCCGCCGCGCCGCACGCTACCTCGCCCCCGCGGACAGCTCGTCCACGACCGCGACGAGCAGCTTCCAGAAGCGCTCGACCGTCGGGACGCTCACGCGCTCGTCGGGCGAATGCGGGAACTCGATCTGCGGGCCGAACGACAGCATGTCGAGGTGGCCCGACACTTTGCCGCCCACGACCGCGGTTTCGAGACCGGCGTGCACAGCCGTGACAATAGGCGGTTCGCCGAAGACGCGCTCGTAGGCGGTCTTCCCGGCCGCGAGCGCGCGCGAGTCCATGTCGGGGCGCCAGCCCGGGTAGTTGGCCTTCACCTCGAGCTCGCCGCCGGCAAGCCGCGCGACGGCGTCGAGCGCGGCGATCACCTCCGGCAGCGCCGAGTCGTTCGAGGAGCGCGAAAGGCTGTGCAGCGTGAGCCGGTCGCCCTCGGTGGACGCCTCGCCGAGCGAGGTGCTCGTCTCCACGAGGTCGTCGAAGTCGGGGCTGAGCGCCAGCGGTCCTGTCGGGACGAGCGCGATCGCGTCCAGCAGCGTCGCGGTACCCGCGTCCGTCCACGGCTCCGACGGCGCGTCGGCTGCGGCGATGTCGACCTTGAGGTTGGCATCGGTCTTCGCGTACGCGTCGCGGATCGTGTCCGCAGCGCTCGCGATCGCCTCGCGAAGCGCCTGCTCGTCGCCGCTCGCGACGGAGACGATCGCGGCGGCGTCGCGTGGGATCGCGTTGCGGCTCTTGCCGCCGGCGAGCGACACGAGCCTGAACGGCACGGTCGTCTGCGCCTCGCGGAGCGCGCGCCCGAGCACCTTGATCGCGTTCGAGGCTCCGAGCGCGATGCCCGTTCCCGAGTGGCCGCCCCTCCCTCCGGTCACGCTCACGGAGAGCGTCGTCGCATCGCCGGCGGCGGGCTCCCGCGGCGCGTCGACCCGCACCCAGGTGTCGGTGCTGCCCGCGCAGCCGACCGTGAGCCGCCCGTCCTCCTCGCTGTCGAGGTTGATCAGGATCGAGCCCGTGAGGAGCGAGCCGTCGAGCGCGTTCGCGCCCTCGAGCCCGACTTCCTCGGCCACCGTCATCAGCAGCTCGAGCGGACCATGGGGCAGCGACTCGTCCTCGACCAGCGCCATCATGGCCGCGATCGCGACCCCGTCGTCGGCGCCGAGCGTCGTCCCGTCCGCGGTCAGCCAGTCGCCGTCGCGAACGAGCGCGATGCGCCCTTCCGCCGCGTCGTTCGGGCTCGACGGGTCCTTCTCGCACACCATGTCCAGGTGGCCCTGAAGCACGACGGTCGGCGCAGCCTCACGGCCGGGGCTCGCAGGGACGCGGATCACGAGGTTCCGGCCGGCGTCCTGCTCGAGCTCGAACCCGTGCCGGTCCGCCCACTCGCGAACGTGCTCGATCACCGGTTCCTCGTGACGTGACGGTCGAGCGATCGTCGTGAGCGTCTCGAAGTGCTCCCAGAAGGAATGAGGCTCGAGGCCGGCGAGTACTGACTCGGTCGTCGCCACTAGGTCGGTATTTTCAGCCACGCGCGAGTTGAGGAACATCACCTCGAACGGGTGAAACGGGGCTCGCCGAGCGACGACGTTCGACTACTGGCGCGCCATCGCGACGCGCAGGCGCTCTTCCGGCGAGATCAGGTGGTCGGTGTCTTCGGCAGCGGCGTCAACGTCGATCTGCACCCAGCGGACCTTGCCCGTGAAGGCGCTGCCCTTGCTGCTGTGGTCGTCGCTGACCGGGGTCGCGCTGTCCGAGCCGACGTCGGTGGTCTCATCCGCGGAGAAGAGCATCGGAACGGTACCGTCGACACGGCCGCTGCCGACCTGCTCGCCGTCCAGGTAGAGGACGACGTCTCCGCCCTTGCCGAGCCCGCCACCGTCGTAGGTGAACTCCATGCGCACCTGATGCGTGCCCGACGGGATCTCACCGTCCCCGTAGGTCTTGAACCGCTCCAGGCCGAAGAGGTTGTAGCAATACGCGGGCTTGCCATCCTTGACGTAGAGCGAGAAGCCGCCGAAGGCGCCGCCCTGCGCGATGATCACTCCTTCGGCACCGCCCTCGGGCACCTCCACCTCGGCCGTGATCGAGAACGACTTGTTCTTGTTCGTGACCACGGAGTTCTCCGACAACCGTCCCATGCTGCCGAAGAGCAGCTGCGACGAGCCTCGCACCAGCTGCGGCCGACCGGCAAGGTCGGGGTTGAACCGTTCGAAGCGACGATCGTCGAGCGGAAGCACGTTGTACTTGCCGGCCTCGATCAGGAAGAGGCGCTGGAGCTCCGCGAGCTTCTCGGGCTGCTCCGCGGCCAGGTCGTGGGCCTGGGTCCAGTCGTCTGGGCCGTAGAGCTCCCAGACGTCGTCGTCGAAGGCCGGCAGCTCAGTGGCCACCCACGGGGTGCTGTGCCGCGTGACCGCGGTCCAGCCCTGGTGGTAGATGCCGCGGTTGCAGAACATCTCGAAGTACTGGGTCGTGTGACGCTCGTCGGCCTTCGGGTCGTCGAAGGTGTAGGCCATGGAGACCCCTTCGAGCGGCTGCTGCTGCACACCGTTGACGCTCGACGGCGCCGGAAGGCCTGCCGCCTCGAGCAAGGTCGGTGCGACGTCGATCACGTGGTGGAACTGCGAGCGGATCTCACCGCGGGCCTTGATGCCCGCGGGCCAGTGAACGATGGTGCCGTTCCGCGTGCCGCCCCAGTGCGACGCGACCTGCTTCGTCCACTGGTACGGCGTGTCCATCGCGTGTGCCCAGCCGACCGCGTAGTGGTTGTAGGCAGCCGGTGTGCCGAAGTCGTCGATGTGCGAGACCATGAACTCGGTGGTCTCGAGACCGGCCGCGCCGTTGAGGACGACGAGCTCGTTGAAACAGCCGTTCGGAGTTCCTTCGGCGGACGCACCGTTGTCACCGATCACGTAGTAGACGAGCGTGTTCTCGAGAATCTCGAGGTCGGAGAGTCCGTCGATCAGCCTGCCGACGTGGTGGTCGGTGTGCTCCATGAAGCCGGCGTAGACCTCCATCTGGCGCGCGAGCACCGGTTTCAGGTCCTCCGGCATGTCGTCCCACGCGGGGATCTCCTCCGGACGCTCGGTCAGCTCCGCGTCGGCCGGGATTACGCCGAGCTCCTTCTGGCGCGCGAACGTGCGCTCGCGCAGCGCGTCCCAGCCGTCGTCGAACTTGCCCTTGTACTTGTCCGACCACTCCGGCCGTACGTGGTGTGGAGCGTGTGTGGCTCCGGGGGCGTAGTAGACGAAGAACGGCTTGTCTGGCATGAGCGCCTTCTGCTGCTTGATCCAGTCGATCGCCTGCTCCGTCATGTCCTCCGTGAAGTGGTAACCCTCCTCGGCGGTCGTGGGCTGCTCGATCGGGACCGTGTCGCGGTAGATCGCGGGCGCGTACTGATTCGTCTCCCCGCCGATGAAGCCGTAGAAGTGCTCGAAGCCGGATCCGGTCGGCCAGGCGTTGAACGGGCCGATCGGGCTCGTCTCCCAGACGGGGACCTCGTGGCACTTGCCGAACTGCGCGGTCGAATAGCCGTTCAGCTTCAGCGTTTCCGCCAGAGGCGCCTTCGTGTTCGGCCGGACGGAGTTGTACCCCGGCGCCGAGGTCGCGATCTCCGTGATTCCGCCCATCCCGACCGAGTGGTGGTTGCGCCCGGTCAAGAGCGCCTGCCGAGTCGGCGAGCAGAGAGCGGTGGTGTGGAAGCGGTTGTACTTGAGGCCGTTCGCCGCAAGGCGCTCGGCCGTCGGCGTCGAGCATGGTCCACCGAACGCCGATGACGCCGCAAAGCCGACGTCGTCGATCAGGACGATCAGGATGTTCGGCGCACCGTCAGGCGGCCGAAGCGGCTCGATCGGTGGAAACGCCGTGTCGGGGTCCTTCGCGTCGTACGTCGTGACTCCGACGTGCTGATGGTCCGGGATCGGCAAGACGCTGCGCTGGATCGGGCCGTGCTCCGTCACGTGTCTCCCTCGTTCGAGCTGGACATCAGGACCATCAGCCGACCGGCCCGCGGCTCATCCCTTGATCCGGATGAACCGCGGCCGTGACGGCCACGGCGGAGCTAGGCCGTCGCCTCCGCCGCTGACACGCCGACCGCCATCAGGTCGGTGGCGTGGATCCACGCGTCCACGAGCGGGATGCCGTTCGCGCGGACGATCGCGTCGCGGAGCGGGATCGCCCAGCGATGCTCGATCAACGCGACGCCGGCGGCGGTCCCATTCGGGATCGCGTCGGCGGCGTACCAGACCTGGTCGTCGTCGAAGACCTGGCCATCGGCCATCGCCTGGGCCCCTGCCATCGCGCCGGCTTCCGCGCCTTCGTCGCCCGCGTAGCCGAGCCCGATCAGAGCGCCTGCGACCGCGCCGAACTCGAGCGCAGCATCTTCGTCGAGATCGCTCGTGTGCAGCGTCTCGATGTTCCCCTCGTCGTCCTTCTTCACGACGACGAGGTCGATGAGCCGGATGATGTCCGCGTCCTTGAGCCTCTTGAATTCCTCGAGGACCTCGCCTGTGAAGTTGGGATCCTCGAAGCCCACGATCAACATCTGCACTGGGCCAATCGCCATCGGTCAACTCCTTCGTTTCGGGATCACATGCCCTGCAGGATCTTCTGCTTCTGCACCTCGAACTCGGCGTCGGTGAGGATCCCCTGCGTGTGCAGCTCTGCGAGCTGCTTGAGCTTGTCCATCGCGTCGGCAGACATGCCGCCGGCGGCCGGTGCGGGGGGCGGGGGCGCGTACTGCTGTTCCTGCTGAGCCTGCTCTGCACCAGCTGCTGCCCCGCGCTTGGCGGCATGGTGCGCCACGCCGCCGACCATCGCGGCGGCCATGAGTGGACGTCTGCGCCTCAGTGGCATTGCAATCGCTCCTCTCCGGCACGTGGCCGGTCGGTTGGTAGCCGATCAATCAAACCGCGGGGAGTAGGGTCGTTCATCACTCTGATCGGGTGAACCGCGGCCCGGCCCCGAATCACTCTGATCGGGTGATGGCCGAGGTCGTGGGGATTTGGAGGATGGATGCTGGCCACCTGCGCTCATGACTGAAGCTGCCACCACTCCTGTCGACGTGCCGCCGAAGTCATCGGCCGTGCTGCCCTTCCACGACCGCTCGCGCAAGCGGCGGCTGGTCAAGGTCGCCTCCTGGCTCGTCGGGACCGCGCTCGCCCTGCTCGTCCTCAACCTGCTCGGGATCGACGTCCGCGGCTGGCTCTCGGAGCTCTGGGACCAGATCCGGGCCATCCCGGTCGGCTACATCGTCGCCGCGCTGATCTTCCAGAGCGGACAGACGTTGCTGGCCGGGCTCTCGTACTACGGGATCCTGCGCGCTGCCTACCCGGGCCAGGTCGAGTTCTGGCCGATCGTGACCGCCTACGCGGTGGGCGTGGCGATGAACAACTTCTTGCCCGCGAACATCGGCACCTTCGTGACGCTGATGATGTTCGTCGCGATCATTCCGGCGGCGACCTTCGCCGGGTCGATCGCCGCCTACCTCGTCCAGAAGATCTTCTTCACGGTCGCGGGAACGTTCGTCTACCTCTACCTCTTCCTGTCGGTGCCGGGCTCGTTCGACGCGGAGTTCGGAAACCTCTCCGACCACCCGGGCGTTTCGATCGCGATCGCCGCCGGCGCCGTCCTGCTGATCGTGATCCTCGGGCGCATCTTCTGGCGACAGGTGAAGAAGCTCTGGGAGAAGGCGAAGCAGGGCGGCGTGATCCTCTCCCGGCCGAAGGAGTACCTCACGCGGGTGTTCCTTCCGTCGCTGCTGTCCTGGCTCTGCAAGCTCACCGTGATCGGGATCTTCCTGGCAGCCTTCGCGATCCCGGTCACGTTCGAATCGATCATGTGGGTGACGGGGTCGGGCTCGCTTGCCAACACCGTGTCGTTCACGCCGGGTGCAGTCGGCATCACCCAGGCGACGAACGCGCTCGCCCTCGACACCTGCTGCGCCGTCCCTGGGGATACCGCGGTCGCGTACTCCACCGCGCAGCAGCTGGTCACGACCGCGTGGAACGTCCTCTTCGCGCTCGTGCTCGTCGTCTTCGTCTTCGGGTGGTCGGGCGGGAAGTTGCTCGTCGGCCAGTCCTACACCGATGCGAAGGGAAAGGTCGCCGAGCAGAAGGAGCAGCGCGCGGAGAAGAAGGCGGCGAAAAAGCGCGAGCGCGGATGAGCGGATACGGCGAGACCGTCCGCTGGCAGCCTGAGCGACCACGCTTCCGCCCGCTGCGGCTGCTGATCTCGTGGGTCCTCACCGCGGTCTCCCTGTGGGCTACAGCTCGGCTCCTGCCCGGCGTAGAAGTAGTGGACACCGGCGGCGCTCTCGCGATGGCGGCGGTCGTCGCGGCCATCAACGCGATCATCCCGCCGCTCCTCGCCGCGCTGCGGCTGCCGTTCATGCTCGCGCTCGGGTTCATCCTCGTGCTGATCGCGAATGCGGTCGCGCTCAGGATCGGCAGCGACATCCTCGCCTCGTTCGAGGTCGACAACTTCTGGTGGGCGCTGCTCGCCGCGCTCGTCGTTGCGGCGGTCAGCGTCGTGCTCGAGGTGATCTTCTCCACCAACGACGACGACACGTACACGCTCCGCGTGGTCCAGCGGATTGCGAGAAAACAGGGCGGGGCTACGCGAACCGACGTGCCGGGGATCGTCTTTCTGGAGATCGACGGGCTCGCTCTGCCGGTGCTGCGGCGGGCGATGCGCGACGGCAGCGCTCCGCACATGGCCAAGTGGCTCGCGGAGGGCTCGCACCGGCTGATGGAGTGGGAGCCCGACCTCTCCTCGCAGACCGGCGCGAGCCAGGCGGGGATCCTGCTCGGCTCGAACCACGACATCCCCGCGTTCCGCTGGGTCGAGAAGGAGACGGGGACGGTCCGTGCCTGCTCTGCGCCGGCGGACTGCGCGATGATCGAGAAGGAGCGCGCGACCGGTATCGGCCTGCTCGTCGACGGCGGCACGAGCCGCGGCAACTTGCTCTCCGGCGAGGCCGAGGCGGTGATCCTCACCGTCAGCCGCATCGACGAGGAGAAGCGCGCCAACCCCGGCTACCGCGCGTTCTTCGCGAACGGGTTCAACGTCACGCGCTCGCTCGTGCTCTTCTTCTGGGAGCTCGTGATCGAGTGGACGTCCGCGCTGCGGGCTGCACGCCGCGACGTGCGACCGCGCGGCCATCGCAGCGGCGCGTACCCGTTCATGCGCGCGGCGATGTGCGTGATCGTCCGCGATCTGATCGTGTACGGCGTCCTGACCGACCTGATGCGCGGTCGCCCGGCGATCTACGCAACCTTCTCGAGCTATGACGAGGTGGCGCACCATTCCGGCCTCGAGCGGGTGGACACCATGGAGGCGCTCCGCAAGCTCGACCAGCAGTTCGCACGGATCGACCGGGCGCGCCGCTATGCGCCTCGGCCGTACGAGATCGTCGTCCTCTCCGACCACGGCCAGACCCAGGGGGCCACGTTCAAGCAGCGAAACGGCTACGGCCTCGACGAGCTCGTAGAGCGCTCGGTCGAGGCGTCCGACGTCAAGCACTTCGGCGGCGGTGACGAGCAGAACGCGATGGTCGGAAACGCGATCGGCGAGGCCACCGGCAAGACGAAGCCGGAGAAGCCCTCGAAGAAGGACGTCTCCGACCGCCAGGTCGTCGTGATGGGCTCGGGCAACCTCGGCCTCGTCTACCTGATGGAGGAGAAGCGCCGGCTCACTCTCGAGGAGATGAAAGACCGGCACCCGCGGTTGATCCCGGCGCTCTGCGCGCACCCGCACGTCGGCTGGGTCCTGGCGCGCTCGTCCGAGCACGGGGCGACCGTGCTCGGCGCAGACGGCGTCAACTATCTCGAGCAGGGCCGCGTGGAAGGGAACGACCCGCTGGCGGCCTTCTCGCCGAACGCGCCGCAGCACCTCCTGCGCACCGACGGTTTCTCCAACGTCGCCGACCTGATGATCGGGAGCTTCTACGACGCCGATCTCGACGACGGGTGCGCGTTCGAGGAGTTGATCTCGTTCCACGGCGGCATCGGCGGCGCACAGACGAGGCCGTTCATCCTCGCGCCGGTGGGCTTTCCCGAGCCGGAGGCGGCGATCGTCGGCGCCGCCAAGGTCCACGAGGTGCTGTCCGGTTGGAGGCACCTGCTTCAGGGTGGGAGCGTCGCCCCGGCCGAAGCCGAGCCCCTGATCGCCCGGTAGCGCGGGATGAATCTCTTCCTCGCGGCCGCTCTGGTCGCCGTTGCGACCGGACTCGCGATCGCGGCAATGCTCTTCGTCCGCCGGCGGGCTCCGGAAGGAAGCTTCTTCTCGGACGGCGACCGCGCGTCGGGCGTGTTCGGCGTGCTCGCGACGGGCTTCTCCATCCTGCTGGGCTTCGTCGTCTTCCTCGCCTTCTCGACCTACGACACCTCGCGCGCGGGCGCCGATCTGGAGGCTGTCACGATCTTCCAGCAGGTCGAGACCGCGCAGTTCTTCCCACGGGAGGTCTCCGGCCGGCTGACCGGTGAACTCGTCTGCTACGGGCGCTCCGTCGTGCACGACGAATGGCCGCGTATGGAGGCCGGAACGCTGGGCGACTCGGTGAACCCGTG
The DNA here is from genome assembly GCA_963769665.1 of uncultured Actinomycetes bacterium. Classification (GTDB taxonomy): domain Bacteria; phylum Actinomycetota; class Thermoleophilia; order Gaiellales; family Gaiellaceae; genus JACCTU01. The sequence continues at coordinate 1,395,280 of CAVYMQ010000003.1, forward strand.
GGGGATCGAGCTCTTCAGGACGATCGAGGGCGTGGAACCTCGCACGGCGCGCGAGCAGACGGCGTACGACAAGTGGTTCGACCAGACGTCGCAGCGCGAGCAGGCGCGTCTCGACCGCGTGCACGGCGCCGCAGGTGTCATTCCGACGCCGCTCTGGATCGTCATCTTCTTCATCTCGGTCCTGATCTTCGGGTACATGCTCTTCTTCGCGGACAGCGGCGAGCGGGCCAAGGTCCAGGCGATGTTGATGGGCGCGGTCGTCGCCGTGATCGCGGCGATGCTGCTGCTGCTCAACTTCCTCGACAACCCGTACCACGACGGTGTCGGCAGCCTGAAACCGGTAGCCATGGAGCGGACACTCCGGATCCTCGACGAGGCGCTGCCGCGGGTGAACGTGCAAGTGGATGCTCCCTGCGACGAGACGGGTCGGCCGTCGTGAACGACGCGAAGCGACACGGCTGGGTCGAGCTCGTCGCGGTGGTGCTGCTCGCCTTCGCGGCGGTCGCGACGGCATGGAGCAGCTATCAGGCCAACCGCTGGAACGGCGAGCAGGCGAAAACGTCGGGACGCGTCAACGCGACCCGGATCGAGGCCGCCCGGGCCTCGGGCCTCGCGAACGCGCAGACGCAGGTCGACATCGCGACGTTCGTCCAGTGGGTCGACGCCTTCGCCCAGGAGAAGACAGTCCTGGCGGACTTCTACGAGAAGCGCTTCCGCGCTGAGTTCAAGCCGGCGTTCCAGGCGTGGCTCGCGACGCGTCCGCTGCGCAACGCGGACGCCCCGCTGACCCCGTTCGCGATGCCGGAATACCGGCTTGCGGCGACCGCGAACGCCGAAAGGCTCGACGCTGAGGCGGAGGCCCTCTCCGCCCAGGTGCGGCGAAACATCCAGCGCTCGTCCAACTACGTCCTGAGCGTCGTCCTCTTCGCCGTCTCGCTCTTCTTCGCAGGGATGAGCGCCAAGCTGAGCACGCCACGCTTGCGCGTGGCGATGCTCGTGCTCGGCTGCATCATGTTCGTCTCGACCCTCGCGTGGGTCGCGACGTTCCCCGTCAGCGTCGCCGTCTAGGTGGCGAGTGCCTTCGCCTTGATGGCCGCGAACTCCGACTCGGTGATCGCGCCGCTGTCGAGCAGCTTCTTGGCCTTGTCGATCTCGGCCGCAGGCCCGCCGCTACCGGCTGCCTGCTGGACGTAGTCGTTGAACTGCGCCTGTGCCGCCTGGTGGCGCTCCAGGTCCCGCTTTGCCATCTCGTCGTTGTTCGCGATCAGGTAGACGAAGACGCCGAGGAACGGCAGGAAGAGCACGAAGATCAGCCAGAGCGTCTTGGCGCCCCCGCCGAGGTCGCGGCGGCGGAAGATGTCGCCGACGATCCGGAACAAGAGCATGAACCACGCGACCCAGACGAAGAAGATGAGCATTGACCAGAGCACGCCGAGGAACGGGTAGTCAGCGAGTATCAAGGGGCCTCCTGTTGGTCTTGACTGACGAGGGTTGTCGGGGCAGGTTCCCGCAGGAGCGGGCGCCGATCATCACTCGTTGAGGGTGATTCGCGCCGGTCGGCCGGCGGTGGCGTTTTTCACCCTACCGGGGTGACGAACTCCCGCTCCGCTCGTAGGAGGATCGCAGGATGGACCATCAGACCTACGGAGTGGCTGAGCGGCCGAGTTACGGCCCGTCGCTCCTCGCAACCGTCATCGGCGCCGCCATCGCGGCACTCGTCATGGCGATCCCCTCCTGGCTCTGGGCCGACAACGTCGTCGACGTCCCCTTCAGCTCGATCGTCGGCAAGAGCCCGGAGCTCGACACGACCGAACGCGGGTTGTTGTACGGCGGCAACCTGGTGTTCGTTTTCGTCGGCTTCCTGGTCTTCACGTGGGCGACGAGGTGGCTGTACCGCACCCTGAACCTGTCGGCCCCGCCCTTCTGGGAGGTGTTCTTCTTCCTGATCGGCTCGGCGCTGCTGGCGTCGATCGTCGGCTTCTTCTTCCCGTTCCTGGGACTGCTGATCGCCGTGTTCCTGCCGGCGGCCGCGATCAACTCGTGGGCCGGCTACAAGGGGCAAGCGAGGGTGGCGAACTACGGAGCCGTCGACCAGCCGCTCACCTCGATCAGGCCGCCGGGCTGAAGTCACCCCGCCCGGGTGACACACGGTCACTCCCGATGCCGGGACGCTTACAGAGAGGGAAAGCCACGGCAAGCTACGAGATCCACATCCGGGGTCGAGTCGGCGCAGAGTTCGTTGCAGCGTTCGAAGGGCTACAGGCAGACGTGAAGCCGGTGGAAACGGTGCTCCACGGAGAGATCGTCGACCAGGCCGCACTGCACGGAGTGCTCGACCGCGTGCAGGCGCTCGGGCTCGAGTTGATCGAGGTACGTCGTCTGCCGGACCTCGACTCCGAGCCCCTGAGCGCCTAGCCGACGCGTTTCTCGAGCTCAGCGATCCGTTGCTCGAGTCGGTCGATCGCCTCGACGACGGGGTTGCTCTCCTTGTCCATCTGGAAGCGGCTGACGAGGGCCGACGCGATCGTCCCGGTGACCAGGGAGAGGAACGCGAACCCGAGCACCATCAGGATGCCGGCCACGAAGCGACCGAACGGCTCCTTCGGGACGACGTCTCCATAGCCGACGGTCGTGACCGTCGAGGCCGACCACCACAGCGCCGTCCCGAACGTCGGGAACGACTCGGAGTCGACGATTCGCATGATCGCTGCGAAGACGAAGATGAGGCCGATCATGGTCACGAAGAGCGCGGGGAGGACTCGCCCCGTCTGAAGGCTCCGCACCAACCGCTTCGTTCCAAAACCCCCGATCACAAGCGGACGATTCATGGCTGCATTGTGAGGGATTCGCCCGGAGCCAGCACGCGGATCTCGACGTCGGGTGCCCGCTCGCGCGCAGCTGCCGCGAACTCGTCCACTGGATCTCGCAGAAAGGGAGCGCGGGACCCGCGGTGGACCGGCCGGAACGTGCCCCAGTGGATCGGCACCGCGATCCGCGGTCGCAGAAGCGCCACCGCCTCTGCGGCGCGAGTGGGATCGAGATGGCCCGTACCGAGGCTCGCACCCCAGCCCCAGATCGGGATCAGGGCGAGGTCGAGGTCCGAGACGACGTGCTCGAGCCCTGGGAAAACGTCCGTGTCGCCGGCGAAGAACGCGCGGCACGAGCCGAGCAGCGCGTAGCCAACAGGCGCGGCGCGGACCTTCGACCCGGCACGCCGCTCGTCGTGCTCGGCGTGGCTCACCCGCACGCGCACACCCGAGAAGTCGAGCTCGTCACCGGCGAGCACCTCGCGCACGTCGGCGAATCCTTGCTTTCGCACGAGCTCCCCGAGGCCCCGAGGAACGACCACCGGCACCGAGCGCGGCAGCTTCCTGAGTGAGCGAAGGTCGAGATGGTCGTGATGTCCGTGCGAGATCAGCACGGCATCGAGTGTCGCGTCGAAAGTGGGGGGCGGAGTGGAGCGGCGCAGGTGGACCACCTGTTTGCGCAGGAGCGGATCGGTCAGCACGCGCACGCCGTCGAGGTCGATCAGCACGGTCGAATGCCCCAACCAGCGGACGTGCACGGGCCGCTACTGGCCGCGGCCGCGCATGCGGGCGAAACGCTCGCGCGTGTAGTCCGAGAGGTCGACCCCGGATGCCGCCGGATGCTCGACGGCGGTCATCCGTCGGAGGACCTCGACTCCGAACGCGAGGAAGACCGCGGCCGCGATCATCAGCGGCACGCGCGTCGTCTGAACCGTCGGCGACCAGATCAAGAGAAGCGCGAAGAGCACCGCGGCCGCACCGAAGGCGAATTCCGCCCTGGCGAGGTACGGCGCGAGCTCCGTTCGCGCAGCAGTCGCGCTGCGACCCACACCGGAGATCCACACCGCAACGAGCAGGACCACCCCGAGGCCGACGAAGGTCCAACCGCCGTCGGCGAGCTGCCGGGTGAGGATGTCCCAGGCATCCCCCACCGCAGTCTCCGCGGAGGCGTTGGGGACGAGCTCGTCGACGATGTACGAACCGGCGAGCTTGCGCACCGCGAGCACGAGCAGGCCCGTCACGATCGTGGCCACCCCGATGGAACGCAGAATCGCGCGTCGCCGTCCAGAGGCGAGCGCAAGCGCGGCGCCAAAGAGGAGCAGCGGCACGACCCAGAGCCAGCTACCGAGCGTCTTCAGGAGCTTCGTCAGGTCCTGGGCGCTCTCGAGCTGGTTCGCGTCCATGATCTTGATCCGTGTGCTGCCCTCGGGGAGCTGCGTGGCAAGCCGGGCAAGGATCGGGACGCGCTCGCCGAGCTCGATCAGGAGCGGGCCGAGGTCGAGGAACACGGCACCCTGGTCGGTCTCGACGCCCCGGACGTCGTCTTCGAGCACGTTGATCAGCTCCTCGTGGGAGAACGCGATCGCGTTGACCCAGAGCTCCTGGGCCTCTGGTCGGTCGAACATCCGAACCGCGCCGCGATCGGCGAGCTCGCGCACGGCGGCGCTGAGCGCGCCCGCGAGCCCCTGCTGATCGGCGGGGAGCTGCTGCTCGAGCTGGTCAGCGACGTCGACGTTCGAGAAGAGCTGTTCGACGAGCGTCGCAGCGATCTGGTCGCGGATGTCCTTGTCCTCGATCAGCAGTGTTGCCGTCTCCTCGACCGATCCCGTCTCGAGTGCCTGGAACCGGACGAACCCGGCGAGCAGGCTGGCGATCAGGAACAGGGCGCCCAGGAACACGAGCACGCGGGCTCCGAGCATCCGGCCGCGCGAAGGGGTGCCGTCGGTCACGTTTCGATGGTCGCGCGACGAGGGGGCCGCGTCTTCACCCCGTGTGGGTGACAGTCGGCTTGGTGTCGATCAGGTTAAGCGGCCTTGAACTCACCCTCGAAGGGTGGCAGTCTCTTTGACCAGACAACGAAAGAAGGGCCGCACTCATGCAGACGGTCAAGACTTCGGGACGTGGTGGAGCGGCCCGCCGCGGAACGTCGATTCGAATCCATCGGACGAAGCTGGTCGCCCCACCGCGCCCGCCGAGCTTCGTCAGACGCGCGCGGCTCGACGAGCTCCTGACTCGCTCGGTCGAGCAGCCCCTGACCCTGATCTCCGCGCACGCGGGGACGGGGAAGACCGCGCTGCTCGCATCGTGGGCGACCGGGCGCCGTGACGTTGCGTGGCTGACGGTCGACCGTGACGACAACTGGAGCCCACACTTCTGGCAGGGCGTCGAGCTCGCGCTGGACGGTGTGCTCGGGGCTTCGGGCGCCGGGCCGGACGCGGTCGACGACCCTGTGCAGCGGATCATCGGTCGGCTGCCCCCGCGGCGCAGGGTCGTTCTCGTCCTCGACGACCTGCACGAGATCGAGAACCCGGTCGTGCTCAAGGAGCTCGAAGCGCTGATCGCACACTCACCGACACAGCTTCGGCTCGCCGTCGCGACGCGAGCGGATCCCCCGCTTCGGATCCAACGCCTGCGGGTCGCCGGCCGGCTTTCGGAGGTGCGTGCCAGCGATCTCGCGTTCACGGCGGCGGAGTGCCGCGACATGCTCGGCCCCCTCGCGGAGCTCCTCGAAGACGAGGACGTCGGCACGCTCTGCGAGCGCACCGAAGGGTGGGCAGCCGGGATTCGGCTCGCTTCGCTCTCTCTCGAGGCCGAGGAGGACAAGCGCGGCTTCGTGCAGCGGTTTGCCGGGGACGAGCGTGCCGTCTCCGACTACCTGCTGAACGAGATCCTCGACCGTCTTCCGGAAGCCCGGCGTCGGTTCGTGCTGCGCACCGCAGTCCCGAAGCGCCTCGCGGCAGACTTGGCCGTCGAGCTGAGCGGCGACCCGAACGCGGCGCGCGTTCTGAGCGAGCTGGAGACGGCGAACTTCCTCATCTCCAGCCACGCTGGTCAGAGCGCGACGTACAGGTACCACGCGTTGCTCCGCGACTTCCTGCTCGCCCGCCTGGCGCAGCTGCAGCCGAAAGAGCTGCGGTCGCTGAACCGCCGCACTGCGCACTGGGCCTGGCGACACGGTGACTCGGAGACCGCCTTCCGCCATGCGATCGCGGGCGAGGACTGGGATCTCGCCGACGACCTGACGGCCGAGGCGTGGAACGTCGTCGTCTTCGGCGTCGCCGCGCGCGACCGCGACGCGGTCACCGAAACGCCGGAGGCGGAGTTGGAGGGCCGGCCGGGCCTCGCCTGTCGGGTGGCCGCCGCGCACCTCTTCCTCGGCAATCGCGGCGAGGCGGAAAGGATTTTCCAGATCGCCCAACGCGGCCTGGAGAGCGCGACTCCGGACCGGCGCGACGCCTTGGCCGTCATCTCCGCGACGTTCGTGCTCACGATCGCGAGGCTCCAGGGGGACTACGGGCACGTCCGCGAGCGCGCCCGCGAGCTCGAGGCGCAGCCGATCGTCGGCACGTTCGCCCCTGCCGTTCGGGAACGAGCGCGCCAGGCGATCGTCCTGTCGAATCTGGGCACGGTCGACGTCGCCACGGGCGACACGGCGGCTGCCGAGGCTCGCCTGTACGAAGCGATGTCGCTCGCGCGAGAGACCGGGCTCGACCACGTCGTGCTCAACTCGTTGAGCCAGCTCGCGATGCTGGAGTCGACGCGGGGGCGGCTGCGGCAAGCAGTGGAGCTCGCGCGTGAGGGTGTCGACTTCGCGGAGCGTCGCAACTGGGAGACGTTGCATCAAGGGATCGGCTCGCGGCTCGTGCTCGGGTGGGCGCACTACCAGTGGAACGAGCTGGAGCTGGCGTCGGAGCAGATCGGCAAGGCGGCCGCGGCGGCGCGCCTCTGGGGCGATCGAACCGGCGTCGTCGGTGCCGCGTTGCTCGACGCCCTCGTGCTCGCAGCAGCCGGCCCGGACGGCTCGGTCGAGGGCCTGCGCCGGTTGCGCGGCGTGCGCGCGCAGATTCAAGGCTGGCACCCGCCGCTGTTTCTCGCTGCGCTCGTGCAGACCGCAGAGGCACGCGTGCTCGCGGCGAGCGGCGACCTCGAGGGTGCTCGGCTCGCGATCGAGCGAGGCGAGCTCGAAGAGGGGGACGGCGGTCTCGTGCTGGCCCGGATCAGCCTCGCGCAGGGCGCACCGACGGACGCACTGGCCGAGCTCGAGGCGTTCGATCCTGCCGGCGGCGCCCGCGATCTCGCAGGCCAGGTCGAGGCCGGCGTGCTCGAAGCCGTCGCCAAGCAGGAGCTGAACGACCGAGCCGGTGCGGCACTCGCAATCGAGTCGGCACTCGGGCTCGCCGAGCGCGGCAGTTACCGACGCCCGTTCGTGGACGGCGGCCCGTCCGTACGCGGCCTGCTCGTCGAGCGGGTGCGTCACGGCACCGATCACCGCGCGCTTGTCGCCGAGCTGATCGCGGCGCTCGAACGCCGCTCGGCGAGCACGGAGCTGACGCTGCCGGAGCTGCTCGAGCCGCTCAGCGACCGCGAGCAGGCGGTGCTGCGCTATCTCCCCACGATGATGTCGAACGCGGAGATCGCGTCCGAGCTCTTCCTGTCCGTGAACACGGTGAAGACGCACCTGAAGTCGATCTACCGCAAGCTCGGCGCGACGCGGCGCCGCGACGCAGTGGAACGTGCACGACGGGTCGAGCTCCTCTGACTTCGCGCGTGAACGGCATGCACCGGCTCGAGGGTGGCACGTTCGCGATGGGGTCGAACGAGTTCTACCCGGAGGAACGGCCCGTCCACCGCGTGGCCGTCGACGGCTTCTGGATCGACGAGCATCCCGTGACCGCGGCTGACTTCCGGCGGTTCGTGCGCGAGACCGGATACACAACCGTCGCCGAGCGTCCGCTCGACGCGGCTGACTACCCCAACGCGGATCCCGAGCTGCTCGTGCCCGGGTCGCTCGTGTTCCGCACGACGTCAGGCCCCGTCGAGCTGGACGACGTTCGCAACTGGTGGGAGTACGTGCCCGGTGCGTACTGGAAGAAGCCCGCCGGTCCCGGCAGCACGATCAACGGAAGGGACAGGCACCCGGTCGTGCAGGTGGCCTACGAGGACGCGGAGGCGTACGCGACGTGGGCCGGCAAGTCACTCCCGACCGAGGCGGAGTGGGAGTACGCGGCGCGCGGCGGGCGCGACGGCGCGCGGTTCGCTTGGGGAGAGGATGAGGTTCCGAACGGGACGCGGATGGCGAACACGTGGCAGGGCGAGTTCCCGTGGCGAAATTCGAAGGACGACGGCTTCGAGGGAACCTCGCCGGTAGGGAGCTTCGCGCCGAACGGCTACGGGCTGCACGACATGTGCGGGAACGTCTGGGAGTGGACGAGCGACTTCTTCCGGATGCAGCACGACGACGAGGTCCAGCGACCGTGCTGCGTGCCGCGGAACCCGCGCCGCACAGCGCCGCAGTCGGCCGAGCCGATCCCGCGTCGCGTGATCAAGGGCGGCTCACACCTCTGCGCACCGAACTACTGCCTTCGCTATCGCCCCGCCGCCAGGCAAGGCGAGACGGTCGACACGTCGACGGGGCACATCGGCTTTCGCTGCGTCGTTCGCGACGCGTAGACAGCCGCTACGCGGCGGGCTCGACGACGAGCAGCAACTCGTCGCGACCGACGACGGTCACCACGTCGCCGACGTCGGCGCCGGCCTCGCACCGCGCTCCCCAGCGCTCGCCTGCGACCGCGACCTGCCCGATCGGACGGCACGCGACGACGACAGACGCCTGCTTCCCGATCAACGTCTCGGCGCCGGCCTCCACCTTGTTCTCACGGGTCTTGCGCCACCAGTAGCCACCCTCGACACAGCCGAGCACGAGACACACGAGGAACGCGGTCAGCCCCCAAGGCGAGGGGAGGACGATGAGCAGCCCGATTGCGAGCAGGAAGAACACGCGCTAGGCCAGTATTGGTTGCGGACGGGCGACGGTCATCATCCCTCCGGGGTGACGCCGGTCGTCTTCGGGCGATACGTCGCGCCGAGCGTGGCGCCGAGGACGAGCGTCGGGACGATCGTCAGGAAGCGGTAGAGCAGCACGGCCGCCACGACCTCGGCGTCGCTGCCGCCGAACCCGACGAGAAATCCAGTCAGCCCGACTTCCACGATCCCGATTCCGCCCGGAGTCAGGGGCAGCGACCCGAGGAGGCGGATCAGTGACCATCCCGCGAACGCCTCCACGAGGCTGACCTCACTTCCGGTCACGCCGAGCGTGCGCAGGCAGGTCAGAAGCACCGCGAAGACGGAGAGCTGCCCGAGGAGCGTCGCCAGCGTCAGGACGTGCCAGCGTCGCGCGAGCAATGAGGCCGTCCGCTCGCGGAACTGCACGATCGTCTCGGCGTCCCAGCGGACCTCGCTCCGGCGCGCTGCGTGTGCGAGCCAGCGGGCGGCGCGCAAGGCCCTTTCGCCGACCGCTCGAGCGAGCCGAGTGCTCGCCAGCGCGCAGGCGAACACCACGATCGAGACGACGAAGCCGATGAGCGCGATTAGCCCCACGGTCTTGAGCAACGGGTTGTGGCCACCGGTCAGCGTGAGCAGCCCGAGCGCGAGCGCCGGGAAGGCGAGCGCCGCGAGTTGGTTCCAGATCCCGGTGAGTGCCGCGGCGAGCGCGGCCGCCGACGTGCGGTAGCCCCACTTGCGGAGCAGCACGAGCGAGGCCGCGATTCCGACCGCAGCTCCGCCCGGGGCGATGTACGTCGACGCCGTGGAAGCCTGGGTCGAGACGAATGCGCGCCAGAAGCCGAGCCCGGGCAGCGTCGCCATCCACGGCGGCGCGAACGTCGCGAGGTTGATCAGCGTCACGATCCCAAGCAGCGCAAGCGACCGCGCGTCCAGGTCTTTGACCTCGTTCCAGACCTCGCCGTAGTCGGCCAGGCGCGGAAGCACGAACGCGAACGCGACGAGCACGACCGCGATCCCGGCCGCTTTCTGCAGCGTGCTGCGTGATTTCAGTTTCGGAAGTCTCGGCACGCGTGCAGCATGAACGCAAATCGTGACGCCGGGTCGATCTACGCGCTCGCGCGCGCAGATCGACCGCAGCACGTTGAAAGACTAGAGGCCGGCTGCCCGCGCACTTCCGCGATCCCAGACGCAGAGCGCCCAGATGATCGCCACATCGAGGGCGATGATCACGATCGCCCAGACGGGGTAGTAGGGAATGAAGAAGAACTGCGCGATCGCGCTGAAGATCGCGAGCACGACTCCGATCGAGCGACCCCACGCGGCGCCGCTGAACACGGCCCAGCCTGCCATGCCGAGCACGATCCCGAGCAGCAGATGCACCCATCCCCACGCCGACGCGTCGAGGTCGAACACGTAGTTCTGGGTCACGACGAAGAACTCGTCGTCGAAGATCGCCGCCGCACCCGAAATCGCCTGGAACACGCCGGCCATCAACATGAGCGCACCGGCGAACGTGACGAGGCCCATGGCCCAGCCGCTCGTCGTCCTCGGGGAACCAGTCGTCATTCTTACGTCCTTTCGTTTGTGAGAGCGACCCGATCCTTGCTCCCGTCCTGCTGCCGTTCATCACCCGCTCAGGGTGATGGGGCTACGCGGCGGATCGAAGCTGCCGGCGCACGTGCAGGATTCGCTGCAGCACCGTGAACCACGCGGTGGCGGCAAGTACGCCGATCGCCCACGGCAGCACGCCCCACGGGGCGAGCACGAGACCGGCGGTGATCACGACCACGCGTTCCGCTCTCGAGCCGATCCCGACGTCCCCCCGCAGGCCGAGCGCCTCGGCGCGAGCGCGGGCGTAGCTGACGAGGAACGAGCCGGCGATCGCGGCGACCGTCAGGCCGACGCCGAGCTCGCTGCCGTCGCGCGTCAGGACGAGCGCGATCGCCCCGAGCATGAACGCCTCGCTGATCCGGTCGGTGGTCGAGTCGACAAACGCGCCGAACGGCGTCGTCTTCCCACCCGCGCGCGCGAGCGCGCCGTCGAGGATGTCGAGGATCGATCCGATCACGAACACCACCGCGCCGGACCAGAAGAACAGGAGTTCGTTGCGGTACTCGAAATAGACGAGCACCGAGGCGAGCCCGCAGAGCACGACCCCCGCGGTGGTCAGCGCGTTCGGCGTGACGCGGGTTCGCGTCAACCCCGTGATCGAGCGTGATGCGAGCCGACGCGCGTTCGTGGTGTACGTCGCCTTCAGGCTCATCGAGTCGCGGCTCAGATGAAGCGGAGCAGGCGGCGGCGCTCCAGGATGAGCGCGGCTACCGCTGCGACGAGCACGCCGGCCGCGATGTCGAGCCAGAAGTGGTTGCCGGTCGCCATGACCGAGAACCAGACCCAGGGCGCCCAGGCGAGCCAGAGCGCCTTGGCCCACCAGCGCGTGACGAGCGAGGCCATGATCAGGCCGACGATCAGCGAGTCGGCGGAGTGCAGGCTCGGCATCGCCGCGTACGGGTTCGAGGCGAGCTGGATGAGGCCGCTGCCGTGGTTCAGGCTGGCGAAGCTGGCGAGCGTGTCGACGAAGCCGACGTCGGGGAACATCCGCGGCGGCGCCGTCGGCAGGAAGACATAGCCGGCGAGCCCGATCACGTTCGCGAGGATGATCACGTTGCGGAACCGTGCGAAGACCTCGTTCCGCCGCAGGTAGACCCAGAGCAGCGAGAGGCCGAGCACGGTGAACTGCGAGAGCCAGTACGTCCACGAGGTCATCACTGCGAGCACCTGCGAGGAGTCCACGAGACGCTGCAGGCTGAGCTCGAAGAGCGAGTTCGCGCGGCTCTCGATGTCGATCACCTTCAGCCCGTTCTCGAACGCCGTGGCCGCGTTTCGATCGGCTACGCCTCGCGCGACCTGATATGCGGCGAGGAACCCGAACCAGATCGCGACCTGCAGGAAGAGGTCGCCCCAACCGTGGGGCAGGATCTTGCGTTCCTCCGGAGGGGAGACTGCGGCGGCGGTGACGCTCACGACCGTCTAATTCTAGTCCAACGGGGCTGCTGTCCTACCCCCCGATTTGGCTCATCGAGCGCGACGCCCGAACGAATCCGGGCTCGTTGATCCTGTGCTTCAGCTCCTTGTGCGCCACCGCGTTGCGGAGCAGAGCCGTGAGCTCGGCGTCGCTCGCCCCTGCGCGGAGCGGGGTCTTCAGGTCCCACTCGCGGCGGGAGAAGAGGCAGGTTCGGAGCTGGCCGTCCGCAGTCAGGCGGATCCGGTCGCACGTCGAGCAGAACGGCTCTGAGACCGGGTTGACGAAGCCGACCTCGCCGTTGCCGTCGGCGAAGCCGAAGCGCTTCGCCGTGGACGACGCCTTGGCGGGAAGCTCGACGAGCGGGCCGTGCTCGGCCTCGATCAGCGCGCGGATCTCGCCGCCGGTGAGCACCTGGTCGTCGCGCCAACCTTCGTCGGCGTCGAGCGGCATGAACTCGATGAACCGGATCACGTACGGCTTGCGACGCGCGAGGGCCGCGAGTCGCGGGACGTCTTCCTCCGTGAAACCCTTGATCGCGACGCAGTTGACCTTGATCGGGCGGAGCTCGGGGTGACGCTCCGCCTCCTCGAGCCCCCGCAGCACCTTGTCGAGCGCGTCGCGTCGCGTCAGTTCCGCGAAGCGAACGTGGTCGAGCGAGTCCAGCGAGACGTTGATTCGGCGCAGCCCCGCGTCGACGAGCGGCTGCGCGAGGCGGTCGAGCAGCACGCCGTTCGTCGTCAGCGAGAGATCGCGGACGCCCGGAGTGTCGGCGAGCATGCGCACGAGCACGGGGAGGTCTCGGCGGACGAGCGGCTCGCCGCCGGTCAGGCGGACCTCGTCGACGCCGAGCCGCGCGAGCACTGCGACGAGCCGCGCGATCTCCTCGAAGCTGAGCACCTCGTCCCGCGGGAGCCACTCGAGCCCCTCGGCGGGCATGCAGTACGTGCAACGGAAGTTGCACTTGTCGGTGACGGAGACGCGGACGCTCTTGATCTCCCGGCCCCAGCTGTCCGTGAGCGGTTCCATCCCAGAGAGCCTAGCGCGAGGTTTTCGGCCTGCTCGGAGCGAGAATGATGTAGGGGCACGTTCACTCCGATCAAGGAGGCAAACGGCATGACGATCTGGGAGACAGAAGAAGGCGGCGGCGCAGGCGGCGGCGGTGAGTCCGGCGGCGGCGGCATGGGCGGCGGCGGCGATTCCGGCGGCGGTGACACGGGCGAAGGCGGAGGCGCCGAGCCCGCAGCCCAGTAGTCAACCGTTCGAACTGAAAGGGGTCACGATGGACGACGCACACAAGGATCAGATCGAGGGCAAGGCCAAGGAAGTCGAAGGCAAGCTCACGGACGACAAGGTCCGTGAGGGTCAGGGCAAGGCCCAGAACGCATGGGGCGATGCCAAGGAGAAGGCCGACGACGTCGCGGACGAGGTCCGCGACCGCGTCTAGTTCGACTCGCGAACGGATTGCGACGCGGAGGCGCCTTCGGGCGCCTTCGCTCGTTCTGCCCACAGCTGCGCGAGGTGCACGATCGTCTCGGCCGCGGCGCCCATGTCGGCGACGCAGACCCACTCGCGCTGCGAGTGGTACTGCTGGCCGCCGGTGAAGATGTTCGGCGTCGGCAGGCCGAACTCCGAGAGGCGTGAGCCGTCCGTTCCACCGCGGACGAGTTCCCGGATCGGCTCGAGCCCTGCACGGCGCACGGCTTCGTCCGCGAGCTCGACGGCGAGCGGGACCGCGTCGAGGTACTCCTTCATGTTGCGGTACTGGCGGCGGATCTCGACCTCAGCGCCGCCGATCTTGTCCGCTGTCTCGCGGATCTGCGAGGCGTAGCTCTCGAGCTTCTCCTCGTCGAAGTCGCGCAGGATCATCCGCACCTCGACGTTCTCCGCATCACCTTCGATGCGCGTGGGGTGGATGAAGCCGTTGCGCTCGTTGGTGCGCTCGGGCGAGACCTCACGAGGAAGCGCTGCGACGAAGTCGGCCGCGAGGCGAATCGCGTTGACGAGGATGTCCTTTGCGTAGCCGGGATGCACGGCCCTGCCCCGAAAGTGAACGCGCGCCTCGAGCGCCGAGAAGGTCTCGTCCTGGATCTGGCCCGCCGTCGAGCCGTCGAGCGTGTAGGCGACCTCGGCGCCGAAGCCCTCGACGTCGAAGTTGTCGACGCCGCGCCCGACCTCCTCATCCGGTGTGAACGCGATCTTCACCGTGCCGTGCGGGAGTTCAGGGTTGCGGACGAAGTAGGAAACGGCGGCCATGATCTCCGCGACGCCGGCCTTGTCGTCCGCACCGAGCAGCGTCGTGCCGTCGCTCGAGATCAGCTCGTGCCCAACGTGGTTTCCAAGCTCCGGCCACTCGTCGGGATCGAGGACCTGCGCCGGATCGCCGGGCAGCGCGTGCGGACCGCCTTCGTAGCGAAAGACCTGTGGCTTCACGTTCTCGCCCGAGACGTCTGGTGACGTGTCGACGTGCGCGACCAGCCCGATCGTCGGGGCGTCGGTGTTCCCGGGAAGCGTGCCGTAGACGATCCCCGCATCCGAGAGCTCGGCATCGAGGCCGAACCCTTTGAGCTCGTCGAGGAGGATGCGCGAGAGGTCCAGCTGCCTTTCGGTCGAGGGCGCGGTCGGCGAGTCGGGGTCGGACGTCGTCCAGACCTGCGTGTAGCGGACGAGCCGCTCCCGCGCATCGGCCCCCAGCTCGCGGGCCAGGTCGGACCGGTAACCGTTCTCGTCCACGGCGCGAGAGCTTAGCCTCGACGGCGTTGTAACGTCCGCGCGTGCCCGCGCTGCTCGCCCTCGTGGTCGTCACCGCGGTGTGGGGCATCACGTTCGTCCAGGTCAAGGACGCCCTCGAGGTCTACCCGCTGTTCGCGTTTCTGGCCGTGCGCTTCGCGATCGCGTCGCTCACGCTCGCCCCGTTCGCAGCGCCGCGCCTTCGCTCGGCGGGCTGGAAACCCGGTGCGCTCCTCGGTGCGCTCCTGGCGGTCGGCTACGCGCTCCAGACGGCGGGGCTCGAGCGCACGACGGTCTCGAGCGCGGGCTTCATCACCGGCCTCTACGTCGTGTTCACGCCCGTCTTCGCGTATCTGCTCTTCGGGATTCGCGTCGCCCGGATCGTCGTCGTCGGAGTCGGCCTCGCCGTGCTCGGGCTGGCGCTGCTGGCCGGCGTCGGTGTCGGCGACCCCGTCGGCGACGCGCTCGTGCTCGCAGGCTCGGCGGCCTTCTCGCTGCAGATCGTGCTGATGGAGCGCTACACGCACCGCTACGACCCGGTCGCGTTCACCTTCGTCGAGATGCTCTCCGCGTTCGTGGGCTTCACGGTGATCGCCGTCGCACTCGGGCAGATCGAGGTGCCGCACGGCTGGGTCGTCTGGGGCGCGCTGCTCGTGACGGGGATCTTCGCCAGCGCGCTCGGCTTCCTCGTGCAGACGTGGGCGCAGCGGCAGCTCTCCGCCGCCCGCACTGCGCTCGCCTTCGCGATGGAGCCCGTCTGGACCGCGATCTTCGGCTTCTGGCTCGCGGGCGACCGGCTCGGCGTCGCGGGCTGGACGGGCGCCGCGCTGATCATGGCGGGCATCGTCGTCGCCGAGCCCGCGGCCGGCGACGCGCTGCGCAGGTTGCTCCGCCGATGACGCCGGTCCTCTTGGCGCTCGCCTCGGCCGCACTCTTCGGGGCGATGACCGTCGCGGTGAGGCTCGGTCTCCTGCGCATGCCGGACGTTCGTCTGGGCGCGGCCGCGACGGCGCTCGTCGCGTTCGGTGTGGCGCTTGCAGCGACGCCGTTCGGCTCCGGCGAGTCGAACACGCGCGACCTCGCGCTCTTCGCCCTCGCCGGGCTGCTCGCGCCCGGCGTCTCGCAGCTGCTCTTCACGCTCGCGGTGCGAGACGCGGGCGCGGCCCGCGCGTCGGTGATCGTCGGCGCCGCGCCGCTCGTCACGGTCGCGCTCGGCCTGCTCGTGCTCGACGAGCCGTTCGAGCTCGCGCTGCTCGCAGGGGCGGCGCTGATCGTCGCGGGCGGAACCGCGCTCGCCTGGGAGCGGCTACGGCCGGAGAGCTTCCGCGCGGTGGGGATGGTCTGGGCGATCGGCTGCACGCTGCTCTTCGCCAGCCGCGACACGTTCGTCCGCTGGTTCTCCGGCGAGACGCCGGTCGCCTCGACCGCCGGCGCCGCGGCCACGCTCTTCGGGGGCTCGCTCATGCTGGGACTGCTCGCGCGCCGCGCGCCGTGGCGCCGGGCCTGGGCGTTCGTCCCGGCCGGCCTCTGCTTCGGGCTCTCGTACGTCTTCCTCTTCGAGGCGTACTACCGCGGCCGCGTGACGGTCGTCTCGCCGCTCGTCGCGACGGAGTCGCTCTGGGGCGTGGGGCTCTCGGCGCTCCTGATCGGCCGGAGCGAGCGCGTCGGTCGGCGGCTCGTGCTCGGCGCGCTTCTGATCGTCGCCGGCGGGGCGCTGATCGGGGCTAGTTCCGGGCGACCCAGTTGACGAGCACGAGCGCGGTGCAGACGGCGATCACACCGGCCAGGCCGACGGTGCCGGCGGCGATCCCCAGCAGCGGGATTGCGGCAATCAGCGAGACGATCACGATCGCCGTGCCCTGGTCGGCGGGCCGCTTCGCCTCGAGCCGCTTTTCGAGGCGCTTCTCGATCTGCTCGGCGAAGCGCTCCACGAGCTCGTCCTCGTAGGCGGGACCCAGCTCGCGTCGCGCCTCGAGCGCCGCTCGGGCCTCGTCTCGCGGCACCAGCTCCTCGGTCACAGGCCTCATCCTAGCCCCATCTGTGATCTGCTATGCTCGCACTCAGATTTTCTCAAAGGAGGAACGACAGCACATGGCAAAAACCATCGGAATCGACCTCGGGACGACCAACAGCGCGATGGCCGTGCTCGAGGGCGGCGAGCCGACCGTGATCCCGAACGCCGAGGGCGGCCGAACCACACCGTCCGTCGTGGCGTTCACGAACGACGGTCAGCGGCTCGTCGGCGCGCCCGCAAAGCGCCAGCAGGTCACGAACCCGCAGAACACGATCTTCTCGATCAAGCGCTTCATGGGCCGCAAGCACGACGAGGTCTCGGAGGAGATGACGATCGTCCCCTACGAGGTCGTCAAGGGTCCTGGTGGGGACGTGCTGGTCAAGGCCGGAGGCAAGGATCTTGCCCCGCCGGAGATCAGCGCGATGATCCTGCAGAAGTTGAAGGCCGACGCCGAGGCGTACCTCGGCGAGCCGGTCACCCACGCGGTGATCACCGTCCCGGCCTACTTCAACAACGCCCAGCGCGAGGCGACCAAGGACGCCGGCAAGATCGCCGGCCTCGAGGTCCAGCGCATCGTCAACGAGCCCACCGCGGCAGCGCTCGCGTATGGGCTCGACAAGGACAACGCCGACCAGACGATTCTCGTCTTCGACCTCGGCGGCGGCACGTTCGACGTGTCGGTGCTCGAGCTCGGCGACGGCGTCTTCGAGGTGAAGGCGACGAACGGCGACAACCACCTCGGCGGCGACAACTTCGACAAGGCGGTCGTCGACTGGATGGTCGGCGAGTTCAAGAAGGACCAGGGGATCGACCTCTCGCAGGACCGCATGGCCCTGCAGCGCCTCTACGAGGCAGGCGAGAAGGCGAAGATCGAGCTCTCGTCGACGATGACGACGCAGATCAACCTGCCGTTCATCACCGCGACGCAGGAGGGCCCGAAGCACCTGGACCTCCAGCTCACCCGCGCGAAGCTCGAGGAGCTCGTCGCGGACCTGCTCGACCGCACGGTCGCGCCGACGAAGCAGGCGCTCGCCGACGCGGGTCTGACCGCGAACGAGATCGAGCACGTCGTGCTCGTCGGCGGCATGACCCGCATGCCTGCGGTGCAGGCGAAGGTGAAGGAGCTCACCGGGAAGGACCCCCACAAGGGCGTCAACCCGGACGAGGTCGTCGCCGTCGGCGCAGCGATCCAGGCAGCGGTGATCAACCGTGAGATCACGGACATCCTGCTCCTGGACGTCACTCCGCTCAGCCTCGGCATCGAGACCAAGGGCGGCGTGTTCACCCGGCTGATCGAGCGGAACACGACGATCCCGACGAAGAAGTCGGAGACGTTCACGACGGCCGAGGACAACCAGCCCTCAGTCGAGGTGCACGTGCTCCAGGGCGAGTCGGAGATGGCGTCGTTCAACAAGACGCTCGGCAAGTTCCAGCTCGTCGGGATCCCGCCCGCACCTCGCGGCATGCCGCAGGTCGAGGTCGCGTTCGACATCGACGCGAACGGAATCATCAATGTGAGCGCGAAGGACCTCGGCACCGGGAACGAGCAGCAGATCCGGATCGAGGGCGGCTCGGGCCTCAAGGAGGACGAGGTTCAGCGGATGATCAAGGACGCCGAGGCGCACGCCGAAGAGGCGCACCGCCTGCGCGAGCTCGCCGACGCACGCAACGTGGCCGAGCAGCTCGCGTACCAGACCGAGCGCACGCTCAAGGAGCATCGCGACAAGCTCGACGAGGCAGACGCCTCGACGATCGAAGGTCGCGTGATGGAGCTCCGCGCCGTGCTCGAGTCGGCGGACGTGAACGAGATCCGCAGCAAGACGGACGCGCTCGAGGAGGCGTCCCGCAAGCTCGCCGAGGCGGTCTACGCACAGGCGACCGCGCAGGCGCAGTCCTCGCCCGCCGGCAACGGCGCACCCACCTCCGACGACGAGGTCGTCGAGGAGGGTGAGTACGAGGTCATCGACGAGGAAGAGGCGAAGACCTCGTAATGCACGAAGAGGTCGAGAACCAAGAGGAGCAGCTCGAGGAGATCGAGCAGACCGACGAGCTCGTCGCCGAACGCGACGAGCTCGTCGACCGGCTCCAGCGCCTCCAGGCGGAGTTCGAGAACTACCGCAAGCGGGCCGCGCGCGACCAGAAAGCGCTCGTGGAGCGGGCCCACGAGCGGCTCGTGAAGGAGCTCCTACCGGTGCTCGACGACCTCGGCCGCGCGCTCGAGGCGGCGGAGCAGCACGAGGAGGCGACGCTCGAGGACGGCGTTCGCCTCGTGCATCGCCAGCTCGTGGACGTGCTCGCGAAGGAAGGGTTGAAGGAAATCGAGACCGACGGCGCGTTCGACCCGCACGTGCACGAGGCGCTGCTCTCGCAGCCGTCCGACGCAGAGACGGGAACCGTGCTTGAGGTGCTCCAGAAGGGCTACCGGCTCGGCGACCGCGTGCTGCGCCCGGCGAGAGTGACGATCGCCGAATGACGTCGCTCTACGAGTCGCTCGGCGTTCCGAAGACCGCGTCGCAGGAAGAGATCAAGAAGGCGTACCGCAAGCTCGCGCGCGAGCATCACCCCGACCGCAACCCGGGCGACCAGGGGGCGGAGGCGCGCTTCAAGGAGGTCCAGTCGGCCTACGACGTGCTGAAGGACCCCGACAAGCGCAAGCAGTACGACGCCTTCGGCGCAAACGGTGCGCGCGGTGGACAGCAGGGCGGCGGGTTCAACTTCGACGTCGGCGACCTCGGCGACCTCTCCGATCTGTTCGGTGGGCTCTTCGGCGGCGGCGGTCGCGGGCGGCAGCAGCGCCAGCAGCAGCAGCGCGGGCAGCGCGGCTCGGACGTGGAGGCGCATGTCCACGTCTCCTTCGAGGACTCGCTGAAGGGCGCGCAGGTCGTAGTGCCGGTCGAGCTCGAGACGGCCTGCTCGGAGTGCCACGGCTCGGGCGCGAAGCCCGGCACGTCGCCGCGCATCTGCCCGGAGTGCAACGGCCGCGGCGTCGTCTCCGAGTCGCAGGGGCTCTTCGCGCTCTCGCAGCCGTGCCGGCGCTGCCGCGGCAACGGCACGGTGATCGAGGACCCGTGCCCGAAGTGCAAGGGTTCCGGACGCGAGCGGCGCACGAAGCGCTACACGGTCAAGATCCCCGCCGGCGTCAAGGACGGGACGCGCATCCGCCTCAAGGGCAAGGGCGAGGCCGGGTACGGCGGCGCGCCCGCCGGCGATCTCTTCGTCGTCACGCACGTCGAGCCGTCGGAGACGTATGAGCGCCGCGGCAACGACCTGCTCGTGACGGTGCCGGTGTCGTTCCCGGACGCGGCGCTCGGCGCGACGGTCGAGGTGCCGACGCCCGACGGCGCGGTCTCGCTGAAGGTGCCCGCGGGCTCCGAGGACGGCAAGCTGCTCCGCATCCGCGGTCGCGGCGCGCCGAAGCTGTCGGGCGGCGGCAAGGGCGACGTGCTCGTGCGCGTCAAGCTCGAGGTGCCGAAGCGGCTGAACAAGAAGCAGCGCCAGCTGCTCGAGGAATTCCGAAGGGTCACCTGATGGACAACCGCGCGCGCTACATGATCAGCGTCGCGGCCGACATCGTCGGCATGCATCCGCAGACGCTTCGCATCTACGAGCAGAAGGGGCTCGTCAACCCGCAGCGCACAGCCGGCAACACGCGCCTCTACTCCGATGCCGACATCGAGCGGCTGCAACTCATTCAAAAACTCACGAGCGATCTCGGCCTCAACCTCGCCGGCGTCGAGCTCGTGCTCCGGCTCGAGGACGAACTGCAGAAAGCACACGCACGCATCGACCGCTTGCAGCGACAGCTGCGCGACGAGGTGCAGAACGTTCACCGGCAGTACCGCCGCGATCTCGTGCTCTACCGCGGCGAACGGCTTCCCGAAAGGCAATAACAGCATGAACTTCAACAAACTGACCCTCAAGAGCCAGGAGGCCGTCGGCGCCGCGCAAGAGCTTGCGCGGCGGATGGGCAATCCCGAGCTCTACCCGGAACATCTCCTGCTGGCATTGCTCGATCAGGAGCTGCCCCAGCAACTCGTCGAGGACGCGGCCGAGGAGCGCGCGCAGGCCGAGACCGCGCTGCGCGGCAAGCCGTCGATTCAGGGCGCATCGCAGCAGCCGCAGGTGGGCGCCGCGTTTTCGAAGGTGCTCGACAAGGCCTTCGACGAAGCGAAGCGCATGAACGACGAGTACGTCTCGACCGAGCACCTGCTGCTCGCGCTCGACGTCGTCCCGCGCGACGAGCTGCTCGCGAAGATCGACGAGGTGCGGGGCGGTCGTCGCGTCACCTCGCAGGACCCCGAGGAGACCTACCAGGCGCTCGAGAAGTTCGGCCGCGACCTGACGCAGGCTGCGGAGGAGGGCAAGCTCGACCCGGTGATCGGGCGCGACGAGGAGATACGCCGCGTGATCCAGGTCCTCTCGCGGCGCACGAAGAACAATCCGGTTCTGATCGGCGATCCCGGCGTCGGCAAGACGGCGATCGTCGAAGGCCTCGCACAGCGGATCGTCGCGGGCGACGTGCCGGAGGGCCTGAAGGGCAAGCGCGTCTGGGCGCTCGACATCGGCGCGCTGCTCGCGGGGTCGAAGTACCGCGGCGAGTTCGAGGAGCGTCTCAAGGCGGTCCTGCAGGAGATCCAGGGCGCGGCCGGGCAGATCGTCCTCTTCATCGACGAGCTGCACACGATCGTCGGCGCCGGCGCTGCTGAGGGTGCGGTCGACGCCGCGAACCTGCTCAAGCCGATGCTGTCCCGCGGCGAGCTGCGCGCAGTCGGGGCGACGACGCTCGACGAGTACCGCAAGCACATCGAGAAGGACGCAGCGCTGGAGCGGCGTTTCCAGCCGATCTTCGTCGGGGAGCCGTCCGTCGCCGACACGATCGCCATCCTGCGCGGTTTGAAGGAACGTTACGAGGCGCACCACGGCGTGCGCATCCGCGATGCCGCGCTCGTCGCGGCTGCGGTGCTCTCCGACCGCTACATCACCGGGCGGCAGCTGCCCGACAAGGCGATCGACCTCGTCGACGAGTCTGCGTCACGGCTGCGCATGGAGATCGACTCCTCGCCGCTCGAGCTCGACGAAGCGGACCGCCGCGTGCGTCAGCTCGAGATCGAGCTCGCGGCAATGGGCAAGGAATCCGACGACGTGCGCGAGCCCGTCGAGCGCGCGCTCGCGGAGGCGCAGGAGCGCCGCAACGAGCTCGCCGCACGCTGGTCGACGGAGCGAGACGCGCTCGAGCGGGTCAAGGAGATCACGAAGCGGATCGACGAGCTACGGATGGAGTTCGAGCGTGCCGAGCGCGCAGGCGACTTCAACCGCGCGGCCGAGATTCGGCACGGCGAGCTCCCCGAGCTCGAACGCGAGCTCGACGGCCGCCAGACGGTCGCCGAGCCGATGGTCAAGGAAGAGGTCGACGAGGACGACGTCGCAGAGGTGGTCGCCCGGTGGACGGGCATCCCGGTCTCACGGCTGCTCGAGGGCGAGACCGAGAAGCTGATCCACATGGAGGAGCGGCTGCACCAGCGCGTCGTCGGCCAGCACGAGGCGGTCGAGGCGGTCGCGAACGCGCTTCGTCGCGCGCGCACCGGCCTGCAGGACCCGAACCGGCCGATCGGCTCGTTCGTCTTCCTCGGCCCCACGGGCGTCGGCAAGACCGAGCTCGCCCGCGCGCTCGCCGAGTTCATGTTCGACGACGACCGCGCGATGGTGCGGCTCGACATGTCGGAGTACCAGGAGCGCCACACGGTCGCTCGGCTGGTCGGCGCACCGCCCGGCTACGTCGGCTACGAGGAAGGCGGTCAGTTGACCGAGGCGGTGCGGCGACGGCCGTACTCGGTCGTCCTCCTCGACGAGATCGAGAAGGCGCACCCAGAGGTCTTCGACGTGCTGCTGCAGATCCTCGACGACGGCCGCCTGACCGACGGTCAGGGACGCACGGTCGACTTCCGCAACACCGTGATCATCATGACCTCGAACGTTCGCTCCGAGGCGGAGATGCGCGAGCGGTTCCGTCCGGAGTTCCTGAACCGGATCGACGAGATCGTGGAGTTCAAGCCGCTCTCGCGCGAACAGCTCGGCGAGATCGTCGAGCTCCAGCTCGCCCGGCTGCGCGAGCGGCTGGCCGAGCGGGGACTCTCGCTCGAGCTGACCGACGCCGCGAAGGAAGTCGTCACGGAGGCCGGGTGGGACCCGACGTACGGCGCTCGGCCGCTCAAGCGCGCGCTGCAGCGGCTCGTCGAGAACCCGCTCGCCTTGCGTCTGCTCGAGGGCGACTTCGTGGAGGGCGACACGGTCTTGGTGGACGCCGCCGACGGCGAGCTCGTCTTCACCAAGGCCGGCATCGCCGAGCCGGCTACGGCCTAGCGGTGCTCTAGGAGAACTTCGGGCCCCAGACGAACCCGGTGCCCGCGCCGCGCCCGCACGCCCCGATCGCCGCCCTGTTCGCGTACGGCGCGGTGACGATGCAGATCCAGCCGCGAGGACCCGGAATGCTCTGCGCCGGGCGAGTTGCCCGGTGTCCTGACAGGCGCGCGACCCAGGTCTTCGCGAAGGCGCACGTGACGTTCCTGCGCGTGATCACGTACTTGTTGCCGCGCGCCGTCCCGCGCCGCCACGGAGCACCGGTCGCGATGCACGGCGTCGCGAGCTCCGACGCGGTCGGTGAGGCGGCTCCGGGACGGGCCTGGCCGGTGCCTGCGCCGATCGCGAGCGAGACGAGGAGCGCAAAGAGCGTGAGCTTGAGCACTCCTCCAACGTAGGGCGGGGCTCGGACGATGTCAACGACCGGGTCGGCGGCCGCCTACCTACTGCGGCGGCGAGACGACGGTCCAGGTGAAGCGGGTCAGCGTGTGCTGTGGAGCGACGCCTGGGTGCACGCCTCGTCGCAAGAACAGCGTCGGCACCCCCGCTCCTGCGGCGACCGCACGGCGAACCGACCCGATGCCCTCACGACCCCACCGTTCCGAAAGGCCGATGACGAGCAAACGCGCGTCCCGCGCAGCCTCGAGCACACCCTCGTCGCCCGGCGGCACGAGGACCGGCTCGGTGACGATGCCGACGACCTGCTGAACCACCAGCGAGGCGCGGGAGAGCAGCCTGCTCGCGTCGCGGCGACCTGCGGCAGGATCGGCCTCCGTGCCGAGCAGGCGGAGCGTCGTGCCGAGCGACCCGGCGAGCCACGCGGCAACCTCGATCGCCGACCAGTCGTGCTCGTCCCCTCCGAACGGGGTGACGACCGGCCCGGTCTGCTCGCTGCGACCGCCCGTCAAGACACCGACGTCGCATGGCGCGTGCGCGAGGATCGCGGCGAGCTCGTCGTCGAGCCGGCCGCTCTCGAGAAGGTCCGGCTGCGCGTCGACGAGGATGAGGTCCGCGTCGTGCTCCGTCGCGAGGCGTGCAGCATCCTGACCCGGCTCGGTCGTTGTGTACGCGGTGACGCGCGACGACACGCCGCGGTCGGTCAAGTCGCTGCGGCGTCCCGCCAGCATCGCGTTCGCCGCCGCGAGATCGTCGCTCTGCCTCAGGAGGCGAGCGACGATCAGCTCGCGCGGCGGCCGCTGCGCGAGCGGCTCGGCGATTGCGAGCAGCTCGTCGAGACGGTGTTCGTCGCGAACGACGCAGACGATCGCGCGTTGGCTCGTCGGGGCGGCGACCTCGATCGCGTCGAGACCCGCGTCTTGGCGGAGGATCCCCTGCTCGAGCTCCTGGAGCGCGGGGCTCGGCTCGATCCCGAGCTCGTCCACGAGCAGCGCGCGCGTCCGGCGATAGACCTCGAGCGCGTCGGCCTGTCGCCCCGATGCGTACAGCGCAAGCATCAGCGAAGCCCGTAGCCGCTCGCGGAGTGGATGCTCGCGCACCAAGGCCTCGAGCTCCGCGACGAGCTCTCGATGGCGCCCGAGTGCGAGGTCAGCGTCGAACCTGAGCTCGAGCGCACGGAGACGAAGCTCCTCGAGTCGGACGACCTCCGTCTGCGCAAACGGTTCGTGCGCGACGTCTGCGAGCGGCGCGCCACGCCACAGATCGAGAGCCTCCCGCAGCAGTCGCGCGGCGGGGTCGGGCGCCGCGCGCTCTGCCTCGTCGACGAGCTGCTCGAACCGCAGCAGGTCGAGCTCGTTCGGCGCGACGCGGATCAGGTAGCCGGGCGGCTGCGTGATCACGACTTCGCGGGGAGCCAATGCCTTCCGGAGCTGAGAGACGTGAAACTGGAGCGCGTTCGCCGGCGTCCGCGGCGGCCGCTCTCCCCACAGCTCGTCGATCAGCCGGTCCGCGGAGATCACCTCGTTCGCACGCGTGAGCAGCAGTGCGAGCAGAGCACGCTGGCGCGAGCCGCCGAGCGTGACGACACGGCCTCGCTCGATGACCTCGAGCGGCCCCAGGATGCGGAATTCCACGCGTCGCCCTCGCGCCGACGCTAACACTCCCACCGGCTCAGGCGCGGCTCAGCCGCCCCTCAGCGCGGGTCGGCACGATCGCG
This sequence comes from uncultured Actinomycetes bacterium, assembly GCA_963769665.1. GTDB lineage: Bacteria > Actinomycetota > Thermoleophilia > Gaiellales > Gaiellaceae > JACCTU01. The sequence goes on from CAVYMQ010000003.1 coordinate 1,420,326, forward strand.
CTCTGGACGACAACGGAAGAGAGCGGCGTTGGCATGTCGGCGAGCGCGTCGTATCGTTGGGCCTGAGGGCGAACAAGACGTTGTCCGCTGACACCCCCGTCCCAAGCGACATCGAGCTTCCCGGCTATCGGGTCGAGGAGCTGATCGGTCATGGCGGGATGGGCGTCGTGTACCTCGCGTTCGACCTTCGGCTGAAGCGGCGGGTGGCACTGAAGTTGATGACGCCCGACCTTGCGATCGACGAGCGCTTCCGCGAGCGCTTCGCGCGCGAGTCTGAGCTCGTGATGTCGCTCGAGCATCCGAACGTGGTCCCGATCCACGACGCAGGCGAGCTCGACGGGCAGCTGTACCTCGCGATGCGGTACGTCGAGGGAACCGACCTCAGGGCGTTGCTTCGTGCGGAAGGCGCGCTCGCGCCGACGCGCGCCGTCTCGATCGTGCGTCAGGTCGCCCATGCGTTGGACGCCGCCCATGCGCGGGGCCTCGTCCATCGCGACGTCAAGCCGTCGAACGTGTTGCTCGACCAGGGCGAGCACGTCTACCTCGCGGACTTCGGACTGACGCGGCGCGTCACGGATGACGGCGCGAGGCTCGGCGACGCTCGCTCCGTGGGAACGCCGGCTTACCTCGCACCCGAGCAGATCGAGGGGCGACCGGTGGACGGGCGCTCCGACGTGTACTCGCTCGGCTGCCTGCTCTACGAGTGCCTGACGGGCGAGCCGCCGTTCGTCGGACCTTCGCGGTTGGCGGTGGCGTGGGCACACCTGGAGGAGGATCCGCCGAGCGTCAGCGCGCGGAATCGCCGCCTTCCGCAGGCGCTCGACGCCGTGATCCAGAAGGCGATGGCGAAGGAGCCCGATGAGCGGTACGGGACGTGCGGCGAGCTCGTCGCTGCGGCCGAGGCCGCACTCGGAATCGACCGGCCGCGGCGACGTGCGCTTCTGGCGGTCATGGCGGCCGCCGTCGCGATCGCAGCGGTCGCAATCGCGGCCTTCGCGGTGACGGCAATCAGCAGCCCCACCGACGATGCGACGGGAGCGGCGCCCCCGCCTGATCCGGAGCGGCTCGTCCGGATCGACCCGGCGACGAACCGCGTCTCGGCCGAGATCGACGTCGGCGGTGCGCCGACGGCAACCGCCGTCAGTGGGCAAACGGTCTGGGTGTACAACCGGCTCGACAAGACGGTCTCCGAGGTGGACGCGGCCGCGAACGGCGTTCGCCACACGACGAAGGTCTCGACCGAGCCTGCCGTCCTCGCGTACGGAACGGGTCCTGTCCTCGCCGCCGACGCCGCCGGCGCGTGGCTCGTCGGCTACGACTTCCGCCGCGATCGGCATCTGCTCACGCGCGTGCCTGTCGGCGGCGGCGGAGCGAAGGAGTACCGCCTCGGGATGGAACCCGTGGCCGTCGTCGTCGGGGATGGTGCGGTCTGGGTCCTCGCGCACCGCGGGAAGCGGAACGCCGCGCTTCGGATCGACGCTGCCAGCGGGCGCGTGCTCGCGAGTCTTCGCCTCCCCAACGACCTGCTTGCCTCCCGCGTCGACGGGCTCGCCGTCGGCAACGGCTACGTCTGGGTGACGAACCTGAACACGGCCAGGTTGTACCGCGTCGATCCAAAGACCGGAGACACGCTCGAGCAGGACTTCGGCTCGTACGCGACGCGGCCCGCGGTGGGGTACGGGTGGCTCTGGATGTGCATCGCGAGGACGACCAACCCGGCGATGTCGCGCGTGGACCCGCGAACGCTCCGGAACACCCTCGAGAGCGGAGCGCTCCCGGCCGAGGAGGGGCAGTACGCGGTCGGGCACGGCTCGGTCTGGCGGCACGATGTTCCGAGCGGGACGCTCATGCGCTTCGATCCACGGACGATCAAGCTGACGGGTCTCGTGCGACTCATGCCCAAGGGCGGCGGCGACGACGCGCACCTCTACGTGACCTCGATCGCCACCGGTGCAGGCGCCGTCTGGGTCACGCTCTCGCAGAGCTAGCTCAGCGCCCCCTCAGTCGTTCCTCAGTCGACCCGGAGAGGCTCCGCCGAGACAACGAAGGAGGCGCGACATGAGGCGTACGCAGAAGGCTGTGCTCGGGGCAATGGTCCTTCTCCCGGTGTTGGCCGGCATCGCGTTGGCGACGCCCGGGATCGGGATCATCGGCGCCCCCGTGCACGCCCGCGGAACGCACGCCGAACTGCTGAACGTGCACAGCAAGGCAGGCGTCAAGCTTCAAACGAAGTCGCCTGTCGACTTCGTGACGCAGCAGATCACGATCGCACCGGGTGGGTCGACGGGCTGGCACAGCCACCCCGGCCCTGTGCTGGTGACGATCAAGAGCGGTGCGCTGACGCTCGTCTACGCCAACGACGCTGCCTGCGAGGGGCGGACGTACACCGTTGGTCAGAGCTTCGTCGACCGCGGTGACGAGATTGTCCACACCGCCTTCAATCGGGGCAACGTGAACCTCGAGCTCTGGGCGACCTACCTGGTACCGGGCGAGCCGGGCACGCCTGCGCGGATCGACGCGGCCGACCCAGGCATCTGCCAGCCGTAGAGAGACGCGGCGATGATCACCGGCGGCGGTGAGCCGCCGGTGATCATCCGTGCCATTCGTCGGGGACAGGTCGATCCGCTCGGGTTAGCGTGCGCCAAGCGGCGGCGTAGCCAGCACGCCCTCGCCGTAGCATCATTCGCGGAGGTGGAGACGAGCACCTCCGCGATCGTCGGCCGCGACGCCGAACTCGAGCAGGTCGAGGCATTCCTCAACCGGCCGCTGCCTGGGGCGTTGCTGCTCGAGGGCGAGGCTGGAATCGGCAAGACAACGGTTTGGGACGCCGCAGCGGAGGCCGCGAAAGCTCGCGGGTTTCGCGTCCTCAGGACACGCCCCGCTGAGGCCGAGGCCGTCCTGGCGCTGGCGGGCGTCGCCGACCTTCTGGCAGGCGTTCGCGAGGAGGCGCTCTCCGAGCTTCCCCCACCGCAGCGGCGCGCACTCGAGGTCGCGCTCCTCCTCGAGGATGCGGGCGGGAAGCCACCCGACCAGCGGGCCGTTGCGACGGCGTTCTTCGCAGCGGTCCAAGTCTTGGCGCGCGACTGGCCCGTCGCGATCGCAGTCGATGACGTGCAATGGCTCGACGCGCCCTCGCGGGCGACCCTCGCTTACGCGGCTCGCCGCCTCCGAGACCAACCGCTGATGTTCATCGTTGCGCGGCGCGTCGAGGCGGGGAAGCAGGCTACCGAGGTCGAGGACGCGGTCGACGAACACCTCGTCCACCGCATTCCGCTCGGCGCGCTCAGCCTCGGCGCGTTGCATCGCCTGCTGCAGGAACGCCGCGGCGAGCCGCTCCCGCGGCCTCTGCTCCGACGAATTCACGAGCTCTCCGGAGGAAACCCGTTCTATGCGATCGAGCTCGAGCGCTCCTCTGCCGGCGCCGACGAGTTGCCACCGACTCTCGAGCACCTGGTTCAAGGGCGCCTGAAGTCGTTGCCGGACGCGACGCGGCGTGTCCTCGCCGTTGCCGCCGCGCTGGCACAGCCGTCCGTCACGTTGGTCGGCCTCGCAATCGACGGCGACGTCTTGCATGCACTCACGGCGGCTGTGGAGGCGAAAGTCGTCGCGCTCGAGGATGGCGCGATCCGCTTTGCGCATCCGCTGCTCGCATCAGGTGCGTACGCAGGCGCCGGCCCCGCCGATCAGCGGGAACTTCACGCTCGTCTCGGGCGCGCACTCCCCAACCCAGAGGAACGCGCACGCCATCTCGCGCTCGCTACGGCAGAGCCCGACGACGACGTCGCCGCCGCGCTCGACGAGGCAGCGGCCCGTGCGGCGGCACGTGGCGCCCCGGCCGCCGCGGCGGAGCTCAGTGAGCGGGCCGCGACGCTTACAACGTCGGAGCGTGCGGCGGATGAACGACGCCGCCGCTCCGACGCCGCCTACTTCCACTTCGAGTCTGGTGACGGCAGACGCGCTCGAGCGCTGCTCGAGCAGCTTGTTGCCGAGCTCGAGGGCGGGGGAGAGCGGGCGCTCGTGCTCACACGCCTCGCGCTTGTCCGCTCCTACGACGACGACATTGCGGCTGCCGTTGAGCTCTTTCTGAAGGCAGCAGCTGAGGCTGGAGACGACGCACTCGCGCGCGCTCGAGCGCTCGAGGGAGCAGCCGGCAATCTGTTTAGAAGCAGGCAGCGGTTCGCAGAGGCAGTCGATTACGCCAAGGAGGCAGCCGACCTTGCCCGAGCCGCCGGAGACGACGCGTTGCTGGGTCGTGCGCTCGGTACGCAACTCATCGCCGAGGTGACGCTGGGGCGGGAAGCGGCTGCAGTGACTCTCGAGCAGGCGCTCGCGTACGAGGAGTCAGCCACTGAGGCGCTCGAAGGAGAGCGGGTGATGGGTCGGCCGAAGCTGGCCGCGACGGTCTTCCGCATGTGGCGTGAGGAGCTCGAGCAGGCGACGCGCGACTATGGGGAGCTGGCCGACCGTTGCCGCGCGATCGGTGACGAGTCGTCGCTTCCGTACGTGCTCGTGCTGCTCGCGCAGGCGGAGTGCTACAGCGCGAACTTCGCGCAGGCGGCAGGCCATCTCGACGAGGCCCTCGAGCTCGCCGAGCAGGCGGGGCAGGAGACGCTTGCGGCCTACGCGCTCGCCGTGGGCGCGCTCGTCGATGCGCACAGGGGTCGCGAGGGTCACGCCCGTGCGGCGGGAGAACGGGCGCTCGAGCTTGCGGAGCGAACGCGCGGCGCACCAGCGCTCCAGTTCGCGACGACTGCCCTCGGGCTCCTGGAGCTCTCCCTTGGGCGACCCGACGCGGCTGCCGCTCGGCTGGATCCGCTCGTAGCCTCCGCTCGTGCCGAGGAGATGCGCGAGCCCGGGCTGACGCGCTTCGCGATCGACGATGTGGAGGCGCTGATCGAGCTCGGTCGCCTGGAAGACGCGGAGACGCTCCTCGACTGGTGCGAAGAGAGTGCCGAACGACTCGGGAGGAAGGGCGCGCTCGGGAACGTCCTCCGCTGCCGCGCTCTGCTTGTGGCCGCGCGCGGCGGCGATCCGCTGCCGACGTTCGAGGGTGCGCTCGCGCAGCACGAGCGCTCGTTGCTTCCGTTCGATCGGGCGCGAACGTTGCTTGCGTACGGCGGCGCCCTACGGCGCTCGAAGCGCAAGCGGGCCGCCCGCGAGGCGCTCGTGCAGGCGCTCGCCGAGTTCGAGCGTCTGGAGGGTGCGGTCTTCGCAGAGCGTGCGCGGGAGGAGATCGCGCGGATCAGCGGCCGAACAGCCGGGCACGACGAGTTGACTCCCACGGAGCGCCGCGTTGCGCAGCTCGTCGCCGAAGGCCGGACGAATCGCGAAGTAGCCGCTGCGCTGTTTCTCTCCACGAAGACGATCGAGTTCCATCTGCGGAACGTCTTCCGCAAGCTGGGCATTCGCTCTCGCTCCGAGCTCGCGCGGAGGCTCTAGGGAGGGGTCGGCCAAAGCCCAGGGTTTTCATCGTTTCCGTTCGGGCCGCTGTGTTGCACGTTAGGAGGCGTCAACACACAGACCGGGAGGTCACGATGAAGAAGCGCACGATCACCACACTCGCAGCCGCCGCTGCTGCGCTCGCCCTTGCCGTTCCTGCGTCTGCGGATCCGCCGCAGGGCCACAGGGCTCCGGCGCAGGCAGTGCAGCCGGACGGCTACCAGCCGCAGCTGAACACGAGCTCCGGCTCGGCCTCGCACCCGGACAACGGCACGCGCTCGGCCCCCCAAGGATCGCTGTCGGTTTCGACCGAGACGTCCTCGCGCGGCGGTTTCGACTGGAGCGTCGCCGGTGCGGCCACCGGTGTGATCCTGTCCTTGCTCGGGGCGGCCGGCTTCGTCGCCGTCCGCGGCCGGCGTCGCCTCGCGGCGTCGTAGCGGGAGCACGTGCCGACGTTCCTCGTCGAGCTGTACGTGCCGCGGCCGGGCGCCGCGCGGCTCTCGGAAGCCGCGCGGCGCCTCCGCGTCGTGGCCGCCGAGCTGCGGAGCGAAGGTGTGTGGGTCGAGTACCTGCGCTCGCTCGCCGTACCAGGCGACGAGCTCTGCTTTCACCTCGTGGAGAGCTCCTCAACCGATGCCGTCGCCGAGCTCAGCCGCCGAGCGGCGCTCTCTGGCGTCCGGATCGTCGAGGCTCTCGGCTAGGTCGTCAGTCGACGTCGGGGTACGTGTCGATGCCGCCCTGCTGGGGCGGTGCGCCGACGATGAAGAGCATGGCCTCGTCGGCCCCGTCGTTGCGGATCTGCAGCGGCGTGCCCGGCTGGACGACGACGACCGAGCCGGGTGAGAGATCGACGCGCTCCGGCGGGTCGCCGAGGAACATCGACGGCGTGCCGGCGACGATCACGAACGTCTCCTCCTGGACGTGGTCGGCGTGGCGCTTCCCGCGCGAGCCGGATGGATAGCGCCAGAGGTTTGCGCGCGCCTGCGTCATCGAGTCCGAAAAGCGTGCGACGCGCCTGCCCGAGCCGTCGTCGCGCTCCTGCCAGTCGTTCGTGTCGGGCGAGAAGACGCTGTAGCTCATGGCGGCACGGTAGCGTCCCGCACCGTGCCGCCGCCGCTGCCGCCGCCGCTCCCGCCCGCCGAGCGCACCGTCGGCCAGCTCGTCGCCGAGTCGATGCGGCTCTACGGACGGCGCTTCTGGCCTTCGCTCGCACTCGGGGTCCCGCCGTCGATCTTGAACCTGCTCGCGCGCACACTCGGCGACACAGCGTTGCTCGTGGTCGTGCCCGTGGCGGGCGGCTTGCTCCTCAGCGCGTCGTACCTCGGAGCGGTGGCGCTCGCCGCAGAGCGGCCGGTTCGCGTGTGGCAGCCGCTCCTCGGCGGGCTGCTCGTCTTCCTGCCGTTTCCGTTCCTCGTCGCCTTCTTCATCCTGCCCGGGCTCGCCTGGCTCGCGGCGCTCGGTCTGATCGTCCCGGTCCTTGCCTTGGAGGGAGTCGGGTTCGGGTTCGCGTTCCTGCGCGCCTACAGGCTCGCCCGCGCCGACTTCGTCCACGCGCTCGGGTCGCTGGCCACGCTCGCGATCCTGGTCTTCCTCACGCAGAGCGGCCTGTTCTTCCTTCTTCGCGGCACGAGCGACCAGACGCTGGCGATCGCGTCCTTCGTCGCGAGCCTCGTGGTCTCGCCGCTCCTCTTCCTCGGCGCCGCCCTCCTGTACTTCGACCAGGAAGCGCGCGACAATGCGAGGCGTGTACCACGGCGGTAGCCGAGACCTGCAGGACCGGTTCGACACGCGCCGGCTCGCGGACCGAATCGAGGAGCGAATCGTCCACGAGTCGATCGACGAGGGCGACCGAGCATTCATCGAGGCGCGCGACATGTTCTTCCTCGCGACCGCGGACGCCGACGGGAAGCCGCAGTGCTCGTACAAGGGCGGCGAGCCCGGCTTCGTGCGAGTGCTGGACGAGAAGACGATCGCGTTCCCGAGCTACGACGGGAACGGCATGTACCTGTCGATGGGGAACGCGCTCGTGAACGCGAACGTTGGCTTGCTCTTCATCGACTTCGAGGGTCGGAAGCGGCTGCGCCTGAACGGCGTCGCCTCGGTCGACCTCGAGGACCCGCTCCGCGCCGACTGGCCGGAGGCGCAGTTCGTGATGCGGGTGCGGGCGACGGAGGTCTTCCCGAACTGCCCGCGCTACATCCACGAGTACCGCCTCGTGAAGCGCTCCCGCTTCGTGCCGAAGACCGACTGCGAGACGCCGGTGCCGGCTTGGAAGCAAAGCGAGTGGGCCCACGACGCGCTGCCGGAGAAGGACCCCGCGAACGACCCGTCACGAGAAGTCATCCCGCGTTAGGCTCAACGCATGGCCACCTACATCCTGCTTTCCACGCTCAGCACGCAAGGCGTCCAGACGCTCAAGTCGAACCCCGACCGGCTCCGCGAGGTGAACAAGGACGTCGAGGAGCTCGGCGCGCAGGTCCTCCACCAGTGGGCGACGCTCGGTGAGTGGGACTTCGTCAGCGTCGTCGAGGCTCCGGACCTCGCGACGGTGGCGCGCGTCAGCGTCGCGCTCGGCGCGCGGGGCTCGACGAAGATCGAGACGCTTCCGGCGTTGACGATCGACGAGCTGCTCGCGGCGCTCGAGTAACTAGAGGCCGCGATGTGAGTCGCGGCGGCAGCGGCCGCGAATGCGGCCGCCTTTAGGTGCCAAGCGGTCGCGGATCCGCGTGAGCGGATTCGCGACTTGCGCCTCTACCAGCTACTAGCGCCGTTTGGTGAACACGTAGTCGGTCTTGCGCGCCTGGAAGTGGCAGGACGTGCAGACCTGCCCGCGCGCGAGCTCGCTGAAGCGGGCGCTGCGTGAAGAGCGAGTCCACTCGATCATCTGCCAGCCGTTGTGCGGTCCGGTTGCGCGAAGCTTCCGCATCACCGCGATCAGCGTGACGGGAGCGCCAGCGCGCTGCCGTCCTTCCTTGACGATCACCGTCCCAACCGGATAGCGGCCGGCCCGCGGCAGCTTCGAGACGTAGACGTTCTTGATCGAGCTGTGTGCGTCGACGGCACGGCGCGGGATCGGCTTCGAGTTCAGCTTCGTCCAACTCGTGTAGCCCGCGGTGTAGCTCGGGAGACCGGGGAGCGGCGAAGCGCCGGAGACGGCAACGAGGAGCGGCAGTGCGAGCACCCACTTCATCTCTTCGTCGCTGCAACTGCGATCTCGGCTGCCAAGCCCGCATTATCCGCGACGAGCGCGCGGTTCGCCTCGAGCGTTCGACCGCCGCTCTCGCGGTGCAGCCACGAGAGCACGAACGGCGTCAGTGCCTGGCCGCCGACGCCTTCGCGCCCCGCTTCTTCGAGCGCCTGCTCGATCAGCCCTTCGACGTCGTCGAGGCTCTGCGCCGGCGGGTTGCCGACGAGGAGGCCCGCACCGCCGAGCTCCCAGTGGGCGCTCGCGATCTCGGCGACTTCACGTGGGGACTCGACGCGGGCGGAGACCGGCGGCCCGCCGTCCGCCGCGTAGAAGAGCGGGAGCGTGTCCGTGCGGAAGCCGAGCGTCGGGATGCCGAGCGTCTCGAGCGCCTCCGCGGTCGCGGGCACGTCGAGGATCGACTTCGCACCCGAGGCGACCACGACGACGCGCGTTCGCGCGAGCTCGCCGAGGTCGGAGGAGACGTCCGGCCGCTGCGTCCAGCCGCGATGGACTCCGCCGATCCCGCCGGTGCCCATGAACCGGAGGCCGACCGTGCGCGCGACCGCGAGCGTGCCGCCGACGGTCGTCGCCCCGACGGCGCGCTGCGCGACCGCAGCGGCGACGTCGCGTGGCCCGAGCTTGCGCGCGGTCGCCCCGAAGCGCTCGAGCTCGCGCTCGTCGAGGCCGATGCGCACCTCTCCGTCGAGCACTCCGATCGTGGCGGGAATCGCACCAGCCTCGCGCACGCGACGCTCGCTCTCGAGCCCGACCGCGACACCCTCGCCGGGCGGAAAGCCGTGCGCGATCAACGTCGTCTCGAGCGCGACGACCGCTCGGCCTTCGTCAAGCGCTGCGCGCACCTCGTCGGAGAGCTCGATCACCGTTCCTCCTCCATCTCGATGAAGGGCACCTCACCCCAGCGGTCGAAGGTCCGCACGTGCTCACCGGTCCGCCGGAATCCGGCGCGCTCGTACACCGTGATCGCGCGCTCGTTGAACGCGGCCACGTTCAGCGTCACGCGGCGACCGGGGAACCGGTCGTGCGCGAACGCGACACCTTCGAGGAAGAACTCAAGGCCGAGTCCCTTTCCGGTTAGATCAGGCCGAAGGCCGAGGCCGATCTCGACCGTGTCTGTTCGCTGGTCGAAGTAGTAGAACCCGACGATCTCGTCGCCGTCCCGCACGGCGAAGAAGCGCTCGGGGTTCAGCACGGGGTCGTCCTCGCCGTTGTAGAACTCGTACGGCGGGTCGTAGCGCCACGCGTCGAGCAGCGCGCGCTCCTCCGGGCTGAGCGGAGCGATGACCTTCACCACGGCATGGTCCCCAGCGTCGCGACGCAGCGTGCCGCAGCGTCGAGCCCGAGCTCCGGGCCGCCGACGAGGTACCCGGCCGCGAGCGCGTCACCCGCACCTGTCGTGTCCAGGACTTCTGCAGGTAGGGCGGGCAGCTTCCGGCCGTCCGCGAGCTCGACTCCTTCAGGCCCGAGCTTCAGCACCCACTCGGGCGCGGGAAACGTGCCGCCGATCTCCTCGAGCTCCTCGGCGTTGCCGAAGATCACGTCGGGGGCGAGCAGCTCGAGCCGCCGCACGAGCTTCTCCGCGCCGAAGTCGCGGATCAGGCTCCAGGACGACAGGTCGACGCTGATCCGCCCGCCTTGCCCGCGCACCGCGCCGGCGGCCTTCGCGGCCGCCTCGTCGATCGGCGAGCGAAAGAGCGCGTAGCCCGTCACGTGCAGCCAGTCGGCGCCGCCGAGCCACCGCATCTCGAGCTCGTCGGCGCGAAGCAGCGGGGCGACGCCGCGGTCCGAGGCCATCGACCGCTCGCCGCTCGGCGCGACGAGCGACACGACGACGCCGTTGTGGCCCTCGATCGCGGGACCGAACACCTCGACGCCGTGTGCGGCGAGCTCCTGCGCGACGAGCTCGCCTGCCGCGTCGGTCGCGCGCTTCGCGACGAGGCGGCCCTGCTCCCCGAGCTCGGTCGCCCAGGCGGCGACGTTGGCTGCCTGGCCGCCGGCACCCGTACGGGTGCGGGCCGTCGCGTCCGCGCCGAGGTTGAGCGGCGTGTCGAGTCGCACGACGACGTCGAGCAGGAGATCACCGAGGGCGCAGATCAGCATCGGCCTACAATCGTCCCATGGACGAGCACGACCGACGCAGTCGAACACGCTCGTTCCTGATCGGCGGCCTCGTGGGCGCCTCCGCGGCGATCGCCGCAGCGAGGCGGCTCCGGCCGAAGCAGCGCCAAAGGATCACGCCCGCGGGACTCGCGGCGTTCGAGGACGCCCCGTGCTTCAGGGAGATCGTGGAGCTCGAGGAGCGGCGCGCTCAGTAGTCGAGGAGACGTAGGCGGTCGGCTGCGCGCCGGACCGTCACGAAGTTGATGTCGGCGTCCCCGATGAACAGCGACTTGCCGACGACCATCACCTGCGCGGCGCGGTCGAGGTACTCGGCGGCCGTCCGAGTCGGCTCACGCGTGCGGAGCACGAGGAACGGGCCGAACACGCGGGCCTCGTAGTCGACCGCAGGATGCGGTAGACGCTCGGCGATCGTCAGGCCGCGGGTGCACGTGCAGTTGTTCGTGTCGTAGGCGTCGAACACCCAGACCCCGCGGCCGAGCGGCCGCGGCAGCGCGTCGAGCCGCGCCGCGGCGAGCTTCGGGTCGGCGCGCGGGATGACGATGTGCGCAACGTCGTCGTCCGACTTCGCAGCTTCGAGGTAGAGCGGCTCGTACCCGAAGAACACGTCGTCGGGTCGGCTCGTCGCAGCGAGCCACCGTCCTGCAGCCTCGCGCGCGGCAACACGCGCCGACGGGTCGCCCGTGAAGAGCTGCGGCGTCTTCTCGTACGCCCAACCGACCTCGGCAACCACGAGCGCTGCAACCGCGCAGGCCGCGAGCGCGCGACCGTAGCGCTTGCCGAGCGCGACGAGCGCAGTCGCGAGCAGAAGCATGAAGAACGGGAGCACGAAGATCAGGTGCCGCGTCTCGGGCGACGCGGAGCTTCCGAGCCGCGCGAGCAGCAGCGCGAGCGTCGGCGTCGCGACGGCGCAGGCGACGAGGTACGCAGCACGTCGGTTCTGACGCCAGAGCTCGTACGCGCCGTACGCGGCGAGCGCGAGGATGGGGACAAGCAGCACCCACCAACCGGCGGTGAAGTCGCCGGCGACGTCCTTCAGGTAACGGAGCACCGGCAGCGGCGAGCCGAGCTTGCCGCTCTCGCTTCCGGCCACCCCGACGTCGAAGCGGTTCGCGAGGCGGAGGTCGGCGAGCCAGAACGGCGTACCGAGCACACCGACCGCGGCAAATGCGACGACGGCAGCGCGCACGTGGCGCCGCACGAGCAAGACGTAGAGGCCCTGCGAGGCGAGCACGAGTGCGCCGTAGGGATGGCTCGCGATGCACGCGATCGCCGCGAAACCCCAGAGCCCGAACCGCCAGGCGCCGCCGCGGTCGATCGCCCACAGGAGCGCGAGGTACGAGAGCGCGCTCGTGAAGAGGAACAGGCTGTACATCCGGCCGTAGACGCCGTGGAACAGCAGCACCCAGCTCGCGGAGACGAGCACGGTCGTGATCAACCCGACCGCCCGGCCGGCGAGCCGCGTTACGAGCAGCGCGATCAGCGGCAGGCTCGCCAGCGCGAAGAGCGCCGAGCCGAGCCGGAGCGCGGTCAGGCCGCCTCCCGAGTGCGCCGCCACCGCGGCGAGCAGATAGTGGAGCGGCGCACCGCCGCGCTCCTCGAGCACGATGTCGAGCAGCCGGCCGATCGGCTGACGGCCGACGAAGAGTGCGAGCGTCTCGTCCTCGTGCGGCGGCCACGCGGTCAGCCGCGCAAAGAGAAAGGTGGCGACGGCGAGCACGCAGCCGGCGACGCCCCACGCGAACCACGCCGCCCGAACTCCGACCCCGGCCGCGCCCGTCGTGCTCTCCGGAGTCGTCGCGACCTGTGTCACGACGAGACGGTACCCGCGGAACACGCTGCTAGTCTCGCCGGGTGCCGATCTACGAATACCGCTGCCCCAACGGGCATGTGTTCGAGATCCTCCAGCGGATGGACGACCCTCCGCCAGGGAAGTGCGAGGTCTGCGGCGCGTCGCCGGTAGAGCGTGTGCTCTACCCCGTGGCAGTGCACTACAAGGGCTCGGGGTTCTACTCGACCGACTACGGGCGCTCGCGCAAGCGCGGGGGCGGCAAGGAGTCGAGTGACGGCGGCAGCGGCGAGAAGTCGTCGGAGTCGAAGTCGGAGTCGAAGTCGTCCGAATCCAAGTCGGAGAAGAGCGGCAGCAGCGACTAGCCGACGCAGCCCGGGCCGAAGAGCCCGGTGCCGGGCGGCGGCGGCTGCGGCGCTGCGACGCCCAGGAACATCAGGATCACGTTCCGGTTCTCCTCGCTGCCGATCAGGAAGGACTCGCCGCCGACCGAGGTCGGCGTCCCGCCGAGCCGGCAGCGCAGCGTCGAGCTCGATCGCAACTTGACCCACGCGAGTTGCGCGAACTGCCCGGCCGAGAGATCGGTCGCGAGCGGCGCGATCAGGTCGTCCGCGAGGAACGGCAGCCGCACGAGCGTGGAGAAGCTCGTCACGTCGTCGCCGATCGCCCGCACGACCGCCTGCTGCCGCTCGCCGCGCGTCAGGTCGTTCTCGGCGGGGTTGAGCCGGTTCTCGCGGACGCGTGAGTAGACGAGCGCGCGGCGGCCGCTCATCGTCTGCTCGCCGGCGGCGAAGCGCCACCCGTTCCACCGCTGGCAGCGTTCCTGCGTCGAGAACGGGCAGTCGAACCGGTTCGAGAGGATCGGCTCCGGCACGTCGATGGTCACGCCTCCGAGCGCGTCGATCAGCTGCTCGAAGCTCTGGAAGTCGACCACGACCATGTGGTTGACCTGCAGTCCGGTGAAGGCCTTGACCGTCTGCACCGCCAGGTTCTGGCCGCCGAACTGGTACGCGGCGTTGATCTTCGCGAAGCCGTGGCCGGGCACGTCGACGCGCAGGTCGCGCGGGATCGACAGGAACGCGGTGCGGCCCCGGTCCGGGTCGGTGCGGACGAGCATGATCGAGTCCGAGCGCTGCGCGCCCTCGCGCCCCGCGCCGGGGCCGGCGTCGGTTCCCAGGAGCAGCGTGGTGGAGGGATCCGAGATGAGCAGCCCGCTCTGCTCGTCGAGCGCGACGGGGTCGAGGCGCTGGTTCGCGCCGTCGAGCGCGCGCGCGAGCGCGAAGTAGCTCGCGAAGGCCCAGACGACCACCAGGAGCAGGAGCACCACGACCACAATCCCGACGCGGCGGGGCCAGCGCCGGCGGCGTGGGGCCGCCGGCCCGGTGGGTGCGGGGGTGACCGGGCGGTCCGGGCGGCCGCCGTCGCGCCGAGGCGTCTGCTCGACGCGCCGCTGCAACGGAACCCTGCCCTTCGTCCGGCCGCCGCGATAGACGCGGTACGGCTTGTCTCCCTGGGCCATCGGGGCGGTTATCGTAGCCGCGCGCTCGTGGAGGCAAACCGCGTCATCGGCGTCGACCTCGGGGGCACGAAGATCGCCGCCGGTCTGGTCGACAGGTCCGGCAAGGTCGATTCGCTCCGCGAGGTGCCGACGCCGACTTCGTCGGAAGAAGCGGTCGTCGACGCGATCTGCGAGACGATCGACGGACTCGTCTCCGACGACGCCGCCGCGATCGGCCTCGGCGTGCCGTCGACGATCGACCAGGCGTCGGGCACCGCGGTTTCCTCGGTGAACATCCCGCTGACCGACGTCCCGCTTCGCACGTTGATCAGCGAGCGGTTCGGCTTGCCGTGCGGAATCGACAACGACGCGAACGCAGCCGCGATCGGCGAGTGGCATGCCGGCGCGGGCAAGGGGACGCGCGACATGATCATGCTGACGCTCGGCACCGGCGTCGGCGGCGGGCTGATCCTCGACGGTCGCCCGTACCGCGGCGCGCTCGGTGCAGCGGCAGAGCTCGGCCACATCGTGATCGAGCACGACGGCCGTCCGTGCCAGGGGAGCTGCACGGGCCGAGGACACCTGGAGGCGTATGCGACGGGGCTCGCAGCCACCGCCGATGCGCAGGCGGTGTTCGGCCCGGACGCCGACACGCGGGTGTTGCTCGATCGCGCGAACGAGGGCAACGAGCACGCGCTCGACATCCTCCACCGGATGGGCCGGCGGCTCGGCTCCGCGCTCGGCTCGTTCGTCAACGTCTTCAACCCCGAGGTGATCGTGATCGGTGGTGGGTGGGGCGAGGCAGTGGGAGAGCTGCTGCTCGAGCCGGCGCGCGAGGTGATGGTGCGGGAAGCCCTGTCGCCGGGCCGCGAACTCGTGCGCGTCGTGTCTGCCACGCTCGGTCCCGACGCGGGGGTGGTCGGCGCGGGGTTCGTCGGGTTCGAGGCGCTCGACAAGACGTAGCGATGGCGCTCGCCGTCTGCGCGACTCCGATCGGCAACCTCGACGACGTCACGCTGCGCGTGCTCGACGAGCTGCGCGCGGCCGACGTCGTGCTGTGCGAGGACACGCGCGTGACTCGCGTGCTGCTCGATCGCCACGAGATCAAGGCGAAGCTGTTGAGCTACCACGAGCACAACGAGGCCAAGCGCACGGCCGAGCTCGTGCCGCGGCTCGTCGCCGGCGAGCGCATGGCGCTCGTCACGGACGCCGGTCTGCCGGGCGTGAGCGACCCCGGCGCGCGGCTCGTTGCGGCCGCGCTCGACGCGGGCGTGCCGGTGACGGTGCTGCCGGGGCCGTCTGCGGTCGACACCGCGCTCGTCGTCTCCGGGCTCGGTGCGGAGCGCTTCCAGTTCATCGGGTTCCTGCCGCGGTTCGAGAACGCATTGCGCGAGCTGTGGGCCGAGCTGGCGCACTGGCCGCACGCGGTCGTCGCGTTCGAGTCCGCGCAACGGCTGCCGCGCTCGCTTCGGTCACTCGCGGAGGCGATGCCCGACCGGCCCGTCGCGGTGGCGCGCGAGTTGACGAAGTTCTACGAGGAGGTCGCTCGCGGCACGGCGGCCGAGCTCGCCGAGCGCTTCGTCGAGCCGCCGAAGGGCGAGATCGTGCTCGTGCTCGGCCCGACGGAGACCGAGGTGACGCCCGAGGGCGAGGACGAGGCGACATCCGCGGTGGCGGAGCTCGTCGCGGCGGGGTTGCCGCGTCGGCGCGCGTCCGAGCTCGTGTCGCGCTTGACGGGCGTGTCGCGCAACACGCTCTACGAGCGCTCTCTGTAACAAGACCGTAACGACCTTTCCACATTCGCGTCGTCACCGATGACAACGGCGGAAGCCGCTGCTACGTTCGACGCTCGGTCGTTCACCCCGCCGAAAACGAAGGAGTTCGACGATGCTTCGACTCGCGGTCGTCTCGAGCACGCTGTTCGCGCTGCTGTTTCCGGCAGGCGCACAGGCCTGGGCGTGGCCGATCGACGGGCCGGTGCTGCGACCCTTCGTCTTCGGCTCGGATCCGTATGCGGCAGGCCAGCATCGCGGGATCGACGTGGGCGGCGCAGTCGGCGAGTCGGTGCGCGCACCGGTCGCGGGAAGTGTGTCGTTCGTCGGATCCGTTCCTGCGGGAGGCCGCGCGCTCACGATTCGCACCGGCGACGGCTATTCCGTGACACTGCTGCAGCTCGGCGCGATCGCCGTGCAGCGCGGCGACGAGGTCGGGGAGGGCGCGCGCGTCGGCGCGGTCGGCGAGAGCTCCGACGCGGTCACGCACCAGCCGCACGTGCACCTGGGCGTTCGCCGCACCGTCGACGAGGAGGGTTACCTCGACCCGCTCGCGTTCCTGCCCGAGCGGCCCAGGGTCGTTCCTGCGGCCGCGCCCGCTCCCGCCGCGGCGCCGCCCCCGGTGCAGGCGCAACCTACGCCGCCCGCGCCGCGCGTCGAGCAGCCCGCGCCCGCGCCCGTGGCAGCCGGTCCGCAGGCACCTGCACCGGCGGCCGCTCCGGCTGCGCCGACGTGGAGCGAGGAGCCCGTCGTGGTCTCGGCCGAACGGGCCGAAGACGCCGGTGGGTTGGAAGTCGTTCCGAGAGTGCGGCCGATCGCTTCCGGAGGGCTCGTCGTGCGCTCAGATCGAGGGCGGGTGCTCGCCCCGGGAAGACGCCCGGCGGTCCCGGTGTCTGCTCGTCCGCTCGCGAGCCCGGCGCACGAGCCGCGCCGTGCGACGGCCGTCCGGCCGGCGAGGAGCGTCGAGACCGAGGTGCGTGCGGCGCGCAGCGCCCTCGGCGAGGCTCGGCGACAGCGCGAGCTCGCGTCCCCCGCGGCCGGTCACCTCACTCGCCGGGACCCAGCTGAGTCGCGCCGCTGGTTGCTCCTGCTCGGGCTCGCTTTGTCGACCCTCGCAGGTGTCGCGAGCGCCGCGTTCATGGTCAGGCGAAAGGCACGACCTATCATTGACGGCGGTGAATCGCTTCTACCTGACCACACCTATCTTCTACGTCAACTCGACCCCGCACATCGGGCACGCCTACACGACGATCGCTGCGGACATCCTCGTGCGCCATCACCAGCAACGAGGCGAGGACACGTTCTTCCTGACCGGGACCGACGAGCATGCCTCGAAGGTGTACCGGGTCGCGGAGGAGCGGGGTCTCGACGCGAAGGTGTTCGTCGACCAGATCGTCGAGGAGAACTGGCGGCCGCTGCCCGGGCGCGTCGGCGCGGAGCCGGACTTCTTCATCCGGACGACTGACGAGGAGCACAAGCTCGTCGTTCAGGAGTTCATCGAGCGAATCCGGGCGAACGGGCACATCTACGAGGGGACCTACGCGGGCCTGTACTGCGTGGGACACGAGACGTTCATCTCCGAAGACGACCTCGTCGACGGGAAGTGCCCCGAGCACGGAACCGTCCCGGAGTACATCGAAGAGCAGAACTGGTTCTTTCGGCTCTCGGGCTTTCAGCAGCAACTCCTCGATCTGTACGACGATCGTTCGGACTTCGTGCTCCCGTCCTTCCGTTACAACGAGGCGCGGAGCCTGATCGAGGCAGGCCTCGAAGACTTCAGCATCAGCCGTCAGGGGCAGCCGTGGGGAGTGCCGATCCCGTGGGATCCCGACCAGGTCACGTGGGTCTGGGTCGACGCGCTGATCAACTACCTGAGCGCGTTGTCGTATGCGCGCCCAGGCGAAGATCTGCGCGAGCGCTACTGGCCCGACGTCCGCCACCTGATCGGCAAAGACATCCTGAGGCTCCACTGTGTCCTCTGGCCGGCGTTGCTGCTCGCGGCCGGATACACCCTGCCGAAGCAGGTGTTCGTCCACGGCTTCCTGCTCCTCGACGACCGGAAGATCTCGAAGACGCTCGGCAACGTGATCGACCCGCTCGACCTGACGGGTGTCTATGGGATCGACCCGGTCCGGTTCTGGGCAGCGCGCGCGGTCCAGTTTGGCCAGGACGGATCGGTCTCGCTCGACTCGCTGCACGAGCGCTACGAGAAGGAGCTCGGGAACGATCTCGGCAACCTCCTGTCGCGCACGACCGCGATGCTGGTCAAGTACCGCGACGGGCACATTCCGGCCGCGGAGAGCCTGCTCGAGACGGCGACCATCGACCAGCTCCGCACGAACGTCGCGGAGCGACTCGACGTGTTCGACATCACCGGCGCGCTCGACGTGATCTGGGATCTCGTTCGGCAACTGAACAAGCTCGTGACCGACACGAAGCCCTGGGAGCTCGCGAAGGACGAGGCGGACGCTGAGCAGCTCGACCGCGTGCTCTACACGCTCGCGGACGGTCTCCGCGCGGCCGCTGTCGCGCTCGCTGCGTATCTCCCGGAGACGTCGCCGCGGATCCTCGAGGCGCTCGGACAGAGCGACGATCTCGCCTGGGAGAACGTCGCCGTCGGGAAGACCGTCCCGACCGGCGGCATCGACGCGGCACAGCCGCTCTTCCCGCGCCTCGAAGCTCCCGCAACAGCAGCGTGATCGACACGCATGCGCACCTCGACGCGTGCGCGGACCCTCCGGACGAGCTCGTTCGCCGAGCGCGCGAGGCGGGCGTGGGGAGGATCCTCACGGTCGGCACGACGATCGAGCGCTCGCAGAACGCGCTCGAGCTCGCAGACCGACATGCGGAGGTGTTCGCGATTCTCGGGATCCATCCGCACGAGGCGTCGGAAGACCACGACCTCGACGCGTTGCGTGATCTGCTCGCGCACCCGCGCGCGGTCGCGGTTGGTGAAACCGGCCTCGACTTCTTTCGCGACTACGCCCCACACGACCGCCAGGGCGTGCTCTTCGGTCAGCAGCTCGGGCTGGCCGGCGAGCTCGGGAAGCCGGTCGTGATCCACAACCGCGCCGCCGACGAGGCCGTGCTCGAGGAGCTCGCGTCGTTCGAGGGAACCGTCGTGCTGCACTGTTTCTCCTATCCGTTCGCGCTCCAGGCCGCGCTCGACAGGGGCTACTACGTCTCGTTCGCCGGCAACGCGACGTACAAGAACGCTTCAGAGCTGCGCGTTGCCGCCACACAGGTCCCGCTCGACCGCATCCTCACCGAGACCGACGCCCCGTACCTCACGCCCGAGCCGCTGCGGGGGCGGCCGAACGAGCCCGCGAACGTCGTACACACGTTGGCTGCCCTTGCGCGCGCGCGAGGCGAAGCGCCGGACGAGCTCGCCGCGCAGGTCGACGAGAACGCCAAGCGCGCGTTCGGTCTGCCGTGAGCATCGCGCCGAAAAAAGAGCTCGGCCAGCACTTCCTCGTCGACGAGAACATCCTCGGGGTGATCGGCCGTCTCGCCGAGCTCGACGCCGAGGACGTCGTGCTCGAGGTTGGGCCCGGACTCGGCGTCTTGACTCGCTACCTCGCGGCGCGGGTCAAGCGGGTGCACGCGGTCGAGCTCGACCGCTCGCTCGAGCCGCAGCTCCGCGAGGCGCTCGCCGAGAGCCCGAACGTCGAGCTGCGCTTCGGTGATGCGCTCCGCCTCGACCTCACGACGCTCGATCCCGCGCCGACGAAGCTCGTCGCGAACCTGCCGTACAACGTCGCGACCCCGATCGTGGCGGAGAGCCTCGACGGCCTTCCGAGCGTCGGCCGCTGGACGGTGATGGTCCAGCGCGAGGTCGCCGATCGCTTCTTTGCCTCTCCGGGGACCAAGGCCTACGGCGCGGTGTCGGTGCTCGTCCAGCTGGCGGCCGAGCGCACCGGCTTCCACCCGGTCGCGCGCACCGTCTTTCGACCGCGGCCGAACGTCGACTCGGCGCTCGTCGCGTTCCGGCGCACCGAGCTGCCCGAGGACTTCGCGTGGGTCAAGCGCGTCGTCGGCGCAGCGTTCGCGCATCGGCGAAAGACGCTCCCGAACTCACTCGAGCTCTCGGGGCTCGCGACCCGCGCGGAGGCCGCCGCCGCGCTCGCGCGGATCGGCCGCGACCCCGATGTCCGCGCGGAGGCACTCGAGCCGCACGAGTTCGTCGAGCTCACGCGCGCGTTGTGACGCGCGCCTCGGCCACGGCGAAGATCAACCTCGCGCTCGTCGTCGGCCCTGCCCGCGCGGACGGCAAGCACGAGGTCGTGACGGTCCTGCAACGGCTCGCGCTCGCCGACCGCGTCGAGCTGACGCCGGGCGACGGTCTGACGGTCGAGGGATTCGCGGAGGACACGCTGGTCCGAGCAGCTCTGACCTCGCTCGCCCTCGAAGCTGGCGTGCGACCACGCTGGCGCGCACGCATCGCCAAGCACATCCCGGTCGCTTCCGGGCTCGGCGGCGGCAGCTCCGACGCAGCCACCGCCTTGCTGCTCGCGAACGCAACGCTCGACGAACCGCTCCCCGACGACCGCCTGCACCAGCTCGCTCGCCGGCTCGGCGCCGACGTGCCGTTCTTCCTCGCGAGTGGTCCACAGCTCGGCCAGGAGGAAGGAGCAGCGCTGACGCCGCTCGAGCTTCCACAGGACTACTTCGTCCTGCTCGTGCTGCCGCGCGGCGCGGCGAAACCTGCGACGGCGGCGGTGTACGACGACTTCGACCGTCGCAGCGGAGCCGACGGCTATGGGGCCCGCCGTGCTGCGCTCCTCGAATCGGTCTCCGCCGTCGTGCGTCCGCGGGACCTCGCCGCGCTCCCCGCCAACGACCTCGTCTCCTCGCCGCTCGCCGACGAGCTGCGCGCGCTCGGCGCCTTTCGTGCAGACGTCAGCGGCGCCGGCCCGACGGTGTACGGCCTCTTCCACCACCGGCAGGTGGCCGACGCCGCGCGGCGCCGGCTGCGCTCACGCGGTCGGGTTTGGCTCACGGCACCTGCCTGGTACGGTTGACGCGTGGTGCTGGTCGTCGAGCACGAGTCGAGCCGCGGCGGCCGCTGGCTTCGCCTCCACCGCACTCGCCTCGCACTTTGGATCGCGGTTCTCGAAGCGGCGCTCGTCGTCTTCGGCGTGATCCCGCGCTGGCCGGCGTTCATCCTCGCGGTCGCGCTGCTCGCGTTCTACGTCTTCGTCGGCAGGAACCTCCGCAGCGACACCGTTCGCCACGTCTCGTGGATCGGCGCGGTCTCGCAGCTCCTGATCGTCGTGCTCCCGGCGCTCCTGGCGCTGATCACGTTCGCAGCGATCGTCGCGGTCGCGGTCTTGGCCGCGGTCGCCCTCGCCTTCCTCTTCCTGGACCGTCGCTAGACTCGACACCCCGATGGGGCGTGGCCAAGCGGTAAGGCAACGGGTTTTGGTCCCGTGATCCCAGGTTCGAATCCTGGCGCCCCAGCCATCTGACCCATGAGCACCGACCTCGCAGCTGTCGTCATGGCCGGCGGTCTCGGCACCCGGATGAAGTCGTCCGTGCCGAAGCACCTGCACCCGTTGCTGGGGCGACGCGTCGTCGACTGGGTTCTCGAGACCGCACGGGCGACCGGCGCCGACCCGCTCATCGTCGTCGCCTCGCCCGACACGCGAGACGAATACGACGACGGCGTCGTCGTCGCCGTGCAGGAGCACGCGCGCGGGACCGGCGACGCCGTCGCGTCCGCGCAGCAAGCGCTCGACGGCTTCGACGGCTCCGTGCTCGTGCTCGACGCCGCCGCTCCGCTCGTCACGACGGGTCTGCTCACCGAGTTCGTCGCTCAGCACCAGGCGGGTGGTGCTGCCGTCACGATCCTCACGATCGAGTCGGAGGGGCCGTTGCCGTACGGCCGCATCGTTCGCGCCGGAGACGGGAGCGTCAGCGAGATCGTCGAAGAGCGTGACGCCAACGACGAGCAGCGCGCGATCCGCGAGCTCAACTCCTCGATCTACGTCTTCGACGCGCAGGCGCTCCGCGAGGCGCTCGGCAAGCTCGACGCGCGGAACGCGCAGGGCGAGCTCTACCTGACCGACACGATCGCGCACATCGTCGCCGCCGGCGGCGGCGCCGGCGCGTGGCTCGCCGACGACGCAGCCGAGACGATCGGGATCAACAACCGGGTCGAGCTCGCGGAGGCGGCCGCCGTGCTCCGCGAACGGATCAACGAGGCGCACATGCTGAACGGTGTGACGATCGTCGACCCCGCGACGACGTGGATCGACGCGTCCGTCGCGCTCGAGCCCGATGTCGTCATCCATCCGTTCACCGTCCTCCGCGGAGCGACCAGCGTCGCGGCCGGCGCAGAGATCGGACCACACGCGGTCGCCGTCGACACCGTGATCGGCGAGCGGGTGTCGATCGGACCGTTCTGTTACCTTCGCCCGGGCACGGTCCTCGACCCCGACGCCAAGGCAGGAACCTTCGTGGAGCTCAAGAACGCGCGGATCGGCGCCCGGTCGAAGGTGCCGCACCTCTCCTATCTCGGGGATGTCGACGTCGGTCAGGACTCGAACATCGCGGCCGGGAACATCACGGCCAACTTCCCGCACGAGCCCGGCAAGCCCAAGGGCCGGACGACGATCGGGGACAACGTCAGGACCGGCATCCACAATGGCTTCGTTGCTCCCGTCGAGGTGGGGGACGATGCATGGATTGCGGCCGGATCGGTGATAACAAAGAGTGTCCCGCCCGGCGCCCTTGCCGTTGCGCGGGCGCGACAAGAGAACAAGGAGGGCCGTGCCGGTCGAAAGCGCGACGACTGAGCTCTCCCTGCCGGGGCTCGACGTGACCCCGACAGCGTCGGAGTCGAAGCCGCACCACTGGATCGAGCGTGGGCCGCGCAAGCGGCTGATGGTCTTCTCCGGGCGCTCGCACCCCGACCTGGCGCTCCGGATCGCAGAGCACCTGAACGTCGAGCTCGGCGACGTCGAGCTGAAGACGTTCGCGAACGACGAGACGTACGTTCGCTACTCCGAGTCGATCCGCGGCGCGGACGTGTTCATCGTCCAGACGGGCGCGGAGCCAGTCGACCGGAACCTGATGGAGCTGCTGCTGATGATCCAGGCGGCGAAGCTCGCGTCGGCGAAGCGGATCACGGCGGTCATCCCGTGGTTCCCGTACTCGCGCCAGGACCGCAAGGCGAAGCCGCGCGAGCCGATCTCCGGCCGCCTGGTCGCCGACATGCTTCAACTCGCCGGCGCCGACCGCGTGCTCACGATGGACCTGCACGCAGGTCAGATCCAGGGCTTCTTCACGGTGCCGGTCGACCACATGACCGCGTTGCCGCTGTTCGGGCGCCACTTCCGCGACCTGGGCTTCACCGGCGAGGGCGTCGTGTCGGTCGCGCCGGATGCCGGGCGCGCACGCGTGGCCGTCCGGTTCGCCGAGATGCTCGAGGCCGAGTTCGCCGTCATGCACAAGACGCGTCCCGCGCACGATGCGCTCCCCGTTACGGAGATCACGGGCCGCGTCCGCGACAAGATCGCGATCGTCGGCGACGACGTCACGACGACCGGGAACACGCTGATCGCCGGCGCACAGGCGCTGAAGGAGCGCGGGGCCAAGGACGTCTGGATCTTCGTCACGCACGCGCAGCTCAATCCAGAAGGGTTGGAGCGCCTCGGCAACGCCGACGTCGCGGGGATCGTCGTGACGGACACGCTGCCGATCGACCCGCTCACCCGCCCCGACAACATGACCGTGCTACCGGTCGCGGGCCTGCTCGCCGAAACGATCATGAACGTCTTCGCCGACGACTCGGTCTCGGCCATCTTCGGCGGCGATACGCAGCTCTTCTGATGCCGTTCAAGCTCCCGAGCCTGCTCTACGTCGCGATCGGGCTCGTCGTCGTGTTCGTCCAGGACTACCTCGACAACCTCGGAACGATCTCGAGGATCCTGACCGCGCTGCTCGCGATCCTGCTCTGGCCGCTGCTCCTCGTGGGCTTCGACGTCCGCATCTATCGGTAGCCGCTACCATCCTCGCCGGTCATGGCCGGAGAGCGAATCCGTCTCGAAGTCAAGGAGCGCGAGGCAGTCGGCACGCGCGTTTCGAAGCGTCTCCGCAAGGAGGGGCTGATCCCGGGCGTGCTCTACGGCCGCTCCGAGCCGCACTCGATCGCGATCCCCGAGCGCGAGCTGCGCCGGGCGCTCACGAGCGAAGGCGGCCTGAACGCGATCCTCGACGTCGTGCTCGAAGGCCAGAAGACGACGCACCCGTCGATCCTCAAGGAGTACCAGCAGGATCCGGTCAAGGGCCGCGTGACCCACGTCGACTTCCAGGAAGTCCGTCTCGACCAGCCGATCCACGCGACGGTGCCGGTGCACCTCATCGGCGCGGAGGACTCGCCCGGGATCCGCGAGGGCGGCGTGCTCTCGCAGATCTCTCGCGACGTCAACGTCGAAGCGCTGCCGATGGAGATCCCCGAGCACCTCGATCTCGACGTCAGCGGCATGCAGATGAACGACACGCTCCGCCTGTCCGACCTGCGCGCGCCGGAGGGCGTCAAGCTGCTCGACGATCCCGAGGAGACGGTGCTCGCGTCGGTCGCGATGCCGGCGCTCGAGGTCGAGCCCGAGCCGGTCGAGGTCGAGGGCGAAGAGGGCGAGGCGGTCGAGGGCGAGGAAGGCGAGGCCGCCGAGGGCGCGGAGGGCGAGTCGGCCGGCGGCGAAGCCGCGGACGGCGAGTCCGGCAGCTCCGAGGGGTAAGTGCGGTTCCTCAAGCGCGGGGACTCGTCCTCGTCGCTCGACCTGCTCGTCGTCGGTCTCGGGAACCCGGGCCGCGAGCACGCGCAGAATCGGCACAACGCCGGCTGGATGGTGATCGACGAGCTCGCTCGTCGCCACGGCGGCAGCTTCAAGGGCAAGTTCTCCGGCCAGCTCGCGGAGGTGCGCGACGGCGACCTCCGGCTCGGGCTCCTGAAGCCCGAGCTCTACATGAACCTGTCGGGCCGGTCGGTCGCGCCGGCCGTTCGGTTTTTCAAGGTCCCGCCCGAACAGCTGCTCGTCGTCCACGACGAGGGCGACTTCGACCTCGGCCGCCTGCAGGCGCGCGCCGGTGGCGGGCTAGCAGGCCACAACGGGCTCCGGTCGATTGCGCAGGAGCTCGGGACACAGGACTTCCTTCGTCTGCGCATCGGCGTGGGCCGCCCGGAACGCGGCGACCCTCGCCCGCTCGCCGACTACGTGCTCTCGAACTTCGACCCGCACGACGACGCGGAAGCGATCGTCGCCCGGGCGGCCGACGCCGTCGAGACGATCGCCCGCAAGGGCCTCGAGCCTGCGCAGCGCGACGTGAACTAGCGGTCGCGGAGCTACGATGACACCCGGCGGGACGCGTTTCCCGTCGTTCGTCATGGACCGTCCGACGCTCGAACTTCCCGTGCTGCACCCGCTCCTCCGCGAGGTCGAGGGGAGCGAGCGCCTGCGCGAGTTCGCCCAGGCGCTTCCCGTCCGCGCGCGCGTCTCGGACTCGGCGCTGCCGCTCGTCGTGGCGGCGCTCTACGAGGACCTCGGGCGCGGGCTCGTCGCGCTGGCGCCCGAGGACGCCGACGCGCGCGACTTCGCCGAGGCGGCGGGCTGGTACCTCGGCTCCGAGCGGGTCGCGTTCCTGCCGAGCCGCGGCGTGCGCTGGGAGTCGGGGCTCACCCCGCCGCCGCACCTCGTCGGCGAGCGGGCACGCGCGCTCGACGTGCTCGCCGCGGGCGGTCTCGTGTGGGTCTCCGCGGCGGCGCTCGCCGAGCGGATCCCGCCGCGCGACCAGCGCCCGGACCCGATCCGCGTCGTGGTCGGCTCCGAGCCGGGCGTCGAGGGCCTGGCGGAGACGCTCGCGCTCGCGGGGTACGAGCGCGTCGAGCGGGTGGACGACCGCGGGCAGTTCGCGGTGCGCGGCGGCTTGATCGACGTCTTCCCGACCACCGGCCGCGAGCCGATCCGCGTCGAGCTCTTCGGCGACGAGATCGAGCAGGTGCGCGCGTTCTCGCCGTTCACGCAACGCGCGCTGCACCCGGTCGAGGACGCGGTCGTCTATCCGGCTGCGGAGCGCCGGCTCGACGCGCTCGATCCCGACGACAGCCTGCTGCTCGAAGAAGAAGGTGAGGTTCCCGCAGTTCCCGACGACCTCGTCCCCGTCCTCGACCGTGCGCCCGATCTCGTGTGGGAGCTCGGCGAGGTGAAGCGCGTCTGGCTCGAAGAGTTCGGGCGCGAGGACTTCGACCTGAAAGGCGTCAGCGAGCTCGACCCGCTGCCGTCGGGCCAGCAGTTCTCGTTCGAGGCGCAGAAGCCGGCGATCGCCGCGCGCGGTCTCGCGGAAGCCGAGAAGGAGCTCTCCGGGCTCGTGCGCGCAGGCAACCGCGTCGTCGTGGCGTTCCCGCACAAGGGCGAAGCGCTCCGGACCCAGAACATGCTGCGGCGGATCGAGGCGCGCGTGCTCGAGGAGGGGGAGGGGCTGCCCGCCGAGCCGGGCCTCGTGTTCGCGATCGCTCCGGCGCGCCGCGGCTTCGTCTGGCGCGACCTCGCGCTCGTCCTGCTGCCCGACTCGCAGGTCTTCCGCCGCCGTGCACCGCGTGCCGGGCGGATGGGCGGACGGGCGCTGCAGTCGTTCGCCGATCTGCGCACCGGTGACTACGTCGTTCACGAAGACCACGGCGTCGGCAAGCTGCTCGGCTTCGAGACGAAGACGATCGCGAACGTCACGCGCGACTATCTCTTCCTCGCGTTTCGCGGCGACGACCGGCTGTACGTGCCGCACGAGCAGATCGGCAAGGTCTCGCGCTACATCGGTGCCGACGCGAAGGCACCCGCGCTGTCGAAGCTCGGCGGCAAGGCGTGGGACCGGCTCAAGGCGCGCGCGCGCGAAGGCGTGCACGAGCTCGCTGGCGACCTGATCCGCCTCTACGCCGAGCGGCAGCAGGCCCCCGGCTCCGCATACACGCTCGACCACGAGTGGCTCGAGCGGCTCGAGGCCGAGTTCCCCTACCGCGAGACGGAGGATCAGCAGCGTGCGATCGAGGCGGTCAAGGAAGACCTCGAGGCGCCGCACCCGATGGACCGGCTCGTCTGCGGCGACGTCGGCTTCGGCAAGACCGAGGTCGCGATTCGCGCAGCCTTCGCGGTCGCGGTCAACGGCAAGCAGACGCTCATGCTCGCGCCGACGACGATACTCGCCGAGCAGCACTGGAACACGTTCCGCGACCGGTACAGGGACTTCCCCGTGCGCGTCGAGATGGTCTCGCGGTTCAGGAGCCCTGCCGAGACCAAGCGCGTCCTCGCCGACTTCCGCGAAGGGAAGGTCGACGTGCTGATCGGGACGCACCGCGTGCTCTCGCGCGACGTGATCCCGAAGGACCTCGGCCTCGTCGTCCTCGACGAGGAGCAGCGCTTCGGCGTCGCGCAGAAGGAACTGCTTCGCCAGCTACGCCTCGAGGTCGACGTGCTCGCGCTGTCCGCGACGCCGATCCCGCGCACGCTGCACATGTCGCTCTCGGGGCTTCGCGACATCTCGATCATCGAAACACCGCCCGAGGGTCGCCGCCCGATCCGCACGCACGTCGGCGAGTACGACGAGGAGCTGATCACGACGGCGCTCGAACGTGAGGTCGCGCGCGAGGGGCAGGCGTTCTACCTCCACAACCGCGTCGAGTCGATCGAGGACGCGGCGGCCAAGCTGCAGCAACTGAGCCCGAAGCTTCGCTTCCTCGTCGCGCACGGGCAGATGCGCGAGCGCGAGCTCGAGGAGAAGATGCACGCGTTCCTGCGCGGAGACGCTGACGTGCTCGTGTCGACGACGATCATCGAGTCGGGCCTCGACATCCCGCAGGCGAACACCTTGATCGTCGAGCGCGCCGACACGCTCGGGCTCGCGCAGCTGTACCAGATCCGCGGTCGTGTCGGCCGATCCGATCAGACCGCGTACGCGTACCTGTTGTATCCGGACGCGCACGAGCTCACACCCGAGGCGCGCGCGCGACTCGCGACCCTCGCCGACCACACCGAGCTCGGTGCCGGCTTCGCGATCGCGATGCGCGACCTCGAGATCCGCGGCGCGGGCGACCTGCTCGGCGCCGAGCAGTCGGGGCACGTGGCCGCGGTCGGGTTCGAGCTGTACGTCGAGCTGCTGCACGAGGCGGTTGCCGAGCTCTCGGGCCAGCGGCGCACCGCGGCGCGCCCCGTGAGGGTCGACGCGCGGGTCGACGCGTACGTCCCGGCCGCGTACATCGGCTCGGAGGCGCTCAAGATCGACCTGCACCGCCGGTTGGCGCTGACCGAGACGGACGACGAGCTCCGGGAGCTGCACGCGGCCACCGAGGACCGCTTCGGCCCGGTGCCGGAGCCGGTCGAGAACCTCTTCGCGATCCAGGACGCGAAGCTGAAGCTCGCTCTGCTCGGCGCCGACTACCTCGTCTATCGGGGCGGCCGGGCGGTCGTCGGGCCGATGGTGCTCGGCTCCGGGGAACTGCGGGAGCTTCGGAACCGGGTCGCGGCCGCGGTCTACAGCACCGGGAACCGGGAAATCACGTTTAGAACAGATGAATTCTCCGGAGCGACCCGGCTGGTCGATGCTATTCTCGACGCGCGCCAGGCTGCCTGAGGCGCTTTTTCTGTGCGAAAGCCCGCCCTCCTCATCATCGCGCTCGCGTCGCTCACGCTCGGCCTGGCCGGGTGCGGCGGCGACGACCAGAACGTCCCGGACGGGGCGGTCGCGGTCGTCGACGGCGAGGAGATCACGAAGTCCGACTTCGACGCGCTGCTCAGCCGCGCGAAGACGTCCTACGAGCAGAACAAGCGGCCGTTCCCCAAGGTCGGCACCCCGGAGTACAAGACGGTCCAGAACCAGGCCGTCCAGTACCTCGTGCAGCAGGAGAAGTACCGCCAGATGGCCGAGGAGCTGGACGTCGAGGTCTCCGACAAGGAGGTCGACGCCCGGCTGAAGCAGGTCAAGCAGCAGTACTTCCAGGGGAAGGAAGCCGAGTTCCTGAAGAGCCTGAAGACGCAGGGTCTGACCGTCGACCAGGTTCGGCAGGAGATCGAGAGCCAACTCCTCTCGGAGAAGATCTACGCGAAGGTGACCTCGGACGTGAAGGTCACCGACGACGAGGTCACGGAGTACTACAACAAGCACAAGGCCGACTACAAGGTGGCGGCCTCGCGCGACGTGCGTCACATCCTCGTCGCGAAGAAGGCGCTCGCCGACGATCTCCACAGCCAGCTCGAAAGCGGGGGGAACTTCGCCGCGCTCGCGAAGAAGCATTCGACCGACCCGGGCTCGAAGCAGAACGGCGGCAAGCTGACCGTTCGCAAGGGCGAGACCGTTCCCGAGTTCGACAAGGTCGCGTTCGAGCTCAAGAAGAACGAGCTCTCCGCGCCGGTCAAGACGCAGTACGGCTACCACATCATCGAGGCGCTCAGCGACGTGAAGCCGCCGTCGCAGACGCCGCTGAAGGACGTCAAGGAGCAGATCCGGCAGCAGCTGCTGCAGGAGAAGCGCCAGAAGGCGATCACGGACTGGTCGAAGGAGACGAACGACGAGTTCGAGGACAAGATCGCCTATCAGGTCGGCTACGCGCCGCCCGCCACTACCGGTAACACCACCACCGCGACGCAGTGACCCTCACGCCACCGGCCGGCTACGGCTCCCGCCGGGCTGAGGCCGGCTCCGCCGCAGCCTCTCGCCGCTGGGAGTGCTCCACTCGGGGGCCCGTGCTTTCGCACTGTTCCCCCTCCTTTCGCGCACCCAGCGACGAGCCGGAGACGTGAGGGCTGACGGTCTGGGCGAGGCGCTGCTCGACCTGCAGCGTCTGACAGAGCGCCTTCGGCGCGACTGTCCCTGGGACCGCGAGCAGACCGCGGCGACGATCGTGCCGCACACCGTCGAGGAGGCCTACGAGGTCGCGGACGCCGCGCTCGCGGGCGCAGACGAGAAGCTGCTGGACGAGCTCGGCGACCTGCTCTTCCAGGTCTACTTCCTCGCGCTCCTGCTCGAGGAGCGTGGGCAAGGCGACCTCGAGTCGGTCGCTCGCACCGTGCACGCGAAGCTCGTGCAGCGGCACCCGCACGTGTTCGCCGACGTCGAGGCCGAGACTGCCGGGCGAGTCCGACAGAACTGGGAGACGATCAAGCGTGAGCAGGAAGGCCGCGAAGGCGTCTTCCACCACGTGCCGGAGAACCTCCCGGCGCTGCTGCTCGCACGAAAGGTTCAGCGACGCGCGGCCGCTGTCGGCTTTGAGTACCCGGACGCAGCCGGCGCGCTCGCTGGTCTCGAGGACGAGCTCCGCGAGCTGCAGGCCGAGCTGCGCGAGGAGCCCGCGCCGGAGACGCCGCCCGACCCGCGTCAGGCGGCGGAGCTCGGCGATGTGCTCTTCGCGGCGGTCAATGTCGCACGCCGGTTGAACGTCGACCCCGAGCTCGAGCTCCGCCGCGCGAGCACGCGCTTCGTCGAGCGAGTCGAGCAGGCGGAGCGCCTCGCCGCAACCGACGGCTCGGCGTGGAGCGAGCTCGCCCTCGACGAACAGGACCGTTACTTCGACCGCGCGAAGGAGGCGGAGTGAGCGCGATCGCACGCGTGCATGCGAGGCAGGTCCTCGATTCCCGCGGCAACCCGACCGTCGAGGTGGACGTGCAGCTCGAGTCGGGCGCGGGCGGACGCGCGGCGGTTCCTTCCGGCGCGTCGACCGGTGTGCACGAGGCGGTCGAGCTTCGCGACGGCGGCACGGAGTACGGCGGCAAGGGCGTCACGCGCGCGGTCGCGAACGTGAACGGCGAGATCGCGAACGCCGTCGTCGGTCGCGACGCGACGGAACAGGAGGAACTCGACGCGTTGCTCTGCGAGCTCGACGGGACGCCGAACAAGGGTCGTCTCGGCGCGAACGCGATCCTTGGCGTCTCGCTCGCCGTCGCGAAGGCCGCCGCCGACGAGGCCGGCCAGCCGCTCTACCGCCACCTCGGCGGGATCGACGCGGTGACGCTTCCGGTGCCGATGCTGAACGTGATCAACGGCGGGGCGCACGCGGAGAACTCGATCGACCTGCAGGAGTTCATGGTCGTGCCCGTCGGGGCGGACTCATTCGCCGATGGTCTACGCGTCGGCGTCGAGGTCTACGAGGCCCTCAAGCAGCTGCTTGGCGAGCGCGGGCTGGACGTTGGGCTCGGCGACGAGGGCGGCTTCGCGCCCGACCTGCCCTCGAGCGAGGACGCGATCGAAGCGATCCTCGAGGCGGCCGAGCGCGCCGGCCACCGCGAGCGCGTCGCGATCGCGCTCGACCCCGCCACCAGCGAGGTCTACGAGGACGGGGTCTACCGCTTCGAGGGACGCGAGAAGTCGTCGACCGAGCTGCCCGCCTTCTGGGCGGAGCTCGTCGAGCGGTACCCGATCGTCTCGATCGAGGACGGCGCCGCGGAGGACGACTGGGATGCCTGGTCGCAGCTGACGCGCGAGGTCGGCGAGCGCGTGCAGCTCGTCGGCGACGACCTCTTCGTCACGAATCCGGCACGGCTTCGCGAGGGGATCGAGCGCGGCGTCGCCAACTCGATCCTCGTCAAGGTCAACCAGATCGGCACGCTCACCGAGACGATCGAGGCGGTCCGGCTCGCGCAGGCGAGCGGCTACACCGCCGTCATGTCTCACCGTTCGGGCGAGACCGAGGACACGACGATCGCCGATCTCGCGGTCGCGCTCGGCACCGGTCAGATCAAGACCGGCGCGCCCGCGCGCTCGGACCGCGTCGCGAAGTACAACCAGCTGCTCCGGATCGAGGAGGAGCTGGGGGTTCGCGCGGAGTACCCAGGACGAGATGCGTTTCCGCGCGCGCGCACATGATTCGGCTGACCCCAGCGCTACGCTAGGACACATGTCCGCAGTTGAACCGCGCCGCACGAAGATCGTCGCGACGATCGGACCGGCGTCGGCGAACAAGGAGACGATCGAGGCGTTGATCCACGCGGGCATGGACAGCGCCCGCCTCAACTTCTCCCATGGCACGCACGAGCAGCACGCGGAGACGGTTCGGCTCCTGCGCGAGGCGCAGGAAGAGATCCGCCGGCCGCTTGCCTTGATCGCCGACCTCCAAGGCCCGAAGCTCCGGATCGGTGATCTCCTGCAACCCATCTCGCTCGAGCGCGGCCAGGAGATCGTGATCGTCGGCGCCCAGCAGGCGACCGACGGCGACCTGCCCGTGAGCCCCGCCGTGATCAGCGACGTGCTGCGACCCGGCCACGAGGTGCTGATCGACGACGGCCACGTGCGCCTGCTCGTGCGCGAGGTCAAGAAGGGTCGTGCGAGTTGCACGGTGATGGTCGGCGGCCCCGTGAGCTCGCACAAGGGCGTGAACCTGCCAGGCGTGCCGATTCCGATCCCGGCTCTGACGCGCAAGGACACCGAGGACCTCGAGTTCGCGCTCGAGCTCGGCGTCGATTTCGTCGCCTTGTCGTTCGTCAGGTCGGCGGCCGACGTGCGCGACCTGCGCGCGCTGATCTCGCAGGCGGACTCGCACGCCCACGTGATCGCAAAGATCGAGAAGTCGGAGGCGATCGACGCGCTCGACGAGATCCTCCAGGAGGCCGATGCGGTGATGGTCGCGCGCGGCGATCTCGGCGTGGAGATCGGCCCTGCCTCCGTGCCGCTCCTGCAAAAGCGGATCATCCAGCGCGCGCTCGACCGGGGGAAGCCGGTGATCACGGCGACGCAGATGCTCGAGACGATGATCCACCAGCCGGAGCCGACTCGCGCGGAGGCGAGCGACGTCGCGAACGCCGTGCTCGACGGGACATCAGCGCTGATGCTCTCGGCGGAGACGGCGATGGGCGAGTACCCCGTCGAGGCGGTCTCGTACATGGACCGGATCGCGCGCGCCGTCGAGCCGAGCCTCGGCTACCGGCATCAGCTCCCCGAGGCCGAGGAGCAGCCGACGATCGGCGAGGCGATGTCGAACGCGGCTTGCGACCTCGCGGAGGCGCTCGGCGCACGAGCGATCGTCGTGCCGACGTTCACCGGCCGCACGGCGTCCGTCGTCGCGCGGCTCCGCCCGCGCCGCCCGATCCTCGGGCTCAGCCACCACCAGTACGCGCTCCAGCACATGGCGCTCGAGTGGGGAGTGACGCCTTGGGGGATCGAGGAGGCGCAGAACGTCGAGGATCTGTGGCAGGTGTCGCTCGACGCCGTGCGCGAGAGCGGGCTCGTCACGGAGGGCGACCGCGTTGTGATCACGGCGGGCACCGCGGTGAACATCCCCGGCTCGACGAACGTGATCAAGGTCGAGGTCGCGTAGGACTCGCCCCGTCCCGCGCGAAGTGGGCGCGACGATGGCGAAGGCCAAACGGAGACCGGCTCGCTCGAGCCTCGCCTTGCGCTGGCTCGCCGTCGGCGCACTCGTGCTCGTCGGGCTTCTCTACTACCGGCCGTTCCGCACCTACCTCGAGCGGCAGGATACGGCGTCCGCGCGCCAGGCACAGGTGAACGTGCTCGTGCAGAGGCGTGCCGCGCTGGAGCGCCGCCTCCGCTATGTCGAGAGCGAAGCCGCAGTGGCTCGCGAGGCGCGGCGGATCGGCTACGTCAAGCCGGGTGAGCAGCTCTTCATCGTCAAGGGCATCCCCGCGTGGCGGGCGGCGAAGCGCACTGGGGCTACGATCGCCCACGGTGGACGATAAGCAGATCGTCGAGCTTCAACTCGGTCGGGCGCCGCGAGCGTTTCGCGGCGTCGTCGTGCGCTGCCCCTGGGGCCGGCCGGCCGTGACCGAGCAGGCGCCGTTCGACGACGACGGCAAGCCGTTCCCGACCGCGTACTACGTCACGTGCCCGGCACTCGTCGCATCGATCTCGCGAATCGAGGCCGCCGGCGGCGTCGAACGGTGGACGCGCGCGGCGCAGGAGGATCCCGAGCTCGCCGCGAGCCTCGAGTCCGCGCACGCGGAGCAGCGCCGACTTCGTCCCGAGCTCGCCTCCGGCGTCGGGGGCGCGACGCGCACGGGCAGCCTCAAGTGCCTGCATGCCCACGCCGCGTTCGCGCTTGCGCATCCGGGGTACGAGCTCGGGCGCCGGATCGTCTCGGAAGTCGAGCCGCTCTGGCCCACCGATCACTGCTGCATGGACGAAGCCCACTAACCTCACGCGCATGGAAGCCGTTGCGGTCAAGCTGGCGCGAAGCCAGTGGGAAGAGGGGAGCGGACGCTTCGACGAGGCCGTGAAGCACGACCCGCGTCTGCTCGACGCGCTCGACGCGGTGATCGACGATCTCCGCCGCCGGGTCGGCCAGACGTTCACGCTCGAGGAGCTCGCGGAGGCCTACGACGCGGCCGAGCACTGGGCACGCACCGCGATCGCCGACCGCGCCGCCTTTCCCGGCTGGCCGCGGTCCCTGACCGACGTCCTCGACGCGGCGTTCCACCTGTACGCCCGCGGCGCGACCGACTACGCCCCGTGACGCGCGCGCGTCGCCGCCCGGGCCGCCGGGCGCTCGTCACGCGCTGGCTCGTCGTGCTCGCGGCGTTCGTGCTCGGCCTCGCGCTCGGAGCTGCGCTGGACGACGGCCCCGAGCCAGGCACGACGACGTTCGACCGGACGTTGACCGTGGTCACGCTGACGTCGACGCGGTAGAAGTTAGGAACCGAGAGTTTTGGGTAGATTCTCGCCCGGCGATGACTTTTCAAGACCGACCTGAGGGGCGCAGGCCGCCTGCGAGTGATCCCGCCTGGCTGACGCTCGGCCAGGCGGCGAAGTATCTCGGCGTCGCCCAGAGCACGATTCGCAAGTGGTCGGATCAGGGCCGCGTGCCCGCGTTCTACACCCCCGGTGGGCACCGTCGGTACCGGCGCGGCGATCTCGAGACGTTCCTCGAGCGCTCGGGCCCCGGCGGCCGCGCAGCGGGAGGGCCGACCGTGCTGATCGTCGACGACGACGAGGTGACGCGCGCCCTCGTGCGGGCGAGCCTCGAGCTCGAAGGGTTCGACGTCCGCGAGGCCGCGAGCGGAACCGAAGGCATGTCTGCGCTCGAGCAGGACCCGCCCGACCTGATCCTGCTCGACGTGATGATGCCCCAGATGGACGGGTGGGAGATGCTCCGCCGCGTCCAGGAGCAGCATGGCGGAGCGATTCCGGTCGTCATGTTCAGCGGCCAGGTCGACGAGAACGCGGCCGACGAGGCCGCCGAGCGAGGAGCGAGCGGCTTCATCGGCAAGCCGTTCGATCCCCAGCAGCTGCTCGAGCGCGCCCGGCAGATCCTCGGGGCGCGCCCCGTCTGATCTCCGTCGACCGCAGCCTCGACCGCTGGATCGTCGAGCACCGGTCCGACTGGCTGGACCCACTCTTCGTCGGACTCTCGATCGCCGGATCGTGGGCGGCCGTCTGGCTGGCGATCGCGCTGACGCTCGCGATCGCCTGGCGCCGACCGAACATCTTCCTGCTCGTCGTGATCACAGCGCTCACGATGAACTTCGTCAACACGCTGCTCAAGTACGCAGTTCAGCGGGATCGTCCGCCGACGATCATTCTCGACCCCGAGCCGCTGATGGAGGTCCCGACGACCTCGTCATTCCCTTCAGGGCACACGTCGACGAGCTTCGCGTGCGCCTATGTGATCTCGCGCCTGGCGCCGCGTCTGACCGTCTTCGTCTTCGTACTCGCCGCGCTGATCGGCTTCTCGCGGATCTACGTCGGGGTCCACTACCCGCTCGACGTGCTCGCGGGGGCGGTCCTCGGAATCCTCGTCGCTAAAGCTCTTCTGATGCTTCTAGAAGCCCTGCGACGATCACCGCGAGAGCCGACACCAGGCTGATCCACAGGCCGATCCCGCGGCCCGTGTACGGGAAGAACTCGTCCGGCACGGAGATCAGCCGGATCAGCACGAACGTCGTCGCAAGCGAGCCGAGCCCGATCAGGATCAGGCTTTCGGGCACCGCCGCGGGCAGCTCGAAGCCGGCCTCCCGCAACGCCCAGAGCGCGAGCACCGCGAGCCCGATGAAGAAGACGAGCTTGCCGAGGACGCCGACGTGCCAGCCGATCACCGCGATCGTCGGGCCGTCGTCGGAGCCCGAGTACCAGGCCATGAAGGCCGAGAGCGTGAGCACGAGCCCCGCCCAGCGCGCGAGCCGTTCCCCGAGGAGCCAGTAGCCGCCCCCCGTGCGGGCCGCGACGCCCGGCCTGAGCAGCCGGCGACGGGCGGGAACCTCGGGCTCTATTGGAGGAAAGGGATCTGGGGACTGCATGCCGCCGGGGGAGTATGGTGGGTCGCAGGGATAAAGTCACCCTTCCACCGACGCCAGGGGGGTCGAGATGGAGATCGGCAAGGGGTCAGCCGACAACGTCACCGCCGACGGGTTCGTCGAGTTCCTGTCGAGTGGACAGCGCGCCACGGGCGAGTACCACTGCGCCGAGTGCGGGTACGGCGTGACGATCTTCGCCGTCCTGCCGCTCTGCCCCATGTGCGGCGGCAGCGCCTGGGAGCAGTCCACCTGGAGTCCGCTCTCTCGAGCGCCGGATCGCGCCTAGACGTTGACTTGCGGCCGCGGAGCGGCCGCCTTTAGGGGTCTTCGCGTCGCGGATCCGCGCGAGCGGATTCGCGACTTGCGCTACAAGCCGAACAGCCGCTCGACCTCGTTCCAGACCGAGAAGCCGAGCAGGAGGAGCGCGCTCGTCAGCAGGACGAGCACGAGCCAGAAGCGCAGGTGGGCGAGGTTGCGCTCGCGGACGCGCCGCTCGCGCGCGAAGCGTTTCGCACGCTCGAGCCGGTAGGCCCGCGCGACCGCCGAGGGGTCGACGGGGGGAACCTGCCGCTCGCGCCGGGGGGTGCGCGCCGGCTGAGCCATGGGTCGGAGTCTAGAGGGGTCGGATTCCGTTGGGGCTCTGAGTGCGTCGCCAGCGGCCGCGAAGCGGCCGCTCTTTAGGGGTCTTCGCGTCGTGGATCCGCGTAAGCGGATTCGCGACTTGCGGGCATACTGGGCGGGCCGGATGGCAGTGCAGCCTGAGCGGAGCGAGCGGGCCGGGCTCGATCCGGGGGCGCTGGAAGCGCTCGCGGACGCCGGCCGTGCCGCCGCGCGGGGAGGCCGGCTCGGAGACGTCCTCCGGGCCGTGGTTGCTGCCGCAGCGGGGCTCACGGGGGCCGACGTCGTCCTCGCGAGGATCCTCGACGACGGCCGGCGCGACCTGGTCGTGCGGGCCGTCGCAGGCCCCTCGGCGGCGCTCGCGGTCGAGCTCGAGGGCGGACGCCTGCCGCTCGAGGATCTGCGCTCGGGCGAGGTCGGGCTCGGCGATGCGCCGGAGCCGGTCATCCGTCTGGCCGAGCGGCTGGGAGCGGAGAGTGCGCTCGTCGTGCCCATCGTCGTGGGCGGCGAGGTGTTCGGGAGCGTCGAGCTCCTCCGGATCACGGGCGACTTCGACGAGAGCGCCCGAACCGCAGCACGGCTGGTCGCGGCGCAGGTCGGCCTCGCCGCGCGCGCCTTCGGGGTGGAGGAGCGGGAGGACGGCGGGCCGGAGTCTCCGCTTCGCGTCGCCGCAGACGCGCTCGCCGCCGGATCCGACATCGCGCACAGCTCGACGCACGTCCTCCGGCTGGCCCTCGAGCTCTCCGGCGCCGAACGAGTCGCCCTCTGGCACCTTCGTCCGGACGGCACCACCGAGCTCGACGCCGCGGTGGGGGCCGCCGACCGGCGCCGGGGCGCGCCGACGGTCGGCGTCCTGCAGCTCGGCACGCGCTGGTCGGTCACGCAGCAGCTCGGCGAGCCGCCCTTCGGCCTGCTCGAGCTCGTGTTCCCGCCCGAGCTGATTCCGAGCTCCGACCTCGTCGAGCACCTCAGCCACTTCGCGACGCGCGCCGCACACGCGCTCGGAGCGAGCAAGCGGGCGGGCCGCGTCGAGGCAGAGCTCGTGCAGACGCGCGCGCTCCTCGCCGTCGTCGGGCAGGCGAACCAGGAGCTCTCGCTCGAGCACACCCTCGAGACTGCGACCGAGCAGCTCGGGCAGCTGGTCGGCGCAGAGCGGCTTGCGGTCTACCTGCTCGACGGGGGTGGGCTGACGACCGGAGCGGCGCGTGGGCTCGCCGGCCCGCACCTTCGCGCCGCGGAGGCTCTGCTCGAGCTCGCCTTGGGGCCGTATCGCGCTCGGGGCGTCGTCGTGATCGGCGACACGTCGAAGGAACCTCGCCTCGGGGACGTGGCGGACGCGCTCGCGGAAGCGGGGATCGAGAGCGCGACCGCGCTGCCGCTCGCGGTAGGTGACGAGCTGATCGGTCTGCTCGCCGTCTATCCGTCGGGGCGCAGGGAGCCGAGCGCCGGCGAGCTCGAGCTGCTCGCGGCGATCGCCTCGCGCCTCGCGGTCGCGGTCCAGAACGCCCGGCTGCACGAGGAGGCAACGCGCCTCGGAGCCGAGTTGGAGCAGGCGCTCGCGTCCGAACGGGCTGCGGCGCGCCGGCTCGGGGCGCTCTACGACATCTCGCGCTCCTTCGCGCAGAGCCTCTCGCTCGACGTCACCCTCGAGGCGGTCGTCCAGACGGTCGTCAAGCTGCTGGAGGTCGACGCCGCGGTGTTGCGCATGCCGGATCCCCGGCGCGAGCAACTGCTGCCGCTCGCGCTGCACGTGGCGGAGGAT
This sequence comes from uncultured Actinomycetes bacterium, assembly GCA_963769665.1. Lineage (GTDB taxonomy): Bacteria > Actinomycetota > Thermoleophilia > Gaiellales > Gaiellaceae > JACCTU01. Next base: position 1,458,749 of record CAVYMQ010000003.1, read on the forward strand.
CGTCTGCTCGAACCCGTGCGCTCGATGCTCTTCCGTCCCCAGGCGTTTGCGGGTGCGCGCATCCAACGTCTCTTCCGCAACGGCGACCCGATCGAGATCGACGTTGCGACTGCACACGAGCTTGGTGGGTCGCACGCACTCCTCGTGCCGTTCCTCGAGAAAGGCTCGACTGCCGCCATGGTCCCGATCGCGACGACCGCCGAGGTACTCGGCTCGCTGACGCTGCTCTCGGTGCGTCCCGACCACCCGGTCGACGAGTCCACGATCGCGTCCGCAGTGGCGATCGCCGGCCAGGCCGCGCTCGCGATCGACAACGCACGCCTCTACCAGCAGCAGAAGGACTTCTCGGACGCGATGCGGCGTTCGCTGCTGCCGCAGGTTCGCCCGGCGGTCGACGGGCTCGACATCGGCGCGATGTACGCCGCGTCAGCACGGGTCGAGGTCGGCGGCGACCTCTACGACTACATGGCGCTCCCCGACGGACGGCTCGCCGTCGTGCTCGGCGACGTCACGGGACACGGCATCGACGCTGCCGCCGACATGGCGATGGCGAAGTTCGTCTTCCGGTCGCTCGCGCGCGAGCATCCAGAGCCCGGCGACTTTCTTGCAGCCGCGAACGAGGTCGTCGTCGGAGAGATCGCGCCCGGAAAGTTCATCACCATGCTCTATCTGCTGATCGACGCGGCGACCGGCTCGGTCTCTGTCGCGTCGGCAGGGCACCCTCCGCCGCGGCTCGTTGGACCTGACGGATCGGTCGTCGGCATCGAGGCGCGCGGGCTCGCGCTCGGCGTCGACTCGGGGATCGAGTACGAGGAGACACGGGCGCAACTGGAGCCCGCGGGCTCCGTCGTCCTGTATACGGACGGCGTGATCGAGGCGAGGCGCTCCGCGGAGTTTTACGGCCAGGACCGGCTCGACGCGCTGCTCGCGCGTCGCCACGCTCTGCGCGCCGGGGACATTGCCGCTTCGATGATCCAATCCGCGCGACGGTTCACGGGCGGGGAACTTCTCGACGACTGCGCGGTCGTCGTGCTGAAGCGCCGAGCGTGAGCGACCGCCGATCCCTCTACGCGCTCGTGTTCCTCGCGGGCGTCGGAACGCTGGCGACCGAGATCTGCGCCTCGCGCCTGCTCGCGCCGTACTACGGCTCCTCCACGATCGTCTGGGCGAACATCATCGGCCTGACGCTCGCCTCGCTCAGCCTCGGCTACTGGCTCGGCGGGCGGCTTGCCGATCGGAACCCGTCCCCTCACCTTCTCGGGCGGATCGTGCTCGCGGCCGGGGTGCTCGTCGCCCTGATCCCGTTCGTGGCGTCGCCGATCCTCGACGTGGCGTCGAGCGGCCTCGACGAAGTCTCCGCCGGCGCAGTGATCGGGTCGTTCTTCGGGACGCTGCTGCTCTTCGCGCCGCCGATCGTCCTGCTCGGGATGGTCGCGCCCTTCGCGATCCGACTCGCACTCGTCGAGCTTTCGTCGGCCGGCCAGGTTGCGGGCCGCCTCTACGCGGTCTCGACGGTCGGGAGCCTGCTCGGGACCTTCGTCACGGCCCTCATCGCGATCCCCCTGATCGGTACGCAGCGCACGCTGCTCGTCTCCGCTGCTCTCCTTGCAGCCGCCGCGTCGACGATGCTCGGCCGGCGCTGGCTCGTCGCGACGGCGGTGATCGTCGCACTCATGCTGATTCCGCCGGGTGCGGTGAAGGCGAGCGACGGTGAGGTCTTGTACGAAGTCGAGTCGCCGTATCAGTTCGTGCAGGTCGTCGAGCGCGACGGGGCGCGCCGGCTCTACCTCAACGAGGGCGTTGCGGTGCACTCGCTCTGGCGGCCGGACACGGTCTTGACGGGCGGCGTCTGGGATGCGTTTGTGGCGTTGCCCGCGCTTCTGGAACGCCAGCCTCTTCGCGCGGCCATCCTCGGCAACGCGGGCGGCACGATCGCTCGCGCGTTCGCGGAGTACTGGCCGAAGGTCGTCGTGGACGGGGTGGAGATCGACCCCGCCGTCAGCAAGGCCGGGCGGAAGTACCTCGGCATGGGGGACAACCAAGCGTTGCGAGTGCACGACGCGGACGCACGGCCGTTTCTCCGCCGGACGGACGAGCGCTACGACTTGATCTACGTCGACGCATACCACCAGCCGTACGTGCCCTTCTATCTCGCGACGCAGGAGTTCTTCGAGCTCGTGCGCGACCGGCTCGCGCCCGGCGGGCTTGTCGCACTGAACGTGGCGACCGTGCCGGGTGACCGGAAGCTCGAGGAAGGTCTCGCCGGCACGCTTGCGACGGTCTTCCCCGTCGTGCGCACGTGGCCGGTGCTCCGCTTCAATCACATCGTGATCGGCTTCGGCGACGATCGCGCCGTGCAGGAGGGGAACCACCACGACCTCGACTTCGCCATGTCCGAGCTCGTCGACCTGCTCGAGCGTGACCTCGGTCCGCCGGTCGCACCCAAGCGGCACCCGTGGACCGACGACCGTGCACCGGTCGAGTGGGTGACCGACCGGATGATCCTCACCTACGCGGCCGAGGGCGGCCGGCTCGACGAGGACCTCCTGCCGACAGCGCCGTGAGAATCCTCCGCGGCGACGAGCCGCCGATCCGAATCGGGCATCGCGGCGCCGCTGCGCTCGCGCCCGAGAACACGCTCGAAGCACTTCGCGCAGGGATCGCCCAGGGCTGCGACTACGTCGAGTTCGACGTGCTCTCGAAACCGAGCGGTGGCCTCGTGCTCGCCCACTCGGCGCACGAGCTGCCCGACGACGTCGCGACCTTCGACGAGGCGCTTGCACTGCTCGCGGCAGAGGGCGTCGGCGCTCACGTCGACCTCAAGCAGCGCGGGCTCGAGGAAGCCGTCGGGGCGGCGCTGCGAGGCCACGACCTCCTGGAGCGCTCGCTCGTGAGCTCGCTGGACTGGGCGGCGCTCCGCGACCTGCGCCGCTACGAGCCCGCGCTGCGGGTCGGGCTCTCGTACCCGGAGGATCGCTACGGGCTCTCCGGCCGACGGACGTTCGCGCCGCTGCTCGCCGGGGGGCTCGCCACGATGAAGTGGACGCTGCCCCGGCTGATCGGCCGCTGGCTCGACCGCGCCTCCGCGTCGGCCGCCGTGGTGCACCGCCAGCTCGTCACGCCCGCCTTGATCCGCGTCTGCCACCACCGGGGGACGGCCGTCTGGGCGTGGACCGTGAACGATCCGACCGAGGCCGAGACGCTGGTGGAGTGGGGGGCCGACGCTATCATCAGCGACGACCCGGGAATCCTCGGGCCCAACAAGCAGAGCACCGGATGATGCGCCTCTCGATCCTCGTCGTCACACTCGCCGTCCTCGTCTGCGCGCCTGCGCGCGCGGCGGAGCCTACGCCGGTAACGACGATCCCCGAGGGGGTCGCGATCGGCAACGTGCCGGTCGGCGGATTGACGGCCGAGGTTGCGACCGAGTACGTGCGAACGCAGTTCGCGCTCCCGCTCGTCGTCGGGTACGGCACGTACGTCCTGGAAGCACCGACGCCGTCGCTCGCCGCACCTTCGATCCTGAAGGCCGTGCAGCAGGCGCTCATCGCTCAACCGAACACCGTCGTTCCGCTGACGGTGACCGTGCGCAAGCCTGCGCTGCGTGCCTACGTCGCGGACGTCAGCAAGCGCTTCGCGCGCAAGCCTGTGGACGCACGTCTCTTCCTGCGCAACCTGAAGCCGTGGGTCTCACCCGAGAAGGACGGCCGCGAGATCGATCGCACCGCCGCGGAAGCGGCGCTCACCGCTGCGCTCGTCGAGGGCACGCGCGGTCCCGTCGTTCTCAAGCCGAAGCTCGTCAAGGCGAAGCTGACGCGCAAGAGCTTCGGCCCGGTGGTCGTGATCAAGCGCGGCGTCAACTCGCTCACGCTCTACAACGGGATGCGGTTCGTCAAGCGGTTCGGCGTCGCCACGGGCCAGAGCCAGTACCCGACGCCGCTCGGCCGCTTCCGCGTCGTCGTCAAGTGGAAGAACCCCTGGTGGTATCCGCCCAACTCTGCGTGGGCGAAGGACAAGGAGCCGGTACCGCCCGGTCCGGGCAATCCGCTCGGGACTCGCTGGATGGGCATCTCGAGCCCGGGTGTCGGCATCCACGGGACGCCTGAGCCCGGCTCCATCGGATACTCGGTGTCGCACGGCTGCATCCGCATGCGGATCCCCGACGCCGAGTGGTTGTACAACCGGATCACGGTCGGCACGACGGTCTTCATCGTCTCGGCGTGACCCGCGGGCTGAAGGTCGCAGGGCAGCTCGGCGCGCTCGCGCTCGTCCTGGGGCTTCTCGGATTGCTGATCTGGAAGATCGCGTCCGACGACGCACCGGTTGCGAGCGTCGGCAAGCCCGTGCCGCACTTCGACCTGCCGACGCTGTCCGGCGACGAGCGTGTTGCGGTCGCCGACCATGTCGGCAAGCCGATGGTGATCAACTTCTGGGCGACGTGGTGTGTGCCGTGCCGGACCGAAGCGCCGCTGCTCGAACGGGCGGCGAAGCGGTACGACGATCGCGTCGTCTTCATCGGCGTCGACGTGCGTGACTTCAACGGCGACGCACAGGACTTCGTGGAGAAGCACGGGCTCACGTACCTGATCGCGTACGACGGCCCGGCGAAGCTCTGGGAGCCGTGGGGCATCACCGGGCTGCCGGAGACGTTCTTCGTCGACCGGAACGGGACGATCATCGACCACAAGGTCGGCGAGATCACCGACGAGGCCGACCTCGACGAGGCGATCCGGAAGACGCTCTCGTGAGGCGGATCCTTGCGCTCGCGTCCGTGCTTGCGCTCGCCGTCGCTCCCACCGCCTTCGCGAGCGAGCAGCACCCGACGCAGGCCGAGCTCGAGGGCGAGCTCGTCTGCCCGACCTGCCATACGACGCTCGACCAGTCGAACGCGGCCGTGGCGCTGCGCATGAAGCAGTTCGTGCGCGCCCGCATCGCCGCCGGCGACACGAAGAGCGAGATCAAGGACCAGCTCGTCGCGCAGTTCGGCAAGGGCGTCCTCGCGGCGCCGGAGAAGTCGGGGTTCGACCTCCTCGCGTGGGTCCTGCCGATCGCGGGCCTGCTGGCCGGCGCCGGCGTGCTCACCGTGCTCGCGTGGCGGTGGACGCGACGCCCCGAGGACGAGCTCCCCCTCCTCGAGTGACCGGTCAGATCGCGGCGGCGTTTCTCGCGGGCCTCGTCTCGGTCGCGGCCCCGTGTGTGCTCCCGCTCGTTCCCGGCTATCTGTCGATCGTTGCGGGCGGCTCGCCCACGCCGCGTCGTGTCCTCAAGGGAAGCGTTCCGTTCGTCCTCGGGTTCACGGTCGTCTTCGTCTTGCTCGGTGCGGGCGCCGCAGCGCTCGGGTCGGTGCTGGCCCAGGAGCGGCGAATCGAGCTTGCCGGCCTTCTGCTCGTTGTGTTCGGCCTCGCGTTCGCGGGGTTGCTCCCGTGGCCGGAGCGAATGCTCGCGCCCGGTCTCGTGGTGCGTGCGCGCGACGGGTCGACCGCGCTGCTCGGCGCGGCGTTCGCCGTCTGCGCGGCCCCGTGTGTTGGCGCGGTTCTCGGCTCCGTGCTCGTGCTGGCGAGCGCGAGCGGCACCGTCGCGAAGGGGATGGTGCTCTTGACTGCGTACTCGCTCGGGCTCGCGGGCGCGTTCCTGCTCGTCGGCGTTGCGTTCGCGCGCGCGATGACCGGCTTTCGCGTGCTGCGCGACAACTGGGTGACGATCCGCATCGTCAGCGGCTTCGTGCTCGTCGCGCTTGGCTTGCTCCTCTTCTTCCACCGGGAGTGGTGGCTCTACGTCGGCCTACGGCGCGTCCTCGACACCTTCGGCCTCGGCGAGGTCTAGCTCTCCCATCGCGCCGGGTCGGGCGCGCGCGACCTGCGCGAGCAGCGACGCCACGTCGACGCCCCGGTGACTCGGGGCAAACGGCGCGAGCCGCCGCGCGGCTTTCTCGAGCTGCCGGCTGCAGCCCGTCTCGTTCCCACGGCCGTCCTGGTACCAGGCGACCACGACGTGCACGAGCCCCTGGAAGAAGTCCCGCTCGTCGGGTGAAGCGGCGCGCCAGGCGTCTTCGAACGCCTCGTGCGCCTCGAAGTACCGGCCTGCGCGGCCGAGCGCGAGGCCGTCTGCGAGTGACTTCTCGATCATGAGCTAGCCGCAGTGTTACCGTGTCGGCCGTGGCGACGATCCTGCTGTGTGGGGTCGACCTCTTCTTCCGGGGCAAGCTCGATGCGCTGCTCCCCGGTCACCACCTGATCACGACCGAGAGTGTCGACCCGCCCGACGTCGTGATCGCGGACATCGCGCGGATCGACCCGACCGACGTCGCCGATGCGTGGCCGGACGTGCCGATCATCGGGTTCACGAACCACAACGACACCGGGGGCCTCAAGGCCGCCAACTCGGCCGGTTTCGACCAGGTTTTGGCGAAGTCTGCACTCGTCGAGCGGATCGGCGGGATCGTGGACGAGCTCGTCGGCGAGCCTCGCTAGAGTCTCGGCCCGTGACGTACATCATCGCCGAGCCCTGCATCGACATCAAAGACCGCTCCTGCGTGGACGTCTGCCCGGTCGACTGCATCCACGAGGCCGAGCGGATCCTCGTGATCGACCCGGAGGAGTGCATCGACTGCGGCGCGTGCGAGCCCGAGTGCCCGGTGGAGGCGATCTTCCCGGAGGATGCGCTCCCGGACAAGTGGGAGCCGTTCATCAAGATCAACTACGCCTACGGCGAGGGGCTCGACGTCGTGAACACGCTCACGAACGAGTACGCGACCGAGCACAACGTCCAGAACCCGCCGCTGACCTGACGATTACCACCGCCGCGCACCGGGAACCCGTCCCCTGAACCGACGAAGGGGGTCGTGATGCCTCAGCAGGCATGGAGCAAGAAACGCGAGCGGCAGTACAAGCACATCAAGGAGAGCGTCAAGGACCGCGGCGCCTCCGAGGACAAGGCGGAGGAGATCGCAGCGCGGACCGTGAACAAGGAGCGGGCGCGCGCGGGCGAGGCGAGGTCGTCCTCGAAGCTTTCGCGCACCGACATCTCGTCCGGCCGGCGCGGCGGAATTCGCTCCGGGACGAAGCGTCCCAAGGGTCGCACGAAGGAGCAGCTGCACAACGAGGCCAAGCGGATGGGCATCGAGGGCCGCTCGAGGATGACGAAGCAGCAGCTCCAGCGGGCGGTCGACCGTCGCAAGTAACGGGTCGACGCAGGCCGTCACCGCACAGCTACGCTGACCCGCGGTGACGGCCCGGACCATCGACCACGTTGCGCTGTGGGTAGTCGACCGCGATGCGATCGCCGAACGGTTGATCGCCGATCTCGGCATGCACACGATCGAGCGGACCGATCGCTTCACGCTCCTCGGGGCGGATGCGCGTCGCTTCAAGTTCACGCTCTTCGACGAGGAAGGACCGCGTGCGCAAGGCGCGCTCAAGGACGTGACGCTGCGCGTCAATGAGGGCGAGCGAGCCTCGCACGACGTCGGCGAAGGACTGACGGTGAACCTTGTCCGGGCGAAGACCGAGGTCGACTACGACCTCGATCACGTTGCGCTCTTCTCCGCGGATCCCGAGGGAACCGCGCGCGAGTACCTCTCCCTCGGGTTCAACGAGGCCGAGCCTCGCGACGGTATCCCGCGCGTCGAGCTCGGCGGTGCGTACCTCGAATTCCACCCAGGTGATCCGACCGAGCCGGAGCGTCCGCTCCTGAACCACGTCGCCGTGCTCGTCGATCGTGCGGACGACGCGAAGGAGCTGCCCGCAGAGGTCGCAGACGTCGTCGACGCGCCGAACACGTACGCCGTGTTCGTGTGGGGCCCGGAGCGCGTGAAGATCGAGTACGTCGAGCACAAGCCGACGTTCTCACTTGTGTAAGTGATCGCGATCGCCGGCGCGGGAATGGCCGGCCTCGTCGCTGCGGCACGCGCCCACCAGCTCGGCGTGGACACGACGGCGTACGACAAGGGCGACCGTGCGGGCGGCTCGATGCTGCTGTCGAGTTGTGTCGTGTGGCGTCACGTCCGCTTCGAGGACTTCCGAGACGACTGCCCGCACGGCGACGAGCACTTGCAGCGGCTGATCTGGGAGCGGCTCGACGAGTCGCTCGACTGGCTCGAGTCGACGACCGGCGTGCAGCCGGTCTGGGACGACACCGAGAATCCGCGAACCACGGGCCGGCGCTACGACCCCGCCGAGCTCACTGCGGCCTTGGCGCGCGAGGCGGGCGAGATCCGGCTTCGAGAGTCCTTTCCGCCCGCCGACCAACTCGTCCTCGCAACCGGCGGCTTTCCGGTGCGCGTTGCGCGCGAGCGGGGGTTGCTCGTCCGCTCGAACCGCTGGAGCGAGGGCGACGGGCTCGATCACGCCCGTCGGCTCGGCGCGGCGACCGCGGGCGACCTCGACGAGCTCTATGCGCGCGCCATGCCGGCGCCGCCCGCGCGGATCGAGGAGCCCGACTACGTGCGCCTCTCACAGCTGTACGGCGGCCGCGCGCGCGTCACGAGCGAGCACGGCGAGGAGTTCTTTCCGCAGCCACCCGCGTGGCACGAGAACGACCTCGCGCAGGCGATCGCGCGCCAGCCGGGCGGGACGGCGTGGTTCGAGCTCGACGATCCCGGTCACCCGAAGGTGCAGGCTGCGCGCGAGGCGGGAGGCGAGGTCGTCGAGACGGACGGCAGCGTGCGCGTGCACGTCTCGGCCGGCGTCACGCACACGCTCGGTGGGCTTCGCGTCGACGAGCGCGCCCGCGTTCTCCGCGAGGACGGCACGCCGATCGACGGCCTCCTGGCCGCGGGCGTGGACGTCGGCGGTGTCGCGAGCGGCGGCTACGCGAGCGGCCTCGCGCAAGCGCTCGTCCTCGGTCTTGTCGCCGCCGAATCGCTCTAACCCTGCGCGAACGCGCAGATGCGGTCGTCGCCGGGGAGCGGTGAGACGCCGAGCTTCGTGATCTCGAGCTGCTTGTCGTCGACCTCGACGCGGTCTCCGGGCTTCGGCGGCTCGCCGTCCTGCTCGCGCAGCGCGTAGCCGGTCGGCGTCCAGACGAAGAGCAGGTAGGTCACGGCGCGCGGAATCCTACTGGGCGACGTAGGGGGGAAGTGTCACTCGCACCGTCGTGCCGCTGTCATCGTCGCGCTGATCGACCTCGAAGCTCGCGTTCAGCGTGCGTGCGCGCTCTTCGAGCTCGTCGAACGTCGCCCGCCGCCGCTCGCCCGGCGCGTTGTCCACGACCTCCGCGCGCAGCCCGCCGTCGGGTCGGCTTGCGACGACGATCGACATTCGGGTCGGCGGCCCGCGCCGGATCGACCCCGAGGTTGCCTCGCGAATGATCTGGTAGAGCGCCGCCTGCGCCTTCTCGCCGAGGGACTCGGCCGCCTCGACGTCGACATCGATCTGGATTCTGTGCTCGAGCCCGAGCTGCTCGGCGAGCCCCTTGACCGCGGGGCCGAACCCCTGGTCGCGCAGGACGACCGGCTCGAGGTTGAACGAGAGGTCGCGGAGCGCCCGGATCGTCTGGCGATGTTGTTTGAGGGCTTTCTCCATGATCGGCAGTGCGTCCGGTGCGACCGACTCGCTGACCGCGTCGAGCATCAACGCGAGCCCGGACATCGACTGCACGGGACCGTCGTGGAGGAAGAGCGCGAGGCGGCGCCGCTCCTCCTGCTCGGCGGTGACGATCTGCTCGGAGAGTCGTGCGCGCTCGGCCTCGCGGATCTTCGCGTCCTCCAGCAGCCGCGCGTTCTCGCTCTCGCGCGCTGCGAAGTCGGCGAGCACCGTCGCGCGAGCGATGTCCGCGCGAGCGAACGGCCGCGTGCGCACGAGATGGAGCGACCCGACGTGCTCCTCCCGCACCCGGAGTGGCACGAGGATCCCCTGTCGCCCGTTCGGCGATGCGGGCGGCTGCTCGTCGGGGCCGAGGAGCTGCGCGCGCGCGTCGAAGAGCCGCTCCGCCTCGACGCGCGCATGCTCCAGCACCGACTGCGGCCCGCCGCGCGCGGCGATTTCGTGCATCGACTCGATCAGCGCCTCGAGGAACGACGCCTGTCCCGCGAGCTCCTGCTCGATGCCGCGATGACGGTCTCGCTGGACGAGGAACAGGTAGACCGCAACGAGGCCGGCCGCGGCGAGCGCAGCCAGCAGCACCAACCCGCCGAGCGTGGAGGCATCGCTGCTCGCGTAGAGGATCGCCGCAACGGCCGTGAGCGCGGCCGCGCCGACGAGGACGGCGGTCCTAGTCGATGATCGCGTCACGAAGCGCGATCGCCACGGCGTGCGTGCGCGTGTCCGCCTCGAGCTTGGCGAGGATGTGCCGCACGTGGCTCTTGACGGTCTCCTGGCTGATGAAGAGCTTCGCGGCGACGTCGGCGTTCGACATCCCGTCTGCGAGCAGCTGCAGGATCTCGCGCTCGCGTCCGGTGAGCATGTCGTCCTTCTCCTTGCCGGAGAGGAACGCGGGCATCAGCGCCGGGTCGACGTACCCGTCCCCGGCCGCGACCTTCTCGATCGCGCGAAGCAGCGTCGCGTGCGGAGCCTCTTTCAGGATGTAGCCCTTCGCGCCCGACTCGAGCCCGCGTCCGAGCAGCGACCGCTCGCTGTACGCGGTGAAGATCAGCACGGCCGTCTCGGGCAGCTTCTCAGAGAGGATCTTCGTCGCCTGCAGCCCGTCCATTCCGGGCATCCGCACGTCCATGATCACGACGTCCGGGCGGCGGCGCTCCGCGAGCGCGACCGCGCTCGCCCCGTCCGAGGCCTCGCCGATCACGCGGATGTGCGGTGCGCGGGAGAGCGAAAGCCGCAGCCCTTCGCGGACGACCTCGTGGTCGTCGACGATCAGGCACGTGATCTCGCGCTCGGAGGTGGATTTCGGAGAGGCTTCCACGGGGGCCTGAGGATTGTAGGGGGCCTGTCAGGTGTCGCCTAGACCGCGAGGGAGAGCTGCTCGGGTCTCGGCTCTCTGCGGATCGGCCTGGCACGCCGATCTGCGATCTCGAAGCGTCGCGCGAGATCGGCGACCTGCGCTCGGATCGGCTTCGTGTGCTCGGCCGGAAGATAGGCCTTTCTCGCGTAGAGCTCCTCGTAGAGCGGCACGAGCTCCGGCCAGTCCTCGGCCAGGTGTCCCATGAAGTGCTCTCGCGTTCCCGGGCGCAGGAAGAGCAGATTCGCCCAAACCCCGGTCGCGCCCGCCTCTCGGGCGGCCCGCACGACCTCCGCGAGCTGCTCGGGACGATCGGAGACGCCGGGGAGGATCGGGGCCATCCCGACACCTGCCTTGATCCCCGCGTCCACGAGCTGCTTCAGCGCCCTGAGCCGCTGGCGGGGGTGAGCGGTCGAGGGCTCGGTCTTGCGCCACACGTCTTCGTCCAGCGTCGGGATCGAGAAGGTGACGCTGACCGACGCGTGGCGCGCGGCTTCGGCGAGCACGTCGACGTCGCGAACGATCATCGGGCCGCGAGTGATGATCGTGAGCGGACTCTCGGCGTGGCCGAGCGCCTGGATGCACGCCCGGGTCAGCTGATAGCGCCCCTCTGCCGGCTGGTACGGGTCGGTCGCGGCTCCGATCGCGACCAGCTCTCGCTCCCACGAAGGTCGCGCCAGCTGCGCGCGGAGCACGTCTGCGATGTTGACCTTCACCCTGATCGACGTGCCGTAGCGCTCGTCGAAGGGACGGTCGGCGCGCTGCTCGAAGGCGCGGACGTAACAGAACGTGCAGCGGTGGACGCAGCCCATGTACGGGTTCAGCGACCACTTGAACGCCATGCCGCGCACGCGGTTGAGCGCCACCTTGCACGGCTCCTCGCGATACTCGACCCCCACATGGCCACTATAGAACATATGTTCGATGGCCTCGCGCGGCTCACCCTGCCGCTCCCGATGCGGCCGAGCCACGTGCACTCGTACCTCCTCGAGGGCCGGGACGGCTGGACGCTGGTCGACACCGGTCTCTCGCTCCCCGAGTCGGACGAGGTGTTCGCGCAGGTCGCCCGCGAGTTGACGGTCGCCCGGATCGTGATCACGCACTTCCATCCCGACCATGTGGGCGGCGCGCAACAGGCGCAGGGCGCGACCGGCGCCACAGTCCACCAGGGCGCGCTCGACTACGAGCAGTGCGCGCACGTCTGGGGAAACGACGACTGGCTGCAGGTGATCGCCGACTGGTTCCTCGCGAACGGCGTGCCGCCGGCGGTTGCGAACGAGCTGCTCGAGGCCGGCTCCGTCTACGCGCCGTTCATCCGCTACGTGCGCGACCCGGAGCTGCTCCATCCGGGCGACGACGTCGACGGGTGGGAGGTGCTCGCGATGCCGGGTCACGCGGACGGACACCTCGCGCTGGTGCGCGACGGCGTGCTGGTCGCCGGCGATCATCTGCTGCCGCGGATCACGCCGGCGGTCGGGCTGTATCCCGACTCGAGCCCGGACCCCCTCGGCGACTACCTCGACTCGCTCGAGCGCACCGCGGCGCTCGGCGTGCGGCTCGCGCTGCCGGGCCACGGCGAGCCGATCCACGATCCGACCGCTCGCGCCCGGGAGATCGTCGCGCACCACCGCGAGCGGCTCGAGGAGACGGCGGCCGCACTCGGGACGCAGCCGCGCTCGGGCTACGAGGTCTCGTTTCCGCTGTTCGGCGCCGACCTCAACCCGGCGGCGCGCCGTTTTGCGGTCGCGGAGACGCTTTCGCACCTGGAACGCCTCGTCCGCGAGGGCGGGGCTCGGCGCCACGAGGACGCCGGGGGTCTCTCCTATACTGATTCCTAGCTTGGACGACGAGCAACCGCCTAGTACACGCGCCCCGGAGAGCGGGGCGTGAGCGACTTCCTCCGCATCATCCTCGTGCTCGCGCTCGTGCTCGCGAACGCGATCTTCGTCGCGGCCGAATACGCGCTCGTGACCGCGCGGCGCGGTCGTCTCGAGCAGATGAACTCGCTCCCGGCACGGCGGGCGCTGCGCCTGATGGACGAGCCGGTGCGCTTCATCAGCACCGTGCAGGTCGGGATCACCGTCTGCGGCATCGCGATGGGCTCCATCGGCGAGCCGCTGATCTCCGGCTATGTCGACTCGTGGCTCTCCCACGTGCTCGCGTACACGTTCTCGTTCCTCGTCCTGACCTACCTGACCGTCGTGCTCGGCGAGCTGGTTCCGAAGGCGGTCGCGCTGCAGAAAGCCGAAGCGCTGGCGGTCGTGCTCGCGGTGCCGCTCGACCTGCTCGCGCGGATCTCGTCACCGCTCGTCTGGCTGCTCCAGACCTCGGCGAACGCCGTCTCACGGTTGTTCGGCGTTGCGCCCGCGCCCGCAGGCGTGCACGGCTACACCCGCGAGGACATCCTCTACACCGTCCGCGAGGCCGAGGACACCGGCGTGATCGAGGAGGCCGAGGAGGAGATGCTCTACAAGGTCTTCGACTTCGCCGGCAAGGAAGTGCACGAGGTGATGGTCCCGCGGCCCGAGGTGGTCGCGATCTCCGTCGACCTACCCCCGGAGGAATGCCTCGCCGCGGTGATCGACTCGCCGTACACGCGGTACCCCGCGTACAAGGGCTCGCTCGACGACATCGTGGGCATCCTCCACGTGCGCGACCTCTTCTCCGCGCTCAACGACCGCGGGATCGCCAACGTCAGCATCGAGGAGCTCCTGCGTCCCGCGTTCGTCGTCCCCGAAACGAAGGATCTGGCGGCGTTGCTCGCGGACTTTCGCCGGGCGAAGGTGCACATGGCGATCGTCGTCGACGAGTACGGCGCGATGGAGGGGATCGTGACGCTCGAGGACCTGCTCGAGGAGATCGTCGGCGAGATCGAGGACGAGTACGACCTCCCCGACGAGGCGGTCGAGCGGATCGACGACACGACGATTCGAATCGGCGGGACGTTCCCGATCGACGATTTCAACGAGCAGTTCGGGACCGAGCTGCCGCAGGCGGACTACCACACGATCGCGGGCTTCGTCTTCGGCCTCCTGGGGCGGGCGCCGGAGGAGGACGACGAGGTCCACCACGAGGGTCTCGTGTTCCGCGTGCTCGACATCGAGGGCTCGCGCATCGAGCGGCTCGAGGTGCAGTGGCGCCCGCATGACGAAGAGGAGTCGCTCGCCGCGGACGGTTAACCCGGTATTGATTCCCAGCCGGTCGGTTGCAATCGCAAGGTTCGGGGGCTTAGGCTCGCGGCAGGGGTTTCGGACGAGAGGAGAGAGATGTTGGGACGGAAGAGGGGGTCGGACGCAGGTGCACGCCGGTCGCGGCTCTGGGCGCTGCTGGCGCTCCTCGTCGCCGCGCTCGCGCTGGCGGCTGCTGGATGCGGCGGCGACGACGACGAGGGAGCGGGCACGACCGGTGGCAGCGCGGCCGAGGGCAGCATCTGGGTCCTGCTTCCGGACTCGGCGAGCTCAGATCGGTGGGAGAAGGACGACCGCCGGTTCTTCGAAGAGGCGTTCAAGGCAGAAGGGGTCGAGTACAACATCGTCAACGCCGAGGGCGACGCGAACACGCAGCTCCAGCAGGCCGAGCAGGCGATCAACGCCGGCGCGAAGGTGATCCTGCTGGTCAACCTCAGCCCTGAGTCCGGCGCAACGATCATCCAGAACGCCCGCGACGCGGACGTGAAGGTCGTCGACTACGACCGTTTGACCGCGGCCGGTCCGGGAGCCGACGTGTACGTCAGCTTCGACAACGTCAAGGTCGGTCAGACCATGGCCGACACGGTCGGGCCGGTGATCGACGAGCTGGATGGGACGCCGAAGGTCGTGATGATGAACGGCGGCCCGACGGACAACAACTCGAAGCTCTTCAAGGAGGGCTACAACGAGACGGGCGACTTCGCGGTCTCGAAGAAGGTTGCGGCGGGCGACTGGGAGGTCGCTGCGGACCAGGACGTGCCGGACTGGGACAACCAGCAGGCGCTGACGCTCTTCGAGCAGATCCTTGTCGCGAACGACAACGACGTCGACGCAGTGTTCGCGGCGAACGACGGGATCGCCGGCTCGGTCATCTCGGCGCTCAAGTCGGCGAACGCCGGTCCGATCCCGGTTTCGGGTCAGGACGCGACGGCTTCGGGGATTCAGAACATCCTCGCGGGCTTGCAGACGATGACGGTCTACAAGCCGATCGAGGCCGAGGCGAAGGCGGCGGCGGCAGCAGCGATCGCGCTGTTGAACGGCGAGGACGTCTCGGCACTCACTGGCGAGTGGGAGATGCTCTCGATCAACAACGGCGAAGCCGACCTCCCCTACATCGCGCTCGGGCCGATCGCGGTGACGAAGGACAACGTCGCCGACACGGTGATCAAGGACGGCTTCCGAACGTGGGAGGAGATCTGCACCGGTGAGTTCGAGCAGTACTGCCCGGCGAATCGCTGACGATCGGTGACGACCGGGGTTGAGACCCCGCGCGGGGGCGCAGAGCGCCCCCGCGCGGTCGATCGGCCGATCCTCGAGGCAGCGGGTGTCTCGAAGAGCTTCGGCGCGGTCCAAGCGCTCTTCAAGGTCGACTTCGACGTTCGAGCGGGCGAGGTGATGGCGCTCGTCGGCGACAACGGCGCCGGCAAGTCCACGCTGATCAAGGGCATCGCGG
The DNA here is from genome assembly GCA_963769665.1 of uncultured Actinomycetes bacterium. GTDB lineage: Bacteria > Actinomycetota > Thermoleophilia > Gaiellales > Gaiellaceae > JACCTU01. The sequence goes on from CAVYMQ010000003.1 coordinate 1,474,283, forward strand.
GCATTCACCCCTTCGACGAGGGGGAGATCCGTTTCGACGGCAAGCCTGTGTCGATCAATGGGCCGCGCGATGCAGGGGCGCTCGGGATCGAGGTCGTCTACCAGGATCTCGCGCTGGCCGACAACCTCGACGTCGTCGCGAACATGTTCCTCGGCCGCGAGCGGCTGCGCGGCATCGTTCTGGACGAGCCGGGGATGGAGCATTCAGCCCGGGAGACGCTCGACGGACTGTCGGTCACGACGCTCCGCTCGGTCCGTCAGGCGGTGGCGGGGTTGTCGGGCGGTCAGCGCCAGGCCGTCGCGGTCGCGAAGGCGGTGATGTGGAACTCGAAGGTGGTGATCCTCGACGAGCCGACCGCCGCGCTCGGCGTCGCGCAGACGCGCCAGGTGCTCGATCTCGTCCGCCGACTGGCAGACCGCGGCCTCGCCGTCGTGCTGATCTCGCACAACCTGCACGACATCTTCGAGGTCGCGGATCGGATCACCGTGCTGCGCCTCGGCCAGCGGGTCAACGTCTTCACGCGCGCCGATGCGACGCAGCAACAGATCGTGCACGCGATCACAGCCGGTGAGCTCGAGCACGTGCCGGGGATCGGCGGGGACATCATCCTGTGAGCGATCCCCTGCTTCCCGCCCAGGGCTCGGCGGAAGAGGCGGAGCGGCCGCCCAGCAATGGCATCGCCGACACGCTCGCCGACGCGGCGCGGGCCTACGTTGCGCGCCTGAAGGTCGGCGACTGGGGGGCGCTGCCGATCTTCATCGGGCTCGCGGCGCTTGCGCTGTTGTTCGGCACCCTCGACAGCAACTTCTACACCGAGCGGAACTTCGTGAACCTGCTCCTGCAGATGTCGGGGTACACGGCGATCGCGATGGGGGTCGTCTTCGTGCTCCTGATCGCCGAGATCGACCTGTCGGTCGCCTTCGTCAGCGGTGTGGGAGCCGTCGTGATGGCGCTCATGCTCCGCCCGGAGGAGTCCAACTGGCCCTGGTGGGCGGCGATCGCGCTCGCGCTCGGCGCGACGACCGCGATCGGCCTGCTGCACGGGCTGATCATCACGAAGGCCCGCGTGCCGTCCTTCGTCGTCACGCTCGCGGGGCTGCTCACCTGGAGCGGCGTCGTCTTGATCCTGACGACCGAGGCGACCACCTCCGGGACGATCCGGATCCAGGACGAGGTCGTGCTCGGGGTCGCGAACGACTACCTGCCGGACTGGGCCGGCTGGACGCTGTTGCTCGGGACGCTCGGCGCGTACGCGGTGCTCGAGGCGGCGAAGGTGCGGACGCGGCGCAATCGCGGCCTCACCCACAAGCCGACCGTGGTCATCGTCGCGCAGATCCTCGCGCTGGGAGTCGTCGGGGCGCTCGCCGTGAGCTACGCCAACCAGGACCGCGGCGTGCCGGTGGTGGCGGTGATCGTCGGCGTCTTCCTCGTCTTCTGGACATTCATCGCGACCCGAACGCGCTTCGGCCGGCACGTTTATGCGGTCGGCGGCAACCCCGAGGCCGCTCGCCGCGCTGGGATCAACGTCGACCGAGTCCGAATCGCGGTCTTCATGATCTCGAGCTTCATGGCAGGCGTCGGCGGGGTCATCCTCGCCTCTCGGCTCCGTTCCGTGGACACGGGCACGGGCGGAGGCCAGCTCCTGCTGAACGCGATCGCCGCGGCTGTGATCGGCGGCACGAGCCTCTTCGGCGGCCACGGCCGCGTAGTCAGCGCGTTGCTCGGCGGTGCAGTCATCGCCACCGTCGCAAACGGCATGGACCTCCTGAACCTCGCGTCCGGCTACAAGTTCGTGATCACGGGCGCCGTCCTCCTGGCCGCTGTCCTCGTTGACGCGTTCGCGAAGCGGGCGCGCGTCGCCTCCGGTGCGGCATAGCTCGCTCGCGGCGGGCGCCGCGCTGGCGATCGTCGTCGGCGCAGCTCTCGTCGGCCTGTTCCGCGGCGGCGACGGTGTCGAGTCCGCGTTGGGTGCGCCTCGCCAGGGCGACGCCGGCGTCACGCTTGCCTTTCGGGACGTCGCCGCCGAGCGGGGAATCGCGTTTCGTCACGCGGCGTTTCGGTTCGGCGTGTCCGCCGATCCAGCCGCGATGGTCGGCGGCGGCGTCTGCTGGCTCGACGCCGACGGCGACGGCTGGCTCGACCTCTTCGTCGTGAACGGTTTTGCGCAGCAGGACCGCGGCGCGTGGCTGATGCGCGGTGGTCTGCCGACCTCGCGGCTCTTCCACAACGAGCAGGGGCGGTTCACCGACGTCACGCGCGAGAGCGGCGCGGGTCTCGCCGTGCGCGGCCAGGGTTGCGTCGCAGCCGACCTCGACCGAGACGGGGACACCGATCTGTTCGTCACGACGGCGGAGCGCAACGTCCTGCTTTGGAACGACGGCGACGGGACGTTCAGCGACGGCGGCGAGTCCGCCGGCGTCGACGCCTTCGGCTGGTACGCGGGAGCAGCCGCGGGCGACATCGACGGCGACGGCTGGCCCGACCTCGTCGTGGCGGGCTACACCGACCTGAACAAGCCGGTCGCGAGCGCGACGCTCGGCTTTCCGAACACCTACGAGGGCCGCAGAGACCTGCTCTACCTGAGCAACGGACGGTCCGATGGCCGCGTGACGTTCAGAGAAGTCGGTGTCGAGGCGGGGCTCGAGGTCGCCCGGTTCGAGTACGGGCTCGGCATCGTCACGTCCGACCTCGACCGCGACGGCGACCTCGACGTCTACCTGGCGAACGACACGAACCCGAACCGGCTCTACGAGAACGTTCCGTGGCCCGGCGGCGCTGATGCGGATCCGGCCGGGATCGGCTTTCGCTTCGAGGAGCGGGCGGCGTCGGCGGGTGTCGCGGACCCGCTCAGCGGGATGGGGATCGCCGTCGCCGACTACGACGGGGACGGGCGCGGCGACCTCTTCGTCACGAACGCGAGACGACAACCCCACGCCGTCTACCGGAGCCTGCCTCCGGACGCCGCGGAGCCGTCCTTCAGCGACGTCCGCGACGAGCTGGGGCCCCGCTTCGTCGGGTCGACTGGGTGGGGTGTGACGTGGGCGGACTTCGACCTCGACACCGACCTCGACCTGTTCGTCGCCAACGGCGGCATCCCCGTGACGAACCTCGCCGCGGACGCAGACCATGCGCAGCTCTTCGAGAACCTCGGCGGCGGCCGCTATCGCGAAGCCTCGCGCGCCGGTGGATTGCTCGATGTCGCCCCGACCGTCGGACGCGGGAGCGCAGCGGCCGACTTCGACAACGACGGCGACCTCGACGTCGCGATCGTCTCGCTCGGCGGAGCGCTGCAGCTGCTCGAGAACACGGGCACGACTGACAACTGGCTCGAGGTGGAGCTCGACGGCCTTCAGTCGGGCGCGGAGCTGACGGTGGTGCTGCCGAGCGGGCTCACACTGCGACGCCAGGCAAACGCCGGCGGCAGCTTTCTCTCGTCCGAGGATCCCCGCGTGCACTTTGGCCTCGGGCCCGCCGCGCAGGTTCGGCGCCTCGTCGTGCGCTGGCCGGGTGGTGCCGAGACGCAGTTGACCGACGTCGAGGTCAACCGCCGGCTCGTGCTGGAGGCGCCGCAGTGATACGCGGCCTGTTCGCCGTCGTCGCGGCGGTCGCCGCCTTGACCGGCTGTTCCTTCGGCGGGAGCGACGACTCGTACGTGGTCGACGGCTGTCGGCGCGCGCCGCTCGAGGGACGCTCGGTTGCCCGCATCTGGGACGAGCAGATCCTCGACGCGATCCGGCGCGACGTCCCGGCGCCTACGGTGCACGCACGCAACCTGTTCCACGTCTCGGCGGCGATGTGGGACGCGTGGGCGGCCTACGACCCCGTGGCCGACGGCTACTTCGTGCGAGAGAAGCACGAGGCGAACGACGTCCGCGCCGCGCGCGAGACGGCGATCAGCTACGCGGCGTACCGGATCCTGCTGCACCGGTACTCACTGGCGGCCGGGCTCGAGCAGACCTTTGCGGAGCTCGCCGCCATGATGGAGCAGCTCTGCTACCGGATCGACTACGCGAGCACCGACGGAAGCTCGCCGGCCGCGCTCGGAAACCGCATCGCCGCGGCGGTGATCGCGTACGGCCGCACGGACGGCTCGAACGAGCAGCGGCGCTACGCCGATCCGGACTACCGGCCGGCAAACGGGCCGCTCGTCGTCAAGGGCGGTGGTATCGAGATGCGTGATCCGAGCCGCTGGCAACCCCTTGCGCTCGACCAGTTCGTGGCGCAGAACGGGCTGCCCGTCCCAGGGAAGGTGCAACGGTTCATCGGCTCGGCCTGGGGTCAGGTTCACGGCTTCGCGCTGCCTCGAGCGCGCGATTGGATGCCGATCGACCCGGGCGCTGCACCGCAGTACGGAGACCCGTCGTTCGCCGCGTCCGCGGTCGAGGTCCTGCGCTACAGCAGCTTCCTCGACGGAGGCGACGGCGCGACGATCGACATCAGCCCTGCAGCGCGCGGCGGGAACACCCTCGGCACGAACGACGGCGCGGGCTACGCGTCGAACCCGGTGACCGGCAAGCCGTACGCGCCGGAGCCAGTCGCGCGCGGCGACTTCGCCCGGGCGTTGACCGAGTTCTGGGCCGACGGGCCGAGCTCCGAGACGCCGCCCGGCCACTGGAACACGCTCGCGAACGAGGTCTCGGACTCGCCCGAGGTCACGCGGCAGATCGGCGGCAAGGGCCGTCGGCTCGACCGGCTCGAGTGGGACGTGAAGCTCTACTTCGCGCTCAACGGCGCGGTGCACGACGCCGCCGTCGCCGCCTGGGGAACGAAGCGCCACTACGACTCGGCGAGGCCGATCTCGATGATCCGCTACCTGGCGAGCCGGGGCGAGCTGCCGCTCGTTCCCGGCCTCGTCGAGGTGGTGACGCCCGAGTCGAGCCGGCCGGGAGCCCGTCACGCGCACCTGCGCGCGCACCTGGGAGATGTCGCGGTCCGCGCCTGGCGTGGCAATCCTCCGGTGCCCAGCGAGGCGTCCGGTGTCGGTTGGATTCGCGCAGCGGACTGGGTGCCGTACCAGCTGCCGACCTTCGTCAGCCCCGCGTTCGCGGGCTACGTGTCCGGTCACAGCACGTTCAGCCGTGCGGCGGCGGAGGTGATGACGTCGTTCACGGGCAGCCCGAGCTTTCCCGGTGGGCTGCTCGAGTGGACGGTGAAGCGAGGATCGCTCAAGAACGAGGCCGGCCCGACGCGCGACGTGACGCTCGAGTGGGCGACGTATTACGACGCCGCGGACGACGCCGGCATCTCACGACTGATCGGTGGGATCCACATCCCGGAGGACGACTTCGGCGGCCGCAAGCTCGGGTCGACGTGCGGCCAAGACGCCTGGGAGCTCGCGCAGAGGTACTTCCGGGGATCAGCGCGCGCGTGAGCGACCGGATCGGTGTCGGGCTGCTCGGCTACGCGTTCATGGGGAAGGCGCACTCGCGCGCGTTCCACGAGCTGAGGCGCCTCGACCCGCCCATCGTTCCGGAGCTCGTCTCGATCGCCGGCCGGGACGCGAAGCAGGTCGAAGCTGCGCGTGCGCGCTACGGGTGGGCCGAAGCGGTGAGCGACTGGCGCGAGCAGGTGGCGGACGAACGGATCGGGCTCTTCGACAACGGCGGCCCCAACGCCTTGCACGCGGAGCCGACAATCGCGGCCGCCCGAGCCGGCAAGCACGTCCTCTGCGAGAAGCCGCTCGGGCGTGACGCAACGGAGGCGCATGCTATCTGGGCTGCGGCGGAGGAGGCGGGCGTCGTGCACATGTGCGGCTTCAACTACCGCTTCGTGCCGGCGGTCCGGCTCGCGCGCCAACTACTCGAGGCGGGCGAGCTCGGCGAGGTCTTCCACTTCCGCGCGCGTTATCTCCAGTCGTGGGGGATCGACGCCGAGCCGAGCTGGCGCTTCGAGAAGGAGGCGGCCGGCTCGGGCGCGCTCGGCGACCTCGGTGCGCACGTCATCGACCTGGCGCGCTACCTCGTCGGCGAGCCGGTCGCGGTGACGTCCGTCGTTCGAACCTTCGTCGACGGCCACGAGGTGGACGATGCGTTCGCGGCGACGGTCGAGTTCGAGAACGGAGCGATCGGGACGATCGAAGCCTCGCGGCTCGCACGCGGGCGCATCAACCAGAACACGTTCGAGGTCAACGGCTCGCGTGGCTCCGTCTCGTTCGACGTCGAGCGGCTGAACGAGCTCGAGGTCGCCGACGAGAAGTCGTTCCGTCGCGTCCTCGTCACCGAGCCCGAGCATCCCTTCATGTCGTTCTGGTGGCCGCCCGGGCACATCGTCGGCTGGGGCGACACGTTCACGCACGAGCTGCACCACCTGCTCACGGCGATCGCCGGCGAAGTGACCGTCGCTCCGCACGGGGCGACGTTCGAGGACGGCTACCGGTGCGCAGAGGTCTGCGACGCGATCCTGCGTGCAGCGGAGAGCGGCCGCCGCGAGACCATCTCCTACCGCGAGCGCGCGTGAAGACGAGCCTCGGGATCTGGGCATTCGGCGCGATGGCGACGCGGTTCGTCCCGGTGGGATACAAGCCGGAACTCGCCGAGCGAACGACGGCCGAGCGCGTGCGCGGTGCGGTCGAGGCGCTCGGAGACCTGATCGACGGCTACGAGTTCCACTACCCGCAGGAGCTGTCGCCGGAGAACCTCGAAGCTGTCCGGAGCGCGCTCGGCGGCCACGATGTCTACTGCCTCGCGAGCGGCCTGCACCTCGATCCGATCTTCGGCAAGGGCGGGTTCGTCTCGCCGGACGAACGCGTGCGCAGCGAGGCGGTGCGGCGCACGCTCGAGGCGATCGACTTCGCCGGCGAACTCGGTGCGCACTTCATCATCTGGCCGGGGATCGAGGGCTACAACTACCCGTTCCAGACTCCGTACAAGGAATCGTGGGCCTGGTTCGTCGAGGGCATCGGGGAGGCTGCGCAGCGCGCACGGGAGCGCGGCGTGACGATCTTTCTCGAGCACAAGAACTCGGAGCCCGCGATGAACATCCTGATGCGGAACGTCGGGATGACACTGCACGTGATCCACAAGCTGCGCGCGCAGGGTTTCGACAACGTCAAGGTCAACATGGACTGGCAGCACCTGATCATGAACGGCGAGAACCTCGCGGAGTACGCGGCGATGCTCGCAGCGGAAGGGCTGCTCGGGCATCACCACGCGAACTCGGGGTGGGGGACCTTCGACGACGACAACATGGTCGGTGCGCTGCGCTTCATGGAGACGCTCGAGCTCGCGGTTGAGCTGCGCCGCTGCAACTACGGATCGGACGGGGAGCGCCTCGGCTTCGACCTGTACCCGTACACCGAGGACACCGCGGAAGCCGTGCGGCGCAGCGTGCTGCAGTGGCGCTTCATCTGGGAGGTCGCCGGTCGGATCGACGACGCGGCGCTCCGAGAGGCGCAGTCGCAGAAGGATGCGGTGCGCGCGTACGAGCTCGTCTACGCGGCGCTCGGGGCATGACGCTCCAGCAGGCGCAGGCGATCGTGGACGCCGTCGTCGCGGATGCGCGCGGCCCGGTCTCCGTTTTCGTGGCGGACGACCACGGCGAGCTCGTTGCCGCAGCGACGATGGACGGCGCGGCGCCCGACACGCGGCTGAACGCCCAGCGCAAGGCGTACACCGCCGCGCGAAGCGACGCGCGCTCGACGGCGGAGCTTGCCGAGAAGGTGGGCGACAACCCGGCCGAGCTTGCGAGCTTCGATCCCGATTTCACGTTCTTCAAAGGCGGCGTCGCCGCCTTCGAGGGCGAGCTACGCGTCGGCGCGGTCGGCGTCAGCGGGCTTCCGGGGGACGAGGACGACGCGCTCGCGCGGAGTGCGCTCGCGGCGGCTGGCCTCTCCGCCCGTCAGTGACCACCGAAAGTGGAGTCCTCGTTGGGCTCGACGTCGGCACGAGCGGCGTCAAGGCGCTGGCGATCTCACCGGACGGCCACGTCCTCGCCACGGCCGAGGAGGGGTACGAGCTGTCGCTGCCGCGGCCCGGCTGGGCCGAGCAGGACCCCGAGGACTGGTGGCGTGCAAGCGAACGTGCGCTCGCCGCATTGCCTCCCGCCGCGGCGATCGGACTGTCCGGGCAGATGCACGGGCTCGTCGCGCTCGATTCGAACGACCGCGTGCTTCGGCCCGCGATCCTCTGGAACGACCAGCGCACCGCGGTCGAGCGCGCCGAGATCGAAGAGCGGATCGGGCTCGATCGGCTGATCGCGCTCACCGGCAATCGCGCGCTGCCCGGTTTCACGGCGCCGAAGCTGCTGTGGCTGCGCCGGCACGAGCCGGACGTCTACGCGCGGATCGCGCACGTCCTGCTGCCCAAGGACTACATCCGTCTTCGCCTGATCGGCGAGCGCGCAACCGACGTGGCCGACGCGTCGGGCACGCTGCTCTTCGACGTCGCGCGCAGGCGTTGGTCGGACGACGTGCTGGAGGCCCTCGAACTGCCGCGCGCGTGGCTTCCGGAGGTGTTCGAGTCAACCGACGTGCCCGGTGCGCCGGGCGCTGGCGACCAGGCTGCCGGCGCGCTCGGGGTCGGCATCGACACACCAGGGCCCGTCTCCGTCGTCCTCGGCACCTCGGGCGTCGTCTTTGCTGTGCTGCCGTCGTTCGCCGCCGACCCGCAGGCACGGGTCCACGCGTTCTGCCACGCCGTGCCCGGCGCCTGGCACGCGATGGGCGTCATGCTCAACGCGGCGGGCGCGCTTCGCTGGCTTCGCGAGTCCGTCGTGCGGCAGCCCTACGAGGAGCTCCTCGAGGAGGCCGAGCGCTGGGAGCCCGGCGTCGAGGGCCTCCGGTTCCAGCCGTACCTCGCCGGGGAGCGCACGCCACACGCCGACCCCGCCGCCCGCGCGGCGTTCGTCGGCCTGTCGCTCCGGCACGACGCCGGGGCGATGACGCGCGCGGTGCTCGAAGGCGTCGCCTACGGGCTGCGCGATTGCTTCGAGCTGCTGCGAGAGCTCGGCGTCGAGTCCGCCGCCGGTCGTGTCTCGGGCGGCGGCGCGCGCAGCGAGCTGTGGTTGCGCATCGTGGCCTCGGTGCTCGGCATCCCGCTGGAGCGCACGGTCGTCGAGGAGGGCGCAGCGTTCGGCGCTGCTCTGCTCGCCGGCGTTCGCGCAGGCGTCTACGCAGACGTGCACGAGGCGATCGAGCGGGCGGTCCACGTTCGCGACGTCGTCGAGCCCGATCCGAATTGGCGCGGGGCATACGACGAGGGATACGCGCGCTACCGCCGTCTTTACCCTGCGCTACGACCGTTGGAGGGCTAAGCGAGTACGCGCGCCAGCGCGGCCTTGCCTGCGCGCAGCACCGGCTCACCATGCGAGACGAGCACGCGCTGCACCGGTAGCGCGAGCAAGGGCTGGAGCGTCTCGCGCAGGTCGTCGTGAGTTCCCTTGCCGAGCCAGCGCTCCGGGCAGAAGCGCAGCGCGTCGCGCGTTGCGCGCGGCTTGGCGCCCGCGCCAAGCAGCACGTCGCCGACCGCGAGCGAGCGGTGCTTCGGCAGCCAGAAGACGACCTCGTTCACGCGCGCGGTCGCGAACGCCTCCAGACCGCCCGGAAGCTCGTCGCCGGGCTTGAACGCGTCGGTCACCTCGACGCCGCGGTTGCGGAGCGGCTGCGCGGAGCGCGTGTGCGCCCAGACGCGCTTCGGATGGAGTTCCGAGGTCGAGCGGCCGTGCCAGAAGACGGTCAGGAGCACGTGGTCGGGCTTGCGCAGGCCGCGCGGCGGGTCGATCGGGTCGATCAGCACGAGCCCGTCGTCCGTCTCGAGCGCGAGCGAACCGACCTGCTCCTCCCAGTGGTCGTGGTACGCCGTCCAGCGTCGAAGCCCGGGGGCGATCTCGACCATCGGCGCGGAGCCTACCCCCAATGTTGATGATGCGATCGTGCTCCGCCTCGCACTGCTCTCGACGGCCCAGACCAACGACGAGATCATCAACGGCGCCACCGAGTCCGAGCTCGTCGCGATCGTGGGTGCCGCAAGCCGCGACCCGGCGCGCGCGGAGGCGTACGCCGCCGAGCACGGTTTCGAGCGCTGGTGGGGAAGCTACGAGGAACTCCTCGCCGATCCCGACGTCGACGCTGTCTACATCGCGCTGCCGAACTCGCTGCACGTCGAGTGGTCGATCCGCGCGCTCGAAGCCGGAAAGCCCGTTCTCTGCGAGAAGCCGATGGGCCGCGACCCCGACGCGGTGGCGCGCGCGTTCGACGTTGCGGCGCGCACCGGCCTCGTGCTGATGGAGGCGTTCATGTATCGCCACCATCCGCAGATCAAGCGAGCCCGCGAGCTGCTCGACGAGAGCGCCGTCGGCGAGCTGCGTCTCGTGCGCACGGCGTTTTGCTCGACCCTCGGACGGCCCGAGGACGTGCGCTGGGTCCCGAAGCTCGGCGGCGGCGCGCTGCTCGACGTCGGTTGCTACTGCGTCAGCGGCATGCGGCTCGTCGCGGGCGAGCCGGAGTCCGTGTTCGGCGAGCGGACGCTGACGCCGAGCGGCGTCGACGTTCGCTTCGCCGGGACGCTCCGCTTCCCCGGCGGAGTCCTCGGCCATTTCTCCTGCGGCATGGACACGGCGCCGAGCGAGGGTCTCGAAGCCGTCGGCTCCGCGGGGTCGCTGCTCGTCTCGCATCCCTTCACCGCCGACGTCGAGGCGGTAGAAGTCCGCAGGGGCACGACGTTCGACGAGACCGAGGTCGAGCGGATCGAGATCGAGCACGCCAACCGCTACCGCCTCCAGCTCGAGAACTTCGCGCGGGCCGTCGCCGGCGAGGAGCCGCCGCTGCTCGGCCGCGACGACGCGGTCGCCCAGGCGCGCGTGCTCGACGCGCTGCTTCGCTCAGCCGAGACCGGCGCTCCCGTTTCGCTTCAGTGACCGAGCGGGACGCTCGTGATCCGCCTGTCCTCGATCGTGAACGCGGCCAGATCGCCGGTCGCGGCGGACAGGATCACGTAGGGCTTCCCCGCCCACAGGCCGATGTTCTCGACGTCCGTCCGTGAGGGACGCGCGGGTGAGGAGGGGTGCGAGTGGAAGACCGCGAGCTCGTAGCCCTCGTCCTCGAGGAACCACGTGTCGGGGTCGACGTCCAGCTCGAAGCGGTACGGAGAGCCGGCGGCGTTCCGCCCGCGCACGTACCGCTCGGCCCGACCGTCGCGGAGCACGATCAGCCCGCACGCCTCGTTCGGCGCCTCCTCGTGCGCGTGCTGCTCGAGCTCCGCGCGCACGTCGGCGGGGATCACCACCAGACGGTGTTCTCCATCGCACTTTCGACGTCGTCGGTGTCCCAGAATCCCGCCGAGAGGTACTTCCAACCGCCGTCGGGGAGCACGCAGACGACGACGCCGTCCTCGCGCTCGGCCGCGAGCTTGCGCGCGACGTGCACGACCGCCCCCGACGAAACGCCCGCGAAGATCCCGTCCTCGTCGAGCAGCCGGCGGAGTGCTGCGATCGACTCGACGTTCGAGACGAGCATCTTTCGGTCGAGCTTCGAGACGTCGAGGATCGGCGGGACGTAGCCGTCCTCCAGCGAGCGAAGACCCATGACAGGGTCGCCGGGTAGTGGCTCCGCCGCGGCGACCGTGAGGTCCGGGAACGACTCGCGCAGCCGCGCGCCGGTGCCCATCAGCGTGCCGCCGGTGCCGAGCCCCGCGACGAGCACGTCGACGCGGTCGAGCGCCTCGGCGATCTCCGCGCCGGTCCCGTCGTAGTGGGCGCGCGGGTTCGCCTCGTTCGCGTACTGGAACGGCATGAAGTACCTCGGCTTGCGCTCGGCCAGCTCGAGCGCAAGACGCACGGCGCCGTTCGAGCCCTCCTCGCCCGGAGACTCGATGATCTCCGCGCCGTAGAGACGAAGCAGCCGGCGGCGCTCCTCCGTCGCGTTCGCCGGCATCACACACGTGAGCCTGTAGCCCTTGAGCTTCGCGACGAGCGCGAGCGAGATACCGGTGTTGCCGCTCGTCGGCTCGAGCAGCTCGCGGCCGGGAGCCAGCTCGCCGGCGGCTTCCGCGGCCTCGATCATCGCCTTCGCGACGCGGTCCTTGTTCGAGCCGGTCGGGTTCTGCCCCTCGAGCTTCGCGTAGAGCCGGACGTCGCCCTGGGACTTCAGCTCGACCAGCGGGGTGTTGCCGACGAGGTCGAGCAGCGACGCCGCGACGTGCGGCTTAACAGCCACCGGCCATCGCCGGCAGAAGGATGACCGTGTCGCCGGCCGAGACCGGCGTCTCGAAGCCGTCGCGTGTGCGGATGTCCTCGCCGTCGACGTACACGTTCGCGTACTCGAGCTTGCCGTCGAGCGTGGGGAAGCGCGCCATCAGGTCGTCGAGCAGGTCACGCACGGTGTCGCCGGCGGCGATCACCTCGCGCTCTCCGCCCGTGTCCGCTCGCAACGTCGGTGGGATGCGGACGACGCTCATTGGGCCGCGCAGAACTCCGCGTAGTCGATGTACTCCGTCACAGTCGGGTGCTCGCCGCAGACGGGGCAGTCGGGGTCGCGTCGAAGCGTGACCTCGGTGAACGTCGCGCTGAGCGCGTCGAAGAGCAGCAGCCGGCCGACGAGCGGCTCGCCGATCCCGGCCAGCAGCTTGATCGTCTCGTTCGCCTGCAGCGAGCCGATCACGCCGGGCAGCACGCCGAGCACGCCGCCCTCGGCGCACGACGGCGCGAGCTCCGGCGGCGGCGGGGTGGGGAAGAGGCAGCGGTAACAAGGGCCCGCACCGGGCTGGAAGACGGTCGCCTGGCCCTCGAAGCGGTAGATCGACCCGTGCACGACGGGGATGCCGTGCCAGACCGACGCGTCGTTTACGAGGTAGCGCGTCGGGAAGTTGTCGGCGCCGTCGACGATCACGTCCCAGCCCTCGGAGAGGATGCGGTCGATGTTCTCCGAGCTCAGCCGCTCGTTGTAGGTCTTGACTTCGACGTCAGGGTTGAGCGCGGTCAGCGTGTCGCGCGCAGAGTCCACCTTCGCGTCGCCGAGTCGCTGCGTCGAGTGCGCGATCTGGCGCTGCAGGTTCGACTCGTCGACGACGTCGTCGTCGACGATGCCGAGTGTGCCGACTCCGGCCGCCGCGAGGTAGAGCGAGGCGGGCGAGCCGAGCCCGCCGGCGCCGATCAGGAGCACGCTCGACTCGAGCAGCCGCCGCTGGCCGGCCTCCCCGATCTCGGGGATCAGCAGATGACGGCTGTAGCGGCGCCGCTGGTCGGGCTCCAGGGTCGACGGGACGACGACGGGGAAGCCGCTCTTCTCCCACTCCTCGAACCCGTCGGTGAGGTGGCGTGAGCGCTCGTACCCGAGCGCCCGGAGCGTCGCGAGCGCTGCGAGCGACCTGCGGCCGTGCGCGCAGTAGACGACGACCTCGCGCTCCCGGTCGGGGAGCTCGTCGGCCACGCGGTCCTCCAGCACGCCGAGCGGGATGTGCAGCGCCTCCGGGACGTGCCCGAGATCCCACTCGCCCTGCTCGCGAACGTCGAGGAACAGCGCGTCCCCGGCGAGCAGTTCGGCGGCTTCACGCAAACTGAGGTTTGACGTCTCGCTCGACGTTGCCATTGCTTTCCAAAGTGTAGCGACCTGTTCGATGTCCCCGCGCGCCCGCATCTGGACGATCGTCGCCACGGTGTGCGCCGTGGCCGTCGCCGCGACGCTCGGGATCGTCGCCCTGACGCGCGACCAGCCTGCAACGTCGACCGTCGACCCGCCGCCGCTCTTCCTCGACGTCGGCGTCCGCGACGACGCCCAGGCGCGGGACATTCGTCGCGCCTCGCTCCTCTACGCCGACGGCAGCCTCGATGACGCGCGCCGGATCTTCGAGCGCTACGGCTCGCCCGAAGCCAGGATCGGGGCCGCGTTCGCGTCGTGGCCCGACACGATGCCCGCACTCGAGGCGCTGCCCCAGTCGAACTCCGCCGTCCGCCTCCACGAGGGCATCGTGCTCGCGACGACGGGTGCCGAGCGCGCGGCCCGCACCGAGCTCGAGGCGGCCGCACGGCTCCAGCCGGACACCCCATACGCCGTGCGCGCGGACGACTTCCTCCACCCGAAGCTTGCGCCCGGGCTCCCGCTGTTCGTTCCGAGCGAGCCGTTCCCACCGGCGCTGGCGCACCGCTCCCCGAGCAACCAGCTCGCGCTCCTCGCGCTCCTCCGGACGAAGTCGGCGAGGCTGCACTACGGCTCGGCCCTGCAGAGGATCGGCAGGCCGGTGTCCGCGAGGCGGATCTTCGACGGCGCGGTGAGGAGCGCTCCCGACGACCCGGAGACGCTCACGGCCGCCGCGGTGTCGCGGTTCGACAAGGACGAGCCGGCAGCAGCCTTCTCGCGCCTCGGCCCGCTGGCCCGGCGCTTCCCGCGCGCCCAGACCGTGCGGTTCCACCTCGGCCTGCTGCTGGTGTGGATCGACGACGCGGAGGGCGCGAAGCGCCAGCTTCGTCAGGTGCGTGCGCTCGGCCCGGAAACCCGCCTGGGGCGGGAAGCGAAGCGCTTTCTCGACCGTCTCTAGGGGTATGGGTCCAAGAGGCAGGAAAAGATGAGCCGAACGGCCTATGGCGGCCGTCCGCAGGCTCAGGCACACTTCCGCCGCCACCGAGGACATTGACTCTGTCCGACTTGGCCGTATGGTGAAGGTGAGGGTGGGTTGGTCATGCAGCACGGGCCTTGGAGGGGGAACGTGAGCGAAACGGCGACGGTGATTCCGGGGACGGAGCTGAACGTCGAGGCGATGCTCGCCACCGACGAGGCGAAGGCCCTGCTGGAGGCAGGCAAGGTGGCCGGGTCGCTCACGGCGGAGGAGATCGCGCTCGCCCTCGTCGAGCTCGACCTCGAGCCCGGCGTGCTCGACGCGTTCTTCGAGACGCTCGAGAGCCTCGAGATCTCGGTCGTCGACGGGGCCGCCGTGGAGGAGGAAGAGGTTGCTGCGCCGGTCGAGCGCGAGATCTCGACCGACTCGCTGCAGCTCTTCCTGAAGGACATCGGCAAGGTCGACCTGCTTACCGCGGCGCAGGAAGTCGAGCTCGCGAAGCGCATCGAGCGCGGCGACCATCGCGCGAAGCAGGAAATGGTCGAGGCGAACCTTCGGCTCGTCGTCTCGATCGCGAAGCGCTACCGCAACCAGGGGCTGCCGTTCCTCGACCTGATCCAGGAGGGGACGATCGGTCTCGTGCGCGCCGCCGAGAAGTTCGACTATCGCAAGGGCTTCAAGTTCTCAACCTACGCGACCTGGTGGATTCGCCAGGCCGTCGCGCGGGCCCTCGCGGACAAGGCGCGGACGATCCGCATGCCGGTCCACGTCGTCGAGAAGCTGAACAAGATCGCGCGCGCCGAGCGCAAGCTCCGCGCAGAGCTCGGACGCGAGCCGATGTCTTTCGAGATCGGCAAGGAGCTCGAGCTGACGACCGACGAGGTCGAGCAGATCCGCCGCAGCGCGCAGACACCGGTCTCGCTCGAGAAGCCGGTCGGCGACGAGGAGGAGTCCGAGTTCGGCCACTTCCTCACCGACGACTCGGCGCCGATGCCCGAGGAGGAGGCCGAGACCACGCTCCGCAAGGAGGCGCTCAAGAAGGTGCTCGAGATGCTCTCGCCGCGCGAGCGCCAGGTGCTGGAGCTTCGCTACGGGCTCGACGGCAAGCCGCCGCGCACGCTCGACGAGGTCGGCCGCACGTTCAACGTGACGCGCGAGCGGATCCGCCAGATCGAGAACCAGAGCCTGAAGAAGCTTCGGGCGCTGTCGGACAGCCAGACGCTCCGCGACGCTGCTGCGTAAACTCTCGCGTCCGTGAACGCGACGCATCTCGACGAGCTCTACGACCTCCTGCGCATCCCCAGCGTCAGCGCTGACCCGAACCACGCTGACGACGTCCGGCGGGCGGGGGAGTGGGTGCGCGATCTCGTGCGCTCCGCCAAGGGTGGCGAGGCGGAGCTCGTCGAGACGGACTCGCAGCCGATGGTGATCGGCGAGATTCCCGCGTCGAACGATCCCGACAAGGCGCCGACGGTGCTCGTCTACGGCCACTTCGACGTGCAGCCGCCGGCGCCGATCGACCTCTGGGACAGCGACCCGTTCGAGCCGACGGTCAAGGACGACTGGCTCTTCGCGCGCGGCGTTGCCGATGACAAGGGCCAGCTCTACTCGATCTTGCGAGCCGCGGTCGACCTCGCGGACGAAGGCGCGCTGCCCGTGAACATCCGCGTCGCCTCGGACGGCGAGGAGGAGATCGGCGGCATGTCGATCGTCGACTGGGTGAACGCCGACGAGCGCGGCGCCGACGTGTGCGTGATCTTCGACGGCGGGATGGAGCGCCGCGACGTCCCGCAGTTCTGCACCGGCACGCGCGGGCTCGTCGCGTTCGACATGACGGTGAAGACCGGCGCGCGCGACCTGCACTCCGGCATGTACGGGAACGCGGCGCTGAACGCGATTCACGCGCTCATGCAGGCGCTCGGCGGGATCATGCCCCGCGACGGCCGGCTCCCCGAGCCGCTGCGTCAGGGGATCATCCCCGCGTCGCCCGAGGAGCAGGAGAGCTGGAGCGCGATCCCCAGCGGCGCGGAGATGCTCGGCGAGGCAGGCGCGAGCCCGTACGACGACCGTGCCGCCGACGAGTTCTGGGTTCGCACCACCGCGGAGTCGTCCGTCGACGTGAACGGGATCCTCGGCGGCAAGCCAGGGCTCAAGAACACGACCACCGTCACCTCGGCGCAGGCGAACTTCACCGTTCGGCTCGCGCCCGGCCAGGACGTCGAGACGATTCGCAAGGCCGTCGAGCAGCTCGTCACAGAGGCCGCGCCCAAGGGCGCGGAGGTCGACATCCGTTTTGACAAGGGGACGCCGGCATCGGTCGTCGACCCGAAGTCGGCGGCCATCCAGCTCGGCTCGAAGGCGTTCGAGAAGGTCTTCGGCCGCGAGCCGCTCCTCATCCGAGGCGGCGGCACGCTCCCGATCATGGCCGCGGTGACGGAACGTGGGATGCCCGTCGTGCTGACCGGCGTCGCGCTGCCCGAGTCGAGCGTCCACTCGCCGAACGAGAAGCTCCCCGTCGAGTACCTGACGAAGGCGTACGACGCGGCGCGCGAGCTCTACCTCGCCTTCGCCGAGCTTCCTCGCGCGAGCTAGCTCAGCAGTCGACGAGCCACTGGTGCCCGTAGCGGCGCATCTCGTCGATCACCGGGAGCAGGCCCCGGCCCTTCTCGGTGAGCTCGTACTCGACGCGCGGCGGGCGCTCCGGATAGCTCGTGCGGAGGAGGATCCCGCCCTCCTCGAGCGCCCGTAGCCGCTCGGAGAGCGTTCGCGGGGAGATCCCCGGGCAGGCTGCCTCGAGCTCGGTGAACCGGCGCGCGCCCTCCGAGAGGTCGTGCACGAGGAGCGCCGTCCACTTCGCGCCGAGAATCTCCGTGCAGGCAGCCACTGCGCACGAGCTGGTCTCGTGGATCGGGTTCATCGTGCGCATCGCTACACGGAATATAGCGACCCGCACGTCTGAGGAGTGATGGAAATCGCGACGCCAGCGGCCGCGAAGCGGCCGCCTTTAGGGGTCTTCGCGAGTCGCGGATCCGCGTGAGCGGATTCGCGGCTTTCGCAACTAGTCGGAGTGAGAGGCGTCCGTGAACTCGCGGAACTCGCCGGAGACGAGGTAGGCCGTGCGCTCCCCGATGTCGACCGCGTGGTCGCCGATCCGCTCGAAGCACCGCGAGACGATGATCATCCGCAGGCCCCACTCGTGGAGCTTCGGGTCGCGCCCGAACGAGAGCACCTGCTGGACGAAGCGCCGGTTCGCGCGGTCGATCAGCTCGTCGAGGTCGACGAGCGTCTCGGCCTGCTCGAGATTCCGTGAGGCGAACGAGTCGAGAGCGACGCGGATCATCTCCTCGGCGCGCGTCCCCATCTCCTGGAAGACGTCGACGAACATGCGGTCGGGCGCGACGGGCGGCGCGAGCTTCACCAACTTCGCGATCGTCACGCAGTAGTCGCCGATCCGTTCGAGGTGCAGGTTGACGTGGAGCATCGACAGGACGAGCCGCAGGTCGGACGCGACAGGGGTCTGCCGTGCGAGGAGCTCTTGGACGCCTTCCTCGACCGCGAGGTAGCGCGTGTCGATCTCGTCGTCGAACGCGATCACCTCGTCGGCCAGCTCCTCGTCCTGCTGTACGAGGGCGTTCAGCGCGCCTCGCAGAGAACGAAGCACGAGCGTGCCCTCTTCGTGCAGCGACGATTCGAGGTGGTCGAGATCTTCTTGAAAGCCGACCCTCATCCGAACCTCCCCGTGACGTAGTCCTCAGTCCGCTTGTCGCTCGGCTGCGTGAAGATCTTCGAAGTCTCGTCGTACTCGACGAGGATTCCCGTGCGATCACCCTCCGGAGCGACATTTACTGAGAAAAATGCCGTCATGTCGGCGACGCGGGCGGCCTGCTGCATGTTGTGCGTGACGAT
This sequence comes from uncultured Actinomycetes bacterium, assembly GCA_963769665.1. Taxonomy (GTDB): domain Bacteria; phylum Actinomycetota; class Thermoleophilia; order Gaiellales; family Gaiellaceae; genus JACCTU01. The sequence goes on from CAVYMQ010000003.1 coordinate 1,492,672, forward strand.
CAGGATCGTGAAGTCGCGCTTGAGCTCGTGCATCAGGTCCTCGATCCGCGTCGTCGCGATCGGGTCGAGCGCGGACGCCGGCTCGTCCATCAGGATCACCTCAGGCTCCGTGGCGAGAGCGCGCGCGATGCAGAGGCGCTGCTGTTGCCCACCCGAGAGCCCGAGCGCGTTCTTCCTCAATCGGTCCTTGACCTCGTCCCAGAGCGCGGCTCGCTTCAACGCTTCCTCGACGCGTTCGTCGAGGCCGTTCCTCCACCCGAGCACTCGCGGTCCGAACGCGACGTTGTCGTAGATCGACTTCGGGAAGGGGTTCGGCTTCTGGAAGACCATCCCGATCTGCTTCCTCACCTCGACGGAGTCGACGTCCTTTCCGTAGAGATCCTCGCCGTGGTACAGCACCTTGCCATGGACCTTGGCGTTGGGGATCAGGTCGTTCATCCGGTTGAAGACGCGGATGAACGTGCTCTTGCCGCACCCTGACGGTCCGATGATCGCAGTCACCTGCTTCTCGTAGATCGGGAGCGTCACGTCCTGAACGGCGAGGTTCCCGTCGTACGAAACGCCGACGTTCTGCACGTCGAACACCGCGGCGCCTCGCGTCGTGGACTCGCGCTGCAGGTCGCCGGCGATCTTGACGGGCGCATCGGTCACGCTCATCACCACCTCCTCTGGTAGCGGTTCCGGAGCCAGATCGCGACGGCGTTCAGGCTCAGCAGGATGCCGAGCAACACGATGATCGCGGCCGCCGCGAGCGAGCGGAACTCCTCCTGAGGGAGACGCACCCACTGGTAGATCTGGATCGGCAGGGCCGTGAAGGGCCCGAGGACAGTGGGGTCGAACGCGACGTAGGTCACCGCGCCGACCATGATCAGGGGCGCGGTCTCGCCGATGCCACGCGAGACCGACAGGATCGAGCCCGTCGCAATCCCGGGGAGCGCGGCGGGGAGCACCTGTCGAGACGTCACCTGCCACTGGGTCGCCCCGAGCGCGTAGCCACCCTGTCGGATCGTGTCGGGAACGGCACGCAGCGCCTCGCGCGAGGCGATGATCATGTTCGGCAGGACGAGCAGGGTGAGGATCAGCGCGCCCGCGAGCAGCACCTGGCCGAGCCCCATCCCCCGCACGACGAACGCGAGGCCGAGGATCCCGTAGACGATTGACGGCACCGCGGCGAGGTTCTGGATGTTCAGCTCGAGCAGTCGGTTGTACCAGCGCTTGCGATCCGCGTACTCCTCGAGATAGATCGCCGTGCCGACGCCGATCGGCACCGTGAAGACGATCACCATGAGCCCGAGGTAGATCGTCGCCAGGATCGCCGGCCTCGCGCCCGCGATCGCCGGGTCGATCGACGGTGGGTTCGTGAAGAGGGTCCAGTCGACGTACGCCCAGCCCTTCCGGAAGACGTCGACGAGCAGCGTCACCAGTGTGACGAAGCCCACGATCAGCGACAGGAGCAGGACTCCCTTGAACGCAGCGCCCTTGATGTCCCGTCCGCGGCGCTTCAGGCTCACGGTCTCGGTCACTCGTACTCCTCCCGGAAGCGCTCGACGAGCCGGATCGCGATCACGTTCAGGATCAGCGTCATCACGAACAGCGTCGCGCCGACCGCGAAGATCGTCTTGTACTCCACCGACCCGGTCGGCACGTCGCCCGCCCCGGTCGCGGCGATGAACGCGGACATCGTCTCGACGGCCGCACGCGGGTCGAAGGTGAGGTTCGGCTGCTGACCGGCTGCGACGAGCACGATCATCGTCTCGCCGACTGCGCGGGAGATGCCGAGCACGAACGACGCGGTGACTCCGGAGATCGCCGCCGGCACCACGATGCGGGTTGCCACTTCCCGCCGGGTTGCGCCGAGTGCGAATGCGCCGTCACGAAGGTCGCGGGGAACCGCGGCCATCGCGTCCTCCGAGAGCGAGGCGACGGTGGGGAGGATCATCACGCCCATCACGAGTCCGGCGGAGAGCACGTTGAAGATGTCGACACCGATTCCCAGGTCACGAAGGAGCGGTGTGAAGAACGTCAGCGCGAAGTATCCGTAGACGATCGTCGGAATTCCGGCGAGCAGCTCGAGCATGGGCTTCAAGATGCTGCGCATGCGCGCACCGGCGTACTCGCTGAGGTAGATCGCCGACCCGAGCCCGAGCGGAATCGCGACCAGCACCGCCCAGAACGTCACCGCGAGCGTCCCGACGACGAGCGGGACGACGCCGAACAGCGCCGGCTCGAAGAGCGGAGCCCACTCGGTCCCCGTCAGGAAGTCGACGATCGAGACCTCCTGGAAGAACTCGAACGCCGGGATGAACAGCGCGGCGATGATCCCGACCGTCGTCGCGACGGAGATGAGCGCGCACAAGCCGAGGAGCCCCTTGATCAGGAGCTCCCCGTACCTGACGCGACTCGACTGGAGCCGCGAGGGCGCCGCCTCGGCGCGAACGCTCAACCGGAGCTCGCTGCCGCCAGGTCGGCCTTCGCCTTCGTGAGCTGCTCGTCGGTCAGCGGCACGAACTGCGCCGCCTCGGCGATGTCCTGCTCGTTGTCGAGGATGAACTCGACGAACGCGTGCACCTCGGGTCGATCGAACGAGTCCTTCTTGGCGTAGATGAAGAGCGGGCGCGAAAGCGGCTTGTACGTCCCATTCTGCGCAGTCTCGACTGAGGGCGCCACGCAGCCGTCGCCGTCGTCGATCGCGACGGCCTTCAGTGCGTCCTTGTTCTGCTCGTAGTACGAGAGCCCGAAGTAGCCGAGCGCACCTTCGTCGCCCGACACACCCTGCACGGTCACGTTGTCGTCCTCCGTCGCAGAGTAATCAGAGCGACTGCGACCTTCTTCGCCGTTGATCGCGTCGGTGAAGTAGTCGAACGTCCCGGAGTCGGTGCCGGCGCCGTAAAGCTTCATCGTGACGTCGGGGAACGACGGATCCACATCCCGCCACGACTCCACCTTGGAGCCGGTATCCCAGATCTTCCTGAGCTGCGCAACGGTGAGGCAATCGACCCAGTCGTTCTCGGGGTTCACAACCACGGTCAGCGCATCGTTGGCGATCTGGAACTCGACGTGCTCGATGCCCTTTGCCGCGCACGCCGCGCTCTCTTCGTCCTTGATCGCGCGCGAGGCATTCGAGAGGTCGGTCTCGCCGGTGCAGAAGCGCTCGAACCCACCGCCGGTGCCCGACACGCCGACAGTGATCTGAACATCCGGGTGCACGCCACGGAATTGCTCTGCCGCCGCCGTCGTGTACGGGCCGACCGTGCTCGAGCCGTCCGCCTGGATCCGGCCGGAGAGATCGCTGTCGACGGCCGCGCCGCCGTTGTCGTCGCCGCCGCCGCCGCGGTCACCGCCACAGCCGGCGAGGAGCAACGCGAGCGAGAGCAGGGCGAATCGCCGCATCGCGGCCAGTGTTCCCGCCCGAGCCTGAGGCGTGGGTCGCAGGGCCGTGAACGTCTGGTGACTTTCTGGTGAACGGCTAGAACAGGGCTTCGATCGGCCAGAACAGCAGGCCCGCGACGATCGCCGCGGCCGGGATCGTCAGCACCCAGGCGACGACGATGTTGCCTGCGACGCCCCAGCGGACGGCGGAGAAGCGCTTCGTCGCACCCGCGCCGATCACGGCCCCGGAGATGCACTGCGTCGTCGAGACCGGGAAGCCGGCGTGCGTGGCGGCGTAGAGCACCGTGCCGGCCGAGACCTGCGAGGCGAACCCGTCCACGGGCTCCATGTTGAACACGCGCTGGCCGAGCGTCCGCATGATCCTCCACCCACCGACATACGTTCCCGCTGCGATCGCCAGCCCCGCAGCGACCTTCACCCAGGTCGGGATGTAGAACTCGTCGATCGAGCCGTTCACGAAGAGCGCGAGCGCGATCACGCCCATCGTCTTCTGCGCGTCGTTCGCGCCGTGCGTGAACGCGAACCAGGTCCCCGAGAGCATCTGCCCGTAGCGGAAGCCCCGGTTGGCGGCCCCCGGCGTGATCCACACGAACATCCAGTACAAGACGAGCAGCAGCAGGAACGCGCCGAGGAACCCGAGAATCGGCGATGCGATGCCGGGGATCACGACCTTGTCCAGAAGACCGTGCCACTCCACGCCCGCGGTACCCGACTGGACGAGCGCCGCGCCGATCAGCCCGCCGAACAGCGCGTGCGACGAGCTCGACGGCAGCCCGAGGTACCAGGTGAACATGTTCCAGCTGATCGCTCCGATCAGCGCCGCAAGGATCGTTTCCTGCGTTGCGAGCCCCGTGTCGATGATCCCCTGGCCGACCGTCTTCGCGACGGCGGTCGTGACGAACGCACCTGCGAGGTTTGCGAGCGCAGCGACCGTGACTGCCTGCCGAGGCGTGAGCGCGCGTGTCGAGACCGACGTCGCGACCGCGTTCGCGGTGTCGTGGAACCCGTTCGTGAAGTCGAACGCAAGCGCCGTCAAGATGACGACGACGAGAAGCAGGTCCTCCACTACCGATTCTTGACGAGGATCGCCTCGAGCACGTCGCCGGCGGTCTGGAACGCGTCGACCGCCTCCTCGAGCTGCTCGTGGATGTCCTTCCAGCGGATGATCGAAATCGGGTCCTGCCCAGAGCGGAACAGCTCGGCGACGGCCTGGCGCACGAGCCGGTCGCCCTCGTCCTCGAGCTCGCGCAGCCCGCGGAGCTCACCGTCCGCGTCCTTGAACCCGTCCAGGCACAGCACGCTGGCCTCGAGCTTGGCCGCAGCGCGGTTGATCACATCGCCTTGCTCGCGCGCCCTCTCGGGGACGCGGCGGACGTCGTACAGTTCGAGGTTCGTGGCGGCGTCGTCGACGTGGTCGCAGATGTCGTCGAGCGCGGTCGCGAGCCGGAAGATGTCGTCGCGGTCGAACGGCGTCACGAACGTCCGGTTGACGAGCCCGACCAACTCGGTCGTCATCTGGTCGCCGTCGTGCTCGCGCTCCTTGATCTTGGCGATCAGCTCGCGGCTGTCCTCGGGGTACTGCTCGAGCAACTCGGCGAGGAGTCGGGTGATCTCGACGATATTGCTCGCGGCCTCCGTGAACAGCTCGAAAAACCGCCGCTTCTGGGGCTTCAGACCTAGGCGCACCGCGCGGCTTCTACCAGATGTGAACGGATGGTGAACGCCCTACGGGAACCGCGAGCGCACGGTGAGGCCGCCTCCGGGTGAGCCCGCGGCCTCGAGGGTGCCGCCCGCCGAGGTGACGACGTGCTTCACGATCGAGAGCCCGAGCCCGGTTCCGCGCGACGAGCGCGCCCGGTCGGCGCGATAGAAGCGCTCGAAGAGGCGGGGGAGATCCTCGTCGGCGACGCCCTGCCCGTCGTCGGCCACAGTGAGCACGACCGCGCCGTCGCGCCGTTCGGCCGACACACGGCAGCGCGCTCCCGGGCCGGCGTAGCGGATCGCGTTCGTGACGAGGTTTTCGAGCACGACCCGGAGCATGCGAGGCCGGAGCGGCACTTCGAGCCCGTCCGGAACGTCGACTCGGAGCGTGACGTCCGCCCGCGAGGCTGAGTCCGCCAGGTCCGCGACGACCTGCTCCGCGGTCTCGCGGATCGGGGTCGCGCCGAGCGCGACGACCTCGCGGCCCGTCTCGAGCTCGGAGAGGAAGAGGACGTCGTCGATCAGTCCACCGATCTCCTCGACCTCGAGCTTCGCGCGCTCGACGAGCGTCGCCGGGTCCTCTCCCGGCAGCGTCGCGGTCTCGAGCAGCGACATCAAGCGGGCGAGCGGCGTCCGCAGTTCGTGCGAGACGGCGGCCGTGAACCCGGAGCGCAGCTCGTCGTACGCCGCGTTGTTCTCCGGCTCGCTCAGGTAGACGAGCGTCTCGCGGGAGCCGTTCACGTCGTACGGCACCTCGACCGCGCGGAGCGTCGACTCGGGCAGCAGCCTCCCGACGGCGAGCTCGGGCAGGGCCTCCCGAGCGCGCATGCTGGCCGCGACGACGCGGCCCTCACGGTCGAGCGCGACGACGATCTCACGGCTCTCCTCGATCACCGCGCGGCCACGCGCCGCGTCGACGGAATCCGTGCCCGTCTGCGGCTTTCGTCCGAAGAGCCTCTTTACCACCTCGTCACCAGTTTCTCACCGCGCATGAACCCTGCCTCACCCGGACGGCCACGATCATCGGGCCTGCATGTCCAAGGTGCTCATCGTCGAGGATGACGAGGTCATCGGCCGCGGGATCTCGGGCCATCTGGCAAACGCCGGGTTCGAGCCCTTGCTCGTCGCGCGGGGGGAGACGGGGCTCGCGCGGCTGCGCTTCGAGCGCCCGGACGTCGTGGTGCTCGACCTGATGCTCCCCGGCATCGACGGCTGGGAGCTGATCAGGACGGCGCGGGCGGAGGGGATCGGCACGCCGATCCTCGTCGTCAGCGCACGAGGCACCGAGCAGGACCGCGTGAAGACGCTCGAGCTCGGCGCCGACGACTACCTCGTCAAGCCGTTCTCGATGCAGGAGCTCGTCGCGCGGGTCCGTGCGGCCGCGCGCCGCGGAGTGCGCGCGCAGCAAGAGACGCGCGGTGACGCGATCGAGCTCGAGGAGCTGCTGATCGACCCGCGTGAGGTGCAGGCCTACGTCGACGGCGTCAACGCGAACCTGACGCCGACGGAGTTCCGGCTGCTCTACGCACTTGCGCAGGAGCACGGCCGGGTCGTCACGCGCGAAGAGCTGATGCAGCGGATCTGGGGGAGGCGCCAGCGTCCTCGCGACCGCACCGTCGACGTCTTCGTCAGGAAGCTGCGAGACAAGATCGACCGGCAGGCGCCGCACCACGCCTTCCTGCACACGAGGCACGGGGTCGGCTACAAGCTGCAGCCGACCCCGAAAGCCCCCCGTTAGCCGACCTGGCGCAGGACCGTGGTGAAGTGGAAGCGCGAGCGCTTCGCCTGCGCAGGGGTGAGCGCGACGTAGTCGGCGCGCTTCGCGATCGCCGCCTGGTTGTTCAACGCGTAGCCGATGAACCCGCGCACCGGGGATCGTTCGAACGATGCCCGCTTCGCGTAGATGTAGAGGGCGCGAGAGAGCGGCTTGTACGCGCGGCTCTGCACCGTCTTGACGCTGGGAGCCACGCAGCCTGCGCCCGCGTCGACCTTGATCAGCTTGAGCCTGCTCTGGTTCTCGAGGTAGTAGGAGAGGCCGAAGTACCCGAGCCCGCCACGGGTTCCCGAGACGCCCTGCACAAGGATGTTGTCGTCTTCGCTGGCGGTGTAGTCCGAGCGGCTGGCCTTCGCCTTGCCGTTGATGAGCTCGGTGAAGAAGTCGAACGTGCCCGAGTCCGTGCCCGGGCCGAACAGCCTCAGCGGCACGTCGGGGAATCCGGCGCGCACGTCCTTCCAGTTGTCGACCTTCGAGCCGGTGTTCCAGATCTTCTTCAGCTCGGCCGTCGTCAGACAGTCGGCCCAGGTGTTCTGACGGCTCGTGACGAGCGAGATCCCGTCGTTCGCGACCGTGAACGCGACCCACTTGATCCCGTTGCTCTGGCAACTTGCGTACTCGGACGACTTGATCGCCCGCGAAGCGTTCGCCAGATCGAGCTCGCCGCGGCAGAACTTCTCGAAGCCGCCGCCCGTGCCGGAGATGCCGACCGTGACCCGGACCCCGGGCTGGATCTTGCGATAGCCCTCGGCCGCGGCTGTCGTCCAGGGCCCGACCGTGCTCGAGCCGTCCGCGGTGACGCTGCCTTTCAGTTTCGGCGCCTTGGCACCGGCCGCCATGGCCGTCCCGAGCGCCACCAGCCCGATCGCAAGAAGCAGTGCTGCTTTCCTCATTCGTCTCTCCCCCTCTGGTGGGTGTCGCCCGCATCGTGGAAGCCGCCGGGTCCTGCGTGGGCACCGGCTTGGTGAACGTCGGGTGACGGGACGGAGAAGCCCGTATCGTACGACCGGATGGCGAAGGTGCTGATCGTCGAGGACGACGACGTCATCGCGGCGGGCATCTCGCGCCACCTCGAAGACGCCGGCTACTCGCCTGTCTGGGTGGCGGACGGGAAGCAGGCGCTCGCGCGGTTCCGGTTCGAGCAGCCGGACGTCTGCGTGCTCGACCTGATGCTGCCCGGGCTCGACGGCTGGGCGTTCATCGAGACGGCGCGCGCGGAGGGAATCGGCACGCCGATCGTCGTCGTCAGCGCCCGCGGCACCGAGCACGACCGCGTGCACGCGCTGGAGATCGGTGCCGACGACTACCTCGTGAAGCCGTTCTCGATGAAGGAGCTCGTCGCGCGCGTCCAGGCGGCTGCGCGCCGCGGCTCTCAACCGGCGCAGGTGCAGCGAGGGGACACGATCGAGCTCGAGGAGCTACGGATCGACCCGCGCGAGGTGCAGGCCTACATCGACGGGGAGAGCGCAGGGCTGACGCCGACCGAGTTCAAGCTGCTCTACACGCTCGCCCAGGAGCCCGGCCGCGTCGCGACTCGCGATGAGCTGCTGCAGAAGATCTGGGGCCGCCGCGAGACGCACCGCGATCGCACCGTCGACGTCTTCGTCGGTCGGCTGCGCGACAAGATCGACAAGCCCGCATCGAAGCACACGTTCGTCCAGACGCGTTACGGCGTCGGCTACAAGCTCGAAGCCGTCCCGAAGTAGAGCGAAGCGCTCAGTCCCACGGCGGGGGGTTGTGAACCCACCTGCCGTCGACCATCGTGGCGACGACCTCGACGTCGGCGAGCGCGTCGGGCTCCACGTCGTACGGGTCGCGGTCGAGCACGACGAGGTCGGCCGCGAGACCGGGGAGGAGACGCCCGCGGCGGCGCTCGTCGCGCGAGAGGAACGTCGGGTTGACACAGGTCGCGAGCAAAGCCTCGTCGAGCGTGACGGCCTCCTCCGGGTGCCACGGCTCGCGGTCGTCCCAGGTCTTGCGCACGCCTGCCGCGACGCCCGCCCAGGGGTCGAGTTCTTCGATCGGCGCATCCGATCCGTTCGCGACGAGCGCGCCGGCGTCCCAGAGCGCCCGCCACCGATACGCGCGGTGCGACTCGCCGGCCCAGAAGCGGTCCGCGAGGTCACGGTCGGAGACCGCATGCGTGAACTGCACCGACGCGGCGACCCCGAGCTGCGCAAACCGGGGGACGTCCTCGTCCGCGAGCAGCTGCGCGTGCTCGATCCGGTGCCGGAGCCCGAGCGGGCGCCAGACGTCCTGCGTCGCCTCGAACGCGTCGAGCGCTTCGCGGTTCGCGAGATCGCCGATCGCGTGCACCGCGACGGGGAAGCCGGCGCGAGCGCCGAGGCGCACGATCTCCTCCAGTTCCTCGCGCGAGGTGATCTGCACGCCCGACCCGTCGAGCAGTCGCGCTGTCTGCGAGCCGAGCGTTCCGTCCATGAACGCCTTCAGGTAGCCGACGCGCAGAAACTCGTCGCCGAGGCCCGACTGCACGTCGACGGACTCGAGCTCGCCGACCTTCTCGTGCGGGAGCGACTGCCACACGCGAAGCGTCAGTGTGTCGCGCTCGCGGAGCTCCTGCCAGAAGCGCAGCGCGCCGAGCCACCCGTCCTTGTCGTGCACGGCGACGACGCCGCGGCTGTTCGCCAGCTTCATCCCGACGCGCATCGCCTCGACGTACTCGTTGTCGGAGATCTCGACATGGCGGTCGCGGAACGTCCAGCACGACTCTTCGCGGAGCACGCCCGTCGGCTCGCCGCGCTCGTCGCGCTCGACGACGCCGCCCGGCACGTCGAGGTCACCGTTCGCGCGGGCGAGCGCCGCGGAGTTGAGCCAGAGCGAGTGCGAGTCGCGGGCCATCAGCACGATCGGGACGTCGGCCGAGAGCTCGTCCAGCTCGTGCTTCGTCGGCTCGACGTTCGGCGACCAGTCGCCGCTTCGCCAGCCGCGGCCCCGCAGCCACGCGCCCGGCCGTACCCCCGCGAGCGCCTCGCGCACACGCGCGAGTGCTTCGTCGAGCGATCTCGTGTCCTCGAGACGCAGCTCCTGCCGCGCGACGGCCCACGTGGCGAAGTGGACGTGCGAGTCGGTGAAGCCGGGCAGGACGCAGCGCCCGCCGAGGTCGACGACCTCGGGCGAGGCGAGCGACGTCTCGTGCGTTCCGATCCCGCCGGCGATCCGGCCGCCCGCCACGGCGAGCGCCCTCGCGACCGGCAACGAGGGATCGAGGGTGCGAATGACGCCGTTCTCGAGGATCACGGCGCGGACTCTAGACTCGGTGCGTCCTAGCACGAAAGGAGCACCATGCTCGACCACGTCTCGGCCAAGGTCAGCGATGTACCGGCCGCCAAGGGCTTCTACGAGCAGCTGTTCGCCCCGCTCGGCGTGCAGCTGATGATGGACGGCGCGGAGGAGGGCTGGTGCGGGTTCGGCACGGGCTCGGGGATCCCGCAGTTCTGGATCACGAACACCGAGGGTCGCGGCGCGGCCCACTTCGCGTTCACGGCTTCAGATCGCGCGACCGTCGACGCGTTCTACGAAGCCGCGATCGCCGCGGGCGGTAAGGACAACGGGCCGCCTGGGCTCCGTTCCCACTACCACGCGAACTACTACGGCGCCTTCGTCCACGACGCCGACGGCAACAACATCGAGGCGGTCTGTCACAGGCCTGAGTAACCTTCGAGCGTGTCGTACCTCTTGAACGAGGAACAGCGCGAGATCCGCGACCTGGTCCGGCAGCTCGCGCGAGATCGCATCGCGCCGCGCGCTGCCGAGATCGACGAGTCGCACGAGTTCCCGTGGGACATCGTCGAGCTCTACCGCGAGCACGGGCTCTTCGGGCTCTTCTTCGACGAGGCCTACGGCGGCCTCGGCACCGGAGTGCTGCTCGCGCTGACCGTGATCGAGGAGGTCTCGAAGGTCTGCGCGACGAGCGGGGTGATCCTCGCGGTGCAAGAGCTCGGTTCGCTGGGGTTGAAGCTCGGCGGCAACGACGAGCAGAAGCAGCGGTATCTACCGAGGCTCGCCTCGGGTGAGTTTCTCGCCGCGTATGCGCTCACCGAGGCGGGCTCGGGCTCGGACTCGGCCGCGATGCGCAGCACCGCGCGTCGCGACGGCGATCACTACGTCCTGAACGGTTCGAAGCGCTTCATCACGAACGCGGGCGTCGCGAGTCTCTACACCGTCTTCGCGAAGACCGATCCCGACCAGGGGCACTCCGGGATCTCCGCGTTCGTCGTCGAGGCGGACACGCCGGGGTTCGAGGTCACGAGGCTCGAGCCGAAGCTCGGGATCACGGGCTCGACGACGGGCGAGCTCGCGTTCGAGGACGTGCGCATTCCCGTCGAGAACGTCCTCGGTGAGGAGGGCGACGGCTTCAAGCTCGCGATGCGCATCCTCGACCGCTCGCGGCCCGGGATCGGAGCGCAAGGTCTCGGGATCGCGCAGGGAGCGACCGACTACGCGCTCGAGTACGCCAAGCACCGCGAGACGATGGGCAAGCCGATCGCAGAGCATCAGTTGATCGCCGGCAAGCTCGCCGACATGGAGACCGCGTGCGAGGCAGCGCGCGGGCTGCTCTACAAGTTCGGCGAGATGGTCGACCAGGGCGTCGACGGCGGCGAGTTGACGAAAGCGTCCGCTCAGGCGAAGCTCTTCTGCACCGACACGGCGATGTGGGTGACGACCGAGGCGGTGCAGATCCTCGGCGGTTACGGCTACATCAAGGAGTACCCCGTCGAACGCATGATGCGCGACGCCAAGATCACGCAGATCTACGAGGGCACGAACGAGATCCAGCGCCTGGTGATCGCGCGCGAGATGCTGAAGGAGAACCGAGCGTTTCTGCTCGCGGGCGTCACGTAAAGCTCAGCTCGGCGGACCGCGTCCTGTTTCCGGATGACGGGGTCACGAAGGGCGACCTCTTCGAGTACTACGGCGAGGTCGCGCCGGCGATTGTCCCGCACCTGAAGGACCGGCCCTTCACGCTGAAGCGACAACCAATGGGGATCAACGACCAGGCCTACTTCCAGAAGCAAGCACCGAAGGGGCTACCCGACTGGATCCCGACGCGGCAGTTCACGACGCACCCGCGCGAAGGCGGATCGCGGCTCGTCGATTTCGTCCTCGTGAACTCGCGTGAGGCGATGCTCTGGATGGTGCAGATGAACTGCATCGACATGAACGCGTGGTACTCGCGCGTTGACAAGCCGGAGCGTCCCGACTACGTCGTCTTCGACCTCGACCCGCCCGACGACGGCTTCGCGAACGCGATCAAGGTCGCGCACCTCGTGCACGAGGCGCTCGAGGAGCTCGAACTGCGCTCGTACGTGAAGACGAGTGGCGCGTCGGGGATTCACGTGCTCGTGCCGATCACGCGCCACTCGAGCTTCCAGGAGACGTACGCGTTCGCCGAGCTCGTCTCACGCGGAGTCGAGGAGCGAAACCCGGGGCTCGCGACGACCGAGTGGCTGAAGAAGAAGCGTCCGAAAGGCTCGGTGCTCGTCGACCACCGGCAGAACGGCCACGGCAAGACGATCGCGTCGGCGTACTCGGTGCGGCCGCGCCCCGGCGCGCCCGTCTCGACGCCGCTGCGCTGGGAGGAGCTGACGCCGAAGGTTCGCCCGCGCGACTTCGGGATGCGCGAGGCCCTCGACCGAATCGAGAAACACGGCGACCTCTATGAGCCCGTGCTCCGCGGTGGCCAGTCGCTCGGGCCGGCGCTTCGCAGCCTGCGGTGAAAGCGGTCGTCATCGGGTCGGGCCCGAACGGCCTCGCCGGAGCGTTCGAACTGGCACGCGCCGGGCTCGACGTCGAGGTCCACGAGGCGGAGGACACGATCGGCGGCGGCGTCCGCTCGCGCGAGCTCACGCTGCCGGGCTTCGTGCACGACGTGTGCTCGGCGATCCAGCCGCTCGGCGCGAACTCGCCGTTCTTCCGCTCGCTCGGCCTCGACGTCGAGTGGGTGCAGCCGGACGCGCAGGCCGCGCATCCGCTCGACGACGGCACTGCGGTGATGCTCGAGCGCGACCTCGGGGCGACGGCGGCAGGGCTCGGCGAGGACGGTGACGCCTACCGCGCGCTGGTCGGCCCGCTCGTCGAGCATTGGCCGCTCGTCGAGCCCGTGCTGATCGGCCCGCTCCCGCCCTCGGCGCGCTCGCTCGCGCGTCTCGCAGTTGCGCTCGGGCCGCGGAGCGCCCTGCACGCGCTCGGGGCTGCGCGATCCCTGGCGGAGGCCACGTTCGCGACCGAGCGGGCGCGCGCCTTCTTCGCCGGCGCCTCCGCGCACTCGATGCTCCCGCTCGAGCGCCGTCCGAGCGCCGGCTTCGGGCTCTCGCTGCTCGTCCTCGGGCACGTCTTCGGCTGGAGCTTCCCTCGCGGCGGCGCGCAACGGCTGACCGATGCGCTCGTCGCGAGGCTCGGTGAGCAAGGGGTCCGGGTCCACACGTCGAGCCTGGTCGACGAGCTTCCCGATACCGACGTCGTGCTCGCGGACGTCGCGCCGCGCGAGCTGCTCCGCCTCGCGCACGGCCGCTTCCCCGAACGCTACGAGCGTGCGCTGCGCCACTATCGCCACGGCCCCGGCGCGTTCAAGCTCGACTGGGCGCTCTCCGAGCCGATCCCGTGGCGCGCCGCCGAGGTCGGGCGGGCCGCGACCGTGCACCTCGGCGGCACGCTCGACGAGCTCTCGGAGTCGGAGTGGGCGGCGTGGACGGGGAGGAAGGGGCCTGCCCCGTTCGTCCTGCTCGCGCAGCACACGCGCTTCGACCCGTCGCGCGCGCCCGACGGCAAACACACGGCGTGGGCGTACTGCCACGTTCCGAACGGCTCCAACGAGGACTACACGGACGCCATCGAGTGGCAGGTGGAGCGCTTCGCTCCCGGCTTCCGCGAGACGATCCTCGCGCGCAGCGCCTGGGGCCCCGCGGAGATCGAGGGCCACAACCGCAACCTGGTCGGCGGAGACATCAACTGCGGGGCCATGGACCTCGGACAGCTCTTCACGCGCCCTGTCCGCTCCCGCGTTCCCTACCGCACGCCGCTTGAAGGCGTGTACTTCTGCAGCGCCGCAACCCCGCCCGGGGGCGGCGTCCACGGGATGTGCGGGGTGTCCGCAGCCAGGGTCGCCCTGGAAGACCTTTCGAAGCGCACGTAACATCCCGTCCGTGAGCCAGATGACCGTCCACGTCCGGAGCGCGCACGAAGGGTCGTTCTCGGTGGGCTGGTCGGGCCAACATTCGCTCGTCGTCGACCGTGGCCCCGCAGACGGCGGCCAAGGCATGGGCTTCAACGGCGGCCAGCTGCTCCTGCTCGCGCTCGGTGCCTGCTTCGCGAACGACGTCTTCCGCGAGGCGGCGAAGCGCGACCTCGACGTGCGCGGCGTGCGCGTCGTGGTGGAGTGCGACTGGGAGGGCGACCCGCCGCGAGCGGCGAACGTGCGCTACTCGACGCGCGTCGAGGCCGAGGCCGACGAGGACGAGATCATGGAGCTGATCCAGCACGTCGACGAGATCGCCGAGGTGCACGGAACGCTCCGCGACGGCATCACGATCGAGCTCGCCGAAGCCGAGGCGGTTTCGATGCAGGTCGAAACGAGGGCGATCTAGAGCTTCTCGAGCACCGGGTCTGACCCGCCCCAGAGCTCCGGCGCGGGCTCGAGCGGAACCCAGCGGTAGAGGAACACGAGCCCGGCGTCGTCTCCGTCCCCGCCGACGACGTGCTCCCAGGCGTCGGGCGCGTCCGGTGCCTCGACGTCGAACGCGTGGTTCGTGTACCTGCGCCCGTGCGGCAGCTCGTGGGGTGCGAACGTCCCGAACTTCCGGAGCACGCGGGCGTTCGAGAGCCCAGCCTCCTCCTCGAGCTCGCGCAGGAGGCCTGCCTCGACGTCCTCGCCGGGCTCCAGCCGTCCTGCCGGAACCTGCGTGCCCGCGCCGGGGTGGTCGCGGTGGTCGAAGACGAGCAGCTCCTTGCGCCCGTCGCGCTCGCGCGTGACGTACGCAAGCACGCGGTCGGTGTACTTCACGCCTGCGCGGCGCGGAGCTTGGCCTTGTGCGCGCGCTTCGCTTCCTGGTAGCGCGCGAGCGCCTCGGCGGAGTCGACGTCTCCGAGCGTCGGGTGGTTCGGGACGAGCGGCTCGGCGGCGGTCACGCCGAATCGCTTCGCCAGCACCGCACCGAGCGACGTCGTCTTCATCTCGCCGAACCCGGGCAGCGCACCGATTCGCTTCTGCAAGTCGTCGCCGTCGGCCGCCTCGGTCCAGACGCGCTCCGCACGACCGTCGTACTCGTCGACGAGCGTCGCGCAGAGCTCCTGGACGCGGCGGGCCATGTTCCCCGGGAAGCGGTGCACGGCGGGCTTCTCGCGGAAGGCCGTCTCGAGCTCCGCGGGGTCCATCTGCGCGATCGCCGTCGCGTCCAGCTTCCCGAGCCGCTCCTTCAGCTTCTGCGGACCGAGGAACGCCGTCGGGACGGTCACCTGCTGGTCGAGCGCGAAGCCGATCAGGAGCGCGAGCGGCTCCTCGGCCAGCAGCCGGTCGGCGTCGTCGTTGCCGGTGAAATGGAGCCGATCCGGGTTCACGGGTCAAGCTTACGGGTACGCGAGCGGCATGACAGAGCCGATCAAAGAGGAGATCAGGAAGACCGAAGAGGGGCGCGACGAGGCGACACCCGCCCGGCTGCTGTTCGGCGTCGCGATCACCGTGTGGCTCGCGGCCGCCGTCCTGACCGCCGTCCTGTTTCTCGTCTACTGGCTGGTCGTGCGCTAGAGAGGCCTGATTGGAAGTCGCTGCGGCAGCGGCCGCGTAGCGGCCGCCTTTAGGGATCTTCGCGCGTCGCGGATCCGCGAAAGCGGATTCGCGGCTTGCGCAGCTAGGGAGCGAGCAGGAAGCACAACGCGTCGGGTAGCCGGCGCGCCCAGTCGCTCTCGAAGTGCGCGCCGCCGGGCTCGAGCACCGCGCGGAGCGAGCCGTCGTCGAAGCCGCGCGACCGGAGGAGCGCGGTCATCCGCTCGAAGCCCTCGACGTACCGGCGGCGCGTCGCTTCGTCCTCGGGCATCTCGCTGTCGCCGACATCGATGTAGATGCGCGCGTCGGGCTTGTCCGAGCGCTCGACGAGCTCGAGCCACCGGTCGTCGCCCGTCCACCAGAAGGCCGGGCTGAGCACCCCGGCGAAGCCGAACGTCTCCGGCCGCGCGTAGACGGCGTGCAGGCTCGCGACTCCGCCGAGCGAGGAGCCCGCGATCCCGGTTCGCTCGCGGCGCGGGTCGACGTCGAAGGACTCCTCGGCGAGCGGCCGGACGGTGTCGACCACGAACGAGAGGTGCTGCTCGATCTTGTCGCCCGAATACTCGCGGCCGCGCTCGTCGCCGGGCGCGGCAGGGATGCCCACGACGATCGCCTCGATCCCTTGGCGCGCAAGCCCTTCCATCGTCTCGTCAACCTGCCACTCGGTTCCGCTGTTCGCCGTCGCGTCGTCGAAGAGGTTCTGCCCGTCGAGCATGTAGACGACAGGAAAGCGCGCGCCCGTGCCGTGCGAGGGTGGGAGGTAGGCGTAGAGGTCACGGTCGGCAGCGCCGCGCAGCACCCGGACGTCGCCGACCACGGTCTCGCCCCGAAACGGCTCCCAGGCCATGACCGGACGCTAGTCGGACGCGTACACTTGTTCGTGTGGACGCGCTCGCGCCGTTCAGCCCGACGACTCGTGCCTGGTTCGAGAACGCGTTCCGGGAGCCGACTCCTGCGCAGGCGACCGGCTGGCCGGCGATCGCCTCCGGCGAGCACGTCCTGATCCAGGCGCCGACGGGCTCGGGCAAGACGCTCGCCGCCTTTCTCTACGGGATCGACCGCCTGAACGCGACGCCGGGCGAGGGGCTGCGCCTGATCTACGTCTCTCCGCTGAAGGCGCTGAACTACGACATCGAGCGCAACCTGCGCGGCCCGCTCGCTGGACTGCAGTCGAAGCTTCGCGTCGGCGTGCGCACCGGCGACACGCCGCAGAAGGAACGCCTGGCGATGGTCAAGGATCCGCCCGACATCCTGATCACGACGCCCGAATCGCTCTTCCTGATGCTGACGTCGGCCGCGCGCGAGATCCTGCGCGACGTCGACACGCTGATCCTCGACGAGGTGCACGCGGTCGCCGGCACGAAGCGCGGCGCGCACATGGCGCTCACGGTCGAGCGGCTCGAAGCGCTGAACGAGACGCCGTTCCAGCGCATCGGGCTGTCGGCGACGCAGCGCCCGATGGACGAGATCGGCCGCTTCGTGTCGGGTGCGCGCCCGATCAGGCTCGTCGACGCGGGCACTCGCAAGGAGCTGGACCTGCAGGTGATCGTGCCGCTGGACGACATGCGCGAACCGGGTCAGGGCGCCGACTTGCAGGACATCATCGACACGGCTGACGGGTCGCCGCGGCAGTCGATCTGGCCGTCGATCTACCCGAAGATCCTGGAGCTCGTCCGCGAGCACCGCTCGACGATCGTCTTCGTCAACAACCGGCGCCTCGCTGAGCGCCTTGCGCTTCGCCTCAACGACCTCGCGAACGCGGACAAGGAGGACGGCGACCCGCACGAGGAGATCGCACGCTCGCACCACGGCTCGCTCGCCCGCGAGCAGCGGCTGATCGTCGAGGAGGAGCTGAAGGCGGGACGCATTCCTTGTCTCGTCGCCACGTCGTCGCTCGAGCTCGGCATCGACATGGGCGCCGTCGACCTCGTGATCCAGGTCGAGTCGCCGAAGTCCGTTGCGCGCGGCCTGCAGCGCATCGGTCGGGCCGGCCACGAGCTCGGCGCCGTTTCGCGCGGCCGCATCTTCCCGAAGTTCCGCGCCGACCTGCTCGAGTCTGCGGTTGTCGCGCGCCGTGTGCTCGACGGCGAGATCGAAGAGACGGTCATCCCGCGCAACCCGCTCGACGTGCTCGCGCAGCAGATCGTCGCGATCACCGCCGACGAGGAGATCGCCGTCGACGACCTGCATCGGCTCGTGCGCCGCGCGTACCCATTCGCCGAGCTCTCGCGCGCGCAGCTCGAGAACGTGCTCGACATGCTCGCCGGCCGCTACCCGTCCGACGAGTTCGCCGAGCTTCGGCCGCGCATCGTCTGGGACCGGACGGCAGGCGTGATCCGCGGCCGCACCGGCGCGCGCAAGCTCGCCGTCACGAACGCGGGCACGATTCCCGACCGCGGCCTGTTCGGCGTCCACCTCGTGAACGGCGGCGGTCGCGTCGGCGAGCTCGACGAGGAGATGGTCTACGAGGCGCGCGCGGGACAGACGTTCCTGCTCGGCGCCTCGACGTGGCGCATCGAGGAGATCACGCGCGACCGCGTGCTTGTCTCGCCCGCACCGGGCGTGCCCGGCGCCGTCCCGTTCTGGAAGGGCGAGGGCGTCGGTCGTCCGTACGAGCTCGGCGCCGCGATCGGGAAGTTCTCGCGCGAGCTCGTCGCGCTGCCCGAGGCGAAGGCGCTCGCGAAGCTGCGCGACGAGCACACGCTCGACGAGAAGGCCGCGCGCAACCTGCTGACGTTCCTGAACGAGCAGGCGGCCGCAACCGGCGTCGTCCCGTCCGACCGCACGGTCGTGATCGAGCGCTTCCGCGACGAGATCGGCGACTGGCGCGTCTGCCTGCTGACGCCCTTCGGCGGGCGCGTGCACGCGCCGTGGGCACTCGCGCTCGCCGCGCGTCTGCGCGAGTCGCTCGGCATCGAGGTGCACTCGATCTGGTCGGACGACGGGATCGCGCTGCACCTGCCGGACGCCGACGCGCCGCCGTCGACCGAGGATCTGATGATCGATCCCGAGGAGATCGAGGAACTCGTGGTCGGCGAGCTGTCCGGCTCTGCGCTCTTCGGCGCGCGTTTCCGCGAGAACGCGTCGCGCGCCCTGCTGATCCCGCGCCGGCGTCCCGGGCAGCGCACGCCGCTCTGGCAGCAGCGCCTGAAGGCACAGTCGCTCCTACAGGTCGCGCGGAAGTACGGCTCGTTCCCGATCATCCTCGAGACGTACCGCGAGTGTCTGCAGGACGTGTTCGACCTGCCGGCGCTGCGAGGGATCCTGCGCGGCCTCAAGCTGCGCGAGCTCGATCTCGTCGACGTCGAGTCGCAGTCGGCGTCGCCGTTCTCGTCGTCGCTGCTCTTCGACTACATCGCGACCTACATGTACGAGGACGACACGCCGCCTGCCGAGCGTCGCGCGCAGGCGCTGTCACTCGACCGCGACCTGCTCCGCGAGCTGCTCGGGCAAGAGGAGTTGCGCGACCTGATCGACCCCGGCGCGCTCGAGGAGGTCGAGGCGCAGCTCCGCGGCAACGCGCGCAACCCCGACGAGCTGCACGACGTCCTGCGTCGGCGCGGCGACCTGCGCGAGGGCGAGTACGACGCCGGGTTCGCGGAGACGCTGATCCGCGAGCGGCGTGCGTTCCGCGCACGGGTCGCCGGCGACGAGCGCCTGATCCCTGCCGAGGACGCGGGCCGCTACCGCGACGCGCTCGGCGTGATGCCGCCCGGCGGGTTGCCCGACGCGTTCCTGACGGAGTCGGACGCCGCGACGTCGCTGCAGCAGCTCGTTCTGAGGTTCGCCAAGGGACGCGGGCCGTTCACGACCGGCCAGGCCAACGAGCACTTCGGCCGTGACGTCGAGCCCGAGCTGCGCGAGCTCGAACGCGAGGAGAAGCTGATCCGCGGCGAGCTGCGGCCTGGCGGCACCGAGCGCGAGTGGTGCGACCCGGACGTGCTGCGCCGGCTGCGCCGCGCGTCGCTCGCTGCGCTGCGCAAGGAGGTCGAGCCCGCCGAGCAGGCGACACTCGGGCGCTTCCTGCCGAGCTGGCACGGCATCGACCGCCGCGCGACGCTGCGCGAGGCGCTCGTCCCGCTCCAGGGGCTCGCGCTGCCGGTGAAGCTCTGGGAGTCCGAGGTGCTGCCGCGCCGCGTGCCGAACTACCAGCCGCTGCAGCTCGACCAGCTCTGCGCGTCGGGCGAGCTCGTCTGGGTGGGCGCCGGTCTCGATCGCGTCGCGCTGTTCTTCCGCGAGGACGCCGGCGTGCTCGGCCGCCCGGCCGCGGCAGCGCCTCCCGAGACCGAGGCCGCGCAAAAGATCCGCGACGCGCTCGCGAGCGGCGCGAAGTTCTGGTTCGACCTCGTCGAGGCGACCGGGCTCGAGCACGCCGAGGCGCTGCCCGCGCTCTGGGATCTCGTCTGGGCGGGCGAGGTGCGCAACGACGCCTGGACGCCGCTGCGCGCTGGGAAGCGCTACGAGGCTCCGAGGCCGCAGCGCCTTCGCGCGCGCCGCTTCTCGCGACAGCGTGCGAACACGAACACGGCCACGCAGGGCCGGTGGTCGCTCACCGACAACCTCTTCGCGGAAGCGCCCGACCGCCGTGCGCTCGCGGAGCTGCTCCTCGAGCGTCAGGGGATCGTCACGCGAGACGGCGTGCGCGCCGAGGGCATCCCCGGCGGCTACGGCGCGGTGTACGGCGAGCTTCGCGCGCTCGAGACGCTCGGCGTCTGCCGCCGCGGCTACTTCGTAGAGGGTCTCGGAGGTGCGCAGTTCGCCCTCGCGGGCGGGGTGGAACGTCTGCGCGAGCTGCGGCCGCGCGACGACGACGAGCCCGACGCACTCGTGCTCGCCGCTGCCGACCCGGCGCAGCCCTACGGGGCCGCGATCGCGTGGCCCAAGCGTGCAGGCGGGCGCGCCGCGCGCGTGGCCGGCGCGTACGTCGTGCTGCTCGGCGGAGAGCCGGCGCTCTACGTCGAGCGCGGAGGCAAGTCGCTCGTCGCGCTCCGCGAGCCCGAGGAAGACTGGTTGCGCGAGGCACTCGCCGCGCTCGTCGCGCACGTGAGGCAGCGAGGTCGCAAGCGCCTCGCGGTCGAGCGCTTCGACGGCGAACCGGTCGGCGACACCGAGGTCATGCCGCTCCTGCTCGAAGCCGGCTTCCTGCCCGGTCCGCGCCGTGCCGTCCTTCGCCCGTGAGAGCCGCCGCGGCGCTCGCCACGCTGGTCGTCCTCGCGGGTTGCGGCGCGGGGCCGCCGGAGCAAGAGGCCGCTGAGCGCTACCTCGCGCGCACGACCGAGGCGGAGGGGGCGGAGTGCACTGCCCGCTCGCGCATCTGGTTCCGCGAGGGAGAGCCTGCCAACGTCTTCGTCTGCGCGGTGAAGGTCGGCGACGGGTTCTGCGACCGCTACCGCGTCGACCGCAACGGCGCGCAGTTCCGGGCCAGCGTGCTCGAGCGGCACGGCGGCTGCGTCCTGCCTGTCGGCTGATAACCCGCTCGGGGGATACGTCGAGCCCAGCGTCGCGCCGATTTCGACCGTGTAGGCGTAGACGGAGGGCACGATGGACCCGGCTCAGGTCAAACTCTTTCTGCTGATGACGCTCGTCAGCCTGCTCTTCGCGTCGCAGGCGATGGCGCAGGCAGGCGCCCGGGACGCGCGGCGGTAGCGTCAGGCCAGGCGGCCGAGCAGCGCGCCGAAGACGGCGTGCCGCACGGTCGCCTGCCCGAACGCCCGCGGGGTGAGCAGCTTCGGAATGCCCTCGCTTCCGCGCGCCGGATGGTGCCGGTCGACGACCGCCGAGAGCGGGTAGAGCACAACGTGCTCGACCATCGCCAGCCGGAACGCTGACCAACCGCGCCGGCGCTTCAACTCGCGATAGGCAAGCCCAAACGCCGCGCCATTCGCAATGTGCAAACCAAGGCCGACCGCTCGCCATGCAGGCCCGGAGGTGACGAACTTGCCGAGCACGGCGAGGTCGGAGTAGTCGTACCGAAAGAGACGACGGTCGAGCGGCTCGAGCAGCGCCCAGCCGGCAGCAGCAGCCGCGCCTGCAAGAGCAAAACGAACGGGCTCGTTCACCTCATCAGCTTCCTGAGCTCGTGCCCGATTGGCGCAGCGCGGGGATCAGCGCCGTGCGCCGCTCGCGGGCAACCGGCTCGTCGCCGCATGACCTCCTACGACGAGCGTGAGGCCGGGTGGCAAAGGCGCCGAGCCAGCATCGCGACGTTCTCGCTCATCGTCGCGCTGAGGCAGACCAGCGGGGCGTCCAGGCGCTCTGCGAGCTCGAACACGTCGTCGAGTGGTGCATCTGCTCCGACGATACGCGACTTGCCAGCCGTCGGCGCGCAACAACGCTCCGAGCATCAGCAGGCCCAATTCGTGCAACTCGCCGGGAACGCATGCCAGCACGGCGACGCCTCGCACGTCTCCGCGCGCGTCAGCCAGCAGACGTTCCAGCCGCGAGCGAATGGCGCCGCTGACCAGATGCTCCTGCGCGACGGACAGCTCGCCGCTCGCCCAGCCCTCGCCGACGCGCTGCAGGACCGGCTCCACGATGCGCGAGAGCGACTGGTCGAGCGGGAACAGGGTGAACGTCTGATCCAGCAGCGTGCGGAGGGCGTTGAGATCCGCATGCGATGCCGCCTCGTAGATCGCTCGCCGAAGGTCCGCCGGAGTCCGCGCTGCCTCGAGGTGGGCGTCGCCGAGCAGTTCCGCGGCCTCGCCGATGCGGAACCCTTCTTCGAGGCGCTCGCGGAGCCATTCGACCCTCGCGACGTCGAGTTCCGAATAGTGGCGCTGTCCTCCCTTCGTCCGACCCGGTTGGAGCACGCCGTAGCGCTGTTCCCACTTCCGGAGCGTGTCGGCTGGGACGCCGGTGCGCCGGGACAGGGCGGCGATGTTCAAATTCGCGGGCATGGCCAGTTCCTGGACAAAAGCTATCGCTACCCTCGAGGCTGTGCCCGAAGGCGACTCGTTGCGACGGGCTGCGGCGCGGCTGCAGCCGCTCGTCGGCGAGCGTGTCGAGGTCGAGACCCCGCACCCGCGCGCGGCCGTGAAGCACATCGCAGAGCGGCTCGACGGCCGTCGGCTGGAGTCGGTCGAGGCGGTCGGCAAGAACCTGCTGCTTCGCTTCGAGGGTGGCGCAGTGCTGCGCAGCCATCTGCGCATGACGGGCCGCTGGCGGCTCGAGCTGCGCGGGGCGAAGCGCGTCGGTCGACCGTGGCTCGTCCTGCGCGGAGCGACGCACGAAGGCGTACTCTGGAACGGCCCGATCCTCGAGCTCGGCACGGGCGACGTGGCGCGACGGCTCGGCCCGGACGTGCTCGACGAGCCGTTGGAGCTCGACGCGATCGTCCGCAACCTGCGCGCGACCGACCAGGCGCGCGAGCTCGGCGACGCCCTGCTCGACCAGCGGCTCGTCGCGGGGATCGGGAACATGTGGAGGGCGGAAGCGCTGTGGGAGGTCAAGCTGTCGCCGTGGTCGCGCCTGCGCGAGCTCTCGGACGACGACTTGCGCAGCGCGGTCGACGCGGCGGCGCGACTGATGCGCGCCGGTGTCGAGACCGGCCGACCGGGGCGGAACGTCTACCGCCGCCAGGTGTGCCCGCGCTGCGGCGGGCGGATCTCGTCCCGCGGGCAGGGCGACGAGAACCGCACGAGCTACTGGTGTCCGGCGTGCCAGGCAGGAAACGTGATGCCGAGCGCGTAGGCGGAGGGTCCATGGCCACCGTCCGCGCCCCTCACCTGTACCGCTCGCTGCGCTGCTTCTGCCTCGGCGCGTTCCACGTCCTCTCCGCCGAGGACGTCGATCTGCCGTTCGCGTTCGAGCAGCACGCATCCCGCGGCCGCCCCGTTCTGTACGAGTACCGGCCGCTCGTGCGCGACTTCGTCGAGGCTCGCGCGCGGAAGCTCGAGGTCCGTCAGGACGCGCAGCTCGCGGTGCAGGACCTGCGCGCCGAGCCGGCCGCCGGGCTGTTCGGCGAGGAGCCGTTCAAGAGCGTGCTGCTGCCGCTGATCCTCCGCGTCTCGGAGTCGTGCGGCGGCTTCGACTGGGACGACGCGGCGTTCGACCGCGCGTACGAGGAGCTCGAGCAGACGCTCTTCAGCGGGCGGCGCGCCTACGCCGCGGTTGCGCCACTAATCGGGCTGTCCCTCGGCGGGGAGCTCGCACTGGCGGAAGGGCTGTCCGTGCGCCACGCGGCGACCGGCGAGCTGGCGAAGCACTGGCCGGAGGCACAGGCGCTGCTCCCGCCCGAGTTCGGCCGCGACACCGACCGACTCTGCGTGATCGAGCTGCAGCGTGAGCTCGCCGCGGGCGAGACCGCCCCTGACGCGGCAGGGGAGATCAGCGACGCCGTGACCGCGGTGCGGCTCGCGACCTCCGGCGCGATCGCCGCCGGCCCCGTGCTCTTCGAGCGCGTCGACTGGCGGCCGTTCGGGATCAAGCCGATGCTGCCGATCGCCGCCGCGCAGCCCGGGGGAGAGGCGACGCGCCTCGACCCGTTCCGCGGCCGGCTCGCGTCCGAGCTGCTCGAGCGGCTGCCGCTCGCCGACGAGGACCCCGAGCTCGGCGAGGCGCTCGACCGCTGGGAGCTCTCGCTCTTCCAGTCCGGACCGTCTCGCGAGGAGCAGCTGCGCGAGGCGCTGACGGCGTTGCTCGGCGGGATGGACGGCGTCTGGGCGGCGACGATGCGGGCGTCGGTGCTGCTCGGCGACCGGCTCGACGAGCCGCGGCCGGACACCGTGCGTCGTGCGATCGTCGAGACGCTCATGCACGGCGATCGACCCGGGCTCGTGCGCGTGCTCGACGACGCGATGCTCGGGCTGCGCGAGGCTCCCGCGGGGTACTTCGCCCGCGCCACCGCCTGACAGATGATTCCCCTCGGTTAGAGGTCGGCGAGCTCGCGCCGGAGGACCGACGCGGTTGCGCGCAAGGCAACCTGCGTCTCGTCGAGCCGCGGCTCGCGCGTGGTGAGCCGCTGCAGGAGCAAACCGGGAATGAGGAACGCCCGCGCGACGCGGTGTGTTCGTCCTTCGATCGCCACCCACAGCTCCATCGTGAGCGACAGGGAGAGAATTGCGACCGCGGCGGCCGGCAGCGACCAGGCGATGCGGTCGAAGATGACGGCGACCGGAAGCACGAGCGCGGCGAAGTTCGTCCCGCAGCGCGCTGCGAACCGCGAAGGTCGCGTCATGCCCGACCACGTCGAGACGAGCTTCCCCTGCTCGACGGCGGCGATCGCGCGGTGCTCGGCGCCGTGGAGGCGCAGCGTGCGTCCGCGCAGCAACCACACCAGCATCACGAGCGACAGGACGACGCCGACGACGGTCTGAAGCAGCGAAGGCAGAAGGAAGAGCGCGAGCGGTGCGAGCAGGACCGCGATCAGCAACCAGCGCTCGCCTCTGCGAACGACACCGTCACGACGAACGATCGGCGAGATCGCCGAGCCGAGGCGAAGCAGCCCGCGAACGAGCGGAACCCGGTGCAGAGCCTTCGGCGCACTCGGCATCTCGCCCTCGCGAAGCGACCCGTCCACGCCTGCGAATGCCCAGAAGCGCTCGCCGACGATCACGACACCGTTCGGCCGGGCCATCCCGCCGAGGCGGGGCAGCCGCGGAAGCGCGTCGGCGCGGGCGAAAAGGTCGAGGAGAGGACGGTCCACCCTCTCAGCATCGTCAAACGAAGGCCTCCCGGCAACCCGCCGGGAGGCCTATTGATTCGGAGTCTAGGTCCTAGGCTGCGGTTACCAGCGGCCGCGGCCGAAAAAGCCGAGCAGCGCCAGCACGAGAACCACGATCAGAACGATCCAGAGAATTGACACAAACTCCCCCTTCGTCGATTGCTCGTATTCGGGGTGATCACCTCTACAACGGAGAAGTCCCGTGCGAGGATGCGGGTGTGATCTCCGGCTTGGATAAACCGGAAACCGAGACGTGATCGCCCACTGGGACGACCTCGAGCCGTCGCACGAGGCCGAGGGCACGATCGAGCTCGACGGCTACGACCTCGGCGAGGCCGCCGGAACGCGCGACGTCGGCGTGACCCGAGCGCAAGTTCGTCCGGGCAAGCAGTCGTCGCCGGTGCACATCGAGGTCGCGGAGGAGGAGATCTTCTTCGTGCTCGCCGGGTCCGGTCTCTCGTGGCAGGACGGCGAGACCTTCGAGGTCCGCGCGGGCGACTGCATCGTCCATCGCATTGGCGAAGAGGCACACACCCTGATCGGCGGACCCGAAGGTCTCGACGTGCTCGCGTTCGGCGAGCGGTCGACGCCGGCGATCACGTGGCTGCCGCGACCTCGCGTCGTGCGAACCGGGATCTCGCTCGAGGTGCCGACGATCGACCCGTGGGCACTCGAGGCGGCGCAGGGCGAGCTCGAGCTTCCCGCGCCGAGCCCCCGGCGCGCGAACATCGTCAACCTCGACGACGTCGAAGCAGACTCGGGCTGGCGAAACCTCGGCCGAGCCGCCGGCTCGGTTCGCACCGGCCTCAAGCACGTCGTCGTCCCGGCCGGCCAACTGCACTGCCCTCCGCACTGTCATGCCGCGGAGGAGGAGATCTTCGTGGTCCTCGCGGGTGACGGCCTCCTCGAGCTCACCCCCGTCCCGGACGCGGTCGACGAAGGCGCGACCGCCGAGCAGCACGAGGTCCGCGCCGGCCACATCGTCTCGCGCCTTCCGGGCAGCGGGATGGCCCACGCCTTCAGGGGCGGGGAGGCCGGCCTGACGCTGCTCGCCTACGGGCAGAAGATTCGCAACGAGATCCTCTACTACCCCCGCTCCAACAAGATCTACTTCCGCGGCGTCGGGGTCATGGCGCGGCTGGACCACCTGGCGTACGAGGTCGGGGAAGAGTCCACTGTCTGACGCAGGAACGAGGCCGGTACCATCGAACCGAGGGTGGTCATGGCCCTTGCACGGCTACTTCCACGACCCAATACGCGGACCAAACCCGCGAAAGGACCGACCTTGGTAAGGGTGATCGCACTCGCCAACCAGAAGGGCGGCGTGGCGAAGACCACGACCACCCTGAACCTGGCCGTTGCCTTGAAAGAGAAGGGGATGAATGTCCTCTGCGTCGACCTGGACCCGCAGGGCAACCTGACCATGAGCCAGGGCCTGAACCCCGACGAGATCGACCGCTCCATGTACGACGTGCTCGTCCACAAGCTGCCGATCGAGCAGGTGATCCACGAGCGCGAGATCGACCTCGCCGTCTCCTCGATCGACCTCGCCGGCGCCGAGCTCGCCCTCTCCTCGATGATCGGCCGCGAGCGCGCCCTCGAGAAGGCGCTCGTCTCGGTCCGCGAGCGCTACGACTACATCCTCTTCGACACGCCGCCCTCGCTCGGGCTCTTGACGATCAACGCGTTCACGGCCTCCGACGGCGTGATCGTCCCGGTCCAGACCGAGTACCTCGCGCTCCGCGGCCTCGTCCAGCTCGAGAACACGCTCGCGATGGTGCGCGAGAACCTGAACCCGAACGTGCAGATCATGGGGATCCTCCCGACCATGTACGACAAGCGGCTGCTCAACTCCAAGGAGGCGGTGGACATCCTCGTCGAGAACTTCGGCGAGCTCGTCTACCAGACGCGGATCCGCAAGCTCGTCCGCTATGCGGAGGCGCCGGTGAAGGGGCAGTCCGTTCTCGCGTACGATCCGACCGGCGAGGCGGCGAAGATGTACCGCGACTTGGCGAAGGAGGTGCTCAATGGCGCGAAGGCGCGCGAGCATGCGTGAGGGACCGCTTGCGGAGCTCTTCCGTGCGACCGAGGCAGCACAGCGCCAGGCCGAGCGCGAGGCGGCGGGGGAGACCTCGCCGCAGACGCCTGAGGAGAGCGCACCCGTCGAGCCCCACGAGGAGACGGTCGAGCACGTCCCGACCTTCGAGCGGAGCGCACCTGCGCCCCCGCCGGCCACGGTCACGCCTCCCCCGGTGACGCCCGAGCCAGAGCCCGAGCCCGAGCGGCCGCCGCTCGCGGCTGTGCCGGAGCCCGAGCCCGTCCCGCGCTACGAGCCGCCGGTCACGCGCCTCGAGCCGCTGCCCGAGCCCGCACCTCGCCTGCACCGCGTGCCGCGGACCGACTCCGGCGCGTATCTCGCAGTCATTCGCGTCGTCGGCGTCGGCGGTGCCGGGCTGAACGCGATCCACCGGATGATGGACGCCGGGATCAGCCAGGTCGAGTTCGTGGCGGTCAACACCGACCTGCAGCAGCTGCAGATGTCGGACGCCGAGGTGAAGCTCCACATCGGCCGCGACCTGACGAAGGGCCTCGGCTCCGGGTCCGACCCGAGGATCGGCAAGGCCGCGGCGGAAGAGTCGTACGACCAGATCAAGCACGCGCTCCGCGGCTCCGACATGGTCTTCGTGACCGCGGGCGAAGGCGGCGGCACCGGCTCCGGTGCGGCGCCCGTCGTCGCGCGGATCGCGCGCGAGCTCGGCGCGCTGACGGTCGGCATCGTGACGACGCCGTTCCCGTTCGAGGGCACGAAGCGCAAGGCGCAGGCCGACGCCGGCGTCGACGAGCTGCGCCGCAACTGCGACACCGCGATCGTGATCCCGAACGCGAGGCTGCTCGAGGTGCTCGACAAGTCGACCTCGATGCTCGACGCGTTCAAGATCGCCGACGACGTCCTCCGCCAGGGTGTCCAGGGCATCACCGACCTGATCACGCTCCCCGGCCTGATCAACCTCGACTTCGCCGACGTCCGCACGATCATGAAGGACGCCGGGACGGCCCTGATGGGCATCGGCTTCGCGACCGGCGACAACCGCGCCGCCGAGGCTGCCGAGCGCGCGCTGCGCTCGCCGCTGATCGACACCGAGTTGATCGGCGCGAAGGGGATCCTGCTCTCGATCGCCGGTGGCAGCGACCTCTCGCTGCTCGAGGTGAACGAGGCGGCCGAGGTGATCCGACGCGGCGCGACGGACGACACGAACATCATCTTCGGCGCCACGATCGACGAGCGCCTCTCCGGTCAGATGTGGGTCACCGTCGTCGCGACGGGCCTGCGGGACAAGAGCTTCACCCGCGAGCGCCCGGTGCGCGAGCGTCCGCTGTTCGGGCGCGGCACGGACGACGAGCTGCTGCCGCCGAGCTTCCTAACGGACTAGACGAGGACCATCGAGCCGACGAACGCGGCCGCGACGACTGCCGTCGCACCTGCGACCGCCCAGCGCGGGACCGGCACGCGCGAGAGATACAGCGTCCCCGCGGAGCCGAACGTGATCCCTACGAGCGTCTCGAGCGCGTGGAACGCGATGCCCATCGAGAGCGCGGTGGTCATGTCGACGCCCTGTGCCTGCAACGCAAGGGCAATCGCTCCGCTCTTCAGGCCGATGTTGCCGGGCGTGATCGCGAACAATCCGGCGAGGTCGATCGCCGGGACGACAAGAAGCGCAGTCAGCACGGGTGCGGGGATGCCCATCGCAGCCGCAACGGCTGCTGCCGCCGCAACTCGCGCGACGGTTGCCGCGGCGACCCACACGGGCACGCGGCCGACCAGCGGCGCGAGCAGGAGCAGAAGCAGCGCAATCGGCTTCATCGTCGCGAGCAGGAGAACACCGACGCAGGCGAGGCGCATCAACGCGACCCCGGCGAGTGCCTTACCCGCGGTCAGGCACTTGTGGTCGCCGGGGGAGGCCTTCGCGAAGAGTGCGAGGCGCACCGCGTCACCGGCGTGCGCGGGCGCGAACGAGTTGACGAGCGAGCCGACTCCGTAGCGCGCGTAGGCGTCGAGCCGGTCGGGCAGCTTCGTTGCGGCGCGCCACGCCGAGGCGGAGCAGAACAGCGCGGCGACGAACGCGATGGCCGCGACCCAGAGCCAGCCGGTGTTCGCGTCCTCGAGGGCGGTGAACGACTCGCCGAGCTGGTCGCGAAAGTGCGGCATGAACGCGAGCACCGCGAGGCAGACCAGCCCTGCGGCTGAGAGCAAGATCGTTCGCTTGTCGAGGATGTCTCGGAGCATCAGTGAGTGAAACGGCGGAGCGTCCCGGCCGGCTACGGAAGTGAGTTAGAGGAGGGAAGGGCCGGAAGTCTCGAGGGCAACAGAGGCGCTGAGCGCGCCGGTGCCGTCGCGGGAGCTTCCACACTGTGCCTGCCCGATGTAAGGGGTTCTGAAGCGCGCGGCAGCTGGAAGTTGGGCCCGAACGCGTGCATCAGCACAAACGACGCTGCGAAGAGCACCAGGCCCGCGACCGCGAGCCGCGCATCGTCGCGGTGCTGACCAAGAAGACTCCCCACATCTCTCCTATCGGCGCATAGGCTCATTCCATGAATGGCGCCGTCGCCGCCGGGCACCCCCTCACGGCCGAGGTGGGCGCGCGAACCCTGGAGCAAGGCGGGAACGCGGTCGACGCCTGCGTCGCCGCGGGGTTCGCCTCATGGGTGACCGAGAGTCCCTTGACCGGTCCTGGGGGCGGCGGGTTCATGCTCGTCCACACCGCGGTCGACCGACGCACGCGCGTCTTCGACTTCTTCGTCGCCGTGCCGAGCGGCCCGCGTGCCGAGCCCGAGCCGGTCACGGTGATCTTCGAGGGCTCGCAGTCGCAGCTCTTCCGTATCGGCCCCGAAACGTGCGCTGTTCCCGGGACTGCGGCCGGCCTGGAGACGGCGCACCGCGCTCACGGCTCGCTGCCGTGGGCGGAGCTGCTGCAGCCCGCGATCGAGCTCGCCGACGGCGGGTTCGAGGTGACGGAGCGCCAGGCGTACCTCCATCGGATCCTCGCGCCGATGCTCGAGGCGACGCCGTGCTTCGGGCTGGAGACCGGCGATCGTCTCGTCTGGCCCGAGCTCGCCCGGACGCTCGAGCTGATCGCGAGAGACGGTGCGGCGACGATCTACTCCGGCGAGTTGACAAAACAGCTGGTGCGCGCCGTGCCCGCGATCACGGCTGCCGACCTCGAGGGCTACCGCGTGATCCGGCGCAGGCCGCTGCGCGCGCCGTACCGCGGCGCGGAGTTCGTCTCGAACCCGCCGCCTTCCTCGGGTGGTGTCCTGATCGCGTACGGGCTGCGGCGGCTCGAGGAGCCGGGGCTCGCCGGCTCGCCCGAGGCGGTCGCCCTGCTCGCCGAGGTGATGGAGGACCAGGCGCGCGCCCGCGAACGCGGCGTGACCCGCGCGCTCGGCGAGGTCGGCGGCACGACGCACATCAGCGCGCTCGACGCGGCGGGCAACGCCGCGGCGCTGTCTGCGTCCACGGGCAGCGGCTCGAATGTCGTCATCCCCGGCACCGGCGTTCTCATGAACAACATGCTCGGCGAGTTCGACTTCGCCGGCACGCTGCCGAAACCGGGCGAGCGGATGATGAGCATGATGTCACCCTCCGTCGTGCTCGTGGACGGCCGCCCGCGCCTCGTGGTCGGCAGCGCCGGCTCGAGCCGGCTTCGCGGGGCGGTCATGCAGATCGTCGTCAACGTGCTCGGCCACGACCTCGACGTCGCGAACGCGATCGCCGCGCCGCGCGTGCACCTGGAGGGCGAGGTGCTCCACCTCGAGCCGCCGCTCGAGCCCGGCGACGTCCCCTACGAGCTCGCGCGCTGGAACGAGCGTAACCTCTTCTTCGGCGGCGTGTCCGCCGTCGAGCAGCTGCCGGACGGCACGCTGGGCGCCGCCGGCGACCCCCGCCGCGGCGGCGCCGGGCTCGTCGTCCTCTAGACCCCGCTAATCCCCCGATTCGGGACTGGGCCGGACGTGCGCGGGCGCCGATTCTGTGAGCGTGTCGTACCACGTCGACTCAACGCCGGGCGCGTACTCGACATCTGTCAAGCGCTCGGTCAGCGTTCGCTCGGTGCTGCTCGTCGCCGCGTTCGCGGGGGTCGGCCTCCTCCCGCTCGTCCTCGCTCGAGCCTTCGACGTCTCGTTCGCCGTGTCCGCCCCGATCGTCGTCCTGCTCGCGGTCATCTACTGGGCCGCGGAGTCGGACAGCGTCCTCATGGAGCGCGGCCTCAAGGGGAGAAACGGCGAGGCCGTCGTCGGCGAGGCTCTCGAGGACCTCCGGTGGGAGCGCTACATCGTGCTCCACGACGTCCCGTTCGCCGGCGAGGGGAACATCGACCACCTCGTCTCCGGGCCGAACGGCGTCTACCTCGTCGAGACGAAGTTCGGGAGCTACCTGCCGGTGCACCTGAAGAAGGCGAAGCGGCAGGCCGCGAAGCTCGGCGACGAGCTCGGCGTGCTCGTGACGCCGGTGCTCTGCGTCGCCTCCAGCGAGGGCGGCCCGTACCGGCACGTCGGCGTGCAGGTGGTCGGCTTCGACGCGCTGCTCGCGTGGATTCGTGAGCAGAGCAACCCGCCCGTCGAGTTCGAGCGCCTCGCGCGCTTCTCGGCGGCGCTCTGAGCCGTGCGGCTGCGCTACGCCATGCTCCTGTTCGCATTGGCCGCCGTGCTCGTGCTGGTGATCATTCGCACCGGTGAGGTGCAGCTCGTGACGGTCGCGCTGATCGTCGCGCTCGGCGCCACGCTGCTCCGCGCCGGACCGCAGCGGGCCTAGCACTAGCCTTGCGGCGTGAGCCGCGAGTTCACCATCCGCCCAGCCGATCCCCGAGACGCCGCCGAGCTCGTCGCGCTCGCGAACGAGGTCGGCGCCGAGCCCGGTGGGTGGCTGATCACGACGACGAACTGGCGGACCGTGAACGACGAGCGCCGGTACCTCCGCTCACTTCGCCGCTACCCACACGCCGCCGTCTTCGTGGCCGAGGCGGAGGAGGGGGTCGTGGGCCGGCTCTCGGTCGGCCGTGATCCGCACCCGGCGAGCCACCACGTCGCCGACCTCGGCCTGATGGTCGCGGAGAGCCATCGCCGCCTCGGGGTGGGCCGGGCGCTGCTCGAGGCCGCCGTCGCCTGGGCTCGCTCGCGGGGCGTGAGCAAGCTCGAGCTCCACGTCTTCCCGCACAACGAGGGCGCGATCGCGCTCTACGACCGGTTCGGCTTCGAGCGGGAGGGCTACCGGAAGCGGCACTACCGCCGACCCGACGGCTACGTAGATGCAATCCTCATGGCCTACGAGGTGACCTGATGCAGACGACGATCCCGATGCTCACCTACGAGGACGCCGGCGCCATGGCCGACTGGCTCTGCAGGGCCTTCGGCTTCCGCGAGAGCGGCGAGCGCTTCCACGACGAGGAGGGCCGCGTGAACCACGCCGAGCTCTCCTACGGGGACGGGGAGGTCATGCTCGGCTACGCAGGCCCCGACTACCGCGGCCCGCGGCGCCATGCCGAGGAGTGCGAGCAGGCAAGGCGCTGGCTGGACAACCCCTACGCGATCGACGGCGTTCACGTGGTCGTCGAAGACCTCGACGCCCACCTGGCGCAGGCCCGCGCCGCCGGCGCCGAGATCCTGCGCGGGCCTGACGACCAGCCGTTCGGCCGCCTCTACACCGCCGCCGACCCGGAGGGCCATCGGTGGATGTTCCTCCAGCCTTCCTGAACGACTCCCCGCAAAGAGCGCACGATTTCGTTCGCGACCCTCTTGTACGGCCCCTTGCGCTCGGCTACTTTCCCCGATGCGCCGAGCACGGCACGCGAGTAGGACGAAACTGATCCGGGCGGCTGTACCTGCAAGGGGAACGTCAGCCGGATGAGTGGACGAAAGCGTGACCGGCTCGGCGAATTTTTTTGGTCCAAAGTCGGGTCACCGCAAATAGCGACAAGTTCTTGTCGCGGGGCTCTTGTGGGACACGACGAGACCGGATACGTTTGTCGAGCGCCAAGCACGGAGCGTGACTAGGTCGAGGTTGATCCGGGTGGCTGTACCTGCAAGGGGAAAGTTAGCCGGATGAACGGACGAAATCGCAACCGGCTTGGCGAATTTTTTTGGTCCAGAGCGCGCCCGAGAGGGCGCGCTCGGCGTTTCTAGGCCGCCTCGGGGGCGGGCGGGCGGACACGCCGTTTCCTCGGCCACCAGCTCAGGTCGCCGAAGAGCGAGATCAGCGCGGGGATCAGAAGCGCGCGGATCACGAACGCGTCGAGCAGCACGCCGACCGTCATCGCGAACGCGAACTCCCGAAACTGGCGCAGGTCGATCAGCGCCAACGCGGCGAACGACAGCGCGAGCGCGAGCCCGGCCACACCGATCGCCCGTGACGCCCGGGGCGCGGCTGTCGCAATCGCCTCGCGAAGCGGCAGCTCCTCCGCCTCTCGCCAGATCCGGCCGACGACGAAGACGTTGTAGTCCGAGCCCAGCGAGAGCAGGAGGACCGCGACCGCGAACGGCACGAAGTAGGTCAGCTCGTCGTGGCCGAGGAAGCCCTGGAAGACCAGCGTGGTCAGGCCGAGGCTTGCCGCAAGTGCCAGGCCGGACGAGAGCACGAGGTAGAGCGGCGCCACGATCGCGCGCAGGAAGAGCGCCAGCAGCAGAAAGTTGACGAGGAACGCGGCGATCCCGATCCTGACGAGATCGCTTTTGATCGTCTCGACGGTCTCCCCGGCGAGGGCGGTGTCTCCGGCCAGCCGGACCTGTGCGTCGTCGAGACCTGCTTCCTCGACCAGCGTCGGCAGGCGGTCGCGCAGCGCTTCCACCGAGTCGATCGCAGGGCCGCCCAGCGGGTCCTGGTCGAGGACGAGCAGGAAGCGTGCGGCGTCTGCCTCGCCGGCGAGGACCAGGCCGGGTATCTCGCGGGCAGCAGGCGTCGCCGGGCCGATCGAGGCCGCCACGCCCGGCTCGTCGTCGAGCGAGCGCTGGAGGCGCACAAGACCCGGCAGGTCGAGCCGCTCGTCGACGCCCTCGAGCAGCACGACGGTGGGGGAGAGGATCCCCGGCGCGAACCCCTGCGCGGCCGCGTCCTGGGCGCGGCGTGGCTCCGAGTCGGACGGCAGGCCCTGGATCTGGGTCAGCCCGAGGTTGGTCTCGAGGAGGCCGCGACAGGCGAACACGAGCCCGACGAGCGCGACGGTGGCGACCACGAACGCCACGGGCCGCGCGGTGCTGAAGTGCGCCAGGCGGCTCGGGCTCTTCTGGGCGCTCTCGCGGTCGCGGCGGGACGGCCAGAAGAAGCACTGGCCGAGGATCGCCATCAACGCGGGGACCAGCGTGATCGCGACCGCGAGCGAGATCAGCACGGTCAACGCCATCCCGGGGCCGAACGCGCGAAAGAACCCGAGCTCTCCGGCCATCAGCGAGGCGGTGCCCCCGGCCACGATCAACCCCGCCGTGACGACGATCGGCAAGTACTCGGCGGTGGCCGACTCCGCCGCCTCGAGGCGAGATTCACCGGCGTCGAGACGCTCGCGCAGCCCGTGTAGGAAGAAGACCGCGTAGTCGGTCACGACCCCGAGCAGCAGCACGATCAGGATCGGCTCCGCTTCCCGTGGGATCGAGACGTCGAGCCACTCGCCGATGTACGCGACCGACCGCATCGCCACCAGATAGGCGACCCCGGCGGAGAGCAGCGTCATGAGCGGCGCGACCGGCGAGCGGAAGTGGATGCCGAGCACGAGCGCGATCAGCGCGACCGTCGCGAACGTCACCCATGGCAGGCCTTTCTCGATCTGTCGCCACTCCTCGATCCGCGCCGGCACCGCGCCTGTGATCCCGACCAGGTTGTCGTCCTCGAAGCGCACGTACTTCTCGGCGAAGCGCGCGGTCAGCTCCTCCTGGTCGTCGAGGTCGGTCTCCGACGGGTCGAAGAAGAGGTAGGTGATCGCCGTCGTGCCGTTCTCGCGAGACGCTGGGACCAGCCCGCGGGCGTTGAGCAGCGGGAGCGCAAACCGGATCTCTCGGAGCTCGGGGTCTTGCGCGTCCGCGATCCGCTTCGCGCGACGCGCGACCCGGCGGGCAGCCGCAGGCGAGAGGCCGTCGGCGTTCCGCTGCACGACGTGCGTGTGCGTGATCACCGGGACGTCGAACAGCTCTGCGCTTCGCACGCCGGTCTCGATCGCCTCGGCGTTCTCGGGAACGAGCCCGATCAGCGAGGTCTCGTCGCCGGCGTCCTCGAGGCTCGGCAGGTAGACGATCCCCGCGATCGTCGCGAGCACCCAGCCGAGCAGGATCGGCCAGCGCAGCCGGACGATCAACCAGGCCGCGCCGTTCGAGAACGCCCTCACGCTCTCTGGAGCTCCAGCGCGATCAGCCGTCGCAGCAGCAGGTAGAACGCGACGGTCGGCACCGTCGGCACGAGCGCGATGGCGAGCCCGAGGACGATCGCGAGCGTGCGCGCGCTGTCCTGCGCGTCTTCCCCGGCGATTCGGGCGTCGCGCGCGGTCACGCGCACTCGCACCCCGAACCGTTCGACGTCATCGGCAGTTCGATCGACCGCGTCGCCGGGGTTACCGGGTACGAACGGCAGGTCGTCGAGCGCGCCGAGCGCATCGGCCGTCTCGTGTAGCCCCTGTGCGGCGCGGTGGAGTCCTGCGCTCGTCTCCTGGAGCCCGTCGCCGGCGGTCACGACCGCCGCCCCGCCGTCCTCGAGTTGTTTGATCGAGACGGCGACGACGACGGCCGCGACCAGCCAGACGAGCACCCAGACCCCGAGCGCGTAGTCGAGCGTCCGGACGTTCAGGCGCATCGCTACGTCACTGGTTGCGCACGTCGGCGCACGCGACGTAGAGGTCGGCGTTCTGCAGCGAGTCGTGCACGTTGACCGCGTACTCCTGCGCGGTCAGCTCGCTCAGCTCGGCATCGATCGTCGTCTTCGACTTGCCGTCGACGACGTTCCGGAGCGGCCACTTCGGGACCGGGTCGAGGTCGGCGCAGCTGCCCGGGTGGATGTGGGCCGGGTGTGGGCCGCCTTCGCTTCCGTCGACCTCGATCTCGACCTCGATCCTGCCTTCGCTCGTCGGGCTGAAGGCGACGGTCCCCGTGATGCCCGAGTTGTTCTGCTCTTGCAGGTCGAGCGTCAGCGCGTCCTCGAGGGCATCCTTCGCATCCTCGAGCAGTTCGTCGGTGTCCGTGAGACCCGTCGTGTCTGTCAGCGCTGTCGTCGCACCGGCCGCATCTTCCTGTTCTTCGTCGGTCCCGCACGCGGCCGCCAGGGCCATGAGCGCCAGACCGAGCGCGAGTGTCTTTCGCACGATTTCCTCCGTCTCGTTCTGCTAGGACGGGTTCAACGTGGCCCGCACGAGCGGGCGAGAAACCTCAGCGCTGCCCGACGACCGGGTTTTCCAGCACGCCGAGCCGCTCAACCTCGACCCGGACGACGTCCCCGGGCTGCATCGCGACCGGCGGGTCGCGGTAGAAGCCGACGCCCGACGGCGTCCCGGTCAGGATCAGGTCGCCTGGCTCGAGCGTGAACGCGGCAGAGGCGTGCGCGATCAGGGTCGGCATGTCGAAGAGGAAGTCGTCGGTGTTCGCGTCCTGGAGCGTCTCGCCGTTCAGCCGCTGCGTGACCCGCAGCCCTGAGGCGTCGCCGAGCTCGTCGGTGCCGACGAGCGCAGGGAGGACGGGACAGAACGTGTCGAAGCTCTTGGCCCGGAGCCACTGTCCATCCTTGCGCTGCAGCGTTCGCGCACTGACGTCGTTCGCGACGGTGTAGCCGGCGACGTGATCGAGCGCGGCCTCCCGGGGAATCCGGCGACCCGCGAGGCCGATCACGACCGCGAGCTCCGCCTCGGAGTCGATGTGGTCGTCCTCGGGTGGGAGGACGATCGCCTCGCCGGGCTCGATCAGCGCGGTCGGGAGCTTTGCGAAGAGCAGCGGCTCGGTGGGCGCCTCGCGTCCGCCTTCGGCCGCGTGGTCGCGATAGTTCAGCCCGACGCAGATGATCTTGCGCGGCGCCGCGAGCCCGAAGCGTTCGCCCCAGAGCTCTTGGATCGTCAACTAGCGGTGCCCGAGGCGTCTGACGTTCAGGGCGAGCTGCCAGGTCAAGACCGTCTCGGCCTCGCTGTGCCTCCCCTGGGCGTTGACGCTGAACGTCGTCTTCCCTAGGGCGCCGGCAGCAAGGGTGACCGTCGTGGACGGCTGGTTGGCTGCGAAGTAGAGGAGCGCGTTGTTCGTCGGCGGCCGGCACTCGTGCGCCACGTAGCCGGTGCGCCGCCGCGGATCCAGCCCGAACGTGAACCTGACCCGCGAGCCCACCTGGCGCGTGGACACGGTCGCCCGGCTCGCCGGGGTCAGAGCGAACGTCTCCCTGCAGGTGCCGCTCTCCTCTTCGTTGTAGTCGTACGTGTAGGTGCCGCGCACCGGGAACCGCACCTGGAAGCTTCTCAGGCCGCCCGAGCCGTCAGCCGTCGGGAAGCCCGGCGCGGGGCGCGTGCCGCGCGCGTGCGGCGCGACCGACCACGTGAGCCGCTCGGAGCCGATGTTCTCGCCGGTCTCCTGCGTCTCGATCGTCATCGTCCCGCCGGTGACGCGGTAGAAGTACATCGGAGCCTTCTCCAGGCGCGACGACGCCGGCGCGGCGAGGAGGAGGGCGAGCGCAAAAACCGCAGTGGTGACCCTGACCACGGCTCCAGGGTAGAAGCTCATTGGAGAGCGCGCAAGAGCCGTTCGAGGCCGAGCTCGACCGCCTCGTCGGTCGCCGCGAGCGAGATCCGAGCCCAGCCCGCACCGGCCGGGCCGAAGCCCTCGCCCGGCGCGAGCGCGAGGCGGTGCTCCGTCAGCAGCCGCTCGGCGGTCAGGCCCTCCGGCAGCTCGATCCAGACGTAAAAGGTGCCCTCGCTGACCGCTCGGACCGGCAGCGCCTCGAGCACGCGGTCGCGGCGGGCCTCGTAGCGCGCGCGGCGCTCCTCGACCGAGTCCTGCGGCCCCGTCAGGGCAGCAATCCCGGCTTCCTGGACGGCGCGGAAGACCCCGGCGCGGTTGTGGTCCTGCAGCAGGTTGATCCGCTCGACGAGGTCGGCGTTGCCGACGACGAAACCGAGCCGCCAGCCCGCCATCCCGTACGTCTTCGACATCGAGAAGAGCTCGACCCCGACCTCCTTCGCACCGGGTGTGGCGAGGAAGCTCTCCGGGGCGCGTCCGTCGAAGACGAGGTCGCCGTAGGCGAAGTCGTGGACGACGTAGGCGCTGTGGTCGACCGCCGCGGCGAAGACGCCGTCCGGCGCGACGGCCGCGCAGGGGTTCGAGGGGTAGTTCAGGTAGAGGACGTCGGCCGCGCCGAACTCCGGGTCGGTCGGCGAGAACGTCCCGAGCGTCGCGTCGGCGAGCGCGACCGCGGAGAAGTAGTCCGGGTAGCCGGGGTCGGGGAGCAGCACGGTGTCGCCGCGCTCCGCGAGCACGAGGCAGAGCTCGACGAGCGCGGTCTTCGTCCCGGGGACCACGGCGACCTCGCGGTCGGGGTCGAGCTCGACGGCGTAGACGTCGCGGTAGCGAGCGGCGACCGCTTCCTTCAGCTCCGGCATCCCGCGGAACTCGGGATACCCGTGCGAGCGCTCGTCTGCGGCTGCGCGCTGGGCCGCCTCGATCACGTGCGCCGGCGGCCCGACCTCGGGGTTCCCTCGCCCGAAGTTGACGAGCGGCTCGCCGTCCTTCGCGGCCTCCGCGGCGACGCGCGCCAGCAGCGCCGTGAAGTACTGCTGCGGCAGCCGTTCGAGGCGCTGCGGTCGTTTTGCGCTTGTCACGAGAGGTGTCATACTCGTCGAGCGCCGAGACCGGCGCGGCGAAGAGCTCGGCCAGCAGGCGGCGACGTCAGCCGGCAGAGCACCCGCCGCGACGACTCGGCGCTTTTCCGTTGCAGAGTCGGCACACGGCGTTCGCCCGCCGTCGGCTTCCATGGGAACATGCCGAGCCGCCCGACGGTCCGCCAGATCTATGCCCTGGCCGCGGCGCTCTGCGAGCGACTGGGGGAGGAGTTCCCGCCTTCGGGCACGGACGCGTCGGAGCTGATCGAGCGCCTCCGGCGCGAGAACGGCCACCCGGCTCCCGCGCTCGAGGACGCGCCGCCGAGACGGCGAGGGTTCTCCCGCCGCTGATCGGGGACTAACAAGGGTGTGCGGGTTGCCCTCGTCACCGGCGCGAACAAAGGCATCGGCCGAGCCATCGCCGAGCGGCTGCTCCGCGACGGCTTTGCGCTCGGCTTCGCGACGCACGAGCCCGACGAGGAAACGGCGAACGAGCTCCGCGCGCTCGGCGACGTGCACGAGGTCTCGGGCGACCTGACCGACGCGGAGGTGCCGGTGCGCCTCGTGCGCGAAGTCGCCGAGCACTTCGGGCGCATCGACGTGCTCGTCAACAACGCGGGCCTCTCGACGGCGAAGCCCGCGCTCGAGCTGACTGTCGAGGACTTCGACCAAACGTTCGACGTCGACGTGCGCGCTGCGTTCCTCGCATCGCAGGAAGCCGCGCGCCGCATGACCGACGGCGGCGTGATCGTGAACATCACGTCGGTGCACGAACACGTGCCACGACCCGGCTTCGCGGTGTACGCGCCGGCGAAGGCAGCGCTCGGGATGATGACGCGAAGCCTCGCGCTCGAGCTCGCGCCGAAGGTGCGCGTCGTCGCAGTCGCTCCGGGCGCGATCGCGACGGCGCGGAACGTTGAGGCATCCGAGCTCGACCGGGAGATCCCGCTCGGCCGCCCGGGCACCACAAACGAGGTCGCCGCCGCGGTCGCGTGGCTCGTCTCGGACGAGGCGAGCTACGTCACGGGCGCGAGCTTCCTGATCGACGGCGGAATGGTCCAGCAGGTCGTCGAGCGGCCCGCCTAGGCATCGCGAGTCCATCGGTGTAGGCTCGATCGCGTCGAGCGAAGGAGGCGCGATGCGCATCGAGTCGGCGGTGACCGCGGTCACCTGGATCCCGTCCGAGGCGGTCGAGGGCATGCCGAAGCTGCCGTTCGAGCTCGGCGTCGCTCACTACGACGAGCCACCGCCGGACGTGCTCGGCGATCTCGACAAGCTTCAGGCGAAGGACGCCTTTCGCGAGGCGAACGAGCTCCGCGGCTGGATTGAGGTCCAGAAAGGGCGGATCGTCGACCATGGCAGCGAGGGTCGCGGCCTGCTCGGCGTCACGCGGATGCGACTTGGTCCGGCGCGGATGTCCTTCCCGGCCGTGGCCTTTCCGCTCATCCAGCCCGAGCCGGAGGTGGGCGACGGCTGGGTCCGGTTCGTGCAAACCGCCGGCGGGAGGATGGGTCTACCCGCGCCGCGCCGCGTGCGAGGCAAGCCGTACTTCCAGGTCGCGTCGGCGTCCGCGTGGACGACGCTCGAGCTGACCCTCTACGCCGACGGCCGCTCGGAGGGCTCGCTCGTCGGCGCGAGCCCGTTCCCTCGGCACTGGGTGTACGACAACCAGGGGCAGCTCGTCGAGAAGTCGGGGACGATCGACTTCGAGAAGTGGTACCGCGAGTCCTACGGCGAGAACACGCCGTGGGGAGGCGAGGACACGCCGGCCTTCGTCACGGCGGTCGAGACGCAGCTCGAGCGGGAGCTCTCAGAGTCGGTGCTGAAGCTCGACGACAAGCTGCCGCGGCGCCGCCTCGAGCCAGGGGACACGCTCGTGGAGCAAGGAGCCGAGGGCGACGACCTGTTCGTGCTCCTCGACGGCGTCCTCCAGGTCGAGGTCGACGGCGAGATCGTCGCCGAGGTCGGCCCCGGCGCGATCCTCGGTGAGCGGGCGGCCGTCGAGGGCGGGGCTCGGACGGCAACGTTGCGTGCGGTGACGCCGGGCCGGGTGGTCGTGCTCGAGTCGGAGCGGATCAGCAAGTACGAGCTGACCGAGCTCGCGCTCTCGCGGCGCCGTGAGGAGGGCCCGGACTCGTTGTAACCGCGGACACGCGGTGCGACAATCTTCGTGGGCGACAGGAAGAACGAGAGCCGGCCGCCCGTCTTGACAGCGTGGTGCCCATTTTGGGCGCCCCGCACGAAAGGAGTCCGCATGGAGATGACGAGCAGGCAGGCTGCGCTCGTCGATATCCGTGACTTCTCCGACGGCATCACGGCAACGATCCCTCGCGCGGAGGTAGCTGCAGCGTTGACGTCGGAGGAGCCTGCGGAGCTGTTCCTCGAGCTCACACGGCCGGAGAGCGACGACAAGGCAGACGTCGCCGTCAGCTGGAGCCGCGACGAGCTCGAGCGGCTGCTGTCGGCCGCGACGGGCCCGACGGTCACCCTCGCGTTCAAGCGCGAGGAGCTCGAAACCGCGCTCGACGAGTCCGACGTGGAGATGCACGGCTTCCGCGACAAGGCGCTCGTCCTGTCGGTTGCCGCGGCAGCGGCGGTCGGCGGTGCGTCGAGCGCGGCGGCCGCGACGCACGACGAGGCCGGTTCGACGGCACGCGGGATCACGCCGTCGTACCTGGCCGTCCACGACGAGGCGACGCTCGCGGCGCGGGGGATCGAGGCCCCGGTCGCGGCTTCGCACGACGAGGCGACGCTCGCGGCCCGCGGGATCGAGACCCCGGTCGCGGCTTCGCACGACGAGGCGACGCTCGCGGCCCGCGGGATCGAGACCCCGGTCGCGGCTTCGCACGATGAAGCGACGTTGGCGTCGCGTGGGATCGAGCCGACGGTCGTGGCTTCGCATGACGAGGCGACGTTGGCGTCGCGTGGGATCGAGCCGACGGTCGTGGCGTCGCATGACGAGGCAACGTTGGCGTCACGCGGGATCAGGCCCGAGGTGGCCTCGCATGACGAGGCGACGCTCGCGGCGCGAGGAATCGCACCGGCCCCGGTCGCCTCGACGGGCGGCGACGGCGGCATCTCGATCGACGTGCCGACGATCGACGCAACGACCGCGGCGGTCGCCGGTGGCCTGGCAGGTCTCGGCCTGCTGATCACTGCAGCTGGCTTCGCAACGCGGCGGCAGCGCGGCGGCGGCGGGCCTCAGCCCGCCTGACCACAACCAGCGGGGCCGCCGCCGTTCGACGGCGGCCCCGCAAGTAACCGCTACGCCGCCTCGAGCGCCGGAACCGCTTCGACGCTCTCCTCGACAAGGTCTTCGCCTCGTACGACGAAGACTGCGACGAGGACACCGACGAGTGCGACGGCTGCGGCGCCGTAGAACGCCGCCTGGAAGCCGTCGGTGAGCGCGACGGGCACCGCGGATCCGGACGCAAGCGCGTCGTCCGTTGCCGAGGCTGCGACCGCTGACAGCACCGCGATCCCGAGCGCTCCGCCGATCTGCTGCGACGTATTGATCAGGCCCGACGCGAGGCCGGCCTCCGACGGGTGAACTCCCGCGAGCGCCGCGATCGAGATCGGCACGAACGAGAACCCCATACCAATCGAGACCAGCAGGAACCCGGGGAGGAGGTCGCCGAGGTACGAGCCGTTCGGCGACACCTGCGCGAAGTAGAGCAGCCCGAGCGAGAGGAACGTCATCCCCGCGACGAGCACCGGCTTGACGCCGACGCGGTTCACGAGCTGTGCGGCGACCCCCGACCAGACGATCGCCGTGCCTGCAACAGCGAGGTACCCGATGCCGGTTCGCATGGGCGAGTAGCTCAGCACCTGCTGCATGTAGAGCGTGAGCACGAGGAACATCGAGAACAGCGCCGTCCCGAGGATCAGGCCGGCGACGTTCGCCCCGACGAGCGTGCGCAACCGGAAGATCGAGAACGGCATCAACGGCTCGGCCGTCCGCGACTCCCAGACGAGGAAGCTCGCGAGCAGCACGCCGGCGATCGTGAAGAGCCCGATCGTCTCGACCGAGCCCCAGCCGTAGTGGTTGCCGCGCGTGAGCGCGTACACGAGCGCGACGAGCCCGCTCGTCACGAGCACCGCGCCCGGAACGTCGAAGCTCTTGACGCGTGCGTCACGGCTCTCGGTGAGCAGGATCGGCGCGAGCACAAGACCGAGCACGCCGACGGGGATGTTCACGAAGAAGATCCACTCCCAGCTGAGCCAGTCGGTCAGCACGCCGCCGAGCAGCACGCCGGCGACTGCACCGAACGCACCGACCGCGCCCCAGGCACCGAGCGCGGCGTTCCGCTCCTTGCCTTCCGCGAACGTCGTGCTGAGGATGGACAGCGCCGCGGGCGTGATCATCGCCGCGCCGAGACCCTGCAGTGCGCGTGCGGCGATCAGTGCGGCCTCACTCCAGGCGAGCCCGGACAAGAGCGACGCGCCGGTGAAGACGATCAGGCCGGCGATGAACACGCGGCGCCGGCCGACGATGTCGGAGACCCGCCCGCCGAGGAGCAGGAAGCCGCCGAAGAAGAGCGCGTAGGCGCTCACGACCCACTGGAGGTTCTCCTGCGAGAACCCGAGGTCGATCTGGATGGACGGAAGGGCGACGTTCACGATCGCGATGTCGAGCACGACCATGAACTGCACGCCCAGGAGCAACGCAAGCGCGAGCCACTTCCGTCGAGCCGTTGCGATCATGGGGAAATCCTTTCGGTTGGTCAGTTCGAGCTTGCCAACCTACAGGACGCGCTTTCACTTTGCAATCTTCCCCTTGCCGGAAGAAAGTTTCAGCGCTACAATCGGCCTGTGTCCAAGCACTACGACCAGTACTGCCCCATGGCCCATGCGCTCTCGCTGGTCGGGGAGCGGTGGTCGCTGCTGATCGTCAGGGAGCTCCTTCGGGGCCCCAAGCGGTACACA
This sequence comes from uncultured Actinomycetes bacterium, assembly GCA_963769665.1. Lineage (GTDB taxonomy): Bacteria > Actinomycetota > Thermoleophilia > Gaiellales > Gaiellaceae > JACCTU01. Next base: position 1,536,717 of record CAVYMQ010000003.1, read on the forward strand.
GACCTGGCCGGGGGGCTGCCGGGCATCGGCACGAACATCCTGGCCAGCCGCCTCAAGGACCTCGAGGAGGGCGGGATCGTCGAGAAGCGAAAGCTCCCGCCGCCCGCGGCCTCGACCGTCTACGAGCTGACCGAGTACGGCGCCGGCCTCCAGGAGGCGCTCTATGCGCTAGCCCGCTGGGGCGCGCGCTCACTCGGCCCGCCGACGAAGAAGGACGACCTCTACGAGGACTGGGGCCTGAACGCGCTGCCGGCGGTGTTCAACGCCGACGAGGCGCGTGGCCTGACGGAGACGTACGTGCTGAAGATCGGCGAGGACGTCTTCACCGCGCGGATTGTCGACGGCGTGCTCGACGCGTCGTGCGGCGCGGCGCCGGACGCCGACCTGGTGGTCGAGACCGACCCGGAGACGTTCTTCCTGCTCTGCGCCGGCGAGCTCGAGCCAAAGGATGCGGTCAAGAGCGGCCGAGCGCGGCTCGAGGGCGACAAGGCGCTGTTCGAGCGCTGCTTCCGGGTGCTGACCTTCGCCCCGCGCGTCAGCGCAGCGGCGTAGTCCTGAGCGCCGGCAACGGCTCAGGCTCGGCGAAAGCAGTCTCGGCGAGGTCGCCGGTCCGCTTGACGTAGCCGGTGCAGCCGCAAGCCTCGGCGCTCAGCGTCTGCAGGTCGAAGGACCGCGACCGGCAGCCGCGGCTGGAAGCCCCGAACGCGCCGCGGTGCTCCTTCCGAGGATGCCCGCACTCGGCGCAGAGCGGCGAACCGCCGCAACTCGGGCAGCCGTGACCGGCTGCGACGTCGACGGCCTCGTCGCGCGGCCATTCCTTCCCGCATTGCCGGCACTGGACCACCCACGCGAGATAGAGCGGGCCCTGCCGCGTGTCAATCCCCTCTTGGTGTTGAGCAGACCGCAAGATCCCGACTCGGTCGGGGTCAGTAGCACCGGCCGACTACTTCCTAGACAGATCAGGTCGGCCTGCTAGGACACAGGATCCTCGTCAGGCGCTTTGGTGCCGACGGGGATCCTGCTCTTTACGCGCACGGCCACCACACAGCACGTACGGGTGGGAGCGCGCGGTCGGAGACGGGGCCTGCGCCTCCGACGCGTGCTCTCAAGCCGTGGTGTTACTCGCGACCGGTGTCGCTGAATCCGGTCGGCTGCGGCCCGCTACCGACGACGCTCGGCTGCCGCCCAGAGCGCTGCGCGAGCTGCTCCGAGGCCCGCTTGACCTCGGCCAGCGTGTGCTGTTCCTGCTCGAGGTTCTGTTGGAGCAGCGACACGACCTGCTGCTCACCCAGCCCGCGTGCCTGGGTGATCAGATCCTCGTAGAGCGCGATCTCGACGTGCTCGGTTTCGGCCGCGCCACCGAGGAGGACCGTGTCGAGGATCTCGTCGTCGGTCTTGTCATAAAGAACGTCGGCCTGCTCCGCGAGCCCCATGACCACGGGGTTCGTGCGGCCGGTCGCCTTCTCGCCGAGGACGTTGAAGGCCTGCTCGATGTTCTTGATCTGGCCCTCGGTCTCCTCGCGGTGATGCCGAAACTGCCGCTTCAACTCTTCCTGCTGTGCCCGCTTCTCCTGCTTCTTCAGCATGGTGAGGATCTTCTTCTCACCCGAGAGCGCGGTGCCGAGCTTGTACGCGAACAGCTTGCGCGGATCGTTGATCAGCGCCATGTTCGACCCCCTTCTGTCGTGATCGGGTTGCAAGTACCCGCGCGCAGTTTCGCGCTAACGGGGCGCGGCGGACGGATTCCCGCTCTGTGCGAGATTCGGCAGCGCGGAGCTAGAGCGGTCAGCCCGGGACGCGCGTTGGGGTTGTCTCAGCCGACGTCTCGCGCGACACTTGGGCCTACGTTGGGGGGTCTGCGCTGAGAATCTGCAGGGACTGCGGACGCGCGAACGACGACGACGCGCGCTTCTGCTCCGGGTGTGGGCACGCGCTGGCAGACGCGGCGGCGTCCCGCGAGGAGCGAAAGGTCGTGACCGTCCTCTTCGCCGACCTCGTCGGGTTCACCTCGCGCTCGGAGAGCCTCGACCCTGAGGACGTGCGCGCAATCCTCTCCGGCTACCACGATCGCGTCCGAGCCGAGCTCGAGCGCTTCGGCGGGACTGTCGAGAAGTTCATCGGCGACGCGGTCATGGCGCTTTTCGGCGCGCCGGTCGCGCACGAGGACGACCCGGAGCGCGCGGTGCGTGCAGCGCTCGCCGTTCGCGAAGCGCTCGCCGAGCTGAACGAGCAGGCCAAAGCCCGCGAGCTCCATGTTCGGGTTGGCGTGACAACCGGTGAGGCGCTCGTCACGCTCGACTCCCGCCCCGAGCGCGGCGAGGGGATGGCGGCGGGCGATGTTGTGAACACTGCAGCGCGGCTTCAGTCTGGCGCGCCGGTCGACGGGATCCTCGTCGACGAGGCGACGTACCGCGCGACCTCACGGGAGATCGAGTACGGCGATCACGCGCCCGTCCACGGCAAGGGCAAGAGCGATCCCATTCCGGTCTGGGAAGCCCTCGGCGCCCGCGCGCGCTTCGGCGTCGACGTCCGCCAGGTCGGCGGAACCACCCTCGTCGGCCGCGAGCGCGAGCTTCGTCTGCTGACCGAGGCATTCGAGCGCACGCGCGACGAGCGCTCGCTGCAGCTCGTGACTCTCGTGGGGACGCCTGGGATCGGGAAGTCGCGTCTCGTCTACGAATTGTTCGGCCATGTCGACTCGCTGCCCGACCTCGTCACGTGGCGTCAAGGCCGCTCGTTGCCCTACGGCGACGGTGTGACCTTCTGGGCCCTCGCGGAGATGCTCAAAGCGGAGGCCGGAATCCTCGAGACCGACACCGACGATCAGACGGCCGCAAAGGTCAAGGCGATGGTCGACGAGCTCGTGAGCGACGAACAGGAGGCTCGGTGGGTCGAGCGCCACGTGCGGCCGCTCGTCGGTCTGGAGGTCGACGGATCGGGAGACGGCCAGGCTCCTTTCGCCGCCTGGCGGCGCCTGCTCGAGGGCATCGCCGAGCGCGGTCCGACGGTGCTCGTCTTCGAAGACCTGCACTGGGCGGGACCGGAGCTTCTCGACTTCATCGACCACCTAGTCGACTGGGCACGTGACGTCCAGCTGCTCGTCGTTGCAACGGCTCGGCCCGAGCTCCTGACACAGCGGCAGACGTGGGGAGGAGGGAAGACGAACGCGTTCACCGTCACGCTCCCGCCGCTCACCGACGACGAAACGGCAGCGCTCGTGCACTCGCTCCTCGACACGGCAGTCTTGCCCGCCGAGCTGCAGCGGGCGGTGCTCGAGCGTGCCGGGGGAAACCCGCTGTACGCGGAGGAGTTCGCGCGGCTCGTAGCCGAAGGGCGCGAGCCGGATCTCCTGCCGGAGAACGTGCAGGGCATCGTCGCCGCGCGGCTCGACACGCTCGCGCCCGAGGAGAAGAAGCTCCTGCAGGACGCCGCGGTGGTGGGCAAGGTCTTCTGGCTCGGTGCGCTCGCGGCGCTCGGCGGAGTCGAGCGCTGGACGCTCGAAGAACGCCTGCACGCGCTCGAGCAGCGTGAGTTCGTTCGCCGGGAGCGAACGAGCTCCGTCACCGGTGAGCTCGAGTTCGCGTTTCGCCACGTCCTCGTGCGCGACGTCGCGTACGGGCAGATTCCGCGTGCCGATCGTGCCGAGAAGCACCGGCTGGCCGCGGAGTGGATCGAGTCGCTCGGGCGCGCTGACGACCACGCCGAGATGGTCGCTCACCACTACGTGACCGCCCTGGAGTACGCGCGAGCGTCGGGCGTGGATGCTGCACCGCTGATCGAGCCCACGCGGTCCGCGCTAACGCGTGCCGGAGACCGCGCGGTAGGGCTGGGTGCGCACGCGGCTGCGGTGCGCTTCTACGAACCGGCGCTGGAGCTTGTCGCTACGGATGGCCCGGACCGTGCTCGGCTTCTGCTCTCGCTCGGCGTCGCTCTGCGCATCGCTTCCGCCGAGGGTCGCGACGTCCTCGTCGAGGCGCGCGACGCACTCGAGTCGCTGGGCGATCGCGAGGGAGCAGTCGAGGCTTCGCTCAGGCTCGCGGAGCTCGCGTGGTATTCGGCGGACTCGGCCACGGCCAGCGAGCACGTCGCCCGTACCGCGGAGCTTGTCGACGACCTTCCGGTGTCGCGTTCGAAGGCGCGCGCTCTCTCCGCGCTCGGTCGCTTCACGATGTTCGCTGCGCGCAACGACGAATCAATTGCATATAGCGAGGCGGCACTCGAGATGGCCCGAGCGCTTGGCGACATCGAGCGCGAGGGCGAGGCGTTGATCCCGCTTGGGGCGGCCTACGCGCACCGTGGGGAGCTCGCACGCGGGATCGCGGCGCTGGACCGGGCGTGCGAGCTCGCGGTCGAGTTGCGCGCGGAGTACGCACCACGCGCGCACGTGAACCTCGCCTCGATTCTCGGCATGGCGGGCGAACTCCGTCGCGTCGCCGAGGTCCACATCGCCGGCCGCGAGCTCGCGGAACGGCTCGGTGTCGGCTACATGATCGGCTGGCTCGACCTCGAGCTTGCCGAGGATGCCTTCTTCGCCGGCGACTGGGATCGAGCGTGGGTCGGTGCGGAGCAGACGATCGAGCACGGTCCGGCGCAGGTGATCGACCTCGCGTATCGGATCCGTGCGCGGATCGCCCTCGCCCGAGGCGACGTCGACACCGCCGCGGCAGCATCCGAACGGCTCCTCGAGGTCGCGCGCGACATCGGCGATCCGCAGACGCTCGTTCCCGCGCTAGCGGCGTACGCGCGCATCGCATACGAAGGCGGACGGCCGCAGTCCGCGGCGAAGTCCCTCGACGAGTTGGTCGAAGTGGCGGGTAACTGGCACTTCAGCAGCGCGAGCGACTGGGCCGACATCGCCTACGTGTTCGCCGCGCTCAGCCGCCACGACGAGCTCCGGGCTGTGGCCGCTCGGCCCGTGCAGACACCGTGGACGGCGGCTGCGACCGCCTGGGCGGGGGGCGACTTTGCCGGCGCGGCTGCGCTCTTCCGAGAGATCGGGACGCAACCCGACGAGGCGCGTGCGCGACTGCGTGACGCGGAGGAGCTTGTTGCTGCCGGACGCCGCGCGGAGGCGGACGCCCAGCTCTCGCAAGCGCTGGCGTTCTACCGAGGGGTCGGGGCGACGCGCTACGTCCTCGCGGGCGAGTCGCTGCTCGCGGCAGCCGGCTAGGCCGCGGCGGCGCGGGTGGGGCGGAGGCTCTCGATCCGCTCACGGATCGCGCGCCGCGCCTCGTCGAACACAACGGGGTCGTGGAAGAGCTGGAACTGGGCGTTCGAGGCCTGCGCGAACGCGTCCAGCTGGAACGCGAGGTCGCGTGCGCTGATCGAGTCGTCGATCTCGCCGGCCTCCTGCGCCTGCTCCACCGCGTGCTCGAGGTAGGAGAGCCAGCTCCGGATCATCTCGCCGACCCGATCGCGAACCTGCCCCGGCCGGTTGTTGAACTCGGCCGAGGCCGATGCGAAGAAGCACCCGCCGGGAAAGACCTGCCGCTCCGCGTAGTCGACCATCCGCTCGCAGAGCGCCCACACGCGCGCGACCCCCTGCGGCGCCTCGCGCGCGGGGTCGATCACTTCGCGCCGAAACAGCGCCGCCGCGTGGTCGACGGTCGCGAGCTGGAGCTCTTCCTTCGACCCGAAGTGGGCGAAGAGACCGCTCTTGCTCATCTCCATCGCCTCGGCGAGTCGCCCAATCGAGAGGGGCTCGAGCCCCTCCTGGGTCGCGAGGCTTGCGGCGGTGTCGAGGATCGCCTCGCGGGTGCGCTCTCCCTTGGTCTTCAGCACGGTCGTTCCAGTATAGAGCAGCCTGTGGACAGGCTCATGCGGGGGAGACTTGACAAAAAAGAACGATCGGTCTATTCTCCGGGCATGCAGATCGACCATCTCACCGTTCCCGTCCGCGACTACGAGACCGCCAAGCGCTTCTACGCCGAGGCCCTCCGGCCGCTCGGCTTCGAGATCCTGCTCGACTGGCCCGACCGCAAGCGCGCCTACTTCGGCGTCCCGGACCGTCCGAGCTCGTTCTGGGTCGTCGAGTCGACCTTCGCCGGCGCGCTCGAGGTCTCCCTCGCGGTGCCGGACGCCGGCTCGGTAGCTGCGTTTCACGCGGCGTCGCTTGCCGCGGGCGGCCGCAGCCTCGCGGAGCCAGGCGTCCAGCCGGAGCACAACAACGGCTACTACGCCGCGCGGATCGCCGACTTCGACGGCAACTCGATCGAGGCCGTCGCTCGCGTAGCGGTCGAAGCAACCGCTCTGGCCGCCTAGCGGTTCGGTTAGCCCGTTTGGGCCGTCCCGCGAGACCTTTGGCGAAGTTGCCACAGACGCAGATGTCTGGAACCCGTTCCGCGGCTACCGTTCCGTGCGCGTGGCGACGAGCGAGAAGACAACACCGCAGCTTGAGGATCTGACCCCGGGGGCGGTTGTCGGTGGGGTGCACCCGGATGGCCCTGTGGCCGTTGTTGCCACCTCGTGGCACGGTTCCTCGTGTGTGACCCTCACGTATCGGACGGCAGGGGGTCAGGTAGGCGAGCAGCTCGTCTTTCGTGAGGACGAGTCGAGGCTTCAGATCGAAGCGGAAGTACAGCAGTTCACCTTTGAGGGGGATCCCGAACGCTTTCGCCTTGTTTCCGAAGCGCAGCGGATCCGTCTCGCGTACCTCTTTGACTCCCGCCTGGCGGTTCACCTCTCTCTCCTTGACCCGCTTCCCCATCAGATCCAGGCGGTGTACGGAGAAATGCTGCCCCGACAGCCGCTGCGTTTCCTGCTCGCCGACGACCCGGGTGCCGGCAAGACGATCATGGCGGGTCTCTACATCAAGGAGCTGATGCTGCGGGGCGACCTCCGCCGCTGCCTCGTTGTCGCCCCTGGCGGACTCGTTACGCAATGGCAAGACGAGCTCGCCGACAAGCTCGGGCTTTCCTTCCAGATCCTCACGCGGGACCTGATCGAGACTTCTCGCACCGCCGACCCGTTTGCCGAGCACGACCTGATGATCGCGCGCCTCGACCATCTGTCGCGAAACGAGGATCTCGTCGAACGGTTGCGTCATACCGAGTGGGATCTCATCGTGGTGGACGAGGCGCACCGGATGAGTGCGCATTTTTACGGCAACGAGCTAAAGGAGACGAAGCGCTATCAGCTCGGGAGAGTGCTCAGCCACGTTGCGAGGCACTTCCTCTTGATGACGGCAACCCCTCACGCAGGCAAGGAAGAGGACTACCAACTTTTCCTTGCGTTGCTTGACGCCGATCGGTTCGAGGGCCGGATCCGTGACGGCGGGAGCGTCGACGCCTCCGACCTGATGCGGCGCATGATCAAGGAACGGCTGCTCCGTTTTGACGGACGTCCGCTCTTCCCAGAGCGGCGTGCATACACGCTCCCGTACCCGCTTTCAGAGTTGGAGAGTGAACTTTACGACGCGGTCACGACCTACGTCACCGAGGAGATGAATAGGGCGGACGCGCTCTCGAGGCAGGGCGAGGGGCGGCGCGGAAATCGCGTCGGATTTGCCGTAACAGTGCTGCAGCGACGGCTCGCCTCGTCGCCGGAGGCGATCTACAAGTCGCTCACCAGGCGCCGACAACGACTTGAGGACCGGATTGCGGAAGAGCGGGAAGGCGCCATTCGCGACACAGGCGCGGACATCGACTTCGAGGAGCTTGATGACCTCGACGACGCGGAAGTCGAGCGCCTCGAGGACGAGGTCGTCGACGAGGCGAGCTCCGCACGCACGATTGCCGAGCTCCAAGCCGAAATCGAGACACTGAGGCGTCTAGAGGCGCTTGCCGCGCGAGTTCATACGTCCGGAAGCGACCGCAAGTGGCAGGAGCTGGCGGGACTCCTCTCCGACTCGCCGGAGCTGTTCGAATCGTCAGGAGCCCGACGCAAGCTCATCATCTTCACCGAGCATCGCGACACCCTGAACTACCTCGTGGAGCGTTTGAGGACGTTTCTTGGACGTGACGGAGCAGTCGCTTCGATCCATGGCGGCACCCCGCGCGAGGAGCGACGGCGGATTCAGGAGCTCTTCATGCAGGACCGCGACACGACGATCCTCGTGGCGACTGATGCCGCCGGCGAAGGTATCAACCTCCAACGCGCTCACCTGCTCGTCAATTACGACTTGCCATGGAATCCGAACAGGATCGAGCAACGCTTCGGCCGCGTGCACCGGATCGGTCAGGAGCAGGTGTGTCACATGTGGAATCTCGTCTCCGCAGACACGCGTGAGGGACTCGTGTACGTGCGGCTGCTAGAGAAGCTCGAGGAGCAGCGGCGAGCGCTCGGGGGACAGGTCTTTAATGTTCTCGGAGACGCGCTGCCGGGGCGCGCGCTTCGTGATCTGTTGATCGAGGCGATTCGTTATGGCGATCGCGAAGACGTACGGGCGCGCCTGAACGCCGTGGTTGACGATCGTGTTGGCGACGGCGTCGTCGAGCTGATCGAGCGGCAGGCTCTTGCCGCAGACGTACTCGGCCCTACCGATGTTGAGCGCATTCGTCGTGACATGCTCGAAGCCGAAGCGCGGCGGCTTCAGCCTCACTACATACGCTCGTGGTTCGCCGCCGCCTTCGAACTCAACGGGGGACGGATGCTCGAACGCGAGACAGGGCGCTTCGAAATCGTGCGAATTGCCGGACATGTCCGCGAGCGCGGACGGACGCTACCTGGGCGTGTCCCCGTGCTCTCCCGCTACGAGCGCGTGACCTTTGAAAAGAACCGTGCGCGGGTGGAAGGAAAACCACCGGCCGAGCTGCTCGCACCTGGCCACCCGTTGCTGGAGGCGGTGCTCGATCTAACACTAGAGCGGGACGGCGGCATCCTCCGTCAAGGGGCGCTCCTCGTTGACGAGGATCCGGTCGCCGAGCCGCGCATCCTCCTCTATCTCGAGCATGCAATTACGGACGCGCGGGAGATCGATTCTGGCCGCCATGTCGTTTCGCGCCGGTTCGAGTTCGTAGAAGTGCTCGCAGATGAGACGGCGCGGCCGGCAGGCGCCGCACCCTACCTCGATCTTCGCCCTCCTATCGAGAACGAGATGGCCCAAGCCGCAAAGCTCCTCGCCGCTTGGCCGCTCGCCAGGGCGAACGTCGAACGAGTGGGCCTCGAGCATGCGGTTGGGGTTGCGGTGCCGGAACATCTTGCCGAAGTGCGCGCGAAGGTCGTCACGCGAGTAGCGAAAGTCCGTGCCGCCGTGCAGGAGCGGCTCTCAAAGGAAATCGAGTACTGGGACCACCGCGCGAACGTCCTGAACGAGCAGGCTGTTGCGGGTCAGCAGCCGAAGATGAACCCCGATCGTGCCCGCTCTCGAGCGAACGATCTAGCCGCTCGCCTTGAAGCTCGGATGGGCGAACTGGACCGGGAACAGCAACTCCAGGCCCTGCCGCCGCTCGTGGTCGGTGCCGCTCTCGTCCTGCCTGCTGTGAGCCTCGACGCTTCTGCCGATGGCGTGCGGCCCCCCTTGCACGCGCGCAACACGGAGGAGGTGGAGCTGCGCGCTGTGGCGGCGGTGGTGGCCGCCGAGCAAAAGCTTGGCCGCGAGGTTGAGGTAATGCCGCGGAACAATCCCGGGTTCGACCTGCGTTCGACTGCAGAGGACGGCAGCGTATGGTTCCTAGAGGTCAAGGGCCGCCTCGCCGGGGCGGCCACCTTCACGGTCACCCGGAACGAGATCCTGCACGCCTTAAATATCCCCGACGCCTATGTGCTCGCGCTAGTCGAGGTCAGTCCCGTTGGCGCCGCGTCGGACTCGTTGCGGTACCTGCGTCGACCGTTCGGCGACGCTGTGAGTCTTCCATTCGCGACAACATCCGCCAATCTCGATTGGGCCGAGTACTGGGAGCGCGGAGGCGTTCCGTCGTGACGAAGCTGATCGAGGTTGCGCTGCCGATCGAGGCCATTAGCGCCGCGTGTCGTCGGGAGAAAGAGAGGAAGACAGGGACGATCCGAAACGTCCACAAGTGGTTCGCTCCTATGCCTGGCCCGGCCTGGCGTGCGCTTCTGTTCGCCGCGCTCGTCGACGATCCCGGCGACGACGAAACCCGGCAGAAGTTGCTCGACCTGATCGTGAAGCTGGTCCCGCCGGACGGCGGACCGCCATCCGCGGAAGCGCTTGCCGACGCACGAGCGCTGATCGCCGAAGAGATGAACGGCTACCTGCCGACGGTCCTCGATCCGTTCTGTGGGGGCGGTTCGACCCTCGTCGAGGCGCAACGACTCGGGCTTCCCACAGTAGGTAGCGATCTGAATCCGGTGCCCGCTTTGATTACGCGCGTCCTGACGGAGCTGGTCCCGATGGTGTCCGGACGCGAACCTCTGGTTGGTGACCCGGCCGAGCTCGGCAAGATCGCGGGAGGGCCGCTCGACGGTTTCCTCGCCGATCTCCGGCACTACGGCAAGCGTATTCGTCAGCACGCGCTGGAGCAGATTGGACAGCTCTATCCCGAGTCGCCGGACGGCGCAACCGTGGTCGCTTGGCTGTGGGCTCGCACCGTGACATGTCCAAATCCAGCGTGCGGAGCAATCTCACCGCTCATTGCGTCGTTCTGGTTGTCGAAGCGCTCCGGCGCCAACGTCTGGATTGAGCCAACCGCTTCGCCCGATCGGACGCGAGCTCACATGAAAATTCGCAAAGGAGCATCGGGCAACGTCCCGGCCGGCACCGTCAAGCGAACGGGAGCGCACTGCGCCGTGTGCTCGACTCCGATTCCGCTGAGTCACGTTCGATCCGAAGGACGTAATGGTCGCTTGGGGCTGCAATTGACGGCAGTTGTGACGGACTCAGGTGGGGGACGGTCATATCGGGAACCGACGCCGACGGATATGCGGGCCGCCGAAATAGCGCGGCCGGACGATGCCCCGGATGTCCCGATACCCGAGCACGCGCTTGGATTTCGGGTCCAGCTCTATGGAATGCAAACGTTTGCGGACCTATTCACGAATCGTCAGCTCATCGCGCTTGGGGCATTTGCTGATGCTGTAGCGCTAGTGCCTGATTGGGTTCGTGAAAACGGCGGGGACGAGATCTATGGAAAGGCGATCACATCGACGTTAGGTCTCTGCGTCGGCAAGCTTGCCCAGTCGAATTCTTCACAGGCGCGGTGGAACGTCCGCAGCAGTGGTTCCAGTAAGGCGGAGCCGGCTTTTGGCCGTCACACGCTGTCCATGGTGTGGGACTTCGCCGAGACCAATCCCTTTGGTGAGTCCGTCGGTAGCTGGCTAGGTCAGATCGAATCTGTCTCGGGTGGGCTTCGATCGCTCTCAACTAACGCTCCTCCAAGTCGTGTTGCGGCAATTGACGCACGGGGCGCAGGCTCCTTGCTCTCGTCTCCCGGGCTCGTCGCCACCGACCCTCCTTACTTCGGACAGATCGGCTACGCAGACTTGTCCGATTACTTCTATGTCTGGTTGCGACGAAGCCTGCGCGACGTGCTACCTGACTTCTTTGCGACTGTGGCGACACCGAAGCGGACCGAGCTGATCGCCGAGCCTGCCCGCCACGGCGGCGATCGGAGTGCAGCGACTAATTTTTTCATCGAGGGGTTCACTGAGACGTTTGGAGTGTTAGGCAACGCTTCTCACCCTGATCTCCCGATGCTGATCGTCTACGCGCATCGGCAAGAGGAGAGCAACGATGGCGGACTGACCGCAACGGCGTGGGACGCGATGCTCTCTGCAATTCTCCAAGCTGGGCTTCGGATCGCTGGCACCTGGCCGATCCATGGCGCGCGCGAAGCTCGTCAAATCAGTATCGGCACTAACTCGCTGGCTTCCTACGTCGTCCTCGTTTGTCGGCCGCAGCTTGCCGATGCACAGGTCGGAGACCTGCAGTCGTTCTTGTCGGTGCTCCGAGCTGAACTCCCGAGAGCGATCGAAAAGGTCAAGCAGGCCGCGATCTCGGCGATCGACCTCGGCCAGGCTGCGATCGGTCCCGGCATGGCAATCTTCTCGCGCTTCGCCTACGTCGTCGACCCAGCGACTGGGAAACGGATGACCGTTCACCGTGCGCTCGAGCTGATCAACCAGGTACGGGCTGAGGCGATCGACGACTTCGCCGGCGCGCTTTCGCCGGAGACCCGGTGGGCGATGAACTGGTTTCGGGACTACGGCTTCAACGAAGCTGACTTTGGTCAGGCCGAAAAGCTCTTCACCCAGATGAACACGTCGCTTGACCAGCTCAAGGCCGCTGGCGTAGCGGACTCGCGACGGGGCAAAGTTAGATTGCTCCGCCGCAACGAACTACCGACCTCCTGGGATCCCGAGGCTGATGGTCGCCGGCTCGAATGGGAGACGCTACTCCATCTAGTCAAGCGCCACGAGGAGGGCGGCGAGGAAGCTGCGGGCGCGCTGCTGCGGCGTGTGGAGGACGATGCAGAGGCGGTGAACAACCTCGCATACTGGCTCGTGGACAAATGCCAGTTCACTCAGGGGCCCGAGGTCCTGGCCTTCGACGACCTGATCACATCATGGCCGAGAATCACTGAGATAGCCGCACGCGAGGAACAGGGCGAGCCGACGACGCTGCCAGTCTAAGCGCGGCGGATGGTACTGGCCGCGGCGTAGCATCAGAGGTGAACTATGGCAATAGAACCTTCGGTCATCGAGGAAATTCGTCTCACGAGCTTCAAGAGCTTTCGCGAAGCAGTCCTGCCCGTCGATGCTTTCACCCTGTTGGTCGGCAGGAACGGTAGCGGCAAGTCGAACGCGCTCGACGGCCTGTGGACGCTGGCGAAACTCGCTACCGGTGAAGACATACGCGACGCCCTCGACGGTGGTCGCGAAGGACCTGCCGTGCGCGGCGGAGCCATCGGCTGTGCACCGTTCGGCGAACCGTCTTTCGCCCTCGGTTGCTCAGTGAGAACCAGGCGGCAGGTGGTTCACCTCGATGTGAGAGTCCAGGTCGAGCCTCACGTTCAGGTGATTGAGGAGTGCCTAAGGATCGGCGACAAAGTCGTTCTCACGACGGATCCGCCGGACCCAAACTCAAGCGACATCGCCGGTCGATGGGACAACCAAAAGCAAGGGCCCAATCCCGCTATTCCCTTCCGCGCAAGCCGTCTGCTCACCTCCCAGGCGACGGCGCGAGTGCCGGCGACACAATCCGGTCAACGTATCCACCTCGCCGCTGCGCAACTCTTGTCGGCGCTGCGGGCGGTTTTTGTCCTCGACCCAGTGCCGCACCTGATGCGCCAGTATGTTCCGCGTCGGGACATTCTTCTACGCCGCAGCGCCGACAACATTTCCGCCGCGGTGGCGTCACTCATCGAAGCACCACCGACCAAGAACCTACTCCGCGCGGCGCTGATGGATTTGAACGAACAGCAAATCGACGACATCACCATGTCTAGCTCGGAACTCGACGACGTCATGCTCACGCTAACCGAGCGTCTAAACGGTCATCAGCACCCTGTGCCAGCGCGACTCATGAGCGACGGCTCGCTGCGTTTCCTGGCGATTCTCGTAGCGCTACTTCAGGCCCCGAACACGGAGACTGCGCCGCAGCCACTCGCCTCGGAAGATGCCATCGGCCAGACGACGCTTGTGATCGAGGAGCTCGAGAATGGCCTTCACGCCTCGCAGGCGGGAAGACTGATCGGCCTGATTCGCGACCAGGTCCAAACTCGTCGTGTGCGGGCGCTCGCGACGGCTCACAGCCCGGCCCTGCTCGACGCGCTCACCGGTGACGAGCATCGAACGGTTATCGTCTGTCAGCGCGACCGTAACGGACGCAGCACCCTTAGCCGTTTGGTTGATCTCCCCGGCTATACCAACATCGTGGCGGCTGGCGGCTTGGGGAAGGCAGCGATTTCGGATCGCATTCGTACCACGGAGCAACGCCCTGCGCGCGAACTGCTCGACGAGGTCCTTGGCGCGCGCTGAGGTGGCCGTTACCTTCATCGATACGTCTGTCCTCTGCGAGCTTCTCCGGGTTCCCGGGAAATGCCAGCAGCACGAAGCCGTCCGCGAAGAATTCGAGCTCCGGATACTAGAAGGCGAGCGTTTCGTGATCCCGATCACAGCGGTTATCGAGACCGGTAACCACATTGCGCAAGCCGGTGGCGATAGGCGCGCGGCGGCCGACCGCTTCTGCAAGCTGTTGGCTTCCGCGGCTTCGGGCGAGGCTCCGTTTGTCATTCACCAAGAGAGCTGGGATGAGCCTTTCCTCTCCGACCTGTGTTCGGGAGACGGAACCGGCCAGCAATTCATCGACTTGGCTGGCAACGGTCAGATGGGCGCAGGCGACGTTGCCATCCTCGTCGAGCGAGACCGGTTCAGGACGCGATCGGCATACGGCACAGTCGGCATCTGGACCCTCGAGAACGTGTTGGCAGCATACGCGTGACGGGTCCGCCCCCTTATCCGCGGATTTCGCATCTTGTGCAGGGCCGTGGCACCCGGGACGACCGAGTCCTTTCGCGGGAAGATGCGATCGCACTGCTTGCCCAACCGGTGCTCGTTGAGGAGAAGCTCGACGGCGCAAGTGTGGTGCTGTGGCTTAGCGATGGGCGTGTTGAGTGTGCGCTTCGGTCGGGTCTTGGCGCACAGGATCGCGGACAACAGCTCGGTCCGCTCCGTGCATGGATCGGTGCGCGGACCGATTCACTCCGTCCGCTTTTGGTCGGGCGCATCCTCTACGCGGAGTGGCTGCTTGTCACGCACGCGGTAGGGTACGACTTGCTGCCGGACTACCTCGTTGGCCTCGATGTCTGGAGTCCCGACGCCAAATTCGCGGCGCCGGAAACCCGCAACGAGCTGCTCGCCCGAGCTGGAGTTGCAGCTCCGCCGGAGCTTTACCGTGGGCCCATCAACAACGTCGAAGCACTTGAAGCGCTGCTCGGCGGTTCGCGCGCGGGTTCGGAGCCGATGGAGGGACTGGTGATACGCGCCCTAGGTGGGCTCGAGCCCCGGATCGCAAAGCTCTTGCGAGCCGACTTCGCACCAATATCCGATGAGGCATGGCGGCGTGGGCGTCCGCGCAATTTGCTCAGAGAGCGGGAGCTCTCGTGGCATTGAGCAACCGCGAACGGGTCGGTCGGGCATTTGAGCTCCTGGCAAGAGGCCTCGGGCCATACGTCGAACGACAGATGAGACTGGCGAGCCGGGCGGGATCCGCGTGGCTGCGCGACTTCGCGCCCGACGCGTCGCTAGATGATCCCTCGTTTCAGCTCCGTGTCATGGCTGACCGGTGGGACGAGGCGTTCCGGAGTGACCTGACCCGAACTGACCGCAATCTGGTCTTTGAGCTTCGGGATGTTCGCAACCGGTGGGCGCTCAACAAGCCGTTCACCGCAGACGATGCGTACCGCGCTCTGGACTCCATCGAGCGACTTCTTGCCGCCGCGGACGCCGGCGAGGCGGGAGAGGTTGGCCGGTCGAAGGAGGAGCTGATGCGGCTCCGGTACGAGTCCGAGGCGCGCCGTGCGACTCCGAAGCTTGAAACGCTCGTCGGCGAGGCCACTGCGGGACTCACACCCTGGCGGGACGTAGTCCAGCCACACGAGGATGTTGCCGCCGGCCGCTTCGCGCTGGCCGAGTTCGCCGCGGACCTCTACCAGGTGCGCCATGGCGAGGGCCGCGCCGAATACGTCGATCCCGAGGAGTTCTTCCGCCGGACTTATCTCACGGATGGCCTCCGGCGCCTACTCACCGAGGCGTTGGAGCGCGTAACCCGGCGCGGTGGGGCGCCGGTTGTCGACCTGCAGACTAACTTCGGTGGTGGCAAGACCCACTCGATGATCGCGCTCTATCACCTCTTCTCGGGCCTCGGCACGGCGCGGTTCCCGCAAGACGTGCAGGACATGCTTGGCGCCGCTGGGGTTTCCAGGCTGCCGTCTGTCCGTCGCGTCGTTCTCGTTGGGAACCAACTCCGTCCGGGACAGCCGGAGTTGAAGTCCGACGGGACGAAGGTGCAGACGATGTGGGGCGAACTCGCCTGGCAGCTCGGAGAGGCTGATGGGTTCGCGCTCGTCGCGGAGGATGACCGCGCGCGCACCAACCCGGGAGCGGCATTGCGCGATCTGCTCCGCAAGTACGCGCCCTGCGTCATTCTCATCGATGAGTGGGTGGCCTACGCGCGGCAGCTCTATGCCGACGACACGCTGCCTGCAGGCACGTTCGACACTCACTTCTCATTCGCTCAGGCACTCACCGAAGCAGCCCGAACAGTCGAGGGTGCATTGCTCGTGGTTTCGATACCCGCCTCGGAGTCGGCCGGCGCGGAGATCGGGTCCGACATCGAGGTAGGCGGGTCTGGTGGCCGAGAGGCTCTTCGGCGCCTCCGCGCCATCGTTGGTCGAATGGAGTCGTCGTGGCGACCTGCAAGCGCAGAAGAGAGCTTCGAGATCGTACGCCGACGCCTGTTCCAACCAGTCGAGACGTCCGTGCTTTCCGAGCGCGACGCCACGTGTCTCGCTTTCGGAGACTTCTACCGCGCAAACTCGGTGGAATTTCCAGTCGACTGTCGGGAACCGGCGTATGTCGAGCGGATGAAGGCTGCATACCCAATCCACCCAGAGCTGTTCGCGCGGCTCTACGAAGACTGGTCTTCACTCGAACGCTTCCAACGCACGCGCGGCGTCCTCCGGCTGATGGCCCAGGTAATCCACGCGCTGTGGGCTCACGGCGACCAGTCGCCGCTTATCCTGCCAGGAAGCGTGCCGCTCGACGACACGGCCGTC
The DNA here is from genome assembly GCA_963769665.1 of uncultured Actinomycetes bacterium. Lineage (GTDB taxonomy): Bacteria > Actinomycetota > Thermoleophilia > Gaiellales > Gaiellaceae > JACCTU01. The sequence continues at coordinate 1,553,390 of CAVYMQ010000003.1, forward strand.
GTGAGCGAGCTCGACCGGAACTTGGACGACAATTGGAAGCCGATCATCGACACTGACGTCGATGGGACCGGCTCCCTTCCGCGCGCGCTCGATGACGAATTCCGCAACCTGGGCCGGTACGCAGCAGCTCGTCGGGTCGCGCGCACTGTCTTCATCGGCTCAGCGCCACGCGCTGGCTCTCCGCACAGAGGACTTGAGGTTGAGAGAGTGCGACTCGGCTGTGCGCTTCCCGGGCAGGCTGTCGCGATCTACGGAGATGCCCTCAATCGACTGTCAGACAGGTCGACGTTCCTTTACGTTGAAAACGCCCGCTACTGGTACGGCACTCAGCCGGGCGTCGCCCGCCTGGCCCGAGACCGAACGGATCGCTACCTGGCGAGCGACCGCGAAGCAGTCGCTGCCGCGATCACTGAACGACTCGAGCTTGCTCGCCGCGAAGCGGGACCGTTTGCAGGGGTCCATGTCGCGCCACGCTCATCGGCAGATGTCGAGGATTCGGACGAGGCCCGGCTCGTCGTGCTTGGCCCCGAGACGCCTCACGTCGCCCGCTCCGACGACTCGCTGGCACTCCGACATGCGCAGGATCTCCTTGAGAATCGCGGGAACGCGCCCCGAACGCATCGGAACATGCTGGTTTTCCTGGCCGGTGATCAGCGACGGCTTGAGGACCTCGAGCGAGCGTTTGCGGAGCTGCTCGCCTGGCAGTCGATCGACGCCGAGGCAACCGAGCTAGACCTGAGCGCCCAACAAGCAGCTCAGGCTAAAAGCAAGCGTGCCGAAGCCGAGCGCGCCGCGTCGCTCAGGCTCGCGGACACGTATCACTGGCTGCTTGTTCCGGGCCAACCCGACCCGAACGGACCGATCGAGTGGGACGCGATCAAGGTCGAGGGCCAGGCCGGGCTTGCTGCCCGAGCCGGCGACAAACTCGTGAACGAGGGGCGTCTGTACACGGCCTTAGTGCCGGTTCTCTTACGAATGCGTCTCGATGGAGTGTTGGCGACGCTCTGGGAGAAGGGTCATGTCACCGTAAACGAGGTCTGGAACGCGTTCTCGCGGTACCTCTATCTTCCCCGCTTGCGGGATCTGAACGTTCTGATCGAGACGGTGCGAACCGGGGCAAACAGCACAGTTTGGGAGACCGAAGGCTTTGCTGTCTCCGAAGCGTTCGACGAGGAGAACGCTCGATACCTAGGTCTTACGGTGCGGGGCTTCCACCTGGGCGTCACGGGTACGACGCTCGTCGTACTGCCTTCAGAGGCTCTAAAGCAGACCCCCGAGGACGCCGAGACTGCAGAGCCCGACGAGGACGGCAACGGCATGGGGGAAGTCAACGGCGATGAAGGAACGGCGAAGAAGCTGCGTCGGTTCTACGGATCTGTTCGCTTGGACTCGACTCGTTTGAACCGTGACTTCGGGCGAGTGGCTCAGGAAATCGTTTCGCACCTTGCGGGTCTCGGGTCCCGAGTCGAGATTACCGTTGAGGTTCGCGCCGAGCGAGATGAAGGCTTTCCAGAGGACGTGGTTCGTAACGTGAGTGAGAACGCCCGCACACTGAGGTTCGAGAGCCAGGGTTTCGAGCCTGAGTGAAGTCGGTCGATTGCCATTGGACTGCGCCGATCACGATCTCGAAGAGCTCGCCGACTGGTCGCAGATCGCTGAGAGAGGTTGGACGCTAGGACGTCGTTTGATAATCCGCGAGCGTCGTACCGCCGTTAGTCCACGCGTCCTCGAATGCATCCATTGGCATCTCGGATAGTCGGATCGAATCGACCGTCCCCGCGAGGATTGAGTTCAACGGTGGTAGCTCGAAGGCGCGCTCATCGTCGAAGATGACCCGAGCGTGAAGTGTGCGCGCTTGCTCCGCCGGTAGTACTCGCCATTCGCAGGCAACCCCGTGCTTATCCAATTCGACGGAGAAACGAGAGAAGTCGCTCTTCGTCTTCGATGATATGTTCGCAGGCCCCGAGAGCAACTTCACCTCGTCGATCTGATCAAGTGTCAGGGCATCGGCGAGTATCTCGAGCACCTTCCTGCCCATGTGCTGCTCGTACCACAGCACGGTTCCCTGCAGCTCGCGAACGACACGCCGAACAGCGAGTTCGTTGGAGAATGGCCGGTCTGGGTGAAGATAGGTGTCAGTGATCCCAATGGGAACCAACGGAGGGCGCTCTGGTTCCGGGGCCTGAGCCGCACCGATCGACTCGAACCCAGCGCGGATTACCTTTGCGATCAACTTCCGCCGTTCTTCAAGAAACTGCTCATAGGACATCGTGTCCCACTCAAGCGGGAGGGCATGGTGGAAGAGATCGTCGGACGAGAATTGGGCGGCGTACCGCGGCCAGTATTCCGATGGCGCCGTGTCGGAGATCTCGATGTTTTCCGGCCATTCGACGTATGACAAATTTGCGATCTGGTTGACGTTGCGCGTACCCCGTATCCCCTGCCGCTCGAGGTATTTCCTTGGGAACAGATGATGGCGCTCAACCGGCGTCTTGCGCGGCTGAAGAACGGGGTCGAACAAGTCGCGGAGAAACAGAGCCGCCTTCTGCTCACCATCGACCTCCTTAACGAAAGGCGGAACTCTTGCGTTGAGGAGGCATAGTGAAGCTGCGTGGGCGTACAGACCTGGACTGCGCGCGGCGGATGTCGAGAGGCTCTGCGGAAGCGTGATCTCCCAATAGTCGGATGTGAGCGTCGTCGCGATCGTCTGACGAAGACGGGCGAGGTACTCGTCGCCGTCGACAGCTTCGGTGAGTGCTTGAACGTCCTGGGTGATCTGAGTCTCGAACGATCCTGTGTAGCGACCGGTGAGGGATGACATGAAGAAGTAACGCGCGATCGTGGTTCGCAGCTTGCTGTGCGAGATGCCGTAGTTGCGACCGACCAAGTACAGCGCGTAGACGAGGACGACGTTGTTCTCGGACGAGATTTCGTTCGAACGTCGAAATCCTGCCGACATCAGAGTCTTTAGGTACTCGTGCCAACTCGTAAGGTCGAGAACGACGTCGATCGCATCGCTCAGCTTGTTCAGCTGTGTCTCGCGTTCGCTTTCAATGAGGGTCTTGTCGCCGTCGAGGCTTGCCCCCCTGAGGAGGGCGAGGACCGACTGGAGCCGTCCTCGCTGGAACGCTACGAGCACAGCGACGCGGAGAAGCTGGTCTGCGGCCGGCGCGACGAGGTGGTTGTAAGGGCTAGGGTCGGGCCCGGCCGGGACGATGCGGGTGGACTGCGCGAACTCCTCGAGCCGGCGCCGATCCTCCTCCCGAAACACTGAGAGCAGCGTCAAGATGAAATCGGCTTGCGTCAGTGTCGTGCCGCCGGAGTTCACCCGAAGGAAGATCTCAGCGACGCTCTCCTCGTCGACCTCGTGGCCGATCTGAACTGCGAGAAAGGGGTAGTCCTTCAGCGCACTCAACCGGCCCAGCGCCGCCCGCAGCTGGCTGACGCTCTCGTTCTGCGCTGCCTCGGGCTTGCTTTCTCGCAGACGTTGAATAAATGCATCGATTACCTCCCAGTCCTCGCTCGTCCACAGCTCGGTGATATTTGGCAAGAACTCGGGGTCTCTCTCGGTCGCGGCATCCGCTACCTCGAAGCGTCCGTCGCGTGCTCGAAAAGCGATGTTGATCTTCCCTTTGCTGAAATCGTCGAACGTAACCTCTGCGCCTTTCATTACTGCGTAGAGGCTCGTCAGGCGCTGCTGACCATCAACGATGAACTCGGTGGGAGTGTGTTGTTTTCCGTCTGACCCGATCAATCTGTAGTCCACTTCCGCCGCGTTCCAGAGCATCAAGTAACCGACGGGAAAACCTCTGTACATCGAATCCAATAACTCGCGGACGGCCGTCTTCTTCCAGACGAAGGGCCGTTGGAGCTCGGGAAGCGCGAGTTTGCCGAGGTCGATGTCGCCGAGCAGCTGGCTGAGCTCATAGGAGACCGGCTTGAAGAGCGTCCGCGCGATCACGCAATACTAATCTGACAGAGGGCAAACTGCCTCCTCGATCGGGCGTCCGGCGGGCGTTCTTGACGCCTAGAGGCGCTCGCGGAGCCACGAACGCGCCTTCATGTTGTTGACAGTCGGAAGTAGGGTTTGCCCTCGGGGGACGTGCCACGAACGGGCGGCATCTACAGAGGAGCAAGCAATGAGCACGGGGTCAGGTCCTCGGATCTTCTCGCCGTCGAGTCTGAATGACTTCCTCGAGTGCAAGCACCTCGCTGCGCTCGGGCTCGCGATCTCGCGCGGGGAGCTCGTGCGGCCGGACGCGGACGATCCGCAGGCCGAACTCATCCGGCGCAAGGGCGACGAGCACGAGCGAGCATTTCTCGCTCAGCTGCGCGCCGAAGGCAAGAGCGTCCTCGTCGTCGACACCGATGACCGCGACTGGGAGCGCGCCACTCGCTTGACCGCTGACGCGATCCGCACCGGCTCACACGACGTTGTCTACCAAGGCGTTCTGATCGACCCCGACGGTTGGCGCGGGGTCGCCGACTTCATTGAGCTGCAGGCGGACGGGTCGTACGAGATCTCCGACACAAAGCTCGCGCGGCACTCGAAGCCGTACTTTCTGCTCCAGCTCTCGTTCTACTCCGAGCAGCTTGGGCGGGTTCAGGGGCGGTTGCCCGAGCGGATGCACGTCGTCCTCGGGACGAACGATCGCGAGTCGTTTCGCGTCGCCGACTTCATCGCGTACTACCGGCGCGTTCGCGCGCGGTTTCTCGAGTTCGTCGGGCACACGCCCGAGACGTACCCGCTTCCCGTCGAGCATTGCAAGATTTGCGCCTGGAAAGCCGTCTGCGAGCAGCGGTGGATCGACGACGACCACCTGAGCCTCGTCGCGAACATGCGCCGATCGTGGATTGCGGCGCTCGGCGACGCCGGGATCACGACGCTCGAAGGGCTCGCGCTCGCGCAGGAGGCAACAGTCGGTGGGATCCGGCCGGAGATCCTCGAGCGGATCAGCGACCAGGCGCGGATGCAGTTCGAGGCGCGGACGAAGGGGCACGACTGGAAGCTCCTGCCCGAGCCCGACGGGCTCGCGCTGCTGCCGCGGTCCTCCGCGGGCGACGTCTTCTACGACATCGAAGGCGACCCGTTCTACGAGGCCGCGCGCGGGCTCGAGTACCTGCACGGCGTGATCGCCGACGGCGAGTTCCGCGCGTTCTGGGCGAAGAGCCGCGAGGAGGAGCAGCGCGCGTTCGAGCAGCTCGTCGACTTCCTCACCGAGCGGTTGCTGCGGTACCCGGACATGCATGTCTACCACTACGCGCACTACGAGGTCGGGGTGCTCCGGCGGCTCGCCGGCGAGTACGGGACTCGCGAGGAGCACGTCGACGAGCTCCTCCGCCGCGAGGTCTTCGTCGACCTCTACCGCGTCGTCGCGCAGTCGGTCCGGATCTCGCACCCGGGCTACGGGCTCAAGCAGGTCGAGACGTTCTTCATGCCCGAGCGCACGGAGGACGTCAGCGCGGGCGACGACTCGATCCTCGTCTTCGAGCAGTGGCTCGACACCGGCGACGACGCGCTGCTCGAGTCGATCGAGCGCTACAACGAGTTCGACTGCCGCGCGACCGAGAAGCTGCGCGAGTGGCTGCTCGAGCGGCGCGCCGAGGCCGGGATCGAGACGTGGAAGGAGCTCGCGGCTCCGCGCGAGGTCACCGAGGAGAAGGCCGAGGCGATCGCCGAGCGCGAGCGCCTGCGCCAGTCGCTGCTCGAAGGCGCCGCCGAGGGCGACGAGCGCTGGCTGCTCGGGCAGTTGCTCGAGTACCACCGCCGCGAGGCGCGCCCGGTCTGGTGGAACTACTTCCGCCGGCTCGAGGCGAGTGACGAAGAACTGCGCGACTGGGACAGCGAGTCGATCGCGGGACTCGAACTCGAGGGCGAGCCGGAGGTGGGGCGGACGTCGACCGTCTTCACGCTCAGCTACCCGCCGCAGCAGCACAAGCTGAGCGCGGGCGGCGGCATCCTCGATCCGGCAACGGGAAAGGGTGAGACGATCGTCGACCTCGACGAAGAGCGCGGCACGCTACGGATCACGCGCGGCAACAAGCGCGCCGGCGATCCGCTCCCGCGCGCGCTGATCCCTGGCGGGGCTTGGGACACGCGGGTCCAACGCGCTGCGCTCGCGCGGCTCGCGATCGATCCCGAGCGTTACCCGAACCTGCGCGCGATCCTGCATCGTGATCTGCCGCGTGCGCGGCTCGACGCCGGCCCCGAAGAAGCCGCGGCGTCGCTCGACGACAGCTACCTCTTCATCCAGGGACCGCCCGGCTCGGGCAAGACGTACACCGGCGCGCAGATCGTCGCGCGGCTGCTTCGCGATGGCCATCGCGTGGGCGTCGCAGCGCCGAGTCACAAGGCGATTCACAACCTGCTCGCCGAGATCGAGCAGACGGCCGCACCCGTGCGCGCGCTGAAGAAGTGCGGCGACGACCCCGACAGCCGGTACGACGGAACCTGGATCGAGAACGAGAAGAACAACGACGCCTTCGTTGGGGAGGATGTGCGGTTGCTCGCCGGAACGTCCTGGCTCTTTTCGCGAAAGGAACTCGACGGCAAGCTCGACTACGTCGTGATCGACGAGGCCGGGCAGGTCTCGCTTGCCGACGCGCTCGCGATCGGCACATGCGCGCGGAACGTGATCCTGCTCGGCGATCCGCTCCAGCTAGCGCAGGTCTCGCAAGGCGTGCACCCGCGCGGGACGGGCTGCTCGGTGCTCGAGCACCTGCTCGGCGACGACGCCACCGTGCCGCCGGAGCGCGGGATCTTCCTCGAGCGGACGCGCCGAATGCACCCGGACGTGTGCCGGTTTGTGTCGGAGGTCGTCTACGACGGCCGGCTGCTGCCGCTGGACGGGCTCGAGCGCCAGTCGGTTGAGGGCGTGGGGGCGGGGCTGCGCTACGTGCCGGTCGAGCACGAGGGTCGCTCGCAGGCCGCGCCGGAAGAGGCGGAGGCGATCGCGGCCGAGGTCGAGCGCCTGGTCGGCCGCGAGTTCACTTCCGCGAACGGGATGTCATGGCCGCTACGCCACGAGGACATCCTCGTCGTGGCTCCCTACAACCAGCAGGTGCGCTGCCTGCGCGCGGCGCTGGGGGCGAGCGTGAGGGTCGGCACCGTCGACAAGTTCCAGGGCCAGGAGGCGCCGGTCGTCTTCTACTCGACGACGAGCTCGAGCGGCGAGGAGGTCCCGCGTGGCCTCGAGTTCCTGTTCTCGCGCAACCGCTTGAACGTCGCGATCTCGCGGGCGCAGTGCCTCGCCGTGCTCGTGGGTAGCCCGCGGCTGCTCGACGTTCGCACGCGCTCCGTCGACCAGATGCGGCTCGTGAACGCTCTCTGCCGGTTCGTGGAGATGTCTCTTGCAGGCATTACATCACTTCAGTAAAGTGATGTAACATGGCACGCATGAAGCGGCTCCAGATCTCGATCGAGCCCGAGCTCGACGCCGCGCTGGGTCGCGCCGCCCGAGCGCAGGGCGTCTCGAAGGCGGCGCTCGTGCGGCGATTCGTCGCCGAGGAGCTGAAGCCCCTCCCGGCGCTGGAGGACGACCCGCTCTGGGGCTTCGTCGGTGCCGTGGAGGGCTCGCCGCGCGACTCGACCAGCGTCGACGACGTCGTCTACGGGCCGAAGCGCACAGCGTGATCTTCGTCGACACGTCGGCGTGGGTGGCGCTGGCCGCGCGGAGGGACGAACACCACGACGACGCGCTCGCGCTTCTTCGCAGTCTCGACGACGAGACGCTCATGACGTCGAATCACGTCGTCGGCGAGACCTGGACGTTCCTCAACCGCCGCTACGGTCACGCCGCCGCGGTGTCGTTCCTCGACCACGCCGAGTCGTCCGAGCGCGTCGAGGTCGTGTTCGTCGAGCACGAGCTCGAGGTGGATGCGCTCGCGTGGCTGCGGCGGCGCGACGACCGCGAATACTCGTTCGTCGACGCGACGAGCTTCGCGGTGATGCGAACCTGGGGAATCGCCCGCGCGCTCGCGTTCGACGGCGACTTCGCAGCCGCGGGATTCACGGAGGCAAGACCCTAACGATCGGGTTATTCGTACTGCAGCGCTTCGAGCACACGCAGCCGCGCCGCACGCCGGGCCGGGAGGATCGCGGCGAGCAGTCCCGCAAAGATCGACACGACCACGAACACGATCAGCGACACGGCAGGCAGCGCGAACTGGAGGTCGAACTGCGACAGCGCCCGGGTCACGAGTAGAGCGAGGAAGATGCCAAGCGGCAGCCCGAGCGCGGCGCCGATCAGCGCTGTGATCACGCTCTCGTGTCGGATCATCCGACGCACCTGGCGCCGCGTCATCCCGACCGCACGCAGCATCCCGATCTCACGGGTACGTTCGAAGACCGAGAGCACGAGTGTGTTCACCATGCCGAACAGGCTGATGATCACCGAGAGCGCGAGCAGGACATAGAGCAGCAGCAGGAACTGGCCGATCTCGCGATCCTCCTTGTCGATCCACTCCTGCCGCGTCTGGATGCGCGTGTCGGGGAAGCCCTCGAGGGCCTGCTCGACGTCGACCTTCGCCGCTGCCGGGTCGCCAGGCACGTTCAGAAGCGTGAACCGGTTGCGCGGTCGGTCGTAGAGGTTGTCGAACGCCGCTTGCGAGACGCTCGCGCTGCCGAGCAGCGGATAGAACGGGCTGCCGTCGTAGATGCCGCGCACGACGAACTCCTTCGTCTTGTTGTCCGTCGAGAGCACGATGACGGTGTCGCCGACGGCGAGGCCGTTGTCTTCGGCGACGTTGTCCGGTAGGACGACTCCTTCGTCGCCAAGGCTCGCGAGCAGCTCGTCCGAGCCCTGGTCCCAGCGGAAGTCGTAGACGTCGTCGATCTGCCCGTCGAGCCCGGTCAGGTTGCTCGCGTTGCCGTCGATCTCGGCAATGTCCTGGCGAACGTTGCTGATCGTCTCGACCCCGCTCGCATCGTCGACGGCGTCACCGACCGCGGCGGGGAACTCCGAGTAGCCGTCCTGTGACGTGATGATCAGGTCAGCCTGGATCTGGCGCTCGATCGCGTCGCTGTTCGACACACGCAGGCCCTGCGCGAGCACGGCGACGAAGGTGACGAGCGCGATCCCGATCATCAACGCGGCCGCGGTCGCAGCCGTGCGTCCTGGGTTGCGCTGCGCGTTGCCGTCCGCGAGCTTTCCGGCGACGCCGCCGATCCGGCGGGCGGGGATGCCGACGACCTTCGCGAGCGGCACGACGAGCCGTGACGAGAGCATCGCGACGCCGACGAAGAGCGACAGCACGCCGATGCCGAGCAGCGCGAAGCGGTCGCCCGTGGCGATGTCGTCGGAGAGCGTGCCGTACGAGAGCGCGATCACGGCGATCGCCACGATCACGCCGGCGATGTAGGGCGTGAAGCGGGCCAGCCTGCCGCGCGGCAGCGTCGCGCCCTCGCGCACGGCGGCGATCGGCGGCACGCGGGTGGCGCGGATGGCCGGGAAGAGCCCGGCGAAGACCGTCACGAGCGTGCCGACGAGCAGGGACACGACCACCGTGCGAGTTGCGAAGACGGTCGTGGTCTGCGGCAAGTCGAGGTTGAGGGTGACGAAGAGCTCGTTCAGGCCGACGGCGAGCCCGAGGCCGGCGAAGAGCCCGATGACCGAGGCGAGAAGGCCGATCACGAACGCCTCCACGATCACGGTCGTGAGCACCTGCCGGCGCGACGCGCCGATCGTCCGCAGCGTCGCGAACTCGCGAGTCCGCTGCGCGACCGTGATCGAGAGCGTGTTGAAGATGACGAACGCCCCGACGAAGAGCGCGATGCCCGCGAACGAGAGCAGGAAGTAGCGGATGATGGTGGTGAAGGTCGCGATCTCGCTCGACTCCTCGTCCGCCTGCTCGACTCCGGTGCGCACGGTGACGTCGGAGCCGAGCTCGGTCTGGATCCTCCGCGTCAGCTCGTCGGGCGTGACGCCGTCCTCGGCGGCGACCTGGATCGAGTCGAGCTGGCCTTCCTGGTCCAGCAGCTGCTGGGCCGTCGGCACGTCGAGGATCGCGAACGTTGCGCCGCCGATCGAGCTCAGGTCGCCGTACTTGGCGATCCCGACGATCCGGAACTGCTCGGCTGGGCCCACCGCGGCGACACCGATCTGGTCGCCGATCTCCAGACTCTCGTTCTCGGCCACACCCTCGTCGACCGCGACTTCGCCGGCGCCGGACGGCCAGCGCCCCTCGACGAGGTTGAGGGGGTTGAAGCGGTCGTACTCGGAATCGGTCTCGATTCCGAAGGCGAAGGCCGGTGCGCCGCCGGTGTCGATCGCCTCACCGTCGGGCCTCAGCAGCTTGGTCTGAAAGTCGAGGAGCGAGCCGGCGGCGACCTCGACGCCGTCGACGGACCGGACCTGGTCGAGCGTCTCCTCCGGGATCGGAGGGGCCTGGGCACTCTCGCCCTCGAAGCTGATGCCTACTTCCTTCCCGGTGACGACGACATCGGTGCCGGCGTACGACTCGACGAAGATCGTGTCGAACGCCTTGTCGATCGTGTCCGTGAGAACGTAGGCGCCGCTCATCATCGCGACGCCGAGGACGATCGCGAGCGCGGTGAGAATGGCGCGGAGCTTCCGCCCCGCCATGCCGCGGAGGGCGACCTTGATCACGTGCGCGCGATCTCTTCGAGCGCCGTCAGGACCTCGTGCTCGTCAGCCCGGGGGAGCTCCTTGACGATCTCGCCGTCGGCGAGAAAGAGGATGCGGTCGGCGGTGGCGGCCGCTCGCGAGTCGTGCGTGACCATGACGAGCGTCTGGCCGTAGTCCTGCACCGACGAGCGCAGCAACTCGAGGATCTCGAGGCCGGTCTTCGAGTCGAGGTTGCCGGTCGGCTCGTCCGCGAAGACGACGGTCGGCCTGCTCACCAGCGCGCGGGCGATCGCGACGCGCTGCTGCTGACCGCCGGAGAGCTCGGCAGGGCGGTGTGAGCGACGGTCCTGCAACCCGACCTTGTCGAGCAGGTCCTCGAAGAAGTCCCTTTCCGGCTGCGTGCCGGAGAGGGCGAGCGGGAGGGTGATGTTCTCCTCGGCGGTCAGCATCGGCAGGAGGTTGAAGAACTGGAAGACGAAGCCGATGTGGTTGCGCCGAAGCAACGTGACCTCTGTGTCGCTGAGCTGGCCGAGGCGCGTGCCGGCGATCGTGACGTACCCGCTGCTGGGGCGGTCGAGCGCGGCGAGCAGGTGCATGAGCGTGGACTTGCCCGAGCCGGACGGACCCATGACGGCCGTGAGCTTCCCGCGTTCGACGTCGAGCGTCACGTCGCGGAGCGCATGGACGGCGGTCTCGCCCTCTCCGTAGACACGGGAGAGGGCGTTCGCGGAGACGACGACGCCGTCGTCGGCCCGAGCGGTCGGGTCAGCGGTTGTCGTGGGGGCGTCTGACATCGCGGCTTTGGAGGCTAGCGAGGCTCGTCGCTTGTGCCTAGGGCCAGGAGGCGCCGGTCGTCTTCTACTCGACGACGAGCTCGAGCGGCGAGGAGGTGCCGCGCGGGCTCGAGTTCCTGTTCTCACGCAACCGCCTCAACGTCGCGATCTCGCGCGCGCAGTGCCTTGCGGTGCTTCTCGGGAGCCCGCGGTTGCTCGACGTGCGCACCCGCTCGGTCGACCAGATGCGGCTCGTGAGCGCCCTCTGCCGGTTCGTCGAGCTGGCCGACTGAGAGACGGCCGCTCAAGACACCGGTCGGAGTGGCGCATGTACGAGACGCGCCGCGGTGGCGGGGAGCGCGAGCAGATGCCGTCCCATGCTCGGTGATTAGCCCGAAACGCAGTGGCTGCTACGAGCGCACATTGACCCCGTCCCGTGACAAGCGTAGGGTCGACGAGGCGGTCGCGACGACGAAACGGAGCGTCCAATGGACGTGCGGTTTGTCTCATCGTCACTGCGGCGACCTTCCCGGTACTCGTTGTACGACGTGCCGCTGCGACGCATGGTCGCGATCCGGCCGGACCTCGCCGACCTGATCGGCCGCCGGAGGGAACTGCCGCCCGTCGAGGTCGTCCGGCACGAGGATCTGCTCCACCTGAGGTTCTCGTTCGTCAACCTCGCCCTCACGCGCGGAAGAGGCGCCCGCGCGCCCATACTCCGGCGGCGAGACACCGACCGAGCCGCGTTCCTCGTCGTCGACTGCTCCTCGCAGCACCTGACCGAGCTCGCACTCTTCCAGCGAGCGGAGGGAATAGACGTCGCGGAACCACCCACGCCGATCGGTCTACCGAGCGGAGCGATACCACCGGATCGTGACGCAGATAAGCCGTCCTCCGAGCCGGTCCCGTCGCCGCCGGTCTTCGCCTCGCTCGCCGGCCCGAGCAGGCTCGTCTTCAAGGTCGAAGAGCACGCGATCCCCTACAGCGTCGAGGGCCTGCTCGATGCGATCACGAGGCTCGACCTCAGCGTCGCGCCCCACGCGCTGCCCCCGACAGCGAGCGCGCCCACGAGCATCCACGAGCTGTTCCTCAGCGACGCGGTCGACCTGCTGCCGCTCTTCCTGCGCGCCGCTGCGCCCACCACGCGCGTTGTGCGGGGCCGCCGGAACGTCGGCTCCCCCGAGGGCGGAACGCGTGTCGCCGCCGAGCTGATCGCAGTCGGGCGGATGCGCGCGACCGCTACCGCGCTCGAGTACCGCTTCGGGACGGAGGCGGCGCTGAGCGTGCTCCCCTCGACGACGATCGGCGACCGGGTCGGAATCAAGGGGCCGATCGGCCGGGTCGACCTCGCTGTCCGGCCGATCCCGGCGCCCGCCTCGCCGACCGAGACGTCGCTCGAGCTGCCCTGGCGGCTGCAGATCTCCCCGAACGAGCACGGCGCGTTCGCGCACAGCCTCACGCCGATCGAGCACGAGGGCCGGTACGAGCTCTGGCACACGCGACTGGGCGTCCGCGCCGAGGACGAGCAGGGACACCCGACCGTGAACGAGCGCGAGACCACGCACCGGACGGTCCGGGCCATTTGGGCACGGGACTTCGCGCTCTTCGGCTTCAAGGAGAAGCCTTCGGGCGACGACTTTCCCGCGGCCGACGGCAGCCAGGACGCGCCGAAGCCCCGCATGGCACTGAACAGCCGCGACAGGATGATGCTCGTCCACCAGACGTCGAACTTCCGTCTCCGCAGGCAGCACCGACCGTGGACGCCCGAGGCGGTGCCCGCGAACCGCCTGATGCTCACCGCCCTCGGCGGCTGGCTCGACAGCCGGGTGTTCTTCGACACCCTCCCCGACGGCGGGCTCACGATCGAGGAGTGGAAGCACCGCGCGGCGCTCGGGCGCGACCACGAGGTCAAGGTCGTCTACTCGGGCTTCCTGCTCCCGTTCGGGCACAAGGCGTCGCTGATCAAGCTGACCGAGCGCAAGTTGGGAGGCGGCCAAAGCGAGGAGGCGGCGTACCTCTTCCAGCGGATGTTCATCGCCGTCCGCCAGCCCGAGACGCACTTCCGGACCGAGTCGCGGGCGGTGGGCGACCACGGACGTCTCGACCTGACGATGCCCCTCGCGTCGGTGCGGATCCTCACGCGGGTCACGCCCGACCTCGACAAGCCGGAGTCGATCCCGGGTGTCGGAGTGGAGGGCGGCCACATCTTCGAGCCGCACGTGCTCGACGAACCGTTCCTGTTCAAGCTCCTCGCCGTCGATCTCGAGCACAACGTGGTCGAGTTCTCAGCGCCGCTCGTCTTCATGGAACGCGACCGCAACATGAGCGACCGGCTGATCGCGGCCGCCAAGGCGTACAGCGAACTGAACCGCGAGTTCACGCTCCGCGGCCAGCGGATCGCATACGCCGAGAGTCAGCGTGCGGACGACACGACGCTCGCGACGAGTTCGATGTCCTTCGACGTCGTCGTGCCGCCGTTCTACTCCGGGCGAGCACAGGACGAGCCGCGCTTCGCGCCGATTCTCGACTACGCGCGCGCGGTCGTCCCCGCGATGAGCGCGCTCGCGGGAGACGCGTCGCCGGCAAAGCTCGAGTACCCCGCCCACTACGCGGCGAACGGCTTCGTGAACAACGCGGCGGAGGTGTTTCTCGGAGCACCCGACAAGCCCGAGCTCAGCTTCGCAGGCAAGGGCGACCGGTCGGGCGGGCTCGTTACGCCGAGCGTCGGCGTGACCGGGCTCTCCAGGGTCACGGGCCCGATCGGGGGCGACATCGCGAACGCGATGCAGAACCCCGGCGCCTTCGACGTCGGCGAGTTCTTCGCCGGCGTCTCCGCACGGCTGTTCGGGATCATCCCGCTGAGCGATCTGTTCGCCGCGGCGCCGTTCAGCCCCGAGCGCGTGCCGAAGTTCGTCACACAGGTGCTGGACGTGGCGACCGTGTTGACGCAAAACGTCCAGCGGATCCGCAACGCGGCCGAGGCGCAGGCGGGAGAACTCGGAGCCGCCGCGAGCGATCTGAAGGTTCACGCGGACGCGCTGCTCGCGGACCTGACCGCGCTTGCGGCGGACACGGACAACCCGCCGAACCTCGAGGACGACCTGGACGACCTCGCCGGCGCGCTGGCTCCGTTCATCCAGGCCGTGGAGGCCGCGGCGCTTCCGCAGGCGCAGAAACTGCAGCTTGCAGGGGTCGCGCGACGGGTGCAGGATCAGCTCGAGAACGCCGCCGCGGTCACGGCAGCGGCCGAAGCGCTCGTGCAGTTCGCGCGGGGGCTGAAGCTGCCGGAGGTCGTCACGGCCCGGCTCGACTGGTCGACCGAGGTCGGGCCGTGGCCAGACGCTGCCACGGCGATCTTCAAGCCGGTCGACGATCGGGCGAAGCTGTCGGTCGCGGTCGAGGTCCAGGCGCCGACGAAACCCGGCAAGGAGCCGAGCGCCCTCGTCTCGTGCTCGCTGTCCCCGTTCACGTTGCGGCTGATCGGCGCGACCCCCTTCATTGAGCTCCCGTTCCAGGTGCTCGAGTTCTCGATGCAGCCGGGCAAGAAGCCGGACGTCGACGTGCAGCTCGGCGAGATCGTGTTCGCGGGCCCGCTCGAGTTCGTCAACACGCTGAAGGACGTGATCCCGCTCGACGGATTCAGCGACCCGCCGTACCTCGACGTGAGCGCGGAGGGGATCAAGGCCGGATTCGACCTTGCGATCCCCGATCTCGCGGTCGGCGTCTTCGCGCTCACGAACATCAGCTTCGGCGCGCACTTCAAGGTGCCGTTCCTCGACGAGTCGATCGAGACCGCATTCAACTTCGCGACGCGGGAGAATCCCTTCCGCCTCCAGGTCGCGCTGTTCGCGGGCGGCGGCTTCTTCGGGATCACGATCACGCCCGACCGCGTGCGCGTCCTCGAGGCCGCGCTCGAGTTCGGTGCCGCCGTGTCGATCGACTTCGGCGTCGCCAGCGGGAGCGTGTCGGTGATGGCCGGGATCTACTTCCGGCTCGAGACGGACGAGACGGGCGAGGAGAACGCGCAGCTGACGGGCTACTACCGGATGCGCGGCGAGGTCGAGGCGCTCGGGCTCGTCTCGGTCTGCATCGAGCTGTACCTCTCGCTGACGTACGAGACGAAGACCGAGAAGGCTGTCGGCCGCGCGACGCTGACCGTCGAGGTGGAGGTCGCGTTCTTCTCGGTCTCGGTGTCGATCTCGTGCGAAAAGAAGTTCGCGGGATCGGCGGGCGACCCGTCGTTCGCCGACGTGATGGGCCTGCCCGCGCCCGGCGCGGTCCGTCCGTGGGACGTCTACGCGCGGGCGTTCGCGGAGGACTAAGTGGCGAGCGAGTCCGTCATCCTCACTGCGCTGCCGAACGGCGTCGACGAGAGCGGCGACTCTCTGCGCGTGACGGTTTTCGTCACGCCGCGGCTCGCTACCAACGGCGCAGGTCCGCTGCCGCTCGCGGGTGGAGACTTTCCGGCGTTCGCCGACTGGCCGGCGACGCTCGCGCAGATGGTATTCGGGATCGAGTTCGACGGGGCGACGACGTTCGACGCGCACCCCGATCCCGCCTCGGGTGTCCCCGACTCGGCGACGTGGCACCTGCTCTTCGACGGGTGCAGCGTTCGCGACGGGGAGTTCAACGACCTGTCGGATCGAACCGTGCGCTCCTTCCCCGTCGCGGCGACTTCGGGGTTCGTGCTCGACCTGTACGCGCAGGTCGCGGAGGCGTCACCGACCGCGTTCCCGCCGATCACGACCGGCCCGCTCGCGCAGCTCGGTGACCTGCTCGGCTCGCTCGGGGAGCACAAGCACCGCTACTACGGCGTCCTCGACAACGCGATCGAGAAGTCCGAGCTGGGCGGCAAGACGGGGCGCCACCTCGACCGGCCGCCGAACGACCTGCGGCTGGCGTTCGCCGAGGCCTACCGCTTCTACGACCGTCCCGGCGAGCGCGACCCGGCCGGCGAGGACGACATCCCGCCGCGGCCTGAGTCGCCGGACCTCGACTTCCACGGGTTCGTCGCGTTCTGCGGCGACTACCCGGAGCTGCTGCGCGTCCTCGGCCTCGCGGTGGACGTCGTCGTTCCCTACGACGCCTCGCTCGGGCCCCGCGGGCGAATGCGCGTCGTCGCGCGCGGGCCCGAGCCGTGGCTGGAGGCGGAGGGTTCGCGGCCGTGGACGCGCTACGAGCTCGAGCGCCGGCTCTTCGTCGCCGAGCCTCGCGTCAGGGAGGCCGACCTGGTCGACGGCATGCTCCGGCTCGAGCACAAGCGCCTTTTCCTCGTCAACCAGATCGACGTCGACGGCAGCGCGCTCAAGACGGTCGACTTCGCCGGGAACCTGCAGCGGGTCAACGACCATCTTCGGCAGCACGCGCGCTCGATGACGGAGGACGCGTCGTCGCTGCCGTCGCTGCGAAGCGGTGGCTTCACGATCGCGCGCGACGCGCGTGCGGAGCGCATCGTGGGTGGCCTCGACGAGTCCGCGGGTCACGAGCAGTCGCGTGTGGCCGACGCGCCGGCCGAGCTCTGGGCGGAAGACGTGAACCGCGGCTACCGGCTCGACGTCGAGGACCTCAAGAGGCCCGGGCGGTGGCTCTCGCTGCACGAGCGGACCGGGCGCTACACGGTCGGGGCGGAGGTGCTGCCGATCCCGCCGGACGAGGGCTACGTCAAGGGCGCGTCCGCGTCGTCGGTCCCGGGCGGAGACGACGACCTCTACCTGCACGAGACGCTCGTTGGCTGGGACGGGTGGAGCCTCGCGGCGAAGCGCCCCGGCAAGGCGATCACGAATACCGAGACCGAGGACATCGAGCAAGAGGCGCTCGCCGACTTCCCGCTGCTCACGAGCTTCGAGCCGACGCCCGGGACGCTGCCGCGGCTGCGCTTCGGCCGCACGTATCGGTTTCGCTCGCGCGCGGTCGACCTCGCCGGCAACTCGGTGCGCGAGGAGGCGATCGATCCGCAGCACGTCACCGTCCAGCACGTCTTTCAGCGCTTCGAGCCGGTCCCGTCGCCGGCTGTCGTTCCACGCCGGCCGTACACGGAGGGCGAGTCGCTGATGCGCATGGTGATCCGCTCGACGCTGGGCGTGCCTCCGCCCGAGTACGTCGAGCTAGCGCGGATCGTTCCGCTCGCCTACCGCGACGCGAATGAGCGCCACCTCGCGCCGCCGATCGTCTCCCAGCAGCTCGCGGAGTGGCACGGCAGGTTCGACGACGGCATCGGCAAGAACGCGCCGCAGCCGGCGGTCGACGAGCAGTTCGACATCGCCGCTCGCGAGTCGGGGTCGTTCCTGCAGGCCTCGCCGGACGTCTCCGTCTTCAACCCGGACCCGGCGGCGACGCCGACGGCGCTCACGCCGAACCGCGAGAAGGGCGCGCCGCTGGAGAAGGGCGAGTACGTGTACTACGACACCGACGACCTCCAGCTGCCGTACCTGCCCGACCCGCTCTCGCTTGGCGCGTCCTTCACGACCCTGCCGGGAGAAGCGGGCACGCGGCTCCAGCGCTGGGAGGCGGGCCCTGACTGGTTCGACAGGCGCCCGCTGCGGATCCGGATCGAGGACGGCAGCGGCGCGCCGTCCTACGACGCGGCGGACCGGCTGCTGACGGTGTTCCTCCCGCAGGCCGAGCTCGTGACCGTGCAGCTGTCGTCCTTCCTCGAACCGGGCGACCTGGAGCTGATGGGCGTCTGGATGCTCGAACGCGACGTCGTCCGCGCCGCCCAGCAACCCGACGCCGAACGCGGGCTGCACTGGATGCTCACGCCCTGGCAGCCGCTGACGCTCGTGCACGCGGTCGAGAAGCCGCTCGAGCCGCCGGTCGTGAACGTCCCGACGGGCGGCGTGCAGCGGAACCGCGGCGAAACGTTCGCCGCGCTCGTCGGCGCCGTCGCGAACCACGCGAAGAGCACGGGCAGGCTCGACGTCGAGGCGCAGTGGAAGGAGCCCATCGACGTCCACCCGGACGGCCCGTCCGAGCTCGAGGGGACGGCGCACGTGGGCGACTTCCAGCTCGAGTCGTTCGAGGCGGCCTGCCGGATCGGACGCGACGACGTCCCTGCATCCGGTTCGCTGCCGCCGGTGCACCAGCTCCGGCACGAGTTCGGCGACACGAAGCACCGCGTCGTCAGCTACCGCGCCGTCGCGACGACGCGCTTCCGCGAGTACTTCCCGCCGCAGATCACGAACGAGAGCGCGCTGACGACGCACGACGGCGACTGGGCCGACGTGATCGTTCCGTCGTCGCGCCGGCCGGACCCGCCCGAAGTCCTCTATGTGATCCCGACGTGGACGTGGGACGAGGAGACCGTGCCGGGGCGGCGTCCGCACGACGGCTCGCGCCGCCTGCCACCGACGCTTCGGCGCACACGAAGCGGCGGGGGGCTGCGGGTCTACCTCGACCGACCCTGGTACTCCTCGGGCGCCGGCGAGCTGCTCGGGGTCGTGCTCGAGGACCAGCCATGGCTGACGTGGCCGATCGACCAGGAGGCCGGGCTACACGTGACTGCGACCGCGAAGGCGCTCGCGGATGAAGTGGCCGAGCGGCTCATCTCCTACGACTTGGTCAAGCCGCGCGGACGGGCGACCGCGCCCCCGTCCGCCCGC
Organism: uncultured Actinomycetes bacterium; assembly: GCA_963769665.1. Classification (GTDB taxonomy): domain Bacteria; phylum Actinomycetota; class Thermoleophilia; order Gaiellales; family Gaiellaceae; genus JACCTU01. The sequence continues at coordinate 1,572,347 of CAVYMQ010000003.1, forward strand.
GTGCTCTCCGGGCTCGGTGCCGCGTTCCAGCTCGAGCTCGGCCCGCTCGTCGATCTGCTCGCCCCGAAGGCCGGCGACCCGTCGAAGTTCGTGACGCAGTGGGGGCTCGACCCCGTCTGGGGCTCCGCGCCGCTGCACAAGGGCCCTTACATCCACCAGTTCCCCCTCCGCGTGGCGGTGCGGGGCGGCGTATCGCTGCTGGAGGCCCCCGAGCACACCGTCACCGTGGTCGGGCACGAGCCCAGCTTCGATCCGGAACGAAAGCTCTGGTACTGCGACCTGCAGCTCGATGCCGGGCCGTCGTATTTCCCGTTCGTGCGGCTCGCGCTCGCGCGCTACCAGCCGAGCTCGATCGACGGCGAGCACCTCTCGGCGGTCGTCTTCCCCGACTTCGCCCAGCTCGTTGCCGAGCGCAGTGCGACGACGAGGCGCATCGGCCGATCGGCGCTCTCGATCTCGCTGCGCGGGCCGGGAGGCTACACCGAGCATGCCAAGCGGCTTGCGGGCTTCGGCGTCGGCGACGAGGAGCGCCTCGACCTCTCGCGGTTCGCGGTCGCGCAGGTCGAGCGGCTTCCGGCGGAAACGACCACCGACCTCGCCTGGACGGCGGTCGGCGACGAGTTCCGGCTCGCCCTCTCGGCGCCGAACGGGCTCGCCGACGTCCAGTTCTCGGGGCGCGTCCCGCTGCCGACCCGAACGCAGGGAGAGCAGTTCCGCCTCGCACTGCGGGAGTACGAGATCTTCGGGACGGACGAATCGGAAGCGGAGGACCACATCAGCCGGCCCTCGTCGTTCTCGGAGTTCGCCCTGTTCCCGCAGCCGGTCCGCTACCGGCTCGTGTACGCCGACCATTTGCCGCTCTAGCGACACTCGATCCAGATTCCCGAGGGTGCGGTCCCGGCCCCCTTTCATGCTGTCCCCGGGCCTTTCGGTCAGGCCCCTTTTTGACTGGGCCCGGACGCCGCGGTTAGCCGCGCGGGGGAGCCGTCGACTCCCGCACGACCAGCTTCGTCGCGAGCTCGACGCGCATCGCTTCGATCGGCTGACGCTCGAGCAGGCGCGTGAGCAGGCTGACCGCCATTCGCCCCATCTCCGCGAGCGGCTGACGTACCGTTGTCAGCGCGGGCGTGACGATCTGCGTCTTCTCGACGTCGTCGAAGCCGACGATCGAGAGGTCGCGCGGGATCTCGAGCCCTCGTTCTTCCGCGGCCCGCATCGCGCCGACCGCCATCTCGTCGTTGAAGGCGAAGATCGCGGTCGGCGGGTTCCGGAGGCTCAGCAGCTCCAACGCCCCCGCGTAGCCGCTCTCGTTCGTGAAGTTGCCCTTGGCGATCAGCTCCGGATCGGCTGACAGGCCGGCGGCGGCGAGCGACACCCGGTAGCCGGCGAGCCGGTCCACGGTCGCGACCCAGCCGTGCGCGCCCATGATCGCTCCGATCCGGCGGTGTCCGAGTGAGAGCAGATGCTCGGTCGCTGCCTTCGCGCCGGCCAGGTGCGCGGCCGAGACGACCGGCGTCCGCTCGTCGACCGGCTGGCGCGGATCGAGGACGACGAACGGATAGCCCTGTCGCTCGAGCGCCGTGAGCGCGTCGTTCGACTCTCTGGTCAGCAGCAGCAGGGCACCGTCCGTCGTTCCCTGGAGCAGCCGGTCGAGGAGCGTGACCTCGCGCTCCCGCTCGTGCATCGTCGGGCAGAGGACCACGTTCATGTCGTGCTCGTAGAGCGCCTCCGAGGCGCCCCAGAGAATCGAGCTGAAGTACTCGACGTGGACCATGGGGAGGGTGACGCCGATCAGGCCGGTCCGCCCGCCGGAGAGTGCGCGAGCGCTGCGGTTCATGCTGAACCCTTGCTCGCGGACGACGCGGAGCACGGTCTCCCGCGTGTTGGGCGAGACGTCCGGCCGGCCGTTCAGGACCCGGGACACGGTCGCGATCGACACGCCGGCGGCATTGGCGATGTCGCGGATCGTCGGGGGCCCGTTCTGGCCGTCGGCTCCGCCGTTCCCGTTCCGGTACCGGTTCCGCATAGTCGTGCAGCTTACGCGTTCGACCGGACGGCAGTCAAGAGCAAATATGGCTTTCCACCACCTTGACTTCCTGAAAACGAATGGTGTACCGTTACCGGGAAAGTTCCAGAGAACGCACCCCGTGAACCCCTCCGCTCGCTCGTCGCGAGCCGGAAGAAAGGAATGGGAAATGCTCCTTCCAGCGCGCTTTCGGGCGCCGGCACTGGCGAGCATCGTCGTGGGGGCCGCGCTCGTCGGCACCCTCGCCGCGAGCTCGGCCGCGCGGACGGACGCGATGGCAGGGCCATCAGCCGCAGCCGCCACCGCTCACCGCTGCCTCGTCGCGACAGGCTCGGGCGATCCGGCGTTCGTCCGCAACTTCAACCCCTACGTCCAGGGCCTCCCGTCGTCGAGCTTCGTCCGCGGCGGCATGTACGAGCCGCTCGTGATCACGACGCCCGCCGGCGGCGGGCGCGAGTACAAGTGGCTCGCGCAGAGCTACTCGTGGAGCAAGGACGCCCGGACGATCACGCTGAACATCCGGCGGAACGTCCGCTGGTCGGACGGCAGGCCGCTGACGGCGGCCGACGTCGTCTACAGCCTGACCGCCGGGAGACAGAGCCCGACGATGGACATGCTCGGGATGTTCCGCAAGGACACGAACGTCGCCTCCGTCAGGCAGCAGGGGAGCCATCGCGTCGTGATCAGGCTCAAGACGAAGGACTCGCAGTTCGTCTCGGTCAACCTGAACGGCATCTTCGTCGTCCCGAAGCACATCTTCTCGAAGGTGGCTGACATCGACAAGTTCGTGAACTCGAACCCGGTCGGGTCGGGCCCGTTCGTCCGCGTGTCGCGTTTCAACGCGCAGGACTACGTGCTCGAGCGCAACCCGCGCTATTGGCAGAAGGGCAAGCCGAAGTTCGCGTGCCTCGAGTACATCCAGGCGACGTCGAACGACGCTGCGCTGCTCCAGATCGTGAGCGGCAAGGCCGACTGGACGCACAACTTCGTCCCGAACGTCGAGAAGGCGTACATCGCGAAGAGCCCGCTCTACTACCACGCGTTCTACGACACCACCGCGTACCCGATCTCGCTGATGTTCGACACCGGCAAGTACCCGTACAGCCTGATCGCGTTCCGCAAGGCGGTCAGCATGGCGATCGACCGCAAGAAGGTGTCGGTTCTCGGCGAGTACGGCTACGCGCCGCCGACCGACGCGATCGGCCTCTCGCAGCTGTTTCCCAGCTGGATGACCGACAAGAAGGTCAAGGCGGACGCGAAGGCGCTCGCCGCCTACAACCCGAACGCCGCCAAGCGGATGCTGACGCAAAACGGTTTCCGCTACAGCGGCAACGACCTGGTCGACCCGAGGGGTAACAAGGTCAGCTTCACGGTCCACGTCATCTCGGGTTGGTCCGACTGGGTCGCCTCGCTCCAGATCATCACGAAGAACCTCCAGGACATCGGCATCGACGCGCGCGTCAAGCTCGAGCCGGGCTGGGGCGAGTGGTTCCCGAACGCGACGAGCACGAAGTTCGTGACGCTGCTGTGGCAGACCGCCGCGGTGGGCTCGCCGTACGGGTTCTTCTTCAACAACATGCACAGGAACACCTACCTCCCGTCGGGCGAGGACGCCGTCAACACGGGCAACTTCGCGCACTTCCAGGACACGGCTGCCACTCGTCTTCTCGACCAGTGGAAGGCAAACCTCAACGTGTCGGGCCAGAAGAAGATCGCCACGAAGCTGCAGGCTCTCTGGTTGCAGAAGCTGCCGGTGATCCCCCTCTTCATCGGGCCACAGTGGTCGACCTACAGCACGAAGTACTTCCACTGCTTCCCGTCGCGCCAGAATCACTACGCGAGGCCGATCTTCAACACGTACCCGGAGAACTCGGTGCTGCTCACGACGATCTGTCGCGGCGGCAAGAAGATCAGGACCGGGATCCGCTAACCCTCCCCCGGCCGGCGGGCGCCCTAGCCCAGGGGCGCCCGCCGGGCAATACTCGGGAACGCGTGTGAGATTTCTCCTTCGTCGCCTCGGCTTCTATGCGATTGCCCTGTGGGGAGCGATCACGCTGAACTACCTACTGCCGCGGCTGATGCCCGGCGAGCCGATCGACGGGATGCTCGCGCGGCTCTCTCCCGCCCAGCTCGCGGCCAACCCGAATGCGATCCAGAACCTCCGCGACTCGCTCGGGTTCCAGAAGGAGCCGCTGCTCCAGGGGTACGTCACGTACCTGGGGCAGATCCTGCACGGCGACTTCGGGATCTCGACCTCGAACTTCCCGTCGCCGGTGAGCGAGGTGATCGGCCGCACGCTTCCGTACTCGATCTTCCTCGTCGGTGTGGCGTTCCTCTTCGCGTTCGTGATCGGCACGTTCCTCGGGATGCTCGCGGCGTGGCGTCGGGGCGGCGTCGTCGACAGCATCGCCACGCCGCTGCTGATCGCGGTCGGCGCGTTTCCCGCCTTCTTCACGTCGCTCGTCGCCGTGTACTTCCTCGGACTGCAGTGGGGCTGGTTCCCGATCCAGCACGCGTACAACACGGACATCGAGCCGGGGTTCAGCCTGGAGTTCTTCTCGACCGTCGGCCGCCACGCGCAGCTGCCGATGCTGGTGATCATCGCCGTCTTCACCGGCGGCTGGCTGCTCAGCATGCGCAACACGATGATCAACACGGTCGGTGAGGACTACGTCGCGATGGCTCATGCCAAGGGTCTCCGAGACCGACGCGTGATGACGATGTACGCGGGCCGTAACGCGATCCTCCCGCCGCTGACTGGCTTTGCCGCGCAGTTCGGCGCCGCGGTCGGCGGCCTCGTCTTCATCGAGTTCGTGTTCAGCTATCCGGGCGTCGGTTTGACGCTGCAGCAGGCTGCGCTCGGTTCGGACTATCCGCTGACGCAGGCCTTGCTGCTCGTGTTCTCGGTCTGCGTCCTCGTCGCGAATTTCATCATGGACGTGTTCTACGTCGTCCTCGACCCGCGCGTGCGCGCGAACTGACCGTGGCCATCGACCCGATCGCATTCCCCCTCCCAGACGCGCCGCGCAGCCGGCTTTCCTCGCCGGAGTGGGTGCGCCTCCTCCTGACCAATCCGAAGTCGTTGTTCGGCATCGTCGCCTTCGGCGGCATCGTCCTCGCCGCGCTGCTGGCGCCGGTGATCGCGCAGAACCCGCCGGACGAGATCGTCGCGCTCCCCGGCCTGTCGCCGAGCAGGGAGTACTGGTTCGGCACAACCGACCAGGGCTACGACGTCTTCGCGCAAGTGATCTGGGGAGCCAGGATCTCGCTCGCGGTCGGTTTCGCAGCGGCGGTGATCTCGACGACGATCGCGGCAACGCTCGGCATGCTCTCCGCCTTCGTCGGCGGGTGGGTCGACGATGCGATCAACACGGTGATCAACATCTTCATCGTCATCCCGGCGCTGCCGCTGCTGATCGTCGTCTACTCGTTCCTCCCGAGCCGCGGGCCCGTGCCCATGGTGCTGATCCTCGGCCTGACGACGTGGGCAGTCGAGGCGCGCATCCTGCGCAGCCAGGCGCTCTCGCTGCGGAACCGCGACTTCGTCCAAGCGGCGAAGGTCTCCGGCGAAGGGACGTGGCGGATCGTCTTCGGCGAGATCATGCCGAACATGATCAGCCGGATCGCCGCCGGCTTCCTGCTCGTCTTCTACCTCTCGATCATCTTCGCCGCCGGGCTCGAGTTCCTCGGGTTCGGCGACGTCAACAAGATCACGTGGGGGACGACGCTCTACTGGGCGCAGAACAACTCCTCCTTGCTCCAGGGCGCGTGGTGGCACTTCGTCTTCCCGGGCCTTGCGCTCGCGCTCTCGGTCGCAGCGCTCGTGTTCATCAACTTCGGCGTCGACGAGCTCGCGAACCCGCGGCTCCGGCGTCGGAAGAAGGCAGCGCGGTGACCGGTCTCGTGCAGGACACTGTGCCCGCGAGCGCTCCCGACGTCGAGACCGAGGTGCTGCTGGAGCTCGAGGACCTCGTCGTCGACTACCTCGAGGTGGACGGTCCGCTGCGCGCCGTCGATCACGTCAACCTGACGATCCGGGCGGGTGAGATCGTCGGCCTCGCCGGCGAGTCGGGGTGCGGCAAGACCACGACGGCGAACGCGATCCTGAGCATCCTGCAGCCGCCCGCGGAGGTGACCGGCGGGCGGATCCGGTTCCGCGGCGTCGACGTCGTCGGCCTGTCGACGAAGGAGAGTCGTCGTTACCGGTGGCGCAACGTCTCGATGGTCTTTCAGAGTGCGATGAGCGCGCTCAACCCGGTCATGCGCGTCGGCGACCAGTTCGTGGACATGATGAAAGCGCACGAGCGCGTGAGCAAGCGCGACGCGCTGCAGCGGGCCGGCGACCTGCTCAACCTCGTCGGGATCGACCGCGGCCGCGTGCGCGCGTACCCGCACGAGCTCTCCGGCGGCATGCGTCAGCGCGTGATCATCGCGATGGCGCTCGCGCTCGAGCCGGAGCTCGTGATCATGGACGAGCCCACGACCGCGCTCGACGTCGTCGTCCAGCGCGAGATCCTGCAGGAGCTCCAGCAGCTGCAGCGCGAGCTCGGGTTCGCCGTGCTGTTCATCACGCACGACCTGTCGCTCCTGCTCGAGTTCGCGGACCGGGTCGCGATCATGTACGCGGGCGAGATCGTCGAGCTGGCCGAGTCGCCGGAGCTCTTCACCAACGCGCTGCACCCGTACTCCGTCGGGCTGCTCAACTCGTTCCCTCCGCTCACGGGGCCGATCGAGCAGCTCGCGGGGATCCCGGGCACGCCGCCCGACCTCGCCGACCCGCCCGCCGGGTGCCGCTTCCATCCCCGCTGCCCGCACTGCCAGCCCGTCGACGCCGAGCTGTACACGCGCCAGACCACCGAGCGGCCGTTGCTCAAGCCCGTCGCTCCCGGCCACGAGGTCGCCTGCCACCTCGTAGAGGAGACGCGCTCGTGAGCACGACCGAGCTGGAAGTCCGCGGACTGACGAAGGACTTCAAGAAGCTGCGCGCCGTCGACGACGTGAGCTTCACGCTCCGCCAGGGCACGATCACCGCGCTCGTCGGCGAGAGCGGCAGCGGCAAGAGCACCGTCGCGCGCATCCTCGCGCGGCTGCACGACGCGACCTCGGGCTCGGTGATCTACGACGGGAAGGACGTGCTCGGCCGGTACGACGTCAAGAGCTATCGCTCGCGGGTGCAGATGATCTTCCAGGACCCGTTCGACTCGCTGAACCCCGTGCGCACGATCGAGCACCATCTCGAGCGCCCCGTTCGGATCCACAGCGTCGTCGCGAGGCGCGACGTCAGGCCCCGCGTGCACGAGCTGCTACGCACGGTCGGTCTGGTCCCGGCCGAGAAGTACGCGAGGAAGTACCCGCACGAGCTCTCGGGCGGCCAAAGGCAGCGCGTCGCGATCGCGCGAGCGCTCGCCGTCAACCCGTCGGTGATCCTCGCGGACGAGCCGATCTCGATGCTCGACGTTTCGATCCGGATCGGGATCCTCAACCTGATGCTGGGGCTGAAGCGCGAGCTCGGGATCGCGTTCCTCTACATCACGCACGACATTGCAAGTGCCCGCTACATCGCCGACGACGTGCTCGTGATGTACGCCGGCCAGATCGTCGAGCAGGGACCGACCGACTCGGTGCTGCTCGAGCCGCTCCACGCCTATACGAGGCTCCTGCTCTCCGCCGTGCCGCACCCGGAGCGGGGGCTCTCGCACGCGCCGCTCGGCGCCCGCGCCGGCCGCAACGTCGGCGACCTCGGCGCGGGAACGGCGCTCGTCGAAGAACGCCCCGACCACTTCGTGAGGAGGCAAGAAGCATGACCAAGACCGCGTTTCCAGCCGACTTCGCCTGGGGCGCCGCGACCGCGGCGTACCAGATCGAAGGCGCCGTCCACGAAGACGGCCGCGGCGAGAGCATCTGGGATCGGTTCTGTGCGACGCCGGGGAAGGTGCGGAACGGCGAGAGCGGCGCGATCGCGTGCGACTTCTACCACCGCTTCCCCGACGACATCCGGCTGATGAGCGAGCTCGGGCTCGACGCCTTCCGCCTCTCGATCGCGTGGCCGCGCATCATCCCGGAAGGGCGCGGCAAGGTGAACCAGGCGGGGCTCGACTTCTACGACCGGCTCGTCGACGAGCTGCTCGAGCAGGGGGTGACGCCGTTCCCGACGCTGTATCACTGGGATCTGCCGCAGACGCTCGAGGACGAGGGCGGCTGGGCCGCGCGCTCGACCGCGGAAGCGTTCGTCGGGTATGCCGAAGCAATTGCGGACCGGCTCGGCGACCGCGTCTCCCACTGGATCACGCACAACGAGCCGTGGGTCGCCGCGTGGCTCGGGTACGGGTCGGGGGAACACGCGCCCGGACGCTCGAACCCGGACGACGCGCTCGCGGCCGCGCACCACATGCTTCTCTCGCACGGCTGGGCGGCAGAAGCGATTCGGCGAGTCGCGCCCGGGTCGAAGGTCGGCATCACGCTCGTCCTCAACCCCGCGTACCCGGCGAGCGATAGCGACGCGGACCGCCTGGCCGCCGAGCACGGCGACGGGTTCTTCAACCGCTGGTTCCTCGATCCGCTCTTTCACGGGAGCTATCCGGCGGACATCCTCGAGTACTTCGCCCCGTCGTCGCCGTCGGCTCCGCCGGTTCAGGACGGCGATCTCGAGGCGATCTCGGCGCCGCTCGACTTCCTCGGCGTCAACTACTACTCGCGCCAGGTGCTGCGCGCGAACCCGAACGGAGGTCGACCGACCGTCGTGCGCAACCCCGACTCGTCGTACACGGCGATGGACTGGGAGATCTATCCCGACGGCCTCTACGACCTGCTCGTGCGGGTGAAGAACGACTACGACCCGCCCCCGATCTACATCACGGAGAACGGCGCCGCGTACGGTGACCACACGACGCATGACGGGGAGGTGAACGATCCCGAGCGGAAGGCGTACATCGAGGCGCACCTCGACGCGATCGGAAGGGCGATCGAGGCGGGCGTGCCGATGGCCGGCTACTTCGTCTGGTCGCTGCTCGACAACTTCGAGTGGGCGCACGGGTACTCGAAGCGCTTCGGGATCGTCTATGTCGACTACCCGACGCTCGAGCGGGTGCCGAAGGCGAGCTACCACTGGTATCGCGACTTCATCGCGGCGAGCCGGAACGGCAACGGGGCGGTGCGGGCGTAGGCAGCTGATTACTCAACGAGATCGGCGGCCTCGTCGAGGGCCTGGTCGTCGTCGAGTAGGCGGCCCGCGTCCCGGCCGGCGTCGAGGAGAGGGCCGGCGACGGTCGAGAGGTGGCGTTCGAGCCAGCCGGCCTCGAAGGCCTGCCGCGGTGCGCCGACCCGCTCGCGCAGGGACTCGGCTGCGCCCTCTAGCCGTCCGGCGCCGTCGGCGGCACCGTCGACCGCGGCGAGCGACGCCGCGAGTTCGAGCGCGAGCGCGATCAGTTCCTTGTCACCGACCTGCCGCACCGCGTGAATCGTCTCGCGGACGAGCGCGCGGGCTCGCTCGTGCTCGCCCTGCTCGAGCGCGACGGTGGCGAGGTTCTCGAGGTCCGCGGCGACGCCCCACTCGTTCCCGTGCTCACGGTCGAGCGCGAGAGACTCGGCGAAGTGCAGCTCGGCCGTCGCGAGGTCGCCGTGCTCGAACGCGACGAGCCCGAGGTTCGACAGGGCGCTCGAGATCCGCGCCTCGTCACCAAGCCTGCGGCGTACGGCGATGCTCTCCTCGAGGAGAGCACGCGCTCGGGCGAGATCGCCGCGCCTCCATTCGATTACGCCGAGGCTGTTCAGCGCGCGGGCCATGCGCACTTCGTCGCCCCGCTCGCGGAAGACGCCGAGGCTTCGCTCCACGAGCTCTGCCGCGGCCCCGGACTCGCCGCGGACGTCGCGGAGGACGCCGAGCGCGTACACCGCTGGGGCGCGGAGCTGCTCGGGCGCGTGCTCCGTCGCGTCGAGGAGCCCGTTCAGCCGGCGACAGCCCTCGAGGGCGTGGCCGTGCGCGTACCAGAACCAGCCGAGCGCGCCGCCGAGCCGAAGCGCCGTCTCCGCGTCGCCGTTCTCGAGCGACGCGTCGAGCGCCGCCCGCACGTTGTCGTGCTCTGTCTCGAGGCGCGCGAGCCAGAGGAGCTGGTCGCTGCCGCGGAGCGCCTCGTCGGCCTCCTCCGCGAAGCGGGCGAACTCGAGTGCGTGGCGACGGACAACGTCGTTCTCCTCGCCGGCCTCTGCGAGCTGCTCGCGGGCGTAGTCGCGGATGGTGGCGAGCATCGTGAACCGGGGCTCGCCGCGCGGGTCGTCCAGCTCCTGGAGCAGGCTGCGGTCGACGAGCGACGCGAGCCCTTCGAGTGCATCGAGCCCGAGGTCGGCGGCCGGCGTGCAGACGCTCTCCGCGGCGTCCAGTGTGCACCCGCCCGCGAAGACGCACAGTCGAGCGTGCAGCCGTCGCTCGCCCTCGGTGAGGAGGTCGTAGCTCCACGCGATCGTGTTGCGGAGCGTGCTCTGCCGTTGCGGGAGGGGCGCACCGGGCCGCGCCGCCAGGTCGAACCCGTGCTGCAGCCGCTCGAGGAGCGCCTGGGGCGGGAGCACTTTGCTCCAGGCGGCCGCGAGCTCGATCGCGAGCGGGAGCCCGTCGAGCCGCATGCAGATCGCTGCGATCGCAGGAACATTCGCGCTCGTCACCTCGAAGTCGGGCCGGACGGAACGCGCCCGCTCGACGAACAACCTCGCCGAGTGGGACTCCAGGAGCGCCTCCGGTGTCGTCGCCCGCTCGGGAAGCCCTAGCGGCGGGACGGGATACTGGCGCTCTCCCGGGACATGGAGCGGCTCGCGGCTCGTGATTAGGAGCGTCAGGCGCGGGCACGCCGTCACAAGCTCGAGGATCGAGCCGGAGGCGGCCGAGACCTGCTCGAAGTTGTCCACCAGGAGCAGTGTCTTTCGTTTGCCGAGCTCCGCCTTCAACGTCTCCGCGAGCGGCACCGGTGGTGCCTCTTCCACGCCGATCATGCGCGCGATCTCGGGCAGGACGAGGCCGGGGTCGGTGACCATCGCAAGCTCGACGGCGAACGTGCCGTCGTCGAACTCGTCCACGAGGTCTGCTGCGACCTGCATCGCAAGGCGCGTCTTGCCCGTGCCGCCGGGACCGGTCAGGGTCACGAGCCGCACGTCGTCGTCGCGTACGAGCCGGCGGACCGCGTCGAGCTCCTCGTCCCGGCCGATGAGCGGCGTCGGCTGCGCCGGCAGATTCGTGCGTCTGCCCTCGAGCGTCCGCAGGGGCGGGAACTCCGTCGGCAGGCCGGGGACGAGGAGCTGGTGCAGGCGCTGCGGCCGGCTCAAGTCTTTGAGCCTGTGCTCGCCGAGGTCGCGGAAGCTCAGGCCGTCCACGAGCTCCCGCGTCGTCTCCGAGACGAGCACCTGGCCGCCGTGCGCAGCACCCGCGATGCGCGCGGCGCGATGAAGGTCGATTCCGACATAACCCTCGGCGGTCGCGGTCGGCGTGCCCGTGTGGACGCCGATCCGAACGCGCAGCTGCGTTCCGTCCGGCCACCGGTGCGCGACAAGCGACCGCTGCGCTGCGGCTGCCGCGGCGACGGCGTCCGGTGCGTGGCGGAAGGCGACGAAGAACGCGTCGCCCTCCGTCCCGAACTCGAGGCCGCCGTTCCCGTCGAACGCCTCGCGAAGCAGCCGGTGATGATCCGCCAAGAGCGCGGGCCACTCGTCTCCGAGCCGCTCCGCGAGGGCGGTGGAGCCCTCGATGTCCGTGAAGAGGAGGGTAACCGTGCCTGTCGGCAGGTCCACGGCCGAAGGCTACTGCCGACTCAGTCGAGGGTGCCGCGACGGGCGAGCCACTCGGTCGGCTGGCCGGTGACGCGGGTGATCGCGTCGAAGTGGCGGTCGTAGTGGAGGAGAACGAGCCCGTTCGCTGCGGCGAGTGCGGCAACGAGGACATCGATCGGGGTCGAGCCTCGGTGCTGGCTCCGTTCGGCCAGGCTCGCCTGGGTGCTGCGAGCGGCCTGCTCGGCCCGAACGTCGCTGACGATCCACGGCAGCGCCTCTAGGTCGTTCGCCAGGACCCGGTAGTCCGCCGGACCGCGCGCCGAGAACAGCAGTTCGAGCGCGACGGGCGTGCAGGTCGCGATTTCGTCGTCGGCCAGAAGACTTTCCCAGCGGTCGGCGACGCGGCCGCTCCGATGCCACGCGCTGGTGTCGGCGAGGAACTGGGCCAAACTAGGGCTCGCGGAGGCGGCGGAGCTCCTCGGGGGTGGGGCCGATGCCGCCGTCCCGGCGGATCCTGTCCATCAGACGTCGGCGGGCGGCGAGGCGGATGACCTCGTCGAGCGCACCGTCGACGGTCTCCGCGAGCGTTCGTGTCCCGAGGATCTTCTTCGCGTGGGACAGCTTCTTTCGGTCGATGACCAGGGAAGTCTTGTCCGGTTTGGATATCTGTTTCGCCACGAAGAGATATCTTACAGGAGGCGTCTGGCGGACACCCTAGACTGACCCGGCGTCATGGGTCAGGCCCCGTTCGTTCACCTTCACGTCCACTCCGAGTACTCGATTCTCGACGGGGCGTGCCGCATTCCCGAGCTTGCTGCTCGGGCGGCTGAGTTCGACATGCCCGCGGTCGGGCTGACCGATCACGGTTCGCTCGCCGGTGCGGTTCAGCTCGTCAAGGAGACCGGGAAGGTCGGCGTCAAGCCGATCATCGGGTGCGAGGTGTACGTCGCAGAGGATAGGAAGGCGCAGGCGAAGGGCTACGCGCACCTCACGCTCCTCGCCGCCGACAACGCCGGCTACTCGAACCTGATCAAGCTCTCCTCGCTCGGCTATCTCGAGGGCTACTACTACAAGCCGCGCGTCGACTGGGACCTGCTCCAGACGCACAGCAACGGCTTGATCGCGCTCTCCGGCTGTCTCTCGGGGAAGGTCTGCAAGGCGCTCGAGGAGAACCGCGAGAACGACGCCGCCGCCGAGCTCGACCGGCTCGGGCAGATCTTCGGCAAGGACGCCGTCTACGTCGAGATGCAGAACGCCGGGCTCGACGTGCAGGCGCGCATCAACCCCGTGCTCGCGCGCGCCGCCGAGACCGCCGGCCTGCCGCTCGTCGCGACCGGCGACGTCCACTACCTCCGCCACGAGGATGCGCGCGCGCACGAAGCGCTGCTCTGCATCCAGTCCGGCGACTCGCTCAAGAACCCGAACCACTGGAAGTTCGACACCGACCAGTTCTTCTTCAAGTCGCCTGCCGAGATGGCGCTCGACTTTCCCGGCTACGAGCACGCGATGGCACGCACGCTCGAGATCGCCGAGCGCTGCACCGTCACGATCGAGCTCGGGAACATCCTGCTGCCCGAGTTCCCAACGCCCGACGGACGTGACTCGTTCGACTATCTGGTCGAGCTCTGCGACAACGGTCTGCAGCGGCGCTACGACAAGGTCACGCCCGAGCTCCAGGAGCGACTGAAGTTCGAGCTCAAGACGATCCGCGAGATGGGCTTCTCGGACTACTTCCTGATCGTCTGGGACTTCATCCGCTTCGCGCACCAGAACGGGATCTCAGTCGGCCCTGGCCGCGGCAGCGCCGCCGGCTCGCTCGCCGCGTATTGCCTCGAGATCACCGACATCGACCCGATCCGTTACGACCTGCTCTTCGAGCGTTTCCTCAACCCGGGCCGCAAGACGATGCCCGACATGGACATCGACTTCGCCGTCGAGGGACGCGACCGCGTGATCAACTACGTCGCTGAGAAGTACGGGCGCGACCGCGTCGCGCAGATCATCACCTTCGGGACGATGGCGGCACGCGCGGCGGTGCGCGACGCCGGCCGCGTGCTCGAGATCCCGTACGGCACCGTCGATCGGATCGCGAAGCTGATCCCGGAGGGGCCGGGGCAGACGCTCGAGGCGTCGCTGAAGAACGGCCAGCCGCTCAAGGAGTCGTACGACGCCGACCCGATCACGCGCGAGGTGGTTGATCTCGCGCGTCCGCTCGAGGGTCTGACGCGCCAGGACTCGATCCACGCGGCCGGCGTCGTGATCGGCGCGCAGCCGTTGATGGAGGTCGTCCCGCTACAGCAGAAGGGGCCTGGCCAGGAAGTCGTGACGCAGTACGGGATGAACGACGTCGACGCGATCGGCCTGCTGAAGATGGACTTCCTCGGCCTGCGCAACCTCGACGTGATCGACAAGGCGTGCGCGCTGATCGGCAACCTCGACATCGGGAAGATCCCGCTCGACGACGCGAAGACGTACGACATGCTCCGCAAGGGCGACGCGATCGGCGTCTTCCAGTTCGAGTCGTCGGGCATGCGCGAGGCGCTGCGCCAAGTAAAACCGACCGTTTTCGACGATTTAATCGCGCTCGTCGCGCTCTACCGCCCGGGGCCGATGGGCTACATCCCCGGCTACGCGAAGCGCAAGAACGGCCAGGAGCAGGTGTCGTACATCGACCCGCGCCTGAAGGAGATCACCGGCAAGACGTACGGGATCTGCATCTACCAGGAGCAGTACCTCGAGATCGCGAAGCGGATCGCGGGCTTCACGCCCGCCGAGGCCGACGACCTGCGCAAGGCGATCGGCAAGAAGATCCACACGCTGATGGCCTCTCTCAAGGAGAAGTTCCTCGAGGGTTGCGCGAAGACGAGTACGAGCACGCAGGTCGCGCACCAGCTCTGGAAGGACATGGAGGCCTCGCAGGACTACTCGTTCAACAAGTCGCACGCGGCCTGCTACGCGCTTATCGCCTATCGCACGGCGTGGCTGCGCGCGAACCACCCGCGCGAGTACATGGCGGCGCTCATCTCCTCGGTGATGAACACGAAGGACCGCGTGCCGTTCTACGTCAACGCGTGCCACGAGCTTCAGATCGAGGTGCTGCCGCCCGACGTGAACACGTCGCAGATCGACTTCGCGGTCGTCGAGGGTCAGATCCGCTTCGGGCTGAACGCGGTCAAGAACGTCGGCGGCCCGGCGGCGCGCGCGATCTGCGCGGAGCGCGAGTCGGGCGGACAATTCGTGTCGATCTGGGACTTCGTCGAGCGGGTCGACGCGCAGTGCGTGAACAAGCGCTCGCTCGAGTCGCTCGTCAAGTGCGGCGCGCTCGACGCGCTCGGCTCGACGCGGATGGGCATGCTCGCAGTGCTCGATCAGGCGGTGCAGTGGGGGAGCTCGCGCCAGGCCGACAAGATGGCCGGGCAGTCTTCGATCTTCGACCTCGACGACTCACCGGCCGAGGAGAAGCCGCGGCACCACCCGACGATCCCGCCGGGCGAGTTCGACGCGAACGAGCTGCTGAAGCTCGAGAAGGATGTGCTCGGCCTCTACGTCTCAGATCATCCGCTCTCGGCGATCCGCGACCAGCTGCGGAAGAAGATCGACACGCCGATGACCGAGCTCGGCGCGCGCCGCGACGGCGACGTCGTCACGGTCGGCGGGATCGTCGCGAACCTCAAGCAGATGACGACGAAGCGCGGGGAGCCGATGGTCTTCCTGACGCTCGACGACGTGATCGGCTCGGTCGAGGTCGTCGTCTTCAACTCGGTCTATGCGGGGAGCCATCAGCACCTGATCACCGACCGAGTTCTGGTCGTGAAGGGCCGGATCGACCACAAGGAAGGCGAGACGAAGCTGATCGCGATGGAGGTCTCGCCGTTCGAGGCGGTGCCGGAGCGGAAGGCGCTGCACCTGAAGCTCGACGCGCGCACGGCGCGGGCCGGGATCATCAAGGAGCTCGCCGAGCTGCTGCGCGCATACCCGGGCGACGCGGCGGTCTTCGTCGCGATGACGACGTCCGCGGGCGCGCAGACGCTCGAGCTCGGTCCTGGTTACCGGGTGACGCCGGACTCCGACCTCTTCGCCGAGGTCAAGGCGTTGCTCGGCCCCGCGGCGGTCGTCTAGTGCGGGACTGGGCGCGCTGGGCCGCGTTGGCCGGGTTCGTCTACGTCGTGCTCTACGTCGCGGCCTTCGGCATGGGGATCGAGGTCGGCAGCAGCGACCGCGAGATCCTCGACTACTACGCCGACAGCGGGCACCGCACGAAGGAGCTGATCGCGTTCTTCCTGATCGCCGGCGCTGCGCTGTCGTTCGTCGTCTTCGCGCTCGGGCTGCGATCGCTGATAGCGCGGGTCGAGCCCCCGGGCGCGCTGGCACCGCTCGCTTTCGGCGGTGGTGTCGCGAGCGCGACGCTCGTGCTCGCCGGGAACGCGATCTCGCGCGCGACGGCGTTCGCGGCCGGGGACGACGTCTTCGTCCTCGATGCGAACACGCGACGCTTGTTCGAGAGCGCCGGCTTCCTGCTCTTCGTGAGCGGTGCGCTCGCAGCGATGCTGCTGGTCGTCGCTGTCTCGCTGGCTGCGCTTCGCTACGGCGTGCTGCCGCGCTGGCTGGGCTGGGCCGGCTTCGTCTTCGCAGCCCTCCTGCCGCTGGCGATCGGCTTCATCGGGTTTCTCGTGCTCTTCCTCTGGGTGCTGATCGTCTCGGGCGCGCTCGCTGCGCGTCGGCCAGCTACGGCGTGACGGTACTGGGTTCGTTCGTCCGCGGCTCGGACGCCTGCGCCTGCCACACGCTGTTCAGCCCGCTCTGCATGTAGGCGACGAACGCCGGCGAGAACACGAGGTAGATGACGAACGCGAGCCAGCCGTTGATCGGCGTCTGACCGGCAAGCTTCTGCGCCTTTTGCACCCGCTGGAAGGTCGTGAACGTCGTCCAGATCGCCGGGACGATGATCAGACCGCCCGGGAACACCGCGAGCAGCGACTTCATCGGGCTGTCGCCGAGCTCGTTCGCGCCCCTCGCCCGTCCGTAGTCGACCATCTCCCGGTTGGCGGAGTACCACCAATACAGCACGTAGATCCCAAGCGTGATCACCGAGAAAATCGCGACGGCGATCGGGTTCCGGATCCTCGCGGTCGAACCCGCGCCTGGAATCTGCACGTCCTGCGCCATGGAGCCTCCTCGTGCTGGGGGTCGTGGCGAGCATACGATCTTCGCCGATGAGACTCACGGGCCACGCGCCGTTCCTCCTCGTCCCAGACGTGGCGGCCGCGCTCGAGCACTACCGGGTCGTCTTCGGGTTCGAGACGAGCGAGTACGAGCTCGTTCCGGAGGACAACGGCACCGCGACGCGCGACGGGTGCACGATCTTCTTCAACCGCGGGCCGCGGGCGATCCCGAACTCGGAGGTCGCTCCGCCCGACCTCTTCGACATCTATCTCTGGACCGACGACGTCCAGGCGCTCTTCGAAGAGCTCCGCGGGCGCGGCGCCGACGTCCTCCACGAGCCGATCGACCGTCCGTGGAAGATGCGCGAGATCCGCGTCCGCGACCTGAACGGGTACGTGCTCGGGTTCGGCCAGCCGCTCGACGGCTAGGAACCCCGGCCCGCTCGACGGTGTAGAAGCCGTAGTGGTGGACCGACCACTCGACGAACACGAGCTGATCGAACGGGCCAAACGTGGAGACGCTTCGGCATACGAGGCGCTCGTGAGAGCGCACCAGGGAATCGCGTTTCGCACCGCGTTCCTGATCGCCCGGGATCCCTCGGACGCAGAGGAGGCCGCGCAAGACGGGTTCGTGAAGGCCCACCGCGCGCTCGGGCGCTTCCGCCGCGGTGCGCCCTTTCGTCCGTGGCTCCTCCAGATCGTCGCGAACGAGGCTCGCAACCGTCGGAGATCGGCGGGGCGGCGCGCGAACCTCGCGCTGCGCCTGGCCGACGAGGCCCGCCCGGGGGACGCGGTCCCGTCCCCCGAGGCGGAACTGCTCTCGGCGGATCGGCGCGCCGCGCTGCTCGCCGCGGTCGAAGCGCTGCGCGAAGAGGAGCGGCTCGTCGTCTCGTGCCGGTTCTTCCTCGGGCTCAGCGAGGACGAGACCGCGCAGACGCTCGGGCTCAAGCTCGGCACGGTCAAGTCGCGCACCTCGCGCGCACTCGCGCAACTACGCCAGGAGGTGGAGCGGTGAACCTCGAGCACGAGCTTCGCGCGCTCCCGATCGCGTTCCCGGACGAGCCCGACCTCGCGCCCCGCGTGCTCGCGCGGCTCGAGCGTCCGGCGCGCAGATGGTGGCTCGTGCCCGCGCTGGCCGCGCTCGCCGTCGCGGGCGCGCTGTTCGCGATCCCGCAGACACGCGCCGCGATCCTCGACCTGTTCCGGATCGGCGGCGTCGAGGTGAGGCGGGTCGAGACGCAGCCGCGCGCGCCGGCACGGCCTCCGCTCCTCGGCCGCGAGGTCTCGCTCGCGACCGCGCAGAGCACCGTCGACTTCGCGCTGCTGGTGCCACGCGATCCCTTCACCGTCCACGTCGACGAGCCGATGGTCAACCTCCGCTGGAAGCGGTACGTGCTTTCGCAGTGGCATGGCGAGCAGCTCCCGTTCGCGACGAAACAGCTCGGGCCGGGGTCGCGGACGGTCGGTGTGAGCGTGCGCGGCGCCAACGGGCTCTGGATCACCGGCGCGCGCCACGAGATCATCTACCGCGACACGGCGACCGACCAGGTCGTCGCGAAATCGCGCCGGCTCGCGGGCAACGTCCTGATCTGGGAGGACGGCGACGTCACCTACCGGCTCGAGGGCGCGAGGACGGTCGCCGATGCCCGAGCCGTCGCCCGGAACCTCAAAGCCCCTTAGCGGTGTATAGGAGGTAGCGAATGAAAGGAGAGCTTCCGATGCGCGCATTGCTCCTCGCCGTCTCAGCGGCGCTCCTGCTCGCCGCTCCCGCGGCTGCAGGTGGCTTCGCGACGGTCGGCCTCGGGCCGCCCGACGGCGGGATCGGCGCCGGGGACACCTGGAACGCCGAGATGACGATCCTTCAGCACGGCGTCACCCCGCTCGTCGGTGTCTCGCCCATGGTCAAGATCTCGAAGGGCGGCGAGACGCACGAGTTCGCGGCCGCTCCGACGGGTGAGGCCGGGGTGTACCTGGCGAAGGTGAAGTTCCCGAGCGAAGGCAGCTGGACGTATCAGGTGGACGACGGGTTCAGCCAGACCCACTCGTTCGCCGCGGTCCAGATCGGGCCCGGCAGCGGGGACGGCGGCTTCGCGATTCCCGACTGGACGTGGGTGCTCCTGGCGGCCGCTGCGGGGCTCATCGTCCTCTTCCTGGTCGCACGTCGGTCTCGCCCGGCGACGGCCCCGGTCGCGCAGCCCTAGTTTGGCGGGCGGCCACTTCGGTGGCCGCCCGTTGAATTTCCTGTTAACAGGCCGAATCCCCCTGTAAGGGGACATCCGCTCCTACCGTTTTGACGAAGGGTGAAGTGGTAGATAAGGGAGCGAGATATGACTGCGGCTGAAGCTGACACCAGGGTTGGGACAGAAATCGAGCGAATCGAGCGCTGGCGCGCCGAGGCGCTCGAGCGTGCGGGCTACAGCCCGGGCGCGGCCGCGGAGCTCGCGGGCCGTCTCGACATCGACCTGCACCTCGCGAGCGACCTGCTCGCGGCGGGCTGCTCGGAAGAGCTGGCCCTCCAGATCCTGATCTAGCGTTCCCCCGCACCTGTGCCTGGCGTGGCGTGCAGAATGCCGCCGTGTTCGCCAGCATCCCCTCGCCGACGTCCGGCCAGTTCGATCTGCCCGGCCCGCTGCCGGCGGTTCACGCCTACGGGCTGACGCTCCTGATCGCGATCGTCGCCGCCGTCCTGATGACGCGCTGGCGTTGGCGGAACGCGGACGGCTCGAAGGACACCGACCTCGTCCTCCGCGCGGCCGTCTGGGGCGTCGCGGCGGGCATCGTCGGCGCGAGGCTCTATCACGTAATCACGTCGTGGAGCGACGTGCCCGACCCGAAGTGGAAGGGCGTCTTCCAAGTCTGGGAGGGCGGCCTCGGGATCTGGGGCGGGATCCTCTTCGGCGTCCTCGTCGGCGCCTGGGTCTTTCGCCGCGCCGGCCAGAGCGTGCTGCGCGCGATGGATGCAGTCGCGCCCGGGATCCTGCTCGCGCAGGCGATCGGCCGCCTCGGCAACTGGTGGAACCAGGAGCTCTACGGGAGATCGACCGACCTGCCCTGGGGGCTCGAGATCGACGACGCGCACAACCAGGACTTCGCGCCGGGAACGACCTTCCACCCGACGTTCGCGTACGAGGCGCTCTGGAATCTCGTCGGCGTCGGCGTGCTGCTGCTCGTCGACCGGCGGTGGCGGATTCGCCCTCCCGCGCTCTTTTCGCTCTACGTCGCCTGGTACACGTTCGGCCGCTTCCTGCTCGAGCAGCTGCGGATCGACCCGTCGGGGATGTTCTGGGGGATGCGCGTGAACGCGTGGGTCGCGCTCGTGCTGTTCGTCGCGTCGTCGCTCTTCTTCATCTACTGGCAGCTGTACGACGGGAAGCTGCCAAAGCCGCGGTTTCGGCGCGGGCGCGCCGAGACGAAGCGGCCCGCGATGGCCGTTCCGCGCGGCCGCCGCTAGCTAGCCGGGGAGGACGCTAGGCTGGCGCCCGTGGTCGTGCGCGAGCTCGAGCTGGATCTGGACGCCTTCGAGGGGCCCTTCGACCTCCTCTTGACCCTGGTGCTCCGCGAGGAGCTGGACCTGGCCGAGGTGGACGTGGCGGGGATCATCGTCGCCTTCATCGAGCGGCTGGCCGAACGCGAGCAGCTCGATCTCGAGGTCTGCGGTGAGTTCCTCGTGCTCGTCTCGGCTCTGCTGGAGCTGAAGGCGCGCGGGCTGTTCGAGGAGGACGCCGACCTCGCCGAGCTCGAGCCCGAGGAGGCCGCCGAGGAGCTCGCCCGGCGGCTCCAGGAGTACCGCCGGATGAAGGAGGCGGCCGGGTGGCTGACCGAGCGGCTCGCCGCCGAGCGGGACCGGTTCTTCCGGCTCGGGCCGGCGCCGCTCGCGCCGAAGACGGAGCGGAAGCTCGCCCCGCAGGAGCCGGACTCGCTCGCTGCCGTGCTGCGGGTGCTCGCCCAGGAGCCGCCGAACGTCTCGCTGGCCCACATGTCGCTTCGCTTCCCGCCGGTCGCGCAGTTCGTCGAGCGCTTTCGCGCGCTCCTGGCCCGGCGGACGCGGTTCGACTTCGAGGAGGCGGTCGACGGGCTCTCGCGGATCGAAGTCGCCGTCGCCTTCCTCGCCCTGCTGGATCTGCGACGCTCGAACGAGATCGCGATCGAGCAGGCGGCGCCGTTCGCGCCGATCAGGATTTCCCATCCCGACGTCGAAAGGAACGAATCGTGGACCGTCCGCTCCGCCTGATCACCGCCAGCCCGGTCGACCAGCTCGCCCGGACGATCGAGGCACTCCTCGTCGTGGCCTCGCAGCCGCTGACCGTCGCTGAGCTCGTGGACGCGGCCGCGGACGAGCAGGAGCGCGTGGAGACCGCGCTCGGATTGCTCCGCGAGCGCTATAGCGAAGGGCGAAGCGGGATCGTGCTCGAGCAGGTTGCGGGCGGTTGGGCCTTCCGCGCCGCACGCGAAGCGGCGGAGGCGTGCGGGCGGTTGTTCGAGCGCCCGGTGCAGCGGTCGCTGTCGCAGGCGTCGCTCGAGACGCTCGCGATCGTCGCGTACCTCGGGCCGTGCACTCGACCCGACGTGGCGCGGATCCGCGGCGTGTCGGCCGACTCGGCGGTCGCCAACCTGGTCGAACGTGGCTTGATCTCCGAGGCGGGGCGCGACGACGGCGCCGGTGGCGCGATCCGCTACCGGACGACGCCGCTCTTCGAGCGGGTCTTCGGGCTCGAGTCGCTGTCCGAGCTGCCGCGCCTGGAGGATCTCGGCGGCGACGTCGACGAGATCCGCGACCGGCTCGTGTCGGTCGCCGAGAAGCGCCCGGCCTAGCCTGCGCGCACTCGCGCTGCTGGGTGTCGCCTTGCTCGTCGGGGTCGGCGTGTGGCTCCTCGTGGACCGGGACGAGGCCGAGGTCGCGGAGCGGCAGGGCCTGGTGACGAACGTCGTGGACGGCGACACGCTCCGAGCGCGGATCGGTGGCTCGATCGAGCGCGTGCGGCTGATCGGGGTGGACGCGCCCGAGCGTGGTGAGTGTTACTTCACGCGCTCGACCGAGCTCCTGCGCGAGCTCGCGGAGGACAAGGTGGTGGGAGTCGAGGGCGACTCGACCCAGCGGGAACGGGACCGGTTCGGTCGGCTCCTCGCCTACGTCGTCCTTCCGGACGGGATCGATCCGGGGGAGGTGCTCCTGGAGCGCGGAGCGGCGGTCGTGTTCGAGACGAGACCGCCGTTCGCGCGGCACGACGCGTACGTCGAGGCGCAGGCCGAGGCAGCGCGAGGTGCAGCCGGCCTGCACGGCGTCTGCCGCTAGAGCTTCGAGACCACTTCCCGACCGAGCAGCTCGACCGTCTCGAGGTCCTCGTGGCGGATGTGCTGCAGCATCACGCGCTCGACGCCGACCTCTTCGAGCCGACCGAGCCCTTCGATCAACTGCTCGGGCGTGCCGGCGGTGCCGCGGGTGCGTGCGCGTTCCACCGCTTCCTCGGGTGACATCTCCGAGCCCCAGCGTTCCATCGAGGCGCGCGCCTTCGCGAGCAGGTCGTCTTCGTCGGTACCGAGCAGAACGCCGGTCATGATCGACATGCGGAGCGTCTTCGGGTCACGTCCTTCGCGCTCGCACGCTTCGTCGAGCGCCTTGCGTGCCGCGACGTAGTCGTCGAGCGACGAGCCGATCACGTTGTACTCGTCGGCGAAGCGCGCGGCGGGTGTCGCGGTGCCGGGCTTTGCGCGGCCGCCGACGATCAGCGGCGGGTGCGGGTCCTGCACCGGCTTCGGGAGCGACGGGCAATCGACGAGGTGGTAGTGCTTCCCCTCGAACGTGACGTGCTCCTCGGTCCAGAGCCGGTGCACGATCTCGATCTGTTCGGCGAGGTGCTCGAGTCGCTCGCGCAGCGGCGGAAACGGGAAGCCGAACGCTTCGTGCTCGAGCTCGTTCCAGCCGGCGCCCATCCCCAGCTCTACCCGGCCGCCCGAGACGTGGTCGGCGGTCGCGACGGCGTTCGTGAGCAACGACGGATGGCGGAAGGTGATCGGCGAGACGAGCGTCCCGAACCGGAGTTTGGTCGTGAGCGCGGTCAGGCCGGCGATCGTCGTCCAAGCGTCGTGCGCGGCGCGCTCGTGCGGGAACGAGAACGAGAGGTAGTGGTCGGAGCGAAAAAGCGTCTCGATCCCGGCGCGCTCACACGTCTCTGCCAGGGCGACCCACTGCTCCCAGGTGACGCCTTCCTGGCCCTCGATCATCAACGCGACCCGCACGGCCGCGGACTTTAGCCCTGGTGGCCGAAGTGCGAGACCCAGATGCGGCTGTTTGCGACGCCACGGAAGCTCGGGACGTAGACGAGCGCGATTCCCTGATCCGTCCACTCGGGCTTGAAGAGGTTCGCCCTGTGCTCGGGCGAGTCCAGCCAGCCGAGCAGTGCGCCGCGCGGGCTTCCCGCCTGGACGGCGCCCCAGGCGAGGTTCTCGCCAAAACGGCTCGTGATGTCGCTGCGGAAGTAGCCCGAGTCGGCGAAGCGCTGGCGCACGTCGAACCCGCACGCGTCGTGCGCGAACTGGTTGCAGCGAACGATGTCGTCCGCCTTGAACCTCGCGGAGCTCATCAGCGCGGGGGAGATGTTCAGCGGGCCGACGCCTGCGACGCCGCGCGCGTAGTTGAGGAGGCAGAGCTCCACCTGCTCCTCGACGCGAACGCTTGCGCCGAGATCGTCGGCGCGTGGACATGCGGTCTCGGGGGCGACGTAGCGTGACCACTTGCCCGAGGACTGCAACTGTGACGGCGTCTGTGCGAGCTCCGGCCGCTCGAGCGAGAGCTTCGTGCCGAAGTACGCGCCAACGAGCAGCACCGTCGTGACGATGCCGATCGCGATCCAGAGGAGAACGGAGGAGGAGCGCTCCACCTCACGGGTATCGGCGGTGCCGCAAGCCGACTTGACGCGCTAGAGCCTGCGGATGATCGCTTCGGCTTCCTCGCGCGTGAAGCCGCGGAGGGTCTCCGTGTGCTCGGCGCCGTGCCGCTGGAGCTTCATCAGGATCTCGGCCGCCTTGTCGTCGTCGGGGCACTCGAAGATCTCGACCACGTCGTAGCGGCCCAGCGTGACGTAGACGCCGATCAGGCTGCCGCCCGCTTCCTCGATGATCCGCTCGCCCTCCTCGACCCGCTCACGCCAGGCCGGAAGCCCGGCCATCCCCACGGAGGTCCAGCGCATCAGTGAGATGTAGTGCGGCATGGGGCAATCTTAAGCGTGGCCTTCGCACAAACCTACGAAACCCTTTGGGGCGAGCCGTCCTGGCACGCCGAGGCGCAGGCCTGGATCGAGGAGCGACTGGCCGCCGACGGCCGGGAGATCACGGGCGAGATCGAGCAGCCTCATCTCGAGCAGTGGGCGACCGCGCTCCGCGTGCCCGCCACGGGAGGCGTCGTGTGGTTCAAGGCCTGCCTGCCCGAACTCGCGTTCGAGCGGGAGGTTCTCGCGCTCCTCGGCGCGCGGCGCCCCGACCTCGTGCCGCGGGTCGTGGCGGCCGACGTCGAGCGCTCGTGGCTCCTGCTCGACGACGCCGGCGTGCGGCTGCGCGAGCTGGACTCGTCGCCCGGCCACGTCGAACGCTGGGCGAACGCGCTCTCGCGCTATGCCGAGCTTCAGCGGGCGGCGGCGCCGGACGCCGACGCCTTCGCCGCCGCGGGGACGATCGACCGGCGGGGGCCTCTCCTCTTCGACCAGTTCGACGCGCTCCTCGACTACGACTACGGGCTGGAGGCGGACGAGCTCGCGCGGCTTCGTGCGCTCCGCCCGAAGCTCGAGGCGGACGCGGAGCGTCTGGCCGAGCTCGGCCTACCGGACTCGATCCAGCACGACGACCTCCACGACCACAACATCTTCGTCCGGGGCGACGAGTACCGGATCATCGACTGGGGCGACTCATGCGTGGCGCATCCGTTCCACAGCCTCGCCGTGGCGCTCGCGGTCGTCGAGCAACGGCTGGGCGCCGACGCGATCGAGCTCGCCCGCGCGGCGTACGTCGACGCCTGGTCGGTCGCTGCCACCTCCGAGCAGCTGGACGCGGCATTCCGGCTCGGCTTCGTCTCGGGGACATTGAAGTGGCACGAGGTGCGCAACCTCGTGCCCGACAAGACACGCGACGGCTTCGACGACGGTCTGCCCCTGCGGCTGCGCAAGGTGCTCGAGCTGTGCGCCTGAACGCGTTCCTCGCGCGCGCCGGCTTGGCCTCGCGTCGAAGCGCCGACGAGCTGATCAAAGCCGGCCGCGTGACGGTGAACGGCGAGCCCGGCCAGCTGAACACGTTCGTCGAGCAGACGGACCGCGTCGAGGTCGACGGCCGCGCGGTCGCACCGCAGCCGCTCGCCTACGTGCTCCTGAACAAGCCCGCGGGCGTCGTGACGACGGCGCGCGACCCGCAACGGCGGCCGACCGTCGTCGACCTCGTCAACCACGACGCGCGCGTCGTCCCGGTCGGTCGGCTCGACGCGGACACGACGGGCGTGCTCCTGCTGACGAACGACGGGCCGCTGGCGCACCGCCTCGCGCACCCTCGGTACGGCGTCGAGAAGGTCTACGAGGTCGAGATTCAGGGCGAGTCGAGCGACGAGCAACTCCGGAAGCTGCGGGAGGGCGTCGACCTCGACGACGGCCGCACCGCACCGGCACGTGCGAAGCGGCTCGGGCCGAATCGGCTGGAGCTCGTGATTCACGAAGGGCGCAAGCACCAGGTCAAACGGATGTGCGCCGCGGTCGGGCTGCCGGTCTTGCGACTGCACCGGCCGCGCTACGCCGACCTCGCGCTCGGCGATCTGCCCGTAGGGCAATGGCGCGAACTCACAGATGAGGAGGTGCGGCAGCTACGTGCGGCGACCGGAGGTAGCGTCCCGGCGTGATCGTCGACTCCGCCGTGTACAAGGACGGCACGCGCATTGCCGATCCTGCGAGCTTCGCGGAACTCGCCGCCGCGGCCCGGAAGGGCATCGGAGTGGCGTGGCTCGGGCTCCACGAGCCCACGGAGGAAGAGCTGAACGATGTCGCTCGTGAGTTCGAGCTCCACGAGTTGGCAGTCGAGGACGCGGTACACGCCCACCAGCGGCCCAAGCTCGAGTGGTACGGAGAGGTCCTGTTCCTGGTCTTGCGCCCAGCTCGTTACATCGACGAGACGGAGACAGTCGAGTTCGGCGAGATCCACGTGTTCATCGGGCCGAACTTCGTGATCACGATCCGGCACGGTGAAGCGTCCGAGCTCGGCCGACTTCGACAACTGCTCGAGTCTCGGCCGGATCTGTTGCAAAAGGGCCCGATGGCCATCGTCCACGCGGTCGTGGACAGGGTCGTCGACGACTATCGACCCGTCATCGAAGGGGTGGAGAACGACGTCGATGAGATCGAGTCCGAAGTCTTCGGCGGGGCCCGCAACGTCTCGCGGCGAACGTACGAGCTGATCCGCGAGGTGATCGAGTTCAGACGGGCCATTCACCCGCTGCCGGACATTCTCGTGCGCCTGATGCGCGACCACGACCTCGATGACGAGGAGAAGCGCTACCTACGCGACGTCCACGACCACACGATTCGAATTCAAGAACAAGTCGACGCCTTCCACGAGCTGCTTCGGAGCATCCTCAGTGTCAACCTCACGCTCGAAACGAAAGCGTTGAGTGAGGCGGGCAACAAGCAGAACGAAGAGGTCAAGAAGATCTCCGCGTGGGCGGCGATTCTCTTCGCTCCAACCATCGTCGGGACGGTTTATGGGATGAACTTCGACCACATGCCCGAGCTCGCGTGGCGGCTCGGCTATCCCATGGCGCTCGGGTTGATGCTCCTCGTCTCGGGGAGCCTGTACGCCCTCTTCAGGCGACGCGGCTGGATCTGAGCTTCACTTCGAGCGGACGAAGCCCATCCGTTCGTACATCCGATCGAGCGTCGGGTTCGCCACGCCAGCGGCCTTCTCGGCGCCCTGCTCCATCAATCGGAGCAAAGCGCCTTCGTCCGCGCGCAGCTCGTCGTAGCGCTCCCTGAACGGCGTCAGCAATGTGACCACCGCCTCGCCCACGTCCTCCTTGAACTGACCGTAGCCCGCGCCGTCATAGCGCGACTCGACCTCGGCGATCGACGCTCCGGTCGCGACGGCCATGATCTCGATCAGGTTCGAGACGCCCGCCTTCTCCGCCGGGTCGTGCTTGACCTCGCGCCCGGAGTCGGTCACCGCGGTCTTGAACTTCTTCCTGATCGCGTCTGGCTCGTCGACCATCCGTACGACGCCCTGAGGCGCGCCGCGCGTCGTCGACATCAGCCGGTCGGGCTCCTGGAGGTTCTTGACGCGCGCTCCTTCCTCGGGGTAGACGCCGCGCGGCACGACGAGCGTCTCGCCGAAGCGCTGGTTGAAGCGCTCCGCGATGTCGCGCGTCAACTCGACGTGCTGGCGCTGGTCGTCTCCGACCGGAACGATGTCGGTGTTGTACAGCAGGATGTCCGCCGCCATCAGGACGGGGTACGTGAAGAGGCCCGCAGAGACGAAGTCCTGCTCGTCGGCGCGCTCCTTGAACTGGGTCATGCGCCGGAGCTCACCGAAGGCCGTGACACCACCGAGCAGCCAGGCACCTTCCGTGTGCGCGGGCACGTGGCTCTGCACGAACACGATCGAGCGGTCGGGGTCGAGCCCGGTCGCGATCAGCCACGCGAAGACGGACAGCGTCGACTCGCGCAACACCTCGGGCTCGAACGGCGTCGTGATCGAGTGCATGTCCACGACGCAGAAGACCGCCTCCTCGCCCGCTGCGGCCGCTTCCTCCTGCGTCCTGACGTACTGCCGGAACCCCCCGCTGTAGTTGCCGAGGGTCTTGTCGCCCGACGCGCGGATGCCCGAGAAGACCCTCATCGGCCGAGCTCTCGCTTCGTCAGGTCGAGGATCTCTCGGTACAGGCCGTGCAGGCCTTCCTGCGTCAACGGCCCCCGGTTCGCGCGCGAGAGGTCGCGGAGGAGCGACTCTTCCTGCTGCGGGTCGACGAACTCGATGCCCTCCGCCTCTTTGTGCCGCTTCAACCGCGCGACGAGCTCGAGCCGCTTGTTGAGCGCGCGCACGATTGCGCGGTCGTTGTCGGAGATCTGTCCGCGCAGCTCCTGAATCAGCCGGTCCGTGTTCTCCTCGCTCATCAGGCCGCTGAGACTACCGCCCGTAGACTTGGCAAATGGCCACGCAGGCGGCGCCCGAGCTGCTGATCGTCATGGGTCCGGGCGCGACGCCCGACCAGACCGAGCACGTCGTCGCCCGCCTCGCCGAGGTCGGCGTTTCGGCGCGCGTCTCGACGGGCCGCGAGGCGACCGTGATCGGCGCGATCGGCGACCGCGACCTGCTCGCCTCGCTCCCGCTCGAGGCCTACCCAGGCGTCCACCAGGTGCTGCCGATCGTGAAGCCGTACAAGCTCGTCTCGCGCGAGCTCGCAGCCGACATGACGATGATCGACTCGCTCGGCCGGCGGCTCGGCGACTCGTATTTCGGGCTGATCGCGGGTCCATGCTCCGTCGAGACCCGCGAGCAGACGCTCGAGACCGCCCGTGTCGTCGCCGCTGCCGGCGCGACGATGCTCCGAGGCGGCGCGTTCAAGCCGCGCTCGTCGCCGTACTCCTTCCAGGGGCTCGGGCAGGCGGGGCTGGAGATCCTCGCCGAGGCCCGCGAGGTGACCGGCCTGCCGATCGTCACCGAGCTGATGGACGTGCGAGACGTCGAGGCGGTCGTGACGTGGGCCGACGTGATCCAGATCGGCGCGCGCAACATGCAGAACTTCACGCTGCTGTCAGAGGTGGGTCGCGCCGAGAAGCCCGTGCTCCTGAAGCGCTCGCCGTCGGCTTCGATCGAAGAGCTCCTGATGGCGGCCGAGTACGTCGTGCGCGAGGGAAACGACCAGGTGATGCTCTGCGAGCGCGGGATCAAGACCTTCGAGACCTCGACGCGGTACACGCTCGACATCGCCGCGGTGCCGGTGCTCAAGAAGGAGACGCATCTCCCCGTCGTCGTCGACCCGTCGCACCCGGCCGGGCGCCGCGACCTGGTGCTGCCGCTGACGCTCGCCGCCGTCGCCGCAGGCGCGGACGGCGTGATCGTCGAGGTGCACCCCGATCCCGAGCAGGCGCTCTCGGACGGGCCGCAACAGATCCCGACCGGCGAGTTCCCCGAGTTCGCGCGCGAGGTGTTCGCGCTCGTCGAGCTGATGGGCAAGACCGCGGGTTGACATGCCGGTCCGTTCACTCGCAGTCGTCGGCACCGGTCTGATCGGCGCCTCGGTCGCTCTCGCCGCTCGGCGTGCGGGAGTCGAGGACGTGCGCGGCTACGACCCCGACGAGGCAGCGCTCGCGGGCGCTGTCGAGCGCGGTGCCGTCGAGGCCGCCGGCTCGCTCGCGCAGGCGGTCGCCGATGCGGAGCTGACCGTCGTCGCGGCTCCAGTGGCGCGGCTCGCCGCGTCAGTCGCGGAGGTGCTCGAGGCGTCGAGCGGCACCGTCACCGACGTCGGCTCGACGAAGGGCGCGGTCGTGCGCGCCGCTCGATCCGATGCGCGGTTCATCGGCGGCCATCCGGTCTGCGGCTCCGAGGCGCGCGGGCCCGAGAGCGCGCGCGCGGAGCTCTTCGACGGCGCGACCTGGTTCCTGACGCCAGTCGCGCAGACCGACCCGGAGCGCTATCGCGCGCTGCACGCGTTCGTGGCCGCGGTCGGCGCCGTCCCCGTCGCGGTCGATCCCGACGCGCACGATCGGTTGGTGGCGCTGACGAGCCATCTTCCGCACGCGCTCGCCAACCTGCTCGTCAACCAGGCGGGGGCGACGCGGATCGACGGACACGAGCCGCTCGCCGCGGCCGGCGGTTCGCTGCGCGACATGACGCGCGTCGCCGGCGCGAACCCGCGCATCTGGATCGACATCTTCCTCGACAACGCCGACGCGGTTCGCGAGTCGCTCGTCGAGCACCGTCGGCGGATCGAGCAGCTCGAGGCCGCCCTCGGCTCCGGCGACGCAGGGTTCCTCGCGCGCTGGATCGCCGAGGCGTCGGGCAACCGGCGGCGCATGCTCGCGGAGGCGTACGAGGATCCCGGCGCGCTGCAGCGGCTTCGCGTGCACGTGCCGGACCGCCCTGGTGTGCTCGCCGGCATCACGCAAGCGCTCGGCGCGGAGCGGATCAACATCGAGGACTTCGAGCTCCACCACATGTCACCGGAGCGCGGCGGCGTGCTCACCGTGCTCGTCACGGGTGAGGAGCCCGCGCGCCGCGCTGCCGAGCTGCTCGAGGCGCAGGGCTACGGTGTCGTCGTCTCGCCGGTGGTCGACGAGTGAAGATCGAGCCCGCCCGAGCGCTCGTCGGGCACGCAGTTGTGCCGGGCGACAAGTCGATCTCTCATCGAGCAGTGTTGCTTGCTGCGGTCGGCGAGGGGGAGACCGAGATCACCGGCTTCGGCCGTTCGGGCGACACCGAGTCGACGCTGCAGGCCGTGCGCGCGCTCGGCGCCGAGGTCGAGGAGCCCGACATCGACGTCGTGCGCGTGCGCGGCCGCGGGCTTCGCGGATTGACCTCGGTGGACGGGCCGATCGACGCCGGCAACGCGGGGACACTGATGCGGCTGCTCGCCGGACTGCTGGCCGGGCAGGACGGGCGCTTCGAGCTGGTCGGCGACGAGTCGCTCTCGACTCGGCCTATGGAACGCGTCGCGGCACCGCTTCGCGAGCTCGGCGCGCACGTGGAGACGACCGACGGCCACGCGCCGCTCGTCGTCGAGGGCGGGAAGCTGCGCGGGATCACGTACGAGCTGCCGGTCGCGAGCGCACAGGTGAAGTCGGCGGTGCTGCTCGCGGGGCTGTACGCGAAGGGCCGAACGACCGTCGTCGAGCCCGCGGCCACGCGCGACCACACGGAGCTGCTCCTGCAGCACGCTGGAGTCGAGGTCGAGCGGAAGGGGTTCTCGGTCAGCGTGATGGGCGTCGAACGGCTCGAGCTCGACCGCGTCGAGGTCCCCGGCGACTTCTCGTCCGCCGCGCCGCTGATCGTCGCGGCGACGCTGTTGCCCGGCTCCGAGCTCTACCTCCACGGGGTCGGGATCAACCCGACGCGCACAGGGCTGCTCGACGTGCTCGAGCGGATGCGGGCGCGCGTCACGCTGTTCAACAAGCGCAAACTCGGCGCCGAGACCGTCGCCGACATCGAGGTGCGCTCCTCCCCGTCGCTCGTCGCGACCCGCGTCGTACCGGCCGAGGTGCCGCGCATGGTCGACGAGCTCCCGCTCGTCGCGCTCCTCGCCGGCCTTGCGCGAGGTGAGACGGTCATCGCAGGAGTCCAAGAACTGCGCGTAAAGGAAACAGACCGTGTCGAGACCGTGAAAGATCTGCTCAAGCCACTTGGCATCCGTGTCTCCGCGGGCGAAGATGAATTGCGGGTGGTGGGTGTCCCCACCCGCCCAAAGGGGGGAGGCAGCGCTGATTCGCAGGGCGATCACCGGATCGCGATGCTCGGGGCGGTTGCCGGGCTCGTGTCGCGCGAAGGGTTGCGGCTCGAAGGCGCCGAAGCCGCGGCGGTAAGCTTCCCCGGTTTCTTCGAGCTCCTCGACTCCGTGAGCAAGCGATGATCGTCGCCATCGACGGCCCCGCTGGGGCAGGCAAGAGCACGGTGGCGAGGCAGCTCGCCGCGCGGCTCGGCTTTCGCTACCTCGACACGGGCGCGATGTATCGCGCGTTGACCTGGCTCGCGCTCGAGGGCGCAGCCGACCTCGACGACGCGGACGGGCTCGGCGTGCTGGCCCGCGAGCATCCGATCAGCTTCGAGGACGAGCAGCACGTGCTGATCGACGGGCGCGACGTGTCGACCGAGATCCGCGAGCCGCGCATCGACAAGGTGGTCTCGTCGGTCGCGCGCCATCCGCAAGTGCGCGAGGTGATGCGCGAGCGGCAGCGCGAGCTCGGCGAGCACGGCAACGTCGTGATCGAGGGGCGCGACATCGGCACGGTTGTCGCGCCGCGCGCAGAAGTAAAGGTGTACTTGAACGCCAACGAGACCGAACGTGCCCGCCGGCGCATCGCCGAGCGGCCGGGGCTCGCGGCCGATGCGCTCGCGACCGACCTGCGGCTGCGCGACGAGCGCGACTCGGCGCAGATGCGCCCGGCGGACGACGCCGAGCAGATCGACACGACCGACCTCACGATCGACGACGTGGTCGCGAGGATCGAGGCGCTCGTGCGCTCGAGGCAGCCCGCGTGAACCGCATGGACGCCACGTGGAAGATCGGGCAGCTCACGCTCGGGTCGCTCGTGCGCGCGTTCGTTCCGCTGCGCGTCTACGGCAAGGAGCGCGTTCCGGTCGAGGGCGGGATCGTGATGGCGTTCAACCACTTCTCCTGGATCGACCCGCCGGTGTTCGGAAACGCCTCGCCGCGCACCATGCGCTTCCTCGCGAAGATCGAGGCGCACCGCATGCCGGGGCTCGGGCAGTTGATCCGCCTCTTCGGGACGATCTCGGTGCGCCGTGGCGAGTCCGACCGCGAAGCGGTGCGGCTGATGCGCCAGGTCGTCCGCGACGGGTACGCCCTCGGGCTCTTCGCCGAGGGCACGCGCCAGCGCGACGGGGTCCCGGGCAAGGTTCAGCCCGGCGCCGCGATGGTCGCGCTTCAGGAGGACGTCCCCGTCGTGCCGGCCGCGATTCACGGGACGCACGAGTGGCGGCCCGGCAACTGGAAGCCCGTCTCGGTCGTCTGGGGCGCGCCCATGCGCTTCGACGGGCTGCCGAAGAACGGCAAGGGCTATCGCGACGCGTCGATCGAGGTCGAGCGCGAGATCCACCGGCTCTGGCGCTGGCTCGTCGAGGTGCACGAGGCCGGGCGTCCCACGCGGGTCGAGCTTCCGTGAGCACGCGGGCCGACGAGCTGATCGGCACCGTCGCGATCGTGGGCTTCCCGAACGTCGGCAAGTCGACGCTCGTCAACCGGTTGACTGAGACGCGCGCGGCGGTCGTGCACGAGACCCCGGGCGTGACCCGCGACCGCAAGGAGCTCGAGGTGGAGTGGAACGGCCGCCGCTTCCTCGTGATCGACACGGGCGGGATCGACATCGCCGACGACGCCGAGATCACGCGCTCGATCGCAGACCAGGCGCGCGAGGCGGTCGAGGAGGCCGACCTCGTGCTCTTCGTCGTCGACGCGCGCATCGGAACGACGCCGGGGGACGAGGAGGTTGCCGAGATCCTGCGTCTCTCGCACAAGCCCGTGCTCGTCCTGGCCAACAAGATCGACGACCCGGCACAGGAGGCGAACGCGCTCGAGTTCCACCGGCTCGGCCTCGGCGACCCGATCCCGCTCTCGGCGATGCACGGGCACGGCACCGGTGACCTGCTCGACGATCTCGTGGAGCGCCTCGAGGAGGTGGGCGGCACGCGACCCGAGCTGCCCGAGGACGCGATCCGCGTCGCGATTCTCGGCCGCCCGAACGTCGGCAAGTCGTCACTCCTGAACGCGCTGCTCGGACGCGAGCGCGTGATCGTGTCCGAGGTGCCCGGCACGACGCGCGACTCGATCGACACCGTGCTCGAGCGCGACGGCCGCACGTTCGTGCTCGTCGACACCGCGGGCCTCAGACGCAAGCGCCGACACAGGCAAGGGATCGAGTATTACTCGGAGCTGCGCGCGATCGAGGCCGCGGAGCGTGCGGATGTCGCGCTCGTCCTAATCGACTCGAGCGAGGGGATCGTCGAGCAAGACGTTTCGGTCGCAGACGTCGCGCGAAAGGCGAACAACTCGACCCTCGTCGTCCTCTCGAAGTGGGACGAGTCGACCATCGACGTCGAGGACACGCGCAAGCAGATGATCCGGCGCCTGCGACAGCGTCCACCGATCATCGCCGTCTCCGCCAAGACCGGTCGCGGGATCAATCGCCTGCTCGACGAGGTCGAGAAGCTCTTCGAGAAGCACACCTCGCGTGTCCCGACCCCCGAGCTGAACCGGTTCCTCGGGGAGCTCCGCGAGGCGCGTCAGCCCCCGTCGAAGAACGGCCGCAGCCTCAATCTTCTCTACGGCACGCAGGTCGAGACGCGTCCGCCTCGGTTCAAGCTCTTCGTCAACGACCCCGCGCTCGTCACGCGCGACTACGGCTACTGGGTCGAGAACAACCTTCGAGAGCGGTTCAACCTCACGGGTGTCCCGGTCGTGATCGACTTCACGCCGAAGTGAACACCGTCGTCGTCGGAGCGGGCTCGTGGGGGACGGCGTTCGCGCGTCTGCTGGCCGACCGCGGGCACGAGGTGACCCTCGCCGCGCGCGACCCCGAACAGGTCAACGCGATCGACCAGACCGGACGGAACCCGCGCTACCTGACGAACGTCGACCTGAAGGGGATCCGCGCTGCGACGATCGACGACGCGCCGTTCGACGATGCCGAGCTCGTCGTGGCGGCAGTCCCGAGTCGCGTCTACGGCACGGTCGTGCCGAACCTGCCCGGCAACGCACCGGTGCTGAGCCTCACGAAGGGGCTTGACCCCTCGACCGGCGAGCGTCTGTCCACACTCGTCCGTGACCGGCCGGTCGCCGTGCTCTCCGGCCCCAACATGGCGGAGGAGATCGCGGCGGGGTTGCCCACCGCCGCGGTGATCGCCTCCGAGGACATCCAGCTCGCCGAGCGTCTTCAGTCCGAGATCAACTCGCTCGCGTTCCGCGTCTACTCCAACCCCGATCTCGTCGGCGTCGAGCTGTGCGCCGCGGCGAAGAACGTGATCGGCCTCGCGGCAGGCGGCGTCGACGGGCTCGGCCTCGGCGACAACGCGAAAGCCGCGCTGATGACGCGAGGGCTGGCGGAGATGGGGAGGCTGGGGGAGGCTGCAGGCGGAGACCCGGACACGTTTGCGGGCCTCGCCGGCATGGGCGACCTGATCGTCACGTGCTGGCACCCGAGCGGTCGCAACCGCAGGGCCGGGGAGCTGATCGCGCGCGGGAAGTCGCCCGACGAGGCGGCCGCGGAGATCGGCCAGACGGTCGAGGGCCTCACGACCGCACCCGTTCTGAGGGATCTTTCTCATCGCCTCGACGTCGAGCTGCCGATCACCGAAGGCGTATGTACCGTTCTCAGCGGCATGCCTCTCTCCGATCTGCTCGCGAGCCTGATGGGTCGGCGGCCCACCGAAGAGTGAAGGTCTTGCTCGCGGCGGCAGTTGGCGCGATCGCGCTTGCCGGGTGCGGCGGCAACGACACCGGCGGCGCGTCCGCGATCGACATCGCTCCCGCGGACGCGATCGGCTACGTGGAGCTCGACACGAGTCTCGACTCCGACCAATGGGAAAGAGTGCAGGCCCTGCTCGATCGCTTCCCGAGCAAGCCGCAACTCGTCGTCGAGCTCGACAAGCAGCTCGCCGAGGAGCAGCTCCAGTGGGAGCGTGACGTCGAACCCGCGCTTGGCGACAGCGCCGCCGTGATCTGGGTCGGCAAGACGGCCGAGGACGTCGTGTGGGCGACGCAGCCCGATGACGACGCGAAGTTCCGCGCGCTCGTCGAGAAGCTCGCCGACGAGGCCGACACGGACTATGCGATCGGCGAGCTCGACGGCTGGGCTCTCGTCGCGGAGTCCGAAGCCGTGATCGACGTCCTCAAGTCGGGCGACGGCGAGCTCGCGGACAACGACGGCTATCAGGCCGCGCTCGAAGAGCTTCCGGATGAGCGGCTCGCTTTCGGGTGGGTGCGCAAAGAGGCGCTGCCGACCGAAGTCCCCGACATCGGCTTCGAGTGGCTCGCCGGCGCGATCGAGGCACGCGACGACGGCCCCGCCGCGACGTTCGTCGAGCGATCGACCGGCGAAGCCGGCACGAACTACACCTCGCGCCGCATCGACGAGGCGCCGGCCGACGCACTCGTGTTCTTCTCGTTCGACACGAAGAGCCTCCGCGGGCAGACCTCGGCGCTGGCACCGCTCGCAAGCCTGCTCGGCGTGCGCATCGACCAGCTCGTCGCGGACATCGAGGGCGAGGGAGCGTTCTGGGTCCTGCCGGCCCCGGGATTCCCCGAGGTGACCCTGGTGCTCACCACGTCATCGCCGGCGCGGACGCAGCAGCAACTACGGGAGCTGCTCGAGGGCGCGCCGCTCCCCATCCGGGTTGCCGTCGTCGGGGACCAGGTCGTCGCGACGACCGCTTGGAACCCGGCCGACGCGCTGAAGCGGGCGGAGGTGGGCGGATCGCTCGCCGACGACGTGGACTTCAAGGAGGCGAAGGACGCGGCGGGCATGCCGGACGAGACCGGCGGCTTCCTCTACGTCGACGTCGCGGACGCGCTCCCGCTGCTCTCGCTGGCCGGCTACGCGGGCGTCGACGTGCCGAGGGAGCTGCTCGAGAACCTGCGCCCGATCCGCTCGGTGATCGCGTGGAGCGAGGCGGACGGCACCACCTCGGCTCAGACGCTTTTCGTCCACATCCAGTAGGTAGTCTGCCGCCGAATGGCGGGCCGCGATTTCCTCTTCTCGTCCGAGTCGGTCACCGAAGGACACCCGGACAAGATCGCCGACCAGGTCTCGGACAGCGTCCTCGACGCCGTCCTCCGCGACGACCCGGACGGGCGCGTCGCCTGCGAGACGCTGATCACGACCGGGCTCGTCGTCGTCGCCGGCGAGATCACCACCGAGATCTACGTCGACATCCCGAAGCTCGTGCGCGAGCGGATCGCGCAGATCGGCTACACCCACTCCGAGTGGGGCTTCGACGCGAACACGTGCGGCGTCGTCGTCGCGATCGACGAGCAGTCGCCCGACATCGCGCAGGGCGTCGACAGCGCATACGAGATCCAGCACGACCCCGGCGACGACGATCCGCTCGACAAGGTCGGCGCCGGCGACCAGGGGATGATGTTCGGCTACGCGTCGAGCGAGACGCCCGAGCTGATGCCGCTGCCGATCATGCTCGCGCACAAGATCTGCAAGCGGCTCGCCGAGGTGCGCAAGGCGGGGATCCTCCCGTACCTACGGCCGGACGGGAAGGCGCAGGTGACCGTGCGTTACGAGACCGACGAGCACGACGTGCAGCGGCCCGTCGCTATCGAGCGGCTCCTCGTCTCGACGCAGCACGCCGACGGGCTCGACGCCGACGCGATGATCAAGCCCGACATCATCGAGTACGTCCTGCGGCCGATCCTCCCGCGTGATCTGTTCGACGAGAAGCGCTTCCAGGAGCGCGACTTCGTCTACGTGAACCCGACCGGCAAGTTCGTGATCGGCGGACCGATGGGAGACACCGGCCTGACCGGACGCAAGATCATCGTCGACACGTACGGCGGCGCCGCACGGCACGGCGGCGGTGCGTTCTCCGGCAAGGATCCGACGAAGGTCGACCGCTCGGCGGCGTACGCGGCGAGGTACGTCGCGAAGAACATCGTTGCGGCCGGGCTCGCCGAGCGCTGCGAGATCAACGTCGCGTACGCGATCGGTGTCGCGCATCCCGTCTCGGTGACGGTGCGCACGTTCGGGACCGAGCACATCCCGGTGCCGAAGATCGAGCAGCTCGTCAAGGAGTACTTCGACCTGCGGCCGGCCGCGATTCTCCGCGATCTCGACCTGCGGCGGCCGATCTACACCAAGACCGCGGCCTACGGGCACTTCGGGCGCGACGACCACGACTTCT
The DNA here is from genome assembly GCA_963769665.1 of uncultured Actinomycetes bacterium. Taxonomy (GTDB): domain Bacteria; phylum Actinomycetota; class Thermoleophilia; order Gaiellales; family Gaiellaceae; genus JACCTU01. Next base: position 1,609,883 of record CAVYMQ010000003.1, read on the forward strand.
CGTGGGAGCGCATCGACAAGGCCGCCGAGCTCCGCGAGGCCGCCGGCCTCAACGGCGAACCGCCCTTTCCGGTGAATGCGGGCGAACCCGTCGGCGCCGGCGAGCGCGACGCCTGACCGAACCGCCGCCACCGAACCCGACCCGGCCTCGCACCGATCTGCCTCGCCTGCTCTCGGGCGCGGCGCTGCTCGTGCTCGCGCTCTGGGTCGCCTTCGGCGGCCTCGGCGGGTGCTTCCCGTCGTTCGACAACCCGTTCCGCACCGAGACGGTCGACCGCAGCAGCCCGGTCGTGCTGAAGTCGATCGAGAACCTGCGCCGCTTCCAGGCCGCGACCGGTCACTACGAGGTGATCGTCGACCTCGAGAAGGACACGCGCTTCGTGCCTTCGCCGATTCGCGGCGAGCGCGTCCTGTTCGTCGCCGTGGGCGACGTCGAGGCGGGCGTCGACTTCACCGGGCTCGAGGATGACGCCGTGCAGGTCTCGAACAACCGTCGCACGGTCCGCCTCGAGCTGCCGCACGCGGAGCTCTTCAGTGCACGAGTGGACCCGACGCGCAGCTACGTCTACGACCGCGACCGCGGCCTGATCGACCGCGTGGCCTCGGTCTTCCAGGACAACCCGACGAGCGAGCAGGAGCTCTACGTGCTCGCGCAGGACAAGCTTAGGGAGGCGGCGGAGGAGAGCCCGGACCTCCTCGCCCGAGCGGAGCGCAACACGCGCCTGATGCTGACCGGGCTGCTCGAGGCGCTCGGTTTCACGAGCGTCTCGATCGAGTTCGTCGACGTCACGCCCTGACACCGGTGTCTGACACCGGAGCGGGCCAAAAGGACGCGTCTCCCCGCCGTGAGCAGGTGTTTTTGACGACCGGTGTCTGACACCGGTGTCTGACACCGGGTTCTACGCCGGGCGGACGAACAGGCCTTCGGCGGCCTTGTCCGAGAGCGCAACCTCGCCGCCGTTCAACTGCACCGCGAAGGGCTCGGTCGAGCGCACCTGAAGCTCGCGCCCCGGTTCGAGGCCCTGGTCGTAGAACCAGTGCAGCAGGTCGCCGTCGTGCTCGGCGAGCCGGATGATCGTCGCCTTCGCTCCGGCGGGAAGGTTCGCCAGCGGCGCGAGCTCGTCGTTCTCGCGCTGCTCGAAGTCGGGGTCGACAGGCCAGCCGTGCGGGCAGCGCTCGGGGTTGCCGAGCTTCTCCGCGATCCGGTCGACCATGTCGTCGGTGAAGGTGTCGCCGAGCTCGTCGGCGTGCACGTGCGCCTCCGCGGCGGTGTAGCCCATGAAGTCCGTGAGCATCCGCTCGATCAGCCGGTGCTTGCGCACGACCTTCTCGGCGCGCGCGCGCCCGGTCTTCGTGAGGAGCGCCTCCTTGTGCTCGCCGCGCTCGATCAGCCCCTCCGACTCGAGCCGCTTCAACATCTCGCCGGCGGACGCCCGCGAGACGCCGAGCATCTCGGCGACACGCACCGCAACCGTCGGCAGTCCCTCGGCCATCGGCCGGTACTCGCCGATCGGGAAGGCGAGGAAGTAGATCGTCTCGAGGTACTCGTCGACCGAATGTCCCTGCGGCGCCACGGCGGCCACTTTACCCGGGCGCGGACACGTCGGACCCGCGCCTGGCGACGAGGAGGTAGACGAAGGGAGCGGAGACGAGGATCAGCAAGAGGGCCGCAGGCGCCGCGTCGGAGTACGCAGCCACGTTCGTCTCCTGCCAGATCTCCGTCGCGAGGGTCTCGAATCCGATCGGCCGGAGCAGGAGCGTCGCGGGGAGCTCCTTCATCACGGAGAGGAAGACGAGCGCCGCGCCGACGAGAACGCCCGACCGTGCGAGCGGCACCGTCACCCGGAGGAGCACGCCGAGGTCGCGTCGACCCAGACCTCGCGCCGCCTCCTCGACCTTGGGGTCCACGAGGCGGAGCGCCGCTCCGGTCGCCGCGATGGCCTCCGGTAGGAACCTGACGACGTACGCGAACACCAGCAACGCGAGTGTCTGGTAGAGCCAGCCATAGCGAGCGGCGAAGAAGACGAGCGAGAGCGCGATGACGATCCCGGGCAGCGCGTTCCCCGCGAAGCAGAGCCGCTCGATCGCGACTGTCCAGGCGCGGCGATATCGCTGAGCGAGCACGGCGACGGGGACCGAGGCAACGACGGCGACAAGAGCAGCCAGCGACGAGGCCAGCACGGAGTTGAGCGCGGCTTGCCAGAGCAGGTCGACGGGCCGCCCGAGCGAGACTCCCTGCCAAGCCCAGTGGACGAGCACGCCGATCGGAAGCGCGAGGAAGAGCAGCACGACGAGCCCGCAGTAGGCCAGACCCACCCAACGCCAGTGCCCGAGGCGTGCACGTCTCGGCTGGCGGCTGCTTCCGGGCCCCTGTCTGTAGAGCCGCGACCGCGTGCGTGTCCACGATTCCGTGAGCAGGACGGCGAACGTCAGCACGACGAGCACGAGGCCGAGCACCACCGCCGGGTCACGGTCGAAGAGCCCTTGGTACTGGAGGTAGACGGCGCGTGTCAGCGCCGGATACTGCATCAGCGAGACCGCGCCGAAGTCGGCGAGCGTGTACAGCGCGACCAGCAGTCCTCCGGCGGCGATCGCGGGGCGGAGCGCCGGTAGCGTGACCGACACGAAGACCCGCCACGGTGGGCGGCCGAGCGCGCGGGCCGCATCCTCGAGCGCGGGATCGAGCTCGCGCAACCCGGCTGCGACGAGCAGGTAGACGTACGGGTACGTCGAGAGGGTGAGGGCGAGGAGCGCGCCGGGGAACCCGTAGATCTCAGGCAGTCGCTCGACTCCGAACGGCCGTTCGAGCGCCCCCTGCAGGAGTCCGCGCGGCCCGAGTGCGCCCAGCAGAGCAAGTGCTGCGACGTAGCTCGGGATCACCAACGGGAGCGCGACCGCGACACCCCAGAAGGCCCGCAGCGGGAGATCGGTGCGAACCACGAGCCAGGCGAGCGGCAGCGAGACCGCGATCGACGCAGCGACCACCGCAGCGACGAGCAGCATCGTGTCGAGCACAAGCCGCGCCGTCCGCAGGTCGAGGATCGCCCACGCCTCGTCGCTCGCGCCGGCGGCGCGCATGATCAGGTACGCCACCGGCAGGAGAACCGCGACGGTGGCGGCGAGGGCCGGGAGCACGAGGAAGAGCGGCGCGCGACGGGCTGCGGTCTGCTCCCCGTCGCGCGCCACCCTCCCCGTCATCGCGTGTACCCGACCTCGCTCAGGAGTCGGAGCGTCGACTCGAGCTCCCGCCCGAGCCGCCCGAGACTGACCTTTGCACCCTCGATCGACGCGAGCGGCGGTAGGCCGGTCCGTGGCCGCACCGATCGGGTCAGCGGATACTCCGCGCGGCCGGGGCTCCGCGCGAAGTGGCGCTGCGCCTCCGGCGAGAGCAGGAAGGAGATCAGCCGCTGCGCCGCCTGCGCCTTGTTCGTGCTCGTGACGACGCCAGCGCCTGCGACGTTGATCAGCGCGCCGGGATCGTTCTTGCCGCGGAGGAAGTGGTTCGCGGCCTTCGCGTTCGGCTGCTGCTCTTTCAGTTGGTAGAGGTAGTAGTGGTTCACGAACCCGACTTGGATCTCACCGCTCGCGACCGCAGCGACGACCTGCGCGTTCCCGCTGAAGAACTTGACGTCGTTCGCCTTCAGCGCGACGAGCCAGTCTCGAGTGCGATCGTCGCCTGCGCGAAGTCGCATCGCACTCACGAAGGCCTGGAAGGATGCATTCGTCGGAGGCAGGCCGACCTTGCCCTTCCAGCGCGGCTGGGTGTAGCCCCAGATGGTCGCCGGCAGCGCCGAGGCTCGGAGCGCGTCGGTGTTGTACACGACGACGCGAGCCCGCCCGCTGATCCCTACCCAGCGCTTCCCCGGCGCGCGGAAGCGCGTGGGCACGCGGTTCAGGATCGAGTTGGGCAGCACCTTCAGGCCGCCCGTGCTCGCAACCGCGCCGAGAGCGCCGGCGTCCTGGGCGACGAACACGTCGGCCGGGCTGTTCCTGCCCTCCTCGCGGAGCGCCGCAGCGAGCGACGCGCTGTCGCCGTACCGGACATTGAGCTGTATCCCCGTGACCGCCGTGAAGCGCTTGTAGAGGTCGCCCACGAAGCGTTCGTCCCGCCCGGAGTAGATGGTTAGGCTCGTCGTTGCCTCGGAGCCCCCAGCCGCGGCTCCGGCGAGCGCTGCCGACGCGAGAGCCGCGGCGAGCGAGACGAGCACGGTGGTCTTGCGCAAGTTGTTCCTCCTTGTCAGGTCCGCCTTACAACGGCGCCACGATACGTAAGGGGGACCTGACACGTCAACCGAGAACCGTCGACGTCAGGCGAAGACGGGCACGCGCCGCTCGTGCGGCCGCACCCCCACCCGCGCACCGAGCGGCACGTGCTCGGTCGACGGTCGCTGGGCGATCAGCGTCGTGCCGTCGCCGAGGCGCACGCGGTAGAAGACGTCATGGCCGCGAAACTCGCGGCCGACGACCTCCCCCTGACCATTCGGATCGAGCGCCAGCTCGATCTGCTCGGGCCGGATCAGCGCCTCGACGTCGCGCTTGCCGTTCGCGTTCGCGACCGGGAAGCGACCGATCAGCGTGTTGACGAGACCACCGTCGATCGTGCCCGGCAGGAAGTTCGCCGCGCCGACGAACTCGGCGGCCCAGCGGTCGGCGGGGTGGAGATAGAGCTCCTCGGGTGAGCCGGTCTGGAGGACGGTGCCGTCGCGCATGAGCGCGATCCGGTCGGCCAGCGAAAACGCCTCCTCGCGGTCGTGCGTGACGAAGAGCACCGTCACGTCGATCCCGCGCAGGATGTCAGCGAGCTCTGCGCGCATCGAGGCGCGAAGCAGCGGGTCGATGTTCGACCACGGCTCGTCGAGCAGCACGACGGAGGGCCGCGGTGCGAGTGCACGAGCGAGCGCGACGCGCTGCTGCTGGCCGCCCGAGAGCTCGTGCGGGAAGCGCTGCGCCTGCTGCGTCAGGCCGACGAGGCGGAGCAGCTCGGGGACGCGCTCGCGGCGGTCGCCGCGGCGGACGCCGAAGCCGACGTTCTGCTCGACGCTCAGGTGCGGGAAGAGCGCGTACTCCTGGAAGACCATCCCGATCCCGCGCGCGTGCGCCGGGACGAAGACGCCGGGGCCGAAGACGGGGCGGTCCTCGATCGCGATCTCGCCGGCGTCCGGGCGCTCGAAGCCGGCCACCAGTCTGAGCAAGGTCGTCTTGCCGCAGCCGCTCGGGCCGAGCAGGGCGACGATCTCGCCGCGCTCGACGCAGAGCTCGCTCTCCAGCACGGCCGCAACCTCACCGAAGTGCTTCGTCACGCCGTGGGTGCAGATGGTTCCGCAGGGCACTTCGCTGATTGTAAGGGTTGCCTGACACGCGGGGTCGGCTGGGCCGACGCCCTGACTACGCTCGGCTCCGTGAGCCGCTTCGCCTCCGTCTACCCGCTCGTCAGCGCCCGGGCGCTCGCCTCCCGGATCTTCACGTACGAGGTGCCGGACGAGGTTGGGAAGGGCGCGGTGGTCGAGGTGCGCTTCGCCCGCTCTAAGGCACGCGGCGTCGTCGTGGACGTGGACGGCGGGCCGCCCGAGGGGATCAAGGTTGCCCCGATCGAGCGGGTCGTCGAGGAGCTTCCGCCGGCACTCGTCGATCTGGCGCTCTGGCTCGCGGAGTACTACGGCTCGACGCCGGCGCGCACGCTCGCGCTCGTCGCGCCGCTCGTGCGCAAGCGTCGCGGTGAGCGACCGGCGCCGCTGTCGCGCGAGGGCCTTGCGGGCGAGGCCGAGCCGGAGCAGCTGACGGACGAGCAGCGTGCCGCGATCGAGCGCATCGTCGGCGCGTTCGGGAGCGGCGGGAACTTCCTGCTCGCGGGAGCGACCGGCAGCGGCAAGACCGAGGTCTACCTTCAGGCGTGCGCGGCGGCGCTCGAGCGCGGGCTCGGTGCGATCGTGCTGGTGCCGGAGATCGCGCTGACCCCGCAGGCAGCCGGCCGCTTCGCGGCGCGCTTCGGCGACGGGCTCGCGATCCTGCACTCGGGCCTGACCGACGCGGAGCGCCGCGACGAGCGTGAGCGGATCGCGAGGGGCGAGGCGCGCATCGTCGTCGGCGCGCGGTCGGCGATCTTCGCGCCGGTTCGCGACCTCGGGCTGATCTGCGTCGACGAGGAGCACGACCAGTCGTACAAGCAGGACTCCGACCCGCGCTACGACGCCCGCACCGTGGCGGCGAAGCGCGCGGCGCTCGAGGGCGCAGTCGCGGTCTACGGCAGCGCAACGCCGCGGCCGGAGAGCTGGGAACGACTCGAGCGGCTCGACCTCGGCGGGCGGCTCGTCGGGTCACTCCCGCCGGTCAAGGTCGTCGACCTGCGGCGCGAGGCCGGCTACCCGCTCTCGGCGCCGCTGCTCGCCGCGCTCGGCCGCGTCGCGGCGGAGGGCGGCAAGGCGATCCTGCTCCTCAACCGGCGTGGCATCGCACCGGCGATCCACTGCCGAGCCTGCGGGACGACGCTGCGCTGCCCGAACTGCGACGTCGCGCTCGTGCTGCACCGCGACGACGTCCTGCACTGCCACCACTGCGGTCACTCCGTCCCCTCGCCCGAGACGTGTCCAGCGTGCGCGTCGCCCGAGCTCGCACGGATCGGCGCAGGCACGGAGAAGCTCGAGCAGGAACTTGCCAAGGCGGTGCCCGAGCTCGAGCGGATCCGGCTCGACGCGGACGTCGTCGCGGAGCGTGGAGCCGTGCCCGAGGCGCTTCGCCGCTTCGCGGAGACCGACCGTGCGGTGCTGCTCGGCACGCAGATGGTCGCGAAGGGACACCACTTCGCGGGCGTGTCGCTCGCGGCGGTCGTCGACGCGGACACGCAGCTCGGACTGCCGGACTTCCGCGCCGAGGAGCGGACATTCGCGCTGCTCACGCAGCTCGCCGGGCGCTCCGGCCGCGACGCGCCGGGGCGGGTGATCGTGCAGACCTTCCAGCCGGACGCACGCGCGGTCGCGTTCGCCGCGCGTCACGACGTCGCAGGGTTCCTGGAAGGTGAGCTCGAGCGCCGGCGCGAGCTCGGCTACCCGCCTTTCTGCCATCTCGTCCGGATCGTCGCCGCGGGCGCCGACCCGGAGCAGCCGCTCACCGCGCTGCGTGAGCTGGCGTCGAGGTTCCAGGAGGGCGAGCTGCTCGGGCCGGCGCCGCTCCTTCGCCTGCGCGGGCGCTATCGCGCTCAGCTGATCGCGAAGACGGCCGAGCCTCGACGCGTTGCCGCGCGCGCGGGCCGGCTGCTCGCCGAGGCGGCTCCGGCGATGCGCCGCGCCGGGCTCACCGCAGTCGTCGACGTCGACCCACAGAGCCTTTAGATCCCACCGGACTAGACTCCTCGCCGTGACGGACGAGGCGGGCGAACTGCGCGACACCGGCGATCTCGACGCCGAGGCTCTTGCGCGCCGCCGGGTGGCGCTCTCGCAGATCCGCCAGTACCCGGACCCCGCGCTCCGGATGCGCGCGAACGAGGTCGAGCACTTCGACGACTCGTTGCGTCAGCTCGCGGAGCGGATGACAGCGCTGATGGCCGACGCGTACGGCGTCGGGCTCGCGGCGACGCAGGTCGGCGTGCTCCAGCGGCTGTTCGTGTTCCAGTCCGGCGACGACGAGCCGCGCGTGCTCGTCAACCCGCGGATCGTCCAGCAGAGCGACGAGGTGGAGATGGACGAAGAGGGTTGCCTCTCGCTCCAGCGCGTCCTCGTGCCGGTCGAGCGCAGCGTGAAGGTCACGATCGAGGCGCAAGACCTCGACGGCGACGACGTGCGCCTCGAGCTCGACGAGTTGCCCGCGCGCGTCGTGCAGCACGAGCTCGACCATCTCGACGGGGTGCTGATCCTCAACAGGACCACCGACGACGCACGGCGCGAGGCAATGGCCACGCTCCGCGCGCAGCTTTCGCTCGCTTGAGCCGACTCGGCGTCGCCGCAACGGCGCCCTTCGGAGCCGACGTGCTCGAACGCCTCGCCGCGCGGCACGACGTCGCGTGGGTGCTCACGCGTCCCGACCGGCCCGCGGGCCGCGGGCGCAAGGAGCGCGCGCCGGCCGCGAAGGTCGCCGCGGAGCAGCTGGGCCTGGAGGTGCGGCAGCCGGAGCGGCCGACGCCTGAGGACGTCGCCGGTGTCGACACGATCGTGCTCGTCGCATACGGCGTGCTGATCCCGGACGATCTGCTCGCCGCCGCGCTCTGGCTGAACGTCCACCCGTCGCTGCTTCCTCGTTGGCGCGGCGCTGCGCCGGTCGAGCGCGCACTGCTCGCGGGCGACGACGAGACCGGCGTCTCGATCATCAAGCTGGTGAAGGAGCTGGACGCCGGCCCGATCGCGGCGCAGCGTGCGTTCCGCGTCGGCGAGGACGACGACGCAGGTGCGGTGTACGAGCGCACGGCCGAGCTCGCCGTCGAGCTGCTCGATGAGGTGCTTCCCGCACCCGCGTTCCACGAGCAGGAGGGCGAGCCGACGTATGCGCACAAACTCGAGGCCGCAGACCGGCAGCTCGACCTCGCCGATCCCGAAGACGCGCTGCGGCGCATCCGCGCGCTCTCCCCGCACATCGGCGCGCGTGCGGAGCTCGACGGCCGTCCGCTCACGATCTGGCGGGCGCGCGTCGAAGCCGGCGAGCTCGTCCCGCTCGAGGTGCAGCCCGACGGCGGCCGTCGCATGACGTACGAGGAGTTCCGCAGGGGCCTGCGGTGATCGCGCCGGCACGGAGCGTCGCGTACTCCGTCGTCCGGCGCGTGTTCGAGGACGAGTCGTACGCCGATCGCTCGTTCCGCACCCTCGCAGCCGACCTCGACGACCGCGACCGCGCGCTCGCGCAGCGGCTCGCGTACGGGACGGTGCAGCGAGTCCGCACGCTCGACCACGCGATCGAGTCGATCGGCCGTCGCCCGGTTCGCAAGCTCGACCCGCCCGTGCTTGCAGCGCTTAGGCTCGGCGCGTACCAGCTCGGGTACACGGACCAGGCGCCGCACGCGGTCGTGGACGACACGGTCGAGCTCGTGCGGCGCGCCGGTGTCGAACGCGCGGTTCCGTTCACGAACGCCGTGATGCGCCGGCTGACGGAGCGCCTGCGGGGCCTGCTCGGCTCGCTCCCGGAGGGACCGCTCAAGCATTCGTACCCCGACTGGATCCACGACACGTGGCGCCGCGACCTCGGGGAGGAGGCCTCGCTCGCGCTGATGCGCGCGCAGAACGAGCCGCCCGAGACGGTGGTCAGGTTGGTGCGAGGTGACCCGCCCGGCGAGCCGACGGACGTCCCCGGCGCGTATCGCGTCGATCGCGTCGACGAGCACGCGCTCGCGGAGGGCCGCGTCTGGCCGCAGAGCCGGGGCTCGCAGCTCGCGGGGCTCATCGTCGGTGCGCGCGAGGGGGAACGGATCATCGACTCGTGCGCGGCGCCTGGAGGCAAGGCGACGATGCTCGCCGGCGAGGTGACGGCGGTCGAGCTGAACGCGGGACGGGCGCGGGAGCTGCGCGACAACGCCGCCCTGCTCGGCGCCACGAACGTGCACGTCGTGGAGGCCGACGCAACTGCGTTGCCGCCGGAGCTGAAGGACTTCGACCGCGCGCTCGTCGACGCGCCCTGCTCGGGGCTCGGCGTCCTCGCAGCGCGCCCCGACCTGCGCTGGCGTGGCCGTCCCTTGCCGGACTTGCAGCTCGCGCTGCTGCGGGAGGCTGCGGCCCGCACGAAGCCCGGTGGCACCGTCGTCTACTCGGTCTGCACGATCAACGCGGACGAGAACGAGGCCGTCGTCGAAGCCTCCGGGCTCGAGGTCGACCCGCTCGGCGAGGAGTGGCCGCAGTTCGCCCATCCGAAGCGGCCCGAGTTCCTGCTGACCCGCCCCGACCTGCACGGGACGTCAGGGTTCTTCATTGCCCGCCTGAAGGCTTCGTAAGATCCGCCGATGCCCTGGCGCGAGTGGGTCCGCACGGTCGAGATCGAGCCGTCGCTCTACGCGGCGGACTTCGGGCACCTCGGGGACCAGATCGAGGTGCTGCTGCACGCGGGCACGCGGATCTTCCACTTCGACTGCGGCGACGGCCACTTCGTCGAGCCGATCACGATGGGCCCGATCGTGCTTGCGTCGATCTCGGAGCAGATCCACGCGATGGACGGGAAGATCGACTGCCACCTGATGGTCGAGAACCCGTCGAAGCACTTCGGCGCGTTCGCGCAAGCCGGCGCCGACAGCGTGACGTTCCACTACGAGGCGGTACGCGACGTGCGCGGCTGCGTGCAGGCGGCGCGTGAGCACGACCTCGAGGTGGGGCTGGCGTTCAATCCCGGCACGCCTGTCGCGGAGGCCGTCGCGACGGCGGAGAACGTCGACGTCGTGCTCTGCATGAGCATCGAGCCCGGCTACTCCGGCCAGGAGTTCATGCCGGGGTCGCTCGAGCGGATCGAGCTGACGCGGCAGCTGCTGCCGCCGGAAGTGCACGTCCAGGTCGACGGCGGCATCAACGAGGAGAACGTGCGCGCGGCGTACGACGCGGGCGCCACGCTGCTCGTCTCCGCGAGCGCGATCTTCGGGCGAGAGGATCTCGCGCGGAGCTACCGCCGCTTGGTACAAGCGCTGGCGTGAACCACATGGAGAGGGCGCTCGAGCTCGCAGAGCGAGGGCGCGCGACAACACACCCGAACCCGGTCGTCGGCGCGGTCGTCGTCACGCCGGGAGGGACGGTCGTCGGCGAGGGCTGGCACGAGCACGCGGGCGGACCGCACGCGGAGCTGATCGCGCTCCGCGCCGCCGGTGGGCGGGCGACAGGCGCAACGCTTTACGCGTCGCTCGAGCCGTGCTCGCGCTTCGGGCGCACGCCGCCGTGCGTCGACGCGGTCGTCGGCTCCGGGATCGCGAAGGTCGTCGTCGGCTCCGACGACCCGTCGCAGGAGGGCGTCGAACGCCTGCGCGAGCTTGGGGTGGAGGTCGAGGTCCTCGATCTTTGGCCCGCGCGGAAACAGAACGAGGCCTGGCGCACATGGAAGACGCTCGAGCGTCCGTTCGTGACGTACAAAGCGGCGGTCACGCTCGACGGCCGCGTGACCATGCCCGGCTCGCAGTGGATCTCCGGCGAAGAGTCGCGGCGCCTGGTGCACGAGCTGCGCGCGCAGTCCGATGCGGTCGGCGTGGGGATGGGTACGGTGCGCGCGGACGACCCGCGGCTCGACGCGCGCGACGTCGTCGCCCCGCGCCAGCCGCGGCGGATCGCGTTCGGGCTCGGCCCGCTGCCCGGCGGCTCCGTGCTGGAGCTGCGCTCGGGCGAGCCCGTCGAGGAGCTGCGCGCGCTGGCCGCGGAAGGCGTGCAGTCCCTCCTGCTCGAGGGTGGCCCGACGATCGCGACCGCCTTCCTCGAGCGCGGGTTGATCGACAAGCTGCTGCTCTTCGTGGCGCCGAAGCTCTCGGGCGAGGGGCCGTACTTCTTCAAGCACTTCACGGGCTTGCGCGAGCTGATCCGCACGTCGGTGCGCAAGGTCGGCGGCGACGTGCTCTACGAGGGATACCTTCGGGAACCGTGAGGTTCGGCATCCTCAGCTCCAACATCGGCTCGTACTCCGAGCCGCGCACCGCCGTCCGCGTCGCGCAGGCCGCCGAGCGCGCCGGGTGGGACGCGTACCTGATCTGGGACCACCTCGCGTTCGTCTGGGACAAGCCCGCGGCCGACCCGTGGGTGACCCTCGGAGCGGTCGCCGCGTCCACCGAGCGGATCCGGATCGGGACGGGCGTCACGCCGGTCGCGCGCCGCCGGCCGCAGGTCGTCGCGCACGAGCTGGCGACGCTCGACCGGCTCGCTCCCGGCCGCGTCGTCTTCGGGGCGGGTCTCGGCGGCGGCCACGGCGAGTTCGAGCGCTTCGGCGAGGACGAGGACCCGCACTCACGCGCCGAGCGGCTCGACGAGGGGCTCGACGTGATCCGCGCCTTGCTCTCCGGCGAGCGCGTCGACCACCAGGGCGAGCACTTCACCGTCGACGGCGTCACGCTCGCGCCGGCCCCTGAGCACGTTCCGATCTGGATCGGCGGGATGAGCGCGAAGGCGCGGGCTCGCGCAGCACGCTTCGACGGGTGGTTCGCGGACACCGCGAGCCCGAGCGCGATGACGACGACACCGGGAGACCTGGCCGCGCTGCTCGACGGCTACTCCTTCGGCGACGTCGCGGTGATGGGCTATTCCGAGCCGGGCGACCGCGAGCTGCACGAGGCCTACGCCGAGGCGGGCGCGACCTGGTGGATCGAGCAGGTCCACGACGGCCGAGGCGACCTCGACGCCGTCCTCGCGCGGGTCGAGGCCGGCCCGTAGCCTTTCGGTGTGTTCACCGGAATCGTCAGGGAGCGCGGACGGGTCGCCTCGTTCGACAACGGCAGGCTCGTCGTCGAGTCGACGCTCGAGCCCGCGATCGGCGACTCGGTCTCGGTCGACGGCGTCTGCCTGACGGTGGTCGAAGCGAGCAACGGGACGCTCGCGTTCGACGTCGTGGGCGAGACGGTCTCGCGCGTCAAGCCGTTCGGCGAGGAGGCGAACCTCGAGCCCGCGGCGCGCGCGGGCGACTCGCTCGGCGGCCACTACGTCCAGGGCCACATCGACTCGGTCGGTCGCGTGCGCTCGTTCGATGGCGAGCGGCTCGTCGTCGAAGCGCCGCCCGAGCTCTTGCGCTATTGCGTCGAGAAGGGCTCGATCGCCGTCGACGGCGTTGCGCTCACGATCGCGGCGCTCGACGACGAGAGCTTCGAGGTCGCCCTCGTCCCGCACACGTTGGAAATCACAACGCTTGGAGGAAAGCGGCCCGGCGACGAGGTCAACCTCGAGGTCGACGTGCTTGCGAAGTACGTGGAGCGCCTGCTCGGGGCTAGGCTTTCGTCGTGACCGCCACGGTTGAGACACGCGCGCCGTTCGCGACCGTCGAAGAGGCGATCGAGGACATCCGCCAGGGCCGCTTCGTCGTCGTGGTCGACGCCGAGGACCGCGAGAACGAGGGCGACCTGACGATTGCCGCGCAGTTCGCGACGCCCGAGGCGATCAACTTCATGGCGACGCACGCGCGCGGGCTGATCTGCCTCTGCCTCACTGAGGAGCGCTGCGACGAGCTCGGCCTCGAGCAGATGGCGCGCGAGAACGAGACGCCGCTCGGCACCGCCTTCACCGTCTCCGTCGAGGCGCGCGAGGGCGTCACCACCGGCATTTCTGCGCCGGATCGCTCGCACACGATCCAGGTCGCGATCGACCCGTCGAAGGGCTCGTACGACCTCGTGCGTCCCGGCCACGTCTTTCCGCTTCGCGCGCGGGCCGGCGGGGTGCTCGAGCGCTCCGGCCAGACGGAGGCGGCCGTCGACCTCTCGCGGCTCGCGGGGCTGAACGCCGCGGGCGTCGTCTGCGAGATCATGAACGAGGACGGGACGATGGCCCGCGTCCCGGACCTGACCGCGTTCTGCGAGCAGCATGGGATCAAGCTGCTGACGATCGCCGACCTGATCGAGTACCGCCGCGCGACCGAGAAGCTCGTCGAGCGCGTCGCGCAGGTGCGGCTCCCGACCGCGTACGGCGAGTTCACCGCGGTCGCCTTCCGCGAGACGCTGACCGGCAAGCCGCACGTCGCGCTTGTCAAGGGCGAGGTCGACGGCGGCGAGGACGTGCTCGTTCGCGTGCACTCCGAGTGCCTCACCGGCGACGTCTTCCACTCGCTGCGCTGCGACTGCGGCGACCAGCTCGAGCTCGCGCTGCATCGCATCGAGGACGAGGGTCGCGGCGTTCTGCTCTACATGTCGCAGGAGGGCCGCGGGATCGGGCTGCTCTCGAAGCTGCAGGCCTACGAGCTGCAGGAGGCGGGGCTGGACACCGTCGAGGCGAACCTCGAGCTCGGCTATCCGGCGGATGCGAGAGAGTGGGGCATCGGCAACCAGATCCTCGCCGACCTCGGCCTGACGACCATTCGCATCCTGACGAACAACCCCAAGAAGCTGACCGGCCTGGAGGGCTACGGCTTGACCGTCACCGAGCAGGTGCCGATCGAGGTCGAGCCCAACCCGGAGAACGAGCGGTACCTCGCCGCGAAGCGCGAGAAGCTCGGTCACCGGCTGCACCACCAGGACCGGCGCTTCGAGGAGGACGCCGAGTGATGGAACCGGCCGAGCTTCCGCAGCTCCGTCCGCCGGAGGAGCACGCCGAGGGCGCGCTCGAGCTCCCCGACGGCGTGCAGGTGCTCGAGGGCTCGCCGATCGGCGGGCGCCGCGGCGTCGCCGTCCTCGTCGCCAAGTTCAACGGCGAGATCACGACCCGCCTGCTCGCGTCGGCCCTCGAGGAGCTCGAACGGGCCGGGGTCCCGCGCGAGTCCGTGACCGTCGTCCCGGTGCCGGGAGCATTCGAGCTTCCACTCGCCGCGCTCGCGCTTGCGAAGACCCGCCGCTTCTCGTGCCTCGTCGCGCTCGGCTGCGTGATCCGCGGCGAGACCTCGCATTTCGACTTCGTCGCGGGAGAGGCGGCTTCAGGGCTCCAGCTGGCCGCGATCGAGACCGGCATCCCCGTGGCCTTCGGCGTGCTCACGACAGACACGGTGGAGCAGGCCGAGGCCCGGGTGGACAAGGGGGCGGAGGCCGTGCGGACGGCGCTCGAGATGGCCGATCTCTTCGCCCAGCTCCGCGCGAGCGCCGCGGCGGCCACGTAACAATCCGTCACAAGCTCTTCGCTACACTGCCGCGGCCATGCCGAAGATCTGCGCAGTCTGCGGGAAGAAGCCCTCGTTCGGGAACAGCCGGAGCCACTCGATGGTGGCCACGAAGCGGCGTTTCGACCCGAACCTCCAGCGCGTCCGCGTCAACCTGGGCGGCAAGGCCCAGCGCGCGTACGTCTGCACCCGCTGCCTGAAGGCCGGCAAAGTCACGAAGGCCCTGTAGGGCCTCGAAGCAACCCCGAGCCCCAGGTTCCGGTCTAATCACGGCGTGGAGGCGGCTCACTCCCTCTCCGCACCGCTCGGGAGGATCACGATCGCGCCGGAGGTATTGGCGCGAATCGCAGGCCAGGCAGCACTCGAGTCGTACGGAGTCGTCGGCATGTCCGCCCGCGGGCGCGTCGGGCGACTGCTGTCGCGCGACCGCATCGGGCAGGGAATCGTCGTCGGCGGAAACGGGAACGGCGTGACCGTCGACCTCTACGTCGTCGTCGAGTACGGGCTCAACCTCGCCGAGGTCGCGTCGGGTCTCCGCAACCGGGTCGCGTACGACCTCGAGCGGCTGACCGGCCTCAAGGTGGCGTCCGTCGAGGTGCACATCCAGGACGTGAAAACCGGATGACGCCGCTCGAGCTCGCGCGCGGCGCGCTCGCCTCGCTCGAAGCAAACCGCCAGCGGATCGACGACCTCAACGTGTACCCGGTGCCCGACGGCGACACCGGCACGAACCTGACGCTGACCGCGCGCGCGATCGTCGACGGGCTCGAAACCACGGAGTCGACCGACCGGCCGACGCTCGCCAAGGAAGTGACCCGCGCCGCACTGATGGGCGCGCGCGGCAACTCCGGGGTGATCCTCTCGCAGATCGTGCGCGGCTTCGCCGATGTGATTGGGGACGCCGACCCCTTCGACGCAGCTGCGCTCGCGCGAGCGTTCCGCGGCGCGAGCGACGCTGCGTACCGCGCCGTTCGCCGCCCGGTCGAGGGGACGATGCTGACGGTGATCCGCGAGCTCGCCGAGGCAGCGGAGCGCGCCGACCACTCGCAGACCGCCGCGGAGCTCCTCGTCGAGCTCGTGCATGCCGGCGAGGAGTCCCTCGCGCGCACGCAGGACATGCTCGACGTCTTGCGGGACGCGGGCGTCGTGGACGCGGGCGGCGCAGGGCTCGTCGAGATCGTGCGCGGGCTCGCCGCGACCGCGACCGGCGAGGCGATCCCGGAAGCGCCGGCCCGCGAGTCGCTCGGGTTCGACGCGATCCACCAGGAGCTTTCGGAGTTTCGCTACTGCACGACGTTCGTGATCGAGGGCGAAGGCCTCGAGCGCGAGGAGCTCGAAGGGGAGCTCGAGAAGCTCGGGGACTCGCTGCTCGTCGTCGGCGACCCAACGGCGATGAAGGTGCACGTCCACACCGACGAGCCCGGCAAGGCGCTCGCGATCGGCACGACGCGCGGCACCATCGAAGGAGTCGAGATCGCGAACATGCACGCGCAGACGCAGCACCGCTCGGCGCGCCTGCTCGAGGCTGTTCCGGACGAGGTGCAGACCGACGTCGTCGCGGTCGTCGTGGGCGAGGGGAACCGCCGTCTGTTCGAGACGCTCGGCGCGACGAGCTTCGTCGAGGGCGGGCAGACGATGAACCCCTCCACGGCAGATCTCGTCGCTGCGATCGAGCGCACCGGCGGAGCGGAGGTCATCTTGCTCCCGAACAACTCGAACGTGATCATGAGCGCGGAGCAGGCGTCTCAGCTCGCGACCAAGCCGGTGCAGGTCGTCGCCAGCGAATCGATCCCGGCGGGGCTCGCCGCGATCGTCTCGTTCGACCCGCAGCGAAATGCAGAAGAGAATGCGGCCGAGATGCGGGACGTGCTCGCGGCGATCGCGACCGGGGAGGTGACCATCGCCTCGCGCGACGCCCAGCTGAACGGGCTCGCGGTGCCGAAGGGCTCGTTCCTCGGGCTCGCAGACGGCGAGGCGATCGCGGTCGGCGAAAGCTTCGACGATGTCGCGCGCCAGGTGGTCGACCGGCTGCTCGCCGAGCCCCGCGGGATGCTGACGCTCCTGCGCGGCGAGGAGGCGCCCGAGCTCGACGCGCTCGTTGCCTCGCTCGCGAAGCAGCACCCCGACGTCGAGGTCGACGTGCAGGACGGCGGCCAGCCGCACTACCCGCTGCTCCTCTCCGCCGAGTGACCGGCGATCCGGTCCGCGTCGTCCTCGTCGAGGACAACCAGGTCTTCCGGGAGGCGCTCGAGCTGCTGCTCGGTCTGCGCGACGACATCGAGGTCGTGGCGTCGGTGGCCGAGGGGACGCTCGCCGTGCCCGCCTGCGTCGAGCACAAGCCCGACGTCGTCGTGATGGACTACCGCCTCCCGGGGCTGGACGGCGTCCAGGCCACACGGGCCGTCGTTGCGAGCTGCCCCGGTACGAACGTCGTCGCGCTCACCGCTTCTGCGAACCTCCGCGAGATGAAGGCGCTCGAAGAGGCCGGCGCCGTCGCCTGCCTGACGAAAGACCAGGACCTCGACGAGATCGTCGGGGCGATTCTCAGCGCCGGCGGGCGCGAGCCGTCGTGAACCTGACCGCGCAGAACACCGCGGTCGTTCTCGATTCGACCGCCGACTTCCCGGAGGCAGCCGAGCGCTTCTCGAACTGGCGGATGGTGTCTCTGTACGTCAGGTTCGGCGACGAGACGTACCGCGACTACATCGAGCTCGGGCCTCACGAGTTCTACGAGCGGTTGCGCACGTCGTCGACGACTCCGGCGACCTCACAGCCGACTCCCGGTGACTTCGCAGCGGCGTACACGGAGCTTTCGGCCTACGAGCGCATCTTCTCGATCCACATCCCGGAGTCGCTCTCGGGGACGATCCAGAGCGCGCGCGTCGCGGCCGAGGAGTTCGGCGACAAGGTGCGCGCGATCGACTCGGGCACGGCGTCGGCGGCGGAGGCGATGCTCGGCTTCGCGATCCAGCGGCGGCTCGAGCGCGGCACGACCGACGAGGAGATCGACGCGCTTGTCTCTCGCTTCAAGGAGACCGCAGCGATCCTCTTCACCGTCGACACGCTCGAGTTCCTGCAGCGAGGCGGGCGGATCGGGCGTGCAGCGAAGTTCGCAGGGCAGCTGCTGCACGTGAAGCCGATCCTCACGATCGAGGACGGAGAGGTCATCCCGCTGAAGCGCGTGCGGGGTGCGGCCAAGGCGTTCGCCGAGTTTCAGCAGCAGTTCATCGACTCGACGTTCGACACCGACCACCTCCGCGTCGGCATTGCGCACGCCGACGCGCCCGAGAAGGCGGAACAGCTCCGCAAGATGGTCGCGGGCGAGCGGCCGCAAGCGCAGATCGAGATCGTGACGACGCTCGGCGCAGTGGTTGGGACACATGCCGGCCCCGGCACCGTCGGCTTTTTCTGGTTCACCGACGACGCGTAGCACGGCACAAGGCTCGTTGCGGCCGCGGACGCGAAGCGTCCGCCTTCAGGGGTCTTCGCGCTCGCGGATCCGCGCGAGCGGATTCGTGAGCTGCGGGCTAGCAAGAGCGTCCATCCGGACAGCGTTCCTATACTCGGACCGGCTCTGGTCGTCGTGATGACACCGATCCGCACCGCAGCGGGTTTCACGGGCGTGGACCCGCCCGAGCGTTGGCAACCCTCTCGGTCGACGCCTCGACCTGAACGCCTGGAGCGTGCACTCGACGTCCTGCCGGGCGTCGGCGTCACGGTGGCGAAGCGGCTCGCCAAGCTGGGTCTCGGCACCGTCGGCGATCTCCTCCGGCACGCGCCGTTCCGTTACGAGCCGGCTGCGCCGGAGCTCCAGATCGCGGAGCTGTTCGGCGAGGAGGAGGCCGCGATCTCCGGCGTCGTGGTCAGCGTGCGCAAGCGGCGCGCGCGCCGGCTGACGATCGTCACCGCGCGCGTCGAGGACGAGAGCGGTCACATCGACGCCGTCTGGTTCAACCAGGAGTGGCTCGTCGACAAGCTGCAACCGGGCACGCACGTGCGACTCCGCGGTCAGCGGCGACGCAACGACTTCGTCGTCAAGAGCTACGACCTCGGCGAGACGGCGCAGACCGCCGACTTCGCGCCCGTCTATCCGGCGAGCGAGGACGTGACCACGAAGCGGCTGCGCGCGTACGTGGAGTCGGCGCTGCCGTACGCGAACGATGTCGGCGACCTGCTCCCCGCCGTACTGCGTGCGCGGCTCGAGCTTCCGATCGCGCGCGACGCGCTCGTTGCGATCCACCGGCCGCAGTCGGAGCAAGACGCCGAGCGCGGGCGGCGACGGCTCGCGTTCGACGAGCTCCTCAAGCTTCAGCTCGCGCTTGCCCTGGCCCGTCGCGACCGCGAGGACGCGAAGGCGCCCGAGCTCGGCGCGCCCGGCGAGCTGATCGAGCGCTACCGCGGCGCCCTCCCCTTCACGTTCACGGAGCATCAAGAGCGCGCGATCGCCGAGCTCGATCACGACCTCGCCCGCAGCGTGCCGATGCAGCGCCTCCTGCAGGGCGACGTCGGCTCGGGCAAGACGGTGGTCGCGCTCTACGCGCTCCTGCGCGCGGTCGAGCACGGGTACCGCGGCGCGCTCATGGCCCCGACCGAGACGCTCGCCGAGCAGCACTTCCTGACGATCGACCCGATCTGCGTCGCGCTCGGCGTCCGCGCAGCGCTGCTGACGAGCCACGCAAGGGCGGGCGTCGGCGATGCGCAGATCGTCGTCGGCACGCACGCGCTGATCCAGGAAGGCGCGGAGCTCGACGACCTCGGTGTCGCCGTCGTCGACGAGCAGCACCGCTTCGGCGTCGAGCAGCGCAAGGCGCTCTCGGAGGGACGCTCGCCGCACGTCCTGCACATGACCGCGACGCCGATCCCGCGCACGCTCGCGCTGACGCTCTACGGCGACCTCTCGGTCAGCGAGATCGCGAAGCCGCCGGCGAATCGCAAGCCGATCGTCACGCGCTGGATCCCGCAGGAACGAAGCTCGGAGGCGTACACGCGGCTCCGTCGACTGCTCGAGGAAGGACGGCAGGCCTATGTCGTGTGCCCGGTGATCGAGAAGTCGGAGACGCGGCAGGCGAAGGCGGCAGAGGTGGAGGCCGAGCGGCTTCGCCACGGGGAGCTGAAGGGCTTCCGCGTCGGCTGCCTGCACGGGCGGCTCAAGCCCGCCGACCGCCGCTCGCTGATGGCGCAGTTCAAGGCGCACGAGCTCGACGTGCTCGTCGCGACGACGGTGATCGAGGTCGGCGTCGACGTCGCGAACTCGACGGTGATGATCGTGCAGGAGGCCGACCGGTTCGGGCTCGCCCAGCTCCACCAGCTTCGCGGGCGCGTGGGGCGTGGGGGAGAGCAGTCGTACTGCCTGCTCGTCTCACGCGCTAAGGACGAGCTGACGGACTCCGCGCGCGCTCGCCTCGAGGCGATGGTCGAGACGACCGACGGCTTCGAGCTCGCCGAGCGCGACCTCGAGATCCGCGGGGAGGGCGAGCTGCTCGGCACCCGGCAGTCGGGCGCGTTCGGCCTGCGCTTCGCGTCGCTCCGGGGCGACCGCGACCTGCTGGAGCTCGCCCGGCGCGAGGCCGAGGCGCTCGCGGGCGGCGAGGGGCTGCTCCAGGAGGAGGTCCTGCGCAGAGCCTCCCTCGTGGCAGCTTGAATACGGGCATGTGCCGAAACATCCACACGCTCTACAACTTCGAGCCCCCGGCGACCGAGGACGAAATCCGCGGTGCCGCGCTCCAGTACGTCCGCAAGGTCAGCGGCTTCACGAAGCCCTCGCAGGCGAACGAGGCCGTGTTCGACGCCGCGGTCGACGAGGTGGCCGAGGCGACGCGCAGGCTGATCGCCGCGCTCGTCACGAACGCCGCGCCGAAGGACCGCGAGGTCGAGGCCGAGCGGGCGCGCGAGCGGGCGAAGAAGCGCTTCGCAACGGCGTAGTTCGTTGCGGATCATCGCGGGAACGCATCGGGGCCACCGGATCGCCGCGCCGAAGGGTCTCGACACCCGTCCCACGAGCGATCGCGTGCGCGAGAGCGCGTTCAACCTGATCGGCCCCGTCGACGGCGCCTCGGTGCTCGACCTCTTCGCCGGCTCGGGTGCGATGGGGCTCGAGGCGCTCTCCCGCGGCGCCGAGAGCGCGACCTTCGTCGAGGCCGACCGACGCGCTGCGGAGACGATCGACGAGAACCTCGCGAAGCTGCGGCTCACAGGCGCGCGGATCGTGCGCGACGACGCGGTTCGAGCCCTCGCCGC
This sequence comes from uncultured Actinomycetes bacterium, assembly GCA_963769665.1. Classification (GTDB taxonomy): domain Bacteria; phylum Actinomycetota; class Thermoleophilia; order Gaiellales; family Gaiellaceae; genus JACCTU01. The sequence goes on from CAVYMQ010000003.1 coordinate 1,630,780, forward strand.
CGAGGCCTCCGCGGGCAGGAAGTACGATCTCGTGCTGGTCGACCCACCGTACGACCTCTATCCCGAACTCGAGCCCAAGCTTGCGCGCTATCTCCCACACGTCCTCGCCGACGGCGGCCTTCTGGTCGTCGAGACCGGCGCGCGCGTCGAGCCCACGCTCCCGCTCGAGCAGCGCACGTCTCGCAGGTACGGGTCGGCGCGCGTGACCCTCTTCGAATGATCACGGCGATCTGCCCAGGGTCGTACGACCCGGTGACGTTCGGCCACGTCGACGTGATCGGCCGTGCGGCCGCGATCTTCGACCGCGTTGTCGTCGGCGTCGTCGGCGCTCCGCGCCACAAGACGCCGCTCTTCTCGCTCGAGGAGCGCGTCGGGTTCCTCCGCGAGGCGCTCGGTGACCTGGCCAACGTCGAGGTCGACGTGTTCTCGGAGCTCGTGGTCGAGTTCGCCCGCAAGTGGGAGGCGAAGGCGATCGTCAAGGGCCTCCGCGTGATCTCGGACTTCGAGTGGGAGTTCCAGATGAACCAGCTGAACCGGATGCTCGCCCCCGAGATCGAGACCGTCTACGTGATGGCCAGTCCCCAGGTCAGCTTCGTCTCCTCGAGCGGGGTGAAGGAGATTGCCGCCTTCGGGGGAAAGGTTGACCAGCTCGTCCCCGAGTCGGTTGCGCGACGGTTCGTCGAGCTGTACCCGCAGGGCAGACCCGGTACCCCCGAAAACCCCCAGGAGTAGACTTCCCGCCGATGGACGTACTGGTTCTGATCGACAAGCTGGACGACCTCGTGCACAACGCGAAGGCCGTCCCCCTCACCGACCAGGTGCGGATCGACCGCGAGGAGATCTACGACATCCTCGACCAGATGCGCGCGACGATCCCCGAGGAGATCAAGCAGGCGCGGTGGATCGTCAAGGAGCGCCAGGACATGCTGGCCGAGGCGAAGCGGGAGGTCGACCGGCTGCTGGCCGAGGCGCGCGAGCAGGCGGTGCGCGAGGCCTCGCAGACCGAGATCGTCAAGCTCGCCGAGCGGCAGGCGCAGGACATCGTCGACGAGGCGCGCCGGCAGGCCCGCGAGACGCGGCTCGAGATGGAGGACTGGGCTGACGGGATTCTCTCGACGCTCGAGGTCAACCTCGAGAAGTTCCTCACCGCGGTCAAGCGCGGCCGCGAGCGGTTGCACGAGCGCTCGCAGGAACACGTGATGGCCGGCGTCTCCGACGCCGCCACGAACGAAGATCCTTTCCAGTAACGCGCTAGCCGCTCTCGGGTGCTCCGCTCCAGCCGGTGAACAACTTCCGGTCGAGCGGCTTCAGCCACGGTCGGCTGGGGCTGGTGTTCGTGTAGACGCAGCAGCGGCGGCCGTTCAGCCGGAGCACAACAGCGTCGATGCCGGGATGCTCCGTCAGCGTGTAGACGACTTGTGCGCTCAGATGGAACTCTCGCCGGTGCGCTGGTCTGGGGGCCACGAGTGCCACGTACGCCACTCCCTTCCGCACGACGAACGAGTCCAGCTTCGCGCCGCGCGGCAGCTCGCTGACGAGGCCGTCGCCCGGAGCGGTCAGCGCGAGCTCTCGCAGCAGCGCGCGCGGCTCCCGTGCGGTGGTCTCGACCCGGACGAGCTGCCCCGTCCAGTCATCGACGAGGTAGACGTGCAAGGGCTCGCCGCCGCCACCGCCTCCGCAGCCGGCCAAGACCAGTGCGATCACGAGGGCGAGCCTGCGCACACCGCATCTACACCCGAGCGGCTGAAAGAGTTCCGCTACGCCAGGACGCGCAGCTCGGCGCAGACCTGCTGCGCCAGCTCGACGAACGCGCGCGCGGAGGGGCTGCGGTGGCGGTCGCGGTGCCAGACCACGGCGATCGTGCGCGGCGGGACGTCGTCGAGCTCGACGATGCGCACGCGCTCGTCCTCCTCGTCGACCGTCAGCCGCGGGACGACCGCGGCGCCCAGGCCGGCCGCGACCATGCCCTGCACCGTCCCGTTGTGGTCGGAGCGAAAGACGAAGCGGAGCGGCTCGGGCGAGAAGCTCTCGAGCTGGTTCAGTCCGCGGCAGTGCCGGAAGCCGATCAGGTCGAGTCCCGCCGCGGCGGCGAGCGTCGTCGTGTCGGGGTCGTCCGCGTCGGCGGGAAGGACGAGCACGTAGGGATCGCGCAGCACTTCCGCGTGCTCGAACGGGCCGTCCGGGAGCGGCAGGTCGGCGAACGTCAAGTCGAGCTCGCCCCGCTCGATCTGGCCGAGCAGCTCCACGTCGTTCGCCGCTTCCTCGAGCGAGACCTCGACGCGGGGCCAGCCCTCGACGAAGCGCGACATCAGCGTGGGGAGGATGTGCTGGCCGACGCTTTGGTAGACGCCCACGCGGAGCGTCCCGGCCTGGCCGGTGCCGAGGGCGTCCATGTCCGCGCGCGCCGCTGAGAGGCGAGAGACGATCGCCTCGGCGTGGCGGAGCAGCAGCTCGCCCGCCTCGGTCAGCGAGACCTTGCGCGGCCCTCCGGGTCGCTCGACGAGCTTCTCGCCGACGATCCGCTCGAGGGTCGCGATCTGCTGGCTGATCGCCGACTGCGTGTACCCGAGCGAGACGGCGGCGCGTCCGAACGAGGCCTCACGGGAAACGGCCTCCAATGCGATCAAGTGGCGAAGCTCGACGCCGAGCCAACGATCAGGATCCATGATGGAAAGATACCAAAACCCGATTTGCGCTAATGGAAGCCCATGCCGATACTGGGTGTCATGGAGCTAGTGATCCTCGCCTTCCTCCTGCTGATCGGCCCGCTGGCCGTTCGCTACGGCGCGGACTCGCGTGTGACTGACACTCGCGAACGACGCGGTCCGTGGCGCATCGGCTAGGCGCACCGACTGCAGCGGTCTGGGCCGCGCTCGGCGCGATCTACGTCATTTGGGGTGCGACGTACCTCGGGATGGAGATCGCGATGGAGTCGATCCCGCCGTTCCTTATGGCCTCGCTCCGGTTCCTCGCGGCGGGGGCGATCCTCTTCGCGGTCTTCCGACCGCGGGAACGGCCGACCTTGCACCACTGGGTTGCCACGGCGATCGTCGGCACGTTCCTCCTCGTCGGGGGTAACGCACTCGTGGCGGTCGCGCAGCAGCGGATCGACACGGGCGTGGCAGCGCTGATCGTGGCGACCTTTCCGCTCTGGATCGCAACGTTCGACTTCGCCGCGAACGGCCGGCGGCTCAGGCCGATCGCCGTCGTCGGCGTGATCATCGGCTTCGCTGGGATCGCGCTGCTGATCCGACCGGGCGGCGACATCGATCTCGTCGGCGCGCTCATCTGCCTCTTCGCCCCGATCTCCTGGACGATCGGGTCGCTCTACGCGCGAGGCGCCCGACTGCCCGACAACCTGCTGCTCGGCTCCGGGATGGAGATGCTCGCCGGCGGGGCACTGCTGGCAGTCGTCGGCTTCGCCTCGGGCGAGCGACTCGACGTCGCCGCGATCTCGGGTCGTTCGTGGCTCGCGCTCGCCGCGCTCATCCTCTTCGGGTCGATCGTCGCCTACTCCTGTTACGTCTGGCTGCTCACGGTCGCGCCGACGGAGCTCGTCAGCACGTACGCGTACGTCAACCCCGTGATCGCCGTGCTGCTCGGGACGATCTTCCTGGACGAGGTGATCACCGGTTGGGTGCTGCTCGCGGGCGCCGCGATCGTGACCTCCGTCGTGCTGATCGTGAGGGCGCAGAGCGCGCCTGCGGAGGAGCCGGAGGCTGAAGAGGACGCTGCTACGCTGGCCGCATGACCAGCTTCGACCTTCGGGCGTTGAAGCTCCGGTCGGGCGAGCAGTTTCAGGACGAGGTCGAGGTGCAGCTCGCGCCGCTCGAGTTCGGCGGCCAGCGCTATCTCCCCGTTCCCGAAGAGGTCCCCACGGAGTTTCGCGCCACGCAAGCTTCCACCGGCACGATGTTCGAGCTGTCGTTCGTCGGACGGCTGCACGGCCCATGCCAGCGTTGCCTCCGCGACACGGCGATCGACCACGACGTCTCCGCCAGCGAGTACCACGCGTCGAGCGCCGACGCGGACGAGGAGCTGCGCTCGGAGTACGTCGCGGACGACAAGCTCGACCTCTCCGGCTGGGCGCGCGACGCGCTCGTCCTCGACCTGCCGGCTCAGATCCTCCACGACCCCGACTGCGCGGGTCTCTGCCCGACCTGCGGGAAGGACCTGAACGAGGAGCCGCACAAGCACGAGGAGGAGCACTCCGATCCGCGCTGGGAGGCGCTCGAGCAGCTCCGCAAGCAGCTCTAGCGCTCCGCTACTCTTCCCCGGCTCATGGCCGTCCCCAAGAAGAAGACCTCGAAGGCGCGTCGAGACAAGCGCCGCGCGACGCACCGGCTCGAGGCGCCGCGCGTCAACCTCTGCCCGCAGTGCGGCAACCCGAAGCAGCCGCACCGCATGTGCCCGATCTGCAAGACCTACAACGGTCGCGAGATCGAGCCGCTCCACATCCAGGCCCCGTAGGCTATGAGCCGGTATCGGGGCGCAGCGCTGAGCCGTCCGGCTGCGCTGGGCCGCGCGATGCGGCGTCCTCAGTCGCGCCCGTATCACTTCGGATACGAGCGCTCCCTGCGTCCTTGCCTCGCACGACCCATCGCACCCGGACGGCGAGCCTGCACCCCGACACCGGCTCAATGACCCGCATCGCGGTCGACGCGATGGGGGGCGACCGCGCCCCTGAGGAGGTCGTCGCCGGGGCCCTCGAGGCGCGGAGCGAGACGATCGAGCCGATCCTCTTCGGCCCGCCCGGGCTCGACACCGGCGGCCTCGAGCTCGTCGAGGCGCCCGAGCTCATCTTGATGGACGACAAGCCCGCCGATGCCGTCCGCTCGAAGCCCAACAGCTCGCTCGTCGTGGCGAACCGCGCCGTCGGCGAGGGTCGTGCCGACGCTGTCGTCTCGGCGGGGAACACCGGCGCGATGCTCGCGGCAGGGCTGCTCCAGATCCGGCGGCTGAAGGGCGTCCAACGGCCGGCGATCGCCGTCGTGATCCCGGCGCGCTACGGGGCGACGGTGCTCATCGACGCAGGGGCGAACGCCGACTCGCGCCCCGAGCACCTGCTCCAGTTCGCGCACATGGGCTCGATCTTCGCCGAAGAGATCCTCGAGCGACCGAACCCCGAGGTGCGTCTGCTCTCGATCGGCGAGGAGCCGGAGAAAGGCAATCACCTCGTCCTCGAGGCGCATGCGCTGCTCCGCGAGAGCGGGCTCAACTTCAAGGGGAACACCGAGGCAGGCGAGCTCCTGCGCTTCGCCGCGGACGTCGTCGTCGCCGACGGGTTCACGGGGAACGTCGCCCTGAAGCTGCTCGAGGGGACGATCAAGGAGCTCCTCGACGCGCTTCGGGAGGAGATCTCCGCCACGACGAGGGGGAAGCTCGGCGGGCTGCTCATCAGGCCCGCTGCGCGGGGGCTCCGGAGCCGGCTCGACCCGGACACCTACGGCGGTGCGTACCTCCTCGGCCTCCGGGGTCTGTCGGTGATCGCACACGGAAACTCGTCCCGGACGGCGATCGCGAACGCGATCCGGCTGGCCGCGAGAGGGGTCGAAAACGGCGTCGTGGATCGTCTTTCGGAGCGGATGGTGGTAGATTCCGCGCGCCCCGACGTCCCCGACCAAACGAGGTGAGATGGCAGCGTCGCGCGAAGAAGTCTTCGAGCGAGTCAAGGAAGTCCTGACGGAGCAGCTCGGCATCGATGAAGGCGAGGTCACCGAGGAGGCGTCCTTCACGGAGGACCTCGACGCGGACTCTCTCGACCTCGTCGAGCTCATCATGGAGCTGGAGGACCAGTTCGGGATCAAGATCTCGGACGACGACGCGCAGAAGATCACGACTGTCGGGCAGGCCGTCGACTACGTCTCGACACACCAGTAGCGAGACAGCCGCGCTCGCGCGGCTGATCGACTCGCTGCCGGCCGGGCGGCTCGAACAAGTCTTCCGCCATCCCTCCCAGACCGAGGACCGGGTCGAGTCGTACGAGCGGCTCGAGTTCCTCGGCGACAGCGTGCTCGGCTTCGTGGTCGCGCGCGCCCTCTACGACCGCTTCCCCGAGTTCTCGGAGGGGCAGCTGTCGAAGATCCGCGCGCACGTCGTCTCGCGGCGCTCGTGCGCCGTGGTCGCCGCCGAGCTCGGGCTCGACCGGCGGCTCGAGGAGAGCGGCGTGATCCCGGACGATCTCCTCCGCTCGTCGAACGTTCTCGCCGCGCTCATGGAGGCGGTGCTCGCGGCGCTGTACCTCGAAGTTGGTCTCGACAAGCTCGCAGGCCCGGTGATCGAGGCGTTCGGGCCGCAGATCGAGGAGGCGCTGACCGAGTCGGTCGACCAGAAGACGACCCTCCAGGAGGAACTGGCGAAGCGGGGCCAGCGAGTCGAGTACGTCACGCTCACGACCGAGGGCCCGCCGCACAACCGCACGTTCGAATGTGCGGCGCTCGTCGACGGCGAGCAGGTCGGGACCGGCAGCGGCCGGACGAAGAAGGACGCCGAGCAGGAGGCCGCACGAATGGCGCTGGACCGGCTTGGACTCCCCGGCTAGGCGTACCTCCGGTGTCCGTGGCGCCCGCTAGCCTCCCCCTCGCGTGCACCTGAGCGCGATCAAACTGCGTGGCTTCAAGTCGTTCCCCGATCCGGTGGAAATCCGGCTCGAGCCCGGCGTGGCCGTGGTGGTCGGGCCGAACGGCTCCGGGAAGTCGAACGTCTCCGACGGGATCGTCTGGGCGGCCGGGTCGCTCGCCCCGTCGGAGCTGCGCGCCGAGAAGCCCGACGACGTGCTCTTCGCCGGCGCGGCCGGGCGGAAGGCGACCGACTACTGCGAGGTCGAGCTGCTGTTCGACAACTCGGACGGCGACGGGCCGGTCGAGTTCTCGGAGCTCTCGATCTCGCGGCGCCTGCACCGCGGCGGCGAGGGCCAGTACCTCGTCAACCGCACGGGCGTGCGGAGGATCGACCTCGTCGAGCTGCTCGCGGATCTCGGGCTCGGCGGCGGCATGCACTCGATCATCGGCCAGGGCAAGGTGGAAGAGGTGTTGTCGTCGTCGCCCGAGCGGCGGCGCGAGATGATCGAGGAGGCTGCGGGGCTCGGGCGCTTCAAGCGCCAGCGCCACCGCGCAGAGCTGAAGCTGCAGCGCGTCGCGATGCAGGCGGAGCGCGCGCGCGACGTGGAGGCCGAGGTCAAGAAGCGGCTGCGACCGCTCGCGCTGCAGGCGACGGCGGCCGAGCGCGCGGAGAAGCTCGTCGGCGAGATCGCCTCGCTGCGCGCGCGCATCGCGCAACTCGACCTCGACGCGCTGAGCGGCCGACTGGCCGAGGGCGAGGAGCGCCGCACGGCGGCCGGGCTCGCCCGACGTCACGTCAACGAGCGGCTCGAGACGCTGCTCACCGAGCGGAACGCGGTCGAGGAGGAGCTGACCGACGCGGCGGGCCGTCGCGAGGATTCGACCGCCACGCTCTATCGCCTGCGCAGCGCCGGGGAGCGGCTGACGCTTCGGCTCGAGTCGATCGCCGGACTCCGCGCGGGGCTTCCGACCACGCAGGAGACGCTCACCGACGGCGCCGAGCTGCGGCGTGCGGCTGCGGATGCTGCCGCGAGCTCGTCGGCGGCGTCGAAGGAGCGAGACGAGCTCGCCGAGACGCTCTCGCTCGCGCGCACGCGACTTGCCGCGCTCGAGCGCACGCTCGCCGAGCGCGAGGGTCTACCTCCCGCCGCGCGCGCGCTCGCCGAGGAGGGCGAGCGCATCGCGCTCTCGCAGCTCGACGTCGCGCCGGGCGACGAGCGTGCCGTGGCTGCGGCGCTGCGGTGGCGCGCCTCTGCAGTCGTGGCGCCCGACGCGGCGTCCGCGCTTGCGCTGCTCGAGCGTGCACGGGCCGCTGGGCTCGGCAGCCTCACGGTCGTGACGCGCGTGCCCGAGCCATTCCGCGAGGCGCGCGTCGTCGCAAAGGAAGACCTGCTCGCGCAGAGCGAGCGCGCCGTCACGCGCGAGGGCTTCGGCTACGACCCCGCGAGCGGCGAGCTGTGGTTCTCGGGTGAGGCCGCAGAGGCCGTGCTGCTCGAGCTCGAAGCGCGCGGGCGCGAGCTCCGCCGGGAGATCGACGAGCTCGACGCGTCGCTGGCGAACGCTGCGATGCGCGCGGCCGAGACGCAGACGAAGGCAGCCGAGGCCCGTGCGGCGCTCGACTCGTTGCCGTCGGGAAGGCTCGACCCCGTCGTCGCTGCGCGCCTCGCACGTCTCGCAGACCGCGCCGTCTCCACGCTCGAGGGCGCGGTCGAGTCGAGTGCGCGCCTCGAGACGCCGATGCGCGCACGGGTCGATGCCGGATCGCACCGCGCGCAGGAGCTCGGCGAGTCGCTGCGCACGCTCGGTGCGCAGGAGGTCGAGCTTCGCCGTGAGGCTGCAGAAGCGGCCGAGCGCGCGAGCGCCGTCGAGGTCGAGCTCGCGCGGATCGAGGCCGACGCGGCAGAGGCGCGTCGCCGGCTAGAGGCCGCCGACGCAGTGGCTGCCGAGGGCGACGACCGCGACGCGCTCGACGAACGCGTCGAGCGACTGGAGAAGCGCCGACTCTCGCTCGGCCAGGTGAACCCGCTCGCGAAAGAGGAGTACGACGTGGAAAAGGCGCGACTGGACGAGCTCTCGACGCAGCGGGCCGATCTCGAGGCGAGCTTGACCGAGCTCGAGAAGCTGCGCGCCGAGCTCGACGAGACCGTGCGCAGCCGCTTCGCCGAGACGTACGCCGCCGTCGAGTCACACTTCCACGAGGTCGCGACGACGCTCTTCCCCGGCGGCGAGGGCAGGCTCCGGCTGGTCGAGCCCGAGGACGAGGAGGAGCAGCCGGGCATCGAGGTCGAGCTGCGCCCGGCGGGCAAGCGCGTGACGCGGCTCTCGCTCCTGTCGGGCGGCGAGAAGGCGCTAGGCGCGATCTCGTTCCTGTTCGCGCTCTTCCTCGCGCGGCCGTGCCCGTTCTATCTCCTCGACGAGGTCGAGGCGGCGCTCGACGACACGAACATCGGGCGCTTCGTCGAGCTGCTCCGCCGGTACGCAGACCGCGCGCAGTTCATCGTCATCACGCACCAGAAGCGAACGATGGAAGCGGCCGACACGCTCTACGGCGTCACGATGGGCCCGGACGGCGTGTCGCAGATCGTGTCGCGCCGGCTGCCGCGCGAAGACGCGGCCGTCGCCGGCGCGGCGTAGCGCGGGCCATGTCCGGTGCCTGGCACCGGACATGACCCAACGAGCCGAGCCTGAACCGCCAAAACGGCTGCTCACCGCGTCGCGGGCTCGGGTAGTCAGCGACTCTCCGGCCTTGTCCGGTGCCAGGCACCAGGCAGGTCCGGCATGGCCCGGGCGGCGGGGCACTATCGTGGCCCGGCGATGCCGAGGTCATGGGCCGAACTGTTGGGCGAGGAAGGTGCAACCGCAGAGTCTGCTGAAGAGCAGCAGGGCTTTCTCGGCCGGCTGCGCGACTCGCTCGGGCGTTCCCGCCGCGCGCTGACCGAGCAGCTCGAGGTCGCCGTGTTCGACCCGAGCGACGAGGCTGCGTGGGAGCGACTGGAGGAAGCGCTGATCACCGCCGACGTCGGCGTGCCCGCGACGGCCGAGATCGTGCGGCGACTGGAGCAGCGGGGCGAGCTGCCCGACCTGCAGGGCGCGCTCGTCGACGAGTTGGCCGAGGTGCTCGGTGAGCCCGCGCGGCTCGATGTGAGCGCGCGACCGACGGTCATCCTCGTCGTCGGCGTCAACGGAACCGGCAAGACGACGACGATCGGCAAGCTCGCCATGCGGCTGCGTGACCATGGCCGCACCGTCGTCGTCGGGGCAGCGGACACGTTCCGAGCCGCGGCGGAGGAGCAGCTCGAGATCTGGGCTGAGCGCGCGGGCGCGGACTTCGTCGGCGGCGAGCGTGGGGGCGACCCCGCCGCGGTGGCCTACGACGCGATCGAACGCGCAGAGCGCGACGGCGCCGACGTGGTGATCGTGGACACGGCCGGCCGCCTGCACACGCAGTCCAACCTGATGGAGGAGCTTGCGAAGGTCCGCCGCGTCATCGAACGAAAACGGGAGGGAGCGCCGCACGAGGTGCTGCTCGTGGTGGACGCGACGACCGGCCAGAACGGCCTGCAGCAGGCACGTCTCTTCGGCGAGGCGGTCGGGGTGACCGGCGTCGCCCTGACGAAGCTCGACGGCTCCGCGAAGGGCGGGATCGCGGTCGCGATCGCCCACGAGCTCGGTCTGCCCGTGAAGCTCGTCGGCGTGGGGGAGGGGCTCGAAGACCTGCGCCCGTTCGACCCGAGGGACTTCGCCCGGGCGCTGGTCTCCGGCTGAGTCCTACGACCGCTCGATGGCGAACGCGATGTCGACCGTCGTGCGGTACTCGCTGATCCGATCGCCCTCCACCTCTGCGCTCATCGAGACGACGTGCGCGCCCGAGATCCCACGCAGGGTCTTCGCCGCCTCCTGAACGGCGACGTCTGCCGCCTTCGCGAAGCTCTCCGGCGACGAGCCGATGATCGTGACCACCTTTGCAACCTGGGCCATGCCGCTCCTTTCTTGGCTGTAGCCGGGGGATCGTAAGGGCGCCAGTACACTTCTGCCGCCGTGTTCGACACGCTCTCCGACCGCCTTCAGGGCGCACTCGGCGATCTCAGGAAGCGCGGGACACTCGACGAGGAGTCGATTTCCCGCGCGATGCGCGAGATCCGCCTTGCGCTGCTCGAGGCCGATGTGAACCTCGACGTCGTGAAGGACTTCACGGCCAAGGTCCGCGAGCGCGCGATGGGCCAGGACGTGGTCAAGTCGGTCACACCGGGCCAGCAGGTCGTGAAGATCGTCCACGACGAGCTCACGGCGCTGATGGGGTCGGGCAGCTCGCGGCTCGTCTACACCTCGAAGCAGCCGACCGTGATCCTGCTCGCGGGCCTGCAGGGCTCGGGCAAGACGACGACGGCCGCGAAGCTCGCGCTGCTCCTCCGCAACGACGGCAAGCAGCCGGCGCTCGTCGCGGCCGACCTCCAGCGGCCCGCTGCGATCGAGCAGCTCGAGCAGCTCGGGAAACAGATTCAGGTGCCGGTGTACAGCGACGAGCGCAGCGACCCGGTCGCCGCCGTCCGGGACGGCCTCGCGCGCGCGCAGGCCGACGGGCGCGACACGATCATCCTCGACACCGCAGGCCGTCTGCACATCGACGAGGACCTGATGGACGAGCTCTCGCGCGTGCGCAAGGAGGCGCGGCCGCACAACGTGCTGCTCGTCCTCGACGCGATGACGGGCCAGGAAGCGGTTCGCGTCGCGCAGAGCTTCCAGGAGCGCGTCGCGTTCGACGGCGTCGTCCTCACGAAGCTCGACGGGGACGCGCGCGGCGGCGCCGCGCTCTCGGTCAAGGCGGTCACCGGCCGCCCGATCAAGCTCGTCTCGGTCGGCGAGAAGCTCGACCAGCTCGAGTACTTCCACCCCGACCGGATGGCGTCGCGGATCCTCGGCATGGGCGACGTGCTGTCGCTCGTCGAGAAGGCCGAGCAAGCGTTCGAGGAAGACGAGCAGCAGGCGATGGAGGACCGGATCCGCAAGGGGAAGTTCACGTTCGACGACTTCCTCTCGGCGCAGAGGATGTTGCGCCGGATGGGCCCGCTCCAGGGTGTGCTCAAGTTGATCCCGGGGCTCGGTGCCCAGCTGAAGGACGTCGACATCGACGAGAACGAGTTGAAGAAGGTCGAGGCGATCGTGCTCTCGATGACGCCGCACGAGCGGAACACGCCGCACGTGATCGACGGCAAGCGCAGGATTCGCATTGCGAAGGGCAGCGGTACCTCGGTGCAGCAGGTCAACCGGCTGCTCGAGGCCCGCAAGCAGATGGAGAAGATGATGAAGGGCATGAGCAAAGGCAAGATGCCGCAGTTCGCGGGCCTCACGCCCGAGGCCGGCAACGGAGCACCGGCCCGCGCCGTGCCGCGCAAGTCCAAGAAGAAGAAGCGTCCCAAGAACCGGAGGTGAAATGGCAGCTCGCATGAGATTGGCGCGGGTCGGGTCGAAGAAGAACCCGATCTACCGCGTCGTGGTCGCCGACTCGCGCTCGCCGCGCGACGGCAAGTTCATCGAGATCGTCGGTCGTTACAACCCGCAGTCCGACCCGTCGTTGATCGAGTTCGACGAGGAGAAGGTGAAGGCGTGGCTCGGCAAAGGTGTGCAGCCGTCGGGCACGGTCGCGCGGCTCCTGAAGATCAGGAACCTGAACGTCTGACGTGGACGAGCTCGTCGAGTTCCTCGCTCGCAGCCTGGTCGACGACCCGGATGCGGTTCGGGTCGAGCGCGAGGAGCGCGACGACGCGCTCGTGCTGCACCTGCACGTCGCGCCCGACGACGTCGGCAAGGTGATCGGCCGCCAGGGACGGATCGCGCGCGCGCTTCGCGCGGTCGTCCGTGCGGGCGGGGTGCGAGAGAACCGCCGCGTGCTGCTCGAGATCGCCGGCTAGCGTTGCGCGTCGCCGCGCTCTACGACATCCACGGGATGCTGACTCCGCTGGAGGCGGTGCTCGACGAGGTCGAGGACGCGGACGTGATCGTGGTCGGCGGCGACGTGGCGAGCGGCCCGCAGCCGAGCGAGGCGCTCGAGCTGCTGCGAGGGCTCGGGGACCGCGTCAGCTGGGTGCGCGGGAACGGCGATCGCGAGCTCGCGACGGGCGGCACCTGGACGGCGGAGCGGCTCTCCGACGAGCAGCGGAGCTTCCTCGGCTCGCTGGCGGAGACCGTGGTCCTGGACGTGGACGGGCTCGGTGACGTGCGCTTCTGCCACGCGACGCCGCGGAGCGACGAGGAGATCGTCACCCAGGCCACCCCCGACCACCACCTGGAGAAGGTCCTGGCTCGCACCGAGGAGTCGGTCGTCGTCGCAGGCCACACGCACATGCAGCTCGACAGGCGCGTCAACGGCTTCCGCTGGGTCAACGCCGGCTCCGTCGGCATGCCGTACGAGGGAGAAGTGGCTGCGTTCTGGGCGCTGCTCGGCCCGGACGTCGAGTTGCGGCGAACACCGTTCGACGTCGAGCGAAGCGTGCGCGACGTCCTCGACTCCGGTTGGCCCGACGCCGAGGCGTTCGTCGAGAAGAACCTTCGCGTTGCCGTCGAGCGCACAGACGTCACTGCCTTCTTCGAGCAGGTCGCGATCGACCGTGGTGAGCGATGACCGAGCACGTCGTCGTCGGGCGCGTTGGAAAGCCCCACGGGATCGGCGGCGCGTTCGTCGTGGAGCATCCGAGCGACGATGCGGCACGCTTCGCGGTCGGCGCCGAGCTCTTCGTGGGCGACGCCCCGGTGCGCGTCGAGGAATCGAAGCGCTCGGGCGGTCGGTTGGTCGTCAAGCTCGACCGACCGGTCGAGCGAGGCGCCGAGCTTCACGTGCCGAGCTCGTCGCTGCCGCCTCCCGAGCCGGATTCGTTCTACGTCTTTCAGCTCGTCGGGCTCGACGTCGTCGAGGAGGGCGGGCGGGGCCTCGGGAAGGTCAAAGACGTCGCGAACTACGCTGCCAACGACGTGCTCGAGCTCGATTCGGGCGCGCTGCTCCCGCTCGTCGAAGCCTGCGTCCAGGAGATCGACCTGGAGGGCCGGCGGATCGTTGTCTCGCGGGGCTTCGCCGACCCTGAGTAACCTCACGGCCCGGTGCAGATCGACGTCTTCACGCTCGTCCCGCATGCCTACGCCTGGCTGACGGAGCAGCGGCCGCTGGCCGCGGTGCTCGGTGACGGCCTCGAGCTGCGGCTCTTCAACTACCGGGACACGTCGCCGCTCAGCGCGCGACAAGTCGACGACGAGCCGTACGGCGGCGGCGCAGGCATGGTGCTGCGCGTCGACGTCGTCGCGGCAGCGCTCGACGCGGTCTACGGCGGCGCGCCCGACCATCGCGTCGTCGCCATGACGCCGGGCGGAAGGCAGCTGACGCAGGAAGTCGTCGAAGAGCTCGCCGGTGAGGAACGGCTGACGATCCTGTCAGCGCGCTTCGAGGGGTTCGACGAACGGATCGTCGCCAACCTCGCGTCGGACGCGATCTCGATCGGTCCGTACGTGCTCTCGAACGGCGACCTGCCGGCGATGGTGCTGGTCGACGCCGTTGTCCGGTTGCTGCCGGGAGCGCTCGGGAGCGCGGAGTCGAACGTGCACGAGAGCTTCTCCGCGACGCTCGAGCGCGGAGTCGAGTACCCGCACTACACCCGGCCCGCGGAGTTCCGTGGCTGGACCGTTCCCGACGTGCTGCTCTCGGGAGACCATCGGAAGGTCGACGAGTGGCGGGTCGAGCAGAGCCGGCTCCGGAGCATCCCCGGATGAGGAACCCGATCGAGCGGCTGGGGCTGCCGCACGCGTGGACGGTCGCACTCGACTGGTTCGTGACGATCGTCGGTGCGGTCGCGATCGTGCTCGCGATCAAGGCCTGGGTCGTCAATCCGTACCGGATCCCGACCTCGTCGATGGAGCCTCGGCTGCACTGCGCCGCGCCGGGCCCGGGCTGCCTCGCCCGGTTCTCCGACCGCGTGCTCGCCAACCGCTTCATCTACCACTTCACCGACCCCGAGCGGGGCGACATCGTGGTGTTCAACACGCCGCCCCGGGCGGAGCAGCAGTGCCCGCCGGCAGGCACGTTCGTCAAGCGGATCGTCGCTCTCCCCGGGGAGACCTGGGAGCAGCGCGACGGGGTGGTGTACATCAACGGGAGGAAGCTGGACGAGTCCTACATCCCGCAGGGCCGCAAGGACTTCGAGACGTACGAGCCGCAGCAGATCCCCGACGACGCCTACTTCGTGATGGGCGACAACCGCACCCAGTCGTGCGACTCCCGGCGCTGGGGGACGGTTCCGCGCGAGAACATGATCGGCAAGGTCTTCGCGACCTACTGGCCGCCGAACCGGATTTCCTTCCGCTAACATTCCGCCTCGGCCTTTCCCGGCCTCCTTTTCTTATGAGCAACGTGATCGAGTCCATCGAGCGCGCCCAGTTGCGGAGCGGAATCCCGCAGTTCAAGGCGGGCGACACCGTGCGGGTCCACTTCCAGGTGATCGAGGGCCAGCGCCGCCGGGTCCAGGTCTTCGAGGGGATCGTGATCAAGCGCCAGGGCGCGGGGGTACGCGAGACGTTCACCGTGCGCAAGCAGTCGTTCGGAGTCGGCGTCGAGCGGACGTTCCCGCTCCATTCGCCGAAGATCGAGCGGCTCGAGGTGATGGCGGTCGGCGACGTGCGGCGCGCGAAGCTCTACTACCTGCGCGGGCGCGTCGGCAAGAAGGCGCGCGTGCGCGAGAAGCAGTCGGCGAGGCCGGGCGCCGGGGGCGTCGTCGAGATCGAGACGCCGCTGGCCGGTGCGGAGCCGGTCGAGGTCGAGCCGGAGACACCCGCCGCTGAGGCGGCGGCCGAACCGGTCGAGGCCGAGGCCTCGGCCGACGTCGAGGGTGACGGCGCCGCAGACGGCGAGCCCGAGCCCGCCAAGGCCGAAGCGTAAGACCTCTTCCACAGGAGGTCGTTCCGACTGAGGCCGGGGCTATCCTCGTCGCGTGCCTCCGAGCAGCGGCCAGCGCCTCCTTCGCTTCGACCGGCGCCTCGGCGCACGTTTCGTCGCAGGTGTCGACGAGGCCGGCCGCGGTTCGCTGGCAGGACCCCTGGTCGTCGCCGGTGTGCTGCTCGACTACGAGTGCCTGCGCGACCACCGCGTTCGTCCGCTCGCGCTGCTGAACGACTCGAAGCAGTTGAGCCAGGACGAGCGGCAGGAGCTGTTTCGCGCGGTCGTCGGGTGCGCTTCGAAGATCGCCGTCCGGATGTACTCGGCGCGCGAGATCGACCGCAACGGGTTGCACCGCTCGAACCTCGCGGGCATGCGCTCGTGCCTCGCCTCGCTCGTACCGCCCGATGAGGTGATCTGCGTTGTCGACGGGTTCCGCCTTGGCTCGAGCGCGCCGCCGCACCGCGCGATCATCGACGGCGACACGAAGAGCGCGGCGATCGCTGCCGCGTCGATCGTCGCGAAGGTCGTGCGCGACCGGGCGATGCGTCGCATGGACGCCGTGTTCCCGCACTACGGGTTCTCCTCGCACGTCGGCTACATCACGCCGAACCACTCTGCGGCCGTCCGCGCGCGCGGGCCGTCGCACATCCACCGGCGCTCGTTCCAGGCGCTCTGCTACGCCGACCTTGCCGAGACGGGGGTCGGGGCAACAGGCTGAGCGCCGCGCGGTCCGGCACTACCGGCTCCGCGGCTACCGCATCCTCGGCGTCAACGTCTGGAGCGCCGGCTACGAGCTCGACCTGATCGTCCGCCGCGGGCGACGGCTCGTGTTCTGCGAGGTCAAGTCGAAGTCGGGAGCGCGGTTCGGAAGCGCCGTCGAGATGGTCGACCTCGAGAAGCAGCGGCGGCTCTTCCAGGCCGCGGAAGCCTGGCTGGCAGGCAACCCGAGCCTGCGTGAGCTCCGCATCTCGTTCGACGTCGTGGCCGTGGATGACGGCGTCCTTCGTCGGCTCCCCCTAGGAGATCCCCTCTGAGCCCCGAAGTCCGTGCCCGGCGTGGCACAGACGCAGGCAGCCCTCTACGACGGCATCGACCTCGAGCTCTCCTGGTCCGAGCGGGACCTGCCCGAGCGCGAGCGCACGAAGCACGTCAACCGCCTGCACCCGTACCTCGGCAAGTTCATCCCACAGCTCGTCGAGACGCTCCTCAAGCGCTACGTGCCGGCCGGCGGTCGCGTGCTCGACCCGTTCGCGGGCTCCGGGACGACGCTCGTGCAGGCGCTGGAGAGCGGCCGCGACGCGACCGGCGTCGACATCGCGGCGTTCAACGCGCTCCTGATGCGGGTCAAGACCGAGCGCTACAACCTCTTCACGCTCGAACACGAGCTCCGCGACGCCTGCGCACGCCTCGAGGCGCTCGAGCCAGAACGGGTGCCTCGCGGAACGCCGGCCTACGTCCGGCGCTGGTTCGCGCCGGAGGCTGCCGCCCAGCTACTGAGTTTTCGTTCGTGGATCCCGGACTACGAGCACGCCGACGTGTTGAAGGTCGTGCTGGCACGCGCAGCGCGCTCAGCGCGCCTGACGACGCACTTCGACCTCGACTTCCCGCGCACGCCTCAAACCGAGCCGTACTGGTGCTACAAGCACAAGCGCGAGTGCCGCCCCGTGCAGCGCGCAGACCACTTCCTGCGCCGCTACGCGCTCGACACGCTCGCACGCGTCCATGCCTTTGCCCGGGTCCGTGCGCGCGGGCGGACCGCGAGCGTGCTGCACGGCGACGCGCGCGAGCTCGAGCTCGGCGGTCCCTACGCGGGAGTGGTCACGTCGCCGCCGTACCCCGGCCTGATCGACTACCACGAGCAGCACCGCTACGCGTACGAGTTGCTCGACCTCGAAGACCGCGGAACGTTCGAGCTGGGACGCGGCGCAACGAAGCGCGCGATCGCGGAGTACACGGAAGGCGTTGCTCGCGTGCTCGAGCGCTCCGCCGCGTCGCTGCGCCGCGGCACGCGTGTGGTCGTCGTCGTCAACGACCGGCGGGATCTCTACCCGGAGATCTTCGAGCGTGCGGGTTTGCGTCTCGAACATCGCGTTCGTCGCCACGTAAACCGACGCACCGGACGGAGAGCGGGCGAATACTTCGAAGATGTGCTCGTCGCGCGCAAGTCGGCACGAACTTGACACACAGCTGAGAGACTTCGCGACGCGCCGCTCCTTGAAGCACGAGCTGCGGTCGACTAACGTCGCCGACGGCAATGAAAATCTTGCCGGACGTCGCGGTACAACCGCGAGAGACGGGGCCGGGAAGCGAGCGCTACGTTCGCTCATATGTCACCGTGCGGTTCGCGATCGGCGTGCTCGGCCTCGCGCTTCCGTTCCTGCTCGTGCTCGTCGAGCCGATCCTGTTCGACGGCCAGCCGTTCCCTCGGGGCTCGTTGAGTGCGTACTACTACTCGGGCATGCGCGAGCTGTTCGTCGGCGTGCTGTGGGCGATCGGCGTGTTCCTCGTCCTCTACAAGCTCACCGAGTTCTCGTGGGAGAGCAGGCTGAGCACCCTCGCCGGTTTCGCCGTCGTGCTCGTCGCGCTGTTCCCCACCGGCCGGCCGGGCGACGGCGTGAGCCTGACACCGCTCCAGAATCTCCTCGGTGAGGCGTCAGTGGAACGGATCCACTTCTTCGCTGCCGCGGTCTTCATCGGCTCGCTCGCGCCGATCACCTATTTCTTTGGGAGGGAAGAAGGCAGGAGACCGGGTCGCCCGGGCCGACGCTCGAGTCGCTTCTGGAGGACATACCACTGGACGTGCACCGGCGTCATCGCAGCGGCCGCCGGCCTCGCCCTGTTCGCGGGCATCACCGGCGAGCCCGACAAAGGACTGCTGATCGCCGAGGCGGTCGCGGTCTGGGGGTTCGCGGCGTCGTGGCTGATGAAGGGTGCCGAGCTCGACCTCCTGCTCGGTCGAAGCTAGGCGCGCACACTCGGCACGAAGTTGACACACGCCTGACGCAAAGCCGCGCGAGCGGCGACCTAACGTGGCGACGTGCTCGCGCGCGCAGTCACGCATGCTCTCGTCGGACTCGAAGCACGTCGCGTCGAGGTCGAGGCGCATCTCCAGGGAGCGCTGCCCGCCTTCACGATCGTTGGGCTTGCCGACCGTGCGTGCCAGGAGGCGAAGGAGCGAGTGCGCAGCGGCATCCGTTCCGCCGAGTGCAAGTGGCCCGAAGGCAGGATCACCGTCAACCTCGCGCCCGCCGCCCTGCGCAAGGAGGGCTCGGGCTTCGATCTGCCGATCGCGCTCGCCGTGCTCGCCGCGTCGGGTCAGATCCCCCGCGCCGAGCTCGAGCGGCACGCCGTCCACGGCGAGCTCGCCCTCGATGGAAGGGTCCGCCCGGTCGCCGGCGTCTTCGCGGTCGCGGAGGGCGCGAAGCGCGCGGGCCTCCCGCGGATCATCTGCGCGGCCCAGACCGCGCCCGAAGCCGCGCTCGCCGGGATCGAGCCGGTGCCGGTCTGGCACCTGGCCGAGGCGGTCGCCTATCTCCGCGGGGAACTCGAGCCGGAGCCCATCCCGCCTCGGGACGGCGTCGTTCCTGTGGTCGGACCCGATCTCGCCGATGTCCACGGCCAGGAGCGAGCCCGCCGCGCGCTCGAGATCGCCGCCGCCGGACGCCACAACCTCCTGTTCGGCGGCCCGCCGGGCACCGGAAAGACGATGCTCGCACGCCGGCTTCCCGGACTCCTCCCGGCGCTCGACGAGTCCGCGTCACTCGAGGTCACGCGCATCCACTCGGTCGCGGGAATTCTGCGAGTCGAGCACCCACTCGTCACGACGCCGCCGTTTCGCGCGCCTCATCACACCGCCTCGGCCGCGGCGATCGTCGGTGGAGGACGGGGGCCGAGGCCCGGTGAAGCGAGCCTCGCGCATCACGGCGTGTTGCTGCTCGACGAACTGCCCGAGTTCGTCCGACCCGCGCTCGAGGCGCTGCGGCAGCCGCTCGAAGACGGCGTGATCAGCGTCGCCCGCGCCGAAGGGACGGCGCTCTACCCGGCGTCGTTCCAGCTCGTCGGGACGATGAATCTGTGCCCGTGCGGCGCGCGCGGAGATCCCGCCGTTGCCTGCACGTGCACCGCGCAGCGGCTCGCCGCCTACGGCAACAAGCTCTCCCGTGCGCTGCTCGACCGGTTCGACCTCGTGGTCGTCGTCCCGCGCCCTCGCGCGGTCGAGCTCGCTGCGGGTCGGAGCGAGGCGTCCCACGCGGTCCGCGAGCGCGTCGCGGCCGCACGCTCGCGACTCGCCGAGCGCACGCCTCACCGAGACGAGAAGGCCGATGCGCTGCTCACGCGTGCCGTCGAGCAGCTGCCGCTCTCGGGACGCGGACGTGCGCGCGTCGCGCGCGTCGCGGCGACCATCGCCGCGCTCGCCGGAGCCGATGCCGTCGAGGCGTCGCACGTGGCAGAAGCACTCTCGTATCGCGCTCCGAAAGAGCTGAGACCCTCGTGAAGGAGCTCGCCCTCGCCGTGTTCGCTGCGGAGCGCGGGATCCACCCGCGAACCGAAGCCCGAACGACGCGCTTCGCGACCTTCGCGAAGACGTTCGACGCGCGCTCGTATCTCGAGTCGCTCGAGCGCCGCGGTCTGCGGTGGCTCGGCCGGTCGGACGGCCGATTCCCACCTCTGCTGCGCGCGATCAGCGACTCGCCGTCGGGCGTGTTTCTCCGTGGCGGAGCGCCGCCCGAGCTCCTGGCGAAGCCCGCGGTCGCGGTCGTCGGTGCGCGTGCTTGCTCTGGGTACGGCGCTCAGGTCGCGCGGATGCTCGGGCGCGAGCTCGCGGCGGCAGGGCTCGTGGTGGTCAGCGGTCTTGCGCGCGGCGTCGACGGCGAGGCGCACCGCGGCGCGCTCGAGGGTGGCGGCGCAACGGTCGCGGTGCTCGGCTGCGGTGTCGACCGCGACTACCCTGCGGCGCACACGGAGCTGGCCGCGCGGATCTCCGCCACCGGTCTCGTGGTCTCCGAGTACGCGCCCGGCGTCGAGCCCGCACCGTGGCGCTTCCCGGCTCGGAACCGAATCGTTGCCGGGCTCGCACAGGCCACGGTTGTGGTCGAGGCCCGCGAGCGAAGCGGCGCGCTGATCACCGCGGACTTCGCGCTCGAGGAGGGACGCGAGGTCTTCGCTTGCCCGGGTGAGATCACGTCTGCGCTGAGCGCGGGAACGAACGCGCTGCTTCGGCTCGGAGCCACACCGCTGACCTCGTCCGGCGACGTCCTCGAGCTGTTCGGCCTCGAAGCACCCGCCGACGCGGAGGTCGATCTCGGCGAGGCAGCTCGGACGATCCTCGAGCGGCTCGACGGCCCGATGAGCACCGACGAGCTTCTGCGTGCCGCAGGCCTCGAAGCCGGCGCTGCGGCGGCCGCGCTCTCCGAGCTCGAGCTCGCGGGCCTCGTGGCGACGATCGACGGCGTCTACCGGCGGACCGGGCGGTGAGTACGATCGCCTCATGGCGTCGTACTGGCTCGAGGAGCGGGGGGAACCGTTGCCGGGCGCCGCCTTCGCGGGCGTGCCCGAAGTCGAGATCGTCGGCGGCGGCGTCACCGGCTGCTCCTGCGCCCTCGCGCTCGCACAAGCGGGGGTCCGCGTGCGGCTGCACGAGGCGCGAGAGATCGCCGGCGGTGCGAGCGGACGCAACGGCGGCTTTGCGCTGCGCGGCGGCGCGATGGCGTACGACATCGCACGGACGCAGCTCGGCAACGACTCGGCACGCGCGTACTGGCAACTGACAGAGCAGGCGCAGGCGCGGCTTGCGGCGCTCGCGGGCGATTCGTTCCGTGCGCTCGGCAGCCTTCGGCTCGCGGTCGACGACGCGGAGCGGTCGGAGCTGCGCGCGGAGTACGACGCGCTCGTCGAGGATGGCTTCGCCGCCGAGTGGCTCGAAGCGCCCGAGCTCGCCCCGCCGTTGCGGGGGCGGTTCGCCGCGGCGCTCTTGCACCCTGACGACGGGGCGATCCAGCCTGCGCGCTGGGTCCGCAGCCTGGCCCGGCGCGCGGCCGAGGCTGGAGCCGAGCTGCTCGAGAACAGCCGTGTGGGCTCGTTGGACGACCTCGAGGCGGAGCGCGTGGTCGTCGCCACGGACGGGCTCGGCCGCGGGCTCGTGCCCGAGATCGACGCCCGCGTGCGAGCGACGAGAGGCCAGGTGCTGGTCACCGAGTCGCTGCCGAAGCTGCTGTTCGAGCGGCCGCACTACGCGCGCCACGGACTCGACTACTGGCACCAGACGCGTGACCGCCGACTCGTGATCGGCGGATCGCGCGACGCCGGGGGCGATCGCGAATGGACGGATGACGAGGCGGTCACCGATGCCGTGCAGTCGCGGATCGAGGCGCTCGCCCTCGAGCTGCTCGGGCGTCCGCCGCGCGTCACGCACCGGTGGGCCGGGATCTGGGGGACGACCGACGACCTGCTGCCGCTCGTCGGTCAGGTACGCGGCAACGAGCGCGTGTGGGTGGCCGCGGGTTACTCGGGGCATGGGAACGTGCTCGGCTTCGCCTCGGGCGAGCTCGTCGCGCGCGCTCTCGGCGGCGACCGCGACCCGCTGCTCGACGTGCTCGACCCGGCTCGCGCCGTCGTCGCGGCCTAGAGGCTGAAGCGCGGCAAGTCGAGCTCGTCGATGCGCTCGAGCGCCGCGAGCGCGATCGCCAGGTCCTGGATCGCGAGGCCGGTCGAGTCGAAGACCGTCGCCTCCTCGGGCGTGCGTCGACCTTCGGCCTCGCCGGCGAGCACCGCTCCGAGCTCGGTCACGTCCGAGCGTTCCAGGACGCCGGCCTCCACCGCGTGCGCGATGTCGCCGCCGTGGCTCGCCTGCTCCCACTCGTCCGAGAAGACCCGCACGCGCGCGAGCTCCTCGACCGCGATCTCCTGCTTGCCGGGGCCGTCGGCGCCCATCAGCGACGCGTGCTGACCCGGCGCGAGCGCCCCCTCCGCCAGCAGCACCTCGCGACCCGGCGTGACGGTGACGACGATGTCGGCGCCGAGCGCCTCCTCCCGCGACGCAGCGACGTCCGCGCCGAGCTCACCGGCGACGTCGCGGGCTCGCTCCACGTCGACGTCCCACAGCGCGACGTCCCGACCCCGCGCGAGAAACGTCCTCGCGGCCGCCCGGCCGTTCACCCCGGCGCCGATCACGGCGGCGCGGCCCGCATCGGGCCGACCGAGCGTCTCGGCCGCGAGCACCGCCGCCGCGCCGGTCCGAAGCGCCGTTACCGCGCCCGCGTCGAGCACGGCACGCAACACGCCGTTCGAGGCGTCGGAGACGAGGACGAGACCCATCACCGTGGGGAGCCCGGCGACAGGGTTCCCAGGAAACGAGGTCACCCACTTCAGGAGCGCATGCCCGCCACCGAGCGCCGGCATGGCGCGGAAGTCGCCTGCCGGGTACGCGTGCACGTACACCTTCGGCGGCATCGTCCACTCGCCGCGTGCGTACGCGATGAACGCATCGCGAACCGCCTCGAGCGCGCGCTCCGGCGCCACAGCCGCTTCGACGGCGGCGCCGTCGAAGAACGGGACGTCGGGAACGCTCAAACGGCCTTGACGGCGACGACGAGCCGCTCGAGCGCGGTCTTCGCGTCGTCGAAGAGCATCGTCGTCTTCGGGTCGTAGAAGAGCGGGTTGTCGACGCCCGCGAACCCCGTCGCGAGCGACCGCTTGATCACGACGACGTTGTGCGCCTTGTCGACGTCGAGGATCGGCATCCCGTAGATCGGGCTCCCGGGCGAGCTTCGCGCCGCAGGGTTGACGACGTCGTTCGCGCCGACGACGACCACGACGTCGGTCTGCGGAAACTCCGGGTTGATCTCGTCCATCTCGAACAGCTCGTCGTACGGAACGTTCGCTTCCGCGAGCAGCACGTTCATGTGGCCGGGCATCCGACCCGCCACGGGATGGATCGCGTAACGCACGTCGACGCCTTTGCTCTCGAGCAGCTCGCCGAGGCTCCGCACGTCGTGCTGCGCCTGCGCGACCGCGAGGCCGTAGCCCGGCACGAACACGACGCGACGCGCGTACGCGAGCATGAAGCCGATGTCCTCCGGCGACGCCGTGCGCACGCTCGCGCCGTCCGCAGCCGCACCCGCGACCGCCGCAGAGCCGCCGGTCGGCGCCGCACCGAACGCGCCGAAGAGCGTCTGCACGAGCGGCCGGCCCATGGCGCGGCCCATCATCACCGTGAGGAGCGTTCCCGACGCGCCGACGATCGTCCCGCCGATGATCAGCGCCGTGTTGTGCAGCACGAACCCGGTCGACGCCGCTGCGAGGCCCGTGCAGGCGTTCAGCAGCGAGATGACGACCGGCATGTCCGCCCCGCCGATCGGGAGCACGAAGAGCACGCCGAGCACAGCGGCGGCAAGCATCAACAGCACGAGCCAGAGCCCGTTCTCCGTCACAGCGGTCAACGTGATGAGCGCGACGAGCGCAAGTCCGAGCGCGGCGTTGAACAGGTTCTGGCCGTGGAAGACGAGCGGCCGCCCGGTGATCACCTCCTGCAGCTTTCCGAACGCGACGAGCGAGCCCCAGAAGCTGACCGACCCGATCACGGCGGAGAAGAGGATCCCCACGAGCAACTCTCCCTCGAGCCCGCCCGGCTCCGGCGCGTGGCGGTGGAACTCGGACGCCGCGATCAGCGCGGCCGCGCCGCCGCCCACGCCGTTGAACAGCGCGACCATCTGCGGGATCTGCGTCATCTTCACCGCGCGCGCCGAGAGCACACCCACCACGGAGCCAACGGCGATGCCGACGAGCATCAGCCAGTACGAGTCGATCTCCTCGATCAGGAACGTGAAGCCGATGGCGATCGCCATGCCGACCGCAGCGATCCAGTTCCCCGAGCGAGCAGTGCGAGGGTGCGCGAGCCGCTTGACGCCGATGATCAGCAAGATCGCCGCGACGAGGTAGGCGACGTCGATCCAGGTGCGGCTCATTCGCCGTCCGGCTCGTCAGGGCGACGCTGCTTGAACATCTCGAGCATCCGATCGGTGACGAGAAAGCCGCCGACGACGTTGATCGTCCCGAAGACGACCGCGACGAACCCGAGTACCTGCTCGATCGTCGAGTCAGCGGTGCCGACGATCAACATCGCGCCGATCAGGACGATTCCGTGAATCGCGTTCGTGCCCGACATCAGCGGCGTGTGCAGCATCGCCGGAACCTTCGAGATGATCTCGAACCCGACGAAGATCGCGAGCGCAAAGATCGTCAGCTCGAGCACGAGCAGCTCGTTCATGCCGGCACCTCCTCCCGCCGCGTGACGCATGCGCCCGCGACGATCTCGTCCTCGAAGTCCAACCGCAGGTCACCGTCGGGCGCCAGGTGTTGCAAGAGAGACGTGACGTTGCGTGCGTACAGCCGCGACGCATCGTAGGCCATCGTGCTCGGCAGGTTCGTGAGCCCGACGATCGTCACTCCGCCCTCGGAGAACTCCTCGCCCGGACGCGTCAGCTCGCAGTTGCCGCCCGTCTCCGCTGCGAGGTCGACGATCACCGAGCCGGGACGCATCGCTTGCACAGCGCTCGCGGGGATCAACCTCGGTGCCGCACGGCCGGGAATCGCCGCCGTCGTGATCACGGCGTCGAATTCCGGGATCCGTCGCGCGAGCTCTTCCTGCTGCGTCTGCTGCTCCTCCGCGGTCAGCTCGCGCGCGTACCCGCCCTCGGTCTCCTCGCCGACGACCCCGAGGTCGAGGAACGAAGCGCCGAGCGACTCGACCTGCTCTCGCACCGCCGGCCGGACGTCGAAGCCCGAGACGACAGCACCGAGCCGCCTCGCCGTCGCGATCGCCTGGAGGCCCGCGACACCTGCACCGAGCACGAGCACCTTGGCCGGCGGCACGGTGCCTGCTGCCGTCATCAGCATGGGCAGGAAGCGCGGGAGCCGGTCGGCGGCGATCAGCGCCGACTTGTAGCCGGCGACGGTCGCCTGCGACGACAGCGCGTCCATCGCCTGCGCACGCGTGATCCGCGGGATCGACTCCATGGCGAACGCGACCACGCCGCGGGCGGAGAGCCGGTCGATCCCCTCGCGGTCGGTCAAGGGTTGGAGGAACCCGATCAGCACCTGACCCTCCCGCAGCCGCCCGACCTCCTCGGCCGTCGGTGCCTGAACCTTGGCGACGACGTCGGCGTCCCAGGCCGGACCGAGCTCGGCGCCGGCGTCGCGGTACTCGTCGTCGGGATAGGAGGCTCCGACCCCGGCACCCGGCTCGACGACGACGCCGATCCCGGTCTGGGCGAGTCGCCCGACGGAGTCGGGGACGAGCGCGACGCGCCGCTCCCCGGCAGCGGTCTCCCGTGTGACCCCGACTCTCACCGCGACGATCCTATTTGCGCTCGCGGAAGCAGGGACGAGGGAGGCAACCGCGAACTCTGCCGTCCGTGGTCGCAGACCTGACGGAAGCGGTCGAGGAGTCGCACCCGTGGACGCGTGGCCACGCGCGCCGCGTCGCCGGCCTTGCGGTCGCGGTCGCCGAGACGCTCGAGTGGGGAGGTGCACGTCTTCAGGCCGTCCGGATGGGGAGCCTCCTGCACGACGTCGGCAAGCTCCTACTCCCGACGGAGCTGCTCGGAAAGCCAGGGGCGTTCACGCCCGCGGAGCTCGACGAGATGCGGACGCACCCGGCAGCGGGCGCCCGGCTGATCGCGGGTGCACCTGAAGCGCGCGAGGCGATCGGTTGCGTGCTCTACCACCATGAGCGGTGGGACGGGCTCGGGTATCCGGCGAGACTCGACGGCCCGTTGATCCCGATCGAGGCGCGTCTGATCGGCCTCGCCGACGCCTTCGACGCCATGACCTCGACGCGCCCGTACCGCGCGGCTCTGACCCCCGATGCCGCGCTCGAGGAGCTCGTGCGCTGCGCGGGGACGCAGTTCGACCCGGTGCTCACCGAAGCATGCGTCGACATCTGGTCGACGCGCTTGTTGCTCGCCGTCTAGAGCGCTGCCCAGACTTCGAGCTTCGTCTTGATCCGGCGGATCACGGCGTCGGTGTACTCCGACGTGCCGAGGTGACCGCTGAGATCGGCCGTGCGCTCGCCCTCCGCCACCGCTTCGAGCGCCGACTCGCGAATCGCGCGCGCGACCTCCTGCTCCCGCTCGTCGCCGTGCATGAGCAGTGCCGCCGCGGCGAGGATCATCGCCATCGGGTTCGCGATGTTCTTCCCCTCGAGCGCCGGCGCGGTCCCGTGCGCGGCCTCGGCCATCAGCGCGTTCGGAGTGTCGATCTCGTCGAACGCGACGAGCAGCGACTCGGAGCCCGCGATCGAACCGAAGAGTGGCAGCACGAAGTCGCTCAAGATGTCGCCGTCGCGGTTGAGCGACGGGATCACGAGCGGGTCCGACGCGCGCGCCATCAGGAGCGCGAAGGTCGCGTCGATCAGCTGCGGCTCGTAGGGCACGTCGGCATGCCGCTCGGCCGCCGCGTCCATCTCCTCCTTCAGCATCCCCTCGTACGTCGGCGAGACCGTGTACTTCGGCCCGCCGAAGACCTTTCCGTTCGTTCGCTCGGCGAGCCGGAACGCGTACTCGGCGACGGAGCGGCAGATGCGCCGTTCGATCTTCTCCGTCCGGTACGCGACCTCGTCCTCACCTTCGCCCTCGCGCCACTCCTTCGCGCCGTAGGCGTCGCCGACCGCCATGCGCACAACCGAGATCGGCGCGAACACGCCACCGATCGGCACGACGCCCGGGATCCGTCGGCCCGTGCGGACGATCACGCGCCCGCCGATCTCCTCGCGAAGGATCCGGTTCGGCGAGCCGACGTCGTCGCGCTCCTCCGGGGTGATCGTCGCCGCCTTCAGGCCCCACCCGTGCTCCCGGATCGCCGCGGCGGCCTCGTAGACGACGGCGTTCTTCGTCGCTCGCCGGTTCTCGAGCGACAGGTCGAAGCGGGGGAACTCGAGCTCCAGCCCGCTCACGTCGGGCTGCAGGACGCGGAGCGACTCCTCGAGGAGCTCCTGGCCCGTCTGGTCGCCCTCCAGCACGACGATCGTGTTCGTGTCCACGGCGGTCGAGATTACCGTGCGCCCTCGCGGGCAAGGAAGCAGGCGTGGCACGCAAAGGGGGTCTGCGCCGCCGCGGCTCGAAGAGCCGCGGCTTTCGTTACTACGACGCCAGGGGTCGGGAGATCACCGATCCCGCGAAACTCGAGCGGATCGACCAGCTGCGGATCCCGCCGGCCTGGCGCGACGTCTGGATCGCTGCAGGGCCGACCGCGAAGCTGCAGGCAGTCGGGTTCGACCGTGCGGGGCGCAAGCAGTACCTCTACTCGGCCGCCTACCGCGCGCAGCAGGAGCAGGCGAAGTACGACAAGCTCGTGCGCTTCGGCGAGCGGCTGCCGGCGATCCGTACTGCGATGGCAGACGACATGGATCGCGAGCACCTCGACCGCGAACGCGTCTGCGCGATCGCCCTGCGCCTGATCAACCTCGGGTGGTTTCGCCCCGGCTCGGAGCGCTACGCGAGGGAGTCGCGTACGTACGGGATCACGACGCTGCGCAAGCGCCACGTCACCGTGCGCGGGAGCAAGATCGCCCTCAACTTCCGCGGCAAGCACAAGGTGTGGGTTCGCACCGCGGTCCTCGACGCAGAGCTGGCCGACGCGCTGAAGGAGCTGATCGAGCTGCGCGGCGGGCGAGGGCTCTTCCGCTACCGGGGCGAGGACGGCGAGCTCGTGAGCCTGACCGATCGACACCTGAACCAGTACGTGCAGAAGCACATAGGGGATGACTTCACCGTGAAGGACTTCCGCACGTGGGGCGGCACGCTCCTCGCTGCGATCGGTCTCGCCGAGCACGGCATCGAGGACGTCGAGTCGCAGGCGAAGAAGAACGTGACCGCGGTGTGCCGAAGCGTCGCGGAGAAGCTCGGGAACACCCCTGCCGTCTGCCGCGCCTCCTACATCAGCCCGCCCGTGATCGAGCAGTACCTCGACGGGCGCACCATCGCCGATTTCCGGCCGCGGCATTTGCGCGTCGTCTCCGCGCGGGATACCGGGCTCGATCTCGAAGAGCAGGCACTCCTCAGCCTGCTTCGCTCGTGGCGAATTAAGGAAGGCCTCGCGGCCGCGTAGTTCCACATCGCTTTGTCGGCTAGAGTCGTCGATTACATTCACGCTGACGCAGCTGATCGAGGAGGAAAACTTGGCGAGAAAGACCGTGCTCGTTTGCGACAACTGCAGCAACGAAATCGACGAGTCGAAGGGCGCCGTGATGCGCATCAACTTCAACGACGCGCGCCGCGGCTCGAAGCAGGCCGACCTGTGCGACGACTGCGCCGGGAAGATGCCGGGACAGGCAGCCGCCAGGCGCGGCCGTAGGCCGAAGGCGGTCTCGGCAGGCTGAGCCGGCGGGCGGGCTCCGACCCGTCCGGCGTTTGACGCACTTTGCGGGGAGCCGTGTCCGGAGCCGTCGGGACCGCGCTCTACGATGGGTGGGTTGTGGGTCTGAGCCTGCTCGTCGGCCCCGCGAACGCGGGGAAGGTTTCGCTGCTCCTGGAGCGATATCTCGCCGCGCTCGCAGACGGGCGGGAACCGACCTTGATCGTGCCCGGCCGGTCGGACGTCGACCGGGTCGAGCGGGAGCTCGTCGCCCGCCACGGGTGCGTCTTCGGCGGCTCGATCGGGACGTTCGACGACGTCTTCGAGCGGATCGCCTACGCCGGCGCGACGAGGCCGCTCGCCACAGACGCCCAGCAGCAGCTGGCGCTGAGGCGCGCCGTGGCGCGGGCGTCGCTCAACGGCCTCTCGGCTTCGGCGCACTCCGCCGGCTTCGCCGACACGCTGCGCGAGGCGATCCGCGAGCTCCAGGGCGCGCTGCTCGAGCCCGACCGCGTCGACGGTGATCTCGCGCACCTCTACGCGTCGTACCGCGCAGAGCTCGACACGCTCGGGGTCTGGGACCGCGAGCTCCTGAGGGCCGAGGCGGTCGCTCGGTTGCGTGACGTGCTCGACGCGTGGCACGGCGAGCCGGTCCTCGCCTACGGCTTCGAGGATCTCACCGCCGCCGAGTGGTCGCTCCTCGAAGCGCTCGCCGGCCGCACGGACGTCACCGTCTCGTTGCCTTACGAGCAGGGCCGCACGGCCTTCGCATCGCTCCAGCGCACCGCCGAGGACCTCGCCGAGCTCGCGAGCGGGCGGATCGAGGAGCTTCCGCCCGCGTACGGAGAGGTCGCTCCGCCCGCGCTTGCCTACCTCGAACGCGCGCTCTTCGAGGAGCCCGCGCCCGGCGCGCCGCCGCTCGAGGGCGCCGTCTCGTTCCTCGAGGGCGCCGGGGTGCGCGGCGCGCTCGAGCTCGTCGGCGAGGAGCTGCTCAGGCTCGTGCGCGGTGGAACCGCGCCGGACGCGATCGGCGTCGTCTGCCCGTCGCTCGGCCGTTGGCGTGCACCGCTCGAGACGGCCTTCCGGACGCTCGGGATCCCGTACGCGTTCGACGGCCGTGGCCGGCTCGCCAAGACGCCGTTCGGGCATGCACTGCTCGCGCTGCTCCGCTACGCGTGGGCGGGCGGCACGCGCGCCGACCTCTTCGTGTTTCTTCGCTCGCCCTACTCGGGGCTGACCCGCGCGCACGTCGACTTCGTCGAGGGGCGGCTGCGCGGCCGGGCGGTGGCCGAGCAGGAGCGGATCGAAGCAGTCCTGCAGGAGCTTCGCGGCTCGCCGCTCCGCCAGCTCGACGCGCTGCGGTCGGGGACGCCGGCGGTCGACGCCGTTCGCGCGCTCGCGCAGTCGATGCTGCGCGCTGCGCACGGGCTCGAGCACCCGCCGGTGGGCGAGAGCCCCGCGAGCGACCTTCGCGCGCTCGATGCGTGCCTGCGCCTGCTCGACGAGCTCGGCTCGTGGGAGCGTCGCGTCGAGGAGCCCGTTTCTGCGGACGACGTGATCGCGACGCTCGAGCGCGCGCGGATGCGCGGCGAGCGCGCCGAGCCGAGCAAGGTCACGGTGCTCGATCTCGAGCGTGCGCGTACCGGACGCTTCGAGGTCGTCTTCGTGCTCGGGCTGGAGGAGGGAAGCCTGCCGCGCCGCGGCGGCGGTTCGCCGTTCCTCGACGACGAGGCTCGTGAGCGGCTCGGCGGCCGGCTGCAGCGCGCGGACCAGGTGAGCCGCGACCGTTACCTCTTCTACACCGCGTGCTCGCGCCCGACGCGCCGCCTGTACCTCGTGCGCGAGTCGGCGACCGACGAGGGGAGCCCGAAGGAAGCGAGCCCGTTCTGGGACGAGGTGCGCGCACTCTTTCCGCGCGAGGAAGTCGAGCGCGCTACGACTCGGCGACGGCTTTCCGAGCTGACGTGGCGCCTCGAGGACGCGCCGACCGATCGCGAGCGCCTGCGTGCGCTCGCTTCGATCTCGCGCGACCATGCGGCCGAGGCCGACGGAATCGCCCGCGCCAACGGCTGGGAGCGGCGGCTCGACCGCGCGCGGCGCGCGGAGAACCGTCCCACGCGTCTGCGCCACCCGCTCGTGCTCGAGACGCTCGGTGCGCGCACGACGTTCCCCGTCACCGAGCTCGAGCGCATGGCCGACTGCTCGTCCGCGTGGTTCGTCGACCGGCTGCTCGACCCGAAGACGATCGACGCCGAGGTCGATCCGAAACTGCGCGGCTCCGTCGCGCACAACGCGTTGCACAAGTTCTTCGCAGCGCTTCCGAAGGAGCTCGGCACCGACCGCGTGCCGCCCGAGCGCATCGACGACGCCGTGCGGCTGATGCGGCAGTGCCTCGACAAGGCGCTCGAGGGCGTGCGCATGGAGATGACGACGATGCAGCGCCGCGAGCTCGACGCGTCGCTCTGGCGCGACCTCGAGGCGCTCGTCCACTTCGAGGCCGACGCGGACTCGCAGCTCGTGCCGAAGCGCTTCGAGGTCTCGTTCGGCATGGAGCGCTCGCCGCAGGAGCTCCAGCGCGGGCTCGACCTCGGCGAGGGGCTCACGTTGAGCGGAAAGATCGACCGCATCGACACCGACCCCTTCAGCGCGCGCGGGATCGTGCAGGACTACAAGGCGGGCAAGACCGCGCACTCGGCGAGCCAGATCGAGAAGGAGCTCCGCCTCCAGATCCCGCTCTACATGCTCGTGCTCCGCGACCTGGTCGGGATCGAGCCGCTCGGCGGCGTCTACCGGCCGCTCGCCGGCGACCGGAAGCCGCGAGGCCTACTGCGGGCCGACGCGAAGGACGAGGTGCTCGCCGGCTACTCGTCGAGGGACTACGTCGAGGACGACGCGTTCTGGCGTCAGGTCGAGACCGCCCGCGACAACGCGCGCGGGCTGGCGCAGCGCATCCGCGGCGGCGACGTGCGGCACGACCCACGCGGGGGCGAGTGCCCGCAGTGGTGCCAGCTCTGGCCGATGTGCAGGATCCGCCGCCCGTGAGCACGCTCGCCCCGAACCCGGAGCAGCAGACCGCGATCGAGGCGGAAGGTCGCGTGTTCCTCTCCGCCGGCGCGGGTACGGGCAAGACCGCCGTGCTCGTCGAGCGGTTCGTCCGCGCGGTCTGCGACCGCGGGATCGACGTCGGCTCGATCCTCGTGATCACGTACACGCGCAAGGCCGCGGGTGAGCTGCGTGCGCGCATCCGGCGCGAGTTGCGCGAGCGCGGACGCCACGACCTCGCGCGCGAGCTCGACGGCGCCTGGATCGCGACGATCCACGGCTTCTGCGCGCGCCTGCTTCGCGCCTACCCGTTCGAGGCGGGGCTCGACCCGCGCTTCCGCGAGCTCGACGGCGCGCAGGCGTCCGTGCTCGCCGGCGAGGCGTTCGCGGAGGCGCTCGACGAGTTCTGCGCGCGCGAGGAGCCGGAGCGCCTGCAGCTGCTCGCGACGTACGGGACCGCTGCGCTGCGCCGGATGCTGATCGGCGTCTACGAGACGCTGCGCTCGGCCGGCCGCGAGCTCGTGCTCGAGCTCGGCGAGCGGGCGCCGCTCTCCGAACGCGTCGAGTCGCTGCGCGAAGCGTCGCGTTGCCTCGCGGCCGACGTGGGCGCGACCGAGCTCCAGCGCGCGAACGCCGCGGGGATGCTCGACCTGCTTGCAGGCTCGCCGTCCCCCGACCGGCTGCTCGACCTCTCGGCGCACAAGGTGCGCGGCAGCGAGCGCACCGCGTCGTACGAGGAGGCGCGCAAGGTGGTCGAGCAGTCGGCGCTCGACGAGCTCGCGGTTCGCGACCGAGACCTGCTCCAGGCGCTGCTCGAAGGCTTCTCACGTGCGTACGACGAGGCGAAGCGTCGCGAGGGGGTGCTCGACTTCGAGGACCTGCAGCTGAACGCGCGCGACCTCCTCCGCTCGAACGAGGGGATCCGCGAGCGCGAGCACCTGCGCTTCGCGGCGATCATGGTCGACGAGTTCCAGGACACGAACAGGCTCCAGTGCGAGCTGATCGACCTGATCGCTGACGGGCCTGCCAGGCCGGAGCTCTTCTTCGTCGGCGACGAGTTCCAGTCCATCTACGGGTTCCGGCACGCAGACGTGCAGGTCTTCCGCGAGCGGCGCGAGTCGGAGGGTGGGGGCCTCGCGCTCGTGCGCAACTACCGCTCGCGCCCGGAGGTGCTCGCTGCGGTCAACCACCTGTTCCAGGACGAGTTCGGGGACGGGTTCCAGCCCTTGGCTGCGTCCGGCGAGTTCCCGGACCCCGTGTTCGGCCATCCCGTCGAGCTCCTGATCACCGAGAAGGAGACGTACGCGGACACGGGCGTGCACTGGCGGCGCGCGGAGGCGAAGCACATCGCGCGCCGTGCTCGCGAGCTCGTCGACGAAGGGGCGGCGACACCGGGCGAGATCGTGCTGCTCTTCGCCGCAGGCACCGACGCGGACGCGTACGAAGAAGAGCTGCGCCAGGCCGGCCTGCCCACGTACCGCGCAACCGGCCGCGGGTACTTCGGCCAGCAGCAGGTGGTGGACCTGCTCTCGTACATGCTGCTGCTGCAGAACCGCTACGACGACCAGGCGCTCGTGGCCGTGCTCGCGTCGCCGTTCGTCGGCGTCTCGAACGACGCGCTCGTGCTGATCCGACGCGGTGCTTCGAAGCGGCCGCTGTTCACGGGGATCGAGAAGAGCCTGCCGCCCGAGCTCGACGAACGCGACGCGCAGCTGATCCGGGCGTTCCTCCAGCGCTACGAGCGGCTCGTCCGCGCCTTGCCGCGCCTGCCGCTCGAGCGACTCTGCGAGCAGATCGTCTCCGAGCACGACTACGACCTCGCCGTGCTGACGCAGTGGGACGGCCGACGCCGCTACGCGAACCTGCGCAAGCTCGCGCGGCTCGCGCGCTCGTACGAGGAGCTGCGCGGTCCGAACCTGGAAGGCTTCGTCCGCTTCGTCCGCGACCAGGAAGCCGTCGGCGCCAAAGAACTCGAAGCGGTCGCGGAGGAAGAGGGCTCCGACTCGGTGCGGCTGCTCACCATCCACGCGGCGAAGGGGCTCGAGTTCAAGGTTGTCGTGGTCGCCGACGCAGGGCGCGACAAGCGTGCGCCCGACAGCGACGAGATCCTCGCCCTCTCGGACGGTCGCTTCGGCTTCAAGGTCGCCGACCCCGCGACGAGCAAGCGGCGTCCTGCGTTCGACTACGAAGAGGTGCGGCGGGCGCGCGAGGAGGAAGACCGCGCGGAGCGGCTCCGCCTCTACTACGTCGCGATGACACGCGCCGTCGACCGGCTGATCGTCTCCGGTGCGATCGACCGTGGGAGCACAGCCGACCGCTCGACGCCGATGGGCTGGGTGCTGCAGCGACTCGATGCCGCCGAGGAGCTCGCAGCCGCGGACGGCGCTCCGCTCGAGCTCGTCCGCGCCGACGCGCTCGTGCAGGTGCGCTTCGACCGGTACCGCGAAGAGCCCGAAGCGGTCGAGCAAGCAGGCGAGCCCGGCCAGCTCGAGCTGTTCACGGAGGGCGCAGCCGAGCCGCTGCCGCCGCCGGCACCGACGCTGCCCGAGCTTCAGGCGATCCCCGAGCCCGCGCTCCACCACGTTCGCCGTCTCTCGTTCACCGCTCTCTCACTGTTCGAGACGTGCTCGTACCGCTACTTCGCCGAGCGCGTCGCAGGCATGCGCTCGCTCGACGTCGCGCCGGTCGGTCACGAGGGCCTGTCGGGCACGGCGATCGGCAGCGCCGTGCACTCGGAGCTCGAGCACGTCGACCTCGCCGCGCCCGCGCTCGCGGCGGGCTGGGAAGAGCGCGTTCGCGGTGCGTACGCACAGGCGACCGACGAGGAAGTCGAGCGCATCCGAACCCTGATCGAGGCCTACTGCACGTCGGAGCTCGCCGCCCGCGTCGCCGCTCTCGACGGCGTCGCAAAGGAGCGGCACTTCACCTTCGAGCACGACGGTGTGCTCCTGCACGGCTTCCTCGACACCTACCACCGCGCCGGCGAGCGCGCGCTCGTCGTCGACTACAAGTCGAACTTGCTCGACGGACAGGAGCCCTCCGAGATCGTCGCGCGCTCGTACGAGCTCCAGCGGCTCGTCTATGCGCTCGCGTGTTTCCGCGCGGGTGCCGAGGAAGTCGAGGTCGCGTATCTCTTCCTCGAGCGTCCGGGGGAGCCGGTGACCGCGACCTTCACGCGCGCCCAGGTCGCCGAGCTCGAGGCCCAGCTCTCTGCGTCGATCGCCCGCCTGCGCGCGGGGGAGTTCCGGCCGACACCGAGTGAGTACGCGTGTGCCGGCTGCCCGGCGCTCGACGTCGTCTGCGCCGGGCCCAGGCTGCCGTACCAGCCGCTCGCGAGCGACGCCGCCGCGGCGTTCGCGTAGTGCGCAGCTTCGTCGCGGAGGCGCGTCGCCGCGTCCCGGGCCGGAAGCGCGACCGCGTGCGGCAGATCGTCGACCGGCTCGCGCGCGAGCACCAAGACGCGACGATCGCGCTCACGTTCCGCTCTCCGCTCGAGCTCCTCGTCTCGGTGATGCTCTCCGCGCAGACGACCGACGTGAACGTGAACCGCGTCACTGCGACCCTGTTCGAGAAGTACCACCGGCCGGAGGACTACCTGGCGGTGCCCCAGGAGGAGCTCGAGCGGGACATCTTCGCGACCGGTTTCTACCGCCAGAAGTCCAAGGCGATCCGCGGGACGATGCGCATGCTGCTCGAGGAGTTCGACGGCGTGGTCCCGCGCACGCTCGAGGAGCTGACGCGGCTGCCCGGCGTCGCCCGCAAGACGGCGAACGTCGTCGCCGCCGAGCTCGGGAGCCCGCAAGGCGTCGTCGTCGACACCCACGTGCGACGCCTGGCGCAGCGGCTCGGGCTGACCAAGGAGGAGGACCCGGTCAAGATCGAGCGCGACCTGATCAAGCTCCTGCCGCGCGAGGACTGGGGCCGCTTCCCGCACCTGCTGATCTGGCACGGACGGCGCGTGTGTGACGCGCGCAACCCGCGCTGCGAGCTCTGCGTGTTGAACGACCTCTGCCCGTCGAGCCGGGTTTAGCCGAGAGCGCGGCGTGAGAGAATCGGCCCGTGAGGTTCCTCACCGGGCTCGCCGCCGCCCTGGCCGCCCTCGCGCTGACCGGCACCGCAGCGGCCGCATACCCGAGCTCGATGGCCTCGACGGGCGACTCGATCACGCGGGGCTTCAACGACTGTTCGTTCCCGTACGTCGACTGCCCCGCCGCCTCGTGGTCGACCGGCACGAGCGCCTCGGTGAACAGCCACTACCAGCGGATCCGGGCGGCCAACCCGGCGATCACCGGTCGAAACCACAACGACTCGGTCACCGGAGCCGACATGGCCGACCTGCTCGGCCAGGTGCAGCAGGCGGTCGCTCAGCAGGTCGAGTACGTGACGATCCTGATGGGCGCGAACGACGTCTGCGCGTCGAGCGAGAGTGCGATGACACCGGTTGCCACGTTCCGCGCGCAGTTCGAGCAGGCGATGGCCGCCCTCGCAGCCGGCTTGCCGACCTCACGCGTGTTTGTGGCGAGCATCCCGAACATTTACAACCTCTTCGCGATCTACCGCAGCAGCTTCACGGCACAATCTGTCTGGACGCTCGCCGGTATTTGCCAGTCGATGCTCGCGAACGCCTGGTCGAACCTGCCGTGGGACGTCGCTCGGCGCAACCGCGTCCGGCAGCGGAACATCGACTACAACACGCAGCTCGCGCAGGTCTGCGCTTTGTACGTGACGTGTCGCTTCGACAACAACGCCGTCTTCAACACGCCGTTCGTCCGGAGCGACGTCACGACGAGGGACTACTTCCACCCCTCCGTGGCGGGCCAGGCGAAGCTCGCAGCCGTCACCTGGGCGGCGACGTTCGACTTCGCGTCGGGCTAGCGCGGAGAGAGTGCGACCAGCAAGCCGCCGTCCTCGTCGTACGCGGGGAAGACGTCGGCAGTGACGATCTTGTCGATCCCGGCCCGCGTGCGGAGCGCGAGTCGCTCGCCGAGTCGCCGCACGCCCCACTCGAGCGCGACGGCGACCGGGTTCTCGACGCCCTCGCTGCCATGGAGCCCGAGCACATCGACGAGATTCCGCCCGATCAGCTCGGGCTCCTGATAGCCGGTCAGCTCGAAGACGCCCTTGCCGGTGGCGAGCACGCGTGCGTCGCGATCGCAGACGAGGAAGCCCGAGCCCGGGGCCGGGTAGTAGTCGTCCATCAGCTCGAAGAGGAAGCCGAACCCGCAGCGCTGGCACGAGGCCGCCTGGTCGAGCAGGCCCTCACGGCCGTCGTGGTCGATCGACCGGCTCTGGCAGTTCGGGCAGATGAAGTACGGCACGCGGCGGTCAGGACTCGACGCGGGGCACGGCGAGCGCGTCGTGCAGGTGTCCCTCTTCGGCTGCGAGGAACCGCTCTGCGTCGAGCGCGCCCATGCAGCCGGAGCCGGCGGCCGTGACCGCCTGGCGATACGTGTGGTCCTGGACATCGCCGACGGCGAACACGCCGGGGATGTTGGTCTCGGTCGAGCGTGGCGCCGTGATCAGGTAGCCCGCGTCGTCGTGCTCCAACTCGTTCAAGAACAGTGACGTGTTCGGGTCGTGCCCGATCGCGACGAAGAGCCCGTCGGTCGGGTGGTCGATCACCTCGCCCGTCTCGATGTGCTCGAGCCGAACGCCGGTGAGCTTGCCTTCGTCGACGCCCAGGACGTCGGCGACGACGTACGGCGTGAGGAACTCGATCTTCTCGTGCGCGCGGGCGCGGTCGGTCATGATCTGCGACGCGCGGAACTCACTGCGCCGATGGACGATCGTCACCTTGGAGGCGAACCGCGTCAGGAAGAGCGCTTCCTCCATCGCCGAGTCGCCTCCGCCGACAACCACGACCTCACGGTCGCGGTAGAAGGCGCCGTCGCAGGTCGCGCAGTAGGTCACGCCGCGTCCCTGGAGCGCGACTTCCGACTCGAGCCCGAGTTGGCGCGCGCTCGCGCCGGTCGCGACGACCACGGTGCGGGCCTGGTACTCGTCGTCCCCGACCCAGACGCGGAAGGGGCGCTCCGAGAAGTCGACCTTGGTCACGTCGTCGGTGATGAACTCGGTCCCGAACCGCTCAGCCTGCCTGCGGAACTCGACCATCATCTGGGGGCCCAGGATCCCCTCGGGGTACCCGGGATAGTTCTCGACGTCGCTCGTGATCATCAGCTGGCCGCCCCACTGAAAACCCTCGATCACGAGCGGCTGCAGGTTGGCACGGGCGGCGTAGAGCGCCGCCGTATACCCGGCGGGCCCGCCGCCGATGATGATCAGGTCACGGACTTCCATCTGCTGTATTCAACGGTACCGACCGGATGGGTGTTCCACGAGCGGGGCGACTAGAATCGCCTGGCTCGGGGCAGAACCGCTTTCGCATGGCCGAACAGCTGACCTGGACAACCCTCCGCGAGCTCGCGGGTTTCGGTTCTGACGGAGGCTGCGCGATCAGCCTCTACGTCGATCTCGATCCTGCGGACAGTCCGACCCCGACGGCCGTCGATACCAGGGTCAACTCGCTCCTCTCGGAGGCAGAGAAGCGGGTCGAGGCCCGTCACGACGAGCTCTCTCGCACCGAGCGGGAGGGTCTGAAGCGGGACTTCGCCCGGATCCGGGAGTTCTTCGACAACGAGTTCAGCCGTGAAGGCGCTCGCGGGCTCGGCGTGTTCGTGTCGGGCGACTTCTTCCGGCCGCTTCCGGTCGCGGGGTCGGTCCCGGACGACGTGCAGGTCGGCCGCAGCTTCCACCTCGCGCCGCTCGCGCAGCTCGTCGGCCGCGACGACGGCGCGATCGTCGCGTTCATCGGACGCGAGCGCGGCCAGGTCTTTCGCCTCCGCGCCGGGCGGCTCGAGGAGATCGTCGACCGGACCGAGGACCAGCCGGGCCGTCACGATCAGGGCGGCTGGTCGCAGGCGCGCTACGCGCGGCACATCGAGAAGCTCGTCGCCGAGCACCTGAAGGGCGTCGCCGCGGAGCTTGACCGCGTCGTGCGGCGGCTGCAGACCCCCAAGGTCGTCATCGTCGGCTCGGAGGAGACGCGCGCGGAGTTCATCGAGGCGCTGCCGCACGAGGTCAAGAGCGTCGTCGTGGGCGCGACCGAGGCGGAGGCGCACAGCGGCCCGAACGAGCTGCTCGAGGTCGTGCAGCCGCTGCTGGAGGAAGCCGAGGCCGCCGACGAGCACGAGGCGCTCGAGCGCTGGCGCGAAGAGGTAGGAACGAACGGCCGCGGCGCCTCGGGGTGGGCCGACACGCTGACCGCCGCCTCCGACGCGCGTGTCGAGCTGCTCCTCCACCAGACGGGCGGGGATCAACCGGCGCACGAGTGCCCGCAGTGCGGGCGCGCGTCGCTCGAGGCGGGCGAGTGCCCGCTCGACGGCACACCGCTCGAGCCGCGGGACTCGGGCTTCGACCTCGCCCTACGGCAGACGCTGCTCCACGGCGGCTCGCTGCTCGAGGTCCGCCACCAGGTCGACCTCGGGTCGGCCGACGGCGTCGGCGCGCTCTTGCGCTTCTAGGAGCGCCGGCCCCGCACGACGCGCACGGACGACGCCGCGGAGCGCTGCACGCGCTGGAGGCGCTGAACGTCCTGCTCGGTTAGTGCCTCCTGCTCGTCTGAGACCGCGCGGCGATCTCGCCGACGCCTCCGAAACAGGTCTCGCAGGGGCATCGCCCCGTACGACGCCGGGCTAGGCGGCGTCCAGCGCCCGCGGGAGGTCGAGCTGCTCCGTCTCGAGCTCCTCCTGGTCGCTGGCGCGCTCGAGCTTCGCCTCGAAGCGGTCGAGGCGCCTTTCGGCCTCGCCGTACTTGGTCTGCGCGTTGCCGATGTGCTTGCCAACGACGTCGAAGTCGGCCTTGAACCGGTCAAAGTCGTTCCCGAGCTGAGCGACGTAAGCCATGACTTCGTGGGCGTGCTGCTCGATCTGCAGCCCCTTGAGCCCGAGCGCGATCACCTGCAGCTGCGCCGTGAACGTCGTGGGGGAGACCGGGAACACGCGCTTCTCGTGCGCGTACTGCAGCAGCGAGCCGGTCTTGCCGCACACGAGCTCGTAGTAGACGGACTCCGCAGGGAGGTACATGAGCGCGAAGTCGTACGTCCCCTCGTCCGGCCGGATGTACTTCGTCGAGATTGCGTCGACGTGGCCCTTGAGATCGCGCGCGAACGCTTTCTCGAACAGGAGGCGTTCCTCGTCGGTCTCTGCCGCGGCAAGCCGCTCGAAGTTGTCGAGCGGGAACTTCGCGTCGATCGGGACGAGCCGGTCGACACGCAGGATCGCGTCGACACGTTCGCCGCTCGCGAAGCTGTACTGAAGCTGGTACGAGTCCCGCGGCAGCCGATCGCGCAGCAGGTTCTCGAGCAGCAACTCGCCGAAGCCACCCCGCGCCTTCGGCGGGCGGAGCGCTTGCTCGAGCCGCCCGAATGCCTTCGCCTGCTCCAGGACCTGCGCCGTCGTCTCGCCGACCCTCGTCAATTGCTCGTGGATCGCGACCGACTGCTTCGAGGCGCTCTCGAGCCGCCGGTCGACCTTCGTGTCGAGGTCGGAGAGCCGCCGGTCGAGCTTCTCGTCGATCGCGAGCAGCCGGCGATCGACCTCCGCGCTCCGCGTGGTGAGCTCCACGCCGGTGTCGTCGCGTAGCGCACGGAGCTCCCGGACGATCGCGCGCATGAGGACGACGCCGCCCGCCAGGGCGGCGGCAGCGAGGACGAGCGCGATCAGGACCTGGATGAGCATCGGGCCGACGAACGGTAGAGCGCCGGTCGGACGGTGCCCCGCTGATACCATCGCCGCCGCTTTGGCCAGAAAAGCCCGGACGCCGCCTCCGCCGCGGCGCGTACAGGCCCCGAAAACGCGGAAGGACCAGCGTGACCGGCGCGGCCTCTGGGTGATTGTCGCGGCCGGGCTCGTCCTGGCGGCAGTCGCCGGCGCCGCCGCGTTCTTCCTGCTCGGTGGGGACGATTCGAAGTCGGAGTCGGTCGCCCAGGCGATGGAGGATGCGGGCTGCACCTACAAGACGTTCCCGGGCGAGCCTTCGGGCGTCCACATCGCGAACCCGGCGGCCACGCCGAAGGAGTGGAGCTCCTTCCCGCCGACGAGCGGGCCTCATTTCGGACAGTGGGTGATCTGGGGCGAGTACGACGAGCCGGTCCGCCTGGCGCAGGCCGTGCACAACCTCGAGCACGGCGGGATCGTCATGTACTACGGCAGCGACGTGCCGGACGAGGAGATCACGAACCTCCGGAGCTTCTACCGCTCCGACCCGGCCGCGATGCTGCTGTCCCCGCTGCCGCGGCTCGGCGACAAGATTGCGCTCACCGCCTGGTACGCCCCGACTGTGGACGGAGAGCCCCAGATCGACGACACACAGGGGATCCTCGCGGAGTGCACGCAGTTCGACGAGAACGCGTTCGAGTCGTTCCGCGACGCGTACCGGTTCCAGGGCCCGGAGCGGATTCCGCCCGAGAGCCTTCAGCCGGGTAGTTAGCCTGGTCCCGCCGGGGTGGCGGAATTGGTCAGACGCGCCCGACTTAAAATCGGGTGCCCCGTAGGGGCGTGCGGGTTCGAGTCCCGCCCCCGGCATGAGCGATAGCGTGCCCGGCGTGCGGCGGGCGGCCCCCGAGATCGCGCTCTTCATCGGCTCGGCGGTCGTACTCGCCGTCCTCTGCTGGCGCGTTTCCGACTGGGCGGTGATGACCGACGAGCTGCTCTACGAGCGGCTCGCGCTCGCGTTCGTCGACGGAGCATTTCTGCCGACGTTGCACGGCCAGCACGTCGACGTCTACGGCGTGCTCTACCCGTTCCTGCTCATGCCGGTCTTCGCGATCGTCGACCTTCCCGATGCGATCCGCGCGGCGCACGGGCTGAACGGCGTGCTCTTCGCGAGTGCTGCGATCCCGACGTGGCTGCTCGCCCGCGAGCTTGCGCTCTCGCGTCTGGCCGCGCTTTGCTCAGCGTTCTTCGCGGTCGCGCTTCCGTGGTCCGTGATCGGTGGCTTCGTGATGACGGAGTCGGCGGCGTATCCGGCTGCATTGTTGGCGCTGCTCGCGATCCACCGGGCCGTCGTGCTGCCCTCTCCGCGGCGCGACCTCGTCGCGCTCGCCGCGATCCTCGTCGCGACGCTGGCTCGGCCGCAGCTCGCCGCGCTCGGTGTCGTGCTCGTCGCCGCGGCGGCGGTGCACGAGGCGCGGCTTCGTCGCTGGCGCGCGCATGCCGTCGTGTTCGGGGTCGCAGCACTCGCCCTGCCCGTGTTGCTGCTCGGCGGCGCGGGGCTGCTCGGAAGCTACTCGCCGGCGGTCGAGGGCGACGTGCTCTCGGTCGACGCGTTCCGGTCGGCGATCCTCCACGTGAACGTGACGGCGGTCGCGCTCGGGATCGTGCCGCTCATCCTCGGCGGCGGGTGGGCGATCGCCGCGCTCGTGCGTCCGCCTTCCGATCCGGAACGGACTGCGTTCGCCGGGCTCGTCCTCGCGGCGGTCACCGTGCTTGCCATCGTGTCGGGGTCGGTCGTCGTGCGCTTCGGCCTCGGGCTCGACGTCAAGGATCGCTACTTCTTCTACGTCGCGCCGATCCTCTTCCTCGCGACCGCATGCGCGCTCGACGATCCTCGCCCCCGCATCGCGGGCGTGCTGGGCGTCACGGCGTTGTTCGTGCTCACCGTCGGTCTGGAGGAGTTCGAGCCGGTCTTCGGGGTGAATGCCGACTCGCCCGCGTCGTCGACGCACGAGGCGTTGACGAGTTTCGGCAACGACGTCGGGCTCGAGCCCTCGGAGCTGTTCGCGATCGTCGGCGGCTTGCTGGGCCTCGCGCTCGTCTTGGCGCTGCGCCGGCTGCCGCGCCGGCACGTGACCACAACCGTGCTCGTCGCCCTCGTCGCGTTCGCGTTCGCAGAGACCGCGTACACCTGGAACCGGCTGCTCGGCAGCTCGGGCCCGAGTGGCCGCCAGCTCGCCGCGGCTCAGGCGGACCAGCTCTCGTGGATCGACAACGCCGTCGACGAGGGGTCGGTGGCGATGTTCGCCTACTCGTACGGGCAGGACTGGTACCCGAGCGCCGTCGCCTTCTGGGACGTCGAGTTCTGGAATGCGCGCGTCGACCGCGCCTACCGCCTCGACGGGTACTTCACCTACACGCCCGAGACGTTTCCGACGCCGAGTGTGCGCATCGATCCCGGCACCGGTCTCTTCGTGGGTGCGGGTGCGCCGGACTACATCGTGCGCACGCCGCTCGACGCGCGCTTCGGCCCTGCCGGAACGCCGGTCGCGGCGGGGCCACAGCTCGAGCTTGTCGACCTCGAAGTCCCTCTGCGCGCGCAGTGGCTCACGCTCGGTTTGCATCCCGACGGGTGGACGCAGCCCGGAGTCGCGGCCATGCTTCGGATCTTCCCGCCGGCCGGCGTCGCGACGGTCAGCCTGACGGTGGCAGCACCTGACGTCGAGGCACCTCGCGCGGTGCGGGTGGGGCCGCAGTCGTTCGGGCTTGGCTCGACGGAGACGCGCGAGCTCGTGCTCGAGGTCTGCGTCCCGGAGGGCGGTTACGCCGACCTGCCGATCGAGGCCGACGGCGCGACCTCGGTACGTGGGATCCCGATCGCGCCTCCGTACAGCGATCGTTTTCGGGAGGTCGGCGTGCAGCTCTCGCAGATCCGCACGGTTGCAACGGGTCGGACCTGCCAAACGTAGACTCAGCGCGTGGCCAGTCCGCCGACGCACGCGCCGGAGCAGACCTTCGAGTGGGACACGCCGCTCTTCCGGCAGGCGCTGACGCAGTTCGAGGAGGCGCTTCCGTTTGCCGACGTCCCCGATGAGGTGGCAGAGCGGCTCCGCTACCCGGAGCGTTCGCTCGTCTCGAGCGTGCCCGTGCGGCGCGACGACGGGACCCTCAGCGTCTTCGCCGGCTACCGGGTCCAGCACTCGAGCGTGCTGGGGCCGACGAAGGGCGGGATCCGCTACGACGAGAACGTCTCGCTCGGCGAATGCGCTGCGCTCGCGATGTGGATGACCTGGAAGTGCTCGCTGCTCAAGCTTCCGTACGGCGGCGCGAAGGGCGGCGTGCGCTGCAACCCGCGCGCGCTCAGCCAGGCGGAGCTGCAGCGGCTGACCCGGCGCTACACGATCGAGTTGCGCGACTTCATCGGTCCGCAGGAAGACATCCCCGCGCCCGACATGGCGACGAACGAGCAGACGATGGCCTGGATGATGGACACGTATTCGATGCAGCACGGGTACGCGGTTCCGGAGGTCGTGACGGGCAAGCCGATACCGCTCGGCGGGTCCGTGTTCCGCCGCGAGGCCACGGGTGCCGGTGTTGTGATGGTGATCGAGCGCGCGTGCGCGCGGCTCGGTTGGAACCTCGCGGTCCAGCGTTGCGTCGTGCAGGGCTTCGGGAACGTCGGCGGCGTCGCGGCGCAGGAGCTTGCCGACCGAGGGGCGAGCGTGATCGCGGTCGCGGACATCTCCGGCGGGATCTACTCGCCGAGCGGCATCGACGTCGCGAACGCTCACGCATGGGTCGCCGAGCACGGATCGCTGGCCGACTTCCCGAACGTCGAGCGCGTCACGAACGCCGAGCTGCTCGAGCTCCCCAACGACATCCTCGTCCTCGCGGCGCTCGAGGACCAGCTCACCGCTGAGAACGCGCACCGCATCGACACGAAGCTGGTCGCGGAGGGCGCCAACGGCCCGACCGACAACGACGCGGACGCGATCCTCGTCGAGCGGGGGATCCCGGTGCTGCCCGACGTCCTCACGAACGCGGGCGGCGTCACCGTTTCCTACTTCGAGTGGGTGCAGGACCTCGGCCGGCTGTTCTGGACACGCGACGAGATCCGCGCGCGACTCGCCGAGAAACTCGGCGACGCGTTCGACCGCGTCTGGAACCTCTCCGAGCAGCGCGACCTGACGCTCCGCAACGCCGCGCTCGTCGGCGGGATCCGCGAGGTCGCGGCGGCACTCGAGGCGCGCGGCATCTACCCATGAGCTCCAGAGTCCGCGACGCGATG
Organism: uncultured Actinomycetes bacterium; assembly: GCA_963769665.1. Classification (GTDB taxonomy): domain Bacteria; phylum Actinomycetota; class Thermoleophilia; order Gaiellales; family Gaiellaceae; genus JACCTU01. Next base: position 1,675,648 of record CAVYMQ010000003.1, read on the forward strand.
ATCGTCGACCCGCCCGCGCTCGAGGGATCTGCGAGCGCGCAGGAGGCGGGGCAGCTCTTCCTGCGGCCGGAGGTGCGGAACGTCCTCGTGTGCGAGAGCGGTCGCCTGACCGGGATCGTCACGCGCAAGACGCTCGTCCGCGAGGTCGTCGCGACGGGCTCCGACCCGAGCGCGACGCTGCTCCGCGACATCGCGGAGGAACCGCTGTTCACGATCGACGCCGACGCCGAGCTCGAGGAGGCGTTCCGCGAGCTCGAGGCGCGCGACTTCGAGCGGGTGCCCGTCGTCGAGGACGGGCGTCTCGTAGGGGTGCTCTCGCGCGCGGTCGTTCAGCGCCGGCTCGCCGAAGACGAGCCACCCGCAGAGGAAGCCGACTAGGCGGGCACGGCGCGCGGTGCCTGCGGCGCGCCCGTGCGGCGTCCGCGGACGAGCTTGCGCGCGTAGAGGCGCTCGTCGGCGATGCGGATCAAGCCCAGCGCGTTCGAGCCCTCGTCGGGGTACGCGGCCCAACCGAAGGTGACCTTGAGGCCTTGGTCGGTCAGGCGCTGCTCGAGCCGATTTGCATGGTCCCGCGCAGCGTCCTTGCCGCGGAGCGTCGCGAGGATCGCGAACTCGTCGCCGCCAACTCTGGCGATCCGCTCCTCGGGGCCGAGGAGCCGGCCGAGCGTGTCGCCCAGTCGCACGAGCACCAGATCGCCCTCGCCGTGTCCATCCGCCGAGTTCAGCTCGCGGAGCCCGTCGAGATCGCCGAGCAGGATCGCAAACGGTTGCTGAGCCGCGAACCGCTTGTCGACCTCGATCTCGAAGGCGCGGGCGTTCGGCAAGCCGGTCAGCTGGTCGCGGTTCGCGAGCACCTCGAGCCGGTCGATCAGCTCACGGTTCTGCTGTGCGAACCAGCCGATGAGCACCCCGGTGAGCGTGTACCCGACGAGGCGGATCGGCGTGCTCACGGTGAGGAGGTCGATCGTCGGGAGATCGGAGTTGATGATCACCGCGACGGTGTAGAGGGCTGTGGCGACAACCCCGGCCGCGAAGCCCCCGCGCGCGCCGCCCACGATCGCGATCACCGCGATCGGCAGGTAGAAGAAGTGACCGAGCCCGAGTCCCGGCGACTCCAGGAACACGAGCCCGAGGAAGATGAGGGCATACGCGACCCCGGCGGCGACCAGGAACGCGCGGGAATGGAGGTGAGCCGCAGTCACGTGCTCAGCGTGTCACGGACCGTGGTTCTTTCGTATCACTCGGACGAGTGACTTCTCAGCAGCAGGTGTAGGCGCCCGGCGGCGCGTCGCCCTCGACGGGCTCGGGCAGTTCGGCGGCGGCAAGCGCGATTCCGTCCAGGATGTCGTGCTCGCTCACCCGATACGCGTCGAGCCCGTAGGCGGCGAGCACTTCTCGGGCGATCACGGCGCCGGCGACGATGACCGGCGCGCGCTCGGGCTCGAGCGCAGGTACCTCGCGCCGCTGCGCGAGCGGCAACACTGCGAGGCGCTCGAGCTGCCGCTCGACCCCCGCGAGCGAAAGCTCGTGTCCGTGCACGCGCTCGCGGTCGTACTCGTCGAGACCGAGGTCGAGCGCTGCCAGCGACGTGATCGTTCCGGCCACGCCGACGGCGCTCGTCGCGTCGAGCGGTGGCAGGACTGTGCGCACGTACTGCGCGCAGGCTTCGAGCTCGTCACCGGTCGGCGGATCCGAGTGTAGGTAACGCTCGGTCAGCCGCACCGCGCCGACGTCGAGGCTCGTCCGCGACTCGATCGTGACGAGCTCGGTCGAGCCGCCGCCGATGTCGAGCACGAGCGTTCCGGGCTCGATCTCGCCGACGCCGCGCAACATCAGCGCAGCCTCTTCGTCGCCGGTCAGCAGCTGCGTGGCGAACCCGTACGACCATTCGACCTCGCCGAGGAACGCCTCGCCGTTCTCGGCGTCCCGCACAGCGCTCGTCGCGACGAGCAACGTCCGCTCCGCACCGAGCCGCTCCGCCTCGCGCCGGTACTCGGTCAGCACGTTGCGGACGCGTGCGACGGGAAGGGGGAGGAGGCGGTGACGCTCGTCGACGCCCTCGCCGAGCCGCGTGATCTCGGTGCGACGCACGAGCTCGCGCAATCCGCTGTCGTCGACGTCGGCGACGAGCAGGCGCGTCGTGTTCGTGCCCTGGTCGATCGCTGCGACGCGCACTACTTCTTCGGGTAGACGGCGAGCATGCCCGCCCACTGTCCGCGGACACGGTCGATCGCGCCCGTGAGGATGGCGAGCCGTGCGCGCGAAGCCTCGAGCCGCGCAGTTGCGGTCGCGAGCCGGTCGAGGCCGCCGGGCTCGAACGCGGACAGCCGTTCGAGCGAGGCGTTGAGCGCGTCGTTCGCCTGATCGAGCGCGCGGAGGAACGCGCGGCTCGTCCGCCAGAGCTCGTACGAACGTATGCCGACGGGGACCAAAGAGGCTGCAATGGCCAGGATTCCGACGACGAGCGCAAGGGTGACGAGCGACAAGACGCTGCTATCATGCCCCCAGCGACGCGGGGTGGAGCAGTCAGGTAGCTCGCCGGGCTCATAACCCGGAGGTCGCAGGTTCAAATCCTGCCCCCGCTACTGCAAAGGCCCCCGGAAACGGGGCCTTTCTGTTCTCATAGAAGAAGGCGCGTGCCGAAACTTTTGCCCAACTTTTGCCCGGCGCAAGTGGGAGCGACGGTCAGACCTTCAACGGGGTACGCGGGAGCAACAATCTCGGCGACTCCTCCCCGCCTTCAGCTCATTCACGGAGCCCTCCTAGCGGCGCCAACGAGGCCATCTGATCATGCTCTCTAAGCCCGCGCGGCTAGACTGAAGAGTGGCCCGGAGGTCGAACCCGGCGCGGCTAGTGCTTGCCCTGTCCGTCGCGGCGGTGCTCGCGGTCTTTCTCGTCTACGTCTCGTTCGAGGGGGGCGGCACGCCAGCCGTGGAGCCCTCCGAGCTCAAGGGACGCACCGAGGCCGTAGTGCTCAGCGGCAAGGTCGTCCCCGGCTCCGTGAAGACAGCCGGGGAGGTCACCCGCTTCCGGCTCCGCGATGTGGAGGGCACCGCGACTGTGCCCGTGACCTATTCGGGCGGGCTGCCCGACCAGTTCAAGGCGAACCGCGATCTTCGCTTGAACGGACAGTTGCTGCAAGGCGTGTTCGTGGGCCAGCCTGGGACGATGGTCACGAAGTGCCCCTCAAAGTACGCGCCGAAGCAATCGAGCTAGGGCAATGGCGGAGTCGCGGCAGATCCTCGGAGCTTGCGGCGGGCCGCGACGGCAACACACCCCGCTCCCAGCCCCGTCGAAGCCTAGGACGTGCTCGGCCCGTCAAGGGCGGCCTGCGGGCGTCCGCTTCGCGGCAAACCCTTGACCGGCCTGCGCGCGCCCTGGCACACCGTCGGCTGGTCGGGGCAGACTTTTATGGACATCGGCGGTTCAATCGCGCCGACCGCTCGACAAACTTTTCACTGGAAGCTCTAGCAAGCTCCTTGCAGTGAAGCGTCGAGGGCGGTGGCGTAGCGCCGACCATCTTGCCTTTTACTTAATCGGCAAACGAAACTCGGAGACGGGCCGAAGTCCCTGGGCGATCGGGCGCGCGCTCAGGCCGTTCTGGCTGCGGCGACTGTTGTCGCCTGTGGGTCGGTATAGCCGCGTTCCGTTCTTGTTGGTCAGAACGCTCCGCCCGACGCTCACGCCGACCTAGTTCGACGCAATAGCTACCACGACGGCGCAGCGGGGTGCTGCAGAGCGCATAACCCGGATGTCGCAGGTTCAAATCCCTGCCCCCACTACTCGAAAGGCCCCGGAAACGGGGCTTTTCAGTTCTTCTGAGGGCATACGCATGGCGGATGGTTTTGCCCAATTCTTGCCCGCTGATCGCATGACTCCCGTCTGCGCGGCGACACCGAGGTTCGTTGCAGATGAGGGCGCGGTCGGACGCAGTGCCCTGGATTCCCACCGCCGGGACCGTCCACGCGGGCGTCGGACCCCGCGGCGTGGTGAAGGCGTCCAATTCGTGCCGCAAGAACGCTGGGCTGGGCGACGCAGCTCGGGGCGCAGGTCATCCGCAATTACACTTAGCCAGTGGCGAGGCTACGCGACATTGACCTAGGAAGCACCGACGCCGAGTCAGACGCGCGTCTTGGCGAGTACTTCGTGCAGACCGAGTACGTTCGCGCGGCGCTCGACGGAAGTAGTACCACCTTCCTCGGCAGGAAGGGCTCAGGCAAGACTGCTCTCTTCCAGCAGTTGCCGGACCTCTACCGCAATGCCGGAAGGCCGATCATCACGATCGCGGTAACCCCGGATGAGTACGCCTGGGCCGCTCTACGCGAGTACACCGAGCAGGGCATCACGGCCGAGGCAGCGCATACCAATGCCTGGAAACTGACTCTCTCCATGCGGCTCGCGTCCGAACTCACCGTGCTCGAACGAGAATGGAGTGACGAAGGCGCCGCCGCAATCAAGGTGCTTGAGCAGTTTCTTCGCGAGAACTACGGCTCACCGAACATCGATCTGAAGAGCGCTGCCACGAAAATCCTCACGGGACTGAAGGGGTTCAACCTCAGCGCGTTCGGTTTTGGCCTCGGCTTCGACCGCGAGCTACCCGCCGAACGCCTACTCACTCCCACCGTCATCGAACAGCTCCTCGAGGTCGTCGCCGTCTGCCTCAAAGAGGTTGGCGTCGTCGTTCTTGTGGACCGCCTCGATGACTCCTGGGACGGGACGGATCAATCGAAGACGCTTCTGATCGGACTCCTGAAAGCCGCCAAGTCCCTCAACGATCAATTCGGCCTGACGCACGACGACACGGGCCTCGAAATCATCGTATTCCTTCGTTCCGACATTTATGCCGGGCTCGACTTCGACGAAAAGGATAAGCATCGGTCGCGTGAACACTGGATCACATGGACCAGTCAGGAGCTCCGCTCGATGATCGAGGCGAGACTTCCCGACGGTGAGACCATCGACTCCATTCTCGAAGAGGGCAACATGCGCCAGTCGACTGCGCCGTTCGACTACATCGTTCAGCGGACATTTCTACGGCCGCGTGAAGTCATTCAGTACCTGACCGAATCGAAGCGGCGAGGTGATCCCGATGCGGCATTCATCTCGAAGGAAAACATCAAGGACGCCGAAGCCACGTACAGTCGGTGGAAGGTCGAGGATTTGAAACAGGAGTACCGCAAGGCGATCCCCGAACTGCCGCTTCTGTTGGAGGCCCTTCGTCAGGGCGTTCACCGGTACGACTCGCTTGGTGAGCTGGAGGACCTGATCACTCAGCGAGCGAAGGATACGGCCGCTGCTCGCGGAAGCCGGTGGGGCCTTGACCAGCTGTTCGACGCGTCCGCAATCGGTGTCCGGCCTAACCTCAGCGGGGCTATCCGATACAAGAGTGAGGACAGCGAGTTGCAGTTGCCGCTCGACGGGGCGGTATACGTCCATCCAAGCTTGCGACTTGGTCTGAACATCGTTGAGCGTCGGGCTGAAGCTACTGCCCCTGAGACCGAGCCGCAGGCGGCTGAAACCGAATAACTCGCTCCACGAGCACGGGCTCTTGACCGCGTAACGCTCCTGGATGTTCGCGAGACTCCTCGTTCGTCAGCTTCATTCGTCACCGGTTCTCAGGACAGGAGACGTGGAGGTCATTCGAGGCGGCTCAACGTCCGAGTACAAGCGCACCAACGTCAGCGACAGGCCACGGGCTCGAGTCGTCATAGAGGACGCAGGCGGTTCCGACGATGCATGAGGCAAGACCCGTGGCGGCTGCGCAAAGCTGCATGGTCGCGAGGAGGGCGCCAGCATCCCGGAGCACAAAGCTTGCACCACCTGGATAGCGGCTGAGCGTGCGTTCGAAGTGGGCGACCGCAAAGATCACTGCGGCTGGCTTGTCGCCGCCTTGAAGGGCCTCGCACGCACGCGTGACGGCAGTACTCCCGCGGTCAGCGCCTCCAATGTCCTCGACGAGTTCACAGGTGTAAGGATCGAAGAACCAGACGCCGCGATTGAGGTCAGCGACACTCTCCGCAACGACCACCAGCTCAATCGGGTGCCGGCCCCCAGCTGAGGGCGTTGGTCGCTCGGTCGCCGTGAAACCGTCTGGCGCTTGCCACCATGCTTGGACTCGCGCTGCGGGGACCAACACGTCGGCGAGGTCGCTAAGCGTTATGGGCGCGAATGAGCGCTGCGAGCGCCGCGTAGCGAGGACGTCGTAAAACATACGGTCGGTTGGGCTCGCATGATGACCGATTGCCAGGCGTTCCCCACTGCGCGATTGTGCGCTCTCGGAAGCACTGGCGTGGTTGGTGTGCATTGGTCTGACGAGGCGAGACTCTGCGAGGATGCCCAGGGTGGACGCTGTCGGGCTGGGATAGCCCCAGTCGCCAGTGGCAACACCGCGCAGCAAAGCCTCAAGGGACTCTCGCAGTGCTGACGCTGCCTCGCCGCCGAGCGTGGCGCTGCGACCGTCATCGGTGCTGACTACGAGTCGCCCACCTTCAAGTCGAACCGTCAGGGGGTCCGTCACAGGAGTCTTCCGAGTTCGTGGAGGACGTCGCGGCGCTTGTTGCAGCCTGGACAGTCGCCGCATGCGATAGAGCCGCGGTGACATGAGTGCGTCCAGGCGAGCACGGAGTCGCTGATCTGTGACCGTTGGATCAGGTCGGCAGACGTCATTCCGATCGCTGGCACAGAGACCCGAACCCCACCCTCCTGCACCGCTGTTAGCGCGTCGAGCTGCGTGTAGAAACCGGCTGTGCCATCGACGTGGCGTCCGTCGCCTGCAACGGAGCCCACGACGACGGTCGTGAGCCGGCGGGGCAGCGCCCAGGCCGCCGCCAGCGTGACAAGGAGCTGATTTCGGAACGGCCACCACTCCTCTACGGGCGCCGCGGGATCCGGAGAAGCCCCGGCAAGGAGCCCGGAGCCGACGGCCGAGCAGTTGGTGCTGAGGGCCGTGATTGGAATGCCAAGCGCGAACGCGACGGCTCGGGCGGCTGTGATTTCCCCGCTAGCTGAAATCTGGCCGTAGTCGATCACAAGCGCTTGCGCGGGACGCCGCCACGCAGCGAGCGCGCTTGAGTCGACGCCGCCCGACAAGAGCAAGACCTCGCTCAAGTCGCAAGCGGCATGCCCATTGCTGCCCAGATCGACCTATAGATGGCGGTTGAGAGATCATCGTGGAGCTCCGCGCCCGTCCCAACGAGCATCTTGCTCGCCTCAGGGTTCACTTTTTCGGCATAGCCGATGATCGGAATCTCGTGAGATGTCGCCCAGCCCGCCTCGAAGACGGTGCCAGGATCGTCGTGGTCGAGGAGCGCCAGCATTGAACCGCAGGAATCGAGCCCGTGAAGGTCCGCGTGTGCCACAGCGGAGTCGCCTTGGCCAACGTCGTGTAGCGGTGAGAAGACCTCGACGCCGAAGCTGCGCAGCGCGTCGCGCACAAGTTCGACGAGCCAGCGCTCGCTGAGATTGAAGAATGGCCCGCCGAGGTACACGCGGGCAGGGCGAGGTTCAAGTGAGTCCGTCCGCGCGTCCCCTTCAAATAGCCGTTTTGGCAGAGGAAGTGTGCGCTCTCCGCACCAGTGCGATGCGCCAAGCGAGCCTGCCCGAGCTGCCTCGACGGGGGTTGCGCCGTTTGTCCACGCCCAGGCAAAGCCACCCGCGAAGACATCGCCAGATCCGATCGGCCAAACCCGCGCTGTCGGGTAGGGGCCGATCTCCTCTTGACTCTCGGCTGTGGTGACAAGGGCGCCGCGAGCGGCGCGTTTCGTGATGACGACCTCGGCGCCTGAGCTTCCCAGGAGATTTCGGGCGGCATCGCCGAGATCTTGTGTGCGACCGAGGCTTCGTGTCTCGCCAGCATTCGCGACGATGGCGAGGCGCTCGAACTGGAAGCGGCTGAGGTCGAGTCTGGCGAGGTCAAGAGGCTGCTGCGGGTCATAGACCAAGGAGTTCGCCGTGACTGATGGCTGCCCCTCGATCATGCCGAACACGAGGGCGTGCTCGCCCTCCGCGTGCAGCGCTTCGAAGCGGCTCAGCCGTCCGCCGATCACTGGCGCCGAGACGGGTGTGAAGTAGGTGAAAGAGACCGGCCCGCTCCGTTGTACGACATCCGTGGCGAGACTGAAACCGCCGATGACGAACTCAGCTTCTTCGCTCGTATCGTCATCGACCGCTGTGACGAGGCGAACGCCGGGATCTACATCGCGCAGCGCTGCTGCAGCGCGAACCCCCGAGCCACGCAGAGAGCGGTCGCTCGGGTTGGCGCACTCTTCGACATAGGTGCCGCCGACGACGATCACGCCGCCTGCACGCGGACCCGGACGGCGCCGCCCTGAACGCTCAGGACAATCGCTTCGTAGTCGACTCCTTCCTGGATGCAGCGGATCAGCTCGCGAAGATGGTCGGTCAGAGAGCCCACGAGGTCGTTGTTGGGCCTCCGAAGGGCGATCATGCGCGTCGCGCCTTGCTGCTCGAGGTGCACAGTGAGGACGTCGTTGACCTGCAGCGCCGCGACAGCGCTCGGCTGTGGGGAGCTGACATTGGCTTCGAATTGGAGGGCGGAGCAATCGACGCCTGAATCTCCGCCGCCGCCTGTCGACCCACCGCCGCCGCCGCCACTCATCGGGCACCTCCTTAATCAGTTGCCAGGAGGAAAGATCGTACTAGTCGAAATCGGTGATCTTTCGACCGAGCACGGCCGACCCGGCGCGTCCGAGGTACTGAAGCTCATTCCAGATGTGGGCGTCGAGCGCGGCTGCCGACACGCGGCCGAGACGGGCGATAGCGACGAACGCGAGTTCGAAATCCCTGTAGTCGCCTGGCAGCCGCCAATGCGGCGAGAAGAAACCAGCAGCGAGGCCGGCGCGGCGCAGGTGGACGTCGATGATCGCGACATCGTCGCTGCCTGTGCGGTTGCGGACGATCCATGCCGCGGTTTTCGGGCCGATCCCCGGTAGACGGAGGAGCCAGTCCCGCAGTCCCAGCGCGTCGGACGGAGGGTTCTCGCGAGTGAGCTCGGCTAGACAGGCGGACAGCCGTAGAGCTCGCTGACGGGGGAACCGATACCTGATTGGCTTCGCGGACGTTGATGTGCGTACGGGCGTTCGCAGCACTGCCTCGAGGTCATCAGCGCTCGGCGTAACACCATCGTTGAGCAATCCAGTTCTGCGAACCATCTCGAACGCTGCAAGTCCGAGGCTGGCGGGCATTCCGTGGCCACCGAGGACGCAGGCCGCGACTTCTTCGCGGAGGGTCCGGCCGAGCTCGAAGCCGGTGGGTGCTTGTGTCGCCCGGGCCTGCTCAACCCAATAGCAGGCAGTCCCAAGATGATGAGGCCTGCCCCAGTTGAACTCCAGGACTGTGTAATCGACCTGAAGCCGAATCAGTGTCTCTGCTTCGACTGTGCGCTCTGCAAGTTCCTCTGCTGCCGCGCTCGGCTCGCGGTTTCGTAGTGCGACAGCGTTAGCGAAGACGATCGTCTGGTCGATTGTGAGCTGCATCAGCGGCGACGAGTCGCTTCTGCCGCGAGCTTGTTCAGGTCGACAGCGAGCTCCTGGGCGAGATAGGCGACTGTCAGGAAGCTTGGGTTCGGAGTCCGTTCACTCTCGATGCTGCGAACGGTGTCGACGGAGATCCTTGCCTTTCGTGCGACGTGCTCAGCGCTGCGGCCGCTGGCCTCGCGAACGTTGCGCAAGCGGCGTGCGAGACGACGGCCTTCCAGTCTCTGTCGCTGCGTCAGCGGAGTTCGTGTCACGAGAGATAACTATACATGTAAAATTATCTTTAGACATCACGATGCTAGTCGAACATTCGCGCCTCTCCGAGCGCCGCCGCACCGGGGAAAAGGACTTGGGCAGCGTGGATGTAGCGCTCGGTGATCGCTGCTTGTGAGTGTCCGGCGCGGTGTTGGATGTAGGCCATGGGGTTGCCGGCTGCGGCTTCGTGGGTGAGGGCGGTGTGGCGAAGGTCGTGGAAAGGCCGGAACGTCGCTGCGACTTCGGCACGGTTGAGGGCCGGGCGGAGGTAGATGCGAGCAAGCTTGCTCGGATCGAGGGGTGTGCCCTTCTGCGGGTGGCAGAAGACGAGTTCGTCGTCGCCCTGGAAACGAGTCTGTTGCCAGTGCTCGGCGAGCAGATCGCGCGTTCGGGGGCCGAGCTCGATCAGTCTCCGTCCGGCTCGCGACTTTGGTGTGGTGATCCGGCCGCGGACGAGGGCTTGGTGGACGTCGAGGACGCCGTCGAGAAGCCGTACGTCTCTCCAGCGGAGGGCGAGTAGTTCGCCGCGGCGCATGGCGGTTCCGAGCGCGACGAGGGTCAGCGTGTGTGCGAGCCGCCACCAAACGCGGTCACTCTCGTCGGCGGACTGTTCGAGTTCGTTGTAGGCGGTCGCGAGCCGAGCGATCTGCGCAGGCGTGAGGATCTGCATCTCCGGTTGCGGTACGCGCGGCCGGTCGACCTCGTGGACGGGGTTGCGGCTGATCAGCCGCCACCGGACTGCTCGTTTGAGCATCACCTGGAGAATGAGCAAGTGGTTGGTGATCGTCTTTGGTGAGAGTCCGGCGCGGGTCTTGTCGCTGATGTAGCGGTCGATCAGTTCGGGTCGTTGTTCGAGTTCACCGAGCTGGTGGTTGCCGAAGTGGGGGATGAGGTGGCGGTTGAGGGTTTGGGTGTAGCTCTCGAGGGTGGTCTGTTTGAGGCCGCGGCCGGGGAGGTGTTCGGTTGCCCAGCGTTCGGCGAAGTCGGCGAAGCTGGTTTTGGTGGGGGCTTGATAGCCGTCGCGTTCGACGTCGACGAGCCGACGGCGGAGTTCGGTTTCGGCCTTCTTGCGGGTCCAGGCGGGCTCTTTGCCCAGGGTTTCGAGGATCCGTCGGCCTGTGGCATCTCGGTAGCGGATCCGCCAGACGACGCCTCGTGGGCCCTCGTAGCGCCACACACGCCCCCATTTGCCTGCCATCTCACTCATCACAAGCTCGTTCTGCGGCGTGAAGCAAGTCGGGGGCCGGCTTTGTGGTCTTGAAGCCAGTTTTCGATGTCTTCGCGGCGGTAGCGGCGGTAGCGGCCGAGCTGGAGGTGGGGGAGCCGCCCGTCGCGGGTTGCCTCGCGGACCCAGGACTCGGGCACCGCGAGCAGCTCGGCAACTTCCCTGGCGATCAGGAGCCGATCGGTCATTGCTCGACCTCGTTGCCCCAGGCGGCCCAGCCGGTGCGCGGTTTCCCGCGTGCGAACAGCTCGAGCTTAGTGACGTGCGGGTACATCTGCTCGATCAGCTCGTAGAACACGGCCGGCTTTTGCGAGTGTCGTCCGCGCTTGGCACGAATGACGGAAGAGACTCGATCTTCGGGCGCAGGTGGTGGGTAGCTGCCGCGGCGTGCGACGAGCAGTTGTTCGTGTTCGTTACGGAACCAGATGCCAGGCCCGATCGACCCTTTGTCCCAGAAGGCGGCGCTCTTGTACTCGAATCCCCAGGCGTCGATCACTTCGAGTGCTTGGGGAAGCAGTGAGGTGACGATCCAGAGGAAGAGCACGGCGTTCTCGGCTGCGGGGACGCCTAGTTGTTTGATCTGATCGAGCGGCATCGTCGGGTAGTGCTGCTCGGGGGCGTGGGGACCGTCGGGGTTACCGAGTTGCCAGGGCGGATCGGCGTAGATCAGCTCGAACGGCCCATCGGGGATCGCCGGTGGGGGAGGGAGTGCGGCGTCGCGAAGCTCGCGCCGGATCCGTCCCGCAACGACGTGAAGCCTCGCGTCGCCGTGCTTGACTCGCTCGAGTGTTTCGGGGTCGTGCTCGCGGAGGGTCAGCGCGTCTTGGATGACTCGGCCGGAGATGCCCACCCACTTGCCGGCGAGGTCTCGGCTCTTGCCCCGAGGTGGCAACGCTTCCACTTCGGGTTGCCCTTTCAGGTTCGCGCGCTTCCGTTTGCGGCCTTGGTCGCGGAGCCGTTCGTACTCGTCGAGCTCGACGACGATTGCGGCCCGCTGCCCGGCGGAGAGCTGCCGGCGCAGGACCGCGGCCTTCAGCATGTGGACGAACTGATCCTCGGGGGCGACGAGCCGAACCGGGACGGAGGCGAGGTCGAGCTCGCGGGCGGCGCGCAATCGTTGCCGTCCGTCGAGGACGACGTTCTTGCTGGTGATCTCAAGCGGCACCAGGATGCCGCGGGCGGCGATGTCGTCGCGGAACGCCTCGTACTCCGGCTCGCGCATCACCGGAACACGTTCGGCCATCGGATGCGGCTTCAGCTCACGAATCAGACGTGACTGGGCACTTGCTGAGTTCTTCACAAGAGGTCTCCTCTGTCGTTGTAGAGGCGTCTCTCGGAGCGACCCAACAAAAAACGGTTACGATCTTTCGATGGCGGCCAAGCGGCGGAGCAAAGCTCGGAAGCAGCCGCGGCGCTATTCGTGGACGCTGCGCCTGGAGCACGGTGACCCCTGGCTTCGCTCGCTCACGCGCGAGGGTCGGGAGGGGTTCGAGTACGCCCGCTGGCTAGCTCGAAACGCGAAGGAGCGCCGCAAAGCCGCGCTCGGATCCGACGTTCTGCCCGAGCTGCTGACCGTGCAGAAGATCGCGTCTGACGAAGACCTCTCGGTTGTGGCCGTGTTCGCGAAGATCAAGCAGGCGCGGATCGACCTGTTCGGCAAGAACCTGTCCGACTCAGCGATCGACTACCAGCTCCGCACCCGTCGACAGCTCGGACCGCGTGAGTGCGCCGAACCAACGTGCAACGCGACCCTGCCGCCTCACCTCTCGGCGGCGCGTCGCTACTGCGATCTCCATCGGACAACGCTTGCACGCGTACGTCGACACCGAGGACACCCAGCACCTCGCACCAAGCCCAGCCTTCTCAAGCCCAAGGCTCCAGCCCAGTCGAGGAATTCCCTCTAACGTCGAGCGGGAGCGTTCTTGCAGAACTTTCCTCAGCCAGATCTACGCGCGTCACGCGACGACGCCACCCTTCAGCGGAAAAACGCGCAAGAGGTCAGAGCAGCCCGGAAGCCAGTGCGGATCTTGCTTGCACTGTCTGTGGGGCACAGGGATCGGAGCTGGCGTGGTTCTACTTCTGCAGCCCGTCGGAGACCTGGGAACACCTCGCCGGGCGGGCCGGAGTGATCGCCTACTGCGACCGCGATGAACGACAGGTTGAGTTCATCATGACCGCGATGAACTAGCCAGCGGCTGAGCGGAATCGGCGGGGAACCCGATCGGCCCCGCTTCATCGACTTGATGTAGATTAAGCGGCTGCTATGCTGGTTGGCGACCAACCCGAACGTGAGAGAGGCGCGGAATTTGCCCGAGTGGACAGTGACAATCGAAAGCCCATCCGAGACAACCCGCGACGAGGATGCGCTCGTGCTGTTCGCCGAGTCCCTCGAGGCAAACCCGACGGCGCTTGGGCCGGCCGCGAGCCTCGACGCCGAGAGCGGTTCGCTCGGGACAACGTTCCAGGTTGAAGCTCCAACACGGGACGACGCGGCGCTCGTTGCTTGCCTCGCATACTGGGGGGCGATCCACGCCGCCGACCTTGCACTGACCGACTACTCGCACGTCGACGTTCGTTCCACGGACGAGTCGACATCGGCCGATGCCGTTCGCTTTGCGGCCCGTCCCGACGTACAGCGCGCAACGTGACGGCTTCACTCACAGATCTCGCTACAGGCGCCCAAGTCGCATCGAGGATCGGCGTTACACGCGCGCGGCTCAGCCAAATGATTGATGCAGACGAGTTCTTGGCCCCGCTCGGACGGCTCGGGAACTACCAAGTCTGGAGGCTCGAGGACGTCGAAGCGTGGCTTCAACCAGCGCTAAGTGTTGTAAGTGAAGGCGTCGTTTTCAGCACGATTCCGCATCGACCAGGCCTCCTCGAGGTGGACGAAGGCGACGGGCGCAGGCGCGGCGCCGCCGCGTGGCCAGGCGCGCGGATCGTCAAAATGCGGGCTGTAAAAAACGGCGTCGTGGTCCAGACGACCAAGAGTCGCGGGCGGATAGTCAAGAACGCCAAGGGCTCTTGGACGTTGTCGACGTACCGACCCGTGCGCAGTGCCTCGCACCGGAAGCAGCCTGCCAGTGCGCGGATCAACAGCGCTTGACGGGCGACTATTGTTGAAAGTGTGACCGGTCACACACCATGGGCGCAGATCAGACACAAGCACATCGACACTGAGCGGAGTGCTGCTCTCTATCGGAGGGAAGTCCAGGCGTACAAACGCCTGCGCTGGCGCCTCGCGCGTGTCCTTGATCGACTCCGTCCGCACACCAACCGATAGCCCAAGCTCCGCCAACGTCGGAGGGGTGGGTAGCTCCGTGGGCTGTCGCGATCGCACCCCGCGCGCAGCTTCTCGCGGGAAGCTCCCAGTCTGGGAGCTTCCCCCGCTTCACCAGCGCCAGTCCGGAACGTTCGTCGCGACCTTTGGCAGAGAGTCGAAGAGCTGGGCTTCAAGTTCGACCAGGGTCGGTTCAGCAGGTTGATCGGATCTGATCCAGTAGCGGACTTCACGGCGGCGGACTAAACCGGGCCAACGCGGTAGGTCGACAATCAATGCGAGTGGAGTCGGTGTCCCGTAATCGTCATTCGAGGCCAGTTGGTCGAGCGCTCGTGCGTCGCGCGCGCTTGGCAAGGGTGGCCCCCCAGGGTGTGTGTGCCAGTCGCCGAGGAAGGTCACGTGTCCGTTCGATCGATCCCACGCCTGGTCGAAGAGGGGACGATGCTTCCGTCCGCTGATCTTGACGCCAAGCGGCGTGCCGCGCGAGCGCGGTGGCGTTGCGTGTGTGATCACGGCGCTACTTCTGTCTCTGAGCCAGTAACCGAGCACCCATCCACCCACCTCCCAAGGGCGGGCGGGTAGAGCGAGGAGATGCCTAACGACGACGTCGTGACAGAACAGTGACGGCCGAGTCAGTTGCAGGTCGTACACCTCGGGTGGACGGGCAGCCGGGTGTATTCGCTGCTCTGGCGTGCGCTGGACTCTGTGCGGAAGGTCAGGGTCGCGAGGTCGAAGTCTGCAGCCGGGTAATGGCCGTCGGCGAGTTCCTGGATCACGATCCGAACCGTTTCGGCTGCGGCCTGACCGATCTCAAAGTTCGGTCCGGTGAATGTCAGGTCGGCGCAGCCGCGTTCGGCGACAGTCTTCGGGTTCGGGTCGGCGCTGACGGGTGGGACGTCGAGACCATCTTGTTGTGCGAGTCCGAGGCAATCCCAGCAGCCACTGGCCCCTGGGCGTTGGACGAGGATCCGCGCTCCCCAGGCGCCGTCGCTCACATAGACATGAACGACTGGAGTCTCGGTTGCCGCACCGAGCCTTGATACACGTGAGCCAGCGACTCCATGGGCGGATGCATTCACGATGACATTGCAAGCCGCGAGAGCGTCCGAGACGCGGTCATCGAGGGCCTGTGCACGTCCGAGCGCTCCAACGGCAGTTCCGCCGTATCGCAAGGGCAGGCTCTGGATTGCGAGGTAGGGGTTGATGCGCCGCAGCCGGCCCTCGACGGCAATGACCTTACGGATGCCGGTCTCGGAGAGGTCACGGTCGTGACGCACGCGGTTCGCGAGCGTGATGATGTCGAAGTCGACGAGTGTGAAGCCTCCGACTCCGGCGCGCGCGAGGTCGGCTGCGACGGGCGAGCCAAGGGCGCCGAGTCCGAGGATCCCGACGCGGCGGCTGTCAAGGATCTCAAGCTCGGGCTGCCGAACCCAGCGCTCGTCGGGGTGGAGATGGAACGGTCGCGGGAACTCAATCGCCGCGTCGCTCGGCCGGACAGCGGCAAACAACCACGCGTCGTGTACCTCGCCGCGGCCAGGCCCTTCGTCGGGATACACGAATCCGATCAGGGCGGGTAGTTCAGGTCCGTGTTTCGGTTGATCGTGGCGAGCGAGCTCGATGGCGGCATCGACGATTTCCCGGTGGTTGTCGTAGAGCCAGTGAATGAGTTGGCGGTGTTCTTGAAGTGGGGGCGTCGCTTCGAGTCGCTTCCACGAGCCGGTCAGCTCTGTTGGCCCGGCGAGTGCATTGGCGGGCGGGCCGGCATCAAGCACTCCAGGGACTGGTTGTGTGGTTCGAATCTGGGTGACTACCCCTCGTAGGGGGTAGAGGTTGGTGAGTTGTGCTCGGAAGTAGCCGCGGACGCCGCCCGAGACGTCAGCGTCAATCAGGACCAATGCGGAGCTCTCTGTGTGCTGGACGTAGTTGGCCCAGGGGTCGGGCACGTCTGCTTCCTCCGCCGCTAGTTGGTCGGGAGCGTGTTCCCAGAGATGCCAGAGGTGTTCGGCTCTGGCAACGGCTTCGGCGCCGTACATGGGTGGCTCGGTCCCGAGAACGTCGTGCGTCAGACAGAGCGTCCCGTCGGGCGCGCGGTGTCGACCGATGTCGAGCGTCGGCGCAATCACGACGGGATGATCTCCATCAAGGTACGCAGGCGGATAGGCAAGTACCGCTTCGACGCTGCGCTCGTCGAGGCGGAGGTGGCCGCGAAAGACGACCACCTCGCTCTCCTCGAACATCGCGCGGTCAAGCGTGAAGTCGTACCCGGCTTCCTCGAGCCACCGAGCCTCCTGCTCGATGCCCCGCTCGCCGGGTTCCCACCAGCGGCTCATCTCCGCCACCGGCTTAGCCGTAGTACCGGCCGTCGTCGGGCTTCGGCTTGGGCTTCGGCTTGTCGTCCGGATCGGGCGGCTTCGGCTTGTCCTTGTCCTTTTCGCGCTGCTCGTCGTTCACGGGTCCTCCTCTCATGGGTTACGAGTACTGGGCCGGAGGAGTGAACCCCGCCACCTCCAACAGCGAAATGATGTTCGCTATTCCGAACTGTAGCAAACCAGCCGGAACTCCTGCCACAATGGCGGACAGACGTTCGGCATGGCGAACCAGCAGCTCTCACTTCTAGAGGAAGCCCAGGCGCTCCACCCGGGTCTCTCGGACGAGGCCGCAGTCGTCCGTGTCTGCGACGAGATCCTCCTTGCGGCGGACGCCGAACCACCGGTGAAGGTCGAGGTGATCGCTTCGCTGCGAGGGATCGCGCGGGTCGAGAGCAGGGATCAACCTTGGGCCGGCATGCTCGCCCCGTCTCCGTCCGGATCCGGTCTGCTAGTCACGGTCAGAGCAAGCGATGGTTACGAGCGGCAGCGGTTCACGATCTGCCATGAGGCCGGGCACACGCTCTTTCCGGGATTTTATGAGGAGCGGCAGTTTCGCTGCAATGGAAGCAAGACGCGACTCGAACAGCTGTGCGACTGTGCCGCCTGCGAGCTTCTCCTTCCGAGACGCTTCTTCGTACCGGACCTCGGGCAGATCTCATTCGGCTGGCAGTCCGTGGAGGACCTGGCCAATCGGTATGAAGCCAGCATTGAGGCGACCTCCAACCGCCTGATTGACCTGTGGGCTGGCGAACCGGCGTTGTTCATGGTTTTGCGGGAGCGCCACAAGCCGTCTGAGCAAGGGCGGGAAGACACCGCAGAACCTCTTCTGCGACTCGACTACTGCCATGGCAGTGAGGGAGCCGCTTGGCCGTACTCGCTTACTCACAAGTCTGCGTCCGAGGACTCGCCGCTCAATGCGGCGTTTCGAGGTGAAGATGTCGCCGCTATCGGCAATGTCGACGACTTCTTCGTGTCACCGATCGGACCTGTCGAAATTCATGCCCGCCGCTACGGAAGTGGGGGCCGTGTTCTTGCACTCATTCGTCCCGTCAACGGCCCCACAACTCGTAGGAGGAAGATCGTGCATGCCACGCGCACGTAAAGAAACAGTTGGACAGCGGATCAAGCGTTACCGCGAAGACCAAGGCATGTCAGCCACGCAGCTTGCAGAGAAAGCGAAGCTCTCCAAGAGCTACGTCTCCGAGCTTGAGACGGCGCCCGACGACACGCGCGGTCCATCAGCCAACGTGCTTTACCGAATTGCCGATGCGCTTGGTGTTGCCATGTCCGACCTGCTGGGCCGCCCCATCATCGTCGACCGTACGAGCTCACGTCCAGCGAGCCTCGTGGACTTCGGCAAGAAATACCGCGTTCCCGAAGCCGATCTCCGCATGCTCGAGAGAATCGAGTTCCGCGGCCATCCGCCTAAGACTGCGGATAGATGGGCGTTCATCTACCAGGCGATCAAGAACAGCGTCGCTATGGACGGATAGGCAAGATGCCGGGGCGACTCTCTTTGGCTGCGCGCCGGGACTGAGTCAAGCAACGAGCTCCTCTGGCGACGAAGCGTCCAGACTGGATGCTTCGCGCGAGAGGCTGCGCGCGGGGTGCGGCCTAGCAGACCACGGATGCACCCTCCCCGGTTCGAATCGTTTGCTGGCTTTGTCTCTGGGTCGGGTCGTCCCAGGCGCTCGAGGTCGGGCGTTAGCAGTTCTACCGTGTGACGTTGCGGCCGCGGCTATGGCCTTGGTCGACTCGGGTTCTCGACAACCGCGAACCACCGGCGGGGCGGGAGCAGTCGTCCGCGGACGCACCGGCGCGTGGCGAGCTCGCATGTGACGACCGCGACCGAGTAGCCGTTTGCGCTCTCGCCGCTGACTACGAAGACCAGATGATCCGTGCCGTTGGTGACGAAGGACGGCACGCCTATGTTGACGCCGAACAGCACAGGGATCGTCGATCTTGGAAGGCGAGTGTCGCTGACTACTTGGAGGCGTTCGTTGTCGACGCGCATGCGTACGAGCGTGTCGGACTGTACGGGCGCGACGATCTCGCGGCCGCGCCATGCGCCGCGCTCGATCATGGGCGGGAAGCTGCTGCGAACGAAGCGAGCGAGGTCCACGGTCTCCAAGACGCGAGCGCTCTGGACGTCGACGAGGCGTACGAGCGAGGAGGGGCTGTCCTGCGACGCGACCGGTAGGTGGGCGCCGACCGCGAGGCGACCATCGGGACTCAGAGCCGTGACGCTGTCGAGAGGGATGCGGACGAGGGGCCCCGGGCCATCGAGCGCGTAGACGCCGGGCTCGCGCGTCTCGCGGCAGATCAGGCAGCGCCGGATCGCGACCAGCAATCGATCGCGAGCCCATGCGAGCACCTCGTAGGGGCCGGGCTCGGTTGTCCACTTTTCTCCGTCGACGACGACGTGCCCCAGGTACGGATCGCCGCCCGGCCCCTCACGTCGGCGGGCGTGCTCGCCTTGGAACCATGCCTGTCGGCCGTCGGCGCTCCACGCAAACGTCTGGGCGCCGCGCACCAATGTCTGCTCGCGGCTGCTGATGATGTCGCGGAGGACGAGCAACGGTGTGTTGTTCTCCCATGAGTGGTAGACGAGCTGCCGCCCGTTCGGCGAAGGTACGGCGAGCGGTCGTTCGGTCCCGATCAGGGGTGCGAGGACGGGACGTGACAGCCGCTGTCGGGCTTGTCCCGGGATGTGCAGTGTCGTGCCGGAGACCCATGCGACGTCGGCGCTGGGTAGGGGCACCGAGCGCGGGCTCTGGGTCACGTCGAACAGGTCAAGCGCACGTGCCCCGATCGCGGTGCCGGCCAAAGCGAGTGCGAGCGTGGTGAACGCGAGGATGAGTCGCCGGCGCCGCACCCGCGCGCGCCCCAGACGGTCTGCCCGTGAGCGGACGTCGTCCCAATCGCTCTGGAGGTCTGTCGCCAACATCCGAAGCCGATCTTCGATGTTCACTTTCGTACCTCCGTTTCTCCTTCGAGCGCGAAGCGCAGCTCGTCGTGCGCTTGCGCGAGTGTTGCCGCGACGGTGCCCTCCTTGATCCGCGCAATGCGCGCGATCTCTGCATACGAGAGGCCCGCGAAGTAGCGAAGGAAGACAACGAGTCTCCGTCTCGGCGGTAGCGCAGCCACAGCACGTGCGAGTTCTGGGTCGCGTTCACTGTCCATGAAGCCTTCATCGACGTCCTCGCCGAGTTCGGTTGTTCGTGCGAGTTCGCGCCGTTTGTCGAGCGCACGCCGCTCAATGCTGCGCCACAGCCACGCTTCTGGGGTGCCGCCGCGGAATCGGCGGCGCTGTGTCAGAGCATGAGCAAAAGCGTCTTGGACGATGTCGTGGGCGAGGTCGTGGTCGCCGAGAATCGCGGCCGCGCCGCGACGGAAGTTCGCGTAGCGACGCCTGTAGACGCCGGCCAGGTCATGCTCGGAAAGCGTCATCCCCGAGAGACGTGCGAGAGCCGCTCTTTCTTTAGCCATCGACCGAATCCCGGTCTACTCCAGCTAGCGAGTGCATGAGGTGGCCACAAGCGGCCTCGAATGGGGCAGAACGTGGTCATCCCATCGGCGGATGAGTCTACGGTCGCAGTCGCGGCACCGGGATCACGAGCTCTTCTAGGAGCACGCCCTGGGTGTCGTAGGCGCGCAGCGTCTTCACGGGATGCCTTTCGAAGGTCGTATTCGCGGACTGCGTGTCGAGGAGGAAGTAGAAATCAACAGCCGTCTTGAAGTCGGTCGGGGCTTCATAAACGGCGGCTTCGAGCAGACGCCCGTCGATGAGTTGGATCTCGACGCGGGCGACGTTTTCGGCGATCGGCCCGGTGACGTAGAGGGGGTAGCCGTCAGCCCCACCGGCCATGTAGCCGATTAGGTGCGTGGGGGGCGGCTGTTGGAAGACGCTGTCTGGCGGCGCTCCGACTACGGGCATCCCGCAACCAGACCCCGCGGGGTCGCCGTCAAGCACGACGCCCAAACAGATGCCACGCGTGCTCGTCCACGCTTGCAACGCCCAGCCCTCGCCGGTCGCGACCTCAAAGCGGTCGCCGATTCGCTTCGGGTCCGTTGGGCTGGCCCAGTGGTCGAAGACATCGAAGACGTCGTTGCCGACCGCGTAGCCAGTGCCGACCAGCGTGAAGATGGCAAGCATCGCCAGCGCGAGAATCGAGCGGCGCCGAGCCCGAAGCCGAGTCCAAGTGGCCGCGGGCTCCAGTTGGAGCTCACGCTCGAGATGCTGCGCCAGTTCCGAGACACGGGCCTCGCCGAGGAAGGGATGCTCTGGGGGAGTCGGGATTACAGCGGTCATCGCACATCTCCTCTCTTATGCAGCGGGACAGTCTTCGAGGCGGGTGCCGTTTCGTCCGCGGCCGCCAGCCGCTTTCGCGCCCGGAACAGCCGCGTCCGCACTGTTGCCTCAGGCACCCCGAGAGCGAACGCCGCCTCTGCGTGGGAAAGCTCTTGCCAGCAGACCAGTGCCACGGCCTCTAGTTCCCGGTCAGGCAGCCGGCCGAGCGAGGTGAGGAGCTTCCTCACGCTCCCCTCGCTCGCAAGCCGCTCTGTGGCCCCCTCCGCGAAGTCGGGTTCAGCTCGCTCCTTAGGAAGCCGCGCGAGCGCCGCCGCATAGCGGCGCCGCGCACGAGCGCTGTTGCGGACCAGGTTGTTCGCGACCCCATAGAGCCACGGGCGCACCTGCGCGGCTTCGAGGTAGACATTGTCGCGACGACGCCAGGACTCAAGGAAAGTTGCTGAGGTCAGATCCTCGGCCAGGCACCAATCCCCGGTGCGGCGAAAGCAGAAAGCGTGGATTGCAGCTGCGTGCCGCTCGAACAGCGACGCGAAGGAGCTCTTGTCGCCTGCCTGCGCTTGCTGCCATAGCACCCCGTCATCAGTTCCCATCGCCCCTTATTGTCCGCTCCCGCCAGCTGCGTTCGCACAGGTGCTGTCGGCGCGCTAGCGGCGGGACACGGCCCGGCGTCTGAGGACTTCAGAGGCCGGAACTTTTGAGGTCGGAGCGGGTAAGTGCAGGTGTGGAGGCGAGAGCATTTGGGCGAGATACAGCCGACCGAGCGGTTGCCGTGGGGCTGACCCTCGCGGGTCGAGGACGCTCGAGCTAAACAAACAGCTCGCGGGAAGCATCTAAGTTGGTGATGCGGTTGCGTGGCGGGCTTGCGCTGGACGAGATCGAGCGCCTCTATAGACGTTCGTACCCGGTCTTTGTGCGCACGGCCTCGGCGATTACCGGTGATCGGCGGGCGGGCGAGGACGCGGTTCAGGAGGCGTTCGTCGCTGCGGTTCGTGAGCGGCGGCGGTTCCGCGGCTCTGGCCGGCCGGAAGCGTGGTTGTGGACGATCGTCCTGAACTGCGCGCGGGAACGTCGTCGGCGGCTCCGCGACGAGAGCGGAGGAGACGAGGATCAGCCGCCTGCGATGGCGCAGGAGGAGAGCGCGCGCAAGATGTTGGTTCGGGAAGCGGTCGAGCGCTTGCCGGAACGGCAACGGCTGGCGATCTTTCTCCGCTATTACGCAGACCTCGACTACGAGACGATCGCCCGCGTGCTGGGCGTACGCCGGGGCACGGTTTCGGCGACTCTGCATTCGGCCCACGCAACGTTACGTGGGGCACTCCTGGAGGTGGACTGATGGTCATTGACGCTGACGTGCGTGAGTTGCTCGACGAGTTCGAGCCCGAAGTTGGGAGGCTGGAGGGCGACTGGGCGGCCGTGGTTCGCTCTGCCGGGATGGCAAAGCGTCGGGCTGTCGCGGTCTTCGTGATCGCGGTCACGGTCGCGGTCGGGATTCTGGTCGCGACGCCCGCGTTGGGGCTGCGCGAGGAGGCCGTGCAACTACTTGGCGGAGGTGCGCCGCCTCAGCACGTTCAGACGTTCATCTCCGACCTCACCGACGCAAGCGGCGAGCCGGGACAGGCGTTTGTCGACCTGCGGACGTCGACGGGTGCCAGGGTGACGCTTTTCGCAGTACGTGGTCCGAGTGATTGCCTGGGGGTCGTCTGGGCCGGCACGCGACGGCTTAACGGAATGGCCCAATGTGGCGAGACGAACGCTCAGCGCCCGTTCCGCATGGGGGAGTCCGGGCACAGGGTCGGCGGGCGCTGGATCAAACTGGTCTGGGGTTCTGTTGCGCCCGAGGTGCTCCAGCTTGAGCTTGTCAGCGCTTCGGGTGGCGTGTTGGCGGTGCCGCTCTCGGCCGGACATTTCTTGGTGGAGGTACCGCGCTGGCCCGGGGACGCCCACCTCGTCGCGTATGGGGCGGGGCAGCTCGAGCTGGGTCGGCGCAAGCTCGAGTCGCCGCCCTCCTGGCTCCCGCCGGATCCGCTCGAACCACGGCGCCCCCTCGTCGTCCGCGAGTTCGCAAACCGACGCTGGGCTTTGTACAGCTACGAGGCGGTCGGGGGGCGGCGCTGCTACGGGTTCGAATCGACGCGGGACACACCGCATCCGCCGCCGTACGAACGTCAGACGAGTGACTCCTTTCGCTGTGTTCCGGAACTGGCCTTGGCGGACGACGCGGTCAGCGTGCTGGGGCCTGAGCCGTGGCCGAGCCTCGTCGGCAGCGGCGGGGTGCTGTCGATCGCCGGCGTTGCCGGCGTGAGCGTTCATGGAGTCAGGTTGGTGGGCGCCGACGGGTCACACACGAAGGTGCCGCTCGTCGGAGGGGCATTCCTCCACCTCGCCCAGGACAGTGGAGCAGTCGATCGGCGCCCGCAAGCGCTCGAGGCGCTTGATGACGAAGGCCGGATCCTTCAGCATCTGTCGTTGCGGTAGCCGACCGAGCCTGACCACGGTTCGTCGTCGGGAAATCGTAGCCAGTCATCCCAGCGTACGCTGTGCGGCCCGGAACAGCTCCTGGCGCCAGTAACACACGGAGCGCGGGCTGCATGCCCGATCTAAAGATTCTTCGCCCTGGGAACGTCATAGAGGAGATGGCTGTGGAGGGCGGCGCAACCTCGGGTGCGATCGAAGCGGTCTACCGGGCGCGGTTTCGGGCGTTTCTGCTGAGCGTCACGGCGTTGCTCCGCGACGGGGAGGCGGCCCTTGATGTCGTGCAGGAGGGCTTCGCGGTCGCGCTTGATCGTCGGCGTAGCTTTCGGGGTGAGGGCGGCTTGGAAGGGTGGCTCTGGCGGATCGTCCTCAATCTCGCTTATGACCGGCAACGGTCGAGCAAGCGAGCCGGCTCCGTCCCCGAGTGGCGGGCCAGCGAGGGTGAGAGCTCAGGCACGGACGAGCGGCTTCAGACGGCGCTGCTCGCGCTTCCCGAGCGGCAGCGCCTGGCGATCTTCTTGCGCTATTACGCCGATCTTTCGTACGAGCAGATTGCCGAGGCGCTCGGCATCAGACCTGGGACAGTCGCCGCTTCCTTGCATGCGGCTCGCGAAGCATTGCGGCGTGAGCTGAGACAGGAGGTTTCTCGATGAACGAACTGGCCACTGTTCTTGAAGAGCTGGTCGCGGATGCTCCGCTCGAGCGCTCGAGCTGGAGTGATGTCGAGGAGCGCTCGCGACGGCTCGCGGCTGGTCGGCGGAGAAGCTCGAGGCGTTTCGCGAAGCAGCGGCTGCTGCTTGTGGTTGCCGCGCTTGTGTTCCTCGCGCTAGCCGGCGGCGCAGTCGGTGTCGGCGTGAGTCTGCTCGCGCAGCAGGAGAGCTATCACGCAGGAGAGGCTGATCATCCCGGCCAGATCGGGCCGCTGGTCGAGATCACGTCGGGCGAGAGCTGGGCCATGGTCGCGTGGAGAAGCGACGTCGGAGTCTGCATCGATTTCGTTGTCGTCCCCGGTAGATCCCCGTTTGGCTGCGACTTTCCCGTACGCGGCGCGAAGCCTGCGAACGATACGTCCGGCAGCGGGCCGCCGGTACACGCGGCGGCCGGGTTCGTCAGCGGCGCCGGACTCGTCGGTGGCGATGGCAAGGCGACCATCTTCGGCATCGCGGCAACCGAGGTCGCCGCAGTCAAAGTTGAGCTCCGCGACAATCGTCTCGTTGAGACTCAGGTCTTCGACGCCCCTGCAGAGTTGGGCGCCGATGTCAGGTTCTTCATCGTACGTCTATCGCTGCCTCAGCGGCTCAGCGATCCAGGACGCGTGCGAGCGTTCCTGGCCTATGACAAGCGAGGCGACTTGATCGAGCGATTCGAGTCTTGACGTATTCCTGACGGGAGAACGGCGCGCTTCCGATTCCTCCGCCCTGAACCAGCGCGGCCCAGGTGCTGGAAGCTCCTCCATCCGCTCGCCAAGAGCCTCCCTACCGATGACTCGTCACGAGCCAGACGCTGGCAACACTGCTTCTGGACGCCTGCCCTCAGGTCGAGCTTCTGCCTGCCGTGGCAGCTTTCCGCCGGGCCATAATCGAGCGGCGAGTCAAACTTCCCCCGGCAACGGATGCCCGGTTGTCGGTAAGTGAGCGAGGCCACGAACTCCATCCGCTCACGCGGGAAGTCGCGCAGTCGTTTGGCGGGACGTGGGGCATCAGACAAGCGAAGAGCCGGGATCACGCGCACACATCCGTGAAGACCTTCAAGGCGGCGCGCGAGCAGATGCTCAAGCGCGTGAGGTAGCCACACTCGCGGCGTAAGTTTGGGCGACCTGGGTTGGCGCCCAGGTCGCCCATCAGCAACGAGGAGAACCACGCCCCGCGGGAGGCGCCAGGCGAGTCTCCCACCCTGGTCGGACGCTCCGTCCGACAGGCCGCGCAGACTCAAATCCGTAGTGCCGCTTGCTGCAAGCCCGTTGGCGCGGGAGCAAGACGGCGACGTCAGCAGAGAGGAGGAACCCATGTGGTTCACCATCCGTCTCGATAAGGATGGGTATCGCGCCCGCCTCTACTCGGGCACCGACCTGATCTGGTGGACGGAAGGCTACGAGCGCAAGGCAGGTGCGCTCAACGCCATCCGGATCGCCAAGGCGTCTTACAACGCCCAGGTCCACGACCGCACGGAGGAAGCGGCCTAGTCAGAAGCGGCGAGCGCGGGGGAGACCTCGCGCTTGCTTCTTATTTCGCCAAACTCTCCTAGGAAGGCCTGGCGAACGACGGGCGGTGCTGCCAGCCCAGACGCCGAGGAACGGTGACGCGAACGTCACCAGCAGGACGAGGGTTAGCCCTCGGTCAAGCGTAAAGAAGGTCGGGAAGAAGCCGTAGGTGTAGATCGTCAAGGCAACGAACGCGAGGAGATCTACGACAGCGGCGATCTTGTAGCCGCCTCGGCGGAAGATGAGGCCAAGACACAGGCCGACAGCAAACCCAAGGAACATTGCCACTCCAGGTTGCCTTTTCCCGGCTTGGCGGAGCGCTACGCTTCTAAGGCGTTTTGACGAGGTAGCGTCGCTCAACCGCCGAGCGCGCGGGTGAGGCAACGCGGGCCGGGCGCAATGGGCCCAGGCTTACCACCGCGTCCGAGTGGTGACCTTGCCTTCGGGACGCGGAAGCAGAACTCTGACCGCCCCGCTCGGATTGGCCATCGTCCGATCCGCATCGGCGAGTCACCTACGATGGTGCAGCTGTAGATGGTGGGGTCGGAGTCGTACTTGAGGTACTGGCAAGCCTCGACGTCGGCGCGAATCGCACGGTCCGAGAAGTACGCCTCGACCTCCGATTCTGCCGAAGGAGAATCGAGCCATAACCACCCGGCGGCCGCCGCGAGGAGCATGGCGACACTCACGAACAAGAAGCGCGTCCTGCGCATAACGAAACGCTACAACTACCGACGAGGTGTGCGAAGGAAGCCTCGCGGCGAAGCGGCCGGGTGGCTTAGAACCGCAGCGTTGCGGCTTGCCTGCGTACGGACGTCGGGGGGCTATGGTGCCCGGGGGACCCGTTGCGGCTTGCTTGATTTCGCCAGCGCGACGCGTGTCAGACGCAGCGGGCGTAGCGCCGACGTTAGTCGCCGTAGCTCTCCAGCAACTCTGGCGGGGATGCTGTACCAGTTGTCGCTCTTGAAGCGTTGGTCGTGGACGCCGTAGGTGAGGAAGCGGTCGAGGCGGCGTCCTGAGACGATGCCGGTTACATACCCGTTTCGGAAGCGCAGTTCGTAGTAGGGGCCACCGAGCGGCGGACGGCGAACCTGGGACGGCATGCGGCCCGTGTAGTAGAAGGAGGTCAGGTGTTCGAGCACGCTGCGGTTAATGACCGGAGCGCAGCCGACCGCGTTACAGATGCGCACATCGCCGGGGCGCAGGTCTTTCGCGCTCGCGCCGGGAACGCTGACAAGCATCGTGATGGCGACCAGAACAGTGAGAGAAACCGTTCGCACACCTCTAATACGCGGAGGATGGGGCGGGAGGTCCCAGTTTCCGTTCGTCGGTTGAGGTCGGGGGGAGCTCCGGCGCCGGCTGCCCGCGGGCCGGGGTCAGGTGCTGACGACGAAGCAGGCGTCGTGGGAGGAGCGGGCGACCCGTGGCTGTCGGAGGACGCGACCGCTCTGGTCGATCACGCAGAGCGTCCCACGGGACAGAGACGGGGTCACAACCAGCCCGCCGGCCGGCCCTTCCCGCTGCACATTGAACGAGCCACCCGGAAGCTGCGACCTCCGGAGCAGGCGGCCGGTGCGGGCGTCGTGGACTCGCAGCGTGCCGTCCTCGCCGCTCGCGACGTACGCTCGATTGCCGACGAATGTCACGTGTTGAGGCGCCGCGTCGGCCCGGAGGCGCAGGGGCCGCCCCCTCGGGCCGTAGACGACGAGCTCGCGAGAGGCACCGCCGGTCACCCAGACGCGACCGGGGCCGAAGCCGACGTCGTGGGCGAGCAGAGGCGGGGAGAAGCGCCGGAGGAGCTTCGGGCGCGTTGGCGATGAGACGTCCACGACGGCGATGCGGTCGGCGGAGTTGCCGAGCACGACCCAGACGACCTCGGCGGACGGCTCGTACGAGAGATGACGCGGCGCGCCACCGAGCGCCAGGCGGGCGACCACGTGGCCTCGCCGGACGGCGAGCACTGCGAGCTCGCCCGTCTTCGAGTCGGTCACGAACGCGTGCTCGCCGTCGCGCGCAGCGACCGTGTACCGCGGTTCCGTGAAGCCGCCGACAGTGTCCCGCACGCGTAGCGTCGCACCGTCGATCACCGTGAGCAGTCCGCGCTCGGTGTGACCGACGACGGCGAGGTTGCCGACGGTCTCGATGCTGCGCGGGCCAGGGGCCGTCGCGATCCGCCGGAGCACTTTGCCGGTGTTGATGTCGACGGCTACAACATGGGACTCGAGGTCCGCGGTGACCAGCGCAGTCGGCGTACGGCTGAGCGACGTGGCGAAAGCGTGCGGCGCGAAGGCGAGCGCCGCGGCGCCGAGGACGAACTCGCGACGCCTCACGGCGAGATCCACCCGGCGACACGCGGCGGTGTAGTCGAGTCGAACTGCGACGAGATGTTCGCAACCGCGCGAACCCTCTGCCCGCCGTCGCGTCCGACGAAGAGCCACTGATCAGGGTCGCTCCACCCGACGAGAAGCCACCGGCCATCGGGAGACCACACGACGCTCCCGAACGTCCCTGGCCCGGAGAACAACTGGCGCGCAGCGCTTCCATCAGGACGGAGGCGCGGGATCGTCCACAGTTGGCTGCGCCCGCGCAGCCGTTGGACGAACGCGACCGCGTTCTGCGGTGAGAACATTGCCGCGGTGATCCGCGCAGCTTGCGCTCCGAGAAGGTCGTAACGAAGCGTCCCGCTCGCGTCGTAGACGCGGAGCACGCGCGGACCCTGGACCAGAAGCAGTTCGCCGTCGCGGGACCACTCCAGCTTCGAGACGCCCGCGACCCGGCGTAACCAGAACTGCCGCCCGCTCTCGGGGTCGGCGGCGACCACGCGACCGTCGGCGACGTACGCGAGAAAGCGGATTGTCCCGGGACGCCAGGCCGGCGCGATCGAAGCAACTCCGGACGAAACGAGTCGGTCCCCGTCACTGTCGCCCGCGACGACGCGCAGGTCGCTTCGGCTCAGGTACGCAATGCGGGTGTCGTTTCGCGTACCGCCCCATCGCGCGAGCCGAACCGTCGGGCGCGCGAGCGTCCACCGGGTCTCACCCTGCGGGGTCAGCGCCGCGAGCTCGGCGTCGCGCGAGACGACGATGAACCGACCGAACGGTGACCACGACGCCTCGCGGTACATCCCCAGCCGCCGCTTCGAGCCGTCAGAGTCGACGACCCAGGTACCCGAGTCGGCCGTGACGAGCACGCGTCCTGCCGCCGGAAGTTCGAACAGACCCTCCGATGCGCCCTCGACGCCCACCGCCTCCCGGACCCGGTCGAGCACCGCGCGTCCCGGCGGACTCAGCACCGCGGCGCTAATCGCGGCCATCGCGGCCGCCGCGAGAACCGGACGGACGAAGCGCCGCTCCCGCGGCTGCGGCTCGCGCACCGCATAAGCAGGCTGGACGAGGGCCCAGGCACGCTCGCGCGCCTCGTGCTCGCCCGGGACGTCGAGCCGCTCGAGCTCGCGCCTCACAGCCCCTCCCTCAGCGCGTCGAGCCCACGGCGAAGGCGCGAGTTCACTGTTCCGCGCGGCAGGTCGAGGAGGTCGGCGATCTCTCCCGGGGTGTAGTCCAGGAGGTGGCGGAGCACGATCACAGCGCGCTGCTCCGGCGGCAGCCGCGCGATCGCTCCCATGAGACCCTCGGCGTCGCCGCGCTCGGCCGGATCGGCCCCGACGTCGTGCAGCTCGCTCTCGGCGCGAAGCCCACGAGCTCGGCTCCAATCGATCGCGCGGTTGATGACAATTCGGTGTAGCCAGGGGCCAAAAGGGCGGCGTCGGTCGAAGCGGTCGAGCGACCGGATAGCCGCGAGGAAGGCCTCCTGGGCGATGTCTTCGGCGGCCGCGGCATCGTGGGTGACGAGATAGGCGGCCCGGTAGGCGCGCGGCCAGTACGCGCGGAAGAGCGCCTCGAGATCCGAGGCCGACCCTTCCTGGGCGCCCCGCACCCAGGCGCGCTCGTCGCGGCCAAAGCCCGGCATCCCGCATCGACTCTACGACCTGAACGCTCCGCGAGGTCCATGCCCCTGATACGGCCGCCGCCCTCAGGGAGGTCCTAGCGGCACGGGGCCTTGGTTCGAGGTTCCTCGCGCGGCGGGGTCCGAATCGCTAGGCCTGCGCGTCGCTGGGACGCTCGGCCCACGGCTTCAGCCGACCTTTAGACGCCGCGGCCCCTAAGACAGTTGTGCCCTACTCCGGGACCCGGCCGCCATCGCGGCTCGTATCAATCCTGTGCCGCGAATTACGCCGCTCCTAGCGCTTTCGCTTGCGCTCGCTCTGGCCGCTGCTTCGTGCGGGCCGGCCGGCTCCGGTGGCGAGGAGTCGGCTGTCCCCGAGCCATCAACGGCGGAACGATCTGCCCGATACGGAATCTCGCTCACGCCGCCGGTTGGCTGGGATCTTCGGGTCGTCCGAGGCGCCGTGCACGCGGCCACGTTTCCGCTGCCCGCGCCTTCGTCGCGCTGGGCACAGGCGGCAAGCAAGCGGATGAGCGAAGACGACGCGCTGGTGTTGATGTTCGAGCAGGAGATGGGGCAGGCGTCTCCGCCACTCGAGGCGAGCGCGTATCCCGAGCTGCGGGAGCCGATCGAGCTGCGCGCCGCGGACTTCGCGAGCTCCGATGGCCTGAGCGACGACAGCGCCGACTCTGGTCATGGGTTCGCGCGCAAGCTGTTCTCGGTTTCGGGTCGTGCCTTCGTGCTCTTCGCCGAGACGGGGTCGGCGCCGCCGAAGCCACGGCTGCTGAAGTCCTTGAACGCTTTGCTCGCGAGCGTCCAGGTCGCAAACGGTGACTTCCACACCGGCTTCGTCGAGCCTGCCGCCTTTCCGACCCGGGCTGGGTGGTACACGGGGAACAGCGGCAGAATGGAGACGCAAGCCCAGGGTGACTGGGTGACCTCGTGGGCATCAACAATCCCCTACACGGACGAGTGGAACGCGCTCCCGCCACAGAGAACGCTCGATCGGCTCCCCAAGGACGGAATCGTGATTTGGCTCGCGCTGGAGCGGAACTCCCGCTTCCCGCCCTCCTCCACAGACAG
The DNA here is from genome assembly GCA_963769665.1 of uncultured Actinomycetes bacterium. GTDB lineage: Bacteria > Actinomycetota > Thermoleophilia > Gaiellales > Gaiellaceae > JACCTU01. The sequence goes on from CAVYMQ010000003.1 coordinate 1,706,280, forward strand.
CAGCGAGTACCCGCCGCTGATCACGCCGATCGGTCTCGACCAGTTCGAGCGGCAGGATGGCTGGGAGGGACAGACCCGCGGCATCCCGCAGTACGTGCTCTGGGGCAAGATCGACGACCAGTACCACGTCGATCTCCGCGTGTTCTTGGGTACTCGTAACCCGAGCCAGGAAACGATCGCGAATGCCGATCGCATCCTCGCCTCGATCCGATTTCCAACCTGGCCGCCATGGGAACACAACTGACGGCCAGATCGATCGGCCTGCCGACTGCTATTGGCTGCAGGAGAACAAACCGGAGCCGGTTTGGAGGGGTAGCCGACAGGAGCGCGTCTCACTCCTAGTGCTTATGCGCTCGAAGGACTGGCCGGTTAGGAGGGGCAATCAGACTTGATCGCGAGCGCTTCGACGTCGGTGAGCGCGATGGTTTGGTCGCGTTTACCGGCAGGCTTGTCCACTTCGAGCACGAGCACGGTGTCGTTGCCGCGCTTGAGCTCGCCACAGACAGGGGGCTGTGGCTCGTCGTTGACAGGTTTCAGCTCGATCACGACAACGGCGGCGGGGTCGCCGGCGAAGAGGTCTTCGTCGAACCAGGTGATCGCGACGGCGCCAGCGACTGCGGGCACAGCGAGGAAGAAGCAGGCGACGGCAATGTAGAGCCAGCGTTTGGCGTGCATGGATGCCTTGGCCGTCCACTTGCGCAGCTTTTCGCCGGTGACGAGGTCGTCCGCGCCTGGCAGTCCAAAGGCGGCGAACATGGCGGCGGCGGAGCCGATCAGGAGCAGGAGCAGGGCTGCGCCGAGCAGCAGTGCGGCGTAGAGCTTTCCCTCATCGGAGAGGTCGCTCGCCTTCTCGGGTCCCTTGAGGATCGTGACCGTGGTGAGCAGGGCGGTGAGCGCAATCAGGCCGGTGCGCCAGTTACCGGCAGTCGCGCGGATCGTCTCCAGCCGCTTGTACTGCTGGGCCTCGGCGAGCTGGGCCCACTTCTTGTCTTCGATGCTCACAACAGCACCTTCCAGTAGGCCCCGCAGCCGTCCTCGCCCGAGCCGTCAGGGCGCTTTTCGTGCGGGTGCCCGCAGGCGCAGATCACGGTGGCGGTCTCGCTCCTTGCAGCGTCAGCGTCGGTTTGATCCATCGCGCCCATCTCGCCTTTGCGGAACGGCCACGAGGTCGATCCTTTGCAGCGGGGGCAGTCACCGCTGACGACGAGGCCGTCATCGTCGGGTGTGACCGTGAAACCGGTCTGCAGATCGAAGCCTTGTTCGGCCCAGTGCAGCGTCGTGTCATGGCTCATTGCTTGCTCTCCTTGAACTGGGGCACCGTGGACATGGCTAGAGGCGCAGGACGATCGCGGCGGGGTCGTGGTCGGTGGCGTCGCCGCCGCGGCTTGTTCGCCGTTGGATGAACGCGCCTGTCTGCTTGCCGGCGAGGTCGGGCGAGAGCCAGATCTGGTCGAAGAGTTCGTAGTCGGTCCTGCCTTCGGCTCGGTAGCGGTGCGTCCAGGCTTTCGTTGTTGGCGGGGTAGGGTCGTTCGCCGGGTAGGGGCCGCCGGTCTCGTCCGGGTCGGTCAGCGCGTCGATTAGGCCGGCGTCACGCAAGGGCTTGAGCCGTGCTGTGTCCGGGCCGTCGTTCAGGTCGCCGACCACGACGAACGGTCCGGGGGGCGGACGCTCCCGGAGGATTGCGGCGATCGTTTCGGCCTGACGCTTGCGGCGCTGGTTGCCTTCGCGCTTCTCCTTCGCGTTCTTGGCCAGCTTGCTCTTGAGGTGGTTGACGTACACCGTCAGGAGGAGGCGCTGGCGGTTCTCGCTCAAGATGTCGACCTCGAGCAGGTCGCGGGAGAACACCGGCTGTTCCTTGGGCCGGTTCTTGTAGGTGCGGTGCCGCCAAGAGGTGACGCTGCCGATCGGTAGCCGTGAGATGACGCCGACGTCGATCAGGCGGTCGTCGTTGCCCTCGACGAGGACGAGATGGCGGTAGCCGGCGCGCCGCAGCCCGTGCGTCTCGACGAACTCGTCCAGGGCTTCGATGTTCTCGACCTCTTGAACGGCGAGTACGTCGACGTCGAGATCCTTGATTCGTTCGGCGAGCTTCTTCGTCGCCGCGGGCTTCTTCTTGTACACGACGCGCCCGTCGTAAGGGTTCGTCCGCCACTTGATCCCCTCGGGGGTCAGGTTGCCTTCGATCACGATCTTGACGTCAGGGAGCCGGCGTCGCGCCGCCGGGGCGACGACCGGCCCCTCCTCGAGCCATGGGCGCTCGGGCTCGGCCGCCGTCGGGGTGCTCGCGGCTTCGGCGTTCGCAGGTGCCGGGGCACCCGTCGGCGGCGGTGCTGGGGCGTCGGCGTAGAGGTTCCAGCGGCCGAAGAGGTTGTTCAGGTTGAAGGTGGCGAGGCTGACGTCCACGGCCCGGGTCAGCTCGTGCCGAACGTGATCAGGTCGGGCATGCCGATGCGTCCGTCGCCGTCGGCGTCGGGGATCGTCGGTGTCCAGTTCGGATCGTGCGAGAACCAGCTGCGTGGGTCGAGCTCGAGCAGGCCGAGCAGAACCTCGGCGATCATGCGGCCGCCGGTCGGGCCGAGGTGTGCGCCGCCGCCCAGCTCGGACTCCTTGAGGATGTAGAACCACAGCGGCGTCGGCTCCGGCGCGCCCAGCTCGTCGCCGGACAGAGGCTTCAGCTTGAGCGCCTTGGCGACGTCCTGCCCGGAGGGAAGCCCGAGCACCTGCCCGCGCTTGAGGTTTCGGAAGCCGAGCGATCCGCCCCCGTCGGGCAGGTCGAAGAGCCCGAGCGCGAGCTTGGCGTCGATCAGCCGGCTCGGCTGCGGGGTCGAGCCCGCGATCGGGAAGAAGAGCGACCAGTCGACCGTCCATTGCGACGGCAGCGGCCGGAAGCCGCGCAGGTCCTGGAACTCGTTCTGCAACGGCCCGGGGGAGAAGATCGGGCGGTCGGTGACCAGCGCCGAGAGGTTGTAGATGCCGCGCACCTGGCTGTGCCCGAAGCGGAAGGCGGCCGCCGAGAACTCGACCGGCATGTAGGGCGAGGTCTTCGGGTTGTAGTGGGGGCGCTTGATGTTGGTGATGCGGCCGGCGTTGTCGAGGTCGCAGACCCGCTCGAAGGTTTCCTCGCCGACGGTTCGGCGCACGTAGTCGTGGGCGACGACCCATTGGTAGTGCCAGCGCACGCGCCGCTGCGTGTCGAAGAATCGGTCCTCGGCCGGAACCGCTGCGTCGCTTTCGACTTCGGCGGCGAACTTGTCGTGCAAGCGCAGGAAGAAGAGCTGCAGCTGCGAGACGATCGTGTTCTCGTCGTTGCGCGGGTCGCCGATCAAGGCAGTCCCTTCCAGGTTCCGGGGCAGGTCGGCGTCGTTGTTGGCGTTCTGGCCGAGCAGCATGCGCATCCCGCCCAGGCCACGTCGATACTGGAACGGTTCGTCGATCGGCCCGGAGCCGTAGATCGAGTCGAGATCGAACCGGGGCGAGCGGAAATCGATCAGCGCGTCGGGGTCGTTCTCGCGCTGCAAGGTCGAGGTCGGATCAAAGGTGATGTCGTGGTCGATGAACTGCCCCAGGTAGGTGTAGCCGGCCGAGATCGCCGGGTTGTCGAGGTTCTCGGGCGTGCCGCCCCACGAGCTCGGGGCGCTTGGCTCACGCATTTGCTCCGAGAGCGCCAGCAGGACGTCGTTCTCGAGCGGCGCCATTGGCGGCAGCCGCCGGAACATGCGCCCGAACCGGCCCTCGTTGATCGGTGAGCGCGAGACTCGCTTGGAGCCGCGCACCGGCAATTCACCATGCAGCCGGGCCGCCTCTCCCTGAGCAGAGACCGCGGGACCTGCAGGAGCAAGGATCGCGGCATCGCCCACCGCTCCCGGCTCAGCGCGGCTGCCAGGGCCAGAGGCCTCGGCAACGGTCAACTCCGGCTCGACCTGGGCCATGACTCCTCCTCCGTCGTATTACGGCGAGGCTACGACCCTTAGCTGCCGGTTGTCAACCCTCGCTACCACTGGCGGAGGCAACGGCGCGCGGTGCACCTGCTTGGGGTGGGGTGCCGTCGAGCACAGCACGATGCGCCACGACGACTCAAAGCCCGGAGTTTGCGCACTTCCGACCGCATCGGCCCATTGCAACTTGTCAGCGGTTGTGTAATAGCTGTCTCGCCGGAAGTCAACAGCTGGATCGGGGTCCGGGGTTCGCCATCGGTTCCTGAGTACCGCTTCTTTCCGATCCGAGGAGGTTCGCGAGTGCGGTCTGCGCTGCTCCCTACAGGTGTGCGTTCGTTGGTTACGCCGCTTCGCGTCTTCTGCCTGTGCGTTGCCTTGCTTGCTCTGTTGGGTCCGTCGTCGTTGACGCACCCTCGGTCGGCACGGGCGGCGACGGTACTCGGCGCGACGACCTACAACTCGAACACGACGTGGACGTTGGCCGGGAGTCCGTACATCTTGAACGGGGACGTGACGGTTTCCTCGGGGGTGAGGTTGACGATCGAGCCGGGCGTGATTGTCAAGGCGAACGGCGGCGGCCGCCAGCTGGTCGTGAATGGGACGTTGGACGCCGTTGGGACGTCGACGGCGCGGATCACGTTCACGTCCTACCAGGACGACGCGGCGGGTGGGGACAGCAACGGGGACGGTGCCGCGACGAGCGGCGCGGCGGGGCAGTGGTACCGGATGCGCTTGCTCGGGAGTAGCGACCAAAACGCGCTGCGCTACGTCGACGTCCGCTATGGGGGCTTCACGATCACTGACAACAGCGCCGCGGTCGTCGACTTGAGCGGGGGTTGCGCGGAGGTCTCGATTAAGGACTCAACGATCAAGACGAATGTGAGTCCGGCGTTTCGGGCGATGCCGTCGGGTTCATGTGCGCCCGGTGGTGTGATCGAGCGGACGACGATCGAGAGCAACGGTGCCGGCGCGGTCGCCGTCGATGGGTGGGTCGACGTCGACGAGAGCACGATCAAGAACAACACCCGGCAGGGCTTCTACTTCGGTTCCTCGCTTGGCTACACGGGCCTGGCCTCATCGGTGACCGATAGCGAGATCACCGGGAACAGCCACGGGATTTACATCTTGATGGACTCGGACGTGAATGTGGCGTACTGGCCGCGCGGGAACCGAAACAACATCTACGACAACACCTCCGAAGAGCTCTGGACCTTCGAGGCGAAGCGTACGGCGGACTGGCGGCACAACTACTGGGGCGAACAAGTCGAGTACCGCCCGAACGCCGCGGGCTGCCAGACGACCAATCTGTTGTCGTTTGGCCGGCTGCACTACCACTCCTCGCAGGGGCTGTTCGCGACGGGGCCGATCAACGGCTCGGCCTATGCGGCGGGTGCGGACTTCTGCCACTACGACTCCGTGAACATCGGCGGGCTGGAGTTCTCGCCATTCAAGTTCGACCCGACGCCGCCGCTGCCAGCCGCCCAGTCACTCGGTGGGTCGCTCGCGGTCAACACGAGTGCCCTTGTCTCCGACCCCGTGAACAGCGCGACCGGGAGTTTCACGCACTCGGTCAGCGACCTGTCCTTGCCGGGTGTTGGAGTGACGTTCGCGTTCGCCCGCTTCTACAACTCGCTCGATCCGGCGGTTGGTTCCCTCGGCCAGGGCTGGACACACAGCTACGCAGCGTCACTCAGCTTCGACAGCTGGGGGAACGCTACCGCTCGTGCCGGCGACGGACAACAGCTGGTCTTCCTCAAGAACAGCGATGGGAGCTTCACCGCGCAAGCAGGTGGCCGCTCGAAGTTGGACGCCGTCACTGGCGGCCACGAGCTGATCACGAACGACCAATTGCACTATTTGTTCAACAGCTCGGGCAAGCTGACCTCGCTGCGCGACCGAAACGAGCAAGGGCTCGCTTTCGGCTACGACGGGAGCGGACGCCTGGCCACGATCACCGACGAAGCAGCCCGCGAAGCGACGCTGACCTACGACGGCTCCAGTCGGCTGATCGAAGTCGAGGTGCCAGACGGGCGAAGCGTCAGTTTTGTGTACACGAGCGGACGACTCACCTCCGTGACGGATGTGCGCGGCAAGGTCTGGACGTACGTCTACGAGAGCAAGGGCCTGCTCGAGAAGGAGATCGACCCGCTCACGCACACGGTCTTCCGGAACGTCTACGGCGCGGACGGACGCGTGATCGAGCAGTACGACGCGCTGAATAACAAGACCACGTTCGCCTGGAACGCGGCGACGCAGACGCTGACCGCGACCGACGCGCGAAACAATGCGTGGAAGGATGTCTACGACGGCAACCTGCTCAAGAAGCGGATCGACCCGCTCAATCACGAGACCGAGTACGCCTACGACAGCGACTTCAACCTGACAAGTGTCACCGACGCGCGCGACAAGACGACCACGATGACCTACGACAGTGACGGGAACCTGCTCATCCGCACTGCGCCCTCGCCGCTCTCCTACGAAGAAACCTTCACCTACAACGCGCTGAACGACCTGACCTCCTACGAGGACGGTCGTGGCAATTCGACAACGCTCGGTTACGACGGTGATGGCAACCTGACCACGATCACCGCGCCAGGCAGCATCGTCACGACCCTGGGCCGTGATCCCGGCGGCACGGGTTTGCTCGTCAGCGTGACCGACCCGCGGTCGAAGACGACCGAGTTCGAGCACGACAGCGCCGGCAACCTGATCGAGATTGAGACGCCGCTGGGGAAGCGGCAGACCGCGACCTACGACAGCGCAGGACGGGTGATCTCGGTCGTTGATCCACGTGGGAACGAAAGCGGGATCGATCCCGACGACTACCGCACCACTGTCACGTACAACGCAGCCGGCAGCCCGCTAACCGTGACCGACCCACTGAGCAACGTCACGACCTGGGCCTACGACGACGCGGGCCGCCTGACCAGCATCGTCGACGCGCGGACGAAGACGATCGGCTACACGTACGACAACGCCAATCGGCTGATCACGGTTACGGCCCCCGGGAGCACGACGACGAGCTACGCATACGACACGGTGGGCAACCTGACCAGTCGTACCGACGCCAAGAGCCACACAACGACCTTCACCTACGACGCGGCGAACAGGCCGAGCGTGGTCACGAACCCGCTGAGTAAGAGCTGGGCCTACGAATATGACGCGAACGGCAACCTGATTGAGCTGACCGATGCCGCGAGCGACACGACCGAGTACGCCTACGACGCGCTCAACCGGCTGACCTCGATCGATTACTCCGACAGTACCCCGGACGTCGACTACAGCTACGACGCAAACAGCAACCGAACCGAGATGAACGACGGCGCCGGGAGCATCAGCTACGTCTATGACTCCCTCAACCGCCTCACGGAGACAACGCGTGGCTCGAACAGCTTCGAGTACGACTACGACGCCGCCAGCAACCTCACGGAGCGCACCTATCCGGGCGCCCGGCTGACGACGTACACCTATGACGACGACTCGCGGCTCGCCACGGTCAGCAGCAACAGCCTGCTGACCAGCTACTTCTACGACGCAGCCGCGAACCTGATCGAGACAGAACTCCCGAGTGGCAACGGTTACACCGAGACGCGCAGCTACGACGAGGCCGGACGCGTCACCGAAGTCCGCAACGAAAAGAGCGGGGTCGCGCTCTCCTACGCCCAGTACGCGTACAACGCTGTCGGTAACCCCACCCAAATCACCACCACCGCAGGTGCGACGACCTACGGCTACGACGACCTGAACCGTGTTACCAGCGCCAGCGGCGGCGGGCTCAGCCTCAGCTACGCCTACGACAACGTCGGCAACCGCAGCAGCGAAACCCGCACAGCCGGCACCACCACCTACACCTACAACAACGGCGACCAACTGACCCAAACCAGCGGGCCAGGCGGCACCGTCAGCTACGGCTACGACGACAACGGCAACCAAACCACAGCCGGCAGCCGCACCTTCAGCTACGACCTCGCAGGACGACTCACCTCAACCACACTTTCCTCGACGACGACGACCTACGCCTACGACGGCGACGGCGTCCGTCTCAACTCCGCGACCGGTAGCCAAACGACCAACTACCTCTGGGACGTCAACAACGGGTTGCCGCAACTCGCGTTGGAGCGCGACGGCAGCGGCAGCACCTTGCGCAGCTACCTCCAGGGGCTCGGCCCGGTTTCCCTGACCGATGGCTCGCAGACCTCCTACTACCACCGCGACGCACTGGGCAGCATCGTCAACGTCACTTCCAGCACGGGCGCAACGCAGTGGACGCACAGCTACGAACCGTTCGGCACCGCTAACACGAGCACCCAGAACGACCCCGGTGCTCCAGTGAACCCACTTCGCTTCGCAGGCGAGCAGCTCGATGGGACCGGCCTGTACCACCTTCGCGCCCGCCAATACGACCCCGGCACCGGCCGCTTCACCGCTACCGACCCGCTCCCTCCCAACGCCGCAGCTCCCGGCATCTCGGCTTATGCCTACGCCGACAACACGCCGACCGCACTCGTCGACCCGAGTGGCATGGGAGCAATCTGGGCATGGGAAGACGCTGCCCGAGCAGATAACCACTGCGGCGGATCAGCCAGCGCCGGAGACATTCAATGCGCTCTCGCGTGGTTCGATAAGTGGGTCAATGGCTGCGTGAAGTCACCGGTGTGTCTCGCCCAGGTCGCCATGACCATATGGGGACCCGGCAAATTCCTCAAAGGCGCAAAGATGCTTCGCGGCGCCACCGAGGGTGTCGATGACTATGTCAATCTTGCGAGTCGTGCTCGAACCAATCACATCCTCTACGGCGACGCGACCGGTGGGGGCCACCTGTGGCCCGGCCTGCCCAACAAGACATCGTTTCCCAAGGGCTGGTCAGGCGACCGGATCATGCACGAAATTTCCGACATTGCAACGGATCCTGCTTCGCGGCTTATCGGGCACCAGGGAGCGCGTAGTGTTGTGGAGGGGACCCGCGGCGGCGTTACGATTCGTGTGGTAACTGACTGGATAGACATAATCACTGGCTATCCCGTTCGAGGCAGATGACGAAGAGAATGTCTGACCGGCATCCGGACGAGTATTACCGCGAGCTTGAAGCTCGTCTCGGCGCGCTTGTCCCACTCGTCGCCTCATCGCTGCCACCCAGAGTTCTCGACTCATACAGGGAGTACTTGGATGCCGGCGAGTACGGACTTGCGGTGGAGGTCGCCGCCGACGCGCTAGCGGGGGTTCCCATCGAGGAGCCGAGCCGTGAGCTCGCGCGAGCTCTGCTTCCTGAGGCCGAGACAATGAGCCTTGAATCCGCGATCGACGAACTCCGCACGTTGGCAGAGAGCCAAGCGTGAGGTAGCCAGGGGTCGGCCAGGCGCTCGGCGGTAACGCCGTTCCTCAGCCCCGGACTCGATGGCTCCTGCGCCTCTTTTTAGTGTGATCGACGCGATACAGCTTGAATGACAAGATGACCGAAGTGACGATTCGCGAGTGCCCGCTCGGTCAGCTCCAAGTACTTGGTCTTGATGGACCGATCAAAGGTCGCGCGCGTGACGTCGCCTTCGAGATTGAAGTGGGTGGGAGCCCTGAACGACTCTTTCCGATGCTCGCCCGGTTGGCCTCGAAGGAGGTCGACTTTGGCGTAGTGCGCGCAGATTCTTCGCTCACACTCTCTGTTGACCGCGACGTCGCGCCGATGTTGACTGCCCGTGAGAGAGCCAGGCGCATGATCTTTGGTTCGGAGCAGTACGGTATTTATCGATCAGTCGATGATGCGTTGGCGTTCTTAGCCGCAGGCTGGAACGGCCGGCTCGCACTGCTCCAACTTTTCCCGTGTACGGCATCTGGCCCACCAGACTGGCGCCAGATGGGTCGTGACGATGTACTGGCGTTCCTGGCCCACAGCCCCTATCTCGTCGCTTGCGCAGAGGATGGCGACTTCGCTCACGTTGTCCCGCTTACCATGGCAGCACAGGAAGTGCGGCAAGTTTTCGATCAGGAAGGTGCCAAGAACGCAATGCCAATCCGCTACGCGTAGGTGCCAAACGGGTCGTCGTGCATCACCACCGGACGCACATCGGAAAGTTCAGGAGTCGGGGGCGTCAATTCCCCGTGACTGGGGTCGAGTTGTCCCGAGTCTCGATCCCATGAGCTCACCAAACCAATTTGAGGTGGATGCGTTCGCCCTGGTCCAGGCCGAGGTCGCGAAAGCCTTGCCCGATATTCAGAGTCGAGGACTCGAACTCGGCTCCCTTGAGGTGTCACGACAAGGCGACGGCAGAGGGTATGAGTCCGAACTAGTGATCTATGTGTATCGAGATGGACAGATCTGTAATGCGTTAGAGACCCACGTATGGTGTAACGGCCGCCCTGCAGCAACTCTCGAACAACTCCGCGAGTGGTTCCGCACAGAGTTGTCCACTCTCAACTGCGAATAGAAGCTGTCGACATCCCAAACGACTGTGACCGCCTTGCGGTGAAGCCTCCCTGAGCTGCGGATACGCGATCCCTATGCTCCGGTGGCCCTGCGTGTGTATCTACGCGGCTTCGCGGTCGTAGATCAGCGCGTTTTCGAAGGCGCTGAAGCGTTTCTGCACGCCGCCGCCTCGTGGGCCGGTCTGGAGCACCTGGAAATCGACCATGAGCTTGAGGTCGCGGGCGAACCGTTCGGCCAGAGTGAGTTCGCTTTCGTCGGAGCTCTCGCGCCAAATCGTACGCCACTGGTTCACCGGGACCAATGCGAAGACATAGAGCGGGTAGGCGTTGTCTAGGTGTTCGTTGCGGCGGCGTACCGCGTACACCCGTCGGATCTCGTCTGTCCAGATCGCCGCTGAGCGAACTTCTTCGAGTTGCTCTTCGGACAGGTCGTGTTGGACGAATTCGTCTTCGAGCCGGACCGCTTGTCGTTCTGCGCCCGCCGCTTCGAGCACTCTGACCTGTCGCTCAGCACGCTTGTCGTACGCACGGGCTTGGTCGTGTCGGCCGCGTTCGCCGAGGAACTCGGACGCGAGCGCGCAGCCCGTTAGGACGGCATCGGCTTCATGGTCGATCGCGCGGTCTAAGTGGGAGAGCCCGGCTTCGTCGCCTTGCTCGAGGAGGAGCCGGCCGATCGCGTAGTTCGCGAAGCCGTCGGTCGGATCGTTGGCTAGGAGTTCGCGGTAAAGGAGCAGGCCGCGGTCTGCGCCGCGGAGCACTTCCGTCAGTTCGGCTCGTTCGCGTGCCTCCTCGACCGGTAACGACCCGTCTGCCGCCCGCTGCTCGAGGTCGCGCAGGCGAGCACGAGAGCGTTGGCCGTCGAGGTAGCGGTCCTGCCACGCGTCTTCGATCGAGGCGTGCCAGAGTTCGTCGAGTGCGTCGACGAGTGTTCGCTCCAGGGTGCCGAGGTACTCGTCGGCGGCGCTGCTGGGAGATGTTGCCTCGGCAGCTGCAAGGACCTCTAACGGTGCGAGCCCGAGGCTGAGGATCCGTTCCTCCGTTGAGGGATGGGTGTCGTCGGCGGCTGGCTCGTGGTGGAGTTCGCTTTCCATCCAGAAGCGTGCTCGCTCGTCGTCGCGTCCTGCCTTGAGCTCTGCCCGGATCGCCCCGAACGCGCTGCGGGGCACTTGCGCTTGGTGGGTCGCGCGTTCGTAGACGCGCGGCCAGTAGTAGCGGCCGAGTTGCCTTGCGGCGAGCGTGCCGACGAGCAGGGAGGAGGAGACGGCGAGCGGCCCGGCCGCCTGTGCGGCGGCTCGGTCGGCCTCGAACTCGTGCGCACGGCGAAGCGGGAAGCTGTAGGCGTCGAAGCGGGGGACATACCACTCGAAGAAGCGGCGAAACGGCCAAGTCATCACGCTGCGACGCTGCTCGAGCCTGTCCAGCAGCTGCCACCACGTTGCGCGAATCCGGTAAACCCAGCTTCCGAAGCGGCCGTGGTTCTTGGACAGGTGACCGAGCTCGTGAGCGACCACTGCGCGCAGCTGCTCGGCCGACATTGCCTGCATGTAGGGGAGGCCGAGGGTCAGGTAGTTGCGGCTCCGGAGAATCAGCCCGCGGCGGGGGATCTGCACGATCGAGGCGTTCGCGGCACCGTCGACGAGCACGCTATGCACTTCAGGCCCGCGAACCGCGACGCGCACCTCATCGATCATCTCGAAGAGCTCAGGCGCCTGCTCACGATGAACCTCGAGCCCTTGCGGCGGGTCAAACTTGACGGCCAAGGAGCGGAAGATCACGTAGCCCAGACCGACAATCGGGATCAACAGCTTCACGAGCGCGAACGCGCCTACGACGGCGATGTAGATGACAAGACCCGCGAAACCCGTGAGCGCCAGCAACGCAACGCCGATCGCGGCATAGCCCAACGCTCCGAGCAGCGCGACCTTGCGCGCGTAACCTCGCTGGTCCTCTCGAGCCTCAGGCTCGAGCTTGTGGACGAGTGCCCGCCACTCCTCTGCGCTCATCGCCATCGAGCTACCGCTGGCGGTTCCGCCAGCCGTACCAGACGCCGAGCGGCAGCATCAAGAGGGCAACCAGACCGACGACGCTCGCCCCCGCGCCATCGAGCGGCTGGCCCGAGACACCCACGACGAACCCACCGAGCAGGCTCCAACCGAAGTACAGGACGATCGGGGTAAGAACGACGTGGGCGGCAGCACGCATGCGTAAGAAATCGGGCGGGGTTGTGGCTCCCGACGCCCCTCGAACGAGGGAACCGGGTGACGAAAGACAAACGGCCCGGTGGCGAGGCCCGGCCGTCTGTCAGTTCGAACGCAGGTGTGGTCGCGTATTGAGTTCGCTGTTCAGCCGCGAAGACCAACAAGCGACAAGCGTGAACGCGGAATTTTGCCCAAACTTTTGCCCGTCTGAGCGGATGTGGCGTGATCTCAGGCCACTGGACGGCACGGGAAACCCACGATCTAGCCGGACTCGACCCGACTCAGGCTGACTCATAACCCGGAGGTCGCAGGTTCAAATCCTGCCCCCGCTATGTGAGTCCAAGAGGGGGAACCTGAGGTTCCCCCTCTTTCGATCTCCCCTTCGCCCGCCATCGGACCGTCGCGTCTGGCGGGGCGATGAGTTTCGTCGGGCACTGCGGTCTAAGGGACGACAACGACGAGCAGGAGGATCCCATGTCCAAGGTGAAGCCCAAGCTGAACCTCACACAGGTCGGCCGTGTCTGTGTCACCGTCGCCGACACCGATCGGGCGATCGACTTCTACGTCGATGCGCTCGGCTTCGAGAAGACGGTCGACGTCCCGATGGGCGACTCGTACCGCTGGGTCGAGGTCGCACTGCCTGGCGCGGTTACGACCATCGCGCTTGCGCCGCCGCCAGAGGGAACCGAGGCAGGAGGCAGCCAGACCGGTATCTGCATCGACACGTCGGACGTCGACGCGGATCACGCCGCGCTGAAAGCCGCTGGAGCCGACGTCGACGACGAGATCTCGCGGTGGGGAGAGCCCGTGCCGCCCATGTTCTGGGTCCGCGACCCGGACGGGAACTCGCTGATCATCGTTCAGCCCTTCGAGTAGCCCAACGCGACCTCACGCCTACGAGCAAGCGATCGCAGGAAGTGAGCGGCTAGGGAGCAGCGCCGTCGAGGAGCTCGCGGACCCGAACTGCGAGCTCGTCGCCGCTGAACGGCTTCTGGATGAACCCGGTTCCGGGCCCGAGCCCGGCGCTTCGGATGACCGCGTCGTCGGTGTAGCCGGACATGTACAGCACCTTCGTCGCGGGCTCGAGCTCGCGGATGCGGTCGATCGTCTGCCGGCCGTTGAGCCCGAGCATGACCATGTCGCTCAGAACGAGCTGGATCGGCCGCTCACGCGCCTCGAAGCGGAGGATCGCCTCGTCGCCGTCCGCTGCGCCGGCGACCTCGTACCCGCGAGATGCCAGCATCTTCGAGACGATCGACCGGACCGCCGGGTCGTCCTCGACGAGCAGGATCATCTCGGTTCCTCCGTCGCCGGCGCTCGCCCGCAGGACGCGCTGCGAGGTCGCCTCGTTCCTGCGTAGCGGCAGATAGACCGTGAACGTCGACCCGCGTCCGAGGGCGGTGTCCAGGACGACCTGACCGCCGCTCTGCGCGACGATGCCGTGCACGGTCGGGAGTCCTAGACCGGTTCCCTCGTCACCCTTGGTGGTGAAGAACGGCTCGAAGATGTGCGACGCGATCGCCGCGTCGATGCCCGAGCCTTCGTCGGCGACGCTCAGCACGGCGTGCTGCGGCTCGTCGCCGTTGCTTTGCTCGGGATCCCCGGTCGTGACCTGAATCCGCAGCACGCCACCGGCAGGCATCGCGTCTCGCGCGTTGACCGCGAGGTTCGTGATCACCTGCTCGAGCATGCCTCGGTCCGCTTTCACGAGCACGGGTTGCTCTGCGAGCGTCGTCACCAGCTCGACGTTGTCGCCGATCAGCTGCTGCAAGAGCCCGTCTGTCTCGCGAACGACCTCGTTCAGGTCGAGCACTTCTGGATTCAGCACCTGCCGGCGCCCGAACGCGAGCAGCTGTCTCGTGAGGCCTGCGGCGCGGTCCGCGGCCGTGAGTACCGCCTCGACGTACTCCGGCACGCCTTCCTCACCACGCTCGAGTTTGCGGAGCGCGAGCTCGCCGTAGCCGCGAATCGCAACGAGCAGGTTGTTGAAGTCGTGCGCGACGCCGCCCGCAAGCTGGCCGAGTGCCTCGAGCTTCTCCGCCTGGCGCAGCCGATTCTCCAGCTGCGCACGCTCCCCCTCAGCCGTTCGCCGGTCGGTCTCGTCGAGGGTGACGCCCAGCATTCGTGTCGGCGTGCCGTCCGGGCTCCGGAAGACGGTGCCTCGGCTGATCACCCTCCGGATCGCGCCCGAAGGCTGCACGACGCGGAACAACGACTCGTAGGAAGACTCGCCGGACTCGATGACGCGGCGCATCTCTGCGTCGAGAGCGCCCCGGTCGTCCGGATGGACATGATCGGCCGACGTCTTCAGGGTCGGTCGGTACAGGCGCGGATCGAGGCCGGCGATCTCGTACATGCCCGGCGTCCAGCTCACCTCGCCGGTTTCGACATTCCAGTCCCAGGCCCCAAGACCAGCGGCTGCTTGCGCGAGCCGGAGGGTCTCCACGCTTCGCATCAGCTCTTCCTCGGCGAGCTTGCGCTCTGTGATGTCGACCGAGACTCCGAGGATGCGCACCAGGTCGCCGTTCTCGTCACGGCGTCCGGTCGAACGCTCGAGGAGCCAGCGGAGCTCGCCGTCCGGTCGGACGATCCGGCACTCGTACTCGAGATCCGCGGCGGCGTCGAGCGCGTCCGTCGCCGCGTTCTGTTCGCGTACGCGTTCGCGATCGTCGGCGTGGACGAGCGCCACGAAGTGCTCGAAGCCGGCGGGATGTTCCACGTCGACTCCGTACAGCATCCGGAGGCCGCTCGACCAGTTCGTCGCACCGGTGGCGACGTCGAAGTCCCACGTCCCCATCCGCGCGCCTTCCTGGGCGAGCCGGAGGCGCTCCTCGCTCCGCACGACTTCCTGCTCCCGCGCCTGACGCTCGGTGATGTCATGCGCGATCTCGAAGGTGCCGAGCTGCGTGCCGTCGCGGTCGCAGTACGGACCCTTGGTCGCAAGGAAGACCCGCGTCTCGTCACCGAGCGGGCCGCTCTCCTCGAACGTCTCGGTGGTCCCGCGTTCGAGGATCAGCCGGTCGGTCTCGGCCATCGCATCAGCGAGCGGACCGGGCGAGACCTCCTGGATCGTGTGACCGATCAATTCCTCGTGGGACCGCCCGAGCGCCTTCGCGCCGCTCGCGTTGACGGCGATGATCCGGCCGTCGAGGTCCTTGACGAAGATGTAGTCGGTCGTGCCCTCGATCACCGCGGCGAGCGCGCGGTGTGTCGACTCGGCATCCTCCTCGGCCGCCCGGCGGCGAACGGTGCTCGCCAGGATGTCGCCGACGGCGCTGAAGAAGCTCACGCGGAGACGAGCGCTCGCTCGATGGTCGCGATGATCGTGTCGGGGAGCGCGCCCTTCTCGAGGTACTCGGCAGCACCGAGCGCGAGCACCTCGTCCTCGACGATTCCGCCGGCGAAGCCGGAGTAGACGATGACCCGAGCGTCGGGCGCGACCTGTCGAAGCTCGGGGAGCGCGTCGAGGCCGCTGCGGACCGGCATCGCGAGGTCGAGCAGGATGACGGTGGGCTGGAGCCGGGTGGCTTGGACGATCGCGTCGTTCCCGTCCGACGCTTCGCCGACCACCTCGAGCCTGGCGCTTCCGCCGACGATCACACCGAGCAACATCCGCATCGCGTCGTTGTCGTCGCAGATCAGCACGCTCGCTGCTGCGTCGCCGTTCGTGTGCGCGTTGTTGCTCAACTAGTTCGGCGCCGTATCGCGGATCAGGTCCTGAAGCGGAACTCCTTGTCGTCGCAATTCGTCGAGTGACCTGCTGACGATCGCGCGGGCGTTCTCGAGAGCGTCCTGCAGTGCTTCCTTCGATTCGTCGCGCCGATCGAGCTCGAGAGCGAGGTGCGCGACAGAGAGTGACTGCACCACGCCGTCGTGGAGCTCGAGCACATGTCGCTGCTGCGTCTCCCTGCGCCCGTTCTCCCGCAGTGTCTCGGCATTTCGACGGTCGAATGCTCCCTGGAGGTGCTGGAACTCGGCGAAGCGGCGCAAGGTGATGTCGATCGCGCTCTGCAGCTCTTCGGGCCTGCTGTCGACGATGTAGGCGAAGACGCCCCGTGCCGCGGCCTCGTTGACCCAGACGCCGTCATACGTGTCGAGCAGCGCGATCACCGGGCAGAACGCCTCCGCCACGATCTCCGAAATCTGGTGCAACGCGTGCTCCGCGCTTTCGCCGAGGCCGACCAGTGCGACGTCGGGGCGTTCCCGTGCCGTCACTGCCGCCACATCCTTGACGTGGATCTCCCGTGCGATCACCTCGTGGCCGAGCCCCGTGACGACCTTGGCGAGGATCTCAAGTCGATCCGACCGCTGATTCGCGATCAAGACACGAAGGTGGTGAATGCCGCCCAAGCGTTGCCTTCCGTAGTGGAGAGGGAAGACGAGAGGTTGCGCAGGAGGGCAGACGCTGCTTGCTGACCTAGATGCGTCTCGCTTTCGAGGCCAAATTGTAGCAAATACCACAATTCTGCTCCAGGTTCGCCAGATCGGTGCTACGTTGGTCTCGAAGCGCGTTTGGCTCTAGCGTTGTAGCCGCCGAGGCTTTCTGCACCATCCTCTCCGTCTGTCACACCTAGCCTGAGCGCAAGCAGGCGTCCGTTCGGACCCACCTGCCCTGTGACATGAACGAAGGAGCAGCACATGTTCGCGACCATTCGCCGCTACGACGGTGTGGACCAGAATCGCATCGTCGAGCTCACCACCAAGGTCAACGAGACGCTTGTCCCGAAGCTGAGCAAGCTCGACGGCTTCAAGGGCTACTACATGATCGAGGCCGGCAACGGCGTCATCAGCTCGCTCGGGATCTTCGAGACCTCTGAGCAGGTCGAAGAGTCGACGAAGCTCGCCGCCAGTTGGATCAGCGACGAGAAGCTCGAGACCACGTTCCCGAACCCGCCGAAGATCACGACCGGCAAGGTGCTCTCGCACCGGAACGGCGTCACCGTCTAATCACCAAGTCTCGCGTACGACCCGAAGGCCCCGGAGACGGGGCCTTCGGTCTCTCTCCGGCGAGGTTCCCTGCGCTCAACGCCCGCCGTCGCTGACTACGATGGACCGACGCATGGCGGAGGTCCAGACACCTGCGACCGGAGAGCTCGGAGCGCAGCTCGAGCAGCACCGGCGCGAGCTGACCGCGTACGCGTACCGGATGCTCGGCTCGTCGTTCGAGGCCGAGGACGCCGTTCAGGAGACGATGATCCGGGCGTGGCGCGGCTACGAGCGCTTCGAGGGGCGCGCTGCGCTTCGCTCGTGGCTCTACCGCATCGCGACGAACGTCTGCCTCGACATGCTGAGCGGACGTGAGCGGCGCGCGCGTCCGATGGACCTCGGGCCCGCGCGCGAGCCGATCGAGTCGAACCTGAACACGCTTCCCGAAGTGACGTGGATCGAGCCCGTGCCGGCCGGGCTCGTCATGCCCGAGGGGGATCCGGCGGACGTCGCAGTCGCACGCGAGACGATCCGGCTCGCGTTCATCGCCGCACTGCAGCACCTGCCGCCGCGCCAGCGCGCCGTGCTGATCCTCTGCGAAGTGCTCCGCTGGCAGGCGACCGAGGTTGCCGAGCTGCTCGAGACCACCGTCGCGTCGGTGAACAGCGCGCTTCAGCGTGCACGCGCCACGCTCGCCGACGGCAACGTCGACGTAACGGATCCTTCGCCGCCGCTCGGGGAGGAAGAGCGCGCGTTGCTCGACCGGTACGTCGCGGCGTTCGAGGCGTACGACATCGACGCGCTGACGAACCTGATCCAAGAGGACGCGACGCAGTCGATGCCGCCGTTCGACCTCTGGCTGCGCGGCCGCGACGACATCTTCGCGTGGTGGTTCGGGCCGGGCATCGGCTGCCAGGGCTCGCGGCTCGTGCCGACCGTCGCCGCGAACGGCTCGCCCGCGTACGGGCAGTACAAGCCCGCGGCCGACGGTGGCTACGAGCCGTGGGCGCTCCAGGTGATCGAGATCGCGGATGGGCGAATCGGCGAGCTCACCTTCTTCCTCGACACGAAAACGTTGTTCCCGCTCTTCGGGCTCCCCGCGCGGCTCGACGCCTAGCCGGGCAAGACGTCGCGCAGACCCATGAAGGCGACGAGCTCGAGCAGTTCGGGCGAAGCATCGACGAGCCGAACCTGGCAGCCGTGGCGGCATGCCGCCAGTTGGAGCCGAGCGAGGGCGTCGACCGTAACGGCGTCGGACTCGACGCCGGTCACCTCGCAGTAGGCGACGCCGGCGCCGCTTCCCTCCAGGAGGGCGCAGACCCGGTCACACAGCCCGGGGAGGTCTTCCCGGCTAATTGGGCCTTCGATCGCAAAGGTGAGCGTGCTCGCTCCAGGCGAGGTCATCCCAAGTCAGACCGGTTGCGCCGGTAGAACTCATCGCTGGCCGACCGATGAGTTCCGCCGCGAGGCCCGGTCTAAGCCTTCGAGACCGAGAGAAAGGACGCCGATGACCATGGACAACCGCACCCGCTGGATCGCGCTCTACGTCCTCTGCCTGGGCGACATCATGATCGTCCTCGACGGCACGATCGTGAACGTCGCGCTGCCGTCGATCCGGGACGACCTCGGCTTCTCGCAGGAGTCGCTCGCGTGGATCGTCAACGCGTACCTGCTGACGTTCGGCGGCTTCCTGCTCCTGGGCGGCAGGCTCGGTGACCTCTTCGGCCACCGGCGGTTGTTCCTCATCGGCATCGCGCTCTTCACCGCTGCGTCGCTCGGCTGCGGCCTCGCGAACTCGCAGGAGACCCTGATCGTCGGACGAGCCATTCAGGGCGTCGGCGGGGCGATCGTCTCCGCCGTTGCGCTGTCTCTGCTCATGCTCCTCTTCACCGACACGGCCGACCGCGCCAAGGCGATGGGCGTCTTCGGCTTCGTCCTCTCGGGCGGCGGGGTGATCGGCGTGCTCGCCGGGGGCATCCTCACCGACCTGCTCAGCTGGCACTGGATCTTCTTCATCAACCTGCCGGTCGGCATCACCGTCTTCGTCCTCTCGCTGCGCTTGCTGCCGGCCGAGCACGGGCCGGCCGCAACCGGCAAGGTCGACTACGCCGGCGCGATCACGGTGACCTCTGCGTTGATGCTCGCCGTCTACGCGATCGTGAACGGCAACGAGCAGGGGTGGGGTTCGGCCCAGACGCTCGGCATGCTCGGTTTGTCAGCCGCGCTCATCGCAGTCTTCCTCGTGATCGAGTCGCGGGTCGCCTCTCCGCTCGTTCCGCTCAGCCTGTTCCGCAACCGCAACGTCTCGACGTCGAACGTCGTCGGCGTGCTCATGGCGGCGGGCATGTTCTCCTACTTCTTCTTCTCCGCGCTGTACCTCCAGCTCGTGCTCGAGTACTCCCCGATGGAGGTCGGTCTCGCGTACCTCCCCGGCACCATCATCTGGGGCGCCTCCTCGCTGTTTCTGTCCCAGCGGCTCGTGATGCGCTACGGGATCAAGACGCCGCTGCTCGTCGGGCTCGGGCTGATGACGCTCGCGCTTGTCCTGCTCGCGCGCACGCCGGTTGACGGCAACTGGGCGATCGACATCCTCCCCGCGACGATCGCGCTCGGGATCGGCGCAGGGATCGCGTTCAACCCGATCCTCCTTGCCGCGATGAGCGGAGTCGAACCGGAGCAGGCAGGCCTCGCATCAGGAGTCGTCAACACGTCCTTCATGATGGGCGGCGCTGTCGGTCTGGCGATCCTTGCCAGCCTCGCGGCATCGCGGAGCGACAACCAGCTTGCGTCAGGCGTGGACTCGCTTGTCGCGCTGAACGGCGGCTATCACCTCGCGTTCATCGTCGGCGCCGTGTTCCTCGTCGCGGCGGGTTCGGTCGCCGCGGTGCTGCTGGACGTCGAGGCACCGCAGGCGCACGGGGGCGAAGCGGCGCACGGTGCCCTTGCCGGGGCCGAGGTCGAGTGACGTGGAGCTTGGCGAGGATCTCCAGCGGCTCGGCCTCACCGTTGGGCGGATCGTCGCCGTCGCGGAGCACGCCGGCGCTCGCGCTCCGTCATACGTCTTGACGATCGACCTCGGTGCGCAGGGACGCCACGAGTGCACCCTTCCGCGCGGCGAGTACGAAGCCGACGAGCTCGAGGGCGCGCAGGTGCTCTGCGCACGGCAGGCTGACGAGGTCCTCGTGGTCGCGGCTCACTCGCACGCGCACGGCGTCGTGCTGCTGCGACCGGACCGCGAGGTCGAGGATGGCTCGACGGTCGCCTAGCTAGCGCTCGACACAGGGGAGACGCTCGAGCAGCGTCGCGAGCGTTTCGAGCTCGTCCTCGGTGAGGTACTCCTCGAACAGAGCGCGCACCGTGCCGACGTGCCCGCACGATGCCGCCGAGAGACGCTCACGCCCGAGCTCGGTCAGCTGTGCGTAGACGACTCGGAGGTCGGCGGGGCACGAGGCCCGCTCGACCAGGCCGGCTGCCTCGAGCCCCTCGAGCAGGCGCGTCACGCCGGACGGCGTCAGGACGAGCCGTCGGGCCAGCTCGACGCGCTTCAGACGCCCTCCCTCGCTCTCCGAGAGCAGGGAGAGCGCTTCGTAGTCGTTGATCGTGAGCCCGTGCTCGTGGAGCTCGGTGCGCAGGAGGCGGGTCGTGGCTGCGTGCCCGCGCAGGAGCTGGGCCCACGCTCGGAGGGCGGGAGATGCCTGTGGTGGGGCGGTCTGGATTATTACTTGACGGCTCAAACATTCCTCGCTATATTGCTTGCGCCCTCAATAGTAAACCACTCAATAGGAGGCCGCAAGTGAGCACCACCACAGAGACCCTGATCGCCCCGGCCGGCACCTGGCAGCTGGATCCGGTGCACTCGCAGATTGGCTTCGAGATCGCCTACCTCTCGGGCACCTTCAAGGGCCAGTTCCGCGAGTTCGACGGCAAGCTCGTCGCGGACGGCGCCGACGCGACCCTCGAGGGCACCGTGCAGGTGGCCAGCGTGGACGTCAAGGACGACAACCTGGCCGCGCACCTGCAGTCGCCGGACTTCCTCGACGCCGAGCAGCACCCCGTGCTCGGATTTACGGCGACCGACATCGCGCTCGACGGCGAGAACGTCAACGTCCGCGGCGAGCTGACGATCAAGGGTGCCACGAAGCCGACCGACGTGACCGGAACCGTCGCCGCGCCGCTGACGGACGCCTACGGGCGCGAGCGCATCAGGCTGACGCTGGCGACGACGATCGACCGCACCGCCTTCGGGGTCGACTGGAACATCGCGCTGCCGAGCGGCGAGCCGAGCCTGGCCGACGACGTCACGATCAACGCCGAGCTCTACTTCGTCAAGGCGGCGTAGCGAGATGCGCGTCCTCGCCATCCCCGGCAGCCTTCGCAACGACTCGTACAACGCGAAGCTGCTCTACAACTCGGCGGAGCTGTTCCCGGAGGACGTCGTCCTCGATCTCTGGGGCGGGCTGAAGGACGTGCCACCGTACGACGAGGACGACGACGGCGTGGACGCGCCCGCCGCGGTCGCTGAGCTTCGCGACGCGATCGCGCGGGCGGACGCCGTCCTGATCGCGACCCCGGAGTACAACAGCTCGATTCCGGGGCAGCTTAAGAACGCGTTCGACTGGGTGTCGCGCCCGATCGCGACGAACCCGATGCGCAACAAGCCGGTCGCCGTGATCGGCGCGAGCACGAGCGCGTTCGGCGGCGTGTGGGCGCAGGCCGAGCTCCGCAAGGTGCTCGCCGCGCTCGGAGCCCGCGTGCTCGAGGTCGAGCTCGCCGTGCCGCACGCGCACGAGAGTTTCGACGAGCGCGGACGGCTCACCGACGGCAACTTCGTCGAGCAGCTCACGGCCGTTGCGGATTCGATCGTGCTCGCCGTCGCGGAGCGCGCCGCGCGTCTCGAAGTCACCGCGTAGGCTTCCGCCGTGTCCGAGTTGCCGCTGACCGGCGGATGCCTCTGCGGCGCTGTGCGCTTCGAGGTGACGGATCCGCTCGTCTCTTCCGGCTACTGCCACTGCACGCGCTGCCAGCGCCGGACCGGTACGGCCGCGTCGCCGGGTGCGCGGATCGCGCCTGGCTCGCTGCGTGTGCTCACGGGCGAGGAGCACATTCGTGCGTACGAGCCCGAAGAGGGCTTCGCCAAGGTGTTTTGCACGGCGTGCGGGTCATCGCTCTGGAGCCGAAGCCAGGAGGATCCCGACGTCATCTCGATCAGGCTCGGCGCGTTCGACGGCGATCCGGGGATCCGCCCGACGTATCGCCAGTTCGTCGCGTACGCGGCACCGTGGGAAGCGATCCCGGACGACGGGCTCGAGCGGTTCCCCGAGAGCCGTCCGCGCTAGTGCTGCGTCGGGCCGGAGCGAACCTCGGCCCGGAACTCACGAATGCGGATCGTCTCGGCAACGAGGCCCGCGACGAGGCAGGCGACCACGAGCGCCATCAACGCAAGCCCGGGCGCGTTCGGTAAGAGGATGACCGCGGCGAGCGCGGTGCCCGCTGCGGCGACACGTTCCCAGGCGATGCGGTTGAGGACCCGGTAGCGCGCGAGCGCAAAGCCGAGCAGGAAGAAGCCGATGCCGGCGCCCAGCGCGAAGCGCCCCGCGCCGGTCAGCGGGTCCCCGGGGTGCGCGACCGTCTTCTTCGCCGCGACCGCGAAGAAGATGATCCCCAGCACGATCGGGTAGTGGCACAGCGTGAAGATGTCTCGAGCCATCGGCCCCCGCTGCTCGGGGGTCTGACGGCGCAAGGTGCGGGTCATGACCGCGGCGGTGAAGTCGAAGTAGGCCCACCAGATCGCGGCCACGCCGACGAAGGCGACAGCGAGCGAAAGCGCGAACGCGGCGTCGCGCGTGTGGTCCGCGAGCCCCGACCCGATCGCGACGATCGACTCGCCGAGCGCGATGATGATGAACAGCGCGTAGCGCTCGGCGAAGTGGTCCGGTGAGACGCGGAAGCCCGCACCTTCGCCGGCGCGGAGCGTTCCGAGCACGTCGAGTGCGAGCCCCGCGCACCAGAACACGATCAGGAGCTCGCCCCCGAGCAGCCCACCGACCAGCGCGAGTGCGGGGGAGATCGCGAACCACGGAGCGAGCGCGAGGACCGCCCGTCGCTGCTCTCGGTCGTCTCGGAGGCCGCCGATGTACAGCGCCAGGTTGAGCAGCCGCACGATCACGTACGGGACGACGAACCAGAGCGTCTGGTCTCCGAACGCGTCGGGAACCGCCACCGCCATCCCGAAGCTCGCTCCCATCGCGGCGAGGTACCCGAGCCGGAGCGGCGGGCGGCCGAGGTCGATTGCGTTCGTCGCCCACGCGTAGCCCGACCAGGCCCAGTAGACCATCGCCAGGACGAGGGCGGCCTTCGCGTAGCCGGCCGCCGTAGGCTCGGCGAGCATCAGCGAGGCCACCTGCGTGATCGCGAAGACGAAGACCAGGTCGAAGAAGAGCTCGAGGTAAGACGTCCGGCGCTCGGTCTCCTGGGCGGTCGCCGCTTCCATCGGGCGATCGTACGCCTGTCCGAATCGGCGACAGCAAGTGGAGTACGCTGGCCTTGTCTCTCGATCAAGAGGTGAACCGCGCATGAACAAGCCGCGCATCTTCCTCGGGTCGTCGGGCAAGCAGGCGAAACTGCTCCAGGCGATCACGCGCGGGCTCGAGGACGTCGCCGACGTCGAGCCCTGGACGACCACTTTCAATCCGGGGCGATCCACGCTCGACCGGCTCGTCGAGCTCTCCCAGGAGGTCGACTTCGCGGCATTCGTGTTCGCGCAGGACGACTGGACCATGACGGAGGCGTCCGAGTCGGGGCAGGCGTCGCCGCGCGACAACGTGGTGTTCGAGGCCGGGCTGTTCGGCGGCGCGCTCGGCATGCGGCGCACGTTCATCCTCCACGCGAACGGTTCGAAGCTGCCGAGCGATCTGCTCGGGCTGACCTCCGTCCGCTACGACCCGACCACCGGCCCGGCGGAAGTGCGCGCGATCAACCAGAAGCTCCGTAAGGCGATCGAGACCGAGGGTCGTCGCGGGCCGGTCGAGGGGCTGTGGTGGCAGCTCTCGCTCACCGTGCGAACCGACGACGAGCCGTCGGCGGTGAGCCTTCTGCGGATCGCGCGGGACCGCGACGGTGGCCTGACCGTGAACGGCCGGGCCTGGCAGGAGGACGGCACGCTGTCGGCCCGCTACTGGAGCGAGGCAGCAAAGGAGCGCAGGGATCCGGCCGGCATCCTCTACTTCTGGAAGGGGGAGCGCCCTCGGCACCCGAATGCCCCGCAGCTCGAGGGCACCGGCGAGATCAGGGTGGAGACCACCGACCGGGCCACCGGGTACTGGACGACACGGTCGGATCGCGACGCGGCGCTGAATGCCCGAACCGCCGGCGTCTACCTCCGAGCCGACCCGTCGGACCTCCAGGTACTGGACGAAGGGAACGAAGAGGAGCGCGCCCAGCTGATCGCGCAGCGTCTCCAGGAGTGGAAGGCGGCTGCGAACGCTTACTGAGCGAAAGGAGCTAGTGATGGCATCTATTTCTGAGCGCGAGAACAGGGAGATCGAGGCGGCAAACGCCTCCGGCAGCACTCCGGTCGTCTTCATCCACGGCCTCTGGCTGCTGCCGAGCAGCTGGGCCAACTGGGCGAACTTGTTCAAGCAGGCCGGGTACGCGCCGCTGACGCCGGACTGGCCGGACGATCCGGAAACCATCGAGGAGGCGCGAGCGAACCCGGACGTCTTCGCCAAGAAGACGCTGAAGCAGGTTGCCGACCACACGGCCGACGTGATCGGCAAGCTCGAGCGGAAACCCGCCGTGATGGGGCACTCGACCGGCGGGTTGCTGGCTCAGATGCTCGCCGGCCGTGGGCTCTCGGCGGCCACGGTTGCCGTCGACCCGGGCGTGTTTCGAGGCGTCCTGCCGCTGCCTCCCTCCGTGCTCAAGGTGGCGGGGCCCTTCCTGGTGAACCCCCGCTATCGAGGCCGCGCGATCACGCTCACCTTCGACCAGTTCAAGTACGGCTGGACGAACGCCCTCGAAGAGGACGAGGCGAAGCGCCTGTACGACACCTACCACGTGGCCGGGTCGGGGATCGCCCTGATCCAGATGGGCAACGCCAACCTCAATCCGTGGACCGAGTCGAAGGTCGACACGAAGAACCCCGATCGGGGCCCGCTGCTGATCCTCGACGGCGAGAAGGACCACACGGTTCCGTGGGCGATCGCCAACGCCTCGTACAAGAAGCAGAAGCGCAACCCGGGCGTGACGGAGATCAAGAAGCTGCCCAACCGCGGCCACTCGCTGACGATCGACCACGGCTGGCAGGAGGTCGCGCAGACCGCGCTCGACTTCGTGAAGCGGTTCGTTCCGGCCAAGCCGAGCTAGCCCGCGTCGCGGGAGAAAGCTTCGAGCGCCACCTGTCCGAAACGGACGGTACGGTCCTGCCCCGTGCGCCTGATCGTCGCTCGCTGCGAGGTCACCTACACCGGCCGGCTCTCGGCCTATCTGCCCGAGTCGACGCGCTTGCTCATCGTCAAAGACGACGGAGCGGTCCTCGTCCACGCGGACGCAGGTGGGTACAAGCCGCTGAACTGGATGACGCCGCCGACGGTGGTCGAGGAGTCCGGCGACCTGATCGTCGTGCGGAAGCGGCAGGGTCGCACGGAGGACCGGCTGGAGATCCGCCTCGTGGAGGTGCTCAGCGACCAGCAGCACGACATGGGGGAGGCGGCCGGGCTCGAGAAGGACGGCGTCGAACGCGACCTCCAGCTCGAGCTCGCGGCGCAGCCGCACGCGATCGAGGAGGAGCTCCGGCTCGTTCGGCGGGAGTGGCCGACCGACATCGGCCCCGTCGACCTGATGTGCCGCGACTGCGACGACCAGTGGGTCGCGGTCGAGATCAAGCGCATCGCGACAATGGACGCGGTCGAGCAGCTGTCGCGCTACCTCGAGCGGATCCGGCTCGACCCCGCGATGGCCGGCTGCCGCGGCATCCTGGTCGCGCAGAAGGTGCGCCCGCAGGCGGCAACGCTCGCGGACGCGAGGGGCATCCTCACGCGAGAAGTCGACCTCGACCTGCTCCGGGGCCGGCGCGAGCCCGATCTGACGCTCTTCGCGTAGGGTCGAAAAACGGCTGCTCCGTTCGTCTAAGGAACAACGGAGCCCTTTTGGAAGGAGTCGAGATGGCGGACAAGCTCGTCCACTTCGAGGTCGTCGGCAAGGACGGCCCGAAGCTCATGCAGTTCTACGGCCAGCTGTTCGGCTGGACCGTGAACGCGGACAACCCCATGAACTACGGCATGGTCGACGCCGCGGAGTCGGGCATCGGCGGCGGGATCAGCGCCGCACAGGAGGGGAGCGACGGCCACCTCACGTTCTACGTCGGCGTCGACGACCTGCAGGCGACGCTCGACAAGGCCGAGAGCCTCGGCGGCAAGACGGTCGTGCCCCCGATGGAGATTCCGAACGTCGTCACCTTCGCGATGTTCACCGACCCCGAGGGACACCTCGTCGGGCTGGTGGACAACAGCAGCTAGACGCGGCGGCGCAGCACGCTGACGTTGCCTTCGCGGCCGAGCAGCCAGTCTCGCTCGGCCGACTCGAAGAACCGGGCCGCCGTCGCGCGGCCCGGTTCTCCGAGCAGCACCTCACCCGTCAGCTGTGGCAGGAGCTCGAGCAACGCGTCGACGTTCCGCGGCTCGTAGAGCACATCGGCGCAAAGCACGAGGTCGAACGGCGCGCGCGCGAGCAACTCGGCGGGGCGAGACCAATCGGCGAGCAGGGTCTCGACGTTCGCGCCGTTTCGCTGGGCGTTTCGGCGCGTGACCTCGAGCGCTTCGGGCGCCCAGTCGGTGGCGAGGACCTCAGCGCCTCCGAGCGCGGCGGCGATGCTCGGAAGGCCGAGGCCGCAGCCGAGCTCCAGTACGCGCTGCCCGCGGACGTCCCGCGCGGCCACGACTGCGGCGAGCGCGACGCCGCTCGACCAGAGCTCTGCCCAGTACGGCATGAACTCGTCGTCGAAGCGGGCCTCGTCGATCATCGCGTCCGGGTCCGGCGGCCTGAGGATGCTCAGGCGAAGCGGCCCGGCCTCGATCACGTCCTCGACGAGCTCCAACGCGGTCAGTTCATCGACGGGTCGATCGGCATCGTCGCGAGGAGCGCGAAATCCGAGCGGCCCTGGCGGCGAAGCACCGAGCTCCACAGCTCTTCGTCCTCGTCGCCGAAGACGTCCTCGCGCTCTGCCGCGACGACGATCCAGCCGTCGGCCTCGAGCTCGGCGTCGAGCTGGCCGGCGCTCCAGCCGGCGTAGCCTGCGAAGACGCGCGCACGGCCGGTCACTTCGGCGGCGACATCGATCTCGGTGTCTCCCCGGACGAAGCCGACGTTCTCGAAGATCGTCGCGGCCGACTCGTCCGGATCCTCGAACTCCGCGACGACGAGCACCGAGTGCTGGTCGACCGGTCCGCCGACGAACACGGGGGCATCGTCGGGGACGAGCGGAGCGAGCCCTGGGACCGCCTCGTTGACGGTCGTCTCTGCCGGCCGGTTCAGCACGAGCCCGAGCGCACCGTCGTCGTCGTGCTCGGTCACGAGGACGACCGCGCGCCGGAAGTGCGGGTCGAACAGCGCGGCCCCGGCGACGAGCAGCTTTCCCTTCAGGGATCCCATGTCAGTACAACGCCCTGGCGAGGCGACGCCGATACTCCACCACGAGGGGATTCTCGTGCCCCAGCTCTGCGAAGAGCGCGACCATCGCACGACGGATCAGTTCCTTGCGCTCGGCGTCGTCCGTCGCATCGGCCTCCTCGAGAAGCCGGGTCAACGCACGCTCGTGGTCGCTCTGCTCGACCGCCTCCGCGACGTCCGTCAGGCCGAGGTGCTCCAGCAGGTCGGCCACCTCGCTCGGCGCGGTGAGCTGGTCGAAGAACTGCTCGACCGCCGCCGGTGGCTTTGCGCCGACGAACTCAGCGACGACGTGGCCGTTCTTGAACGCCTTGACTGCGGGGATGCCGCGGACCCCGTAACGCTGCGCGAGGTCGGGGTTCGCGTCGATGTCGACCTTCACCAACTCGACGTCGTGCTCGCCTGCTGCACGCTCGAGCACGGGCGCCAGTTGGTGGCACGGGCCGCACCAGTCGGCCCAGAAGTCCACGACGATCGGGCGCTCTTGCGAACGCCCGATCACATCGTTTTCGAAAGTGGCCGTGTCGACATCCACCGTCGAAGAGTGCCACGGGGCCGCACACCCCCGTGGCAGCTGTTAGCCCTGGAAGAAGCCGAGGGCGTGGTGGTGTGCCTTGCCGAGCACGGAGGCGGTGGCAAGCGCGACGAGCAGGAGTGAGGTGAGCTTGATTTTCATGGCGGATCCTCCTCTCGCCGCGGTTAGAAGTGGAAGTCCTGGAGTGCTTCGGCGGCGCGCCGGTAGAGCTTGGCGGCCGTCGTGGTATCGCCGCGGCGCGTCGCGGATTCGCCCTGCGCGAGCCAGACCGAAGCGCGCTCGCCGACCGCTGCGCGATCGAGCGTGTGCTCGGCCTGGGCGAACGTCTCATCGGCCTCGTCGAGCTTCCCCTGCTCGAGGAGCGCCCGCCCGAGCACGAGCTGCGCGTTCCCGAGCTCGACTCGGTGATCGACGCGGCTGCCCATGAAGACGAATGCGCGACGCGCGAGGCGCTCGGCCTCCTCGAACTCGCCGGTGCGGAGTTGCACCTGCGCGAGCGACGAGACGGCGTAGGCGGCCTCGACGTCGCGTCCGAGGTCGAGCAAGATCGAGAACGACTCCTTGAGCTGCTTTCGTGCGTCGTCCGGCCTGCCGAGCAGGAACGCGAGCCCGCCGAGGTTGTTCAGGCAGCGGCCGACACCGAAGACGTCGCCGAGGTTGACGAAGAGCTCGCGGGCGCGTTCAGCGTAGAACTGGGCCATGATCCACTGGCCTTCGCGCTCGGCGATGATCGACGCCTGGAGCGAAGCTTGGGCGATCGTCGCGTCGTCGCCCAGAGACTCGGAGAGCTCGAGCGCGCGCTCGACGTCGCTGCGCGCGGCGGACCACTCGCGGTGGTGGCGATGGCAGCGGGCGCGGCGTTCGAAGATGAGGGCGCGGAGCTGGTCGCTCGGCTCGAGAGAGCGGTTGCAGACGTCGAGCGCGAGCGTCAGCAGCGAGCATGCCTCGGCAACGGCTCCTCGTGCAAGCTCGGCATCGCCGAGATGGAAGAGGAGCGCTGCGCGGTCGGTGTCGTGCGAGTCGGGATCGAGAGCGAGCGCACGCGCACCCTCGAGCGTCCGGATCGCCTCGTCGACTTCGCCGCGGTCGATCTGGGCGGCGCCCTCGTCGATTGCCGCGCGAAGTGAGCCGGCTGCCTCGCGGGCGACGACGACGTTGTCGAGCGGGGGTGACAGCGGCGGTGCGGAGACCATCTCTCCTCATATGCCGCGGCGGGCGCCGTGTGGGAAGTCCCGTTCGGCGGCTCTCGAACTCCCCGA
The DNA here is from genome assembly GCA_963769665.1 of uncultured Actinomycetes bacterium. Lineage (GTDB taxonomy): Bacteria > Actinomycetota > Thermoleophilia > Gaiellales > Gaiellaceae > JACCTU01. The sequence continues at coordinate 1,736,212 of CAVYMQ010000003.1, forward strand.
AACGGGTGAGGGCGACTACCCGAGCTCGAGCAGAGAGCGGACTTTGTCGGTCAGCTCGCGCGCGCGGAAGGGCTTCTGGATGAAGGCCGTCCCGGGCTCGAGGAGCCCACGCTGGACGACGGCAAGGTCGGAGTGACCCGACATGTAGAGCACTTTCAGGTCGTCCCGGATGCCGCCCATGGCGCGCGCGATCTCCGGGCCGCTCATGCGGGGCATGACGACGTCGGTCAGCAACAGGTCGATCTCCCGGGGCTCGTGGGCAGTGGCCAGCGCCTGCTCGGGGGTTTCGGCCTCGAGCACGCTGTATCCGTCCTGCTCCAGGATCTCCCGGACGAGCCGTCTGACGATCGCCTGGTCCTCGACGAGGAGAACGGTTTCCGTAGCGGGGATTGTGGGCGCGTCGGTACGGGCGGGCTCGGGTTTCGGGAGCTCCTTCTTCGACGCCGGGAGGCAGACCTTGAAAGTCGAGCCCAGATGCGGACGGCTGTAGGCCGTGACGTGCCCGCCGCTCTGGCTGACGATGCCGTACACGGTTGCCAGGCCGAGCCCTGTTCCTTCCCCCGCAGGCTTCGTCGTGAAGAACGGGTCGAAGATCTGCTCACGCACCTCGGGCGTCATACCTTCGCCGGTGTCGCTGACGGTCAGCTGGACGTAGGTCCCGGCCTTGACCGGCCCGTCGTCGGCCAACACGGCGTTTTTCGTTTCGATCGTGATCATCCCGCCGTCGGGCATCGCGTCACGCGCGTTGACGGCGAGGTTGAGAATCACCTGCTGCAGCTGCCCGGCATCCGCCCACACCGGGAGCAGCTCGTCGGAGAGGTGCAGCTCGACTTCGATGTCGTCGCCGATCGTCCGTGAGAGGATCCGCTCGGTCTCCAGCACCACGGCGTTCAGGTCGAGCACCTTCGTCTCGAGGATCTGCTGTCTGCTGAACGCGAGCAGCTGGCGGACGAGCTCGGCCGCGCGATCCGCGGCTTGGAGGATGTCGACCGCTTCCTCGGCCGCCGGTCCGCCGCGTGACGCGATCGCCTCGCTCGAGCCGATGATCGCGGTGAGGAGGTTGTTGAAGTCGTGCGCGACGCCGCCGGCGATCCGTCCGATCGCCTCCAACCTCTGCCCCTGGCGAAGCCGGTCTTCGAGGCCTCGCCGCGTCGTCGAGTCTCGCGTCACCGAGAGGGCTGCAACGATCGAGCCCGACTCGTCTCGCAACGGCGCAGACGTCGTGTCCATCCAACGGCGGGTGCCCTTGAGCCCGATGAGCTCGAACTCGAGCGTGCCGTGCTCTCCCGCGCAGACGCGTTCGTGGAGCGCGACGAATGCCGCGCGATGCTCCGGGGCGATCAGCTGGAAGATTCGCTCACCGCGTACCTCGTCAAGTGAGTTGGCCTCGATCATGGCGAGACCGGCGGCGTTCATCTCGAGCAGCGCGCCGTCTCGGGCGACGAGCTTCACGCACTCCGGCTCGTTGTCGTACATCGTGCGGAGGAACTGCTCGCTACGGCGGAGCGCTTCCTCGGCCTCCACGCGTTCGGTCACGTCGAAGACGATGCCCTGCCAGTAGAGAAGCTGTCCGTCCGCGTCGCGGATGGGATGCGTCTCGTCCTGGACGTGGAGCGTGCGGCCGTCCTTCGTCAGGACTCGGAAGATCTCGCAGAACGCGGAGCCCGAGCGCGTGCTCTCGTCGACCGCGGCGAGCACGCGCTCCCGGTCCTCGAAGTGGAGGCGGTCCTGCCAGATCAAGGGGTTGCCGAGGAACTCGGCAGGCGAGTACCCCATCAGCGCCTCGATCTGAGGGCTTGCGTATGTGGGCTTTCGCTCCTCGTCCGAGACGTATGTCGCGACGGGGAGCCTTTCGATCAGATTTCGGAATCGAAGCTCACTCGCTTCGAGCGCCTTCCGCGCGCGCGTCTGCTCGCTGACGTCGGTGATCAGCCCCACTGCCCCGAAGTAGCTTCCGTCCGCGTTGTGCAGCGGTCTGCTGCTGACCGACGTCTGGACCGGAGCGCCATCCTTGCAGAGGAACGTGATCTCGCTCTGGACAGGGGTGCCTTCGCGGAGTCGTCTGATCTCTGCTCCCGCGAGCTGGACCGACTCGACGTCGATGAACATCTGCGGCGACTTGCCGACGAGCTCAGCCGGCTCGTAACCGAGCAGCGCTGCAAACTGCGGGTTCACGAACGAGGTCACGTCGTTCGCGTCGAGGACCCAGATGCCCTCGGTGAGTGCTTCGACGATCTCGCGATAGAGCTGGTCGCTGTGCTCGAGTCTGTTCACGCGATCAACCCCAGCCGGAGCGCCTTGGCGACCGTCTCGGTTCGCGTTGCGCCGCCGAGCCGCTTGGACGCCTTGCGGACATGCGTGCGGACGGTCTCGCCGCTGATCGAGAGCTCTGCGCCGATCTCGTCATGCGACATCCCCTCCGCCAGCAACGTGAGCACCGAGCACTCGCGGTCGGTCAGCACGGGTGTGCCGCCCGTCGCGTCGAGGCCGAACGTGGTGAGAGCCGGGTCGACGTAGGTCGCGCCTGCCACCGAGGTCTCGACGGCGCGCACGAGATCGTCCAGCGGCGACTCCTTGAGCAGCACGGCGGACGCTCCTGCCCCGAGCGCGCTGCGGACGAGCGCTTCGTCGGCGTCGGCGGTGTAGACGACGATCTTGGTCTCGGGCGAGGTGGCGAGCAGCCGGACGATCAACTCGACGCCGGAGAGACGGGGCATGCGGAAGTCGACGAGCGCGACGTCGGGGTGAAACTCGGCAGCCAGCGCAACCGCGCGCTCGCCGTCCGGGGCCGTACCGACGATCGTCCAGCCGTTCGTCTCGAGGTAGTCGCAGACCGCCTGCAGAAGCGCCGGATGGTCGTCGGCGACGAGGCAGCGAACGCTCACGAGGCGGCCTCGATCGCGACGTTAGCCGGATCCCCGACGGGCAGCTCGAAGACGATGTCGGTGCCGTGGCCCGGCGTTGCGCTGAGCAGGAAGCGGCCGCCCGCCAGCTCGACACGCTTGCGCGCAACGAGGAGGTTGACACCGTTCGAGGTGTGGTCGTCGGGCTCGAGGCCGCTTCCAGCAGAGCTGACGCGGCCATGGAGCATCCCGTCGCGCAGGTCGAGCTCGACCTCCGCAGAGCGTGCCTGCGGATCGGTGCGCACGTTCGCGAGCGCTCCCTGGACGAGTCGGTAGGCGAGCGTCTCGGTCTCGCGTTGAACGCGGTGAGGAAAAGGGGTGACGCGAACATCGATCCCACGGTCGCGGAGCCCCTCGGCGGCGACGTCGATCGCCGGCGCAAGCCCGCGGCCGTCCAGGATCGCCGGGTGCAGCTCGACGAGGAGTCCACGAATGGACGCGGTGATCTTGCCGGTGTCGTGCGTGAGCTCGCGGAGCTTGGGGGCTTCCGTCCGCTGCGCTTCGAGCTCGAGTCGGAAGCCGAGCGCCGTCAGCTGCTGCACGACGTCGTCGTGGAGGACGTCGGCGATGTCCCGCGCGCCGCGCTCCTGGGCGTTGACGAGCTCGACGAGGAAGTGGTCTCGCGTGCGCTGCGCCTCATGCAGTGCGTCCCGCGTCGCGACGAGCTGCGCATGCTGTCGGGACTGCACCCGCGCAAAGAGGAAGAACCGTGTCGCGACCATGACGAGCAGGACGCCCATCAAGAGCGCCGGCACTACCTCGAACCCCCCTTGACCGAGCTCGCGGATCGAGTGTCGCGCGGCTGCGATGCCGAGCAGGCAGGTGACCACCGTTGCAGGGACAAACTCGGGAACCCGCGCGGTCAGCCTTGCGGGCCAGTCACGCGGCAGGATCGCCGCGGCGCCCATCGCGGCGAAGGCGAGCGTCCAACCACCGTCGACGAGCGGCATGAGCGAGCCGTCGACCGCATCGATTGCAAAGACCGAGTCCGCAACCGCGAGCGACAGTAGCCCGAGCCCGATCAGCACGATCCGGCCGCGATCCGCCCAGCCGTTGAAGAGGACCCCGCCGGCGACGATCGCGACGAGCGCGAGCTCGGAGGCCGGATAGAGCACGCCGAGCCAGGCCTGGCCGCCGGAGGCGCCGCTCTGGAGGATCGGTCGCAACGAGAAGCTGAACGAGACCACTGCGACCGCTGCCAGCGCGAGGGCGCCGTCGAGGGCCTTGCCCTCCGCCCAGATCTTTCCTTGACGGGGCCAGGTCAACACGCCCGCAGCGAGGAACGGCATTGCGCCGAGGTAGCCCACGTCCGACAGGGACGGGTACGGCACGGTGATCCCCTGGAGTGCGTAGACCGTCCACGCAGCCTGGCCGAGCGCCCACGCGAGGATGCCCGCACCGAGCAGGAGGAACGGTGTGCGTGTGCGGCGTTGGGCCGGCTCGAGCGCGGCGACGAACGCGCACGCCGAAGCGAACGCGGCGACGGCGGTCCAGCCCAAGTTCTCGACGTGGCCCGCGCTGTCGATGCCGGTGAGCGTGCAGATCCACCCCGCGAACCAGAGCGCACAGCTCGCGGCGAGGGCCGTGCCGATCAGGCGCTTACGCCGCATCGACCTCGCGCACGCGATCGACGAGCTCGGCACCGAAGATGCCCTTGAGGAAGAACGCGTCGGCACCGGCTGCACGGCCTGCGGTCGCGAGCTCGTCCTCTTCGTACGCGGTGAGGAGGAGAACGCCGGTCTCGGGCCTGTTCTGCTTGATCAGCCGGGTTGCCTCGATCCCGTCGAGCTCCGGCATGCGAATGTCCATGACCACGACGTCGGGGTCGGTCGAGCTGGAGAGCTCCACCGCCTGCGCGCCGTTCTCGGCCTGGCCGACGATCTCGATCCCGTCCTGGGCATCGAGGAAGTCCGCGAGCCCGAGTCGGACCGCTGGGTGGTCGTCTACGACGACGACTCGAATCATCTCTTGCACCTCCGTTGAGTTGAGGGAAGCGCCGGTCACGCCGCCTCCAGAAAGGAACGGACACGCTCGCCGAGCTCGACGGGGTAGCCGTTCGTCTTGACGACGTAGTCGGACGCTCCGCAACGGAACGCCTCGATCGCCATCTCCTCCGAGCCGGCGCCGGTGAGCATGACGACGGGAAGGCTGGGAATTCGCTCCTTGATCTGCTTCAGAAACTCGATGCCGCTGCCGTCGGCGAGCTCGTTGTCGACGACCGCGAGTGCCCAGCGCGAGCTTCGGCAGAGCTCGTTGGCACTCCGGAGATCGACGGCGTGCACGACGCGCACGTTGGCGAGTGCGCCCTCGATCGCCTTCGTCGTCATGTGGGCGACCTCCGCGTCACCTTCGACGAGCAGGACGGACAGCTCGGGCACGACGTCGGGCTCGCCGAAGTGCAGACGGAGCCCGTCGTGCTCGAAGCGCAGCTCACCGTTCATGATCAGCTCGAGGATCACGTCCACGATCCGCGCTTCCCACTGCGCGCCGCGTTCGCGGCGAAGCTCGTCGACGATCGCGGCGGCGCTGAGCGGGGCACGATACGGCCGCGGCGCGGACATCGCCTCGACTGCGTCCGCGACACCGACGATTCGTGCGCCGAGCGGAATGCGGTCTCCTGCGAGCCCGTCCGGGTAGCCGGCGCCGTCCCACCGCTCGTGGTGGTGGCGGACGATCGACCGGACGTCGGGGAGGAAGTCGAGCGGGTCGAGCAGTTGGTCGCCGATCAACGGGTGCGTGCGCATCAGCGCGCTCTCCTCGTCGGTGAGCGAGCCGTTCTTGAGCAGCACACGGTCGGGGATCCCGATCTTGCCGACGTCGTGGAGCAGGGCACCGAGCCGAACGTGCTCGACGGCCGTGTGGTCGAGACCCATGAGCGACGCAACTCGCACCGCGAGCTCGCCGAGCCGCTCACAGTGTCCCTGGAGCTCTCCGTCGCGCGCTTCGATCGCGTTCGCGAGCGCAGCGGCAAGCGTCGGGGCCAGCAGCCGCTCCCGCACGTCGTGCTCGGAGCGGCGGGCACGCTCGAGCGCAGCAGCGACCGCGTTCTGGAGGTCCGCGTGGGAGAACGGCTTGATCACGAGCCCGTCTGCACCGCGCGTGACGGCCTGGCTGAGGTTCTCGTAGGTGCCCGCGCCGGTGACGAGGATCACTGGGAGGCTCGGCCGGCGGGCCCGCACTTCTCCGAGCAGTTCGAGGCCCGTGAGGCCGGGCATCACGATGTCGCTCACCACGAGCCCGATGTCGTTGTCCGCCAACAGGCCCAGAGCCTCCTCGGCCGTGGCGGCGCCGATCGTCTCGTAGCCTGCGCGCTCGAGGATCTCGCGCATCAGCTCGCGGATCACCTTCTCGTCATCGATCACGAGTACCCGGCTCATGGCGCGGCCCCCGAGACGATCGGAAGCTGCAGCCGGAATGACGCGCCGCCGCCCACCGCGTCGTCGACGACGAGGCTGCCACCGTGTGACTCTGCGATCCCGAGGCTGACCGACAGGCCGAGGCCCGTGCCGCCCGAGTCGCGGCGTGTCGTGAAGAACGGCTCGAAGACGCGTGCGCGCAGCTCCTCGGGGATTCCCGGCCCGTCGTCGCGCACCTCCGCCCACGCACAGTCGCCGTCACGGCCGACCTCGACCGTGATCGTTCCGCCGCTGTCCTTCAAAGCCTGCTTCGCGTTGGAGATCAGGTTGACGAAGATCTGCTTGAGCTGATTGGCGCTCGCCTCGACCGTGATGTCGGCGTCGCCGATCTGCTCGACGATCTCGACCTGCTTCGCCGAGCTCGTCCGGCGCATCAGCTCGACCGTCTGAGTGGCGACGTCGTTCAACGAGATCAGCGAGAGCTCATCCGAGCGTTCCCGCGCGAAGTCGAGCAGGGCCTTGACAATTTCCTTGATCTCGAGCGCCGTCCCTTGGATCATCTCGAGGCGATCGTGCGCCTTCGTGCCGGACTCGGTTTCCATCAACAGGAACTCGACGAGCCCGAGGATGGCGAAGAGTGGGTTGTTGATCTCGTGGGCGACGCCTGCCGCGAGCTCGCCGATCGACGCGAGCTTCCCGCTCTGGATCAGGCGTTGCTCGAAGTTCCTGCGCTCGCTCTTGTCGGCGATCAGCACGACGGTGGCCGCGGGCACACCCTCGGCGTCGCAAATCACGGTCTTCGTGACGTCCGCGGGGATGAGCTCACCGGTCTTGCGGCGGAAGAGCCGTTCGTACGACTTAGCGGCGTCGGCGTTTGAGGGGATCAGGCCGCCTGTCAACCAGGGGTACGGTGGAATCGTTCCGACGGCCTCGTCGGCGCCGAAGCCGAGCAGTTCGACGAAGGCTGCGTTGACGCGGCGCACTTCGTTCGTCTCGGGGTCGCAGACCGCGATCGCGGTCGGAAGCGACTCGAACAGGCGGTCGAGGAACTGCTGCGTGACGAACTGCTCCTCGTGCGCCTCGGTGATGTCGCGGAAGCTCGTAACGGTTGCGAAGACGAAGCCGGCGTCGTCCACGACCGGAGCGATCCGGCCTTCGTGGATCCGCTCGACGCCGTCGCAGCGTGTGACGCGGAGCGTGTAGCTCTGGGCCAGGCCGGTGCTCTTTGCCAGCTCGAGGGGTGTGTCCGCCTCGACTAGCTCCGTGCCGTCCAGCTCTCGCAGGCTCAGAACCTTGGGCTCGTTCTCACCGGTGCAGAGGATCTCTCGGGCCGCGGTGTTGGCCGTCGATCCGGCATCCGTCCGCACGACGAGCCCGTCCGGCACGGCCTCGAGCACAGCACGGAGCCGCACCTCCTCCCGAGACCGCACCCGTTGTGCCTCGGTGCGGAACGCGACACTGGTGAGGCGGCCGAGCAGACGCAGCTTCGAGGTCGCGAGCTCCGTGACGTCGACGCCCACCGGTTCGTTCCAGGCCGCGCTGAACGTGAGCGTCGGCAGACCGTCCTGGTTCAGTGGAACGCAGAGGAGCGTCCCGGCGTTCAAAGCGGTGTCCCGAAGCTCGTCCGAGAGCCCTTCGAGGTGGGCTTCGCCGACCACGAACGCGTCGCCGCGCGCGATGAGAGCAGCGGTCAGCTCCGAGGACGGGACGCGGTCGCCGGTCATGGGGCTCGTAGAGGACGAGGTCTCGGTCGTCGCGCACCGCAGGTCGTCGTCCCAGACGAGGATCCAGACGTCGTCGGCCGCGACGAGTGCTCGAGCCGACACGGCGAGCGCTTCGAGCGACTCGCTGAGCGTCCGCGATTCGTTGACTGCGAGGGCAGCGTCGATCAACTGACGCTCGGTTCGCTGCATCCGGACGTCGGACGTGCTCAGGACCGCAGTAAGTGAAGCCACTCCTTGAATGTCGTGCCGGTTCGGGAGCGCGGCCATCCTCCGATGCGCGCGCCCGACATCACCCAAACGGGTTAGGAGTCGGGCCTTCCAAACGTCCCCAACAGCAGGAAGAATAGGACTCGTGTCAGCGGCCAAGCCCCGGCCCGTCAAGTGTCTCGTCGCGGATGACCACCCTGCGATGCGCCGGGCGATCACCGAGATCCTCGTGGCCAGCGGGATCGACGTGATCGGCGAGGCATCGGACGGGGAGGAGGCGCTCGAAAAGATCGAGAAGCGCAAGCCCGACGTGGCGCTGGTCGACATCAAGATGCCGCGTTTGTCCGGGGTCGAGGTTGCTCGGAGCCTCTCTCGCTCGACGCCAGAGACCGCGGTGCTGCTGTACAGCGGCTACGGCGACAAGGCGCTGCTGCTCGAGGCGCTGGACGCGGGCGCGCGCGGCTTTGTCCTCAAGGAGGCGCCGCTGGTCGACCTGCACCGGGCGATCAAGACCGTTGCAGAGGGCGGAACGTACGTCGACCCCGTCCTCGCCGGGCTACTCGCGACCTCGGAGGTTGCGATGCGGCTCCCGAAGATCACCCAGCGCGAGCGCGACGTCCTCCGCCTGCTCGCAGACGGCAAGTCGAACGAGGAGATCGGGAAGGAGCTCTTCATCTCGCCGGAAACCGTGCGAACGCACGTGCGGAAGGCGATGGCCAAGCTCGAAGCAGATACGAGGACGGAGGCTGTCGCAAAAGCGCTCCGTCAGTCGCTCATCGCGTAGTCGCAAAGGCGTTGTCGAGCCCGAGCAGGCCCGTGACGAGCGTGCGGAACTGCTGCGGGGGCATGGCAGCCGACTCGTCGCTCGACGACGTCGGCCGATACGCATTGTGCTTGGAGGGCCAGAACGCCCAGACGAGCGTGGAGGCGAAGCGCTCGCAGCCGTACTCGGCGTGATTGAGCCCGGCGACGCCGTAGCACCAGTCGCGCGCGCCGAGCTCGCCGGTCAGGCGCTCGCGCGTTGTTGCATCGAAGCGAGAGAAGTCGACCTGATGTGCGTACTCGTCCTGGATCGCGGCCCAGGCGAACCGGCCCGAGCTGACGAGGCCCGCGTCGAGCCAGATGTGGCCCGGCGTGGCCTGGGTCGGGATGTCCCGCTTGATGTGGATCGTCACGCGGGTGGGCACGGCGCTCCAGTCGAAGGCGCTGGCGCCGAGCGCTGCGTGAACCTGTGAGCGCTGAGCCTTGGTGCCGCCTTCGAACGCGTAGTCCCCGCCTCGCGCATACGCGCCGGCCGGAAGGGCCAGTGAGGCAATGAGGACCACGAACAGGAGGAACCGCCGCATGCCTCTCACGCTCGTTCCAAAAGGCCGCCGTGGGAATCAACGTGGCGAGCCCCGCGGCTACCCGATTCGGGTGAACCCTCCTACCGGAGGGCGTTCGGGAGCTCTGAAAGCGCCCCGAGCACGTGGTCGGCGTCGGTGAGCTCCGCCGGTTCGTACTCGCCCGTCGCGACCGCGATCGCCCGGATCCCTGCCTCGTGGGCGCCTTCGACGTCCCTCGGCGTGTCGCCGACGAGGACGATCTCCGACAGCGGCGGCTCGCCCGCGCGCCGGCGCGCGAGGTGGACGAGGTCGGCTCGCTGCTCGGCCTCGCACCCGAAGGCACCGGTGCCCGGCGCGAAGAAGCGGTCGAGTGCCAGGCGGCGCATCCGCGCGCGGGCGACGGGCTCGGGGTTCCCGGTCAGCAGCGCGAGCTCGTGGTCACGGGCCAGCTCGTCGAGCGTCTCCGCTGCCTGCGGTGCGGCCTCCCAGTGCGGCGTCGGTGTGCGCTCGAGCAGCGGGACGTAGCGCTCCGAGAACACGCTGCACCAGCGAGCGAGGCCGGCGTCGATCGTGGCGCGCTCGAGGCCTTCGCCGAGCAGGAGGTGCCGGAGACCCTGCATCGCGGTCTCGCCTGGCCGGTGCTCGGCGCGCGCGAAGCTCTGCGCGGTCAGCTCGTGGCCCCACACCTCGCGGACGCTCTCGACGAGCGCGTCGAGATAGAGCCCGTCGGGCGTGAGGAACAGCGTGCCGTCGACGTCTAAGAGGAGAAGCGTTAGACGGCGACCGTAGCGTCCAGGGCGGATCGCAGCGACGCGACGTAGCCGCGCAGCGCTTCCGGCCCTCCGTCGGCAGCCAGCAGCGCCGCGGAGCCGACGACGACGCCGTCGGCGAGCTCTGCGGCGGCGCGCGCCTGTGCCGGCGTCGAGATCCCGAAGCCCGCGTGCAGTGGGACATCGGTGAGCGCTCGCGCCCGCTCGACGAGGCCGGCGAGAGCGGGGGAGAGGTCGTCGCGCGCGCCGGTCGTCCCGGCCACCGTGACGAGGTAGAGCCAGCCGTCCGTGCGTTCCGCAGCCATGCGGATGCGCTCGTCCGTCGACGTCGGCGCAACGAGCTGCACGCGCCGAAGCTCAGCGTGGGCGTCGGCCGGCAGATCGGCGACGATCAGCGAGTCCGCACCGGCTGCTCGAGCGTCGGTCTCGAAGCGCTCCCAGCCGTACGCCTCCAGCAGCGACGCGTAGGTCATCGGCACGAGCGGAACGTCGACGAGCGCCCTCGTGCGCGCGAGGCAGTCGAGGCACTCCTTCGTGCGCATGCCGTCCCCCAGCGCTCGCTCCGCCGCGGCACGCACGACGGGCCCGTCGGCGAGCGGGTCGGAGAACGGAAAGCCGAGCTCGATCAGGTCGGCGCCGCCCTCGACCGCAGCTGCGGCGAGCTCCGGCGTCTCCCGACCGCACATCAGGTAGATGGCGAGGCGCTTCATGCGAGCTGCGCGAGATCCTTGTCGCCGCGGCCCGAGAGGCAGACGACGACGAGCTGATCGTCGAGCTCGAGCGCGCGGGCGAGCGCGTGCGCGGGCTCGAGCGCGGGGATGATGCCCTCCGTGCGCGCGAGCCGGTGCGCTGCCGCGAGCGCCTCGTCGTCCGTCGCTCCGACGTACTCCGCGCGGCCGGTGTCGCGCAGGTGCGCGTGCTCGGGGCCGACGCCCGGGTAGTCGAGACCCGCGGAGATCGAGTGCGCGTCGAGGACCTGCCCGTCGTCGTCTGCGAGTACCGACGAGCGCGCTCCGTGCAGCACCGCCGGGCGGCCCGTGCCGAGCGACGCTGCGCCCGCCGCCTCGACGCCGATCAGTTTCACCTCGTCGTCGACGAAGCCCGAGAAGATCCCGATCGCGTTCGAGCCGCCGCCGACGCACGCCACGACCGCTTCGGGGAGTCGACCCTCGGCCGCGAGCACCTGCTCGCGCGACTCGCGGCCGATCACCGACTGCAGCTCGGCGACGAGCTCCGGGTATGGGTGAGGCCCGACGCACGAGCCGATCAAGTAGTGCGTCGTCTCGACGTTCGTGATCCAGTCGCGGATCGCCTCGCTCGTCGCTTCCTTCAACGTCTTCGTCCCGAACTCCACCGGGCGCACCTCCGCGCCGAGGAGGTGCATGCGGTCGGCGTTCGGACGCTGGCGGCGCATGTCCTCGGCGCCCATGTAGACGACGCATTCAAAACCGAAGCGCGCACAGACGGTCGCGGTTGCAACGCCGTGCTGGCCCGCGCCGGTCTCCGCGACGATTCGCTGCTTGCCGAGCCGTCGTGCGAGCACCGCCTGGCCAAGCGCGTTGTTCAGCTTGTGGGCGCCCGTGTGGAGGAGATCCTCGCGCTTGAGATAGAGGCGCTTGCCGGGGGCGAACCGCTCGGCGAGCGTCAGCGGCGTCGGGCGGCCCGCGTACGTCGTCAGCAGGTGGTGCAGCTCCGCGTGAAAGGCGTCGTCGGCGAGTGCTGTGCGCCAGCCCGCCTCGAGCTCGTCGAGCGCGGGGATGAGGGTCTCGGGCACGAAGCGCCCGCCGTAGTCGCCGTAGTTCAGCATCGAGCCGCCTCGACGAAGGCGCGCACCTTTGCCTCGTCCTTGATCCCCGGCTCGCTCTCGAGCGACGAGCTCGCGTCGACGGCCCACGGGCGAACCGCGTCGATCGCCGCGCGCACGTTCTCCGGCGAGAGGCCGCCCGCGAGCATCACGCGACCGTCGAGCGACGATGCGCGTGCGAGGTGGCCGGGGTCCTCGGTCTGCCAGGGGAGGTCGACGACGCGTGCGACTTCGAGCCCGTCGCGCAGCAGGACGGCGTCCTTGCCGCGGTGCCCGTTCTCGCGCTCGTAGAGCTGAACGAGGTCGGCGGGCGTCTCGTCGACGTCCTCGACGAACACCGCGACGGAGAGAACGGTGTCCGGCACGTCGAGCACCCGCGGGGCGCGCCGGGGCGTCTCACGGGCCAGGATGAAGCCGACGAGGTCCGCGCCGGCGGCGACCGCGACGGCGACGTCCTCCTCGCGCGTCAGCCCGCAGACCTTCACGAGCGGGCGGGAGATCAGCTCGGCGAGCTTCGCGCCGGGGTCGGGAGCACACATGAGCGCGGTGCCGACGAGAACCGCGTTCGCCCCGGCGAGCTCGGCAGCCGCGCCTTGCGCGCGTGTATGGACACCGCTCTCCGCGACGACGACGCGGTCGCGCGGGACGTGCGCCACGAGCTCGAGTTGCGTGCGCCGGTCGATCGCGAAGCTGCCGAGGTCGCGCGCGTTCACGCCGACGATCTCGGCCTCGAGCGCGATCGCACGCTCGAGCTCCTCCGCGTCGTGGGCCTCGACGAGCGCGTCGAGGCCGAGCCGTCGAGCCTCGGCGAGCAGCGCCCGCGCGCGCGTGTCATCCACGTCGCGGAGCAGGATCAGCACGGCGTCGGCGCCCGCGGTCTTCAACTCGACGAGGTCGGCCTCCTCGGTGAAGAAGCCCTTGCCGAGGAGTGGAAGCTCCGTCGCTGCGCGCGCAGCGCGGAGATCGTGGAGCGAGCCGCCGAAGCGGTCGTCGACGAGCACCGAGAGCGCGGCGGCCCCGCCGTCCGTGAACTGCTTTGCGAGCAGCGCCGGGTCGGCGTCGGCACGCAGGTCGCCCGCAGACGGCGAGCGTCGCTTGATCTCCGCGATCGCTCCGAGCCCCGGCGCGGCGAGGGCGTCGCGGAACCTCATGCGGCCACCACTTCACGAGAGAACGCGACGAGCTGCTCGAGCCTGGTTGCCGCAGCGCCGGACTCGAGCGCCTCGCGCGCGTAGCCGAGCCCTTCGCGCAGGTCGGCGGCGTGGCCGCCCGCCGCGATCGCGCCGGCCGCGTTCAGGAGGATCGCGCTCTTGGCGCCGGCGTTCTCGGCACCCTCGAAGATCGCACGGATCCGGGCCGCGTTCTCCGCCGGCCCACCTCCGACGAGCTCCGCGGGGTCGCAGCGAGGAACGCCGAGCTCGAGCGGGTCGATCATCCGCTCGCGCACGTCGCCGTCCACGACCTCGCCGACGAGGTTCGGCCCGGCCGGCGAGAGCTCGTCGATGCCGGCCGCGCCGTACACGACGAACGCACGACGTGCGCCGAGACGCGCGAGCACCTCGGCGATCGTGCTCACGAGCTCGGGCGCATACACGCCCACGACCTGGGCGCGCGCGCCCGCGGGGTTCGTCAGTGGGCCGAGCACGTTGAACACAGTGCGGGTCGCGAGCTCGCGGCGAACGGGCGCCGCGTGCCGCATCGCGGGATGGTGCGTCGGCGCGAACATGAACCCGAAGCCGAGCTCGTCGACCGAACGCGCGATTCGCTCCGGCTCGAGCTCGAGCTCGAACCCGAGCGCCTCGAGCACGTCGGCGGACCCGGACGACGACGAGACCGCGCGGTTTCCGTGTTTCGCGACCGCGGCTCCCGCTGCAGCGGCGACGAGCGCGGCCGCGGTCGAGATGTTGAGCGTGTGGGCACCGTCGCCGCCGGTGCCGGCCGTGTCGACGAGATCTGCGCGTTCGGGGCGAACCGGCACGACGTGGGCGCGCATCGCTTCCGCGAACCCCGCGATCTCGTCGGCCGTCTCGCCCTTCAGCCGGAGCGCGATCAAGAACCCGCCGATCTGCGCGGGCGTCGCCTCGCCGCGCATCACGCTGTCCATGACCTCGCGCGACTCGTCGCGCGTGAGGTCGCGCCGCTCGAGCAGCTCCTGCAGCGCGTGGTGGATCACGTCGCCTCCAGGAAGTTCTTCGCGAGCGCCGGCCCGAGCGGCGTCAGCACCGACTCCGGGTGGAACTGCACGCCGTCGACGGGTAGCTCCCGGTGCCGTACGCCCATGACCTCGCCGTCCGCGGTGGTCGCCGAGACCTCGAGCTCGTCGGGCACGGTCGTTGCGGCGAGCGAGTGGTACCGGCCGGCCTCGAAGCCGTCCGGAAGCCCCGCGAAGAGGCCGCGGCCGTCGTGGGTGACGCGCGCGGCCTTGCCGTGGACCAGCTCACGTGCGAATCCGACCTCGCCGCCGAACGCCTCGACGATCGCCTGGTGCCCGAGACACACGCCGAGCGTGCGGGTGTTCGGTGCGAGGCGTCGGACGATGTCGATCGTCGCGCCGGCATCCGCCGGCCGGCCGGGACCGGGGGAGACGACGAGGTGCGACGGCGCGAGCCGCTCCGCCTCGTCGGCGTCGAGCTCGTCGTTCCGCAGGACCACGACCTCGCAGCCGAGCTCGCCGAAGAGGTGCGCGAGGTTGTAGGTGAACGAGTCGTAGTTGTCGATGAGCAGGATCACGAGCGAGCCTCCGCAAGCCGGATCGCGGTCTCGAGTGCAGCGAGCTTGTTCAGGCACTCCTGCTGCTCGGCCTGCGGGTCCGAGTCGGCGACGATCCCGGCACCGGCCTGCAGGTACGCCACGCCCTTGTGCAGCACGAGCGTCCGGATCGCGATGCACGTGTCGAACGCCTCGCCGGGGATCGCGTAGCCGACCGCGCCGGCGTACGGGCCGCGGCGATACCCCTCAAGCTCGGAGATGATCTGCATCGCGCGCACCTTCGGCGCGCCGGAGACCGTGCCGGCGGGAAAGCACGCGCGCAGAAGATCGAAGTGCGACACGCCCTCGCGCAGCTCGCCGGCGACCTCCGAGACGAGGTGCGTGACGTGCGAGAACTGCTCCGCCTCCATCATCCGCTCGACGCGAACGGTGCCCGGGACGCAGACGCGCGACAGGTCGTTGCGGCCGAGGTCGACGAGCATCACGTGCTCCGCGCGATCCTTCTCCGAGCCGAGCAGCCGCTCCGCGTCGCCGTCACCGCGCAGCGTCGTCCCCGCGATCGGGTTGACGCTCGCGCGTCGGCCCTCGGCCTTGACGAGTGTCTCGGGCGAGGAGCCGACCAGCGCGAGGTCGTCGCCGAGCTCCAGGAGGAAGAGATACGGCGACGGGTTGACACGGCGAAGCGAGCGGTAGAGCTGGATGGCGCCGGCGGACGTCGGCCGCTCGGCGCGCTGGGAGAGCACGATCTGGAACGCGTCGCCCGCGCGGATGTGCTCCTTCGCGACGCCGACGATGCGCTCGTACTCGTGCCGGGAGGGAGTACGGCGAAGCGGCCCCGAAACGGCGCCGTTGCCGTTCGGGATCTCTCCGAGCGGGCCGTCCAGGAGCGACTCGACCTGGGCGGGATCTCCGCAGAGCACCTCGGCCATTCCGGAGACGTGGTCGAAGCGGACGAGGATGTCCGCGACGACGAAGCGGGTCTCGGGGAGGCCAGGTCCCTGGTCGGGGAGTGGCACCGTGGGCTCGAGCTTCGCGACGTGGTCGTAGGAGACGTAACCGACGACCGGCTGCCCCGTGGCTTCCGCCTCGTCGAGGCCGACGATCCGCGAGCCCGAGCCGACGAGCGAGTACCGCCCGAGCCGTCCGTGCTCGACGGACTCGAGCAGGAACGACGCATCCCCCGCGCCGCGCAAGCGGAGGTACGCCCCGAGTGGGGTGAGGAGATCGGTTGCGATGACGGTTTGTGCGATCACGGGTACGAAAGACGCCCCTTCCGGGGCGACGACAGCGAGACGGGGATGTGGCTAGCGCGTCGCTAGCGCAGGCTCCCGCCCCGCATCGAGCGCCATGCCCACCAGCTCTGCGGGGGAGGAGTCATCGATCGCAGGGTAGGGGCCGTGCTTGGATCCGTCAAGGGTAGGCTCGCGGCGTGGCGCTGCCGTCCGTCCTACGTTCGCTGCTCACTGCACCGGGGCCGTCCGGGTACGAAACCGCGCCGACGGCAGTGTGGCGGGAGGCCGCGTCAGCGTTCGCGGAGGTGACCGGCGACTCGCTCGGCTCCTCGATTGCACGCGTGCCGGGAACGGGGAAGGGGCCGCTCCTCGCGATCGTCGGGCACATCGACGAGATCGGCCTGATCGTCACGCACGTCGACGATCAGGGGTACGTCTACTTCCGGCCCGTCGGCGGCTGGAGCGCCGAAGTGCTTCGCGCGCAGCGCGTGATCGTCCTCGCCAAGGACGGCGAGCTTCCGGGCGTCGTCGAGCGGGCGAAGCAGAAGGTACGCAAGGGTGCCGACCCGCAGTTGACGATGCTCGACGACCTGCACATCGACATCGGCGCGAAGGACGGCGACGAGGCGCGAAAGCTCGTGCGGCCCGGCGACGCCGTCGTGATCGCGGGCGAGCCCGTCGAGCTGCCGAACGGCCGCGTCGCCTCCCGCTCGCTCGACAACCGGCTCGGAGCGTTCGTTGCGCTCGAGGCAGCGCGGCTCGTCGCCGAGGCCGGCGGTGCGCCGGGCGAAGTCGCAGCGGTCGCCGCGGTGCAGGAGGAGGTCGGCGACTTCGGCGGAGCGCGAGTCGCGACGTTCGCGCTCCAGCCGGCGATCGCGATCGCGGTGGACGTGACGCACTCGACCGACGTGCCGGGTGGGGATCCGAAGGTCGAGGGCGAGCACGGCCTCGGCAGCGGCCCCGCCATCTCCCGCGGCTCGACGATCAACCCGAAGCTCTTCGACCTGCTCGCGGAAGCCGCCGACGCCGAGGGCATCGAGTACACGATCGAGGTCTCCGCGGGGACGACGAACACGGACATGGACGCGATGTACCTCTCGCGTGTCGGTGTCGCAACGGGTCTCGTCTCGATCCCGCTTCGCTACATGCACACGCCGACGGAGATCGTCGATCTCGCGGACGTCGAGCAGTGCGCTCGCCTGCTCGCGGCCTTCGCCCAGCGGCTCGAGCCGGGCGTCAGCTTCACCCGCTGACGCTAGGCTGACTCTATGGCCCGCTCGGTGATCGTCAGCGCCGTCCGCACGCCGTTCGGCAAGCTCGGCGGCGCGCTCAAGGACTACGAGGCGCCGAAGCTCGGCGCGCACGTGATCAGGGCCGCGCTCGAGAAAGCGGGCCTCGAGCCGACTGAAATCGAGTACGTGATCATGGGCGAGGTGCTCCAGGCCGGTGTCGGCCAGGCGCCCGCGCGACAGGCCGCGATCGGGGCGGGCCTGCCGAAGGAGCTACCCGCGGACACGATCAACAAGGTGTGCGCCTCGTCGATCCGCGCAGTGCAGATCGCCGACGCGATGATCCGCTCGGGCGACCACCATGTGGTCGTCACCGGCGGGATGGAGTCGATGTCGAACGCGCCGTACTTGCTGAAGAAGGCTCGCTTCGGCTACAAGCTCGGCAACGGCGAGTTGATCGACCACATGGTCTTCGACGGGCTGACGTCCAGCTTCGACAACAAGCACATGGTCGAGCAGGCGTCGTTCGTCTCGCGCGAGCTCGGGATCTCCCGAGAGGATCAGGACGCGTGGGCTCTTCGCTCCCACGAGCGCGCCGTCGCCGCGCAGGACGCGGGACGCTTCGCCGACGAGATCGCACCCGTCGACGGCTTCGAGGTCGACGAAGGGCCCCGGCGCGACACCTCGCTCGAGCGGCTTTCCGCGCTCGCGCCGGTGTTCGACCCCGAGGGCACCACGACGGCCGGGAACGCGCCCGGCGTGAACGACGGCGCCGGCTGCGTGATCGTCACGAGCGACGAGTTCGCGCGCAAGCGCGGCCTCGAGGTGCTCGCGACGATCGTCTCGCAGGGCTACGTCGCCGACGACTTCGCGTTTCTCGCGCGCACGCCCGCGAAAGCCGGCGAGATCGCGCTCGCCAAGGCGGGGAAGTCGATCGACGACGTCGAGCGCGTCGAGCTGAACGAAGCGTTCTCGTCCGTGGTCGTCAACTCGATGAACATGCTCGGCGCCGACCCGGAGAAGGTGAACGTGAACGGCGGCGCGGTCGCACTCGGCCACCCGATCGGCGCGTCGGGCGCGCGCATCGTCGGCACGATGGTGCACGACCTGCGCCGGAACGGCGGCGGCCTCGGTCTCGCGGCGATCTGCTCCGGCGGCGGGCAGGGCGACGCGCTGCTGCTCGAGGTGTGACGAAGCTCGTCCTCGCGCTTGCCGTGATCGCGCTCGCAGTCGTCGCTGCGCCCGCCGCTTCAGCCTGCTCGTGCATCGCACCGGGAACGCCGCGCGCCGACCTCGCGCGCTCTGACGGCGCGTTCGTCGGCGCCTACCAGGGTCGGTACCGGCTCTCGCCGACCGCGTTCTTCTACAAGTTCACGATCGTCCGCCGAGTGAAGGGGAACCTTCCCCCGAGGAAGATCCACGTCGTCGCCGGGACCAACAGCGCCTCGTGTGGCCTCCAGGTGCGGAAGGGTCAGCGCGTCGCCCTCCTGCTGCAGCGCTCGGAACGGCAGTGGCGTTCGAGCCTCTGCGACCAGCGCGCCGCGAACTTCTTCCGCGGCGTTCGCTCGCGGCTGCTCGCTTCCTGCGGCTAGACCGCGGCCGTCTCGGCCACGGCTGCACGGAATGCCCCGACGAGGCGCTCCATGTCCGCGTCCGAGGTCTGCCAGTTCGAGACCGAGACGCGAATCGCGGGCCGATCGTCCCACGTCGTACCGCTGAGCCACGCCTCGCCGCTCTGCTGCACTGCGTGAAGCGCCGCCTGCGTCCGCTCGTCAGTGTCGAAGCGGAAGAGCACCTGGTTCAGGACGACCTCGTTCAGCACCTCGGCGCCGGGTAGCTGTGCGAGCTGCTCGGCTGCATGCCGTGCGTGCGCGCACGACCGCGTGATCAGCTCGGCGACGCCCGAGCGCCCGAGTGAGCGAAGGGCCGCGTAGACCGGAAAGCCGCGCGCGCGGCGCGAGAACTCCGGGTTCCAGTCGAGCTGGTCGCGATTCTCGCCCGCGTCGTGCACGAGGTACTCGGCGTGGACGCCCATCGCGGCTCGATGCGCGGCGGGATGCGCGCAGTACGCAAGGCCGGACTCGTAGGGCACGTTCAACCACTTGTGCGCGTCGGTCGCCCAGGAGTCCGCGTGCTCGACGCCGCGGACGAGGTGCCGGAGCGATGGTGAGGCTGCTGCCCACAGCCCGAACGCGCCGTCGACGTGCAGCCACGCCCCGGTCTCTCGTGCGCGGGCGACGATGTTCTCGACGTCGTCGCACGCGCCGGTGTTCACCTCGCCGACCTGCGCGCAGACGATCGTCGGTCGCTCGTCCAGCCGGAGCTCCTCGACGACCATTCGCCCCTGGTCGTCGGCGCGGACGACCTCGGGTGCGCCCATGCCGAGCAGCCGAAGCGCCCTGTCGATCGTGACGTGACGCTTGGCGCCAACCACGACGCGCACCGGCGGCGCGCCGTAGAGCCCGCGATCGGCGAGCTCCCAGCCGCGGGCATGCAGCACATGCTCGCGTGCGGCCGCAAGTGCCGTGACGTGCGCCATCTGGCAGCCGGTCACGAAGGCGTACGACACGCCTCGTGGCAGCTCGAACAGCTCGCGCAGCCACTCGCCCGCAACCTCCTCGACGATCGCGGCCGCGGGCGCAGGCCCGAACAGGCCGGCGTTCTGGTCCCACGTCGACGTCATCCAGTCGGCAGCGAGCGCAGCCGGGAGCGAGCCGCCGAGCACGAACCCGAACCACCGTCCACCCGGCATGCCCGCGATGCCGGGATCAGCATCGGCCACGAGCTGCTCGAGCACCCCGCGCGCGTCGAGCGGCTCGTCCTGCAAGGGGCGCGTCAGCGCCTTTCGAAGCGTGTCGAGGTCGATCTCCGGCAACACCGGCCGCGTGTCGAGCGACTCTAGGAAGTCGGCCGAGAGCTCGGCGGTCCTGGCGAGCAGGTCGCGCGAATCGGTCATCTCCACCAACCCTACAAGTGTCGGCTAGCCTCGCCGGATGCGCTTCGAGCACGTTCTCGTCGTCGGCGCGGGCCAGATGGGCGGCGGCATCGCGCAGGTCGTCGCAGGCTCGGGGCGGCGCGTGTCGCTCTACGACGAGCAGCCCGGCGCCACGGACCGCGCGCTCGAGACCATGCGCAAGAGCCTCACGAAACTTGCGGAGAAAGGAGGACCCGCGGCGGACGACGTGCTCGCCCGCGTCGGCACCGTCGACGAGGTCGTGCCCGCGGACCTGATGGTGGAGGCCGTCGTGGAGGACGCGGACGTGAAGCTCGACGTCTTTCGCCGCGCCGACGCGACGCTCCCGCCGGAGGCCGTGCTCGCGTCCAACACGTCCTCGATCCCGATCGCGTCGCTCGCGGCCGGCACACAGCGGCCCGACCGGGTGATCGGCATGCACTTCTTCAACCCCGTGCCCGTGTTGAAGCTCGTCGAGGTCATCCGGGGGCGCGACACGTCGGACGAGACGACCGGCGCGATCGTCGAGCTGGCAAAAGAGCTCGGGAAGGTGCCGGCCGAGGCGAACGACTTCCCCGGCTTCGTCTCCAACCGCATCCTGATGCCCTTCATCAACGAGGCGGTCTGGGCGCTCCACGACGGCGTCGCGGAGCCGGAGGCGATCGACACGATCGCGAAGCTCGGCTTCGCCCACCCGATCGGCCCGCTGGCCCTGGCCGACCTGATCGGGCTGGACACCTGTGTGGCGATCATGCGGGTGCTTCAGGAGGGGCTGGGCGACGACCGCTACGCGCCCTGCCCGCTGTTGACGGACTTCGTGGAGCAGGGCCGGCTGGGCCGCAAGACCAAGCGCGGATTCTTCGAGTACTAAGCCTCAAGCCTCTGCGGGTCGGTGCCGATATCTGGCGCAGAAAGGGGGACGTGCGGGTGCGGGTCTTGCTCGTTGACGATGACGCGGGTCTCAGGGCGCTGCTGCGCACGACCTTCGACGTCTTCGACATCGACGTCGACGAGGCAGCGGGGGCGGCCGAGGCGCGTGAGCTGATCCGCGCGGATCCTCCGGACGTGATCGTGCTCGACGTCGTGATGCCCGGCATGGACGGGCTCGAGTTCTGCCGTGAGCTGAAGGCGAACAGCGAGACGCGTGGCATCGCCGTCGTCCTGCTCTCCGGTTCCGAAGGTGGCTCGCGCGTCGCGGCGGACGCCGCCGGTGCCGAGGCGTTCGTGCCGAAGCCCTTCAGCCCGCTCGAGCTGCTCGCAGTGGTCGAGCGGCTCTCGGGAGGTCTCTACGGTGTTCCGTTCCGCGCGACGAAGAAGGTCGGCAGCGAAGGGGAGCAGCTGCTGCTCTACGCGCGCGACCTGCGCCACCTGCTGCAGATCGAGCGCGCGCAACGGTCGCTCGTGCAGGAGGCGTACCGCCAGACCGTCGCGGCGTTCGCCAGCGCGCTGGAGTCGAAGGACACGCGCACCCGCGCGCACTCCGAGCGTGTGCAGCGCTACGCGCTCGAGCTCGCGCGCACGATGGACTCAGAGCTCGCGGACGATCCGTCCGCCGAGTACGGGTTTCTCTTGCACGACGTCGGCAAGATCGGGATCCCGGACCGGGTGCTGCAGAAGCCCGCACCGCTCACCGAGCCCGAGCGCGCGCTGATGCAGACCCACACGATCCTCGGCGAGCAGATGCTCGCGGGCGTCGCGCTCTTGCAGGGGCACGGCGTGCACATCGTGCGCTCGCACCACGAGCGGTGGGACGGCGACGGCTACCCGGACCGCCTCGTGCGCGAAGAGATTCCGACCGGAGCGCGGATCTTCGCGGTGGCCGACACCCTCGACGCGATGACCAGCGACCGTGTGTATCGCGCAGCGCTCCCCTGGTCGGTTGCGCACGACGAGATCGTCTTGCAGTCGGGACGTCAGTTCGACCCCGACGTCGTCGACGCGTTCCGTGCGTGCGAGCCGTCGCTGCGCGAGGTGCGCAGGGAGTTCGACGCCGCCGCTTAGACGGGCTCCTCTTCCTGCTCGACCGGCACCTCGAGCTGGTGCCAGAGGACGATCTTCCCGTCGCGCACGCGCACGAGCGCGAGGGCGCGTGCGCCGGGGCCGTCGCAGCGGCTCCGCCGTCGATTCCCCAGCAGAAACGTCGCGCGCACCTCGTCGCCGCGCTCGCTGAGACTGAGGATGCGGCCCGCGCAAGGGAGCGAGGCGTTCCAGGCTTGCGCCTCGTCGAAGGTCTCGAGTCGCCGAACCGAAGCGCCCTGCACGACGCGTGCTCCTGCGGCGAACAGCCTTGCTGCGCCCTCGTTGTCGTCGGAGTTGACGGCCTCGGACCAGGCGCGCACGACGCTCTGGGGCGAGGGATCGCCGCCTCCGCAGCCCGTCAGGACGAAGGCGGCCAGCGCGACGAGGCCGGCGGCTCGCACCGTCACTACGATAGTCAGGGCCTATGCACTTCGAGCTGACCGACGACCAACGCGAGATCCAGGCGCTTGCTCGCGACGTCGCGCACGCCGAGATCGAGCCGAACGCGGCGGCCTGGGACCGCGAGCACCGCTTCCCGCGCGAGCTGTACGGGAAGCTCGCCGAGCTCGGCCTCATGGGGGTCTGCGTCCCCGAGGAGTACGGCGGTGCAGGCGCTGACTTCCTCTCCTACATCCTCGTGCTCGAGGAGCTCTCGCGCGCCGACGCCGGCGTCGGCGTGACGGTCGCCGTCCACACGAGCGCGTGCACGCTCCCGCTGCTCACGTTCGGGACGGACGAGCAGCGGGCGCGTTTCGTGCCGCCGCTCGCCCGCGGTGAGGGCATCGGCGCGTTCGCGCTGACCGAGCCCGAGGCGGGCTCCGACGCCGGCGCGCTGCGCACGCGGGCAGAGTCGGACGGGGCCGGCTGGCGCATCACCGGCGCGAAGCAGTGGATCACGAACGGCGCGCACGCGTCGACGTTCTTGCTCTTTGCCAGGACGGATCAGGAAACGCCTGGCGCGAAGGGTGTCTCCGCGTTCGTGCTCGATGCCGAGCACGTTCGCGTGACGCGCGAAGAGGAGAAGCTCGGGCTGAACTCGTCGTGCACGAACGACATCGCGATCGACGGCGCGACCGTCGGGCGCGACCGCCTGCTGCACGAGGAGGGCAAGGGGTTCAACGTCGCGATGGCGACGCTCGACGGTGGACGCATCGGAATTGCAGCGCAAGCCGTCGGCATCGCGCAGGCAGCGTTCGACGTCGCGCGCGAGTACGCGAAGGAGCGGCGCACCTTCGGCAAGGCGATCGCGGAGCACCAGGCGATCCAGTTCAAGCTGGCCGACATGGCGACGGAGATCGACGCGGCCCGTCTGCTCGTCTACCGCGCGGCGTGGCTGAAGCAGCAGGGACGCCCGCACACCGAGGAGGGCGCCAAGGCCAAGCTCTTCGCTTCCGAGATGGCGCGCCGCCAGACCGGCGAGGCGATCCAGATCCTCGGCGGGTACGGCTACACGAAGGAGTTTCCGGTCGAGCGGTACTACCGCGACGCGAAGATCACCGAGATCTACGAAGGCACGAGCGAGATCCAACGCATGGTGATCGCGCGCTCGGTGCTCGGGCTACGCCGGCACGAGCAGACGCTCGCGCAGGGTTAGCGCGGCCGCCAGGCGTACTGCACGTCAGGCTCCCGCTCCTCGTTGCCTTCGCCGTCTGTGAGGCGGACGACCTCCAGCCCGTGGCGCTCGTAGAAGCGACGCGCGCCGACGTTCCTCTGGAAGGTCCAGAGCGAGAAGCCGGCCGGTCGACGTTCCTTGGCCTGGTCGAGGAGCCGCTTGCCGATGCCCTGGCTCTGCCGGCCGGGCTCGACGTGGATCTGGAGCAGCTGATCCGACGACAGGATCGCGAAGCCGAGGACGCAGTCGTCGTTCTCGGCGACCCAGACCTCGTGCTCGCCGAACAGTCCGCCGACGTACCCGAGATCCTCCTCAGGCGTGTGCAGCCGCGGGATGTAGTCCATCAGGTCGTACGTCGAACGCATCATCCGCGCAACAGCCGCCACGTCTTCGGGTTCACCACGCCGTAGCCGCATCGCCGCCTAATCTACGCCCGTGGCCCGCAATCGCGACGAGCCCGTCCGGCTGACGAAGATCTACACCCGTGGCGGCGACCGCGGCGAGACGTCGCTCGGCGACGGGTCGCGCGCCTCGAAGCTCGATCCCCGGATCGGCGCCTACGGTTCGGTCGACGAGTTGAACTCGTTGCTCGGGGTCGCGCTCGCCGGTCAGCTTCCCGACGCGATCCGCGCGGTGCTCGAGCGGGTGCAGAACGAGCTGTTCGACGTCGGCGCTGACCTCTCCGTGCCCTGGGAGGGCGACGACGACAAGCTCCGCGCGACGCAGGCGCAGGTCGACGCGCTCGAGGCCGACTGCGATCTCTTCAACGAGGACCTCCCCGAGCTCAAGAGCTTCGTGCTGCCGGGCGGGGACGAGGGTGCCGCACGGATCCACGTTGCGCGCGCCGTGTGCCGTCGCGCCGAGCGTGACGCACTCGCCGCGCCGGTCAACCCGCTCGCCGTCGTCTACCTCAACCGCCTCTCCGATCTCCTCTTCATCCTCGCGCGCGCGGCGAACGCTGCCGCCGGTCGAGACGAGCCGCTCTGGAAGCCGGGCAGCTCGCGCTGACCTTCGCCGCGTCGTTCGCGGCGGGGTACCTCGGATCGGCTGTCGGGCTCGTGCTCGGGACGCTGCGCCTGCCGGCGATCTTGCTCGCCGCGGGCAACCCCGCTGCCGCCGCGGGCACCAACATCGCGATCAGCGCCGCGGCCGCGGCGGCGGGGGGCTGGCGGCATGCGCGCGAGGGCCGCGTCGACTGGAAGGTCGTCGCGTGGATGACGCCTCCTTCGGTGGCAGGGGCGGTGATCGGAGCGCTCGCGGGATCGAGCGTGCCGGAGCGCCTGCTCTTCGCCGCGATCGCCGCGGTGCTCGCCTGGAACGGCATCGATCTGCTCGTGCGGCCCGTCCGCGCTCGACCGCGTGCGAAGCCGCGCCTCTGGCCGGCGGGCATCTTCGGTTTCGCGATCGGCCTCGTCGGCGGCGCGATCGGCGTGATCCTCGGGACTCTGCGGATGCCTGCGCTCCTTGGCGCCGTCGGGCTGACCGCGCACAAGGCGGTCGGGACGAACCTCGTCGTCGGTTTCGCGCTCGGCGTCGCCGGGTTCGCCGCGCACGCGGCGAAGCTCGAGGTCGAGTGGGACCTCCTCGTGGTCGGCCTCGCAGGCGCGCTGCCCGGGGCGTGGCTCGGGGCGCGCGCCACAGGCCGGTTCTCCGAGGAGGCGCTACGACGGCTGATCGGAACTGCGTTGCTGCTGATCGCCGTGGCGTTCGCAGTCCAGGCTGCGCTGCGCTAGTACAGCCGACGGTTCGCGAGCCTCATGATCAGCTTCGCGAGATCCCTCGGCGGCGTCGTGCGCGGAACGGCGATCGTCGCTCCGGCGCGGACCGCCTGCACGAGGCGGCGCGGGTCGTTCGTCAGGGCGAGGATCCGCACCGTCGGGAAGACGAGGCGCAGGTCGCGGATCAGCTGGAGCCCGTAGCGGTCGACGTCGACGACGATCACTTCCACGTTCTTGTTCGAGGCTCCGGTGAAGGTCCACGCGTCCTCGCCGACGGCGGCCGGGAGGACTTCCATCCCCTTGTCGAGGCCGCGCTCGATCTCCTTGCCGTTGTTCCCGGTGCTCGCGAACACGATCTGGAGCGGCTTCTTCGGCTTGACGGGCTTGGCGGTCTTCTTGACGATCTGGACGACGATCGACTTCTTGGCCGTCTCGCGACCCGATTCGACCGCGAAGACGAGCCGATAGCGCCCGGTTTTCTTGACGCTCGGCGGCATCGTGAGCCGCTTGATCGTGATGCCCGCCTTGGCCGGGAAGCGCCAGCGGTACGCGCGCGTCCCGTTCGGGCCGAGCAGGGTCGTCGTGACGGTGGCGACTCGCGTGGTCTTGAGACGCAGCGCGATCGACTTGCTCGCGGTGGGCGCGTAGCGCTTCGTCGCGACGACGTCGAAGACGAGCCGGGCCTGCGGGGCGGTCGGCGTGCCGAGCTCGAGGTCGATCTTGGAGCCGAGCGGAGCCATCAGCGCTGCGGCCGGCGCGACGACGATCGTGCCGGTCCCGCGGACGATCCCGACACCGAAGCCGCGGTTGGCGAGGATCGCGCGGGCCTCGTCGAGCGTCTTGCCCACGAGCACCGAAGTCGAGCGCAGCCCGGCGCTCGCCGGACTGGCCTTCCCGTCGCCGTCGACAGCCACGATCGTGAAGACGCGCATGTCGGCGGGGTCGAACGGGCCGAGATTGACCTGGGTCTCGCCGGGCGCGAGCGTCTGCGTCGCGATCCCGTCGATGTAGAGGAGGGTGGCGAACGGCTCGCCCGAAGCGTCGCGCGAAGGCTTCCACCGGAGCGTCAGCGAGCCGTCGTCCTCGAGCTTGGCGACGAACGCGGTGGGAGTGGGGACGAGCGGCAGGGCCGGGTCGAACGTGCCGCCGCCGGTCGACGGTGCGGGTGCGGGGACGCCGACCATGAAGGTGACGGAGAACGCGCTGGACTTGCCGGCCGCGTCGTGGATCGTGCCCGTGAGCGTGTGCGCGCCGTCGCTCAGCGAGCCGACGTTGAACGTCGCAACGGCGCCCGAGAGCATCGGCATCACGGAGGGCGCGCCGTCGAGCGTTCCGCCGGTGACGGACGCGATGTCCTCGCTCGCGGTGATCGTGATCACGTTCGCCGTCGCGACGATCGAGCCGTTGCTCGGCGACGTCGAGACGACGATCGGGACGAAGTTGTCGATCCGCACGCCGGCGATCACGTCCTGGCTCGTGTTGCCGACCGCGTCGTTGACGACGGCCCGCAGGTCGTAGAGCCCATCCGGGAGGGCCGTCGTGTCGAAGTTCGCCCCGTAGGGTGCAGAGCCGTCAGTGCCGATCGTCGACCACGACGCCGCGCCTGCCGGGCTGCGGCTGAAGACGACGGTGGTCGCGTCACCGGCCGTCGACGCGCTCAGCGCGACGGTGCCGGAGAGCGGCGAGCCGGGGTTGGTGAGCGAGACCGTCGGCGCGGTCGAGTCGATGTTGACCGTGATCGACGGGCTCGTGAACGTGTTGCCGGCGAGGTCGGTGACGACGATGCGCAGGTCGTGCGCGACGCTCGGCAGCGAGGTGACGTCCCAGGTCGCCGAGAACGGAGCGCTTGAGTCGCCTGCGATGTCCCCGAAGCCGCCGCCGCCGGAGACGCGCGCCTGCCAGGTGACGGACGCGACGCCTGAGCCGCCGTCGGAGCCCGTGGCGGAGAGCGGCACGGCCGAGCTGCCGATGGTTGCGCCGCCGCCGGGTGCGGTCAGCAGACCGCTCGGATCGGTGTTGTCGACGCGGGTCGTGACGACACCGCTGGTGCCGGAGTTGCCGCCTGCGTCCACGGCGGTCGCGCGAAGCTCGTAGTTGCCGTCGACGACGGCGGTGGTGTCGAAGGACGCCGACCACGGCCCACCGAGGGCAGTGCCGATCGTCGTCCAGCCGCCTCCGCCGGCGGGCCGCCGCTCGAAGGTCACTTGCACGGTGTCGCCGTCGGCGCTGGCGCCGAGGCCGATCGTGCCGCTGACGTTCGCGGCAGGTGCGCTCAGCGAGACGCCGGGCGCGAAGTTGTCGACCGTGATGCTGACGCTGCCGGTCGAGGTCGAGTTGCCGGCGACGTCGCTGATCACGGCTGAGATCGTCGCGCCGCCGTCGCCGCCGGACGCCGAGTTCCAGCTCATCTGGAAGGGCGCGCTGCCTGCGGTCCCGATCGAGCCGCCGTTGACGAAGTACTCGACGCCGGCGATCGGGTTGTCGTCGGAGGCCGAGACACCGAGCGTGATGCTCCCGGAGACGGTCGACCCGGAGAGCGGGGAAGCGACGTTGCCCGTCGGCGCAGTGTTGTCGACGATCTTCGACGGAAGGTCGGTGGTGTTCGTGTTCTCGGCCTCGTCCGTGACGATGAAGCGGAGATCCCACGAGCCGTCGTCGGCCGCGCTCGTCGCCCAGGTTGCGCTGTACGGGTCGCTGGTATCGACGCCGAGGGACGTCCAGGTGCTGTCGCTCGAGCGCTTGTGCTGGAACTCGACCTGCGTGACCTCGGCGCCGCCGGGGCCGCCCGTGTCCGGGTTCGCGGTCAGGGTGACCGAGCCGCGCAGGTAGTTGCCGGGGTCGTTCGCGCCCGGGTCGGGCGGCGTCGAGTCGATCATCACGGTCGCGGTCTTCGGCGACTCGATGTTCCCCGCGATGTCCGTGGAGAAGAAGGAGATCGTGTGGATGCCGTCGCCGGAAACGTTGACGCTCGTGCCCGAGTTCCAGCCGCCGCCGTCGACGGAGTACTGCGTGTTCGCGACACCGGAGCCGCCGTCGCTCGGGCTGAGGCCGACCGTGGTCGCACCCGACTGCCAGTCCGCGGGCGCGTTGTGCGACGTGTCCGGCGGGGTGTTGTCGACGCGCCTGCCGGCGACGACGGCCGAGGTGGTCGTATTGCCGGCGACGTCGGCGACGACGACCCTGAGGTCGTAGACGCCGTCCGAGACCGAGGTCGTCGCCCAGGTCTGCGAGATGCCCGTCCAGACGCCGCCGATCAGCGCCTCGTACATGACCACCGAGACGCCCGAGGCGACGGGCGGGCCGGGCGGGTCGTCGACGACGGAGCTCAGATTGACGGCGCCGCGGAGGTTCGCGCCGGGGTCGTTCAGCGAGGCCGTCGGCGGCGTGTTGTCGATCCGCCGCGGGCCGACCGGCGCGCCCTCGGTGACGTTGCCGGCGACGTCGGTCGCGACCGTGCGGAAGAAGTAGAGGCCGTCGGGCAGCGAGGCTGTGTCGAAGGACGTCTCGTACGGATCCGAGTTGTCCGCGCCGATCGTCGACCAGGAGGCTCCGTCGGGGCTGACCTCGAAGACGACGTTGGCGACGCCCGAGCCGGTATCGCTCGCGGTGCCCTTGATCGCGACGACCGCGCGGAGGTTCGCGCCCGGGTCGTCGATCGCGGTCGCGGGCGGCGAGTTGTCGATGCGGCGATCCTCGATGGCGGCTGCCTGCGTCTCGTTGCCGGCGTTGTCGGTCACGACCACGCGGAGGTCGTAGAGGCCGTCGGTGACCGTGGTCGTGTCCCAGGCCGCGTTTGCCGTGACCCACGTTTCCGCGTCGGCGACCGAGTACTGGTACTCGACCGAGGCGATGCCGGACGGGCTGGCACCGGGATCGCTCTCGACGGAGGTGAGCGCGACGGTGAGGCGCAGGTTGGCGCCGGGGTCGTTCATCGTGGCCGTCGGCGGCGTCGTGTCGAGCAGCCAGGCCCAGTTCGACGGCGTCGCGTCGATGTTCCCGGCCACGTCGATCGCGCGCACGTCGAACGTCCGCGGGCCGTCGGCGAGCGGGGCGGTGGTGTGCGGCGTCGTGCAGGCAGTCCAGGCGCCGCCGTCGACGCTGCACTCGAACGTCGAGCCGACCTCGCTCGAGGAGAACGTGAAGTCGGGCGTCGAGTCGCGCGACGGATCGCCCGGGGTGGTGACCAGGGACGTGTCGGGCGTCGTGCGGTCGATCGTGACCTCGACGATGGTGTCCGCGCTGCGACCGGCGAGGTCGCGTGCGGTCGCCTTCAGGTGGTAGACGCCGTCGGCGCCGGGGAGCGACCAGGCGGCCTCGTACGGGCCGGCGATGTCGGTGCCGAGCGAGCTCGAGGTCGTGCAGGCGACGCCGCCAGCGGTGCAGAGGAAGAACTCGACGTCGTCGACGCCGCTGCCGAGGTCGGTGGCGTCCGCGACGACCGTGAACGGGTCGGTGTCGGAAGCGTTGACGAACCCGAGGTCGACCGGCGTCGTGAAGGCGACGGTCGGGTCGGTGTTGTCGACGATCACCGAGACGACCGAGGACGTCTCGACGTTGTCGGTGTAGTCGGTCGCGATCGCGCGAAGGTCGTGCGGGCCGTCGACGAAGGACGCTGTGGCCCACGAGGCCTCGTACGGCGCGCTCGTGTCGGTGCCGAGCGAGACCCACGTCGCGCCGTCGAAGACCTGGAGCTCGACCTGCTTGACGCCCGAGTGCGCGTCGGCCGCGTTAGCCGCGACGGTCACCGTGCCGCTGACCGGGCCCGGGTCGACGATCGAGACGGTCGGCTTCAGGTTGTCGACCCAGCGTCCGGTGAGGGCGGGCGTGCTGCTCGAGTTGCTCGCGAAGTCGGTCGCGATCACGCGCAGGTCGTAGAGAGCGTTGGGGACGCCGGTGGTGTCCCACGCCGCCGGGATGCTCGTCCAGGTGCCTGCACCTGCGGGCGAGCGCTCGAAGCCGACGGAGGCCACGCCGCTGCCGCCGGTGTCGGTCGAGGTGGAGTTGAGATTGACGGTGCCCTTGAGGTACTGGCCGGGGTCGTCCATCGTCGCGACGGGCGGGACCGTGTCGACGACCCACG
This sequence comes from uncultured Actinomycetes bacterium, assembly GCA_963769665.1. Lineage (GTDB taxonomy): Bacteria > Actinomycetota > Thermoleophilia > Gaiellales > Gaiellaceae > JACCTU01. The sequence continues at coordinate 1,766,853 of CAVYMQ010000003.1, forward strand.
TGTGCGACGCGGGGGAGGGATCGACGTTTCCGCCGACGTCGGTCGCCCGGACCTCGAAGGTGTGGGAGCCCTCGCCGAGGGACGTGTAGTTCCGCGGGCTCGTGCACGCAGCCCACGCGCCACCGTCGATGCGGCACTCGAAGGTGGAGCCCGGCTGATCGGCCGAGTAGGTGAAGGACGCGTCGGCGTTCGAGTCCGGGGTCGCCGGCGCGGTGTCGATCGTGGTCTCCGGCGGAACCGTGTCGACGGTGAACGTTCGGGACGAGGGCGCCTCGACGTTGCCGGCGGCGTCGACCGCGCGGACGCGGATCGAGTAGTCGCCGTCGGCCGGGAAGCTCGTCCCCGCGAACGCGAGCGACCAGGTAGCCGTTCCGGTTGCGGTGCGCCAGTTCTCGGAGCCATCCGCGAAGGCGGTCCCGTTCCAGTAGAGCGAGTCGGCCACGCGCTGGAGCGAGACCTCGACGCGGTCGAGGCCGACGCCGTCAGAGGCGGTGCCGGACGGGTTGTTCCAGCCGGCGCCGTTGTAGGAGCCGCCGTTCGCCGGAAACGCGATCGCCGAGTTCGGCGCCGTCAGGTCGATCGTCCAGGTCTGCGCCGCGGGCGTCGGGTCGAAGTTCCCGGCGCCGTCCTGCGCGCGCGCCTCGAAGGTGTGCGCGCCCGCTGCGAGACCCGTGTAGCCCTTCGGCGACACGCAGGCGCTCCAGGAGCCGCCGTCGAGGCGGCACTCGTAGGTCACGCCGCCGGGGCCACCGGAGAAGGCGAAGCTCGGATCCTGGCCGTTCGACGGGTTCGCGGGCCCGGAGTCGATCGTGGTGTCGGGCGGAGTGGTGTCGATCGTGAAGGTGCGGCTCGCGGGCGCCTCGACGTTGCCGGCGACGTCGCGCGCGCGCACGCGGATCGTGTAGCTGCCGTCGGCCGGGAAGGCGGCGGCGGCGAAGCCGAGGTTCCACGAGGCGCCGCCGGCGTTCTGCCAGTCCTCGGACGCGCTCGCGAAGGCGGAGCCGTTCCAGTAGAGGCTGTCGGTGCTGCGCTGGATCGACACCTCGACGCGGTCGAGGCCCGAGCCGACATCGGAGGCGGTGCCGCAGATGCCGCTCGGCGAGCAGCCGGTGTTCCAGCCGACGATGTTGTAGGAGCCGATGTTCACCGGGAAGCTCGTGGATGAGCTCGGAGCGGCGGTGTCGATCGTCCAGGTGAAAGAGGCGGGGGACGCGTCGGTGTTGCCTGCGCCGTCGGTCGCGCGCACCTCGAAGGCGTGCGAGCCGTCAGAGAGGCCGGTGTAGCTCTTGGGCGAGGCGCAGGACGACCAGCCGCCGTCGTCGAGTTGGCACTCGAACGTCGATCCGCTCTCGCTGGCGCTGAACGCGAAGTCGGGGCTTCCGGAGTTGCTCGGGTCGCTCGGCTGCGCCGTGATCGCGGTGTTCGGCGCGGTCGTGTCGATCGTCCAGGTGAAGCTGGCCGGGGTCGGGTCGGCGTTGCCTGCCGCGTCGGTCGCGCGCACCTCGAAGGTGTGCGATCCGTCGCTCAGGCCGGTGTAGCTCTTCGGGCTTGCGCAGGAGGACCAACCGGCGCCGTCGTGCTGGCACTCGAAGGTCGAGCTGCCCTCGCTGGAGCTGAAGGAGAAGTCGGGATCCGCGGAGTTGCTCGGGTCGCTCGGCTGCGCGGTGATCGTCGTGTTCGGCGCGGCCGTGTCGATCGTCCAGGTGAAGGACGCGGGGGACGCGTCGGTGTTGCCTGCGGCGTCGGTCGCGCGGACCTCGAAGGTGTGCGAGCCCTGGGTCAGGCCGGCGTAGCTCTTGGGGGAGCTGCAGGAGGACCAGCCGCCGCCGTCGAGCTGGCACTCGAACGTCGAGCCGCCCTCGCTGGAGCTGAAGGAGAAGCTCGGCGCGGTGACGTTGGACGGATCGCTCGGCTGCGCGGTGATCGTGGTATTCGGCGCGGCCGTGTCGACTGTCCAGGTGAACGAGGCGGGGGAGAGGTCGGTGTTGCCTGCGGCATCGGCGGCGCGCACCTCGAAGGTGTGCGAGCCGTCGGAGAGCCCGGTGTAGGTCTTGGGCGAGGCGCAGGACGACCAGCCGCCGCCGTCACGCTGGCACTCAAAGGTCGAGCCGCCTTCCGACGAGTTGAAGGAGAACGACGCGCCGGTCGCGTTCGTCGGGTCGCTCGGCTGCGCCGTGATCGTCGTGTTCGGCGCGGCGGTGTCGATCGTCCACGTGTAGCTGTCCGGGGTCGGATCGACGTTGCTCGAGGCGTCGGTTGCGCGCACTTCAAACGTGTGCGAGCTGTCGCTCAGGCCGACGTAGCTCTTCGGGCTGGCGCAAGACGACCAGCCACCGCCGTCGAGCTGGCACTCGAACGTCGAGCCGCCCTCGGAGGAGGTGAACGAGAAGCTCGGGCCGTCGTCGTTCGACGGGTCGCTCGGCTGCCCCGTGACGGTGGTGTCGGGCGCGGCCGCGTCGACCGTCCACGTGAAGCTCGCCGGCGAGGCGTCGGTGTTTCCGGAAGCGTCGGTCGCGCGCACCTCGAACGTGTGTGAGCCGTCGCTCAGGCTGGTGTAGCTCTTCGGCGAGGCGCAGGAGGACCAGCCGCCGCCGTCGAGCTGGCACTCGAACGTCGAGCCGCCCTCGCTCGAGGTGAAGGAGAAGTCGGCGTTCGCCGAGTTGCTCGGATCGCTCGGCTGGGCGGTGATCGTCGTGTTCGGCGCTGCGGTGTCGATCGTCCACGTGAAGCTCGCGGGCGTCCCGTCGGTGTTCGCCGCGGCGTCGGTGGCGCGAACGTCGAAGGTGTGCGAGCCTTGGCTCAGGCCGCTGTAGACCTTCGGCGAGCTGCAGGACGACCAGCCGCCGCCATCGAGTTGGCACTCGAAGGTCGAGCCGCCCTCGGTCGCTGAGAACGAGAAGGAGGCGCCGGTCGCGTTGGTCGGGTCGCTCGGCTGCGCAGTGATCGTCGTGTTCGGCGCCGCCGTGTCGTAGGTCAGCGGGTACGCGTTCGGCGTTTCCGGGTTCGCAGCCGTGTCGGTCGCGCGGACGCGAACGACGTAGTCGTCGTCGGCGGGGAAGTTGGCGGTCGGGAAGGCGAGCGACCAGGACGCGGTTCCGGTCGCGAGGCGCCAGTTCTCGGTGCCGTCGGCGAAGGCGGTGCCGTTCCAGTACTGGTTGTCGGCGACGCGCTTGATCGAGACCTCGACCTTGTCGAGCGCGACGCCGTCGGACGCGGTGCCCTCGATGTCCGCCCAGGCGGTTGAGCTGTAGATGCCGCCGGAGGCGGGGAAGGTCACGACCGAGGCGGGAGCCGTCGTGTCGATCGTCCAGGTGAAGCTCGCCGGCGTCGCGTCGGTGTTGCCTGCGGCATCGGTGGCGCGCACCTCGAAGGTGTGGGAGCCCTGGCTGAGGCCGGTGTAGCTCTTCGGGCTCGCGCAGGAGGACCAGCCGCCGCCGTCGAGCTGGCACTCGAAGGTCGAGCCGCCCTCGCTCGAGCTGAAGGAGAAGTCAGGCGCGGCCGAGTTGCTCGGGTCGTTGGGCTGCGCGGTGATCGTGGTGTTCGGCGCGGCCGTGTCGATCGTCCAGGTGAACGAGGCGGGGGAGAGGTCGGTGTTGCCCGCGGCGTCGGTCGCGCGCACCTCGAAGGTGTGCGAGCCCTGGCCGAGGCCGGCGTAGCTCTTGGGCGAGCCGCAGGAGGACCAGCCGCCGCCGTCGAGCTGGCACTCGAACGTCGAGCCGCCCTCGGAGGAGCTGAAGGAGAAGCTCGGCGCGGTGACGTTGGACGGATCGCTCGGCTGCGCGGTGATCGTGGTGTTCGGCGCGGCCGTGTCGATCGTCCAGGTGAACGAGGCGGGGGAGAGGTCGGTGTTGCCCGCGGCGTCGGTCGCGCGCACCTCGAAGGTGTGCGAGCCCTGGCCGAGGCCGCTGTAGCTCTTGGGCGAGCTGCAGGAGGACCAGCCGCCGCCGTCGAGCTGGCACTCGAACGTCGTGCCGCCCTCGCTCGCGCTGAACGAGAAGGAGGCGCCGGTCGCGTTGGTCGGGTCGTTGGGCTGCGCCGTGATCGATGTGTCCGGTGCCGTCGTGTCGACCGAGAAGGCGCGGGTCGCCGGAGCTGCAACGTTGCCCGCGGTGTCGGTTGCGCGGAGGCGGACGGTGTAGGCACCCTCGGCGGCGAAGTTCGCGCCCGGGAAGGAGAGCGACCACGAAGCGGTGCCCGTCGCGGTTCGCCAGTTCTCGGTGCCGTCGGCGAAGGCGGTGCCGTTCCAGTACTGGTCGTCCGAGTCGCGCTTGATCGAGAGCTCGACGTTCTGCAGCGCTGCGCCGCCGGCGTCCGACGCGGTGCCCGCGAAGTCGCTCCAGCCGGCCAGGTTGTAGAACCCGCCGGCAGCGGGGAACGTGAAGACCGGGGTCGGATCGGTGGTGTCGAGCGTCCACGTGAAGCTCGCCGGGGAGGCGTCGGTGTTGCCTGCGGCGTCGGTCGCGCGCACCTGGAAGGTGTGCGAGCCCTGGCTGAGGCCGCTGTAGCTCTTGGGCGAGCTGCAGGAGGACCAGCCGCCGCCGTCGAGTTGGCACTCGAACGTCGAGCCGCCCTCGGTCGCCGAGAACGTGAAGCTCGGCCCGGTGACGTTCGACGGGTCCGCGGGCGACGAGTCGATGGCGGTGTTGGGGGCTGCGTTGTCGATCGTGAACGTGCGTGAGGCCGGAGAGCCCTGGACGTTCGTCGCGAGATCGGTCGCGCGTGCGCGGACGGTGTAGTCGCCGTCGGCGGGGAAGTTGCCTGCGGCGAAGGTCAGCGACCAGCTGGCCGTGCCCGTCGCCGTGCGCCAGTTCTCGGTGCCGTCGGCGAAGGCTGTGCCGTTCCAGTACTGGTTGTCGGAGACGCGCTTGATCGAGACCTCGACCTTGTCGAGCCCCGCGCCGCCGGTGTCGGAGGCGGTGCCGCTGAAGTCGTTCCAGGAGGCGTTGCGGTACGTGCCGCTCGCTGCCGGGAAGGCGAGGGTCGCGGACGGGTCGGTCGTGTCGACCGTCCAGGCGAACGACGCCGGGGAGGCATCGGTGTTGCCGGGGCCATCGGTCGCACGCACGTCGAACGAGCGCGATCCCTGCGTGAGGCCTGAGTAGTTCTTGGGCGAGCTGCAGGACGACCAGCCGCCGCCGTCGAGCTGGCACTCGAACGTCGAGCCGCCTTCCGACGAGGTGAAAGAGAAGGAGGCGCCGGTCGCGTTCGTCGGATCGCTCGGCTGGGCCGTGATCGACGTGTTCGGCGGCGCGTTGTCGAGCGTGACGGTGTACGAGGTCGCCGCCTCGGTGTTGCTCGCGTTGTCGACTGCGCGAACCCGGAACACGTAGTCGCCGTCCGCCGGGAAGTTCGAGGACGGGAAGGTCAGCGACCAGGAGGCGGTGCCCGTCGCGGTGCGCCAGTTCTCGCTGCCGTCGGCGAAGGCGGTGCCGTTCCAGTACTGGTTGTCGGAGACGCGCTTGATCGAGAGCTCGACCCGCAGGAGCCCGGCGCCGCCGGTGTCGGACGCGGTGCCTGTGGGGGTGCTCCAGGAGCCGTTGCCGTAGACGCCGCCCGACGTCGGGAAGGTGACCGTCGACGACGGGTTGGTCGAGTCCTCGATGTAGCCGGCGGCGCTCGAGCAGGCGGACTGGTTGCCCGCCGCATCCGTGGCACGGGCCGTATAGGAGGTCGAGGAGTTGTCGCCGACGTTCGGGGTGTCGAACCCTGCGCCGCCGAAGGCTGCGGCGGTGCCGGAGGTGACGGAGCCGCCGGTGCAGTCGTTGGTCGCGTAGACGTCGACCGTGGAGCCGGCCTCGGCGGTGCCGGTGATCCGCGGGTCGTTGTCGTTCGCGGGCGAGCCCGGGGTGGTCGAGAGCGACGAAGGCGCGCTCGGCGCGGCCGAGTCCTCGACGTAGGCGACGGCAGACGAGCAGACGGACTGGTTGCCGGCGGCGTCGGTGGCGCGTGCGGCGTACGAGGTGGTGGAGTTGTCGGTGACGTCTGCGGGGTTGAGGCCGGCGCCGCCGAAGGCTGCGGCGGCGCCGGAGGCGACGGAGCCGCCGGTGCAGTCGTTGGTCGCGTAGACATTGACGGTGGAGCCGGCTTCGGCGGTGCCGGTGATGCGGGGATCGTTGTTGTTCGCGGGCGACGACGGGGTGGTGGAGAGCGAGGACGGTGCGCTGGGTGCAACCGAATCCTCGACGTAGGAGATCGCGGACGAGCAGACCGACTGGTTGCCGGCGGTGTCGGTCGCGCGCGCGGTGTACGGGGTGGTGGAGTTGTCGGCGATGTCTGCGGGGTTGAGCCCGGCGCCGCCGAAGGCTGCGGCGGTGCCGGAGGCGACGGAGCCGCCGGTGCAGTCGTTGGTCGCGTAGACGTTGACGGTCGAGCCCGCTTCGGCGGTGCCGGTGATCCGCGGGTCGTTGTTGTTCGCCGGCGAGGCGGGCGTGGTGCCGAGGGCGGACGGCGCGACCGGAGCGGCCGAGTCCTCGACGTACGAGGTCGCCGACGAGCACAGCGAGGTGTTCCCGGCGGCGTCGGTCGCGGTCGCGGTGTACGAGGTGGTGGAGTTGTCGGCGATGTCTGCGGGGTTGAGGCCCGCACCGCCGAAGGCGGCGGCGGTGCCGGACGCGACCGAGCCGCCGGTGCAGTTCGAGGTCGCGTACACGTTGACGGTCGAGCTCGCCTCGGCGGTGCCGGTGATGCGCGGGTCGTTGTTGTTGGCCGGCGAGGCAGGCGTCGTACCGAGCGCGGACGGCGCGACGGGAGAGGCCGAGTCCTCGACATAGGCGACGGCCGAGGAGCAGCCGGACTGGTTGCCGGCCGCGTCGGTGGCCCGTGCGGTGTACGAGGTGGTGGAGTTGTCGGCGATGTCTGCGGGGTTGAGCCCGGCGCCGCCGAAGGCTGCGGCGGTGCCAGAGGCGACGGAGCCGCCGGTGCAGTCGTTGGTCGCGTAGACGTTGACGGTCGAGCCGACCTCGGCGGTGCCGGTGATCCGCGGGTCGTTGTTGTTCGCCGGCGAGGCGGGCGTGGTGCCGAGGGCGGACGGCGCGACCGGAGCGGCCGAGTCCTCGACATAGGCGACGGCCGAGGAGCAGCCGGACTGGTTGCCGGCGGCGTCGGTGGCACGTGCGGTGTACGAGGTGGTGGAGTTGTCGGCGATGTCGGGCGGGTTGAGCCCGGCGCCGCCGAAGGCGGCGGCGGTGCCGGACGCGACGGAGCCGCCGGTGCAGTCGTTGGTCGCGTAGACGTTGACCGTCGAGCCCGCTTCGGCGGTGCCCGTGATCCGCGGGTCGTTGTTGTTCGCCGGCGAGGCAGGTGTCGTGCCGAGCGCCGACGGGGCGACCGGAGCGGCAGAGTCCTCGACGTACGAGATCGAGGAGGAGCAGGTCGACTGGTTCCCGGCTGCGTCGGTGGCCCTGGCCGTATACGGAGTCGTCGTGTTGTCCGCGACGTCCGGCGGGTTGAGGCCGGGGCTGCTGAAGGCTGCGGCGGTGCCGGAAGCGACGGAGCCGCCCGAGCAGTCCGACGTCGCATAGAGATTGACGGTGGAGCCGGCCTCGGCGGTGCCGGTGATGCGCGGGTCGTTGTTGTTCGCGGGCGAGGCGGGCGTCGTTCCGACCGTCGAGGGGGCGCTCGGAGCGGCCGAGTCCTCGACGTACGAGATCGCCGAGGAGCAGGACGACTGGTTGCCGGCCGCATCGGTGGCCCGTGCGGTGTACGAGGTGGTGGAGTTGTCCGCGATGTCGGGCGGGTTGAGGCCGGGGCTGCTGAAGGCTGCGGCGGTGCCGGAGGCGACGGAGCCGCCCGAGCAGTCCGACGTCGCATAGACATTGACGGTCGAGCCGGCCTCGGCAGTGCCGGTGATCCGCGGGTCGTTGTTGTTCGCCGGCGAGGCGGGCGTACTGGCTAGCGCGGAGGGCGCGGCGGGCGTGCCGGTGTCGATCGTGATCGCGAACGTTCCGATCGCGGTGTTGCCCACGTTGTCCGTCGACCGGACGCGGAAGTTGTACGTGCCGTCGGCCGGGAAGCTCGAGCCCGCGAAGCCGAGGCTCCAGGTCGTCGTTCCGGTCGCGGCGTTCCAGACCTCGGAGCCGCTCCCGAAGGTGGTGCCGTTCCAGTAGTTGCCCGCGCCCTGGCGGATCGAGACGTCCACGGCGGCGATGCCCGACTTCGAGCTGTCGTTCGACGTGCCGCAGAGGTCGCCGGGCCCGGTCGAGCAGCCCGCGTTCCAGCCCGCGGTGTTGTACGAGGTGGTGTCCACCGGGAAGGTCACGGTCGGGGCGTTCGTCGACGAGTCGTCCGAGAACGTCAGCGTGGGCAGCGCGAGCGCGTTCGTCGCCAGGTCGAGGGCATCGACGACCTCGGTCGGCGAGCTCGTCGTGTTCTGCGCCCAGGTAAAGGTGTTCGAGTCGTAGGGCCCTCCGGCGGGCGTCGCCACGGTCGAGGCCGTATGCGTCCAGCCCGTCGTCGTCCCGCCCAGCGCGTTCGTGCGGCTGCCGCCCGGGCCGGAGCCGCCCGCGTTGTCGGTCACCGTGTTCCGGAGCCTGAAGTTGCCGCCTCCGCTCTGGACACCGCGGTACCAGACGGTCGTGCCGCCCAGGTAGGCCGAGCCGGCAGGGGTGACGCTGTTCAGTGCGAGCACCCCGGAGGTCGGGGCCGTGCGGTCGATCTTGAACGTTGCGGACACGCCCGGCGACTCGGTGTTCGAGCCGTTGTCCGTCGAGACCACGCGCACCGTGTAGTTGCCCTCGGCCGGGAAGCTCGCCCCGGCGAAGGTGTAGGACCAGCCGACGTCGTTCGCCGCCATCGTCGTGTTGAGCATGAACTCGGTCGCGCTGCCGAACGAGGCGCCGTTCCAGTAGTTGCCCGTGCCCTGCCGGATCGAGATCGCAACGCTTGCGATGCCCGACTGCGAGTCGGAGGCCGTCCCGCAGAAGCCGTTCGTCCCGCAGCCGGCGTTCCACGCAGTGTTGTTGTAGTTCCCGCTGGCAGCCGGGAAGGTCAGAACCGAGGCGTTCGGGGCAGTCGAGTCAGTTGTGACCGAGATCGACTGGCCGACGTTCCGCTCGGCGGTGCCGGTCGTGACGATTGTCGATCCCGTGGCTGCGAACCCGTCATAGACGCCGGACGAGATCAAGCCCGTCGAATTGTTCACCGCGACGCGGCGCGGGCAGCCTGCGCCCGCGGCGCAGGTCGCGGGGAAGGTGTTGTTGCGCGCGAGCTCGCCGACGCCGATGCGCAGCGAGTTCGCTGCGACCGCCGGAAGCGTGATCGTGAGCGAGTTGGCTACCGCTCCGGCCGAGCTCACCGTACCGTTGTTGTCGACCCCCGACCAGGCGGTGATCGCGGCCGTGCCGGCGGTGCTGGCGCTGATGTTGAACTGATAGGAGCCCGACCCGTTGCCATCCGCTGCGGTCGCGCGCTTCCGGAAGGTGTAGAGGCGATTGCGCACATTGTTGGTGTTGGCGGTCTGGAGGACGAGTGTCCAAAGGCCGCTTGGGTCGCTGACCGTGTTCGAGTCCGACCTGATCGCGACGTGCGCGAGCAGGAAGTCGCCCTCGCGAACCGCTGCGGGAATCGTCGGCGTGAGTGAGGTCGAACCCGCGCCGTTCTGGACCCCGGCGTTGTTCGAGCGGTAGGCGATCGGGTCGATCACATACGGAACGGGAAGCTCGGCGTCGTCGAGGTCGAGTGCGAGCAGCTGCGACTTGCCGCGGTCGACGAGCTGCCACTGCGTGCCCGATGGCGTGACGTCCTTGCCGCGAGTGTCGAAGATCTTCGCGGGGCCGAGCAGCACGTCCGAGACGCGACCGGTCTTGTCGTCGACGAAGCCGACACGGCCGCCGTCGAGGAGACGCGCGCGCGCCGACCCGTCGAGCGTCCACGTCCATGTGCGTCGACCCTGACGGCTCTCGACCGTCAGGTACTGCTCGAGGCTTTCCTTCGCGAAGGTGATCGTCTCCGAACCGAACGGAGCCTTGCGGTGCGCGCCGTGCTCGTAGCGGCGCCACGCTCCCGTGCCGGAGGTCGTGAGCGTGACGGACGCGAGCTCGGAGGCGAGGCCGAAGCTCGCGTCCGTCACGTTCGTGGTCAGACCCGATGCCGGCTTGCGGACGAGCGCAGCGTTCGCTTGCGACGAACCCAACGCGTCCCCCAGAAATGCCGGAGCCGAGCCAGCGCTGTGCTGCTCCTGTCGGCTGGCGAGCTGAGCCAGAAGCAGCAAGCAGACGAGTCCCACCCCAAGGGCGGTGGCGAACACGAACCGAGGCGTGCGGAAGCGCCCGGCAGATGCCGAGCGCCTTTCCAGCCGCCGCAGTTCGTCATTGCTCGCCAAGAACTCGCCTTCCATCGCACGTGCGTGCCCGCACGTAGAACAAGGCATCGGTGAGACGCGGAGCGATCTGTAGTTCCGCGGCAGAAAAAGCCCGATCTGGGTCGAAATTTCACCCTTTCGAGTGAGTCGCCTTTGAGCCGCGCGGGGCGGCGCGGTGTTGACGGCGCTGCGCTGTCGACCTCGAGTCGAGGTCGAGGCTTCGATGAATACCGTCCGCGCAATGGACGATCCGTACCTCTCACGCATCTCGGCGAACGCGCGAGACGACGCCGACTACGCGCTCGAGATCCCGGCGATCCGCAGCCTCGTCGACACGCCGCTGGAGCTCGACTCGCGCGTCTCGTTCTTCGTCGGCGACAACGGCAGCGGCAAGTCGACCCTTGTCGAGGCGATCGCCGTCGCGAGCAAGCTGAACGCGGAGGGCGGCGGGCGGGTGCAGTCGTTCCAGTTCGCGACGCGCTCGTCGCATTCGAGGCTCCACGAGGCGCTCGTGCTCGAGGGCTCGAAGCGCAAGCCGGTGAACGCGTTCTTCCTCCGCGCGGAGAGCTTCTTCAACATCGCGACGGCGTCGGAGGAGCGTCCGATCGAGCAGCTCTACGATCGTCCGTTGCACGAGCAGTCGCACGGCGAATCGTTCCTCTCGCTCGTGCTCGAGCGCTTCGGTCCGAACGGTCTCTACGTCCTCGACGAGCCGGAGGCTGCGCTGTCGGTTCACGGTCAGCTCGCGTTGATGCGACGGATGCACGAGCTCGTCGCGCTCGAGTCGCAGTTCGTCATCGCGACGCACTCGCCGATCCTGCTCGGCTACCCGCACGCTGCGATCTTCGAATTCGGTGACGGCGGGCTCACGCGAGTGGCGTACGAGGACAGCGAGCCCTACCGTCTGACGAAAGGCTTCCTCGACGATCCCAACGTCTTCCTCAGGCACCTGCTCGACGGCGCCTGACGCAGTCGCGGCGCGTTACCGCAGCGAGCGGCGGCCGTAGATCCCGCCGGCGACGAGATTGCGAATCGACTCCGCCGATGCGCCACTCTCCTCCGGGTAGACCCAGCGGCCGTCGTCGAGCAATTGCACCGTGTTTTCGCGCAACGAGATCAGGATCACCGGCACGCGCGCGAACCGCGCGTACGTCGCAGCGACTGCGCCTTCCTGCTCGTCGTCGACGACGATCGCGTCCGGCTGGAGCGACTTCAGAAGTCCGCCGAGCTCGGGCTGGCGCGCCGGAATGAACTTGCACTCTGCGAGCCCTTCGAGCGCGCCCGTGACCGCCTCGCCCAGGAGGGGCACGGCGCAGATGACGGCGACCAGCGGCGTCTCGCGCTCGCTCACGCCGACCTCCCGTCGGCGACTGCCTCGTCGCGGTACGCCGAGACGTAGAACGCTGCGGCCGCGCGCCGTGACGGCACGTCGAGCTTCTGGAGGATGTTCTGCATGTGCCGCTTGACCGTGAACTCGGAGATCTCCAGCTCTTCGGCGATCTCGCGGTTTCGCGCGCCGCGGGCGACGAACGCGAGCACTTCCTTCTCCCGATCCGAGAGCACCGCTGCGCGCTCGCGTGCCTTGGAGCGCTCCTCGAGCGTGTGGATCGCGTCGATCATGAGCGCCGCCATGTCACGCGAGAGAGGGGCTTCACCGTTCACCGTGCCGCGCAGAGCACGCACGAGCCCGGTCGGTGAGATCTCCTTGTGCAGGAAGCCGTGCGCGCCGGCGGTGATCGACTCCAGCACGGCGTCGCGGGACGGCTCCAGCGACCAGACGATCATCGCCGCGCGGGTCCGCGAACGGACGCGGCGGACGAGGTCGATGCCCCCGGTGGGAGGCAGGGCGAGGTCGATGAGCGCGATCTCCGCGTGGCCGCCGACGAGGAGCGTGGCCGCGTCGTCGGCGTTGCTCGCCTCGATCACCTCGAGATCGCTCTCACGCCTGAGCAGGTTGCGGACGCCGTTGCGAAAGAGCGGGAGCGGATCGGCGATCAGGACGCGTGCGCGCCTCATGCCCGAGTGATCCGTTCTCCGCGGCGGACCACGCCGGCGTGGTCCGCTGTGGTGGTGCCCGCCATGAGGTCATCGTGGGTCAGTTCTGGGCATCCAGCAAGGGTCCCGCCTGCTCCGTTCGCGGTTCGGCCCGAAGGTTTGAGTAGGTTTTCCGTCCTCTGAGCACCAGCGCTGCTGGTTCTCGGCCCAGTCGTCCACAGCCGTGCCGTCTTTTCCCCACCCGTACAATCGCTCGGCGATGGCGACGACCGAAGACCGTCGTTCCGCCTCCGACCTCGAGGCCTGGAAAGAGCTCTACGAGGCCACGGCGGAGCGCGAGGGCGAGCTCTTCTCGACGATCTCCGGGGTCGAGAACGAGGCCCTCTACACGGCTGAGAACGTCGCGGTGGAGGACACGAGCTACCCGGGCGTCTACCCGTTCACGCGCGGCGTCTACCCGTCGATGTACCGCGGGAAGCTCTGGACGATGCGCCAGTTCGCCGGCTTCGGCACGGCCGAGGAGACGAACGAGCGCTTCCGCTACCTGCTGGAGCACGGCCAGACGGGGCTCTCGACGGCGTTCGACATGCCGACGCTGATGGGCTACGACTCGGACCACGAGCGGTCGATCGGCGAGGTCGGGCGCGAAGGGGTCGCGATCGACTCGCTGGAGGATATGGAGACGCTGTTCCGGGGGATTCCGCTCGCCGACGTCTCGACGTCGATGACGATCAACTCACCGGCGGCGGTGCTGCTCGCGTTCTACGCAGTCGTCGGCGAGGAGCAGGGCGTCCCGATGTCGGAGCTCCGCGGGACGATCCAGACGGACATCCTCAAGGAGTACATCGCGCAGAAGGAGTACATCTTTCCGCCGGAGCCGTCGATGCGGCTCGTGACGGACATGGTCGAGTTCTGCTCGACGTCGATGCCGAAGTGGCATCCGATCTCCATCTCGGGGTACCACATTCGCGAGGCGGGTTCGACCGCCGCGCAGGAGCTCGCGTTCACGCTGGCCGACGGGTTCACGTACGTCGAGTGGGCGGTCGAGCGCGGTCTGGACGTCGATGCGTTCGCCCCGCGACTCTCCTTCTTCTTCAACGCGCATCTGGACTTCTTCGAGGAGATCGCGAAGTACCGGGCCGCGCGCCGGATCTGGGCGCGCGAGCTGCGCGACCGGTTCGGTGCGAAGTCGCCCCGCTCGTGGCTGATGCGGTTCCACACGCAGACGGCCGGCGTCTCGCTGACGGCGCAGCAGCCGGAGGTGAACATCGTCAGGACGGCGCTCGAGGCGCTGGCTGCGGTGCTGGGCGGCACGCAGTCGCTGCACACGAACTCGTTCGACGAAGCGCTCGCGCTGCCGACGGAGGACGCGGTGCGAATCGCTTTGCGCACGCAGCAGGTGATCGCCCACGAGACCGGCGTCGTGAACACGATCGATCCCCTCGGCGGCTCGTACTACGTCGAGCACCTGACCAACGAGTTGGAGCGCCAGGCGTACGAGTACTTCGCGCAGATCGACGCCCTGGGCGGAGTCGTCGAGGCGATCAAGGAGAACTTCTTCCAGCAGGAAATCGCCGACGCGTCGTTCCGCTACCAGGCGGAGGTCGAGGCGAAGCAGCGGATCATCGTCGGAGTCAACCGGTACCAGTTGGAGGACGAGCAGCCGCTCGAGATCCTGAAGATCGATCCCGCCCTCGAGCCGCAGCAGATCGCGCGTGTGAAGGCGCTTCGAGGGCGACGTGACTCGGCGGCGGTCGAGTCGACGCTCGCCGCGTTGAAGGCCGCTTCTGCGCGCGACGACGTCAACCTGATGCCGGCCATCCTGGACGCTGCTCGCGCCTATGTGACGATGGGCGAGATGTGCGACGTCTGGCGCGAAGTCTGGGGCGTCTGGCGCGAGACGCCGGTCTTCTGATCTAGATCTCGACGACCAGGCCGTCGGAGGCCTGCTCGAAGCGTGCGTCGAGAGCTCGCTCGATCGGTCGGTGTGTGAGCAGCAGCCGCTTCGCGCCCGCCGCGACCGAGACGCTCTCGGCTTCACGCGCCGAGAGGTGGCCCCGCGGCGAGCCTTCCCGTTCCTCGTTGCCGTCCGCGAGTGTTGCCTCGCAGACGAAGAGGTCGGCGTCACGAGCCAGCTCTGCCAGACCGCCGTTCGGCCCGCTGTCCCCCGAGTACGCGAGCACCGAGCCGTTCGCCGACACCCGGAACCCGTAGGCCTCGAGCTCGTAGTGGAGGACCTGTACCGCGGTCACTTCCATCCCCGCGGTCGTGAACGGCGTTCCCCGCTCGAACTCGTGCACTTCGAACGCGTGCTCGAACATCTGCGGGCGCCCGAGCCGCTCACCGAGCTCGGACAAGAAGTCCCGCCCGCCGGGCGGCACCCAGAGCTCGGCCGCAGCCAGCTCGCTTGCCGGGCCGAACTGCGCTGCCCAGACCCACGGAACGACGTCGCCCCAATGGTCGAGATGCCAGTGCGTGATCGCGATCGCGTCGACGCGCGGCCAGTCCTCCCACTGGCGCAGTCGCGCGAGCACGCCGGGTCCACAATCGAGCAGCAGGCGTCGTCCCGCGTCCTCGACGAGATAGCCGGACTGTGCGCCGCCTGGGTTCGGCCAGGCGGGAGAGCACCCCACGATCCTGAGCTGCACCTCCATATACTTGCGCAGCCGTGGCCAGCAAGATCCGTGTGGTGATCGCCAAGCCCGGCCTCGATGGTCACGACCGCGGCGCGAAGATCATCGCCCGCGCCCTCCGGGACGCGGGCATGGAGGTCATCTACACCGGTCTCCATCAGACGCCGGAGCAGATCGTCGAGACCGCGATCCAGGAGGATGCGGACGCGGTCGGCATCTCGATTCTCTCCGGCGCCCACATGACGCTCGTCCCGAAGATCCTCGACGGCCTGCGGGCACAGGGGGCCGAGGACGTGCTCGTCGTGCTCGGAGGGACGATCCCGACGGACGACGCCGAGGAGCTGAAGAGCAACGGCGTGGCCGCCGTCTTCACGCCCGGGGCGCCGACGAGCGAGATCGTCGACTTCCTGCGTTCTCGCGTCCCGGCGTGAGATGAGCATCGTCGTCGAGCACGACGGCGCCGTCGCGACCGTGACCGTCGACCGGCCCGACGCGATGAACGCGCTCGACATCGCGACGCTGACGGAGCTTCGCGACCGCCTCCAGGAGCTCGCCGCAGACGCCGACACGCGCGTGGTCGTCCTCACCGGCTCCGGCGACCGAGCGTTCATCGCCGGCGCCGACATCAAGTACATGAGCGCGCTCGACGTCACGCAGGCGAAGGCCTGGGGCGCGCTCGGGCACGAGACGGCGCGGCTGCTCGAGACGATGCCGCAGCCCACGCTCGCTGCGATCAACGGCTTCGCGCTCGGCGGTGGCTGCGAGCTCGCGCTCGCCTGCGACCTGCGCTACGCCTCGACGAAGGCGAAGCTCGGGCAGCCCGAGATCAACCTCGGGATCATCCCGGGCTGGGGCGGAACGCAGCGCCTGGCGCGCGCGACGACGATCGGCTTCGCCAAGGAGTTGATCCTGACCGGCCGGATGGTCGACGCGGCCGAGGCGAAGGAACGCGGCCTGGTGAACGCGGTCTACGCGCCGGACGAGCTGATGGCGAAGTCGCTCGAGACGGCAGCGACGCTCGCGAAGCTCAGCCCGATCGCGCTCGCAGCGGCGAAGGCTGCATCGAACCGCGCGCTCCAGGGCGACCACGTGGAGAACCTCGACTCCGAGGCGGACCACTTCGGCGAGCTCTTCGCGAGCGAGGACGCGAAAGAGGGTCTCGCGGCGTTCGTCGAGAAGCGCGACGCGCGCTTCATTGGCCGCTAGCCGACGACGAGCTTCTCGGTCGTCAGGATCAACGGCGTGCCGAGCGCGGCTTCCATCGTCGCGGGCGCGATCGCGGTCCACGCAACGGCGGGCTGGCCCTTCTTGAGCGCTGCGAGCTTGGCCGACGCGATCAGCGCGCCGAGCGGGTTCGAGATCACGACGCTCGGCGGCACCGACAGCTCGACCGATCGCTTGACGTCCGTGACGCGCATCCCGCCGGGCCAGGACTGCAGGCTGTCGACCATCAGCGTCAGCGACCGAGCGACGCCGTCGGCGGCAACGACCTTGCCGCGCAGAGCGGCCGTGAAGTTCGACTCCGGCTGCACCGGCACGAGCAACTTCTTCGCGCGGTTCAGGTACCGAAACGGGCTGACCGCAGCACCGCCGCCCGGATGCACCTCGAAGTGCAGGTGGTAGCCCGCCTGGTCGGCGTCGCCCGAGTTGCCGTTGTACCCGATCGGCTGACCTGCGGCGACGCGCGCTCCGTCCTTCAAGCCTTTCCAGTACGACCCGCCCGCGACGCACTTGCCCTTGTTGTCGTTCTTCGCGGTGAGGTCGTTGTTCAGATGGATGTAGATGTACGTCGTGCCGCTCGCGCCGTAGAGGTAGAGCATGCAGCCTGCGCGCGCGGACGTCGTGTGGAATTTCACCTTGCCCGCTTCGGCAGCGACCGCGGGCGAGCGCCACGTCGTCATGAGGTCGTTCCCCTGGTGTCCCCCTTGACCTCGCGCTGCACCGAAGTCGTCGAAGTACACCGCCTTGCCGACGACGGGGAAGATCAGTTGCGGCACTTTCGCCGTCGCCGCTCCGGGCGCCGATGCGGTGGCGAGCCCTGCGGTGAGGACGAGAGCGATCGGAATGATGAGGCGGCGCATCGGGGTGCGGTTTCGCGATTCCGGGCGGGGTGCCTTCATTAGAGTGCCACGGCTCCATGAAGATTGCTGTCTGCGTCAAACAAGTGCCGGAAGGTACGAAGCGCATCGACCGCGCAACCATGCGGCTGGACCGCTCAGGTGAGGGAGCCCTGAACGCCTTCGACGCCCACGCGGTCGAGGAGGCGATCCGGGTCAAGGACGCAGCCGGTGGGGGCGAGATCGTGCTCGTCTCGATGGGGCCGGCGAAGGCCGCCGACGCGCTTCGCAAGGCGCTGGCGATGGGCGCCGACCGTTCCGTGCTCGTCACGGACGACGCTGCGGCGGGCGCGGATCTCGTCGGCACGAGCCGCGTTCTGGCAGCGGTGCTCGAGCGCGAGCAGGCGGACCTCGTGCTCTTCGGTCAGCAAGCGGCGGACGCCGACGGGGCAGTGCTGTGGTCGGCAGTTGCCGAACGACTTCGGCGCCCGGTGATCTCGCAGGTCGCCGAGCTGACCGTCGCCGACGGCAAAGCGCGCGGGAAGCGGCAGACGGAGTTCGGCTACGACGTGATCGAGGCGCCGCTGCCGGCAGTGATCGCGGTCTCGGACGCGATCAACGAGCCGCGCTACCCGTCGCTCAAGGGGATCATGGGTGCGAAGTCGAAGCCGCAGGAGACGCTGACGCTCGCCGACCTCGGTGTCGAGGCAGGCGCGAAGACGGAAGTGCTCGCGCTGAGCGACCCACCGCCGCGCGGCGACACGACGAAGATCGAGGACGACGGCAACGCCGCGGCACAGATCGTCGACTTCCTCGCAGAGAAGCGCCTCCTGTGAGCACGCTCGTCTTCCTCGAGCACCACGACGGCGAGATCCAGAAGGGTGCGCTCGGCGTGCTCGCGAAGGCGGCGCAGCTCGGCGACGCCGCAGGCGTGGTGATCGGCTCCGGCGTGCGGCCGCTGACCGACCAGGCCGGCAAGTACGGCGCGAGCAAGGTGTTCGTCGCCGACGACGCGTCGCTCGACGCACCGTTGCCGCAGCCGCGCGTCGACGTGCTCGCGTCGCTCGTGAACGACCAGGGCTTCGACACCGTGCTCTTCGCCGCGTCGGTGCTCGCGGCGGACGTCGCCGCCGGTCTCGCCGCGCGCCTCGACGCGGGTCTGAACTGGGATCTCGCGGACCTCAGCGAGCAGGACGGCAGACTCGTCGGGAAACGGCCCGCGCTCGGCGACTCGGTCTTCGTCGACGTCGGGTGGGGCGACGGCCCGAAGCTCGCGCTGTTCAGGTCCGGCACGTTCGACCCCGTCGAGACGGGCGGGAGCGCGCAGGTCGAGGACGCCGCGATCTCGCTCGAGGAGTACTCGAAGGCCGCGACGATGATCGAGCAGGCGCACGCGGAGAGCGAGGGGCCGAACCTCGAAGAGGCCGACGTGATCGTCGCCGGCGGCCGCGGGCTCGGCGGCCCCGAGAACTTCACGCTCGTCGAGGAGCTCGCGAAGGCGCTCGGCGGCGCGGTCGGTGCAACGCGGGCGGTCGTCGATGCGGGCTGGTACCCGTACTCGACGCAGATCGGCCAGACCGGCAAGACCGTCGCGCCGAAGCTCTACGTCGCGTGCGGGATCTCCGGCGCGATCCAGCACAAGGTCGGGATGCAGAGCTCCGGCACGATCGTCGCGATCAACAAGGACCCGAACGCGCCGATCTTCGAGTTCGCAGACTTCGGCGTCGTCGGGGACGTCCATCAGGTCGTCCCGAAGCTGACCGAGCTCGTGCGCGAACGCCGCGGCGGATGACCCGCCCCGCAGACCACCCGGCTCCGTTCTCGACTGACGAGGCGATCGGAGCTCCGACCGACCCGCGCGACGAGCGGATCGACGTCGGAGTCCTGATCGTCGGCGCCGGCCCCGCTGGTCTCGCGTGCGCGATCCGCCTCGGCCAGCTGCTCGAGGAGGCACCCGAGCTGCGGGCTCGGCTCGGCGACGTGCCGGTCGCGGTGCTCGAGAAAGGCAAGCAGCCCGGCTCACATCTTCTTTCGGGCGCAGTGGTCAACCCACGCGGGCTGCGGCGGCTCTTCCAGGGCCGCAAGCAGCTCGACGAGCTGCCGCTGCTCGGCCCGGTCGAGGGCGAGTCGGTCTACTTCCTCACCGCCGGCTCCGCGTATCGCATCCCGACGCCGCCGACGATGAAGAACGAGGGCAACTACGTCGCGTCGCTCTCCGCAGCTCGGCCGCTGGCTCGCCGCACAGGCCGAGGAGGGCGGGTCGATGATCCTGCCCGAGACCGCCGCGACGAAGCTGCTCGTCGAGCACGGCCGCGTCGTCGGCGTGCGTACAGGCGACAAGGGTCGCGGTCGCGACGGCGAGCCCTTGCCGAACTTCGAGCCCGGCTCCGATCTCGTCGCACGCGTGACCGTGCTCGCCGAGGGCACACAGGGACACCTGACCGGCGCCGCGATCGAACGGTTCGGCCTCGCAGGCGACAACCCGCAGGTCTGGGCGCTCGGCGTGAAGGAGATCTGGCGAGTCGCGAAGCCGCTCGACCGCGTCATCCACACGATGGGCTGGCCGCTGCGGGGCGCTGCCCGCTACCGCGAGTTCGGGGGGTCGTTCATCTACCCGATGGGCGAGGAACACGTCGCGCTCGGCATGGTCGTCGGACTGGACTACACGCGACGCCGAGCTCTCCGTGCACGACGTGCTGCAGGAGCTGAAGACGCACAAGCTCGTGCGCAAGATCCTGGAGGGTGGCGAGCGCGTGGAGTGGGGGGCGAAGACGATTCCCGAGGGCGGCTTCCTCGCGCTGCCGAAGCAGCTCCACGCGCCCGGTCTGCTGCTCTGCGGCGACGGCGTCGGGATGGTCAACGTGCCGGCGCTGAAGGGGATCCACTACGCGATCGAGTCGGGTCGTCTCGCTGCGCAGACCGCGTTCGAGGCGCTGCAGCGCGGGCGGACGGCCGCGACCCCGGGCGCGCTCGAGTCGTACGACCGCGCCGTGCGCGACAGCTACATCTGGCGCGACCTCGAGCAGGTGAAGAACATGAGGCCGGCCTTCAGCCGCGGCTTCTGGGTCGGCGGCGCCCTCGCGGGGATGATGACCGCGACGCGCGGGAAGCTTCCCCCGACCACATTCCGCACGGAGCGCGACGCCGACGTCGAGCTGATCGTCACCGATCGCGCGAAGCGCTACCCGACTCCCGACGGGAAGCTCACCTTCGACAAGCTCTCCTCGGTCTTCATGTCGGGGAACAAGACGCGCGACGACCAGCCGAACCACATCCGCATCCAGCGCGAGGTGCCGCGGGACCTCGCCGAGCTGTGGGTGCGCATGTGCCCTGCGCACGTGTACGAGGTCGGCGGCGCAGACGGTGCCGAGACGGTCGAGGTCGAGGTGAACCCGTCGAACTGCGTGCAGTGCGGCGCGATCACAGCGAAGGGCGGCCGGCTCACTCCGCCGGAAGGCGGATCGGGTCCCGAGTACCAGCGGACGTAGCGGTGATCGCCCTCGACGACGTGCACCGCGCGCGCGAGGCGATCGCAGGCCGGTTGCACCGCACGCCGACGTTCACCTCCGCCTCGCTCTCGCAGCGCTCGGGCGCGCGGGTGCACCTGAAGGCGGAGCTGTTCCAGCGGACGGGCTCGTTCAAGCCGCGCGGCGTCCTCACCAAGCTCGCCTCGCTCACCCCCGAGGAGACGTCGCGCGGCGTGATCGGGATCTCCGCGGGTAACCACGCGCAGGCGCTCGCGTACTGCTCCGCACTGGAAGGGATCGACGCACTCCTCGTCATGTGGCAGGGCGCCGACGAGGCGAAGCGCGCGGCGACGATCGGCTACGGCGCCGCCGTCAACCAGGACTCCCGCGACCCGACCGAGGCGTTCGCCGTGCTCGAGCAACTGCAGGAGGAAACGGGACGCACGCTCGTGCACCCGTTCGACGACCCGTACACGCAGGCCGGCCAGGGAACCGTCGGCCTCGAGCTGATGGAGGACGTCGAGGCGGACGTCGTCGTCGTCCCGATCGGCGGAGGCGGCCTGATCTCCGGCGTCGCCACCGCGGTCAAGGGCCTGAGGCCGTCAGCGCGGGTGATCGGCGTCGAGCCCGAGACGTCGGCGGCGATGAAGCTCGCGGTCGAGGCGGGCGAGCCCGTTCCGATTGCTCCCGTGTCGCTCGCCGACGGGCTGAACGCACCCTTCGCGGGGACGCACGCGCTCGCCGTGGTCCGCGAGCGCGTCGACGAGCTGGTGCTCGTCACCGAGGCGGAGCTCGAGGAGGCTTTCCGCTTCCTCTACGGCCGCGCGAAGCTCGCCGTCGAGGGGGCCGGAGCCGCCTCGACGGCGGCGTTGCTCGCCGGCAAGATCGCGCACGAACAGGGCGAACGCGTCGTGCTTGTCGTCTCGGGAGGCAACGTGGCCCCCGAAACCGCCTCTGCTATCCTGGCTTCGCGATGAAGACTGGCATCCATCCCGACTACGTGCTCTCGAACGTCACGTGCTCCTGCGGGAACACGTTTCAGACGCGGTCCACGAAGCCCGAGCTGCACGTCGAGATCTGCTCGAACTGCCACCCGTTCTACACGGGCAAGCAGAAGCTGATGGACACCGGCGGTCGTGTCGAGCGCTTCCAGCGTCGGCTCGAGCGTGCCGGCGGCGCGCCCCGCAAGGGCTAGCTCCCCTACTCGATGCAGACGATCGGAGGCCAGGCGGTCCTCGAAGGCGTGATGATGCGCAGTCCTGCGCATTGGGCGCTCGCGGTCCGAAAGCCGAACGGCGAGATCGCCGAGCACACGACGTCGATCTCCTCGCCGATGGCTCGCCACCGCGCCTTCCGGCTCCCGGTGATCCGTGGGATCGTCGCGCTGGGCGAGTCGCTCGCGATCGGCTTTCGCGCGCTCGCGATCTCCGCGAACTACGCGGCGCAGGACGCGGACGCCGACGAGAAGGAAGAGGTCGAGACCGAGCTCTCGCGCGGCGCGATCTTCTTCGCGTTCGCGATCGCGATCGGCTTTGCGATCGCGCTCTTCAAGGTGACGCCCGCGCTGATCACGAGGTGGCTCCCGATCGATACGGACGGCTATTTCGTGGTCGTCGAAGGCGTGATCCGCGTGAGCATCTTCGTCCTCTACATCCTCGTCATCTCGATGCTTCCCGACCTGCGCCGCGTCTTCCAGTACCACGGCGCCGAGCACAAGGCGATCAACGCGCTCGAGGCCGGCGAGGAGCTGACGCCCGAGAACGTGCAGCGCTTCTCGCTGATTCACCCCCGCTGCGGAACGGCGTTCCTGCTCTGGGTGATGGTGATCGCGATCTTCGTCTTCGCCTTCATCGGCCAGCCTTCGTGGCCGTGGCTGATCGCGAGCCGGATCCTGCTGCTGCCGGTGATCGCGGGCCTCGCCTACGAGGTGATCCGCTTCGCGGGCAAGCACACCGACAACCGATTCCTGATGACGCTGCTCGCGCCAGGTCTGTGGCTGCAGCGGCTGACGACGCGCGAGCCCTCGCTCGACCAGCTCGAGGTCTCGATCCGTGCGCTGCGCGAGGTGCTCCGGCTCGAAGGGCAGGAGCGCCCGGCAGAGGCACGCCGCGTCGAAGTCATGGCCTGAGGCCGATGGCGATCGACGCGCTGATCGACGAGCTCGAGCGCAAGTACCGTGAAACGCAGGAGCGCATGTCCGATCCTGCGGTCTACAACGACCATCGCGAGGCAGCCGACACGGGCCGCCGGCTCAAAGAGCTCGAAGGCCCGTACAAGCTCACGCAGGAGTGGCGCGAGATCACCGCCGATCTCGAGGCCGCACGCGACGACGGCGACCTGCGCGAGCTCGTCCCCGATCTCGAGGAGCGGCTCGCCGCGCTCGAGGAGGAGCTGAAGCTCGCGCTCGTCGAGACCGACCCGGCCGACAGCAAGGACGTGATCCTCGAGATTCGTCAGGGCGTCGGCGGCGACGAGGCCGCGCTCTGGGCTGCGGAGGTGCTCCGGATGCTGACGCGCTACGCGGAGCGTCGCGGCTGGAAGACCGAGACCCTCGGCGGCTCGCCGAACGAGTTCGGCGGGATCAAGGAGATGACGATTGCCGTCAAGGGCGACGGGGCGTATTCCGTCTTCAAGTGGGAGGGCGGCACGCACCGCGTGCAGCGCGTCCCCGAGACCGAGTCGCAGGGACGCATCCACACGTCGACCGCGACGGTCGCCGTGATGCCCGAGGCCGAAGAGGTCGAGGTGGAGATCGATCAGAACGACTTGAAGATCGACGTCTACCGCTCGACCGGTCCGGGCGGCCAGAGCGTGAACACGACCGACTCGGCAGTGCGCATCACGCACGTTCCGACCGGGACCGTCGTCTCGATGCAGGACGAGAAGTCGCAGCTCCAGAACAAGGCGAAGGCCATGCGCGTGCTTCGTGCGCGGCTCTACGAGCACGAGCGCGAGAAACAGCAGGCCGAGCTCGCCGCGACGCGCCGCTCGCAGATCGGGACGGGCGAGCGCGCGGAGAAGATCCGGACGTACAACTTCGCGGAGAACCGCGTGACCGACCACCGCATCCATCTCACCCAGCACAAGCTCGACCGCGTCCTGGAGGGCGAGCTCGACGACTTCACCGAGGCGCTCGCCGCGGAAGAGCGGCGCCGCGTGCTCGAATCAACGCCGGCGTGACCGTCGGCGAGGTGCTGCGCCGGGCGACGGAGTTCCTCGCCGGCAAGGGAGTGGAGAGCCCGAGGCTCGACGCCGAGCATCTCCTCGGGAAGGCGCTCGGCTTCTCGCGCGTCGAGTTGTACATGCATCACGATCGCCCGCTGGACGACTCGGAACGCGACGCCTACCGCGAGCTCATCCGCAGGCGAGGCGAGCGTGAGCCGCTCGCCTATGTGCTGGGCGAGTGGGGCTTCCGCCGGCTGACGCTGACGACCGACCGACGTGCGCTCGTGCCGCGGCCCGAAACGGAAGTCGTCGTCGAGCGCTGCCTCGCGCTGCTGAACGGCGGGACGCCGCGTGTGCTCGACGTCGGCACGGGGACCGGCGCAATCGCGCTCGCGATCGCGGACGAGCATCCGGGGGCGAAGGTCCGGGCGCTCGACGTCTCCCCCGAGGCTCTGGCGCTCGCACGCGAGAACGCCGAGCGGACCGGGCTGGAGATCGAGCTCGTCGAGGGTGATCTCGTGGGCGGACTGGGCGACCGCGAATACGATCTCGTGGTGTCGAACCCGCCGTACATCGCGCAAGAAGAGATCGACACGCTCCAGCCGGAGGTCCGCGAATGGGAGCCGCGGCTTGCGACCGTCGGCGGCGGGCACACCGCGCAGATCGCCGAGCACGCGCTCGATGCGCTCGTGCCCGGCGGGCATCTCGTGCTCGAGGTCGCCGACACGCGCGCGGGCGCGGTCGCCGAGCTGCTCGAGCGTCTCGGCTACGAGGAGGTCGCCGTCATCGAGGATCTCGCAGGGCGAGACCGGATCGTCGAGGGGAAACGGGCGTGATCGAGACCGCCGTCGACGCGCTGAACGCGGGCAAGATCGTCGTCCTTCCCACCGACACCGTGTACGGGCTCTGCGTCTCGCCGTACCGAGAGGAGCCGGCGCAGAAGGTGTTCGACCTGAAGGGGCGCGAGAACCAGCAGGCGATCGCGCTCGTGGCCGGCGATCTCGAGATGCTGTTCGAGTGCGTCCCGGAGCTTCGCGGCCGGTCGGGGACGATCGCGCGAGAGCTGCTGCCGGGCCCCTACACGCTGGTCTTCCCGAACCCTGCGCGCCGCTACCGGTGGCTGACGGGCGCCCGGCCGGACACGATCGGCGTGCGCGTCCCGATTCTCGAGGGCTACGGCAAGCAGGTGCTCGACCGCGTCGGCGCGGTCGCCGCGACGAGCGCGAACCTCCACGGCGGCCGGGATCCGAAGACGGTCGCGGAGATCCCGCAGGAGATCCTGAACGGCGTCGCCGAGGTCGTCGACGCGGGAGAGCTCCCGGGCGTCTCCTCGACCGTGATCGACTTCACCGGCGAGCGCCCGGTCGTCCTGCGCGAGGGCGCAGGCGACGTCGAGCGCGCTCTCGCAGTGCTGGCCTGAGGCCCGAGTAGCATCCCTGGGACCTCCCGGGGAAGGAGCCACATGGCCATCGCGCAGGAAACCCTCCAGCACCTCCGCACTGCAGGCCTCTCAGAGGTCGATCCCGAGATCGCGGAGCTGCTCACCGCCGAGCTCGAGCGGCAGCGCGGGCAGATCGAGTTGATCGCGTCCGAGAACTTCACCTGGCCGAGCGTGTTCGAGGCGGTCGGGTCGGTGCCGACGAACAAGTACGCCGAGGGCTACCCGGGTAAGCGGTACTACGGCGGCTGCGAGGTCGTCGACGAGATCGAGTCGATCGCGATCGAGCGCGCGAAGTCGCTCTTCGGCGCCGAGCACGCGAACGTCCAGCCGCACGCCGGTGCTCAGGCGAACATGGGCGTGTACTTCGCAACACTTCAGCCCGGCGACACGATCCTCTCGATGAAGCTCGACTCCGGCGGGCACCTCTCGCACGGGCTCAAGGTCAACTTCTCCGGGCGGCTCTACACGATCGTCGGCTACGGCGTCGAGCGCACGACGTCGCTCGTCGACTACGACGAGGTGCTCGCGCTCGCGAAGGAGCACCGGCCGAAGCTGATCATCTGCGGCGGCTCCGCGTATCCCCGCGCGATCGAGGCCGACCGCTTCCGTGAGATCGCCGACGAGGTCGACGCGCTGCTGATGTGCGACATGGCGCACTTCGCGGGTCTCGTCGCGGCTGGGTTGCATCCCAACCCGATGCCGCACTGCGACTTCGTCACCTCGACCACGCACAAGACGCTGGCAGGACCGCGCGCAGGGTTCATCCTCTGCAAAGAGGAGTTCGCGAAGGACGTCGACCGTGCGGTCTTCCCCGGCATGCAGGGCGGCCCGCTCGAGCACACGATCGCGGCCAAGGCGGCGTGCTTCAAGATCGCGGCGACCGATGCCTTCCGCGACTACCAGTCGCAGGTGCGTGCGAACGCCGACGCCCTCGGCGAGACGCTGATCGAGGGCGGACTCGACCTGCTCACAGGTGGCACCGACACGCATCTCCTGCAGATCGACCTGCGCAACTCGGAGTGGACGGGCAAGGACGCGGAAGAGCGGCTGCACGAGGTGAAGCTGACGGTCAACCGCAACACGGTGCCGTTCGACGAGCGCCCGCCCACCGTCGGCTCGGGCGTGCGCGTCGGCACGCCGGCCGCGACGATGCGCGGCTTCGACGAGGACGACTTCCGCGAGGTCGGGTCGGTGATGGTCGAGGCGCTCGGGCACGCACCCGAGCTAGCAGTGCTGAACGAGCGCATCGACGCGCTCTGCGCGAGGCGGCCGCTCTATCCGGGGTTCCGCGGCTACACCACGTACGAGCCCGTCTCGAAGTGAGCGCCACCGCAACCGGCCGCGTCACGCACGTGACGCACCCGCTCGTGCAGCACAAGCTGTCGTACCTGCGCGACAAGGACACGCCGACCGTCCACTTCCGGAAGCTCGTCGAGGAGGTCACGCTGCTCCTGACCTATGAGGCGACGAAGGAGTTTCCGACGGAAGACGTCGTGATCGAGACGCCGCTCGAGAGCGCACCGTTTCCGCGGATCGCGGGCAAGAAGGTCGCGGTCACCCCGGTGCTCCGCGCCGGGGTCGGGATGCTCGACGGCGTGCTCTCGCTCATCTCGAGCGCGCGCGTCGGGTTCATCGGGATGTACCGCGACGAGGAGACGCTCCAGCCGGTGCAGTACTTCGTGAAGCTGCCGGCCGACATGAACGACCGTGACGCGATCGTGCTCGACCCGATGCTCGCGACCGGCAACTCCAGCGCCGCGGCGATCGAGATGGTCAAGGAAGCAGGCGCCCGCACGGTGACGCTCGTCTGCCTGGTCGCCGTGCAGGAGGGAATCGACCGCGTGCACCGCGACCACCCCGACGTGCACATCGTGTGCGCGGCGATCGACCGCGAGCTCGACGAGCGCGGCTACATCGTCCCGGGTCTCGGCGACGCGGGCGACCGGCTCTACGGCACGAAGTAGCCCGGTATGTGGGACGAGCTGAGGGACACGCCAGAGGCCGTCTGGGGCTTCGCGCTCGCGCTCGGGATCGTGCTGCTGCTGACGCCCTCGATCGGGCAGATCGCGCGGCGGATCGGAGCCGTCGATGCGCCCGAGGCGCGGCGGCTGAACGAGCTGCCGGTGCCGCGGCTCGGCGGGCTTGCGCTCTTCGTCGGGATCCTCCTGCCGTCGCTCGCGTTCCTCGACATGACCCGCGAGGCGCGCGGACTGCTGCTCGGCGCGGCGATCGCGACCACGGTCGGAGCGATCGACGACTTCCGCGGCCTCGCGTGGTGGCAGAAGCTCGCGGGTCAGGTGACCGCCGCGGCTGTGCCGGCGGCGTTCGGGATCTACATCGACCGCTTCAACTTCCCGCTCCTGGCCGACCCGTACATCGAGCTGCCGACGTGGCTCGGCGTGGGGGCGACGATCGTCTGGGTCGTCGCGCTGATGAACATGGTCAACTTCCTCGACGGGATGGACGGCCTGGCG
Organism: uncultured Actinomycetes bacterium; assembly: GCA_963769665.1. GTDB lineage: Bacteria > Actinomycetota > Thermoleophilia > Gaiellales > Gaiellaceae > JACCTU01. The sequence goes on from CAVYMQ010000003.1 coordinate 1,794,382, forward strand.
GCCGGTGTCTGCGGGATCGCCGGCTTCACGTTCGCGGTGATCGCGCTCTCGCTCGGCAAGCCCACCGCCGCCGTCTTCTCGGCGATCGTCGCAGGAGCGTGCTTCGGCTTCCTCCGCCACAACTTCTTCCCGGCGCGGATCTTCATGGGCGACTCGGGAGCCCTGCTGCTGGGGTATGCGCTCGCGACGATCGCGATCCAGGGGCTGCTGAAGACCGCGTCGACCGTCGTGCTGTTCTTCCCGCTCGTGATGCTCGCGATCCCGATCCTCGACACGACGTTCGTGCTCGCGCGGAGGATCAAGCACGGCCAGAAGCTCTACGCGGCGGACCAGTCGCATCTGCACTTTCGCTTCCTACGGCGCGGGTTCTCGCAACGGCGCGCTGCGCTGACGATGTACGCGTGGTGCGTCACGCTCGCGGGCGCGGCGTTCGCGACGAGGTTCGTCCCGTTCCGCGAGGGCGGCGAGTGGCATCTCTGGCCGACGCTCCTTGCGTTGGCGATCGGCCTCGTCGCGGTGGCGTTCTCGATCTACGTCGTCTACGTCCTCGAGATCGTCAAGCTCACGAATCGTCGCGGCCGCCGGCGCGAAGAAGCCGAGCGCGAGCGCCGATCCGCCTAGCTCCTTCGGGACCTGCCCGGTGCCAGGCACCGGCCGTGTCCGCACCAGCCCAACTCGCCGCAAAACCGGCACTTTCGTTGTCCACAGGCCATGTCCAGTGCCTGGCACCGGACATGGGCTACCGGGACGTGTCGCGGACGAACGCCTCGAGCAGCGCGTTGAACGGCTCGCCGAGGCGGGGGATCGTGTGTCCCGCGCCCGGCAGCACCGCGCGCTGCGCTCCGAGACGGTGTTCGAGGACGTCGCAGACGGCGTCGAACGCGGCGTTGTGGCCGCCCGAGACGACGAGCTTGGGGAACGGCGCCGCCGCCAGCTCGTCGAGGGGAATCGTGGCCTGGTCCGGCGAGCGCTCGGCGATCGCTGCCCGCGCGCCTGCCTCGATCGCAGGTGGAAGCGGGTCGCGCAGCTTCAGCGACGACCCGACGAGCGGGAGGAAGAACTCGAGGTACCCACGCGGCTCCTTCGGGGTTCCCCCCTCGAAGTGGGCGAGGAACTCCTCGACCGCCGGGTCGCCGCGGGCCACGCCGAAGGCAGGTGGCTCGATGACCGTCAGCGAAGCGAGCGGCGCCTCCGCCGCCGCAAGCAGCGAGACGACCGCGCCGTAGGAGTGCGCCACGAGATGGTCGCCCGGCTCGAGCAGGGCGGCAAGCTCCTCGGCCTGCGCCTCGAAGTCGATCTCGGCGAGAGGAGGGTTCGGCGGGTAGCCGGACCGGGTGGGGACGACCAGCTCGAAGCGGTCGGCGAGGGGCTTCTGGGCGTTCCAGGTGAGCCAGCCCGGCGCGACCGACCCGTGGACGAGGACGAGCCTGGGACCCGACCCGAGACGCTCGACATGCATCGCACAATCATTAGCTAAAACCCGCTTGGGGAGCGGGTTTTCGCTGTTACGAGCTTTGGTATGCTCGCCCTGAGTGGTTGAACCCGCCCGCCCGTCTCTTCAGCTCGCCGGCGCAGGGGGAACCCTGATCGGCACGACGGCTGCATGCGGCATCGTCGGCGCGCTCGTCGGCTGGGCTCTCGGCTCGTGGCCGCTCGGCCTGATGGCCGGGCTCGTCGTCGGGATTCCCGTCGGGATCTTCGCGGTGTACCGGCGCTACCGGGAGGCAATGTGAGGCTCGCGATGTTCGAGACTCCTCGCCCGGCTCCGGGCCGCCTGCTGCCCGCGATCGCCGCCCTTGGCCTCTTCGCGCTGGCACTGCCCGTGTTCGTCGTCGCCGACCTGCCGCTCGGCGGCTGGGTGCTCGCCTTCGTGCTCTGGCTCGCCTCGCAGGGGTTGTCGCTCCTCTTGGCGCGGCTGGGCGTAGGCGCCGATAAGCTCGCCGCCTCGGGCGTGGTGGGGATTGGAATGACTTTGCGCTCGGTCGCGGTCGGCGTCGTGCTGATCGCGGTCGTAGCGTCTGACGCACGGCTTGGCCTCTCGGCCGCGCTCCTGTACGCGCTCGCGTACACGCTCGAGCTCGGCGTCTCGCTCGCCACGTACTTCGGCCAGGAGTCGACGCGATGAAGCTGCTCCTCCTGAACGCACTGACGCTCGCCGCGGAGGCTCCCGCGGGGGAAGAGGAGAAGTTCGACCCGTCGCACGAGTTCGAGCTGCCGGCCTTCGTCCCGATCCACATCGGCCCGCTCGACATGTCGATCAACAAGGCCGTCATCTATCTCTGGCTCGGCTCGCTGCTGACCATGGCGATCGGGATCCTGCTCATGCGCTTTCGCCTCCGCGTCACGCCGGACCGCCGCCAGACGATCGGCGAGCAGATCTACGACGTCGCCCAGACGCAGGTCGCCGAGCAGGGCCTGCCGACGAAGGCGATCGGCCGCTGGTTCCCGTACGTCGCCTCGCTCATGCTCTTCATCTGGACGATCAACATGCTCGGCTTCATCCCGCTTCCGATCACCGGCGAGACCTTCGAGCTCTTCGGGGTCGAGCTCCCGGTGTGGGGCATCTACGCCGCGACGTCGTCGATCTCGGTCACGCTGGCCCTGGCCCTCATGACCTTCGTGTTCACGCACTACGAGGGCATCCGTGCGAACGGGCCCGTCCGGTACTTCAAGAGCTGGATCCCCGAGGTCCCGAAGGCGATGCTGCCAATGCTCATACCGCTCGAGATCCTCGGTCAGTTCATGCGGCTCGTATCGCTCTCAGTCCGTCTCTTCGCCAACATGCTCGCGGGCCACATGCTGATCCTGACCTTCATCGGACTGATCTTCGTGCTCGAATCCGTCGTTCTCGCCGTGGTCGCGGTGCCTGCCGCAACCGCCTTCTACCTCTTCGAGGTCGTGATCGTCGTCTCGATCCAGGCGTTCATCTTCGCTGCCCTGTCAGCCATCTACATCGGCTCGGCGATCGAGCCGGACCACTAAAGGAGAGGGAATGTCCAATCTCGTTCTTGCCGCCACCGAGGGGAACGTCGTCGACCTCGGCAAGGCGATCGCACTCGCGCTCGGGATCGGGCTCGGCTCGCTCGGCGCGGGTATCGGCATCGGCAACATCTTCGGCTCGATGATCCAGTCGGTCGCGCGTCAGCCCGAGCTTCGCGGTGAGCTGACCGGGATCATGTGGCTGGGCTTCGCGCTGACCGAGGCCGTCGTCTTCTACGGCCTGATCGGCGGCCTGCTGGCGTTCGTTCTCGTCTAGATGCTGGCCAGTCTGCTCCCACTCGCCGCGGAAGCCTCGACCGAGGACAGCGGCTCGTCGCTGATCGAGCCCATCCCGGGCCTGATGATCTGGACCCTCCTCTGCTTCGCGATCACGTTCTTCGTGCTGCGCAAGTGGGCGTTCGGGCCGATCCAGCAGATCATCGACCAGCGTCGCGAGCGGATCGCGGAGGCGCTCCGCGAGGCCGACAACGCCCGCGACGAGGCGCGCAGGCTGCTCGAGGAGCACAGGGCCCTGATGCAGCAGGCACGCAGCCAAGCGGAGGAGATCCTCACGGAGGCGCGCCGCGTCGCCGAGTCCCAGCGCGAACGCGTGCGCAAGGAGACCGAGGAGGACCGCCAGCGCCGGCTCGAGGAGACCAAGCGCCAGATCGAGGCGGAGACGCAGCGTGCGCTCGGGGAGATCCGTCGCGCCGTCGCGGACCTCGCGCTCGTCGCGGCCGAACGCGTCACCCGCGGCGCTCTCGATCCGTCGTCGCACCGCAAGCTGATCGACGACGCGATCAAGGAGCTCGACTTCTCGAAGCTGGAGAAGGAGCCCGTGGCCTAGATGGCCGTCGCGCACCGCATCTACGCCAGCGCGCTCTTCGCAGCCGCCAAGGAACAGAGTCGCCTCGCGCAGGTCCACGAGGAGCTCGCCGACTTCGTTGCCGCAACGCGAGACGTACCCGAGCTGCGCGCGCTGCTGGAGAACCCCGAGATCGACCACCGCACGAAGCAGGCGGCGCTCGGCGAGCTGCTCGCGGGCGGCGAGGAGATCGTGCGCAACTTCCTGCTCCTGCTGATCGAGAAGGGCCGCGCGGCCGAGCTCGAGGAGATCACTCGCGAGTTCGAGTCGCTCGTCGCCGCCGAGGAGAAGCGCCTCGCCGTCGACCTGACGACGGCCTACGAGCTCTCAGATGACGACGCGAAGCAGATCCTCGCGCAAATCGAGAAGCAGTCGGGTCGCCACGTCGAGGCCACCCGCAGCGTCGACCCCGCTCTGATCGGCGGGTTCGTGCTGCGTGCCGGCTCGATGCTCGTCGACGCGAGCGTGCGCGGAAGACTTGAACGCCTACGACAAGACCTCAAGAGGAGCTGACACCGTTGAAGCTACGCCCCGAAGAGATCACCTCGATCCTGAAGCAGCGGATCGAGCAATACGACGTCCAGACCGATCTCTCCGAGGTCGGCACGGTCCTGCAGGTCGGCGACGGCATCGCGCGCGTCCACGGCCTCGACAACTGCGTCGCGCTCGAGATGCTCGACTTCGACCACGGGGTGACGGGCTTCGCGTTCAACCTCGAGGAGGACAACGTCGGCGCCGCGCTCGTCGGCGAGTGGGAGCAGGTCGCCGAGGGCCAGCCCGTTCGTCGCACCGGGAATGTCGCCTCGGTGCCCGTCGGCGAGGCGCTCCTCGGCCGCGTCGTCGACCCGCTCGGCAACCCGCTCGACGGCCTCGGGCCGATCGAGACGTCGGAGCGCCGGCCGCTCGAGTTCAAGGCGCCGGGCGTCGTCGACCGCCAGCCGGTCAAGGAGCCGGTGCAGACCGGAATCAAGGCGATCGACTCGATGATCCCGATCGGCCGCGGCCAGCGCGAGCTGATCATCGGCGACCGCGGCACCGGCAAGACCGCGCTCGTCGTCGACACGATCCTGAACCAGCGCGGGGGAGACCTGATCTGCATCTACGTCGCGATCGGGCAGAAGTCGTCCACCGTCGCGCAGGTCGTCAACCGGCTCCGCGACGAGGGCGCGCTCGAGTACACGATCATCGTTTCGGCGGCCGCGCACGAGGCGGCGCCGATCAAGTGGATGGCGCCGTACTCCGGCACGGCCATGGGCGAGCACTTCCTCTTCCAGGGGAAGCACGCGGCCGTCTTCTACGACGACCTCTCGAAGCACGCCGACGCGTATCGCCAGCTCTCGCTGCTGCTGCGCCGCCCGCCGGGCCGCGAGGCGTTCCCGGGCGACGTCTTCTACCTCCACTCCCGGCTGCTCGAGCGGAGCTGCAAGCTGAATGACGAGCTCGGCGGCGGTTCGCTCACCGGCATTCCGATCGTCGAGACGCAGGCCGGCGACGTTGCCGCCTACATCCCGACGAACGTGATCTCGATCACCGACGGACAGATCTTCCTCGAGTCCAACCTCTTCTATTCGGGCATCCGCCCGGCGATCAACGTCGGCATCTCGGTGTCGCGCGTCGGCGGCAGCGCCCGCACGAAGGCGATGAACAAGGTGGCAGGCCGTCTGCGCCTCGACCTCTCGCAGTACCGCGAGCTGGAGGCGTTCGCTCAGTTCGGCTCGGAGCTCGACGAGGCGACTCGCGCGACGCTGAACCGCGGCGAGAAGCTCGTCTCGACGCTCAACCAGCCGCAGTACCAGCCGTGGCCGGTCGAGGAGCAGGTCGTCGCGATCTATGCGGGCGTCAACGGCTACCTCGACGACATCCCGACGACGGAGGTCGTGCGCTTCCAGGAGGAGCTCCGCGAGTACGTGCGCTCTTCGAGCGACATCTACGAGCAGATCAGCAAGACGGGCGAGCTCCCGGACGAGCTCGAGGAGAAGCTCAAGGCCGAGATCGAGAAGTTCAAACAAGGCTTCAACGTCGAGACGTCGTAGATGGCCTCGACGCAAGACCTAAAGCGCCGGGTCCGCTCGGTTCAGAACACGCAGAAGATCACGAAGGCGTTCGAGCTCGTCGCCTCCGCCCGGCTCCGGCGCGCGCAGGCACGGATCGAGACGATGCGCCCATACGCGGACAAGATGCTCGAGCTGATGAGCGGCGTGGCGCGCGCCTCCGTGTCGAAGCAGCGGCTCCCGCTCCTCCAGCGCCGCGACCCGGAGACGACGGCGATCCTCCTGATGACCGGCGACCGCGGCCTCGCGGGTGCGTTCAACTCGCAGGTCCTGCGGCGCGCGTTTGCGCTCGGCCGCGAGGTCGAGGCCGAAGGGCAGACGATCCGCTGGCTCGTGGCGGGCAAGAAGGGCCGCTCAACGCTCCGCTTCCGCGGCTACGAGGTCGCGAGCGACTGGACCGGCTTCAGCGACCGGCCCGCGTACACCGACGCGCAGGCGATGGCGCACGTACTCACCGAGCAGTACGTCGACGGCGCGTTCGACCGGGTGATTCTCGTCTACAACCACTTCGACTCACCGCTCGTGCAAAAAGTGACCGAGCAGGAGGTGCTGCCGATCCCGGAGCACCTGCTGGAGACGGACGACGACGAGCGCCGCGACGACGCGATGCGCGGCGACTTCATCTACGAGCCCGAGCCGGAGGAGATCCTCGCCCGCCTGTTGCCCGTCTACCTCGAGACGGAGCTCTACCGCGCGCTGCTCGAGTCGGCGGCCTCCGAGCAGGGCGCGCGGATGACCGCGATGCGGAACGCGTCGAAGAACGCCGGCGAGCTGATCGACAGCCTCACGCTCGCCATGAACCGCGCCCGACAGGCCGAGATCACCCAGGAGATCCTGGAAGTCGTGGCCGGCGCGGATGCGCTGGAGGGATAAGGCACCAACATTCTCGACTGAGGCGCCGTCTTAGGGGAAGCTTGGCGACCTACAATCGATCGGCGATGGACACGGAGGCGGAGCCGCTCGAAACAGAGTCCGCCCTCGACCGGGCGGTTCGGATCGCCGAACGTCTGTCCGGTAACATCGAGACGGTCATCCACGGCAAGTCGGAGGAGATCCGGCTCGTTCTCGCTGCGCTGACCTGCGGCGGGCACGTCCTGCTCGAGGACGTCCCCGGGACCGGCAAGACGGTGCTCGCGCGGACGATCGCGCGCTCGATCGAGGGTGCCGTGACGTCTCGCATCCAGTGCACGCCCGACCTCCAGCCCACGGACGTGACCGGGCTCGCGATCTTCGACCAGAAGACGCGCGAGTTCGAGTTCCGTCAGGGGCCGATCTTCGCGAACGTGGTGCTCGTCGACGAGGTCAACCGCGCGATGCCGAAGACGCAGTCGGCGCTCCTCGAGGCGATGGCCGAGCAGCAGGTCACCGTCGACGGCGTCACGCGCGCGCTGCCCGATCCCTTCCTCCTGCTTGCGACCGAGAACCCGATCGAGTACGAGGGGACGTTCCCGCTCCCGGAGGCGCAGCTCGACCGCTTCTTCCTAAAGACCGCGCTCGGCTACCCGTCGGCGGACGACGAGCTCCAGATCCTGGACGAGCAGCGGTACGCGAAGCCGCTCGAGCAGCTGGGAGCCGTGGTCACGGTCGAGGACATTCTCGAGCTGCGGGCCGCGGTCCGCGACATCTACATCGACGAGGTGATCCGGCGCTGGCTCGTCGACCTCGTCCGGTCGACGCGCGAGCTCGACGCGGTCGCGATGGGCGCGTCGGTGCGCGCGAGCCTCGCGCTCGAAGGTGCCTCGCGCGCGTGGGCGCTGCTCAGCGGACGGAGCTACGTCGTGCCGGAGGACGTCGAGCGGCTGTTCATGCCCGTCGTCGCGCACCGGCTGGTGTTCGTCGGCGGCTTCCTCGCCCGTGCGCGCGCCGCGGGCGGGTTCGACGTGCTCGAGGAGCTCAGGCGGCAATGCCTGGAGCTCGCACCGAGCCCGGGCTCGGAGGACGACCCGCTGTTCGGTCGCCCGCGTCTGTTGCCGAGCGTCGAGCAGCGGTGACGTTCCCGCTCGTCCCGCGCGGCAGGCTGATCGGCCTCTCGTTCGGAACGATGCGGAGCTTCCGGCGAGGCACCGGCTCCGACGTCGTCGACTCGCGTCCGTATCGCACCGGCGACGACGTCCACTCGATCGACTGGGCGTCATCGGCCAGACGCTCGGCCGCGCTGAACAGCGACGAGTTCATCGTGCGCGAGCACTATGCGGACGAGGCGCCGCGCGTCGTGATCGCCTGCGACCGCCGACCGGGGATGTCCTTCTTCTCCTCGCCGCTGCCCTGGCTCGACAAGCCGCGCGCCGTGCAGGAGACCTCCGAGCTCTTGATGCGAAGCGCCGTCGGCGCCGGGGGGTTCGTCGGTTACCTGGACCACGCAGCGGGAACGGCGTACTGGGAGCCGCCGCGCGGGGGGCGCCGGCCGCGCGAGGTGATGGAGAGGCGCTTCGCCGAGGCCCCGTTCACCGCGCCGCCGGACAGCCTCGAGCGCGCCCTCGCCCATCTCGCAGAGCACCGGCGCGTCGTCACCTCCGGCGCGTTCGTGTTCGTGCTCTCGGACTTCCTCCCGCCGCCCTCCGACGAGACGTGGCTCCAGGTCCTCGAGCACCGCTGGGACCTCGTGCCGGTCGTGATCCAGGATCCGACGTGGGAGCAGAGCTTCCCCGACGTGCACGGCATCGTGCTCCCGCTGCGCGACCCTCGCACCGGCCGTGTCGCACCGGTTCGGCTGACCGCTCGTGAGGCGGCCAGGCGGCGAGAGGCGAACGAGCTGCGGTTCGCGGAGCTGCTCGACGTCTTTCACGGGCTCGACCTCGACCCGGTACTCGTGTCGTCGAGCGACCAGGGAGACATCCTCTCGTCGTTTCTCAACTGGTCCGAGAGCAGGCGGACGAGGCACGTGGTGCGCACGTGAGACGTGTCGTCGTCGCCGCGCTCGCTCTCGTCGCCGTCGGCGCGCTGCTTGCCGTGTTCGTGCTTCGAGACGACGGTTCCTCGACCGAGGCACTCGACCGCGCGCAGGCGCTCGAGGCGCGGGTCGTCGTGTCGCCGCGCGTCGTGCTCTTCGGCGACACGGTCACGGCGCGTGTGCAGGTCGCACTCGATCGCGAGCGCATCGACCCCGACTCGCTTCGGGTCGAGGCGGCGTTCGCGCCGTGGCAGCCCGTGCGAGCACCGCAGCGGATCCGCCGCGACGACGAACGCGCGACCTATGTGGAGACCGTCTACGTGATCCGGTGCCTGGGGCCGACGTGCGTCCCGAATCGCGCAGCGTCCTCGCGCGAGTTCCAGGCGGTCAAGCTTTCGTATGACCAGGTCGGCGGCGGGCAGGGGTCGACCGAGGTGCGCTGGCCGGTGCTCGTGATGAACACCCGGCTCGTGGCGGACGACTTCGGCCGCCGCGACGAGTACGGAACGGCCTGGCGCGCCGACCTCGCGACGCTGCCGGCGGTCTCGTACCGACTTCCTCCGGCCGCGCTCATTGCGCTGCTCCTCGGCGGCGCAGCGGCGCTGCTGCTCGGCGGCGGCAGGCTCGCGTACGCCGCGTTCCCGCGGCGCGAGGAGCCGCCGCCGCCCGAGCCGCCGGCCCCGCCGCCGCCGCCCGAGGTGACGCCGCTCGAGCGCGCGCTCGCGCTGCTCGAGGAGCCCAGCCAGCTGAACGGCGCGGCGGAGCGCCGCCGGGCGCTCGAGTTCATCGCCGAGCACTTCGACGAGCGAGACCGGTCGCTCGCCGCGTCGGCGCGCGCGCTCGCGTGGCGCTCAGGTCAGCCCGAGCCCGTCGATTCGGTGGGCCTCGCCGCACGCGTGCGCGAGCACCTCGACCGCGAGTCGTCGAGCGAAGAGGTCGAGGAGGACGATGCGACGCAGGCGTAGGACCGCGATCGAATCGCACGACGTTGCCGCTCTCCGCGGCCTCGCTCGGCGCACGCTGCTCGTGCGGCTCGTGCTGGCGGTCGCTGCCGTCGCGACGCTCGTCGCTACGGTCGCGACCGTCCGTTCGTTCGACCCGCATCGCCGCACGATCGTCCCCTCGGGCTCGTCGGGCGTGATCGTGGTGGACGTCTCGCTCAGCATCGCCAACAGCTACGGCGACGTGCGCCGCTCGCTCCGGAACGTCATGAGCGGCGACTCGCCGGTCGGGCTCGTCGTGTTCTCCGACGTCGCCTACGAGTTGCTGCCGCCCGGAACGCCCGCGAGCGAGCTCGAGCCCGTGCTTCGCGTGCTCACGCCGCCGAAACGCGGCGACCCGCCGACGCCGTGGACGACGAGCTTCCGCGGCGGCACGCGCATCTCCGACGCCCTCGAGCTCGCCGGCCAGATGCTCGAGCGCCAGCACGTCGAGACCGGGTCAGTCGTGCTGATCAGCGACCTGCAGACCGCGCCGGACGACGTCACCGCCCTGGCGCGCACCATCGACGGGCTGAAGAGCCGCGGCGTGGCCGTCCGCATCGTGCCGATCGGTGCCCTGAGCGACGGCCGGCTCCTCTTCACGCGGCTCCTCGGCCGAGACGCATTCTCGGAGCCCACCCGTTCGACGGAGAACGAGGCGCAGCCGCTGCGGAGCGCCGACAGCGCGGGGCTTCCGATCGGTTTGCTCACGCTCGCCACACTGTTCTTCTTGGCGCTCGCGGCGCACGAGCGCTACGTGTCGCGGCTGGCGCTGCCGAGGGCCACGTGAAACGCATCGCCATGATCCTCGGCGCTGTCGCCTGCTTCGTCCTTGCCACCTGGCTGGTCCTCACGGCGCTCGACGTCGCGCGCTGGCAGAGCGCGCTCGACAGTGGCGACGTCCGCTACCGCGCCGCGCCGCAGGAGCGCGACCTCTGGCAGCCCGCGCAGATCGTCCCCTTCGGCGCAGGCAAGGCGCTCCTCGGGGTCGACGACGACGTCGCGTTCCGTGAGGCGCTGCGCACGCTCAGGCTCGCCGGCGTCGCCCAGGCGGAGTCGTCCGACCCGCGGCTCGCGCTCCGGCGTAGCGAAGCCCGCTCGCTGATCGCCGCGATCGCCGAGGACGACGCCGACCGGTGGCGGCGCTCGCGCGCGATGTCGCTGCTCGGAGCGATCAGCTTCGCGAGCGCGCTGTCGGACTCCCAGGATCAGGACGCCCTCACGCGCGACGCCCTGGCGAGGTTCCGGGGCGCGATCGAGCTCGACCCGGACAACGACGAGGCGAAGGCGAACCTCGAGATCGCGCTTCGCCGCGACGCCGAAGCCGGCGCGAGCGGCGGCGGCGACGACCCGACCCCGGGCGGCCAGGGTGCGCGCGGAGCCGGGGCGGGAGAAGCCGGCGGCGGGTACTGAGTGACGGTCACTTTCCTCACGCCGGGCGCCGCGCTCGTCGCCCTCGTCGTCCTCGTCCCGGTGGCGATCGCGCTGCTCGTCTCGCGCCGCGCCGCGCGGATCCGGGACGTTCTCCGGCTCCCGACGCCGCGGTTGCGGTCGCGCCTCTTTCCCATCGTCGCGCTTGTCCTGGCCGGGGCGCTCGTCGGCGTGGCTGCGGCGCAACCCGTCCTCGAGCGCACCAAGCCCTCGACCGTTCGCACCGATGCCGAGGTCTATGTCGTCGTCGACGTTTCCCGCTCGATGCTCGCCCGGTCGGAGCAGGCCTCGCCGGCGCGGATCGCACGCGCAAAGGCGGCCGCGGTCGAGGTTCGTGAGGAGCTGGTCGGGTTCAAGGTCGGGATCGCATCGCTGACCGACCGAGTCCTGCCGCACCTCTTCCCGAGCGCGGACGAGGACGTGTTCCGTGCGACGATCGACCAGTCGATCGGGATCGACCGGCCGCCGCCGCAGGAACGTCTGTCCGCGAACGGGACGACCCTCGAGGCGCTCGGCCCCGTTGCGGCCCGGAGGTTCTTCTCGCCGACGGTCGAGCACCGCGTGCTCGTCGTGCTGACGGACGGGGAGACCCGGCCGCTGAACGAGGGTGCGGTCGCGGCGGCGCTCGCCCGCCCCCCGGGGATCGAGACGGTCTTCGTCCACGTCTGGGCACCGAACGAGCGGGTCTTCGTCCGGGGCATCGCAGCCCCGGACTACAAGTCCGACCCGGCGTCGCGTGCCTCGCTCGCGTTGCTCGCGCGGGCCACCCGGGGCGCCGACTACTCCGAGGGCGAGGTCGGAGCCGCTGCCCGCGAGGTCGAGAGGCGTCTCGGCGCGGGCCCCACCGTCGTCCAGCAGGCCCGCCGGGAGCGGAAGCCGCTCGCCCCCCTGGCCGCGCTGGCGGCCTTCCTGCCTCTGGGGCTGCTCCTGGCACGTCCCGGCCGCTGACTCCCGTCCGCTAACAAACCACTCAGCAAGGCGTCATACTCACCGGCCCGCGCTCACCGACGACGTAGAAGAGGCACTCCGGATCTGGCACGTCTGCGGTCTCTGAGGCGGGTAGGAAGCATCTACAGGAGGGGATACATGCGTACGAAAGCTCTTTGGCTCTTCGCCGCAGCGCTTGTGATCACAAGCCTCGTCGTCGGGCCTGCAGCAACCGCGAAGCCGAGCCGTTCGGCTGCGGGCACGGTGGTGATCGGCCACGACCAGGAGCCGGCCACCCTGAACAACCTGATCACCCCTGGTAACGCGTACACCACGAGCCTCGTCACGAACCTCGTGCTTGCGAGTGGTCAGCGCTACAACCAGAAGGCGATCCTCGTTCCGCAGCTTTTCCAGGGTAAGCCGAAGCTGGTCAAGGCCAAGCCGTTGACCGTCCGCTTCACCATCAAGGCCGCTGCGAAGTGGAGCAACGGCAGCCAGGTCACGGGCAACGACTTCCGCGCCACCTACCAGGCCATCATGAACAAGAACTGGGACATCACATCTCGTGAGGGCTGGGAGGACATTCGCTCCGTGACGGTTCGCGGCAAGACGGTCACGGTCGTCTTCAAGAAGCCGTACGCGGCGTGGGAAGCGCTGATCTCCGGGAACATCTACCCGGCGGCGTCCCTCCGTGGTGCGAACGTCAACACGCTCTACCAGAGCGGCCTCGACGTTTCCAGCGGGCCGTACCGGTTCAGCAGCTGGCAGAAGGGCACGCAGCTCGTGCTCGTGAAGAACGCGACGTTCCGTGCAGGGCCGCAGGCCCGGCTCGATCGCCTCGTGTTCCGCTACATCCCGAACACGGCGTCGCTCTTCCAGTCGCTGCGCTCGAACGAGATCCAGGTGACGGAGCCGCAGCCGCAGCTCCAGATCGTGGAGATCCGGCGGAACAGCTCGTACCGGGTCCAGTCCGGCCCCGGGTACTTCTTCGAGCACATGGACCTGCAGCAGGGCCCGCAGGGCCATCCGGCGCTGAAGCGGAAGTACGTCCGCCAGGCGCTCATCCAGAGCATCAACCGCGCTGACGTTCGGAACGCTCTGTACGTCAACAGCGGTCTGGTTGCATCGGCTGCTTCGCTGCCCGTGCTCCAGAGCCTGGTCTGGAAGCCGTTCGAGGCCCCTTACCGGCCGTTCTTCGCCCGGTGGGGCTTCAACCAGCGGGCCGCGATCGCGCGGCTCCGCGCCAACGGCTGCACCGGCGGTCCGACCACGCCGAACCGCAACAACACGAACATCTGGAGCTGCCCCGGTGTCGGGAAGCTGTCGTTCCGCTTCAACACCACCGCCGGCAACCAGCTTCGTGCTCTGACGTTCGAGATCGCCCAGAGCCAGACGAAGGCCATGGGCATCGAGCTTCTGCCGCGCTTCGCGGCGAACGCGCTGACCCAGGTCCTGCCTTCGCGCGACTGGGACATCAGCATGTTCACGTGGCTCGGCGGACCGACGAGCTCGATCACCGCGTTCAGCCTCTACGGCTGTGGTGGTGACCAGAACTACATGACCTACTGCAACAGGGCGGCGTCCAGCGCGCTTCAGAAGGCGCAGTTCACGCCGAACAACGCGGCACGCATCAAGCTGCTCCACGGTGCCGAGCGGATCATGGCCGAGGACGTCATCTCGATTCCGATGTACGTCCGGCCTGGGTTCCTGATCAACAACCGCGCAGTCAGCGGCCTGTTGCTCAACCCGACGCAGCAGGGCTCGACCTGGAACTCCGAGCTCTGGCGGACCCAGTAACACCGTAGGGAGGGTGGCCCATACGCCACGCTCTGCTTGACAGAAGGGGGGTCTCGCTTCGGCGGGACCTCCCTTCTCGCTTTAGACTCGCTTCGTGAACCGGAGGAGGCCTGTGCCGTGCTGACCTACATCATCCGCCGCCTGCTCTACAGCGTCGTCGTGCTGCTCGTGGCGAGCTTCCTGATCTTCACGTTCGTGACGATCTCGGGCGACCCCCTGTCGTTCCTGAAGATGTCCCCGGGCGTCGACCCCGCGACGATCGCGAACATCGAGGCGCGCAAGCACCTGAACGATCCGATCGTCGTCCAGTACGTCTACTGGCTCCAGGACGCCTTCACCAACCAGTTCGGCACGACGATCGTCGGCGAGCGGAAGATCATGCCGGACATCCAGCGCGTCGTAGGCCACACGCTCCAGCTCGTGATCATGGCCGAGGTGCTGGCGATCCTGATCGCGATCGCGATCGGCGTCTACTCCGCGCTCAGGCAATACAGCGCGTTCGACTACACGGCGACGACCTTCAGCTTCCTCGGGTTGGCGACCCCGGTCTTCTGGCTCGCCTTGATGCTCCAGATCCTGTTCGTCAACATCTACCTCTGGTTCGACATCCGCATCTTCTACACGGCGAACCTGAGCGGGGTGGACCCCGGCAACGGCATTTACTTCCTGCTCGACCGCGTGCAGCATCTCGCGCTGCCGGTGATCGTCCTCTGCGTGGCGAGCATCGCCACCTACTCGCGCTACATGCGCGGAGCGATGCTCGAGGTGATCAACTCGGACTACGTGCGCACGGCGCGCGCCAAGGGATTGAAGGAGCGCTCGGTGATCATGAGGCACGCGTTCCGGAACGCGCTCATTCCACTCACCACCGTGATCGCGCTGAACTTCGGCGCGCTGATCGGCGGCGTGGTCGTCACAGAGACCGTCTTCGGTCTCGACGGCATGGGGCTCTACTTCATCAACGCGCTGAACTCCGGCGATCCGTACCCGGTCATGGCCTGGCTCGTGATCGTGTCGGGGGCGATCATCGTGTTCAACCTGCTCGCCGACATCACCTACGGCCTCCTGGACCCGCGGGTGCGGCATGACTGATCTGATCCGCACGACGGAGGGCACGAAGCAGCTCGACCACGAGGGCCCCGGCGGCGACGAGCTCCCGGAGCCGATCCACGAGGAGGCGCTCGCGCACGAGTCGGGCGTCGCCGTCAAGCCGCGCAGCCAGTGGTACTACGTGCGGACGAGGTTCTTCCGGCACCGTCTCGCAGTCGTGAGCCTCCTGGCGCTGGTCTTCTTCGCGCTGCTCGCGATCTTCGCGGAGCGAGTGTCGCCCTACGCCTACGACGAGCTCGACCTGTTCAACATCGCGCAGGCGCCGACCAGTGAGGGGAATCACTACTTCGGCACCGACCTGCTCGGGCGCGACTACCTGAGCCGCGTGATCTACGGCCTGCGAACGTCGCTCTGGGTTGCGATCCTCGTGGCCGGCCTGACGACGTTCATCGGCACGGCGATCGGCTCGATCGCCGGCTACTACGGCGGAACGGTCGACAACCTGCTCATGCGGTTCACCGACCTGATCCTGACGCTCCCGCTGCTCGCCGTCCTGTTGACCGCGTCCGTGTTCCTCGGCAACGGCGACCCGGTCCGGGTCGGGATCATCCTGGCGCTGCTCATCTGGACGGGGCTCGCGCGAATCGTGCGCGGAGTGTTCCTCTCGCTGCGAGAGAAGGAGTTTGTCGAGGCGGCAAAGGCCGCGGGCGCCGGGGACGCGCGCATCATCGTCCGGCACCTGCTGCCGAACGCGGTGGGACCGATCATCGTCGCGATGACGTTGATCATCGCGGCGGCCATTCTCATCGAGGCGGCCCTCTCGTTCCTCGGCTTCGGCATTCAGCCGCCGACGCCGGCGCTCGGGAAGCTGATCGCGGACGGTCAGACGCAGGGCTTCGAAGCTTGGTGGCTCGTCACCTTCCCGGGGCTCGTGATCGTGCTGATCGCGCTCGCGGTCAACTTCGTCGGCGACGGTCTCCGCGACGCGCTGGACCCGACGCAGCGGAGGCTCCGTGCCTGAGCCGGTTCTCTCGATTCGCGACATGACGGTCGAGTTCGGAACCGAGGACGGAGTCGTCAAGGCGGTTACCGGGGTGAACTACGACCTCTTCCCCGGCGAGATCCTGGGGGTGATCGGCGAGTCCGGCGCGGGCAAGAGCGTGTCGGTGATGACGATGCTCGACCTGATCCCGAAGCCGCCCGGCCGCGTCGTCTCCGGCGAGGCGATCTTCAAGGGCCGCGATCTATTGACGATGTCCAAGAGCGAGCTCCGAGACGTGCGCGGCGGCGACATCGCGATGATCTTCCAGGACCCGATGACCTCGCTGAACCCGGTGCTGAAGGTCGGCACTCAGATCGCCGAGGCCGTGCTCGCGCACAACTCGAAAGCGAGCGACGACGACGCGCGGAAGCGTGCGATCGAGCTCCTGGAGCTCGTCGGCGTTCCGAACGCCGCGCAGCGCTACGACCAGTACCCGCACGAGTTCTCGGGCGGCATGCGCCAGCGCGGGATGATCGCCATGGCGATCGCGAATGAACCCTCGGTCCTGATCGCCGACGAGCCCACCACCGCGCTCGACGTGACGATCCAGGCGCAGATCGTCGAGGTGCTGAAGACCGCCCAGCGCGAGACCCACGCCGCGACGATCCTGATCACCCACGACCTCGGGCTGATTGCCGAGCTCGCGGACCGCGTCGTCGTGATGTACGCCGGCCGCGTCGTCGAGCTCTCGGACGTCTTCACGATCTTCAACTCGCCTCGACATCCCTACACGATCGGCCTGATGAACAGCCTGGCGCGCGTCGACATCGACAAGGAGGCTCTGCTGCCGATCCCCGGACAGCCGCCGAGCATGATCTCCCCGCCGCCGGGTTGCGCGTTCCATCCGCGTTGCCTGCACTCGCGCGGGCGCGCGCGCTGCAGGACGGAGATTCCGCCGCTGCGCCCGTTCGGCGAGGGCGGTGACCACGTGTCCGCGTGTCACTTCGCCGAGGAGCTCGCCGAGGCAGAAGTCGTCGGCATCGGAGCGGAGACGCCGGCGTGACCGAGACCGCTGCGGGCACGCCTGCCGGCAAGGCCGTGTCGACGGACAGCCCCGAGCTGCTCCGGATCGAAGGCCTCGTCAAGCACTTCCCGATCGGCGGCGGGCTCTTCCGGCGCCAGGTCGGCGCGGTGCGCGCCGTCGAGGGCGTCGACCTGACGGTGCATCGAGGCGAGACGCTCGGCGTCGTCGGCGAGTCGGGCTGCGGCAAGACCACGCTCGGGCGAACCGTCATGAAGCTCACCGAGCCGACCGCCGGAAAGATCGTCTTCGAGGATCGCGACATCACGAACCTGAGTCGTCGCCAGATGCGCCCGATCAGGCGTGAGTTGCAGATCGTCTTCCAGGATCCGTACGCGTCGCTGAACCCGCGGATGACGGTCCGCGACATCGTCTCGGAGCCGCTGCGGATCCACGGCGTCTACCGGGGGCGCGAGGGAAGGCTCCGCGTCGAGGAGCTGCTCCGCACCGTCGGACTGAGCCCTGAGCACGCAAACCGGTTCCCGCACGAGTTCTCGGGCGGCCAGCGCCAGCGCATCGGCGTCGCACGTGCGCTTGCTCTCAACCCGACGATGATGGTCCTCGACGAGCCCGTCTCGGCTCTCGACGTCTCGATCCAGGCGCAGGTCGTGAACCTGCTCGCCGACCTGCAGAAGGAGTTCAGGCTCACCTACCTGTTCATCGCGCACGACCTCTCGGTCGTTCGCCACATCTCCGACCGTGTCGCGGTCATGTACCTCGGCAAGATCATGGAGATCGGGACGAAGGACCAGATCTACAACGGCCCCACGCACCCGTACACGCAGGCCCTCCTCTCCGCGGTGCCGATCGAGTCGCCGAACTTCCGCGGCAAGCGTGAGCGGATCATCCTCACCGGTGACGTCCCGAGCCCGGCCAATCCGCCCTCGGGCTGCGTCTTCCGCACCCGCTGCTGGAAGGCGCAGGAGATCTGCGCCGAAGAGGTGCCCCCGCTCATCGACCACGGCCACGGGCACCCGAGCGCCTGCCACTTCGCCGAGGTCAGGCAGCCTCTGGCCGTCGCAGAGCCGGCCTCCGCCCCCAGTACGCTCTAACTCTCCCCGCCGGACGGCGTCTTACGAAACGTGACCCAAGCTTCCCGATCCGTGTCCTGTGACCGCGTGCGCGCCCAGATCGCGCTCGAGGTCGACCGCGAGTTCTCCCAGCTCGAGCGAGCGCGGAGGGCCGCGCACGTCGCCCAGTGCGCCGAGTGCCGCGAGTTCGGGATCGAGGTCCGCGAGTTCACGCGCCTGCTGCGAGAGGCTCCTCCGGAGCTCCTGACGCGGCAGATCAGCGTCCGGCGGCCTCACACGGCTGCCCGCTCGGTGCGCCTCTCGACGGTCGCCGCGGCGGCGATGGTCTTCGCGCTGGTCGGCTTGACTTCACAGGTCGCGAGCCAGTTCGCGAGGTCCGACCTCTCCGCCGCCCGCAGCGGGCCCACGGTCTATCCGAAGACCAGCGACCTGGAGTCGGAGATCGAGGTCATCGAGGCGCTCGCGGCCAGCCCGCGGCTGATGGCCGACAACGCCAACCTGCGCTGAGCCTGCGACACCGTCGATAGACTTGCGTCCGCCGGGTACGCCGTTGCGGCCCGAGACCACGTCTTCGTAGGAGGCACATGCCCGACCAGAAAAACGGCCGCAACGTCGGCAAGATCGTCGAGATCAAGGGCGTCGTGATCGACGCGGTCTTCCCCGACACCCTGCCCTCGATCAACAACGCCGTCTCGATCGAGATGCCGGACGGCGGGACCCTGATCTCGGAGGTGCAGCAGCACCTCGGCGACGACCGAGTTCGCGTCGTGGCCATGGACTCGACCGACGGCCTCGCCCGAGGCCTCGACGTCGTCGACACGGGTGCTCCGATCAGCGTGCCGGTGGGCGAGCCGACCCTCGGACGGCTCTGGAACGTGATCGGCGATCCGGTCGACAACGGCGACGCTCTCCCGGACGGCAGCGAGCGCTGGGCGATCCACCGCGATCCGCCGGAGTTCCGCGAGCTGTCGCCGACCATGGAGATCTTCGAGACGGGCATGAAGGTCATCGACCTCGTCGCCCCGTTCGTGCGCGGCGGCAAGATCGGCCTCTTCGGCGGCGCCGGCCTCGGGAAGACGGTGCTGATCCAGGAGCTGATCCACAACGTCGCGATGCAGCACGGCGGCGTGTCGGTCTTCGCCGGCGTCGGCGAGCGCACGCGTGAGGGCAACGACCTCTGGCGCGAGATGACCGAGACGGGCGTGATCGACAAGGTCGCTCTGGTCTACGGCCAGATGAACGAGCCGCCGGGCGCGCGCCTGCGCGTCGGCCTCTCCGCGCTCACGATGGCGGAGTACTTCCGCGACGAGGGGCAGGACGTGCTCCTCTTCATCGACAACATCTTCCGCTTCGTGCAGGCGGGCTCCGAGGTGTCGGCGCTGCTCGGCCGCATGCCGAGCGCCGTCGGCTACCAGCCGACGCTCGCAACCGAGATGGGGCAGCTGCAGGAGCGCATCACGTCGACGCGTACCGGCTCCGTCACGTCGGTGCAGGCGATCTACGTTCCTGCGGACGACCTGACCGACCCCGCGCCCGCGAACACGTTCGCGCATCTCGACGCGTTCATCGTGCTCTCGCGGCCGATCTCGGAGAAGGGGATCTACCCGGCGATCGACCCGCTCGACTCGTCGTCGCGCGCGCTCGACCGCACCGTCGTCGGCGACGAGCACTACGACACCGCGACGCGCGTGCAGGAGATCCTCCAGCGCTACAAGGACCTGCAGGACATCATCGCGATCCTCGGCATGGACGAGCTCTCCGACGAGGACAAGCTCGTCGTCCAGCGCGCACGGAAGGTCGAGCGGTTCCTCTCGCAGCCGATGAACGTTGCGGAAGCCTTCACGGGCCAGCCGGGCGTGTACGTCCGCGTCGAGGACACGATCAAGGGCTTCCAGGAGATCATCGACGGGCAGCACGACGACCTCCCGGAGCAGGCCTTCTACATGGTCGGCACGATCGACGAGGCGATGATGAAGGCGCGCGGCGAGGACCCGGTCGCAGCCCGGCGGGCTGCGCGCGAGACGGCCGGCGCGGCGGCGTAGGTCGTGTCGGCACGGCCACGCTTCGACGTGTCGCTCGTCACGCCCGACGGCACGGTGTTCGAGGGCGACGCGGAGATGTTGATCGTCCCGGGGGCGGCGGGCGAGATCGGCGTGCTCGCACGGCACGCGCCGCTCGTCGCGACCCTGAAGGCGGGCGCGACCCGCGTCCATCTCGGCGCCGGGCAGGTCGAGGAGTACGCAACCGGGCCGGGCTTCTTCACCGTGCAGCTCGACCGCGCGATCGCGCTCGTCGACCACGCCGTCAAGGCGACCGAGATCGACCGCGAGGCGGCCGAGCGGATGCTCGAGGAGTCGAAGGCCGAGCTCGAGCGGATCGAGCAGGGCGAGTCGACCGCCGACCGCTGGGTCATCGAGCAGCGGATCATCCACGCGCAGACGCAGCTCGAGGTCGCGACGGGCGCCTCGGACATCCGCGAAGCCCGCGTCAAGGTCGCCTAGCCCTGCTGCTACGCTTTTGCTCCCTGGAAAGCTTTGAAGGCAGCTTGGCGACCAGGATAAAAAACGCCTAAAGAGCCGGAGCCCCACGCTCCCGATCCTCTTTCGGCATGGGAGCCCGTGTGAGCGAACGGATCGAACAGCTGAAGAACCTGCTCGAGCGGCGGATCGCCGTTCTCGACGGCTCCTGGGGCGTCCTGATCCAGCGCGAGGTGAAGGGCGAGGATGCGTACCGCGGCGAGCGGTTCCGCGACCACCCGCGCGACGTCGCCGGCGATCCCGACCTGCTCAACATCACGCGCCCCGAGGTCGTCCTCGGAATCCACCGCGACTACTTCGCCGCCGGCGCGGACATCGCGACGACGAACACCTTCACGGCGACGTCGATCGGCCAGGCCGACTACGCGCTCGAGGACGCCGCCTACGAGATGAACGTCCAGGGCGCGCGCCTCGCCCGGCAGGCCGCGGACGAGCTCGATCGGCCGGCGTGGGTGGCCGGGTCGATCGGCCCGCTCAACGTCTCGCTGTCGGTGTCGCCGCGCGTCGACGACCCGATGTACCGCTCGCACACGTTCGACCAGGTCGTCGAGACCTACTCAGAGCAGATCCGCGCGCTCGTCGAGGGCGGCGTCGACCTGCTCCTGATCGAGACGATCTTCGACACGCTGAACGCGAAGGCGGCCGTCGCGGCCGCGCTCGACGTCGCCCCCGACGTTCCCCGCTGGATCTCGTTCACCGCGATCGACAAGAGCGGCCGCAACCTCTCCGGGCAGACGGTCGAGGCGTTCTGGGCGTCGATCGAGCACGCCGAGCCGCTGATCGTCGGCGTCAACTGCTCACTCGGCGCGACCGAGATGCGCCCGTTCGTGGAGGGCCTCGCGCGGGTCGCACCGACCTACGTCTCCTGCCACCCGAACGCGGGCCTCCCGAACGAGATGGGCCTGCACGACGAGCAGCCGGGCGACACGAGCCGCTTCCTGCACGACTTCGCGGCGGAGGGGCTGCTGAACGTCGTCGGCGGTTGCTGCGGCACGACGCCGGAACACGTCAAGGCGATCGTCGCCGCCACGGAGGGCCTTCCCGCGCGTGACGTTCCGACGCGACGGGCGTTTCCGTCGTTCAGCGGGATGGAGCCGTTCGAGATCGGCCCCGACACCGGCTTCGTCCTGATCGGCGAGCGGACGAACGTGACCGGCAGCGCGCGCTTCCGCCGCATGGTCGAGGCGGACGACTGGCAGGGCGCTCTCGAGGTCGCGCTCGAGCAGGTGCGCGGCGGCGCGAACCTCCTCGACGTGAACATGGACGCCGACCTGCTCGACGGCGTTCAGGCGATGACGACGTTCCTCAACCTGATCGCCACCGAGCCCGAGGTCGCACGCATCCCGATCATGGTCGACAGCTCGCGCTGGGAGGTCCTGGAGGCCGGCATGAAGTGCACCCAGGGCAAGGGCGTCGTCAACTCGATCTCGCTCAAGGAAGGCGAGGAGGCGTTCCTCGCGCAGGCTGCGCGGGTCCGCCGCTACGGCGCGGCGGTGATCGTGATGGCGTTCGACGAGCAGGGCCAGGCGGACACCGTCGAGCGCAAGGTCGAGATCTGCGGCCGCGCCTACGACCTCTTGACGCAGCGGGCGGGCTACCCGCCCGAGGACATCGTCTTCGACCCGAACGTGCTCGCGGTCGCGACCGGGATCGAGGAGCACGACGAGTACGCGAAGAACTTCATCGCCGCGCTGCCGCTGATCAAGGAGCGCTGCCCGGGCGCGCGCACGTCCGGCGGCATCTCGAACCTCAGCTTCAGCTTCCGGGGCAACGACGCCGTGCGCGAGGCGATGCACGCCGCGTTCCTCTACCACGCGATCCAGGCGGGGCTCGACATGGGCATCGTCAACGCAGGTCAGCTGGCGGTGTACGAGGACATCGAGCCCGAGCTCAAGGAGCACGTCGAAGACGTGATCTGGAACCGGCGCCCCGACGCGACCGAGCGGCTGGTCGAGCTCGCGAGCCGCGTCAAGGGTCAGGGCGCGACGAGGGAGCGGGATCTCTCATGGCGCGAGGGCAGCGTCGAGAAGCGCCTCGAGCACGCGCTCGTCCACGGGATCGTCGACTTCATCGAGGAAGACACGGAGGAGGCGCGTCAGAAGCTCGACCGGCCGATCGATGTGATCGAGGGCCCGTTGATGGAGGGCATGAAGGTCGTCGGCGACCTCTTCGGGTCTGGCCGGATGTTCCTGCCGCAGGTCGTGAAGAGCGCGCGCGCGATGAAGCGCGCCGTCGCCTACCTCGAGCCGTACATGGACCTCGAGAAGCAGCAAGGGAACGGCGGCCCGCAGGGTCGTGCCGTGCTCGCGACCGTGAAGGGCGACGTGCACGACATCGGCAAGAACATCGTCGGCGTCGTCCTCGGCTGCAACAACTACGACGTCGTCGACCTCGGCGTGATGGTTCCCGCCGCCAAGATCCTCGACACGGCGCTCGAGGTCGGAGCGGACGTCGTCGGGCTCTCCGGCCTGATCACGCCCTCGCTCGACGAGATGGTCAGCGTCGCGCACGAGATGGAGCGCCGCGGGCTCGACCTGCCGTTGCTGATCGGCGGCGCGACGACGTCGAAGCAGCACACCGCGGTCAAGATCGCGCCGGAGTACTCGCACCCGGTCGTGCACGTGCTCGACGCGTCGCGCGTGATCGGCGTTATGTCGGATCTCCTCGACAGCGAAGGCCGTAAGCGCCTCGACGGCGAGAACCGCGAATTGCAGGACCGGCTGCGCACGCAGCACGCAGAGAAGGAGCGCAAGCCGCTGCTGCCGTTCGCCGATGCCCGCGCCAACCCGCAGCGCCCCGACTTCAGCGACCTCCCGGTGCCCTCGTTCACCGGACGCCGCGTGGTCGAGCCCGACCTCGAGACGATCCTCCGCTACATCGACTGGCAGTTCTTCTTCCACGCCTGGGAGTTGAAAGGCAAGTTCCCCGCGCTGCTCGAGCAGCCGGCCGCGCGTGAGCTCTACGACGACGCGCTTGCCGTTCTCGATCAGATCGTCTCGACGCGCGCCTTCCAGCCGCGGGGTGTCTACGGCTTCTGGCCTGCGCGCTCCGACGGCGACGACGTTCTGCTCGAGGACGGGCGGCGGTTCCACTTCCTTCGCCAGCAGAGCGCGTACGGGGACTCGCGCCCGAATAAATCGCTCGCCGACATCGTCGCGCCGAGCGGCGACCACCTCGGGGCCTTTGCGGTCACGATCCACGGCGCCGACGAGCTCGCCGCGCGCTACGAGGCCGAGCACGACGACTACAACTCGATCATGGTCAAGGCCCTGGCCGATCGTCTCGCCGAGGCGTTCGCCGAGTACCTGCACGCGGTCGCCAGGCGCGAGTGGTACGAGACCGGCCCGGAGCTCACGAGCGAGGACCTGATCGCGGAGCGGTACCGGGGGATCCGGCCGGCCTTCGGCTACCCGGCGTGCCCCGACCACTCGGAGAAGCGGACGCTCTTCGACGTCCTCGGGGCCGAGGAGGTCGGCCTCGAGCTCACCGAGAGCTACGCGATGCTCCCAGCCGCCGCGGTGAGCGGGATCTACCTGGCCCACCCGGACGCCAAATACTTCAGCGTCGGCCGGATCGGCCGCGACCAGGCCGAGGACTACGCGAACCGCAAGGGCAGCCCGCTCGAGCAGGTGGAACGCTGGCTCGCGCCGAACCTGGCCTCGACGCCGCGACCGGAGCCGGCGCTATCCTGATCCGAGGGACGCCTTCGCGGCGTCTTCCTTTTTTCGCATGAAGACGACGCTGAAGAGAGGCATCGGCCGCGCGGCCGAGCTCAACGGAAACGGCCACGCCGTGTACCCGCCGGCGATCGGCTCGCCGATGCGTCGCTACCGGCAGCCCGAGCCCGACCGACGGAGCCTCACGGGCGTCTTCGGCCGGATCTTCCTCTGGCTCGTGATCGGCGCGCTGATGCTCGCGGCCGGGATCGCGGGCGGGACCTATCTCTACGTCGAGCAGGACATCGCAAGCAGCCTGGGTCCGCGCTCGGCGGACGTCAGGGCGGCGCAGGAGACACTCGACGTCGTGATTCCAGGCGAGCCGACGACGGCGCTCGTGCTCGGCTACGACAAGCGAGCCGGGGTGGAGGCCGGGGAGACAGGGCACTCGGACACGCTGATGCTCGTCCGCGCCGACCCCGGGTTGGAGACCGTGACCATGCTCTCGTTCCCGCGCGACCTGCTCGTCGACATCCAGGGCTGCCCGAACGGCACGTTCGTCTCGAGGATCAACAACGCGTACGGAGAGTGCGGCTCGTCGGCGGCGATCGAGACGGTGCGGCACCTGACCGGTGTGCCGATCAACTTCCTGGTGACCGTGAACTTTCGCGGCTTCAAGCAGGTCGTCAGCCGGATGGGCGGCGTGTGGATCGACGTCGACCGGCGCTACTTCAACGACAACACGAGCGGCGGCGAACGGTACGCGGTGATCGATCTGCAGCCGGGCTACCAGAAGCTGAACGGCTCGGACGCGCTGGAGTACGTGCGCTACCGCCACCTCGACTCCGACTTCTTCCGGATCGCGCGGCAGCAGCAGTTCCTGCGCGGCGTCAAGCAGCGCGCGACCGACTTCCCGCTCCTCGACTTGCCCAAGCTCGTCAAGACGGTGACCTCGAACGTCGAGGTCGGGAAGGGCGACGGAACGCGCTTCGATGCACGGACGCTGCTCGACTACGCTGCGCTCGTCTACGGGCTGCCGCCGCGCCACGTGATCCAGACGAAGATCGACCTGAGCTGCTACCAGGGCCTGAACGAGGTCACCGTGCCCGAGTCGTGCATCCAAGCTGCCGTGAACGACTTCATCCAGCCCGACGTCGACGCGCCGCTCAAGGCGACGGACGTGGCGCTCAACCGTCGCCGGGCCGAGAGCGCGCCTGCGCCGTCGCAGACGACGGTCACCGTGCTCAACGGCAACGGGCAGGTGGGCTCCGCGACGTCCGCAGCGGCGCAGCTCGGCGCCCGCGGCTACAAGATCGTGACGAGCGGGGACGGGAACGCACCGAGCTGGGAGTACTTCCGAACCGAGGTCTACTTCCAGGGCGGCACGGACGCGCGCGCCGCGGCGAACAAGCTCTCGAAACTCTTCGGCGACGCGCGCATGTCTCCGATCCCGGCCGAGATCGCCCCGCTCTCGAACGGTGCGGCAGTGACCGTGATCGTCGGGCAGACCTACCACGGGACGATCGCGGCGGCGCCGGCCGACAAGACGCCGGAGCGCTCCACGCCCGCCGTCCGCATCGACTCCGCTGCGACGCCGTATCTCCGGGACGTTGCGAAGCGTGTCCCGTTCAGGCTGATGGAGCCGACCAGGATCGAGCAGAGCTCTGCGCTCAGCACGCTCAGCCCGATCCGCGTCTACGGGCTGGGCGGGAGCAACGCCGTGCGGCTGACGTACACGATCGGCGGGATCGACTACTGGGGCATCCAGATGACCAACTGGAAGGACGCGCCCGCCCTCAAGGACCCGAACGAGGTGACGAAGATCGGCCGCCGCACCTATCGGCTCTACTACAACGGCTCGCACCTGCACATGGTCGTGCTGGACTACGGCGGTGCGACGTACTGGGTCGTGAACTCGCTGCTCGACAAGCTCTCCAACGAGACCATGCTCGCGATCGCCAAGGGTCTCCGTCCGTTGCCGCCGGGGTAGGCTTCGCGCCCGTGAGCAGGATCGGCGTCTTCGGCGCAGGCTACGTCGGCCTCGTCACTGCTGCGTGCCTCGCGGAGCTCGGCAACGACGTGGTCGTCCGCGACGTCGTCCCCGAGAAGGTCGACCGGCTCCAGCGCGGCGAGGTGCCCATCTTCGAGCCGGGCCTCGACGAGCTGCTCGCGAAGAACGCCGAGCGGCTCACCTTCACCCTCGACGCCGGCGAGACGGTGGACGGGGCCGAGTTCCTGTTCGTCTGCGTCGACACTCCGCCGGTCGCGTACTCGGGCGACGCCGACCTCTCGCGCGTCTGGACGGTCGTCGACGAGCTCCCGAGCGTCGAGGGCAACCCCGTGCTCGTGCTGAAGAGCACCGTCCCCGTTGGCACTGGGGAGAAGGTGCGCGCTGCGCTCGACCAGCGCGGGCTCGAGCACGTCGGCTACGCGTCGAACCCGGAGTTCACCGCCGAAGGTCGCGCGGTGCGCGACTTCATGGAGCCCGACCGGATCGTGATCGGCGCCTTCGACCCGGACGACGGAGATCGGGTTGCGGGCCTCTACTCGTCGCTGGACGCGCCGATCGTCCGCATGGACGTCAACTCGGCCGAGATGGTCAAGCTCGCCTCGAACGCGTTTCTGATGACGCGCATCAGCTTCATCAACGAGATCGCGAACGTCTGCGAGGCGACCGGCGCAGACGTCGTGCGAGTCGCAGAAGGCGTCGGGCTCGACAAGCGGCTCGGCCCGCACTTCCTTCGGGCGGGCGTGGGTTGGGGCGGGTCGTGCTTCCCGAAGGACTCGCTCGCGCTCAAGCAGCTTGCCGCGAACTCCGGCTACCACTTCCAGTTGCTGAACGCCGTGATCGAGGTGAACGAGCTGCAGAAGCGCCGCGTGATCGGGAAGCTCGAGCGGCATCTCGGGAAGCTTCGCGGCAAGCGCGTCGCGCTGCTCGGGCTCGCGTTCAAGGCAGGCACCGACGACACGCGCGAGGCGCCGAGCCTCGTGCTCGCGTCGCGGCTGATCGCCGAGGGTGCGGAGGTCCGCGCCTGGGATCCGGTCGTCGACGGCAAGCGCGTGATGCCGCAGGCCGAGTTCTGCGCGACCGTCCAGGAGGCGGTGCGCGATGCCGACGCTGCGGTGATCGTCACCGAGTGGGACGAGCTGCGCGACCTTGCGCGTCCGGAGATTCGCGAATTGATGGCACGGCCGCTGATCGTGGACGGTCGGAACCTGCTTGACCCGGCGCAGGCGCGCGTGGCCGGGTTCGCGTACGAGGGGATCGGCCGGCCCGTCTCGCCGTCCGACGTGCTGCCGGAAACGCCCGAGCGCGACCGCGAGCCTTCCACCTCGTAGTGGAAGCGATCCTTCTCGCGGGAGGCCGGGCCGAGCGGCTCGGCGACGCTGCGCAGGGGCGCCCGAAGGCGCTCGTCGACGTCGGTGGGAAGCCGCTCGCGGAGCACCAGATCCGCCGGCTGGCGCGGTCCGGCGTCGACCGTGTGATCGTGAGCTGCCGGGCGGGGCAGGAGGACGAGTTCGCGCGCGCGTTGGAGGGCGTCGGCGTCGAGCTCGCGTTCGCCGGCGAGCGGGAGCCGCTCGGGCGTGGGGGAGGCCTCAAGTTCGCTGCGCGCGAACGGCGCGAGTCCGGCCCGTGCTTCGCGCTGAACGGCGATGAGCTCTTCGACGTCGATCTCGAGGCGCTGCTCGCGCTGCACCGCGAACGCTCGCCCGCGGCGACGATCACCGTCGCGCCGCTCCCGTCGCCGTTCGGCGTCGTCGACGTGGCCGACGATGGCACGGTCGAGGGCTTCCGGGAGGCGCCGCTGCTGCCGCACTGGGTGAACATGGGGCTCTACGTCCTCGACGACGAGGCAATCGAGCGGCTGCCCGACAAAGGCGATCACGAGACGTCGACGTTCCCCGAGCTTGCGCAGGAGCGAAAGCTGCTCGCGTTCAGGCACGAGGGCCTGTGGCTGACGGTGAACACGCCCAAGGACCTGCGCCGCGCCGAAGAACACTTCGCGGCCGCGGAACCGGCGTAGGATCGCGGGATAGACGCCTCGCCGAACTTGAACAGCCTCGACGCTTGGACCGTCGACCCGCGGCGGGTCGAGAAGCCCTGGGGCTGGGAGCTGATCTGGGCTGACACGGATCGGTACGTGGGCAAGATCCTCTTCGTCGCCGCCGGCCGGTCCCTGAGCCTCCAGTACCACGAGCGCAAGGACGAGTCCTGGTACGTCCAGTCGGGGCGCGCCAAGCTCGAGCTCGGCTCCTCGGGGGACGCAGTGCTGAACGAGGTGGTGATCGGGCTGGGTGAGGCCTTCCACTACCCGCCGGGCACCGTCCACAGGGTCACGGCGCTCGAGGACACGACGATCCTGGAGGTCTCGACGCCTGACCTCGACGACGTCGTCCGGCTCGCGGACGACTACGGCCGCGAGGGCACCTCAAAACCTTAACACTCTCGTGGTAAGGTCTGGGCGTGGATGCGCTCACGGTCTCGGACGCCGCCGCCCGGACGGGCTGGTCGGCGCGGATGCTGCGGTACCTCGAGGCCTCGGGCCTCGTCGAGCCGCGGCGGACCGACACCGGGTACCGCCTCTACGGGCTCCGGGAGCTGAACCAGCTGAGGTCTCTGAGGGAGCTGCGCCGGCGGTTCGGCGTCGAGCTCGCCGAGATGGCCTTCGCTCTCCGCATGCGGCGTGACCCCGAGCTCCGCGCCGCCGTCGACACGTGGCTGCACGGCAGCGGCGTGGACGCGCTCGACTGGGAGCAGCGCAAGCACGAGCGCCTGCTCGCCGCCTGACCCGCACCTACACTGCCCGACCACTCACGAGGGAAGAGGACGCATTGGCTACGACACGCAGACACGACGTAAAGGACTTGTCGCTCGCGCCTGAGGGCGTGCGGCGCATCGAGTGGGCCGACCGGCAGATGCCGGTGCTCGCCGCGATCCGTGAACGCTTCGAGAACGAGCAGCCGCTGTCCGGCTACCGCGTTGCCGCGTGCCTGCACGTGACGACGGAGACCGCGAACCTGATGCGGACGCTGAAGGCCGGAGGCGCCGACGTGGTGCTCTGCGCCTCGAACCCGCTCTCGACGCAGGACGACGTCGCCGCAGCGCTCGTCGACGAGTACGACATCGCCGTCTTCGCGATCAAGGGCGAGGACAACGACACCTACTACCAGCACATCGAGGCCGCGGTCGACCACAAGCCGCAGATCACGATGGACGACGGCGCCGACGTGATCGGCGTGCTCCACTCAGCGCGGCGCGAGCAGCTCGGCGACGTGATCGCCGGCACGGAGGAGACGACGACCGGCGTGATCCGGCTCAAGGCGCTCGAGCGCGACGGTGCGCTCGGGTTCCCCGTGATCGCGGTCAACGACGCGTTCACGAAGCACATGTTCGACAACCGCTACGGCACCGGCCAGTCGACGATCGACGGGATCATCCGCGCGACCAACGTCCTGCTCGGCGGGAAGCGCTTCGTGATCGCCGGATACGGCTGGGTCGGCAAGGGCGTCGCGATGCGCGCGAAGGGCATGGGCTCGCACGTGATCATCACGGAGGTCGATCCCCTCAAGGCTCTCGAAGCGATCATGGACGGGTTCGAGGTGATGCCGATGGAGCAGGCCGCCAAGGTCGGCGACATCTTCTGCACCGCGACCGGTGACAAGTCCGTGATCCGGCGCGAGCACATGGAACAGATGAAGGACGGCGCGATCCTCTCGAACACCGGTCACTTCAACGTCGAGATCGACATCCCGGCGCTTCGGACGCTCGCGAGCGAGACGCGTGAGGCTCGCCAGTTCGTCGAGGAGTTCACGCTCTCCGACGGTCGCCGGCTCTACCTGCTCGGCGAAGGCCGCCTGATCAACCTCGCCGCCGCGGAAGGGCATCCGGCGATCGTGATGGACATGTCGTTCGCGAACCAGGCGCTCTCCGCCGAGTACGCGGTCCAGCACGCGGCCGAGCTCGAGCGGAAGGTCTACCCGGTCCCTGCGGCAATCGACGCGGAGATTGCGAAGCTCAAGCTCGCGACGATGGGCGTCGAGGTCGACATCCTGACCGACGAGCAGGAGCGCTACCTCGCGTCCTGGGACGAAGGAACCTGAGCCGACAGACGTGAAGGCGCTTGTTCTCGCAGCGGGGTACGCGACTCGCCTGTACCCGCTGACCGAGTCGATTGCGAAGCCGCTCCTGACGATCGGCGGGCGGCCGATGGTGGATCACATTCTCGACCGGATCCGCGAGGCGGATCCGGTCGAGGTGCATGTCGTGACGAACTCGAAGTTCGCCGCCGCCTTCTCCGAGTGGGCGCCGCCGGGCGTCACCGTCAACGACGACGGGACGACCAGCGAGCACGACCGGCTCGGCGCGATCGGCGACCTACGGTTCGTGCTCGATCGCGTCGGGATCGACGACGACTGGCTCGTCGTCGCGGGCGACAACCTCTTCGACTACAGCCTTGGCGACTACGTAGGTTGGTGGCGCTCGAAAGGGGTTGCGAGCGCGGTCGCGCTCTACGAGCACCCGGACCGCGAGCTCGTCAAGCAGTACGGCGTCGTCGAGCTCGACGAGCACGAGCGCGTCGTGTCCTTCGTCGAGAAGCCGGCCGACCCGCCGTCGAACCTGGCCGCAACGGCGTGCTACCTCTTCCACCGCGAGCACCTGAAGCTCGTCGCGACCTACCTGGAGGAGGGCAACTCGCCGGACCAGCCGGGTCGCTTCGTCGAGTGGCTCCATCGGCGCGCCCCGGTGTACGGCTACCGCTTCAGCGGCGAGTGGCTGGACATCGGCGACCGCGACCAGCTCCTCGAGGCGGACAACCGCGCGAGAGCCCGCGCAGGCCAGTCCCCGCGGGCCGAGTACATCCCGGACTGAGCCCGGCAGAGCGCACCCCCACCCTCAAATTGGGTGGGGTCGCTTCCCTCCGCCCACGGCGGAGACGCTACCGCCGGCGCGCAGCGTCAGGTGTTGCGAAATCGTGCCGCTGCGTGCCGACGACGTGACGATCGCTCCACAGCGGGCCGATCTCGTCGACGGCGGCCGTACCGTCGTTGCGTGGCCCCGGGCCTCCTCGACCTGCTTCTCCCGCAACGCTGCGCGGTGTGCGGACTTCCCGGCGCGCAGGTCTGCAGCGCCTGCCTCCTCGCATTGCCGAGGCTTCGCGGCCCTCGCTGCGAGCGCTGCTGCGCGCCGACCGCCTGGCCGGTCCGCCGCTGTCGCGAGTGCGCCGGTCGGCGACTGGCTTTCGCGCGCGCCCGCTCGGCGGTCGCCTACGACGAATCCGTCGGCCGTCTGGTCCACGCGTGGAAGGAACGAGGGCTCCGTCGCCTCTCCGCAGCCGCGGCCGCGGTGACCGCCGACGCGGTCGAGCACCGAGGCGAGCCGCTCGTCTTCGTCCCGCCCGATCCCGAGCGCCGCCGCGGGCGCGGCTATCACCCCGCCGAGACGCTGGCGCGCGAGCTCGGCGCGCGCTGGGACGTCCCCGTTCTCGCGGTGCTCGCCCGCGCGCGCCGGGGTGCTCGACAGCGCGGTCTCACGCTTCCCGAGCGCCGGGCCAACGTGCGCGGAGCCTTCCTGGCCACTCGCGTGCCACCCGCCGTCGTGCTGGTCGACGACGTCTACACGACGGGTGCAACGGCCAACGCAGCGGCCTCCGCATTGCGACGGGCAGGCGCGCGCCGCGTCGAGGTCGTGACGTTCGCACGCGCGGTTCGTGGGTATACAGTGACGACCTAGGCTTGACCGGCCCACGAGGAGGACGCGTTGCGACTTCAGGTGAAGGGCAGGAACCTCGACGTCACCGACTCCATCCGCAGCTACGCCGAGCAGAAGCTCAAGAAGCTCGACAAGCAGCTGAACGACGCGACCGAGATCGAGCTCGAGCTCGCCGTCGAGAAGAACCCGTCGATCGCCGCGAACCAGATCGCCGAGGCGACCGTCTGGACGAAAGGCCCGACCCTGCGGGCGCGTGAGGCTTCCGAGGACATGCGTGCCTCGATCGACCAGCTGACGGAGAAGCTCGTCCGCCAGGTCAGGCACTACCGCGACAAGCGGAGCTACCGCGGCGCGCGCAACCACGGTCCCGTCGACGGAGGAGCCCCAGCGTTGCCAGACGACCAGCTGGACGAGCAGATCGTCAAGACGAAGCAGTTCCCCGACAAGCCGATGAGCCCCGACGAAGCCGTGCTGCAGCTCGAGCTGATCGGCCACGACTTCTTCGTCTTCAGAAACGAGACCGGCGAGGTGAACGTCGTCTACCGCCGCAAGGACGGCGGGTACGGTCTGATCGAGCCCGCGACGTGAGCTTCCGGCGGCGCGAGAAGCCGCTGCACGAACGCCTCGCCGAGCAGGGCGGCATGACGATGTCGACGGAGGTCACCCGAGACGTCGCGCCGTGGAACCAGGCAGGCGTCCATGGCGTCCCGCGGCCGCGTCAGTGGGACGCGGTCGTCACCGCCGAAGCCGACCTCCCCGGCGACTCCGTCAACTTCGTCACGCTCGAGGATCGAACGGTGGTCGTCGACGAAGACGTCCCGGACGACCAGCTCGCACCGCTCGCCGACGCCGTCGAGACGCAGCTCAACCCGCCGTACCGCGCCGAGGGCACGAGGCGCGACGACCGGTTGTGGGCCGTCGGCGCGAGCAAGATCACCGTCGTCGCGATCGACGAGGAGATCGGCGGCGACACGGTGGAGCTCGCCGTCCGAGAGGGAGTCGTGACGCAGCTCGTGGACGGTGGTCACGGCTTCGGCTCGATCCCGGCGCTCGAGGCGCTCGGCGCAGGAATGCCGTCCTTCGTCGTGCGCGCCGACCGCATCGACGGTGACCTCTGGGAGGTCGTCGTCCTACCGCTCTAGCGGCTGATGTGAAGTGCCGCGACAGCGGCCGCGAAGCGGCCGCCTTTAGGGGGTCTTCGCGCGTCGCGGATCCGCGCGAGCGGATTCGCGGCCTGCGCAGCCAGCTCGAAGAGAGCCGCTACCCTTAGCCCGCATGGCCCAGAGCATGGGTTCCTTCGAGAAGGTCCTCCGCCTCGGCGAGGGCCGCCGCCTCAAACGGCTGGCCGAGCAGGCCGCCTACGTCGGCACGCTCGAGCCCGAGTTCGAGGCGCTCTCCGACGAGCAGCTGGCCGGCAAGACCGCGGAATTCAAGGAGCGCCTGGAAAAGGGCGAGTCGCTCGAGGAGCTGCTCTTCGAGGCGTTCGCGGCGGTCAGAGAGGCCTTCAAGCGCACGATCGGGGTTCGCCTCTTCGACGTCCAGTTGATGGGCGGGATCACGCTCCACGAGGGCGACATCGCCGAGATGAAGACCGGTGAAGGCAAGACCTTCGTCGCGGTCCAGCCGCTGTACCTGAACGCGCTCGAGGGCCAGGGCGTGCACCTCGTGACGGTGAACGACTACCTCGCCAAGCGCGACGCCGAGTGGATCAGCCCCGTCTTCGACAAGCTCGGGATGCGCGCCTCGTTCATCCAGAACCAGATGCCGTTCGCGGAGCGCAAGGAGTCCTACGCCGCCGACGTCACGTACGGAACGAACTCGGAGTTCGGCTTCGATTACCTGCGCGACAACATGGCCGTCTCGCTGCCCGAGCTCGTGCAGCGCAGCCACCGCTACGCAATCGTGGACGAGGTCGACTCGATCCTGATCGACGAAGCGCGCACACCGCTGATCATCTCCGGCCAGCCGGAGACGGCGGCGAGCACGTACTACGACTTCGCGCGCATCGTGAAGACGCTGGAGTCTCGGCCCGCGAAGATCCTCGCCAAGGGTGAGGATCAGTTCGCGGAGGGCGGCGACTTCGTCTACGACGAGAAGTTCAAGACCGTCTCACCCAGTGAGGACGCGATCGAGAAGGTCGAGCGCGCGCTCAAGATCGACAACCTCTACGACCCGCGGAACGTCCAGCTCGTCAACCATTTGACGCAGTCGCTCAAGGCGCAGTCGCTCTACAAGCGCGACATCGACTACGTGATCCAGGACGGCGAGGTCAAGATCGTCGACGAGAACACCGGCCGGATCATGGAAGGCCGCCGCTGGAGCGAGGGCCTGCACCAGGCGATCGAGGCCAAAGAGGGTCTGAAGATCCAGGAAGAGCACGTCACGCTCGCGACGATCACGCTGCAGAACTACTTCCGCCTGTACGAGAAGCTCGCCGGCATGACCGGCACGGCGAAGACCGAGGAGAAGGAGTTCGTCGAGATCTACAACCTGCACGTCGTCGAGATCCCGACGAACGTGGACGTTGCGCGCCAGGACAAGAACGACTTCATCTTCCGCACGAAGGAAGGCAAGTTCCAGGCGGTGATCCGCGACATCAAGGAGCGAAACGAGCAGGGCCAGCCAGTCCTCCTCGGCACGATCGCCGTCGAGACCTCGGAGTACCTCGCGCAGTTGCTCGAGCGCCAGGGCATCAAGCACAACGTCCTGAACGCGAAGCAGCACGAGCGCGAGGCGGAGATCATCAAGGACGCAGGGCAGCTCGGCGCGGTGACGATCGCGACGAACATGGCCGGCCGCGGTGTCGACATCAAGCTCGGCGAGGGCGTTCGCGAGGCGGGCGGCCTCTACGTGCTCGGCACCGAGCGGCACGAGGCGCGCCGCATCGACAACCAGCTCCGCGGCCGCGCCGGCCGCCAGGGGGACCCGGGCGAGTCACGCTTCTACCTCTCCGGCGAGGACGAGCTCGTGCGCCTGTTCGCCGGCGACCGGATCAAGAACATCATGCAGCGCTTCAAGGTGCCGGACGACGAGCCGATGGAAGCGTCGATCCTCTCGAAGCAGATCGAGAACGCGCAGAAGAAGGTCGAGGAGCAGAACTTCGTCATGCGCAAGAACGTCCTCAAGTACGACGACGTGATGAACTCGCAGCGCCAGGTCATCTACGCGCAGCGCCGTCGCGTGCTCGAGGGCCAGGACATGTCGGAGGAGATCCTCGGCTGGATAGACGACGTGGTCCAGGGCGCCGTCGACACCTACACCGAGGCCGAATACGGGGAGGAGTGGGACCTCGGTGCGCTGACGCAGGCGATGCACGACCTCTACGGGTCCGACATCACGCCCGAGGAGCTGAAGGAGGAGGTCGCGCTCGAGCGCGAAGCGCTCATCGAAGAGTTCCAGCAGGACGCGCGCGACGCGTACGGCGACAAGGAGAAGGAGCTCGGCGTCGAGCTGATGCGCGACCTCGAGCGCTACGTCACGCTCCAGGTCGTCGACACCCGGTGGCGCGAGCACCTCGAGAACATGGACTACCTGCGCGAGGGAGTGCACCTCCGCGCGTTCGCGCAGAAGGACCCGCTCGTCGAGTACCGCGGCGAGGGACACAAGATGTTCGAGGAGCTCGGGCTGCAGATCCGCGAGGAGGTCGTCGGCACGCTCTTCCATGCGCAGCTCGCGCCGCAGGACGTCGAGATGCTGGAGCAGCCCGGCCAGCAGAACGGCGGCAACCTCTCCTACGAGCACGAGACCGCCGCCGGAGCAGGCGCGATCGCCGGTGCGGCGGTCGGAGGCGGTTCGGTCGCCACGGCCGGCGCCATGGCACCAGCCCAGACGGTGAACACGCAGCAAGTCGTGAAGAACGAGAACCAGCAGCTCGGCCGCAACGACCCGTGCTGGTGCGGCTCGGGCAAGAAGTTCAAGAAGTGCCACGGCGCCTAGCGCGCCTGTGACCTTCGATGCCGAGTTCCGCAGGCGCTCGCTCGAGCGCATGGCGGAGCGTGAGCTCGACGTCCTCGTGGTCGGCGGTGGAATCACCGGCAGCGGTGTCGCGCTCGACGCGGCGTCCCGTGGGCTCTCGGTCGGGCTCGTGGAGCGCGAGGACTTCGCGTCCGGCACTTCCGGCCGGTCCTCGCGCCTGATCCACGGCGGCGTGCGCTACCTCGCGCAGCGCGAGCTCGGGCTGGTGCGCGAGTCGCTGCGGGAGCGCGCAATCATCCTGCGCCTCGCACCGCACCTGTTGCGGACGCTGCCGATCTACCTGCCGCGCTCCGACCTCGCCTTTCGCGCGGCGTTCACGATCTACGACCTGCTCGCGCTGGGCGTGAACGTCGCACGGCACCGCCACGTCGACGCGGACGAGCTCGACCGGGTCGCGCCGGGGCTCGAGCACCGGGGTGGAGGCTTCGTCTACCACGAGTGTGCGACCGACGACGCGCGGCTCACGCTCGAGATCGCGCGCGCAGCAGCAGCGCACGGCGCGCTCGTCGCGAACCATGCGCGTGTCGAGGCTCTGCTGGGTGACGGCCGCGTCACCGGAGCAATCGTTCGCGACGAGCTCGACGGCGAGACCGCGGAGATCCGCGCGAAGACGACCGTCAACGCGACGGGCGTCTGGTCGGAACGACTGCAGTCGCTCGCCACGGACAGTCCGAGGCGCCACGTCGCGAGCAAGGGCATCCACCTCGTCTTCCGCCCCGGCGCGGTTCGCGCGCGCACTGGGCTGCTCATCCCGTCGGGTGAGGACGACCGCCGCTTCGTGTTCGTGATCCCGTGGGAAGGCCGCTACTACGCCGGCACGACCGACACCGCTTATGAGGGAGACCTCGAGGCACCGGCGGTCGAGCAGTCCGATGTCGACTACGTGCTCGGTGCAGTTGCGCGGTCGTTCCCGGACGTGAACGAGCGGTGCGTCGTCGCCTCGTGGGCGGGGCTGCGGCCGTTGGCGCGCGGCGGCGACGGGCCGACCGCCGACCTCTCACGCCGCCATCAGATCTACGAGGAGCCGACCGGTTTGCTCACGGTGACCGGCGGCAAGCTCACGACCTATCGCGCGATGGCGGAGGACGTCGTGGATCGGATCGCGCCGAACACGAAGAGCCGCACTCGTGAGCTGCCGCTCGGGCTGACCATGCTGCTCACCGAGGCGCTCGCGCGCGCGGCGCGCGCTGCTGCTGCGGTCGGGCTGTCAGAGGACGCGGGCCGCCGGTTCGTCCACCGCTACGGGGACGACTGGCGGGCCGCGGTCGCCCTGATCGAAGAGCGGCCGGAGCTCGCGACCCCGGTCGCCGACGCCGGCCTTGCGCTTGGGGTGGACCGCGAGCTCGCGCGAACCCGCGAAATGGCGCTGACCGAGGACGACGTGATGGAGCGGCGGCTGCGCTTGACGACGCTCGGCGTGTCGAGCGTGGCGGCCGCGAGGCTACCATCGACCCGATGACCGAGACCACCGACGCACCACTGGAGCAACAGCTCGAGGAAATCGGGACCCAGCTTGCCTGGGTCCGTGATTACCTTTGACCCCGACTCGCTGAGGGTCCGCGTCGCCGATCTCGAGGCTGCCATGGGCGAGCCCGGGTTCTGGGACGACCAGGCGAAAGCCGCACAGGTTTCCTCGGAGCACTCGCGGCTGACGCGCCGTCTCGAGCGCTATGACCGGCTCGTGCACGAGTACGACGACGCGCGTGAGCTGCTCTCGCTAGACGGCGACATGGCGGACGACATCGTGAACATGCTCAGGCCGCTGCGTGCCGAGCTCGACCGCTTGCAGGAGGACGCGCTGTTCACCGGCGAGTACGACACCGGCGACGCGCTGATCTTGCTGCACGCGGCGACCGGCGGCATCGACGCGCAGGACTTCACCGAAATGCTGCTGCGCATGTACCTGCGCTGGGCGGCAGACCGTGGGTTCCAGACGGAAGTGCTGGAGGCGACGCCCGGGGAGGAAGCGGGGCTCAAGTCGGCGACCGTGAGTGTGGCCGGCGAGAACGCGTACGGGATCCTCAAGGCCGAGCGCGGCAAGCATCGCCTCGTCCGCCTCTCGCCGTTCGATCAGGCCCACCGTCGGCACACGTCGTTCTCGCAGATCGTCGTCGCCCCACTTCTGCCGGACGATGCGGAGCTCGAGCTCGACGAAGGCGACCTGCGGATCGACACGTACCGCGCGAGCGGCGCCGGCGGCCAGCACGTGAACAAGACGGACTCCGCGGTCCGGATCACGCACGTGCCGACCGGGATCGTCGTCCAGTGCCAGAACGAGCGCTCGCAAACCGCGAACAAGCAGACTGCGATGCGCATGCTCCGCTCCCGCCTCGCCGAGCTCCAGCTCGAGGAGCGGGAGGCCGAGATCGCCCGCGAGCGCGGGGTCGCCGCGGACACCGGCTTCGGGGGCGCGAACATCCGCAGCTACGTCCTGCAGCCCTACCAGCAGGTCAAAGACCATCGCACGGGCCACGAGGTCGGAAACGCCCAGGGGGTCCTGGACGGCGACATCGACGGGTTCATCCACGCCTATCTGCTCGCCCAGGCCTCTGGAGAGGTCGTCTAGACCCTCCGAAGCCTCAGCTAGACTGGCCTGGCAGCGCCTCTCACGTACCGGAGCAGGCATGCCTGCCCTTCCCTTTCACCGGTGACGGAGCCACAGATCACAGACACTGCGACCCCCCCGCTCAGCGAGGCACCCGAGAGCGAGAACGGCCGTGTGCCGGTCGCCGGCGCAGCGATCATGTTCGACTCGGTGACCAAGGTCTACGAGCCGGGCGTGACGGCGCTCTCCGACGTCTCGTTCGTGATCGAGAAGGGCGAGTTCGTCTTCGTGGTCGGCGCCTCGGGGTCGGGCAAGTCGACGATGATCCGGCTGATCCTGAAGGAGCTCGACCCGACCTCCGGGCGGATCATCGTCGGGGGCCGCGACCTGTCGCGCCTTCGACGCAGCAAGATCCCGCAGCTCAGGCGGAACGTCGGCTGCGTCTTCCAGGACTTCAAGCTCCTACCGAACCGCACGGCGGCCGAGAACGTCGCGTACGCCCTCAAGGTGCAGGGCGAGAGTCAGGGCTCGATCCGCCGCAAGGTGCCAGAGGTGCTGAGCCTCGTCGGGCTCTCGCACAAGATGAACTCGCTCCCCGACGAGCTCTCCGGCGGCGAGCAGCAGCGCGTCTCGATCGCGCGTGCGTTCGTCAACCATCCGCCGCTGCTGATCTGCGACGAGCCGACGGGCAACCTCGACCCTGACACGAGCGTCGGGATCATGCAGCTGCTCTACCGCATCAACCGGTCCGGCACGACGATCCTGATGGTCACGCACGACCGCGAGATGGTCGACAAGATGCGCCGCCGCGTGCTCGCCCTCTCGGAGGGCAAGCTCGAGCGCGACGAGCGGCGTGGGGGGTACGTCGGCGAATGACGCAGCTCCAGCTCCTCCTCGCCGAGTCGATTCGGTCGCTGCGCGCCTCGCTCTCCACGACGTTCGCCGCGACGATGACCGTGCTGATCGCGATGTTCCTGCTCGGGGTGTCGATCGCGCTCGGCTCGTGGGTCGTGTCGTGGTCGAACCACGTCAAGAAGGACGTGCAGGTGAAGGCGTTCTTCTGTACCGAGCACACGTGCGCGACCAACGTGACCGACCAGCAGGTCGGGACCGTGCAGCGCTACCTGGAGGCCGATCCGAGAGTAAAGGAGGCGAAATTCGTCTCGAAGGCGGAGGCGCTCGAGATCATGACCGAGCGCTCGCCAGAGCTCGTCAATGACCTGACGTACAACCCGCTACCGGACGCGTTCGAGATCCAGCCGAACCGCGCCGAGGACGTCGAGCTGATCGCAGCCGATCTCCGTGCGCAGCAGTTCGCCGGCGTCGAGAAGGTCGACTACGGCAGAGCGACCGCCCGGCGGATCATCCGCGTCGGCCAGGTCATCTCGATCATCTTCTTCGGCGTGGTGATCCTGCTCCTGGCCGCGTCCGGACTGCTGATCGCGAACACGATCCGGCTCTCGATCTACGCCCGTCGCCGGGAGATCGAGGTGATGAAGCTCGTCGGGGCGTCGAACTGGTTCGTGCGCGGACCGTTCATGCTCGAGGGGCTCTTCACGGGCCTTGCGGGGGCGATGCTCGCCGTCATCCTGCTCCTGCTCGGGAAAGAGATCGCGCTGCCCGCGATCCTCGGCCGCGTCGACGCGGACTCCGACGTTCAGGCGCTCGCCTTCGCGTGGACGGCGCTGATCCTGCTCGGGCTCGGCCTGCTGCTCGGAGCCGCCGGCTCCGGCTTGACGCTACGCCGCTTCCTGCGCGTCTAGATATTCCAAGACGCGGACGCGCGCGACGAGCAGCGTCCCGGCCAGCCAGCCGAGGGCGTTCGCAAGGCACGTGGCGTTGAGAAGCTCGTACTGCAGCGGGTCGACGAGCTCGCCCGAAGCGACCGTGACCTGGAAGGCACAAGCCAAGAGCGCGCCCACGGCTCCGAGTGCCAGCACGCGTCCGCCGGAGTGCGCGAACGCCAGGCCGGACAGGAACGCAATCGCGCCGCCAAGGCCCCCCGCCAGCAACAGTGCACCGAGCGAGCTCGTCATCGGTACTGCAACGGGCGAGGCGCCGGTATAGATGCGGGTGTGACCGACTACATCGTCGTCGAGGTCTCCCGACGCGGCCGGATGCTCGTCGGAGAGCCGATCTTCACGCCCGGGGTGCCGATCCCGCTGGACAAGCACGGACTCGGCGACCTGGGAGCCGGGGACCTGGCGGTGGTCAGGAAACAGCGCGGCCGGGCGCGACTCGAGCGGTCGCTCGGCCCAGCCGACCGGATCGAGAACGTCCTCGAGGGCCTGCTCGAGCACGAAGGGCTTCGCCACGAGTTCGAGCCATTCGACCTGCCGGAGCCCAGCCTCGAGGGGCGGGTCGACTTGCGCGAGCTGCTGACCTTCACGATCGACCCGGAAACCGCGAAGGACTTCGACGACGCGATCTCCACGCGGCGCGAGGGAGACGCGATTCGCGTCTGGGTGCACATCGCGGACGTCTCGTGGTTCGTTCCCGCCGGCTCGCCGCTCGACCGCGGCGCCGCCGAGCGCGCGCTGTCCGTCTACGTGCCCGGCTTCGTGGCTCCGATGCTCCCGCACGAGCTCGCGGACGACGCCTGCTCGCTCCGACCCAACGTCGACCGCCTCTGCGTCACGGTCGAGGTGCTGTTCGACGGCTCGCTGCAAGCAGGCGAGCCGACCTTCTACCGGTCGGTGATCCGCTCGAACGAGCGGCTGACGTACGGGCAGGCCGAGTCGATCCTCGCCGGTCGCGAGCGTGCGGCGGACGACGTCACCGAGGGGCTGAAGCTCGCCGAGACGATCGCGCTCGAGCTTCGGCGCCGCCGGTTCGAGCGCGGCGCGCTGCGCATCGCCGGTGCAGAGATCGCGTTCGCGTTCGACGGGGAGGGCGGCGTGGAGAAGGCGTGGCTCGAGTCGGAGCCGCACGCGCACGCGCTGGTCGAGGAGCTGATGATCCTCGCGAACGAGGCCGTCGCCGGACTGCTCGCGGGTCGGAAGCGCGAGGCGCTCTTCCGCGTGCACGAGCGCCCGGAGCCGCTGTCGGTCACGCGTCTGCTCGCGAAGCTGACGTCGGTCGAGGTGCCGACGCCTCCTGCGCCCGACGCGGATCACATGACGCCGCAGCAGGCGGCGAAAATCGCGGCCGATGCGAGCGAGCGAGTCAGCGAGTTCGTCGCGCGCGCGAAGCGCGGGAAGGAGGCGTTTCCCTCGCTCGTGCTGCGCGCGCTCAAGCAGGCGCGCTACCACCCGCAGAACCTCGGCCACTCGGGGCTGGCGAGCACCGCGTACTGCCACTTCACGTCGCCGATTCGTCGCTACCCGGATCTCGTCGTCCACCGCGCGCTGCTCCGTGAGATCGGCGCGACCTACGACCCCCTCCCCGAGGACATCGCCGCCTCGGCCGAGCACTGCTCGGTGAAGGAGCGCGAAGCGGGCGACGTCGAGTACCGCGCGGACGACATCGTTGCCGCGTGGCTGCTCGAGGACGTCCTCTTCGAGCGCGGCTGGGAGGAGCCGTTCTCCGGCGAGATCACAGGGATGATCGGCTCCGGGCTCTTCGTCCGATTCGGCGACGTCTTCGAGGGTTATCTGCCTGCGCGGCGGCTCCCCGGCGACTACTACGAGATCGACGCGCTCGAGACCCGGCTCGTCGGCCGGCGGGGGGGCCGGACCTTCCGGCTCGGCGACCCGATCGACGTGCGCGTCCAGGAGATCCGCAAGAACGAGGGCAAGGTCGAACTCGCGCTGGCAGGGTAGGAATACGCTGCAACTGCGCACGTTAGGAGGGACATGAGACTCGAAGGCATTCATCACGTCACGGCGATCACCGGCGACGCCCCGGGAAACGTCGACTTCTACGTCGACAGGCTCGGTCTCAGGCTGGTGAAGAAGACCGTCAACCAGGACGACCCGACCGTCTATCACCTCTTCTACGCCGACGAGAAGGGCAGCTCCGGCAGCGACATCACCTTCTTCGAGTACCCGGGCGCGGCGCGCGGTCGCGCGGGGGCGGGAATGGTGCACCGGGTGCTCTGGCGCGTCGGCTCCGAGGACTCGCTCGACTTCTGGGCGGAGCGCCTCGGTGTCGAGCGCACCGGCGACACGCTCCGCTTCGCCGATCCCGAGGGGCTCGAGCACGAGCTCGTCGTCGACTCGAGCGGCGAGGAGCCGTTGACCGCGGAGCACCCGGAGATCCCGGCGGAACACCGTCTGCGCGGCTTCGCCGGCGTGCGTGCGTTCGCGAGCGATCCCTCGCGCAGCGACGCGTTCCTCGGCGCGCTCGGCTTCGAGCCGGGCTGGGTCGCCCGCGGCGAGCACCGCAGCGGCACGTACGAGTACGACCGCGCCCCTGAGGGCGCAGGAGTGCCGGGCGCCGGCACCGTGCACCACGTTGCGTGGGGCTCGGCGCCCGAAGAGCACGAGGCGTGGCGCGAGCAGGCGCAGGAGGCAGGCGCGCGTCCGACGCCGGTGATCGAGCGCTTCTACTTCAAGTCGATCTACTTTCGCGAGCCGAGCGGCGTGCTGTTCGAGATCGCGACGCTCGGTCCGGGCTTCACGGCGGACGAGCCGGTCGAGTCTCTCGGCGAGCGGCTCTCGCTCCCGCCGGCGTTCGAGGCGCTCCGCGACGAGATCGAGCCGAAGCTGACCCCGATCCGGAACCCGCGCGAGGCGTGGCAGAAAACCTGACCGCGGTGGTGCGGGAGGCGGCCGGCGAGCCCGAGGGCGCGCTCGTCCTCTTCCACGGTCGTGGGGCCGACGAGCACGATCTCGTGCCGCTGCTCGACGTGCTCGACCCCGAGCGGCGCTTCGTCGGGATCACGCCGCGCGGGCCGCTGAGCCTGCCGCCCGGCGGCGCGCACTGGTACGCCGTACACGAGATCGGCTACCCCGACCCGTCGACGTTTCTGCCGACGTACGAGCTGGTCGGGAAGTGGCTCGACGGGCTCGGCTTTCCACCCGAGCGCACGATCCTCGGCGGCTTCTCTCAGGGCGCGGTGATGAGCTACGCGCTGTCGCTCGGGCGTGGACGCGCGCGCCCTGCGTCGGTGCTCGCGCTCAGCGGTTTCGTGCCGACCGTCGAGGGATTCGAGCTCGATCTCGAGCCGCCGCTTTCGCGGTACGCGATCGGCCACGGCGCGCTCGACCCGGTGATCCGCGTCGAATGGGGGCACCGCGCCCGGACGCTGCTCGAGAAGGCGGGCGCAGAGGTGCGCTACGCCGAGTACCCGCTCCCGCACACGATTCACCCGGGCTTCCTGCTCCAGGTGCGCGACTGGCTCACCGAGCGCGTCGGCTCGGCGGTCTGATGGCCGACAAGCTGATCGTCGACAACCGCCGGGCGCGACACGACTACCACCTCACCGACCGTGTCGAGGCGGGCCTCGCGCTCGTCGGGACCGAGGTCAAGTCGCTGCGCGAGGGGCAGGCGAACCTCCAGCGGGCGTACGGCGAGATCCGCGACGGGGAGGCCTGGCTCGTCGGCGCGCACATCGCCGAGTACGGCCACGGCAACGTCTCGAACCACGACCCCGATCGTGAGCGGAAGTTGCTGCTCAAGCGGCGGGAGATCGACTCCCTGGCGGACAAGGTGCGCGAGCGCGGCCTTACGCTCGTGCCGACCAAGCTCTACTTCAAGAACGGCAAGGTGAAGGTGGAGCTCGCCGTCGGCAAGGGCAAGCAGGCGCAGGACAAGCGCCGCGACATCGCGAAGCGGGACGCCGACCGAGAGATGGAGCGGGCCGTCAAGGCCCGCCGTTGACCGTCTTTACGAAACCCTGATCTTGACCCTGGAATCCGGAGGGTTATCCCGCTCGTAGGCTCGGGTACCAGCGAACGAAGCCGTCAAGGGGGGAAAAATGATTCGGAAGCTCATCGCCACAACCGTGGTCATGCTCGCCGTGGCGAGCGGCGTTGCCGCCGCCGCGCCGTCGTATCCGGCGACGATCGCGTTGCCGCGCGGGTTCCAGCCCGAGGGGATCTCGATTCGCGCGAACACGTTCTACGTCGGGTCGATTCCGACCGGATCGATCTATCGCGGCAACCTACGGACCGGGACCGGGTCGGTGTTCATCCAGCGCAGCGGACGCGCCGCGATCGGCGTCGAGGCCGACAACCGCGGCAGGCTTTTCGTCGCCGGCGGGATGACGGGTAAGGCGTTCGTCTACAACGCGCGTAGCGGGACGGACATCGCCTCGTACGACCTCGCTCCGGGGTTCATCAACGATGTCGTCGTCACTCGGACCGGCGCGTACTTCACCAACTCGAACCTCGCCGAGCTCTATCGCATTCCGATCGGGCCTGGAGGCCGCCTCGGCACGACCGTGCAAAAGATCGCGCTGCAGCCTCCCTACGTGCAGGGTGCCGGGTTCAACGTGAACGGGATCGACGCGACGCCGAACGGACGCTGGCTCGTGATCGTCCAGAGCAGCACCGGCAAGCTGTTCCGGGTGAACCCGTCGACCGGCGCGACGGT
This sequence comes from uncultured Actinomycetes bacterium, assembly GCA_963769665.1. GTDB lineage: Bacteria > Actinomycetota > Thermoleophilia > Gaiellales > Gaiellaceae > JACCTU01. The sequence continues at coordinate 1,839,347 of CAVYMQ010000003.1, forward strand.
CGAGATCGCGCTCGGCGGTGCAGACGTGATGAGGGGCGACGGGATCCTGCTCGACGGCAGGACGCTCTACGTCGTGCAGAACACGCTGAACAAGATCGCGGTGATCCGCGTGAACTCGGCACTCACGACCGGGCGGGTCCTGACGCACATCGAAGACTCGCGCTTCGTCGTACCGACGACGATCGACGACCTCGGCCGCAGGCTCTACGCGGTCAATGCGCGCTTCGGCTCGCCGCCTGCGACGACCGATTACCAGGTCATCCAGGTCCGCAAGCCCAACGGCAGCTGAGCACGTGACGGGCGGGTGCCGTTCGCACCCGCCCGTCACGGCAGTGGGATCGCTGGCAGAGACACCACGCCGAGCTGGTCGAGCAGGCTCTGCGCGCGTGCGGCGTTTCGCTCCACGTCCTCGCCGATCGCTGCGAGTGCCTGGTGGGCGAGCGCCTGTTCGTACTCGGCCTCCGTGGTCTGCGCCGTCGCCAGGCTCTCCTCGAACGACGCTCGCGCGTCCTCGGTGTGCCCGGCCTGGGCGCGCGCGTAGCCCACGAGTCGAAGCAACCCCGCCTCGAGTGGTGATCCGCCGCTCGCGCGTGCCTCGGCGAGCGCCGACTCTGCGCGCTCGCGCGCTCGTTCGGGGCGATCGCCGCGCAGCACGTCGAGCTCCGCGAGCCGGGCCTGGGCCTCCAGCATGAAGGACGCCGCTTTCAGCTCGCCGAACCCATCGAGCGCGGCCTCGAGCGCCGGCTCGGCCTCGTTGAAGCGCCCTTCCCTCGCTGCCAGCCGACCGAGATTCCCGGCGGCGACGTGTTCGAGAAAGCGTGCGTGCGCGCCCTGGAAAACCCTGCCAGCTTCCTCGAAGAGCTCGCGTGCTTCGTCCGTGCGTCCCTGGTCGGAGAGGATCTCGGCGATGTTGCCCACGATCGTCGCCGCACCGACGACGTCACCGATTCGCTCGCGCAGGCGTCTGCTCTGGTCGTAGTGGCCGAGTGCGTCGTCCCACCGGCCCTCGTAGTACGCGTCGATGCCGAGGTTGTTGAGGACGTTCGCCTGGCCGAGGAGGTCGCCAAGCTCCTCGTAGATCGGCAGTGCGATGCCGCGAAAGTCCCGCCGCTCCGCCCAACCCAGCGATGTGTACGAGAGGTGCAGGAGGTAGTACCCGTGTGCTGCACTTTCGAGATCCTGGATCGCGAGCGCGGTCGGAACGACGTCGCGGCACCAGCGGATGCACTCGGCGAGCTTTCCCTGGCGCAGCCGCACCCCGGCCGTCGCGAGGCCGAGCCGCACGGTGTGGCGGGTCTGCTCCTCGCCCTTCGGCAGCGCCTGCGCGGCGGTGCGGCCGTTCGAGTACCGGCGCAGCGCGCCGACGTAGTCGCCCTCGCGCTCGCGGACGACGCCCTGCTTGAGCAGCAACGCGGGTTGGCGGCCCGGCGCCTGTGCCAGCCGCGCGGCCTGTCGATACGCGTGCCCCGCGTCCTCGTACTGTCCGGCGAGCTCCGAGACGTCGCCCAGCGCCTCCCACACGTCCGCGACGGCGTCGCGCTCGAGCTCGGGAAGGCCCTTCTTCGCGTCGAGCGCGCGGCGATAGAACTCCGCGGCGTCCGCGTTCGCCGACTTTGCACGAGCGCGCTCGGCGGCGACGAGCGAGTAGCTCCACGCCTTCCCGTGCACCTCCGCGCGGAGGAAGTGGAGGGACAGGACCTCGGCGAGCTCCTCCGTCTCATCCGGCCGCAAGCGCTCGTACGCTTCTCCGACGCGCGCGTGAAGCTCGCGCCGACGTCGATAGGGGAGGCCCTCGTACGCCGCGTCTCGGAAGAGCGCGTGGCGGAACCGATACGCGCCGGCGACGTTCGGGTCGCGTTCGACGAACTCGGTGAGCCGGTCCCACGCGTCGGAGTCGGATGCCGCCGAGGGATCGCCGGCGAGCACGAGCTCGAGCACGTCGCTCGCGAAGGTCGGACCGAGAACCGAGGCCCAACGAAGGAGTGCGCGGTCCGGAGCGGAGAGGCGGTCGATGCGCGCGCCGATGAGCGCCTCCACGGTGTCGGGGAGATCCTCCGGCTGCTCGGAGTCGGTGCCGCGCGCGGAGACGAGCTCCTGGAGGAAGAGTGGGTTGCCTCCGGCGCGCTCCGCGATCGCCTGCAGCTCGTCGCCTGCGAGACCCTCGGGCGCGGCAGACACCGCGAGCTTTCTCGCGTCCTCGTCCGGGAGGGGATCGAGCCGGATCGTGAACGCCGGAACCGGCGGCGTCCCCTCGGCCGCCGAGAAGCCGCCTGCGACGGGGCGGCGTGTCGTGCAGGCGAACCAGGGTTTGCCCTGGAGCTGGAGCGCGAGGTGCCGGAGCAGCTCGGCAGAGGCCTCGTCCATCCAGTGGACGTCCTCGAACAGGATCATCGTCGGCGAAGCGAGGAGCGACGCAAGCAGCGTCGTGACGACGCCGTGAAGGCGCACTCGTCGAAACGCCGGTTGCAGGTCGTCGACCTCCGCAGTCGCTTCGACCGGGGCGTCGAGCGCGAGGCCCAGGAGCGGGATCCAGGGTACGAGCTCCGGTGCGAGCGACTCGAGCCGACCGCGAAGCGCCGCCGAGTTCTCGGCCGGATCGGCGCCGAGCGGAACGTCGAGCAGGCGACGGATCAGCTCGCGGAACGGGAAGTACGGAGTCGTCGACTCGTACTGCTCGCAGGCAGTCACGACCGGCGACAGATCCTCCGCCTGCGCGCGCACTTCCTCGACGAGGCGAGACTTGCCGATCCCGGGCTCGCCGATCAGCTCGGCCAGCGTGCCGAAGCCGGCGCGCGCGGGGCCGAGCGCCGCGCTCAACACTGCGAGCTCGCGCTCGCGGTCGACCATCGGCAGTCGCGGCCGGTCGGCGTTCGTGCGGACACCGACGACCGGCCCGAGGTCGATCGCTTCGATCGGTTCCGCCTTGCCCTTGACCTGGAACGGGGGCAGAGCGGTTCCGGCGAACACGGTCTGCGAGCGTGCGACGACGTCTGAGGGCACGAGGACTTGTCCCCGCTCCGCGCGCGCCATCAAGCGCGCCGCCAGCGCCGCGGTGTCGCCCAGAATGGTGTACGTCCTCCGGAAGGGCGCGCCGACTTCGCCCGCGAAAACGCGGCCGCGATTCACTCCGTGCTGCACGTGGAGCCGCGTCTCGGCCTCCGCGATCCTGCGGACCGTGCGGAGGATTCGCTCCTCGTCGTTCTCCGACGCGACCGGTGCCCCGGCGACGAGCACGATCCGTCCGCCGTCGCGGTCGATGTCGCTCTCGAGGAAGCAGACGTCGTACTCCTCCGCCGCTGCCTGGACCGACTCGACCAGCTCCGCCAGGGCGGCCGCGGCGTCGTCCGGCCCGCCGCTTGTGAGGAGTTCGTCCACGCCGCCGAAGCGCACGAACGCAATTGCGGCCGCGCGATGCTCGCCCTCGGCAGCCGCTGTGGCGATGTGCTGACGCACTCCGACCGGGACGAACGACGCAAGATCGAGGCCCGACGTATCGGGGAGCGGCTGGAGCTCCCCCGCGGCGTCCGGCTGTGCCCGGAGGAGGAACCCTTCCCCTCTCTTCTCTCCGAGGACGCGCGGATCGAGCAGCGCGGCGGTCGACTCGCTGACGAGGATCTCACCGGCCTCGGATGCAGCCTCCATCTCGACAGTCGTCGTTGCCGCGGGCCCCGTGACCAGGAGCTCTCTGTGCGAGCGGCCGACCAGGAAGAAGTCGAACGACCCGCTGTGGGCTCCGACGTGCATGCGGAGCGTCACCTGGCCTGCAGATGTGCGCAAGTGTCCGATCTCGCGCAGCGTGCTGCGCATGTCGAACGCCGCTCGGGTAGCACGAGCCGCGTGGTCTTCGCCCGAGAAGAAGAGCAGCAGCGCGTCGCCGCCGAACTTCAGCAGCCCGCCGCCGCGCGCGTAGGCGACGTCGAGCAGTTGCGCGAACGTCGCGTTCATGACGTCCGTGACCTCCTCCGCGCCGGCTTTTCCTTTTGCGGCGAGCCGCTCCGACATCGCCGTGAAGCCCGAGACGTCGACGAACGCCATCGTTCCCTCCAGGCGCCGATGCCGAGCGTCGGGCTCGCTCAGCGCCCATTCGACCACGATCCGCGGCACATAGGCGGTCAGGTCAGCGCGAGGTGGCTCCATCCGGCGATTGTGCAGATATTGACAAGGCGCGCGTAGAGGGACATAACTCAGGGGGCCGCCAGAGGGGCGGCACGAGGTCGAGGGGAGCAGGGCCATGCGGCACGCATTGCGAGCGGTTCTGGGGGCGAGTGCGCTCGTGGGCGCGCTTGCGTTCGCGGCGACTGCCCAGGCGGCCGACTTCACGGTCACGAACACGGGCGACAGCGGCATGGGATCGCTACGACAGGCGATGCTCGACGCGAACACCCCCGGCGCCGACCGCATCGTCTTCAACATCGTCCCGGGTGGCACGCAGACGATCACGCTCACGAGTCCGTTGCCCTCCGTGACCGAGCAGCTCGAGATCGACGGCACGACCCAGCCGGGCTGGTTCGGCCCGCCGCTGATCGAGCTCAGCGGCGGCGGCACGGTTGCGTTCGGCCTCGACCTCGCCGGCGCGAACAGCCTCGTGCGGGGTCTCGTCGTCAACCGCTTCACCGCGGTCGGAATCAACCTGCGCTCTGCGGGCGGCATCCGGCTCTTCAACAACTACATCGGCACCAACGTCTCGGGAACGGTCGCGCTCGGAAACGACATCGGGGTGCGGGCGACCATTGGGGCGGGCACTTCGATCATCGGCGGCACCGGCGCGGGCGAGGCCAACGTCATCTCGGGGAACATCGACGCGGGGATTCAGCTCATCACCCCCGGCCTCACGGTCGCAGGCAACCGGATCGGGACCAACGCGGCCGGCGACGCACCGATCGGGAACGGAGGGGACGGCATCACGGTCGCCGCAGGCGGCGCGACGATCACCTCGAACGTGATCTCCGGCAACGGGACGGACGCGAACTCCCACGGTGGCGTGAACCTCGCCGGCTCGGGCTCGACCGTCAGCACCAACATGATCGGGACGAACGCAGCCGGCAGCGCGGCGATCGTCCCGGGGACGTCCAGGCCGATCGACGGGATCAGAATCGACTTCGCGAGCGGAAACACCATCGGCGGAGAGCTCGGTCAGGGCAACGTGATCTCCGGAAACCATCGTGGAATCCTGGTCAACGGGTCGGGGAACACGATCCGCCAGAACCGCATCGGCACTGATCCGGCGGGCAACGGAAGCATCCCGAACGGAGATACCGGGGTCCTGCTGACCACGTCGGCTTCGAACACCACGATCCTGTCGAACCGGATCGCGAACAACGGCGCGTGGGGTGTCTTCGCGTTCGGCGGGACCGGCAACTCGATCCGAACGAATCGCATCTTCGCGAACGGGCAGCTCGGGATCGACCTCGCACCGCAGAACCCGACCTTGAACGACGCCGGCGACGCCGATTCGGGTGCGAACAACCTCCAGAACTTCCCGGTGATCACGAGCGCCAATGCCGACGGCCCGACGGTGTTCGTGACGATGACGTTGAACTCGACGCCGAGCACGACGTTCGCGATCGACTTCTTCCGCAGCGAGACCTGCGACTCGTCGGGCTACGGCGAGGCCGACTTCCTCTACCTGCCCGACAGCGAGACGCCGATGGTGATCACGACGAACGCATCCGGCAACGGATCGCTCGTCTTCGACACGTCGCTGGCAGGCGGTCGCCAGTACTCGGCCACGGCAACCGATCCCTCAGGCAACACCTCCGAGTTCTCGCAGTGCTTCACCGGTCCCGCCGGCGGCGGTGACCCGCTTCCGACCCAGACGACGATCACGGCGGGTCCCGTCGACTACACGAACTCGTCGAGCGCCAACTTCAGCTTCACCTCGACCGCGGCGAGCCCGTCGTTCGAGTGCAGCCTCGACGGGAGCGCGTTCACCCCGTGCACCTTCCCCAAGGCCTACCTCGAGCTCTCGAACGGGCCGCACCGGTTCGAGGTGAAGGACGTGACGGACAGCACTCCCGCTGTTTGGCTCTGGACGATCGACACGGCTCCGTCGGACGGGACCCTCGACCGGCACAACGGCCGCGTCGTCAGCACGGTGAGCGGCTCCTCGATCGGCGGCGAGGTGCAGAACGAGCTGGCGCAAATCTTCTCGCCGGGGTCGTCGGGAGCGATCGTGGAAGCTCGGATCGGGCTCACCTGCCCGACCCCGTCGTCGGTCCGCGCGCGCATCGAGACGACGAGCGGCGGCGTGCCGACCGGCACCGTGCTCGCGCTGGCCGAGGTCACGAACGCCGGTCCAGGCGGCGGGTTCAAGCGGTTCCCGTTCTCCCCGGCCCCGAGCCTGGCGGCGGGCACCGACTACGCGCTGATCGTCGCCGGCCCGGCCTCGACTGGCTGCATGGCGTTCGTCGCCGAGGACGCGACTCCGGGCGGGATGTTCTTCCGCACCGCGGCTCCCACTCCCGGCACGTGGGCCCCCAACTCGGCGTCCGAAGATCTCGCGTTCGCGACCTTCATGGGCGCGACGCCTGCGTCCCTCGTCGTCACGAACACGAACGACAGCGGAACCGGCTCGCTCCGCCAGGCGCTCGAGAATGCCCTCGGGCTCGAGGGCCCGAAGACGATCACCTTCGCGATTCCCGGCTCGGGCGCCCACACGATCACGCTTGCCTCCGAGCTTCCCGAAGTCGCGAGTCAGGCGACAATCGACGGAACGAGCCAGAGCGGCTTCCTCGGATCGCCCCTGATCGAGCTCGACGGCGCTCCGGGGTTCAGCGGTCTACGGTTCCCCGGGAACAACGCGGTCGTGCGTGCGCTCGCGCTCTACGGGTTCCAGAACGCGGTTGAGATCACCGGCACGAGCAACCGGCTCGTCGGCAGCTACGTCGGGCTCGACGCAACCGGCACCGCGCGCGGAAACGCGAACAGCGGCGTCACTGTGGCGGGTCTCGAGAACGAGATCGGCGGTTCCGCGGCCGGCGACCGCAACGTGATCTCCGACAACGCGGGGAACGGGATCGTCGTCAGCGCGGCTGCGACGTCGATCCGCAACAACCTGGTCGGCGTGAATGCCCTCGGCACCGTCGCAATGCCGAATGCGCTGAACGGCATTCTCGTGACCACCGACTCCATCTTGACCTCGATCGTCGACAATGTCGTCTCCGGCAACAGGGACGACGGCGTCTTGGTCGACTCCGAGGCGACGTTGATCGGTAATCGAATCGGCATCGCGGCGAGCTCGGACAAGCCGATCGCGAATGTCGGGGACGGCGTTCAATTGAACGGCTCAGAGAGCAACGTCGGCGCCGACGCGCCCGGCTCAGCGAACACCATCGCCCACAACGGCGCAGACGGCGTCTTCGTCTCCGGCGGTCTGACGAACGAGATCGTCGCGAACTCGATCTACTCGAACGGGGGTCTCGGCATCGACCTGGCGCCGAACGGCGTCACCCCGAACGACGTCGAGGACGGCGACGGCGGCCCCAACGACCTCCAGAACTTCCCGGAGTTCGAGAGCGTGACGTTCGCCTCCGGGTCGACCGACCACTTGCACGTCGTCGCCTCGTCCCCGGTCTCGCCGCCACCGGGGTCCTACCGCATCGACTACTACGCGAGCGACGTCTGCGATCCATCCGGCAACGGCGAAGGCGTGCGTCACCTCGGCCACGATCTCACCGGCTCGGGCGGGGGAAGGGTCAGCTTCGACTCCGACTCGATCGGCCCAGTCCTGGCCGGGGAAATCCTCACCGCGACGCTCACGAGCCCGACCGGTAGCACGTCCGAGTTCTCGGAGTGCCACGAGATCGGCGAGGGGCTGGACAACGAGCTGCTCTTCACCAGCCCGGCCGAGTGCGTGCCCGGGTTCCTCGGCGGCCACACGATCGACTTCGAGGACGCGCCTGAGAGCGGCGCCCTGACGATCTACGACGAGCTCGGAATCACCTTCGTGGCCAGCGGACAGGCCGTGCCGCGAGCGGTCGACACCGGCGCGCGCGTCACGAGCTCGCCGACGACGTCGCTCGTCAACGTCCCCGTGGTCATCGAGGGACCGGGACCGGGGTCGAGCGACGACGTCCCCTTGCGGATCACGTTCGACGCGCCTCAGACGGCAGTCGGCTTCTTCCTCGGTAACGGCGGCGAGACGCTCGCGAGGGTGACCGCCTACCGCGACAGCGTCGACGTCGGCTCGGTGCAAGTCCCCGTTCCCACCGACGCAGTCGAGGCCTACGTCGGGATCAGGCTGCTCGAGGGGACGTTCGACGAGGTGGAGGTCGACTACGGAGGCGCGTCTCAACCCGAAGAGCTCGACGACTTCTGCTTCCTGACGAGCGAGGAGGAGGGCGAGGAGTCGGAGGCGATCACGCTGACGGCCGACCAGAAGACCGTCGCGGCCGGTGTCAAGCTCGTTCCGCTCGGCGACGTGCCGTCGAACCAGCTCCCCTCGTTCGCGGGCGCACCTTCCTCGACGCCTGTGGGGTCGATTCCCGTGGGCTCGATCCCGGTCGGGTCGATCCCGGTGGGCTCGATTCCCGTGGGCTCGATCCCGGTGGGCTCGATTCCCGTCGGCTCGATTCCCGTCGGGTCGATCCCGGTGGGCTCGATCCCGGTCGGCTCGATCGGGCTCAACTCGATCCCGGTGGGCTCGATCGGGCTCGACCAGATCCTGCTCTCGCAGTTGCCGGTGAACGCCGACGAGCTGCTCGCCGGGACGCCGCTCTTCACGCGGCCGCGCCAGTCGATCACGCTCGGAGACGTCTACGCGAACGCAACGACGCGTGCGCGGTTCAACGACCTCAACCTCCCCGAGAGCGGGCTGATGAACTCGATTCTGAACGGGGTGCCGTTCTCGGCGTTCATGCTCGGCCGCGCGACACTGGCGCAGCTCCCCGCGCCGGGTGGGGCCTCGAGCTGGTGCGCGGCGATCACGGCCGCGGGCGGCAGCTGCGCGGGCGTGAGCGGGACGAACACCGTGGTCGGCCTCTCGATCGCCGGCGTCCCGGTCGGCTCGATCCCGGTGGGCTCGATTCCGGTCGGGTCGATTCCCGTCGGATCGATCCCGGTCGGCTCGATCCCCGTGGGCAGCATCGACCTCGTCGCCAGCCGGCTCGCGGGAATTCCGGTCGGCAGCATCCCGGCGGGAACGCGGGGCCACGTCGTCGACTCACCCTTCCCCGACGGCTGGACGCTCGGCGACGCGAAGGCGGCGGGCCGGATCAAGCCGGGCGCGCAGCTGAGCGACCTCGTCGGCGCGTTCCCGGCCGGCCTGGTCCTCAACGATCTGATCATGGGCATTGTCCCGCGCTCGGCGCTGGCGTGGGAGGGATTCCCGCTCGACGGCTTCCAGCTCTTCGCCGGAACCGGGGACGTCGTGCCCTACCGCCTTGCGTTCACCCTGACGTGCCCGGTGCCGGCGAACTTCGCGGCGCGCGTGCAGCTGCCGGACGGGTGGCTGTACAAGCCGGGGACGACGCGGTGGAGCTACGGGACCGGTCCTCCGGTCACCGGCGCCAACCCGACCACGACCTCCCGCTCCGGCGCTCGCTGGTCCGACCTGCCCGGGACGCCGTGCCCCACGGGTGCCGCGCGGCCGGTCGAGCTCAGCTTCGACGCGCTCTCAGGGTTGACGCTGGGTGTCGAGGAGGCGACGGCCTCGGTGACGATGGGAGCGACGACGCACGCGACCGACTCGCAGGCACCGGTGCTCGTGACGCAGAACTGGGAGAGCAACGACGCCGTGGCGGGCGCGGAGACGATCCAGCCGAACCGCCTGGTCGTCGGCCACGTCGCCAAGAGCGGAGACGTCGAGGTGTTCCGCCTGCCCGTCCCGTCCGTCCGCGGAACCCGCACCACCGTGTACCTCAGCCACATCGCAGAGGGCGCGGACTTCGACCTCGTGGTCGGGAAGCCCGACGCGCCGTCGCTGCAGTCCAACCCGGTCGGCTCGATCCCCGTCGGCTCGATCCCGGTCGAGGACGGCGGCAGCTCGGTCGACAACCGCAGCGATGCGCTTCCGCCCGAGACGCTGCAGGACATCCCGGTCGGCTCGATCCCCGTCGGGAGCATCTCGGCGAACCGCGGCGACGCCGACGAGGCGGCGCAGGTCGTCGCCGACGGCGAGGAGGGGTTCTACACGATCGCAGTGAGCGGCTACAACGGCTCGCACAGCGACGAGCCGTTCGTCCTGCGGGTCGTGCAGACGCCGCCCCCCGAGCTGCCCGCCTGTCCGGCCCGCGGGCTCACTCTCGGCGCTCCGGGCAGCCTCGCGGCGCCTGCCGCCGGCACCAAGACGCTCTTCATCGTCAACCGCCAGCGGATGACGGCGCTCCACGGGGCGCAGGCGACGGCGGACATGCTCGCCGCTGCCGGCCGGGTCGCCGGCCGGTCTGAGGTCGCCGGGCAGATCCTCGAGGTCGACGGCGACGCGGCCGTGCGTGGCGCGTACGCCGCCTGGGACGCACAGCCCTGCTCGATCGACGCCGCGAACGACGTGGTCGCAGCGGTCAACGCAGTGGTCGCGCGATTCCGCGCGGCATCGCCCGGCGTGCGCTACGTCGTCCTGGTGGGCTCCGACGACGCGCTCCCGATGATGCGGCGACTCGATCCGGTGACGATCTCGAACGAGACGGACGAGGCTCCCGACCTGCTGTTCACGCTCCGGAACGGCAATGCGAACGCGCTCTACGCCGCCGCGGCGCTCGGCTACTTCCTGAGCGACAGCGTCTACGGCGCCTTCACGACCGTGCCGTGGCTGGGGCGCGACCTCTATCTCCCGAACGTCGCGGTCGGGCGGCTCGTCGAGACCGCGACGGAGATCGAGCGCCAACTCCTGCTGTACGAGGAGAAGGGCGGTCTGCTTGAGCCGCACTCCACGCTGACGACGGCGTATGACTTCCTCACGGACGGCGGCGAGGCGGTTGCCGCCGGTCTGGCGCCGCTCGCGTCGGCAGGCGGCGCCGCCACGCTGATCAACGACACCTGGACCTCGGCCAACCTCGCGACGGCGTTCACGACCAACCCCGACCCCGCGGACGTGCTCTCCGTCAACGCCCACTACAGCCACTGGCTCCTGCAGCCGGCCGCGGGCTCGACGCTCGTCTCGACGGACGACTTGCCCGACGTCGAGGATGCGTTCGCGGCCCGGATCCTCTTCACGATGGGCTGCCACGGCGGGCTCAACGTTCCCGACACGCTCCTCGGCCCGACCCCAACGGCCTTCCAGCGTGCCCGGCTCCTCGACTGGACGCAGAGCTACGCCCAGGCGCGGGCCGCGGTCTACGTCGCGAACACCGGCTTTGGCTACGGCGACACCGTCGCGAACGCCTTGTCCGAGCGGCTGATGTCGATCTTCGCCGGGAAGCTCCCGGGCGGCGGGACGATCGGCGAGCGGTGGCTCGACTCCGTACACGAGTACTTCGGGACCGCCGGGGTCTACGGCGTGTACGACGAGAAGGCGCTGACCGAGGCGACGCTCTACGGTCTGCCGTTCTGGTCGCTCGGCCCCGAGGGTCCGGCACCCCCAGGCGGCAGTGGCACGCTTACGAACGACCCGAAGTCCGGTCTCCCGGTTGCCTCGCTCAACGTCGCGCCGACGCTCACCGAGCGCTCGACTCCGCGCGGCCGCTTCTGGGACGCCAACCGCCAGACGCTCGCGATTCACTACCGACCGCTCCAGCCGCGCGTCGCGGTCGACATCACGCGGCCCGGGCTCGTCGCGACCGGCGCGATCATCAAGTCCCTCCAGACGCACGACGTCGGAGGAGTCGATCCCGTCCACGCGACGCCGACCATCGACCTCGCGGCGAACGAGCGCGAGCGCCGCTTCACCGAGCTGATCTTCCCGGCGAACTCCGTCTCGTTGACGCGGTCTCGAGGCCCGAGCGGCGAGCGCCAGCACGCCGTCGTGATCGCCGGCCAGTTCCGACCGGGCAGCTCGAGCGGGAGCGGAACGGAGCGCCTGATCGACCAGATCGGCCTGGAGGTCGCATACGCAGCGTCTCCCTCCGACTCGACACCACCCGTCATCCAGGAAGTCGCGGCCGTTCACACGAGCAGCGCGACGATCTTCGTGCGCGCGAGCGAAAGCGCCCCTGGGGGCGTCAAGCGTGTCGCCGCGCTCTACGCGGACGCCGCCGCGGCGGGGGCCTGGTCGTTCGTCGAACTCGACTTCAACAGCGCGCTCGGTGGCTGGACCGCGACCGTTCCCACCGCCGGGCCCGTGCAGGTGATCGCGATGGCGCAGAACGCCAACGGCCTGGTCGCCTACAGCGCGAAGAAGGGCGAGAACTTCCCGTCGGTCACCGACGCAACCGGTCCGGAGATCCTGCTCGAGTCGCCGGCACCCGGAGCCGTCTACCGGTTGAACCAGCAAGTCCCCGCGACGTTCGCGTGCTCGGATGCGGGCGTGGTCGCATCGTGCATCGGCGCTCCTTTGGCGCCGGGTGGCTTGCTCGACACGAGCCGCATGGGCGACCAGACGTTCACCGTCACCGCCAGAGATCTCCGCGGGAACCAAGCCGTGCGGACGATCCACTACACCGTGCTCGCCGCGCCCTACGTCTTCGAGGGCTTCTTCGCGCCGATCGACAACCCGCCTGCGGTCAACGTCGGCCAGGCCGGCCGTGCGTACCCGATCAAGTGGCGGCTGAAGGACGCGAACGGTGCCGTCGTCGGATCTCTCGCCGCTGTCGTCTCGATCTCGAAAGTTCGGCTTGCGAGCTGTACCAACGGCGTCCAGGACTCGCTCGAAGAGTCGGTCGCGGTCTCGACGTCGCAGCTCAAGTTCGACGCAGCTACCGGTCAGTTCCACTACAACTGGAAGACCGAGAAAGCCGATGCCGGCTGCCGCAGGCTCGTGATCGAGTTCGCGGACGGCACGCGTCGAAACGTCGACTTTCTGCTCCGCTAGATCATCCGGCGCTCGGCCGCCCAGCGCGTCAGTTCGTGGCGGCTCGAGAGCTGCAGCTTGCGCAGGACGCTCGAGACGTGGCTCTCGACCGTCTTGACGGACAGGTGCAAGCTCGCGGCGATCTCCTTGTAGCGATAGCCGCGCGCGATCAGGCGGAGCACCTCGCGCTCGCGCGCGGTCAGCTCGTCGAGCTCGGCGTCACGCACCGGCTCGCCTGACCCGAAGGCGTCGAGCACGAAGCCCGCGAGCCGTGGCGAGAAGACCGCATCGCCCGCAGCGACGCGCTCGATCGCCTCGACGAGGTCCTCGCCCGAGATCGTCTTCGTCACGTAGCCGCGGGCGCCGGCCCGCACGACCGCGATCACGTCCTCCGCAGCGTCCGAGACCGACAGCGCGAGGAACCGAACGCCGGGTCGCTCGAGCGCGACGCCGGCGATCACGGCTTGTCCGCCGCCGTCGGGGAGGTGCACGTCGAGCAGCACGACGTCCGGATCGGCCTCGAGGATCAGCGGGATCGCCTCGGCGACCGTCGCAGCCTCGCCGACGATCTCCACCGCGTCGCCGAGCTCGCTGCGGACGCCCGCGCGGAAGAGCCCGTGGTCGTCGACGATCACAACGCGTCTCATGACGTCTCCCTCGGCAGCGTCAGTGCGACCTCGGTGCCCTCGCCGGGGGTGGTCGTGACGGTCGCCGTTCCTCCGTGCCGTGCCATGCGGCCCTCGATCGACTCGGCGATCCCGCGGCGTTCGGCGGGCACGGCGCTCCGGTCGAAGCCTGCGCCCCGGTCGCGGACGAAGACGCTGATCGCGTCGGGCTCCGCCTCCGCGTAGACAGAGACCTCGTCGGCGCCCGAGAAGCGCGCGGCGTTCGCCATCGCCTCGCGCGCCGCGAGCACGACCGCGCGCGCGTCGTCGTCGAGCGGCGCGTTGCCGGCGCTCGCGACCTCGACGCGAACTCCGTGCAGCTCCTCGACCTCCGCGGCTGCGTTGCCGATCGCGGCGACGAGCGTGTCCTCCTGGAAGAGCTGACCCTCGGGGTAGAGCCAGCCGCGGAGCTCGCGCTCCTGTCGGCGCGCGAGCTGCGCGACGCGCTTCGGGTCGTCGGCCTCGCGCTGGACGAGCGCAAGCGTCTGGAGCACCGAGTCGTGCACGCGAGCGGCGACCTCGGCGCGTTCCTCCGAGCGGATGCGTCGCGTTCGCTCGGCGTCGCGCTCCTGCGCGGTGCGCCAGAGCCACGGCCCGATCACGAGCAACAGCCCGCCTGCGAACGCAGCCGGCGTGAGCAGCGGCCCGTCTGCACCGCTGTCGCCCCCGCGCGTCAGCACGAGGACGGCGGCGCCTGCGAGGAGCACCGTTCCGACCACCAGCTGTCGTCTGCGCCAGAAGAAGAACACCCCGGCTGCCGCGAGGGCCGCGGCCAGTTGAACGAAGCCGGGAAGCCCGAGCCCGTTCAGGGCCGCGATGGCGGCGAGGAGCAGCAGGGCGAGGCCGATCGCGGTGCGCTTGCTGCTCGTGCGCAGGCCCGCCTCGTCGGGCATCAGGAGCGCCGCCGCGAGGTAGAGCAGGATCCCCGCGCCGCCCGCGAGCGTCAAAAGCGCGAAGAGCAGGCGGACGAGCGTCGGGTCGACCTCGAGCGCGCGCGCGATCCCCGCTGCCACGCCCGCGACCACGCCGTTGGCGCGGTCGCGGGCGGGGATGTTGCCGACGTCGACCATCGGACTAAGGGAACGCCCGCTCGACGACGACCTGCCCGAGGCCGACGTGCGCGTCGATGTGCAGCGTGTCGCTCGCGCCGGGAGTGCCGGCGCTTCTTCCCGACACCTGTGCGTTCGCTCCGTCATCCTGGGCCCCGAACACGACCACGTCACCGGCCGACGCGCTCGCGTCGACGTCGACGTTGACGTCGGTCGGGACGACCACGCGCAACTCGCCGATGCCGACGTTCGCGTCGATCTCGCGGTCGCCGGGGAGCCTGGCGTTCGTCAGGTCGACGGTCAGGCTGCCGATCGAGACGTCGTAGGTCCGCTGAACGGTTGCGGCGTCGAACGGGCGGAACGTGCGGTCGCCGATCGGCCCGTCGAGGCGGACGTCGATGACGGAGACCGTGACCGCGAGCGTCGCAAGGATGATCCCGACGACGACGAGCCCGCCGGTGCGCCGGCGAAGAAACGCTCCCGTGGCCACGACGACGCCGATCCCGATCGCACCCGCGGCGAGAGCGATCGTCCACGGGACGTCGGTGCCCGTTGCCTCGAGCAGCGCGAGTGCGCCTGCGGCGGCGAGCAGGACACCGAACACCGGTAGGAAGAGCGAGGGCTGCCGGGGCGCACGGACCTCGGTGCCGGTCTCGGGCGACGGCTCGCCGTCGTTCCCGCGCCGCTGCGCGATCATGATCGCGAGGCCGCCGAGCAGGAGGAGCGTCCACGCGAAGCCGCTGTTCGGCCAGAAGTCGGCCTGCGCGATGAGCGAGACGACCGCGATCGCCACGAGAGCGACCCCGGCGAGGAGCCAGGGCCGGTCGCGGTGGCGCCTGAGCGCCTCGGAGACGATCGAGTCGGTGCGGCCCTCGTCGGGGATGACAAGCGCTGCGGCGACGTAGATCAGGATCCCGGCTCCGCCGACGAGCGTCAGGATCACGAAGGCGATCCGGAAGAACGTGGGGGACAGGTCGAAGTAGCGCCCAAGCCCTCCTGCGACGCCGGCGAGGATCCGATCCTCGCGGCTGCGGTGAAGCTCTTTGATGGACGAGGTGGGAGTGTCGGTGGTGGTCATCTCTGCCTTTCGTGGGGGACGATTCCAGGATGCGCCCCGCCGCGTCGCTGCACCATCCGGCATGCCCCTGAACCGACCCTGATCTTCGCGCGCCCCGGAGGTACGGGTAACCCCCGCTACACTGGGCTCAACATACGGGGGCGACCTGGTTTCGACGTGGTCGGTTCTCCGGCAGAGCTGCAAGCCGAGGTCCCGGAGGCCTCGTAAAACCCCGGGAACAACACAAGTGCGAACAAGAACAACGCACTCGCTCTCGCTGCCTAATCAGTAGCTGAGCGCGTCGCTCCCGGGCTCGGCCCGTGGCTCGGGTAGCGGCGACAACTAACGGGCTCGGCACCGACGGAATGCGATCGCCGAAGGTGCGACATCACAGGATCGCTGGCCCGGTCGGTGGGTTGCCCACCACCAGCCGGCCGGGCGAGATCACAAGGTGGGACAAGCTTGTAGATGCTCTGTCGGTTCGACGACGGACGCGGGTTCGATTCCCGCCGCCTCCACCTCAGGCTCTCGAGCTCATCGGGAACCGCACTCCCAAGCGTCGTCAGAACTGGCGACGCTTGTGCATACCTGGCGTCGGCGGCTCTCCTGAGCGCGTCGGCCAGGTCGTCCAGCTTGACGTCGTCGTGTACAGCTGAGTCGTGTCTGGACGCAAGTGACCCTTCAGCGCCTGTAGCGCGATGACGTCGCGTCCGCTGGATCTCATTCACCAGTGATGGCGAGCTAGTAGTCGCCAACGACCTGAATCCTGAGGTGCTACGTGCGTGGAGCGTTTCAGCAGGGCTCAACGCCGGGCCGTTCAGCCAGCAGCAGGGCGAGTTCCTGGAGTACCACAGGACGCACGTGTTTCGTGGGTCGCGCGACCGCTCACCCAGATTTAGTAGCTAACAGGGGTCGTTAGAAGACCCCTGCTCGTGACGACCGTCAGCTTAGGACACAGGTGCCGGCGCCGAGTTGGAGCCCACAGTGGTCGAGTCCCGCGAGGAAATAGATCCCGAGGTCGATT
The DNA here is from genome assembly GCA_963769665.1 of uncultured Actinomycetes bacterium. GTDB lineage: Bacteria > Actinomycetota > Thermoleophilia > Gaiellales > Gaiellaceae > JACCTU01. The sequence continues at coordinate 1,856,025 of CAVYMQ010000003.1, forward strand.
ACGAACAGAACGACGAAGAGCGCGATTGCGCTCGCTATGGCCGTGCCGCGCGAGCTGCGGATCACAATTGGCGCTGCCAGGAGGATGGGTCCGATCATCAATAGAGGGACACCCGGCACGGTCGGCATGTCACACACGCGCCCCTCAAGAATCGGTATTGCGAAGAAAGCGATCAAGCCGAGGAGCAAGACAACCGCGGCGGCATCGCGTCGCGGGTCCTGGATGATGCGCCGGGTTCCTTCGGTGCGCATAGCCTTGACATCGGGCTGTCCCAAAGCGGGCTTGAGGGCAAGGACAAGAGTCCTCGGGGGCTTTGTGACTGCCATAGGGGGTTTGACAGGCACGCGGTGCTGCCGTTACTCGCGTGGTCTACGTGATCAAGTCACGACGCGTCCGGCGCTTGAGCCTCTTCGAGGCAGCACCCGGGTTGAACGGGATCAAGGGCCGGGCGCCTGCGTCCGAAAAAAGGGGGATGCGCTTTACGCCCACGATCTTGGTCGCCCTCCTGCTCACGGGCTGCGCCGCCAATCCCTTCTCCACCGACCCTGAGGAGCTCCGGGCGGCCGCGCGGTCGCTCGTTCCTGCAGGCGCACGCGTCGCAGGCAGCGAAGACCACGCGTGTGTCGAACTCCGCTCTTTCCCGTCCTGCGTGTTCATCAGCTTGGAGGTTGTCCCGGCGTCCTGGCGCGCACGCGAGCGCGCGATCGAGCGAGCCGCGGCGGCGAACGGGTGGCACAGGACGGAGCGTCGCGGCGGCAGAGGCGGCACCCTCCTTGTCTACGAGCGCGGCGACTTGCGAGCATCTGTGTCCGTCAGCGCGCGAGAGTACTTCTGGCGGCGGCACTGCGAAGGGGGGCGCCCACTCCCCCGCGAGGAGTTCCTCGAGGACTGCGCCGACTTGATCCGCGTCATCGTGAAGTAGCGGCCCGTCGCGAGGCCTGCCACTTCCCTAACCAACAGAGCAGCAATTACTGGACGATGCAGCTATCGCCCGGTGCGGTTGGTCGGTTGCCTCGATGCCGGCGCGCCGACGACCGGCTGCCGCCGGACGCCGCCGCCGCGCCGGCTCAGGGCCCGCGAGCCGGTACCGGTTTTGCGAACCAGGTCGTGACGGTCGGCTGACTCGTGCATCAGATGCCCGCGCGGGTGAAGGTCACGTGCGTGACACCGCTGGGCGAGGAGGTGGCTTCGATCTCGTAGTCCCGCTCGAGGCCTTCTAGGTCTTCCCAGATGTTGACCCCTCGGCCGAGCAGGATCGGGACCACGGCGACGTGCATGTGGTCGACGAGGCCGGCGGCAAGGAACTCGCGGATCATCGTGGGACCCCCGCCGAGGCGTACGTCCCGGCCGCCCGCAGCCTCGCGGGCCGTCTCGAGCGCCTCGGCCGGCGAGGCGTCGAGGAAGTGGAACGTCGTGCCGCCCTCCATCTCGATCGGCGGGCGCACGTGATGCGTGAGCACGAAGACCGGGGTGTGGAACGGCGGGTTGGGACCCCACCAGCCTCTCCACTCCGGGTCCTCGTGCCATCCGGGCCAGCCGAACTTCCCGGCACCCATGATCTCGGCGCCGATCCCGTCGGCGAACTGCCGCAGGAGGGCATTGTCAATGCCGCCGGTGCCGCCGGGCTGGCCGACCCGCTCGTTCCACCACCTGGTGCCGAACATCCACTCGTGCAGCCGCTCGCCGGCGTGGCCGAACGGTTCTTCACGACTCTGGCCTTCGCCGGTCGCGAATCCGTCGAGCGAGATGGAAATCTGCTGGACGCGGGTGAGTGACATCACGCCTCGAGCACCAGCCGCTGCAGTAGCGCATCCACGCGCGCGAAGCCGCTCCTTGCTCCTGCCTCGACGCCGTACTGCATCGTCGTGTCGCGCTCCTCGGTCGTGGCGAACTGCATCGTTTGCGTCAGCTTGGTCCGCTCACCCAGATCCTCGAACTCGAGCGTCTGAAGGTGGTTCTGGAACGTCTGCACGAGGCACTCCGGCGCGTCGACCTCGCGGAACTCGCCCTCGACCACGCCGTAGGCGGTGCGGAAGCGGTACGTGCCGCCGGAGCGAACGTCCATCTCCTCGACGACGGTGCCGTCGCCCCACCATTCCGGGATCAGCTTCGGGTCGGTCCAGACGGAGAAGACGTGTGCGCGCGGTGCGTCGAAGATCCGCTCGACGCGGATCTCGAGCTCGTTCGGGGTGGTGACGGTGGTGTCGTTCACTTCACAGCCTTCTTCACCAGCGTGGCGATCATCTTCTCGTCGGCAGCCGTCAGCTCCGTCAGCGCGAACGACGTCGGCCACATCGCGCCGGCGTCGATGTTCGCCAGGTCGCTGAAGCCGAACGTCGCGTACCTGGACTTGAACTTCGCCGCGTCCTGGAAGTAGCAGACGACCTTGCCGTCCTCATTGGCCCATGCCGGCATCCCGTACCAGGTCTTCGGTAGGAGGGACGGCGCGGTGGCCGTGACGATCTCGTGGATCCGCTTGGCCATCGCGCGGTCCTTCCCCTTGAACTCGGCGATCTTCGCGAGCAGGATCTTCTCTCCGTCCGCCTTGTTCTTCTCCGCTTTCAGCTCGGCGGCGCGCTCCTTCATCGCCGCCTTCTCCTCGGCGGAGAATCCCGTGGACTTCTTTTCAGCCATACGGTGCTCCTTTCGTGCGTTCGACGACCTGCGCGAAGCGGTCGAGCCGCTGCAGCCACGTGCTGATGCCCTCGAAAGCGTAGGGGGCGAGCGTGCATCGGCGCACACGGCCGACCTTCTCCGTCGTGACGAGCTCCGCCTCCTCGAGCAGCCGGATGTGTTTCTTCATCCCGGTCAGCGACATGCCGAAGGGCTCGGCGAGCTCGCTGATCGTCGCCCTGCCGGAGCCGAGCCGTTCGAGCACGGCGCGGCGGGTCGGGTCGGCGAGGGCTGCGAACGCGCGGTCGACGGTCTGAGAATACTGAACCACGAGGTTCACTATACCGAAGTTGGGGACAGCGCGTCGGCATGATCCGCACGTGCCCGAGCATCGCCTCGAGGTCCGGCATCCAACCTGAGTGGTAGAGGGGGAACGCCGCGTTCCCCCTCTACCGTCGTTCGCTACGCGAGGTACGCGCAGAGCTCCGGGTTGATGTCGAGGTCCCAGTGCGGCGTGGCGAACGGCACCGTCTCGTTGCCCGCCGCGTCGAGCTCGAAGACGATCCGGCCGACCTGGCTCGCGACCGGGCCCTGCCCGCGCGCGATGAACAGGCGCTCGCGGCCGGCGACAACCTGCCGAATCGAGCCGTCGGGGAAGTACTCCGTGAACACTGGGCCGCCGAGCACGGACGAGATCGAGTTTCCGTTCGCGGGGTTCGTCCACGTCACCGTGAACGCGCGCTCGACGTGCCAGCGCTCGCGGACGACATTGCCCGCCTCATCGAGGTACTGCCAGGCCGTGAAGATGCCCTCCGAGTGGACCTGGACGGGGAAGCCGCAGACGCCGATCGTGCTCGTGCGGTTGATCGGCGTGTGCGTCACGACGTCCGGCGGGGCCGCAAGGGCCGCGGGTGCGAGCATGAGCGCTGCCAGGATGGCGGCGACGAGGAGTCGCAAGTGTGCTCCCTTCTCGAGGATGTCGTCATACGTTCAACCGCTGTGACGTTATGACGAGACCGAAGTTAGCTGCCCGCCCGGCGGGCCCGGAAAGCCTGGTGCGCCGCCCGGTCGGCGCAGAGCCGGCAGCAGTACCGGCGCACCCCGCTCCGCGTCCGGTCGATGAACACGCACCGGCACGGTTCTGCGTCGCAGCGGCCGAATCGGTGCCAACGGCCGGCCGCGATCTCCTCGAGGAGGCCCCGTGCGGCGAGAGCGTCGGCGAACGACCGGATCGGCAGACCCGGGCGGTCGTAGCGGAACTCAGAGCCCCCGTCACGGCGCGCGAGCCACGGCTGCGCGCTGGCTCCGGCGAGGATCGTGTTCAGCTCGGCGACCGCGGTCTCCTCGTTCGCGGCGTCCCAGGCACGTGAGAGACGCCCTCGGAGGCTGCGGAGCGACTCGATGTCCTCCTCGCCGACGGCGCGCTCGGCGTCCGTGAGGCCATGCCGGGCCATGAAGCGCCGCACGAAGCCGACGTCGCTCAGGCACTCGGGGTCTGGCTCGAGCTCGTCCCACGTGTTGAGCAGACGGATCGCAAAGGCGGTGCCGTCTCCGGGGTCGAACTCGGCGTCTGCCATCACGCCAGTGTAGATCCGGTCAGATGCTCGAGGGCGCTACGCCGCTGACGTGGGTGGTGGCCCCAACGCCACCCGTGCGGCCTCGACCTTTTCGCGGCGCGACTTCGTCAGCTCCTGGACGAAGATCTGGATCGTCGCCGCGAGCGGGACCGCAGTGAGGGCGCCGAGCACGCCGAGCAGCGCTCCGAACAGCGTGACGGCGACGATGATGAAGAACCCGGACAGGTTGACCGCCTTGCCCTGGATCTTCGGCGTGAGGACGTTGTTCTCGATCTGCTGGTAGACGAGCAGCACGACGAGCATGATGATCGCCGCGGTCAGCCCCTCCTCGGCCCAGAGCGCCGGGACGAGGATGAAGCCGGAGATCGTCGCGCCGAGGTTGGGGATCATGTCGAGCAGCCCGGCGATCACTCCGAGCGCGAGCGCGTAGCTCGAGCCGAGCAGCCAGGCGGTCAGCCCGAGCGTCGTGCCGGCGATCACGGCGATCACGACGACGCCGATCGCCCAGCGGGAGACGGCTGTCGTGACGCGTTCCCAGATCTCCAGCCAGCGCTCGTCCTCGCCGGGCATGAGCACGCTTGCCAACGACCGTTTCATGTTCGCGATGTCGCTGAGCAGAAAGATGCAGATGAACAGAATCGTGAAGGCCGCGAGGAAGATCGAGAAGAAGCTGCCGGCGATGCCGAGGACGGCGGAGATCGCCTCCGGCACCGACGCTGCGACCTTCTCGGCGCCGGACTGCACGTTCTCGCCCGCCCCGCCCGAGTCGATTCCCGACAACTCGTCGGAGCTTCTCAGCTGCTCGACCGTTGCCGGCAGGTCGTGAAGGAAGTCGCGCACGCCTCCCACCATGGGGGCGAGGAAGAGGAGGCCGATGACGAGGATCGCGACCGCGGCGCCGAGCACCGTGACCGTTGCGGCGAGCCCGCGGGACATTCCCGTCTTCGCCATCACCAGCCGAACCGGGTACTCGAACACGAGCGCCAGGAAGATGCCGACGAAGATGATCAGGAACGTGGAGCCGATTGCGATGAATGCGGCGATCAGGCCGACGGCCGCAGCAACGATCAGGACGGTCCGGATCGGCAGCAGCAGCTCGATCCGCCGTGTCTCCCGCGATTCCATCGGACGAATCTACCCCCTCGGGCGGTCGCTGACAGCCTCAGGGAGCAACGTGCGCGAGTACCAGGTCGAGCGGGCGGGGCACGTGGGCGTCGTCGAGAGCCTCGACGAGGAAACGCGCGTAGCGGATCTTCCGGCGGCCGCCGCTGCCCATGAAGCGCCGGAGCTGGTCCTCGGTGGTCCGGCCCTGCCACTGAGGTTGCTTCTGCAGGGTGCGGAAGGAGCCGAGGTCTCCGTGCTGCTCGACGACCTGCTCGACCGCGTCGACACCGAGGGCGCGAATCAGCTCCTCTTCGAGGTCGGCGACGCACACGTAGAAGCCCAGGCGTTCCATGTCGTCGCGCGTGAGGTCGGTGCCGAGCCCGGCACGCTCGAGACCACGGCGGAAGTCGCCTTCCTCTTTTGCGTCGCAGAGGCCGGCCAGTTTCAGGTCGAGTCCCTGCGGCCCGAATCGCTGCAAAAACCTCCCGATCGCCTGTGCCCCTCCGATCGCCACGACGGAGACGCCCTCGGCGTCGAGGTTGCGGCCGCGCCGCTCGGCGAGCGCTTCGACCGCGCTCTGGTCGCTGACCCCTTCGACCAGCACGACGGCGCGTGGTTGTTGCACGGCGAGACCGTACTGTTGACGCTCGCCGACCGGAGGCGAGATACTCCGGACGTGCGCGACGGCAAAGGCCCAGGGCTGCTTGCTGCGCTCCTCATCGGGTGGGGAGTCAATGTCGTCACGCTCCTCGTCGTCGACTCGATCTTCGAAGACGTGGCGATCGGGCGCTGGGGAGGGGTGCTCATCGGCGCGGCGGTGTTAGGGATCGCGAACACGATCGTCAAGCCCATCCTCACCTTGCTCGCGCTGCCGTTCATCCTGATCACGCTCGGGCTCGCGTACTTCGCGATCAACGTCCTGATGCTGGCGATCGCGGAGTGGGTCGCGCCGGACTTCTCGATCGACGGGTTCTGGACCTACGTCGGCGCGACGATCGTCGTCTGGCTGGTGAACTGGATCCTGCACATCGTGCTTGGCATGTTCGGCGGGCGCGACCGCGCCGTCGTCACCTAGACGCAGCCCGCGCAACCGATGAACGAGCTCGTACGGCCGATCGTCGAGGCAGCCGAGCGCGACCCGAACGTGGTCGGCGTGCTGCTCAAGGGGTCCCAGTCGATGGGCGCGGCGGACGAGGAGTCCGACTGGGACGTCGTCCTCGTCCTGCTCGTGGGCGAGCCGTCGAAGACGAGGGACGGTTCGCTCGAGCTGATCACGACGACGCTCGAGCGCGTGAAGCGCGTCCCGTCATGGGAGCTGCCGGCGCTCGCTCACTCTCGCGTCCTGCTGGACAAGACAGGCGAGCTCACCGCCGCCGTCGAGGCCGCCGGCCGCTTGACGCGGGAGGAGCTCGCGGAGCTCTACGACAGCTACCTCAACGACTTCTACCGCTCGTTGAAGGCGTGGCGTCGTGGCCGTGAGCTCGGCGCGAGGATCCTCTCGGGGCGGTCGCTCTGGTGGCTCGGCGACTTGCTGATGGGTCTCGAGGGGAAGCGAGCGCCGTACACCGAGTACTGGGCCGGACGGCTCGGCGAGCTCGAGCCGCTGATCGTCGACGTCGCTCGCACAGCCGATCCGCGCAAGCAGCAGGAGCTGCAGGCGGCGGTCGAGCAGATCGCCACGGCACACGGGTTCCGCCACGTCTACGACTCGTGGAACGGCGACATCGACCGCGTGATGGCCTTCCGATTCGAATGAGGCCGACCCTCGCGATCAACGTCGCGCTCAAGCTCGCGCTCGTCGCGGCGCTCCTGTTCGGGGCCTTCTCGGGCCTGGAGCGCTTCGAGGGCAAGGCCTTCGGCGCGCGGTTGATCGCCTACCCGTTGGCGACGCTCATCGTTCCCGCCGCGTGGTGGCTCGGGTCGCGGCGTCCGCCGTACCCGTACGCCGCGGACATCCTCTTCACGCTCCCGTTCCTGATCGACACGCTCGGGAACGTCTTCGACCTCTACGACACGATCGAGTGGTGGGACGACGCGAACCACTTCGTCAACTGGGCGCTTCTCACCGCGGCGTTCGGCCAGTTCCTGCTGCGGTTGCCGCTCGGCGTGTTGAACACGTTCGCGCTCTGTGTCGGCTTCGGCGCGGTCACCGCGGTCCTCTGGGAGTTCGGCGAGTACTTCGCGTTCATCCGCGACTCGCCCGAGTTGGCCACGGCCTACACGGATACGCTGGGCGACCTCGCGCTCGGGCTGACCGGCTCGACGGTGGCGGCATTCGTGACCGCGGGGCACCGCCTATGATCCCGCGGATGCGCGGGATGAAACCCGAGGACGTCTACGCGCTCGAGGGGGTCTCCGACCCACGCCTGAGCCCCGACGGCACGACCGTCGCGTTCGTCCCGTGGTCGATCGACGGGGAGGCGAACGAGTACCGGGGGAACATCTGGCTCGCGCCCGTCGACGGCTCGGAGCCGCCGCGCCGGTTCACGACCGGCGAGCGCCGGGACGGCGAGCCGCGCTGGTCGCCCGACGGGCGCAGCCTGGCGTTCGTGTCGAGCCGAGCCGAGAAAGAGCCCGGCCAGCTCTACGTGATCTCGCTGCGCGGCGGTGAGGCGCAGAAGCTGACGAAGCTGAAGGAAGACGTCCGCGGCGTCGCGTGGTCGCCCGACGGGCGGACGATCACCTTCACGTCACGCGTTCGCGACGAGGAGTCAGAGGAAGAAGACGAGCGCCGGAGGCCGCCTCGCAGGATCACGCACCTGCTGTACAAGCTCGACAACGAAGGTTGGATCGCCGATCGCCGCTCGCAGGTCTTCGTTGTCCCTGCGGACGGAAGTGCGGAGCCATGTCAGCTCACCGACGCCGAGCAGGATCACGGCGCGCCGGTCTGGTCGCCCGACGGGTCGCAGCTCGTCTTCTCGACCTCGCGCGGCGACGACTGGGACACGCAGCTCGTCTCCGACCTCTACGTCATGCCGGCCGAGGGCGGGGAACCGCAACTGCTGACGCACGGCGACGGCTCCTGCAGCGCTCCCGTCTGGTCTCCGGACGGAACGCGGATCGCCTATCGGTACACACCCGACCCGTGGGTCTGGGGGCGTCACACGCAAATCGCGGTAATCGACCTCGCCACACGCGAGCGGACGATCCTGAGCGAGAGTCTCGACCGCCAGTGCGGTCCGTACCCACCGCAGCGCGACCCCATCTGGAACGACGATCAGATCGTGTTCGACGTCGAGGACGGCGGGAGCGTCCACGTGTACTCGGTGCCGGCCGACGGCTCCGGCGAACCGGAGCTGCTCGTCGGCGGCGAAAGGGTCGTGAGCGGCTTCGACGTAAAAGACGGCACGCTCGTGCACGCGGCGAGCACACCGTCGACGTTCGCCGACCTGTACGTCGGCGACACGCGCGTCACCGACTCGACCGAAGGCTTCCCCGCACAGCTCGTGGAGCCGGAGCGGTTCACCGCGCGCTCGAAGGACGGCACCGAGGTCGAGGCGTGGCTCGTCCGGCCCGCAGGCTTCGAGAATGGCGAGCGCTACCCGGTGCTGCTCTCGATCCACGGTGGGCCGTACACCCAGTACGTCTCGAGCTTCTTCGACGAGTTCCAGGTGTACTCCGGCGCGGGCTACGCCGTCGTGTTCGCGAACCCGCGCGGCTCGTCCGGCTACAGCGAGGACTGGGGAACGGCGATTCGGGGACCGCTGGAAGACGCGGGACCGGGGTGGGGCACCGTCGACTACGAGGACTTGATGGCGGCCATGGACCAAGCCCTCGAGCAATTCGACTTCCTCGACCCTGAACGCACCGGAGTGCTCGGCGGCTCGTACGGCGGCTACATGACGTCGTGGATCGTCTCGCACACCGACCGTTTCAAGGCGGCGTGCTCCGAGCGGGCCGTCAACAACCTCTACACCGCGATGGGCTCCAGCGACATCTTCTGGGCGTTCAAGGGGTACTTCGGCGCGTTCGCGCACGAGGCGACGGACGCGTGGCTCGAGCGCTCCCCATCCGTCTACGCGGAGAAGATCGAGACGCCGCTCCTGATCATGCACGCAGAGGGCGACCTGCGTTGCTCCGTCGAGCAGGCCGAGCACCTGTTCACGATCATGCGCCTGCTCGGCAAGGAGGTCGAGTTCGTGCGCTTCCCCGGCGAGGGCCACGAGCTGTCGCGCTCCGGCTCGCCGGTGCACCGCGTGCAGCGCTTCGAGGTGCTGCTCGACTGGTTCGACCGGTACCTGAAGCCCTAATCCTCGGCGAGCTCCTCCGCCAGCAGCGAGCACGCGTACGCACGCCACGCGAGTTCCGGCGCCGCAAGCAGGGCCCGACCGGCCTCGCTCACGTGCGGGAGGCCCTTGGCGTCCTCCAGGAGGCTGAAGAGCCCGTCCTCGAGCGCCTCGCGCCGTTCCGGCGCGTCGAGGTCGCTCGCCAGCCCCAGGACGGCCGGGCCGTCGAGGTCGAGCCCGCGCGACGGGTCGCCGCCCGCGGCGAGCACCAGCAGGGCACGTCGTCCGGCTCCGCGCACTTCCTCGCGGTCGACCTCGAGCTCGCGGCCGGCCACCGACGCGACGGTCACCACGGCCGTCGCTTCGTCGGCCTCGACGAGCAGCGTCTCGAGCTGATCGAGCCAGGGCTCGCGCATCGACCGGACGCTACGGGAGAATCGCGGCGTGAGCTACGCGAGCAGGCTGCAGCGGCTCGGCGGCTGGGCGATCGAGCTGATCGTCGTCTTGTCGTTCTTCTTCGTCGCGGTGGTCCTCAGCGGAGGACACTTCTTCGCCGTGGTCGTGATCGGGCTGACGGCTACGTGGCTCTACTTCGCGGGATTCGAGAGCTCGGAGGCACAGTCGACGCTCTCCGGCCGCATCCTCGGGCTGCGTGTCACGGATCTCAGCGGCGAGCCGATCAGCTTCAACCGGGCGACGGTGCGGCACTTCGCGATGTATCTGAGCGCGGTCACGCCGTTCGCGAGTGGCTATCTGATGGCGTTCTGGACGAAGCGCCGGCAGACGCTGCACGACTACGTGTCGAGCACGCTCGTGCTGAGGAAGTGACGGGCGCGGACTCGCCCGCGCCCGTCGATCGATCAGGAACGAGCAGCGGGAGCGGCTGCCGGACGCTCGTACTGCGCCTCGATCCGCTCGAGCTCTTCCTCCGTGCCCTGGCGGACGGGTCCCTTGAACCACTTGTGCGCCGAGATCAGCCACCAGCCGCCGAAAAGCAGCAGCGCTCCTCCGACGAGGGCCGGCGCGTAGTTCACGGCCTCCCACGTGAACCCGTCCTTCCACGGCGCGGACACCGAATAGGGCGGCATCAGGAAGACGATCGCGATGAAGAAGACCCAGACGATTGCGATCGGGTCGATCCACCGATAGTGCTTGCCGAGCGTCCAGGCGCCCGGCACGAACTCGTCCTTCATCCGGTACCGCAGGATGACGGGGAGAATGAACGCGATGTAGAGGCCGATCACCGCGATGCCCGTCCCGACGTAGTAGCCGATGAAGAAGTTGTAGAGCGTCGGCAGCATCAGGATCGCCGCCGCAACCACGATCGCGGTGACTGCCATGTGCGGAACGCGGTTCGCCGAGACGCGGCGCCAGAGCTGGTGACCTGGAACGGCACGGTCGCGCGAGAACGCGAACAGCATGCGCGAGGCCGACGTCACCGAGGCGATCAGGCAGAAGAGCTGCGCGACGCAACAGATGAAGAGGATGAAGGTGCCCCAGCTCTCGCCCATCGCCGCCACCCAACTCGAGGGAACGATGTAGAGGTCGAAGACCGGCTCCGGCGGGAGCGCCTTCGTGACCGCGACGAGGAGGATGAACCCGAAGAACACCGAGGCGACGACGGACATGTACATGCCGACCGCAGCCGAGCGCGACGCCGAGCGCGTCTCTTCCGCGACGTGAGCGGACGCGTCGAAGCCTGTGATCGTGTACTGCGCCATCAGCAAGCCCGTCAGGAACACGTACCAGAACACCGCGCTCCCGAACGTCGACGGCGCGGACTCGCCGCCCCAGCCCGTCAGGTTCAGCGTCTCCGTGAACACGAAGCTGAACGAGCGCGGGTCGTCCGGGATCGCGAAGAGGACGATCACGATGATCGCCACGCCGATCATGTGCCAGTACGCCGAGATCGTGTTCAGCAGTGCGGTCACAGTCACCCTGAACAAGTTCAGGATCAGTGCGACCAGGAGCACGACCGCGTACGTGAGGTACACGTAGCCCTTCGAGTTCGGGTAGTCGAACCAGTAGTTCATGAGCGCGGTCGCGAAGATCGCCAGGCCGTAGCCGATCGCCGCTGTGACGGCGATCTGTCCGATCAGGTTGAACCAGCCGGTGAACCAACCCCAGCCGGGGCTTCCGAGCTTGGACGCCCAGTAGTAAAGCCCGCCGGCGGTTGGATAGGCCGACGCGATCTCGGCCATGGCGAGTGCCACGATCGTGCTCATCGTGCCGACGATCAGCCAGCCCCAGGTGATTGCGACCGGACCGCCTTGCCCGTACGCGATCGCGTACGAGGTCAGGCAGCCGGCGAGGATCGAGATGATCGTGAAGGAGATCGCGAAGTTCTGGAACCCGCCCATGCCTCGGAACAGCTCCTGCGCATAGCCGAGCTTGTGCAGTTCCTGTTCGTCGTCCAGATGCGCGTCACGATCCGACGTTGGCGCAGATGTCAAGTCCAGCCTCCTCTTGGAAGACGGTTCAGGGCTATTTACTCCCGCCGGTGCCTGGACTGTCAACTGGACTGCGCGTCTACGAACGGATGCGCTCACCGGCCGGGTCGTACAACGGCTCCTGCGCGACCTGACCAGCGACCCACTCGCCGAAGATCTCGACCTCGACCGGCTGGCCGGGCTGCGCGTTGCCTGCGGGCACGTAGGCGTAGGCGATCGACCGAGCGACGGTGTAGCCGTAGCCGCCGCTCGTCACGCGGCCCACGGCCGCTCCGTCGATCCTCACGGGCTCTGACCCGAGCGCCACGGCGCGAGGATCCTCCAGGACGAGGCAGGCGAGTCGGCGCTCGGGCTCGGCGGCAAGGAGCGCGTCCCGGCCGATGAAGTCGCCCTTGTCGAGCTTGACCGCGAACTCGAGCCCCGCCTCGTACGGGTTGTCGTCCGGCGTGATGTCGGCGCCCCAGACGCGGTAGCCCTTCTCGAGCCGGCAGGAGTCGATCGCCTTGTAGCCGCCGGCGGCGAGGCCGTGCTCGCGGCCGGCCTCCCAGATCGTGTCCCAGAGACGAAGGCCGAACTCCATCGGGCAGTACAGCTCCCAGCCGAACTCGCCGACGTAGGTGACCCGGAGGGCGAGGCACGGCACCGGGCCGACGTCGATCTCGCGGGCACGCATGTAGCGGAACGCCTCGTTCGAGAGGTCGGCGGTCGAGAGCGGCTGCAGGATGTCGCGTGAGCGTGGGCCCCAGATGCCGAGGCAGGCGTAGCGCGAGGTGACGTCCTCGACCACGACCGAACCGTCCTCCGGTGCGTGCTCGCGAATCCAGGAGAGATCGTGAAGGCCGAACGCGGTTCCGGTGACAATTCGGAAGCGCTCGAGCTCGAGCCGTGTGACCGTGAAGTCGCACTCGATCCCGCCGCGGGTGTTCAGCATCGACGTGTACGAGATCGCACCGACGTCGCGTGCGACCTTGTTGGCGCAGAGGTGCTCGAGGAACGCGGGTGCGCCTTCGCCCGAGACCTCGATCTTCGCGAAGCTCGTCTCGTCAAAGAGCGCGGCGGTCTCACGCGTCGCGACGTGCTCCGCGCCGATCGCGGGCGACCAGAGACGGCCGGCCCAGCCGCGCGGCCGCAGCGACTCGTCACCGCGCGCGGTGTTCGGCTCGAACCAGTTCGGGCGCTCCCAGCCGGACTTCTCGCCGAACACCGCGCCGAGCTGCTCGAGTCGGGGGTAGGTGGGGGAGGTGCGGAGCGGGCGTCCGGCCTCGCGCTCGTGCCCCGGGTACTTGACGTCGTAGTACGTCGAGTACACCTCGATCGTGCGCGCCAGCGTGTACTCGCGCGTGCGGTACGCGGTGCCGAAGCGGCGCGAGTCCATCTCCCACACGTCGAGGCTCGGCACGCCGTCAAGGATCCACTCGGCGACGAGCTTGCCCATTCCGCCCGCGCCTGCGAGACCGTGCGCGCAGAAGCCTGCAGCGACCCAGAACCCGCGCACGTCGGTCGGGCCGAGGATGAACTCGTTGTCCGGCGTGAACGCCTCTGGGCCGTTGATGAGCCGCACGGAGTCCATCTCCGCGAGCTCGGGCACGCGCTTGATCGCGTTCTCGAGCAGCGGCTCGAAGCGCGGCCAATCCTCTGCGAGCAGCTGCCCGTTGAAGTCGGCGGGGATGCCGTCGAGCGACCACGGCGCAGGGTCGCGCTCGTAGCCGCCCATGATCAGCCCGCCGGACTCCGGCCGGAAGTAGACGAGCAGCGACGGGTCGCGCATCGTCGGCATCTCGAGCGGGAGCCCGGACGGCTTCGTCACGAGGTACTCGTGCGCCATCGGGACGATCGGGACGTTCACGCCCGCGAGCTCGCCGAGCTCCTTCGCGAACATCCCGCCCGCGTTGACCACCACGTCGGCCTCGATTGGTCCCTTGTCCGTCTGCACTCCCTTCACGCGACCGCGCTCGACGTCGATCCCGGTCACGCGGGTGCTCGTGCTGATCTCCGCGCCGCCGCGACGCGCGCCTTCCGCGAGCGCGAAGGTCAGCTGGCTCGGGTCGATGTAGCCGTCCGTCGGGAGGAACGCGGCGCCGAGCACGCCGTCGGTCGACATCGGCGGGAACAGCTTCTGCGCTTCGTGGGCGGAGATCAGGTCGAGCGGGAGGCCGAAGGTCTTCGCCCAGCCGGCCTGGCGCGAGAGCTCCTCCAACCGCTCCTGTGACGACGCGAGCCTGAGCGAGCCGACCTCGCGCCAACCCGTCTCGAGCCCGACCTCCTTCTGCAACGAGCGGTAGAGCTCGACCGAGCTCATCATCATCTTGGTCAGGCTCAACGAGCCGCGTAGCTGCCCGACGAGCCCCGCGGAGTGGAACGTCGAGCCGCTCGTCAGGTCGGCTCGCTCCACGAGCACGACGTCGCGCTCGCCGAGCTTCGTCAGCCAGTACGCGATCGAGCAGCCGCCGACGCCGCCGCCGATCACGACCACCCGCGCGCGGTCCCTCACGGCGTACCCCCGGTGTCTGACACCGGTGTCAGACACCGGTGTGGAAAACTCGGCCGCCGCGGGGCCGGGGCATGGCCGGACGGGAGAACCCTGGTGTCAGACACCGGGTTCCGCCGGTCTCTCACCCGAGCGCCTCCCTGAACGCCGGGTCGTCGGCGGTGGCGCGCAGACGATCGAAGTGCGAGCTCGCGTAGTCCGCGAAGTCGAAGTCGAGCTCGGAGATCCCCTGCTGGACGACGCCCCACATCGCTTCGCGGAAGTCCGACATGAAGCGCATCAAGGTCAGCGATCGGATGTCGTCCTCGGACACCTCCCCGAAGTACATCCGGAGCAGCTCCTCGTTCTCGTCGGCGGACAGCTCGTGGTTGACCGAGAAGTTCGCGAGGTCGAAGAAGCGGTCGCCCATCCCCGCGTACTCCCAGTCGACGATCCAGATGCGCTCGCCGTCGCTGATGAAGTTCGCGTTCAGGAGATCGTTGTGGCACGGCGCGGGGGGCTGTGTGCCTCGAGCCTGCTCGATCCGGTCGGCCACTTCCTTTGCCGTCGTGTACGCGGCCGGCACGGAGACACCGTGCGTCGTGGCCGTCGCGCAGTACGCCTCGACCACGCGGAACGAGTCGAAGCGTCCCGGGATCGCCGGACCTTCGTGCAGGCGGCGCAGCCCGCCCGCGATCTGCCGGAGCGCCGTGGTCGTGCGTACCTCGTCGACGGGCACCGGGCGGCCTCCAACAAAGCGCGTCACGAGGAAGCCCTCCGGCTCGACGAAGGCGATCACCTCCGGCGCGAGCCCGGCGTCGGCCGCCGCGCGCGTCGCCGCGTGCTCGTTGTCGCGGTCGATGCCGAGCAGCTCCGTGTCCTTGCCGCCGATCCGGAGCACGACCTGAGCGCCATCGAGGAGCGTCACCTTGAAGTTGCGGTTGGTGATTCCGCCGCCGAGCGGCTCGAGCAACCGGATCCCGTCCGGCCAGACTCGCTCAGCGATCCGCTCCGGCTTCACCCCGCGACGATCCTAGACTGCAGCGGGCGTGACCTCCGTGCTGTTCGACTTCAACGGGACGATCTCGGATGACGAGCCGCTGCTCTGCGCGATCTTCCAGGAGCTGTTCGCCGACGCAGGCAAGCCGCTCCAGGAAGAGGAGTACTTCGACCGCCTCGCGGGCTTGTCGGACCCCGAGATCGTGATCGAGTGGCTTGGCCAGCCGGACCCCGCGATCGTCGACCGGAAGATCGCGCGCTACCGGGAGCGCGCGGCGGACGGGTCGACCATCGACGACGAGACGAGGCGTGCGGTCTTCTTCGCGGCCGAGCACGGATCCGTCGCGATCGTTTCCGGAGCGGCGCGGTCCGAGATCGAGCCCGTGCTCGCCGCCGCGGGGCTCCGCGACGCCGTGGAGTTGATCGTCTCGATGGAGGACGTCCCGCGTGGGAAGCCCGAGCCGGACGGCTACCTCCGAGCGCTCGAGCTGCTCGGTCTTCGGCCGGGCGAGGCTGTCGCGATCGAGGACTCGCCGCCTGGAGTCGCAGCAGCGCAGGCGGCAGGCCTCCGCTGCGCAGCCCTGACCCGCACGTTCACGGCCGAACGGCTCGCAGAAGCGGATCTGCTGGCGGCTCGTGTTGATCGCGAGCTGATCCGGCGACTAGTCTCGTCCGCGTGATCTCTCTCGACGAGCTGCGGGCGGACGTCGAGTCGGGCGCGATCGACACGGTCGTCGTCGCGTTCACCGACATGCAGGGACGCTTGATGGGGAAGCGGATGCACGCCGAGTTCTTCCTCGACGACTCGGTCGAGCACGGGATGGAAGGCTGCAACTACCTGCTCGCGCTCGAGATGGAGATGGATCCGGTCCCGGGCTACGAGATCGCGAGCTGGGAGCGCGGCTACGGCGACTTTCGCGTGCAGCCCGACCTCGCGTCGCTGCGGCGGATCCCCTGGCTCGAGGGAACGGCGCTCGTGCTCGGCGACGTGCTCTGGCACGACGGCACTCCCGTGCGACCATCGCCGCGCCAGGTGTTGAACGAGCAGGTCGAACGTGCGCGCGCCGCCGGCTACGAGCCGATGTTCGGCAGCGAGCTCGAGTTCTACTTGCTCAAGGAGACCTACGCCGAGGCGCACGAGAAGAACTACCGGGACCTCACGCCGTCGGTGCCGTACATCCTCGACTACCACGTGCTCGCGACGACGTACGACGAGCCGTTCATCCGCCAGATCCGCAACGGCATGCAGGCCGCCGGCATCAAGGTCGAAAACTCTAAGGGAGAGGCGTGGCCGGGGCAGCAGGAGATCAACTTCCGCTTCGCCGACGCGGTCACGATGGCCGACAACCACGTGATCTACAAGAACGGCGCGAAGGAGCTCGCGCACCTGAACGGGATGTCGATCACGTTCATGGCGAAGCCCGACCACAGCTGGATCGGCAGCTCCTGTCACATCCACGGCTCGCTCTGGAAGGGCGACGAGCCGTCGTTCACCGACGAGCAGCTCTTCGGCTCGTGGCTCGCGGGCTGGATCGCTCACGCGAAGGAGCTCGCGATCTTTCTCGCGCCGAACGTGAACTCGTACAAGCGCTATGCCGCCGGTTCGTGGGCGCCGACGACGCTCGCGTGGGGCGAGGACAACCGCACGTGCGGCTTCCGGGTCGTCGGGCACGGGCGCTCGCGACGGGTGGAGACGCGGATCCCCGGCGGCGACGTGAACCCGTACCTCGCGTTCGCCGCGTTGATCGCCTCGGGGCTCGACGGCATCGAGCGCGGGCTCGAGCCGCCCGCGAAGCTCGAGGGGAACGCGTACGAGTCCGACGCCGAGCGCTTCCCGCACGCTCTCCGCGACGCGATCGCTGCGCTCGAGGAAGGCTCGTTCGCGCGCGCGGCGTTCGGCGACGACGTCGTCGAGCACTACCTCAACTACGCGCGCACCGAGCAGCGGCTGTTCGACCAGGTCGTGACTGGCTACGAGCGTGAGCGGCTCTTCGAACGTGGCTAGTCCGTTGATCGGCATCACCACGTACGTGGAGCCCGCGCAGTGGGGCGCTTGGGAACTTCCGTCTGCACTGATCCCCTACATGTATGTGCAGGCGATCGAGCGCGCCGGCGGGCGCGCGCTGCTCGTGCCGCCGAGCACCGCAGCGATCGAGGAGACGCTCGACGCGCTCGACGGGCTGCTCTTCTCCGGCGGCAGCGACCTCGACCCAACGACGTACGACCAGGACCCGCACCCCGAAACGACCGGCACGCGCCCCGAGCGCGACCAGGGTGAGCTCGCACTCCTCGGCGCCGCGCTCGCGCGCGACATGCCGGTGCTCGCCGTCTGCCGGGGCTCGCAGATACTGAACGTCGCGCGTGGCGGCGACCTCGTGCAGCACCTGCCCGAGGTCGTCGGCGACGAGCGGCACAAGCACACGCCGGGCGTGTTCGCAGACCACGACGTGAAGGTCGAAGCGGACTCGAAGCTCGGAAGCCTGCTCGGCGATCGCGCACCGGTCAAGTCGCACCACCATCAGGGCTACGGCCGGATCGGCGAAGGGCTCCGCGAGGTCGCCTGGGCGGACGACGGGACCGTCGAGGCGCTCGAGGACCCCGACAAGCGCTTCGCGGTCGGTGTGCTGTGGCACCCGGAAGCGGGGGAGGACCGCGCGCTGTTCGACGCGCTCGTGGAGCAGGCGCGGGCGTATCGTCAGGAGAAGCGCTCGGCCTACGCCTGAAGGCGCTCGACGAGCCACGCGTGCACGTCCGGAACGCGCGCGAACAAGGAGAGGTGCCCGTGGTCGGGCTCGAGGTGGACCTCCACACCGGACAGCTGCTCCGCGAGCCAGCGTCCGTGCGCAATCGGGACGAAGAGGTCCTGCTCCCCATGCCACAGCGAGATCGGCACCTTGATGCTCCCGAGGTCGAAGCCCCACGGGGCGAGGAACGCGAGGTCGTCTTCGACCCAGCCCTCGACGCTCTCGTCGATCGCACCTCGCATCGACGCGAGCATGTACTCGCCGAGCTCGCCGGTCAGCGCTTCCGCGTCGACCGGCGACACAAGCGTTCGAATCGCCTCGACCATCGCCGCGGGATCCGCGGCGAGCAGCTCGCCGCGTTCGCGCGCCGTGAACTGCGCGAGGGCGTCGCGACCTTCCTGCGCTGCGCCGAACTCGTCGATGTTCCCCTGACCCATGCCCGCGAGCCAGTCGAGCCCTTCCGCTGGAAACGGCGCCACGCTCGCGATCGCGACCGCCCCGACGACGCGGTCCGGGAGGAGCGCCGCGCACGCGAGCGTGTGTGGCCCACCGCCCGAGCCGCCATAGGTGCCGAAGTCGCCGATGCCGAGCGCGTCGGCGATCGCGCTGACGTCGCCCGCTGCGTCCGCGACCGACCGACCCTCGTGCGGCGTCGAGCCGCCGTAGCCGGGCCGGTCGTACGAGAGCAGCCGGATGCCGCGCTCCGCGGCGTCCACGGCGTGAGGCTCGTACTGAAGCGCACAGCCCGGCGTCCCGTGGTGGACCACGACCGGTAGTCCGTCCGGATCGCCGCCCTCGATCACGTGCAAAGTGCGGCCGTCCGGGGTACGCACATCGTGCTCCACAGCGATGGTTTCCTATCAGGTTGAATCACCGAGATGTCGCTGACCGTCCTGAACCCTGCCACCGAGCAGCCGATCGCGGAGCTCGACCAAGCCGGTGTGGAGGAGACCGACGCCGCAGTCGCTCGAGCGAAGGCTGCGTACCCGGCCTGGCGCGCCGTCGCTCCGAACGACCGTGCTGCACTCCTTCGAAGACTTGCAACGCTCGTCGAAGAGCACCAGGACGAGCTCGCGCAGATCGAGTCGCGAAACGTCGGCAAGCCGATCGCCGGTGCGCGCGGCGAGATCGGCATGGTCGCGAGCGTCTTCCACTTCTACGCGGGCGCCGTCGACAAGCACTACGGGGAGACGATCCCTGTCGCGGGCGGTGTCGACCTGACGTTCCGCGAGCCGCTCGGTGTCGTCGGGCTGATCGTGCCCTGGAACTTCCCGCTGAACATCGCGTCCTGGAAGCTCGGCCCTGCGCTCGCATGCGGGAACACGGTCGTGCTGAAGCCGGCGGAGCTCACACCGCTCTCGGCACTCCGGCTCGCCGAGCTCGCGCTCGAGGCCGGGATCCCCGAGGGCGTGATCAACGTGCTCGTCGGCAAGGGCTCGATCGTCGGCGCACGCCTCGTCGAGCATCCGGACGTCGCGAAGATCGGCTTCACCGGTTCGACAGAGGTCGGGCGCGGGATCATGCAGAGCGCCGCGGCCACGATCAAGCGCGTCACGCTCGAGCTCGGCGGCAAGTCGGCGAACGTCGTCTTCGACGACGCCGACCTGGAGAAGGCCGCTGCGGCCGCGCCGTACGCCGTCTTCGACAACGCCGGCCAGGACTGCTGCGCTCGGTCGCGCATCCTCGTCCAGAAGTCGGTCTACGACCGCTTTCTCGACTCTCTCGTCTCCGCGACGCGCGGCGTGAAGGTCGGGGATCCTGCCGACGAGGCGACGGAGATGGGGCCGCTGATCTCAGCGGAACACCGCGAGACCGTGGCCTCGTTCGTCGATGGTGACGCCCTCTTCCGGGGCGATGTGCCTGAAGGGCCCGGCTACTGGTACCCGGCGACGCTGGTCGAAGCGACGAACGAGGATCGCGTCGCGCGCGAGGAGGTCTTCGGCCCCGTCGCAGCCGTGATCCCGTTCGACGACGAGGCGGACGCGGTCCGGATCGCGAACGACACGCCATACGGATTGTCCGGCTCGATCTGGACGCGCGACGGCGCACGTGCGCTTCGCGTCGCGCGCGCCCTCGAGACGGGCGTCCTCTCGGTGAATTCGAACTCGTCCGTCCGCCACTCGACACCGTTCGGTGGCTTCAAGCAGTCGGGGTTCGGCCGGGAGCTCGGGATGCAGGCGCTCGAGGGCTACTCCGAGGTCAAGAACGTCTACATCTCGACGGAGGGCTGATGGGCCGACTCGACGGGAAGGTCGCGGTGATCACCGGTGCCGGCGGCGGCATGGGCCGCGACGCGGCGCAGCTCTTCACCGAGGAGGGCGCGAAGGTGTGCGCCGCGGACGTGCAGCTCGCAGCCGCCGAGGAAACGGTTGCGGCGTGCGCCGAGGGGAGCGCGTTCGCATTCCAGGTCGACGTCGCGAACGAGCCTCAGGTTGCGGCGATGATGCGCGCAACGGCCGACCGCTTCGGCGGAATCGACGTCCTCTACAACAACGCAGGCATCTCGCCCGACGACGACGCGTCGGTGCTCGACACCTCGGTCGAAGCGTGGGACCGCGTCCAGGACGTGAACACGAAGGGCGTCTTCCTCTGCTGCAAGCACGGCATCCCGTACCTGCGGGAGCGCGGGGGAGGCTCGGTGATCAACGTCGCGTCGTTCGTCGCCGTCCTCGGGGCCGCAACCTCGCAGATCTCCTACAGCGCGTCGAAGGGAGCCGTGCTCTCGATGAGCCGCGAGCTCGCGGTGCAGTTCGCGCGGGAGGGGATCCGTGTCAACGCACTCTGCCCGGGGCCGGTCGAGACGCCGCTCCTGCTCAACATCTTCGGCGACGACCCCGCCGCGCTCGAGCGGCGGCGGATCCACTGGCCGACCGGTCGCCTGGCGAAGCCGCGTGAGATCGTGAACGGCGCGCTCTTTCTCGCGAGCGACGAGTCCTCGTACGTGAACGGCGCGACGTTCCTCGTCGACGGCGGGCTGACCGCGGCGTACGTCACGCCCGAATGAGCGTCGAGGTCGTCGAGTACGACGACGCGTGGCCGGTGCGCTTCACGGCGGAGGCCGACCAGATCCGTGCCGCGCTGGGCTCACAGTTGCGGAAGATCGAGCACGTCGGCTCGACGTCGGTACCGGGGCTCGCCGCAAGGCCCATCATCGACATTGCGCTCTCGGTTGAAACGCTCGACGTCGAGGTCGTGGAGGCGCTCGGCTACCGGCACCTCGGCGAGTGGCGCTTCAGCAAGCCCGGCATCGATCTGTACGCATACGAGGAGGACGACGAGGAGTTCCACGACCACGTCCGGTTCCGCAACTACCTCCGCACGCACGACGAGGATCGGGACGTCTACGGCGCGCTGAAGGACGGTGACGACGAGGACGCGAAGGACGCCTTCGTGGCGCGCCTGGTCGAGATGCTCCGGCGCGGCTAGGTGCCGACGACCTGGACGACCCAGCGCCTGTCGCGCTCGCGGTCGAGCTCCAGGAAGAGCACGCGCTGCCAGGTTCCGAGCTGCAGCTTTCCTTCGACCACGGGGATCGACTCTCCGGCCGACCCCAGTAGCATCGACATGCAGTGCGAGTGGCCGTTGCCGAACTCGACGTCTTCCTCGCAGATGTTCTCGGTGCGCTTGTCCCAGTCGTCGTGGGCGTAGTACTCACCGCTCGGGACGAGGCGCTTCAGCATCGTCGCGAAGTCCTCGAGAAAGCCCTTCTCGAACTCGTTGACCCGGACGCAGCAGGTCGTGTGGGGCGAGTAGACGCAGGCGATCCCCTGGGCGATCCCGCTCTCACGAACGACGTCGTTGACCTCGTCTGTGATGTCGCGAACGGAGAGGCCCCCGGTCGTCCGGAACTGCGATTCGCGCTGGAAGACCTTCACCGCGCGAGATCCTAGCGGCGCCCAGAACGAACGGGCAAGGGGAACCAGCGTTACCCTGAGCCGGGCAGCGGGCCCGTAGCTCAGCGGTTAGAGCAGCGGACTCATAATCCGTCGGTCCCAGGTTCGAATCCTGGCGGGCCCTCTCCGTAGCTCGGAGGCAGCGCGAGTCAGACCCGGCGCGGCCTCGATGCGTCCCAGAGGAAGTAGACGAACACCCCGACGAGTGGGACGACGAGTATGACAACGAGCCAGAGCAACTTGCCGGCGAGTCCGAGATCGCGGCGGCGGACTACTCGGACGGCGACGAGCAGCCAGACGAGGATCCATGCGACGAGCGCCGCGGCGGCAAGCCCGGTACCGAAGGTGTAAGCAAACGTCGCCACCGTGGTCCGAAACCTATAGCGATACGCGTCGGACGTGTCCCGCCTTTAGTCGGCTCTCGCGGGCGTCGATAGACCCAGTGGCCCCCGAATGCGCACCTCAACCGATCCGCACGGCCCCCCGCGGCTTGTTCTTCGCTTTGCGGTCTATGCGGGCGCCGCCGTACTGCTCGCGGTGATGGGGGCGCTCTTGCTCTCGCGCTTCAACGCGTCGCAGAGCGCCGAGAGCGATCTCGCCGACGACGCCGCGTACGTCGCGGACGAGCTCGGGCGCGACGACCTCGTCCGTGTGGCCTTCGCGGGCCGCGTGTCGGACGACGTCGAGGCACAGCTCGACGACTTCCTCGGCCCGATCGCCGGCGCCCGGGACCTGACGCGCGCCTCGCTCGTCTCGCCCTCAGGGACGATCACGTACTCCACCGACCATGCTCTTCGCGGCAAGGCCGCCTCGGCTCTCGGCATCGGCACGCTCGACGCCAGCTCGCCTGTCCAGTGGGTGCTCGAGACCGGGCGCACGCGCGGCCGGTTCGTGGCCGAGCGCAACGATGCCGTCGTCGCCGCCGAGGTGCGGCGCACGTTCCTGACGCAGTCCGCGCTCGTCGTGCTGGCGCTCCTCCTGCTGTACGGCGCACTAATCCCCGTCTTTCGCAAGGTCACCGCAGAGCTCGAAGCCCGGAACCGCCGGCTCGTCGAGAGCGAGGGGCGCTACCGCACGTTGATGGAGCAGGCGTCGGACGCGATCTTCGTCGCCGACGCGAAGGGTCGCCTCACCGAGGTGAACGAGCACGCGACAGAGCTGCTCGGCTACACGCGCGAGGAGCTCCTGCAGCGTCACGCGATGGATTTGATGAGCGTCGAGGATGTCGCGCAGCTGCCCCTGCATATGCGTGATCTGAAAGCGGGCAAGACGATCCTCGTGGAGCGCCCTGTGCGCCGGAAGGACGGCACGTTTCTCACGGGCGACGTCTCGGCGAAAATCCTCGAGGACGGCCGCCTGATGACGAGCATCCGCGACGTCTCGGAGCGCAAGCAACTCCGCGAGGCACAGAAAGCCGAGGCTGTCGGTCGGTTTGCCTCCGGCATCGCCGACGATTTTTCCGAGCTCGTGGACACCATCGCCGTTCATGCCGACGAGCTCGCGCTCCGCATCGGCCGCGATCCGGACGTCGTCGCGATCCGCGCGCAGCTCGCGGCGACGTATGCGTTGACCCTGCAACTGCGGGCGATCGGCAGCAGACAAGAGCTCAGCCCCGTGATCGTCGACCTCAACGAGCTTCTAGATTCGAGGCGTGACCTGCTGCGCGAGGTTGTCGGGCCCCATATCGAGGTAGTGCTGCGTCTCAATGCAGGAGCCGAGAAGGTCTACGCAGACCCGCTGCAGCTCGAGCGTGTGATCGTGGATCTCGTACTGCACGCGCGCTCCGCGATGCCGACCGGCGGAACCGTCACCGTCGAGACGGCAAGCGTCGACTTCGGCCAGAGCGGCCACAGTCGCCGAAGCGGTGCTGGTCGTCACGTGATGCTCGCGATCGGCGACACCGGCGGCGAGACGGGCGACGAGAACGGCGAACGCCTCGGCCTCGGCCTCGCGACCGTCTACGGCGTCGTGCACCAGAGCGGCGGCTCGATCGGTGTCGAGAGCGAGCCCGGCGAGGGCACGACCGTGCGGATCTATCTGCCGGTCGCCGAAGTGCTAGCCGCGCTCAGCTGAGCGCATCCCGGTCAGCGCCCAGAAGCCGAACAGCGCCGCAAGCGGGACCGCGATCCCGAACGCGATCGCGACCTCGTCGGTCGAGCCCGCGAGCAAGCTGCGCGCGCCTTCGATGAACGCCGTGAACGGGTTGATGCTCGCCACCGTGTGGATCCAACCGGTGAGCAGCTCGATCGGGACGAACACGGGGGCGAGGAAGATCACGAGGAAGATCGGGAACTGCATGATCGGCCCCGCCTGCGTCGAGCGAAGGCGCAGCGCCACGCCGGCCGCCCAGAGGATGCCGATCAGGTTGACGGTGAATCCGAGCAGCAGGAGCACGAAGAGGTCGAGCCCGTCGCCGAGGATCTCCATCCCGATCAGCAGGCCGACCGCGAGCACGACCAGGGTGTTCAGGAACCAGCGCAGCATCGTCGCGATCGCGTAGCCGACGAGGATTCCGCTGCGCCGCGGGGCGGCGATCATCAGGCGCCGTGCGAAGCCGCGCTCGAAGTCCTGCGCGATCCCGAAGCCGGTGAACACGCCCGCCATCGCTGCGGACTGCACCAGCACGAACGCGAACTGAAAGGTCTCGTAGCCGGGCTCGTAGTCGAAGCCCGGTATCTGGTCGATCCCCGACAGCGCACCCGCGTACCCCACGAAGAAGATCACCGGGAACATGAGGGCTGGAAGCAGGAACGAGATGTTCGTGAGGGACTTCTTCATCACCCGGTAGGCAACCGCGGACGCGACGTGGATCATGTTCGCGTCATCCTCGCGCTGAAGGCGCGCGCGGAAATCGCCAACGCCAGAGCAATCGCACCGAGCGTGACCCCGAAGCCGATCGCGAGCGTCTCGAGGTCCCAGCCGGCGATGACGAGCGAGCGAAGGCCCTCGATCAGGTACGAGACGGGGTTGACGGTGGCGATCCACTTGAACCAGTCGGTCTCGATCAAATCGCGCGGCATGTTCATGGACGACAGAAAGAGGGCGACGAAGAAGAGCGGGAAGATTCCCTGAACCGCCTCGGGGGAGCCGCTGCGAAGCGCGACGGTCATCCCCGCAGCTCCGATCGCGACGGCGCCGAGCGCAGCCAGCACGAAGAGCACGGGCACACCGAGCGGCCCTGCCTCGAAGTGGGCCCCCATCAACAGCCCGCCGACGAAGTAGATGCAGTACTGGATCATCACGAGCGCCACGCCGCCGGCCAGATTGCCGAGCATGATCGCGACGCCACGCGCAGGTGTGAGCGCGAGGCGGTTGAGAAAGCCCGTGTCGATGTCGCGACCGAGTTCGATCGCGGAGTTGAGTGCCGTGAAGAGCGCGCCATGCACGAATGGGATCGCGAACATGAAGTCCACGTAGGAGTCGGCTGGGAAGCCCGGCAGCGAGGCGGCGGGATTCAGCCCATGTGAGACGACGAACAGGAAGAAGAGCGGGAAGATGAGCGCGAACGCCATCTGCCCCGGCTGTCGGACCGACCGCAGAAAGGCGCGCCTGCCGAGGAACGCGATCTGCGCAGCGTTGCTCAAGCGACGATGGGCTCCGGCTGCGCCTCGGCCTGCCCCTCGAGCCGGTGGCCGGTCTTCGCGAGAAAGACATCGTCGAGCGACGGCTCGTCGAGCTCGAGGTGCGCGACCTTCAGGTTGTCGGCGTCGAGTGCGCGCACGACGTCGGCGAGGTCGTAGCCCACGTCGAGACGAACCGCGACTCGTCCGGGCTCGGCCTCGACCGGGGAGCCGAAGCGGTCGAGCGTCTTCACGATCGCTCCGCGCTGATCGGGATCTGCCGGTGCGACCTGCACGGTCGGGCGCCCGATCTCGGCCTTGAGCTCCGACGGCGTGCCCTCGGCGACGATCCGGCCGGCGTCGATGATGCCAACCCGATCCGCGAGCACATCCGCCTCCTCGAGGTACTGAGTGGTGAGGAAGACGGTGACGTGGTCCTCGCGTGCGAGACGTGCCACCTCGACCCAGAGCGCACTGCGGCTCTGCGGGTCGAGCCCGGTCGTCGGCTCGTCGAGGAACAGGATCGAGGGTCGATGGAGGAGCGCGAGCGCAAGGTCGAGGCGACGCTTCATCCCGCCCGAGTACGTGCGGACCTTGCGGTCGGCGGCGTCGGTCAGGCCGACGCGCTCGAGCAGCTCGTCGCCGCGGCTGGCGCGCTCTGCGCGCGAGAGGCCGTGCAGCGACGCCTGCAGCCGGACGTGGTCGCGGCCCGTCAAAAACGGGTCGAGGGCCGCCTCCTGGAGCGCCGCGCCGATCAGCTCGCGCACCTTCGGCCCGTCCTTGACGACGTCGTAGCCGCCGACGACAGCGCGGCCACCGGTGGGCGGCATCAGCGTGGTCAGCATGTGGACGGTGGTCGACTTGCCCGCCCCGTTCGGGCCGAGGAAGCCGTAGATCTCCCCGTCGGCGACCTCCAGGTCGATCCCGTCGACGGCTCGAATGGCCTTGAACTCGCGGACGAGCCGTTCGGCGACGATCGCGCTCACCGCGGAACCGTAGCGACGGCCGTTCCACCTGCGTGAGCGAGGCATACTTGAGGCGTCAATGGAGCGGGGCATGCTGACCGGGCAGACGACGCCGACCGAGCTCGAGCCGTTCGTCAACTTCCTGCGGGCGCACGCGGCGGTCGTGCGGGAGCTCTCGTCGGAGCTCGTTGCGGCGCACGGGCTGACGATCAACGACTACGAGGTGCTCCTGCGCCTCTCGAGAGCCGAGGGCAGCCGGATGCGTCGGGTCGACCTCGCGCAGGAGGTCTTGCTCACGCCCTCGGGGATCACGCGGCTGCTCGAAGGGCTCGAGCGCTCGGGGTTCGTCGAGCGCGTCGCCTGCAAGGAGGACCTTCGCGTCAGCTACGCGCAGCTGACCACCGCGGGCCGCGCGAAGTTGCGCGCGGCGAGCACGACGCACGTCGCCGGCATCCACCGTCTCTTCCTCGACCGCTTCGACGCCGACGAGCGCGTCGTTGTCGGTGAGCTGCTGGGACGGCTCACGGACGGCGAGGACGGCGAGCCTTGCGCTCCCGAGTAAACTGACCGCGATGCTCGACCTCGGAACGATGCGGGTCAAGACGGGCCTCGCCGAGATGCTCAAGGGCGGGGTGATCATGGACGTCGTGAACGCCGAGCAGGCGCGCGTCGCCGAGGATGCAGGCGCCGTCGCCGTCATGGCGCTCGAGCGCGTCCCCGCCGACATCCGCGTCGAGGGCGGCGTGGCGCGCATGTCCGACCCGGAGATGATCCGCGCGATCCAGGAAACGGTCACGATCCCAGTGATGGCGAAGTGCCGCATCGGCCACTTCGCCGAGGCGCAGATCCTCGAGGCGCTCGAGATCGACTACATCGACGAGTCGGAGGTGCTGACTCCCGCCGACCTCGAGCACCACGTCGACAAGTGGAAGTTCACCGTGCCGTTCGTCTGCGGCTGCACGAACCTCGGCGAAGCGCTTCGGCGCATCTCAGAGGGCGCCGCGATGATTCGCACGAAGGGCGAGGCCGGCACGGGGGACATCGTCAATGCGGTCACGCACATGCGCGCGGTCTTCGGCGGGATCCGTCGGCTGCAGTCGTTGCGCGACGAGGAGCTCTACTCCGAGGCGAAGGAGCTGCGCGCGCCGTACGAGCTCGTGCGCTGGGTGGCCGAGAACGGTCGGCTTCCTGTCGTGACGTTCACGGCGGGCGGGATCGCGACGCCGGCCGACGCGGCGCTCTGCATGCAGCTCGGCGCGGACGGCGTGTTCGTCGGCTCGGGCATCTTCAAGTCGGGCAATCCCGAGACGCGGGCGAAGGCCATCGTCGAGGCGACGACGCACTTCAACGACCCGAAGGTGCTTGCGGACGTCTCCGCCGGGCTCGGCGAGCCGATGATCGGCATCTCGACCGCCTCGCTCGATCCGTCGCAGCTGCTCGAAACGCGCGGCTGGTAGCGGACTTCTCGCGGCGCAGCCGCGGCAAGTCGCTGCATTGAAAGCGGCAGTTCGTCGTGCCATCCTGTCGCTGCGACGGGCACTCCCGTCCGCCGCGAGGACAGGGAGGCAGAGGTGAAGTCGACTCTCGTTGCGCGTGGCAGGCGAGTGGCGATCGCGGTGGTCGCACTCTTTGCAGTCGCCGGGGGGATCGCGTATGCGGCTATCCCGGATGCGTCCGGGGTGATCCATGCCTGTTACCGAACCAGCACGGATGACCAGAAAGGACAGCTTCGGGTCGTCGAATCAGCGGCGAGCTGTCGGAACAACGAGTCGCCGACCCAGTGGAACGTCACGGGCGCACCGGGAGCTCAGGGCCCGGCCGGCGAGGACGGAGCCGACGGAACGAGCCCGACGGTGGCGCAGGTCGGTCCCGGCACCGGGGGGTGTGCCAACGGCGGTGCGGCGATCACCGACAGCGCGGGCGCTACGGCATACGTCTGCAGCGGCCTGAACGGCCAGGACGGAGCGGACGGCGAGTCGTTCTCGGGGACGTTCGCGAGCCCGAACGGCCAGTACTCGATCAACGTCACGGACACCGGTGTCACGATCGCGAGCCCGGACTCCTCGATCGTGGTCTCTGGTGGCGAGATCCGGGTCGAAACCCTGAACACCGACGGCATCGTCGTACGAAGCGGTGGCCTCTTCGACTTGAGGGCCGTCACGAGTCTCGAGCTCAGGGCCGGCACCACGGGCCGCCTGGAAAGCACCGGGACCATGACCATCAGGGGCAGCGTCGTGAACATCAACTAGCTGGCCGCATCACCACACCTACAATCGCAGCATGAACGTCGGCGTCCTCGCGCTCCAGGGGAACTTCCGCGAGCATGCGGCGATGCTGCGCAGGCTCGGCGCGGACGTCGTCGAGGTGCGCAAACCCGAGCAGCTCGACGGGCTCGACGGGCTCGTCATCCCCGGCGGCGAGTCGACGACGTTCATGCGCTTGATGCGCCTCTACGGGCTCGACGAGGCGATCCGCTGCTTCGAGCAACCCGTGTTCGGCACGTGCGCGGGGATGATCGTGCTCGACCGCGACCACCTGGGTCTTGTCGACCTGGTCGTCGACCGCAACGCCTACGGGCGCCAGGTCGCGAGCTTCGAGGCCGACCTCGACCTCGAGGGGGAGGAACACCAGCTGCGCGGCGTCTTCATCCGGGCGCCGCGCGTACGCGAGGTCGGAGCCGACGTCGAGGTGCTCGCGGAGCACGACGGCGAGCCGGTACTCGTTCGTGACGGTCGCTTCCTGCTCGCCTCGTTCCACCCGGAGCTCACCGATGACACGCGTGTGCACGAGCGGTTCCTCGACCTGATCAAGGAGGAGACGGGTGTCCGGGCATAGCAAGTGGTCGTCGATCAAGCACAAGAAAGGCGCGGCCGACGCCAAGCGCGGGAAGCTCTTCTCGAAGCTCTCGCGCGCGATCATCGTCGCCGCGAAGGACGGTGGCGCCGACCCGGCGAACAACCTTGCCCTCCAGAACGCGATCGAGAAGGCGCGCTCGTACTCCATGCCGAAGGACAACATCGAGCGCGCGATCGCGCGCGGCTCGGGACAGGACGCCGACGCCGCGACGTTCGAGACGATCGTCTACGAGGGCTACGCCGCCGGCGGCGTCGCGGTGATCGCCGAGGCGCTGACCGACAACCGCAACCGCACCGCGGCCGACGTACGCCACATCTTCGCGAAGCACGACGGGAACCTCGGTGAGGCCGGGTCGGTCGGATGGTTGTTCGAGCGGCGGGGCGTCGTCGTCGTGGACGGCAGCGCCGACGAGGACGAGCTCACGCTGATCGCGGCCGAGGGCGGCGCCGACGACGTGCAGCGCGACGGCTCGACCTGGGAGGTGACCGCAGCGCCGGAGCACCTGAGCGCGGTGCGCGAAGCGGTGGAGGGTGCGGGCTTCACGGTCGAGAACGCCGAGCTCGCGCTGATCCCGAAGACGACGATCGAGGTCGACGACGAGAACCAAGCGAAGAAGGTCTTGCGCCTGATCGATGCTCTCGAGGAGAACGACGACGTGCAGGAGGTCTACGCGAACTTCGACATCCCCGAGCGGGTGCTCGAAGAAGCGATGTCCTAGCCGCCCGGGAGCTCGCTCGACGGCCGCGCGTCGTTCGGCGTCTGCACCTCGACCTGCCCGTTCGGGCCCTCGAGCTCGAGCTCGAACGTGACGCTCCCGCCCACGGCATCGCCGAGAGCGCGGCGCAGGTCGTCGGGCACGTCGAACCCGAGCTCCGCGTCGAGGGCCAAGCGACGCAAGAGGTGGTCGTCGTGGCCTGTCTCGAGCTCGAAGCTCGAGTCCTTCGTCGCATCAGCGATTCGCTGCGCGTCGTCGCGGTCGAGGTGCGCGAGCGTGGAGCCGCCGAACGCGCGGGCGATGGCGACGAGGTCGTTCACGACCGCGACCACGTCCAGCTCGCCGGTCACCGTGTCGACGTCGTCCCCCGACGAGGCCTCCGGGTCGCGCACCCAGTCGCCGACGCGCAGGCTCTCGAGCCCGCCGTCGCCGCTCTCGAGGTCCTCGCACGCCGAGCTCAGGTCGGCCGCCTGCTCCTCGCTCATCTGGTACGCCGTCCCGTCGAGGACGACGTAGCCCCGCGTGCCGTTCGCCAGGAGCCGCACGGTCGCTTCCTGGCCGTTCGCGATCTGCGTGTACTCGACGTCAAGGATCGGAAGCGCGCGCTGCTGGCACAGCGCAACAGGGCCCTCGAGCTCGAACCCGAACGGATCGCCCTCGCCGGGGTCGACCATGAGCTTCAGGTGCATCGACTCGGCGCTCTTGATCTTCCCGAGGTTCGCAGCGGTCTGAGAGAGCACCTCGGCCGGGTCCGCGTCACCGCCTCCGCATCCGGAGAGAGCCACGACCCCCAGCAGCAACAGGAGGGCGCGGGTCACGGACTCGGAGTCGTCTCGGTCTCGGTCGTCGTCGGCGGCGGCTCGGGCTCGGCCGTCTCGGTCGGAGTCGACTCCGTCGGCGCCGTTGTCGTGGTCGGTGTCGACTCGGTCTGCTGCCCGCGGTTCTCGGGCGGCTTGCCCACCGGCTCGAGCTCGGTCCTCAAGACTGCGCCGAGTCGGACTATCAGCTGGTGGACACGCGCCTGGAGCTCGTCGACCGGTAGATCCGATTTCCCGAGGCCACGTAGCTCCTTTCGAATCTCGTTGATCGCGTGCCGTCCCTGCGGCGAGAAGCGCACGTTCTCCTCGTCGGTTCCGAGCACCCACTGATACGCGGAGGCGAGTGTCTCACACGAGGTGCAGCTCTCGTTGATCGCGATCGCGAAGTTCGCCGGCGTCACGGTCTCCGGGTCGCCCGTCACGAGCACGATCTGGATCGAGAGCGCGATCGTTCGGCACGACTCGCAGCTCGAGTAGGCGACTGCCGCGTTCGCGTTGTCGACGACGTCACCGGCGACCTTCTTGATCGAGAACGCGAGGCGAAAGACCGACGAGCCGTCCTTGGTGTTGACGGCGACCGCGGCGGTGTCGTCGCTCGCGACCGCCCCCGGGGCGTACCACGCACCGGCGACGAGGACGAGCAGGGTGACGAGTGTGCGGCGCAACCTCACGGCGTCGTCTCCGTCGTGACCGTCTCGGAAACGGTCGTCGTCGGTGTCTCGACGGTCGCGGTCACGCCCGCAGAGGGCTCGGTCGAGGTCTCGGTCGTGGATGTCTCGGTCGTGGAGGTCTGCGAGGTCTGCGTGTCGGTCGTGGACGTCGAGGCCGTCTGAGCCGGCTGCTCCTCCTGGTCGTTCTCGAACGGCGCGTCGCGCACGACCGGCGCGCCGCCGAGCTCTTGCTCGCGCTCCTCGGTCAGACCGGGCCGGCCGGTGCTGACCGCCGAGAACTGGTCGATCGCGCCCTGGACCGTTCCGCGCTCGGCCGGCTGGATCGGCCGATAGTCGCCGTTCGGCAGCAGGACCCAGCCGGCGACACCGGCAACGAGGACGGTGAAGGCGAGCACGGCCGCGCGCCGGAATGGGGCACCCTCGGACCAGTTCCACGTGCCCGAAGCAATCTTCGAGCCGATGCGGGCGAAGGTGTACGTGATCCCCGCGAGCGGCAGCACGAGCGCGAGGATCTGGATGACCCCGACGGCGATGTCGAGACCGCTTCCGCTCGTGATCTTGTCGAGCTGCACGAAGAACGAGTCCCACGCGGTCGCGATCATGCGCGGCAGGTTGAAGATCAACATGCCGAACGTGAACAGGAGGACGGGGAGCAGGAACACGACCCAGGCGAGCGTCACGCGTCGCACCCACGGCTTGAGCTCGGCAGCCTCCGCCTCGACCTCCTGGCCGGGGACGGCGCTCTTCAGCGTCGGCTTGATGCGCGCGAACATGTCGGGAACGCCGACGAGGTCGCTCAGGATGTAGTAGCCGTCGAGCCGCAGGAACGGCAGCATCTGCTGGATCACCTGCATGTGCTGCACGATGATCAGGATCAGCAGCGGCTCGAACCCTGTCAACGCGTACAGGCCCGCCGTGATCAGGACGAAGAGCCCGTTGAAGTACACGCCGCCGAGGTCGGTGCGCAGCCGCCCGCCGCGGCCAAGGCGATACGCGTCGGTGACGTCGGTGTAGAAGGCCGGCCACACGATGTAGATGCCGACGCCCATGTCGCCGGGCTCCGCGCCGCCGTAGCGCGTCGCGGTCGCATGGCCGATCTCGTGCAGCGCCGTCGCGATCACGACGAGCCCGAGCACCATCAACATCAGGACGGGGTTGTAGGCGAGCTCGCGCAGCGGCTGCGCGACGCCGTGGAAGAAGAAGAACCAAATGTCGACCGCGACGATTGCCGCAAGCACCGCGACGATGACCGGCGGGAAGAACAGCGGGTAGAAAAGCGTGGTGAGAACCCTGGTGAAGGTCTTCGGCACGACGGCCGTCCGGAGCTTCAGCGCGAGCAGCGGGTCGAGCTTCTTCACCTGCGGCTGCTCGCCGCCGGGCCCAGCGAGGATGCCGAGCGGCCAGAGCTTCTCCTCGACGAGCGTCTGGATGTTCTCGGGGCTGACGCCGCGGCCGAGCTTCTCGGAGACGGCCTCGGAGATCGCGCCGTAGTCGCGCTTCCCGTCGATCTGCTCGGCCACGAGATAGAGGAGCTCCGGCATCTGGATCATCTGGCCATCGGAGCGGCGCGCGATGAACGGCGGATCCTCGTAGCCCGAGTCCTCGTACTGACCGATCAGCTCGATGCCGTCGGCGAGCTCCGGTGCGTGACCGGACAGGCGCTCGCTGTCGTCCGGCTGCGGCGCTTGGACCTCGGTCGGCTTTTCGGTGATCGTCAGGGTGGGCTCCTTCGGGGCCAAAGAGTGGAAGGGGCCCTGAAGGGCCCCTTCCCGGCACTACCTAGTTGCTCTGGTCGATGTCGACGTCCTGGACCGCGTTCGCGTACGCGACCGAGTTGTCCGACAGGACGTTCGCGGCGACGGCCGCGTTGACCGGCGCGGCGAGATTCGCATTGATCAGCGACATCGCGGCACGCTCGGGAAGCTGCTCGCCCGCGAGCTCGTCGAGCTCTTCGCGGGACAGCTTGCGGTACTCCTGCTTGTCTGACATACAGGCCTCCTTAGTTGGACTGGTCGATGTTCGCGGTCTGCGTTGCATTCGCATACGCGACCGAGTTGTCGCTCGCGACGTTCAGCGCAACCGCGGCGTTGATCGGCGCGGCGACGTTGGCGTTGATCAGCGACATGGCGGCCCGCTCGGGCAGCTCCTCGCCGGCGAGCTTGTCGAGCTCTTCCTTGGACAGCTTCTGGTAGTCGCTCATGCTGGCCTCCCTAGTTGCTCTGGTCGATGGGAGTGGTCTGCGCTGCGTCTGCGTACGCGATCGCTCCGTCCGAGAGGACGTTCGCGGCCACGGCCGCGTTGATCGGAATCGCGATGTTCGCGTTCACAAGCGACATCGCGGCACGCTCCGGCAGCTCCTCGCCGACGAGCTCTTCGAGCTCCTCGCGGCTGAGCTTCTTGTACTTCTGCTGATCGGACATCCAGGCCTCCTCTAGTTGGACTGGTCGAGGTCGACGGTCTGCTCCGCGTTCGCGACCGCGGTCGCGTCGTCGGAGAGCGCGTTCAGCGCAACCGCCGCGTTGACGGGTGCGGCGACGTTCGCGTTGATCAGCGACATCGCCTCGCGGTCGGGGAGCTGTTCCCCGCCCTGCTCGTCGAGCTCTTCGCTCGTGAGTTCCTGCTCGTGCTGGTCGCTCATTTCGCCCCTTGCCCTTTCCTCGTGGATCGCTGGACGATCCGCTGGGTGGTGGAACTGCTTGTGTGCGCCCCGCTCTCGCCGACGTTCGCGGCGATCGCCGCGTTGACATCTCCGACGAGATCAACGCCGTTCGTGTGCTTCCGGATACGGCGCTGGATGAGCTTCGAAAAACGCATGACCGTCCTCTCCCCTCGGTGTCTGCGGGAGTAACGGACGGGCGCGCTAAATGGTCACTCAGGTCACCCGGGTGACTCAGACCCAGCCGCGCTGGCGTGCGACGCGGCAGAGGGCGCGGCGCTTCGCGTGCGGGCTGCCTTCCGTGAGCCCGGCCTTCGAGTACGCCCGCCGGAGCGCGGCCTTGACCGTCGCGGCCGAGCCGGGCGTCCCGAGCTGCGCCGCGATCTGCTCGTTCGACGGAAGCTCGTCGAGGCTCGCGCCCTCGAGCCAGGGGCCGCAGAGGCAGCGCACCACCTGCAGCTGGAGCGAAGAAAGCTGTGCGACCGCCGACTGCGGGAGCTCGTGCGGCTCGGTCCGGTCGGGATCCTCGAGGAGCGAGGGTGCGGAGAAGACGAGCACCTCGGAGCCCACCCCGATCCGGTCCGCGTGGCGGAGCTGGAGCGCGACGCCGGGCGGGAGGCGCCGGTCGTTCAGGAACGTGCCGTTGTAGCTCCCGCTGTCGGCGATCCACCACTTGTCGTCCCGCTCGACGAGGAGCGCGTGCCGGCGGCTGACCGTGCTGTTCTCGATCTGGATCTGGTTGACCTGATCCCGCCCAACGAAGGAGTCGCCACGGAGGCCCACCTCGCGCCCGTCTGGGAGGATCAATGCCGCGTTGGTCATGGGCGCGGTCTTTCCCAAGGCGCCCGGAAAGGAACGTCCGACCACGCGCCTAATGTCTCCGCGTGAAGGTCGTCATCGGAATCGACCCAGGAACGGCTGCTTGCGGATACGGGATCGTCCACGAAAGCGACGGGCGCCTCCGGGCGCTGGGCCACGGCTGGTGGAAAACCGCCGCCGCGGAACGACCGGAGCTTCGTCTGAAGACGATCTTCGAGGGGGTCGCCGCGCTCATCGAGGAGTACGCGCCGGCTGCCGTCGTCCTCGAGGAGTCGTACGTCGGCGCCGACGCCCGCATCGCACTCTCTGTCGGGCAAGCACGAGGAGCCGTGCTCGTCGCGTCCGCCGTGGGCGGCGTCGTCTGCGCTGAGTACGCACCGGCCCGGATCAAGCAGACGGTCTGCGGCTACGGGCGTGCGGACAAAGCCCAGGTGCAGCGGATGGTGAAGACGATCCTCGCGATGCCGACCGAACCGACGCCGTCGCACGCGGCCGACGCGCTGGCGGTCGCGATCTGCCACCTCCTCGGCTCGCCGCTCTTGAGGGCCACCGCGTGATCGCCAGGCTTCGCGGAACGCTCGTCGCGCGAACGGTCGACGGGCTCGTGCTGGACGTCAACGGGGTCGGCTACCTCGTCCAGGCCACACCGAGCGCGGCGGGGAAAGGCGGCGGCGAGATCACCGTCGAGACCTACCTGCACGTCCGCGAGGACGCGATGCAGCTGTACGGCTTCGCCGACGCGGCCGAGCGCGAGCTCTTCGTGCAGCTGCTCGGCGTGAACGGCGTGGGGCCGAAGGTCGCGCTCGCGATCGTCTCCGGCTCGCGGCCGGCCGAGCTCCGCCGCGCGATCGTGCGCGAGGACCTCGCGCGCTTCCAGGCGATCCCGGGTATCGGCAAGAAGACGGCCGAGCGGATTGTGCTCGAGCTGAAGGAGAAGGTCGTCACGGACGGCGACGTGTCGGCGGCGACCGACCTGACCGCACGCGACGCGCTCGTCGAGCTCGGATACAACGTCGTCGACGCCGAGCGCGCGCTCGCGGAGGTCGACCAGGAGCTGCCGATCGAAGAGCAGGTGCGCGCCGCGCTCAGGCAGGCGGCATGAGCGCCACACAGTTCCTCGCTCCGACGGTGCGCCCCGAGGAGGACGAGCTCGACCGTTCGCTCCGCCCGCGCAAGCTCGACGACTTCGTCGGCCAGTCGCGGGTCAAGGAGCAGCTCGCGATCTCGCTCGACGCGGCGAAGGCGCGCGGCGAGGCGCTCGACCACGTGCTGCTCGTCGGCCCGCCGGGGCTCGGCAAGACGAGCCTCGCGTTCATCGTGCGCGAGGAGCTCGGCGTCGGGATCCGCACGGTCGCCGGGCCCGCACTCGAACGCAAGGGCGACATGGCGGCGATCCTCACCGGGCTCGAGGAGCGCGACGTCCTGTTCGTGGACGAGATCCACCGCCTGAACCGCGCGGTCGAGGAGATCCTCTACCCGGCGCTCGAGGACTTCCGGCTCGACATCATCGTCGGCCAGGGGCCTGCGGCGAGGACGCTGACGCTCGACCTTCCGCCCTTCACGCTGATCGGTGCGACGACGCGCACGGGACTGCTGACGACGCCGCTTCGCGACCGCTTCGGCATGACGTTCCGGCTCGACTACTACTCGCCCGGCGAGCTCTCGACGATCGTGAACCGCTCGGCCC
The DNA here is from genome assembly GCA_963769665.1 of uncultured Actinomycetes bacterium. Classification (GTDB taxonomy): domain Bacteria; phylum Actinomycetota; class Thermoleophilia; order Gaiellales; family Gaiellaceae; genus JACCTU01. Next base: position 1,892,845 of record CAVYMQ010000003.1, read on the forward strand.
GCATCCTCGGGGTGGAGATCGAGCCCGAGGCGGCGATCGAGATCGCCGGTCGCTCGCGCGGCACGCCGCGCATCGCGAACAGGATCCTGCGGCGTGTGCGCGACGTCGCCGAGGTCCGGCACCAGGGCGTCGTCACAACCGCGATCGCCGCCGAGGCGCTCGCGCTGCTGGAGGTCGACACGCTCGGGCTCGAGCGCACCGACCGCGCGCTGCTCGGGGCGATCGTGGAGAAGTTCGGCGGCGGGCCCGTCGGCCTCTCGACGCTCGCGGTCACGCTCGGCGAGGAGCCGGACACGATCGAGGACGTCTACGAGCCCTTCCTGCTCCAGCTCGGCTTCATCCAGCGCACTCCGCGCGGCAGGATCGTCACCGACCTCGGCCGCGCGCACGTCGGCGCTTCTGCCGTCGACGACAAGCTCTTCTAGGACTAGCGGAGCGGCTGCCAGTCGGGCTGCGTCTGGTCGATCAGCAGCTCGGTGGTCGGTGCGGGGTTGCGGGTCAGCGGCGACGAACGGCCGCCGACCGTGACGACCTGCAGCCCGAGGAAGTTCGCGCGGCCGAACTGGTCGGTGACGACGAGGAGCGTTCCGTCGGGTGACCAGGCCGGATCGTCCCCGCCGCCGAGGAGGCGCGGGTCGCTGCCGTTGGCCGCGACGGTGATCAAGCCGAGGCGCGTCCCTGCGGCCAGCCGAGAGCCGTCGGGCGACCAGGTCGGCGCGGAGGGGATGAGGTCTCCGCCGAGGCCCCCGCCGAGCCTGCGCGTCCCGTCCGGCGCTGAGGTCCAGAGCTCGCGTTCACGGCCGATGGTGCAGCGACGCGGATTGCACGAGCGCGTGAGCGGGGCGACGAGGAACGCGAGCCGGTCGCCGCGTGGCGACCACGCTGGGTCGAGCTCGAGCTCCGGGGTTCGCGTCAGCCGCCGCTGAGCCCGACCGTCGGCCCGCATGACCCAGAGGTCGGCGCTCGGCTGCTCGTTGCGCCCCACGAAGAGCCGGCCGCGCACGAACAGGATGCTTCGCCCGTCGGGACTCCACGTCGGGCTTCCATCCCAGAGCGAGTTCCGCGTGAGCCGCCGCTTGCTGCCTCCGTCGGCGTTCATCACCCAGATCTCCGTGCCGTCCGTTCCGGGGCCGAGCTGGCGGCCGGCGGAGTGAACGTAGGCAAGCCGACGGCCGTCGGGCGACCACGCAGGCTCGAAGTCGCCCGAGGTCCGCGTGGCCGTCGTCAGCGTCTGGCGGCCCGTCCCGTCGAGCCGGATGGAGACGATCGTCGGCCCCCACCCGGAGCCGACCCGCCCGAGCGCGGACTCGACGTAAGCGACCCGGCCGTTCTTGCCGGGGTACGCGCCGGTAGCCGGCGCCGTGCAGACGAACGCCGCAGCGAGCACGAGCGCTCCCGCGCGGAGCATCTTCGCAACCGTATCGCGCCGGTGGGGCTCTGGCCTAGCGCCGGAACTGCAGCTCGTGCCAGCTCGGCACGGGCGCGAGCTCGAGCAGAGCACGGCCGCCGTGTGGGTCGCGGTAGCCGAAGTCGGCCGCCTCGTCGTCCCAGGCGACCTCCAGCAGGCCTTCCTTGACCCGGTGGTCGAGCCAGGCGCCGCGGAACACGAGCTTGCGCAGCCAGTAGACGAGCGACTCGCCCTCGACGAGCGAGATGCGCTCCCAGTGCCGCACGACGTAGCGGCCGAGCGTCGAGCGGGGCTCCTCGATCACGCCGTCGGCCGCGAGCTCGACGAGGTCGGAGATCTCCTCGTGCTCGAGCTCGTTGCCACCGATCAGCCCGAGCCGAACCGCCGCGGCGGTAACCCGCTGCTCGAAGTCGTCTCCGTTGAAGCTGAACCGGTAGCCGAGGAACTCGACGACGTAGTCGTCCCCCGACGTGTAGTTGGCCTCGGCCACCGGGAAAGGATAGCCCGCGACTACGCTGCCTTCGTGAACGCCCGAGCGGTCGCCGTGTCCGTGCTCGCCTGCGCCGCACTTGTGGTCGGAGGCAAGTACTTCTTCGACATCTCGTGGGAGAGCGCGCTCGTGCTCGCCCCGGTGTTCGTGCTCACGCTCGGAGGGATCGCCTTCATCGTGGTGCTCTGGGCGAAGGTGATCCGCGATTCTCTGCGCAACTAGCGGCCGTCCGCGTCACCCCGGTGACCATTTCCAAGGTATGCGTTTGAACGGATAAGAGGCGGGAACCCGAACCTCGTCCTAGCAAGGGCCTCCCTCGAGGGGCCAAACAGAAGGGGTCACAACATGCGTAAGTTCACCACGGCTCTCGCCTTGGCATGCTCGATGGCGCTTGCACTGGCCACGGGAGCGATGGCGCAGACCAACCAGTCCGGTCTCGTCAACATCAACGTCGAAGACAACGTCGTCCAGGTTCCGATCGCGATCGCCGCGAACATCTGCGACGTGACCGTCGCCGTGCTCGCCACTGATCTCGGTGACGGAACCGCGACGTGTGACGCGCTCGCTGCAAGCGGCGCCACCGTCACACCGCGCTCGGCCGGCGGGGCGACTCGGCAGGACGGACTGATCAACGTCAACCTGCAGAACAACACGGTTCAGATCCCGATCGCAGCAGCGGCGAACATCTGTGACGTCACGGTGCTCGTGCTGGCAACGCAGATCCTGCTCAACGATGCGACGCAGTGCGACGCCCGGGCTGGCGCGGCTGGAATCTCCTAGTCGAGCCACCGAAGAAACCAACGTACTGGGGGCGGCTGAACAGCCGCCCCCAGCCTCTTCAGATCGCGCGTGCCACGTGCGCGCGCGTCACCTCGTCCGGAGAGCAGCAGCCGCACAGCCCGAGCGCGAGCTTCAGCTCGACGCGCAGCAGGTCGAGCACGCGCTGAGCGCCGTCAGCACCGTCGACGGCGAGGCCCCAGAGCACCGGCCGTCCGACGAGTACAGCCCTCGCGCCGAGCGCGAGCGCGACCATCACGTCGACGCCTCTTCTGATCCCGCCGTCGACGAGCACCTCGACCCGGTCGCCCACGGCCTCGACGACCTCGGGCAGGACGTCAACCGACGCGGCGACACCGTCGAGCTGCCTTCCACCGTGGTTCGAGACGACGATTCCCGCCGCACCGTGCTCGACCGCGAGCAACGCGTCTTCGGCCGTGTGCACTCCCTTGACGAGCACCGGCAGCTTCGTCTCGCTCGAGAGCCGCGCGACGTCCTTCCAGCTGATGGAAGGGGAGATGAGCTTGAAGTGCTCGGACACCGACGTCTCGCGCATCGTGCCGAGCGCCGCCGCGAGCGCGGGAACGGCGGGCTCATCGGGGATCAGCCAGCCCGTGCGGAGATCGCGCTCGCGGCGTCCGAAGTAGGGCGCGTCGATCGTGAGCACGATCGCGCGAAAGCCCGCGGCGACCGCCTGGTCGACGATCGAGCGCGTCACTCCCTCGTCGCGGAAGACGTAGAGCTGGAACCAGCGCGGCGCATCGGGCGCGGCGGCGGCCACTTCGGCCGGCGACGACGTTGCCATCGTCGACATGGTCATGATCGTTCCGAACGCGGCTGCCGCGCGCGCCGTCGCGACCTCGCCCTCGGGGTGCGCGTGCCGCTGGTAGGCCATCGGCGCCACGATGATCGGCGCGGCGAGCTCGTGGCCGAGCACCGTGCGAGCCGTGGTCACGTTCGCGACGTCGCGGAGGAGTCGTGGGCGGAGCGTCCAGCGGCGGTACGCGCTCACGTTCTCGCGCAGCGTCCACTCGTCGCCCGCGCCGGCGGCGAAATATCCCAACGGCCCGGGCGGCAGGAGCTCCGCAGCGCGGCGCTCGTAGTCGAAAACGTTGAGGAGGTCGTCCATCGGGGGCCAAATCTAGTGCTGTCCGACCCCCTCCGTACCGTGATCGCACGATGCAACAGGGCACGTGGACGATCCGTCCCTGCCCGCACGATGAGGCGGGCGCTCTCGCGGGGGCGCTCGGAATCAGCTGGGTCACCGCCAGCGTCCTCGTCCGGCGCGGGTATGGCGACCCCGGAGCGGCGCGAGCGTTTCTCGCTGCGGAGCCGCCGCGTCACGACGCGGGGCTGCTCGGTGACACCGCGGCCGCGTGCGACCGGATCAGGGCGGCGATCGCTGCGGGCGAGCGGATCTGCGTCCACGGCGACTACGACGTCGACGGGATCTGCGCGACCGCGCTTGCCGTGACATCACTGCGCGAGCTCGGCGCGAACGTCGACTGGCATCTCCCGAGCCGCTTCGACGAGGGCTACGGCCTCGCCGCCCAGACGATCGAGCGGCTCGCCGACGAGGGCTGCGCGCTCGTCCTGACCGTCGACTGCGGGATCACCGCGGTCGAGGAAGTCGCGCGCGCGAAGGCACTCGGCCTCGACGTGATCGTGACCGATCACCACCGCCCCGGCGAGACGCTTCCCGACTGCCCGATCGTCGCGACGCGCCCGTCGCGCTATCCCTTTCCCGAGCTCTGCGGCACCGGCGTCGCCTACAAGCTGCTCGGCGCGCTCGGGGCAGACGTCGACAAGCATCTCGACCTCGTCGCGCTCGCCACGATCGCCGACGTCGTGCCGCTGCTCGACGAGAACCGCGCGCTTGCGAGCGCCGGCCTCCGCGCGCTCGCTCGGACGCAGAAGCCCGGCCTGCAGGCGCTGATGCGCGCGGCGCACGTCGACCCCGCGATCGTCGACACCGGCGCGGTCGGGTTCCGGCTGGCGCCCCGGATCAACGCCGCCGGTCGGCTCGGCCATCCGGCTGCCGCGCTCGAGCTTTTGCTCACAGACGATCGCGAGGAAGCGTCGCGGCTCGCGTCGAGGCTCGAGGAGCTGAACCGCGAGCGTCAACAGGTCGAGGAGCGGATCCTTCGCGAAGCAGTTGCGCAGGTTGGGTCGTGGACCGAGGCGGAGCAGCGCCGAGCTGCGTACGTGGTCGCGGGCGAGGCCTGGCACGAGGGCGTGATCGGGATCGTCGCCTCGCGGCTTGTCGAACGCTTCAACCGTCCCGTCGTGATGATCGCCGGCGGTGACGAGCTCTGGAAGGGATCGGGCCGCTCCGTGGCGGCGTTCGACCTGCACGGCGGCCTCGCTGCTTGTTCCGACATGCTCGAGCGCTTCGGGGGCCACCGGGCGGCGGCCGGGCTCTCCATCCGGCCCGAGAACGTCGAGGAGTTCGCACGCGCGTTCGCCGCGCATGCAGAGGAGCACCTGGTGGAGGAGGACCTGCGGCCCGTCACGTACGTCGACGCGGTGCTGCCGCCGAAGACGGTGCCGACGCTCGAGCTGTGCGAGGAGCTCGCCAAGCTCGCCCCGTTCGGGATGGGCAACCCTGAGGTGACGCTGCTCGCCGAGAGCTGCGAGCTGCGCGACCTCGCGACCGTCGGCGAGGGCAAGCATCTCCGCTTCCGCGTGCGCGCCGGCGGAGCGATCGCGTTCGGCCTCGGCGCCCAGCTCGAGCGCTTCCAGGCCGACACTCGATTCGACGTCGCCTTTCGGTTGCAGGCGAACCACTGGAACGGCACCGTCGCACCGCAGCTCGTCGTGCGACGGGTCTTCGACGCGCCGGACGGCTACGTGGGCTTGCGCGACTGGCTCGTCGCCGAGTTCCGGAAAGAGGAGCGAGACCCGGCCGCGCAGGAGATCTTCGAAGAGCTCGGCCTCGCCCCGGGCGTCGAGCCGCGGAGCTTGCTCGAGTCCGAGCGCTTCCGCGCGCTGCTCGAGCAGCCGTCGCTTGCGCGCGCTGCGTGATCGTTCGCGCTGAGCGCGCGGAGGACTACGAGGAGATCGCCGTGGTCGTCGAAGCGGCGTTCGGCTCGCCCGACGAGGCGCGCCTCGTCGAGAGCTTCCGTGCGTCTGCGGGCTACCTGCCGGAGCTGGCGCTCGTCGCCGAGGAAGATGGGGAGGTCCTCGGTCACGTCATGTTCACGCTCACCGAGCTCGTCGACGGGACGTCGATCCTGATGCTGTCGCCGCTCGCAGTTCGACCCGACCGGCAGCGAACCGGAATCGGAACGGCACTCGTCCACGAAGGCCTACGCCTCTCGCGGGAGCGCAGCGAGCCGCTCGTGATCGTCGAGGGCAACCCGCTCTACTACTCGAGGTTCAGCTTCGTCGCGGCTTCGGAGCTCGGGCTCGAGCGGCCGTACGAGTCGATTCCGGAGGCGGCGTTCCAGGCCCAGCCACTACCGGCGTACGTCGAGCAGGCCTGCGGACGCGTGGTCTACCCGCCGCCGCTCACGCCGTACTACGAGACCTTGTAACAGTCTGTTACTTGGCGACGGAGACGCCGGCCCGACGCCTCGGCGTGGGCCGAACTTCGGCGGCAGCGCGGTCGAGCGCGACGAGTGCCCGGGCGATCTCGCGCGCAGGGTCTCGCCGGAATTTGCGGATTCGACGCATGAACATCTCTTGTTCATCGGCCGATCCGCCGATCCTCTGTAGGCAAACCCCCCGTCTACACTTGGAGAAATGACGGTCGTCGACGTCACCGAGCAGCACAAAGACCTCGTCGACGAGCTGCTCGCAGCCGTCTCGGAGTCGAACCCCGACGCAGACCTCGAGCTGCTGAGGAGGGCCTTCGCCTACGCCGCGAGAGCGCACGAGGGCCAGCTCAGGCGGTCCGGGGAGGAGTTCATCCGGCACCCGTGGTCGGTGGCCAAGCTCTTGGCGGAGCTCCGCCTCGACGAGGAGACGGTCGCGGCGGCGTTGCTGCACGACGTGGTCGAGGACACGGCCGTCGAGCTCGACGATCTCCGGGCCGAGTTCGGCGGCGAGATCGCTCAGCTCGTCGAGGGCGTGACGAAGCTGACGCGCATCCAGTTCCAGACCCGCGAGCAGACCCAGGCGGACAACTACCGCAAGATGATCGTGGCGATGGCCGACGACCCGCGCGTGATCCCGATCAAGCTCGCGGACCGGTTGCACAACATGCGCACGATCGAGCACCTCCCGAAGCAGAAGCAGGTGCAGACGTCCAAGGAGACGCTCGAGGTCTACGCGCCGCTCGCACATCGGCTCGGCATCCACGCGTTCAAGTGGGAGCTCGAGGACCTCGCGTTCGAGACGCTCCATCCGCGCAAGTACGAAGAGATCAAGGCGCTCGTCGCCGACCGGCGCGCGAACCGCGAGGCACACGTGCGCGAGGCCGCAGCGCGGCTCGAAGCGGAGCTCGAGAAGGCCGACGTGCCCGCCGAGATCTCTTCGCGCGCGAAGCACTTCTACTCGATCTACGAGAAGATGGCCAAGAAGGGTCGCGAGTTCAACGAGATCTACGACCTCACCGCGATGCGCGTGATCGTCGAGCGGAGCGGGGAGGAGGGGACGCGCGACTGCTACGGCGCGCTCGGGCTGATCCACTCGCTCTGGAAGCCGATGCCGGGCCGCTTCAAGGACTTCCTCGCGATGCCGAAGTTCAACGGCTACCGGTCGTTGCACACGACGGTGATCGGGCCCGAGGGCCGCCCGCTCGAGATCCAGATCCGCACGCGCGAGATGCACGAGATGTCCGAGCTCGGGATCGCGGCCCACTGGGCGTACAAGCACGGCCAGGCGCCCGACGAGCAATGGCTTGCGTGGGTCAAGCAGCTAATGGACTCGCAGGCGGACGAGGTCGACCCGAAGGAGTTCATGCGGAACTTCCGCACCGACCTCTTCGACGACGAGGTGTTCGTCTTCACGCCGAAGGGCGAGGTGAAGACGCTGCCCGCCGGCGCGACGCCGATCGACTTCGCATACGCGGTCCACACCGACGTCGGGCATCGCACAGTCGGCGCGAAGGTGAACGCGCGGATCGTGCCGCTGCACTACCGCCTCAAGAGCGGCGACTTCGTGGAGATCCTCACCGCGAAGACCGGTCGGGGCCCGTCGCGCGACTGGATGTCGCTCGCGGCCTCCTCACGTGCGCGAAACAAGATCCGCCAGTGGTTCTCCCGCGAGACGAAGGAAGAGACCGAAGCGAAGGGTCGCGAGGCGCTCGAGGAAGCGCTCAAGCGGCAGAACCTTCCCTACCGCAAGCTCGCGGGGTCCGCGGTGCTCGCGCAGATCATCCGTGACTCCGGCTTCAAGAAGGCCGAGGACTTCTACCTCGCGCTCGGCTCCGGGAAGCTCCCGCCGGCGCAGATCGTCAAGAAGGTGCTTCAGAAGCTGAAATCCGAAGGCGTCGCGGAGGAGGAGACCCTCCCCAAGAAGCAGACGCGCGCCAAGCCGATCGACGACGGCGAGATGGGCGTGATCGTCAAGGGTGCCCAGGGCGTGCTCGTGCGGCTCGCGAAGTGCTGCACCCCGGTTCCGGGCGACGACATCGCCGGCTACATCTCGCTCGGCAAGGGCGTCACGATCCACCGGCTCGACTGCCCGAACGTGAAGGCGTTGATGCGGAACCCCGAGCGCTTCACCGACGTCGAGTGGTCGGACGGTCACAAGACGAGCTTTCGGGTGCACATCGCGGTCGACTCGTGGGACCGCCCGCGCCTGCTCGAGGACGTGGCGCGCACCTTCGCGGAGCACGGTGCGAACATCGTCTCGTACGGCGGCAGCGTCGAGGACCAGCTCGCGAAGAACTGGTACGTGGCCGAGGTCGGCGACATCAAGTCGCTCCGCAGCCTCCTCACGGCGCTCAGGAACGTCGACGCGGTGTTCGACGCGTTCCGAGTCACCCCGTCTCAGGGATAGCGCGGCCACGTTCCGTGGCTCGACGAATCCCTCGTTCGAGGGACTCATCCCCCGATCAGGCGAGGTACCTGAATCGAGGGATAGCGAGCAAGCGCGACCTGAGTACAAAGAGATGCAGGGGAGGGGGCTCCGAGGAGGCTGCGGCACCCGGGTGCTGAGGACACACCCGGGTGCGCGGTCTTAAGGGCTGCGGCTGTACGACGAGGTCAGGGTCGCAACGCGTGCGGCGAAGGCGGCATCGTCGGCGGCGTCCGGGTCGAGCTTGTCGACCACTGCGCGGACCGCGCTCAGCACCTCGTCGTCCTCGCCGCCCCGGTTGACGATTCGCTCGATCGCCTCGAGCGCGCCGGCGCGCTGCTGCTCCGGTGTCACAGCACGAGGTCGTCGCCCTCGAACGCGCGAACGGTCTCGCGGAACTCGTTGGGGATCTCGCAGGCCTTGCGCTCGTCGAGGTCGACGAGGACGAGCGTCTGCGTCGCGGTGACCATCAGGACGTCATCCTCGGCGCGGTAGGCAGCGAACTCGTACGTCGCGCTCGTGCGGCCGACGCGGGCGAGCCGCACGAAGATCTCCAGCAGGTCGTCGAACACCGCGGGGGCGTGGTACTCGACGTGCATCGCGCGCATCACGAACTCGTTGCCGCCGAGCTTCTCCTTCGACAGGTCGAGATGTCGGTGGTACTCGACGCGCGCGAGGTCGAAGTACGGGACGTAGCGGCCGTAGTAGACGATCCCCTGCGCATCGGTGTCGGAGAAGCCGACCCGCGTGTGCGCGGCGTACTTGAAGGGCGGCTTCTCGTCGGTCGTGAAACCGAGCTCGAGCGTCACTCCCGAATCACCGAGAGCACCTCGTCGCGCTTGCGCTCCATCAGCTCCTGCGAGAGCGCCTCGAGGTTGAGTCGCAGCAGCGGCTCGGTGTTCGACGGGCGGACGTTGAAGTGCCAGTCGGCGGTTTCGACCGACAGTCCGTCGAGGTGCGAGACCTGCCCCTCCGGGCCGAAGCGCTCCTCGAGCTCTCGGAGCTTCGCCTCGACATCCGCGACGGGCGTGTTGAGCTCGCCGGTGAGGAAGTAGCGCTCCCGGTACGGCGCGAGCAGCTCCGACAGCTTCTTGCCGCGCTTCGAGATCAGCTCGAGCATCAACAGGAAGGGCACGACTCCCGAGTCGGCCTGCGTGAAGTCACGGAAGTAATAGTGGCCCGAGACCTCGCCGCCGAAGACCGCGCCCTCCTCGCGCATGCGGTGCTTGATGTAGGCGTGGCCGACGCGGTTGATCAGCGGAACGGCACCTGCGCGCTCGATCGTGTCCGGCACCGCCCAGCTGGCGCGGACGTCGTAGATGATCTTTGCCTCGGGCTCCTTCTCGAGGATCGACTCGGCGAGGAGCGCGGTGATGAAGTCTCCCGGGACGAAGTCGCCCGTGTCGTCGACGAAGAAACAGCGGTCGGCGTCCCCGTCGAACGCGACGCCGAGGTCGGCGCCTTCGTCCACCGTCTTCGAAACGATGAACTCGCGGTTCTCGGGCAGGAGCGGGTTCGGCTCGTGGTTCGGGAACGTGCCGTCGGGCTCGAAGAAGTAGGTGCGCGCGTCGATCGGCAGCCGCTCGAGGATGGGCGGCAGCATGACGCCGGCCATCCCGTTGGCCGCGTCGATGACGACCGTGAGCGCGCCGATCGTCTCGACGTCGACGAACGAGAGCACGCGCTCGACGTACGCGGGCCAGATGTCGTAGGGCTGGACCTGTCCGACTTTGTGGCTCTGAGCCACTTGCTCGCCGAGCGCGCGGTCGCGGATCTCGAGCAGCCCCGACTCGCCACCGACGGGTAGCGCGCCACGTCGCACGACCTTCATCCCCGTGTACTCCTTCGGGTTGTGCGAGGCGGTGACCATGATCCCGCCGTCGAGCGAGAGCTCCCCGACCGCGAAGTAGACCATCTCGGTCCCCACGAGCCCGAGATCGAGGACGTCTGCACCGGCGGACGCAGCTCCTTCCATCACCGCGGCCGCCATCGACGGGGATGAGACGCGCATGTCGCGGCCGACCGCGATCTTCTCCGGCTCGAACTGCTCGACGTAGGCCCGTCCGATCGCGCGAGCGCCGTCCTCGTCGAGCTCGGTCGGATAGATCCCGCGAACGTCGTACGCCTTGAAGACCCTGGGTTCGAGCACGGCGCCGATGCTAACCGGGAACGTGGGAGGGCGGCTGAAGCCGCCCTCCGCAAGTCACGAAGAGAGAGGCGCTTAAGGACCTGCCTGCTTGCAAAGACCGGGCTGGTTCTCAGTGCGCCCAAGGTCCTTCACCCAGAAGTTGGGCGTCGGAATAGTGTCGTCACGGCAGTCCCACCTCGTGTTCTCGTATGCCTTGTTGTGGGCGAACAGCGTGTTCGTGGTGCCGCCGAAGGCAACGATGCCGTCGAAGTTGTTGCGCGCGCTGTTGTATGAGACCTCGGCCGTGCCGTTGACACTGGATGTCGCCATCCCGGCCTCATTCAGGAACACACTGTTGTGGTGAGCGAGAGCGTCCGGGCTATCGAAGAGCAAGAACCCCGTTGCTTCGACACCCGGAGGACTGTAGAAGTTCTGCGACACCTTGTTGTGGTGAGCGTCGACGTGCGCTCCTCTGCTCAGCTGGATGCCATTCTGAGCGTTGAAGGGAGTCGGCCCGTCGCCGATGACTTCGTTGTGCGCCACCTCGGCGCTCGACCCGGCACCGTCGACAAGGATGCCGCCCTTTTGGTACCTGTCGATGAGGTTGTGCACGACCGTTGCGCTTCCGGACGTCGGCCCATCCGGCGGGAGCACTCGCCCGACCGAGACGGCGATGCCGTTCTGGCAGCCGCTCAACGCGCCCAGCGGCAGGAAGTCGCGGATCCGCGTGATGTGGTTGTCGGTGATTAGCGCCGAACCTCCCCCGTCGACGAAGACGCCGTAACGAATGCTGTTACAGCCACCGCCGCCGGGGCCGCTGATCGTGAAGTGGCGGATGGTCACGTCTTGGGCGCCGTTCACTCGCACGATCGCTTGTGGTGCGACCATCACCGGAGGTGCCTGGATAACCGCTTGCCGGGCGCCTTCGGAAAAGAGAGTGAGGTCGTTCTTGCCTGCCGGAATCGTCACCTGCTCGATGTACGTCCCCGGGCAGACCTTGATCTTGTCACCCGACGAGGCAGCGGTGACGGCAGACTGGATCGTCAGAAACTGAGCGTTGGGGCAGTCCAACCCGTCGTTGTCGACAATCAAGACGTCACCCGACGCGGTCGTCAAGCTGGCCGTCGGCCCAACCGCCGCAAGCTCTGCATCTGAGACGCCTAGCGCCGAGAGATCGACCTCGCCGAGGGCAAACGGGAGCGTCAGGTACGTCTTGCCCACGCTCCCGCCGGTAATCGGATCGCCGTCCGCCGGCGATGGTCCGGCTACAGCGGGACCCGTTGCCGCGCCCGCCAACATGAGCGCGAGCGCGATCAAAAGCGTTACACGTTGCACGTTGCCTCCGTTTCGTTCCGCAGGGAAACCTGTGCCCGGAACGTTGCGATTTGTAAAACAGGTTCGCATCGGTCGAAAAAAGGTCGCAAGGAGCGGAAGAAATCGCTCTCGCCGAGCGTCTAGACGCTATGGGCGCGCCCCTCAGGCGCATGGCTGCGCGGAAGCTTCCGCGATCCTTGCGCGTTTCTACACTTATGGGAGTGGAACGCAAACTGGCGACCGTGCTGTTCGTCGACCTGGTCGATTCGACCGGGCTCGTCTCCACGACCGATCCAGAGATCGTCCGGCGGCGCGTCGACCGCTTCTTCGAGCAGGCGTCGGAGTGCATCGAGCACCACGGGGGGCTGGTCGAGAAGTTCGCGGGCGACGCCGTGATGGCGGCCTTCGGCGTCCCTCAGGCCCACGAGGACGACGCCGAACGGGCGATCCGCGCGGCGCTCGCGATCCTTGACGCGACCACCGACCTCGGGCTCCAGGCGCGCGTCGGCGTCGAGGCGGGCGAGGTCGTCGTCGGCGACGGCGACTCGACGTTTGCGACCGGCGAGGCGATCAACATCGCCGCGCGCCTTCAGCAGAGCGCGTCCGCCAACCAGATCCTGATCGGACCCAACGCGTACCGGCTGACCCTTGACCGGATCGAGGTCGAGGACGTCGGGCCTGTGCAGGTGCGCGGCCGCGACGAGCCGATCTGGGCGTGGCGTGCGCTGTCCGCCTACGACCGTGGGACGCGGATCTCCACCCTTCAGGCGTCTCTCGTCGGCCGCGACATCGAGCTGAGCCTGCTCGAGAACACCTACACGCGGGTCGTTCGCGACCGGCGTGCGCATCTCGTGACGATCTTCGGGGAGCCCGGAGTCGGCAAGAGCCGGCTCGCGCGCGAGTTCCTCGACACGCTCGAGGGCGCAACGGTCCTGCAAGGGCGCTGCCTGCCGTACGGCGAGGGAATCACCTACTGGCCGCTCGCCGAGATGGTGAAGGTCTCCGCCGGCATCCACGACGACGAGCCGGTGCGTGAGGCGTTCGACAAGCTGCGGGCCTGCTGCGAGGACGAGGCGATCGCCGACCTGCTCGCCAACGCGTCGGGCGTGCTCGAGGCCGTCGAGGCGGAGGCGACGGGCCAGGAGATCGCCTGGGCTGCACGCGAGTGGGGCGCGAAGCTCGCCGAGCCGCAGCCGCTCGTGCTCGTCTTCGAGGACATCCACTGGGCGGAAGAGCCGCTCCTCGAGCTGATCGAGCACCTCGCGGAGTACGTCCGCGACGCGCCGCTGATCATCATCGCGCTCGCTCGGCCGGAGCTGCTCGAAGTGCGGCCGTCGTGGGGCGGTGGCCGGTTGCGCTCGGCCGCGATCGAGCTCGAGCCGCTCGGGGATGCCGAAGCGGAGCAGCTGATCGACGCGCTGATCGCGGGAACGACACTCGGACAGGAATGTCGCGCGGAGATCCTCGACGTCACCGAGGGCAACCCGCTCTTCGTCGAGGAAACAGTCCGCATGCTCGCTGAATCCGACGGAACGCTGTCGATCGCAGCGGGCATGCCGAACACGCTGCAGGCGCTGATCGCCGCCCGCATCGACCGGCTTCCCGCAGCCGAGAAGCGGCTGATCCAGCGCGCAGCCCTGATCGGCCGGATCTTCTGGGAGGGCGCGCTCACGCACCTGTCGCCCGAGCTCGACGAGATCGCGCCGCAGCTCGAGAGCCTCGTGCTCCGCGAGCTCGTTCTGCCCGAGACGCGCTCGTCGATCTCCGGTGAGCGCGCGTACAAGTTCAAGCACGTGCTGATCCGCGAGGTCGCCTACGGCGGGCTCTCGAAGTCGGCGCGCGCAGCGCAGCACGCGCGCTTCGCGGCGTGGCTCAAGGAGCGCGCCGGCGAGGAGCTGCTCGAGATCCGTGCGTTCCACCTCGATCGTGCGTCCTCGCTCCTCGCCGAGCTCGACGGGTCGACACCGGCCGAGCTCGCGGTCGAGGCGGCCGAGGCGCTCGAGGCTGCGGGCCGGCGGTCGATGGCGCGCGAGTCGTTCGCGACGGCTCGGAAGCTCTTCCTGCGCTCGGTGGAGCTCGACCCGAACGTCCAGCGGCGCTGGCACGCAGCGCGCGCGGCACAACGGCTCGGCGACATGCCCGCGGTCGCGGTGGAGATGGAGAAGGTGCGCGGGCTTGCGGCCGAGCAGGGCAGCAAGAAGCTCGAGGCGACCGCGCTCGCCGCCCTCGCCGAGGTCGCGCTCTACACGCAGGCCGACCTGCCCCGTGCGAAAGAGCTCGCGACGCAGGCACTGGAGACGCTGCCGGCCGACGCGCCGATCGGCGCCAAGATCGAGGCGCTCAATGTCCGGGTGCAGATCGCGAACTGGATCGGCGACCACGAGACGGCTGAGAAGTACCTCCGTCACGTGCTGGATGCGGCACACGACGCCGGGCGGAAGGACCTCGAGGCCAGCGCGATCCAGGGCCTCGCCTCGCTCTACATCACGAAGCTCGAGCTCGACGCCGCGCGACCGCTGCTCGAGCGTGGAGTGGAGCTCGCGGAGGAGAGCGGCGGCGTGCTCGTCAAGGCGGCGGTCCTCGAGCGCTGCGGCAACCTGAGCATGATCGAGGGCAACCTCGACGCCGCGGAAGACTCGTTCACGCAGGCGCTCGAGCTCTACCGCGAGGTCGGGTTCGAGGCGGGGATCGCGTGGGGCGTCAAGCACCTCGGAACCCTCGCGTGGAAGCGCGGCGACCTCGAGCAGGCGCAGGAGCGCTACCGCGAGGCCGTGAAGATCCTCAAGAAGCTCGGGGATCGCGCATACCTGTGCGAGGCGCAGCGGTCGCTCGCGGAACTGCTCGTCGACGACGGGAGGGTCGACGAGGCGGAGCGTTTCGCGCTCGAGGCGCGCGAGACGGTCGGGCCGCACGACGCGCTCTCGCAGATCACGACCACGTTCGCGCTCGGCGTCGTTCGCGCCGCGCAGGGACGCGACGAGGACGCCGAGGTGCTCTTCCTCTCAGCGCTCGAGCGCGCGGAGGCCGGCCCGTTCCGCCTGATCGAGCGCGAGGCAGTCGACCGCTACGCGCGCTTCCTGCGCGAGCGGGGGCGTGAAGACGAGGCGGCCCCCTTCGAGGAGCGGCTCCTCAGCGGCCCGCTCGCCGCGGCCGCCTAGCCCTTCACCGGCGCCCGCCCTCGAGCGCTGCTCGAATCGCCAGGCTCGACTCCAGGTCGGGGGCCTCGCTGATCACGGTCGCGGGCCGATCGAACGCGACGAGAGCCTCCCCGAGCGGCTCCGCACGTAGCGTCCCCTCGCCGTAGGGCAGGTGCTTCGTCTCGTTCCGGTTCGCGTACGCGATGTCGGAGAAGTGGATGTGGAAGGGCTCTCCGGGCTCGAGCACGGCGTCTGCGCCGGCAAGCGCGTCGGCGAACAGCGACGTCTCCGTGAAGGCGCCGTCGCTCGTCGCGTGCATGTGCGCGAAATCGATCACGGGCCGCACCCAGTCGAGCCGGGACGCGATCTCGAGTACGTCGTCGAGCGAGCCAAGCTCGCGAACTCGTCCCATCACCTCGATCCCGAAGGGAACCGCGCGATCCTTCTTCTCGAGGCGCTCCCGCAGCTCCCCGAGCTGCTCGACGACGGAGTCGATCGCCTCTTCGCGCGTCCGGCCGAGCAGGAAGCCGGGGTGGAAGACGACGAGCTCGGCGCCGGCGGTCTTCGCGATCCCCGCCGAGTGGTCGAGCATCCCGACGGCCATGTTGAGCTTTTTGCCACGTTCTGCGTGGCCCATGAAGCCCGCGATCGGCGCGTGCACCGAGAGGACGATCCCGTGCTCCCCCGCGAGCTCGCCGAAGCGCTCGGCCCAGGGGTAGTCCATCCAGAACTTGCCCTCGAAGTCGATCTCGCAGGCCGTGTACGCGCGCTCCAGCAGGATCTCGATCGCCGCCTTGGGGCTCTCCCGTGAGGGCACCCGGGCCCCTCCGAACCGCAGCTCTCCCATGGGGCAATCATGACGTCCGACCCAGGTCCTACGCTTTCGGCCATGCAGAAAACCCCAACCAGAATCGACCTCCTGGAGCTCGACATCGACCTCCGGCTAGCCGACCTCTGGCGTGAGGCGGGCGAGATCTCCGAGTGGAACATCGACGTCGTCGCCGCCTTCATGCGGGCCGCCTACGGCAAGGGCTACTGCGACTCCCTGACCGAGGACGCCCCGGGGTCGCTCTGCGTCGACCACGGGTACCGCGTGCCCGCCAGGCGCGCAGCCCGGGCCGAACGCTCGTAGTCGAGGGCTAGACTCTGGGGCGTGGCCCGGAGGTCGAACCCGGCGCGGCTCGTGCTCGCGCTGTCCGTCGCGGCGGTGCTCGCGGTCTTCCTCGTGTACGTCTCGTTCGCCGGGGGCGGGACGCCCGCCGTCGAACCCTCGGAGCTGAACGGGCGGACCGAGGCAGTCGTGCTGAGCGGGCAGGTCGTGCCCGGCTCGGTCCAGACCTCGGGTGAGGTCACCCGCTTCCGGCTCCGCGACGTGAAGGGCTCGGCGACCGTGCGTGTGAGCTACGCGGGCGGGCTGCCCGACCAGTTCAAGGCAGGACGCGACCTGCGGGTGAACGGGCAGCTGCGCCGCGGTGTCTTCGTGGGCGAGCCGGGGACGATGGTCACGAAGTGCCCCTCGAAGTACGTGCCGAAGCAACGCTCGACCTAGGGCATGGCTGAGCTCGGCCGCGCGGCACTCGTCGTCTGCCTCGGGTTGTCGCTCTACGCGCTCGTCGCGGGCTCGTGGGCGCTCTACGCGCGACGCCGGCGGCTCGCCGTCTCTGCGCAGAACGCGCTCGTCGCCGCGTTCGCCTCTGCGCTCGTCGGCTCGCTCGTCCTCGTCGTCGCGCTCGTGCGGCACGACTTCTCGCTCGTCTACGTCGCGCGGCTGACGAGCGAGCAGCTGCCGCTCGGCTACACGCTTTCCGCCTTCTGGGGCGGCCAGGAGGGTTCGCTCCTGCTGTGGCTGCTCGTGCTCACCGGCTACTCGGCGCTCGTGGTCGCAACGTCCCGTCGTCGCAAGTCCGAGCTGCTGCCGTGGGTCGTTCCGCCGCTTGCGCTCGTCGCGGTGTTCTTCGCATTCATGCTCGTGGTGATCTCGAGCCCGTTCGAGACGCAGCTCGCGCCGCCGAACGGCGCCGGGCTGAACCCGAGCCTGCAGAACCCGTACATGGTCGCGCACCCGCCGCTGCTCTACCTCGGCTACGTCGGCCTGACAATCCCGTGGGCGTTCGGGATGGGTGCGCTGCTCGCGCGCCGCGCGGACGAGGCGTGGATCATCGCGACGCGGCGCTGGACCCTCGTCGCGTGGACGGCGCTCGGCATCGGCCAGCTGCTCGGCGCGAAGTGGGCGTACGAGGAGATCGGCTGGGGCGGCTACTTCGCGTGGGACCCTGTCGAGAACGCCGCGTTGATGCCGTGGCTCGCGGCGACCGCGTTCCTGCACTCGGTGATGATCCAGGAGAAGCGCGGGATGTTGAAGGTCTGGAACCTCCTGCTCGTGATCCTCGCGTTCGGGCTCTCGCTCTTCGGGACGTTCCTGACGCGCTCCGGGATCCTCGACTCGATCCACTCGTTCACCGAGAGCTCGATCGGGCCGTGGTTCCTGGGCTTCATCGTGCTCGTGCTCTCGCTGTCGATCGCGCTCGTGTTCATGCGCTTGCCGCTGCTCCGCTCGCGCACGCGGCTCGAGTCGCTCGTCTCGCGCGAGGCGACGTTCCTCTACAACAACCTGCTGCTCGTCGCGCTTTGCCTGACGATCCTCTGGGGCGTGATCTGGCCGCTGCTCTCCGAGGCGGTGAGCGGAGAGGCGAGCGTCGTGGCAGGGCCGTACTACAACTTCTTCCTGCGCGTCTTCGGGCTGCCGCTGCTGCTTCTGATGGGGCTGGCGCCGCTCGTCGCGTGGCGGCGCGCGTCGCTCCGCTCGCTCGGTGCGTCGTTCGCGTGGCCTGCCGGCATCGCGGCGGGAGTCGCTGTCGTCCTGCTCGTGCTCGGTGCGGGCTCTTCGCCCGTGGGGCTTCTTGCGTACACGTTCTCCGCCTTTGTGCTCGGCTCGATCGGCTACGAGTTCGTGCGCGGCACACGGGCGCGGCGCGCGCTCGAAGGTGGGAGTCGCCGACGCGCGTTCTCGTCGCTCGTGGGCAGAAACCGCCGACGGTACGGCGGCTACATCGTGCACGCGGCGATCGTCCTGCTCGCGATCGGCGTGGCGGGCTCTGCGTACGACACGGTCCGCGAGGGGCGCTTGGCCCGTGGTGAGCGTCTCGAGGTGGCGGGCTACACGCTCACGTACCTGGGGACGACCGAGCGGATGAGCGCGAACGCGCGCGAGCTCCGGGCTCGGGTCGACGTGCAGCGCGACGGGCGCGACCTCGGAGTCATCGAGCCCGGCAAGAACTTCTACCCGGTGGAGCAGCAGGTCTCGGCGGAGCCGGCGATCCGCGCCGACGCGCTGAGCCTCGGCGACCTGTTCGTCATCCTCGAGAACGCGAATCCCGACGGAAGCGTGCGCCTCAAGGCGCTCGTCAACCCACTGGTCAACCTGATCTGGCTCGCCGGGCTCGTCTTCCTCACCGGCTCGCTGATCGCGCTGTGGCCGGATCTAGCCGAGGAGCGGCGGCTGCTCGAGCGCTACGCGCTCGCTCCCGCATGACCGCCGGCTTGCTGCTCGGCGCGCTGCTCGCGCTCGCCGCCGTTGTCTACGTCGCTGCGCCGTTCCTCCGCGAGCCCGACGCGCCTGTCGACCGCCTTGCCGAGCCGGACGACCTCGAGCTGCGTCGTCTCGCTTTGATCGAGGAGCGCGACCGCTCCCAGGACGCGCTGCGCGAGCTCGAGTTCGACCACCGTACGGGGAAGCTCTCCGACGAGGACTACCGCGCGCTCGTCGGGCCGCTCCGCCGCCGCGTTGCGGACGCGAGGCGTGCACTCGAGCCGCGTGGGGAAGGGAGGGAGCGTGTCCGCGCAGCCGGCTAACTGTTCCAACTGCAGCGCGCCGCTTCCGAGAGGCGCGCGCTTCTGCGCGGCGTGCGGCACGCCGGTGCAGAGCGGCGACACCGTGCGCGCGGAGGTTCCACCGAACGAGACAGTCCCGGTGCCGGTGACCGTCACCCAGGCGACGCCTCGGTGGTTCGGGCTCGCGCCGCCGACCATCCTGTTCGCGCTCGCGATCGTGTTGCTGATCGCTGCGGTCGTGCTCCTCGTCCTCAGCGCCTGGGTTGCCGGACTCATCCTGCTCGGCTTCGCGCTGCTCTTCGCCGCCGGCTTCCTCGAGGCGGGTCGCAGGAAGCCCGACACGCCGATCGTGACCGCATCGATCGGGGCCGTCGACTCCGCGCGGGCGCGGGCGGGCTACACGGCGCAGGCGTTCCTGACGCGCTCCTCGGCGCGCAAGGAGATCGCCCGGCGGCGAAGCGAGGCGATGCGCCTCGAGGGCGAGCGGGGGCAGCTCTTGAGTCGGCTCGGGGCCGCCACGTACGGCGGGGCCGACGGGGCCGCCGAGCGGGAGGCAGTTGCCGCTCTGGACGAGCGGATCGCCCAGCTGGAGCGGGAAGCCGGGGAAATCGCGACCGGTGCCCAGGAGCGGGTTCAGGCCGCCCGGCGGCAGGTCCAGCCGACCGAGATCCGGCCGCCGGACGGCGACTAGCGTCAGACTTCGCTACCCTCGAGCAGGATTCCGCGCACGGCAGGGACAGCCGAGCGCCCGACGAAATCAGCCTCGCGTGACCCGACGCGTCCTCCTTCTCATCCTCCTCGCCCTCTTGACCGCCGCGCCCGCGGCCGGCGACAACATCACCAAGAAGCGATCGGTCGACTCCCAGATCTCGGGCCTGCAGGACAAGATCGCGGACGCCCGCGCCAAGGAGCAGCGGCTGTCGAACGAGATCGCCGACGTCACGGCGAGGATCCGGTCGCTCGAGACGGAGGTCGGGAGCGTCTCCTCGGACCTCGAGCGGCTCGAGCAGGACCTCGCACTGCAGCGAGAGCGGCTGACGAAGATCACCGAGCTGTGGCGGCTCCAGACCGCGAAGCTCGGCTTCCTGCGCCGGCAGCACGAGGAGGCGATCGACCGCCTGAGCGACCGGCTCGTCGCGATCTACCAGTCGGGCAACCTGACGACGGTCGACATCCTGCTCGACTCGTCGAATTTCAGCGAGCTCGTGTCGCGGCTCGACTACGCCGAAGAGCTGGCGGCGCAGGACGAGCGAATCGCCGAGTCGGTCGGCCGCGCGAAAGACTTGATCACGGTGCAGCAGGCGAGCACGACCGTGACGAGGAAGAGGATCTTCACGGTTACACAGGCCGTCGCCGCGCGCACGGAACAGACACGGCAGGTCCGCAACGAGCTCGTCGCACGCGAGAACGCGCTCTCCGGAACGCGCGCCCAGCGCCGCGAGGCGCTCGTGTCCGTCCAGCAGCAGAAGGAGGAGTACCTCCACGAGGTGGTGGCGCTCGCCGCGGTCAGCGCCTCGCTCTCGTCGCGGATCCAGACGTCGCAGTCCTCCTCGGGAGTCGTGCGCTCGTCGGGCGGGATGATCTGGCCCGTCTCGGGCCCGGTCACGAGCGGGTTCGGCTGGCGCTGGGGGCGGATGCACGAGGGGATCGACATCGCGGTCCCGACGGGCACTCCCGTCGCCGCGGCTGCGTCCGGCCAGGTCATCTACGCCGGCTGGATGGGCGGTTACGGCAACCTCGTCGTGATCGACCACGGCGGCGGGATCGCGACGGCGTACGGCCACAACTCGTCGATCGCGGCCGGGAACGGCAGCTCCGTCTCGCAAGGACAGACGATCGCCTACGCCGGCTCGACCGGTAACAGCACCGGTCCGCACGTCCACTTCGAAGTTCGCGTCAACGGTTCGCCGGTCGACCCCTTCGGCTATCTGGGATAACCGGCAAGCGTTTTCAGCGCGCCAACGCGGGAATCACGTTCCGCGTCCGTCCCCCGAGAGAGGAGCCACTTGAGTCCGCTGATCCTGATCCTGATCCTCATCCTGATTCTGTTCGTGCTGGGGATCACAGGCGTCGTCAAGCTACTGCTGTGGGTCGCGATCATCGCCTTCCTGCTGTGGCTGATCGGCTTGTTCGTCAGCCGCCGCCGCGGCATCTAGCTACGTGAGGACGTGCAGGTCCGGCAGGTTGCGGTACCGCTCGTCCAGGTCGAACCCGTAGCCGACGAACAGCTCGTCGGGGACCGTGAAGCCCACGTGGGCGATCGGCAGGTCCTCGACGAGCCGTCGGTACGGACGGTCGAGGAGCGTCACCACGGAGAGCGACGCCGGCGAGCGCAGGCGTAGCGTCTTGCAGAGGTAGTTGAGCGAGAGCCCGGTGTCGACGACGTCCTCGACGATCAGCACATGGCGGCCTTCGATCTCGGCGTCGAGGTCCTTGAGCAGTCGGATGCCCGGGCCGTCGGCGTCGTAGCCGGCGAGCTCGAGGAAGTCGAGCTCGTGCTCGACGGTGAGGGCGCGCGAGAGGTCGGTCACGAAGACGAGGCTCGCCTTGAGCGGGGCGACGAGCAATGGGTTCCGACCCTCGTACTCGCGGGTGAGCTCGATGCCGAGCTGGCGCACGCGCGCGTCGATCTCCTCACGCGTGAGGTAGACGTCGCCGACGCGCGGGTCGACTAGCTTGCGAGGTCGAGTCTGTATCGCTCGGCGAGGCGCGAGATGTCGCGCTTGTAGAAGAGCTTGGCGTTGACGTCTGGGTAGCGCTCGCGCAGCTTGCGGAGCTTGCGGTTCTTCCGCGTGACGAGCGACTGCTTCATCACGGTGATCTCGACGTAGAGATCCTGCTCGGGGAGGTAGAAGTCGGGCGTGAACGCCTCGACGATGCGGCCATCTTTCTCCTCGAGCACGAACGTGCGAGGCTCGTAGTCCCACGGGATGCCGTAGTAGTCGAGGACGCGTGCGCACGCGACCTCGGCCTGGTTGGCGAACGTGGGCGGCTGCGAACCGCGATATGCCTGGAAATCCCAGGTTTCCGCGGGCATCTGCAAGCAGGGTAGCAACGCCCTCGGACGCCCTAGACTTGGCGAAATGTCGAACGACGGACGGCCTGGCTACACGATCGCGCACATCTCGGACCTGCACTGCGGCGATCCACACTTCCAGCCGAGCCTGCTCGAGCGGGCGATTTCGGAGATCAACGAGATGGGTCCTCGCGCGGTCGTCTGCACCGGCGACCTCACCGTCTTCGGGTTCAAGGAGGAGTACCGGCTCGCGCGGGAGTATCTCGATCGCATCGAGTGCCCGTCGGTCGTCGTCATCCCGGGCAACCACGACTCCCGGAACGTCGGCTACGTCCACTTCGAGGAGCTCTTCGGCGAGCGCAACTCGGTACTGAAGGTCGACGACTGCACGGTGGTCGCGATCGACTCGAGTGAGCCGGACCTCGACAACGGGCACGTCGGCCGCGGGCGCTACCGCTGGATCGAGGAGCAGTTCGACGGGGCGGGGCCCGGGCTGCGCGTGTTCGCGCTGCACCATCACCTGCTGCCGGTGCCGGGCACGGGCCGAGAGCGGAACGTCGTGTACGACGCCGGCGACGCGATCGAGTGCCTCCAGCGCTCGCATGTCGATCTCGTGCTCTCGGGTCACAAGCACGTGCCGTATGCGTGGCGGCTCGAGGACCTCTTCGTCGTGAACGCGGGGACGGTCTCGACGCTGCGTCTTCGCGGCAAGACCCGACCCTGTTACAACGTGATCGAGGTCACCGGTCCTCATGTGGACGTGTGGCGCAAGTACCCGTTCCACGGCCAGGAGAAGATCATCCAGTTCTCCACCGACACGCGCGCGTTCGAGAAGTACACCGCGCGGATCGAAGGAGAGGTCACCACTCGCTCGTGAAGCGCGCCCTCGCGATCATCGACGGCGAGCACTATCTCTCGACGGTCACGGACGCCCTCGAGGAGCTCCCCTACGAGTTCGTCGCGGCTCACCTCGTGGGGGAAGCGAGAAGCTGCGCGGCGGCGAAAACTACGGCGTGCCGCTCGTCGACTCGCTGGCCGCGGCGCTGGAGCACGGCCCTGAGGTCGTCGTCGACCTCTCAGACGAGCCGGTGCTCGGGCCGCCGGACCGCCTCCGCCTCGCGAGCAGAGCGCTCGCGCTCGGCCTGCCGTACGTCGGTGCGGACTTTCGCTTCGACCCGCCGGTGCTCGAGCCGTTCGACCTGCCGTCGATCGGGATCGTCGGCACCGGCAAGCGCGTCGGAAAGACGGCCGTCGGCGCGCACGCAGCGCGCGTGCTCTCCGAGCGGTACGACGTCGTGGTCGTCGCGATGGGCCGCGGCGGTCCCGCGGAGCCGGAGGTGGCGGAGACGCCGCCGACCATCGACGACTTGCTCGCTCTCTCGCGGAGTGGTCGCCATGCCGCATCGGACTACCTCGAAGACGCCGTGCTCGGAGGCGTCGTCACCATCGGCTGCCGGCGTGCGGGCGGTGGGCTCGCGGGGGCGCCGTTCGTCTCCAACGTCCAGGAAGGGGCTGCGCTCGCGGCCGAGCGCGCGCCGGACCTCGTCGTCTTCGAGGGCAGCGGTGCCGCGTTTCCGCCGATCGACACGAGCAAGCGCGTGCTCGTTGTCGGCGGCGGCCAGTCTCCCGAGGTCGCGGCGGGCTACCTGAACGCGTATCGCATTCTCGTCTCGGATCTCGTGCTCGTGATCGGAGGCGGCGCATCGCTCGCGGCGATCCGTGAGCTCACGGACGTGCCGGTGCTCGAAGCGCGGCTGCGCCCACGTCCGGCGGAGAGCGTCGGGGGACCCGTTGCGGTCTTCACGACCGCACCCGCCGACGCGCGTGAGGCGATCCGCTCGGAGCTGATGGAGCAAGGCCTCGACGTGCGGCATGTGTCGTCGAGCCTGGCCGACCGGGATGCGCTCCGGAAGGAGCTCGAGAGCGTCGACGCGGAGACGATCCTCGTCGAGCTGAAAGCGGCCGCGATCGACGTCGTTGCGGAGGCGGCGGCCGAGCGCGGTGCGCGCCTCGTGCTGCTCGGAAGCGACGTGGTCGCCGAGGGGCTCGATGAGCGGCTCCTCGCGCTCGCGGACGACGCCGTTCGAGAGCGGGTGCGCGCGTGACGAGCCAGCCGCGCCACACCGAGCCGCTGCCGCTCGGCGGCGACGGCGTCCCGTACTCGAAGGGCCTGATGGCTCGCTCGCTGACGGCGGTCGGCGTCCCGACGATGCGCGCGCACGATCTCGCGCGGCGGGTGGAGGATGACCTGCGGGCGCGCGGGGAGACAGTCGCCGACCTCGACCGGATCGAAGAGCTTGCAGAAGACGACGCCGCGATGGGCAGGCTGCGCCGGTACTTCGCGCTGCGAGAGCTCGACCTGCCCGTGATCGTCCTGCTCGGCGGAGCGACGGGCACGGGGAAGTCGACGGTCGCCACGGAGCTCGCCTACCGGCTCGGGATCACGCGCGTGACGTCGACCGACTTCATCCGGCAGACGATGCGCGCGTTCTTCTCGCGCGACTTCATGCCGTCGATCCACTTCTCGAGCTTTGAGGCGGGGGAGGCGCTGCGCGAGCCCGAGGAAGCCCACGACCCCGCGATCGCAGGCTTCCTCGACCAGTCGAGAAACGTGCTTGCCGGGGTGCACGCGTCGCTCGACCGCGCGCTCGAGGAGGGCTGGTCGATGGTGCTCGAGGGCGTCCATCTCGTGCCCGGCCTGGTGGAGCCTCCGCCGGAAGCAGAGCAGGCGGTTGTTGCGCGGTGCATCCTCGAGATCGAAGACCCCGCCGTCCACGAGACGCACTTCTACGTCCGCGACGCCTCGTCGGACGGAATGCGCCCGGTCGCGCGGTACCTCGACCGCTTCGACGAGATCAGGCGGATCCAGGACGAGCTCGTCACGCGCGCGCGACGTGAAGGCGTGGCCGTGATCGAGTCTGCGAACGTCGACGAAGCCGTGATGGGCACGCTCGACCTCGTGCTGGCGGGCGCCGAGCAGGTCGAGCGAGTCCCGTGAGCGACCGCCCGCCCTGTCTCTGCGAGTCGTACGCGCGCGTGACGGAGCGCGCTGCGCTCGCCGGCGCGCGCTGGCTCGGCCGCGCCGACGTGGAGGGAGCCGAGGAGGCGACCTTCTCCGCGATGCGCGGCTCGCTCGACGAGCTGCCGATCAGCGGACGCATCGTGATCGGCGCGCCCGAGGGCGAAGGGCTGCTGCCGGTCGGCGTCACCGTGGGGGCCGGCGGCGAGGCGGCCGACCTCGCGCTCGACCCGCTCGAGGGGCGAGGCGTCGTCGCGCGTGGCGGACCGGGGGCGATGTCGATGATCGCGGTCGGCGAGCCGGGCTCGCTCCTCACGCTGCCCGACATGTACATGCGCAAGATGGCGGTTGGTCCGCGCGCGCGCGGCTCGATCGACCTCAACAAGCCGATCGCGGAGAACATCAAGGCGATCGCCGACGCGTTCGGCCGGAACGTGAACGACATCACGACGATCGTCCTCGATCGTCCACGCCACCACGACCTAATCGAAGAGATCCGCCGGGCCGGAGCGCGCATCAAGCTGATCCAGGACGGCGACGTGACGGCCTCGATCTCAGCGGCGATCCGCGGCACGAACGACCATCTCGCGATCGGGATCGGCGGCACCCGCCAGGCCCTGCTCAGCGCGGCGGCGCTGCGATGTCTCGGCGGCGAGCTCCAAGCGCAGCTCTGGCCGACGACGCGCGGCGAGATCGACGAGGCGCGCGAGCAGGGGATCGACGACGTCTATCGCGTGTTCGGCACCGAGGAGCTCGCCCCGGGAGAGGTGATCGTCGCCGCGACGGGCGTCTCGAACGGCGACCTCCTGCGCGGCGTGCGTTTCTACGCGGACAGCGCGCGGACGCACTCGCTCGTGATGTGCACCCGCTGCAACTGGGTGCGCTTCATCGACGGGATCCACTTCTTCGCCCGGGAACGGCGCGAGGAAGTCCGGCTCCTCGGGTTCTAGCGCGCAGCTAGGCTGGGGGAGATGCCGACGAAGGACGAAGTGGTCGAGGCGCTCCGCGCCGTCGAGGACCCCGAGCTCGGGATGGACATCGTCGACCTCGGGCTGCTCTACGACGTCGAGATCGACGGGCCCAAGATCAAGGTGATTCACAGCCTCACGTCGATGGGCTGCCCCGCAGGGCCGATGATCCAGGAGGACATCGTCAACGTCGCGTCCGCGGTGGAGGGTGTCGAAGAAGTCGAGATCGAGCTGACCTGGGAACCGCCGTGGACGCCGGACCGCATGTCCGACGACGCGAAGTTCATCCTCGGCTTCGGCTAACGCCGGAAAGTCCGGCGCCTTCGGCGCCATGACGACTTTCCGGCGCGGCTTCACCTAACGGGTCTGTGTGCCGTCGGCGCGCATGTCGCCGACGGCGGCGAACTCGCGACCGATCCGGACCTGACCGGTGCCAGGCACCGGACCTGTCTTGTGGAAAGCGGAAACGCCTTGCGAGCAGGTTGTTCGGCTCGGCCGGACACGGCCGGTGCCTGGCACCGGACAGGCCGAAGAGGGACGCGGTCGTTCAGGGGATGGCGAGGACGATCTTGCCGAGCTGCTCGCCCGCCTCGAGGCGCTCGTGCGCCTCGCGGATCGCCTCGAACGGATAGACCCGGTCGATCTCCGGCTTCGCGCGCCCGCTGCGCACGAGCTCGTACGCAGCCTCGAAGTCGGCGCGTGTGCCCATCGTCGAGCCGACGATCGTGAGCTGCTTCCACCACACGCGGTGAAGCTGCGCGGGCGGGTTCGGCCCGCTCGTCGCACCGCAGACGGCGATCCGGCCGCCGGGGGCGGCGACCGCGAGCGAGGTCTTCCACGTCGCCTCGCCGACGTGCTCGACGACGACGTCGATCCCTGCGCCGCCGGTTGTTTCCTTCGCGGCCGCGGCGACGTCGCCGGTCGCGTGGTTGACGACGGCGTCCGCGCCGAGCTCCCGTGCGCGTTCGAGCTTCTCGTCGCTCGACGAGGTGACGAGCACGCGCGCGCCGAGCGCCTTCGCGATCGTCAACGCGGCAGTCGCGACACCGCCGCCGATCCCCCACACGAGCACCCACTCGCCCTCGACGAGGCCCGCGCGCGTCCGCAGCATCCGGTACGCGGTCTCGAAGACGAGCGGGAATGCGGCCGCCTCCTCGAACGACAGCGAGTCGTCGAGCGGGTAGACGTTCGTCGCGGGCAACGCGATCAGCTCCGCGTTCGTCCCGTCGGTGTGCTCTCCGACCACGGTGATCGAGCGGCCGTGCTCCAGGCCGGGGTTGATCACGACCCGCTGCCCGAGCTCCAGCCCGTCGACGCCGTCCCCGAGCGCCTCGACAGTCCCGGCGCCGTCGGCTCCGAGGATCCGCGGCTTCGGCACGGAAGGGAGCCCCTTGCGCACCCACAGGTCGAGATGGTTGAGGGCGCTCGCGCGAAGGCGGATCAGGACCTCTCCAGGCCCCGCCTCAGGGTCGGGGACGTCCTCGTACCGCAGGACGTCGGGGCCTCCGTCCTCGTGGATTCGTACGGCTTTCAGGGCACAATGAGTTCGATGACGGGGGCTGAGCTTAGTCGGCTCGCGGAGGAGCTCGGCCTCGATGCGGTCGGGGCGGCCCCGGTCGACGCATACACCGAGACCGAACGCCACATCCGCGAGCGCCGTGATCGCGGCCTGTTCGCGGACATGCAGTTCACGATGGCGAAGCCCGAGGTCTCGTGCCACCCCGAGACGCTGCTCCCCGGCGCGCGCACCGTCGTCTCGGCGGCGCTCTGCTACTACGCGCCTGCTCCCGAGCAACCCGACGGATCGGGCCGGCTGCCGCGCTACACGTGGCGTCACGCCTACGCAGAGCTCCGCGAGAAGCTCGACGCGCTCGGGCGAGAGCTCGGCGGCGACTATCGCGTGCTCGTCGACGAGAACGACCACGTCGACCGGGAAGCCGCAGCGCGCGCCGGCGTCGGCTTCTACGGCAAGAACACCCTCATGATCACGCGGCGCCACGGCTCGTGGGTCGTGCTCGGGACGCTCGTCACCGAGGCGGAGCTCGAAGCGACTCCGCCACTCGAGACCGACTGTGGTGAGTGCCGTCTCTGCGTCGACGCGTGCCCGACCGCTGCGCTCGACGAGCCGGGCGTCCTCGACTCGACACGCTGCCTCTCCTACTGGACGCAGTCGCGGACGGCGATTCCGGTCGAGTACAGGGCGCCGCTCGAGGATCGCGTGTACGGGTGCGACATCTGCCAGGACGTCTGCCCGTGGAACCGCGGCGTCGAGAAGCGCCGCGCCGGCGAGCAGCACGGCGAGGCCTTCGTCTCGCTCGTCGACTGGCTCGAGGCCGGCGACGCAGAGCTGCGCACGCGCTACGACCGCCTGTACGTCCCGCGCAACGACCCTCGCTTCCTCCGGCGCAACGCGCTCGTCGCCGCGGGGAACGTGGGGGGTGAGCGCGAGCGCGCGGCGGTCGCCTCGTACGCGGTCTCCGACGACGAGCTGCTTCGCGAGCACGCGCTCTGGGCGCTCGAGCGAATCGAGGAGCGGACGTGAACGACGAGCGGCTGCTCGACATCGAGCGCTGGATTGCCTGGGTACGTCTCGGAGCGGTTCTCTTCGTGGCACTCGAGGTCGGGATCTTCACCGAGCGTTTCCCGTCCGGCTACGAACGGCTCGCCTGGGCGCTCACCGCGGTGTTCGCGCTCGGCGCGGTGCTTCTCTTCGTCGCGAGCCGGCCCGGCAGCAAAGCGTCGCCGCTCCTGGGCGCGGTCGCGCTCGCGTTCGACACAGCGGTGATCAGCGGTTTTGCACTCCTCTTCTCATACGAGTACGGAAGCCCGACGCGATGGGCACTGATCTTCCCGGTCGTCGAGGCGGCGCTTCGCTTCGGGCTCCGCGGCGGTGTCGTCGTGCCGCTCTTACTGCTGCCGACGCTCGCCTTCCTCGAGTGGTGGCGCGCGGACCGCTTCGGCCCGCCGGGGTTCAACTGGGATCGCGTCAGCTTCCCCTTCGGGATCCTGCTGCTCACCGGCTTGATCGTCGGCTGGCTGGTCGCCCGGCTCCGGATGGAGGCGGCGGCCGCAACCGCGCAGGCGGCCGAGGCCGAGCAGCTGCGCGACCGACTCGGTCGGCGCGTCGACCTGCTCGAGGCAGCGGGCCGTTGCGCGAGGGCGCTCGGCTCGTCGCTCGACCTCGACGAGGCCTTCGGGGCGTTCATCCGCGAGCTCCGCGGGCTCGTGCCGTTCGACCGGACGGCGATCGTCCTCGCGGAAGGAGGCGTCGCACACGTGATGGCGACCGCAGGCGTCGCGTCGTCCGACGTGTTCCCGCCCGGCAGCCACCGGCCGATCGCGGGGTCGCTCCTAGAGCAGGTGCTGCGCGGCGAGACGATCTACCGCGAGGACATGCGCGAGACGCGCTTCTACGAAGAGAGCGAGCTCATGAGGCTCGGCCTGCACTGCCGCGTGGTCGCGCCGCTGCTCGCCGGCGCGCGCACGATCGGGATGATCTCGGTCGTCCGCAAGGAGCCCCGCTCGTTCACGCAGGAGGAGGTCGAGCTGCTCTCGCTCCTCGGACGCTTCGTCGCGACCGCGGTCGAGAACATCCGCGCCTACGACGCAGAGCGCACCACGGTCGAGGAGCTGCGTCGCCTGTCGGCGCTGCGCGCCGATTTCGTCTCCCTCGTCTCGCACGAGCTGCGCAGCCCCATGGCGACGGTGATCGGCTCCGCGCGGACGTTGCAGCAGCGCTGG
The DNA here is from genome assembly GCA_963769665.1 of uncultured Actinomycetes bacterium. Classification (GTDB taxonomy): domain Bacteria; phylum Actinomycetota; class Thermoleophilia; order Gaiellales; family Gaiellaceae; genus JACCTU01. Next base: position 1,922,638 of record CAVYMQ010000003.1, read on the forward strand.
CGCGAGCTGAAGCCCGAGCAGCGCGAGTCGTTCCTGGCGCTCATCGCGGACGAGACGAACCGCCTCGCGACGCTGGTCGCCGACGTGCTCGACACCTCGCGTATCGAAGCGGGGACGTTCAGCTACACGTTCGACGACGTCGATCTGGCCGAGCTGCTCCGCGACGTCGTGGCGGCGGCGGAGGTCGGCCAGGACGAGGTCCCGCTCGCGACATCGATCTCCGAGCCCGTGCCGGCGATCCGCGGTGACCGCGAACGCCTGCGCCAGGTGCTCGCGAATCTCGTCGAGAACGCCGTCAAGTACTCGCCGTCCGGCCAGCCGGTGGAGGTGAGCGCAGCGGCGCTCAACGGGAACGTCGTCGTGACCGTCCGTGACAGGGGTCCCGGCATCGCAAACGACGACCAGTCGTTGATCTTCGAGAAGTTCGGCCGCGCGCGCTCGGGCAAGGCGCTTCCGGGGACGGGGCTCGGCCTCTTCATCGCGCGCTCGATCGCGGAGGCGCACGGCGGCACGCTCGACGTGCGCTCGGCGCCCACCGAGGGCGCCACCTTCACGCTCGTCCTCCCGACGGCTTAAGCGCTGACGCGCATGCGCGTGACGCCGAGCTCCTGCGCCAGCTCTTTGGCGCGGCGAGCGATCACGGGCCGCAGCTCGGCCGGCTCGAGGACGACGGCCTCGCCGCGCTGCCCGAGCACCTCGCCGACCAGCCACTCTTCGCTGCCGATGCGCACCTCGCGGAGCGCGCTGCCGTCACGGAGCAGCACAGCGCCGCGCTCGACCTGCCAGCGCGCGACGACGGGCGAGTACAGGATCTTCGCGAGCCGCGAGTCGCGGAACTCGTGCGGGTCGAAGCCCTCGCGCCGCTCGAAACGCTCCTTCGTCAGCTTGGCCGTGCGCATCCGGTCGAGGCGGAAGCTGCGTTCCGCGTCGCGCGAGCGGTCCCACGCGTGCACGAGCCAGTTCGGCAGCGCGCGCTCGAGGACATACGGCTCGACGAGTCGCTTCGTCCAGGTCTCCTCGCCTTCCTTCTGGTACTCGATCTCGACGAGACGCCGTTCGCGGATCGCCTCGCTCAGCGTCTTGACGAGGTCTTCCTCCTCGGCACCGACGTGCGCCTCGGGGTGCTGCGAGAGCTCGAACTGGCCGAAGGTCTCCTCGAGCTTGCGCCGGACCTTCTCAAGCGGGTTGTGCGCCTCGGCGGCGATCATCGGGCCGACGAACTCGAGGGCGAGCGTGATCGCGCGCGCCTCGAGCGGCGTCAGCCGTGGCGCCGCGCGGAACGTGTCGCCGTAGAGCTCCTTGTCCACCCGGACGACGTCTCCCTGCAGCTCGGCGTAGACCGCGTAGCAGCCGCCGCCGAAGTTGACGAGGGAGAGGAGGGCGAGGTGGTCCTGCAGCTGGTCCTCCGGGATGTGGAAGTTCTCGACCAGCTCGCGGGCCGGGATGACGGCTGACGGCTCGTCACCGCAGCGGGCCAGCAGGTAGGCGAGCAGCGCCTGGAGCAGACCGAAGCGCTCCGGCACGACAGGCCCGGCGGGACGGTCGCCCTCGTCGTCGCGGGCACGGCGCGTCTTCGTCGCGGCAGGCTCGGGCGGAGCTCCCTCGTGCACCTCGCGGACCTTGCGAAGCGCCGAGCCGACGACGCGGCGGAGCTCGTCCGGCTCGATCGGCCGCGCGCGACCGTCCTGGCGCAGCACCCACGACGCGAGCAAGGGCAGTGACGCGTACGACGTGACGAAGACGTCGTCCTCAAAGCGTCCGTGGTCGCCGAACTCGCGCTGGACCCACCAGGCGGTGTCCGGCGCCATCTCGATCCGCGCTTCCCCGGTCGCTTCGCCGATCTGCCAGTTCGGCCGTCCGCGATGGTCGTCGATCTCGAACTCGGCAGGGATGCGAAAGTCGCGCTCGCGTCTCGTTGCGAAGCGGATGTCGCCACGGATGCGCGACACCTTGAACGTTCGGATGTCCTTGCGCACGAGGTCCTGGCCCACGACGTACCAGCCTTCGCGGTCGCGAAACAGCCCGTACGGGTTGACCGTGCGCTCCTGCTCACGGTCGCTCGAGATCGACCAGTAGTTGAACTTGGCGGTGCGCTGCTTCGAGATCGCGCTCTCGAGCTTGCCGAGCCGGCCGGGCATGTCGGCCGAGTAGTCAGGGTCGTCGACCTCCAGATCCACGCGCAGCGCCGTCGGCGTCGGCGTCGACGCGAAGCCGGGACGGCCGAGCGCGAGGTTCTGCAGCGCGAGCCGGAGCGGTTCCGCGTACGCGAACTTGCCCTCGAGCATGTAGAGCGATGTCTGAAGCGCCGCGAGCTCGTCGTCCGAGAGCTCGAGCGGGGGGAGGAAGTACTGCTCCGACGTGAGCGTGTACAGCTCCTCGCCGGTGAACTCGTCGCGCTGTGACTGGAGCGGCACCCCGAGGGCCAGGAGCTCGGCCCGGTCGGAGTAGAACCGCCGCGCGAACGCCTCGTCCGACATCTCCTGGTAGCCCTCGACGTTCTGCTTCACGTCGCGCGCCGTCAGAGGCCGCCGCTCGGCCATCAGGAAGGCCACGAGCGAAAGCTGGCGAATGAGCTTGTCAGTGTCGTGCGACAGGGCGCAGCGACTCTAGCGCGTCTCTAAGCTGCGACCTTCGAGCGCGATTCCAAATGCTGGTGCGAGGGGCAGTAGTCGCGCTCAGGCAGGGGAGTGCGCTGGCACGGCTTGCCCTTGCGAGTGGTCGCGCGGCAGCGGGCAACCCCGCCGTCGAGCGCGCCCTGCTCGATCTGGTCCTCGATGAAGGCGCAGGCGGCGCTGACGCCCTCCTGCACCGCCCAGGCGACCTCCGCCTGCACGGTGATCGGGAAGTAGCGACGGATGTCCTGGAAGAGCGCGCGCTCCGGCTTTGCGAAATAGAGCGGGTCGGCAGCGAGCCGCTCCATGGTCTGCTGGCACGCGTCGAGCACTTCGCGGCGGAACTCCAACTGCGTGTCCTCGTCCACGTACGGGTCGATCAAGTCCTTGATGGAGCGATAAATCGCCCGCGAGTACTGATACATGCAGTGCTGGAGTTGGAGTGTCTGCTCGTCGATCATCGGTCGTCGTTCTCCCGCAAGAGCGTCGTCAAATGGCTGTTAACCCCGGGTTAAATGTCCGTCGCCCGACCCCTTGAAACCGAGTCTATACAGATCGGGGCCGTGTTACAAAGTCGGCGCCCACGTTGCCTCGAAAGAGAACGTCAGCGGCTGATCTGCCGGATGTAGGCGGCGGGATAGAGGTTCTGCACGCGCCCGACGCCCTGCAGGGCGGCCCGCTGGTCGGCGTAGATCCCGCTGAAGACGACGTAGTACCCGGGGTGGAGGCTCGAGAACTCGGCCGAGTCGATTACGCCCACCTCGGGCAGCTTGCTGGCCAGCACTTCGCGGGCCTTCCGGACCGCCTGGGCCCTGCCGCCGCTCGCGGGCAGGGAGGCGATGACGATCGTGTAGCCGTTCTGGCTCGGCGGCCAGTCGACGAGCTGGGGCGCCGGTGGCGGCTCGGTCACGGTCGGCGTCGGCTCGGATTCGGTCGGCACGGTCGTGGCCGGCTCCGTCGGGGTGGATTCCGTGGTCGGCGTCGAGATCGAGCTCGGGCCGGTCGCATTGATCACCTCGGGGGCATCGTCGTTCCCCTGCGAGATGAGGATCGCGACGCCGGTCATCACGGCCGCGACGAGGAGCGCGGCGAGGATCGGCAGGAGCCAGCCCGGCAGGCGCCTGCGCACCTGGTGCTGCCATGCCGTTCCGACGCTGCTGGCGATTCCGGCGCCGGGCTGCCGCAGGCCGCACTCGAGGCAGTACTCCTGCCCCGGCTCGACGTGCGCGCCGCACCTGGGGCAGTTGCCGCTGCCGCCGCCGGCGGTCACGCGTCGTGTGCCGCGACCGTGCCGCAGCTCGCGCAGAACTTGGCGTCGGCCGGGAGCGCGTGCCCACAGCTCGAGCACGCGACGAGCGCGTCACCGGCCGGCCGGCCGCAGTTCGCGCAGAAGTGCTGACCCCACAGGACCGGGGCGCCACACGCGCACCGAGCCGACGGCGGCGAGCGGTGGACGCTCGTGGCGGCCGACAGGAGCATCTCGAGCTCGTGGAGACGGTCCTCGAGGCCGATCAGGTCGGCGCCCTGCTCGTAGACGAGATCCTCTCGGAACTCGTCCCGGCGGATCATCTCGAGCACGATTCCACCCAAATCGCGGATCCGCTGCTCGCGCAGGCGAAGCAGCGTCCGCCGCTCGCGGCGCAGCTGGCCGGTGGGCGGGAGCGGCCTGCGGGCCGGCGCCTCGGGGGCGGCCGGCTGCACGTCCGGGGTCGGACGAAGCACGCGCGACAGAAACGAGCTCATGGGCGCGAGTCTAACGCCGAGCTACAGAGCTTCCGGCTTCCGGGGAAGCTGGAAGACGACGAGCCGCTCCTCGGTCATCTCGCGCACCGCCCACGCGGGGCCCTCGCGCGTGTTGCCCGAGTCCTTGACGCCGCCGTAGGGCATCTGGTCCGCGCGGAACGTCGGCGCCTCGTTGACGATCACCCCGCCGAACTCGAGCCGTTGCGCGGCCGCTAGCGTGGGGCGGAGGTCGAAGCTGAAGATCGCAGCCTGCAGCCCGTAGCGCGTCGAGTTCGCCAGGTCGATCGCCTCGTCGAGCGAGCTCGTACGCGTCAGCGTCACGACGGGGCCGAAGACTTCCTCCGACTGCACCTTGTCGGTCGGCGCGGGGTTGGCGATCACCGTCGGCCGCAGCAGCCCGTCGGGCGTCAGCTCGCCTCCTGTGAGCACCTCGCCGGAGCTCTCGTGGATCCACTCGAGCACGCGGTCTCGTTCCTGGTCCGCGATCAGCGGGCCGACGTCGGTGTCGTCGTCGGCCGGATCGCCGACCTTCAACGCCTCGACCTGCGGAACGAAGTCGCGCACGAAGTCGTCCCAGGCGCCGTCCATCACGTAGATGCGCTGGACGGAGATGCAGCTCTGCCCCGCGAAGGAGAACGAGTTCGCGGCGAGCTTCTCCGCCGTCGACGGAGGTGCGTCGCAGCACACGATCGCCGGCGTCGCGTTGCCGAGCTCGAGGTTGACCTTCTTGCGAGGCGCGCGCTCGCGGATTCCCCAGCCGACGTCGCCCGAGCCCGTGAACGTGATCAGGCGCACGCGTTCGTCCTCGACGAGCACGTCGCCGATCTCGGAGGCGGGCCCGACGACCACGCTCAGCCAGCCCGGCGGGAGGCCGGCCTCTTCCTCCAGCTCGGCGAGCAGGAGGGCCGAGAGCGGCGTCTGCGTGGCCGGCTTCAGCACGACCGGGCAGCCCGCGGCGAGCGCGGGCGCAATCTTGTGCGCGACGAGGTTGAGCGGGAAGTTGAACGGTGAGATCGCGCCGACGACGCCGATCGGCACGCGGAGCGTGAACGCGAGCTTTCCCTCCCCGGCCTGCGACCCGTCCATCGGGACCATCTCGCCGGCGAGCGTTCGCGCCATCACTGCTGCGAAGGTGTAGGTCGACATTGCGCGCGCCGCCTCGACACGCGCCGCCTTCATCGGCTTGCCCGCCTCCTCCGAAATCGTGCGGGCGACCTCCTCGTGGCGGCGGCCGAGCGCGCCGGCGACCTTGACGAGGATCTCCGCGCGCTTGTGCGCCGGCAGCGGGCTCTCGAGCGCTCGGGCGGCGGCGTCGATCGCGCGGCGCGTCTCGTCGGCGCCGCCTTTCGCGACCCGGCCGACCACCTCGCCCGAGTACGGCGAGCGAACGTCGATCCACTCGCCGGTCTCGACCCACTCGCCGGCGACGAACAGCTTGCGCTCGGTCGCGGTCGTGGCCATGCGGCCAGTCTAGATCTACGGCCTCCGCTCGAGGCGCTCGCCGAGCGCTTCGAGCACCTTGCGCTGGATCGTCGGCGACTGGTCGAGCATGCGCCGGAACGCACGGTCGGTGATCACGAGCGCGCGCGTCGGTGAGACGGTCGTCACGGTCGCCGTGCGCGGGAGCTTCGTGACCAACGAGATCTCCCCGAAGAAGTCTCCGTCGGAGAGCGTCCGGAGCTTCTTCTTGCCGCGCGTCACCTCCGCGGTCCCGTCCACGATCACGAAGAACTCGCGGCCCTGCGCACCCTCGCGGGCGAGTTCCTTGCCTTCCTTGAAGTCGAGCTCGTCGGCGATCTTCCCGATTGCTTCCAGCTCGGGGCCTGAGCAGCGCGCAAAGAGCGGCACCTGCTTCAAGAGCTTCTGCTTCGCGTTCTTCCGTAGCTCCACGGCGCGAGTCTAAGCTTGTCACATGGGCAAAGGGAAGTCCGAGGCGCTGATCGTCGATGCCGCCCGCTCGCCGATCGGGCGGCGGAACGGGACGCTTTCGGTCATCCGGGGCGATGAGCTCGCGGGCCAGGTGCTGAACGGGCTGGTCGAGCGGGTCGGCCTCGAGCCCGGCGAGGTCGAGGACGTGCAGATGGGGTGCGTGACCCAGGTCGGCGAGCAGGGCTGGAACGTCGGCCGGATGGCGGTGCTCGTGGCGGGGTGGCCGGAGACCGTCTGCGGGACCACCGTCGACCGGCAGTGCGGCTCCTCGATGCAGACGAACTTCAACGCGGCCGCCTCAGTCTGGTCGGGCCAGCTCGACGTGGTCGTCTCGGCGGGGGTTGAGATGATGTCGCGCGTCCCGATGGGCTCGAACGGCGGGGACATCTCGGACCGCCTGCACGAGCGCTGGCAGATCGTGCCGCAGGGGATCTCGGCCGAGGTGATCGCCGACGAGTGGAACATCTCGCGCGAGGAGCTCGACGCGTACTCACTCGAGTCGCACCGGCGCGCGATCGCCGCGAGCGACGCGGGCAAGTTCGAGCGCGAGATCGTGCCGATCGACGTTCCCGGCGAGCTGCAGCCTGCGGGCGCCGCCGTCGCGACGATGACGTTCGCCGTGGACGAGACACCGCGGCGCGACACGTCGGCCGAGAAGCTCGCCTCGCTCGCGCCCGCGTTCCTCCCGGAAGGAAAGGTGACCGCCGGGAGCTCGAGCCAGATCTGCGACGGCGCGGCCGCGGTCTTGATCACGAGTGAGGACGCTGCCTCGCGGCTCGGCCTGGAGCCGCGAGGACGCTTCGTCGCCTTCGGGCTCTCGGGTGTCGATCCGCACCGGATGCTCCACGGAAACCCGGAGGCTTGCGCGAAGGCGCTCGCGAAGGCGGGGCTCACCTGGGACGACATCGCCGCGGTCGAGGTGAACGAGGCGTTCGCGTCGGTCGCGGTCCAGTTCATGCGCGACACCGGCCTGACCGAGCGCTGGGCAGACGTGAACCCGAACGGCGGCGGGATCTCGCTCGGACATCCGCTCGGCGCCACCGGAGCGCGGGTGACGGCGACGTTGCTGAACGAGCTCGAGCGCCGCGACGCGCGCTACGGCGTCGCGTGCATGTGCATCGGGTTCGGCATGGCGATCGCCGGCGTGATCGAGCGCTTCTAGTTGGCACGCGAGATCGAGACTGTCGGGGTCGTCGGCCTCGGGACGATGGGCGCCGGGATCGCGCAGATCGCGTTGCTCGCCGGGAGCGACGTCGTCGGCCGAGAGGTCAGCGAGGAGCTGAACGAGCGCGCGCGCGGACGGATCGAGCACTTCCTCGGCCGAGCCGTCGAGAAGGGCAAGCTCGGCGCCGAGGAGCGTGATGCGGCACTCGCTCGGCTCCGCACGACGACCGAGGTCGGTGAGCTGGCCGAGTGCGACCTCGTGATCGAGGCGATCGTCGAGGAGCTCGACGCCAAGCGTGAGCTCTTCGCCGAGCTCGACCGCGTGTGCGCGCCCGACGCGATCCTCGCGACGAACACTTCGGCGCTCTCCGTCACGCAGATCGCAGAGGCGACGGAGCATCCCGAGCGCGTGATCGGGATGCACTTCTTCAACCCTGCGCCGCTGCTGCCCCTCGTCGAGATCGTGCGTACGGAACAAAGTGACGAGTCGGCGGTCGCCGCCGCCTACGCGTGGGCGGAGCGCGCGGGCAAGCAGCCCGTTCGCTGCAACGACACGCCGGGTTTCATCGTCAACCGCATCCTCATCCCGCTCCTGAACGACTGCGTGCGTGTGCTCGACGAGGCCGGCGTGAGCCCCGAGGATCTCGACAAGGCGATGACGAACGGCGTCGGCTGGCCGATGGGGCCGTGCGCGCTCATCGACCTGATCGGGATCGACATCCACGTCCATGCCTCCGAGGCGCTGCTCGACTCACTCGGCGAGCCGCGGATGGGCCCGCCGGCGCGGCTCGTCGCGATGCAGGCGGACGGGAAGCTCGGCCGCAAGAGCGGCGAGGGCTTCTATACGTACGAGTAGCGTCCGGGGTCGGGGCTACGGTCAGACGAGATGGCAGGAGACCCCGAGGCCGGCCAGAATCGCACCCGCATGACGCGGCGCGCACGGACGGAGCGCACGGAGCGGATCCTGGTCGCACGGCTCGAGGAGCTGGCGCGGGTGCTCGAGCGCTCGGGCGCACCGGCCGAATCGGTCGGCCGTCTGCTGGAGTCGGCGTCGGTGGCGACGATCAACGCGATTGCGCTCAACCTGCTGAGCGAAGAAGCGGCGAACGAGATCTGGAGGGGCGCAGCCGAGCGCCATCCCGACCTCCCGTTACGCCGGGCCGCCTAGGCGAGCCCACACGTTCTCGACGAGCCGCGAGACCTGCGGGTCGTCGATCGAAGCCGCGAAGTTCAGCACGCCGGCCGCGAACACCTTCGCGCCCGCAGGCGTCTCGTAGTACGTCATCTCGGCCGACCGGCCGGGCCCCATCAGGTCCTTGATCTCCGCGAGCAGCGTCGTGCCCGGGGGCGAGGCCGCAGTGCGCGCGTCGAGCTCGATTCCGTAGCGGCCGAACGCTGCGCCGTTTCCGAGCCCGGTCCCCTCGAACGCCCACGCGGCGGCGTCCGCGCCCCGGACGACGAACGGGCCCTGGCGCTGCCCGTAGTCGGACGCGACGTACTGCACGCCGACGAGTGCGGCTTCGGGCCGTCCGACGTCGCGCCAGAGCTGCTCGCGAACCAGCTTCGTCCCGTCGCGGCGCACGCGGCAGAAGAAGTTGTTCGCGGAGAGGAAGAGCAGGTTGCCGCCGAGCGCACGGTAGCGCTCGATCACGTCGAGGCCGCGCGTGGTCACGTACTCCGCGTGGCCGGGAAAGACGACGAGGTCGTAGGCGCGCCGCAGTTGGTCACCCGTTCCGGCGGTCTCGACGTCGTCGTCGGACAGGAAGTCGACCTGCTTGCCGGTGCGGTTCAGCCACGCGATGAACGCGAGATCCCAGTCGCGGAAGCGGAACGGCACGCCGAAGTCGAGGAATGGACGCGAGACGTCGACGCTTCGGGTGCTCGAGCTCACGTACCAGCTGTCGCCCCAGCCGTCGCCGTTCGCGTCGTGGAAGTTGTAGGCCTGCCAGGTGTTCGTCGAGAGCACGACCGCGATTCGGTGCTCGCCCAGCGTGCGCGGACGGACGATGAAGGGTGCGTAGCCGTCGTTGCCGTCGTCGCCTCGTGCGCGGACGAAGTAGAGGCCGCTCCGCCACTCTCCGGCACGCAGGAAGCGCACGTGCGACGGCGCCTCGCGGTGCGCGCGCCAGTCGACGTGCGCCGGCGGGGTCACCGCGACACCGTTCGTGCGCAGGTCGCGCTCGACGAACCGCTCCGGCCCCGCGTAGTGGAAGACCTGGAGCTCGAGCGAGGCCGAGTCGCTCGCGATCCGCAGGTCGGTCGGCTCGCCGGGCGCGTAGCTCGTCTTCGTCAGCGCGACCTGAACACCGAGGACGCGGACGACCGGGCCGTTCACCTTGCCGCCGGGCCGGTGGAGGCCGTGGGTCCTTTTCCGGCCGCCGGCGCTCACGACGGCGCGCACCTGGTACGTGCGCGGCTGGAGGTCCTTGGGCGGACGCCACGCGACCTCGTGCGCCCCGGCTGCGAACGTCCGCTCGGTGGCCCAGACGACTTCGCCGAGCGGCTTGCCGATCCGGATCGTGTCCGTGCGGACGACCTCGAGGCGCACCCGGGCCCGGCCGGTCAGCGAGAAGCGGATCAGCGCCCGTCGCCGGGCGGCCCGGCGAGGGCTGATCGTGGTCAGGTGAGGCCCGTCGCCCGCGAACGGGCGTCCCCCGTTCGAGGCCCTCAGGTCGTGGAGCTGCGGAACCGGCTTCGCGGCCCGGGAGGCCGCAGGGAAGCTGAGCGCGGCCAGGACCGCCTGCAGGAACTGCCTCCGTCGCATCGACCCGCCCTACCGTAGCGAGGTCGCGGGCTGGCCCTAACGATTTCCGTACTTTACGATCAGGTTGCGCATATTTCCGCGTTCGATACTGCACCCATGCGGCGCCTCGTCGTCTTGATAACCCTGCTCGCCCTCGCGCTTCCCAGTGCGGCGTTGGCGACCGTCCGGGCTCCGGGCGACGGCACCCTCTCGGTGCGCGATCTCGACGGTGGCATCACGGTGTACGTGAAGGGCGGAGTGATCGGTCGCTGCAGCCAGTGCGTCCTCATCCTCGACGAGTGGCGGACCGACGAGATCCTCCCCGTCGTCACCGGCGCAAGGGGAACGGATCTCGACGACGACGCGGCGAAGGAGCGCTTCGTCGGGAAGGATCTACGCTGGAAGGTGATGGGTGGGTCCTTCAAGATGATCGTCCGCAGCGGCGTCGACGTCGACCTCTCGGTGGTCGGCAAGGGTCGCGTCGAAAGGCTCCGGGGGACGAACGGCCATTACGTACTGAACGGAGGCGACCAGCAGGACGTGCCGTTCATCACTGCACCCAGCTTTCAGCTGAACCTGGTCGCACCGAACCCGTAGTGGCGGCGCAGCAGACGCAGACCGTCCTGGTGGTCGAGGACGAGTCCTCGATCGCGTCGTTCGTCTCGCTCTACCTCAAGAACGCCGGCTACACCGTGCGCACGGCCGCGAACGGCACCGAGGCGCTCACGCATGCCGCCAAGGGTGACCTGACGCTGATCATCCTCGACCTGATGCTGCCCGACATCGACGGGATCGAGGTCTGCCGCCGCATCCGCAAGAGCTCGGACGTGCCGATCCTGATGCTCACGGCGCGCGACGAGGACGTGGACAAGATCATCGGGCTCGAGGTCGGCGCCGACGACTACCTGACGAAGCCGTTCAACCCGCGCGAGCTCGTCGCGCGCGTGAAGTCGATTCTGCGGCGCGCCACGCCGGACCGGCGCGAGAAGGAGAGTGCGCAGCTCCAGCACGGCGACCTGAAGATCGACGCCGGCCGGCGCGAAGTTCGCGTCGGCGAGGAAGAAATCCAGCTCGCCCCGAAGGAGTTCGACCTGCTCTGGGAGCTCCTCGACCACAAGGGCCTCGTGCTGACCCGCGACCAGCTGCTCGAGCGGGTCTGGGGGTACACGTTCGCGGGCGACACCCGGACGGTGGACGTCCACGTGCGCCAGCTGCGGCGAAAGCTCGGCGACGCGTCGCCGATCGTGACCGTCTGGGGCGTGGGCTACAAGGTCTCGCCCGCCCGCGACGCCGCCTGAGCCCGCGGCCCGACCAGGAGCTGAGCCGCCGGGCCGCGCTGGGCGGCGCGATGCGGCGTCCTCAGTCGCATTCGTATCCAGCGGATACGAACGCTCCCTGCGTCCTTGCCTCGCACCACCCATCACGCCCCGGCGACGAGTCCTGGTCAGACCGCGGGCTCCGCGCCTACCCTTAGAACCGGCATGTTCCGGTCGCTCCGCTTCAGGCTCCCGGCCCTCTTCCTCGCAGGGATCGCCCTCGCGCTCCTGATCGCGTCCGCCGTGGCGCTCCGCCTCTTCCAGGACTACGCCCGCGAGCAGTCGGTGCGCGAGCTCCAGCGGGAGGCTGCGGGCCTGACCGAGCTGTTCGCGCGGCAGATCGCGACAAAGGCGCAGCCCTACGGACCTCGGGCACTCGAGAAAGCGACCGGTGACCGGATCTACTACGTCGGCCAGTCGCTCTTCCCGGGTGAGAACTCCGGCTTCCGCCAGCTGCCGCTCAACATCATCGACGTCAACGCGCTCCCGTCCGGGCGCGGCACCGTGTTCGAGTTCACCCCGGCTGACGACGACCGGCGCTACCTCGCCGTCGCACGGCCCTTCGAGGAGAACGACGTGCGGTTCGGAGTGTTCGCGGTTGCGAAGCCGCGCGCCGAGCTGCAGGCGCAGTGGGTCACGCTCCTGCAGCGGCTGTTGTTCGGGATCATCGGCGGCCTGCTCGTCGCGGCGGGCCTGGCGTTCTACCTCTCTCGGCGGATCTCAGGGCCGATGCGCCAACTCGCCGGCGCAGCCGACCAGATCGCGGAGGGCCGCTACGACGTGGTGATTCCCGACGTTCCGTCCGGCGACGAGATCGGGCACCTCGCCGAACGGTTCCGCGAGATGGCCGCGCGTCTCGCGGAGGCCGACGAGCGCGAGCGCAGCTTCCTGATGTCCGTGTCGCACGAGCTGCGCACGCCGCTGACCGCGATCCGCGGCCACGTCGACGCGCTGCGCGAGGGCGTGGTCGAGGATCCCGAGCTTCGCAGCGAGTCGCTCGACGTGATCGCGCTCGAGGCCGACCGACTAGCGCGGCTCGTCAACGACATCCTCGACCTCGCGAAGCTCGACGCGCACCGGTTCACGCTGCTCCAGGAGGAGGTCGACATGCAGGCGCTGTGCGAGCAGGCGTACACGGCGTTCAGCGAGGAGGCGCGGCGGCGCGCCATCGACTACCAGCGCGACGTCGAGGCGCACCCGGTGATCGTCACCGACGGCGACCGCGTGCTGCAGATCATCTCCAACCTTCTGCAGAACGCGTTCCGGTGGACACCGGACGGCGGGCGCATCGGCCTGAGCCTCGAGCACGCGAACGGCGACGTGCGCGTGGCCGTGGACGACACCGGTCCCGGGATCACCGCGGACGAGCGCGAGCGCATCTTCCGACCGTTCGTCTCGCAGGACGGCGCAGGCGGGACGGGCCTCGGGCTCGCGATCGCGCGGGAGCTCGCTTCGGCGCTCGGCGGACGGATCGACCTCGAGAGCGAGCCGGGCCGCGGCAGCCGGTTCTTGCTCGTCCTCCCGAGCTAGAGACTGTCTCTATTCGCCGCTGGCGGGGCGGCGTTCTTCGATGCGGTACACGACCGCGCCGGACGGGGCCGCTTGCAGATGCTGCTCGAGTCGCGCGAGCCGTTCGTCGACGCCTCTCCAACCGGAGGTGAGGAGGTCGACGAGCAGCCCGAGGTCGTCGACGCGCGCATGTCGCTCGGCCAGGACGTCGCCCTCGAGGCGTTCCAGCCGGCGGAGCAGCTGGTTCATCAGCCCACGCACCTCGGCGAGCTGACGGCCGACGGGACGCGCCTCGGACGCGACACCTTCCTTGACGGCCTCGCCGACCTTCGCGGGCAGCGTCGCCTCGAGCTCTCCCGCAGCCGCGGCGAGATCCTCGAGACCCTTCCGTGCACGCTCCAGGGCGGCCTCGACGTCGGAGGCGTCGGTACGTCCCTCGGCAGCCTCTGCGAGACGCTGCCGCGCGCGCTCGATCGCGTCCTGATCCATCGGAGGCAAGACTAACCTGGCCGTCGGATGCAAACCACGGAGCTGGACTACGAGCTGCCGCCGGAGCTGATCGCGCAGCGGCCGCTCGAGCGGCGTGACGAGTCCAGGCTGCTCGTGCTCGACCGGGCAACCGGGGAGGTCCGGCACCGGCGCTTCGGCGAGCTCCCGGAGGAGCTGCGCGGCGAGCTCGTGGTCGTCAACGACACGCGCGTGGTGCCTGCGCGCATCCCGATCTCGGAGCCGAAGGGAGAGGTGCTGCTGCTCGAGCGCGGCGAGGACGGGGTGTGGGAGGGGCTCGCCAGGCCCACGCGCCGGCTGCGCGCCGGGAGGCGCTACGGACCGGTGGAGCTGCTCGAGCACCTCGGCGAGGGCCGCTGGCGGCTGCGACTCGACGGCGAGCCGGCCGGAGAGGTCCCGCTGCCGCCGTACATCGGCGTCCCGCTCGAAGATCCCGAGCGATACCAGACCGTCTACGCGCGAGATCCCGGCTCCGCGGCAGCGCCGACCGCGGGCCTGCACTTCACGCCGGAGCTGTTGGCCGCGCTCGACGTCGAGCGCGTGACGTTGCACGTCGGGCTCGACACGTTCCGCCCGGTCTCCGTCGACAGCCTCGAAGAGCACGCGCTCCACGGCGAGCGCTACGAAGTCCGCCCGGAGGCGTGGCGGCGAATCCGCGCTGCCGACCGCGTGCTCGCTGTCGGCACGACCTCTGTTCGCGTTCTCGAGACGCTCGCGCGTGGAGAACCGCTTGAGGGCCGCACGTCGCTCTTCGTGACGCCGGGGTTCGACTTCCGTCGCGTTGACGCGCTGCTGACCAACTTCCACCTGCCTCGCTCGACGCTGCTCGCGCTCGTGATGGCATTCGCCGGTGTGGAGCAGACGCGCGAGCTCTACCGGCTCGCGGTCGACGAGCGGTACCGCTTCTACTCGTTCGGCGATGCGATGCTGATCCTGTGAGCTTCGTGCTCGAGACAACGGACGACGCTGCGCGGGCGGGAGTGCTGCGCACGGCGCACGGTGACGTGCCGACGCCCGCGTTCATGCCAGTCGGGACGAAGGCGACCGTCAAGAGCCTCCATCCCGACGAGGTGCGAGCGCTCGGTGCGGCGATCGTCCTCGGCAACACGTACCACCTCCACTTCCGCCCCGGCGAAGACGTGATCGCAGAGCTCGGCGGACTGCACGCGTTCATGGGCTGGGACGGGCCGATCCTCACCGACTCCGGCGGCTTCCAGGTCTTCTCGCTTCGAGACACGCTGCTCGGTGTCGACGACGACGCTGTGACGTTCCGCTCGGTCTACGACGGCGAGGCCGCGCGATTGACGCCGGAGGACGCCGCGGAGATCCAGCGCGCGCTCGGCTCCGACATCGCGATGTGTCTCGACGTCGTGCTGCCGCCCGGCGCGCCGCGCACCGAGCTCGAGCAGGCGGTTCGGCGAACGACCGAGTGGGCGCGTCGACAGCGGAACGCGCCGCGGGCGCCTGGCCAGCTCCGCTTCGGGATCGCGCAGGGCGCCGTCGATCCGGAGCTGCGGCGCCGCTCGCTCGAGGAGATCGTCGAGCTCGACTTCGACGGCAACGCGATCGGCGGGCTCGCGATCGGCGAGTCGCGTGAGCAGATGTTCGAGACGACCGCCTGGGCGACCGAGCTGCTCCCGACCGACAAGCCGCGCTACTTCATGGGCATCGGCGACCCGGAGGGCGTGCTCGAGGTGATCGCCCGAGGCGTCGACATGTTCGACTGCGTGCTCCCGACACGCACCGCTCGCACCGGAAGCGCGCTGACGTGGGAGGGACGTCTGAACCTGCGGAACGCCCGCTTCGCCCGCGACCCCCGCCCGCTGGACGAGGACTGCGCGTGCCCCGCCTGCGAGCGCTTCTCGCGCGCGTACATCCGCCACCTCGTCAACCAGCAGGAACTGCTCGGCCTGCGGCTCCTCAGTCTTCATAATCTCCGGTTCCTGATCGACCTGACCGCGGGTGCCCGCGCGGCAATCGAGCGGGGCGAGCTCGCCGCCTACCGGGCCGACGCTCTCGACCGACTAACGAAAGGCCAGTGAATGGAGTTCCTCCCGCTCGTCGTGCTCGCCGTCCTCTTCTGGGTGCTGATCATCCGGCCCCAGCGCAACCGTGCCCAGAAGCAGGGCCAGCTGATTCAGGGCCTCGAGCGCGGCCAGGAGGTCGTGACCGCGGGCGGGCTCCACGGCCGGATCGACCACGTGGGGGAGGACACGGTCCTGATCGAGATCGCCCCGGAAACGGTGGTCAAGGTCGACAAGCGGGCCGTCGCCCAGCTCGTTCCGGACACCGCTGAACCCGGTGATCCTCGCTAACCTGAGCGCGGCTTGAACACCCGCCGGTCGTACCTCGTTCTCGTTTCGCTGATCGTCCTCGCCCTCGTCGGCGTGGCCCTGATCGCGTTGCCCCAGTCGCCCTTCTACAAGAAGCCGGTGCTGGGCCTCGACCTCCAGGGCGGGCTCGAGGTCGTCCTGAAGGCGGATCCGCCGGCCAACCGGCAGATCACCGAGAACGACCTCAAGCGCTCCGAGACGATCATCCGGAACCGGATCGACAAGCTCGGCGTCTCCGAGCCGGTCGTCGCGCGGCAGGGCGAGGATCAGATCTCCGTCCAACTCGCGGGCGTCACGGACGTCAACCGCGCCCGGGAGCTGATCGGCAAGACTGCGCAGCTCGAGTTCTACGACCTCGAAGGCGACCTCGTGCCGCCGTCGATCTCGCGGGGCATCCCGATTCCGAACGAGACGCTCTACGACCTGCTCGTCGGCCAGCAGTCGGCGATCCAGGAGGGCGGCGGCAAAGAGTGGCGCGTCTTCGACACGAAGACGAAGAAGGTGATCGCCGGCCCGTTCCCGACGAAGGCGGTCGCCGAGAACAGCAAGGCCTTCAAGGAAGGCGGAGAGGACGTCCGCGCGTTCGGTGTCCCGAAGAACCGCATCGTGATCACGTGCAGCGCCGACACCGCCGTGATCTGCCCGCCGGGGGCGAGCGTGCCGGTCCCCGGAGCGACGTACTACTACCTCTTCAAGTATCAGCCCTTCAACGCCGAGAAGCCGATTCCCGAGATGAAGGGCGTCGACCTCCGGCTCTCCGGCACCCGCAGCGACTTCGACACGACCTCCGGCGAGCCGATCGTGCTGATGCAGTTCACGAACGACGGCACGGACAAGTTCGGCGACATCACGCGCGAGCTCGCGCAGCGTGGCAAGCGCGTCAGCTTCGGCGGGCAGGACCAGTTCCAGCACTTCGCGATCGTGCTCGACAACGAGATCCGCTCGTGGCCGTCGATCGACTACAACGAGAACCCGAACGGCATCTCCGGCTCGAACGGCGCCCAGATCACCGGCATGGCCGGCGTGAACGAGGCGAAGGACCTCGCGATCGTGCTCCAGACGGGTGCGCTGCCGATCGAGTTCCAGACGCTCGAGGAGACGCAGATCTCCGCAACGCTCGGCGAGGACTCCCTGCGACAGGCGTGGCAGGCGGCGATCGCGGGCCTCCTGCTCGTCGCGGTCTTCCTGCTGGTCTTCTACCGCTTCCTCGGTCTGATCGCCGTGCTCGGGCTCGGCATCTACGCCGCCCTGCTCTACGGGGCGATCTTGCTCTTCGACGTGACGCTGACGCTGCCGGGCTTCGCGGGCATGATCCTGACGATCGGTGTCGCGGCCGACGCGAACATCGTCATCTTCGAACGCATCAAGGAAGAGTCGCGCGAGGGTAAATCCGTGCGCGCTGCGATCGCGTCCGGGTACGGCAAGGGACTCTCGACGATCATCGACGCGAACGTCGTCACGGCGATCACCGCGCTCGTCCTGTTCTCCCTCGCAACCGCCGGCGTCAAGGGCTTCGCGCTGATGCTGCTGATCGGTACCGCGATGTCGGTCGTGACCGCGGTCTTCGCGACGCGCGCGATGCTCGGGCTGCTCGCCGGCTTCCGCTGGTTCGACAGCGCCAAGTTCATGGGCGCGACCGGCGCCAAGGTCCCGAACTGGATCCGCCACGACTACGTCGGCAAGCGGAAGATCTGGTTTGCGATCTCGGGCGCGATCATGGCGATCGCAATCGGGTCGCTCCTCTATCAGGGCCTCAACCTCGGCATCGACTTCGAGGGCGGCACCGAGCTCACGATCCAGACCCCACAGCCGGTCGCGCTCGAGGACGTTCGCGCGCAGGCGGCCGAGGTCGGGCAGGGCGGCGCGACGATTCAGGGCGTCGGCGCCGAAATCGGCGACAGCCAGTACCGCGAATTCCAGATGCGCACGCCGGTGCTCGAGCCCGACGAGCAACAGCAATTGACGTCCTCGCTCAGACAGGAGTTCGACGCGGCGACGAGCTTGAACACCGTCTCCGCGAGCTTCGGTAGCCAGATCGCGCGTAGCGCTTTGTGGGCCGTCGTGTTCTCGCTGCTCCTCGTGGTCGGCTACATCTGGATTCGCTTCCAGTGGAAGTTCGCGGTCGCGACGATCGCCGCGCTCCTCCACGACGTCTTGATCGCGATCGGGGTCTACTCGCTCTTCGGGCTGGAGGTCTCGACCGCGACCGTGGCCGCGATCCTGACGGTGCTCGGCTACTCGATCTACGACTCGATCATCATCCTCGACCGCGTGCGCGAGAACATTCCGCTGATGCGTCGCGCGTCGTTCCGCGAGATCGGCAACGTGTCGCTGTGGGAAACGATCCGCCGCTCGCTGGCGACGACGTTCATCACGCTGCTGCCGATCGGCGCGCTGTACTTCTTCGGCGGCGACACGCTCAAGGACTTCGCGTTCGCGCTGCTCGTCGGGATCGGGTCCGGTGCGTACTCGTCGATCTTCCTCGCGGTGCCGCTCCTCTCGTGGCTGAAGGAGCGCGAGCCGGAGTACGCGAAGCGCATGGAGACCGACGTGCCCGAGGACGACCTCCTCGTGGCGGAGGAAGCGATCCACGCCGCCGCCGAGGAGCCCGTGCCCGAGCTCGCACTGCTCGCACCGACCGACCGACCGTCCGGCGACGGCGCTGCGGCCAAACGCGAACGCCGGCGTCAGCGGCGCAAGACACGTCCTCATGGCCGAGCCCGTTAGCGCCGCGCGGAACGTCGTCGAGGCGCTCGTCGGCTGGGCGCGCGACGAGACCGGCAAGGTGAGCGAGCGCGCCTCGGACAACATGAGCGCGGTGCTCCGCGAGCTCGGATTCGTGACGCAGAGCGAGCACGAGGACCTGGAGCTCCGCGTGGCCCAGCTCGAGCATCGCATCCGGCTCCTGGAGTCAGCGCCGCCTCCTGTCACACTTCACGGTGATGGCGCAGACGACCAGCAGGAACCTCGGCCGGCTCTCTGAGATCGCGCAGGTCGCGGTCCGGCACGGCTTCGGCTACTTCTTCGAACGACACAAGCTGACCGACCTGCTCCCGTGGGGGGAGCGGCCGCCTCCCGAGGTGGAGGAACGCTCGGCGCGCGGCGTCCGGCTGCGCGAGCTGCTCGACGAGCTCGGCCCGACGTTCGTCAAGTTCGGGCAGCTGCTCTCGACGCGCCCCGACGTCGTGCCGCCGGACATCATCGCCGAGCTCCGCGGGCTCCAGGACGACGTGCGGCCCGTGCCGTTCGCCGCGGTGCGCCAGGTCGTCGAGAGCGAGCTCGGGCTCGAGCTCGAGAAGCTCTTCGTCGAGTTCGAGGAGCGGCCGATCGCGGCGGCGTCGATCGGCCAGGTGCACCGCGCGGTGCTACCGAACGGGGACCGCGTGGCGGTCAAGGTGCAGCGACCCGACGCGCCGCGGCAGATCGACGCCGACCTCGCGCTGCTCTACCAGGCCGCGCGCGTGATCAAGGAGCGCGTTCGTGCCCTCGACTTCATCGATGCGCACGAGCTCGTCGACGAGTTCGCGCAGCAGATCCGCGGCGAGCTCGACTACGCGCGCGAGGGACGGAACGCCGAGGCGTTTCGGCGGAACTTCCGAAACGACGAGCGCGTCCACGTGCCAAAGGTGTACTGGACCTACTCGCGAAGCCGCGTGCTGACGCTGGAGCTCATCGAAGGAGTGCAGCTCGTCGACCTCCCGATCGACACGCCGCTCGAGCGCCGACGCCAGGTCGCGCACACGATGAGCGACGCCTGGATGGCGATGATCTTCCGGGACGGCTTCTTTCACGGAGACCCGCATCCCGCGAACGTGCTCGTGCTCGACGACGGCACGATCGGCCTCGTCGACTTCGGTGCGGTCGGTCGCCTCACCGACGAGGACATGACGAAGCTGACGCGCATGTTCATCGACGCTGCGCAGGGGCGGGTCGACATGCTGCCGAAGCGCCTCTCGGACCTCGGCGTTCGGTATCCGGTCGATCGCGAAGACGACTATCGCGCTCGGATCAACGAGTTGTACTACCGCTACTACGGCGCGAGCCTCGCGGAGATCGACCCGCTCGACGTGATCCGCGACACGTTCGATCTCATCTACTCGATGAACCTGCGCCTGCCGACGCGGTATCTGCTCCTTGACCGCTCGATCGCAACGCTCGCCTCGGTGGGCGTCGAGCTCTACCCGGACTTCAACGTCTTCGAGGTCGCGAAGCCGTACGCGCGCGCGATGATGATCGAGCGCTTCTCGCCGGACAAGATCGCGAGCCGGGCGCGACGCGAGACCGTGCGCATGGGGGAAATGGTGCTCGAGATCCCGTACCAGCTGCACGACGTCCTCGAGGAGCTGCGCGACGGCCAGATGGAAGTCGGCTTCGTCCACAAGGGCCTCGACGAGTTCATGCACCGGATCGACGTCGTCTTCAACCGGCTCGTGATCGCGCTCGTCGTGACCGGCGGGTTGATCGGCTCGAGCCTGATCGGGATCTTCGCGGAGACCGGGCCGAAGATTCTCGGCCTCAACGCACTTTCAGTGGTCGGGTTCGTCCTCTCCGCGGTGCTCGGCGGTTGGCTCTTCTGGGGCGTGCTAAGAAGCGGCCGGCTGTAGCCAGCGCAACAGCTCGGCGTTCACGCGCTCCGGCGCCTCGTTCTGCACGTAGTGGCCAGCCTCTTCGATCGGGACGACCTCGACGTCCGTGGCGTGGGGGCGGAGCCGCTCGACATCTGCGAACGATGGAGCGAGGAAACGGTCGCGCATGCCCCAGAGCACGAGCGTCGGCGCCTGGACCGGCCCGCCGAGGCCCGCGCCGCGGCGGAGGAGCGCGTTTCTGAACGCCGTCCGGTAGTAGGCGAGCGGCCCCTTGAGCTTGCGCGGCTCGTCGAACGCGGCGCGGTAGTGCTCGAGCTCCTCGTCCGGCCAGGCGGTGCGCACATGCGAGCCGCCGCGGAGCGCGCGCACGACGTTGGCTGCGCGGTCCTTGGAGAGCTGCCGCTCGGGATACCACGGGATCTGGAACTGGAAGATGTAGCGCGAGCGCTTGCGCTGCTCGCCGCTCGCGAGCATCTCCTCGCGGAGCAGGCGCGGGTGCGGTGCGTTCATCACGACCAGCCGCTCGACGCGTTCTGGATGCAGGTGCGCCGCGGCCCAGGCCGTGACGCCGCCCCAGTCGTGGCCGACGACGGTCGCGCGCTCGCGCCCGAGCGCCTCGATCAACCCGGCCGCATCGTTGCCAAGCGTTCGCAGGTCGTACGGGCCGCGTGCCTCGGTGCCGTCGTAGCCGCGCATGTTCGGCGCGACCGCGCGGTAGCCGGCGTTTGCGAGAGCAGGCAGTTGGTGTCGCCAGGAGCGCGCCAGCTCGGGGAACCCGTGCAGGAGCAGGACGAGTGGCCCGTCTTCCGGTCCCTCGGCGAGCGCCTCGAAGCGGATCCCGTTGGCGTGCAGGATCACGGGAGCGTGATGTGCTCGACCGCGCCGCTCGTCGTGAGCCCGGGTTGCGGTCCGCCTGCGATCGCGTAGACCGTACGACCCGTCGTGACGACTCCGAGACCGTGGCGCGGAGTCGGGAGGTCGGGAAGCTTGCGCCACTTCCTGCTCGCCGTGTCGTACGTGAACACGCTCGCGATCGTGCCGCCCGGCGCCTCACCGCCGATCGAGACGATGAAGCGGCCGACCGCGGTCGCGGCGGTTCCGCCACGTGCGACCGGAACCGGCGGAAGGCGTGCCCAGCCTCGTGCGCCAGGCTTCCAGCTCTCGAGCGTTCGCAGGTTCGTGTCGAGACCGGCGGTGCGACCGGCGAGCGCGTAGACGCGGCCGCCCGTCGCGGTGACGGCGAGATGCTCGCGCGGTGTCGGGCCGGGGATCTGCCGCCAGCGGTTGCGTCGCAGGTCGAGCGCGTACGACGCACGCGTAAGGCCGGCGGGTCCGATCCCCGCGACGACGTACAACGTGTTGCCGATCACCGCCGCGCCCCCGGCCGCGCGTCCCGCCGGCAGTCGCGCGAGCTCACGCCAGCGCCCGTTCTCGAGCACGAACGCGCGGTCGCTCGGTGCGTTCCGCGCCGCATAGCCTCCGACGACGATCGCCTTGCCGCGCCACGTCGCGGCCATCGCGTGGTTCACGGCGACGGGAAGGTCGGGCAGCCGTCGCCAGCGCCGCGTCGCGGGCGTGTACGCGTCGGCCTGCGCGGAGGTGTCCCCCCACGGGACGTACCCGCCGACGACGACGAGCTCGTTGCCGCTCCGGGCGGCGGCGACCTCGGTGCGCGGCAGTGGAAGCGCTTCGCCGCGCTGCCAGACCGGTGTCGCTGCGTGCGCAACCGCCGGAACAACCACCGCCGCGACGAGCACCGTTCGCAGTGGACGACTGTCGATGAACCGTCGCAAAGTTGCGAGAAAGGACATCTCGACCGCCTCGAGTACCGATGTTAGCTTCGCCACGATGTCTGCGGCCCTCCTCCTCGCCGAGTCGGAGCACGCCACGCGCGGGTTCCTCGAACGTCATCTCGCGCAGGACGGGTTCGAGGTCGTAGGCGCACGCGCGTGCGGCGAGGCGCTCGAGCTCGCCGAGCGCGCGCGGCCGGATCTCGTCCTCGTGGGCACCCCTCTCCCTGACGCCACAGGCCTCGAGCTCTGCCGGCGCCTGCGCGAGGGCGAGCCCGGCCGCAGCTGGAACCGCGACGTCCCGCTCATCCTGATGGGCCAGACCGGCGCCGACGCCGTCGACCGCGTGCGCGCGTTCGATCGCGGCTGCGACGACTACGTGCCGAAGCCGTTCGTCTACGACGAGCTGCTCGCGCGGATCCGTGCAGTGCTGCGCCGCGCGGTCCGCCCGCACGGCGACGTGCTGGAAGCAGGAGAGGTCGTCGTCGACAAGCGCACGCGCCGCGTGAGCGTGCAAGGGCATCCGGTCACGCTGTCGGGTAAGGAGTTCGAGCTGCTCGCGAGACTCGCGGAGGACCCGCAACGTGTCTTCCCGAAGCAGGAGCTCTTGCGCGACGTCTGGGGCTTCCGCTCGCCGAGCGCACGCACGCGGACGCTGGACTCACACGCGTCACGGCTGCGTCGCAAGCTCGGCGCCGCGGGCGGCGGGCCGTACGTGCTGAACGTGTGGGGGGTGGGGTACCGGTTGCTGCGCGGTTAGCGCAGGACGTCGACGGCGGACTTGACCCGATCGAGCAGCCGCTCGTCCCCGCCGCCGTACGTGACGAGGACATTGCCGAAGCGCTCGTCGTACGTCTCGAGCTCGGGGCCGTAGCTGCCCTTGCCCGTTCGCGGGCCGACCACGACGTTGAGTGCGTCGGCCGTGAGGCGGTCGGGCGTTGTGCTGAGGATGATCATCCCGCCGACGCGGCTCGACTCGCGCAGGCGGATACCCTCAGAGGCGAACGCCTGCCGGACCGAGGCCGGGCTGTAGTAGTGCTGCTCCGAGAAGTCGATCATCTCGCTCTCGTAGTCCGGCTGGTACTCAGGCCGGGCGAAGACGAAGACGCCGACTCCGGTCAGGAGCGCCACGAGGACGACCAGCAGCGTGAGCGGGTGCCGAACGGCGAAGGCCATCCTTCGAGCATCGGCAGGTGGGAGGTCGAGAGTTAGAGCCGGAGGAAGCTGCGAAGAGGCTTCCGCACCGGCCGTGGCGCCAACAACGCGCCGAGGCGCGCTGCCTCCTCTTCGTCGACCGAGACCGCCGCCTGCGCGACGCCCTCCTCGTTCCACACGCTGAAGCGGACGTGCGGGTCCTGGTCGGGCGTGCGGAAGTAGCGCGAGACGCGGAGCGAGCGATGTGGGTCGAGGCCGTCGTGGCCGCGGAAGAACTCGACCAGCTTGCGGCGCTGTGCCGAGCCGCACCAGGGGCAGTACCGGAAAGCCGGCTCGACCTGCTGCCCGCACTGGACGCAGCTCACCCCAACAGCGTAAGCGATGCGCCTTCGAGTTGCAGGAGCCGTTCCTTGCGTTCCAGCCCGCCGCCGTAGCCGGTGAGGCTGCCGTTGGCCCCGACCACCCGGTGGCACGGGAGGACGATCGGGATCGGGTTGCGGTTCATGAACGTCCCGACCGCCCGCGCGGCCCGCGGGTTCCCGGCCCGGGCGGCGAGCGTGCCGTAGGTCGTCACCTCGCCGTAGGGGACGCGGGCGAGCTCGTCCATCACGCGGAGCCGGAACGCGTCGAAGCGCACGTCGACCGGCACGTCGAACGCCGTGCGGTCTCCCTCGAAGTACTCGGTCAGCTCGCGACGCGTCTCGTCGACGGCCTTCGGCGCACGCAGCACCTTCGCGCCGAACAGCTGCGCAAGCGGGTCGAGATCGCGTTCGGGCTCGGCGTCGAACCCGATGCGGCAGAGGCCGCGCTCGGTCACGGCGACGAGCAGAGCCCCGATCGGCGAGTCGACGAGGTCGTACGCGACGTCGAGCGATCCTTCTGAGAACGCGCGCTCGCGGAAGCGGCGGTCGAGATCGTCGGAGACCTTCACAGCGTCACACCCTTTCGTCGGAGCCTTCGGACACCGGCGGACGTCGCCTGGCGCGCCGCCTCCTCGCTCGAGCCGAGCGCGAGCGCGATGTCCGCGTACTCGAGGTCGTAGCCGTAGCGCAGCACGACGGCCGCGCGTTCCTTCGGCGGCAGCCCGTCGGCGAGGTGCTCGAGCTCGGCATAGGCCGGCCTCGAGTCCTCGACGAGCGGCTCGTGCTCCGCGGTCGTCGGCCGTCGCTTGCGGAAGTCGTCGACGGCGACCCGTGCTGCGATCGTGAACACCCACGCGCGCAGGTTCCCTGCGTGCGCGAGGGACTCGTAGCTCTTGAGCGCGCGCAGGAACGTCTCCTGAAAGGCGTCCTCGGCACGGTCTCGGCCCACCCTGCGCACGAGGAACCCGAACACCCCGTCGCGGTGCTCGACGTAAAAGCGCTCGAACGGGGGGATCGTCGCCACGGCTTCCATCATCGTCTTGAAACGGTCGGCCGCGCTCAAATGTGAGACTGCCGGTCGATGAACGTCGCCGTGGTCGGCCACGTCGAGTGGATCCAGTTCGCCCGGGTCGAGCGAGTTCCAGAGCCCGGGGAGATCGTGGCGGCCTACGAGACCTGGGAGGAGGCCGGCGGCGGTGGGGCGGTAGCGGCCGTACAGCTCGCGAAGCTGAACGGGTCGGCCACCTTCTACACACTGCTGGGCGACGACGAGCTCGGGCGACGTGCTCATGCGGAGTTGACCGCCCACGGCGTCCTGGTGGAAGCCGAGTTCGTCCCACGCTCGACCCGGCGCGGTTTCACGTTCATCGACGAGAACGGTGAGCGCACGATCACCGTCCTCGGGGACAAGCTCCACCCGAGCACGAGTCACCACCTCCCGTGGCTGGAGCTCGGGCGGGCAGACGGCGTCTACTTCACGGCCGGCGACGTCAGCGCCCTCGAGGCGGCCCGCCGGGCACGGATGCTCGTCGCGACGTCGCGGGAGCTCGCGACGCTCCGCCGGGCGGGGGTCGAGCTGGATGCGCTCGTCGGGAGCGGGGAGGACCTCGGCGAGCAGTACCACCCAGGGGACCTCGAGCCGCCGCCCAGGCTCGTCGTCTCCACCGCCGGGCCGCTGGGAGGGTGGACGCAGCCGGGCGGCCCCTTCCGCGCCGCGCCGCTTCCCGGGCCGGTCTCAGACGCCTACGGGGCGGGCGACTCCTTCGCCGCGGGCCTGACGTTCGCCCTGGCGAGCGGGCTCGACCGGGACGCCGCGCTCGACCTCGCCTCGCGCTGTGGGGCGGCCGCGATGACCGGTCGGGGCCCCTACGAGGGCCAGCTGACCTCCATGTAGGGCCTCACCCTTCCGAGGGGTTGCCAAGTGGGGGGCTGTGGTTTAAAGTGGGGGAAAGTGGAGATCAGCCACGAGGCCCCACCACATGCTCCTAGGCGAATACGCCCACACCCTCGATGACAAGAACCGTCTCACGCTTCCTGCCAAGTTCCGCGAATCCTTCGTGGACGGGGGCGTGGTCACGCGTGGCTTCGACGGGTGCCTGTACCTCTTTCCGCGGCAGCAGTGGGAGGACCTCGTCTCCGGGCGACTCGCCGAGCTCGATCCCTTGCTCGAGGAGACCCGGCTGATGAACCGGTACTTCTTCTCCGGCGCGGCCGAGGCCGAGCCCGACAAGCAGGGGCGGATCAACGTCCCTCCCGCGCTGATCGAGCACGGCCGGCTTGGCCGCGAGGTCGTCGTCGCAGGCGTCCAGGACCACCTGGAGATCTGGGACCGCGCCGCCTGGCGCGAGCACTTGAAGCAAGTCGAAGGGAGCGCGCAGCATGTTGCCGAGCGTCTTGCAGCCAAACGAGACTGATCACGTCCCCGTTCTCGCCGAGGAGGTGCGGCGCCTGCTCGCCGTGCGCCCGAACGAAACGGTGGTCGACGGCACGTTCGGCGCGGGCGGCCACGCCGCGATTCTCGCGGAGGGGCTGCGCGGCAACGGCAAGCTGATCGCCGTCGATCGTGACCCGAGCGTTCGTCCGTACTTCGAACGGTTCCGGCGGCATGCGGGAGTCCAGGCTCGGCTGCTGCGGGGGGACTTCTCGGTCGTCCTGCGCCAGCTCGCAGACAACGGGGTGCGCGCGGACGCGATCCTGCTCGACCTCGGCGTCTCGTCGATGCAGATCGATCGACCCGAGCGAGGGTTCTCGTACGCCGCCGACGCGCCGCTCGACATGCGCATGGACCCCTCGGCCGACCTCTCGGCTCGCGAGCTCGTCAACGAGTTCTCGGAGCAGGAGCTGGAGCAGATCTTTCGCCGCTACGGCGAAGAGCGCTACGCGAAGCAGATCGCCCGCGCGATCGGACGGCGCCGGCGCGAGCAGCCGTTCGAGCGGACGCTCGAGCTGGTCGAGGTCATTCGCGCCGCGATCCCCGCTCCTGCGCGCTTCGGTGAGGGTCACCCGGCCAAGCGCGTCTTCCAGGCGCTGCGGATCGCGGTCAACGACGAACTCGGCGCCCTCGAGGCTGCGCTTCCCTCGGCGACCGCGATGCTGCGCCCCGGTGGAAGGCTCGCCGTGATCAGCTTCCACTCGCTCGAAGACCGTCTCGTCAAGCGCTTCATGCGCGACCGCGAGCGCGGGTGCACCTGCCCGCCCGACTTTCCGGTCTGCGTCTGCGGCAAGGAGCCCGAGCTGCGGTCGCTCTCGAAGCGCGCAATCCGTCCGACCGCCGAGGAGATCGCCCACAACCCGCGTGCCGCGTCGGCGCGCCTTCGCGCGGCGGTCAAGGCCTGAGCATGGCGAGCTGGGTCTCAGCGGCGCACGTCGACGCGACCGCGGTCCCGCAGCCCCGGCCGCGGCCCCGCCGCGCGTCCGCGGCACCGCGCCGCCGACTCGCCGGCGGAGTCGTCTGGATCGGACTGCTCGCGGTGCTGCTCGTCGGCGTGGTCGCCGTCAACGTCGCCGTCTTGCGCCTGAACATGCAGATCGAGAAGCTCGGTCAACAGCGCCTCGAGCTCGAAGCGCAGAACGCGCTCCTCGAGTCGAAGGTCTCGAGCACGCTCGCACCGGCCAGGATCGAGCGGGAGGCACGTACGAAGCTCGGCCTCCTGCCCGCGGCGGAACCGACATACGTCGAGCTCCGTCCGCGCCGGTGACCTCGAAAGTCGTCAACCGCCGCATTCGCCTGCTCTTCGTTCTGCTCGCGCTCGCGCTCGCCGGGTCGCTGGCTCGCGCAGTCTGGCTGCAAGGGGTTCGCGCTCAGCCGCTCTCCAACCTCGCGGCGAAGCAGCAGCGGCAGACGCTCGAGTTGCCGGCCCGGCGCGGCACGATCTTCGACCGCAACGGCGTTCCGCTCGCTCTGGGCGAGCAGGCGACGACCGTGTACGCCGACCCGACGCAGATCCTGAACGCGCGGCTCGTCGCGCTCGCGGCCGAGAAGGCGCTCGGGCTCGACGCGGAGACGATCTTCCCGCAGCTCAAGGACACGTCGAGCGCCTTCGTCTACCTGAAGCGCAAGGCCGATTCCGCGAAGGCCGATGTCCTGCGAGAGCGCAAGCTCCCCGGCGTCGGCTTCTACACCGAAGAGCGCCGCCGGTATCCGCAAGGTGCCGTCGGCGCGCAAGTGCTCGGGTTCGCCGGGCAGGACAACCGAGGGCTCGCCGGGATCGAGCTTCAGTTGGACGAGGTCTTGCGGGGCCGGCCCGGACGAGAGACCGTGATCCGCGACCCGTTCGGCCGCGTGGTCGACGTGCTCAGCGAGACCGCCGAGCGGCAGGGTCGCGACGTGTTCCTGACCCTCGACCACCGCATCCAGGCGAAGGCCGAAGACGTGCTGCGGAGCACCGTGCGCCAGTGGGG
Source organism: uncultured Actinomycetes bacterium (assembly GCA_963769665.1). Classification (GTDB taxonomy): domain Bacteria; phylum Actinomycetota; class Thermoleophilia; order Gaiellales; family Gaiellaceae; genus JACCTU01. The sequence goes on from CAVYMQ010000003.1 coordinate 1,950,788, forward strand.
CGCGAAGTCCGCGACAGCGGTCGTGCTCGACCCGAGCTCCGGCGAGATCTACGCGATGGCGACGGCGCCGACGTTCGACGCAAACCGCTTCGCGGAGGCGAGCCAGGACGCGCAGCGCAACCGCACCGCGAGCGACACCTACGAGCCCGGTTCGACGTTCAAGTTGATCCCGGTTGCCGGCGCGCTCTCCGAAGGGCTCGTGACGCCGCACTCGGCGTTCACGCTCCCGACGTCGATTCAGGTGGCCGACCGCGTGATCCACGAGCACGATCCACGGCCGACGGTCCGCATGACCGTCGCCGACATCGTCGCGCAGTCCTCGAACGTCGGGGCGATCACGCTCGCGCAGAAGCTCGGCTCGAAGCAGCTCTCGTCCTGGGTCGAGCGCTTCGGCTTCGGGAGCAAGACCGGCCTCGACTTCCCGGGCGAGACCGCCGGGATCGTCCCGCCACTCGAGCGCTGGTCCGGCTCGACGATCGGCACGCTTCCGATCGGCCACGGGATCGCGGTGACGCCCGTGCAGATGGCGGCCGCGTACGCGGCAGTCGCGAACGACGGCGTCTGGCTGCAGCCGCACCTCGTCGAGCACGTCGGCGGCCGCGGGTCGGCGCACGTCGATCGGCGGCGGATCCTGAGGCACGACGTCGCGACGCAGCTCGCGACGATGCTCACCGGCGTCGTCGCAGAGGGAGGCACCGGCCTCGCCGCCGCGGTGCCCGGCTACCACGTCGCCGGCAAGACCGGCACCGCCGCGAAGCCGCTCCCGGACGGCAGCGGCTACTCGACCTCGCGCTACGTCGCGTCGTTCGTCGGGTTCGTCCCGGCGACGAGGCCGCGGCTGGTGATCCTGGTCACCGTCGACGAGCCCTCGACCATCTGGGGCGGCGTCGTTGCGGCTCCGGCCTTCCAGCAGCTGGCCCAGTTCGCGCTCCAGTACCTCGAGGTCCCGCCCGACAACCCGGAGAACTGACAGCCGGGTCAGAAAGAGGCAGCCCCCCGCCCGGGTGGGGGCTTGGCGCCACCCCGGTCCCCGCTTCGAGCGTAGCCCCGCAGGTGTGCCCGAACAAGACGCGAACCGTCACGAACGTGGAACATCGCGGGATAGACTCGACCGCCGAGATGCAGCTCGAGCGTTTGATCGCGGCGCTCGCACCGAAGGACGTGGTGGGGCGCGCTCCGGTCGAGCTGAGTGACCTCGCCTACGACGCGGGGTCGGTCGGGCCGGGGGCGCTGTTCTTCTGCGTTCGCGGGGCGCGCGCGGACGGGCACGACTTCGCCGCGGACGCGGTCGCACGCGGTGCGGTGGCGCTCGTCGTCGAGCGTCCGCTCGAGCTCCCCGTGCCGCAGGTGGTGGTCGAGGACTCCCGTCAGGCGATGGCGGCCGCAGCCGCCGAGTTCTTCGAGCACCCGACGAACGAGCTCGAGGTCGCGGGCGTCACCGGGACGAACGGCAAGACGACGACCGCGTATCTGCTCTACGCGATCCTGGCGACAGCAGGTCGCAAGCCCGGGCTGCTCGGAACCGTCGAAACGCGCGTGGGTGACGAAGTACGCGCGGCTGTGCGCACCACCGCGGAGGCAATCGACCTGCAGCGGACATTTCGCGAGATGCTCGACGCGGGGAACGAGAGCTGCGCGCTCGAGGCGACCTCGCACGGCTCCGAGCTGCACCGCCTCGACGGCGTTCGCTTCGCGGCGCTCGTGTTCACGAACCTCACGCAGGACCATCTCGACTTCCACGGCACGATGGAGCGCTACTTCGACGCGAAGCGCCGGCTGTTTGCGCGGGACGTCCCGGCGGCAGTGAACGTCGGGGACGAGTACGGCCGCCGCCTCTCCGCCGAGCTTCCGCAGGCGCTCACGTTCGGCTTCGCGGACGACGCGGAGCTCGGGCCGGGCGCCCTCGACGGTGTCGACCTGAAGCTGCGTGGACGTTTCAACATCGAGAACGCGCTCGCCGCGCTCGCCGCCTCGCGGCTGCTCGGGATCGACGATGCCACCGCACGCGCAGGGCTCGAGTCCGTGCACGCGGTTCCGGGACGTTTCGAGGAGGTCGACGAAGGCCAACCATTCACCGTGCTCGTCGACTACGCGCACACGCCCGATGCGCTCGCGAACGTCCTACGCACGGCGCGCGGGCTGGGCGGCCGCGTGATCTCCGTCTTCGGTGCCGGCGGCGACCGCGACCGCGACAAGCGCCCGCAGATGGGGCGGGTCGCGTCCGAGCTCGCGGACGTCGCGATCGTCACCTCCGACAACCCCCGCTCCGAGGATCCGCGGGCGATCATCGAGGAGATCGTCGCCGGCGCTACGGGGCGGCTCGAGGTCGAGCCGGACCGGCGCCGCGCGATCGAGCTCGCGCTCAACGAGGCGCGGCCGGGCGACGTGGTCGTGATCGCGGGCAAGGGGCACGAGCAGGGTCAGGAGTTCGAGGATCGCAAGCTGCCGTTCGACGACCGCGAGGTTGCGCGCGAGGTCCTCCGAAGCGCAAAGGTGCAGGCGTGATCCCGCTCACGATCGCCGAGGTCGAGCAGCTCGCGGTCGGCCGCCTCGAGGCGACCGGTGATCGAGTCACCGGCGTCAAGATCGACTCGCGCCTCGTCGAGCCGGGCGATCTCTTCGTCGCGATCGGGCAGGGGAAGGACTTCCTCACGGAAGCGCAGGCACGTGGTGCCGCAGCGACGCTCGTGCCGAAGGACGCGTTCACGGCGGTCGGCGCGCTTGGAGCGGCAATCCGCGAGCGAAGCGGCACCCGCGTCGTCGGGATCACGGGCTCGACCGGGAAGACCTCGACGAAGGACATCCTGCACGCGCTCTGCTCGCCCGTCGCGCGCACAGTCGCCGCCGAGGCGAGCTTCAACAACGAGCTCGGCGTACCCCTCACTCTCTGCAGGCTCGAGCCCGACACCGAGGTCTGCGTGCTCGAGCTCGCGATGCGTGGGCTCGGCCAGATCGCAGCGCTCGCGGAGATCGCACAACCGGAGATCGGCGTGATCACGGGTGTCGGGCCCGTCCATCTCGAGCTCGTCGGGACCGTCGCCGCGGTGGCGCAGGCGAAGGCCGAGCTGATCGAGGCGCTGCCACCGGGCGGCGTCGCAATCGTCCCGACGGCCGTGACCGAGCTCGCGCCGTACCTGCGACGCGACGACCTCGAGGTCAGGCGTTTCGGTCAACGCGACGTGGTGAGAGCGGAGGTCGACGGCGATCGCACGCACGCCGTGCTCTCCGTCGGAGGGCGCGAGGTCGAGCTGACCTTTAACTTCGTCGCACGGCACCACCTGCTGAACGCACTGGCGGCACTCCACGTGTACGACGCCCTCGGGTTGCCTCTCGACCGGGCGCACGAGGGTGCGGCGGCGATCGCGTTCTCGCGCTGGCGCGGCGAAGAGCTGGCGCTCGACGGGGGAGGACTGTTGATCAACGACGCGTACAACGCCAACCCGATGTCGATGCGCGCTGCTCTCGACCATCTCGCCGACCGTGCAGGCCCGCGACGCCGCGTCGCGGTGCTCGGCGACATGGCGGAGCTCGGCCCGGACGCTCCCCGCTACCACCGCGAGGTCGGTCGCCACGCGTCGGCGGTGGGCGTCGACGTCCTGCTCACGGTCGGCCCACTCGCCGAGCACTACGGCGACGGGCAGACCGAGATCCCGTCGGTCCGGAGCGTCGCCGGCGTCGACGACGCGATCGCGGCACTCGAAGAGCTCCTCCAGCCCGGCGACTGCGTGCTGGTCAAGGCGTCTCGCGCGGTCGGGCTCGAGGTCGTCGCGGAAGCGCTCGCGGGGGCTCGGGTTTGACCCGCGTCATCGTCGCCGCGATCGTGGCGATGCTCCTCTCGATCCTGCTCGGGCCTAGGTTCATCGGGTACCTGCGCCGCAAGGAGCTCGGCCAGTTCATCCGCGAGGAAGGCCCGCAAGGGCACGTCGTGAAGCAGGGGACGCCGACGATGGGTGGGCTGCTGATCATCGTCACCGCGTCGGCAGCCTTCCTGGCGCTCAGCCGCTACTCGGTTGCCGGGCTGACCGTTTTCTTCGCGACGGTCGCCTGCGGGGCGATCGGCTTCCTCGACGACTTCCTCAGCCTGACGCATCGGCGCTCGCTCGGCCTGTCGGGCCGCTGGAAGCTCGCGATGCTGCTCGCGATCTCGGCGGTGATCGGCTATGTGTCGCAGGATCGCGAGCTCACGACCGACATCTACCTGCCGCTCGTCGGGACTGACATCGACCTGTCCTGGGCCTGGTACGCGCTCGTCTTCTTCGTGATCGCAGGCGCCGCCAACGGCGCGAACCTCACCGATGGGATCGACGGCCTTGCGGCCGGCGTGTGCACGATCGCGCTCTTCACGTTCACCGCGATGAACGTGCTGACGTTCGTGCGCGGCGGGCAGCGTGGCGTCGAGAGCATCGCCGCGGTCGACATGGCGACGCTCGGTGCCGCGCTGATCGGAGGGGCGATCGGGTTCCTCTGGTACAACGCCTTTCCCGCGGAGATCTTCATGGGCGACACGGGGTCGTTCGCGCTCGGCGGTGCACTCGGCGCGTTCGCGCTGATGATGAACACGGAGCTCCTGCTGCTGCTGATCGGCGGCATCTTCGTGATCGAGGCGCTCTCCGTGATCATCCAGGTGTTCACGTTCAAGTATCTCGGCAGGCGCGTCTTCCTGATCGCGCCCATTCACCACCACTTCGAGATGAAAGCCTGGTCCGAGACGAAGATCATGGTCCGCTTCTGGATCGTGACCGGAATTCTCTGCGCCGCCGGCTTCGCGCTGTACTACCGCTTCTTCTTCGAGTTCCGCCCGGACCTCCTGCGGTGACGCTTCCCGGGAGCGCGCTGGTCCTCGGCCTCGCGCGTTCGGGGCAGGCGGCGCTCGCCGCGCTCGAGCGGCGCGGCGTTCGTGTCGTCGGGGCCGACCGCGAGCTCGGAAACGACGACGACGTCTCGCTCCTCGACGGGGCGGAGCTGCTCGTCAAGAGCCCCGGCGTGCCGGCAGAGGCGGTCCTCGTCGTCGAGGCACGCCTGCGCGGGATTCCCGTCTGGAGTGAGCTCGAGCTCGGCTCCCGCGTCCTCGAGAACCCGCTCGTCGCGGTGACCGGGACGAACGGCAAGACGACGACGAGCGAGCTGCTCGGGACCATGCTCGGCGCGCCGGTCGCGGGCAACGTCGGCGTCGCTCTCTCCGAGCTCGACGGGGCCGTCGAGCCGGGCTCGTGGGTCGTGGTCGAGGCGTCGAGCTTCCAACTCGAGGACGTCGACAGGTTCCGGCCCCGCGTCGCCGTCCTGCTCAACCTCGAGCCGGACCACCTCGACCGCCACGTCTCGCTCGAGTCGTATGCGGCCGCGAAGCTCCGCATCTTCGAGAACCAGGAGCTCGGCGACGTCGCCGTCGTGCCGCGCGGCTTCCGCTCGATCCCCGGCGAGGCGCGCCGCGCCGACTTCGACGCCGACGACCCGCTTCCGGCCGAGCCGCTGATTCCCGGCGCGCACAACCGCGAGAACGCGGCCGCGGCAACCGTCGCCGCCAGGGCGGCCGGCGCGACGGAGGAGGAGATCGCGCGGGCGCTTCGCGACTTCCCGGGCGTCGCACACCGGCTCGAGCCGGTTGCCGAACGCGACGGCGTGCTCTTCGTGAACGACTCGAAGGCGACGAACGTCGCGGCGGCTCTGCGCGCGGTCGCCGCCTACGACGCGCCGCTGCTCTTGATCGCCGGCGGCAGGGCGAAGGGCGAGTCCTTCGAGCCGCTCGCCGCAGCGGCGCGGGGGCGGGTCGACCGGGCGTTCCTGATCGGCGAGGCCGCGCCCGAGCTCGCGGACGCCCTCGGTGACGTTCCGCACGAGACGAGCGGCGACCTCGGGACGGCCGTCACCGCCGCGGCCACCGTCGCGCGGCCTGGGGACGTCGTCCTGCTCTCGCCGGCCTGCGCCAGCTACGACCAGTTCCGGGACTTCGAGGAGCGAGGGGACGAGTTCAGGCGCCTCGTGGAGGGCCTCTAGGGCAGGCGTAGGACTCCTCGCGTCGAACTCGCGCGAGGGAGATGAAGAAGGCGCATCTGGAATGGCACGTGCTCTTGCTCGTGACGCTCGCGCTGGTCGCGTTCGGCCTCGTGATGGTCTACAGCGCCACCTCCGCGCCGGCCGCGCTCGGGGGCGGCGACCCGACGGGCTATCTGGCTCGCCAGGGCATCTACGCGCTGATCGGGCTCTGCCTGCTCGCGGTGGCCGCCCGCACCGACTTCCGCATCTGGCGAAAGCTCGCGCCGCCGTTCCTCGTCGCCTCGTTCGTGCTCTGCGTCGCCGTGCTCGCCCTGGGCGACCCGATCAACGGCGCACGCCGTTGGCTCGCGATCGGCCCCGCGGTCTTCCAGCCGTCCGAGCTCGCGAAGCTCGCGCTCGCGGTCTGGGCGTCCGCCTATCTCGCCCGTCGCCGTGCGCCGCAGACGCTCGCGGAGCTGATGAAGCCGATCGGCCTCGTCGCCGGCGTGTTCTGCGCGCTGATCCTGCTCGAGCCCGACCTCGGCACCGTGATCTGCATCGTCGTGATGCTCGGCGGCCTGCTGCTCGTCGCCGGAACACCGGTCCGGCTGCTCGCTGTGACCGCCGCGATCACGGCCGCTTTGGGGATGGCCGCGATCTGGATCGAGCCGTACCGGCGCGCACGTGTGCTGAGCTTCATGAACCCGTGGGACGACGCGCAGGGCGCGGGCTTCCAGTCCGTGCAGGCGTTGATCGGGCTCGGCTCGGGCGGCCTCTTCGGGAAGGGGCTCGGTCAGGGCGTCCAGAAGATCTTCTATCTCCCCGAGGCTCACACCGACATGATCTTCGCGATCGTCGGCGAGGAGCTCGGCCTGATCGGGTCGACCCTCGTGATCGCTGCGTACGGGGCCTTCGCCTACGCCGGGTTGCAGGTCGCGCTCCACTGCGCGGATCCCTTCGGCAAGCGCCTCGCCGCCTCGCTTACGGCACTCGTCTGCGGCCAGGCCGCGGTCAACCTCGCCGCCGTTCTGGGGCTCGCCCCACTGACCGGAATTCCGCTCCCGTTCGTCTCCGCAGGGGGCTCGAGCCTCGTGGTGATGCTCACCGGTGTCGGGGTCCTCCTTAACATCGCTTCCGGTGGAGGACGAAAGCTCGCTGCGGTGCCTGATCGCGGCCGGAGGAACGGCAGGCCACGTGCTGCCCGCGCTCGCGATAGCGGAAGCGCTTCGCGCGCGCGGAGTGGAAGTGACGTTCGCCGGGTCGCCGCAGCGCGTCGAGGCTCGGCTCGTCGCTGAAGCCGGCTTTCCGTTCGATCCTTTTCAGGTCAGCGGCTTCCCGCGCCAACTCGGGACCAGACTGATCAGCGCGGCGGCGCAGGCGGTGGCCGCGCCGTTCGCTTGTCGCGCGATCCTCGAACGTCGCCGTCCCGACGTCGTGCTCGGCGGTGGCGGCTATGTGGCGGGACCGATGGTGTTCGCGGCTTGGACGATGCGGATCCCGGCGGCGGTGACCGAGGCCGACGCGCACGTGGGGCTCGCGAACCGGCTCGCGTCACCGTTCGCACGGCGAGTCTTCCTGGCGTATCCGACCGAGAAGGAGCGCGGCTTCGGGCGGCCGATTCCATCGAGCTCGCGTGTCGTTCCGCGATATGAGGCGCGGCGCGAGCTCGGCCTGCCGCTCGTGGGTCAGGTGCTGCTCGTCGCCGGTGCGCTCGCCGGTGCCCACTCCCTCAACGAGGCCACGGTCGAGGCGTTCGGGCAGAGCGGCCCGGCGGTGCTGCACCTGACCGGCGAGCGCGACTTCGCCCTCGTGCGCGCCCGCGTCTCCCGCGAGGACTACGTGGTGGTCCCCTCGATCGAACGGTTCGGCTTGGCGCTCGGCGCAGCCGACCTCGCACTCGCGCGTGCCGGCGGATCCGTGTGGGAGCTCGCGGCGGCAGGGCTGCCCGCCGTGCTCGTCCCCTACCCGCACGCGACGGCCGACCACCAGACGCGAAACGCGGAACACTTCGAACGCGCGGGCGGCGCGGTCGTCGTGCCGGACTCGGAGCTCGGGCGGGCGCTCGACATCGTCCGCTCGCTGCTCGATGACGAAGCCGAGCTCGCCGCGATGCGCGAGGCGATGCTCGGCGCTGCGCGTCCGGATGCCGCCGAGGAGATCGCGGAGGAGCTGGTGCAGCTTGCAACAGCCGCTCGCCGGTAGACGCCTCTGGTTCGTCGGGATCGGCGGTGCAGGGCTGTCCGGCTACGCGCTCCTCGCGCACGCGTGGGGGGCTGAGGTCGGCGGCTGGGACCGCACCGAGACGCCGTACCTCGCGAACGTTCGAGCGGCTGGCGTCGAGGTGGCGATCGCGCCCGATCCGGTCGTGCCGGACGGGTGGGAGGCAGTCGTCTCCTCCGCCTTCGAGGTCCCTGGGAAGAGCCGGGCCGAACTGCTCGCGGAGCTCGTCTCGCTCCAGCGCTCGATCGTCGTCGCCGGCGCACACGGCAAGACCACGACGACCGCGATGATCGCGTTCGTGCTCGACCGCATCGGGCTCGACCCGTCGTTCCTGATCGGCGGGGAGATCCCTCAACTCGGCGGGAACGCGCGCGCAGGCGAGGGCTGGCTCGTCGTCGAGGGAGACGAGTCGGATCGAACGATCTCGTCGCTCCGGCCGGAGATCGCGGTCGTGCTCAACGTCGACCTCGATCACCACGCGACATTCGGCTCGCTCGCCGAGGTGCGCGCGCTCTTCGAAGCGTGGCTCCCGCACGTGCCGAACGTCGTGCGCGGCGAAGAGCTCGAGCCGGTCGCGTTCGAGCTTCAGCTTCCGGGCGAGCACAACCGACGCAACGCGGCTGCCGCCCTCGCCGCACTCGAGCTCGCCGGTGTCGACCGCGCGCCTGCGGAAAGGCTCCTGCGGGAGTTCGCAGGAGCCGGCCGCCGCTTCGAGCTTCGCGGCGGCGGCGGCGTGCGCGTCTACGACGATTACGCGCACAACCCCGCGAAGGTCGCAGCCGCGCTCGCCGCAGCACGCGAGCTCGAGCCACGCCGCGTGCTCGTCCTGTTCCAGCCGCACCTCTACTCGCGGACGCGGCACCTCTCGCACGAGCTCGCGCGCGCGCTCAGCTCTGCCGACGCGGTCGCCGTCACCGACGTGTACGCGGCACGTGAGGAACCGGCGGAGGGTGTGACGGGGAAGCTCGTCGTCGACGCCCTGGCTGAGCTTCGGCCCGGGATGCCCGTCGCGTGGACACCGCAGCTCGAGGACGGGGTGCGGTTCCTCGCGGGGCGGGCGCGGCGCGGCGACGTCGTCCTGACCCTGGGTGCCGGCGACGTCGATCGCGCGGCCGGTCTCCTCGCGGCGGCGCTCTCGTGAACCTCGAGGAGGGCGTCCCGCTCGGACGCTTCACGACGCTCGGCACCGGTGGCCCCGCCCGAGCTCTTGGGCGGCCGGAGAGCCTCGACGAGCTGCACGACGCACTTCGGTGGGCGGCAGAGCACGATGCCGGGGTCGCCACGGTCGGGCTCGGCTCGAACCTGCTCGTCGCCGACGCTGGGGTCGACGCGCTCGTCCTAAAGCTCGGCGGCGCGCTCGCGAGCGTTGAGGTGGACGGAGAGCTCGTTCGCGCGGGGGGCGGTGCTGCGAACGCGGTGGTGCTGCACCGCGCCCGCGACGCCGGCCTTGGCGGCTTCGAATTCGCGTGCGCGATCCCTGGGACGACCGGCGGTGGCGTGTGGATGAACGCGGGCGCGTACGGCGGCGACTTCGCGCAGGTGCTCGAGCGCGTGCTCGTGGTCGACCTCGACGGCGCGCGCTGGCTGACGCCCGAAGAGCTCGGCCTGCGCTACCGGCACTCGGAGCTCCACCACGGCCAGGTCGTCGCAGAGGTCGAGCTGCGGCTCGTGCCCCGCCCGGTCGATGAGATCAAGGCGACGGTCGCCGAGCTCCAGGCGCAGCGCAAGGCCGCTCAGCCCACGAACAAGCGCACGTTCGGCAGCGTCTTCAAGAACCCTGACCACGAGCTCTCCGCAGGCCGGATGCTCGAGGCCTGCGGGCTCCGCGGCTTCCGGGTCGGCGGTGCCCAGATCTCGCCGCGGCACGCGAACTTCATCGAGAACGCCGATGGAGCCTCGACCGCGGACGCCATCGGCCTGATGGCGGAGGCGCGTCGTCGCGCGTTGGAGCAGTACGGGGTCGAGCTCGAGCACGAGGTCGAGTTCCTCGGGTTGCTCGAGCTGCCGGCGCTCGAGCGGTAGGAGCGCCGGACCGCGCGGCGAAGTGGCCGCAATGGCCCCCAAGGACCAGCGGCCGCGTGCGCGAGCGAAGGCCGCGGCCGCCGAGCTCCCGCGCCGGCGCCGGATCGACGTCCGTCGGCTGCTGCCGTCGGGGAACTCGCTGCTCGTCGGCTTCTCGCTGCTCGCTCTCGGCATCGCGTCGTACGGCGTCGCGCGCGAAACGGGTCTTTTCGCGATTCACCGGATCGAGGTCCGCGGTGCGCCGCCCGACGTGAGCGCGCGTGTCGCCGCGGCGCTCGAGCCGCTCGAAGGAACGAGCCTCGTCGGTCTGCGCTCGACGGACCTCGACCGGAAGATCGTCGGCCTCCCCGACGTGATCGGGGTCACGCACGACCGCGCGTTCCCGCACACCCTTCGCGTCTACGTCGTCCCCGAGCGTGCGCTGCTCGTCCTGCGGCGTGGGGAGGAGTCGTGGCTGGTCTCCGCGCGGGCGCGCGTGGTGCGACCGCTCGAGCGCGGCGCGCTGCCGATGCTGCCCCGGATCTGGGTCCCGCGTGACGTGGAGGTCGCCGCGGGCGACACGCTTGCCGACGCTGCCGCGAGACGGGCGGTCCGGGTGCTCTTCCTGGCACGCAACGGTCTGCCGGCCCGCGTCCACTCGGTCCGGCTCCAGGGGGTCGAGACGACACTCCTCCTGCGCTCCGGCGTCGAGGTCCGTCTGGGTCGCGAGCACGACCTCCAGCTGAAGCTCGCGGTCGCGGCGGAGGTCCTGCCGCAGCTTCCCGACGGGTCCTCGTACCTCGACGTCGCGGTGCCCGACCGTCCGGTCGCGGGATCGACCGAGGCTCAACCTCAAGTCGAGGTCGACTCCGCTCAGGGGTAGCGAATGTTGACACGATTGACAAGCACACGTACCCTCCTGAGCAGAAACGCCCTGCACAACCCCCAGCCTCCAGTCAAGCTTTACGTCGAGGGACATCCAGAATGAGAGACCAGAGCGGCAACTATCTCGCGGTGATCAAAGTCGTCGGCGTCGGCGGCGGCGGCACGAACGCGGTCTCGCGGATGGTCGAGGCCGGGCTCTCCGGGTGCGAGTTCATCGCCGTGAACACCGACGCGCAGGCGCTCGTGGCGAGTGAGGCCGACGTGAAGATCCACATCGGCTCGAAGGAGACCCGCGGGCTGGGCGCCGGCGCCGATCCTGCCGTCGGCGAGGCCGCTGCGCAGGAGAGCCGCGACGAGCTGAAGGAGGCGCTGAAGGGCGCCGACATGGTCTTCGTCACCGCGGGCGAGGGCGGTGGCACCGGCACCGGCGCCGCGCCGATCGTCGGCGAGCTCGCGAAGGACGAGCTGGGCGCGCTCACCGTCGGAGTCGTCACGCGACCGTTCTCGTTCGAGGGCCGCCGCCGCGCCGAGCAGGCGCAGGTCGGGATCGGCAACCTCGCGGAGAAGGTCGACACGCTGATCGTGATCGAGAACGACCGGCTGCTCCAGGTCGTCGAGAAGCGCACCTCGATCGTCGATGCGTTTGTGATGGCCGACGACATCCTTCGCCAGGGCGTGCAAGGGATCACCGACCTGATCACCGTGCCCGGGCTCGTCAACCTCGACTTCGCCGACGTGCGCACGATCATGCGCGACGCCGGCTCCGCGCTGATGGGCATCGGCGAGGCCTCGGGCGAGAACCGCGCGGCCGAGGCTGCGCGAACCGCCGTCTCGTCGCCGCTCCTCGAGGCGTCGATCGAGGGCGCGACCGGGATCCTGCTCAACGTCTCGGGCGGGACGGACATCGGGCTCTTCGAGGTCAACGAGGCGGCCGAGGTCGTCACGGGCGCCGCCGACCAGAACGCCAACGTGATCTTCGGAGCGGTGATCGACGACAAGCTCGGCGACCAGGTGCGCGTGACCGTGATCGCGACCGGCTTCGGGCCGCAGCGCAAGCGCCGCAGGCGTGAGGAGAGCCTCGTCGTCCCCGAGCCTCGGGCCCGCGAAGGCTTCGAGGTCTCCGACGACGTGCTCGACGTGCCGTCGTTTCTGCGCGACGACTGACCCACAGGTTTTCGGATCTCGCCTTCGCGGTAGACGGAGGGTGCCCTCAACAGGCCGGCGCTGAGCGTCGGCTGCACGACCCGGTCCGTCGCTCCGGCTCAGCCGGAGCGACGCCGTTTCTGGGCGGGTCGCCGAAGGGGTCTTCACTAGGATCGAGTCCGCATGCAGACGCTGCTCCGCACGCCGCTGCACGACCGGCACGCCGCCCTCGGCGCGCGGCTCGTCCCCTTCGCGGGCTGGGAGATGCCCGTCCAGTACGAGGGCGTGATCCCCGAGCACCGCGCGGTTCGGACGGATGCCGGCGTTTTCGACGTCTCGCACATGGGCGAGCTCGAGGTCGAGGGCCCGCGCGCAAAGGAGCTGCTCCAGGGCTTGCTCTCGAACGACCTCGAGAAGATCGGCGCGGGCGAGGCGCAGTACACGCTCCTGACGAACGAGCGCGGCGGGATCATCGACGATCTGATCGTCTACGAGCTCGAGCCGACGCGCTTCCTGCTGATCGTCAACGCGTCGAACCGCGAGGCCGACTACGGCTGGCTCAAGGAGCGCGAGATCCGCGGCTCCGAGGTGAGCGACCGCTCGAGCGACTACGCGCTGCTCGCGGTGCAGGGGCCGAAGGCGTTCGAGCGGCTGGGGCTCCCGCGGGACCGGAAGGCGTTCACCTGGGAGATGTCGGAGGTCGACGGCGTCGAGGTGATGGTCAACCGCACCGGCTACACCGGCGAGGAGGGCTGCGAGCTTCTTGCGATGGCCGAGGATGCCGGCGAGCTGTGGGACTCCGTGCTCGCGCGCGGCGTCGTGCCGTGTGGGCTCGGTGCGCGCGACACCCTGCGGCTCGAGGTCTGCTACCCGCTGCACGGAAACGACATCACGCCTGAGATCGACCCGATCTCCGCGGGCCTCGGCTGGACGTGCGCGCTCGACAAGGACTTCACCGGTGCCGACATCCTGCGCCGGATCAAGGCCGACGGGCCGGAGCGCAAGCTCGTCGCCTTCGTGATGGAAGACAAGGCGATTCCGCGGCAGGGCATGCCGATCTCTGAGCCTGCCGGCGAGGTGACGTCGGGGTCGCACTCGCCGATGCTCGACGTTGGCATCGGGATGGGCTACGTGCCCGCCGCATCGAGCGCGGCCGACACCGAGTTGACCATCGACGTGCGCGGACGCCCGAGACGTGCACGTGTCGTCCCCAAGCCGATCTACCGACGAGAGGAGCACGCGTAGTGGCCGCCGAGGAGAGCTACCCCGACGAGCTGAAGTACCACCGCGAGCACGACTGGGCGCGGATCGACGGCGACGAGGCCGTGCTCGGAATCACCTGGTACGCGCAGGACTCGCTCGGCGAGCTCGTCCACTTCGAGCCGCCGGCCGACGGGCAGCAGATCCAGCGCGGCGCGTCGTACGGCGAGGTCGAGTCGGTGAAGGCGGTCTCCGACGTGATCGCGCCGCTCTCCGGCGAGGTGCTCGAGGTGAACCGCAAAGCGGTCGACGAGCCCGAGACGGTCAACGGCGATCCGTACGGCGAGGGCTGGCTGATCCGGATCCGGCTGAGCGAGCCGGCCGAGGCCGACGAGCTTCTCGACGCCGGCGCATATCGCGCGTTCCTGGCCGAGCAGTGACGCCGTTCGTCTCGCTGACCGAGCGCGACGAGCGCGAGATGCTCGACGCGATCGGCGTCCCGTCGGTCGACGAGCTCTTTCGCGACGTCCCCGAGGGCGTTCGCTTCCGGCGCGAGCTCGCTCTCGACCCTGCGCTGTCCGAGCCCGAGGTGGTCGCGCATCTCGAAGAGCTCGCGGCACGCAACGTGCGGGACGAGGTCTCGTTCCTCGGCGCGGGGATCTACGACCACTATGTGCCTGCGATCGTCGACGCGGTGCTGCAGCGCGGGGAGTTCCTGACCGCGTACACGCCGTACCAGCCGGAGATGAGCCAGGGCGTGCTCCAGGCGATCTTCGAGTACCAGACCGCGATCTGCGAGCTGACCGGGATGGACGTCTCGAACGCGTCCGGCTACGACGGCACGACCGTGGCTGCAGACGCCTGCTACGTCGCGAAGCACGTGACGGGGCGTTCGAAGGTCGTCGTCACGGAGGCGACGAACCCGCAGGTGCGGCAGGTCGTGAAGACCTTCGCCCCGGGCTTCGGGCTCGAGGTCGTCGAGGTGTCTCACCGCGACGGGGTCACCGATCCCGAGGAGCTGGCGGAGGCCGCACGCGACGCTGCGTGCGTGATCTTCCAGCAGCCGAACTTCTTCGGGAACCTCGAGGCAGCTCCGGAGCTCGCCGCCGCGGCGAACGAAGCCGGCGCGCTGCCGGTGGCGCACGTCGACCCGCTCAGCCTCGGCGTGCTCGAGGCGCCCGGCCGCTACGGGTGCGCGCTCGCGATCGGCGAGGGGCAGGGAGCCGGGAACCACCAGTCCTTCGGCGGGCCGCACTACGGCTTCCTCGCGGCGAAGTCGGACTTCATCCGGCGGATGCCGGGCCGGATCGTCGGCGAGACGGTCGACGCCGCGGGCGAGCGCGGCTATGTCCTCACTCTGCAGACCCGCGAGCAGCACATCCGCCGCGAGAAGGCGACGTCGAACATCACGACCAACCAGACGCTCCTCGCGCTCGGCGGCCTCGTCTACCTCTCGTGGCTCGGCCCGCAGGGACTTCGCGAGCTGGGGGAGACCTGTCTCGGCCTCTCCCACCATGCGAAGACGCGTCTTCAGGAGGCGGGCCTCGAACCGACGTTCTCAGGACAGGCAACGTTCAAGGAGTTTGCCGTGCGCGTCGGACGGAACGCGGCCGACGTCGTGCGCGACGCGCGCGCGCAGGGCGTGCACCCGGGCTACCCGCTCGGCCGCGACTATCCAGGCCTCGACGACTCGCTGCTCGTGGCAGTGACGGAGAAGCGCACGCCGGTCGACATCGACCGCCTCGTCGAGGTGCTCTCGTCGTGAAACTGATCTACGAGAAGTCGCAGCCCGGCCGCATTGCGTACACGCTGCCGCGTCACGAGCTCGAGACGCCGGAGCTGCCCGAGTCGCTTCGTCGCGCCGAGCCGCCGCGGCTCCCGGAGCTCGCCGAGCCCGAGCTCATGCGCCACTTCACCGAGCTCTCGACGCGCAACTTCGGGATCGACACCGGCTTCTATCCGCTTGGCTCCTGCACGATGAAGTACAACCCGCGCGTCAACGAGCGGCTCGCGAATCTCCCCGGCTTCCGCGACCTGCACCCGCTGCAGGAGGAGGAAGGTTCACAGGGCGCGCTCGAGCTGATGTGGCGCCTGCAGGAGATACTGGTCGAGGTCTCCGGGCTGCACGCCTGTTCGCTGCAGCCCGCCGCCGGCAGCCAGGGCGAGCTGACGGGGCTCCTCCTGATGCGCGCCTACTTCACCGAGCGCGGCGAGCACGAGCAGCGGCGCAAGGTCGTGATCCCTGACAGCGCGCACGGCACGAACCCCGCGTCGGTGACCATGGCCGGCTACGAGGTCACGCCGGTCAAGACGGACGCGCGCGGGAACATCGACGTGGAGGACCTGCGCGGCAAGGTCGACGAGCACACCGCGGGGCTGATGATCACGAACCCGTCGACGCTCGGTCTGTTCGACGAGCACGTCGAGGAGATCGCGCGCATCTTCCACTCGGTCGGCGCGCTCATGTACTACGACGGCGCGAACCTGAACGCCGTCTGCGGCATCTCACGTCCGGGCGACATGGGCTTCGACATCGTCCACATCAACCTGCACAAGACGTTCTCGCAGCCGCACGGCGGCGGCGGGCCAGGCGGCGGGCCAATCGTCGTCCGCGACACGCTCGAGCCGTTCCTCCCGGTGCCGCAGGTCGTTCGCGAGAGCGAAACGTTCCGCCTCGACTTCGACCGACCGAGGTCGATCGGCAAGGTGCGCGGGTTCACAGGCCCGTTCGGCGTCTTCATCCGCTCGTACGCGTTCATCCGGATGTGGGGGCCGCAGCTCAAGCGGATGTCGGAGATCGCCGTCCTGAACGCCAACTACATGCTCGCGCGGCTACGCGACACGTACGACCTCCCGTTCGACCGGCTGTGCATGCACGAGTTCGTCGTCTCCGCGCGAAGCTTGAAGCGCGAGCACGGGGCAAGCGCGCTCGACGTCGCGAAGCGGCTGATGGACTACGGCTTCCATCCGCCGACGGTCTACTTCCCGCTGATCGTCCCCGAGGCCTTGATGATCGAGCCGACGGAGACCGAGCCGAAGGAAGTGCTCGACGAGTTCTGCGACGCGATGCTCGCGATCGCGCGCGAGGCCGCCGAGTCGCCCGAGTTGCTCAAGCACGCACCGCACGACCGCCCCGTGCGCCGACTTGACGAGGTGCGCGCTGCGAAGCGGGCGATCGTCCGGTACGGCTTCGAGGACCACCCCGACCTCTCCGGCGAGCCGGTCGAGCCGCGGCAGCTGGAAGCGCAGAAGGGCGCATGATTCGCGTCTGGCGCATCCCGTTCTCGACGAACGTCGAGCGGGTCGCGCTGGCGCTCGGCCACAAGGGGCTCGAGGCGGAGTGGGTGGACGTCGACCGCAACGACCGCACGACGGTGATCGAGGCGAGCGGCCAGCCGCTCGTGCCGGTGCTCGAGGACGACGGGAAGCTCGTCGCCGACTCGACCGCGATCTTCGAGTACCTCGAGGAGCGCTACCCCGACCCACCGCTCTACCCGCGCGACGAGTCGCGCCGTGCCGAGGCGGTGCTGCTGATCGACTGGTTCAACCGCGTCTGGAAGAAGCCGCCGAACGAGCTCGAGCGCGCGCTCTCGGTGGAGGAGCGGGTCGAGAAGCGCATCCGCGCGCAGGTAGAGGAGCTGGAGCGCTCGCGCGACCGCTTCGAGGCGTTGCTCGCGGACCGTCCGTACATGCTCGGCGACGAGTTCGGCGTCGTCGACTGCGCGTTCTTCCCGTTCCTCAAGTACGGCGTGATCGTCGATCCGGAGGACACGGAGCCGTTCCACCGGATCCTCGTCGAGCACCTTGCGCTCGACGGCGCGTTCCCGCGGCTCGAGGAGTGGATCCGGCGGGTCGACGAGCACCCGCGTGCCTGACGCCGCTAGGTCGTCGCCGCAAGCTGGCCGCACGCGGCCGCGATGTCTCGCCCGCGCGTCAGCCGCACCGTTGCCGGGATCCGCGCGCGGTCGAGGACCTGCTTGAACGCGTCGATCGCCTTGCGCGAGGAGCCGTCGTACATCCCCGTCGGGTTGTAGGGGATCAAGTTCACTTTGAAGACCTGCGGGTCGAGCAGCGCGGCGAGCTCGTACGCCTGCTCGACGCGGTCGTTCACGCCGGCGAGCATCACGTACTCGACGAAGACCTTGCGCCGCCGGAGGCCGTAGTACCGGACGCACTCGGCGAGCACGTCGGCGAGTGGATAGCGGTCGTTGACCGGCATGATCGTCGAGCGGAGCGCCGGATCGGCGGCGTGCAGCGAGAGCGCGAGCCGGATTGGCTCCTCGACCTCGTCGACGAAGCGTTGCAGGCCGGGCAGCCAGCCGATCGTGGAGATCGTCGTGCGCCGGTGCGTGATCCCGAGGTCCGGCAGGCGGCGCGCCGCCTCGAGCACGTTGTCGAGGTTCAGCATCGGCTCGCCCATCCCCATGAAGACGCAGTGGTCGACGGTCTCGAAGCGCCGGAAGTGGAGTGCCTGGTCGACGATCTCCCAGGCGGTCAGGTTGCGGCGAAACTGCATCGCGCCGGTTGCGCAAAACGTGCACGTCAGCGGACACCCGGACTGCGAGGAGACGCAGATCGAGCGCCGGCCGTCGCGATAGCGCATCAGCACGGCCTCGACGGGATGTCCGTCATGCGTATGGAACAGTGTCTTGACCGTCCGGTCGCGCGCCTCGTCCTGGCGCACCATGGTGAGCGTCGACAGGGGGACCGACGACGCGAGCTCGCCCCGCAGCCCCGCGGGCACGTCGGTCATCTGCTCGTAGCCCTTCGCGCCGCGCGCGACCCACGACCAGACCTGCCGGGCGCGAAACGCCGGCTCTCCGCGTGCGCTCAGCTCGGCTTCCAGCAGGGCGAGGTCCATCCGCCCACGGTAGCGAGCGCGAGGCTAGAAGAGGTCGAGCTCGTCGTCGGGCGCAGGGCCCAGGTGTGCGCCTCGCTTGCGCCGAACGACGAAGACGGACGCAACCAGCAGCACGGCGACCAGCAGCGGCAGCGGGCTGAACCATGCGATTGACAGCCAGGCGAGCCCTGCCGCCGCGATCGCGGTCCAGCGCACGAGCGGCTCTTGCTCGATGAGCTTTCGCAGCAGCTCGATTCGGTCCATCGGCTCCCTCCTCGCAGTCCACATCGGCGAGAACGCCGCGACGTGCCATCCCTGGTTCGGGTCGAACGGTGAAAGGATTGGCCGGTGGCTCCACAGACCTGGCACTACGGCCTCGTTGCCAAATGGTGGGCCGAGTTCAACGAGGGCGGGCCCGAGATCGAGTACGTCCGCCGGTTCATCGAGGACGGCGGTCAGCCCGCCCTCGACGTTGCCTGCGGGACGGGCAGGCTGCTGCTGCCGTATCTGCACGCGGGGCTCGACGTCGACGGCTGCGACGTCTCCGAGGACATGATCGCCCTCTGCCGTGAGCGCGCAGAGCGCGAGGGGTTGTCGCCCACGCTCTTCGTCCAGTCGATGCACGAGCTCGACCCGCCGCGCTCATACCGGACGATCGTCGTGTGCGGTGGTTTCGGGCTCGGCAGCGACCGGGCGCAAGACCTCCAGGCGCTCGAACGCTTTTACGAGCACCTGGAGCCCGGCGGCGCGCTCGTCCTCGACAACGAAGTTCCGTACGCGAACTCGGGGCAATGGCGGCGCTGGCCGCGAGAGGAACGCCCTGGTGCCCCCCGCGAGTGGTCCGACGACGACGGTGAGCGCCGGCGCGCGTCCGACGGGACGGAGCTCGCGTTGCAGTCGAGACTCCTCGCGCTCGACCCGCTCGAGCAGCGCGCGACCCTCGAGATCCGGGCGCGCCAGTGGCGGGACGGTCACTTGGTGGCCGAGGAGGACCACACCCTGGACATCGGCCTCTACTTCACGCACGAGCTCGTCTTGATGCTCAAGCGTGTGGGGTTCGAGGTCGAGGCAGTCCACGGTGGCCACGAGCAACGGCCGGCGACGGCGGACGACGACTTCGTCGTGTTCGTCGCGCGCAAACCGTTGTCGGTAGCCTGACGCGCCGCATGTGGTGGCGCGACGCCGTCCTGTACCAGATCTACGTCCGGTCCTTCGCCGACGCGAACGGTGACGGGCACGGCGACCTGCCGGGTATCCGGTCGAAGCTCGACTACCTGGAGTGGCTCGGCGTCGACGCAATCTGGCTGACGCCGATCCATCCTTCGCCGAACGCGGATTGGGGGTACGACGTCTCCGACTTCCACGGCGTCCATCCCGACTACGGGACGCTCGACGACCTCGACGCGCTCGTCGCCGACGCGGGCGGGCGCGGGCTGAAGGTCGTCCTCGACCTCGTCCCGAACCACACGAGCAGCGAGCACCCGTGGTTCTCGGACCCCACGAAGCGCGACTGGTACGTCTGGGCCGGCGAGCCGAACAACTGGACGTCCACGTTCGGCGGCTCGGCGTGGACCAAGCACCCGGAGCTCGGCCGCTACTACCTGCACAACTTCCTCCCCGAACAGCCGGACCTGAACTGGTGGAGCCAGGGCGTGCGCGACGAGTTCGAGGAGACGCTTCGCTTCTGGTTCGACCGTGGGATCGCCGGCTTTCGAATCGACGTCGCGCATGCGCTGGTCAAGGACGCGGAGCTGCGCGACAACCCGAGTGTCGGGAAGGCGGAGGACCATCGTGAGGAGCGCGTCTACAACATGAACCGGCCGGAGGTCCACGAGATCTACCGGCGCTGGCGTGCGATCGCGCGCGAGTACGACCCCGAGCGGGTGCTCCTCGGCGAGACGTGGGTCCCGAACCTCGCGGAGCTCGCGAAGTACTTCGGGGAGGACGACGAGCTCCACCTGCCGATGATCTTCCCGTTCACGCTCGCCGACCTCGACGCCGCCGAGCTGCAGGAGATCGTCGAGAGAGTCGAGCAGGCGTTTCCCGCATACGCATGGCCCGTCTGGTGCGGCTCGAACCACGACATCGTCCGCTTTCCGACGCGCTGGTGCGCGGGAGACGAGGCGAAGATTCGCTGTGCGCTGCTGATGCTCCTCGGGCTGCGCGGCACGCCGATCCTCTACTACGGCGACGAGCTGGGGATGGAGCAGGTCGAGATCCCGGAGACCGAGCAGCTCGACACGGCGCACAGCCGCGACGGCGCGCGCACGCCGATGCCGTGGGCGTCCACCGCCGATCAGGAGTGGTGGATCCGCTACGGCGATCTGACGCGCAACGTCGAGGACATGCGCGCGGACGAGTCGTCGACGTTGTGGTTCACGCGCGAGCTGCTCGAGGCGAGGCGTGACTTCGCCCCGACCATGACGACGCTCGACACGCCGGCAAGTGTCTGGGCCTGGCGGCGCGGCGAGTCGACGGTGGTCGCGGTCAACCTCGGCGAGCGGAGCGCGGACGTCCGTGGCGTCGACGGCCGCATTCGGCTCGGCACGCGAGGCACCCGGCGAGGAGAGTCGGTGGAAGGAACCTTGAAGCTCGGGCCGTGGGAGGGCGCGGTCGTCCTGCCACAATGATGACGATGATCGAGCTCCGCTCCGACACGCTCACCCAGCCGACGCCGGGCATGCGCCAGGCGATCGCGAACGCGGTCGTCGGGGACGAGCAGAAGCGCGAGGACCCGACCGTCCTCGAGCTCGAGTCGCGCGCTGCCGCGCTGCTCGGTCACGAGGCGTCGGTCTACCTCCCGACTGCGACGATGGCCAACCAGATCGCAATCAGGATCCTCACCGAGCCCGGCGACGTCGTGATCGCCGAGGAGCACTCGCACCTGTTCATCGCCGAGCAGGGCGGGCCCGCCGCGCACTCGGGGCTGTTCACGCGGCCGTTGCCGGGCTACGCAGGGCGGCTCGCCCCGGAGCAGATCCGCTCCGCGATGACCGACCCGCGCTCGGGTCACGAGCCGGTGACGAAGCTCGTCTCGCTCGAGAACACGCACAACTCGTCCGGCGGGCGGATCTGGCCGCTCGACGAGCTCGCCGCGGTGGTCGAGACCGCCCGCGAGCTCGGCCTGCGCGTGCACCTCGACGGCGCGCGCGTGGTGAACGCCGCGGTCGCGCTCGGCGTACCGGCGGCCGAGATCGGCGGTCGCTTCGACACGGTCACGCTCTGCCTCTCGAAGGGCCTCGGCTGCCCGCTCGGCGCGATCATCGCGGGCTCGGAGGAGCTGATGGTCAAGGCTCGGCGCGCGAAGCACCTCTTCGGCGGCGCGATGCGCCAGGCCGGGATCGTCGCGGCCGCAGGCGTCTATGCGCTCGACCACAACGTCGACCGGCTCGCGGAGGACCACGCGCGTGCGCGTCGTCTGGCCGAGGGTCTCGCGGCAGCCGGCCTCGCGATCGACCTCGACGCCGTCGAGACGAACTTCGTGCAGCTCGACGTCGAGCCATACGGGCTGACGAAGTGGGAAGCGCTCGCGCGGCTGAAGGAGCACGGCGTGGGCATGTCTGCGACCGTGCATCCGACGAAGCTGCGCGCGGTCACCCACCTCGACGTTTCCGACGACGACATCGATCGTGCGATCGACCAGATCCCTCGCGCGCTCGGCGTGCTTGTCGAAGCCTGACGTCCTCGAGCGCGCGCTCGAGGAGCACGGTCTCCCGAGCATCTCCGCCGCGGTGTTCGAGGACGGCGAGGTCACCTGGTCGCAGACCGCCGGGGACGCGCTGCCCGACACGCAGTACGCGATCGCGTCGGTCACGAAGACCTTCGTCGCGGCGGCGGTTCTCGAGCTCGGCGTCGACCTCGACGAGCCGCTGCGCTTTGGGACGCCGCGGCAGCTGCTCTCGCACACGTCGGGTCTCCAGCACCAGCTGCCCGGGGAGGAGTGGGGGACGCTCGTGTTCCCCGCGCGCGATGAGGTCGTCGCGCGATTCGACGAGGCCGAGCGCGTGCTTCCGACTGGACGCTTTCACTACTCGAACCTCGGCTACCTCGTGCTCGGCGAGCTCGTCGCGGAACGGGCGGGCAAGCCGATCGAGGAGGCGATCCGGGACCTGCTGCTCGATCCGCACGGCCTGCGCCGAACGACGTGGGAGCCCGAGGAGCCTCACGCGCGCGGGTTCTTCCACGAGCGACCCGAGCGGACGCTCGTCAAGGGTGGCACCAACGCCTCGGGCGGGCTCTGGAGCACGGCCGGAGACGTCGCCCGCTGGGGAACGCACCTCCTCGGCCTGGAGGAGCTCCACCGGCCGTACACGCATGCCGGCTGGGACGAGGCCTTCGGGCTCGGCGTGGAGTGCGTCCGCGTCGACGGGCGCGAGCTCTGGGGGCACGAGGGCGCGACCGTCGGCTTCCGGTCGATCCTCCTCTACGATCGCGACGCGAACGCGGGCGCTGCGGTGCTGACGAACGCGATGCAGTTCGGGGGCGGTCGCGCGCTCGCGGCGTCACTCGTTCCGCAGCGCGACAACAGGCGCGCCGACGAGCCGGCGCCGCCGGAGATCGAGGGGATCCTCGGCTCGTGGTGGTCGGAGGGCATCGAGCATCGCTTTCGCTGGACGGGCCGGCTCGAGACCGACGACGCGATCCTCGCCCAGGAAGCGCCCGACCGCTTCCGTTCGGTCCAGGGACACGAGGAGGGCGAACTGCTCCGCGTCGTCCGCGGCGAGGACGGTGAGCCGATCCAGCTCTGGTGGGCCGGCTATCCGTTCCGCCGTGAGCCCGGCTACTCGTACTGAAGCGCTTCGAGCACGTTCAGCCGAGCCGCTCGCCGCGCCGGCCACACGGCGGCAATGATCCCGACGGCGATCGTCGCGATCGTGAACACGATCAGTGAGCCAACCGGCAGGGTGAAGTCGATGAAGTCGATTCGCGCCACGAGCAGCGCGCCGAGCACGACGCCGAGAATGATCCCGAGGAAGCCGCCGATCAGAGCGGTGATCACGCTCTCGTGGCGGATCATCCGCCGGATCTGCCGGCGCGTCATGCCGATCGCGCGAAGCATCCCGATCTCCCGCGTGCGCTCGAACACCGTCAGCACGAGCGTGTTGACGATCCCGAAGAGCGACACGATGACCGAGAGCGCGAGCAGGACGTAGAGGATGTTCAGGATCGCGCTCAGGCCGGCGATCTGGTTGTCGATGAACTCACTCCTCGTCTGCGCCTTCGCGTTCGGGAACTCGGCCAGGGACTCCTCGAGCGTGGCCTGGTTCTCCTCGGTCTGACCGCCCTGCATGCGCACGAAGGAGAAGAGGTTGCGCGGGTTCTCGGTGTGCTTGTCCCACTCGGTCGACGAGATCGTGACCGGCCCGAAGGGAGAGCCGCCCGCAGGCGGATCGAAGATGCCTTCCACTTGGAAGGTCTCCCTGTCGCCGTTCGCGAACGTCAGCCGGACCGGGGAGCCCAGCCGCAGGTCGTGGTCGGCTGCGTAGCCGTCGTCCACGACCGCGCCGTCGTCACCGAGTTCCGCGAGCGCGTTTTCCGAGCCCTCGACCCACTCCATGTCGAGCATCGTGGCGAGCGGCGGGTTCACGGCCGTGGCGAAGAACGATTTGCCGTACGCCTGCGCATCGCCGGTCCGGACGTCGCCGACGGCCTCGACGCCGGGAACCTCCGCGATGCTCTCGCCCACCGAGGCGGGGATCGGCGAAAAGTTGTTCTGCGCGGTCACGGCGTAGTCGGCGTCCGTCCAGAGATCCTCGACGGCGCCGCGGAACGTCGACGTGATCCCCGCCGCGAGCACGGCGACGAGCGTGACGAGCGCGAGCCCGATCATCAGCGCCGAGGCGGTCGAGGCGGTCCGCTGCGGGTTTCTGCGAGCGTTGTCCCGCGCCAGCGCGCCTGCGGCACCGCCCATCTTCGTGGCCGGCCAGCCCAGTGCGTAGGCGAGCGGGCGGATGAACTTGACGGAGAGCAGTGCAATGCCCACGAAGACGAGGAGCGCTCCGAGCCCGAGCCACAGGAGCAGGCTCGTCGTCCCGAGGTCGGGGGCGAACAGCGCGTAGAGGATGGAAGCGAAACCGAGGAGAGTGAGCACCGAGGCGCCGACCGTGCGGTACGGCGCGAAGCGCGACTCGGGCAGCGTCGCCCCTTCCCGGACCGCGGCAATCGGCGGCACGCGCGTCGCCCGGATTGCCGGGCGAAGGCTCGCGAGGAGCGTGACGATGATCCCGACGCCCAGGGCAACGACGATCGTCCGAGTCTGGAAGACGAGCCCCGTGTTCGGCAGCGTGAACCCGACGGCGTCGAAGAGCTTGAAGAGCACGGTTGCCAGACCGAGGCCGAGGAAGAGCCCGAGTACCGACGCGAGGATCCCGACGACGAGCGCCTCGAGGATGATCGAGCCGAGCACCTGCTTTCGCGAGGCGCCGATCGTCCTGATCGTCGCGAACTCGCGAGTCCGCTGCGCGATCGTGATCGCGAGCGAGTTCGCGATCACGAAGCTGCCGACGAAGAGCGCAATTCCGGCGAACGCAAGCAGGAAGCCCTGGAGGAACGTGATGAACTCGTTCGTCTCGGACGCTTCCTCGCTCGCCTGCGCCTGGCCTGTTCGGACCTGGGCGGTCGGCGGGAGCACGCCCTCGATTGCGGCGGTGAGCTCCTCCGGGGAGACATTCGGGTTCGAAGAGACCGCGATCTCGTCGAGCCGCCCTTCCTTGTTGTAGAGACGTTGCGCCGTCGGCAGGTCGAAGCCGGCGAGCGTGGCGTCGCCGATCGTCGACAGGGTGTCGCCGAAGCGCACGAGCCCCGAGATCCGGTACTGCTGGACGGCGCCCTCGGCCTGCACGCTGATCGTGTCCCCGACGTTGAAGTCCTCCTTCTTCGCCGTGGCCTCGTCGATCACGATCTCGTTCTGGGCCGGCCAGCCTCCCTCGACGAGCCTCAGCGGGTTGAAGGGCGAGTTGCCGTTGGCGATGCTGAAGCCGATGCTCGGCGCGTTGCCGACGATCGCCTTACCTTCCTTGTCGATCAGGACGGTCGACTCGCTGTCGACGCCGCCCTCCGCCTGCGCCACCTCGGGAAGCGTGCGGACGCGGTCGAGCAGGCTCTCGTCGAGCGTGGGGGCCTCGCTGCCGCTTCCGTCGGTGAGGTCGAACGCGGACCGGCCGGTGACGACGGCATCCGAGCCCTGACGGACGTCGTTGAAGATCGCGTCGAACGCCTGGTCGATCGAGTCCGTGAGCACGTAGGTGCCGCTGACCATCGCGACGCCGAGCACGATCGCGATCGCGGTGAGAACGGTCCGCAGCTTGCGACCGAGCAGGCCCTTCAGGGCGAACTTGATCACGCCGTCGTGATCGCGTCGAGCGCCGCCAGGATCTCGGGCTGCGTCGAGCGGGGAAGCTCCATCACGATCTTGCCGTCCGCGAGGAAGAGCACCCGGTCGGCGATCGCCGCAGCGCGGGGCTCGTGCGTGACCATCACGGTCGTCTGGCCGTACTCCTCGACGGACTGCCGGAGCAGGTCGAGGATCTCGCTGCCGGTCTTCGAGTCGAGGTTGCCGGTCGGCTCGTCGGCAAAGACCACCGTCGGGCGCGAGACGAGAGCGCGAGCGATCGCGACGCGCTGTTGCTGTCCGCCGGACAGCTCCGAAGGGCGGTGCTTACGCCGGTCGGCGAGGCCGACATTCTTGAGCAGCGCTTCGAAGAACTCCGGGTCGGGCTTCTCGCCGGCGATCGTGAGCGGCAGCAAGACGTTCTCCTCCGCCGTCAGCATCGGCAGCAGGTTGAAGAACTGGAAGACGAAACCGATGTGCTCCCGCCGGAGCTTCGTCAGGTCGGAGTCCCCGAGCCGCGTGATCGGCGTGCCGGCTATCGACACTTCGCCTGCGGTCGGCTTGTCGAGCCCCGCGAGGATGTGCATGAGCGTCGACTTGCCCGAGCCCGACGGCCCCATGATCGCGGTCAGGTCGCCCGTCGGGATGTCGAGCGAGACTCCCTGCAGCGCGCGGACGGCCGTTTCGCCCTCGCCGTAGACTCGGGTCAGGTCGCTCGCGTGCACGACTGTGCCGTTCTGGCTCATCGCTTCAACCTACCGGTCCCCGGCAATGAAGAACGCGGTCGCGGCACCGACGTACGCGACGATCAGGATGACTCCCTTCGCGCGGCTGGACTGCCCGTCCGCGAGGAGCGCTGCGGTCACCACGGTCGAGACCGCCAGCACCCCGATCTCAACCGGCCGGAACGAGAGCGCGAGCGGGTCGATCAGCCAGGAGAGCAAGGCGACAGCCGGGATCAGGAAGACGGCCACCTGCGCGCTCGACGCGAGCGCGATCTCTGCAGCGAGCTTGATGTTTCCGCGCGCCGCGACCACCACGGCGCCGCCGTGCTCGGCCGCGTTGCCGACGATCGCGATGATCACGGCCGCGACGAAGAACTCGGACAGCCCGACGTTGTCGGCGAACGAGTCCACCGATCCGACGAGGATCTCGGCGATCAGCGCCGTCACGACGGTCGCGGCGCCGAGCACGAGCAGGGACGTTCGCAGCGACCAGCCCTTGATCTCGGCCGGCTCGTCGGAGACGTGCATCAACCGATGCCGCCGGAGTGAGTACCACGTGACCGCGACGTAGACGACGAGGAGGATGACGGAGGGGACGATGGACAGCACCGCGAGCGAGTGCCGCTCGGGATCGCCTTCCCAGCTGGGGACTGCAGGGATCAGCAGCAGCACGACCGCGAGACCCACGAGCCCGATCGAGAGAAACGACGACGGGCGGTCGAGCGCGCCGCGGCCGCCGAACAGGAGCGAGAACCCGAGCACGAGCAGGAGGTTCCCGACGACGCTGCCGGTGAGCGAGCCGCGCACGACCTCGGTCAGGCCGTCCGAGACCGCAAAGAGCGCGATGATCAGCTCGGGCGCGTTGCCGAACGTCGCGTTCAGGAAGCCGCCGACGCCGGGGCCCGTGTGATGGGCGGCGTGTTCCGTCGCCTCGCCGATCAACCAGGCGAGCGGGACGAGGCTAAGCGCCGCGAGCACGAAGTCGACGTTCGGCCCCGGATGCACGAGGAAGTGAATCGCGATCGTTATCGGCGCGAGGCCGAGCAACGCCGTGAGGATGCGCCGTGCCACGGCCGAGTACGTTACTGACGCGATGGTCAACGCGGTCCTCTTCGCGTGGGGTCACACATTGGCGACACCAGCCCCGGACGACGAGCCGGGCGGGGCGGCTCGCCGGCTCGACTCGACGACCCACGCGCTCCTCGAGGCGCTCCGGCGGCGTGGCCTCGCGCTCGGCGTCGTCTCGAACGCAGCCGACTCGCCCGAGCTCCTGCGCCGGGAACTTGCGGACTCCGGGATCGAGGAGCGGATCGATCACGCCGTCTTCTCGTCCGAGGTGGGGCGGAGCAAGCCCCACGCGGAGATCTTCCAGCATGCCCTTGACGCTCTCGGTGTCCGGGCCGAGGCCGCGCTGTTCGTCGGCGACCGGCTCTACGAGGACGTCCGCGGCGCCTCCGAGGTCGGGATGACGACCGTCCAGGCGCTCTGGTTCAGGGCCGACGACCACCCCGACGGCCTCGAGGCCGACTACCAGGCGTTCACCCAGATGGACGTCCTGAACGTGGTTCGCCGCCTCAATGGTGAGTGAAGACTCACCCGCGCTTACTCCTGGGAAGCCGTTCTGTCAAGTCTTGCGCAGCCCCTTCCTGATGCCGACAATTCAGGGAATGGCGTACGTCGAGCAGTCCGCCGCCACCCTCCCCCTGAGGCCCCAGGACGAGGTCGAGTGTCGGCGCTGTGAGGTGCACTGCGACAAGGTCGTGCACCCCTCGGCCTGCATCGCGAAGGCGTGTCCGTTCCTCTACTCCTACGAGGCGCACGGCCATCGCTACGTCGGCTGCCTGCAGAAGGTCTACGCGGTCGAGATCGACCTGGACAAGCTCGAGGCGGCCGAGCGCCACGGCGGCTTCGGCGCGGTGCGGGCGATTCGCCAGCCGCTGCCGATGTGCCACACCGAGGTCGAGAGCACCTACGAGACCCGCACGGACGACCTCGGCTGCGTCAACCCGGAGTTCTTCGAGCTGCCCGACGGACAGCCGAACTTCCGGATCTTTGCGCGTGTAACGCCGAACGCCTAGCTACGACGTCCACCGCGCGTGCAGCTCGCGCGTCTTGCGAATCTCGTCCGCGTTGGGGCCCTTGTCGTCCGCGCCGGGCACCTCGAGGATCGCCGGCAGGTCCTGCACCTTCGGGTGGGCCAGGAACGCGCCGAGGCCCTCGCCCATCAGGCCGTCGAGGACGTTGTCGTGGCGGTCGCTGTTCGAGCCGAGCGCCGACTTCGAGTCGTTCACGTGCAGGCAGCGCAACCGGTCGAGCCCCACCGCGTCGTCGAGCTCGGTAAAGACCGCGGCGACCGTATCCGGGTCGGTCACGTCGCGGCCTGAGACGTAGAGATGGCACGAGTCGAGGCAGACGCCGAGCCGGGGGTGACGGTCGAGCTTCTCGAAGAGCATTGCGAGTTCCTCGATCGAACGGCCGATCGTGGCGCCGGCGCCCGCGGAGTTCTCCATCAGCAGCCACGTGCGCTCGGAGCAGCGCTCGAGCACCTGCTCCATCGCGGGCAGCACGCGCTCGAGCCCATGCTCGAAGCCGGAGCCGAGGTGCGAGCCGACGTGGAAGACGACACCGTCCGCGTGGATCGCGCACGCCACGTCCATCGTGCTGCACATCGCGGCGACGCTCTTCTCGTACACCTCGTCATTCGGGGCGGCCAGGTTGATGAGGTAGATGGCGTGGCAGAAGACTGCTCCCATCGCGGTCTCCTCACGTTGCGCGCGGAATGCCTCGTAGAGCTCGGGGTTCGGCGTCGGAGGTTTCCATGCGCGTGGGCTTTGCGTGAACAGCTGGACGGCTTCGGCGCCCATCTCGACCGCCTTGTCGAGCGCGCTCTTCACGCCACCCCCGCAGTGCGCGCCGATCAGCACGCGAACGCCGCGAGCCGCGCCGCTTCGTCCTCGAGCTCCCGTCGCACGGCGCGGGGGAGAGGCGCGAAGGGCTCGAGCGCGACCTTGCCGTTCTCGTGTCGCCAGCGGCCCGCGACGACTCCGTCGACGAGAAAGGTTTGCGCGACGTCGCCGTTCTTCGCGATCACCGTCTTGCGGTACTCCTCCGGCAAGACGCGCGTGCGGTCGGCGAAAGCGAGCAGCACGTTGTCCCACTTCGGCAGGAAGCGCACCGGTGCGGGAGTGTCGGCCGCGGGGAGCGGTGCGCGCTGGACGTCCAGCAGCTCGCGGCCGTTCTCGTCGCGGAAGCGGCGCAGAGGCTCGAGCGCTTCGAACGCGTCGGCGAAGTCGGAGACACGCATGCCCGACCAGACTGCGAAGTCCGCGCGGCTCGCGGGACCAAAGGCGCCGAGGTAGCGCCGGACGAGCTCTGCGCGGGCGGGCGTCGTCTCCACGATCTCGGGCTCGCCGATCGCGGCGAACAGCCCCTGCGGCCTCGACGACCAGAGCGCCGTGTCGGGGGCATGAAGCACGTGCCCGCCGGTGCGTGCGGCGAACCACGCGCGGCGGCGAGTCAGCTCGTCGACCGTGCCGTGCGTCTGCTCGAGGTGCTCCATCACCTGCTTGAACGTGAGCGGCCCGTCGGCGAAGAGCGCCCGCACCGCCGGCACGAGCTTCCGTCCGAGCGCTACGGACTCAGGGTCGCCCCACGGCCGCAGCCCCTGCAGCGCCGCAAAGAACAGCGGGTAGTCGCGGGCGGTCACGAGGTGGAGGGTGCCGCGCATCACCGTCGCCTTCACGACCTTCCCCGAGCGGATGGCGCGCTCGAGCGGCCCTCTCTTGAACTCGGGGATGCGCGACCAGAGCCCGACGTACGGTGCCTGCGGCCACTGCGCCTGCAGCCCCGCGAGTCGCTCGATCACGGCGGTCGCCGGCGTGCGTCGGCGCTCCAGCAGCAGCTGCCGCGCGAGCGTCGCCCGGTTGAGCTCCTCGAGTGTGAGGACGCGCGTCACGCGAGGAATGCCTCGAGTCGCTCCGCCTCGTCGCCGAGCTCCCGTCTGACGCCGCGCGGCAGCGGCGAGAACGGCTCGACGACGACGCGCCCCGCTTCGCTTTTCCACGTTCCGGCGACGAAGCCGTCGACGAGCACCACCTGCGCGCCACTGAGCACGAGCTTCCGGATGGCGTGCTCCTCGGGCAGCACACGCCGACGGTCGGCATGCGCGATCAGCAGCTCGTCCCACCGTGAGAGGAAGCGGATCGGAGCGCGCTCGTCGCCGTCGGCGAGCGGTGCGCGCGGCAGGTCGATCAGCTCGCGACCGTCCTCGTCGGCGAAGCGTCTCAGCCGGATCGACTCGAGCGCCGGGTCGATGGTCTTGAGGAGTTGCCCGCTCCACGATGCGAGGTCGGCCCTCGTCGCGGGCCCGAACGCCGCGAGGTAGCGCTTCACGAGGTGCACGAGTGCGGCGGCGACCGGCGGCCGGCGGAAGCTCGCAGCCCGAAACCGAACGCCGCGGGTGAAGCCCCACTCGGCTGTGTTCGGCAGCGGCTCGAGCGGGATCAGATGACGAAGCCACGCCAGGTCGCGGAGGTTCTCGACCTCGCCGGCCGGCCCGCGGCGCTCCTCGATGAAAGCGACGAGCTCGCGGGCCGCCCGCGGCTCACGGCGCACGTGCGCCCGGACCGCCGTGACGAGCTCCGGCGCAGGCTTCGCGCGACCGTTCGACCACGGCGCGACCTCCTTGCGCAGGGCGGTCGTGAAGAGCGGGTAGTCCCGCGCGCTGACGAGGTGGAGCGTCCCGCGCATCAGTGCTGCCTTGACGACCTGCCCGCGCCGCAGGGCCCGCGTCAGGTGCGCTCGTTCGAACCCCTCGAGCCGCGACCAGAGTGCGACGTACGGCGAAGGAACCCACTGCGCTTGGAGCGCCGCGACCCGCTCGATCGCCCGTGCCGGGCTGAGCCGCTCCCGGCGCAGCAGGAGCTGGCGGAGGAGCAGCGTTCGATTGAGCTCCCGGAGCGTCAGGACGCGCACGCACCTACGCTATCGACGTGGTCAAAGTCCGCTTCGCGCCGAGCCCGACCGGGATGCTCCACATCGGGGGAGTCCGCACCGCCGTGTTCAACTGGCTCTTCGCGAGGGCGCAAGGCGGCGAGTTCAAGCTTCGCATCGAGAACACGGACACGAGCCGCGAGGTCGCGCAGGCGGTCGACCAGATCCAGGAGTCGCTCCGTTGGCTCGGGCTCGACTGGGACGGCGATCACACGTTCCAACTCGACCGGATGGACGACTGCCGCGAAGTTGCGCAGCGGCTCGTCTCGGAGGGCAAGGCCTACGAGGACGAAGGCGCAATCCGCTTCCGCATGCCGGACGAGGGCACGACGGGCTGGGACGACGTCGTGCGGGAACGCATCGACTTTCCGAGCGACCAGCTCGAGGACCTCGTGCTCGTCCGCTCGGACGGTCGCCCGACGTACAACTTCGCCTCGCCGATGGAGGACGTGTGGGACGGGATCACGCACGTCATCCGCGGCGACGACCACGTCTCGAACACGCCGAAGCAGATCAATCTCATCCGGGCGGTCGGCGCGGAGCCGCCGATCTACGCGCACGTGCCGAGCGTGTTCGGCACGGACGGCAAGAAGCTCTCGAAGCGCCACGGCGCGGTCAGCGTAGAGGAGTTCCGCGACGCGGGGTACATCGCGCCGGCCCTGCTCAACTTCCTCTCGCTACTGGGCTGGGCGCCCGACGGCGAGACGACGATTATGTCCCGCGACGAGCTCGTCGAGCGCTTCGACCTCTCGCGCGTGCAGTCGAGCCCCGCCGCGTTCGACTTCCAGAAGCTGGACTGGATGAACGGCGTCTACCTGCGCGCGCTCCCGCCCGACGAGTACGCGCACGAGCTGCTCCTCTACCTTGGCGAGCAGGGCTACGACTGGGACGCGGAGCTCGTGCACAAGGCGGCTCCGCTCGTGCAGGAGAAGATCGAGAAGCTCGGCGACTTCCCCGCGTTCGCGGGCTTCCTGTTCAACGACGTGTCGCTCGACGGCCACCAGTTCGACCCGGCGCTCCTCGAGGAGGCAGAGCGTGCGCTCCGGGACGTCGAGCCGTTCACGGCCGAAGCGATCGAGCCGGCGCTCCGTCAGCTCGCAGAGCGGCTCGGCCTGAAGCCGCGCGACGCGTTCGCGCCGATCAGGCTCGCCGTGACCGGCTCGAAAGTGTCACCCGGTCTGTTCGAGAGCCTCGAGCTCCTCGGCAAGGAGCGCGCGCTCGAGCGGCTCAGTGCCGCCCGATCCTGAACGGCTTGGGCGACGACAGCGGGTCGAGTGCACGCTGAAAGCGAATCCACGCACGCCGGCGGAACGCCGTCGTCGGCTGCGGGAGACCCTTGAGCGCGTCCCGCGCCCTGGCTCGGTTCGAGCCGCTGCTGTTTGCCCGCTCACGCATTTACTACTTGTAAACGGGATGACGGACTCCGGAGATACGGCCTCTCCGCTAGCCTCACCCGCTATGGCGTCGGGGGGCGGCACAGTGCTCGTCGTTGACGACGAGCCCTCACTTCGGTTGCTCTGCCGAGTGAATCTCGAGCTGGAGGGTCTCCGAGTGCTCGAGGCCGGGTCGCTCGACGAGGCGCGTGCGCAGCTCGAGCGTGAGCACGTGGACGTCGTCGTGCTCGACGTGCATCTCGGCTCCGGCGATGGGCGCGACCTGCTCGACGAGCTACGCGCCGCGGAGTCCGCGACCCGAGTCGTGATGCTGACCGGAAGCGTCGAGCCCACGGGCGGCCGGTTCGCCGCCGCCGACCGGGTCGTCACGAAGCCGTTCGAGCCCGTCCAGCTGGTGGCGACAGTCCGCGAGCTGGTCGACGGCGCTCATGTAGATTCGGCTACGTGAGCGTCACCCAGGTCAGAACCGCCGCGGAGTACGAGGCCGAGCTCCAGCGCTACCTCTACGAGCGCTCCGAGGAGGGCCGGGCGGTGCGGGTGGGGGAGAAGGAGACCTCCGAGCAGGCGGCGATCGTCGCGCGCTACGCGAACCTGTTTTCGCGCGAGCAGATCGAGGCGCTGCGCGAGGAGGAAGCGGGTTCCTCGGGCGACGAGCGGGAGCGCCTCTACCGTCTGCGCAAGACGTGCGAGGCCGGGATCGTCTCCGCCGAGCTCGCCGAGCGCGAGGACGCGCTCGAGAACGCGCTGCTCGGCGCGCGCGTGACGTGGCAAGGCGAGGAGCTACCGCTTCGCGCCGCGCAGGCGAAGCTCGCGGTGCTCCCCGACTACCGGGAACGCGAAGAGCTCGGCGAGCTGCAGTCGCTCCGTTCCGCCGACTTCAACGACGACCGGCTCGAGTTGATCACCGCCTCTGAGGAGCTCGAGGCCGAGCTCTCGGGTGAGGCCGACCCTGTGGCGCGGATCGAGGAGGAGAAGCAGATCTCGCTCCGCGACCTCGAGCGCGCGTTGGCTGCGGCGAGCAAGGCAGTCGACGGCGCATGGGCGGGCATGCGCGCAGAGTGGTTCGAACGGCTGCTCGGCCCTGAGCGCGGCGATATCCCGACGTCGGCGCACGTTGCCTGGATCCGCCGGCTGTCACCGCTCGAGTCGACGTACACGAAGGAGCGCTCGGTCGAGGTCTGCATGGACACGCTCACACGACTCGGCTTCGACCTCGAGAACGACCCGAACGTGCGCCTCGACCTCGAGGATCGCCCGCAGAAGTCGCCGCGTGCGTGCGTGATCGCGTCCGACCCGCCGAAGGTCGTCCACCTGATCACCCGGGCGCAAGGTGGGCTCCACGACTACCAGGCGTTCATGCACGAAGCCGGGCACGCCCTGCACTACGCAGGCGTCGACCCCGGGCTGCCGTACACGTTCCGCAAGATCTCGCGCGACCACGCGCTCACCGAGATCTACTCGTACATCCTCGAGGCGATCACACGCGAGCCGGGCTGGCACGACCGCTACTTCTCGGCGCCGGAGAACGCGAAGGCGCCGGTGTTCCTCGAGGCGCTGCTCTTCCGCCGCTACACGGCGAAGCTGCAGTTCGAGCTCGCGTTCTGGTCAGACTTCCCGAACGGCGCGGGGGGCGACGAGTACTCGAAGCGGCTGACCGACGCGACCGGGATCCGATACCGGCCCGACGCCTTCCTCTCCGACATGGATGCCGGCTTCTACTCGGCGGACTACCTCCGCGCGTGGATTCGCTCCGCGCAGCTGCGCACGTACCTCGAAGGTGCGATCGGCGAGGACTGGTGGCAGAACCCGAAGACCGGCGACCACTTGCGCGGACTCTGGCACGAGGGGACGAAGCCCTCGAGCGAGGACATCGCCGCGCGGATCGGGTTCGAGCCGTTCGACACGGGCCCGCTCGTCACAGAGCTCGGCGGCTAGTCCTTCGGGCGTTTCGGGCGCTTCAGCGCCGGAAACACCGTCGCCGTCCTAGCAGCTCACAACCAAGAAGGGTCTTACACACATGGGAATCATTGGCTGGATCTTGCTCGGGATCGTCGGCGGCGTGATCGCCAAGGCGTTGTTGCCGGGCAACGACCCCGGAGGCCTCATCGTCACCATCATCATCGGCGTCGTCGGTGCGCTGCTCGGAGGCTTCCTCGCACGTGCGCTCGGGCTCGGTGACCCGATCGACGAGTTCTTCGACGTGAGCACCTGGCTCGCCGCGATCATCGGCTCGATGATCCTGCTCGTCATCTACCGCGCAGTCACCGGACGAAGGACTGCAGTCTGACGGGAGGCCCGCTTCGGCGGGCCTCCTCCTTCCATGGCGATCCCTGAGGCCAAGCTCGAGACCACCGAACACGGCGTCGTTCCGAAGGGCGACGGCTGGTTCGTCCTGAACGCCCGCGAGGCGGGGTGGCGCGACGGCGAGGGGCGCCCAGCGATCTGCGACCTCGAGGGCGAGGCGGACTTCCCGCAGCTCGGGATCAACCTGAGCGTGCTCGCGCCGGGCGAGCCGATGGCGATGTATCACTGGGAGACCGACCAGGAGGACTTCCTCGTGCTCGCCGGCGAGCCGCTGCTCGTCGTCGAGGGCGAGCAGCGCGCGTTGCGGCCGTGGGACTTCGTGCACTGCCCGCCCGGCACGAACCACGTGATCGTCGGGGCGGGGAGCGGCCCGTCGGTTGTGCTCGCCGTCGGGGCTCGCGGCCGCTCGACCGGGCCGGACTGGGGCGCCTACACGGTGGACGAAGCCGCGCAGCGCCACGGCGCGGGCGTCGACGAGGAGACCACCGACGAGCTCGTCGCGTATGCGCCGTTTCGCCAGCGCGTGCCGACGCCGTATCGCGAGGGCTGGCTTCCCAGCTAGCTCAGGCTCTCGGCGAGGAGCCGCGCGATCGGCCACGCACCGTCGGAGGTGTTGGAGATCACGGTCGCCGTCACTGCTTGCTTCGGGTCGTGCGCGCTCCAGAACGAGACACCCGCGTCGGACCCCACCATCATCACCACGTCGCTCGACTCGTGGAGCCAGAAGCCGAGGCCGTAGCGACGCGGCTGATCGGGCACGTCGCTGCGCGGCCGCACCAGCTCCTCGACTCGGTCGGCCGAGACGATCCGGCCGGCAAAGAGGGCATGCCAGAACGAGCTGAGGTCGGCCAAGGTCGAGTAGATCCCGCCGTCACCGGTGCCGCGTACCGGAAGGTGAAGCACGTTCGTCCGTACGACGCCGTCGACCGTGAGGTACCCGAGCGCCGTGCGTCCAGGCAGCTCGTCGGAGCGCA
This sequence comes from uncultured Actinomycetes bacterium, assembly GCA_963769665.1. Taxonomy (GTDB): domain Bacteria; phylum Actinomycetota; class Thermoleophilia; order Gaiellales; family Gaiellaceae; genus JACCTU01. The sequence goes on from CAVYMQ010000003.1 coordinate 1,986,769, forward strand.
GGAACTCGGTGTCGTCCAGCCCTGCCGGTGCGCAGACACGCTCGCGGACGAGCTCGTGGAACGGAACCCCGCTCACTCGCTCGGCGATCAACGCGAGCACGACGTAGCCGCCGTTGTTGTACGCGAACCGTTCGTCGGGTGAAAACACGGTGTTGTGCCCGTCGAGCACGGCCAGGTACTGCTCGGTGGTCGCCAGCTCGTGCACCGGAACCGGCATCACGTAGTCGGAGACGTCGTACTTCTCCTCGTCGAGGTAGTCGCCGATGCCCGAGCGGTGCGCGAGCAGGTGCTCGACCGTCACGTCGTCGCCGATGAGTGGGAGATCCGAGCCGAGCACCGAGCGTGCCGTCGTCGAGAGCTCGAGCGAGCCGTCCTCGACGAGAGTCGCGACCGTGACCGCCGTGAAGCTTTTCGCCCCGCTCGCGAGCGCGAACCGGGTGTCGACGGTGTTCGGGACCTCGTATCCGCGATGCGCGAACCCGTACGCCTTCGCGAGCTCGACGTCGCCTTCGCGATCGATGCGCACGACCCCCGAGAAGTCGTTCGCCTCGGCGAGCTCGTCTACGGCGAGAGCTACCAGCGGGACTGCCCGGTGATCGTCTTGCTGCGCCTGCCCGCCGCGTCGACGACGGCGAAGGTCACGCGGTACACGTCTCCGGTCGCGATCAGCTTCGCGGGGATCGGCCAGGTCACGCGGACCGAGCCGCAACCGCCGACCCGCAAGGCGTTACTCGCCACGGTCGTGGTGCGCGCGACGACCTTGCCGTTACGAACCCGGTGCTGGCCGATGATCACCTTCAGGTCGCCTTCGTCATCGCAGACCTGGAGCCTCGCGTTCCCCGATCGGCGCGTCCTGTTCGCAGCCCACTGTCTCGACTGGAGCACGGGCGCAACGTTCGGGATCCTCAGCGTGAGGACGTTCGACCACTCTCGCACCGGACAGGCGAAGACGAAGAAGCACGGCCAGTCGATCGCGTTCATGTGAACGTAGTAGGTGACGCCGGTCTTCAACCGGTGCTCGCTCGACCGCCAGAACGTCTGTGACGACCCGAGCAGGTCGAACAGAACGAGGTTGTCGCCGACGAACGCACCGTCGGTGCTCAGCGCCGGGTCGGTCGCGATCTCGATCAACTGCGACTCCACCCCCGTCGGAAGCGTCCACCTCGCCGTCGGACGCTGCTCGACGTGTCCGACCGACACGAGGGTGGGCGGGGCGGCGAGGGCGGCCGTCGGCACGACCAGCGCTGCGACGGTCACGACGAGCAGTCGTCTCAAGGGTCCTGTCCTAACACACTTGCACCGCCAGGTGTACGAAAAGGCCCTCGGCGGGATTCCAACCGGCAGCGGGCCCACGCCGAGGTAGGCCGCCTAGCGGCTAGTCCGGGATCACGATGTAACGGACGGGGACGCCCTCGATCTGGTGCTTCGGCGCGCTGTCGGTCGCAGCCGACTCGACGAATCCCTCCTGCTCGCTCGGACGAACCGCAACCACGATCTCGTCCGCCGGGAACGTGGCCAATGCGTCGCGAATCGCGAGGCCGACATCAGCTTCACCCGCCACCGCATCGATGGTCTCGCCAGGCAGTTCGCCCGCCGTACGCTCGGCGACCTGCTCGGCATGACCGAACGCTTTTTGGTCGTTGGCGAGCCAGTCGAGCGGGCCCTGCCGTACAACCGGCACCACGACCTTGATGTGTTCTGCGTCGACAAGATGCCGACGCAAGACGTCGTCGGCATGCTCGACGGTACTGATGACGAGAACGTTTCTCCCCACGACCGGAATGTAGCGATAAACCCCGCGTCCGGAGCGCCGGCTGGTCGCCTTCCTTATCGACGTCGGCAGTCGGCCCACCGCCTGAGAACGCCGTGGAGGTTCAAGTCGTTCGCGACGGCCGAGGTGTGCACCGGGGTGTGCACCGCACGTGCTTTCGCGGCATCGGTGACACGCCTGACCCGCGTACCTATGCGGTTCCCGCGAAGTCAGGCGCACCGAAAAGGCCCATACGGGATTCGAACCCGTGTCAGACGAGGAGGGTGTTCCTGAGCCTCTTCGACGGAAACTCGATCAGCTAAGGGCTCAGAACCGCGAGGCACGCGATGAGCGCGGTTGAGTTGCTGATCGGCAAGGCGGCGGACTATGAGGTGCTGGCCGCCTCGCACACTGAGCGCGCAGCGCTCGGGCGAGGCGGCGAGCATCTGGCGGCGGCTACAGCCTTCACCGTTGCGGCCATCGTTCTTCGAGAGGTCGCTGCGGCACTCAATGATCAGCGAGAAGCTGCGTGACCAGCGTCGCGGCCTCCTTCAAAGTTGTCGACTTCGGCGTCGATGATGTGACGCTCGGGTTCGACTTCAGGGGATCGAAGTCAGTTAGCCGGCTCAACTCGATGCCTGGGATCGAGACGCGATGGGGCAAACGGCTGGGCGAGCGGACCTCCTGGGGGCAGTGGTCGAGCGCGTTTGGTCGTTCAACGGCTCACTGGAAGGCCGACACACTCCGTCTGTACGTCCAGGCAAAACTGAACGCCGACGCCAAGCTCTGCGCGCCAGCGTCCTTTCAAGCGGCGTGCCAAGCACTTGTCGAGCGAATGGCTGTCGTCGGTCTGCTCACCTTCGAGCCAGCCTGGGTGACTCGGATCGACGTGGCTGTTGACGCTCGCTGCGATTCAGCGTCGGGGAAATTGCTGCTTGAAGGTCTTGAAGCGGCACGGCTGCCTAATAACTGGCGAACCAGCTCGGCCGGTGAGCCACGCTCGACGGTCTACTTCAAAGCCCGGGCGAGCGAGAAGGTGAAAGCGCGAGCGTATTGCCGGCATCTCAAGCTCAAGCAGGGCGAGCCGTTCGGGCTCATTCGGCTTGAGGCTCAAGAGCGATACGCGCCGTTGGCTTGTCCGCTTGAAAGGGTCGACGTCCCTCTGCTTGCTTCTATCTGGAACTCCCGCTTTGGGCGGCTCACTGGCGAAGTGCGTCGGCTGGGGCGCGAGGTTCAAACCGTCGAGATCGCGAGGAAGGTCGCGTCTGGCGAGTTCTCACCAGCTCAAGGGGAGCGGCTTTCAATGTTGCTTGATCTGGAGCGGCTCGGGCTGGCGGGCTCGTACTACACGGCGACGATGTACGCGGATCGCCGGCGTCTTGCTAAGAGGCTTGGTCTTGCGTCGGGTCACTCTGGTGGGGAACCTCTGAAGGTCGACCTCGATGCACTGCTTGCTCCATACACTGCTGCGGTCGCCGACGCTTGCTAGTTACTTTTGGCGGTCTCCGACGAGAAGGAGGGTGTGGAAGACCTCGCCGATCAGGCGTTCCGGCGCCACTACCGGCAGATCTACGGCTTCGTACGGCGGCGCTCGCCGAGCGGCGTCGATGCGGAGGACATCACGGCCGAGGTCTTCGCTGACGCGGCGGCGTCACTTGGGCGGTTCGAGGTCGGCGCGCCGCCTGTGCTGGCCTGGCTCTACACGGTCGCGAAGCGGCGGCTGGCCGACGAGGCTCGGCGGCGGCTACGAGGCGATGCGTCCCTCGCACCGGTCGCGCCGACGTATCCACCTGAGGTCACCCGCGCGCTTGCGCGCGCACTGGCCGCGCTGCCCGACGCGCAGCGCGATGTCGTTGTCTTGAAGCTGATCCGAGGCCTGAGCTTTCGAGAGATCGCGCGCACGCTCGGCGCAACGGAGGCCGCCTGCAAGATGCGGCTCTCCCGCGGGCTCGAGCAAATGCGCGATTCACTCGCCAAGGAAGGAGTATCGCCATGAACGCCCTGTCCGATCATGAGGTTGTCGAGCTGTTCTCCGACGAGCCCGAGTTGCTTGCGCTTGCCGACGCGGTCGGCGCGACCCAACTGCGGACTGGCCGGATTCCGAAACGGGCGCTCGCGCTCGCGGCAACACTCGCGGTCGCGGTACTGGTCGCTCTGCTCGCACCTTGGGGGGAACGCGGGCCTGACGTTGTCGAGCAAGCCCTCGCCGCTCTCGGCTCAGGCGCTGTGATGCACGCGGTTGTCGAGTACTCCGCCGAGGACGCGATCGTCGATCTCGAGACGGGCCGCTCCACGCCGCGTGTTCACCGGACGGAGTATTGGTACGACGACTCTCATTCGGTGCTTCGTGCCAAGGTCTCGACGGACGGCGAGCGCGTCAGTGAGATCGTCGCGACGCCGCGAGGCGGTGTCTCCGACATCGGCCGCTGGACGAACGGCCCCGCAGGTGCGGTGCTCGACCCGCTGCTGACCGAGTTCGCCACTGGGTATCGGCAGGCGCTCGAGGACGGGCATGCACGAGAAGTCGGACGGACGACGGTCGAAGGGCGCGACGCGGTTGTGCTCGAGATCGAACGCTCAAAGATCGAGACGACGACGGTCATAGTGGACAACGAGACCCACCGGCCCCTGCAGTTCTACTCGACCTACGCGGGAGGTCGGCGCTCGCCCACACTGACGGTGGTCGAGGTGGAGACGCTTAGTCGGGAACCCTCGCAGTTCGCCGACCCCGCACCCTCACCCGTGCGACCGACGACCGGAATGGGGACGCAAGGCGAGCCCGTGACCTTCGACGAGGCTCAGCGCGCGCTGGGCACCAGGCCCCTCTGGCTCGGAGGTCGATTCGTCGGATCCTCGTACCCCGTGGTTGAGCGCTCGCGGATGACGGTCACGCTCAGCGACGGCCGCACACTCGCGGGGACGGTCGTGCGCCTTCGCTATGGGCAAATCCATGTCGCCATGGCGCGCGAACCCGATGCCGAGTTCATCCTAGGAACCGACACGGGCGAGCCGATGCCACCGGCAGGGTCGATCGCGATCACTCACGACTGGGGCGGCCCCCGTTACTGGTCGGGCAAGCTCCGCTCTCACGGCTTCTGGGTCACAATCGTCGCGGCCACTCGTAAGGATCTGCTCGACGCGGCCCGCTCGCTCGAGCGCGCTCCCTAGGTATAGGCACGCACCGCCAGGCAAGTGAGGCAAGCGGTCTTGTCAGGTCGTTGCTTCGCCCAGTCCGTGCTGCTCTCTCTTTCCCCGGTCTGTAACACCGGGGAAAGCATCGAAAAACATGAGTCACCCGCGCCAGCGTGGTGGAGCCTGATCGCCCTGACGGTCGGATCGGCGTGGTACTTCCACAACAGCCGACGGGCCTGCAATCGTATGTACCCCTTTCGCCCGCGGTGGGCGTGAGATGTCAGATGGAGGAAGAAGCACGATGAATGTGGAGGTTGCTAAGCCGCAGGTCCAGGGTGTGTCTCAGGAGCACGCCGGACTGATTGTTGTCCGTGCGCCACTTGACCCCGCGCCAAACGCACATTGGAAGCAGCTGTTCGAGACCAATCCGCACTTCACGGGCTGGCCGATCTCGATGGCAAAGCCACGGATCTACGGCTCAGAGGCCGAGATTCGCGTTACGGACGACGCGATCGAGAACGGCGTCCAGGCGCTGCGCGCGCGCGTCGACTGGGTTAACGAGCAGTACGCGCTGCACGTGCAACCGGACCTCGACGCTAAGAAGCAGGCGCACGAGCAGGCGAAGGCTCAGAACGAGCGCCGGATCGAGGATGCGCAGCGGAAGATCGACGAAACTGCTGACGGTAGGAATGCCGCTGACATCAGTTAAATTGCAACCGGAGCATCTTTAACCAGTGTCCGATCCGGAGGTCGACTGTGGCTCGTAAGGTCTTTCACTCCTTTGATTTCGCGCGCGATTCACATCGCGTGTCGCAGGTGAAGAACATGGGCGTCGTGGAGGGGCAGCCCCTTCTGTCGTCCAATGAGTGGGAGGACGTCAAGAAGGGTGGGGACACCAAGATCCAGGAGTGGATCGACGAGCAGATGAAGGGCAAGTCGTGCGTCATAGTCTTGATCGGGAACAAGACTGCTGGCCGCAGATGGGTCGAGTACGAATTCAAGAAGGCCTGGGGCGACCGGAAGGGAGTGGTGGGCGTTTACATCCACAACCTGAAGAATCTGTCTGAGGTCCAGGACAGCAAGGGCACGAATCCTTTCAACGGCTTCACGCTCTGCGAAGGGAAAAAACAGTTTTCAAGCGTCGTTAAGGCTTACGATCCTCCTTACTCCTCGAGCACGAATGTCTACGACCACATCAAGAACAACCTTGCGGATTGGGTCGAGGAAGCGATCACGATCCGCGAGAACTTCAAGTGCTAGTACCGTTCCGATGACCGGTGGATGGCCCCGCTGAGCGGGAGATCATTCCACCAGGAGGATGAGTGCGACTTCTGCGCGCTTGCGCGCGGCGAGGATGACTCTGTAGAGACCGTCTGTGCTGCGCCGCTATGGGTGGCGTTCTTCCCCCTCGAACCGGCGACGCCAGGCCACACGCTTGTCATTCCTCGGGAACACGTCGCGGACCTGTGGCAAGCGGATCCCGAACTCGCGGCGGAACTGATGCGAGCGGTTCTCGCGGTCGGCAAGGCGATACATAGGGCGATCGAACCGGAGGGGATGAACCTGATTACGTCCGCGGGCTCAGCTGCTGAGCAGACGGTGTTCCACCTTCACCTTCACGTCGTTCCGAGGTGGCGTCGCGATGGCTTCGGCGAGATTTGGCCTCGTGGATCGCGATACGAGGACGAGTCACTCCTGGAAGGGATCGCCGATCGGATTCGCGAAGCTTGTGGCGGATCGTGAGCAGGCGTCGTCGTCGGCGGAATGTGTGGTGGACGCGACGACCCAAGTGGCAGTGACCAAGCCGAGATAGACAAGCAAGATCGTCAAGCTCGTACCGGCCCGTAGCCACGAGGCCGCTTTCTTGTTGTCGCATTTCGTGTCCCGCTGACGTACGCGTTTCACGAACTTCGACCCTGTTGCGCCCATGAAAAACGGCTCTATCCGCGCGTCTTTCAGCCTGACCTCGTCATAGAGGGCTCGAAAGAGCCGCTCGGAACGTAGGAAATACGCGTCCAGAGCCCAGAAGGCCAGGATCGGAACAAGTGCAGCGAGCGCAAGGGACGTGTTGTCCGAATTCAGAGCGAATCCGAAGAATGCGCCGGCGATCGTGATCGCCCACCCTTTTACGAGGAACGAGTTCCCGGCAAGACGCCCGACTACCGCCTGGATCAACTCCAGGTGTTTGAGACGGTTCGGCTCGAAGTCCTCGTAGTTCGGGTGTGACGACGTCAGACTCAGCGGAGCCTACGCACACACCGCCGCGGGGACCGCCTGGTTCCGTGACGAGTTGGTCATCTAGATCACGTCGGTAACACAGGCTCTTGACTTTTTGAGTTACATCATCCAAGATCCTCGTATGACGGAAAAGAAGCAAGGTCTCAAGGACGTGCTCAACCTGCGGGTCGACGAAGCTCTGTCGCGCGAGGTTGACCGAATCGCAAAGGTCGAGGGGTTGTCGGCCAGCGAGGCAGCCCGCAAGTTGATCGGTTATGGCGTGGAGGTCCAGCGACAGGTCGAAGCGAGCTATCTAAGGCTTCCATACTCGCTCGACCGCGAGAACGCGGCGGGCCGCGTTGTGATCGAGGCCGCATGGACGGCATACACGGCGCGCGAACTCTGGGAACAGAGGATGCGGGCAGAAGCGGCGATGGATGAAGCCGAGGACTATGGGCTGAGCGTATGAGACTGACTCGCGCAATCGACCTATGGATGGGAGAGCTGGCTCGCGCCGGCCGAACGCCTGGCACAAGGGCGAGCTATGAGCGGTACCTGTTCAAGTTCGTCGATCAGTTGGAGCGCACGCGCCAAGACGTCGACGTGCGGGAAGTGACCGTCAACGATTGCCGCCACTTCTTGGACGGTTGGAACGGTCGGTCAGCATCCACTGTTTGCTCGATTCACAGCGCGCTCGTGGGCCTTTTCCGATGGCTCTACATGGAGGGCGTGATCGAGGCGAACCCGATGATTCGTATTCCTCGTCCGCGCCGGCCGCGACCCGAGGATCTGGACGTGGTGATCGTGACGCCGGCAGATGTCGAGAAGATGCTCGCGGCTACGGAGGACTGGCAGGAGTTCCTGTGTCTGTCGGTACTCGCGTACCTAGGTCCTCGACGCGACTCCGCAAGCCGACTCCGCTGGCGGGACGTTGATCTCGTGGAGGGCACACTGCGGTTTAGGGAGAAGGGCAGCAAGGTGGCAGTCAAGCCGATGCCTAATGAGTTGCTGGCGATCCTGCGCACAGCGTGTGAGTCGGGCGCGGTCGGCTGCCAGGGCGACGACTATGTGATTCCGAACCGGCGTCCTGCCAGCGTGCGTAGGACGGAGCGCTCCAACAAGATCATCTGGGAGACCGTTCTACGGGTAGCGAACCGCGTCGGCGTGCGGGCGACGGTTCACGCGCTGCGCCGCGCGTTCGCTGTCGCGTTCCTAACGAGCCATCCGGGCGCTATCGAATCGCTCCAGGCCCTGATGAACCACTCCCGGATCGACACGACACAGGTGTACCTGCGGGCTCTCAATCGGTCTCAGGCGATGGAGGCTGTCCGAGACCTTTCGTGGGGTCCCGGATTACAGCCGTCACTAGGAAAGGCCCATACGGGATTCGAACCCGTGCCGCCGCCGTGAGAGGGCGGTGTCCTAGGCCACTAGACGAATGGGCCGTCGTGGCGAGGCGTCAGTGTAGCGGGCTAGCTGACGGTAGCGGGCTAGCTGATCCGCGCGAACCGCTGGACGGCGGCCAGGAGCTCCTCGCTCTTCTCCGCGGCGGCCTGCTTGTTGCCTGACTCCAGCGCGTCCTTGACGCAGTGCCGGACGTGCTCGTCGAGGACCTCCAGCGCGACGCTCTCGAGGGCCTTCGAGACTGCGCCGATCTGCGTGAGCAGGTCCATGCAGTAGCGATCGTCCTCGACCATCTTCTCGATCCCGCGGACCTGGCCCTCGATGCGGCGCAGGCGCTTGCCGAGCGCTTCCTTGTCGTAGCCGTGGCTGTCGTGGCTCATGTGCGCACGCTCCTGAATCGACGAAGGCGGAGTGAGTTCGTGACGACGAAGATCGACGAGAACGCCATGGCCGCGGCCGCGACGATCGGGTTCAACAGGCCCGCGACGGCGAGCGGGATCGCGGCGACGTTGTAGGCGAAGGCCCAGAAGAGGTTGCCCTTGATCGTGCCGAGCGTCCTGCGCGCGAGGCGAATCGCGTCGCCGGCCGCCCGCAGGTCGCCGGAGACGAGCGTGAGGTCGCTCGCCTCGATCGCGACGTCCGTTCCCGTTCCGAGCGCGATCCCGAGGTCGGCCTGCGCGAGTGCGGGTGCGTCGTTGATCCCGTCGCCGACCATCGCGACGACCTCGCCCGCTTCCTGGAGTCGCCGGATCTCGTCGGCCTTGCCACCCGGGAGCACACCGGCGACGACGCGATCGATCCCGACCTCGCCGGCGACGCGCTCTGCCGCAGCTTCGACGTCACCGCTCAGCAGCACGGGGGTGAGGCCGAGCGCGCGGAGCTCCGCGACCGCTTCGCGGCTGGTCGGCTTGACGGTGTCCTCGAGCTGGAGTGTGCCGGCGTGCTCGCCGTCGATCCGGACACCGTCGCGGCCGATCGTGACGCGCCGCTGCTCGACGACTCCCGTGACGCCCTCGCCGGGCACGTTCCGGAACTCCGTCACGTCGGGGAGCGACGCGAAGCGGGCGCGCGCCGCCTCTGCCACCGCGCGACCCACGGGGTGCTCGCTCGCCGACTCGACGGCTCCGGCGAGCCGGAGCACGTCGCCGGGCAGCCCGTTGACGAGGCGCAGGCGCCCCTCGGTGATCGTTCCGGTCTTGTCCAGCACGACGGTCGTGATCCGCCGTGTCTGCTCCAGCACTTCGGGGCCCTTGATCAGGATGCCGAGCTGCGCGCCGCGTCCCGTGCCGACCATCAGCGCCGTCGGCGTCGCGAGCCCGAGCGCGCAGGGGCACGCGATGATCAGCACCGCGACCGCCGCCTCGAAGGCGTCCGACGGCACGCCGGTGACGAGCAGCCAGCCGGCGAGCGTGGCGAGCGAGAGCACGAGCACGACGGGAACGAAGACTGCGGAGATGCGATCGGCGAGCCGTTGCGCGTCCGCCTTGCCGGACTGCGCGTCTGCGACGAGCTGCGCGATCTGCGCGAGCGCCGTCTCCGAGCCGACGCGGGTCGCGCGGACGACGAGCCGCCCGTACGTGTTGACGGTCGCGCCTGCCACCTCGGAGCCGGTTCGCACTTCGAGCGGGATCGGCTCGCCGGTGAGCATCGCCTGGTCGATCGCGGACTCGCCTTCCTCGACGACGCCGTCAGTGGCGATCTTCTCTCCGGGTCGAACGACGAAACGGTCGCCGACCTCGAGTGCGTCGATGTTGACCACGACCTCGTGCCCGTCGCGCAGCACGCGCGCCTCTTTCGCTCCGAGCTCGATCAGCGCGCGAATCGCCGCACCGGATCTCCGCCGCGCGCTCGACTCGAGCCAGCGGCCGAGCAGGATGAGCGTGGTGATGATCGCGCCGACCTCGAAGTACGTCTCGCCGGTGCCGAGCGCGAGCGCGACGACCGACCAGCCCCATGCGGCAAGCGTCCCGATCGAGATCAGCGTGTCCATCGTGGCCGCGCGGTGGCGCGCGTTCAGCAGCGCCGCGCGATGGAACGGCAGGCCCGCCCAGAGGACGACCGGAGTCGCGAGCGCGAACGAGACCCACTCCCAGCCGGAGAACTGGAGTGGGGGCAGCATGAGCGCGACGAGTGGGGCGGAGAGGAGCGCAGCCACGATGAGCCGCACCGGCCGGGCCGGCTTGTCGTCCCGAAGGCCCGCTGCCGGAGCGGCGCCGTACCCGATCGCCGTGACCGCGCCGACCAGGTCGTCGAGCTGGACTCGTGCCGGGTCGAAGCGCACGCGCGCGGACTCGGTCGCGAGGTTGACCGACGCGTCGACGCTGTCGAGCTCGTTGAGCTTCCGCTCGACGCGTGAGACGCACCCGGCGCACGTCATCCCCTCGATCTCGAGGGTCACTGAGGAGGTATAGGTGTCCGCGGTCATGCCTCTACGATACCCCCTGGGGGTACTGCTCGCCTGTTTTCTCACGTTCGCGGCGCCGAGCGGCAGCACCGGCCTGCTCCGACCGGCGCCGGAGCTCCGCGTCCCGTCCGGTTACTCGGCTCAGCGTTACGCGTCCGGGCTGACGCGGCCGACCGCGATGGCGTTCGGCCCGGACGGCCGGCTGTACGTCGCGCAGGAGACCGGCCAGATCGTCGTCGTGGGCGTCGGCAGCGCGAAGCCGCGCGTGCTCGCGCGCGGGTTCCACGAGCCGCTCGGGCTCGCCTGGAGCGGACCACGTCTCTTCGTCTCCTCGCGCGGGCGCCTGGACAGCCTGAACCTCGTCGACAAGACGCTGGGCTCTCGCCGCACGCTGCTCAAGGGGCTGCCGAACGGCCGTCACCAGCAGGACAACGTCGTCGTCGGCGCCGACGGGCGCCTCTACCTCGGCTCGGGATCGACGTGCGACGTCTGCAAGGAGAAGGACGCGAGGAGCGCCACGATCCTCTCCGTCCTCCCGAACGGCCGCGACCTGCGCATCGTTGCGAAGGGCCTGCGCAACCCGTACGGGCTCGCGGTCCAACCTGGGACAGGTCGCCTGTACGTGACCGTGAACGGACGCGACGATCTCGGTGAGGAACCGGCCGAGATGCTCGTCCAGGTCACGCAGGGCCGCAACTTCGGCTGGCCGGGCTGTTGGCCGAGTTGGAAGCGGAAGCGGCTCGCCGGCAAGGGCTGCGCGGGGGTCACTGCCCCGGTGGCGTACCTCGAACCGCACTCCGCTGCGAGCGGGATTGCGTTCGCTGCGGACGGGAGGACGGCGTATGTCGCCCTGTGGGGCACGTACTTCGGGAGGAAGCACGGGCGCACGGTCGTGCGGCTCACGTTCGACGCCGCCGGCCGCGTCATGCGGCAAAGCGTGCTCGCGCGCGGCTTCGACCACCCGCTCGCGGTCCTCGTCGCGCGCGACGGCGCGCTGCTCGTCTCCGACTGGGGTAGCGGGCGCATCTATCGAATCGCCCGCTGAACGAAAGAGGGGCCTGAAGGCCCCTCGTCGTTCTAGACCTTCTCGGTCACCGGATGGCCGAGCTGCTTGTCCCACCAGTCCGACTCGCGCTGGTCGAACTTGCCCTGCAGCTGGCCCACGTAGTCCGAGAGCTGGCTCTCCTTCTTTCCGAGCCGTTCCTCGAGCTCCGCGACCTTCAGCTCCCGCCTCTCGAGCTTCTCTTCGCGGAGCTCGAGGTCGGCCTCGACGCGCGCTTCGCGCGCTTCGACCTCAGCCTCTCGCTCGTCCATCTCACGGATGCGATCCGAGAGTGATTCCTCAGTGCTGTTGAGCCGCTTCTCGCGGCGCTCGATGCGCTCGCGCTGTGACTCGAACAGCGCTTCCGTCGACTGCAGCTCTGCCTCGCGCGCAGCAAGCTCGCGCTCGCGCTCGAGCATCGCCTGCTGCTTGTGCTCGAGCTCGGCAGCCAGTCCTTCGTCGCGCTCGACACGGCGGAGCGTGGCGAGCTGACGGTTGAGCTCGGCTTCGCGGGCTGCGACTTCGGTCTCCCGCTTCTGAAGCTTGGCGTGCTGCTCCGCGGACTGCTCGCCGAGCTGCCCGAACGAGGCGGCCTTCGACTCGAGGTTGTTCTCGGCGAGGCGGACGCGCTGCTCGACCTCGAGGAGCTCGGCCTCGCGCTTCTCGATCGTCTCTATGCGCGCGACCAGCCTGCCGTCCGCCTTGGCGAGCTCGCGCTGCTTCTCGAAGACCTCCGTCTCGCGCCCCGCAAGCTCCTCGTCCCGCGAGGTCAGCCCCGTCTCGCGGACGGCGAGCGCGGCCTCGCGGGCCTCGACCTTGGCGAGCATCTCCTGCTCGCGAAGCTCGATGTCCTGCTCGGCCCGGGCGATCGTGCGCTCGCGCTGCCCGAGCGCGGCCTCCTGCTTGGCGAGCTCGGTGGCAGCCTCGGTGCGGTTGCGGTCGACGCTCGACAGCTCGCGGAACTTGGCCTGCAGCTGCCGCTCGCGCTCCGCGGCGCGTGCCTCGGCGTCGGCGATTTCCGCCTTCTCGCTGGTGATCCGCCGAAGCTCTTCGGTGATCCCGTCGCTGCGCTCGGCCAGTTCCTGCTCGCGCGAAGCGAGCTCGTTCTCGCGGGCGGCCAGCATTGCCGCGCGCTGGTCGAGCTCCGACGATCGAAGGTTCAGGCCCTGGGGGCCGGCGAGCTCGCGCTCGAGCATCGCGGCCTGCTCGGCCATAGCGGCCCTGAGGTCACGCTCACGCGCAAGGGCCGACGACAGCTCGGAACGGAACGCTTCGACATCGGAGGTCGACCCGTTCTCGCTCGATCCCACCGGAAGGTCGGCGAGGACCTCCTCGGCAACGATGTGAGCAGGTGCTTCCCGTGGCGCTTGGGCGGTCTCTTCGTCCTCGCGACGCCGCTCGAGCTGACGGCGAAGCCCGGTGCCAAAGCCCTGGTCGGTGTCTTGGATCGAGTCGTCCACGATGACCTCCTAGAAGATCTCGTTGATCGTCAGCATGGCGGGGCCGAGGATGACGAGGAACATCGCCGGGAAGATGAAGATGACGGTCGGGAACAGCATCTTGATCGGCGCCTTCATGGCCTTCTCCTCGGCGGCGGCCTGACGGCGATCGCGGGTGTCCGATGCCTGCACCTTGAGGATGCGCCCGAGCGAGATGCCGAGCACGTCGGCCTGGATGATCGCGCGCGTGAAGTGTCCGACCTCGGGCGCAGCGGCACGCTCTGCGAGCTTCTTGAGCGCGTCGTGGCGGCTTTCGCCGATTCGCATCTCGTTGAGCGTGAGCGTGAACTCCTCGACGATCGGGCCGTCGAGGTGCTCCGTCAGCTTCGCGATCGCGCCGTCGAAGCCAAGGCCCGCTTCGACGCTGACCGCGAGCAGGTCGAGCGCGTCGGGCAGCTGCATCCGCAGCACCTCTTTGCGCGCCCGGACCTTCATGGTCAGCACCATGCCCGGCAGTGCGAAGCCGATGAACGTGCAGAGAAACGCGAACGGAAGCGCGGCGAGCTTGCCGCCGAGCGTGCCGCCGACGATCGTGCCGAAGGCGAGGCCGGCGACTCCGAGAGCAGCCTTGGTGGCGAGAAAGGCGGTCGGCGTCACCTTGCGGGCGAGCCCGGCGCTGAGCAGCTTCGCCTCGACGTTCTGGACCGTCATCCGCGGGTTGATCTTCAACGAGATGCGGGCGAGCCGTGCGACTCCGGGTGCGAGGACACGCTCGCGGAACTTGAGCTCCGCGCTGCCTTCGCGACTGAGCTCGCCGTACCTGGTTGCACGACTGATCGCGACCGTGCGCTGGCGTGCGGTCGCCGTCGCCGCCTCGGCGAAGACGAAGATCGCAACGCCGAACATCATGAGACCGAGCAGAAGCAGCAACATCAGTTACCCCCTGAAGGAAGCGATCTTGCGGAGCATGTAGGAGCCGATGGCCATCGAGATGAAGCCGACGATGATCATCTTGTGCCCGGTCGACGTGTTGTAGAGCGGGCTCATGTACTCGGCGTTGATCAGGGTGATGATCCCCGCGAGCGCGAACGGCATCGCGACGAGCGTGTAAGCGGATGCGCGGCCCATTGCCGTCAAGCCTCTGATCTTGCGTGCGAACGCCTGTCGCTGGCGGACGGCGTCGGCGACCATGTCGAAGATGCCCGCGAGGCTGCCGCCGACACTGCGCTGAACGGTCACGGCGGTCATCACGAACGAGAGGTTCTTGGATTGAACCCGGTCGGCCATCTCGGCGAGTGCGTCGTCGATCGGCCGGCCGAGCTGCGCCTCCGTCAGCACGCGCTTGAACTCGTCGCTGATCGGGGGCTGACCCTCGTCGACAACGGCCTGCATCGCCTGGCGGAAGCTGTGTCCAGCCTTCAACGACGCGGCCATCGTGATCAGGAGATCCGGCAGCTGCTCGTCGATCGCATTGACCCGCCGCTTCGCCTTGAAGGACAGAAAGCCGAGCGGGAGGAGGCCGCCGATGAGCATGGCGGCCAGGATGAAGAGCGGCGAGAACGCCATCACGGCGGCGAACATTCCGAACAGGAAGGCCGGGCCGACCATGCAGTAGAAGAACTCGGAGGTGCGAAGCGGCACGTCTGCCCGCTCGAGCATCGAGCGCAGCTTGCCCCAGAACGAGAAGCGCTCGAATGCCTGCTCGGTTGCCTTCAGCAGGCCCGAAGCACCCTCGAAGCGTTCGCGGACCGAGGCCTTCTTCGCCCGGCGGCGCGGGCCCCCGACGTGCGGGCCGAGCCTCCGGCGAAGACGCGTGCTGGCCGGAGTGGCCATGGCCAGCGCGACACCGAAGAGGATTGCGGTGCCGACGGCGAGGGCCAGGACGAGCGAGGCGGCGCCGGAGGTGAAGAGCTGCTCCGGGAGATAGCCGGCCAGACCGTCGCCGGGGGGCGGGGGAGTGCTGCCGGGAAGCGTCGTCTGCGTCGAACCCGAGCCGAAGCCGGGAACTGCGGCGGTCAACTTCAGCGTCTGGCCGGGGCGTGCGGCCGTCAGGTACGAGACGCGCCACGTGCGCGCGAGGTCCTGAGCGACCTTGTCGTACGCCGCCGCGAGCTCGGCCGACGAGTTCGCGCTGTAGTACCCACCGCCGGTTGCCGTGGCGACCTGCTCGAGCGCCGCCTTGTTGAAGTCTCCGCTCTCGATCCCGATCGCGTAGACGGCGGCACCTGCCTTCCGTGCAGCGTCGATCGCCTGCTGGAGCGAGACACCCTTGGCGACGTTGCTGCCGTCGGTCATGACCACGATCACGCGACCCGGGTTCGCTTCGGTCGAGAGCGCGAGCGCGGAGAGGTGGATGGCGTCGTACAGGGCCGTCCCCTGCTTCGTGTCGAGCGCCAGATTCCGAAGTGCGCTGTCGGTGTCGATCGTCGCCGAGGAGAAACGCGTGGTTTGCACCGCGCTCTCTCCGAAGGTGACGACCGCGAGCCGGTCGGCGGCCGTCTTCCCGCCGACGAACGAGCGGGCGGCTGCGATCGCGTCTGTGAGGGGCTTGCCCTCCATCGAGCGAGAGTGGTCGATGGCGACCACGACGCTCTTCGCGCGGCCGAGGTTCTGTGCCACCAGCCCGGCGACGGCGTGGCCGTTCTCCTGCAACACCGGGGCGGCCTTCGACGGCTGGTCGGTGACGACCGACAGTTGCATCGTCGGGAGCCGGGTCGCGTCGACGCCGGTCAGCCCGACGGCCGCGGCCGCGGGCGTCGCCAGGATGGCGGCTGCCAGCGTGACGAGCGCGGCAATCCGGATCACGACCGGCCCCCGTACGAAGCGCCGGCGAACGTCGGACGCGTGCCGGCGTCGGGCTCGAAGAACGTCGGGGCGAACGAAACGCCGTTCGCCGTCATCTTCTCGAGGAACGTGGGCTTGAGCCCGGTGCAGGAGAGTGCGGTCAGCAGCCGACCGGCTGCGGCCGACTCCTCGTCCGGTCCCTTCGCGACGAAGATGTCCTGCAGCGTCACGACGTCCGACTCCATCCGCTGAACCTCGGTCACGGCGGTGATGCGACGGGAGCCGTCGACGAGCCGGCTGATCTGAACGAGCAGGTCGAACGCGCTCGAGGTCTGCTCGCGAATCGCGCGCAGCGGCAGATCGACGCCGGCGGTCAGTACGAGGGTCTCGAGGCGGGACAGGGCGTCGCGCGGAGAGTTCGCGTGGATCGTCGTCAGCGAGCCTTCATGGCCCGTGTTCATCGCCTGGAGCATGTCCAGGGTCTCGGGGCCACGCACCTCGCCGACGATGATCCGGTCGGGCCTCATGCGCAGTGCATTGCGGACGAGCTCGCGGATCCGCACCTCGCCGGAGCCCTCGATGTTCGGAGGCCTCGACTCGAGCGTGATCACGTGCTCCTGCTGGAGCTGGAGCTCTGCTGCGTCCTCGATCGTCACGATGCGCTCGTCGCCCGGGACGAACGCGGACATCGCGTTCAGCAGCGTCGTCTTACCGGTACCCGTACCACCGGAGATCAGGATGTTGAGCTTGCCCTTGACGCACGACGCGAGGAACTGCGCCGCCTTGGGCGAGATCGACCCGAAGTTGATCAGGTCGTCCATCGTGTACGGGTCGCGGGCGAACTTGCGGATCGTGAGCGTCGGGCCACGAAGCGCGAGCGGCGGGATGATCGCGTTGACACGGCTTCCGTCGGGAAGGCGTGCGTCGACCATCGGCGAGGACTCGTCAACGCGGCGTCCGACCTGCGACACGATCTTGTCGATGATGCGCAGGAGATGGGCGTTGTCCGCGAACGTCGACTGCGTGCGCTCGATCCGGCCGGAGCGCTCGATGTAGATCCGATCGAACGCGTTGACCATGACCTCGGTCACGGAGTCGTCGTTGAGCAGCGGCTCGAGCGGTCCATAGCCGAGAATGTCGTCTGCGATCTCGCGGACGATCTGGCGCCGCTCCTCGCGGGTGAGCGGCGTGCGGTCGAGCGCAAGCTGCTCGGTGACTGCGTGGAGGACGCGTTCGGACAGATCCTCCGTCTCGGTCTGACGGAAGAGCTCGGGACCGAGCTTCGCGATGCATGCGTGATGGATGCGCGTCTTCAGCTCGGCATACGGGTCCATCGACTGCTGCTGGCGCGGTTGAGTGCGCGGCTGGCTGGCCGGCGAATGGTGCGGGCCGGCGGGTGCCGACGCGCTGTCGTCGGGGGCAACGGTGCTCCCGCTGGTCCGGATCCGCTCGTGAAGGCTCATCGTTAGGCCCTCGCGAGGGCGCCGAAGAGCCGCCGCTTCTTCTCCTGCTCGGGCTCGAGCAGGCCCTTGGCCATCGACCGAATCGAGCGCGAGAAGTCGCAACCGGCCTCCGCGAGCACCGCGGGCGTTCCGCGGTTGACGGCGAGGGGCACCGCGCGGTCACTCGGCATCTCGAAGGCGATCTTCACGCCCAGTGCGCTCTCGACCTCGCTCTGCTTCATCCCGACCTTCGAGTTCGACCGGTTCAGGACGAACCGGACACGCGAGGCGGGGAAGGACAGCAGGTCGAGCGTGTGCTGCGCGAGCTTGACGTTCTTCAACGTGGGAACGTCGAGCCCACACAGGACGAGCAGCTCGTCCGTGCGGTCGAGGGTCGCGAGCATCGGGCCGTGGAAGAACGGCGACGTGTCGACGACGATCAGGTCGTAGGAGCCGCGGGCAACCTCGAGGAGACGATTGACCTTCGGTTCCGTGACGAGCTCTGCGTCTTCCGGGCGGAGCGGGGCGGGGAGGACGTCGACGCCGGAGGCGTGGCGCGTGGTGTAACCGGCCAGCTTCTCCGAGTCGAGCTCTCCCGGTGCAACCACCAGGTCGTAGATCGTCTTCTCGGGCTCGAGCCCGAGCATGATCGCCGCGTCTCCGAACTGGAGGTCGAGGTCGATCAGCAGCGTCCGCTTCTTCTCGTGCTTCGCAAACGCACAAGCGAGGTTCGTCGCGGTCACGGTCTTGCCCGTCCCGCCCTTCGGCGAGAACACGGTCAGGATCCGGCCGCGCTTGCCGACGCCACCCTCGGCCTCGAGTCGCCGGCCGGCGTGAGCCGCCTTGCGGACTGCGAAGACGACGTTGTCGGCCAGCTGGGGCAGGAGGAGCACGTCTGCCACGTCGGTCTCGAGCGCCTCGTTCAGGAGCTGCGAGGACTCACCCGACGCGAGCAGGATGATCGGGGCCTGCGTGTGCTCGCGGATCGAGGCGATGTCGTGCACCGGCAGGTGCGCGTCCCTCG
The DNA here is from genome assembly GCA_963769665.1 of uncultured Actinomycetes bacterium. GTDB lineage: Bacteria > Actinomycetota > Thermoleophilia > Gaiellales > Gaiellaceae > JACCTU01. Next base: position 2,005,407 of record CAVYMQ010000003.1, read on the forward strand.
TTCCGTGCATGACGACCTGGAGGTGACCACCCGCGAGCGGCGCGAACGCATCGGCGACGTTCTCGCTGAACCCGACGACTTCGACGTCGTCGTGTTGGTTGAGCGCGTCGAGGAGCGGCTCGAGGCCGTCGCAGTTTCCGGTGACGAAGATCCGCACCGAATCACGCGTATTGCCGTTGTCGCTCATCAGTTGCCTCCCTGGCCGCCACGGAGACCGTCGCGGAGAATCGTCAGATTGGTCTCCATGCTCTCGGGGCTGTCGACGGCGTCGACGACCGGACGGAGCTGGAGCGTCCACTCACCGTGGCGCTGGACGTGGAACAGCTTCTGCACCTGGGTGTCGGACACGGCGAGCAGCACGGACAGCTGGTTCCTGCCTGCTGCGTTGTCGAGCCGCTTGTTGCCGGTGGAGCCGGCGGGCTTCAGGACCTCGATGTCGCGCAGGACGATGCGGGTTGCCGAGGCGTCCTTTTCCTCGCTGATCTTCAGCGAGGCGACGAGGTCGACCCGGTCACCGGCCCTGAGCGTGTCGGCGAGGAGCTGAACGCCGTCGCCGGAAAGGGCGACCGCGCGCATGTTGCCGGCCAGGCTCGAACGAACGCCGATCTCCGACGAGCTGTTGAAGCGCTGCCGGCTGACCTGCTCACCGGCGTAGATCGGCTGCGAGACGACGAACTCCTCGAGCTGGCTCTTCTCGGAGACCGCGCCCGGTGCGACGTTCTTCTGGGCGACCATCCGGGTCTCGACACGCGCCATGGCGGCGGCGCCGGAGATACCGGCCGGGATGTCGCTCTTCGCGACGAGGACGGACACGTCTTCCTCGCCGTCCTGGACGCGCTTCTCGTAACTCGTGACGTACATCATCGTCAGCAGCGCGGCGAAGGCGGCCAACACCACTGCAATGACGATGTTTCTGAGGCGGTATGTCATTGCGGTTCCTTCCTATCGGTCAGTCGATGAGCGCAACTGAGCGCACACCGAAGTCGGCGGAGCTAGAAGTGGTGGAGAGCAGGCCCTCCCAGATCACCTTGGTGAAGTAACCCTCGAGCTTTCCGTTGCTTCCATGGGCGTCGTAGCCGAGCATCACGAAGCCGACCCAGCCCACGATTTCGTATTCGAAGTTGGCGCCGCCACCGTGCGTGCGGCGGTAGATCGGGAAGAGCATCTCGTCACCGATCCGCGCGTCGAGTGCGTCTTTCACGTTGCTCGAGTTGAACTTCGCGCCGGGGTCGGAGCCGTACCAGTCGAGCGCCATGAAGCCCTCGTAGCCCCGAAGAATCCAGTCGGCGAGAATCTGCGAGCCCGTTCCGCCGTGCGAGCCGTCGAGGTTCAGCAGGCGGAACGCTCCCGGGCCGGTCTTCTTGAGGTCGAGCTCCGTCTCGTTGTTCGGGCCGAAGCACGACAGCATCGGGCTGCAGCCGAGAAGTGGATGCTTCTCGTCGACGGCGATCGGCGCGGCCCAGCGTGCCTCGGCCGGCACACCGGCGCGAGCCGTCGCCGTCGAACCGACCTGGACGGAGTCGATCCCGACGACCTTGGCGAAAAAGCTGTCTGCGGGCTTCTCGACGTTGACGTGAATCGTGTCGCCGGCAAGAACCGTCGTCGAGAAGGTGACGTTGGCAGAGGCAACGCCGCCGCCGTTCTTTCCACCGTACTCAATGGCGAGTGAACGGGCAGTGCCCTGGCTCTCGGGGAGCGCCTGCGCGCCGGCGAGTGCGGCGGCGTCGGCGACACGCTGCGTGTCGCGATCCTCGCGGAACCAGGAGCCGACGTCGATCACCGCAGCTGCGGATGCAAGAAGAACCGTCAAGAAGAGGACGGTGAGTGCCGCAGCCTGGCCGTGTTCGCGTCTCATGATCACTCCAAGCGTTCAGTCGTGACGCTCGTCAGGGTGCCGCTTGAGACAACCATTCCGAGAACGTCGATGGAATACGGATATGTGACGGTGCAGCTGACGTCGCTGCCGGGAGTGCTCCAGTCGGTCGAAGTACAGCTGGCGTCCAAACCGGGCCCGTTGAGGCCGTTGGCAGCGTTGAGTGCGGCCGCTTCGGCCGCGGCGCCGGTGTCGCCGACGTGGCGGCTGACGGCGGCCTTGCGTGCGCCGACGCGCGACGCGTCGGTGACCGTGAGGTAGTCGTGGAAGACGACCCCGAACTGGATGATCCCGAAGAGGAGCAGGCAGAGCACCGGCAGCAATGCTGCGAACTCGACCAAAGTCTGGCCGCGTTCGTCGCTCGTTCGCTCCTGATGTCGCTTCACTGCCGTTCTCTCCTCGCGGTTGGATCGATGTGACGGAAACTTGGAAGAACTCGGCGGACCCCTGGGTAAGGGGCCCGCCGCTGTTCGGGTGCGGCCTTAGCCGCTGATCACGCTGGTCACGGAGCCGAGGCGTCCGGTGATCGCCAGCACGAGTGCGCCGAGCGCCGTGATGACAACGGCGGCGATGACAGTCAGGATCACGGCGTACTCAGCCATGGTCTGACCCTCCTCGCGGCGTGCGAACGTGCTGAACATGGTGAACCAATTACGAATCGTCATTTGCAGATTCACCTCCCTTCATATGAGGTTCGGGTGCACTCCGAAGCAGGCGCTGCGACGGAACACCGGGAAGCCGGGGGAGGTGAATCTGCTGGCGTGAGAGTGACTTCTCGCTGGCAACGTGTGCGGTCACGCTTCAAACTCCTTGGCTTCCTGGCGGCCGCAACGCCTGTTGGTTCGTTACTTCCGCTTCATCGTGCAACGCTCGCCGCGATTAGACCCCCCGAAAGGGTTATCTCTGCTAACGCGTCTTGAAGATCACTCCCATGAGGGAGCAACGCCGCCGTGCATCGACGCGATAAGTGAATTAGCCGCGCGGCCGCGGTGGATGTTCAGTTCAAGTACGCGTTAGAGCAGCGGACTCTGCGCCCAATCAAGGGAGCGAAACCGAGATGGATACGAACGACGGAATTCGGAAGTTTGTCGTCCGAGTCGTGCTCTTCGTTCTGATCGGCTGGGCCGTCGCACTTCTGCGCGCTGTCCGCCGTGATCGAGCGTGGGACGACTGGACGGATACGAACGGCGAATGGAAGCCGGCGCCGCTGCCCGTGGAGGACGACTCCGACGAGCAGCCCGCGACACGGCGTCCGTTCCGCGCACACAAGCTTGCGACGAGCATGGGGCTCGTCGTTGTCTTCTTCGCAGCCGCGTCGTTCACCGCGGCAGGTGGCGACATGGTCGCCAAGGCATTCGATCCCGCGCGTTGCGCGGCGCTGATGCAGGTCACCGGCGAGGACGACTCTGTCTGCGCCGACATGATGAACGACGAGGCTGCTCCCGAAGCGATGCCGCTTCCGGACCCGGCAGCCGCGGCCCCCGAGGCAGCGGAGTCGGCACAGCCGGCCGAGCCGGCCACCGAGGTTCCCGCGGAGCTCTCGGCCGATCTCGCCGCTTCGGAAGCGGGCGCCGACCTCGAGCCCGCAGCCGCCGCGGACGGAACGCTTGCATCCGAGCCGGCGGCGCCCTCGGCACCGGACGCTTCCGCAGCAGCTCCCGCTGCAAGTCCTGCCGCAGGTCCCGAGTCGTACGTCCTCGCACCCGAGGAGTCCGACGCCGCTGCCGAGCCGGCCAGGAGCGACACGCGCCACTGGGTCGTCAAGCGTGCGAAGGAGTCGAAGGTCGCTGCACCCGCCGTCGAAGCCGAAGGCGGAGCGCCGACCGTGTGGCTGAACCGGGCCCTTCCGGACCCGACGCCGCCCGCGAAGCGCCTGTCGCCCGCGTTCGCCAAGAACCTGCAGAGGATCTCGGGGAACAACGGTGTCAGCTGGTCGCTCGTCCTCGGTGTCCTCCGCGCGGAAGGTGCACGGGACCGCGTCCCGGCGACCGTCCGTGAGCTGAACACGCTCGCTCGTGGCCTCAGCCAGCGCGGTGCCGCCGATAGCGAGTGGAACGCCGCACTGTCACTGTCCGGCCGCACGGGCTTCGCCGACCGCGCCGTCGCGCTCGCGCGCTACAACCGCGTCGTCGGTCTGAAGGCGCTCGTCAACGGTCTCGAGGCCGAGAAGGAGACGCTCGCAGAGCGGCTGCTGCTCGACCCCCGGATCACGATGTACGGCGGAGGTCGTGAGGACGTCCACGAGGGCAGGATCGACGTTCGCGTGGTCATCCTCGTCTCGTACCTCGCAGAGTCGTACGGCGAGGTGACGGTTTCGAGCCTCTTCAGCGGCCACCGCAAGTACGCCCGCCCGGGTGTCGTCTCCGCGCACATCTACGGGCAGGCAGTGGACATCGCGACCGTCGGGAAACTTTCGATCGTCGGACACCAGCAGCCCGGGAGCGTGACCGAGAAGGCCGTTCGGTCGATCCTGATGCTGCCGGTCGAGCTCCAGCCCCGACAGGTGATCTCCCTGCTCGGCCTGGGCGGACCGTCGTTCCCGATGGCCAACCACGACGACCACATCCACGTCGGGTTCTAACGATGAGCAACCGTCAAGCCACCATTCGGGTCGACGACCGCGTCGCGTGTGAACGCTGCGACGTCGCAGACCACCCCGTTTCCCGCATGCGCGGCTTGCTCGGTCGCTCTGATCTTCCGCGGGGCGAAGGGGTCCTCCTTCGCCCCGCGGGTTCCATCCACACCTTCTTCATGCGCTTTCCGATCGATGTCGTGTTTCTCGATGCCGACGATCGCGTCCTCGAGGTCGTGCCGCACCTGGCGCCATGGCGTGCGGCCGGCGTGAAAGGAGCTCGTGCCGTGCTTGAACTGGCAGCTGGAGAGGCGGACGCTCGCGGGATCCGCGCCGGATCGACGTTGACGCTCGACGTCGAGAGCCCTGAGGCACACGTCGCCTTCAGGGAAGCAGCTCAGACGATGTCCGAGTACGTGATCATCCTGTTCGTGATCAGCGCGACGGTCATGACGGCAATCGCACTCATGTCGGGCGTCGTCGCGGCTCTGATCAGTCTCGCCGCAGACATCTTCCCGGCATAGGCGCGTAGAGCGCTCTCCTCAACATCTCGGCCGAGACTGCCGACATGTTAGGCGTGACCGCTAACGCAGTTCGCCGACTTGTTGCGTTCCTGGACAGGGAAGCGCTGGGCGTTGTCGTCGTAGCCTTTTTTGCTCTGTTCTCGCTCGTCGTGATCCCGCACATGCTCGTTCAGGACACGTGGCTGACGCTCGTCAGCGGGCGGGAGATCTCCGAGCACGGGCTGCCGCGCGTCGACTCCCTGACGGTGTGGTCTCGTGGCTCCTCCTGGATCGACCAGCAATGGCTTGCGCAGCTGCTGTTCTTCTGGACCCACGAGCTGGGAGGCATCAAGCTGGTGGCGCTGGCGCACGTCGCGGTCGTCGTTGCTGGGATCGCGTGTGCGGTCGCCGCGGCGAGGTCGCTCGGCGCGTCGGCGCTTGCGGTGGCGCTCGTGACACCGGCGATCTTCGTCGCGCCATGGGGGTACCAGATACGAGCGCAGACGTTCGCGATCCCGCTGTTCGTCTGGATCGTCTGGCTCCTCGCCGCCGACAGCCGTTCGCCGTCGCGGCGCGTCTTTCTCGTCTTTCCGCTCCTTGTCCTCTGGGGGAACCTCCACGGGACGGTCGTCCTGGCAGCGGCGCTCGTCGCACTGCGCGGGCTCACGTTCACGGTGGGAAGCATGCGGGCGCGCAAGCCGCTGCGGGAGTGGCTTCCGCGCGGTGTTGCCCTGATCTTCGGGCCTGCGGCGTGCCTCGTCGCGTCTCCGTACGGGTTCGACCTCGTCGCGTACTACCGAACGATGCTCATGAACTCGAATCTCAGAACGTTCGTGGTCGAATGGGGCCCGTCGACGCCGTCCTCGACGACGATCATGTTCTTCGGTCTCGCCTTCGTCACGGTCGGCCTCATCGCCCGGTTCGGCCATCGGTTGACCCCGACCGAGCGCATGATCCTCCTCGTCACCCTCGCAAGCGGCCTGCTCGCGATCAGAAGCATCATTTGGTTCGCGCTAGCCGTCCTCATCCTCGTGCCCTCGATGGTGGACAAGGTGCTTGTGCTGCCGCCGCTGATGTCGGGCAGGCTGAGACTGCCGGCCGCCGCGGCGGCGCTCGCAATCTCGGGAGCTGCGATCCTCGTCGTGGCGGCCGCACCGACGTCCTGGTACGTCCGCGAGTGGCCTGCCGCAGCGGGCGACCAGGTCGTGAGGCTCTCCTCCGACCCTCGTACCCAGGTCCTGAGCGATGACCGGTACTCGGACTGGCTGCTCTGGGAGCACCCGGAGTTGATCGGGCGCATTGCGTACGACGTCAGGTTCGAGCTTCTCGATCGCGAGTCGCTCGAGCGCCTCTTCCGGTACGAGAATCGGATCGGGGCGGGCTCGAATCGACTAGCAGCCGACTTCGACGTGGTCGCGCTGGACCATCGCGTTCGCCCGGGTCTGGTCGAGTCGCTCACCTCGCCGCGCGGATTCCGCGTCGTGCACCGAGATCCCAAGATGACCGTGCTCGAGCGGGTCGACGCGGGCGCGGCCGAGGACGTGCAGGTTCACCTCGTCACGCGGGACTGAGCCTCAAGGCGAACACCCAACGCGCCGATGTGCAGGGTATGTCGGACTCGCAGGGCCGCCCCCTGTTGAACCTACGCGACTGGGCTTTCAGGATCTCGCTTGCGACGATCTGGTTCTCCTTCGCGCAAGCCCACATAGTCCGGTGGTACCAGACGGGCGACGCACGCGGCGTCGGAGCGATCGCCGTCGAGACGGTCGTCGCGGTGATGTTCCTGATCCGGCGCGCGCCGATGGAGACGAGTGGCCGCGTCGTCGCGTGGATCGCCACGGTCCTCGGCACGTTCGGCCCTCTGTTGCTCCGGCCGACGGACGACAGCGGCGGAGCCGGTGCCGCACTCGTCCTACAGCTCGGCGGCGCGGCGTTCACCGTCATCAGCCTGCTCGCGATCGGGAAGTCGTTCGGACTGGTCGCGGCGAACCGTGGTGTCCGCACGAGCGGTCCGTACGGTCTCGTCCGGCACCCGGTGTACCTCGGGTACTTCGTGACGATCCTCGGCTACGTGCTGGAGAACCCTTCGTTCTGGAACCTCGCAGTCATGACGGGCGCGACGGCCGCCCAACTCGTGAGAATCAGCTGCGAGGAAGAGGTGCTCGTGCGCGACGAGGTCTACAGCGACTACCGCAACCGCGTTCGCTTCCGGCTCATCCCGTACATCTACTGACGCCCGCCGGACGGCGACTGCGGGGCTAGGATTCGAACCTAGACTACTCGGTCCAGAGCCGAGCGTCCTACCATTAGACGACCCCGCAAAGGGTCGTCCAGTGTAGCGACTAGGTTTCGAGGCGGTACACGCTGACAAGGCTCTTCTCGGCCTCGGTGTCGATGTGTGCGACCACCTCGACGTACGGCTCGAGGCCCGAACCGGTGAGCTTCGCCTTCAGCACCTCGTCGACCTGGAAGATCCCCGACGAGTTGTTCATGACGATCTCGATCTTGACCGGACGCTCGTCGCCGTCGGCCACGATCACGTCCTCGATCGCCGCGGCGGAGAGCGAGTGGATCGACACGCGCCCGCGCTCGAACGGGATGCGCGAGCGGCCCTGCTCCATGTCGAGCGCGTCCGCGACGCGCACGATTCCGGCCTCGAGCGTGAGCGGCTTGCCGTACTCGCGGTGGCTCGTGATCATCTGCAGCACCTCGCTGACGAGGACGGTGCGCTCGGGCTCGTCGTAGAGACCCTCGAGCAGCTGCTGGAGCTTCGGCTGGGCGAGGAAGAGGCTGAAGTCCTCGTGCCCGTCGCGATGGACCGACATGCCGATGCAGTGCGTCAGCGCGCCGAGGGTGACCGCGACCTCCGAGTCGTCGTTCGTCATGCCGTAGTCGCGCACGATCGAGGGCTCGACCCCGTGCTTGGTCAGCTGCCGGTGGAGCTTCAGTGCGATGTTCGCGACGATCTGGATGTGCACCCATGAGTGGTCGTTGATCTCGAGTCGCCCGACCGCGTTGACGTTGGCGACGTGCCACCACGCTTTCAGCTGGGTGTCGCCGTTGGCCCGTTCGATCAGCGTCCGCAGTTTGCGGTTCGCGCGCGACGGGACGTTGATCCGCATCCTCGCGACCGCCTCGGCGGGCGTGAGCTTGACCTCGCGCTCGGCCTCCTCGGAGGCCGGGGACTCGATTCGCTCCTCGGTTTCGGGGTCGAGGCCGCTCACGCCTCGAAACCCTACTCCGCGCTCAGAGGTAGGTCGGGCCGTCGCTCGGCGGCGGCGGCGGCGGAGGCGAGTACGCCTCGGGCACGCCGGCGGGTGCTGCGCTTCGGCCCTGCGCGAGCGCGAAGTACATCAGTGTCCAGGCGATGGCGATGAACGGGACGACGACTGTGTTCGAGATCAGGCTTCTGGCGAAGTCGTTGATGCCGTCCGGGAGCCAGAAGGTGAGGATGCTGACGACGATGCTCGCGACGATCACCGCGCCGATCGTGATCACGATCACGCCGAACACGCTCCAGCCGTTGCCCTTCACGAGTTCACGACTGCGGCCGAACGACTCGCCTGCCGACTTGCCCTCGAGCACGATCGTCGGGACGATCAGCGACCAGATCGTCAGGAGGAAGAGTCCCGGAATGATCAGGAGGACGAAGCCGAGCGCGATGCCGAGGCCGGCGAGGATCCCGGCGACGATCAGGGCCGGCAGGCGCGGCTGCACACGGCTGAACAGCTCGCCGATCGAGAGGTCCTGCTTGCCGTCGCGCACGTCCTGGACGGCCTCGACGAGCGCCCCCTGGAGCCAGAAGGTGCCGACGATGCTCGCGAGCCCTCCGATGATCGCCCCGAGCCAGCCGAGGAGCAGCGCGAACACGAGCGTGACCAGGCCCAGAACGAGGTAGACGATCAGCGCCAGCGGGACGAAGGTGCGCCAGTGGCCCTTGTAGAGCTCCCACGCCTCGCGAACGATTGCCCCGGGCTGCACTAGGCGCGGGACACTAACAGGTCAGGCGACTTCCGCCCAATCGCCGTACAACGACGTGTAGAGCCCCTGCTTCGCCATCAACTCGTCGTGTGTGCCCTGCTCGACGACCTTGCCGTGCTCGAGGACGACGATCAAGTCGGCGTCGCGGATCGTCGAGAGGCGGTGGGCGATGATGAACGCGGTTCGGCCGGCGAGGAGCTTGCGGAGCGCTCCCTCGATGCGGCGCTCGGTTCCGATGTCGACCGAGGACGTCGCCTCGTCCAAGATCAGGATCCTCGGGTTCGCGAGCAGCGCTCGCGCGAAGGCGACGAGCTGACGCTGACCGAGCGAGAGGCGGGTGCCGCGCTCCTGGAGGTTTGTCTCGTAGCCGTCCTCGAGGCGCATCACGAAGTCGTGCGCACCGACGGCCTGCGCCGCCGCGACGATCTCTTCCGGGCTCGCGTCCGGGTTGCCGAACGCGATGTTGTCGCGGACGGTGCCGGCGAACAGGAACCCCTCCTGCGGGACGATCCCGAGCTGCCGCCGGAGCGACTCCTGCGTCACGGTCGTCGTGTCGATCCCGTCGATCGTGATCCGACCTTCGGTCGGGTCGTAGAAGCGGGCGAGGAGCTTGGCGATCGTCGACTTGCCTGCGCCGGTGTGACCCACGAGCGCGACGGTCGTCCCGGGCGGGACGTCGAGATCGATCCCGTGCAGCACTTCGGGTCCCGTCCCGTACTTGAACCTGACGCCCTCGAACGCCACGCGGCCGTCGATCTGGGGGAGTGGGCGCGCGTCGGGAGCGTCGCGCACCTCGGGCTCTTCGTCGAGCACGCCGAGGATCTTGTCGAGCGCAGCGACCGCGGCGAGGAACGTGTTGTAGAGCTGCGACAGCTGCTGAACCGGGTCGAAGAAGTTCGAGACGTAGAGGATGAACGCGAACAGGACGCCCGGCGTGGTCTGTCCGTCGAAGACGAGCCAGCCGCCGTAGCCGAGCACGATCGCCGTAGCGGCAGCGGAGAGGAAGTCGACGAAGGGAAAGTAGAGGCCGTTCAGCACGACGGTCTGCTGGTTCGCCGCGCGGTAGTGCGAGTTGACCTCCTCGAAGCGCTGCTGGTTCCGGGGCTCGCGCGTGAAGGCCTGCACGACCCGCATGCCCGCGATGTCCTCGGCGAGCGTCGCCGTCACGAGGCCAAGGCGCTCGCGCACCTGCGTGTATGCGCGAGCCGAGCGCACGCGGAAGATGCGCGTAGCGACGATGAGCGCGGGGATCACGGTCACCGTCGCGAGCGCGAGCTTCCAGTCGAGGTAGAAGAGGATGATCGTCGTCCCGATCAGCACCAGCGTGCTCTGCACGAGCGTCGTCACGCCGTCGGTGACGAGTTGGTCGAGGGCGTCGACATCGTTCGTGAGCCGGCTGATCACGACCCCCGCGCGGTTGCGCTCGTAGAAGCCGAGCGAGAGCTTCTGCAGGTGGCGGAAGAGGTCGTTGCGAAGGTCGGCCAGGATCCGCTCGCCGGTCCAGCCGGTGAAGTAGGTCTGGAGTGCGCCGGTCACGAGGCTGGCGACGCCCGCGGCGATCATGAGCGCGACGGTGATCGTCAGCAGCCGGAGGTCGCCTTGCCGGACGCCGTCGTCGATCGCGTACCGCGTCAGGAACGGCGGGATGAGGAAGGTGGCCGTCGCGAGGAGGAGCGAGACGATCGCGAGCGTCGTGCGAAGCCGATAGCGCTTCGTGTACCGCGCGAGGAAGCGGATCCTCCGCAACGTCGCGCGCCACGACCAGTCGCGGACGTCGGCGCCGCGCTGCATCGTCAGATGGCCTCCGGGCTGCCAGACTCTCATGTGAACACCGTGCGCAATCGTGGCGAGGCCGCAAAGCGGCCTCGCCACGCGCAAGATCCCTGAAGGCGGCCGCCCACGGCCGCAATACCGAGTACCCGCATCACGCGCGCGCCTCCACGCGCTCCGCGAACTCGCGCTCGAGCAGCCCGTGCTCGTAGATCTCGCGGTAGACCGGGCTCGTCCCCAGAAGCTGCTCGTGCGTGCCTCGCGCCGCGACCCGGCCGTGGTCGAGCACGACGAGTTCATCGGCGAGCGCGAGCGTCGAAAGCCGGTGCGCGATGATGATCGTCGTCCGGTCAGCCATCGCCTCACGGAGACCCGTGCGGATCCTGGCCTCGGTGGTCGCGTCGACGCTCGCGGTCGCGTCGTCGAGGATCAGCACTCGCGGCTCGAGGATCAACGCCCGCGCGATTGCGATCCGCTGGCGCTGGCCGCCCGAGAGCGTGATCCCGCGCTCGCCGATCACCGTGTCGTAGCCCTCCGGGAGCTCGGCGATGAAGTCGTCCGCTTGTGCCAACCGCGCTGCGCGCTCGACCTGCTCGTCTGTCGCGTCGGGCCGCGCGAACGCGATGTTCTCGCGCACGGTCGCGGAGAAGAGGAAGGGGTCCTGCAGGACGACGCCGACCTCGCGCCGGAGCGAGGCGACCTTCGCGTCGCGGACGTCGACCCCGTCGATGGTGACGCGTCCATCGGTGATGTCGTAGAAGCGCGGGACGAGCGAGGCCAGCGAGGTCTTGCCCGAGCCGGTGTGCCCGATCAGGGCGACGGCCTTGCCGGGCTCCAGTTCCAGGTCGATCCCCTCCAGCACCGGACGGCCCTCCGCGTACTCGAACGAGACGTGCTCGAAGCGCACGCGTCCCGGGCCGGGCGGGAGGTCGACGGCGCCGGGCTTGTCGGTGACGTCCTCGATTTCGTCGAGCACCTCGAAGATGCGTTCGCCCGACGCGGTCGCGCGCTGTGCCTGGCCGATCCACATCCCGAGCATCCGGAGCGGGAACACGAGCATCAGAACGAGGCCGTTGAAGAAGAAGAAGTCGGTCAGGCTGAGCTGTTCGTTGACGACCATGTGACCGCCGACGAGGATCACCCCTGCCTGCGCGACGAGCGGCAGGAAGGAGAGGAGCGGGACGTAGATCGCGCGCTGCATGTTCGCGTCCATGCTGCGCGCGAAGACCCGGTTTGAGCGCGCCGAGAACTTCTCCAGCTCGTTCGCCTCCTGCGCGAATGACTTGACGACGTGGACGCCGACGATGTTCTCCTCGGCGACGGTCGTCATGTCGGCCATCTTCTGCTGGACGTCACGCAGGACCGGGTGCGAAACGTGCGAGTACCGATACGCGAGCAGGATCAGCACTGGCGTGATCGCGCAGGCGACGAGCGCGAGCTTCCAGTTGACGACGAGCATCACCGAGATCACCGCAACCACCGTCAGCACGTGCTGGAAGAAGAAGATGAGGCCGTAGCCGAGGAAGAAGCGCACGCTCTGAAGGTCGACGGTCGCGCGCGACATCAGCTGGCCGGTCTGGTGGCTGTCGTAGAAGCGGAACGAGAGTCGGAGCAGCTTCGCGTAGAGCTGGTTCCGCATGTCGAACTCGACGCCGAGCGCCTGGCGACCGGAGATCAGCCTGCGGCCCACCATGAAGAGGGCGCGGGCGAGCCCGACGGCGAGGATCGCGAAGACGAGCCTCCACAGCGCTTCGCGATCCTCGGACTCGATCACGTGGGCGAGCGCACTACCCGTCAGGTACGCGGCGGCGATCGCGGCCGCCTGAGTCCCGACGGCGAGGAGGACCGAGACCGCGAGCGACCACTTGTACGGCCGCAAGAAACCGAGTAAGCGGAAGAAGGTGGTGCGATAGCGCGGTGTCTCGGCCAAGCCTTGAGCGTAGCCACCGGCTCGGGACTCAGAGCGTGGCGAGCTCCTGGTGGATCGCCGCGACCGCCCGCTCGACGAGCGCGCGGTTCGCGGCTGAGTTCAGCCAGAGCGAGACGCCGGACGGATGCGGCAGCGGGATCGCAACGGCGCCGTCCGCGAGCTCGAACCGCTCGCCGACGGTGCCGGCGAGCGGCCGTTTGCCGAGCAGGCGCCCGATCGCGAGCGTTCCCACCGGGACGATCAGCCTCGGACGAAGCAACCGGAGCTCCCAGTCGCGCCAGAACTGGCACAGGTCCTGTTCCTCCGGGGTCGGGACGCGGTCGCCCTTCCCGGTCGAGCTTCGGCCGGGGTAGCAACGCGTGACCGAACTGCAATAGAACGTGGAGTAGAAGGTGTCCTCGTCCATGTCCAGCCAGCCGCGGAGCGTCTGTCCGGCGCGACCGCGCCACGGGCGCCGTTCCATGCCCTCGTTCGGTCCCGGAGCCTGGCCGTACATGTACGCGGGCTGCCCGAGCTGCGGGTTCAGGACGGGGAGCGACTCGAGGGGATACCCGGCCTCGACGCAGGCGCGGCAAACCGCCAGGTCGCGCTGCAGCGACGCGGGCGAGCGATACGACGAGCGGCGACGCGTCAATCTGCTCGTAGAGTAGGCGGGTGGCGCTGCCGCTCGAATCGGTGCCGAACTTCTCGGAGGGCCGCGACCGCGCGACGATCGACGCCATCGGCGCGGCGCTCGGCTCGCACGCGAACCTGCTCGACGTTCACGCCGACGAGGACCACAACCGCTCGGTGTTCACGCTCGTCGGCGAGGAGAAGCAGCTCGAGGACGCACTCGTCGCCGGCGTCGCCACGGCGAAGGAGCGGATCGACCTGCGCCGGCACGACGGCGCGCATCCCCGGATCGGTGCGGCCGACGTCGTGCCGGTCGTCCCGATCGACCTGGTCGATCTGCCGCGCGCACGACGTGTCGCGCGCCTCGTGGGGAAGCGGATCGCCGCGGAGCTCGGGTTGCCGGTCTTCTTCTACGGCGAGCTGGGCGGCGGCAACGGCCCGTCGTTCTTCCGGCGCGGTGGGCCGGAGGAGCTGCAGCGGCGCGTCGACGCGGGCGAGGTGAAGCCTGACTACGGGCCGCCGTTTCTCGACGACGCCGCCGGCGGCGTGCTGGTCGGCGCGCGCCGCGCGCTGATCGCGTTCAACGTGAACCTGCGCGGCGACGTCGCGGCGGCGCGAGAGATCGCAGCGCTCGTGCGCGAGCGCGATGGTGGCTTCCCCGGCGTGCGTGCGCTCGGGCTCGACCTTCCGCGCGCGGGCTTCGTCCAGGTGAGCATGAACGTCGAGGACTGGGAGGCGGCGGCGCTGCACGAGATCGTCGCGCGCGTTGAGGCCGAGGCCGCCGCGCGCGGACTCGAGGTGCTCGGCTCGGAGCTGGTCGGCCTGATGCCCGCCGGCGCGGCGGCGACGGCTGCGGGCGCAGCGCTCAGGATCGAGGGCTTCGACGCCTCGAGGGTCCTCGAGCTTCGACTACTCGGGTAGCGACTCTCGCGGGAGGTCGGCGGTCGCCGGCCCTTGCACGAGCGTGCCGTCCGCAGCGAAGCGGGAGCCGTGGCACGGGCACTCCCACGCGCGGTCGGCGGGATTCCACCCGACGATGCAGCCCAGGTGCGTGCAGCGCGCCGAGAGCACGTGCAGCTCGCCGTCGTCGTCGCGGTAGGCGGCGACCTGCTTCGGCCCGACCCGCGCGATCGTTCCCTCGCCGGGCGCGAGGCGGTCGACGTCTTCTCGCCCGTCGCGCGGGCGCAAACGGTCGCCGAAGAAGCGCAGCCCGACGCCGGCGTTCTCCTTCGCGAACTGTGCCACCGAATGCCGAGCATCGAGCCGCGTCGAGTTGTAGAGCTCGGCCCACTCGTTCTCGCGTCCGAGGATCGCGTCAGAGATGATCTGGGCGGCGAGGGTGCCTTTCGTGAGGCCCCACTTCGCGAAGCCCGTCGCGACGTAGATGTTGTCCACGCCGCGTCGTAGGCGTCCGATGTAGGGGAGCTTGTCGACCGGGATGTAGTCGTGCGTCGACCAGCGGTATTCAGCGCCGTCGAGGTCAAAGCGTTCGCGCATGAACGCTTCGAGCCTGGCGTACCGAGCGTTCGTGTCGGGGTCGTCGCCGGGCTTGTGCCCCTCGCCGCCGACGATCAGCATGCGCCCGCCGTCTTCGGAAGGGGTCGAGCGGATCGAGCGAGTGGGCTGGTCGACGCTGATGTACATCCCACGCGGCGCCCGTTCATCGCCGATCGGCGCCGCGATGACGTACGACTTCATCGGATGGGCTCGCATGAAGTAGAGCCCGCGGTCGAGGAACGGCATCTGCGTCGCGACGACGACCTGCGCCGCTCGGACGGTCCCCGAGGTCGTCTTGATCTCGCACCGACTTCCGTTGCGGACGTCGGTGGCGCGAGTCAGCTCCAGCACGTGGCTGCCGTCGCCGTCGACGATGGTCGCGAGTGCGGCGAGGTACTTCCAGGGGTGGAACTGCGCCTGGCCGCCGACGCGCACCGTGGCTCGTACCGGGTAGGGAAGATCGGTCTCGGACGTGAGCTCCGCGTCGATGCCGGCGTGTCGCGCAGCCTCCGCCTCTAGCTCGAGGTCGCGCACCTTGGCGTCGCGCTCCGTGTAGACGTAGTTGCTCGCCCGCTCGAGATCGCAGTCGATCGAGTTGTCGCGAACGATCGCCTCGATGAGCTCGATCGCCTCCTGGTTCGAGCGCGCGTACGCGTGAGCGGCTTCCTCGCCGAACGACTCGATCAGGCCGTGGTAGACGAGGCTGTGGCCGACCGTGAGCTTCGCGGTCGTGTAGCCGGTCGCGCCGTAGCCGACCCCGTTCGATTCGATCAGGGCGACGGTCTTCCCCGCCTGCTTGAGGAGGTGCGCGGTCGTCACGCCCGTGATCCCCGCGCCGATCACGGCGACGTCGACGTCGAGGGCCGAGGAGAGGCTGGGGAACCGCGTCTCGGCCGGCTCGAGCCAGAGCGAGCGGTTCAGCTTCCGCGCGTGCATGGGGCGGACCTTGCCCCCTCCGCCGAGGTCTACACTCGCGCCGTGATCCAGAGTCGCGCGCTGAGCGGCGAAGACCTCACGATCGACCACGTCTGGGACGTCGCCGTAGACGGTGCGCCCGTCTCGCTCGCCGACTCGGCGCGAGACCGGATGCGTGCGTCCCGCGAGCTGGTCGAGCGCGCTGCGCACGGAACGAGTGAGCACACCTACGGGATCAACACGGGGTTCGGCCGGTTCGTCTCGGCGTCGATTCCCGAGGAGCTGACCGAGGAGCTGCAGCTGCGGCTGCTGCGGAGCCACGCGTGCGGCGTGGGCGAGCCGTACGCCCCGGAGGTCGTGCGCGCGGCGATGCTGCTGCGCGCGAACGCGCTTGCGAAGGGCTACTCCGGCGCGCGGATCGAGACGGTCGAGCTCTTGATCGAGTGCATCAACCGCGGCCTGTTGCCGAACGTGCCGAGTCGAGGCTCGGTCGGCGCGAGCGGCGACCTCGCACCGCTCGCGCATCTCGCCCTGCCGCTCGTCGGCGAGGGACAGGCGTGGCACGAGGGCGAGCTCTTGCCCGGCGCGGTCGCGCTCGAGCGAGTCGGTCTCGAACCGGTGCGGCTGCAGGCAAAGGAGGGGCTCTCGCTGATCAATGGGACGCAGTTCATGGCCGCGGTCGGCGCGCTCGGGCTCGTTCGCGCCCGGCGGCTCGCCAAGGCGGCCGATCTCGCGTGCGCGATGTCGCTCGAAGCCCTGCAGGGATCGCGCGCGAGCTTCATCCCCGAGATCCAGGCGCTGCGGCCGCTGCGCGGCCAGGCCGCGTCGGCGGCGAACGTGTTGCGGCTGATCGAAGACTCGGCGATCAACGAGTCCCACCGCTGGTGCGACAAGGTGCAGGACGCGTACTCGCTTCGCTGCGCGCCGCAGGTGCACGGCGCGTGCCGAGATCTGTTCGACCACGTCGGGTACACGGTCGGCGTCGAGGTGAATGCGGCCACCGACAACCCGCTCGTGCTCGTCGAGCGCGAGGAGCTGGTCTCGAACGGCAACTTCCACGGGCAGCCCGTCGCGTTTGCGCTCGACATCCTCGCGCTCGGGGTCTCCGAGCTCGCGAGCATCTCGGAGCGGCGGATCGAGCGCCTCGTCAACCCGAGCCTCTCCGACGGGCTGCCGCCGTTTCTCACCGCCGACGGCGGCCTCAACTCCGGCTTCATGATTCCGCAGTACGTCGCGGCCGCCCTCGTGAGCGAGAACAAGGTGCTTTCACATCCGGCGAGCGTCGACTCGATCCCGACGAGCGCGGGCCAGGAGGATCACGTCTCGATGGGGAACGCTGCAGCGCTCAAGGGCTGGCAGGTGCTCGCGAACGGCGAGCGTGCGCTCGCGATCGAGCTGCTCGCCGGCGCGCAGGGGGTCGAGTTCCTCGCGCCGCTCGAGCCGGGTGTCGGCGTGCGAGCGACGCGCGCGTTCGTGCGGACGCTGTCGCCGCGGCTCGGCGATGACCGGTCGCTCAGCGGCGACATCGAGGCGGTGGCAGCGGCGATCCGCAACGGTTCGTTGATCGCGGCCGTCGAGTCCGAGGTGGGGGAGCTCCTGTAGTGGCGGTCGTGCGTCCGGTCGACGAAGCGGTCGAGGCTCTCTGCGGCGATCTCCGGTCGATCCGCGCGCCGCGCGGAAACGAGCTGAACGCGCGCTCGTGGTCGACCGAGGCGCCGCTCCGAATGCTCCTGAACAACCTCGATGCGGAGGTGGCCGAGCGTCCCGAGGAGCTCGTGGTCTACGGCGGTTCCGGAAAGGCGGCGCGCTCCCACGAGGCGCTGAAGGCGATCGTGGCGACACTGCTTCGTCTCGGCGACGACGAGACGCTGCTCATGCAGAGCGGCAAGCCGGTGGGCGTCTTCCGCACGCATCCCGGAGCACCGCGCGTGCTGATCGCCAACTCGCTGCTCGTGCCGCGCTGGGCGACCTGGGACGAGTTCCGCAGGCTCGAGGCGCTCGGGTTGACGATGTTCGGCCAGATGACTGCGGGGTCGTGGATCTACATCGGGACGCAGGGGATCCTGCAGGGGACGTACCAGACCTTCGCGGCGGCGGGCGAGACGCACTACGGGTCGCCGGACCTCGCCGGGCGCACGATCCTCACCGCCGGGCTCGGCGGGATGGGCGGGGCGCAGCCGCTCGCCGCGACGATGGCCGGCGCGGCGATCCTGTGCATCGAGGTCGATCCGAAACGGATCGAGCGCCGTCTGCAGACCCGCTACCTCGACGAGGCAGCCGACTCGCTCGACGACGCGCTCGCACGCGTGCGCGCAGCTGCGACTGAACGACGCGCGCTGTCGGTCGGGCTGCTCGGGAACGCTGCGGAGGTCGTGCCGGAGCTCGTGCGCCGCGGGGAGCACTTCGACCTCGTCACCGACCAGACCGCTGCGCACGATCCGTTGACGGGCTACGTGCCCGTCGGGCTCGACGTGCACGAGGCGGCCGCGTTGCGGAGGTCCGATCCGGACGAGTACCTCAGGCGCGCACGTGTGTCGATTGTGCAACACGTGCGCGCGCTGCTCGAATTCGCGCAAAACGGCAGCTACGTTTTTGACTATGGCAACAACCTGCGCGGGGAGGCCAATGACGCCGGCGTAACGGAGGCCTTCTCATACCCGGGCTTCGTCCCGGCCTATATCCGTCCGCTCTTCTGCCGCGGCGTGGGACCGTTCCGATGGGCGGCGCTCTCTGGCGATCCGGCCGACATCGCGGCGATCGACGACGCGCTGCGCGAGCTCTTTCCCGACGATGTGCTCCTCCAGCGGTGGCTCGAGCTGGCACCTGAGCGGGTGGCGTTCCAGGGGCTACCCGCACGCATCTGCTGGCTCGGTCTCGGCGACCGCGCCAAGGCGGGGCTCGCGATCAACGAGCTCGTGCGCAGCGGGCGCGTGTCGGCACCCGTCGCGATTGGACGTGACCACCTCGACTCCGGCTCGGTAGCGTCTCCGTACCGAGAGACCGAAGCGATGCGAGACGGCTCCGACGCGATCGCGGACTGGCCGATCCTGAACGCGCTGCTGAACGTCGCTGCGGGCGCGACCTGGGTGAGCGTCCACCACGGCGGCGGAGTCGGGATCGGTAACTCGATCCACGCGGGCATGGTCGTCGTCGCCGACGGGACCGATGACGCAGCCGAGCGGCTCGAGCGCGTGCTGACCGCCGACCCCGGCACGGGCGTGATGCGGCATCTCGACGCCGGCTATCCCGAGGCCGCAGCGGCCGCGGCGGAGCACGGCTTCGAGGCGCCGATGGGCGGCGCCGGAACCGCGTGAGCACACCCGGCGCGACGCGCCTGCTGATCCGCGACCTCGAGCAGCTCGTCACGCCGGCAGGTCGTGAGGCGCCGCTGCGTGGACGCGCGCTCGGGGACGTCGACTGGCTCGACGACGCGTACGTGCTCTGCGAGGACGGCGTGATCGCGTCGGTCGGTCGAATGCGGGACCTGCCCGCGCTGGACGGCGACGTCGTCGAGCTCGACGGAAGCGGGCACTGCGCGATCCCCGGCCTCGTGGACTGCCACACGCACCCGTGCTTCGGCGGCGACCGCGTCGAGGAGTTCTCGCTGCGCGCCGCCGGTGCGAGCTACGAGGAGCTGCATGCGGAAGGCGGCGGCATCCTCTCGACCGTGCGCGCGACCCGTGCGGCGTCCGAAGACGAGCTCGAGCGGGCGGTCCGCCGACACGCCGCGTGGATGCTGCGGGCCGGAACGACGACCTTCGAGGGAAAGTCGGGCTACGGCCTCGACCGGGACACCGAGCTCGCGTCCCTCCGCGCCGTCAAAGCGGCGGGCGGCGTCCCGACCTGGCTCGGGGCGCACGCCGTTCCGCCCGAGTTCGACCATGCCGATGCGTACCTCGACTTCGCGCTCGCCGAGGTCCTGCCCGACGCTGCGGGAGTCGCAGAGGCGGCTGATGTCTTCCTCGAGCGCGGTGCGTTCGACGCGGGGCAGGCACGCCGCTTTCTCGAGGCCTGTCGAGACGCCGGGCTCGCACTGCGCCTCCACGGCGACCAGTTCAGCGAGTCCGGAGCCGTTCCGCTCGCGATCGAGCTCGGGGCACGCTCCGTCGACCATCTCGAGGCGACCGGAACGGAGGGCGCGAACGCACTCGCGAGCTCCGAGGTCGTCGGCGTGCTGCTCCCCGTGAGCGCGCTCTTCCTCGGCAGGCCGATGCCGCCCGGCCGCGCGCTCGTGGACGCCGGCGCCGCCGTTGCCCTCGCGACCGATTTCAACCCGGGAAGCGCGTTCTGCGAGAGCCTCCCGCTCGTCTGCTCGCTCGCGTGCACGCAGCTTCGCCTCTCGCCGGCCGAGGCGCTTGCTGCTTGCACGGTGAACGCGGCGCACGTCCTCGGGCGAGCGGACAGCCTGGGGCGCCTCGCCCCGGGCTTCGCCGCAGACGTCGTGCTGCTCGACGCGCCCGACTGGCGCTACCTCGCGTACCACCTCGGCGGCGACGTGGTCGGCGCCGTCGTCCGCGGCGGCGACCTTGCGTGGAGCCGCAACCGGCGCGGCGCGAGCTAGGCTAGAGCGACATGCCGACCCGCAAGCAGCGGCGCCGTCAGGCGAAGGCCAAGCGCCACGAGTACGAGTACGTCTACGTCGACGAGGAAGGCAACGAGGTCGAGGTCGCCGAGGACGACGTGAAGGCCGAGCGCACCGCCTCGCGCAACGGCCGCGCGAAGCCGAACCCGCGCGCTGCGCGTGGCGCACGCGTGCAGCCGCCGTCCTGGAGTCGAGTGGCGAAGCGCGGCCTGATCTTCGCTCCGCTGATGTTCGTCACCGTGTATCTCACGAGCAGCGACGCGACCCTCCTCCAGCAAGGGCTCACCGCGCTCTGGCTGTTGGCGATCTTCCTGCCGTTCAGCTACTTCATGGACTCGTTCATGTACAAGCGCTACCTGAAGCGCACCGGCGAAGCGCCGCCCGCGAAGCGCTAGCGCGTACCGCGGTAGTGCCCGGCGCCGGGCCAGGGAGCCAGCACGAGCAGCAACCTCGCCCCTGACTCGCTCGAGACCGAGTGCCGCTCGTCGGGGTCGAACCTGAGCACCGTTCCCGGGCCGGCCGACACGCGCTCCGCGCCCGCCTCGACCTCCACACCCCCGTCGACCACGACGAGCATCGCGGCCTCCTTGACCTGGTGGTCGCCGAGCCGCTGTCCGGGCTTGAGGCCGATCAGGACCGCCCGCGCCTCCCCGTCCTCGGAGTGCAGGACGACCGGCGAGCGGCTTCCCTCGGGCGTGTCGATCTCCATCAGGTTCCAGCTCTGCACGGCGAAAGATCCTAACCGCCCCGAGTAGACTCAACGCCCCGATGGCGCTCGCAGTCGACATGTACCAGCTCGGCCCGATCGGCACGAATTGCTACGTCGTCCGAACCGACGAGGGTGCGCGGGACGCCGTCGTCGTCGATCCGGGGGGCGAGGCGGAGCGGCTCACGGCCGATTTGGCGCGCAGCGGCAGCTCGTGCGCGGCGATCGTGCTCACCCACACGCACTTCGACCATCTCGGCGGTGTGGCGGACCTCGCCGAAGCCACGGGCGCGCCCGTCTACGTCTCCCCGGCCGCGGTCGGTGGGCTGGAGAGCCCGTTCTCGCCGGCCGGGTTCGAGGTGCGCGGCTTCGAGGGAGCACGCCTCGTGACGGGTGGAGACACCGTCGAGCTCGCGGGGATCGGGTTCGACGTCCTCGACGTCCCGGGACACGCTCCCGGACACCTTTCCTATTACGCGGACGGGAGCCTCTTCTCGGGCGACGTCCTGTTCGCCGGCGGCGTCGGCCGCGTCGACCTCACCGGCGGGGACTGGGACACGCTGCTCGACTCGATTCGACTGCTCACCGAGCGGTATCCACCGGAGACGGTCGTGTACTCCGGCCACGGCGCCGCGACGACGCTCGGCGCCGAGCTCGCGCGCAATCCCTTCCTCGCAGAGCTGCGCTCCGCCTCCCAGTGAAGTTCCAGGCGCCGCGCGGGACCCACGACGTCCTCCCGTCGGAGCAGCCGCTCTGGCAGCTCGCGACGGGCACGCTCGCTGAGGTGGCCGAGACGTACGGCTACGGCCGGATCGTCACGCCGGTGTTCGAGGACGCCGACCTCTTCCTCCGGACCTCGGGCGAAGGCTCCGATCTCGTTCAGAAGGAGATGTACGTCTTCGAGGATCGCGGCGGTCGGACGCTCGCGCTTCGACCCGAAGCTACCGCGCCGATCTGCCGCGCGTATCTGGAGCACGGTCTGCACCGCGAGCCGCAGCCGGTCAAGGTCTACACCCAGGCCACGATGTACCGATACGCGGCGCCGCAGAAGGGCCGCTTCCGCGAGCACTGGCAGCAATCGGTCGAGGCGATCGGGAGCGATGATCCCGCGCTCGACGCCGAGATCATCCACCTCTACCACGAGGTCCTGCGCCGGCTCGGAGTGACGCAGTGGGAGCTCCGGCTGAACTCGATCGGAGACCAGAACTGCCGGCCCGCGTACGTCGAACAGCTTGTCGAGTGGCTCGACGCAAACGATTCGGCGCTCGACGACGAGGCACGCCAGAAGCGCGGCACCAGTCCGCTGCGCGTGTTCGACGTCAAGGATCCGGACGTTCGCGCGGCGCTCAGCGACGCGCCGAAGATCGGTGACTCGCTCTGCGACGCGTGCCGTGAGCATTTCGAGGAAGTGCGCCGCTACCTCGACACGCTTGGCGTCTCGTACACGCTCGACGCGACGCTTGTCCGCGGCCTGGACTACTACACGCGCACGACGTTCGAGTTCGTCGGTCCGGACGAAGGCGCGCAGTCGACGATCTGCGGCGGCGGCCGCTACGACGGGCTGATCGAGGAGCTCGGAGGACCACCGACGCCGGGGATCGGTTTTGGAGCGGGCGTCGAGCGCCTCGTGCTGGCGCTCGAGCACGAGGGCATCACCGCTCCGCCCCGAGGGCTCGACCTCTTCTTCCTGATCGAGCCCGAGGCGGATCGAGCGGCAGCGCTCGCCGAGCTCGCAAAGCTGCGCGCGGCGGGGGTCTCGTGCGACGCGGACTACGCCAGGCGCTCGCTCAAGGGTCAGCGCACGCAGCTCGCGCGTTCGGGCGCGCGAGGGTTCGTCCACGTTCGCGCAGACGGCGCGACGATCAAGCGCGGCGACGACGAACAAGACGTTCCCGTCGAGAAGGTCGCGGCTACGGTGCTCGCGTGAACGAGTGGCGCGACACGTACTGCGGCAACGTCACCGCAGAGCACGTCGGGCAGCGGCTGACCCTCGCCGGGTGGACAGCGCGCCGGCGGGATCACGGCGGCCTCGTCTTCATCGACCTGCGAGACCACACTGGGCTCGTCCAGCTCGTCGTCAACCCGGACCGCGCCGCCGCGGCAGCCGCGGTCGCCCACGACGTCCGCAGCGAGTTCGTCCTCCGCGCGCGGGGCGAGGTCGTCCGTCGAGCCCCCGACGCCGTCAACCCGAACCTGCCGACCGGCGAGATCGAGGTCCAGGTCGACGAGCTCGAGATCGTCTCCCGCTCCGACCCGCTGCCCTTCCAGCTCGACGAGGAAAACGTCGACGAGAACGTGCGGCTGCGCTACCGCTACCTCGACCTTCGGCGCGAGCGGATGCAGCGGAACATGCGGCTCTCGGCGAGCGTGATCGCGTCGATCCGGCGCACGATGGACGAGCAGGGCTTCATCGACGTCTGGACTCCGAGCATGACCCGCGGCACGCCCGAAGGGGCGCGCGACTTCCTCGTTCCGGTCCGCCTGCAGCCCGGCAAGTTCTTCGCGCTCGCGCAGTCGCCGCAGCTCTTCAAGCAGCTGTTCATGGTCGGCGGGCTCGATCGCTACTACCAGATCGCAACCTGCTGGCGAGACGAGGATCTCCGCGCCGACCGACAGTTCGAGTTCCGTCAGCTTGACCTCGAGCTCGCGTTCCCGGTTCGCGAAGACGTGCTGGAGGTGCTCGAACGCGTCGTCGTCGCGGCGTTCGAAGCATCGGGCAGGACGCCGCCGGCGCGTCCGTTCCCGCGGCTCGGGTATGCCGAGTCGATGCTCCGCTACGGGACCGACAAGCCCGACGTGCGCTTCGGGCTCGAGATCCAAGACGCGACGGAGATCACGCGCGGATCCGAGTTCGGCGTCTTCGCGGGCGCGCCGGTCGTCCGCTACCTCGTCGCGCCGCGTGCGTTTTCACGCGCGGAGCTCGGGCGCCTCGAGGAGTTCGCGAAGGAGTGGGGTGCAAAGGGGCTCGCGTACCTCGTGGTCGACGAGTCGGGCGAGGTGCGCTCGCCGATCGCGAAGTTCCTCTCGGAGAACGAGCTGGAAGCCTTCCGTGCGCCCCCCGGCTCGACCGTACTCTTCGTCGCCGACACCGAGCCCATGGTCGAGCGCGTGCTCGGTGCGCTGCGTTCGCACCTCGGCGCCGAGCTCGAACTGATCGACGACACGCACGAGGCGTTCCTCTGGGTCCTCGACTTCCCCCTCTTCCTGCACGACGACGAGTCCGGGCAGTGGACGTTCGTCCATCACCCCTTCACCGCGCCCACGCCCGAGCACGAGGACCTGATCGAGAGCGATCCCGGCTCGGCGCTCAGCCAGCACTACGACCTGATCTGGAACGGCTGGGAGCTCGGCTCGGGGTCGATCAGGATCCACCGCAGCGAGGTGCAGGAGCGGGTCTTCCGGGCGATGGGCATGTCCGACGAGGAGGCACAGGCGAAGTTCGGCTGGTTCCTCAACGCCCTTCGGATGGGCGCGCCTCCGCACGGCGGCTTCGCGCTCGGGATCGAGCGGTTCGTCGCCCTGATGGCCGGCGAATCGAACATCCGCGAGGTGATCGCCTACCCGAAGACGGCAAGTGGGTCCGATCCGCTGACGGGGGCGCCGACCCCGATCCCGCAGGAAGTTCTCTCCGAACTCGGAATCAAGGTGAAGACGGACCCGATTTAAGTCTTTTCGTCGGTCTCGCCGATAGAAAGGTCATACTTTGGGACTGCCGTCAACGGTCACCGTGAAGCGAAGGAGCGAGAGAGCAAGATGTCCACACCGCAGGATCCCGGCCGCGCGGCCGCATCGCCGGCGCTGACGTCGCTGCCTCGGGTGGAGGACCTCCCGCAGGCTCCGGGCGGCGGCTACGACGCCGACCGGGTTCGGGACGCGTTCGATGCGTTCCGCCGCCACTCCGCCCAGCTCCAGGCGCAACTCCGCGTGCTGCAGGCCGCGAGCCGGACCGGCAGCAACGTCGAGCCGACCGGTCACGCGGTCCGCATGGACGCCCTCCACCTGATCCGCTCCGCCGCCGAGTTCGCCGACACGCTCGAGAGCGACGCCCAGCAGGCGTCCTCGAATCAGCTGGCCCGGACCGAGGAAGAGGTTTCGAGGCGTCAGCGCGAGCTCCAGGACCGCGAGAACGAGATCGAGCGCTACCGGCAGGAGTCGGAGCGCCAGCGCGCCGAGATCACGAACGCCGCCCGGAACGAGGCGCGCGAGCTGGTCCAGAACTCACAACGCGACGCGTCCCAGGAGGTTCGCGAGGCCGAGGCGCGCGCCACGAGGCTCGTCGAGCAGGCACGCCACCAGGCGACCGAGCTCACGAACGCTGCCCGTGCCGAGGTCGAGCA
Source organism: uncultured Actinomycetes bacterium (assembly GCA_963769665.1). Lineage (GTDB taxonomy): Bacteria > Actinomycetota > Thermoleophilia > Gaiellales > Gaiellaceae > JACCTU01. Next base: position 2,030,685 of record CAVYMQ010000003.1, read on the forward strand.
GACGCTCGAGTGGGCGCGCGCCCAGGCCGCGACGATCATGGCCCGCGCACAGCAGGGAGCCGAGCAGTTCCTGGCCTCCGCCGGCCTCGGCGAGTCCGAGATCGCTCGCGTCGCCGAGTCGATCGTGCGCGCCGCCGACAACGAGTCCGGGGCCGGCAGGCAGCCCGGGTCGATGCCGTCGACGGAGCCCGACAATCCGCAGCCCAGCGGACCGATCCCGGTGCGGCCCTCATCGCGCAAGCCCGACGACGAGCCCGCGTCGCCCAAGACGCGGCCCGCCGACGACGGCGAGCGCGAAGAGCCGAAGCCCTAGCGCGCCATGAGCCGGCGGGTGTTCGGGCCGCGATTCGTCGTCGAGGCGATCTTCCTCGCCGTCGTCGCGCTCGTCGCCGGGTTCGCCGGCCTCGAGTGGACGGCGATCGTGCTCGTGATGGTGCTCGCGTACCTGCTCGTGGTCGTGTTCGACGTCGCCGTCTCCAGGACGGGTGCGTGGCCCGGAAAGGGCGCTGTGAGTCGTCGTCGCGAACGCGGCGACGAGCCCGCGGTTGCTCTCTCGCCGCCGGTCGAGCTCGAGCCGAGGCACGTGCACGTGGTGCCGCGCGATCCCGAGCCCAGCGAGCAGCCCGTCCTCGCCCGGGTCCCGGACCCGATCCCCGAGCCGGAGCTCGAGCCGGAGCCTGCGCCGGAGCCGATCTCGCCGGCCGACGAGATCGAGCTCGTCGAGGTCCCGCCGGAGCCCGAGCCTGAGCCTGAGCCCGAGCCGGAACCTGAGCCGGAGCCCGAGCCGGAACCTGAGCCGGAGCCCGAGCCGCCGCAGCTCGAGGTCGTTCCCGAGCCCGAGCCAGAACCAGAGCCGGAACCGGAACCGGAGCTGCCGCGCGTCGTGACGCTGCCGTTCTCGGGCACGCCGCGAGAGTGGAACGTGTGGGAGCTCGAGCGGCTCGCGCGAGCGAACAGCGGTGGAGACATGGCGAGAGACGAAGAGCTCTCGTATCTGCTCGTCTACCTGCGCGGGTTCGCGACTCCCGAGGGAACCCTGTCGGTGGACTTCGACGACCTCGTGCGCGAGTCGTTCGGCCCGCTGCTCGTGGCCCGGTGAGCAGGCACGGCCTCGCGCGGCGGGGTCTCGCACTCGGCGCAGTGGCGCTCCTGGGAGGCGTCCTCGCCTTTGCCGCGGCCTCCTGGGGTGGAGAGGACACCGCGAGCACGCAGCCGGAGGCGCGCCCGGTGCCGGTTCCGGGCTCCGGCTGGTACCGCGCGCTTGCCGCGCCGTACCCCGCGAGCACGACCAGGGCACGAACCTCGTGCGGCCAGCGGCTCGGCCCCCAGACGCTCGGGGTCGCGCATCCCGTCTTGCCGTGCGGCGTGAAGCTCTACATCTCGTACGGCGACAAGCTCGTCCTGACCCAGGTCGTCGACCGCGGCCCGGGCGCCCCGGGGCGCGACTTCGACCTCACACGCGCGCTTGCCGCGAGGCTCGGCCTGGAGGGCACGCAGCAGATCCGCTGGCGCTACGCGCGCTAGCTAGCATGCGCGGGCCTCGCCTTCTCGCCCATGATCTGGTTCGCCCACGTGGCGAGTCAGATTTGTCGTTAAAGAACCAACACCGCTGAACAAGGGAGCGTTCGTTCGGTAGCGGCACGGGATGTGTCATGCGCCGACACCGCACCCACCTGGCTTGCCAGGTTCATTACGGCCATGGGCGGGAGGCGAGGCGCTACGGTGGGCGGATGATCGAGCTCGTCGGAGACTCGTCGCGTGACGGCGAATGGGCACTCGTCAGGCTTCGCGTCGACGGCGACACGATCGTCGAAGCTGATGCGCCGGGCCTTTCCCGGAACCTCGAAGGGCTGACCTTGCTCGAGGCTGCGGCGGTCCCGGGAGAGACGCTCGCTGCCGACGCGCTCGCGAACGCGATCGGGGCGGTCGTCCGCGGGGCGCCGGAATCCCGTCGCGTCGCCGTGGCGATGAGCGGCGGGGTCGACAGCGCCGTCGCGCTGCTGCACGCGGGACCGTCAGCCGTTGGCGTGACGCTCAGGCTCTGGCTCGATCCGCAGGGGCCGAGCGCCGAGCGTGCGTGCTGCTCGCCCGACGCTGTCATCGCGGCCCGCGAGGCCTGCCATGCGCTTGGACGTCCGCACGTCACGCTCGACCTCCGGGAAGAATTCAGGCGCGCGATCGTCGAGCCATTCGTGCGCGGCTACGCGCGCGGGGAGACGCCGAACCCCTGCATTGCGTGCAACGGAAGCTTCCGCTTCGCGGAGCTCCTCGCGTTCGCGGATCGCATCGGCGCATCGCGGCTCGCGACGGGTCACTACGCGCGGATCGTGTCCCACCGAGGTCGGCTGCTGCTCGCACGTGCAGTCGACCGCGAGAAGGATCAGTCGTACATGCTCGGCCGGCTCGATCCGGCGTTTCTCGACAGGATCTGGTTCCCGCTCGGCGAGCAGACGAAGGCCGTGACGCGGGCCGAGGCGGAGGCTGCGGGGTTGTCGGCTGCGGGACGCGCCGAGAGCCAGGAAGCCTGCTTTCTCGCCGGCGGCGACTACCGCTCCTTTCTCGAGCGCCGGGGGCTCAACGGCGACGGCCCGATCGTCGACGAGGAAGGACGCGAGCTCGGCAGGCACGCCGGGGTGTGGCGGTTCACGCCCGGCCAGCGCCGTGGCCTGGGCGTCTCATCGGCGGCTCCGCTCTACGCGCTCCGGACCGACGCGGCGACCTCGACGCTCGTGGTCGGACCCCGGGAGTCGCTCGCCACGACGAGCGTCTCGGCCCGCGGGCGGCTGTTCGTCGATGTCGAACGGGTCGAGGCGAAGCTGCGCTACCGCTCGCCCGCGGTGGCTGCCCGAGTGGTCTCCGGCGACCGTGGTTTCCGGCTCGAGCTCGACCAGCCGGCCTTCGCGGTCGCGGCCGGGCAGGCCGCCGTCCTGTACGAAGGCGACGCTGTCGTCGGGTCAGGGCTGATCACAAGCGCTCCTGACACCTAAGATCGCGTCCGTACACGTGTCGCCATTCCTCGCCATCAGCTGGAACGACCTGGCCGACCTGGCTCTCGCCGTGTTTCTCTTCTCGGTCGGGCTCTCGCTCGCGTACGCGTTCATCCGCCTCGGCGGAACTCTCGGGCGGGTTTCCTCGTTCATCAAGGGAACGCAGGAAGAGCTCCTGCCCGTGATCAACAAGACCGGGGGGACGGTGGACCGGGTGAACGCGCAGCTCGACAAGGTCGATCTCGTCACGGACAGCGCCGTCGACGCCGCGGACAGCGTCGACACCGCCGTACGTGCGGTGAGCTTCGCGATCCAGCGTCCCGTGCAGAAGATCGCCGGGCTTGCCGCGGGCATCGCCCACGGTTTCGCGGCTCTCCGGGTCGAGCGCGACGTCGGCAGCGCCGTGCAGCGGGCAAAGGAAGCCGCTGCGCGCCGCGAGGCCGAGCTCGCGGAGGAATTGCATCGCGTGGACAGCGAACGACCTTGAGCGCCGACGAGATCACGCTCCGCCTGCCGCGCGAGCGATCGTTCTTCGGTGTCGCGCACCTGGTGGTCGGCGGCCTCGCCGTGCGTCTCGACCTGAGCTTCGAGCAGCTCGAGGATCTGCAGGTCGCGTTGGGTGAGCTCCTCGACCAGCACGAGACGGAGCGCGAGATCACGGTCTCGGTCCGCGTGGAGGGCGAAACGATTCACGCCCTGGTCGGGCCGTTCGACGGAACCTTGGAGAAGGAGCTCGCCCGTGACTCGGGCGACTCCGTCGGCCTCCGGCGCGTGCTCGAGACCGTCGTCGACGGTATCGAGATCACGAACCGGGACGGTCAGCCGTGGGTCGAGCTGACGAAGGCGGTGCAGCGCTAGTGCCGGACCGGAACGACCGCGAGCTGCTGCGCCGCTACCACGAGCACGGGGACCTTCAGGCACGCGAGCAGCTGATCGAGCACTACATGTCGTTGGTGCGCTCGCTCGCTCGGCGCTACTCGTACCGCGGCGAGCAGCTCGACGACCTCGTCCAGATCGGCGCGATCGGGCTGATCAAGGCCATCGACCGTTTCGACCTCGATCGCGGTGTCGAGCTGACGACCTACGCGACGCCGAACATCATCGGCGAGATCAAGCGGCACTTCCGCGACAAGGGCTGGGCGGTTCGCGTGCCGCGTGGGCTTCAGGAGCTGAACGTGCAGCTCTCGCGCCTCGTCGAGCAGTTGACCGTGCAGCTCGGCCGGTCCCCGACCATCACCGAGCTCGCGAAAGCGTCCGACTCGACGGAGGAAGAGGTGCTCGAGGCGCTCGAGAGCGGCCGCGCGTACTCGTCGCTCTCGCTCTCGTCGGGCGGCGGCGAGGGCGACGACGAGCTCGACCCGCTCGAGTCGATCGGCGAGGAGGAGCACGAGTACGAGGTCTCGGAAGATCGCGCCGTGCTCGAGCCAGGCATGCGCGCGCTCGACGAGCGCGAGCGCCGCATCCTGCACCTGCGCTTCTTCGACGGTCTCACGCAGTCGCAGATCGCTCAGCAGGTCGGAATCTCGCAGATGCACGTCTCGCGCCTGATCCGGCGGTCGCTCGACAAGATCCGGGCCGAGATCGTCGAGGAAGAGGAAACGGAACCCCGCCGGGCCGCAAACGGCTAGCCCGTTCGGGCCAGGGCCGATTGCCAAGTTCCCCACCCATGGGTGGGGAAGGTCGATTCTCCACCCGCCACCCGCGGTCGAGCGTAACCCTCGAGAAGTGCCGGGTCCGTGACGGGGAGGCGCCGAGTGTGCGCCGACTTCTCCCCACGCGCGACGCGTTCTCGCGACGCTCCGCGGCTCGTCCAGGGAGTCGGAGCGCCCGGAGGGCGGCCGTACACTAGAGCCGTGAAGACGACGGCCGAGCTGCGCGAGGGCTTCCTCGCATTCTTCGAGGAGCGGGGCCACATGCGCTTCCCCTCGTGGTCGCTGATCCCGCCGCCCGAGGACCCGTCGACGCTCTTCATCTCGGCCGGGATGCAGCCGCTGAAGCCGTACTTCTCCGGCCAGAAGGAGCCGCCGGCACCGCGCTTCACGACCGTCCAGAAAGTGTTGCGCGCGGGCGGCAAGGACACCGATCTCGACGAGGTGGGGCTGACCGCGCGCCACGCGTCGATGTTCGAGATGCTCGGGAACTTCTCGTTCGGGGACTACTTCAAGGATGGTGCGATCGACTACGCCTGGGAGTTCGTCACCGAGCAGATGCGCCTCGAGCCCGAACGTCTGTGGGCGTCGGTCTTCGCGGGCGATCCGGAGCTCGGCCTCGGCCAGGACGAGGTCGCGGTCGCCGGCTGGCTGCGCAAGGGCGTCCCGCGTGAGCGGATCGTCGCCTTTCCGCGCTCCGAGAACTTCTGGGGCCCCGCCGGGGACACGGGACCCTGTGGTCCCTGCTCCGAGCTCCACTACGACCGCGGCGAGGAGTTCGGTTGCGGCCAGGACGACTGCGGTCCGAACTGCGAGCGCTGCGACAGGTTCATCGAGTTCTGGAACCTCGTCTTCATGGAGTACGACCTCCACGCGGACGGATCGCTGACGCCGCTGCCCAAGCAGAACATCGACACGGGAATGGGCCTCGAGCGCAGCGCCATGCTGCTCCAGGAAGCGCCCTCGATCTTCGACACGGACGGCTTCCGTCTGATCATGGACTGGATCGCGAAGGAGTCCGGCGTGTCCTACGACGCGTCGCCTGCCGCGACGAAGGCGCACCGCGTGATCACCGATCACGCCCGCGGGATGACGTTCCTCGCCGCGGAGGGGATCACGCCCTCGAACGAAGGCCGCGGCTATGTGATGCGCCGCCTGATCCGCCGAGCCGTCGTCCAGGCGCGCCGAATCGGCCTCGAGGACGTGTACCGCATCTCGCGGATCGTCGTCGAGCAGGTCGGCCCCTGGTACCCAGAGGTCGTCGAGCACGCCGACGAGATCGAGCGCGTGCTGAAGGCCGAGGAGGAGCGCTTCCGCGACACGCTCGAGCGAGGGCTTCGCGAGTTCGAGGCGCTCTCCGGAAGCGAGGCGATCTCCGGCGAGGCGGCCTTCACCCTCGCCGCCACGTACGGCTTCCCGCTGGAGTTGACCGTGGAGCTCGCGGAGGAGCGCGGCCAGCCGGTCGACGTCGACGGCTACCGGCGCGCCATGGCCGACCATCGCGAGATCTCACGCGCGGGCGGTTCCTTCGACATCTCGACGTCGCTCCTCGAGGGCCCGCGAAGCGAGTTCGTCGGCTACGAGCGGACCGACGTCCTCACGGCCATCCTCGCCTACGAGGATCGCGGTGACGGCACCTTCGACGCAAAGCTCGAGCAGTCGCCGTTCTACGCAGATGGTGGCGGCCAGGTCTCCGACGCGGGCTACCTCGAGCACGAGGAGACCGGTGTACGCGCCGAGCTGATCAGGGCGACCCGGATCGGCGACGACCAGGTCCTGACGTTCAAGGGCGACGGGTTCGGCGAAGGGGCGCGCGTGCGAGCGGTGGTTCCGCGAGCGGTCCGCTATCCGACGATGGCGAACCACACGGGAACGCATCTTCTGCACAAGGCGCTGCACGAGATCGTCGGCGAGCACGCGAAGCAGGCGGGCTCCGCCGTTCGTCCCGACAAGCTTCGCTTCGACTTCACGCACGGTCAGGCGCTCACGCCGGACGAGCGCGAACAGGTCGAGCGCCGCGTCAACGAGAAGGTCTTCGAGAACCTGCCGGTGCGCACCTACGTGACCACGATGGACGAGGCGCGCAAGCTCGGCGCGATGATGCTGTTCGGCGAGAAGTATGGGGACGAGGTTCGGGTCGTCGAGATCGAGGACTACTCGCGCGAGCTCTGCGGTGGCACGCACGTGCGCTCGACCGCGGAGATTGGGCCGTTCGCGATCCTCAGCGAGGGCTCCGTGGGCTCGGGCGTGCGTCGCATCGAGGCGGTGACCGCGGGCGAGGCGTGGGCGCTGCTCCGCGCGCGTGCGGAGGAGGCAGGCGCGCTTCGGGTCGAGCTCGCCGAGGCGCGCAAGGAGTCACGGAAGCCGAAGACCGACGACGCAGGCCCTGAAGTGGTCGAAGAGCGCCGAAGCGACGCGGGCGACGTCCACGTGATCGTCGTCGAGGCGCGTGCTGCATCCGCCGACGAGCTGCTCGAGCTCTCGGACAAACTGAAGCAGCAGCACGCACCCGCGGCGATCGTGCTCGGCGCACGCGAGGACGGCACCGCGCACCTGATCCTCAACTTCGACCGGTCGCTCGAGGCGCGCGGCCTGAACGCGGGCGAGCTCGTGAAGCAGGCGGCTGCGCTGATGGGCGGCGGCGGCGGAGGCCGACCGACCATGGGCCGCGCCGGTGGCAAGCAGCCCGAGCGGCTCGGCGAAGCGCTCGCCGAGGCCGAACGTCTGATCATCTCCGCTCTCAGTTGAAGGTGCTCGCCCTCGACTACGGCGCCGCGCGCACCGGCGTGGCCGTCTCCGACCCGACCGGCACCCTTGCGCGGCCCCTCTGCGTCGTCCAGCGCGCAGCCTCAGAGGCCGGGCTCGCGCGACTGGCGGAGTTGGTGCGGGACGAGCAGGCAGAACGGGTCGTCGTCGGGCTCCCGCTGACCCTGCGCGGCGAGCGCGGCGCGCAGGTCGGCGAGACCGAGCGGTTCCTCGACGCGCTGCGCGAGGTACTGGACGTTCCGGTGGACACCTTCGACGAGCGGTTCACGACAGCCCTCGCCGCGCGCGGTGGCGAGGCGCCCGAAGACGCACGCGCGGCCGCGCACCTCCTCTCTTCGTACCTGGCGTGGGCGAGCAGGTAGTCCCACCCGTCCGCGGGCGCCCACGCCCGAACCGCAGGCAGCTGCGCACCCGACGTGCGATCGCGCTCGTCGGGCTGGTCGGCGCGCTGATCGTGATCGGCGTGCTCGGCTCGCTCGCATTCGGGGCGCTGCGCGAGTCGTCCCCGCCGTCGGCTCCTGCGGTCGCGCCTCCGCCGAAGCCGCTCAAGATCGTCTTCCCCGAGGGCTTCACGATCGACCAGATGGCCGACCGGATCGCTGCGGTGAACAAGATCGCCAAGGAGCGCCGCAACGTCACCCCGAAGCTAAAAGCAGCCGAGTACAAGCGCCTCACGCGCCGCTCGAAGCTGCCTGGCGAGTTCGCCGGCGACGGGAAGTCCCGCACGCTCGAGGGCTTCCTCTTTCCGGCGACGTACGAGTTTCTCCCGAAGACGACGACGAAGCAGCTCGTGAACAAGCAGCTCGTTGCGTTCAACAAGGCGTGGGACCAGCTCGACCTCAGTTACGCGAAGTCGAAGAACCTGACGCCGTACGACGTGCTGATCATTGCCTCGATGATCGAGAAGGAGACGCTCGCGCCGGACGAGCGGCCGAAGGTCGCGGCCGTGATCTACAACCGGCTGAAGGCGGGAATGTCGCTTGGGATCGATGCCACGCTCCGGTACGGCCTCGACATCCCGCCGACGGAGTCGATCAGGCAGTCGCACCTCGACTCGAACAACCCCTACAACACCCGCAAGCTGTCCGGGCTGACCCCGACGCCGATCGCGAACCCGGGCCTCGCCTCGATGCAGGCCGCGGCGCACCCGGCCAAGGTCGACTACCTCTTCTTCGCCCGCATGCCCGACAAGGTGCACCACTTCTTCACCGCCAGCGAGGACGAGTTCAACCGCTACCTGGCCGAGAACGGCTACGGGCCGTGATCACGGCGTCGACGAGGCTGGTCGCGCTCCTCGGCCACCCCGTCGAGCACTCGCTCTCGCCGCGGATGCAGAACGCGGCGTTCGCCGCGCTCGCGCTGGATTGGGCCTACGTGGCGCTCGACGTCCCGCCCGAGCGCCTCGAAGAAGCAGTGCGCGGCCTTGCCGCCGCTGGGTTCGCCGGTGCCAACGTCACGGCGCCGCACAAGCTCACGGTGGCCAAGCTGGTCGGGGCGGAGGCGCCGTCCGTGAACACGCTCGTCTTTCGCGACGGCCGGATCGAGGGCACGTCGACCGACGCGGCGATCCTCGCCGGGCTCCAACCATCGCGGCCGGTCGTGCTCGGGGATGGCGGCGCCGCGCAGGCCTTCCTGCAGGCGCTTCCGGAGGCCCGCTCGTTCTCGCGGCGCGGGGAGTGGCCGCCCGATGTCGCCGACGCCGACCTCGTCGTCAACGCCACGGCCGCGCGCGATGAGGTGGTCGTCGAGCTGCGCGCGAGGCAGACCCTCGTCGACCTGCCGTATCCGGGCTCGGTGACGGCAGCCGCTGCGCGGGAGGCGGGGGCGACCGTCTACGACGGGTTCGACGTCCTCGTCGCGCAAGGCGCCGCGTCGCTCGAGCGCTGGACGGGCCTGCCGGCGCCTGTCGACGTCATGCGCGCAGCGGTCCACGAATAGAGAGGGCCCGCGTTGCCGCGGGCCCTCTCGGAACGACGATGCCTCCGACGACTACGGAAGCAACGAGTTGAACGACGGCGGTGCCGAGTCGATCGGAACCGGCTGGCCGCCCTGGTCGTGCGGGACGCCGATGCGCCCGATGCCGGAGCACGTTCCGCCCTCGCCATCGGATGCGGTGAACGCGACCCTGTACACGCGTCCGTCGCCCTGGCCCGAGCGCTCAGCTCGCACCTGGAAGGCGCCGCCCGAGCCGATCGTGGCGTCCGGCGACGTGTTGCCGTCGGCTGCGCCGTTGACCGGCTCGTCCTGCGTGATCCCGCCGATTGAAAGCGTGATCACATCGCCCGGGTCAACGTCGGTCACTCCGGCGATCTGGCCGTTGACCATCTTGTGGTTCGGCGGCCAGAGCAGGCCGAGCCCCGTCGTGGCGGCCGTGCAGACCGGGTTGTGGTTGATCTGCGTCGTCACCGTCGCCGAGTTGTTCGCGGCGTTCGGATCGTCCTGGAGGCCGTCGATCGTCGCGGTGTTCACGACGGTGTTGCCCGACCCTGCCATGACGACGATCGTGAACACCTGGGACGAACCCGGTGCCATCACTCCGGCCGTACAGGTGACCACGCCGGCAGCCAGAGCGCAACCCGGGCTCGCCGAGACGAACGTCGAGTTCGCGGGCACCGGGTCGGAGACCGTGACACCGGTCGCCGTCGTCGGGCCGTTGTTCGTCGCCGTCAACGTGTAGGTGATGTTGTCGCCTTCTGTCACCTGTGCCGGGCCCGTCTTCGCGATCGCGAGGTCGGGTGCGGGCACGGTGACGGTGATCGTGATCGTCTCGGTGAACTCCGGTCCGCCGTCCATACCGTTGATCAGGAACTTGACCGTGCAGCCGTACGTCCCGGCCGACGTGCCGGGGTTGACGCCATACGTCTCGCTGAACGTGAACACGTCGCCGCTCGTCCCTGCCTGACTCGCCGGCGTGAGCGAAGCACTCACACCTGTTTCGCAGCTCACGGCGTGGCTGACTGTGACCGGCAGGTTCTGCAGGCCGTCGAGGATCGCGTCGGAGACCTGGTCATCACTCGCGCCAGCCAGGAAGGTGCCGCCGGTGGCGGCCGCGATCCTGGAGGCCTGTCCTGTGCCGTTGAGGTTGTTCTCCTCGCCGGTGCTGATCGCGATCACGCGGATCCCTGCGGCGACGAGTGCCGCCGTCGCGGTCACCTCGGTCGCGCCGGAGCACGGATCGTGCCCGATTGCATCTCCGAACCACACGACGATACGCGACGAGCCAATGCGGAAGCCGGTGAGCGGGCTCGTGGCGAGCGACTGCAGTGCGAAGAGCTGGCACTCGGGCGTGTCCCCGCCGCCGCTTGCGAACCACTGGCCCATGCCCGCGTTGACGTTCGCCTGGTTGGCTGTGATCGACTGGTTGAGCTTGTAGGCGAAGGCGCTGCCGACATCCTTGTACTCACCGACGCCGAACTGCGCCGTGGGCTGCGCGGCGAGCACCTGAGCCATGACGTTGGTGTTGCCCGTCCGGACGTTGTCGACCGCCCCACCCATGCTCCCCGTCGTGTCGGCGAGGAAGAAGATGTCCGGGTTCGGGGGGATGGGGGACGTCTCGACGGTCTTCGAGATCGTCGTCGAGGCGCCCGGCAGCATCGTGTCGGTCACGGTGCTCGGCTCGACCCCCGTCGCTGCGGCAGCAGCCGCGGCGATAACCATGCTGAAGAGGGCCGCAAACGCCAAGAGCGCCGCGACCGGTGCTGTCCTCCGACTCATTCGTTCGCCTCCCTAGTGGTTGCGGCTGGTCATCGAGACACCCTTCTCACGGGTGCCGTCGACCTGCCGCAGAATCTCGTTGTAGCTCACTTGGCACCTCTGTACAAGCGATTGACCCAAGGGTGTTCGCCGTAGTCGGATCCGGCTCCTGCCCAAGTGTGTCTCCGGGGCCTCGCGGCCGGCCCTTCGAGTGCACGACGTGCGCCTGACGGCCCGATTACGCTTGCCGAGTGGCGTTGAGGCTCACGACCGCGGGGGAGTCGCACGGGCCTGCGCTCGTGGCGATCCTCGAAGGCCTGCCCGCCGGCCTCGTCGTTGAACGGGCGGCGATCGATGCCGACCTGCGCCGTCGGCAGGAGGGCTACGGTCGCAGCCCGCGCCAGCAGATCGAGCAGGACCAGGTCGAAGTGTTCGCCGGGCTCCGGCACGGGCGCACGCTCGGCACGCCGGTCGCCCTCGTCGTCCGCAACCGCGACCACGCGAACTGGGAGTGGGGGATGAGCCCGTGGCCGCCGGAGGGCGAGGCGTCGGGTAAGGGTGCGAAGCCGGTGACGTTGCCGCGGCCGGGGCACGCAGACTTCGCCGGCGCGCTGAAGTACGGGCTCGACGATGCGCGCGACGCGCTCGAGCGCGCGAGCGCGCGGCACACCGCGGTGCACGTCGCTGCCGGCTCGGTCGCGAAGGCGCTGCTTGCGTCGATCGGGATCGCGGTGCGCGGGTCCGTGGTCGACGAGGAGGCGCTGCGCACGCGAATCAACGAGGCGCGCGCCGACCGCGACACCGTCGGCGGCGTGATCGAGGTGCGTGCGGCCGGCGTCCCTCCGGGACTTGGGTCGTACGCGTCGAAGTCCGAGCGGCTCGACGCGCGGCTCGCTGCGGCGGTGATGGGCATCCAGGCCGTGAAGGGCGTCGAGATCGGCGACGGCTTCGCGCTCGCGGGGCTCCGCGGCAGCGAGGCGCACGACGAGCTCCTCCCCGGCAACGTGCGCGAGACCAACCGCGCGGGCGGGATCGAGGCCGGCGTCTCGAACGGCGAAGAGCTCGTCGTTCGGGCGGCGATGAAGCCGCTGCCGACGCTGATGAAGCCGCTCCGCTCGGTCGACCTCTCGAGCGGCGAGGAGGGGCAGGCGCTCGTCGAGCGGAGCGACGTCGCCGCGGTCGAGGCGCTCGCGGTCGTCGCCGAGGCGGCCGTCGCGTTCGAGCTCGCGCGCACGGCGCGAGAGAAGTTCGGCGGCGACGCGCTCGCCGACTTCGTGCAGGCGCACCGCGCCTACCTGGAGCGGATCCCGTGGCAGGCGCCCTAGACCGCCACATCGCGCTCGTCGGCTTCATGGGCGCGGGCAAGTCGACACTCGGCAGGACGGTCGCGGAACGGCTCGGCCGTCCCTTCGTCGACGTCGACGCGGAGGTCGAGAGCACGACCGGCCGCTCGATCACGCAGCTGTTCGAGGAGGGCGAGGCCTTCTTCCGCACGAAGGAGGCGAAAGTGACCGTCGAGCGGCTTCAGACATCGCCGCCAGCGGTGCTCGCGCTCGGCGGCGGCGCGCTCGGCTCCTCGCAGGTGCGCGAAGCGCTTCGGGAGCGCGCGTTCACCGTCCACGTGGAGGTCGACCCCGGCGAAGCCTGGAGCCGCGTTCGCGACGCCGGGCGTCCGCTCGCACAGGACGAGCTCGACTTCCGGGCACTCTTCACGAAACGCGCTCCGGTCTACGCCGAGGCGGCGGACGCGACCGCCAACGAGGTCGACGAGGTCGTCCTTGCGGCGGCGGCGGTCCACGTCGAAGCTGGCTCGCTCGCTCGGCTCGGCGAGCTCGCGCCCGGCGGCGACGCCGCGCTCGTCAGCGACGCGAGGGTGGCCGGGATCCACGGCGCCGACGCACAGGTCGCGCTCGGCGGTCGCCTCGCCTCGGTGCACGAGCTCCCGGAAGGCGAGGAGGCGAAGACGATGGACGCGGTCGCTGCGCTTTGGCGGGCGCTCCGACTCGACCGTGCCGGCGTGCTCGTCGCGCTCGGCGGCGGGTGCACGACGGACGCGGCCGGGTTCGCGGCAGCGACCTACCTCCGCGGCGTCCGCTGGGTTGCGGTCCCGACGACGCTCGTCGGCCAGGTCGACGCGGCGATCGGCGGCAAGACCGCGATCGACCTCGCAGAAGGGAAGAACCTCGTCGGTGCGTTCCACTGGCCGGTGCGCACCGTGATCGATCACACGTTGCTCGCGACGCTGCCCGAGCGTGAGCGTCGCGAAGGTCTGGCGGAGGTCGTGAAGACCGGGCTGCTCATGGGGGAGTCGCTGTGGGAGCTCCCCGACGCGCAGCTCGTGCGCCGCGCGGCCGCCTACAAGAGCGCGGTCTGCCTCCAGGACCCGCACGACCGGGGCCCGCGGAACGTTCTGAACCTCGGGCACACGTTCGCCCACGCACTCGAGGCGGCCGCCGGCTACAGCGACGTGACGCACGGGAGCGCGGTCGCGCTCGGCCTGCTCGCGGCGCTTCGGCTGTCGGGGCTCGACACGTCGGCCGTGGAGGAGACCCTGCGCCCTGAGCCCGTCCACGTCGACCGCGACCGAGCGTGGGCCGCGCTCCAGCGCGACAAGAAGGCGGAGAACGGCCGCGTGCGGCTCGTGCTGCTCGACGCACCCGGGAAGCCTGTCTACGGCGCCGAGCGCCCCGAGGCGGAGGTCCGCGCCGCGCTCGACGAACTGATCGCCCACTAGAGTCTTCGACCTTGCAGATCGCGATCCTGAACGGGGTGAACCTCGACGTGCTCGAGCGGCGCGACCCGGCCATCTACGGCGGCATCTCGCTGAACGACCTCGAGACGCAGATCTACGCCTGGGCCAAGGAGCTCGGCTGCACGGCGCGCTGCCGCCAGACGAACAACGAGGGCGACTACGTCGCCTGGTGCCACGACGCGCTCGACTGGGCGAACGGCGTGATCGTCAACCCCGGCGCCTGGTCTCACTACAGCTACGCGATCAGGGACGCGCTCGAGCTGCTGACGGTTCCGATCGTCGAGGTGCACCTCTCGAATCCCGAGGAGCGCGAGGACTGGCGCCGTCACTCCGTCGTCGCAGACCTCGCGGCGAAACGCATTCTGGGCCAAGGTGCCGATGGGTACCGTGAGGCGCTCGCGTACCTGATCGAGGAGTCCATATGACCCGCATCGACCGCCTGCGCCAGCTGATCGAGGAGCCGCTCCTCGTCACCATGCCGGTGAACGTCTTCTACCTGACCGGCTTCCGCAGCTCGAACGCGGCTCTGCTCGTCGACGACGAGCGCGCAGTGCTCTTCTCCGACTTTCGCTACGCGGAAGCGGGCCGCCGGGTCGACGAGGTCGAGTTCGTCGAGGTCGAGCGCGCGCTCGTCCGCGGGGTCGCCCCGCACGTCGAGGGCCGCATGGAGTTCGAGCGGACGCACCTCACCTACGCGAACTGGGAGGTGCTTCGCGACGCCGGAGTCGACCTCGTGCCGGGCGGTGGCGAGATCGAGCGCCTGCGGGCCGTCAAGACGGAGGACGAGCTCGAGCTCATCCGCCGCGCGACCGAGATCACGAGCGAGGCGTACGCACGACTGGCCGAGGAGCGGTTCGTGGGTCGCACCGAGCGAGACCTCGCGTTCACCTTCGCACAGTTCATGCACGAGCTCGGCGGACACGGCGAGGCCTTTCCGACGACCGTCGCCTCCGGCCCGAACGGCGCCACGCCGCACGCCGGGACGAGCGACCGCGTGGTCGAGAAGGGCGAGACGGTGGTCGTCGACGCGGGCGCCGTGCTCGACGGCTACGCGTCCGATTGCACGCGAACGTTTGCCACAGGCCCGCTCCCCGACGAGCTCGCGCGCGCGTACGACGTCGTGCTCGAGGCGCAGCTCGAAGGGCTCGACGCGGTCGCGCCGGGGGTGAGCGGCAAGGACGCCGACGCCGCCGCACGCGAGGTGATCGGCGGGGCCGGGCTCGGCGAGCGCTTCGGCCACGGGCTGGGCCACGGCGTCGGCCTGATGGTCCACGAGGCGCCGACGCTCCGCCCCGAGTCGCAGGACACGCTCGAGCCGAACAACGTCGTCACGGTCGAGCCCGGGGTGTATCTCCCGGGAGTCGGCGGGATCCGGATCGAGGACCTCGTGGTCGTGCGGGAGGGCGAGCCGGTCGTGCTCACGTCCTTCACCAAAGAGCTCGTCACCGTCCGTTAGCCTGTTCGCGCGATGGCGGAAATGGTTTCCACCAACCAGTTCAAGAACGGCATGCACATCGAGCTCGAGGGCGGCACGTGGCGCATCATCGAGTTCCAGCACGTGAAGCCCGGCAAGGGTGGCGCCTTCGTGCGCACGAAGCTCAAGTCGACGGACAGCGGCTCCGTCGTCGACAAGACGTTTCGCGCGGGCGAGAAGTTCGCGCGTGTGCGCACCGACTTGAAGAACGTGCAGTACCTGTACGACGCGGGCGACCACGTCGTCTTCATGGACGAGCAGAACTACGAGCAGATCCAGCTCCCGCGCGAGCTGGTCGCCGATGCGCTCGAGTTCGTCGCGCCGTCGAGCACGGTGCAGCTGCTGACGATCGGCGATCGGCCGTCCGGCCTGCAGATGCCCGCGTCGGTCGAGCTCGCGGTCACCGACACCGAGCCCGGCGTGAAGGGCGACACGGTCTCGAACGTGACCAAGCCGGCCACGCTGGAGACCGGTGCGATCGTCCAGGTGCCGCTCTTCGTCAACCCGGGCGACAAGATCAAGATCGACCCGCGCGATCGGCGATACATCTCGCGCGCCTAGCGCGTGGGTGAGTTGTTCACGAGCTTCGACGACGCCTGGTCGTCGTTCCGTGCACGTTCTGAGCCGCTGGAGTCCTTCTTCGACGAGTTTCCCGACGACCCGGCGTCTCTCGCCGAGGGTTGGGTGATCGTTCCGCCCACGGAGATCAAGCATGAGGCATTGCGTCTGCAGGCCGAGCTCGAGGGCATTCCGGGGATCGTTGCCGTGCCGGAGCACTTCTTCCACGTCTGGCTTCGAGGTGAAGACGGTCCCGACCTCGAGCCGCTGCTGGAGCTCGGACCGTTCACGTTGAGCCTGTCGAGGTTGAACTGCTTCCACACAGCGGTCGTCGCGGAAGTCGACTCGCCGGGGCTCGAGCGATTGGACGCACCGGACACCTTCCTCCCGCACCTCTCGCTCGCGTATGTCGGCAGCCCGCTCGCGGCCCAGCCGGTCCGCGAGGCGCTCGTCCCCTTCCGAGAGCTCTCGCTGGGGACCTTCATCGTGGACGAGTTGGTGCGTGTGCGACTGCCCGCGGGCAGGACGACGGTCCTCCAGCCGTGGACCGTGGTCGAGCGCGCTTCACTGCGGCGATAAGGTCCCGAGCGTGCCGAAGCTCGTCGACACGACGATTCGCCTGCTCGGGCAGGACCCGCTCGCGGGAACGATGGGGACGGCCGAGCTGCTCCGGCTCGCCGAGATCCTCGACAGAGCAGGGTTCGCCTACCTCGAGGTCTCCGGCGGCGGCGTCTTCGACAGCGCGGTCCGCCGCGGCGTCGAGAGCCCGTGGGAGCGGATCCGGGCCATCCAGGCGCGGGTCAAGACCCCGCTCGGGCTCGCGCTGCGCGGGCGCTTCCTCGTCGGGTCCCGGCCGGTCGACGGCGAGTTCGCACGGCGCTTCGTCGCCTCCGCGGCCGAGAACGGGATCGACGTCTTCCGGCTGCACGACCCGCTGAACGACGTTTCCAACCTCCGCGAGGCGGCCGAGGCGATCGCCGCGGCCGAGCGCGAGTTCGAGGCGGGGCTCGTCTACAGCCCCGGCGTCGCAGGCGAGGTGGACACGCTCGTCGAGCAGGCGCGGAAGCTCCCCGAGCTCGGCGCCGCGCGGGTGGTTGTCCACGATCCCACCGGGTCGCTCGGCCCACACGGAGCAGCCGAGCTCGTCGAGCGCGTCGGAGAGGCGAGCGGCCTGCCGGTCGGCGTGTACTGCCAGGGAGCCGGCGGCAACGCGATGTCCGCGGCGCTCGAGGCGATGCGTGCCGGAGCAGACCTCGCGGCGTGCGCGATCTACCCCGTCGCCCTGGCTGTGCATCGCGTTTCCGGCGAGTCGCTCGCGGAGGCGCTCAACGGCCTCGGTCTGGACACCGGCGTCGACGTTGCGGCCCTGTGGGAGGCGTCGGAGATCGTCGACCAGCACATCGGCGACGAGCCGGTCACGCCGCTCGCCCCGCGTGTCGCCGTGCGTGCCGCCGAGTACCGCTTGCCGGCGGGGCTCGTCGCGGGGATCGACGCGAGCCTTCGCGCGCAGGCAGCGGGCGACCGGCTCGACGAGGTGCTCGAGGAGCTCTCGCAGATTCGCGGCGAGGTCGGCTCTCCGCCGCTGGCAGCGCCGATCGGTCAGATCCTCGGCTCGCAGGCGCTCATCCACGTGCTCTCGGCGCAGCGGTACCTCACGGTCGTCGACGAGTTGCGCGAGCTCGTCTCGGGCGCGTACGGCACGCCGCCCGGCCAGGTCGACCCGGGAGTGCGTCGGGCATTGGAGCTCGTCGCGGAGGACGATGTCTCCGAGCCGGTCACGCTCGAGGACGTGCGCGAGCAGACGCAGGGTCTCGCCTCGAGCGAGGAAGAGCTGCTCCTCGTCGGCCTCTTCGGCGACGATGCCGAGGCGCTGCTGCAGGGGATCCGCGCGCGCGCCGGCGGCGACGAGTCTGCCGCACGGGGGGTCGACCGGTCACGCGCGGAACGGATCCGCGAGATCGTCCGCGTCGTCCAGGAGTCCGGCGTGGGCGAGGTGACGATCGAGGAATCCGGTATGCGCGTCTCGGTCCGGCGGACCCCCGAGCAGGGGTTTGCCCCGCTTCCGGTCGCAACCACCGACGGGGAGTCGCAGCTCGAGCCCGTCGTCGCGTCGGCCCTTGCAAACGGCTTCGTGCGCGTCGAGGCGCCGATGGTCGGCACCTTCTACCGGGCATCGCAGCCGGGTGCGCCGTCGTTCGTCGAGGAGGGCGACGCGGTCTCGGCGGGGCAGACGCTCTGCATCCTCGAGGCGATGAAGCTGATGAACGAGATCAAGGCGGAGACGGAGGGGATCGTCCGGAAGATCCACGTCCAGAACGCCCAGCCCGTCGAGTTCGGCCAGCTGCTGTTCGAGCTCGAGCCGCTCCCGGGCAGGCCGCTTGTTTAGCCGGGTCCTGGTCGCGAACCGCGGCGAGGTCGCGGTACGCGTGATCCGCGCCCTGCACGAGCTCGGCGTCGAGGCGGTCGCGGTCTACTCGACCGTGGACAAGGACGCGATGCATGTGCGCATGGTCGACCGCGCGGTTTGCATCGGTCCGCCGGCGGCGACCGAGAGCTACCTGCGCATTCCCAGCGTGATCGCGGCGGCGGAGACGACCGGCTGCGAGGCGGTCCACCCGGGCTGGGGCTTCCTCGCGGAGAACCCGGCGTTCGTGACCGCCTGCGAGGAGAACGACCTCGTGTTCGTCGGCCCCGACGCCGAGGTGATGGCGCGGATGGGCGACAAGACGCAGGCGAAAGCGGCACTGCGCGAAGCGGGCGTCCCGCTCGTCCCGGGAACGGAAGGAGCGGCGACGTTGCACCAGGCGCGGCTCGCGGCCGCCGACGTGGGCTTCCCGGTCCTGCTCAAGGCGAGCGCCGGTGGAGGCGGGAAGGGCATGCGGCTCGTGACCGACCCCGACGATCTCGACGACGCGTACGCGAGCGCGTCTGGCGAGGCGCAGGCCGCGTTCGGCGACGGCAGCCTCTACGTCGAGAAGGCGGTCAAGCCTGCACGCCACGTCGAGATCCAGGTGCTCTGCGACGACCACGGCAACGTGCTCACGCTCGGCGAGCGCGAATGCTCGATCCAGCGGCGTCACCAGAAGCTCGTCGAGGAGTCGCCCTCGCCTGCCCTCGACCCGGACACGCGCGAGGCGATGGAAGCGGCGGCCGAGCGCGCGTGTCGCGCGATCGGCTACCTGAACGCCGGCACGTTCGAGTTCCTGCTCGGGCCGGACCGCAGCTTCTACTTCATCGAGCTCAACTGCCGCCTGCAGGTCGAGCATCCCGTGAGCGAGCTCGTGACGGGGATCGACATCGTGCGCGAGCAGCTGCGCATCGCCGCGGGCGAGCCGGTCGTGCTGACCGGGCGCGCACCGCGCAGTGGACACGCGATCGAGCTGCGGATCAACGCGGAGGACCCGTCGCGCGGCTTCCTGCCGGCGCCGGGCACGATCGAGCGCTTCCGTCCGCCGCTCGGGCCGTTCGACCGCGTCGACACGTGCGTCGAGGACGGCAGCGTCGTCTCGCCGTACTACGACTCTCTGATCGCGAAACTGATCGTGTGGGACGCGAACCGGCCGGCTGCGATCTCGCGTGCGCTGCGCGCGCTCGGGGAGCTCGAGGTCCGCGGTGTGCCGACGACGCGCGAGGCCGCGATCGACATCCTGCGCAGCGAGGAGTTCCAGCGGGGGGACTACTCGACGACGTTCCTCGAGGAGGCCGGCGCGCGCCTTCCGGCGCTGAGCAGCTCGGCCGAGTGAACGCGCACGAGCTCACGGGACCAGGCGGCACGATCACGGTCACTCCCGCCGCGCTGACGCAGATCGTCGTGCGCGCAGCAGAGCGAGCGGACGGCGCACGCGTGCGTCGTCCCCGACGCGGGCTCGAGATCGAGCTCGCGAACGGCCATGCGCGGGTCGAGCTCGAGCTCGCCGCGCGCTTCGGGCTCGTGCTGCCGGACGTGGCGCGGGAAGTACAGGAACGTGTCAGCGGCGCGCTCGAGACGATGTGCGGGCTGGTCGTCGACGCGGTCGACGTCTCGGTCGAGGAGTTCGAGGACTGATGTCGACCGGTCGCCGCGCCGCGCGCCGCACCGCGCTCTTCCTGCTGTACCAGTGGGACGTCACGGGCCAGCCGCTCGCGTCGCTCCACGAAGGCGAGATCGACGAGTACGCGCGCTCGCTCGCGGAGTCCGTGGCGGCGCGCGCTGCCGAGCTCGACGCGTTGATCACCGAGGCCGCCGAAGGCTGGACCGCCGATCGGCTCGGCGCGATCGAGCGAAATGTACTGCGGATCGCGGTGCACGAGCTCCAGTCCGGCGACGTGCCGGAGCCGGTCGCGATCGACGAGGCCGTCGGCCTCGCGAAGCGCTATGCGAGCGACGAGGCGGGGCGCCTCGTCAACGGGATCCTCGGTCGGATTCAGCGCGAGCTCGTAGCCTGAGCTCGTCCTCGAGCTCGCTCAGCGCCGCACGCAGCATCGCGATCCGCTCGGCGACCGGCGCGGGCGAGATGTCGCCGTCGACTTCGGCTCCGAGCGCACGCCGCCGCTCGATCTCCCGCGCCTCTTCCATCGAGTTGAGCACGATCCCGATCAGCAGGTTCAGCACGATGAACGCCGCAATGAGGACGAACGTGACGAAGTAGATCCACGACCACGGGTGCACCGACATGCCGGCGTTCATGTAGGCGGGGAAGTTCTCGAGCGTCAGCATCACGAACAGCGTGAGCATCGCCGCGCCGATCGTTCCCCAGTCGTCGGGCAGCTCTTCGCCGAACAACAGCCAGCCGATCATTCCGTAGACGAAGAGCAGCAGCGTGACGAGCATCGTCATGCTGAAGAGCGGCGGCAGGCTTCGAATGACGCCCTGAAGCAGGATCCGCAGGTCGGGCAGCAGGCGGACGATCCGGACGACGCGCAGCAACCGTGCGAGCCGCAGGAGCGTCGAGCTCTCGCGCACGATAGGGAGGAAGGCGGAACCGACGACGACGAAGTCGAAGATGTTCCAGCCGCCGCGGAAGAAGTCCTGCGGGCGCCTGCCGTACGAGGCGATCCGGAGCAGCAACTCGACGACGAAGATCCCGAGGAACACGCCGTTCAGGAGGTTGAGCGTGTCACCGTGCTCTGCGACGACGTCCTCGTAGGTCTGGAGCCCGAGCACGACGGCATTCGCGAGGATCACCGTGATGATCACGGTGTCGAACGCGGTTGAGCCGACGATACGCCGCAGCGTCTGCGCCATGGGGCGGGACGATACGCTGCGCGCATGAGCGCCGAAGAGAGCCTGCAGCGCGCGGAGAGCCTGCTCGACCGCCTCGAGGCGGCCCGCGCGCGGCTGGAGGCGACCGAGGAGCCGGAAGCGGCGCTCGAGATCCTCGGCGAGCTCTCGGAGATCGCGCGAGAGGTCGAGGCGGAGATCCAGCGTGCGAAGCGCGAGGCCGAGGCCGAGTCGGATGCGGAGCGTTGACGAGCTCCGCGAGCTCGTCGAGGACGCGCTCGCCGAGCTGAGCCCGGCGGGTCCGGCGGGTCTCGACGAGGCCATCCGGTACGCGCTCGAGGGCGGCGGCAAGCGAATTCGGCCCGTGCTCTGCCTCGCGGTCGGCGAGGCGGTCGGGTTGGAGCCCGAGGACGTGCTCCCGGCAGCGTGCGCCGTCGAGCTCGTGCATTCGTTCTCGCTCGTCCATGACGACCTGCCGGCGCTCGACGACGACGACACGCGCCGGGGACGACCGAGCACGTGGGCGCAGTTCGGCGAGTCCGTCGCGGTGTTGGCGGGGGACGCGCTCCTCGTCGAGGCGCTCCGCCTCGCGCTCTCCTACGAGACGCCTGCGGTGGCGCGCGAGCTCGCGGCTGCCACGCTCGGGATGATCGGCGGCCAGTACCTGGACGTGACCGGCTCGGCCGACGACCTCGCGGCTCTGAACCGCTTGAAGACCGGCCGGCTCTTCGAGGCGTCAGTCGCGCTGGCGCTCGCGGTGAACGGGGCCGAGCCGCAGACGTGGCCTCGCTTCGCGCAGGAGGTCGGCGCCGTCTTCCAGCTCGTCGACGATCTCCTCGACGGCGACGGGCACGTGCTGGTGCACGGGGAGGACGAGACGCGCAGGCGAGCGGACGAGGCAGCGGAGCGGGCCCTCGCGGCCCTGGCGGAGCTCGACGCCGACACGAGCGTCCTGCGGGGCATCGTCGACGGTCTCGCGACGCGCACGGCCTGATCCGTCCGGCCCGCCCCTCACTCTGGGGTCATGGCGATCGACCAAGCCCTCCTGCTCGAGCTCGACGCGCACCCGTGGGCGACGACCGAGGAGCTCGAGCACGCGCTCATGGGCGCCGCGCCGCTGGCGGCCGTCGCGCGCTGGCTCCGCGCGCACGAGGGCTGGCTCGTCGTGCGCGAGGCCGCCGGCTGGCGGCTCTCGACGCAGGGCGAAGGCTTCCTGACCGCTCTCGACTAGCCCGGGCCGGTGGCCTCGGCAGGGCGCTCGACGCGCGGGGCTTCCCGATCGTGCGGCGCCTCGATCGTCAGGTTCGGCAGCAGCCGGTCGAGCCAGCGCGGCATGTACCACGACTTCTCGCCCATGAGCGTCAGGAAGGCGGGCACGAGCGTCATCCGCACGAGCAGTGCGTCGGCCAGGATCGCCACCGCGAGCAGCAGCCCGAACTCCTTCGAGATGCGATCCGAGGTGAGGATGAACGCCGCGAAGACCGTGGCCATGATGAGCGCCGCGGCGACGATCACCCGCCCGATCGCAGCGATGCCGTGCTCGACGGCCTCCCGTGTCTTCAGTCCGTGAACGTGTTCCTCGCGGATGCGGCTCATCAGGAACACCATGTAGTCCATCGAGAGTCCGAAGAGGATCGCGAACGCGATCGGTGGCACGAACGTCTCGATCGGACCAGTCCGATCGAGCCCGGTCAGCTCGAGCAGGTGACCCTCCTGGATGACGAGTGTCAAGACGCCGAAGCCGACGAACGCGGAGAGGAGTGTCGTGAGCGCCGCGGTCAGCGAGATGACGATCGACCGGAACGCCATCGCGAGCACGAGGAACGTCACACCGATCACGTAGAGCAGGAACAACGGCAGCCGCTCCATGATCCGGTCGGCGATGTCCGCGAACGCGGCCGTCAGGCCCGAGACGTATGCGACCGCGTCGCCGTCCCCGGTGGCCGCGGGGATCACGTCGTCGCGCAGGCGGTCGACGAGGTCGGAAGTCGCCTCGTCCTGCGGGGCGGAGTCGGGCGTCACGAACACGATCGCGACCGTCTCCTCGTCGTTGAACTGCGGCTCGCCGGCGGACGCCACGCCGGGCAGGTCCCGAACGCGGTCGTAGATCCGCTGCGGCGCCTGCGCGTCGCCGTTGACGTCGACGACGATCGGGATCGGGCCGTTGAAGCCGGGGCCGAAGCCCTCGGCGAGCAGGTCGTAGGCCCTTCGCGCCGTCTGCTCCTTCGGCTGCGTGCCCTGGTCGGACGCGCCGAGGCGCACGAGCGCGGATGTCGCCGCGACGGCGGCGAGCGCCAGAAGGATGACGACGAACACGACCTTGGCGTTCCTCGTCACGAACCTGCCCCAGCGTGCGACGAGCGTCTTCTCGCGGGCAGCCTCGCCCTCGTCGATCTGCCGTAGCAAGGGGACCTTCCACCGGTCGACCTTGTGCCCAAGCAGCCGGAGAACCGCGAGCAGGAGCGAGTTCGCGATCAGGACCGTGGTCAAGACGCCGAGCGCGCTGCCGATGCCGAGCTTCGTCACGAAGTCGAGCCCGAAGAACGCGAGCCCGGTGACCGAGATTGCGACGGTGAGGCCTGCAAAGAGCACGGCCCTACCGGCCGAAGCTCCTGCTTCTGCGGCGGCGTCGACGGGCGAGAGGCCCTCGTGCAGGAGCTGCCTGAACCGGGTGACGATGAACAGCGAGTAGTCGATGCCGACACCGAGGCCGATCATCGACACGAGGAGCGGCGTGATCGTGTTGATGTCGGTGAGGCCCGCGAGGATGAAGAGCAGCAGGAACGCGGTCATCAATGCGGTGATCGCGAGCGCGATCGGGATCATTCCTGCGACGAAGGTTCGGAAGACGACCAGGAGCACGAGGAGCGCCGCGAGCAGGCCGAGCAGCTCCTGAGTGCCTTGCTCGATCGGCGGGAACTCGGCGTCGCCGTTGTACTCCACCGTGACCCCGACCGGCTCGACTTCGTCGCGAATCGACTCCTGGACCGCGAGCACGGCTTCGCGATCCGTGTCGAAGATCACCCGGTCGAACTGGGCTTCCGCATACGCGATGCGGCCGTCGTCGGAGATGCTGTTCTCGTCGTACGGATCGCCGACGCTCTCGATACCCGCAGTGTCCTCGGTCGGCTTGAACCTGGAGCTCTCGAGCTCGGCGAGCGCCTGCTCGATCGCAGCCCTGCGCTCGGCCGTGTCGAGCCGCTCCCCCGGGGGTGCGGCGAAGACGACGTTGAGCACACCGCCCTGCTCGGAGGCGAACTCGGCCTCGATCAGGTCGGTTGCCTTCTGCGTGTCGGAGCCGGGAATGTCGAACTCGTCCTTCAGGCTGCCCCCGACCGTGGCGACGAGCACCACGAGGAGCACCACGATCCCGACCCAGCTGACGATCACGCGCCAGGGGTGCGTCGCGCACATGCGCGCCCAGCGGGCAAGCCCGCCGGTCGCGAGACGTTCATGCGCGGCTTGGCGCCCGCGCCCGCTCTCCTGGTTCTGTTCAGACATCGCCTTCGCTCCCTCTCGTTCGACCGGTTTGCACTCTAAAGACCGTGCGGGCCGCCGTGACTCATCGGTCGTCGCCACTACGCTTCCCGCGGTGAAGAGGCGGTGAAGAAGCGACTTGACGTCCTGCTCGTGGAGCGCGGTCTCGCGGAATCGCGGTCGCAGGCGCAGGCCCTCGTGATGGCGGGGCTCGTGCCCGGCTTCGACAAGCCGGGCGCTCAGGTGGACGACGACGAGGAGTTGACGCTCGACCGTCCACCTCGCTTCGTCTCTCGTGGGGGCGAGAAGCTCGAGCACGCACTCGATGTGCTCGGCCTCGACATTCGCGGGCGGGACGCGCTCGACGTCGGCGCGTCCACGGGTGGGTTCACTGACGTGCTCCTGCAGCGCGGGGCCGCGCGCGTGGTCGCGCTCGACGTGGGCTACGGCCAGCTGCACCCGCGGCTGCGCGAGGACCCGCGGGTCACGGTGCTCGAGCGGACGAACGCGCGGGCGCTCCGCGAGCTGCCGTTCGCGCCCGAGCTCGTCGTGGCCGACGTCTCGTTCATCTCGCTCCGGACAGCGCTTCCGCCCGCGCTCAGGCTCGCTCGGACGGGCTGGGAGGCGCTCGTCCTCGTCAAGCCCCAGTTCGAGGCGGGCCGGCAGGACGTGGGGAAGGGCGGCGTCGTCCGAAACCGGGAGATCCACCGCCGCGTCCTCGCCGATGTGGCCGACGCGGCCCTGGCCTGGGGAGCCGAAACGCTGGCGGTCGTAGACTCAGGGCTGCCCGGACCGAAGGGAAATCGTGAGTTCTTCCTCCACCTCGCGCAGCGCGAGCACCCCGAGCGCGCCGCCGATCTCGACCGCTGGATCGCCGATGCCGTCGGTTGAGCGCATCGCGATCGTCGCTCACGGCAAGCCCGACACGCTCGGGGGTGCCTTCAAGCGCGTCGAGGAGATCGCACGGGCCGCTGGAGCCGAGGTCGTGCCGGAGGCCGAGGCGGACCTGATCGTCGTGCTCGGCGGAGACGGCACGATGTTGCGCGCGCTCAAGCAGAGTCTCGACACCAGTGCTCCGGTGTTCGGGATCAACTTCGGCAGGGTCGGTTTCCTGACCGCCGTCGACAGGGACGACTTCGAGTCGGGCCTGACGCGTGCGCTCGCCGGTGACTTCGTCGTCGTCGAGCTGGCGACGCTCGAGGTCGACGTCGGCGGGGAGACCCACACGGCGGTCAACGACTGCGTCGCGACCAGCTCGACCCTTGGTCGAATGGTCACGGTCGGCTGGTCGGTCGGCAGCGAGGACCTCGGCACGCTCTCGTGCGACGGGGTGATCGCCGCGACGCCCTCCGGCTCGACCGCGTACAACCTCTCGAACGGCGGGCCCGTGCTCGTGTGGGGGCTCGACGCGCTCGTCGTGACGTTCATCGCTCCGCACTCGCTGCACGCGCGCCCGCTCGTCGTCCCGCGCTCCTCCGACCTCGTCGTCCAGAACAAGACGCCGGACGTCACGCTCACGGTCCTTGCGGACGGACACCCGGTCGGCGAGCTCGGCGCGGACGAACAGGTCACGATCCGCCTCGGACCGAAGCGCACGCGGCTCGCGACGCTTGCGGAGGCCACGTTCTTCACCCGCTACCGCGACACCTTTGCTTCGTAGCCTGAAGATCGAGAATCTCGTGCTGATCCGCGAGGCGGAGCTCGACCTCGCCGAAGGGCTGAACGCGATCACGGGCGAGACCGGCGCCGGCAAGACGATCCTGAGCCAGGCGATCGGGCTCCTGCTCGGCGCGAAAGGCGATGCCGGCGCGATCGGCGCGGACGGCGACGAGGCGTACGTCGAGGCCGAGCTCGACCTTCCCGAGGGGCTGCTGGACGAGTTCGAGTCGCTCGCCGAGCTTCGTCCCGCCGACGAGGAGGGGCTCGTGCTCGCGCGCCGCATCTTCGCCGACGGCCGGACGCGAGCGTACGCGTGGGGACGCAGCGTCGCGCGGGAGGACGTGGCCGCGCTCGCCGAGCGGCTCGTCGCGATGTCGGGCCAGTTCGAGCAGCGCAGGCTGGCGCGGCCGGCCTACCAGCTCGACGTGCTCGACGCCTTCGTCGGGGACGAGCAGCGGCGACGGCGTGCGGACCTGCGGCGGGCGTGGCGAGAGCTGCTCGCGGCCCGTCGCCGGCACGAAGAGCTTGCCGCGAACGCCGCCGACGCCGAGGCCCGCGTCGCCGAGTTGCGTGCACTCGTCGAGGACACCGAAGGGCTCGAGCCCGACGCCGAGGAGCGCCTGCGTGCGGAGCGCGAGCGTCTGCGCCACGTCACTGAGCTCGCCTCGGGCGTCGGGGCGGCCGTCGAGGCGCTCGCACCCGACGAGGGCGAGGGAGCCGGCGCGCTCGTCGGGGCGGCTGCTCACTCGCTGGCGCCGCTCGAGGGGCTCGCGCCGGAGCTTCGCGACGCTGCGGCCGACCTGCGCGACGCCGAGCATCGCCTGCGCGAGGCGGCGGGCGAGCTCCGGTCGTTTCTGGCTTCGCTCGAGGCCGAGCCGGACCGCGTCGAGCAGGTCGAGGCCGACCTCGACCGGATCGCCGAGGCGAAGCGCCGGTTCCGCTGCACGACGTTCGAGGAGCTGCTCGCGCGCGCGGCAGAGGCACGCGCCGAGCTCGAAGCGCTCGCCGACGGCGCCGACCCGGTCGAGGCCGCCTCGGAGGCGCGCGTCGCGGCGGAGGCGAAGGTGCGCGCGCTCACCGACGAGCTTGCACGGACGCGGCGCGAGGCTGCGGAGCCGTTCGCGGAGGCGGTCGCGCGCGAGCTCGAGAGCGTCGGCTTCGGGGAGGGCGAGTTCGTTGCGGAGTTGAGCGAGCGTGAGCCCGGCATCACCGGTGCCGACGACGCGCGGTTCCTGATCCGGCCCAACCCGGGTCTCCCGTTCGGCCCCGTCGCGGAGACCGCCTCCGGCGGGGAGCTCTCCCGGATCGCCCTGGCGATCGCGGCGGTCGGGGGCGGAGAGACGATGGTCTTCGACGAGATCGACGCGGGCATCGGCGGAACGACCGCGCACCAGGTCGGCGAGACGCTTCGGCGGCTCGCCGAGCGGGCGCAGGTGATCACGATCACCCATCTCCCGCAGATCGCGAGCCTCGCCGACCGTCACTTCCGGGTCGAGAAGATCCCCGGCGACCCGACGCACACCACGATCGAGCGGCTCGAGGACGACGAGCGTCGCGACGAGCTCCAGCGCATGCTCGGCGGCGAGGAGTTCCTCGCGATCATGGCCGAGGAGCAGCAGCGGTGAACCCGATCGAGTTCACCGGCACCGCGCGGCTCGATCGCAAGACGAAGCACCTCGTGCGCCGGCTCTCGTCCAGCGACATCGCGATCATCCACCACACCGACATCGACCGCGTCTCCGCGGAGGAGCTCGTCGAGTCGGGTGTGCGGGTCGTCGTCAACTGCGCCGAGTCGCAGAGCGGCCGCTACCCGAACCCCGGCCCGCTCGCGCTCGTCCGCGGCGGAGTGAAGCTCGTGGATGCGCCGGGCGCCGAGCTCTTCGAGCAGGTGTCCGACGGCGAGAAGCTCACGGTGCGAGGCGGCAGCGTCTTTCGCAACGGCACGTGCCTCGCGTCGGGTCGCGTGCTGGAGGCCGGCGAGCTCGACCGTGTGCTGATCGCGCAGCAGGGGCGCGTGACCGAAGCCCTCGAGGCGTTCGCGGAGAACACGATGCGCTACCTGCGCGACGAGGGGCGCCTGTTGTCCGAGGGCGTCGACTTCCCCCCGCTCACGACGCGCTTCCGCGACCGTCACGCACTCGTCGTTGCGCGCGGGCCGGGGATGAAGCGCGACCTGCGCATGGTTCGTCCGTACGTGCGCGACTTCAAGCCCGTGCTGCTCGCGGTGGACGGTGGCGCCGACGCGCTGCTCGAGGAGGGGTTCAAGCCCGACCTGATCGTCGGTGACATGGACTCCGTCTCGGACCGCGCGCTTCGCTCCGGCGCCGAGATCCTCGTCCACGCGTACAGCGACGGTGTCGCGCCGGGGTCCGCGCGCTGCGACAGCCTCGAGGTTCCCTATCAGGTCGTCTCGATGCCGGGGATCAGCGAGGACATCGCGCTGCTGCTGGCCTATGAGAAAGGCGCCGAGCTGATCGTCGCGGTCGGAACGCACTTCAACCTGATCGAGTTCCTCGAGCGGGACCGCGCCGGAATGTCGTCGACGTTCGTGACTCGGCTGAAGGTGGGGGAGATCCTCGTCGACGCGAAGGGGCTCTCGCGGCTCTTCTCGCGGCAGGTCGGAGTCTGGCCGCTCGTCCTGTTCGCGGTCGCGGGGCTGCTCGCCGTCGTCGTGGCGATCGTCGTCTCGCCTGCGCTTCGGCACCTGATCGAGCTGATCGGGATCGAGCTCCGCGGCCTCGTTTCCTGATGCCGACCGTGTCCGTCTCCCGGGAGCTGCTCGCGCCGCTCGACGACGTGTGGGCGTTCGTCGCCGAGCCGCACAACTTCCCCAACTGGTGGCCGCGCGTCGGCGGCGTGCAGCCCGATCGGCTCGGGCTCGTCCCCGGGGCGCGCTGGCGCGTGCAGGGGGAGGACAGGCCGAGCTTCCTGCGCAGACCGGAGGCCGTCGGCCATTTGATCGTGCTCGCGGTCGAGGCGAAGCGCCTGATCAGGTTCCACCTGAGCGGAGACAGGCTCGAGGTCGAGCTCACGCTGGAACCGTCGGGCGAGAACCGAACCCGCGCTGAGCTTCGCGTCAAAGGCCCCTGGCTCGTCGGGCTCTCCCGCGCGCTTCCTCGTGAGGCGCTCTTCCGCCTGCATGCGCTCTGCCAGACTGGCGCAGCCTGATGTTCGACTTTCGGTATCACGTCACGTCGCTCGCGGCGGTCTTCATCGCGCTCGTGATCGGCCTCCTCGTCGGGGTCGCGATCTCGGGGCGAAGCTTGATCCGGGACACCGAACGGCGGGTGCTCGAGAACGACATCGCCGAGCTCGAACAGAAGCTCTCGGATGCGGAGCGCCAGGTGGAGCAGCAGAACGCACTCGAGGAGTACGAGCGTCAGACGTATCCGGCCGTCATGGAGGGCCGACTCGCCGATCGCCGCGTCGGAGTCGTGTACGTCGGGTCGGCGGAAGGTGAGGTGGCCGCGGGCATCCAGGAGACGATCGACCGGGCCGACGGTGTGCAGGGCATGCGCGCACTCCAGGTGCCGATCGCGACCGGAGAGCTGCTGCGTCGGGTCGCCGATGTGGCCGACGCGCCACTAACGGTCGAGGACCTCGGCCGCTCGCTTGCCCGCGAGCTCGTGGACGGCGGGGACACGCCGCTCTGGGATGCGGTCGGGCCGGCGCTCGTCGAGGAGCGCGAGGGGGGCAACCTGCCGCTCGACGCCGTCGTCGTCGCACGCACCGCGGCGCCTCAGACCGGTCAAACGGCACGATTCCTCTCGAGCTTCTACTCGGGGCTCGCCGCCGCGGGCGTTCCGGTCGTCGGCGTGGAGACGACGGACAGCCTGACGACGACCGTCCCGACGTACCGCGACCACGGCTTCTCGACGGTCGACAACGTCGACACGATCCCCGGACGCGTCGCGCTCGCAGTGCTCCTGACGGGCGAGAGCCCCGGCGACTACGGGACGAAGGAGGACAACACGCCCGTCCTGCCTCCGGTCGAGCCCGTCGTGCCGGCGACCGGGTGAAGGAGCCGCTGACGATCCTCGTCGCCGCGCGGGACGAGGAAGCGACGATCGGCGAGACCGTGGAGACGCTGCGTGCGCGGTTTCCGCAGGCGGAGGTGCTCGTCGCCGACGACGGCTCGCGCGACCGCACGGCCGAGCGGGCCGAGGCCGCCGGCGCAACCGTGCTCCCGCTTCGCCGCCTGGGCAAGGGGCAGGCGCTCTCGTCGGCCGAGCGCGCGGCCCCGCCGGGCAGGCTGCTCCTCTGCGACGCCGACCTCCGCGGCGACCTGCGCCCGCTGCTCGCCGGGGACGCGGACGTCAACGTCGCGATCTTCCGCCAACGAGTCGGCGGCGGGTTCGGTCTCGCCAAGGGGGTCGCGCGACGGCTGATCCGGGTGCTCTCGGGGTTGGAAGCGGTCGAGCCGCTCTCGGGGCAGCGCGCGCTCTCGTCGCGCGCTCGTGGTGCGGTCTTCCCGCTCGCGCCGGGTTTCGGCTGCGAGACGCGCATGACGATCGACGCAGCGCGCGCAGGCCTTCGCGTTGAGGAGGTCGAGCTCGACCTCGAGCACCGGGCCACCGGCCGTGACGCGCACGGCTTCCTCCATCGCGCACGGCAGCTGGTCGATCTTGCGCTCGGCTGCGGACCGCTCGCGGTCAACTTTCGTGGCCGTCGCCTGCCGCTCGTCGGCTGGCTCGTCGGCTTCCGCGCCGATCCCGCGGTGGCGGCGATCGCCGCGATCGGGCTCGCCGACGATCTCTGGAGCGGGGAGGAGCGAGGGTTCCGGGCCCACCTCGCTGCGGGGCGGACGACAGGCGTGCTCAAGCTGGTCGGGATTCCGCTCGTTGGGCTGCTCGCGACGCGGAAGCTCTCGGGCGCGATCTTCGTCGGGCTCGCCGCGAACACGCTCAACCAGCTCGACACGCGGCCGGGGCGCGCGCTCAAGGCCTACCTCGCGGGCGCCACACTGACGGGAGCACCGCGCGGGACCGCCGTCCTGCTGCTGACCTACGATCTTCGAGAGATGGGCATGCTCGGGGACGCGGGGTCCAATGCGCTTGGGTCGATGCTAGGCTTGCGTTCCGTGAGTCGACTCACGGAACGAGGCCGGTGGATCGCGATCGGCGCCCTTGCAGGCCTCACCGTCTTCGGAGAGCGTCATTCCCTCGGTGAGTTGATCGAGCGGACGCCGGGCTTGCGCGAGCTCGACGCACTCGGACGGGAGGTCTAGATGGCGACTCGGCCGACGAAGTACGTCTTCGTCACGGGCGGCGTCGTGTCGGGCCTCGGCAAGGGAATCGTCGCGGCCTCGCTCGGCCGGCTGCTGAAGGCGCGCGGCCTCACCGTGCAGGCGCAGAAGTTCGACCCGTACCTGAACGTCGATCCCGGCACGATGTCGCCGTTCCAGCACGGCGAGGTGTTCGTCACCGAGGACGGCGCCGAGACCGATCTCGACATCGGCCACTACGAGCGCTTCGTCGACGAGAACCTCTCGCGCAACTCGTCGCACACCGCCGGTGGGATCTGGGACGCCGTGCTCCGCAAGGAACGCAAGGGCGAGTTCCTCGGCGCGACCGTGCAGGTCATCCCGCACATCACGAACGAGATCAAGGCGCGGATCAAGCGGATCGCCGAGACCGAGCCCGTCGACGTGGTCATCTCCGAGATCGGCGGAACCGTCGGGGACATCGAGTCCCTGCCCTTCCTCGAGGCGATCCGGCAGTTCCGGCGCGAAGCCGGTGTCGAGAACGTCTGCTACGTCCACGTCACCCTCGTGCCGTTCATCGACGCGGCCGGCGAGCTGAAGACGAAGCCGACGCAGCACTCGGTGAACGAGCTGCGTCGCATCGGTATCCACCCCGACGTGATCGTCTGCCGCTCGCGGGAGGAGGTCTCGGAGGACATCCGCGACAAGATCGCGCTCTTCGCCGACGTCGAGCCCAACGCCGTGATCGCGAACCCCGACGTCCGGGACGTCTACCTCGTCCCGCAGGCGCTGCAGGCGGAGGGGCTCGACCAGCTCGTTGCCACTCGTCTGGGGCTCGAGGTGCCACCGGCCGAGCTCGGCGAGTGGCTGGAGCTCGAGGAGCGCATCGGCGCGCAGAAAGGCACGGTCACGATCGCGCTCGTCGGCAAGTACGTGAAGCTCCACGACGCGTACCTGTCGGTGCACGAGGCGCTCAAGCACGCGGGCGTGCACCACGGCACACGCGTGAACGTGCAGTGGGTCGACGCGGAGCACATGTCGTACGAGGAGGCGGTCGCGTCGCTCGACCAGGTCGACGGAGTGCTCGTGCCAGGAGGTTTCGGGTCGCGCGGCTGGGAGGGCAAGATCCTCGCCTGCCGCGTCGCGCGCGAGCGGGGGATCCCGTACCTCGGCATCTGCCTCGGCATGCACGTGGCGGTCAGCGAGTTCTCACGGCACGTGCTTGGGCTCGAAGGCGCGAACTCGACGGAGATGGACCCGGAGACGCCGTACCCCGTGATCGACCTGCTGCCCGAGCAGAAGGAGGTCGAGGACCTCGGCGGCACGATGCGGCTCGGCGCGCAGGCGGTCGAGGTCGCCGCAGGCACGCGGGCACGCGACGCCTACGACGAGCCGGTCGTCCACGAGCGTCACCGGCATCGCTACGAGGTCAACAACCAGTACCGGCCGCGGCTCATCGAGGGCGGTCTCGTCGTCTCGGGGACGTTCCAGGAGGGACGCCTCGTCGAGATCGTCGAGCTGCCCGATCACCCGTGGTTCGTCGCGAGCCAGTTCCACCCGGAGTTCAAGTCACGGCCCACTCGCCCGGCGCCGCTCTTCCGCGACTTCGTCGGCGCAGCACTCGACCGCTCGCGAGAGCGCCTCGAGCTCGGCGTGTCCGTCGCTTCCTAGATCGGCCAGCCGACCGCGACGTACAGCGGCATGCCGGCGACGGTCGTCTCGCGCGCGCGGTAGCCGAGCTGGAACACGCTTCCGTTCTTGCGCGTCAGCAACGCGATGCCGTCCCGGTGGCGATGAGCGACCACCTCGTCGAAGTGCTCGGTCGCCTCGGGTGTGCGCACGACGTCCGTTACGCGCAGCTCGAGCAACTCCGCGCGCGTGTAGCCGAGCAGCTCTGCTGCGTACGCGTTGACCGCCACGTAGCGCATCTGCTCGTCGGCGACGAAGATCGCGACCGGGCCTGGGTCCACGGCCTCGCCGAGTAGACTCGCCTGGATCAGCGGCTCGGCCGCGGTCGGGGTGTGCGCGTCATTGCTCATTTTCAAGTAAGAAAACTAACAGGTACGTGCAGACTTCCCAAGCTTTGAGCCTGTTCCTCGAGCTGGCGGCGATCCCCTCGCCGCCCGGGAGCGAGCGCTCGGTCGCCGATCGCGTCCTCGCCGAGCTCCGGGAGCTGGGCCTCGACGTCCACGAGGACGCGACCGGCCCTGAGACCGGCTCGGACACCGGAAACCTCTATGCCGCCTTGCCGGCGACGAACGGCGGCGGCGTCCCGCTCTTCTTCTGCGCCCATCTCGACACGGTGCCGCCCCAGGGTCCGATCGAGCCGGTGGTCGAGGACGGCGTCGTCCGGAACGCCGCGGGGACGATCCTGGGAGCCGACAACAAGGCAGCTGTCGCGGCGATGGTCGAAGCCGTCCGTCGTGTCGTCCGGGAGGAGCTCCCGCACGCCGGGATCGAGCTCCTGCTGACCCCCAAGGAAGAGGTAGGCCTCGTGGGCGCGGGCGCCTTCGACGAGTCGCGCCTCGTCTCGCGGGTCGGATACGTCTACGACATGGCCGCGCCGATCGGGACGCTGATCATGGCCGCGCCGTACTCGCGCAAGTTCGACGTGCGCTTCCACGGCAAGGCCGCGCACTCGGGGATGTATCCCGAGGAAGGCCGCTCCGCGATCGCCGCGGCAGCGAGGGCAATCGCCGACTTTCGCCTCGGCAGGCTCGACGACGAGACGACGGCGAACGTCGGGACGATCGAAGGCGGCAGCGCGACGAACATCGTCCCCGAGTGGTGCTCGTTCACCGCCGAGGCGCGCTCGCTCGACGAGCGCAAGCTCGGGGACGTCGTGGCGGAGATGCTCGAGATCGCGACGTTCGCGGCAAGCCTGGCGGAGTGCGACGTCGAGACGGAGTTGAGCGACGACTACCGCGGCTACCGCTTCAAGCGCGACGACCTGCCCGTTCGGCTCGCGCTCGCGGCGTTCGAGCGCACGGGACACGAGGTGCGCTTCGAGACGACCGGTGGAGCGGCAGACGCGAACGTCTTCAACGAGCGAGGGCTGCAGTGCCTGAACCTCGCAAACGGGATGGCGGAGATCCACACGCCGGACGAGCACATCGCGGTCGACGATCTCGACGCCATGGTCGAGGTCACGCTCGCGCTGATCGACGCCGCGCGCGATGTTGAGCCTTAGACGCGGCCGCGTCACCGCACTGCTCGAGGAGCACGACGGTCTCGTCCGGCTCGAGGTCGACGGCGCACCGTGCGTCGCGTATCCGCGCCTGACGGGGCGGGTCGAGGTGGGGGACGACGTCGTCGTCAACGTCCAGGCTCGGGAGCTCGGGCTCGGCTCCGGCGGGTTCGACGTGCTGCACGTCAACCTGACGCGTGGCCTCGACCTCGCCGTCGACGACGGCGCGCACGTGATGAAGCTGCCGTACACGCCACTCCAGTTCGCACGGCGGCACGGTGAGGAGGACACCGACCTGCCGGTGAGCCTCGACGGGATGCCCGTCGTCGCGTGTTCGCTGCATAGCCAGGTCACGCCGGCGTGCGCGGCGCTCCGCGGCGTCCGGGTTGCGTACGTTCAGCTCGAAGGCGGCGCACTGCCCGTCGAGCTGTCCGACTCGCTGCGCGAGCTGCGGCGCGAGGGGTTGCTCGAGACGGCGATCGGGTCGGGCGCCTGCTTCGGCGGAGACGTGGACTGCGTGAACGTCTACTCGGCGCTCGCGGCCGCGCGCGCACGTGGCGCGGACGTCACCGTCTGCGCGATCGGGCCGGGCGTCGTCGGCACCGGAACGCGCCTCGGGCACGGGGGCATGGCCGCGGCCGTCGCGATCGCCGCTGCACACGCGCTCGGCGGCAGACCTGTCCTGGCCGTCCGGGTCTCGGAGGGCGACGCGCGCGAGCGCCATCGCGGCGTCTCACATCACAGCGAGGCGATTCTGTCGGTCTCAGGCGACACGGCGGTCGTTGCCTCGAAAGCCGACGCGTCCGGCTGGCGTGAAGCGTGCGACGGGCTCACGCTGAGCCACATGGGGCGCGGGCCCGACGGCGACCCGGCGTTCTTCGCGGCCGCCTACGCCGCAGGCGTTCGTGCGCGCTCGCTCCTCGGCTGATGGAGGAGCGCCGCCTCGGCCCGGTCGTCGGGCTCGGAACGTGGAAGACCTTCGACGGCGAGCTCGACACCGCGCGGGCGGTCGTCGAGGCGGCCCTCGAGAGCGGCGTGCGCGTGTTCGACACGTCCCCGATGTACGGCCAGGCGGAGCGCACGCTCGCGACGGCAATAGACCCCCGCCGTGACGAGGCGCTCGTGGCGACGAAGATCTGGACGCCGGACTCCGCCGAGGCGCGGCGCCAGTACGCCGACCAGCTCGAGTGGTTCGGCGGACGCATCGACCTCGAGCAGGTGCACAACCTCGTCGCGTGGGAGGAGTACCTGGCCTGGCTCGAGGCAGAGCGCGACGAGGGAAGGATCGGACGCGTCGGCGTGACGCACTACGCGTCGAGCGCGTTCCCCGAGCTCGCGCGCGCACTCCGCACGAAGCGCTTCGACGCGGTGCAGCTTCCGTACAACCCGCGTGAACGCGAGTGCGAGCGTGAGCTGCTCCCGCTCGCGGCCGAACTCGGGATCACGGTGCTCGTGATGGTGCCGCTCGGCTCGGGGCGGCTCGTCGCGCGTTCGCCGGACACCGCGGCGCTCGAGCCGCTCCGTTCGTTCGGCGTCGAGACCTGGGCGCAGGCGCTGCTGAAGTGGGCGCTCTCGGATGAGCGCGTCGACGCGGTCCTGCCCGCGACCAAGCGACCGGAGCGGGTCCGCGAGAACGCCGCTGCCGGTAACCCGCCGTGGTTCGGGCCGGAGGAGCGCCGCTACGTCGAGGACCTGGCGGGGTAAGGTTCGGCCCGCCCGTGAAGATCGGCGTCGCCAAGGAGATCAAGTCCGACGAGTACCGCGTCGCGCTCACACCTGCGGGCGCGCGCGAGCTCGTGCAACGCGGACACGAGGTGACGATCGAGACGGGTGCGGGAGTCGGCAGCTCGTTCTCCGACGACGCGTACACCGCCGCCGGCGCCGAGCTCGCGTCGGTCGAGGACGTCTGGGCCGACTCCGAGCTCCTCCTGAAGGTGAAGGAGCCGATCGAGCCGGAGTACGGCCGCCTGCGCGAGGGTCTCGTCCTCTTCACGTATCTCCACATCGCCGCGGACGAGCCGCTCACCCGCGCGCTCGTCGACAGCGGCATCACGGGCGTCGCCTACGAGACCGTCGAGACGGACGATCGGCGACTGCCGTTGCTCGCCCCGATGAGCGAGATCGCCGGCCGGCTCGCGGCGCAAGCAGGCGCGTACTTCCTCGAGAAGCCGCTCGGGGGCCGCGGCATCCTGCTCGGCGGCGTGCCGGGCGTCGCCAAGGGTGACGTCGTCGTGATCGGCGGCGGGATGGTCGGCTACAACTCGGCGGTCATCGCGCTCGGTCTCGGCGCGAACGTGACCATCCTCGAACGGTCGATCGATCGCATGCGCGAGCTCGAGGAGATCCTCGGTGCGAAGGTGAACCTCCTGATGTCGTCGACGCTGCAGATCGAGGAGTCGGTCGCCGTCGCCGACGTCGTGATCGGCGCGGTGCTCATCCCGGGCGCGGTGGCGCCCAAGCTCGTCACGCGCGAGATGGTCGCGGGAATGAAGGACGGTGCGGTGATCGCCGACGTCGCGATCGACCAGGGCGGCTGCTTCGAGACGTCCCGGGCGACGACCCACAGCGATCCCGTCTATACGGTCGACGGGGTGACGCACTACTGCGTCGCGAACATGCCCGGCGCAGTGCCCGTCACCTCGACGAAGGCGCTCACGAACGCCACGCTGCCGTACGTGGAGGCGATCGCGAACGACGGGCTGCGCGAGGCGATCGCCCGCGATCGCGCGCTCGCGAGGGGAGTGAACGTGCTCGACGGCAAGATCACCTACGAAGCGGTTGCCGAGGCCCACGGCCTCGACTACACGCCCCTCGAGGACGTCCTGCCGCTCTCTCCTGTCTAGGAGGACTCGGCCGGTTCCGGCTTCTCAGGCTTCTCGGCCGGCGACACCTTGACGACGACCCAGGTCACCGCAGCTGCGAGCGCGATCACAGCGGCTGCGAAGACGATGATCCCGATGATTCCGAGGGCCGTGTCCATGCGCGGCCTAGAATAGCCCGATGCCCCGCGCGTGCGTCATCGTGCTGGATGCGGTCGGGGCGGGCGCCCTTCCCGACGCAGCGGAGTACGGCAAGGACGACCCGACCGCCGACACGCTCGGGAACGTCTCCCGGGCGGTCGGAGGGCTGGACCTGCCCAGCCTGGAAGCGCTCGGGCTCGGGAACGTCGAGCCGCTCGAGGGCTGCCCGCCTCAGGCCGGAGCACCGGCGATCGCCGGGCGGCTCCTAGAGCGCTCGAAGGGCAAGGACACGACGACCGGCCACTGGGAGCTGATGGGGATCGTCACCGCACAACCCTTCCCCACGTATCCGCACGGGTTCCCGCACGACGTGATCGACCCGTTCATGCACAAGACGGGCCGCGGTGTGATCGGCAACAAGGCCGCGTCGGGGACGGAGATCATCCAGGAGCTCGGCGAAGAGCACCAGAAGACGGGCAAGTGGATCGTCTACACCTCTGCCGACTCCGTCTTCCAGATCGCCGCCCACGAAGAGACGATCCCGCTCGACGAGCTCTACGAGGCCTGTCGCTCCGCGCGCGAGCTCTTGACGGGCAAGCACGAGGTCGGCCGCGTGATCGCGCGGCCGTTCACGGGCGAGCCCGGGAACTACACGCGCACGCCGAACCGGCACGACTTCTCCGTCGCACCGCGCACGCCGAACTACCTGACGCTGCTGCAGGACGCGGGGGTCAAGATCCACGGCGTCGGCAAGATCCACGACATCTTCGCGGGCGTCGGGATCGACGAGTCGCACCCGACGAAGTCCAACGTCGAAGGCATCTCCGAGACGATTCGCCTCCTGCAGGAAGCGGACGACGGCACGCTCGTGTTCGTCAACCTCGTCGAGACCGACATGCTGTGGGGCCACCGCAACGACCCGGTCAACTTCCATCGCTGCCTCCAGGACTTCGACCGTCGGCTGACGGACATCCTCGACGCGCTGCGACCGGGCGACCTGCTCGTGCTCACGTCGGACCACGGCTGCGACCCGACGACGCCGAGCACCGACCACACGCGCGAGCACGCGCTCTTGCTGGCCTACGCCGAGGGCCGCAACGCCAACGGGCACGTGCACGAGGAAGGCGAGTTCGCCGACGTCGGCGCGACCGTGAACGCGTGGCTCGGCGGCAAGTCGCCGGGGCGGGGGATCCCGGGCCGCTCGATCTACGACGGGTGATTCGTCCCGCTGAGCTGATCGAACGCAAGCGCGACGGCGGCGAGCTCGACGCCGACGAGGTCGCGGATCTCGTGCTCGGGTATGCGCGCGACGAGATTCCCGACTACCAGATGGCCGCCTTCTGCATGGCGGTGTTCTTTCGCGGCTTGACGCCTACAGAGACGTTCGCGTTCACCGACGCGATGGTGCGGAGCGGCGACACGCTCGACCTGCACGCGGCGCTGGGACGAACGGTGGTCGACAAGCACTCGACCGGCGGCGTGGGGGACAAGACGACGATCGCGGTCGGGCCGATCGTCGCCGCCTGCGGCGTCCCGTTCGGAAAGATGAGCGGGCGCGGCCTCGGCCACACCGGCGGCACGCTCGACAAGCTCGAGGCGATCCCGGGGTTCCGCGTCGAGCTCTCGGAAGACGAGTTCGTCGCGCAGGTCAAAGACATCGGGCTGGCGATCATCGGCCAGACCGGGGATCTCGTCCCCGCCGACAAGCGGTTGTACGCGCTGCGCGACGTCACCGCGACCGTCGACAACGTCGAGCTGATCGCGGCGAGCATCATGTCCAAGAAGATCGCCTCGGGCGCCGACGCGATCGTCCTCGACGTCAAGGTCGGCGACGGCGCCTTCATGAAGACGATCGAGCAGGCGCGGACGCTCGCGGAGACGATGCGCGGCCTCGGCGAGCGCGCGGGCCGGCGCGTCAGCTGCCTGCTCACCGACATGGACCAGCCGCTCGGGCGCGCGGTCGGAAACGCGCTCGAGCTCATGGAGGCGAGGGCGACGCTCGTCGGCGAGGGGCCCGACGACTTCACCGAGCTGGTGCTCAGCGCGTCGGCGCACTTGCTCGCGTTGTCCGACCTCGAGGTCGACGAGCAGGAAGGCCGCACGCGGGCGGAGGCCGCGATCCGTGACGGATCCGCGCTCGAGCGCTACGAGCGCTGGATCAGCGCGCAGGGCGGAGACCCGAGCGAGGACGTGCTGCCGCGCGCGGCGGTCGTGCAGCAGGTCGAGTCGCCGGGGTCGGGCTACGTCAGGCGGCTGCGCGCACTCCCGGTCGGCATCGCGGCGCTCGAGCTCGGCGCGGGGCGCGCGCGCAAGGACGACGCGATCGACCATGCCGTGGGCATCGTGTGTCTGCGCAAGCGCGGCGACGAGGTGGAGCGTGGCGAGCGGATCGCCGAGATCCACGCGCGCACCGACGACGAGGCAGCCGCGGCCGCCGAGCGGGTGCTCGGCGCGTACGAGTTCGGTGCGGAGCCTCCCGAGCACCGGCCGATCGTGCTCGACGTCCTTGCCTGAGCTCCCCGAAGTCGAGACCGTGCGCACGAGCCTCGAGCCGATCCTCACCGGACGGACCCTCGAGCGCGTCGAGATCCGCGACGGGCGGCTGACGCGTCCACTCGATCCGATGGTCGTCGCCGCCGAGCTCGAGGGCGAGCGTGTGTCGGCCGTCGAACGGCGCGGGAAGTATCTCGTGCTGCGGATGGACACCGGACGCGCGCTCGTCGTGCATCTCCGCATGACCGGCAGCTTCCGCGGCGAGGAGACGCCGCACACCCGTGCCGTGCTCACGCTGGACGACGAGACCCGGATCGTCTACCGCGACGTGCGCCGGTTTGGTACCTGGCTGCTTCTCGAGCCGGGCGAGGTCGATGCGTACCTCGACGCCAAGTTGGGCCCGGAGCCGTTGGGTCGCGGCTTCGGCCCGCGGGCGCTCGCCTCGGCGCTGGAGAAACGCCGCGCGCCGGTCAAGGCCGCGCTGCTCGACCAGCGCACCGTCGCGGGGCTCGGGAACATCTACGTCGACGAGGCGCTCTGGCGCGCGCGGATCCATCCCCTCCGTCCCGCGGAGAGCCTGGACACGGACGAGGTCGTCCGGCTCCATCGTGCGATCCGCGCCGCGCTTCGCATGGGCATCGCACGGCAGGGCGCCACCCTGCGCGACTACGCGCAGCCGGACGGCCGCCGCGGCGGCATGCAGCACGAGTTCAAGGTGTACGGGCGCGGGGGCGACCCTTGCGACCGGTGCGGCACCTCGATCGAGAAGACGCGGGTGGGCGGGCGAGGCACGTGGTACTGCCCCGCGTGCCAGACGCTGAGCTGAGCCGTACAGAAGAACTTCGCAATTTGCGGCTCTTTGAGACGGACAGGAGGGCCGCGCCGTATCGGAAGTCACATATTTCCGGTTCTCCCCGTGTAAACGAGGCGGCCCCGTGGCCGCTGCTCAGGCCGTCTCACTGCGGCAGGAGAAAGGAGCAGTTGATGAGGGGGGAATCATGAAGAGGTTGCTATTTCTGTTGACGCTCGTGATCGCGCTCGGCGTGCCGGCTACGGCCTTCGCACAGTCGACGAGGTACGTCAACGATTTCGAGCAGCCGGGCGACGACACGCCTGCTCGGAGCTGGAACAACCTCGGAATCGGAACCATTCACCGAGTCCCGTCGGGCTATGTCAGCCCGTCGGGCTACGCGAGCGGCATCCAGTCAGCCCATGGGAACTGGCATGCGCGGCTGCGGAACGGTGGCTGCGAAACCGTGCGCTTCACGAGCACCTGCACCGGGCCGTACACGAGCTGGGGGAAGCCGACCACGGCAAACCCCGTTTTCCCGCCGGGCGGCTACGTGACCGAGGTGGACATCTACCTCGACGTCGCGTGGGCCACCGGGAAGGTGGACTACCGCTTCGACTGGTCGTCGGCGATCAACAACACGTCAGGGAATCACCAGCGTGACTTCGTCTTCAACGTCGGCACGCCGC
Source organism: uncultured Actinomycetes bacterium (assembly GCA_963769665.1). Lineage (GTDB taxonomy): Bacteria > Actinomycetota > Thermoleophilia > Gaiellales > Gaiellaceae > JACCTU01. Next base: position 2,072,222 of record CAVYMQ010000003.1, read on the forward strand.
TGACATTGGCTGAGGCAATGTCGTCGCCCGGGTTCTACGTGAACGCGAGCACGAATTCGGGGAGGGCGAACTCGTTCCCGCAGAACACGTGTCCGGCACCGTCCACTCCGCCGAACTCGTGCCGCGCCCCGGTGAAGATCACTCAGTCCGGCTGGTACACGTTCAGGCACCGCTTCTATCCCAGCAACTACCAAGGGACTGACTACCTCGCCGTCGATTTCACAGTCGACCGCCATGGCAGTGTCGTCGGCAACTGGACGATCAGCATGGTTCCCCTCGACATGATGGCAATCATCGGCGGCGATCGCTACGGGTGGTTCGTGAACCAAGAAATCAACGATTTGGCGATCGACTGCACCGTCCTGCGATCGCCCGGAATTCGTCATCCGGCGCTACGAAGTCGCTGCGAATTCGACGACGATGACGACGACGATGACGACGACGACGACGACGACGACGACGACTCTGACAGCGACGACGACAGCGACGACGACAGCGACGATTGACGCTGATGGCTAGGAGCTAACCGGCGATCGGATTGGTTTCGTGAGGGCCCTGCGACAGCAGGGCCCTCACTCGCCTCTAGAATCGCGGCGGCTTGGAGAAGGCAAGTTGGAACTTCGAGGTCGGCGCCCGGATCGCGGCTGGCCGGACCATCGTCAAGCAACTCGGAGGTGGGAGGCGGTACGAGGTCTTCGTCGTCTGGGACGATCGGTTGTGCACGACGCTGGTCGCGAAGGTTCTTCGCCCGGACCGCACCGAGGACGAAAGTGCGCTTCGCGCGCTACGCCGTGAGGCGGAGCTGCTCGAGCGCCTCGCCCATCCCGTTCTCGTGCGGGGATTCGGAGCGGTGCTCGAAGGCTCTCACCCACACGTCCTGCTCGAGGACCTGGACGGCCGCACGCTCCGCCGTCTGGTCAAGCGATACGGCCCGCTCCCGCTGGAGCAGCTCGTGCCGCTCGCGCTCAGCATCGCCGGCGTTCTGCACTACCTGTCCGCCGAGAGCGTCGTGCACCTCGACGTGAAGCCGGGCAACATCGTCATGAACGTGCCACCTCGGTTGATCGACCTCAGCCTTGCTCGTTCGTTCGAAAGCGCCGCGCAACTTCGAACGCCGGTTGGCACCCACGCCTACATGGCGCCCGAGGTGTGCGAGGCAACGGGGGCGCTGCATGAGGTCGGGGCAGCCGCGGACATGTGGGGGCTGGGCGCAACGCTGCACCACGCGACGACCGGAGAGAGTCCGTTTCCGCGCGAGCCGGATGCAGCCCGCAGCGAGGACTCGACGGTGCGATTCCCGCAGCTCGTGATCGAGCCCGAGCCGCTCGGAAAGCAGGTGCCGCCGCGGCTGGAGAGCTTGATCATGCGGATGCTTGCCAAGGATCCAGCGGAGCGTCCCGCGGCGGAGGAAGTCGTCACGGTGCTGGAGTCGTTTGTCGGCGGGCTTCCCCACGGGGCTCGCAGGCCCGGGAAACGTCGCTAGCGGCTACGCCGCGCGGTCGGCCAGCTCGTCCAATCAGCGTCACCGCTGTCTCGCCGAGCGCGATGACGACCACGGAGACGACGACGACCACGAGGAGGACGAGAAGAAGCGGAAGCGTGACCATCGTTGGCACGACGACGACTGAGCCACGCCGCGCTCGACCGATCGCACGAGGGCCGGGAGACCGGCCCTCGTGTCGCCTGGTTGTCAGGTTCCATCAGCTTTTCGCGCAGGATTGATCAGGATCTGAGGCGCGAAGAAAGCAGTGCTAGGTTGCCGCCGTCAACGGGGCCTGCTGGGGCGTGCAAGGGAGCGCGCGTTCGGGCCCCAAGGGGGGAAAATGAAGAAACGCCATGTAGTTGCCGTGGCGGTGACGGCGTTCCTCGCCGTCAGTGCCGTGGCCTTCGCCGCCATCAGTGCGGTGGTTCCGCGGGAGTTCGATCCCGGACGCTCGCATCTCGTCCAAGCGGAGTGGTTGAGCGGCATCGGCTGCCCGACCAACCAGCGAGCCGGGCAGGTCTTCCAGCCGCCGACCTTCTCGACGACCGCGCCGCAGATCGTCACCGATACCGCGTGCCCGACGGGTGACTCGTCGGACCGCCGGGTCGAGGGACTGCTGCTCGCCAAGACCGGGCCGCAGGCCAACAACGCGTCGGCGGTTGCGGACGTCAGGAATCCGCCGAGCACGATCACCGAGCTCGGTTGGGACATCCGCAAGCCGGGCACGGATACGGCCGCAGGCCCGCGTGGGTCACACTGCGGGGCCGGAGCTCCGCGCTGGAACATCACGACCACGAGCGGCGCGCTGTACTTCATCGGTTGCAACTCTCCGCCGGCGCTGCAGACACCCGGAGAGGGCTTCATCCGGATGCGGTGGGGTCCGGGAACGCTCGCGTTCGCTGCGGCAGGTGGGGCCGCACCACTGAGCTCGCTGAACGTGAGGCGCCTCTCGATCGTCATGGATGAGAGCAATGACGCTACGGGAGGGCCTGACAATTTCGGGCTCACGGTGCTGGACAACATCGACGTGAACGGCGTGCTGGTCGGCGAGGGCGGCGACGGGGACGACGACGACCGCGACGATGATGACGACGACGATGATGACGATGACGACGACGGGGACGACGACTGAGCCCGACGTTGTGATCGAAGCACGGACGGGGGCCGGGAGACCGGCCCCCGTCGCGCTCTAGGCCGCGCGGTCGGCCAGCTCGTCGAGCCGGCCGTCGCGGTCGAGTCGCCAGAGCTCGGTGTAGCCGCCGATCGGCCGCTCGTCCACGACGATCTGCGGGACGGTCCAGCCGCCGGTCAGGTCGAGCAGCATCTGGCGGAAGCCGATCTCGTCGTCGAGCGGGACCTCGTCGTAGGCGAGGCCGCGCGAATCGAGCAGGGCCTTCGCCCGGGTGCAGAAGCCGCACCAGCGGGTCGTGTAGATCCTGAGCCTCGCCATCTCAGTTTCAACGGCCGAGCGCCCCAGACGGTTCCGGCCTCGCTTCTACACTGGCTGGGATGGCAAGAGGTACCTACCGGACGGAAGCCGTCGTGCTGCGCTCGCTGCGGCTCGGCGAGGCCGACCGGGTCCTGCACCTCTACACGCTCGACCGCGGCCGGATCGGCGCCGTCGCGAAGGGGATCCGGCGGACGAAGTCACGGTTCGGCGCCCGGCTCGAGCCGCTCTCACACGTCGAGGTGATGCTGCACCAGGGTGCCGGCGAGCTGCAGACGGTGACCGGTGCGCAGCTGAAGCGCTCACACCACACGGTGCGTGAGGACGGCTACCGGCTGAACGTCGGCCTCGTCGGTGCCGAGGCGATGCTCCGCCTGTTCGGCGAGCCGGAGGCGAACCCGCGAGCGTTCGAGGCGCTGACGAAGTTCCTCGACCTGCTCGACGAGCTTCCGGAGCGCACGTCCGAGCGCCCGGCGCTCGACCCGCTCGCGCTCTCCTTCCAGCTCAAGCTGCTCTGGCTCTCGGGCTATCTCCCGCACCTCACGAGCTGCGCGAACTGCGGTGGAGTGGACGAGCTCGTCGGCTACTCGCCGCAGGCCGGCGGCGCCGTCTGCCACACGTGCGGCGAAGGGGCGATCGCGCTGTCATCCGCCGGGCGCACCGGGATCGAGCTGCTGCTCAGCTCGCCGCTCGCCGACGCAGCGGCCGCAGGGCTCACCGACCGCGGCGAGCGTGAGGCGCTCGCGGTGATCACCGCGTCGTACGAGTTCCACGGGGGTTTCCGGTTGCGCACGCTTCGCACCGCGTGACGCGCTGGCCAAACCTCTTCTTGATCGGAGCGCCGCGCGCGGGAACCACGTCGCTGTGGCAATACCTCGGTGGGCACCCGGAGATCTACATGTCCCCGATGAAAGAGCCCCAGTACTTCAACGACCGGCCCCCTCCACATGTACCCGCCGTCTCGACCGAATCCGATTACCTCGCTCTGTTCGCGGGAGCGCGTGGAGAGCGATACGTCGGCGACGCAACGCCCGCGTACCTGCACGCCCCCGGCGCTGCAGCCGCGATCGTCGCGGCGAGTCCCGACGCGCGAGCAGTGGCCGTTCTTCGGGAGCCCGTCTCCCGGCTCTACTCCTCCTACTGGCTGAGCGTTCGCTACGGGCGCGAGACTAGGTCGGTCGAGGAGGCTCTGATCGAACCCGCCGCGAAGCCCTCGGAGCTTCAGTCCTCCCAGTATTTCTACCGCAGCTTCTACGCGACGCCCGTTCAGACGTTCAAGGACGTGTTCGGCGAACGGCTGCTCGTGCTCTGGTACGACGACCTCGTCCGTGACGTGCGCGGGTTCGTTCGCCAGATCCTCGAGTTTCTGGAGCTCGACCCAGGCTATGCCGCGTCGTTCGATACGACGCGCCACAACGAAACCGGCCTACCGAGGAACCGGATCCTCACCAGGCTCTACGCGTCTCCGCGAGTCCTCAAAGCAGCCTCGAGCGTCGTTCCGGACCGATTGCGGGCGAGTGTCGAGTCGCTGATGCTCACGCGTCGCTCTGTTCCGGAGTTGGATCCAGCGTTCCGCAGCGTTCTCCAGTCCGTCTTCGACGAGGACCGAGTCGAGCTCGAGCGACTCCTCGGCCGCGCTGCTCCGTGGGCCTAGGCGGCTAGCCGCTCGGCGAGGTATCTGAGGGCAACTGGGTAGCGCCACACGATCCCGCCGTGCTTGCCGTCGAAGAGCTCGAAGAAGACATCCGTGACGCCGATGCGCTCGAGCTCGCGGCGGAACGCCTCGGCTCCCAGGTCGAGGTAGTACTCGTCGCTCTTCCCGGCGTCGATGTAGATCGCGCGCATGCCGCGGAGCGCTTCGGTGTGGCTTTCGACCATCCGAACCGGGTCCCAGCGCAGCCAGCGCTCCCAGACCTCGGGGCTGAGCGTGCCCGTGTCGTCGATCGGCAGCTGCACCGTGCCGTCGTCGTCCGCGGAGTACGCCGCCGCCATGCCCCAGGTGTTCACGAGGACGAAGTCGCCGGGCTTCGTCACCATCGGTCGGGCGAGGAAGTCCTCCCAGAAGCGCTCGTACGAGCCGTCGTAGCGGTCGCGCAGCACGCGTGCCGTCTCGGGAAAGTCCTTCGCGTAGCACGCCTCGAACAGCGCGTCGCCCGCGTGCGTCGCGAAGCCCCCGAAGAGATCCGGGCGAAGCATCGGCGTGATCATCGCGCCGTAGCCGCCCGACGACTTGCCCTGGATCCCGCGATGAGGTGCAGCCGCGATCGTCCGGTACCGCTCGTCGACCCACGGGACGAGCTCGTCGCAGAGATACGTGTGGTACTTCCCGATCGCCGGCGAGTCGATGAACTGCGAGCCGCCGAGCTTCGTCCACGCGTCGACCCAGACGACGACGGCGGGCGGAACGTCGCCCGACGCGAACACGTCGTCGCACAGCTCCGGGTACGTCTTCGCCCCGAAGGCCGGCCGATTGCGCCACATGTCGAGTTGACCGGTGTACCCCTGGATCACGTAGATGGACGGATAGCGCCGCTCGGGCTCGTCGTCGTAGCCCGGCGGCAGGTAGACCCACAGTGGACGTTCGTGCGGATCGCCGAGCGGGTTTTCCCGCAGCGCCTCGCTCTCGACGACGTGTTCCTCGAACCGTCCCGCGAGCGGATAGCTCCAGGGAGCACTCATGCTTTCGGCGAGCTCCAAGGCTTGCGCAACGCGTCGCCCAGGTGCGCGCGCACCTGGGCGAGCGCGATGCGCTCCTGCGCAAGCGAGTCGCGGTCGCGAATCGTCACCGTGTCGTCGGCGAGCGTCTGCTCGTCGACGGTGAACGCGAACGGTGTGCCGATCTCGTCCTGCCGTCGGTAGCGCCGGCCGATCGCGCCGCTGTCGTCGTACTCGACCTGAGCGTCGACGCGCAGCTCCTCGAACAGCGAGCGGGCCTTGGAGACCATGTCGGCGTTCTTGCCGATCAACGGCAGCACGGCGGCCTTGACCGGCGCCAGCGCGGGGTGGAGGCGCAGCACCGTTCGCTCGCGCTCCGCGATGACTTCTTCGTCGTACGCGTCAATGAGGAACGCGAGCAGCATTCGCTCGATGCTCACCGCGGGCTCGATCACGTGCGGGACGAAACGCTCGCCGGTCCCGGCGTCGACCCACTCGAGCTTGGTGCCGGAATGCTCGCTGTGCTGTGTGAGGTCGAAGTCGCCGCGGTTCGCGATCCCCTCGAGCTCCGACCAGCCGATCGGATAGAGGTATTCGAGATCGCTCGTGGCGCTCGAGTAGTGCGACAACTCCTCGGCGGCGTGCTCGCGGACACGCAGGTGGCTTTCGCGAAGCCCGTAGCGCTTGTACCAGCTCACGCGCTCGTCGATCCAGAAGCGGTACCACTCGTCCGCCTCTGCCGGTGGGACGAAGTACTCCATCTCCATCTGTTCGAACTCCAGCACGCGGAAGAGGAAGTTCCCGGGCGTGATCTCGTTCCGGAAGGATTTGCCGCCGACGTTCGCGATCCCGAACGGTGGCTTTCGACGGGCGAGCTGCGCGACGTTCTTGAAGTTGATGAAGATCCCCTGTGCCGTCTCGGGTCGCAGGTAGGCCTTCGCGCCTGTCTCCTGCACCGGGCCGATCGTCGTCTCGAACATCAGGTTGAACTGCCTTGGCTCCGTCAGGTCGCAGTCGGCGATCTCGCCAGGGCGCTTCGAGGGCCGCTTACCGCAGCGGACCTCCTCATGCTCAGGATCCGCAAGGTGGTCGGCTCGAAAACGGAGCTTGCACGTACGGCAGTCGACCAGCGGGTCGGTGAACCCGGCCACGTGCCCCGAGGCTTCCCAGACGCGGGAGTTGAGGATGATCGCCGTGTCGAGCGCGACGACGTCCTCGCGCTCCTGCACCATCGACTCGAGCCAGCGGGAGCGCAGGTTGGTCTTGAGCAGTACGCCGTAGTGCCCGTAGTCATAGGCCGAGCCGAGGCCGCCGTAGATCTCCGAGCTCGGGAAGACGAACCCGCGCCGGCGTGCCAGCGACACGATCTTGTCCATCGTCACGGTGTCTGCAGCTGCCACGGAGGTCGAACGTTAGCTCCGGCCTGAAGGGGCGGCCGCCGGACCGGCCGCCCCCTCGGCGCAGCATCAGGAGGAGTCAGACACTTGAAGTGAAGCGCGCATTCCTGAGAAGCGCCTGAGGAAGAGTTAGGAAGAGAGTGAACTCGCTGCGGCAGCGGCCGCGAAGCGGCCGCCTTCAGGTACCAAGCAGTCGCGGATCCGCGGGAGCGGATTCGCGATTTGCGCCACCCTAGGATGATGGTGAGAAGCGGACGCGGAACCGGGCGCCGCCGTCCGGCGCGTTCTCGGCGCTCACCGACCCACCGTGCTCCTCGACGACCTGTCGCACGATCGCGAGGCCGAGCCCCGAGCCCGGTACCGAGCGCGCCGCCGGCGCGCGGTAGAAGCGGTCGAACACGCGGTCGAGGTCCTCGGGGTCGATCCCGGGGCCGCGGTCCCGCACCCGCAACTCGCCGTCCCGAAGCTCGACGTCCACCCGGCCGTCGGATGGGCTCCACTTGACTGCGTTCTCCAACAGGTTCCCGACGGCCCGCTCGAGCCGGCTCGGGACGCCGTTGATCGTCGTCGGCTCGAGGCTCGTGTTGAAGCCGATCCCGTTGGCGCTTCGACTGGTGCGGTCGATCGCCGCTGCGATCACCTCCTCCAGCTGCACCGGCTCGGGCTGGACGTGCTCGGTTCGCGAGAGGTCGAGCAGGTCGCCGAGCAGCTCGGTCAGCTCCTCCGCCTGGCAGCGGATCTCCGCGAGGATCCGCGCGCGTTCGTCCTCGGGCAGGGACGTCCCCCGCTGGAGGACCTCGACATTCGTCCGGAGGCTGGTCAACGGCGTGCGGAGCTCGTGCGAGGCGTCGGCGATCAGCTGCGTCTGTGCGCGCAGGGAGTCGTCGAGGGCGCTCAGCATCGAGTTGAAGCTGTCCGCCAACCGGCCGAGCTCGTCCTTGCCCGGCGACTCGATTCGCTGGCTGAGGTCGCGTGTCGCAGTGACATGCTCGGCGGTCTCGGTCAACCTGCGGACGGGCGCGACAGCCGTGCGCGAGACGAGCAGCCCGAGGAGTGCCGCGAGCGCGATCCCCGCAACTGAGATCGCGGTGAGATACCCGGCCAGGCGATCGAGCGTCTTGTCGACCTCGTCGAGTGGCCGCGCGATCTGGATGGCGATGCCGGGCGCGTACCTCGCGGTGAGGATCCGGACGTGCGTGTCGGCCACGGTCGCGTCTTCGAAGTACGGGTCGCGTGTGCCGGCGGCGACCTGCGTCGCTCCGACCGAGGGAAGCGGAATCTTCGCGTCGGGCAGCCGAAAGACGCCGCCGCTCGCCGTCACGAGCTGGGCGTAGCCGCCCGCACCGCCCAGCAAGGGGTTCGGGAGGCCGAACTCGTCGAGCCGGCGCTTGTCCGGGATCTGCACCTGCCGCGCGCGGGCGCGCAGCGCGTCGTCGATCGGGCCGCGCAGCTGCGCGCGGACCAACCCGTACGAAACGAGCGAGGCAGCAACGATCGCGGCCGCCACGGCGATGGCCGACGCGAGCGCAAGGCGTGTCCGGAACGTCACTGCTCGCGGAGAACGTAACCGACGCCGCGCACGGTGTGGATCAGACGGGACTCGCCTCCGACTTCCAGCTTGCGTCGGAGGTAGCTGACGTAGACCTCGAGCGCGTTCGAGCGGGGCCCGAAGTCGTAGTCCCAGACCCGGTCGAAGATCACCGAGCGAGTCAGGACCTGGCGTGCGTTGCGCAGGAACAACTCGAGGAGGAGGAACTCGGTCCGGGTCAGCTCGATCCGCCGCTCGCCGCGCCGCACCTCGCGCGTGCCGATGTCGAGCGTCACGTCGGCGAAGCGCAGGAGGTCGGTGTCCGCGCCGCCCGCGCGGCGGAGGAGCGCCCGGAGCCGCGCGTGCAGCTCCTCGAGCGCGAAGGGCTTGACCAGGTAGTCGTCTGCGCCGGCGTCGAGCCCCGCGACGCGGTCGCCGACGGCATCACGGGCGGTCAGCATCAGCACGGGCGTGTGGTCGTCGGCCGCCCGCAGGCGCCGGCAGACCTCGAGACCGTCGACGTTCGGCATCAGCACATCCAGCACGACGGCGTCGGGGGCATGCAGCGAGAGACTGTGGAGCGCCTCGGCGCCGTCGGACGCGAGTTCGACGTCGTAGCCCTCCAGCCTGAGGGCCCGCTCGAGGGCCGTGCGAACGGCCGGCTCGTCGTCCACGACGAGAACGCGCATGGAGAAAGTGTTCCTGCGGAACCTGTGTGCCCGCTGAGAACCGCTTAACGCCCTCTGAACCAGCCTCTCAGCCCGATCTCAGGGCGAGCCGCTTCCATGGAACAGTCACACTGACCAGGAGGATCGATGTTCCGAAAATTTCTCGTCTTCTTTCTCTCGATCGTCGCGGCCTCCGCGATCGGCGCCGGCGCGGGCATCGGGATCTGGGAGGCGACCGACGACGACGGCGCGAGTGCGACCGTCGCGCAGACGGTGCCGACACGGTCCGTGGCCGACGGCACGCAGCTGTCGGTCAACGACATCTACGAGCAGGCGAAGGATGGGGTCGTCCTCGTCACCACCCAGACGCAGGGCACACCGCTCCTCCCCGGACAGGGTGGCGGCGGTGCGACCGGCAGCGGCTTCGTGATCGACGACCAGGGCCACGTGCTGACGAACCAGCACGTCGTCGACAACGCGACGAACGTCACCGTGCGGTTCCCCAACGGTGACGAGGTCGGCGCCAGGGTCGTCGGCGCGGACGCGTCTTCCGATGTCGCGGTGCTCGAGCTCGACAGCATCCCGAGCAGCGTCACGCCCGTAAAACTTGGCTCGTCCGAGTCGCTCGAGATCGGCGACCTCGTGGTCGCGATCGGCAGCCCGTTCGGGCTCGAGGGCACGGTCACGAGCGGCATCGTCAGCGCGCTGCACCGCGAGTTGACCGCACCCGACGGCTTCACGATCGACGGCGCGATCCAGACAGACGCGGCGATCAACCCCGGCAACAGCGGCGGTCCGCTGCTCGACGGCCAGGGTCGTGTCGTGGGGATCAACTCGCAGATCGCTTCGTCGTCGGGCGGCAACGAAGGCATCGGCTACGCCGTCCCGATCGAAACCGCGAAGGAAGTCGCGGACTCCCTGATCGCAGGCAGGACGATCGAGCGGCCGTTCCTGGGCGTGCGCCTCGGCGACGCCGACAACGGCGCGCAGATCGTCGACGTCACGAGCGGCAGTCCCGCAGACGACGCCGGCCTGCAGCAGGGCGACGTGATCACCGAGGTCGAAGGTGACGAGATCGAGTCGGGTGACGACCTCCGACGTGCCGTCGCAGAAGGCGAGCCTGGTGACGAGCTCGAGCTCACCGTGCAACGGGACGGCGAGACCACGACCGTGACGGCAACGCTCGGGAAGCGACCCACGCAAAGCGACTAACACCAGGGCGACTAAGAGCCGTCACAATGGCCGCGTGGCCGTCGCCGAGCCCGTGGAGCTCCACATCGTGTCGGACTCCACCGGAGAGACGGCCACGCGGCTCGTTCACGCGCTCGAGGCGCAGTTCCCCGACCAGACGTTCGAGGAGGTGCGCCACCCGCGCGTCGAGTCGGTGGAGGACCTCGAGCTCGCGGTTCGCAAGGCGCGTGGACGTCCCGCCGTCGTCTTCTACACCCTCGTCAAGCCGGAGTTGCGCGACGCGATGCGCCGAGCGTGCCGCCGCGCGCGCGTGCACTACTGCGACCTGCTCGGTCAGCCGATCGACGCGGTGTCACGTGTCGCGGGCGTCGAGGCACAGGGTCGCGCGGGCGCGCGCGCCCCGCTCGACTCTGGTTACTTCCGCCGGATCGAGGCGATCGAGTTCGCGGTGCGCTATGACGACGGGATCGGCGGCGGGCTCGACGAGGCGGACGTGGTGCTTGTCGGCGTGTCCCGAACGTCGAAGACCCCGCTCTCGATGTATCTCGGGAACCTCGGCTACAAGACCGCGAACGTGCCGATCGTCGCGGGCATCGAGCCACCGCAGGATCTCTTCCGGATCAACCCGGTGAAGGTCGTCGGCCTGACGATCGACGCCAACCGGCTCGGCGAGATCCGCACAGCGCGCGCGCGCAACTTTGGCGGGACCGCCCGCCAGTACTCCGAGCTCGTCAAGATCTACGAGGAGCTCGCGCAGGCGGAAGTCATCCACCGGCGCCTCGGCTGCCCGGTGATCGATGTCTCGGAGCTCTCGATCGAGGAGACGGCGCAGCGCGTGATCCGAACGGTCGAACAGCGGACTCGCGACCTCCAGGAGGTGCAGTCGTGACCCGCGACCTGCGCGTCAAAGGGCCGGTGCCGGTTCGGTACTGGGCGCTCTGGTGGACCTCGATGGCGCTTGCGATGGTCCTCTTCTACGTGCTGCTCACACCGATCTGGCTGGGCATCAGGGCCGCGGGGTGGCTCGCCTCGAAGCGCTCGTAGTCAGAGCAAGCGGGCCTCGATCGGCGTCTCAGAGCCCGGCTCGACCCGGTAGGCCCGCGCCTCCGGCCGGATCGTGACCGCCTCGGCCAACTCCGTTCCGGCGAAGTGGAGGGCGACTCCGTCGTCGGCCGCCCAGCCCGGGCGGAAGCCGTCGTCGACGAGCTCCCGGTAGCGCGGTCTCCGGAGCCCCTCGCCGTCGTAGTGCGGGCACGCGCTGCCGGGGAGGAGCCCGAGGCAGTCCATGCCCTCGAGCTGTGGCCCGAACGAGTCGCTCACGCCCTGCTCGAACCAGGAGATCATCCCGGCGCTCCAGCCGTAGAGCACGATTCCCTGCTCCCACGCCTCGCGAACGATCCGGTCGAACCCGTGGACCCGCCAGACCGCGAGCATGTTCGCGGTGTTTCCCCCTGGCACGAGCAGCACGTCCTGGGCCAGCGTGAACGCGCGGAGGTCCGCCGGCGGCCACGGGTTGAAGAGCAGCGAGGAGCACTCCGCTTTCCCGGCGAACGCCTCGTAGAAGAGGACGAGACCGGAGTCGGGCTCCATGTTCGCGGTCGGGACCGTGCAGACCCGCCGCCCCCGGGCGAGCCCGAGAACGAAGTCGTCGACGGGCGTCCCCAGGGTCCGCCCGCCGGCAGCCACGATCTGCTGTGCAGCCACTTTGTGGGAATATTGGCCGCCCTTGACCGCCCCGCGCTACGTGTACGCGTTCGACGAGGCCGTTCCGGGCGGCCGTGAGCTCCTCGGCGGCAAGGGGATCGGGCTCGCGGAGATGACCGAGCTCGGCGTCCCCGTTCCCGCCGGCTTCACGATCACGACCGAGGCGTGCCGCGCAGCGATGGCGCTCGGCCGCGTTCCGGACGGCCTCGACGAAGAGGTCGACGAGCACGTCTCGCGGCTCGAGGAGCGCGCGGACAAGCGCTTCGGCGACCCGACGGACCCGCTGCTCGTCTCGGTCCGCTCCGGTGCGGCCGTCTCGATGCCGGGGATGATGGACACGATCCTCAACCTCGGCCTGAACGACGTCGCGGTCGAGGGGCTCGCGCGCACGACCGGCAACGCGCGCTTCGCGCACGACTCGTACAGGCGGCTGATCCAGATGTACGGCGAGGTCGTGGAGGGAATCGACGGCCATCGCTTCGAGGAGTCGCTCGCCGACCTGAAGTCGAAGCGGCGCGTCCAACACGACACCGACCTCACCGCCGAGGACCTCGCAGAGCTGATCGAGACCTACAAGTCGACCTACCGGGAGAGCACGGGCGGCGAGTTCCCGCAAGACGCACGCGATCAGCTACGGCGCGCGGTCGGCGCGGTCTTCGACTCCTGGGAGAACCCGCGCGCGCAGGTGTACCGCCGAGCGCACGGGATCCCGGACGACCTCGGCACCGCGGTGAACGTCGTCCAGATGGTCTTCGGCAACCGGGGCGAGGACTGTGGGACCGGCGTCTGCTTCACGCGCGACCCGTCGACGGGCGAGCAAGGCCTGTACGGCGAGTTTCTGGCGAACGCTCAGGGCGAGGACGTCGTCGCGGGGATCCGCACGCCGGAGCCGCTCGAGGCGATGCAGGCCCGTCTGCCCGAGGCGTACGCGCAGCTGCTCGAGACGATGCGCCGACTCGAGGAGCACTACCGCGACATGCAGGACATCGAGTTCACCGTCGAGGCAGGGCAGCTCTACCTGCTACAGACGCGCGCCGCGAAGCGCACCGCTGCTGCAGCGTTGAAGGCTGCCGTCGACATGGTCGACGAGGGGCTGATCTCGCGCGAGGACGCGATCGCGCGGATCGACCCCGCGCAGCTCGACCAGCTGCTCCATCCGATGCTCGACCCGGACGTGCAGGTCGACGTCGCCGCGACGGGGCTCAACGCGAGCCCGGGGGCGGCGAGCGGCAAGGTCGTCTTCGACGCCGACACCGCGGCAGAGCGCGGCGAGCGCGAGGACGTGATCCTCGTGCGCTGGGAGACGACGCCCGACGACATCCACGGGATGATCGCGGCGAAGGGGATCCTCACCGTCCACGGCGGCATGACCTCGCACGCGGCCGTCGTCGCGCGCGGCATGGGCAAGCCGTGCGTGGCGGGCTGCGAGGCCCTCTCGCTCGACCTGAACGCGCGCGTTGCGCGCGTCGGGGAGCACGAGCTTCGCGAAGGCGATCTCCTGACGATCGACGGTGGCACCGGGCGCGTGATCGTCGGGCCGGTGCGCCTCGTCCCGCCGCAGATCAACGAGGACTTCCAGACGGTGCTCGGGTGGGCCGACGACGTTCGCCGGCTGAAGGTGCGCGCGAACGCCGACACACCCGAGGACGCCGTGCGCGCGCGCGAGTTCGGCGCGCAGGGAATCGGCCTGTGCCGAACCGAGCACATGTTCTTCGGCGACGAGCGGCTGCCGGTGGTGCAGGAGATGATCATGGCGCGCGACGAGCAGGGTCGGCGCAGCGCGCTCGACCGGCTGCTTCCGATGCAGCAGTCCGACTTCGAGGGGATCTTCGAGGCGATGGCGGGCCTGCCGGTCACGATCCGGCTGCTCGACCCGCCGCTGCACGAGTTTCTGCCCGCGCCCGAAGAGGCGCCGGAGGAAATGCGCGAGCGGATCAAGCAGCTCCACGAGTCGAACCCGATGCTCGGCACGCGCGGCTGCAGGCTCGGCCTGCAGTTCCCGGAGATCTACGAGATGCAGGTGCGCGCGATCGTCCGCGCTGCGAAGGCCGTGCAGGACAAGACGGGAGAGGCGCCGCTCGTCGAGATCATGCATCCGCTCGTCGGCTTCGCGGAGGAGCTGCGACGGCTACGCGCGTTGACCGTCGCCGTCGCGGCGGAGGAGAACGACGTGGAGTATCTGTGCGGCACGATGATCGAGCTGCCGCGCGCATGCATCCGCGCGGACGAGATCGCCGAGCATGCGGATTTCTTCTCCTTCGGCACGAACGATCTCACGCAGACCGCGCTCGGGTTCTCGCGCGACGACGCGGAGGGGAAGTTCCTCAGCCACTACCTCCAGGACGGCGTGCTGGAGCGCAACCCCTTCGAGATCCTCGACCAGAGTGGCGTGGGCGACCTGATGCGGATCGCCGTGGAGCGGGGGAGAGGCGCGAAGGAGGACCTCAAGCTCGGCATCTGCGGCGAGCACGGCGGCGAGCCGGCGTCGGTCGCGTTCTGCCACGAGCTCGGGCTCGACTACGTCTCGTGCTCACCGTTTCGCGTGCCGCTCGCCCGACTGGCCGCTGCGCAGGCCGTGCTCGCGGCACAGGGCTCTCTGTACGTCGCCGCAGGCGGCTGATGGAGACCGTCGAAGCCGCTCGGCGCTGGCGCGACACGTGGCTGCGCGCGTGGCCGGCTCAGGACGTCGACGCGTTGCGTGCGCTCTACAGCGAGCACATCGTCCTCCGCTCCCACCCCTTTCGCGATGCCCGTGTCGGTCCCGACGATGCGGCGGCGTACGCGAGCTGGGCATTCGCCTCGGAGGAGGCGCCGGCGGAGTGCCGCTTCGGCGAGCCGATCGTCGACGGCGACCGGGTCACGTGCGAGTACTGGGCAATCGTTCACTCTGCGGGCAGCGAGCAGACGATCGCCGGCGTCTCGGTGCTGCGCTTCGACGCCGACGGGCTCGTCGTCTTCGAGCGGGACTACTGGTCGGTCGAGGTCGGCCGGAGAGATCCCCCGGGCGACTGGGATCGCTGACTTAGCTGCGCAAGTCGCGAAGACCTCTAAAGGCGGCCGCTTCGCGGCCGCCGTCGTAGCGAATTCAATGAGTTGCTAGTTACCGAGAGGGACGATCAGCCGCTTGTACGCAGCGCGGCTGCGAGGCTTCGAGGCGAGGTCCCACGGCGAGCCGCGCCTGCCGCTGTAGTACGCCACGAGCTCGACCCGGCGGTGCGTCCTCACGAAGCGCGCCATCTGCTCGACGAAGCTCGGCGCATCGATTCCCCACAGGCCCCACTCGGCGAACGCGTAGGGCTTCGACGGGTGCGCGTCGTACAACCGCTCGGCGGCATCCCACGCTGCCTTGCCGCGGATGTAGTAGAGGTCGTTCGCGACAACGTCCACGTAGCGGTCGCCGGGGTAGTACGCCTGCGCCGAGTTGCCCGGGAGGTCGGGTGAGCCGTAGCCCTGTGGGTTCCACACGATCCGGACCGCCGGAAGTGCGGGCAGGTCGCGCGAGACGGGCGGCAGCTTCAGCCGCGCGAGTTGCGCGTTGATGCTCGCCGCCGAGCCGCCGCGCACGAGCAGTGCGATTCGCGCGAACGCCTTGCGGAAGGCGACCGTGGAGTACGCAGCCCCCTTCGACCGACCGCTCTTCGTGTACGCGCAGTACGCGTTCCAGTGTCCGTTCATCTCCGGCATCGGCCGCACGTACGCGACGCCGCCGCGTCGCGCGAGCCAGTCGTTCAGCGCGAACAGGTAGCCGTCACCGGAGCCGCGCGCAATCGCGAGCGGCGAGATCGTCGTCGGGATCATCGCGATCATCGGCGTCGGCCCGCCCGCCGGGAAGTTCTGGTCGAAGCGCGTGTTCCCCCAGCCGAAGAAGATGTGGCGGATCTGCGAGCGCTGGCCGGTCAGCTGGTCGAAGCGTTCCACCGCACCGTGGACGCCGAGCAGCGGCCGTGCGGAGGCCGCGGCGGGGAACGCCAGGAAGAGAGCGGCGGCGACGGCGAGGACGCGGCGCATCGCTCCAAGGTATCGGCACTACAGGTAATCGGCCACAGCCCAATACGAGACCGCGACGCTCGCGATCCCCACTGCCACGACGCCTGCGATGCCTGCTAGCCCAGGGCGCCCGTAGGCAGCGTGCGCGCGGCCCAGGCGCGAAAGCGCAAGGGCACAAAGTGCGCCGCCGACGAGCCCGCCGAGGTGTCCCCCGATCGAGATCCCGGGGATCGCGAACGTGAACGCGAGGTTGAGGACGATGATCGTGAGCGCGCCGCCGCCGAGCACATAGTTGCGCTGCCGCTCGAAGACGAACGCGGCGCCCAGGATCCCGAAGAGCGCACCCGATGCGCCCACCGTCGTCGTTCCGGGCGCGGTCAAGAGCAATGCGCCGGCCGCGCCCGAGAGCCCGGACACGACGTAGACGAGCGCGAAGCGCGCGCGCCCGATCGCCTGTTCCACGGGCGCGGCGATCCACCAGAGGAAGAGCATGTTCATCCCAAGGTGGATCACGCTGGCGTGGAGGAACATCGACGTGACGAGACGCCACCAGTCTCCGTTCGCGACGAGAAAGCCGTTCAGCGCGCCGTGCAGATACGGATAGCCGTACGGGTTCGAGAGCGTCCCGCCGCTGCCGACCTGCCAGAGGAACACGGCCACGTTGATCCCGATCAGGATCTTCGTGAGCAGCGCGCCCGAGCCCTCGATCCCGAAGCGTTTTGCGCCCTGGACGACCTTGGCCGTCCCGGTCGGCACGCCGGCGTGCTCGGCGCACTTGATCCCGACCGGTGTGAAGACCATGCAGTCCGGGCACAGCCCGCGCCCGCAGTGGGCGCAGGAGACGCCCGTCTCGCGGTTCGGGTGCCGGTAGCACGTGAGGCCCGTCGTCGTCATCGGCGGCTAGCGTATCCAGGGTGCGTGTCGACGTCGCCTTCACGCCCTCGGAGGCGGCACCTGCCGCTGTCGGGATCGTCGTCGACGTCCTCCGTGCCACCTCGACGATCGCGCAGGCCCTCGCGAGCGGCTGGCCCCGCGTCCTGTGTGCGCCCGGGATCGAGGAGGCGCGGGCGGTGCGCGAGCAGCTCGGCGAGGGGCTGCTCGGCGGCGAGCGTCTCGGGCAGCGCATCGAGGGCTTCGACGTGGGGGCCTCGCCGCGCGAGTTCCTCGACGGAGGAGAGGTGCCGCTGATCTTCTCGACGACGAACGGGACGCGCGCGATCCTCACCGCCGCCTCGAGCTGTGAGCGGGTCTTCCTCGGGAGCCTCTTGAACCTCGACGCCGTGGCAGCCGCGGCGCGCGAGAGCGGGGAGGACGTCGTGATCGTGTGCGCGGGGTTCAGCGGGTCGTTCGCGTTCGACGACGCGTACTGCGCCGGGCGCATCGCCCAGCTGCTCGACGGCGACCGGAACGACGCCGCGAAGGCCTCGGAGCTGATCGCGCGCTCGTTCGATAACCCGCACGAGGCTTTGACCGAGAGGACCTACGGGCCGCCCGGCCTCGAGGAGGACATCCGTTTCTGCGCGCAGGAGAACGTCCTCGACGTCGTTCCGCGCTTCTCGCGGATGGTCGGCCCCGCAGCGGAAATCACGCTCTAGCTGTCCTAGAATTTCGTCCAGCGGGCTAGCAGCCAGTCCTCGACGACCTCGATCAGCGAGGCACGGCTGTTAGCCCCGTTAGCTGCCGCGCCTGAATGAGACGAGCTCCTCGCGGCCGCCGGATGCGGCGAGGCCGAGCACGAGCGCGGGCCCGACTCCGCGGGCGTAGAACTTGTGCTCCAGGGCATCGGGGTCGAGCGGAGTGAAGTCCTTCGTGAGCACCACGTCCTCGTAGCGGCCGAAGGGGACCTCGATGGTCTCGTCGACGCCGAGAACCTCAGCCGCATCCTCCGCCTCGCCCTCCAGGTACTCCTGGCGATAGCGCAGCCCGACTTGAGGCTCCGCCGGCATGACGATGCCGGCCTGCGCTCCGCCGACGCCTGCCTCCCATGATCCCTCGGTGCTGACGACCTTCCCGTTCTCGTACTCGGCCGTCTGCTCGCCGAGGTACCAGACGTTGCCATCGGCGTCCTGGGCGTACCAGTCGAAGGTGTCCTCCTTCACCTCGCCGTCTTCCGTCACCACGTCGTGCACGACGACGGCGTCGATGCCGAGGATCTGCTTCGTGCGGTCGGTGACGGTGACGACCACCCGCTGCTCTGCGCCGTCCGCCCCTGTCTCGCGGTACACCCACCGGCTGCCCGGGCTCATCGGCCAGTACGGGTTGTCGATCCGGTCGACGAAGTCGGCGGGGTCGAGCTCGACGGGCTCGCTGCCCTGCGGAAGCGCTTCGGCACTCTCGTCGCTGCTGCAAGAGCAGGCTGTGAGGACGAGCAGCAGTCCGAGAACCGCGCGCCCGCCCACGACGGCTCAGTCGGCTTCGAGCCGCAGGTCGAAGCCCGCGGGAGCGTGGATGTTGAGCATCCGGAGGACCGCGTCTCCGCGGTTCGCGAACGTGTGCGGGATGCCAGGCGGAACGAGGACGAACGTGCCCGGACCGGCGACGACCTCGTCGTCGGCAATGAAGGTCAGCTCGCCCTCGAGCACGTAGAACGAGTCGTCCTCGTCGGCGTGCGTGTGGAGCTCCGGGCCTTCGCGGCGCGGCTGGAGCGTGATCAGGGCGAGGTTGAACCGCGGCGTGTCCGCGCTTCGGGCGAGGAACTCCACGTTCCCGACCCGTCGCCCTTGGCCCGGAGGCACGACGATCGCGCGCATCGCTCGACCTTAGCTCGCGAGATCGTCAACGACGGGTCTGAGGGCGCGGAACTCAGGACGCGGCGGAGGGGCGGAAGAACCGCACGACCGCAAGCGCCCCACCGACGATGGCCGCCGACGCGAGGCCGAGGACGTTGGTCTGGACGCAGGTGCGGCAGACGTTGCAGCAAGCAGCCGCCATCGGCACCTGATCCCCGTACTTGGCGGCTGTCTGGTTGATCCTCGTCGTCCAGATCGTCTTCATGGCGGGAGCGTAGCCCTCCACGGAGAGGCTGCTTAGCCTCTTGACAGCGAACGTACGTTCGTGTAGAACAGACGTTCGCATGATCGCCTGCCTCGCTATCCCGGGCTTCTCCTTGCGGGCGGCGCTGCGGTCCAGGCCCTCGCTCTCGACAGCTCCTGCGGCCCTCGCACCGCCGGCCGGCGAGGAGCCGGTGCTCGGCCCTGTGACGGCCGCGGCGGAGGCTGAGGGGGTCAAGCCGGGGATGCGCCTGGGCGAGGCGCTGGCGATGTGCCCGCGGCTCGTCCTCGTCGAGGAGGACCCCTCGGCGGCCGAGCAGGCGTGGGAGGGGGTTCTGCTCCGGCTCGAGGACTCGGGGTTCTCGGTCGAGTCGGCCGAGCCCGGGTGCGCGTACTTCGAAACGCGCGGGGTCGAGCGGCTCTACGGGGGGCTCGAGGAGGCGCTCAAGCGCGCGCTCGCGTCCGCCGGCACCGGCTGGGACGCGCGGATCGGCGCGGCCGAGCGGCGCTTCGCCGCACTCGCCGCGGCCAACGTCGCGCGTGCGGGTCAGGCGCTCGTCGTCTCCGACGAGCAGATGCCCGACTTCCTGGCTCCGCTGCCGCTCTCGCTGCTGCCGCTCGACGCGCGGCGTCAACTCGAGCTCCGCGAGCTCGGGGTCAAACGATTGGGCGAGCTTGCCGGGCTCCCCAGAGCTGCCGTAGCTGAACGACTGGGGCCGGACGGCCGGCGTGCCTGGAGCCTGGCGAGAGGGGGCGAGGCGGGGCGGGTGCTGGGGCGGCGCCCGCCCGCCGAGCTCTACGAGGAGCTCGAGTTCCCGGAGGCGATCGGGAACGAGCTCACCCTACGGCGAGCCTTCGGCGCGCTGCTCGACCGACTGCTCGAGCGAAAGGAGCGCGATGGACGGTTCGTGCGCAAGGCCGCGATCGCGGCACGACTCGTGGGTGGAGGCTCGTGGCGGCGGACGGTCACGATGCGAGACCCGACGGCCGCGCGGGACCGCCTGCGCCACGCCCTCGGACCAAAGCTCGCGGAGCTGCCGGCGCCCATCGTCTCGCTCCGCCTCGAGCTCGTCGAGCTGAGCGAGTCGCACGGAGAGCAGTTGGAGCTCATGCAGGCGGCGGGGTCGGAGCTACAGAGCAGGCTGAGCGAGGGCCTGCGTCAGGTGCGTGCGAGCACCGGCTCGGGCTCCGTCGCGTCGGTGGTCGAAGTGGCACCGTGGTCACGGATCCCGGAAGCCCGGGCGCTGTTCGTACCTCGCGACGACTGAACGAGCCGCAGTCGGCGCTCGTCGAGGCGCGATTCGACGGAACGCCGCGGCTCGTGAATCGTCTTGGAGTTGCGGTCGTCCGCGAGGAGTGGCGCGTGGTCGACCGCTGGTGGACCGAGGAGCCCGTCCAGCGGCGCTACTTCGAGCTCGTGCTCGAGTCGGGCCAGAACGTCGTCGTGTTCCGAGACGAGGAGCGGGGCGGATGGTTCAGCCAGCGCGGGGCGTAAGCGGTCTAGGCGCCGACGGCGAAGGCAAGCGAGGTCGCGACCACCAGCAGGGTCGCCATGATGCCTACGAGCAGGGGCATGGGTGCTCCTCATTCGTCGGGGACATTTGCTCCCCTTCAACGCACAAGACGCCCGGCGAGGTGCGGTCGGATCGCCCACGTTGCCCCCGGTGACGTACGTCGAGCTCCACGCACACTCAGCCTATTCCTTCCTGGACGGCGCGTCGCTGCCCGAGGAGCTCGCGCTGCGCGCCGCCGAGCTCGGCTACGAGGCGCTCGCCCTCACCGACCACGACGGGGTCTTCGGCTCGCTCGAGTTCGCGCACGCGGCGAAGGCGTTCGGCGTGCGGGCGATCACCGGGGCGGAGGTAACGCTCGAAGGCGGCGCTCACGTCACGCTGCTCGTCGAGGACGCGCGCGGCTACGCGAACCTCTGTCGTCTCCTGACCTCCGCGCACGCGGGGACGAGGCCCAAGCCCGATGACCCGCCGCTCGATCCCGCGCTGTCGGTCGAGCTCCTCCTCCAGTTGAACGAGGGGCTCGTCTGCCTCTCCGGCTGCGCGCGGCACGGGCTCGCCGTGCGCGACCCAAACACCGCGGCGGCGGTCGCCGGGGCGTTCCGCGAGCGCTTCTTCGTCGAGCTCCAGCGACCGTACGAGCGCGGCGACGTGCGCCGGAACGCTGCGCTGCGAGACCTGGCGGAGACGCTCGGCGTGCAGACGGTCGCGACCGGGGACGTGCATGCGCACCATGCTCGCCGCGCGCAGCTGCAGGACGTGCTGGTCGCGATCCGTGAGTGCACGTCGCTCGACGGCTCGGAGCCCGAGCGTCGCGGCAACCACGAGTCGGTCCTGCTCGCGCCCGACGACGTGCTCGAGCGCTTCCCCGACGACCGCGACGCGGTCGAGCGAGCGGGTGAGCTCGCCGACCGACTTCGCTTCGACCTCACCGCCGACCTCGGCTACAGCTATCCGGACTTTGCGGACGGTGAGCCGGCGAGCATCAAGCTCAGACGCGTCTGCGACCGCGCGTTCGAGGAGCGCTACTCCGGCCTGAACGGCCACAAGCGCGATGCTCGAGACAGGCTCGACGAGGAGCTCGCGCTGATCGGGCGGCTCGGACTCGACGGGTTCTTCCTGCTCCACCACGAGGTGCTCCAGCTCGCGGCCGACTGCGCGCGCGAGGTGCGCGGGGACGACACGCCGAGACATGTGCTGCCTCCCGGACGAGGGCGCGGGTCGTCGGTCGGCTCGATCGTCTGCTACCTGACCGGTCTCTCGCACGTCGACCCGGTCTCCGCCGGGCTCTCACTCGGCCGCTTCCTGAACGACGAGATGCGCGGCGTGCCCGACATCGACCTCGACTTCCCGCGCGACATCCGCGAGAAGCTGATCGTCCGCGTGACCGAGCGCTACGGTCGCGAGCACGCCGCGCTCGTCGCGTCCTTCGCGACGTACCGCTCGCGCGGGGCGATCCGAGACGTGGGCAAGGCGCTCGGCCTGCCGCACGCCGAGCTCGAGCGGCTCGCGAAGGTCACCGAAGGCTGGAACGCGAGGAAGATCGCGCAGGAGCTCGCGACGCTCCCCGACGCGAAGCGGAAGCTCCTCTCGCCGCGCTGGCGCGCGTTCGTCGAGTGCTGCGCGGAGATCGCCGGCCTCCCGCGCCACATCTCGCAGCACCCGGGCGGGATGATCATCTCGTCGCGCCCGCTCGTCGAGCTCGTCCCGGTGCAGCCGGCAGCGATGGTCGGGCGCCAGCTCTGCCAGTGGGACAAGGACTCCTGCTCGGACGCGGGCTTCATGAAGATCGACCTGCTCGGGCTCGGGATGCTCTCCGCGGTCGAGGAGTGCGTGAGCGAGGTGGCGCGGGTGCGGGGCGAGTCGATCGACCTGTCTCGGATCTCACTCGTCGATCCCGCCGTGTACGAGGACATCCAGTCCGCGGACACGGTCGGCACGTTTCAGATCGAGAGCCGCGCGCAGATGCAGAGCCTTCTGCGCACGAGGCCGGAGAACCTCGAAGACCTCACGGTGCAGGTCGCGCTGGTCCGCCCAGGCCCGATCCAGGGGAAGGCGGTGCACCCGTACGTCAAGAACCGAGAGCTCCTTCGCGCCGACCCGACGCACAAGCCGACGTACGACCACCCGCTGCTCGAGGCACCGCTCGGCGAGACGTACGGCGCGATCGTCTTCCAGGACCAGGTGCTGAGCGTCGCGATGGCGCTCGCCGGCTTCAGCGTGGGGGAGGCGGAAGGCCTGCGCCGAGCGATGAGCCGCAAGCGCTCGCAGGAGGCGCTCGAGGCGTTCCGCGCGCGCTTCGTCGAAGGCGCGCTCAGCAAAGGCGTCGACAGGGAGACCGCCGACACGGTGTACGACAAGCTGACCGGCTTTTCGGGGTTCGGCTTCCCGAAGTCGCATGCCGCGGCGTTCGGACTGCTCGCGTACCAGTCGGCGTGGCTGCGCCACTACTACCCGACCGAGTTTCTCTGCTCGCTCCTGAACGCGCAGCCGATGGGCTTCTACCCGCCGTCGACGCTCGTGCGCGATGCGCAGCGGAAAGGCGTCGAGGTGCGCCCACCCGACGTCAACCGCTCGCGCGCGAAGTGCGCGAACGAGGGTGGCGCCGTGCGGATGGGGATCGAATACGTCGCGCACGTCGGCGAGGACGACGCGCGCGCGCTCGTCGAGGAGCGCGAGCGAGGTGGTCCGTTTCGCGACGTGCGCGAGCTCGCGCAGCGGACCGAGCTCGGCCGCGACGAGCTCGAGGCGCTCGTCCAGTCGGGCGCGTGCGACTGCCTGGGTGAGAGCAGGCGCGCACTGCTCTGGGAGCTCGGGCTCGTTCCGCGCGCACAGACCGTCCCCGGCTCCGGCGGCGAGGAGCAGCAGCTCGCGCTTCCGCTCGACCCGACGGTCGAGACGCCCGAGCTCGCGAAGCAGACGCGGTGGGAGCGGATGCTCGCCGACTACCGCCTCACGAGCATCTCGGTCGGCGTCCACCCGCTCGAGCTGCTCCGCCCGCACCTGCCCGGCGGAACGCTCTCCTCTCGCGACTTGCGCGAGCAGCCGCATCGCACGCGGGTCGCGGTGGCAGGCATGGCGATCGCGAGACAGCGCCCTGCGACCGCGAAGGGGATCGTCTTCATGCTGCTCGAGGACGAGTTCGGCCAGGTGAACCTGATCATTCCCCCGCAGGTGTACGACCGCCACCGGGCAATCGTGCGCGGCGAGCCGCTGATCCGCGCCGAAGGGCGCTTCGAGAAGATCGAGCGGAACCAGAACGTCCTCGTCGATCGGCTCGAGACGCTCGGCCCGCTGGCGCGGCGCGTGTCCGGGGAACGCGCCGTCAACGACGCGCTCCCCGACGCACACCACTTCGGCCACCGCTAACGCGCGCGGAACGCTCCGCGCATGTCGTCCGAGTGCGGGTCGCACTGGAACCGGTAGCCCTTGCCGCGCACCAGCTTGACCTTCCACGTGACGGTCGCCGTCGAGTCGACGCTCGTCGCCTTGTTCACGCCGGGGCCGACGATGCGGAAGTTGTGCTCGCTCGACTTGTCTCTGACGACCACCGTGTAGACGCCGGCCCGAAGACTGCGGACCGGAGCGCCCGCCGACGTTCGCAGCGTGATCGAATCGCCCGGACCTACGGTCGCGACGAGCTTCGGCGTTGCGGCCGTGCCCGGCAGGGCGAACGCCAACGCGGCGATCATCGCTGCCGTTGCCGCGGCGCCGAGGGGAAGGATGGTTCGTGACATTCGGCTCACTCCTTTGTCGGATGGGACGTTCGGAGGAGGGAGCCGGAACGGCCGGAAAACCTTCGCGAAGGAAATCCGGTCGCCCCGCATCTGGGCTATACAGACGAGGGTTCCGTCGAGGAATGGGGTCGAAGTGAGCTCGCTCGAGCGCACAGTTGAGTCGCAGGGCCGCGCCGCCGATGCGCTGGCCGCGCTGTACCGCGACCACGCTCGACTGGTCGCAGGGATCTGCCGCGGCATGCTTCGCGACCCCGAGGAGGCCGCCGACGCGGCGCAGCAGAGCTTCCTCGCCGCGCACCGCTCGCTCCTCGCCGGTACGACGCCCCAGGAGCCGGCAGCCTGGCTTGCGACGATCGCGCGCAACGAGTGCCGCATGCGAATCCGGAAGCGGATGACGGCGCCACTGACCGTCGCGCTCGACCCGGAGGTCGACGGTCGCGGAGACGACACGACCCACCAGGCCGCCGTGGAACGAGCGAGCATGTCCGAGGTTCGCGAAGCGGTCGCCGAGCTCCCAGCGCGACAGCGCGAGGCGCTGCTCCTCCGAGAGGTGCAGGGTCTCTCCTACGACGAGGTGGCTCGCACGATGGACGTCTCGCCTCCGTCGGTCGAAGCGCTGCTTTGGCGGGCGCGGAAGACGATCGCCGAGCGCGTGCGCTTCATTCCGGGCGTCGTCATGTGGGCCAAGGACTCCCTCTTGCGGATCGGTGGGCCTGCCGACGCGGTGTCGACCGCGGCCCTCGCCGCCAAGGGCGGCGCTGCGCTCCTCGCGGCGATCACCGCGACCTCGGCGGCGGTCGAGGTGAAGGACCGCTCGCTCGCCGCGCCCGCGCCGATCGTGGCCACGAAGCACGACGACAACTCCGGGCCGGGGAGCGCGTCGAGCGGACGCGGTTCCGGAAGGGAGTCAGACGAAGCAGACGATTCGCACAGAGGTCGAAACCGTGGACGCGGCTCCGACGACAACTCGTCGGGGAAGGGCTCAGGACACTCCGGGTCCGACGACTCGGACTAGTCGTCCTCCTCCGCGTCGTCCTCGTCGTCGAGCTCGAGCACGAACTGCGGGAAGCGGCGCAGCACAGCGAAGTCGAACGCGCCCGCGTACTCGTCGGCAGCCTTGTCGTCGAGCGTCTCGGAGTACGTGTCGCGAAGCTCGACGAGCGTCTCGCCTCCTTCGGCGAGGAGCTCCTGCAGATCGCCGAAGCGCTCCTCGGCGTCCGCGCGCCCCGCGCGCCGGTACTCGTCCTCGGCGTCCTCGAGCTGCTGGAACAGATCTGCGTTGTCCTGCTCGAAGAGATCGAGCTGGCGGTCGATCAGCTCCCCGAAGCGCCGTCTGAAGATCACGTGAGCTCCCGGTACAGGTCGAGGTGCGCCTCGGCCGAAGCCGACCAGGTCAGCGACTCCCGCGCACGGCGTGCACCCTCGCGCGCGGCAGCGAGCGCCTGCGGATCGTCCAGGAGCTCGCGGGCGGCGTCGGTCAACGCGTCGACGTCTCCCGCCGGCACGACGCGACCCGCGCCGAACCGCCGCACAGGCTCCGCGATCCCGCCGACGTCGTAACAGACGGCCGGCACGCCAGCCCCGAGCGCCTGCATCAGCGCCGCGCTCTGGTCGAGCTCCGGGCGGTACGGGAAGAGCGCGACCGTGCCCTCGCCGAGCGCACGATCGAGCTCGGCCTGCGGCAGGTAGCCGAGCCGCCACTCGACTCTCTCGCCGCGCCTCTCGATCGGTTCGCTCGGGTCGCCTGCGACGAGCAGGCGCGCCTCGTCGATCCGCCGCACGACCTCGAGTGCGTCCGGCAGGCCCTTGTACGGTCGGATGACTCCCGCGAAGAGCAGCGTGCGTCCGTCGTCACGACGTTCGACGTTCGACGCCGAGATGGGCAGCGGGATCACGCGCGCGTCGACGCCGAGCTCGGCAAGCCGTTCCCGGCCGTGCTCGCTGTGCACGACGACCCGGTCGAACCGCGCGAGGAGTCGCCGCCAGAGCTCGAGCTTGGACGCCGTCCGGCGTGGGAGCAGGTCGTGCGCGGTGAAGACGGACGGTGCGCGTAGCCGCAACAGGCGCTCGTCGAGCTGCGGAGACGAAAGCCACTGGACGTGGACGACGTCGGCCGGCCGCCGGCTGAGCCGGAGCATCCCGAGCGGGTGCTCGAGCCCCTTCACCGGAACGCGAAGCCGCGACCGGCGGAACACGCGTGAGCTGAGCGGGTAGAAGAGCTCGTTGCGCCGGTACCCGTCCGGCGCGGGAAGCTCGGCGAAACGGAATCGTGACGTGACGAGCTCGACGTCCGCTCCCGCGGTCGCGAGCGCAGCGGCGAGGTCGTGGTCGTAGTACGGCGTGTAGGCCGGAGGGTCCGCGATGACGACTCGCACCCCGAATACGCTAGCCGCGTGCTGATCCGGAGCTGGAACCTCTTCCACGGCCGAACCGTTCCGTCGGGCCGTCGGCGGTACTTCGAGCGGATGGTCAAGCTCATGTGTGCGGACGGCCCCACGATCGTCGCGCTGCAGGAGCTTGCCGCCGGAACGCTGCCTCGGCTCGAAGCCTGGTCGGGCTACTCGGCGTACGGCGACGTCGCCGCGCCTGCGAGGCTGCCGCCCAACCTCGGTGGGCTTGTGACCGATCTCGACCCGACCCGGCTTCGCTCCGCGGTCGAGGGGCAGGCGAACGCGATCCTCGTCGCGACCGGTCTCGAGGTGACCGACCACAAGACGATCGTCCTCAACCCGCGCGGCTTCCGGAAGCGAATCGCCGAGGAGCTGGGGCTCGGCCTCGTCACGCGGCTCAGGTGGGCGCGCGAGCGGCGGATCTGTCAGGCGCTACGGGTTCGGCTCGAGGACGGGCGAACCGCGATCGTCGGGAATCTGCACGCGACGAGCTTGCGCGACGAAAAACGCGTCGCGGACGCGGAGCTCCTCCGTGCGGCCGCCTTCGTCGACGGGCTGGCGAACCCGGGTGAGCCGGTCGTGTTGGCGGGCGACTTCAACGTCACGGTCGTGACGTCGCCCACGCTGCGCGCGCTCGGCACCTCGGAGTGGGGCTTCTCGCAGGCAGGCCCCGGCCTCGACCATGTTCTGGTGCGCGGGCTGATGCCCCTGGGACCCGAGCGGCACTGGCCGGAAGACCTCCGGCGACACGGAGACGTCCTCCTGTCGGATCATGCGCCCGTGGAGCTTGAGATCCGATGACGTTCGACGAGGCGCGCGCTCAGTTTCCGGTCCTCGAGCGCTACGCGTACCTGAACGCCGGGACGTTCGGGCCGATGCCGACCGCGGTCGCCGACGCGATCGCCGCGGAGCAGGAGCGCGCGCTCGTGGAAGGCCGCTTCAACCGCGCGGCGTTCGACGAGTACCTCGAAAACCGCCCGCGCGTGCGCGCAGGATTTGCCCGGCTCGTCGGAGTGCCCGTCGACAACGTCGCGCTCACGACGTCGACGTCGGAGGGGTGCAACGTCGTGCTGAACGGCCTCGGCCTCGTTGAGGGTGACGAGGTCGTCACAACGGACTCGGAGCACTTCGGCTTGATCGGTCCGCTGGCGGTGAGTCCTGCCACGGTCCGGATTGCCCGCCTCCGCGACCGTCCGGCGGCGGATGCGTACGAAACGATCCTCGCCGAGGTCGGCCCGAAAACGAAACTGATCGCACTCTCGGAGGTCCTCTGGATCGACGGCCACCGTCTCCCGTGGCGCGAACTGCGCGAGGCGACCGGCATTCCCGTGCTCGTCGACGGCGCGCAGTCGGCCGGCGCGATCCCCGTCGACGCGTCGGACGCGGACTTCTACACCGTCTCTGCTCAGAAATGGCTCTGCGGTCCCGATCTGACCGGCGCGTTGTCGGTACGTGATCCCGACGCGCTGCGCCTGACGCAGCCGAGCTACCTCTCGCAGCGCGAGTACAACCTGGAGGCGGGGACGTTCGAGCCGCACGAAGGCGCCGATCGCTTCGACACGCACTTCACGCCGCTCGCTGCGACCGCCGGCCTGCTCGCCGCGTTCGACGTGCACCCCGAGTGGCGCTACGAGCGCGCCGCAGAAGCGGCTGCTCGCTGCCGCGAGCTCCTCGCCGAGCGCGCCGAGGTCGTGACCGAGCCCGGCCACGCGAACCTCGTCTCGTTCCGCGACGCGGATCCCGAAGCGACGGTCGCGAGGCTCGCCGAGAACGGCGTCATCGTTCGCGACATGCCGGGCACGGGGCTCGTGCGCGCATCGTGCGGCTGGTGGACGAGCGACGAGGACCTCGACCGCCTGGTCGCGGCGCTCTAGAGCGGAGCGAAGATGTCCACGACGTGCCCGTCCGGGTCTCGGACCTGCGCGTAGCGCTGACCCCAGAACGCGTCCCACGGCTCCTTGTGGCTCTCGTAGCCGGCGCCGGTGAGCTCTGCGTAGACCGCGTCGACGTCGCCGGCCGACTCGCACGCGAACGCGAGGCCGATGCTGCTTCCGTCCGGGCGACGCCACTCCGGATCGAAGGAGCGGATCACGTCCTCCGCGTCGAGCATGAAGCGCAGACCACCCGGAAGCGTCGCCTCGACGTGCTGCTCCGACTCGGCACCCTCGGGAAACTCGAGCCCCAGCCGTCGGTAGAACGCAAGCGCGCGCGGGATGTCCGCGACGACGACGCCGAGCGCGTCGAACCGCGCAGTCATGCGGCGTCCGCCTGCGTGCGCAACCCGAGCTCCGCTGCGATCGGCCGCATCGCGGCGATGACGAAGGCGATGTGCTCGTCGAGGTCGACGCCGAGCTCCTCGGCGCTCTTGAAGACGTCGTCGCGATTCACGCCGGCGGCGAACGACGGCTGTTTCAGCTTCTTCCGAACCGACTTCGGCTCCAAGGTCTCGATCCCGTCGGGTCGAACGAGTCCACACGCATGGATGAACCCGGAGAGCTCGTCGCACGCGAAGAGCGTCAGCTTGAGCGGAGTGTCGCGCGGCAGCGAAAGGTGCTCGGCGTGCGACAGCACGGCCTCGATCAGCTCTTCGGGGTAGCCCTGCTCACGAAGAATCGGCGCGCCGTCCTGCGGATGCTTGTCCAGCGTGGGGTGGACCTCGTAGTCGAAGTCGTGCAGCAGCGCCGTCGCGCGCCAGAACTCCTCGTCCTCCCCGAGCTTCTGCGCGTACGCGCCGACCGACGCCTCCACCGCGAGCGCGTGCCGTCTGAGCGCCTCGCTCTGCGTGTACTCGGTCAACGTCTGCCAGGCGCGCTCACGGGTCACGTCCACGGGAGAGCTATCCTAGCCCGCCTCCGATGACGAACCTGCTCACCGAGAAGCTCGCCGAGTCCTTCGTGATTGAGGGAGGACGGCCCCTGAACGGACGCGTGCGCGCAGCCGGAAACAAGAACGGCGCGCTGCCGATCCTCGCTGCGACCTTGCTCGCCTCCGAGCCCGTCACCCTGACGAACGTCCCGCGGATCCGCGACGTGGAGACGATGGTCGAGCTGCTCGACAACCTCGGCGCAGAGGTGGAGTGGATCGGCCCGAACGAGGTGACGGTCGACGGGACGCACGTGACGAAGACCGAAGTCGACCCGGGCCTCGCAACGCGCATCCGCGCCTCGTTCCTCGTCGCCGGCCCGTTGATCGCGCGCTTCGGCCGAGCGACACTGCCTCCGCCGGGTGGCGACGTGATCGGACGCCGTCGGCTCGACGTCCACATTCACGCGTTCGAGCAGCTCGGTGCGACGGTCACGATCGACCGTGCGTTCGAGTTCCAGGCGAACCGCCTGCGGGGCAAGCACGTCTTCCTCGACGAGGCGAGCGTGATGGGAACCGAGAACGCGGTCATGGCAGCCGTGCTCGCCGAGGGCGAGACAGTGATCGGCAATGCCGCGTGTGAGCCGCACGTGCAGGACCTCTGCAGGTTCCTCGTTTCGCTCGGTGCGCAGATCGAAGGGATCGAGTCGAACGTGCTCCGCATCCGCGGCGTCGACCACCTCGGGGGCGGCGAGCACCGGATCGCACCGGAGCACATCGAGGTCGCGAGCTTCATCGGCCTGGCCGCCGTCACCGGCGGCGATCTCTGGATCGACGACACGGCGCCCGAGGACCTCGTGCCGATCCTTCCTCACCTCGCGCGGCTCGGCGTGCGCGTCGAGATCGACGGGACGAGCGTGCACGTGCCGCCGGGTCAGGATCTGCAGGTGCAGGACGACCTCGGCGACCAGATCCCGAAGATCGAAGACGGCCCCTGGCCCGCGTTCCCCGCCGACCTGACGTCGATCGCGCTGGCGGTCGCGACGCAGGCGAAGGGGACGATCCTGATCTTCGAGAAGATGTTCGAGAACCGCCTCTTCTTCGTCGACAAGCTCGTCGGGATGGGGGCGCGGATCATCCTCTGCGATCCGCACCGCGCCGTCGTGACCGGCCCGGCGAAGCTGTACGGCGAACGGATGGACAGCCCCGACATCCGTGCCGGTATGGCGATGCTGATCGCGAGCCTCTGCGCGGAAGGCACGTCGACGATCGGGAATGTCGGGCAGATCGACCGCGGCTACGAGCGGATCGACGAGCGGCTGCGCGCGCTCGGCGCGCACATCGAGCGCGTCGCCGACTGACCGCCAGCGCGGCTGCGATAGCCTCCTCGCGATGACGGCGACCGAGCGCGAAGGTGAGGCGCAAAGCCTCGTCCGCGTCACCGTGGGCGGCAACGGCACTGCCACGGTGGGAACCGGGCTGCCGGTTCTCGACCACCTGCTCGGGCTGCTCGCGGTCCACGGCGGCTTCGACGTCCAGCTCGAAATCGCCCCCGGCGCGGCGGTCCTCGAGGCTGCGTCGGCCGGTCGGGCACTCGGCCGTGCGCTCGCAGAGCCGCTTCGCGCGGGACGTCGGCACGGCACAGCGGTGATTCCCGCAGACGAGGCGCTCGCGCACGTCGTCCTCGAGGCGTCCGGTCGGCCGCTGCTCGTCTCGAACGTCGACCTCTCCGACGCACGCGTCGCGGGACTGGACACGGACATCGTCGCCCGGTTCCTCGAGGGCCTGACCGAGGGCGCCGAGCTGACGCTCCACGTGCGCCTGCTCGAGGGGCGTGACACGCAGCACGTGCTCGACGCGATCTTCAAGGCGCTCGGCATCTCGCTCGCCCAGGCGTGCCGGCCGCGACCCGGAAAGGAGTAGCTCATGGCGGAGAAGGCCGTTGTGCGTACCGAGAACGCTCCCGCTCCGTTCCAGGGAGCGCCGTACTCGCAGGCCGTTCGCTACGGAGACCTCGTGTTCGTCGCGGGCCAGGTCGGGTTGAAGCCGGAGCACGACGCCCTCGTCGGCGATGCGATCGAGGAGCAGACGGAGCAGGTCTGCAAGAACCTCGAGGCGATCCTCGACGCTGCGGGAAGCAGCTTCGAGCAGGTGCTGAACACGACGATCTACCTCTCGGACTTCGGGGACTTCGCTGCCGTGAACGAGGTCTACGGCCGCTACGTCGGCGACAAGCCGCCTGCTCGCGCGACCGTGCAGGTCGCGGCGCTCCCGATGGGCGCCAGGGTCGAGATCGCGGTGGTCGCGCACGTCTGAATCGCCGATCTCCGCTTTCGCCCACTCGCTCGGCCTCGACGCGTACCTCGTGGGGGGCGCCGTGCGCGACGAGCTCCTCGGACGCCCGGCAAAGGATCAGGACTTCGTCGTCCCGGGCGTCGGGTACGACGAGCTGCGCGAAGCCCTCGCGCCGCATGGGCGAGTCGAGGACCTCGAGGTGGCAGGCCGCCGCGTCGGGCTGAGGCTCTACCCGGCGGACCGTCAGCTTCGGTCGATCGCCCCGGCCGGGATCGAGTTCGCGCCGCCGCGCACCGAGCGCTCGACGGGGCCCGGCAGGCACGACTTCGAGATCGTCGCGTCACCCGAGATCTCGCTGGAGCAGGACATGGCGCGCCGCGACTTCACGATCAACGCGATCGCGAAGCGGCTCGAGACGGGTGAGCTTCTCGATCCCTTCAAGGGCAGGGTTGACCTCGAGGCGCGCGTTCTGCGGACCGTCTCGCCCGAGAGCTTCCGCGAGGATCCGCTTCGCCTCGTCCGCGGGCTCCGCTTCGTCTCGGAGCACGACCTCGACCCGGACGAGCCGACGCTCGAACAGATGCGCGAGAACGCGGAATCGGTGCGCCTCGTCTCGGCGGAGCGCATCGGCGGGGGGCTCTCAGCCGACGGGATGGGGGAGCTGTCGAAGCTGCTGCTCGGCGCGCATCCGGCCAAGGCGCTCCGCCTTGCAGTCGAGACGGGAGTCTTCGCCGAGCTGCTGCCGGAGCTCGAGGCGGACGACTTCGCGATCGTCCAGGCCTCCGCAGCTGCGCACGACCCACTCGCGGTGCGCCTCGGTGCACTCCTCCGAGCACTCGATGCCGAGACGACGCGAGCAGTGCTTCGCCGTCTGCGTTATCCGACGCAGCTCGTCCGGCGCGTCGCAGCAGCGGTGGAAGGAAGGCGCGACACCGTTCCGGATACGAGGCAGCTCGCCGCCCGGCGTGCGCTCGCGCGCTACGGCACGGAGACGGCTCTGGACGTTGCGCGCCTGCGGCTCGCGGCCGGCGACGATTCGAACAACGCGTGGCTGCACGCCATCGAGCAGGCGAGCGACGCGCCTCACCGCATCTCAGATCTCACGATCGACGGGGGCGATCTCCACGAGCTCGGGCTTGTCGAAGGGCCTCGCGTGGGTGAGGTCCTCGCGAAGCTGCTCGAGCGCGTCGTCGACGACCCGACGCTGAACACGCGCGAGCGGCTGCTCGAACAGGCCAGGGAGCTCGTGTGACCGTTTACCGCTGGGACTGCGGCGACGCGTACGAGGTCGTGTTCTCAACCCGGCAAGGCGGCGTGAGTGAGGGGCCGTTTAGGTCGCTGAACCTCGGCAAGCTCACGCTCGACGAGGAAGCGCACGTCGAGGAGAACCGTCGCCGCCTGTGCGCGGAGGTCGGCGCGGACGTCTCGAGGCTGGCGCTGAACCGCCAACAGCACTCGGCGATCGTCAACCGCGCGGTCGCAGCAAGCCGCGGCGAGCCGGGTGACGGGCTCTGGACCGACGAGCCGGGCGTACCGATGCTGAAGCTCACGGCCGACTGCGTCCCGATCGCGCTCGCGCGCGAGGACCGCGCCGCGCTCGCCCTGCTCCACGCGGGCTGGCGCGGCTTGCTGGAGGGGATCGTCGGCGCAGGCGTGGCGGCACTCGGCGGCACATTGCGCGCAGCCATCGGTCCGGCGATCGGGCCCTGCTGCTACGAAGTCGGCGTCGAGGTCGCGGACCCGTTTCGCGCGCGCTTCGGCGCCGATGTCGTGGCCGGGCGCATGCTCGACCTCTGGGCCGCCGCCGATCGCGCGCTACGCGAAGCGGGCGTTGCGACCGTCGAGCGATTCGACATCTGCACCTCGTGCAACCCGGAGCTCTTCTTCTCTCACCGACGCGACGCGGGCATCACCGGGCGCCAGGGAGTGGTCGGCGTTGTTGTCGGCTGACGGGATCCGGCAACGCTACGAGGCAATCCGCGCCGAGGCCGGCGCCGGAGTGACCGTCGTCGCCGCGACGAAGTACGTCTCGCTCGATGAGCTCGGGGTCGTGGCCGAAGCGGGCATCGAGGTGGTGGGCGAGAACCGGGCGCAGGACCTCGAGGCCAAGCACGAAAGGTATGGCGATGCCTTCCGCTGGCATTTCATCGGCCATCTGCAGAGTCGAAAGGCGCGCGTCGTGAACGTGTGCTGCGAGCTCTGTCACTCCCTGTCGTCGGAGTCGGCGGCACAGCGGCTGGAGATCCCGGCACTCGTCGAGGTCAACCTGTCCGGCGAGCCGACGAAGTCCGGTGTCGCCCCCGAGGAGCTCGAGAGCTTCCTCGGCCTCTACCCGGACGTGCGCGGGCTGATGACCATGCCGCCCGCGACGAGCGACCCCGAGGCGTCGCGGCCGTACTTCCGCCGGCTGCGTGAGCTGGCCGCGGCGAACGGCCTGCGTGAGCTGTCGATGGGCACGAGCCAGGACTGGCAAGTGGCCGTCGACGAGGGCGCGACGCTGATCCGTGTCGGCTCAACGCTTTACCATTAGGCGCCATGGGTTTTGCGGACATCTGGAACCGGACGCTCGTCTACTTCGGGATCGCCGAGGAGGAGGACTGGGACGAGGACGGGTTCGTCACCGAGGAGGAGCTCGAGCGGACCTACTCCGACCGGCCGAACGTCCGCCGGCTCGCACCGAGGCGGCGTCAGGAGCAGTTCGACGACTGGACAGACCCGGGCGAGCAGCCTGCCGCCGCCGCGACGCCGATGCGGCCCAGGCTTCGAGCGGCCGACGGGCCGGGCTCGGTGCGGATGCACCTCGTGATCCCACGGAGCTTCAACGACGCGCAGCAGATCGCCGACCGCTTCAAGCAGGACATCCCCGTGATCCTCAACCTCCAGAGCTCCGACCAGGAGCTCTCGAAGCGGCTGATCGACTTCGCCAGCGGGCTGACCTATGCGCTCGACGGTGGGATGCAACGCGTTGCCGACAAGGTCTTCCTGCTGACCCCTCGGAACGTCGAGGTCTCGGCAGAGGAACGCGCCCGCCTGCTCGAGCGCGGCGGCTTCTTCAACCAGGCCTAGGAGTCCGCCGCCCGAGGGCGAAAGTGGGGCGGATGGGCGACACTGCCAGCTTGATGCTGCTCTTCGACGCCGTCGGGCTCATTCAGAGCTTCGTGAACGTCTTCATCGGCGTCTACATCCTGGTCATCTTGATCTACATCATCTCGAGCTGGATCAGGCTGCCGTACTCGCCGACTCTCAACTGGATCCAGCGGAACCTGTACGAGCTCTGCGACCCGTACCTGCGCCTCTTCCGGCGCGTCGTGCCGCCCCTCGGGCCGCTCGATCTCTCCCCGATGCTCGCGGTCATCGCGCTGCTGATCGTCCAGCAGCTCCTGAACGCGATCCTCGACCGACTGTAAGGAGGGCACCCATGGGACTTTCGCCCGTCGAGATCAAGCACATCCGACTCGAGCGTGCGCTCTTCGGCTACAAGCGCACCCGCGTCGACGCGACGCTCGAGGAGATCGCCGAGAGCTACGAGGACGTCTGGCGTGATCGCGCCGACCTCGGCGACAAGGTCGAGCACCTCGAGCGGGAGCTCGTCCGCTTCCGCGAGCTCGAGGCGCTGCTTCGCACGACGCTCGTTTCTGCCGAGCGCGCGTCGCAAGAGTTGAAGGAGCAGGCGCGCAAGGAGTCGGAGCTCCTGTTGACGGAGGCACACGCGGAGGCCCGTGCGGTGACGCGCCGAGCACACGCCGAGCGCGAGCACCTGGCCGCCGAGGCGCGGCGGATCCGCTCGCTGCTCCGCTCCGCCCTCGATGCTCTTGCCGTCGAGGATGCCGAGCCCAGCGAGGAGCGCGAAGCCGCCTAACCTTCGACCCGTGGCGGCCACGAGACTCCGGCTCCGCGTCGTTCCCGGCGCCGCGAAGCCCGGTGTCGTCGGGCGTCACGGCGAGGCCTGGAAGCTGCGGGTGGCCGCAGCTCCGGAGCGCGGGGCCGCGAACGCAGCGGTCGTCGAGCTGGTCGCCACGACCCTCGGCGTCCACCCAAGGGCGGTCAGGCTCGTTTCCGGCTTCGCCTCGCGTGACAAGATTGTGGAGGTGGACGACCTCCGGCCCGACGAGGCGGAGGCTCGCCTGGCCTCCGCAACGAGAAAGGACGTATGAGCTCGATCGAAACGAACCGGTTCCGTGAAGCGCTGCTCACCGAGCGGAAGCGCATCGCGGCCGCGCTGGAGAACCTGAAGAACGAGAACCCCGGCAGCGTCGAGGACGAGACCGGCGAGGAAGCGTCGGACCAGCATCTCGCCGACACCGCGACCGCGATGCACGATCGCGAGCTCGACTACGGGCTCACGGAGAACGAGGAGGACCTCATCCTGGCGATCGACGCCGCACTCCAGCGGATCGAAGACGGCACGTACGGCATCTGCACGAACTGCGGCAAGCCGATCGGCGAGGAACGGCTCGAGGCGCTGCCGTGGGCCGACCGCTGCATCGACTGCGCAAAGCTGCGATGAGCGAGCCTGCTCCCAGGCCCACGGTCGACGTGCGGGTCGGCTCGTCGACAGACGGGCTGGCGCCCGTCTCCGTCGCGGAGCGCTCGATGGCGGCTGGCGCGCACGAGTGGATCGGCCTCGGCGCCGTGGCGGGAGCCGCCGTCGTCGCCGATCAGGTCACGAAGCGCATCGTCGCCGGCACGCTCGACCTCGCCGAGTCACGACACGTCGCCGGGCCGCTGGACCTGCATCACGTGCAGAACTCGGGGATCGCGTTCGGCCTCTTTCCCGAGGCGACCACGATCGTGATCGCGTTGACGGCAATGGTCATCGCCTGGCTGCTCGTCGTCTTCGCGCGCTCAGGGGCGCGTCACCCCGTGATGCCGGTCGGGCTCGGGCTCGTCGTCGGCGGAAGCATCTCGAACCTCGCCGACCGCGTCCGGCTCGGGCACGTCACGGATTTCATCGACCTCGAGTTCTGGCCGGCGTTCAACCTCGCCGACACCTTCATCGTCGTGGGTGTCGCCCTGCTGCTCGGCGCCGCGGTGATCTCCGATCGCCCGCATCCGCGTCACCGCTGACGCCGCCGGCGTGCGGCTCGACCGCTTCCTCGCCTCGCTGGAGGAGTTGGGCTCACGGGGCGAGGCCGAGCGGCTCCTGAGCGAGCGGGGAGCGGTCACGGTCGACGGCGAGCGCCGCCCGAAGAGCTACCGCGTCCAGGAGGGCGAGGAGATCGCGTTCGAGGTGCCCGAGCGCGAAGCCGTGGCGGAAGCGGCCGTCGAGCAGGCAGCGCCGCTCCGCATCCCGTACCAGGACGAGCACCTGCTCGTCGTCGACAAGCCCGCGGGCCTCGTCGTCCATCCCGGCGCCGGGCACGCCGCCGGCACGTTGGCGGATGCGCTCGTCGGCCACGGCGCGGCCGGGGGAGAGGAAGGGCGGCTGGGGATCGTTCACCGGCTCGACCGCGACACGTCGGGGCTGCTCGCCGTGGCGCGCTCGGACGAGGCGTTCGAGCGCCTGCAGGAACTCGTGCGCGAGCGTGCGCTCGAGCGGGAGTACCTCGCGCTCGTCCGCGGGAAGCCGCGCTCGCGCTCCGGCCGGATCGAGGCGCCGATCGGCCGCGACCGTCGCGACGCGACGCGCCAGTCGCTCGACACCGACACGCCGCGCGACGCGGTCACGCACTTCGAGCTCGAGGAGCGCCTGCAGCGACACGCGCTGCTCCGCGTGCGGCTCGAGACGGGGAGGATGCACCAGATCCGCGTCCACCTCGCGGCGATCAACCTGCCGGTCGCCGGCGACTCGGTGTACGGGGTCGGCGGCGAGCTCGGGCTCGACCGTCAGTTCCTGCACGCGACGCGGCTCGCGTTCGACCATCCGATTACCGGTGAGCGCGTCGAGACGACGTCGCCCTTGCCGCCGGACCTCGCCGCGGCGCTCGCCCGCGCTCGTTAACGCGACGTCTTCGCGCGCTTTGCCTCGTAGAGCCGCTCGTCGGCGAGGCGGAAGAGCGCGTCCGACGAGACGGCGTCGTGCGGGTACGAGGCGAGCCCGGCGCTGAGCGCGAACCCTTCGGGCAGTCGACCCGACGCCGCCTCCTCGTCGACCAGGTCGTGCAGGCGCGCGAGGAACCGGCCGCCCGTCTCGAGGTCGCTCTCGATCAGGCAGACCGCGAACTCGTCCCCGCCCAGACGACCTGCGAGGTCGGACCCGCGGAGCGACTCCGTGAGCAGCGCGGCCACGCGACGGAGCACGCGGTCGCCCTCGGGGTGGCCGAGCTCGTCGTTGATCGACTTGAACGCGTCGACGTCGACGTAGACGAGCGTGAGGCCGCGCTCGTAACGGCGCGCACGGTCGAGCTCCTCCTCGACGCCGACGCTGAAGGCCGCATGGTTGAGGAGCTCGGTGAGCGGGTCCCTCCGCGCCTGGTCGGCCAGCTCCGCCGTGGCGCGGTCGAAGTAGGCGACGACGCACTCGGCGACGAGCACGTCGAGGCTGTCGTTCAGTCGCCGCTCCGCCTCGAAGACCTCGCTGCCGGTGAGGTCGTGGGCGCGCGAGGAGACGAAGCGCCAGAGCACCCGCCGCAGAACGAGCAGCTCGGTGACGATCTCCCGCGGCGCGAAGCCGAGCGACTCACGCTCCCGCGCGTGGTCCCGGACCAGCCCGGCCAGAGGGCCGCCGCGCCGCATGCGCCCCGGCTGGGGCTCCGCGAGCTCCTTCGAGAGCTCGACGATGAAGGTCGGCATGTCCCCGAGCTGACCGACCTGCCCGAGCCGCTGGAGCGAGGGGACGGCGTCCTCGCGCAGGCCCTCGTCGACGACCTCGACGGCCAGGTCCCAGGCGGCGGCCCGGATCTCCTCCGCCAGGGCGCTGAGCGGCTCCGACACGTCCGGCACAGCGCCAGAATACGGCCGATTCGGGCCGCTCCCGCTACCATGGCGGCTCCACTCCTTCGACCCGGCAGGGTGACTCGGGTGGCGGTGCCGGGACGACGGATCACCCGGTTCCAGCCGAGCCTGCCGGAGCTGTAGACATCCAAACCGCGAAACGGAGGCTAGGCCACCATGTCCGTCGTCAGCATGAGAGAGCTTCTCGAGGCCGGGGTCCATTTCGGCCATCAGACGAGGCGCTGGAACCCCAAGATGCGCC
Organism: uncultured Actinomycetes bacterium; assembly: GCA_963769665.1. GTDB lineage: Bacteria > Actinomycetota > Thermoleophilia > Gaiellales > Gaiellaceae > JACCTU01. Next base: position 2,111,142 of record CAVYMQ010000003.1, read on the forward strand.
GCTTCATCTTCACGGAGCGAGGCGGCATCTACATCATCGACCTCCAGCAGACACAGCAGCTGCTCGAGGAGGCCCACGACTTCGCGAAGAACATCGCGACCCGGAACGGGACGGTGCTCTTCGTCGGCACGAAGAAGCAGGCGCAGGACGCCGTCGAGAACCAGGCGAAGCGCGTCGGCATGCCCTACGTCAACCACCGCTGGCTCGGCGGGCTGCTCACGAACTGGCGCACGATCCACAGCCGGATCGACCGGCTCCACGAGCTCCGGAGGCTCCAGGCGGAAGGGCAGCTGGAGCTGCTCCCGTCGAAGGAGCGGATCGAGTTGCTGGGCCAGCTCGAGAAGCTCGACGCGAACCTCGGCGGTGTTGCCGACATGAAGCGCCACCCCGACGCCGTGTTCATCCTCGACCTGAAGAAGGAGCAGCTCGGCGTCGCCGAGGCGCGCCGGCTGAAGATCCCGGTGATCGCGCTCGTCGACACGAACTGCGACCCCGACGAGGCCGACTTCGTCGTGCCCGGCAACGACGATGCCATCCGGTCGTGCGAGCTCGTCGCGCGCGTGATCGCGGACGGCATCGAGGCGGGCCGCGCAGGCATCACCGAGAAGGAGCTCGCCCGCGCGCAGGCGACCGTCGTCGAGCCGGCCGCCGAGGCAGCGTCGGAGCCGGAGCCCGTGCCGGAGGGCGACGAGGAGCAGGTCGCGCAGAAGGAGGAGCCTGTCGCCGAAGAGGTGACCACGTGACCGCGATTTCCGCAACGCTCGTCAAGGAGCTCCGCGAGATGACCGGTGCGGGGATCATGGACGCGAAGCGTGCGCTCCAGGACACCGGCGGGGACGTCGACGCGGCGAAGAAGCTCCTGCGCGAAAAGGGAATGGCGAACGCCGACAAGCGCGCGGGGAGGGTGACGACCGAAGGCAAGGTCGGCTACCGGATCCACGAGGACGGCACGCGCGCGACGATCGTCGGGATCGGCTGCGAGACCGAGCCGGTCTCGAACAACGACGCGTTCATGGATTTCGCGAAGAAGGTCCTCGACCTCATCGACGAAGAAGGGGTAGGAGCCGAGGCGAAGCTCGAGGAAGCGCGCAAAGAGCTCACCGCGAAGCTCGGCGAGAACATCCAGATCGTCCAGCCCGCGCGCTTCGAGCGGATCGACACCGGCACGCTCGAGGGCTACGCGCATCCGCCCGCGAACAAGCTCGGCGTCCTCGTCCAGCTTCGCGGCGGCTCGCCCGAGCTCGCACGCAAGGTCGCGATGCACATCGCGGCCTCCGCGCCGCAGTACATCGCGCGCGAGGATGTTCCCGAGGAGCTCGTGACCGCTGAGCGCGACATCCTCCTGGCCTCCGACGAGGTCCTGTCGAAGCCGGAGCAGGCGCGTGAGAAGATCGTCGAAGGGATGATCAACAAGCGCTTCTTCGCCGCGCAGGTTCTGGCCGAGCAGCCGTGGATCCACGACACGGCGAAGACCGTCGGCCAGGCGCTGGAGGACGAGGGCGCTCAGGTCGCCGAGTTCGAGCGGATCTCCCTCTCCGGCTGATGGCGGTCCGGCCGCAGGAATCGCCCGCGGCCGCCGGGACGGCAGGCGAGCCGTTCCGCCGGGTGCTGCTGAAGCTCTCCGGCGAGGCGCTGATGGGCCCGCGCGAGTACGGGCTCGACTCCGCGACCATCGACGAGCTCGCGCGTGAGATCGCCGACGTGGCGGGTGTGACCGAGCTCGCCGTCGTCGTCGGTGCGGGGAACCTCTATCGGGGCCTGGAGGCGTCCGCAGAGGGAATGGACCGCGCGACGGCCGACTACATGGGAATGTTGGCCACCGTGATGAACGCGCTGGCTCTCCAGGACGCTCTCGAGCGCGCCGGCGCGGCGACGCGCGTGCAGTCGGCGCTCGACATCGCGGACGTCGCCGAGCCGTACATCCGCCGCCGGGCGATCCGTCACCTCGAGAAGCGACGGATCGTGATCTTCGCGGCCGGCACCGGGAACCCGTACTTCACGACCGACACCGCCGCGGCGCTCCGGGCGCTCGAGATCGGCGCGGCTGCGATCCTGATGGCCAAGCACGGTGCGCGCGGCGTGTACACCGCCGACCCGAACACCGACCCGACCGCGGAGTTCATCCCGCAGCTGACGCATCGCCAGGCGATCGAGCGCGGGCTCAAGGTGATGGACACGACCGCACTCTCACTGTGCATGGACAACGATCTCCCGATCTACGTCTTCGGAAGCGGCGAGGGCAACCTGCGCCGCGTCGTCGACGGCGAGCGGGTGGGAACGATCATCTCGAAGGAGGCGACGTGACGCTCGACGAGGCGATGCAGGACGGGCTGCGGAGGATGGACCAGGCCGTGGAGCACGCGCGCAACGAGTTCAACACCGTGCGCACCGGCCGCGCGTCCGCGGCGCTGCTCGACCGCATCGTGATCGACTACTACGGCCAGGAGACGCCGCTGAAGCAGCTCGCGACGATCAACGTCCCCGAGCCGCGCATGCTCACGATCCAGCCGTTCGACCCGAGCTCGATGAAGCAGATCGAGAAGGCGATCCAGGAGTCCGACCTCGGACTCACGCCGTCCAACGACGGCAAGGTGATCCGGCTTCCGATCCCGCAGCTCACGGAGGAGCGGCGCAAGGAGCTCGTGAAGGTCGTGCGCCACCTCGCCGAGGAAGGTCGCATCGCCGTGCGGAACGTTCGACGGGATGTGCTGCACCACATGAAGGAGCTCGTGAGCAAGGGCGAGGTCGGCGCGGACGAGGAGCACCGCGGTGAGGAGCGCGTGCAGAAGCTCACCGACGAGCGCATCAAGACGATCGACGACGCGCTCAAGCACAAAGAAGCCGAGATCCTGGAAGTGTAGGTGCCTCTCCCGGCACTGCTCACCCCACCTCCGGCGGCTGCAAAGCAGCGTGCTGCCGCGTCCTCAGTCGCCCCCGTATCTGTCGATACGAGGGCTCCCTGCGTCCTTGCATCACTTGCTTTTCGCTCGCCGGAGGCGGGGCAGCAGCACCGGAAGAGGCACTGATGGCGGCGACCGAGCTCGCCCGCGCCGTCGCGGTGATCATGGACGGCAACGGCCGCTGGGCCGAGCAGCGGGGCCTGCCCGTTGCCGAGGGCCATCGCGCCGGGACGAAGGCGCTCCGCCGCACGGTCGAGGCGGCGATCGACCTCGGAGTGGAGTCGCTCGCCGTGTACGCCTTCTCGACCGAGAACTGGTCGCGGCCGATCGACGAGGTCGAGGACCTGATGGAGATCTTCGGCGAGACGATCGAGCGTGAGCTCCCCGACCTGGCGAAGGAAGGCGTGCGCGTCCGGTTCGTCGGACGGCGCGACCGCGCGCCCGACTCGCTGCTCGCACGCATGGTGGCGCTCGAAGAGGAGACGATCGAGAACGACCGGCTGCGCCTGTGGATCTGCTTCGACTACGGCGGCCGAGCCGAGCTCGTCGAGGCAGTGCGCGGGATTGCGGCGAGCGGAGCTGCGCCGGACACGATCGACGAGGAGCTGATCGCGGAGCACCTCTACGAGCCGGAGATGCCCGATCCCGACTTGCTGGTCCGAACATCGGGCGAGGTCAGGATCTCGAACTTCCTGCTCTGGCAGCTCGCGTACGCAGAGCTGGTCTTCACGGAGACGCTCTGGCCCGACTTCGGCGCGGACGAGCTGCGTACCGCGCTCGACACGTTCGCTCGACGCCGCCGCCGGTTCGGCGCGCGATGAGGGACCTCGCCGGCCGCATCCTCGTCGCCGTCCCGTTGCTCGTCGCGGTGCTCGCCGCTGCGTACTTCGATGCCTGGTGGCTCTTCGCGGTGGCCGCAGTCGGCGCGATCCTGGCGCTGCACGAGCTCTACACGACGATCCGTCCGCTGCGCCCGCTCGTGCTCGCCGGCTTCGCCGGCGTGATCGCAGCTCTGCTCGGAGCGGAGCTCGGCGGGCCGGGCTGGCTGCTCGCCGGCCTGCTCTCGACGTTCGTCTTCGCTTTCGGCCTCTACGGGATCGCGGAGACGCGGCAGTCCGGCACGGTGACGATCGCGTCCACGATCCTCGGCGCGTTCTGGGTCGGCGCCGGCATCGGCCACCTGATCCTGCTCCGTGACCTCGGGGACGACTCGATCGGGCGCCTCGCGATCTTCACGGTGCTGCTCGCCGTCTGGGCCAGCGACACGGCTGCGTACTTCGCCGGGCGGCTGGTCGGCCGGCACAAGCTCGCCGCGGTGATGTCCCCCGGGAAGACGTGGGAGGGCTTCGTCGCGGGCTTCGTCGCATCGGTGCTCGTGGCGTTCTTCGCGCTGTACCAGGATCGCGACGAGTTCCTAAAGATCTGGGAAGCGCTCGTCCTCGGCGCGGTGCTCGCGCTCGCAGGGACGATCGGCGACCTGTTCGAGTCGGCGGTCAAGCGCGACATGCAGGTCAAGGACACCGGGCGCCTGCTCGGCGGGCACGGGGGTGTCCTCGACCGGATCGACTCGCTGCTCTTCGCCTCGGTCGCGGGCTACTACACGATCCTGGCGCTGCAGGGATGAGACGCGTCGCTCTGCTCGGAGCAACCGGTTCGATCGGCCGGCAGGCGATCGAGATCATCGAGGCGAACCCCGGGCTCGAGCTCGTCGCGGCGGCGTCGGGGTCGACGCCGCTCGACGGACTCGCCCCCTTGACGCAGGTCGGCGGGGACCTCACGGAGCTCCTCGAGCGCGCCGAGCCGGACGTCGTGCTCAACGCCGTCATGGGCTTCGCCGGACTTCCCGCGACGCTCTGGGCGCTCGAGCGCGGCGTGACGCTCGCGCTCGCGAACAAGGAGAGCCTGGTCGCAGCCGGCGACCTCGCCCTGGCGGCACGGGAGCGTGGGGGAGGGCTTCTGCTGCCGGTGGACAGCGAACACTCGGCGCTCTTCCAGTGCCTCGAGGGCCGCCGCGCCGAGGCGGTCGACTCGCTTGTCCTGACCGCGTCCGGGGGGCCGTTCCGCGGCCGGACGAGGGAGGAGCTCACCGACGTCACACCGGACGAGGCGCTCCAGCATCCGACCTGGCAGATGGGCCGTAAGATCACCGTGGACTCCGCCACCCTCGCGAACAAAGGGCTCGAACTGATCGAGGCGCACTTCCTGTTCGGCGTGGCGTACGAGAAGATCGACGTCGTCATCCACCCGACCTCCATCGTCCACGGCCTCGCGCGGTTCCGCGACGGCGCCTCACTCGCGCACCTCGGCCACCCGGACATGCGGGTGCCGATCTCGTTTGCGCTCACCTATCCGGAGCGCGCCGCAACGCCGGTGCAGCGGCTCGAGCTCGCGGGGGCGACCCTCGAGTTCGAGGAGCCCGACCTCGAGACGTTTCCGTTGCTGCGGCTCGCACGGGAAGCCGGGGAGCGTGGCGGAACCTTTCCCTGCGTGTTCAACGCCGCGAACGAGGTTGCGGTCGAGGCGTTTCTCGACGGTCGGCTCTCGTTCCTCGGGATTGCCGACGCCGTCGACGAAGCGCTCTCCGCGTCGGAAGGTGCGCCTGCCCGCGAGCTCGACGACCTCGTCCAGGCGGACGCGTCCGCGCGCAAAGTCGCCGCGGGGGCGAGCGCATGAGCTGGCTCGTCGCGGTCCTCGGGCTCGCGTTCCTCGTCTTGATTCACGAAGCCGGTCACTTCTTCGCTGCACGCTCGCTCGGCATGCGGCCGCGTCGCTTCTACCTGGGCTTTCCGCCGGCGATCGCGAAAGTGAACCGCGGCGGGATCGAGTACGGGATCGGGGCGATCCCGCTCGGCGGCTACGTGAAGATTCCGGGCATGCATCGGCCCGCGCCGTCCGACCTGGACGCGCACCTCTCACGCGCGGTGCACGAAGCGCCGGAGTTGACGGGGTCCGTCGAGCGCATGAAGCGAAGGCTCGAGCGCGGCGAGTTCACTGAGGGCGTCGAGCTCTCGGCTCTCGAGGCCAGCATCAACGGGGTCGAGCTTTCGCCTCAGGCGCGCCGCAGCGCAGAGCGCGGGCTGAGCGACCTTCGCGACGGGCTCGGCAACGACGCGTACTGGCGTGCACGCACGTGGAAGCGGATCGCGGTCATCTTCGCCGGGCCCGGCACGAACCTCGTCTTTGCGATCGTGCTCCTCGCCATCGTGTTCGCGTTCGGGGTGCGAGTGGCCACGCTGAACGTGAGCGAGGTGCAGGCAGGCAGCCCGGCAGACCTCGCGGGCCTTCGCGTCGGAGATCGCATCGTCGGCGTCGACGGGCAACGGGTCGCGGAGTTCAACGAGGTGTACGACGCGGTGCAGCAGGCGGAGGGAACGCCGGTGACGATCGTCGTCGACCGCGGCGGCAGTACGCGCGTGATCCGCGTGACGCCGACGCACTACCTGGGCCAGAACTGGGCGGTCGGCTTCCGGCCGGGTGTGCGCTGGGAGCGCTACTCGCCCGGCGAGGCGATCGCGCTCTCGTTCGGCAGAACGTGGGAGGTGACGAAGGCGATCGGCAACGGGTTCGCGCGCCTCGTCACTCCGGAAGGCCGTGAGGACATCTCGAGCCCCGTGGGGATCACGCGCGTATCGAGCCAAGCGGTCGACGTGGACTTCCGCGTCTACCTGCAGCTGCTCGCGTTCATCAGCCTGTCGCTGGCTCTGCTCAACTTGCTGCCGCTGCTTCCGCTAGACGGTGGACACATCGCCTTCTCGATCGTCGAGGGCCTACGCGGCCGCGCCGTCGGACGCGAGGTCTACGAACGGGTTTCCGTGATCGGGATCGCGCTCGTCCTGATGCTGTTCTTCATCGGCCTGTCGAACGATCTGGGCGGCAACGGCCCTGGCTAGACTGGCTGCGGATGGCCAGTGAGCGCGGTATCAAAGTAGGCAACGTCTCGATCGGCGGTGGAGCACCGGTGGTGCTCCAGTCGATGACGCTGACGCCGACGCGCGACGTCCAGGCGACGATCGCCCAGATCGCGGCGCTCGCCGACGCGGGTTGTGAGCTCGTTCGCTGCGCCGTGCCGAAGACCGAGGACGCCGAGGCGCTCCGCATGATCGTCCGGCTCAGCCCGCTGCCGGTGATCGCCGACATCCACTTCAACGCGAGCCTCGCGCTCAAGGCGATCGACGCGGGCGTCGCAGCCGTTCGGATCAACCCCGGCAACATCGGCGGACCCGATCGCGTCGCGGAGGTCGTCACGGCAGCGAAGGCGGCAGGCATCTCGATGCGGATCGGCGCGAACTCCGGCTCGCTGCCGAAGCACCTGCACGAGCTGGCGCAGGACGACCAGGCGGAAGCGCTCGTCGCCGCGGCGCTCGAGGAAGTGGAGCTGCTCGAGAAGCTCGACTACTTCGACTTCAAGATCTCGGTCAAGTCGACGCACGTGCCGACGATGATCCGCGCGTATCGGATGCTCTCCGCGAAGGTGCCCTACCCGTTGCACCTCGGCGTCACGGAAGCAGGCACGCCGTTCTCGGGCTCCATCCGCAGCGCGATCGGGATCGGCTCGCTGCTCGCGGACGGCATCGGTGACACGCTGCGGGTCAGCCTCACCGCCGACCCGGTGAAGGAGATCGAGGTCGCGTGGGAGATCCTCAAGGCGCTCGGCCTGCGCGAGCGCGGCCCGATCATGATCGCGTGCCCGAGCTGCGGGCGCGACAACGTCGGCGTCTGGAACCTCGCCGAGAAGGTCGAGGAGCGCCTGAAGGAGTATCCGCAGCACTTCGAGGTCGCGGTGATGGGCTGCGCGGTGAACGGACCGGGAGAGGCAGGTGACGCCGACTTCGGGATCGCAGGCGGCCGCGATACCGGCTTCCTCTACGCGCATGGCCGCGTGCTGAAGAAGGTGAGCTCCGACATCCTCGTGGACGAGCTCTTCTTCGAGATCGACCGGTGGATCGAGGGCGGCATGCACCGTCCGAAGCGGCTGAAGATGGCGAAGCCGGCGGCGCTCGCGATGGCCGAGGCGTCGCTGATTCCGCTCGATTAGCCTGCCGAGGCAACGTGCGCGCCTCACAACTCTTCCTACCGACCCTGCGCGACGCTCCCGCCGACGCGGAGGCCGCGAGCCACAAGCTGCTGGTGCGTGGCGGGTTCATCCGACAGGTGAGCGCCGGCTTCTGGTCGTTCCTCCCGCTCGGTTGGCGGGTTCACGAGAAGGTCGTCCGGATCGTCCGCGAGGAGATGAACGCGATCGGCGGGCAGGAGATGTTCATGCCGGTCGTGACGCCGGCAGAGCTCTGGCAGGCGACCGGGCGCTATGACATCCCCGAGCTCTGGAAGGTGGAGGACCGCAACGGTCGCCCCTTCGTCCTCGCGCTGACGCACGAGGAGACGATTGCGTTCCATGCGCGCGAGCTGCAGTCGTACAAGCAGCTGCCGCAGATCCTCTACCACGTCCAGACGAAGGTGCGCGACGAGCCGCGTCCGCGCGGAGCTTTGCTCCGCGTGCGCGAGTTCGTGATGAAGGACGCCTACTCGTTCGACCGTGACGACGAGGGCCTCGGCGTCAGCTTTCGCAAGCACTTCGACGCGTACAACCGGATGTTCGAGCGCTGCGAGCTCGAAACCTATGCCGTGCAAGCGGAGTCGGGGATGATGGGCGGCGACGAGTCGATCGACTACCTCGCACCGGCGGGGTCGGGCGAGAACGTGCTCGTCACGTGCGAACGGGGGGACTACGCGGCCGACCTCGAGATCGCGCGCGGCATTCCGCGTGCGCCGGAGTTTCCGGAGTCGCTCGCAGCTCCTGCCGAAGTCGAGACACCCGGCGTCGGCACAATCGAGGGTCTGGCGGAGTTCCTCGGCATCGACGCCGCCGCGACGTCCAAGGCCATGCCGGTCGTCCGGGACGGCGCGGTCGTCCTGGCGCTCGTGCGTGGCGACGACCGGTTGGAGGAGGCGAAGCTCGCCTCCCTGCTCGGCGGCGACATCCGACTCGCGACGGAAGACGAGATCCGCTCGGCCTTCGGGGCCGACCCGGGCTCGCTCGGCCCGGTCGGCTGGGCGGGCGAGATCGTCGCCGACGATGCGCTCCGGGAGGGCCAGTTCGTGGCCGGGGCGAACCGGACCGGTTGGCATCTCCGCGGCGTCGAGCACGGCCGCGACTTCGAGGCCCGCTTTGCGGACATCCGACAGTCGCAAGACGGCGACGCGTGCCCGGAGTGCGGCGGCCGGCTCGGCTTTCAGACGGCGATCGAGGTTGGGCACATCTTCAAGCTGGGCACCAAGTACTCGGTGGGGCTCGGGGTGACCTACCTAGACGAAAACGGCAAGGAGCAGCCCATCGTGATGGGCTCGTACGGCGTCGGTCCTGGTCGCGTGATGGCGGCCGCGGTCGAGCAGCACCACGACGAGCACGGGATCATCTGGCCGCGGGCGATCGCACCGTACGACGTGCACATCGTCACGCTGCCGGGGCTGGACGAGCAGGGCGAGGCCGTCGCCTCAGCGCTCGAGGCGGAAGGGCGCGAGGTGCTCTACGACGACCGCGCGCAGCGCGCGGGGGAGAAGTTCGCGGACGCCGACCTCCTCGGCTGCCCGACGCGCATCACCGTCGGCAAGAAGACGCTCGAGGACGGCGCGGTCGACGTGCGAGACCGGTCGACCGGCGAGGAGCGCCGCGTCCCGATGGCCGAGCTCGGAGCGTTCCCATAATGGCGCGCCGCCGTCGCTTCTCGACCGAGCCGTTCGGCGCGACGATCGAGCGTCTGATGGACGAAAGCGGCACGACGTACCGTGGCCTCGCGGACAAGACCGGTTTGTCGGCCGGCTACCTCAACCACCTCGTGCACGGCAACCGGCCCGTCCCCTCGAACGACGTGATGAAGGCGCTCGCGGGCGCACTCGGCGTCGACGCCGAGCACTTCCGCGAGTACCGCCTTCGTGTGATCACCGACCGGCTCGAGGCGATGCCCGAGATGATCGACCGCCTCTACAAGCGTTTCAGCTAGCCGAGGACGCGCTTCGCCTTTTGCACCGAGGGCAGTGCGCCCTTCGCCTTGGTGAGGGCACGCGCCTTCACGTCGACGGACTCGGGCTTCGCGGAAATCGTGATCTCTTCGCCGGTGGCGGGGTTGCGGCCGGGCCGCGCAGGGCGGGCAGGCTTGAGGCGAACGGTCAGCTGGACGACGCCGCCGATCTTGACCTTCTCCGCCTCGCCGATCTGCTCGAGGATGACCTCTTCGAGCGCGGTGAGGGCCTTCTTCGCGTCCGCACGCGTGAGATCGGCCTTTTCGGCGATCGCGTCGGCGAGCTGCGTTTGAGTCAGAGCCATGTGGATTCTCCTGGTCGGTGGGGCACTGGGCGGAATTGAACTTACCGCGGCGGACGACGCGGGGAGGTAAGGAACGGCTCCTCCGGGCGCACTCAGCCCTCAGATACCCGAAATGAGGAGGGCTTTGTGCCGTACGGAGACTGGATCAACGAGTTCCCGACCGGGTTCTTCCTGGTCGAACGACCCGAGAATACGCCCGCAACACCACTCCCGCATCTCACTCCGCGCCAGGTGGAGGTGCTTCGTCTTCTCGGGCAAGGCCGCTCCACGAAGCTGATCGCCGCCGAGCTCCACCTGAGCATCGAAACAGTCAGGAACCACATCCGCCGTTTCTTTCAGGCCCTCGGCGCCAACTCCCGACTCGAAGCCGTCGCAGCCGCCCGCGTCGCAGGTTGACCCAACTGTGTCTGGCGACAGGGTCCCCGCCACCCGTACATTCGTCTCATCGAACCTGCGGCAGCCTGCCGCCGGGTAGGGCTTTACCGAGAGGACCCTGAAGATGTTGAAGGGAAGGCGTTCCCCGCAGGTGGACGCGTGAACTGGCGCGACAAGCCGAGCGCACGGAACCGCTTTCCCCGCCCGGAAGGACCGAACCGAGGGCACGACGGTAGGCGGCGTAAGGCTCGCGCTCGTGCTGACGATCGTCGCGGCGATCGCGCTCGTCGTCATCGTCGGCACCGCACGCGCCGACGCGACGACGACCGAGTGGGCGGTGTCGCGATGAGCGCGTTGACGAAGCTGTAGAGGATGGTGCTCCGCTGTGCCTCGTACAGGCTAACCACCGACGAGACGGCGACGAAGCTGTTGCGCTCGCGGGCGATGGTGAAGCACGACCGGACGAGCGTCCTCATGAAGCTCCGCGCGAGCAATATCACTCACGCCGTCGCACTCGCCTACGAGGGCGGCATCTTCGGGCAGCTGGTCGAGGAGCCAGCGTGAGGCGCGCGATCACCGGCGCTGCGATCCTCGTTGGCGTCTTCCTGCTCGCCCCGTTCGTCGGTGCCGCGGTCCTCGGGTACTTGCTGGCGAGCAGGGCGTCTCGACGGCGATTCGCTAGCATCCGGCCTCGCGGGGCGTGGCGCAGCCTGGTTAGCGCGCCAGTCTGGGGGACTGGAGGTCCCGAGTTCGAATCTCGGCGCCCCGATTAGCTGGAGGAGAGGGGGCTTGGACGCCCTGCGGCACGGCGGCCAGAGGCCCCCTCACGCGCCGCAGTAGCGCAACCCGACTCGTCTGCCCGCTTCGGGGGCGACTCAACCACCGCGCCGCAAGATCGGCCGCGGGAGGGGGTCTATAGCTCTGCCTCGGGGGGCTGCGGCCTTCCCGGGGCATCCATTCCGTGGTCAGCCGAACACGTCGGCTGAGGCTCCGAACACGAGGGCGGCGACCACGTCGTCGCTCTCGACTCCTTCGAGCGACCGGTGCGCGAGGTCGACCTCGACTTCCGGCCACGCATCGAGGCCGAGTGACCATCCGCCTTCGTCGCGGCCGATGCGCAGCAGCTCGTCCAGCGGGATCACGTTCCGGCGTCCGCTCTGCCGTCGCCCGATTCCCTCGAGCTCGCGAAGCTCCTCGAGCGGGTCGATGCGAACGTTCGAGTCCGAGCCGATGCAGAGCGCGATCCCTCGCGCGCGCACGCGCTCGACCGGCAGGAAGCCGTCACCGAGGTTCGCCTCCGTCGTCGGGCAGACGCAGATCCTCGCGCCGGCGTCGGCGAGCAGGTCGAGCTCTGCGCCGTTGGCGTGCGTCGCGTGCACGACGGTCGTCCGTTCCCCGAGGCAACCCGTGCGCGCGAGCAACTCGATCGGCCGAACGCCGTGCTCCGCTACGCACTCCTCGATCTCGCGCGGCTGCTCGTCGGCGTGCACGTGCAATGGCAGCCCCTCGCGCGCGGCGTACGCGCCGAGCTCCTCGAGCCAGTCACTTGGGCACGCCCGGACAGAATGCGGGGCGACGCCGACGCGCACGCCCTCGGCGCGCAGCTCCTCGAGCTCGCTCAGATACGCGGCGACCGACTCCTGCCGAAAACGCTCGATCCCGCCGCGCGCGTACGCGACGTGGAGCAGCACGAGCTCCACGCCCGCCGCTTCCGCCGCCTCGGCGGCCGCTCGCCCCTCGGCGAGGCCCAGGTAGTGGAATTCGCCTACAGCCGTGAAGCCCGCACCGCGCATCTCCCGGTAGACGCGCGCGTAGGACTCCCTGACGAGCTCCGGGGTCTGCCGGGACGCCTCCTCGAGCATCAGCTCCCGCCAGGCCCAGAAGTCGCCGCCCTCGGCGCGCCCTCTGAGCGCGCGCTGGAAGGCGTGGGAGTGGGCGTTGACGAACCCGGGGAGCCGCACGGCGAGGACTATCCTCTCCGATATGGCCACGCGCGCCGTCTCGCGCCCGCTGGCGCAGGTGCCGAACGCGCTCACGATCCTGCGGCTGGGGCTGATCCCCGTCTTCGTCGTCCTGATGATCGGGGCCGACGAGGGCTACAGCTGGCCGGCCGCGCTCGTCTTCGCCGCGGCGGGAATCACCGATCAGGTCGACGGCTTCCTCGCGCGCCGCTGGGAGGTCGAGTCCGCGTTCGGCAAGGTCGCCGATCCGCTCGCCGACCGGCTGATGATCGACGCTGCGGTACTTCTGCTCTGGCTGGAGGGCCGGCTGCCGCTCCTCGCGGTCGCGATCGTCCTGGTGCGGGATGTTCTGCTGCTCGGCGGGTACAAGCTCGTCGTGCCGCGCGGCTACGACTTCGAGGTCAATTTCCTGGGCAAGCTCGCGACCTGGGTGTTGTACGCGTCGCTCGGGTTCACGATGGTCACGCGCGACGGCACTGCCTGGCCGCTGTGGCTCTTCTGGATCGGGCTCGGGCTCGCAGTGCTTGCCGCAGCGCAGTACGTGCTCAAGGCACGCCGGGAGGTGCGCACGTGAAGGCCATCGTCATGGCCGGTGGGGAGGGCACGCGCCTTCGTCCACTCACGTCGAACCAGCCGAAGCCGATGGTCCCGATCGTCGGCAAGCCGTGCATGGAGCACATCATCGAGTTGCTGAACGAACACGGCTTCGAGGACGTGATCATCACGGTCGCGTTCTTGCCGCAGGCGATTCGCTCGTACTTCGGCGACGGTGAGTCGCTCGGGGTGAACATCTCGTACTCGGTCGAGGAGACGCCGCTCGGCACGGCCGGGTCCGTGCGGCTGGCGACGCGGCGGCTCGACGAGACGATCCTGGTCATCTCCGGTGATGCGCTGTGCGACGTCGATCTGGGCGCGATGCTCGCGACGCACCGGGAGCGTGGTGCCGCCGTGACGATCGGCCTGAAATCGGTGGACAACCCGCTCGAGTTCGGGATCGTCGTGACCGACGAGGACGGTCGCATCGAGCGCTTCCTCGAGAAGCCGTCGTGGGGGCAGGTCTTCTCCGACACGATCAACACCGGCATCTACATCCTCGAGCCGGAGGTGCTGACGCACATCCCGGACGACGGTCCCTACGACTTCTCGAAGGAGCTGTTCCCGCTGCTCCTCGAGATGGGACGCCCGCTGTACGGCCACGTCTTCGACGGCTACTGGCAGGACATCGGGAACCTCGAGCAGTACCGGCAGGCGAACGCCGACGCCCTCGACGAGCGCGTTCGCCTCAACGTGCCGGGGATCCGCCTGCGCGGAAACGTGTGGATCGGCGAGGGCGTCGACCTGCACGACCTCGGCGCAGTCCAGGGGCCGGCGTTCATCGGCAACTACTGCCGGATCCTTCCGGAGGCGACCGTCGGCCCGTACTCCGTGCTGTCCGCGAACGTGACCCTGCGCGAGAACGCCAAGACGACGCACAGCGTCATCGACTCGGGCACGCACATCGGGCGCGCCGCGTTGATCGAAGGCGCGATCGTCGGGCGCTCGTGTGACATCCGCGCGCACGTCCGGATCGGCGAAGGCGTCGCGGTGGGAGACGAGGTGACGATCGGCGAGGAGAGCGTGCTGCAGCCCGGTGTGCGCATCTACCCGTACAAGGAGATCGAGTCCGGCGCGCTGATCCACGAGAGCCTGATCTGGGAGTCGCGCGCCTCGTCGCGGCTCTTCGACCAGTGGGGTGTGTCCGGTCGCGTCGATGTGGACCTCACGCCGGAGACCGCGATCCGACTCGCGACCGCCCTCGGGACTGCGCTGAAGAAAGGCTCGCGAGTCGTCGCGAGCCGGGACTCGTCGCCTGCGTGCCGGATGATCAAGCGTGCCGTGATCACGGGCTTGACCGCGGCCGGGGTCAACGTCGCCGATCTGCGCGTGCTCCCCGCCGCGGTGAGCCGGCACCTGTTGAAGATGGAAGGGTACGACGCGGGCGTGCACGTGACCACGCACCCGACCGATCCCGAGGTCGTGAGGATCCAATTCAGCGAGCCGCCGGGAATCTCGCTCACGCCCACGCTGCAGAAAGAGATCGAGAAGCATTTCTCGCGCGGCGAGCTGAGGCGCGTCGGCTACAACGAGGTCGGCTCGATCACGTACCCGGCGCGCGTGCGCGAGAGCTACGCGAGCGACCTGCTCGACACGCTCGACATCGACGCGATCCGTGCGCGGAGCTTCCGCATCGTCGTCGACTACGGCTACTCCGCGGCGTCGTTCGTGCTGCCGCTCGTTCTCGGGCCGCTCGGCGTCGAGGCCGTCGCCGCGCACGCGTTCATCACCGAGCGCGACCAGGGTGGGGCGGACGTGCCGGAACTGGTCGAGCAGACCAAGCGGCTCGTTGCTGCGATCGGTGCCGACCTCGGCGTCGTCTTCGACCGTGGAGCCGAGCGCCTGCATCTCGTCGACGAGCAGGCGCAGGAGATTCCGCTCGACCGCGCGCTGCTCCTCTTCCTGCAGCTCCTCGGCTCGGACGGCCGCGTGGGCAAGCTGGCCTTCCCCGTAACGGTGACGAGCCGCGTGGAGGAGCTCCTCGCGGGCAGCGGGCTCGAGATCGTCCGCACCCCGGCCTCGCTCGCCGAGCTCACGAAGACGGCGTCGACCGACGGCTTCATCTTCGCGGGCGCCGTGGGCGGTGGCTACGTCTTCCCCGAGTTCCTGCCGGGCTACGACGCAGTCGCGAGCCTGGCGAAGCTCCTGGAGCTCCTGGCGCCGGTCGAGCGGCCGCTCTCGGAGCTCGTGGCCTCGCTGCCTGAGTCCTCGCTCGTCCACGAGCGTCTGCACTGCCCGTGGGCGCTGAAGGGGACGGTGATGCGGGTCCTCCACGAGCGGCTGGAGGGCCGCGAGGTCGATCTCACGGACGGGATCAAGGTCTTCGACGAGCGGGGCACGGCCCAGGTGCTCCCCGACCCCGACGAGCCCGTCGTGCACCTCTACGCGGAGGGGCGAACCGAGGCGGAGTCGCGCGAACTGGCCGCGGAGCTCAGGACGATCGTCGAGGAAATTCTCGCCGCAGAGGAGTCTCCGGTCGGCGCATGAACTAAAGTCTCAAGTTCAGGTTGACCCCTGGAGAAGGGAACTGCTGAAATGAGCGCCATGGAACCACTGCCGGACTTCGCGTCGCTCGCCGACGACGACCTCAGGGAGCTGATCGAGGAGCTCGAACGCGAAGAGAGCGACATCTCGTACAGGCGCCGCCTCATCCAGGGGCGGATCGACATCCTGCGGGCCGAGCGGACGGCACGGCTGCGCAAGTCGGTCGAGTCGGGTGATGATCGTCACGTCAACATGGACGACCTGTCCGACATCCTGTCGCAGAAGGGCTCGCCGTCCTCGAAGGATCCCGCCGCTTGAGCCACATCTACTGTCCCGAGTGCGGCTTCCAGAACCCCGAAGCCGCGAACTTCTGCGCGCGCTGCGGCGCGCACCTCGTCCGGCCCGAGGAGTCGGAGACGACGATGACCTTCACGCCGGAAGAGCCTGAGGACGACGGCTCGGGGCTCCCGGAGGGGATCGACGGGCCTGCTCTGATCGTCCGCTCCGGCGGCGGCCGCGCCGGCGAGACGTTCTCGCTGGAGCGGGACAGCACGACGATCGGCCGCTCGCCCGACTGCGAGATCTTCCTCGACGACGTCACGGTCTCGCGCAAGCACTCGGTGATCGTCAAGGCGGGTGAGGCGTTCCGCATCGACGACGAAGGCAGTCTGAACGGCACCTTCGTGAACAAGAAGCGGGTCGAGTCCGCCGAGCTCGAGGACGGCGACGAGCTCCAGATCGGCAAATACCGGCTGACCTACCTCTCCCGATGAGCGTTGCGAAGACCGCCTCCCACGAGCAGGCACTGCTGACGATCGGCGCTGTCTGCGAGCAGCTCAAGGGCGACTTCCCCGACATCTCGATCTCGAAGATCCGCTACCTCGAGGATCAGGGCCTGATCGCTCCGCGGCGCACGCGTGGGGGGTACCGGCTGTTCGGCGAGGACGACGTCGAGCGGCTGCGGAAGATCCTCGGCCTGCAGCGCGACGAGTTCCTCCCGCTCCGGGTGATCCGGCAGGAGCTCTCGACGCCGTCCGCCAAGGATCGGAAGCGCAAGCGGGCTGCGACGCTCTCCGACCAGGAGGACGACTTCGACCTGGACGAGCTGTGCGAGCGGACCGGCATCTCCGGCGACCTGGCCCGCGAGCTCGAGGAGTTCGGGCTGCTCGCGCCGCGGACCGAGGCGCGGAAGAAGCGCTACTCCGAGACCGACGTGGGGATCGCGATCGCGTGCGGTCGCCTCGCGGACTACGGGATCAGCGCCCGGCACCTTCGCGCCTTCAAGACTTCAGCCGACCGCGAGGCCAGCCTGCTCGAGGCCGTTGTCGCGCCTGCGCTTCGTGCACGGAACGCCGAGCGCCGTCAGGAAGGCCTGCGCGAGCTCGAGGCGCTCGCCGAGGCGGCGCAGGAGCTGGCCCAACTCTTGTTCCTGCGCGATCTGCGAGAGTTCGCCGCTCGCTGATGGCGGCGATCGACCTGAAGTCTCGAATCCGCGAGGTACCCGACTGGCCGGAGCCCGGCGTCGGGTTCAAGGACATCTCGCCGCTCCTGCGCGACCATGACGCGCTCGAGCAAGCGATCACGAGCCTCGCGTCGTGGACGCGCGAGCTCGAGCCCGACCTCGTGCTCGGCGCGGAGGCGCGCGGGTTCATCCTGGGCGCGGCGGTCGCGAGCGAGGCGGGGTGCGGGTTCATCCCGGCCCGGCGGCCGGGCAAGCTCCCGCCCGAGACGGTGAGCGCGACCTACGCGCTCGAGTACGGGCAGAACTCGCTCGAGCTGAACGCCGATGCGATCGGCGACGGCACCCGCGTCGTGATCCACGACGACGTGCTCGCGACGGGCGGGACGGTCGAGGCGATCGCCGGCCTCGTCGAGCAGATGGGCGGGGAGGTCGTGGGCGTGTGCTTCATCATCGACCTGACCTTCCTGGGCGGCCGCGAGCGGCTGTCGCGCTACCCGCAGTTCTCGCTGATCGAGTACTGACGCACACTCAGGTCGGTTGTCCGACCTGCCGACAACACTTCCCAGGTCGCATGTACGACGCGTTGACCAGCCGGTACGGCTTCTCGTGCCCGGTTCGGGGCGAGACGTCGGTCACGCTGTCCGCGTTCCGCTCGCTGGAGCGCCTCGAGGGAACCGCGCACCCGGTCGTCTACCGCGTCACGTTCGCGTGCTCCTGCGGTGACGAGCATCCCGGGCTCGTCACCCACGACGAGCTCGACTGGGCTCCTCTAGGCGTCGAAGGCGCGGGGCGCTTCTTCAACCTGATGACCGCCAAGCTCGAGGACTCGGCCGACGAGTTCGGCGACCTCGCCGCTCGGCGCATCCAGAAGGGGGAGTGGCCGTGGAGCTTCTTCTGTCTCCCCGAGGAGCGGCCGCGCCCGGTGTTCCCGTCCTCGTTCGTCCTCCTCGCCGTTGCCGACGGCACCGTGGGTCTCGCGGTGCGCTGCCCCGCCTGCGCCCGGACGTCGGTCAATCTCGTGACGACGAGCCACGTCGACCTGCCGTTCCACAACGACGCGGAGGTCGGAGTCGTCAGGCACGTCTTCTGGGAGGAGCCGCTCGTCGACGAATTTCGGTCGTTCCTGGGGTCGAGCGAGTTCGACGCCCGCCGGCTTCGCCTTTAGACCCGAAGCAGGGATGAGCGGGGCCCGGCGGGCCGCCGATACCAGTGACGTGACCGCCGCAGAGCCGCAAATCCGCGGGCGGGGAGCTGAGCTCCTGCTCGACCATTGTGAAGCGCTCGACACCGAGCACCGGCGCCCGACGGCCCGTGAACGGCTCGAGCGGATCGTCGGCGACTCGCTCGCCCGGCTGCTGATCGGCGCGCTCTCGAGCCGCCGGCCGCGCTCGAACGACGTCTAGGCGCTCAAGGAAGCTTCCGCGCGGATTCGTCGCCGGAGATGCGGATGTAGAACCAGATCCCGAGCCCGAGGAGCGCGCTGAAGATGAACGAGCTCCCCTTGGGCATGCCGATCGCGAGCATCCCGAGGAAGAGGTAGAGGAAGAAGAAGAATGCCCACCAAAAGGCCGACACGCCTTTGTCGATGCTCGGTGCGCGCAGGTGCATGGCGTGATCGTAGAAAAACTTTCGGGGCGAGTGTCCCGAAGAACCCTCGCCCCGAAAGTATTCACCGAGCCGGTGGCGCTTTCGTCCACCGTCCCCGCTGGCCTTCGGCTTCCGCCTACTGCCACCAGGAGCGGTTTCGACCTACCGGCGCTCCGTGCTCGGTGCAAGAGGGAAGGTAACCGGGGACGTGTCCCGCTTCAAGAGGTCGAGAATCGTCGTGGCCGCTATTTGCGGATAATTCAATTATCCACAATTCCACAGCCTTTCTTCCAACTTGTGGGAAAGTCTGTGGACAGCTGGACGCGGGACTCTACACCGTAGGATCGATCGCCGCATGAGCCGCGCTGCGACCTTCGTTTCCGCCGCAATCCTGCTCTCGCTCGCGGTGCTCCTGACGCTGTTCGATGTGGGGGAGGCGGAGGGCGCGACGTTCCCGGAGTGGCAGGCGCTGGTGCTCGGGATCGTCCAGGGGCTCACCGAGCTGCTGCCCGTCTCGTCGTCCGGGCACCTGATCCTCGTGCCGTGGCTCGGGGACTGGACGTACCTCGAGCAACACGACGCCTTCAACCAGACGTTCGACGTCGCGCTCCACCTGGGGACGCTCGTCGCGGTGGTCGCCTACTTCTGGCGCGACATTCTCGAGCTCGCGGGCGCGTTCGCCGGGAGCATCGCCCGCAGGCGGATCCGGACCCCCGCCGAGCGCACCGCCTGGGTCGTCGCGGTCGCAACGGTGCCGGCGGCGATCGTCGGCGCCGCCGGGGAGTCGCTGATCGCAGAGCACCTCGGGGAGCCGTGGCAGATCGCGATCTTCCTCGCCGTCTTCGCAGGCGTTCTCTGGCTCGCTGATCGCCGGCCGGAGCGGAAGACGATGGACGAGGTCGGGCTCTGGGGCGCCCTCGGAATCGGCTGCGCGCAGGCGCTCGCGCTGATGCCCGGAGTCTCGCGCTCGGGGATCACGATTTCCGCGGCCCGGTTCCTCGGGCTGACCCGCGACGCCGCCGCGCGACTCTCGTTCCTGCTCCTGGTCCCGATCGTGCTCGGCGCGGTGCTGTTGAAGGGCGTCACCGATGTCCTGCTCGGCGACCTGCCGGCGGGGTGGGCGGGACCGTTCCTCGTCGGCACGCTCGCCGCCGCGGGCAGCGGGCTGCTCGCGATTCAGTGGCTGCTCGGCTACGTGCGCCGCCACGACTACACCGTCTTCGTCGTCTACCGCTTGATCGTCGCGGCGATCATCGTGCTGCTGATCGCGAGCGGCGTCCTCGACGCGACGTTCTAGCTCTCGCTGCGATGTCTAGTTACGGGCGCAGCAGGCGCGCGTACGGAACGCCGGTCGCGGGGTCCACGTACACGATGCGGTACGAGAAGCCGGGGGCGAGGGGAGCCGTTGCGTCGAACAGGCCCTGCTCGTCGAGCGGGAACTCGCCGACGAGCCGGCGGGGCTGCCCGGCCTGCTCCTCGAAGAGCGAGACGCCGCCGCCCGACGCACCCTCGACCCTTCCACGGAGCGTGAAGTCGACGCTCACGCGCACCGTGGGAACGGCAGGGAGCTCGAACCACTCGAGCCCGTCCGGTCGCGCGAGCAGCAGCTGACGGCCGCCGGCCGGCGTGGCCGCGTAGCCGACGACTCGACCGTCCAGCTCCGCTTGCACCGAGCCGGTGAGGAAGCCGACGACGGAGTCTCCCGCCTCGTTCGCGGCGATCTCCGGTCCCGACGGACCGAGCACGAGCGCGGCCGCGAACGCGTTTGGATGCAGCACGAGCGACGTCGAGCGGTCGATTCGCGACGAGAGAACGAGATGGTTCTCGCCGAACGTGATGTACGGGATCGTCCACGCGACGTAGACCCCGTCGGCCGCGGCGGCCGCGTAGAGGGGGAGGGGGGCTGCTCCGAGCGCGCTCGCGTGGAGGACGCGGCCCCACCAGCGCTTCCCCTCACGACGCCAGAGGATCGCGTTCGCGCCGCGCTGCGAAAAGCTCTCGACGACACGGATCGTTCCGTCGGGCCAGAGCACCGGCGCGGCGGCAGGCGGCACGAGGCTCGTGGGGAACCCCTTCTGGGTGATCCTCGTGCGGGTGAGCCGCCCGCTCGGCGCGAGCCGGACGAGATGGAGCGACGTCGTGTTGTTCGCTTCCTGGAGCGCGTACGCGGCAGTGGGCCTGCCCGAGGAGTCGAGCGCGAACCCAGAGACGCCGAGCAGGGTGCGCTTCGGCGCGTTGGCCACGACAAGCATGCGCCAGCGGCCTCCCGAGAGGACGACCAGGCGGATCCACGTCCTGCGGGCCTCGACGAGGACGGCGTTCTCCGCGACTCCTGCGACCCGGGCGTCGACGGACGGCAGCGTCGCGATCGAGGTCGGCCTCCAGCCGCCGTCCCGGCTCGCAAGCATCAACCGCCGGCCTTCGATCCACGCGACGCGCGGCGAGCCGTCGCGTGCGACCGCCAGCGCACCCTGCGAGACCGCCGGTGCGACCACCTCCGCCTCGGCCGTAGCCGGCAAGAGCAGCGCGAGCCCGAGCAGGGGGATGAGCCCCTTCATAGCGACACGGTAGCCGTCTCGTGCTGACTCGACATAATCACGCTTATCGTGCGTCGGCCTGGTGGGCCGGAAAAGCCGTTAGGAACGTGTTTGGACACCAGTGGCATGCGGAACACGCCTAGGCGGTCGTGGCTGTCGACGTGATCGAGATAACGCTTGGGCACGAGGAGCTCCGTCCGCTCCTCGACTCGGCGGAAGCGTCCGGGACGATCCGACGGCTTGAGCTCACCGAGCTCCTCGAGCCACACGAGCTCGCGCCCCTCGAAGTCGAGGCGCTGGAGCGCGAGCTGGAGGCCCGCGGCTTCGAGCTCGTCGACGAGCCCGTCGAGAAGAAGGAAGCACCGCCCGCACCTCCGGTCGAGTCGACCACCGACGCCCTGCAGCTCTTCCTTCGCGAGGCCGGCCGCCATGCGCTCCTGACAGCGGCCCAGGAGGTCGCGCTCGCCAAGCGGATCGAGCGCGGGGACGCGCTCGCCAAGCAGCGGATGATCCAGTCGAACCTGCGCCTCGTCGTCTCGATCGCGAAGAACTATCGAAACCAGGGATTGCCGTTCCTCGACCTGATCCAGGAGGGAACGCTCGGATTGATTCGAGCGGTCGAGAAGTTCGACTGGCGCCGCGGCTACAAGTTCTCCACCTACGCGACCTGGTGGATCCGCCAGGCGGTCGCGCGGGCGCTCGCGGACAAGGCGCGGACGATCCGCATGCCGGTCCACATCGTCGAGCGACTGCAGAAGATGAACCGCGCCGAGCGGACGCTCTGGATGGAGCTCGGACGCGAGCCGACGCTCGAGGAGATCTCCGAGGAGGCGAACCTCCCAGTGCAGCAGGCGCGCGAGGTGCGAGCGGCCGCTCGCGCGTCCACAAGCCTGGACCAGCCCGTCGGCGAGGAGCAGGACGCGACGTTCGGCGACTTCGTCGCCGGCGACTCGCCGCTACCGGAGGACGAGGTCGAGATCACACTGCGCAGCCAGGCGCTCGCCGCCGCGCTCGGCGTGCTCAACGAGCGTGACCGGATGGTGCTCGTCCTGCGGTACGGGCTCGACGACGCCGAGCCGAAGACGCTCGAGGAGATCGGCCGACGGCTCGGGCTGACGCGCGAGCGCGTCCGCCAGATCGAGCTCGAGTCGCTCAAGCACCTCGCGCGGCTGCACGAGATGGAAGCCGTCGCGCTGTAGTTGGTCCGCAGGTCGCGAATCCGCTAGCGCGGATCCGCGACCGCGAGAACCGTAAAGCAAGACCCCTAAAGGCGGGCGCTTCGCGCCCGCTCGCGCAGTACTACCGCAGCGGTAGCTGTTGCTCCGATCGCGGAACCGTCGAAGAGCGACCGGGCCTGCGTCTCCCCCACTCGCGTGACCGTCGCGGTATAGGCATCGTCCAGCGTGGCGGGCCGCGTGCCGCGGTGGCCGTCCGAACCCACGAGCGCGACGAGCCCGTCGTCGACGAGCCCCCAAGCCAGCGCCTCGCTCTGCGGACCGTGTCGCGCGGTCAGTGAGCTGCCGTTCACCTGCAACAGCCAGCCGCGCTCGGCGAGCTCCCGTGCGAGTGACGGCCGCTCGAGCACCGACTGCGTGCGCTCGGGGTGCGCGATGACGGGCTGCAGGTCCTGCGTCTCCATGCGCTCGCAGATCGCGATCAACAGCTGCTCCGAGCCGGTGAACGGCACCTCGATCAGGACGGCGTTCGTGCCCTCGAGCGTGTACCGGCTCAGATCCTGCTCCAGCAGCGGTGGCGCCGGCGTCAGCTCGAACCCGAGCCGCAGCTCGAGCCCGGCCTGCTCCGCCATGTCCACGAAGTTCGCGCGGATCGCCCGCTCGCGCTCGTCGGTCAGCGTCAGGTGGGGCCAGATGTGCGGCGTCGCGTAGAGGATCGCCGTCCCGTGCGCGGCGGCCTCACGGCAGAGACCGAGGCCCTCGACGACCCGCTGCGCTCCGTCGTCGCCCGAAGGCACGACGTGCGAGTGGACATCGACGAAAAAGCCCATACCGCGAGGGTACCCGCGGGCTGATCGTCTACTCGGCGAGGTAGAGCTCGAGGTCCGGGGCAACAGCCCGGAGCTCTCGAAGCGCGCGTGACTCGAGCTGGCGCACCCGCTCGCGTGTGATGCCGAGACCGGCGCCGACTTCCTCCAGCGTCTGCGGCTTCTCACCGTCGAGCCCGAAGCGGAGCGCGACGACGCGGCGCATGCGCGGGTTCAAGCTGTCGAGCGCGCGGACGAGCTCGCGGTGGCGCATTCCGTCGGCGGTGGTCAGCTCGGGCCGTTCGGTCTTGGTGTCCTCGATCAGGTCGCCGTAGAGCGACTCGCCGTCACCGACCGGTGTCTCGAGGCTCACCGGCTCCTCCACGAGCTCGAGCAAGTCCTTGACCTTCTTGATCGGGAGCTCCGATGCGGCAGCGAGCTCCGCGACCGTCGGCTCGCGGTTCAGCTTCTGCGCGAGCACGCGACGGGTGCGCATCAGACGGCGCACCTGGTCGGCGACGTGGACGGGCAGGCGGATGATCCGGCCCTGGTCGGCCAGCGCACGGGTGATCGCCTGCCGGATCCACCAGGTCGCGTAGGTCGAGAGCTTGAAGCCCATCTTGTAGTCGAACTTCTCGACCGCTCGGATGAGGCCGAGGTTGCCCTCCTGGATCAGGTCGAGGAGCGGCACGCCGGCCTTCGTGTAGTTCCGGGTGATCGACATGACGAGCCGGAGGTTGCACTCGATCAGGCGGCGCTTGGCGGCCTCGTCGCCCATGTCCTTCCGCCGGGCGAGCTCGCGCTCCTCCGTCGGGGTCAGGAGTCGACCGTCGCCGATCTGGCGGACGTAGAGCTTGAGCGGGTCCTGGGTCGGCGCCGGCGCGTCGAACACGTCCACCTCCGCCCCGCTCTCCGGCTCTGCTTCGACCGGGTCGAGGCTGGGCAGCAGTTCGAGACGTGGTTCGAGAGCCTCAACCGATTCAGCAGGCTCCGGCAAGGAGTTCGGCTCCATGCCCGACGTATCGGCCTTTTGGGGGATGCGCCTGAAACCGCGGGTCCCCCCGAACGAGGGATACCGCGGACTTACCGAATCCTTACCTAACCCTCGTTGCTGCCGATACGTCTAGAGGAAACAGTGTCGACCGGCCAGAATCCTAGGATCGAACCCTGATGTGCGGCATCGCCGGCTATAGCCTCGGCGGCTCTTCGGGCGTCGACAGGACCCTCTCGGCGCAGTCGCTCCTTGCCGGAATCGCCGAACGCGGCGCCGACGCCGTCGGGTACGCCCACCGGGGTCAGAGCGGCCCGGTCGAGGTACACAAGCAGCGCTCCGGCGCCAGCGAGCTGCTCGACCAGATCACAATTCCCGTTGACGCGGTCGAGGCCCTCGTCCACGTGCGCGACTACACGAAGGGTCACCCCTCGATCGCCGCCAACAACCACCCGGTTCGCCACGGACCGGTCGTCGGGATCCACAACGGGATCATCGTGAACGACGACGAGCTCTTCGAGCAGCACGGCTGGCGTCGCGCCGAGCCCGAGATGACCGTCGACTCCGAGGCGATCTTCGCCCTCGCCGAGGCGACCGAGAACCGCGCCGAGGCGCTCGAGCAGCTCTACGGCGCGATGGCGACCGCCTGGGTCGACGAGCGCCGCCCCGGACTGCTCTTCCTCGCACGCGGCGTCGGCCGCCCGCTCTGGCTCGGCCGCGGACAGCGCGAGACCTTCTTCGCCTCCACCCTGCTCGCGCTCGAGACCGTCGAGCGCTTCGCCGGCGTCCGTCTCCAGAAGCGCGAGGTTTCCGAGGGCACTATGGTCGCGCTCTCCGACGGCCGCGTCGCCTGGACGGAGCGGTTCCGTCCCGACACCTCGTTCGTCGAGGACGACGTTCGGCCCGCAATCCGCACTCCGGACGAGGGCGCGCACTGCCTCAAGCGGCTCGCCTCGCTCGTCCAGGCTGCGTAGTCAGCCGACGCGGCCTTCGGCGCTGACCGGAACGCCCTGCTCGCGCAGGCGCTCCGAGATCAGGAACTGGAACGTGGCCCAGGCGCCCCGGCGCGAGTCGAACATCCGGTAGACCTGCCACTCGGTCAGGAGCGCGTCGTCGGCCTTTCGCGCCTCGGCCCAGTCGGCGAACTTCGGCAGGCGCTTGAGCTTCCGCGCCAGCCGGACGCCCTGCTCGACCGCGCGCTCCAGCCGCTCCTCTCCCACGGGGACGTCGAAGCCGGCCTCGCGAAGGGCCGTCGTGAGCGAGCCGAACGTGTGCCAGTAGAGCGACTTCGACGGCAGGCGGCCCCGGCGCTCCTCGAGATCGCGGGCCGTGGGCGTACGTCCGAGCTCCTCGCCGAGGTCTCGCAGCACCTGCAGGAGCTCCTCGCGCGTCGCGAAGCGCCGCGGCACGAGGCCCGCCTCCCGCTTGGCGGCGTTCCAGCTCCCGAAGTGCTCGATCACGGTCTGCGGATGGACGCGCGTCTGAGGGTCGTCGGCGAACTCCCGCATCGTGGGCGAACGGCCGAGCCGCTCCGCGCACGCTTGGAGCTCGGCGAGGAGCTCCTCGTCGCCGTACCGCCTGCGGATCCCGGCCTGGAACGCCGCGAGCCGCTCGGGATCGATGCCGTCGAGGGCGCGGAACGCCCGCTTCCGGGCCATGTCAAGAATGGTAGAGCAAACTGACCAATACGCAAGAGCGCCCGATCAGCCGTGGCCGGGCTTACCTACGAGACCGCAGCGAGCAGCTCGGTCGGCTCGACGCGCTCCTCGAGGCTCTCGATCGGCAGGATCCGCTCGAGCGCTGAGACGCACCGGGGGCAGAACTGGCTCCCGGAGGCCCGCCTGAGCTCGGAGAGAGCCTCCACGGGGGGCCTGGCGGCCCGGTAGATGCGGGTGGTGAGCATCGAGTCGAGGGCGTCGGCGACGTGGATGATCCGGGCGCCCAGCGGGATCTCCTCCCCGGTCAGCTGGTCGGGGTAGCCGGTGCCGTCGAAGCGCTCGTGGTGGTGCCGGATCGCGGGCACGGCATCGCCGAGGAACCCGAGCCGGTCGATGATCCGCGCGCCCTCTTCGGCGTGGCGCTTCATCAGGGCCCACTCCTCGGTCGTGAGCGAGGCGGGCTTCAGGAGGATCGCGTCCGGGATCGCGAGCTTGCCGATGTCGTGGAAGAGCGCTGCGTGTCCGAGGAGGTCGAGCTCCGCCTGCGAGAGGCCGAGCTCGCGGCCGATCGCCAGCGCGAGTTGCTGCACGCGGCGCGAGTGGCCGGCGGTGTACGAGTCGCGTGCGTCCACGGTCGCCGACAGCGACTCCATCGCCGCGGTGGAGCGCTCCTTGAGCAGCCGGTTGGCCTGCTCCAGCGAGACGTTCTGCGACTGGATCGTCTCCGCCGCTTCGCGAAGCTTCTTCGCAGAGCGCTGCTGGTGGGTGAGGTACGCCTCCTGCGTCTTGCGCATCAGGAGGAGCGGCACGACGAACACTGCGAGGCCCCACAACGCGGCTGCGCTGTACGCGACGGCCATGACGCCTGCGACGAACCCGTAGACGAGGTAGTGCAGCCAGAGCCACGCGAAGCGCTCTCTGAAGACCGACAGCCAGCGCTCGTGGCCCTCCATCGCGAGCGCGATGCTCACGAGACTCATGTTGACGCCGAAGTAGACGAGCCCGGCGAGGATGCCGGCGACGATCATCGCGATCTGGGCAGGGGTACCCGTGAAGTCGAAGTGCCCTGCGGCGGCAAAGACACCCGCCGCCGAGAGCGAGGCAAGCGAGAGCGCACCGATGTTGAAGAGCACCTGATGCGTCCAGATCCGCTGCGCGCTCCAGTCGACGACCGCGATCGTGATCGCGATCGCGAGTGCAGCCCTCGGCCCGAACAATGCGGCGCCGGCGATCGCACCGACGGCACTCAGTGAGATCGAGCTGCCGCCGATCTCGTCGCTGACCGTGAGCGCGACGGCCTGGCCGATCCCGACGAGCGCGACGATCGCGAGCAGGCCGGCGATGTCGGACGAACTGCCGAGCAGGAGGCCGTCGATGCCCGCGACGATTCCCGCGAGACTCACCGCGCCGACGAGCAGGCCGAGGCGCCGTGAGAGCGCGAGGAAGCGTGGGCCCTGGACCGCCAACGGACGCGGTGACGACTGCGTACGGCGGTCCTCCGGTGGGATCGACTCCGCTGCGCGCGGAAGCGCAACAACGTGGTCCCCGTCCTCCGGCACGACGACGAGCCGTTGCGAGCGATCCGCGTTCACGAGCAGCGAGTCGTCGCTGACGCCCTGCACGCGGTTACGTCCCTGGAGCTTCGCGCGGTAGACGGCGAGGTCGGCCTGATGGATGAGCTCATTCGCGTCGGTCGCGTCCTTCGGGAAGCCGGCCACGCCGATCGACACGGTCGCGCGGATCGGCTCGCTCGAGGTCTCGACCTCGAACGACGCCTCCGCAACCGCGCGTCGAATCCGCTCGGCGATCTCGAGCGCCTGTTCGGGCGGTGTCTCCGGGAGCAGGATCGAGAACTCCTCGCCGCCGAACCGGGCGGGCACGTCGTAGTGGCGGAGCTGTGCCCGAAAGATCTGCGCGATCCCGCGCAGCACCGCGTCACCGGCGAGATGCCCGTACGTGTTGTTGATATCGCGCAGGAGGTCGAGGTCGGCCATGATCAGCGACATCGGCCGCTCGAAGCGCACGGCGCGGCCAAGCTCCTCGGCCAGCGACGTCGCGAAGTGGCGAGCGTTGAAGAGTCCTGTCTTCGGGTCGACGCGCGCCTCCTCCTCGAGCGCCGGCACCGCAAGCGACCGGTGGATCAGCAGCATCGGGGCGATCCCGATCGGGAGCAGCCAAGGGTTCGTGTGCCAGAAGCTGACGAGCGCGAAGCCGAGCAGGCCGACGACCGTCTCGTTCGAGAGGCTCTGGAACGACAGAAGTCCTGTCTCCTTCAGCCTCATCCCACGGGCGAGCCGAAGCATGACCGCGACGATCGTGTGATTGAGGATCACGTAGACGAGCGTCGCGGCGACGCCCGCCATGGCCCAGACCTGCGATTCGGCTCCCGGGGCGTGATTCAGAATGAAGTTCGCCACCGCCCAGGCCGCGAAGAGGTTGATCGTGTGGTTCGCGATGTTGAACGTCTGCATGAACCACGGGTAGCGAACGCGCAGCCACTCGGGCAGGTGCATGACGACCGGCATCAGGGCGATCAGCTCGGGCGGCAGCAGGAAGACCGCCGGCAGCATGAACACGATCGCGGGTGTGAAGGCGTTGTTCTTGAGCGTGTGGACCGGGAACAGCTGCGCAGCCGCCGCCGCGGACCCGAAGATGGCGAAGATCAGCCAGCCCTCCGTGTCCATCGAGAGACGCGAGAGGCTCGGAACGATCGCGATCGCCGCGAGAGCGAACAGGCCGCCGAGGAAGATCTTCGCGCTCTTCGAGAGCTGGTTTTCAGTCGCCGCCACAGATGCTCCTACGCTCGTCTTTGTCGGCTGAAGGCGCTACAGGCTTGACCCCCGCAAGTGCGCAGCCGCACGTGGAACCTAAGCCGGTGAAGCAGAGGGAACATCCCCCGCTGGAGTGACCCGAACGGCTCCCCCATTCGGGGGAGAAGAGACGAACGGCGGCCTTGGGCCGCCGTTCGTCGTCGAGGTGTTCATTCCGGACTTACTCCTCGTCGGTCGCAACCGTCCAGTTCGCGGCCGTCCAGTTCGAGGCCGTCCAGTTGGAGCTGACCCAGTTGGAGGCGACCCAGTTGGAGCTGACCCAGTTGGAGCTGACCCAATTGGACGCCGTCCAGTTCGCTGCCGTCCAGTTCGCCTGCGTCCAGTTCGCGTTCGAGCGGACGTGGTCCGACCAGGCGTGGGAGTCGAACGAGCCGTCCCGGACGAATGCGTAGAGGTTCTCGTTCGGGTTCGGCGGGTTCGCGACCTTGGTCGCCGCGTTCGCGTCGATCTCGCCGACGCCCACGCCGGGGTCCTCCGCGGACAGGTAGCGGGCGGACACCATGAGCGCACCCTTCACCTGGTCGGGGGAGAAGCCGGGGTTGCGCGCGAGGATCTGCGCAGCCGCGCCTGCAGCCATCGGAGCCGAGAACGACGTGCCGCTCATCCACATGTAGCCGGGAGCGACCACGCGGTTGGTCTTTTTGTTGTAGATCGTCGACCCAACCGGAACCGGCCCGACGACCCAGCGACCGGGCGCGGCGACGTCAGGCTTCATGAAGCCGTCAGCCGTCGAGCCGAAGGCCGACCACGGTGCCCGCTTGTCGTCGTGAGTCGAGAGCGTCCCGGACATGTCGACCGCGCCGACGGTGATCACGAACGGGTCGTTCGCCGGTGCGCCGATGCCGACAGGGTTGGACGGGTTGCCGTTGTTGCCCGCCGCCGCGACGACCACGACACCGCTGAGCCAGAGCTTCTCGACCGCCCTGTCGAGCGGATCGACCCTGAAGCTGGCCGACCGCGTGCCGACGAGCGAGAAGTTCGCGACGCGGATGTTGTACGTGCCCTTGTTCGCGAGCACCCAGTCCACGGCCGCGATGATGTCGCTGGTGAAGGCTCGGCCGTCGCTCGAGGCGACGCGGACGTCGACGAGCGGCGCGTTGCGCGCGACGCCGGGATAGACGGGCCCGTTGCCCGCCGCGATGCCGGCGACCATCGTGCCGTGACCCATGGGGTCACCCGTCGCGTCGGGCTCGGCCGAGGCGAAGTTCGCCCGCGCGACGATCCGCGAGCCGAAGTCCGCCGTCTTCGAGGCGTCGATGCCGCTGTCGAAGATCGCGATCGCAGGGGCCTGAGGTGCCTTCGAGCCGAGCGACGGAATGCAGCTCGCGTCGAGCTTGAGACCCAGGAGGTTGGTCAGGCAGGTGACTGCAGGCTGATCCCAGAGCGCCTTCGCGGCGACGACTTCGCGCCACAGGCCGGCGTCCTTCGGATCGTCGACCGACCACGCGACCGACATCGGCTCGTCCCGCGTGATCGCACTGATGTGCGAGTTCTTCGCGAGCTTGAGCAGCTCCTTGCCCGAAATGGTCGCCGAAACGCCGCCGATCGAGCGGAACATCCGCTTGAGCGAGCCATTGTTTTTCTTGGTTGCTTCAGCGACGTCCTGCGTCCCGTGGCTCTTGTCGCCCTGGACGATGACGTCGAAGCTTGCGGAGGGATTGGTCTGCGCCGCGGCCATCAAATCGCTTGGCACAGCTGCGTGTTGCTTCTCGCCGGCGATGCCGGCAGCAGGGACGATCACACTGACGACGAGTGCGAGGAGCGCGATGCTGCTGCGTCCACCTCTTCCCCAGAGCGCGCTACCACGGGACTGGCCGCCAGAGCCCTTGCCCCACAGCGCACTCGAGCGAGCCTCGCCTGCGTTCGAAGGTCGTTCGTGCCGCATGTGAAGTACGCGTTCCTTTCGTAAGTGCCGCATTCGAGACGACCCCACGCCGTCTCTCCGCGCCGCAACGTATGCCGGTACAGGTGACGGAGCCTCCCCCGTGCGGGGGAGCAACCGCTCGGATCCCTAGATCGAGGGAAGGCGGTTACCCTCGACGCCACGATGCGGGTTCAGCTCCCACTCCCCGCCCTTGCGGCGGCAACGCGCGCCGCGGGCGCGCTCTCCCGGCTGGCGGGGGCCGGCGGCGGGACGACGCTGCCCGGAAAGCTGCTCTGGAAGCTCGACCCGTCGGCGATCTCGCGGCTGGCGGCGCGGCTCCCACTCGGCTCGGCCGCACTCTCGGCCACGAACGGCAAGACGACGACCGCGGCGATGACGGCGGAGATCCTCGGCGGGCGGGTGCGCCTGGCGCACAACCGCTCGGGCGCGAACCTCGTCTCCGGGATCGCCTCCGCCCTCCTGGCCTCGGAGGACGCCGAGCTCGGCCTGTTCGAGGTCGACGAGGCAGCGCTGCCGCAGGTGGCCTCCCTTGTGCGGCCGCGCGTGCTCTGCCTCGGCAACCTCTTCCGCGACCAGCTCGACCGGTACGGGGAGCTCGAGCTCATCGCCGAGCGCTGGCGCACGCTCGTGCGTGAGCTTCCCGCCGACGCGACGCTGGTCGTCAACGGCGACGACCCGCAGCTGGGCGCCCTCGTCGAGGAGAGGCCCGACGCCATCGTCTTCGGGCTCGACGACCCGCGCCACGCGCGCCGCGACGGGCCGCAGCATGCCGCCGACTCGACCCACTGCGTCCACTGCGGGGCGCCCTACGTCTTCCACGCCGCATACGTCGGTCATCTCGGCGACTACGAGTGCACGCGCTGCGGGAATCGGCGGCCCGCGCTCACGCTCTCGGCAAGGGCGATCGAGCTCGACGGACTGGAGAGCGCGTCGTTCGACCTTCATGCGCCCGGGGAGCACCGCCGGGTCACGCTCCGCCTGCCCGGCCTCTACAACGTCTACAACGCGCTCGCCGCAGCGGCGCTCGCCCGCGCGCTCGGGGCCTCGCTCGACGAGATCGTCTCGGGTCTCGAGCGCTTCGATGCGGCCTTCGGTCGCTTCGAGCGGATCGAGATGGACGGCCGCCGCCTGCTGATGCTCCTGATCAAGAACCCCGCGGGCGCGAACGAGGCGGTGCGCACGCTCGTCTCGGGGGCTGCCCCAAAGCTGGCCGTCGTCGCGCTGAACGACGCCATCGCCGACGGAAAGGACGTCTCCTGGATCTGGGACGTCGACTTCGAGCCCCTGCTCGAAGGGCTCGAGCGCGTGATCGTCACCGGCGACCGCGCGGCCGAGCTGGCGCTTCGCTTCAAGTACGCCGGGTTCGACCCCGCAGCGATCGAGGTCGTCCCGTCGCTCGAGCGCGGCCTCGACCGCGGCCTCGAGCTGACGCCGGACGGCGCTGAGCTCGTCGTGTTGCCGACCTACACCGCCATGCTCGCGCTGCGCCGGATCGTCTCCAAGCGCGGCCACGTGCCGCAGTACTGGGAGCGGGCGGCGTGAGGATCGTCGTCGGCCACCTCTATCCCGAGTACCTGAACATCTACGCCGACCGCGGGAACATCGCCGTGCTCGAGCGTCGCGCCGCGTGGCGCGGGCACGAGCTCGAGGTGCAGCCGGTCTCGGCGGAGGACGCGCTCGAGCCCGGCGCGCACGACCTCCTCTACATCGGCGGCGGCCAGGACCGCGAGCAGGCACTCGTCGCGCACGACCTCCAGGGGAAGCGCGAGGCGCTGCTCGCCGCCGCGGCTGGGGGCGCCGCGGTCTTGGCCGTCTGTGGCGGCTACCAGCTCCTCGGCCGGCACTACCTCTTCGCGAACGGCGACGACCTGCCGGGTGTCGGGCTGTTCCCGCTGCACACGATCGCCGGCGAGCGACGGATGATCGGCGACATCCTGCTCGACACCGAGTTGATTCCCGGCGAGCGCCGGACGATCGCCGGCTTCGAGAACCACGCGGGCCGCACGTACCTCGACGAGGGCGCCGAGCCGCTCGGCCGAGTCGTGGCCGGCTTCGGCAACGACGGAGCGAGCGGCGCGGAGGGCTGCCGCGTCGGACACGCGATCGGGACGTACCTCCACGGCCCGCTCCTCCCGCGCAACCCGTGGCTCGCCGACTGGCTGCTCGCGCAGGCGATCGCACACCGGACCGGCGACGAAGCGCCGGTCTTCGAGCCACTCCAAGACGACCTCGAGCGGGAGGCACACGCAGTCTCTTCGCAGCGCGCGCACGACCGCGGCGGGCGGTACTAGACCCCTCTTCGCAGGACGCGACGTGCGCGCGGCCGCGGCTCAGGCGATCGTCGCTCGAGCCGCGCGCTACGGCACCCAGACCGGCCCGAGGTAGACGACCGGGTCGCCCGGCCGCCAGCGCTGCAGGAAGCGCTGGATCGGCGGGTGGAGGACGATGTCATGCAGGTCGGCGACGGCGAAGAGCCGGTGGCCACGGACGGCAGCGTCCTTCGACGTGACCTGCTCGAGCGAGCGGCCCGTGAGGTCGCCGGAGAAGATGATGTGCACGACGTGCTTCGCGGCGAAGCTCCGCTCCGGCGCGATCGAGTCGGCGATCGCGATCGGGCCCTCGAGCGGGAGCTCCGCGTCG
This sequence comes from uncultured Actinomycetes bacterium, assembly GCA_963769665.1. GTDB lineage: Bacteria > Actinomycetota > Thermoleophilia > Gaiellales > Gaiellaceae > JACCTU01. The sequence continues at coordinate 2,144,349 of CAVYMQ010000003.1, forward strand.
ATGCCGACCTCTTCGAGCAGCTCGCGGTGCAAGGCGTCGGCCAGGCTCTCCCCGCCGTCCACCCCACCCCCCGGCAGCAGCCAGTACTCCTTGCCGGGCTTCTCGTGGCGACAGAGCAGGATGCGGTCCTCCCACCGCAGCAGCGCGGACACCCGGATCCGCGGCTGCATCAGGCCGACGAGCCGAACCCGCGGTCGCCGCGCTCGCTGTCCGGCAGCTCGTCGACCTCGACAGGCTCCACGTCCGGGACGGCGAGCACGACGAGTTGCGCAATCCGCATCCCCGGCTCGATCACGAAGGGCTCGTGAGCGTCGGTGTTCAGGAGGTTGACGAGCAGCTCGCCGCGATAGCCGGAGTCGACGAGGCCCGGCGTGTTCACGATCGTGATCCCGTGCTTCGTCGCGAGCCCGGAACGAGGCTGCACGTACCCCGCGTAACCCGCCGGGATCGCGACGGCGAGGCCCGTCGGCACGAGCGCGCGCTCGCCCGGGGCGAGCTCGACGCGTTCGCACGCGGCGAGGTCGATTCCGGCATCGCCCGCGTACGCCCGGGTCGGCACCTGCGCATCCGGCCGGAGCCGCCGGACCGGAAGCTCGATCACACGGCCTTCTCGTGGGCGGCGTCGGCGACGAGGAACTCGGCGAAGCGCCGGATCTCGCCGTGCGGGAGCCGCGCCTGCACGAGCACGCCGTCCTCGGTGTCCTCCCTCCCGTCGATCGGTGCGCCGAGCGCGTAGAGCTCGGCGAGCTTCGCACCCTCGCCGTACGGGACGAGCAGCCGCACCGGTTCGAACCTGTCACGAAAACGCGACGCGATGCGCGCGCGCAGCTCGTCGAGTCCCTCGCCCGTCTTCGCGGACACCTGCAACGCGTCCGGGTACCGAGCCGCGAGCCGGCGACGAGCGAGCGGGTCCAGCTCGTCGACCTTGTTCAACAGCAACTCCTTCGGGAGCTCGGCCGCGCCGATCTCGGTCAGCACCTCCTCGACGGCGTTGTGCATCTCGTCGATCTGATGGTCGGACGCCGTCGCGTCGAGCACGTGCAGAACGAGGTCCGCGACGAGCGTCTCCTCGAGCGTGGCCGCGAACCCCTCGACGAGCTGATGCGGGAGGCGCCGGATGAAACCGACCGTGTCCGTGACGAGGTACTTCCGCCCGTCGTGCTCGAAGCCGCGCGTCGTCGGGTCGAGCGTCTCGAACAGCCTGTCCTCGACGGAAACGCCTGAACCAGTGAGCGCGTTCAAGAGCGTCGACTTGCCGACGTTCGTGTAGCCGGCCAGCGCGACGGTCGGAGTGTGCGAGCGCTCGCGCTCGCGGCGTCGAGTCGCCCGCTGCTTCGAGAGGCCGGCGAGCCGGCGACGGAGCAGCGTCGCGCGATTGCGCGCGAGGCGTCGGTCGGTCTCGAGCTGCGACTCGCCCGGGCCTCTCGTGCCGACGCCGCCGCCGAGGCGCTCGAGGTGCTGCCACATGCCCCGCATCCGCGGCAGGTTGTACTCGAGCTGCGCGAGCTCGACCTGGAGCTTTCCCTCAGCTGTCACGGCGTGCTGGGCGAAGATGTCGAGGATCAGCTGCGTGCGGTCGACCACTCTCGAGTCGAGCGCATTCTCGAGGGCCCGCTGCTGCGTCGGGTCGAGCTCCGCATCGACGAGGAGCACTTCCGCGCCCGACTCCTTGTACGCACGCTTCAGCTCTTCGAGCTTCCCCTTGCCCACGTAGGTTCGAGAGTCGGGCCGGCCCCGGTGCTGGATCAGCTCACCGATCGTCTCGACACCCGCAGTGCGGGCGAGCTCGCGCAGCTCGGCGAGCTCCTCGGCCTCGTCCACCCCTTGCGCGAAGACCGCCACGGCGAAGCCCCGCTCTGCCTCGGCGCCGGGGAGTGGATCTGGCTGTCGCTGCGTCATGAGACGGATTATGCCCCGGCCCGTGCAGAATCCCCGAGTGCCCCTCGACCTCGCCGCGCGGACGCTCGAGCTCGTCGACGTCCCTTCCGAGAGCCGGCACGAGGAAAGCCTCGCGGAGCTCGTCCGCGCCGCGGTGCCGCTGGACCTCGTCTACGACGACGATCTGACGCTGCTCTTCCGGCGACCGGCGGTCGAGCGGCCGCTCGTCGTCTTCGCCGGCCATCTCGACACCGTCCCCGCGAACGACAACCTGCCGGGCCGGATCGACGGCGGCGCGGTGCACGGGCTCGGCGCGAGCGACATGAAAGGCGGGCTCGCGGTGATGGTGGAGCTCGCTCGCTGGGCCGCGACGGCAGAGGCACTCGCGCTCGATCCGGCGTTTCTCTTCTTTCCCCGCGAGGAGATCTCGGTCGAGCACAGCCCGCTCCCCCGGCTGTTCGACACCGGGCTGATCGCCGACGCCGAGATCGTCGTCGTGCTCGAGCCGACGGACAACGAGCTCCAGGTCGGCTGCGTCGGCAACGTGAACGCACGCCTTCGCTTCGTCGGCCGAAGCGCGCACACGGCGAGGCCCTGGCTCGGCGTGAACGCGATCGACCTCGCCGTCGAAGGGCTCACGCGCGTGGCGGGGTTGGCGCCGCACGACGTCGAGGTCGAAGGACTCCCGTTTCGAGAGGTGCTCAGCCTGACGCGGATCGAGGGGGGACGCGCGGACAACGTCGTGCCCGACCTCGTCGAGGCGACGCTGAACTTCCGCTACGCGCCGCACCGCACGCGGGCCGAGGCCGAGGCCCGGCTGCGCGAGCTGACGGGCGACGACGTGGAGATCCTCAGCCACTCGCCGGCCGCCCCCGTCGCGATCGACAACGAGTTCCTGAAACGGCTCCGTGACGCCGGCGGATTTCCGATCACCCCCAAGCAGGCGTGGACGCCCGTCGCGCAGTTCGCCGAGCGTGGCCTCGACGCGGTCAACTTCGGGCCCGGTGCCCCACGTTACGCCCACACGCGGGACGAGCAGATCGAGATCTCCGCGCTGGAGCGCAGCTTCGAGGCGCTTCGCGTCTTCCTGAGCCCCTAGGCTCCGGTTGTGCACGTCTCCCCCGTCCTCGCCGCGCAAGCTGTCTACCCATTCGTCCGGATCGAGGAGGCGAAGCGCAGGAAGGCAGCCGAAGGCGTTCGCATCTTCGACTTCGGGATGGGCGATCCGCGCGAGCCGACCGACCCGCTGATCAAGGCGGCGCTGACTGCCGCGCTCGACGAGGCGACCGGGTACCCGACCGCGGCCGGTCTGCCCGAGCTGCGCGAGGCGATCGCCGCGTGGGCGAGACGGCGCTTCGAGGTCGAGCTCGACCCTGACCGCGAGCTGATCCCGACGTACGGCTCCAAGGAGGCGATCTTCCTCTTCGCGCAGGTCGTGCTCGACGCGGCCGCAGGCAAGGAGCTCGTGCTCCTGCCCGAGCCCGGCTACCCGGTCTACGAGCGCGGCGCCCTCTTCGCCGGCGCCGAGATCGGCACGTTGCCGCTGCGCGAAGAGAACGGCTTCCTCCCGGACCTCGACGCCGTCGACGACGAGACGTGGTCGCGTACCGCGCTCGTCTGGGTCTGTTATCCGAACAACCCGACGGGCGCCGTCGCTCCGCTCGAGTTCTACGAGCGCCTGTCGGAGATCGCGCTCGAGCACGACGTGCTCGTCTGCTCGGACGAGGCGTACACCGAGCTCTGGTTCGACGAGCCGCCCGCGTCCGCGCTTCAGGTCGCTGACCGGCGCAACATGGTCGTCTTCAACACGCTCTCGAAGCGCTCGTCGATGACCGGCTACCGCTGCGGGTTCATCGCCGCGAACGAGGACGTGATCGGAGCGCTGCGGAAGTTCCGCCCGAACGTCGGGACCGCGCCGCAGGTGTTCGTCCAGAGGGCGGCGATCGCCGCGTGGGGTGACGAAGAACACGTCGAGCGCAACCGCGCGCTGTATGGCCGCAAGCGTGCGCTCTTCGTCGAGCTCTTCGGGCGCAAGGGAATTGCCCTGGCCGGGAGCCGCGCCACGATGTACCTCTGGGTCGAGACGCCCGGTGAGGAAACGTCCGTCTCGTTCGCCGAGCGGCTGCTCGAGCACGGCGTCGTCGTCGCGCCTGGGTCGTACTTCGGACACGCGGGCGAAGGCTACGTCCGCTTCGCGCTCGTGCCGACCGAGGCGGAGTGCGCTGAGGCTGTCGCCGTTCTCGAGGACGTCCTCTGAGCGCCGAGGCGGAGATCGAGCAGCTCTGGGCGGAGCTCGACCCCACGCGAGCGGGCGTGGTCGAAGAGACGATCGCCGCGCTCGACCGCGGGGAGCTTCGGGTCGCGGAGCAACGCGACGGCGAGTGGATCGTCAACGAATGGGTGAAGAAGGCGATCCTCCTCTACTTCCGGCTGCGCAAGATGGAGCCGGTGGAGCTCGGCCCGTTTCTCTACCACGACAAGATTCCGCTGAAGCGTGACTACGCCGAGCGCGGCGTCCGCGTGGTGCCGCCCGCTGCCGCGCGCTTCGGGTCTTTCCTGTCGCCCGACGTCGTGTTGATGCCGGGCTACGTGAACATCGGCGCCTGGGTCGGGCCTCGCACCATGGTCGACACGTGGGCGACGGTCGGCTCGTGCGCGCAGATCGGCGCCGACGTCCACCTCGCCGGCGGGGTCGGCATCGGGGGCGTCCTCGAGCCGCCGGGAGCGCGCCCGGTGATCGTCGAGGACGGAGCGTTTATCGGCTCCCGGTGCATCGTCACCGAGGGGACGATCGTGGGAGAAGGTGCAGTGCTCGGTGCGAACGTGGTCTTGACGTCGTCGATCCCGATCATCGACGTCACCGGCACGAAGCCCGTCGAGCATCGCGGGTACGTGCCGCCGCGCTCGGTGGTGATCCCGGGAACGCGCGCCAAGGCCTACCCGGCCGGGACGTTCGACATCCCGTGCGCGTTGATCGTCGGCACGCGCAACGAGTCGACCGACCTCAAGACGAGTCTGAACGACGCGCTGCGCGAACATGGTGTCGCGACGTGAACGTTCGCCCCGTTCGCCTCGTCATCGACGACGACCGGCGGCGTTCGCGGCTCACGGTCTTCTTCCGGTTATTCCTTGCGATCCCGCACTTCGTCTGGCTGGGGTTGTGGACGTTCGCGGTTTTTTTCACCGCGATCGCGCAGTGGTTCGTGACCGTCGTGCGCGCGAAGCCGGCCGACCCGTTGCAGAGCTTCCACGTCGCCTACATCCGGTACGCGACCCACGTCGGCGCCTACCTGGCGCTCGCCGCGAATCCATTTCCCGGCTTTCTCGGCGAGCCCGGGTATCCGATCGATGTCGAACTGGACGCGGCTGAGCGGCAACCGAGGCTCACCGCCGGGTTCCGCTTCCTGCTCGCGCTGCCGGCGCTCTTCTTCCTGACCCTCGTGAACGGGGGCGGCTCCGGGGGCAGCGCCGGGGGAGGTGTCGTGATCAGCGGGATCGTCCTGGTCGTCGCGTTCCTCGGCTGGTTCGCCTGCCTGGCGCGGGGCGAAATGCCGCACGGACTTCGCAACGTCGCGGCGTACGGCCTCCGCTATACGGCTGAGACGTTCGCGTACCTCCTGCTCGTCACCCCGACGTACCCGACGAGTGATCCGACACTTCCCGAGTCCGCCGGTCCGACGCCCGCGCACCCGGTTGCACTCACCGTGGACGACGACCGCCGCCGCTCGAGGCTCACGACCTTCTTCCGCCTCTTCCTCACCGTGCCGCACATGGTCTGGCTGCTGCTCTGGGGCCTCGTCGCGGTCTTCGCGGTCATCGGCCAGTGGTTCTTCGCCCTCGCGACGGGCCGCCCCGCAACCCCGCTGCACCGTTTCCTCGCAGCGTTCATCAGGTACCAGACCCACGTCGGCGCGTTCCTCTTCATGGTCGCGAACCCGTTCCCGGGCTTCACCGGCAAGCCGGAGTACCCGGTCGACGTGCACGTCGCGCCGCCGGATCGGCAGAGCCGCTGGGTCACGCTGTTCCGCGGCTTCCTTGCTTTGCCCGCGCTCATCGTGAACGGCGCGCTCAACACGCTCCTGATCACGTCCGGGCTCGGCGGCTGGTTCGCAGCGCTCGCGATCGGGCGGATGCCCGAGGGCTTGCGGAACGCAGGAGCACATGCGCTTCGCTACAACGCGCAGGTCAGTGCGTACGGGTCGCTCGTGACGGGCCGCTATCCGTTCAGCGGGCCGCCGACGCTCGTCGAGCCGGTCGAGACCACGTGGGCGGAGCCGCTGCCCGCGCCGGTCGATGCGACGGCCTGAGCACCTCCTTGCCGCGCTCGTCCTGATCGCGGGCGCGGCGCTCGGCGCGGCGGCGCTTTGGCCGACGAAGGTTCCGGACAACTTGAAGCTGCCTCCGCTCGACGAGCGCGTGGTCTTCGATCCGTCACAGCTCCGCGAGGCTCAGCACTTCGAGACCTTCCTTCACTGGAACTCCCTCGCGTCGATGGTCGTTGTGCTGATCGTCCTCGGCCTGTACGCCTGGCGTGGACACCGACTCGCGCGCGAGTCGGCCGCCGGACGGATCGGCACCGGGATGCTCCTCGGGATGCTGGGCCTCGGGATCCTTTGGATCACCCAGATCCCGTTCGGGCTGGCGGAGCTCTGGTGGGCGAGGCGCTACGGCGTTGCGGACGACATCGGGTATCTCGAGTGGCTACTCACCTACTGGCTCAGCCTCAGCGGTGAGTTCGCGTTCATCTGCCTCGCGCTGGTGATCGTGATGGGCTTCGCACAGTCGTTGCGTGGGCGCTGGTGGGTCGCCGGCGCGCCGACGTTCGTCGCGCTGTACGTCCTCTTCTCGTTCAGCTTTCCCTGGCTGGTGCCCGACGACCGTCCGCTGCCCGACCCGGCGCTGCTCTCGGCGGGGCGCGAGTACGCGCGCGAGCAGGGCACCGAGCCGATCCCGGTTCGCGTCGAGGAGGTCAGCTCGTACACCGACTCGCCGAACGCGTTCGCCGCCGGCATGGACTCGTCGCGCAAGGTCTTCATTTGGGACACGCTGCTCGATGGGCGCTTCGCCGACGACGAGGTGCGGATGGTGCTCGCGCACGAGATCGCGCACCACTCGCGCGAGCACATCTGGAAAGGCGTCGGCTGGTACGCGATCTTCGCAGTGCCCGGGACGTTCCTGATCGCGCTGGCCACTCGTCGCCGCGGCTCGCTTCGCGAGGCGCAAGCCGTGCCGGTCGCGCTGTTCGTCTTCGTCGCGCTCAGCATGGCCGCGCAGCCGCTCTTCAACGTCCTCGGCCGCAGGATGGAGTCGGAAGCCGACTGGGTCGCGCTCGAGACGACCGAGGATCCCGACGGCGCACGGCAGCTCTTCGTGCACTTCACGGAATTCGCTCTCGCCGACCCGTCACCACCTACGTGGGCATCAGCCCTCTTCGACACGCATCCCACCATGCTGGACAGGATCCGAATGGCCGAGGCCTGGCGGGCGCAGTCGGAGGGCCGTTCCCATCCCTAACCCCCACCCACCCGGGGGAGCTCAGGGTAGCGGGCCGGTGCCGCGGTCTTTGTGCCGATCTTGTGTCTACTCGTCCACCGGGGCGGCCGAGCCGCGCAGGTAGGCGCGGCCGCCTTCGAGGCGGACGTGCAGGTCGCCGCCGGGGAAGTGGACGACCACGTCGCCACCGCCAGGGTGCGTCGCCGCCGCCACCGCGACGGCGCTCGTCCCCGACGCGCTCGTCTCGCCCACCCCCCGCTCCCACACGCGCGCGGTCACCTCGCCGGGGGCGTCCACGTGCGCCACCTGGACATTCGTGCGGTTCGGGAAGCGCTCGTGGGTCTCGAGTCTCGGGCCGAGAACCGGAAGCTCCGCGGGATCGCCCAGGACGACCGCATGCGGATTTCCGACCTCGACCGCGATCAGCTCCACGCCGTCGACGACCTCCGGCGCGCCGACCCGAACCTCTCCGAGCTCCTGCTCGACCTCGTCCCCGCCGAGCATCCTCGCGACGACGACGCGCGGGCCTACGTGCAGCGTGAGAACGCTCTCCCCGGTCCGCTCCGCAAGCCAGCGAGCCGCAATGCGTGTGCCGTTGCCCGACATCTCGGCCTGCGAGCCGTCGGGATTCCAGATCACGACCTCGCCGTCGTCCGCAACCTCGAGGATGCCGTCTGCGTCGCCGACGTGCTCGCGTACGCTCTCAGCCGTCAGCCCGCACGGCTCCGTCACCAGGTACACGTTCCCGTGCGCGTGCCAGCGCGACGATCTCATCGGCCACCTCGGTCGCAGGTCGGTTCGCGTCGATGATGACGATGCCGGGGATGCGGCGCATCCACTTCCGCTGGTACGCGGCATAGCGTCGCACGCGCCGGTTGTACGTCTCGACGGCCTCCTCGAGCGGCAGCTCGGCAAAGTCGCGCAGGCCGTGGATCGTGAGCGCGGTCTGGGAGACCGAGCCCGCGAGCGCACGTCGCGCCTCGTCGACGACGCCGCGGCCGACCATCGAACGTGTTCGGGCTTCGATGCGCGAAGCGAGCTCGTCGCGAGCGACGTCGAGCCCGACCACGATCGTCGGATGCCGGTAGCCCCCGCCCCAGAGCGTGTCCGACGTAGGCGCGAGCGACGCCCCGAGCTCGGCGAGCTCGAGAGCACGGACCACCCGACGTCGGTCGTTCGCGTGAACGCGCGCAGCTGCGGCGGGGTCACGCTCGACCAGAGCGGCGTGGGCTCGCTCGGGCCCGAGTCGGTCGTACAGCCGCTCGACGCGGGCTCGTGTGCCCGCGGGCACAGGCCGTGGAAGCTCCAGGCCTGCGAGCGCCGCCCGGAGGTAGAGGCCCGTCCCGCCGACGACCACCGGGGCGCGGCTGTCGGCGACGAGCTCGTCGATCACCGAGTGCGCGAGCTCCTGGTACTCACCGACCGACGCCTCGTGTTCGAGCGGCCAGATGCCGACGAGCCGGGTCGGCCGCTCGGACTGGTTCGTGAGGATCGGCAGACCCCGGTACGCCTGCATCGCGTCGGCCGACACGAGCTCCCCGTCGAGCAGGTCGGCCAGGGTCTCTGCGACGTCCGTCTTCCCGGACGCCGTCGGCCCGAAGACGCCGACGACCACTACGGCGTCACGGGCGCGCTCTGCAGCTCTGCCCGCCGGCGTCGCCAGAGGAGCCCGCCAACGAGGAGAAGCAACCCCTCGACGACCGTGATCACGATTCGATTCAGGACGACCGCGCCGAGCGCGACACCGCTCGGCGCCACTGCAAGGACGAGCCCGTACATCGCGCCCTCGCGGACGCCGAGCCCCGATGGCGCGACGATCGACAGCACCGCCACGATCGCACCGACCGCGGCGGTTCCGCCAAGGAAGACGACCGTTTCGAGACCGGCATCGCCGCCGAGCGCGCGAATGATGAAGAGGAAGCCGGCTCCGCCGACGATCCAGGAGAACGCGTAGTAGACGAGCAGTCCGATCAGCACGCGATACGGGAGCTCCGGCAGGTCGACCCCGCCGAACGGCCGGAAGATCCGCGCGGCGAGCCAGCGAAAGATCCGCGGGTGCAGCGCGACCGTGACGACCGCCGTGAAAAGAACGAGCGGCAGAAGCGGCGCGTCGGCGCCCCCGATGATCGCGATTCCCGCGACGAACACGCCGACACCCGAGATCGCCGAGAGGCCGGCCTCGAGCAGGATCGACGACAGCACGAGTGGCGTCGCCGCGTCGACGCCCGCTTTCCGGAGCCACACGACACGTGCGGCCGGCGTCCAGATCCCGCCCGGAACGTACTTCGCGAGCATGGAAGCCATCTCTGATTGCAACGCGACCGCGTACGAGATCCGAACGTCCAGTGCACGAAGAATCCACTGCCATCCGACCACGAACAGGCAGTAGTAGGCCGCGATCAGGGCGGTCGCGATCAGCAGGTCGCGCGGGTCGGCGTCACGCAGCCTCGGGCCGGCGTCCGCCCACGTATCCCGTAGCGCGAAGCCGAGGAAGAGGACGAGCGCGACGACGAAGAGCAGCTGGGCCGCGATCCAGATACGCCGCCGGGTCACGCCTCCAATCTAGACGCGACGGGCAGACAACCGCCACACAGTCGGCGAGACGACGCCCTACTTCTTCGTGACCCGCACGCGGTAGGCGCTGCCGTCCGTCGCCAGTACGTCGATCTTGACCGCCGAGTCCTCGTAGGCCTGCCCGACGGCAAACGGTGCGACATCCGGTGAACAGTTAGAGCCGGAGGTCTTCCCCTCGATTGCCCCTTGGTCGGCGCGAAGTTGGGAGTTGACCGTGTACACGAGTACGCCCTCGCTACAGATGGACCGGTCGTAACCGAGACGGCGTCGCACCTCGAGGACGTACGCGGTGGATGTGCCGGTAGGGACGACAACCATCTTCTTTCCGCCGGCCTGGGCGGTCGGCGTAAGTGTCTCCTCGAGCTGCCCGGCCGCGCGCAGACAGGTGATCTGTTCCGGGTCGATCCAGCGGAACATCCACTTGTGCCAGGCAACCGGATGGACGGTCGCAAACGGGAGGGCTACCGCCCAGCCTGGATCCCAGTGCCCAAAAGGCTGCGGGGACGAGTCGATAAGCAGACCGCCGAGTAGAGCCATGAACCCGTGCAGAACATGAGCCGAGTCCGATGAGCGGGACGCTGCGTCGATCAGAATGCCAAAACGAACCTCACCCCCTGGAACCGCGACGCCGCGTCCAGGGATGCGCACATAGTTGGAGCCCAGGTGCGGGCTGGCGTTGTCCGACGGCACGACCAGGACCACCTGGTAGCGGGCAAGGTCGACCGAGCCTGAGACCGCGGCTGCGACGTCGGCCAGGTAGCGATCGGCGTCGCGATCGACCTGCGCAAACCCGTACTCGGTCCCGGCCTTGGGCATCCTAAACCAGCGCGGCACTACGGTTACCCCGAGTGAGAAACGCCCGTGAGAGGCTTCTTGGAGCCAGGGCAGCAGGTCGCTGGTGTACCTGGATGCGCGTGCGGACGCGTCCCCGGCGGCGGGGGCGTTTGGGAAGTCGACGAACACCATTACCGCCTCGACGCGCCCGGTCGTCGGTATCGCACTCTCTCGATCCAGAGGGCCGAGGCTCCTCAGCGGATACCGGGCAAACGGCCGGCCGAGGAGAGCTTCAGCGTTCGGAGCGAGCTCGAAGTCGCAGCTTGCGCTTGAACTCGGCGGCAGCGGTGTGACGACTGTGCAGGCGGCCGCGAGCTGCAGGCCTCTCAGCTTCGCCTTCTGCTTGCGCACGAAGGCAGCCCGGCTTCGGACGGCCTTGACGCGCGCGAAGTAGGCGCGCTGCCGGACCGCCATTCCCTTTCGAAACACGGCCGCCGCGACGACGCGGGCGTCCTTCTGGGCTTGTGTGCAGGTCGCGGCCGGGCCGGCCTGGGCCGGCGACGAGAACGCTGCGGTGGCCGCAAGGGCCGCAAGAGAAAGGAGGCCCAGGCGCCTGAAGATCACCTGATCGTAGCGGCGTTCCTCCCGCGCCGTGCTAACGCGGCGGCAAGAACTCTCTGATGACCACTGAGCGTCGTCGAGGTCGCACTCTCGATTTCGACCTCGACGAGCTCCCCGGCAGCTGCGTCGCCGCTGAAGTGCACCATCGTGTTGCGGCGTGTGCGTCCGCGCAGGCGCGCGTCGTCGGTGCGGCTCGCGCCTTCGACGAGTACCTCTTCCATGCCACCGACCCGAGCTGCGTTTCGCTCGCGCGCGATTCGCTGAACGAGCTCGACGAGCCGCTCGATCCGCTCACGCTTCACGTCGTCGGGAACCTGACCCGCCATGGACGCGGCCTCCGTGCCGTGTCGGGGGGAGTACACGAACGTGAACGCGCTGTCGTAGCGCACGGTCTCGACCACCTCGAGCGTCTCGCGAAAGTCGTCCTCGGTTTCGCCCGGAAACCCGACGATGATGTCGGTGCCGAGGGCGAGATCCGGAATGGCTGCCCGTAGGCGCTCGACGAGCGCGAGGTAGCGCTCACGCGAGTACGTGCGACGCATCGTCTTCAGGACGCGCGTCGAGCCGGACTGCAGCGGCAGGTGCACGTGCTCGCACGCCGACGCGCACTCTGCGATCGCCGCGATCACCGGCTCCCGAAAGTCCTTCGGGTGCGGGCTCGTGAAGCGGATCCGCGCGATTCCTTCGATCGCGTCGCAGGCCCTGAGCAGCTCGCCGAACTCGGTGTCGATGTCGGGACGCAGGTCGCGACCCCACGAGTTGACGTTCTGTCCGAGCAGCGTGAGCTCCTTGACGCCCTCGGCCGCAAGCCGTGTCACCTCGGCGACGACCTCCCCCGGCCGGCGGCTGACCTCACGGCCCCGGACGGCGGGCACGATGCAGTACGCGCACTTGGAGTTGCAGCCCATCGAGACCTGCACCCACGCCTGGAAGCTCCGCTCGCGGTGCATCGGCAACGCGGCGGCGAAGCGGCGCTCCTCCGCGATCCCGAAGCTCGAACGCGCGACGCCGGTCCCACCCGCTCCGAGCCACTCGCCGAGGTGCGAGATCGAGCCCGGACCGAACGCCACGTCGACGAAGGGGTACTGGCCGAAGATCCGCTCGCGTTGCGCCTCGGCGTAGCATCCACCGACCGCGATCACGCGCTCGGGATCGCGCTCCTTGAGCATCTTCGCGTTCCCGAGGTGCGCGGCGAGCCGCGTGTCGGGCTTCTCGCGAATCGTGCACGTGTTGAAGACGAGCACGTCCGCGTCGTCCGGCGACGCGGACTCCCCGAGCCCGAGCTCTTCGAGCATGCCCTTGATCCGCTCCGAGTCGTGGGCGTTCATCTGGCAGCCGAACGTCGTGACGTGGTAGCGCCGCACCGGTGCGACAATGGTAGCCGTGCCGGATTCGCGTTCCCTGGCCCTGTTCGCCGGAGCGGCGATCGCGATCCTGCTGATCCCCGGCCCCGCGGTGCTCTACATCGTCTCCCAGAGCGCGGAGCACGGCCGCCTGGCCGGGCTCGTCTCGGTCGCGGGCGTCCACCTTGGGTCGCTCGTGCACGTCGCCGCCGCGACGGTCGGGCTCTCGGCGATCATCGTCACGTCGGCGATCGCGTTCAGCGTCGTCAAGTACGCAGGCGCGGCCTATCTCATCTACGTCGGGATCCGACGGCTGCTGACCCGTGAGCCCTCGGAGCTCCTCGCGCCGCGCAACGCACCGCTCGCCGGCCTCTTCACCCAGGGCGTCGTCGTGAACGTGCTCAACCCGAAGACGGCGCTCTTCTTCCTCGCCTTCCTCCCGCAGTTCGTCGACCCCACCCGTACCGTCTGGACGCAGGTGCTCGTGCTCGGGCTCGGGCTGACCTTCGTCGTCCTCGGGTTCCTCACCGACGTGCTCTACGCAGTGACCGCGGGGACGCTGGCGCGCTGGCTGAGACAGCGCCGCCGGCTCCTGCGCTACGCGTCGGGCAGCGTGTTCATCGGGCTCGGCGTCTCCGCCGCGCTCGCCAAGCGTTCCTAACGCGCGACGTCGATCGCGCGCGATTCCCGGATCACGGTCACCTTGACCTGACCCGGGTACTCGAGGTTGTCCTCGATCTCCCGCGCGATCTCGTGGGAGAGCAGCGCCGCCTCGTCGTCGTCGACTTCGTTCGGCTTGACGATCACCCGGATCTCGCGCCCGGCCTGCAGCGCATAGACCCGCTCGACACCGTTGTGCGCCTCGGCGAGCTGCTCGAGCGCGGACAGACGCTTGATGTAGTGCTCCAGGCTCTCGCCCCGCGCGCCCGGACGCGCGGCCGAGATCGCGTCGGCCGAGATCAGCAGCACCGCCTCGACGGTCTGCGGCTGCACCTCGTAGTGGTGTGCCTCGATCGCGTGCACGACGCCCTGCGTCTCGTTGTACCGGCGCGCGAGCGACGCCGAGATGAGTGCGTGGGAGCCTTCGACCTCATGCGTCATCGCCTTCCCCACGTCGTGGAGCAGCGCGGCGCGCTTGACCGTCTTGACTCCCGCCTCGAGCTCGGTCGCCATCACGCCCGCGAGGTGCACGACCTCGAGCGTGTGCTTGAGCACGTTTTGCCCGTAGCTCGTCCGGTAGCGGAGCCTGCCGAGGATTTTGACGATCTCGGGGTGGAAGTCACCGCAGTTCGCCTCGAAGACGGCCTGCTCGCCGGCCTGCTGGACGAGGTCGTCGAGCGCGGACTTCGACTGGTAGTACGTCTCCTCGATCCGCGCAGGGTGGATGCGCCCGTCCTCGATCAGCTTCTGGAGCGTCAGCTTTGCGATCTCGCGCCTGATCCCGTCGAACGAGGAGAGCACGACGGCCTGCGGCGTGTCGTCGATGATGAAGTCGACGCCGGTCAGGTGCTCGAGCGCGCGGATGTTCCTGCCCTCGCGCCCGATGATCCGCCCCTTCATGTCGTCGCTCGGCAGCTCGACCATCGAGACGGTCGTCTCGGCGGCGTGGCTTGCCGCGACCCGCTGCAGCGCGTCGGCGACGAGGTTTCGTGCGCGGCGTTTCGCCTCTGCGCGCGCCTCCTCGTCGAGCTGCCGTACGCGGCGAGCGAGCTCGTGGCGCACGAGCTCCTCGGAACGGTCGAGCAGATACGTGCGCGCCTCCGGCTGCGTCATGCCCGCGAGCTTCTCGAGGACGTGCTGCTCCTGCTCCTTCGCCCGCTTCAGCTCCTCGTGCAGATCCTTCGACGCGAGCTCGCGGTCGTTCACGCCCTGCTCGCGGCGAGACAGCTCGGTTAGCTTGCGGTCGAGGTCGAACTCGAGGTTCGCGATTCGCTCTTCCGTCCGCCCGATCTCGGACCGGCGCGTCCGCACTTCCTCCTCGATCTGGGCACGGAGGGTCAGCTCGCGCTCCCGCGTTTCGATCTGCGCCTCGCGGCGAATCGCCTCTGCCTCCCGCTCGGCCTCGGTGATCAGGAGCGTCCGGCGGCGGCGGAGCTCGCCGAGGCGGCTCTTCTCCAGCATCGCGATCGTGACCACGGCGGCGGCCACACCCACCACGATCCCGATTGCGATTCCCGCGACGACGAGCAACGTTCCAGCACCTCGGAGGCCGAGTTCGGTTGTCAGCCACCCGGCAGATCTGCCGCAGGGCTCCGAGGTCGGCGAGGACGGGAGCACACCGCCTCGCCACGACGCTCAACGCGTCGCCGTATGTGGAATGTTCAGCTCGTTCGCTCGGGGTGGTTCAAAAGCCTCTAGTTCGCTCGAACGTCAGAGAATGCTCGGTTTCGGATCAACGGAAAAAGCCCGTATGCAGGAGAAATGTCGGATGAAGCTCTTGGAGTCTACCGCGCCTCAGGGCGCGTCCGCAACGACCTCGCCGAGCGCCTCCTCGACCGCGTCCTCGCCGAACCCCCTGCGGGCGAGCTCGCGTGCCGTTCGGATCCCGGTGCCCTGCGCGGCCACGACGAGCCGGGCGCGCTGCCGCTCGGGCGGCAGGGCGGCCACGGCCTTTACGGCGGTCTCCCGGGCTACCCCATCGCGCTCGAGGCGCCAGAGGATCGCCTCGTCCCCCTGGCCGCGCTCCGAGAGGGACTCCGCCCTGCGCATCGCGTAGCGCTCGTCGTCGACGAGCCCGACGTGCTCGAGGCGGTTGAGCGTCTCCTCGCGAAGCCCCGGCGCGAACCCTCGCTGCCGGAGCCGGCGGTCGAGCTCGGCCGTGGACTGCTCGCGGCGCGAGACCGCTCGAAGGGCGGTGTCGACCGCGCGGGCGCGGCGCAGCTCGCGCGCGAGCTCGCGTGCCCGAGAACGGTCGAGCTCCTCTCCGACCCCGAGCCGCACGCGCACGACGACCTCCGCCGGAACCGTCCGCCAGCGCGCCCCGTCGAGCTCGACGGCGACCCGGCCGCTTGGCAGCTCGCGGAGCCCGCTGACGACAGGCATTACGCCGGCTCTTTGACCTTCTCGGACGCTTTGGCCGCCGGCTCGGGCTCGGCGACCGGCTCGTCCTCGGCCTTCTTGGCTGCGGCCGGAGGAGCATCGCCCTCGGCGATCGGCAGGAGCCGTGCCGAGACGACCTGATCCGGCCCGGCCTCCTTCTGCAGCGCCCCGAGGATCTTCTGCGTCACGTCCGGGTGCTCGCGGAGGAACGCCGCCGCGTTGTGGCGGCCCTGGCCGAGGCGCTCGTCGTCGAAGCTGAAGTACGACCCCGACTTCTGGATCACCTTCTTGTCGACCCCGGCTTCGACCACAGTGCCTTCCCAGGAGATCCCCGACCCGTAGATGATGTCGAACTCGGCCTGCTTGAACGGCGGCGCAACCTTGTTCTTCACGACCTTCACGCGCACGCGGTTGCCGATTGCCTCGACGCCTTCCTTCAACGTCTCGATGCGACGGATGTCCAGGCGGATCGACGCGTAGAACTTGAGCGCGCGGCCTCCCGGCGTGACCTCCGGGCTGCCGAACATGACCCCGATCTTCTCGCGCAGCTGATTCGTGAAGATGCAGATCGTGTCGGTGCGGTTGAGCGTGCCGGCGAGCTTGCGGAGCGCCTGGCTCATCAGCCGCGCCTGGATGCCGGGGAGCGAGTCGCCCATCTCTCCCTCGATCTCGGCCTTCGGCGTCAACGCCGCGACGGAGTCGATTGCGACGACGTCGAGCGCGCCGGAGCGGATGAGCAGCTCGCAGATCTCGAGCGCCTGCTCGCCGGTGTCGGGCTGCGAGACCAGCAGGTCGTCGATGTTCACGCCGATCCGCTTCGCGTACGCCGGGTCCATCGCATGTTCGGCGTCGATGAACGCGCAGATCCCGCCGCGGCGCTGCGCCTCGGCGATCACGTGGTAGACGAGCGTCGTCTTCCCCGACGACTCAGGGCCGAAGATCTCCACGACGCGCCCTCGCGGCAGACCACCGATCCCGAGAGCGAGATCGAGCGAGAGCGAGCCCGTCGAAACCGAGCCGACGTTCACGGCCGCGGCGTCCGTCATCTTCATGACCGAGCCCTTGCCGAACTGACGCTCGATCTGCCCGAGGGCGGTATCCAGTGCTTGCTCGCGATCCACTCTTCAGCCTCCTAGCCCAAACGATTCGAGAACCTCGTACTGCGCCCCGGATGGGTGCAGCCGAGACAGGTAAACAGCCGCGTCGGACGGACTGAAAGGCCCGACCACTGGGAGGTCCGGGTCGAGCCCGAGCGGCTTGCGGAAGCGGGTCACGGTCACGTGGGGCAGCCAGGGCCTCCGCTCCCGCTTGTAGACGCCCAGGGCCTCCAGGCGCCCGAACAGATCGTCCGCGAGCGCGGCGGCATGGCCTCTCCGGTCGTCGCAGACGAGCATTCCGACGCTCCTGGTCTCCCGGTAGCCGCGCAGCTCGAGCTCCGGTCGCTCGGCGCGGGCGGCAGCGTCCCGCAGCGCGCCGGCCACGGGGTCGAGGTCGGTCTCGGGCCGGGAGCCGAGGAAGGCCAGCGTGACGTGGAGATTTCCGGGCGGCACGATCCGCCCGCCGAGCCCGCGCAGCTGCCAGGCGACCAGCCGCTCGACGACATCGTCGGGCAGTCGCAGCGCGCAGAAGAGGCGAAGCCGGGCACCGGAATCGACGGTAGCGGGCGAGGTGTGACGCGCGTGTGTCAGGTCTGTGTCAACAGCCGCCGCGCCAGGTGGAGTGCCGCGGCGGCCGCCCGCGAGCGCACCGCCTCGCGGTCGGACGGATAGCTGAAGTCGACCACCCGGGCCGCGTCGGGAGTCTCGGCGGCGACGTAACAGAGGCCCACCGGCTTCTCGGGCGTGCCGCCCCCAGGCCCTGCGACGCCGGTGATCCCGACCGCGACGTCCGCTCCAAGGCGCTCGCGGGCGCCGGACGCCAGCGCCGCTGCGACCTCGGCCGAGACCGCACCGTGCTCGCGGATCAGCGCCTCCGGAACGCCGAGCTGAGCCGTCTTCACCTCGTCCGAGTAGGCGACGATCGCTCCGAGGAAGACGTCGCTCGAACCGGGCACGCGGGTCAGCCGCTCCGCCACGAGGCCGCCCGTGCAGGACTCGGCCGTCGCGAGCGTGAGCCCGCGGGCGCGGCAGAGCGCGAGCACGTGCTCCTCGATCGTCCGCTCGTCGCGGGCGAACAGCCAGCGCTCGAGCGAGCCGGCGAGCGCGGACTCGAGTGCCTCGGCCTCGCTCTCCGCTCCCGGGTCGACGACGAGGTCGACGTGGATCTCGAAATCCCGCGCGCAGATCGTCGCCTCCACCCCATTGGGCTCGCCGCCCGCCTCCTCCAACGCGCGCGCGACTGCAGACTCGCTCACGCCGAACAGCCGAAGCACCCGACGTCCTGGCGGCCGGGCACGCGCAAGCAACTCCAGCATCGGCTCCGACTTGACCGCCGACGCCCAGAGCCGCTGCAGTTCGCCGGGCGGCCCGGGCAGCACCACGACGACCGTCCCGCGGTGCTCGAGCACCAGGCCCGGCGCGGTCCCCGCGAGCCCGACCGACGCGGCGCCGTCCGGCACCGATGCCTGCTTCCGGACCCCGGGCTCGAAGTCCGCGTAGGGGCGCCGCAGGCGCTCTGCGACGCCTCGCGAAACCAGCTCGATCTGCCCCGCGAGATGGTCGTCCACCTGCAGCTCGCGACCGGTGACGCGCGCGAGCAGCTCGACCGTCCGATCGTCGTGCGTCGGCCCTAGCCCGCCCGAGGTGACGAGGAGGTCCGCCGTGAGCCCTTCGCGAAGCGCCGCCTCGAGCTCCTGCTCGCCGTCGCCGACGATCGTGATCCGCGCCGGCTCGAGCCCACGCTCGAGGAACTCCCGCGCGAGAAAGGGACCGTTCCGGTCGGTCCGCTCTCCACGGACGAGCTCACTGCCGGTGACGACGAGGAGCGCCCGCGGGCGCGTCAATTCGCGGCGGGCGCGCGCTCGACGCCCGCGGCGTCGACGAAGAGCAAGCGTGCCGGTGCGCGCGTTGCACGCCCGTTGACGACCAGGTCGACGGCCGCAGGGCGCTGCACGTAGAGCCAGAGCTTCCGCCCGATCTTGAACGACTGCTCCCGCCCGTTCGGGATCGTGCCGGAGAAGACCAGCTCGCCTTCCTGCGAATTGCGACGCACTTCCATCCGTGTCGCACCGCGGGTGCCGCGCACGACCAGCACGCGCTCGGCGGGTGCGCGCAGCACGGTGTCGGCGATCGGCGCGTTCGTGTTCGGCGAGTCGTCGCCGGACTTCCACGCCGCGATCACGAGCCCGAAGACGACGGCGATCCCGACGAGCGTAACGAGCACGACGCTCGACTCGAGCCGGCGGTTACGGGGGCCCGGTGTGCTCCGGCGTGGCCTGAACGGCTCCTCTTCCTCGCGCGTGACGTAGCGCGAGTTGTACTCGTCGACGTACAGCTGACCGTCGAGGCCGAGGAACTCGGCGTACGTGTTGAGGAAGCCCTTGACGTAGGTCTGCGCGGGGAGCAGCTCGAACTGCTCGTCCTCGAGGGCGCGCAGGTACTTCGGACGGATCTTGGTCGCCCGCTCGACGTCGGAGAGCTCCAGGCTCTGGCGGAGCCGGGCTTCTCTGAGGCTGTTGCCGATCTCGAACATGCCTGACGATTGTAGAGACGATTCGCCGGCGCGACTACGTGCGGCCCCGCCAGCTGAGAATGGCGTACACGACCAGGGAGATCGTGCCGGTGCCCGCGAACAGGAGGCCGAAAAGCCCCAGGAACCGACCCACGACCGCGGTCCGGGCGCCGCTGCGGCGCAGGGTCAGCTCCGCCCGGCGCCGGCCCGCGCGCGCGGCAAACAGCGCGGCGAGCCCGAGCAGCGCGGCAACGGGCACTGCGACACCGGCCCAGATCAGCTCGACGCGCGGGCTCCGGTCGGCGTAGACGATGGCGGCGGGGATCGCCGCTGTGGCGAGCAGGCCGAGCAGGACCGACCAGAGAGCGGGTGCGTTTCTCATGAGGCGCTATTGCTTGACGTACGGTCGCCCGACGGCTGCGGGCGGGATGGAGCGCCCGATCACGCCTGCCACCGCGATCAGGGTCAGCACGTACGGGAGCGCCTGGAACAGGATCGCCCCTGACGAGGAGTACTCCGGCAACCGCTGCGCGAGAGCGCTGGAGAAGCCGAAGAGGAGTGCCGCGCCGAACAGCCCGAGCGGCCGCCAGTTGCCGAAGATCAGCGCAGCGAGCGCGATGAACCCGCGCCCGGCGGTCATGTTCTCGTTGAACGAGCCGAGGAAGCCGATCGAGAGATACGCCCCGCCGAGCGCGGCGAGCATCCCCGAGATGACGACCGCGACATACCGAGTGGTATAGACGGAGATCCCGACCGTGTCCGCCGCTCGTGGGTGCTCGCCGACTGCACGCAGCCGGAGGCCGACAGGCGACTTGAACATCACGAAGTACGAGACGATGAGGAACAGGAAGCTGAGCCAGACCATCAGGTTCAGGTGGCCGAAGACGTCTTCGAGAAACGTCCCGAACCCCGGGATCGAGCTCAGGAAGTCGAGGTTGACCGTCGGGATGCGCGGGATCCCCTCGCCCGGCGTCCCCTGGTCGCCGTAGACGTCGATGAAGAAGTAGCCGGTCACGCCGAGCGCGAGGAAGTTGATCGCAGTGCCGCTGACGATCTGGTCCGCCCGGAGGCTGATCGAGACGAACGCGTGGATCAGGGCCGTCAACCCTCCCGCGACGATCGCGGCGAGGACCCCGAGCGGCCAGGAGTCCAGCTTGTCCGCAGCGACGATCGCGAAGAAGGCGCCCATGAGCATCATCCCCTCGAGGCCGATGTTCACGACCCCGGCGCGCTCGCTGAACATGCCGCCGAGCGCTGCGAACGTCAGCGGGGTCGCGTACCTGAGCATCGCGGCGAGGAGCGCCGACCAGACGACGACCCGGTCGAGCTTCGCGTCGCCCGAGACGGTCGCGAGGTAACCGAGCCCGATCCCGACGACGCCGAGGACGATCGAGCCCCAGGCGAGCCGGCCGACGCCTCTGGTGACCGCCCACAGCCCGGCGAAGATCCCGAGCAGCCCGAACAGAACCGGCCAGAGCGGCGACTCCGCCGCGATCGGCGGCAGCGCGACGAAGAACGCGAGCAGCCCGAGCAGCACGCCGGCCCACGCGATCGCCCGATTGCCACGCGGCAGTCGGTCGAGCACGCTCTCGCGCACGGCGGCCGAGCCCGCAGTCACCCGGCAGCCCCCGCGGGTACCGCCTCGCGACGGCGAAGCTTCCGCCGAATGTTCCAGACGTAGACGACGAGCAGGTCAGCGCCGACGAAGAGCAGCACGAGCGCCTGGATCATCAGCGTCAGGTTGCCGGCGAGCTCCGGCGGGAAGACTTCGGGGTCGAGGCTCCGCGTCGACGTGCCGTAGAGCAGCGCGCCGAACAGCAGTGCAGACAGGCCGACGCCGACCGCGGTGTTGCGCCCGAGCAGCGCGACCGCGATCCCGATGAAGCCGATCTGCGACGTCTGGATGTCGAGCGAGCCGAGCCGGTACTGCCAGCCCAGGATGTCGAGCGCGCCCCCGAGCCCCGCGAAGCCGCCTGCGATCGCCATCGCGAGGAAGTAGTTCCGCGCGACGTTGATCCCCGCATAGCGCGCGGCTTCCGGGTTGTAGCCGACCGCACGCACCTCGTAGCCGAGCGTCGTCCGGTTGAGGATGAACCAGTACGCGAACAGGGCCGCGATCGCGATGAAGATCCCGATGTGCAGCCCTTGCAGTTCCGGGTTCCCCCACCAGACATGCAGCTTCACGCTCTGGACGATGTCGTTCGAGATCGGCACCGACTCGTTCACGTCGTTCTGCAACGGGCCGCCGAGCCCGAACAGATACGAGCCGACCCAGTACGCAATCCAGTTGAGCATGATCGTCGTGATCACCTCGTGCGCACCGACAGTCGCCTTCAAGATGCCGGCGATGCCTGCCCAGAGCGCGCCCGCGAGCATGGCGAACACGATCGCGAGGAACGCGTGCGGGATGCCGGGCATGCTGGCCCACGTCGTCCCCACCCAGACCGCGGTGATCGCGCCCATCGTGTACTGGCCCTGTCCGCCGATGTTGAACATCCCGCAGCGGAAGGCGAACGCGACCGCGAGCCCGGTCAGGATCAGCGGCGTCGTCACGAGCAGGGTCTGTTGGAGGTTGAACTCGGCGTTGATCCGCTCGTCCCCGGACACCCAGGGGAAGAACCAGTTCAGGCCGGTGCCGTCGAAGATCCCCTGGTAGGTCGAGATCGGGTTGTGGCCGGTCGCGGCGACGACGATCCCGCCGATGAAGAACGCGAAGATCGTCGTGATCACCGGGGTGATGACACCGCCGGCCCGCTGGTAGAAGGCCATTCGCGCCGCGGTGCTCGGCGCGTAGTCGCCGCCGGTCGGCTTGTTCGGGACTTCCTGCTCGCTCAAGCCGCCGCCTCGCGGGAGCCGCCGATCATCGCGAGCCCCAGTTCCTCCTGCGTCGCGGTCGGCGGAAACTCGCCGGCGATGCGCCCCTCGTACACGACGAGGATCCGGTCGGACAGCGACAGGACCTCTTCGAGCTCGAACGAGACGAGCAGGATCGCGCGACCCTCGTCGCGCTCCTCGACCAGGCGCCGATGCACGAACTCGATCGCGCCGACGTCGAGGCCGCGCGTCGGCTGGGCCGCGACGAGCACCTTCGGGTCGCGCTCGACCTCTCGTGCGAGCACAACCTTCTGCTGGTTCCCGCCCGAGAGCCCGGCTGCGCGGGTCTGCGGGCCGCCGCCGCGGACGTCGTAGGCGGTCAGCAACCCCTTTGCGCGCTCGATCATGCGCCGCGGGCTCAGCCAGCCGAAGCGCGAGACCGGCGGTTGCCGGTACGCGAAGAAAGCGAGGTTCTCCGCAAGCGTGAACTCGAGCACGAGGCCCCGGCGCTGACGGTCCTCGGGGATGTGGCCGATCCCGTCGTCGAGGTGTTGGCGAACAGACTCGCTCGTGACGTCTTCGCCTCCGACGAGCACGCGCCCCGAGTCGGCCTTTCGCAGACCGGCGAGCGCGTCGATGAGCTCCGACTGTCCGTTGCCGTCGACGCCGGCGATACCGACGATCTCTCCCTCCCGCACTTCGAACGACACGTCGCGCACGGCCGGCAGCCCGCGATCGTCCGTCACGCTCAGGCCTTCCACGACCAGCATCGGGTCACCCGTCTCCGGCGGCTTCTTGTCCACGCGCAGGAGCACCTCGCGGCCGACCATCATCTTCGCGAGCCCGGCCTCGGTCGCGCCCTCGCGGTCGATCGTCTCGATCATCTTGCCGCGGCGCAGCGTGGTGATCCGATCCGAGATCTCGAGCACCTCGTCGAGCTTGTGGCTGATGAAGATCACGGAGAGGCCGTCCGCGATCAGCTCGCGCAGGATTTCGAACAGCTCTTTTGCCTCCGGCGGTGTCAGAACGGCGGTCGGCTCGTCGAGGATCAGGATTTCGGCCTTCCGGTACAGCGCCTTCAGGATCTCGACGCGCTGCTGCTGCGCGACCGAGATGTTCTCGATCTTCGCGCCCGGGTCGATCCCGAATTTGAAGCGCGCCGCGAGCTCGCGCACGCGTCGCTCCGCCTCGTCGTAGTCGAGCAGCACGCCGGCCTGGCGCGGTTCGTCCGCAAGCACGACGTTCTCCGCCACCGTCATGACGGGAATCAACATGAAGTGCTGGTGCACCATCCCGATCCCCTGGGAGATCGCGTCGCGCGGGGAGTGCATCACGATTTTCTTGCCGCGTACGCGGATCTCGCCCTCGTCGGGCGTATAGAGCCCGTAGAGGATGTTCATCAGCGTCGACTTGCCGGCACCGTTCTCGCCCAGGAGCGCGTGGACCTCGCCGGGCCGCAGATCGAAGTCGACCGCGTCGTTCGCGACGATGCCCGGGAAGCGCTTGGTGATGCCGCGCATCTCGAGGACGGGGGTCTCGGACGCCACTCCGGGGCGATTCTAAGCAGATAGGGGCGGGCCGTATGCGGCCCGCCCCACTTCGAGCCGGGTCCTACAGGCTGGACTTCGGCTTGATCGAGCCGTCGATGATCTGCTGCTTCAGCTCGTCCACCTTGTCCAGGATGTCCTGCGTGACCTTGTCGGAGGTCGTCCCGATCGCGACGCCCTCGTTCTCGAGGTTGAACAACGCGTCGGTGCCGCCCTCGAAGGTGCCTTCCTGCGCCGCCTTGACGGTCTCGAAGACCGCGACGTCGACGCGCTTGACCGCGCTCGTGAGGATGTGCGCACCGAGGTCGGACTGGTCCTTGTCGACGCCGATGCCCCACTTGCCCTTCTCCTTCGCCGCGTCGAGCGCGCCGAGGCCACAGCCGCCGGCGACCTGGAACACGACCTGTGAGCCCTGCGCGATCTGGTTCAGCGCGAGCTCCTTGCACTTGTCTTGCGCGACGAAGTCCTGCGAGAACCCGACCAGCACCTTGATCGCCGGGTTGCACGCCTTCGCACCGTCCTGGTAGCCGGCGATGAAGATGCTCACCGACGGGATGTCAAGGCCGCCGACCGCCGAGATCACCTGCTCGCCGCCCTGCGCCTTGGCCATCATCGCGGCCATGCAGCCGATCAGATAGCTGTTCTCGTTCGTCGCGAACGTCAGGCCCAGAACGTTGTCCGGGGTCGCCACGTTCTTCTCCGAGTCGGTGAACGGCGGCGCCATCACGGTGTAGTCGATGATCGCGAAGTTCGCGTCCGGGAACTGGCGCGCGACCGTGTTGACACCCTCCGCGAGGAGGAAGCCGACGCCGATCGAGACGTCGTAGCCCTGCCGCGCGAGCGACGACAGGTTCGGCACGTAGTCACCGGCCGCCCTGGACTCGATCGCCCGAGTTTCGGCGCCGAGCTCGTCCTTCGCCTGGTTCAAGCCTTCGAGCGCCGACTGGTTGAACGACTTGTCATTGAAACGGCCGACGTCGCTGACCAGGCCCGCCATCACTGCTTCGGCCTGTGTCTCTGTGGTAGCTGCGCCGCCGCCTTCGTCATCGTCGTCGCCGCCGCAGGCAGCCGCGCCCATCGCCAGCAGCAGCGCTGCGAGCAACGTCAGCACGGACAGCCAAGTACGCCTACTCGTCACTAGCCCTCCTCGTTTGTCTCCCTGATTAGCCCGGGCGATCCTAAAGCGTCACGGCCCGAGAATCTATGGGAGGCGTCTACTGGCTTAACGCAGACGTAACGCGGTCGAGGTCGGCCTCGGCGATCAGCACCCGCCTGGGCTTCGAGCCTTCGTAGCCCGAGATGATCCCGCGGCGCTCCAGCATGTCGATCAGCCGGCCGGCCCTCGTGTAGCCGACCCGGAGCCGCCGCTGCAGGAGACTCGTCGAGGCCGTCTGGGCCTGCACGACGATCTCGATCGCCCGGTCCAGAAGGGCGTCCTCGTCCGGGTCGAAACCGTCCTCGTCCACCTCGACCTGCACGTCATGGGCCTCGAGGAGCGACTCGTCGAGCTCCTGCTCACGCTGGGCGCGGCACTGCTCGACGACGAGCGTCACCTCTTCCTCCGTGACGAACGCGCCCTGGACGCGCTGGAGCCGCGACGTGCCGAGCGGCTTGAAGAGCATGTCGCCCTGGCCGAGCAGGCTCTCGGCGCCGTTCGCGTCGAGGATCACGCGCGAGTCGGTCTGGCTGGAGACGGCGAACGCGATCCGTGACGGGACGTTCGCCTTGATCATCCCGGTGATCACGTCGACCGATGGACGCTGCGTCGCGAGCACAAGGTGGATGCCGACGGCGCGCGACTTCTGCGCGAGCCGGATGATTGCGTCTTCGACCTCCTGAGGGCTCGTCATCATCAGGTCGGCGAGCTCGTCGATCACCACGAGCAGATATGGAAGCGGCTGCTCGCCGCGCGCCTTGAGCGCGCGGTTCGCCTCGGGGAGGCTGCGGGCGCGGACGATGCTCAGCTTCTCGTAGCGGCGCTCCATCTCCGCCACGACGTTGATCAGCGCCACGCTCGCCTGCTTCGGGTTCGAGACGACGGGCGTCAGCAGATGCGGGATCGACTCGTAGAAGCCGAGCTCGATCCGCTTCGGGTCGATCAGGATCATCCGGACCTCGTCGGGCGTGGCGCGCAACAGGATCGAGGTGAGGATCGTGTTGATGCAGCCCGACTTGCCCGATCCCGTCGTGCCGGCGATCAGGATGTGCGGCATGCGTGCGAGGTCGGTCCAGACGGAGCTGCCGGAGATGTCCTTGCCCAACCAAACCGACAACGGGCTCGCGGTTGCGGGCAGATCGTCGTAGATGTCGCCGAGCGTGACGATGTTCGGGCTGAGATTCGGAACCTCGACGCCGACGGCCTGCTTGCCGGGGATCGGCGCCAGGATCCGGATCTCCGTCGTGGCCAACGCGTAGCTCAGGTCGTCCTTGAGCGCAGCGACCTTCGAGACCTTCGTGCCCGGAGCGAGCTGGAGCTCGTAGCGGGTCACGCGCGGTCCGGCGATCTGGCCGACGATCGTCGCGTCGACCCCGAAGTTGCCGAGCGTGAGGACGAGCGCGTCGGCGATCCGGGTGTCGGTCTTCGCCGGGAGCTTGGCGGGCGAGGAGCGCCGGAGGAGCGTGCGATCGGGGAGCTCGTAGTCGCTGTGGGACTCGAGCGTGTCCTCGAAGATCGCGGACACGTTCAACTCCGTCTGCGCTTCGTCGAGATCGTGGACCAGCGGCGGCGCCTCGCCGATCACGTCCGGGTAGTCGTGCAGGACGTCGACCGGCGGCTCGTGCGGCTCGAGGGCGGGCTGCGGCGCCGGGCGGGCTACGACCACTGTGCGCTGCGGGCGGTTCCGCGCAGCGCTTCGCACCGCGCGTCCCGATCCTCGGAGCAGTGCCCCGGCCGACGCACCGGAGAGCAGCAGCGCACCGACGACGAGCGTCGTGACGCCGACGATCGTCGCACCGGTCGAGCCGAGAAGCGTGCCGACGATGCCTTCGAGTGCCTGACCGAGGAGCCCGCCGTGGTCGGCACCGAGCGCGAGCAGCAACCCGAGCGAGAGGACGATCAGGCCGGTCCGAAACGGGCTCACGTCGACGAGCTCGCTGCGCGAGACCATCAGCAGGCCGAGGACGATCAGCGCTGCGGGCGCGACGTACGCGGCTGCGCCGATCGCGCCGCTCAGGCCGTCCTCGACGGGCCCGCCGACCACACCGCCGTCCCAGCCGAACCAGAAGAGCGTCGCGAGGAACATCCCCGCGGCCGTGAGGACGAGGCCCCAGAGCTCGGGATGGTGATGGCCGCGCTGGCTCTTCTTGCCCCTGCGCTTCTTCACCCGCGCGGGAACGCGCGGGCGCAGCGGACTCTTACGCTTCTTGCGCGCCATGGGCGCGGATTCGACGCCGCCCGCGACTCCCCTTGTCGGAAACTCCTAGGCCGCGAGGGCCCGCAAGTCCTCGAGCGCGCGGCCGAGCAGGTTCTCCCTGAGGTCGAACAGCCCCGCCCAGAGGCTCGAGGGGTCGACCTCGCTCCGCCACTGGGCGGCGCTCGACAGGCCCTCGAGCGCCCGCACGAGAACGGCGAGCTCGAGGTAGACCTGCGCGACGCGCGCGGGCGAGGCGTGGACCCCCGCTCGCTGCAGGACGGGCTGCCAGTCCAGGAACTCGGCGTGCGTCGGCTGCGCGTACCACGACCTGCCCTCCGCCATGTCCGCCTCGAGCTCGACGAGATAGCGGGCGAGCGGCTCCTCGAGGCCGGCGAGCGCCGTCTCGACGCGCTCGGCCGCTCGTTGCAGCGCAGCCTCACGCCGTCCCGGCGTGCACGGCTCGGCCTCCCCCCGCGCCCAGCGCTCGAGCAGACGGCAGAGCGCGAGCCCGGAGACCTCCGCCGCGGCGAGCTGGCCGATCACCCGCTGGGCAAGCACGGCGTCGTACGCGTGGTCCGCGATCACATCGGCCCAGGCGGGCCGGCGCGCGAGGACGCTCATACCTCGACCACCACGGGCAGGATCAGCGGGCGCCGTCGCGTCCGGTCGTAGATCAGCTGGCCGACCGCGTCGTGCAGATGCTCCTGGATCAGCTTGATCTCCGCCGTGTCGTTCTGGAGCAGCTCGTGCAGGACCCGCGCGGCTTCGTCGCGCATCTCTTCGAGCACGGGCCCGGTCTCGGGAAAGCCGCGGGCGATCAGCTCGGGACGCGCAGACGACGCGTCGCCGTTGACCGTCGCGACGATGATCAGCACGCCGTCCTCGGAGAGCCGCCGGCGGTCGCGGAGCGCGACGTCGCTGAGGTCCCCGACGCTCAGCCCGTCGACGAACGTGACGCCCGACTCGATCCGCTCCCCTTCTCGGACGCCCTCCCGAGAGAGCTCGATCACGGAGCCGTTCTCCGCCATCACGATCGCGTTCGCTGGCACTCCTGCCTCGCGCCCGAGCTTGGCGTGCGCCGCGAGCATCCGGAACTCTCCGTGCACGGGCATCAGCGCCCTGGGGCGGAGCAGGCCGATCACGGTGCGGATCTCCTCCTCGCACGCGTGGCCGGAGACGTGGACCGGCGCGATCTCCTGGTGCAGCACCTCCGCGCCGATCTTGGCCAGGCGGTTGATCGAGTCGTGCACGCGGAGCTCGTTCCCCGGAACGGGCTTCGCGGAGATGATCACGGTGTCGCCGGGCTCGACCTTGACGGCCGGGTGATCGTCGTAGGCAATGCGGGTGAGCGCCGACATCGGCTCGCCCTGGCTGCCGGTGGTGACGATCATCTGCTGGCCGGGGCGCAATCCCTCGAGCTCCTGCGGCCGCACGATCACGCCTTCGGGCACGTCCATGTAGCCGAGGTTGCGCGCGATGTTCACGTTCTTGCGCATCGAGCGTCCGACGATCGCGACCTTGCGGTCCGTCTGGATCGCGACGTCGATCGCCTGCTGCACGCGATGCACGTTCGACGCGAACGACGTGACGAAGATCCTCCCCTTCCGGAGCGGGATGATCTGCCGGAACGCTTCGCCGACGACCCGCTCCGACTGCGTGAAGCCGGGCCGCTCCGCGTTCGTCGAGTCGCCGAGGCAGAGGTCCACGCCGCGGTTCCCGAGCGCAGCGAGCTTCCCGACGTCGGTGCGCATGCCGTCGACCGGCGTGTGGTCGAGCTTGTAGTCGCTCGTGTGGACGATCAGGCCGCCGGGCGTGTCGAGCACGACGGCGACGTTGTCCGGGATCGAGTGGGCCATCCGCACGAACTCGAGCTTGAACGGCCCGACCTCGATCGGCGGATCGTCCGGGTCGACCTCACGGAGCTCCGTCGAGTTGCCCAGGCCGTGCTCGTCGAGCTTCGACTTGATCAGCCCTAGCGTCAACCGGGTCGCGAGCACCTGCTTGACCTTGATCTCGCGCAGCACGTAGGGCAGTGAGCCGACGTGGTCCTCGTGGCCGTGCGTGAGCACGATCGCGCGGACGTTGACGCTCCGGAGGTAGTCGAAATCCGGCAGCACGAGGTCGACGCCGAGGTGCTCGTCGCGCGGGAACGCGAGCCCTGCGTCGACGACCACCGCGTCGCCGCGGTACTCGTAGACGGTCATGTTCTTGCCGACCTCGCCGAGGCCGCCGAGCGGGATGATGCGGACGGGATCCACTCGCTGAGTGTAGGTGCGAGGGCCTAGACGCGAGCCGGCTCGAGCAGCTTGAGCCGCTCGAGGCAGCCGCGCACGGCCTCGCGCTCGTCGTCCGTCGGGTCGACGAGCGGCAGGCGGTGGCCTCCCACGTCATGCCCGAGCAGGTTGAGCGCGCACTTGATCGCGATCGGGTTGCCGACCACCTTGAGCAGGTCGTACGCCGCCTCGAGCTCGCGGTCGATCGCCCGCGCTCCCTCGAGATCGCCCGAGCGGCCGAGCTGCACCTGTTCCTTCACGCGCGGGCCGACCACGTGGGTGTGCACGCACACACCGCCGACCGCGCCGAGCTCGAGGAACGGTTGGACGATGTTGTCGTCCCCGGCGTAGAGGTCGAGCCCGAGCTCGACGATCCGCTTGGCCTGGGAGAGGTCGTCGTTCGCCTGCTTGACCGCCTGCACGTTCGGGATCTCGGCGAGCTCGGCGATCGTCTCCGGCTCGATGTTGATCGCGACGCGGGCCGGGATGTTGTAGACGACGATCGGCTTGTCGCTCGCCTGCGCGATCGCCTTGAAGTGCTCGACGATGCCGCGCTGCGGGGGCTTGTTGTAGTACGGCGTGACGACGAGAAACGCGTCCACGCCGAGCTCGTGCGCCTGCTCGGTCAGGTGCACCGAGTGCGCGGTGGAGTACGTTCCCGTGCCCGCGACGACGGTCGCGCGGCCGTCGAGCTCGGCGACCGCGGTCGCGATGAGCGACAGGCGCTCGTCGTCCGTCAGGGTGGGCGACTCACCAGTGGTGCCCGCGACCACGACGCCGTCGGAGCCGTTCTCGACGAGGAAGCGGCAGAGCTCCCGGAACTTGTCGAGGTCGACCGCACCGCGCGAGTCGAGCGGCGTGACGGCCGCGGTCAGGACCTCGCCGAGCACGCCGCGATTCTACCCCTGCAGGAGCGCGTCGAGGCCCACGGTGAGCCCCGGAGGAAGCGTGGACAGCCGATCGAGAGCGATCAGCACGCCGGGGACGAATGCCTCGCGCGAGGTCGTGTCGTGGCGGATGGTCAGCGTCTGCCCTTGGCCGCCGAAGACGACCTCCTGGTGCGCGACGAGACCGGGGAGGCGCACCGAGTGGATGGGGACGTCGCCGCCCATCAGCTCGGCCGTCGCCTTCGCGGTGCCGGACGGCGCGTCGCGTTTCGTGTCCGCGTGGAGCTCGACGATCTCCGCGTTCGGCATCAGCTTGGCCGCCTCCGCGGCGAAGCGCATCATCAGGACGGCACCGAGCGCGAAGTTCGGCGCGTGGAAGAGCGCGAGCCCGCGTTCACGTGCCGCCTCTCCGAGCCGCGTCAGGTCCGCACCCGTCGTGCCGACGACGCACGGAACGCCGGCCTCGAGCGCACGCTCGACGTTCGCCGTCACCGCCTCCGGCGCGGTGAAGTCGACGAGCGCGTCGGCGTGCTCCAGCTCGACGAGCTCGTGGCCCGCTGCCTCGAGCGCGGGCGCAAGCACCGACCCGACCTTGCCGCCGGCCCCGAGGAGTGCGACCTTCACGCGGCCGCGAGCGCCCGCAGGCCCGGGTGCAAGCGGCCGAGCGCACGCTTGAAGCGAGCCTCGCTCGGGCCGATCCCGGAAGCAGAGAGCCGCTCCGGTGCGAGCAACAGCGACGCGAGCTCCGCGATGCCTTCGGGCTCGACCGCGTCGATCTCGGCCATGATCCGCTCGAACGACAGGAGCTCGGTGTCGGTGATCAGCGACTTGCCGAGCCGGCTCATCCGGTTCGACGTCGACTCCATCGACAGCGTCAGCCGCCCCTTCAGGTTCTCTTTCGCACGCTCGAGCTCCTTCGGGCGCAAGTTGCCGGCGGCGATGTCGGCGATCTGCTCGGCCGCGATCTCGAGCGCCGGCCCGAGGTTCTCCTCGCGCGTGCCGATGTAGATGCCGAACAGGCCGGTGTCCGAGTACTGCGCGCCGAAGCTGTACACCGCGTACGCCATGCCGCGCTTCTCGCGGATCTCCTGGAAGAGACGCGATGACGCCGACCCGCCGAGGATCCCGTCGAGGAGCGACGCGGCGAATCGGCGTCGGTCGGAGCGAGAGATGCCGGGCGCGCCGATGCACACGTGGTACTGCTCCGTGTTCTTGCGCTGGAAGCGCACGCCGGCGGGCGGCGTCTTCACGAGCGGCGGCCGAACGCGCGGCCCTTTTCCCGTCGTCGCCTTCCGCTGCCCCGCCTCGAGCAGGCGCAGCAGCCGCTCGTGCTGCAGGTTGCCCGCGGCTGCGATCACGATGTTCCCCGGGGTGTACATGGTGCGGTGGTAGTTGGTGATCGTGCGCTTGGGGACCGTCGAGAGCACGTCGCGGGTCCCGATCACCGGCCGGCCGAGTGCGTGCGAGCCGAACACCGCCTCGGAGAACAGGTCGTGAACCAGTTCCTGCGGCGTGTCCTCGTACATCGCGATCTCCTCGAGGACGACCTCGCGCTCCGAGTCGACGTCGTCGAAGCGCGGAGCAAACACCATGTCGCACATCACCTCGACCGCGGTCGCAAGGTGCTTGTCCGGTACGCGCGAGTAGACGACCGTGTGCTCGCGGGAGGTCGCGGCGTTCAGCTCGCCGCCCAAGCCGTCGAAGATCTCCGCGATCTCCTGGGCGTCGAAGCGCTCCGAGCCCTTGAAGAGCAGGTGCTCGATGAAGTGCGACAGACCGGCCTTGGCGTCCGTCTCGTCACGTGAGCCCGCGCCGATCCAGAACCCCAGAGAGACCGAGCGCACGGACGGAACGCGCTCTGAGATCACGCGCTCGCCTGAATCGAGCTCGGAGAGGACGTACTTCTGCATGTAACGATCGTAGTCGCTGGGGTAGAAAAAACCGCTCCGAGGGAACAGAATCCCCCGCACATGCGGGTCTTTCGTCGTCTCGGGATCTTTCTGCTCGCGCTGCTGGCCGCGTCGACGCTCTCCGGCGTCGCGGCTCCTTCAGCCGGCCGCTTCTCGCGCGTGCCCGCCGGCGTGGCCGTCGGGGGGCTGCCGGTCGGCGGCTTCACCTCGGAAGAAGCGCGCGCGCTCGTTCGCTCCCGACTGGCGGAACCGGTCGAGTTCGAGCTCGACGCCAAGACCTGGACGGCATCGCCCGAGGAGCTCGGCGTCTCCGCACCGGTGGACGAGGCGATCGCCGCGGCACTCGCCGCTCGAGGCGGCGATGCGATCGAGGTCGACGCGATGCCGTCTCGTCCCGACCTTCTTCGGTACGTGACGCGCCTCGCCCCCACGCTTGCGCGGCGTCCGGTGGACGCACGCCTCGCGGGCCTCGACGCCAGGCTCCGGCCGCTCGTCCGGCCGGCGGTCGCGGGCCGTCGGCTCGACCTGCTCAAGACCGCAGCGGCGATCACGGCGGCCGTTCGCACGGCGCAGCGTGAGCCGGTCCGCCCCGTCTTTCGCGTCACGCCGGCGAAGCGTCGAGTCGGGTCGGTGATCGTGATCCGCCGCGAGTCCAAGACGCTCTACCTCTACGAGGGCCGCCGTCTCGTCCGCCGGCTCGGCGTTGCGACGGGCCAGGCGCAGTACCCGACTCCACTGGGAACGTTCGCCGTCGCCGACAAGCAGTACAACCCGTGGTGGTACCCGCCGACCTCCGACTGGGCGAAGGGGTTGAAGCCGGTCCCTCCCGGGCCGGGCAACCCGCTCGGCACGCGCTGGATGGGGCTGAACGGCGGGCTCGTGGGCATCCACGGCACTCCGGACGCGGCGTCGATCGGCTACTCGGCCTCGCACGGTTGCATCCGCATGCGGATCCCCGACGCCGAGTGGCTCTTCGAGCACGTCGACCTCGGCACGCCCGTCGTCATCGTGTCTGCATAGAACCGGCGACGAGGGATCCGCCTAAAGGCGGCCGCGAAGCGGCCGCCTTTAGGCGCCAAGCGGGCGTGGATCCGCTTGTCGGATCCACGCCTTCGCTCTCCTCAGACGATAAAGAGAGGGCGCCTCGCGGCGCCCTCTCTCGTCGTGCGTGCGCGCTAGTTGCGACGCGGGCCGCGATCGCGGCCACCGCGGCCGCGGTCGCCGCCGCGCGGCCGCTCCTCCCGCGGTTCGCGCGGAGGCGCGTCCTTCGCCCGCTCGATCAGCTCCTCGGGCTGGACGAGCGTGCCGTTCTCGTGCTTCGCGACGAGCTTCAGCCCGATCCGTCCGCGGTCCTTGTCGACCTCCTGGACGATCACGTCGAGCACGTCGCCGCGCGAGATCACGTCCTCGATGTGGCCGACCCGACCCGGGCCGACGTTCGAGACGTGCAGCAGGCCGTCGGTCCCCTTCTTCAACTCGACGAACGCACCGAAGTCGGTCGTCTTGACGACCTTCCCCGTGTACTGGTCGCCGGGCTCGGGGTCCCGCGTGAGCGCGCTGATCGCTGCGATCGCCGCCTCGGCCCGATCTCCATCCGTTGCGTAGATGAGGATCGTGCCGTCCTCCTCGATGTCGATCTGGACGTCGTAGTCCGACTCGAGCGAACGAATCGTCTCGCCGCCCTTGCCGATCACCATCCCGATGTACTCGGGGTTGATCTTGATCGACGAGATGCGCGGCGCGTGACCTCGCAGCTCCTGACGGGGCTCCGGGATCGCCTCGAGCATCTTGTCGAGGATGGTGTCGCGAGCCCGCTTCGCCTGGGCGAGCGCGTCGCTCATGATCTGCTGCGTGACACCGGTGATCTTGATGTCCATCTGCAGCGCGGTGATCCCGTTGCGGGAGCCGGCGACCTTGAAGTCCATGTCGCCCAGGTGGTCCTCCGCGCCCTGGATGTCCGTGAGGATCACGTAGTCGTCGCCCTCCTTGACGAGGCCCATCGCGATGCCCGAGACCGGAGCCTTGAGCGGCACGCCTGCGTCGTAGAGCGAGAGCGTCGACCCGCAGACCGAGCCCATGGACGACGAGCCGTTCGACTCGAGCGTCTCCGAGACGATGCGGATCGTGTACGGGAACTCATCAGGCGTCGGGATCACCGGCTCGAGCGCCCGCTGTGCGAGCGCGCCGTGGCCGATGTCGCGGCGCTTCGGGCCGCGCATGAACCCTGTCTCCCCGACCGAGTACGGCGGGAAGTTGTAGTGGTGCATGTAGCGACGCTCCTCCTCGAGGGAGAGGTCGTCGATGCGCTGCCCCTCCTTCGCGGTGCCGAGCGTGAGCAGCGACATGATCTGGGTCTGACCGCGCTGGAAGAGCGCCGAGCCGTGCGTGCGCGGGCTCACGCCCACCTCACACTCGATCGGGCGGACCTCCTCCGGGTCTCGACCGTCGGGCCGGTTCTTCTCGACCGCGATCTTCTTGCGCACGATCTCCTTGTAGATCGCCTCGGACGCGCGCTTCACGAACTGGCGCGTCAGGCCGTCCTTCACCTGCGGAGCGTCGCCGTCGACCGTTGCGGGGCCGACCGGGAAGCCGAGATCGACGGTCTCCTCGATTCGCTCGAAGAGCAGGTGCCGCTTCGCGGACTTCAGCTCCTTCGAATCCTGCTCCGCGTCGGTCAGCGCACGGAGGTCGTCGCCGAACTGCTCGAAGACGGGTCCCACCACAGCCTCGTGGCGAACCTTGTCGAGGATCTGCGCGAGGCTCGACTTGACCTGCGTGCGGCGAAGGATGTCCTCCTCGCCGGAGTCCATCGAGAGCGCCGGCGAGAGCTCGTCGATGAGCTCCTCGACGATCGCGCCGCCTTCGCGGAGACCCGCTTCCTGGATCCGTGCGCGGATCCGATCGGCTACCTGCCCCTCCAGCTCCTGCGTGACCTCGGGATCGAGGTACTTCGGCTTGCCGATCTGGCTGCGCAGGTCCTCCTGCGCCTCGCAGATCCTGATGATCTCGCGGTGCGCGAGCTCGAACGCCTCGAGCAGCACGTCCTCCGGGATCTCCTCGGCGCCCGCCTCGATCATCGTCAGGCCGTCCTTCGTGCCGACGACGATCAGGTCGAGCGTCGACTCCTGCATCGCCGGCAGCGTCGGGTTGAAGACGAGCTGCTCGTCGATCCGGCCGACGCGCACCGCGCCGACGGGTCCGAGAAACGGCATCGACGAGACCATCAGCGCCGCCGAGGCGCCGTTGATGCAGAGGATGTCGTGCGGGGTGAGCATGTCCGCCGAGAGGACGGTCGCGATCACCTGCACCTCGTTCTTGAAGCCCTTCGGCCAGAGCGGCCGGATCGGGCGGTCGGTCATGCGAGCGGTGAGGATGGCGCGCTCGCTCGGGCGGCCCTCGCGCTTGAAGAAGCCGCCGGGGATCTTGCCCGCGGCGTACATGCGCTCCTCGACGTCGATCGTCAACGGGAAGAAGTCCGCGCCTTCGCGCGGCTCCATCCGGCCGACGGCCGTCGCGAGCACCATCGTCTCGCCGGAGCGGACGACGACCGAGCCGTCTGCCTGCTTGGCGAGCTTGCCGCTCTCGAATGTGATCTCGGCGTCGCCGACCGTGACTGACACGGTCGCGATGCGCTGAGCCAACGTACTCACTGTGCTACCTCCATCTTCGGGGAGAGTGGAGGTTTGACCCAGCGTCGCGTCGTGGCGCGGCGCTCGCTCAAACTTCCACCCTCCGGACTGTTTGTCGTTCTGCTCTCCGCCTACCTGCGGAGTCCGAGCTCCTTGATCAACCCGCGGTAACCCTCCAGGTCGGTTCGCTGCATGTAGTTCAAGAACCGACGCCGGCGGCCGACGAGCTTCAACAGCCCGCGCCGCGAATGGTGGTCGTGCGAGTGCGTGCGGAGATGCTCGGTGAGCTGGTTGATCCGCTCGGTGAGCATCGCCACCTGCACGCGCGTCGAGCCGGTATCGCTCGCGCCCGTGCCGAACTTGTCGATCAGTTCCTGCTTCGCTTCCTTGGCCAGAGCCATTGCAACCTCCTGGTTGTCGTCTCCGTAGTCCCAGTACGCCGCGCGGAAGCTGCGCGAACGACCGAGGCTGCGGTCGGGCAATAGGGTAGCGGAGGATGAAATCCGGCGTAGCGGCGGGACATCCCGCCACCTGCGAGGCGGGAATCGAGATCCTGGAGGACGGCGGCACCGCCGCGGACGCCGCTGTTGCGGCGTGCCTGGCCTCGTGCGTCGCGGAGACCGTGATGACGGGTCTCCTGGGCGGCGGCCACGCGATCTACTGGGACGCCGGGTCAGGGCAGGCTCGGAATCTGGACTGCTTCGTCGCGGTTCCCTCCGGAACGGGCGTGCCGATGATCGACTTGGCGGTGCCGTTCGGCGAGGAGCTCGTGCACTACGCGATCGGCGCTGCGTCCTGCGGCGTGCCGGGGGTCGCCGCCGGAATCGCCGAGTTGTGGCGCGCGCACGGTCGGCTGCCATGGGAGCGCATCGTCGAGCCCGCGCTTCGCCTCGCGCGTGACGGCGTGCCGATGCCGCCCGCGCACGTCCGCTGCCTCGAGATGCTCCAGCCGGTGCTCACGCTGGACGCCGGCGCTCGCATCTACGCGCCGGGAGGCACGCTCCTACGCGACGGCGAGCTCCTCGAGCAGCCCGGGCTCGTGCGCGCGCTCGAGTTGCTGCGCGACGAAGGCGCGGACAGCGTCTACTCGGGCTCGATCGCGGACGCTCTGCTCACGCTCTGCGCCGAGCGCGGCGGAGTCGTCACGCGCGAGGATCTCGCGGCGTACCGCGCGACGTGGAGCGAGCCCGTAGAAGTGGCGTTCGCCGGGACGCGCTTCCTCACGCGGCGCGGACTCTCGGGAGTGCCCGACGTGCTCTCCGTACTGCCCCCGCACGCCGACGTCGTCGCGCTCGTCGAGACGCTCGACCTCCCAACCGACACCGACGGCGACACGACGAACCTCGTCAGCGTCGACGCAGACGGCAACACCTGCGTCATCACCACGAGCCTCGGTCTGGGCTCCGGCGACTACCTCCCGGGCCTCGACCTGCACCTGAACAGCATGCTCGGGGAGGCCGACCTCGTCCGCGGCGAAGCGCGCCCCGGCCGACGGATGAGCTCGATGATGGCGCCGAGCATCGCGCTCGACGACGACGGGCCTGCGCTCGCGATCGGTGCAGCGGGCGGCACGCGGTTGCGCACGGCGCTCGTCGGCGTCGCGAGCGCTGTCCTCGAACGCGACGTTCACCCGCAGGAGGCGATCGACGCGGGACGCGCGCACCCGGTTGGCGAGCTCGTGCACGCGGAGCCCGGCGTTTCCGAGGACGGGCTCGCCGAGCTCGAACGCCGTGGGCGGTCGGTGCGCAGGTGGCCTGCCCGCCACCACTACTTCGGCGGAGTCAGCGCGATTGGGCGGAGCGGTCCAGCGGCGGATCCTCGTCGGAGCGGTTCGGCACGCTCCGTGGCCTGAGCGGAAGGTCGACCGAGAGCCAGCCGACGTAGCCGCACTCCGGGCAGCCGGGATTCAAGCGCGCCGTCCCGCCGCGCGCAGGCTTCGCGTAGACCGTCCCGCACTCGAGGCACCGGACGCTCTCGTACACGGCAAGGGTGGGGCCGTCGGACTTGCCTTCCATGCCAACAAAGACCCCCGCGAGGCTCGAATCTTGCGGCGTGGTTTTTACGGTTTTGCAGCATAAAACGGTCGCTCGGCCGCGCGGGTCGCTTCGACGTCCCGCGCGATTTGGGCCACCAACTCGGCCTCGCTCTCGAACGACCGCTCATCGCGCAGCCTGCGCCAGAGCTCGACGACGAGACGCCGGCCGTACAGGTCGCCTTCGTAGTCGAGGAGGAACGCCTCGACGCGCTGCTCGACGCCGCCGTAATGCGGGTTGACGCCGATTGAGATCGCAGCGCGCGTCTCCAGCGCCGCGCCGGCGTAGATCCCGAACGCAGGGACGAGCAGGTCTCCGTCAACTCGCAGGTTGGCCGTCGGGAACCCGAGTGTGCCTCCGCGCGCGTCGCCCGACACGACCACGCCTTCCACCTCCACCGGGCGGCCGAGCATCGACGCCGCACGGTCGACGTCACCGGCCTTCACGAGCGCACGGATCGCACTCGACGAGATGCCTTCGACGACGGGCACCGCGCGCACGTCGAAGCCGAGCGACTCGAGCAGCGCGAGATCGCCCTCACGGCGATTTCCGAACCGGAAACCGGCTCCCGCAGCCACGACCTCCGCGCCGATCCCCCGCAGGTAGCGCTCGGCGAACTCTTCAGGAGGCGTCCGCGCGAAGTCGAGGTCGAACGTCAGCACCAGAGCCTCGTCGACCCCGGCCTCGGCGAGCAGCTCGAGTCGCCGCTCGCGGGTCGTCAGCAGCTCGACGCGGTTCCCGAGCGCCGTGCGCGGATGCGGGTCGAACGTGACGACGGTCGACGTCGATCCGGCCGCGCGCACGGTCTCGAGCACGCGCCGATGTCCGAGGTGGACGCCGTCGAACGTGCCGATCGCGACCGCGCGGCGGCCGGGGCCGAGCTCCTCCGGGCTCGTCGCGACCTTCACGCGAGCCTCGCCAGCGCCTCGTCGGTCGGGATCACCCGGGGGCCGGCCTCCTCGACGGAGAAAGGGCCGACTTCGGTTCGGCGCAGAGTCCGGCAGTGGCCGCCGAGCGCTGCGGCGATCGCGCGGACGTAGGTCCCGGAGGTCACGCGCAGGTCGAGCGTGACCGTCTGACCGTTGCTGGCGACGACGTCGAGCGCGTCGACGCGCGAGCGCCGTAGCGGCATCTCCACCGCCACGCCCCTGCGGTGCAGTCGATACGCGCGCTCGCCGCCGATCTTCACCGCCGACGCTGCCGGGATCGGAAGCTCGATCTCTCCCCGTAGCGCCTCGAGCCGCTCTTCGAGCTCCTTCGGTGTCGGTGCGTCGTGCGCTTCCACCACCTCACCCTCGGGGTCGCCGGTCGAGGTCTTCGCGGTCAAATCGATCTCGGTGACGTAGCGCTTGTCGAGCTTGACGAACGACGGGGCCAGCCTCGTCGCGGAGCCCGAGAGGACGACGAGCAGGCCGGTGGCGAATGGGTCGAGCGTCCCCGCATGGCCGGTCCGCGCGCCGGTCCTCCGGCGCAGCTCCGCGATCGCCGCGAACGATGAGATCCCGGCAGGCTTGTCGAGCAGCACGATCCCCGCGGGCTCGAGCGCGCGCGGGATCTTCCGGCTCACGTCGAGTCGCGCTGCGCCGCCGCGAACTCGCGGCGCACGAAGTCGGTGATCTCCTCGATCGACGCCTCGCTCGAGAACCCCGCGGCCTGCCGGTGCCCACCGCCCTCGGACTTGCGGGCGATCGCCGAGACGTCGAGCTCGTCGTGGCTCGCGCGCAGGGACACTCGGTGCAGCGGGCCACCGGAGCGAGGCGGCTCGCGGATCAGCACCGCCATGTCGGCGCCTTCGACCGCGCGCAGGTAGTCGATAATCCCCTCGGAGTACGGCTCGGCCGCGCCCACCTCCTGGAAGTCGTCCCGCAAGAGATAGGAGACGACGAGCCTGCCGCCCTCGTAGACCTGCGCCCGCTCGAGCGCCCGCGCGAGCAGCTTGAGCTTCGCGAACTGCACGCTCTCGTACACCCCCTGGAAGATGCGGTGGAGGTCCGCCCCGGCCTCGACGAGCTCGGCCGCAAGACGGAGCGACTTCGGGGTTGTGTTCGTGTACTGGAACCGGCCCGTGTCCGTGACGAGCGCGATGTACAGCGCCTCCGCGATCGCGGGGGTCAGCTCGATCTCGAGCTGCCGGAACAGGTCGCGCAGTAGCTCGCCGGTCGAAGACGCCGTCGCGTCGATCACGTTCACGTCGCCGAAGCGGCTGTTGTCGTGGTGGTGGTCGATGTTGACTACGCGCGGCGACAGCTGGAGCACCTCCGGATCGGGTCCGATCCGCGACTCGTTCGCGCAGTCGACCGCGAGCAGGATCCGCGCCGACGCGTCCTCCGGCACGCTCCGCATGAGCTCCTCGAGCGGCATGAAGGAGTACTCGCCCGGAAGCGGAGCGTCGCCGACGAGGAGCATCGCGGAGTCCTTGCCGAGCTGGTCGAGCGCGAGCTTCATGGCCAGCATCGACCCCAGGGCGTCGCCGTCCGGGTTCTCGTGCGTCGTGACGAGAAAGCGCTCACCGCCGCGGATCGCCTCCGCGGCCTGCGCCAGCTCAGTCGCGATCGTCGTCGTCTGGGGCGAGCTCATCGATCAACATGGTCATGCGAACCCCTCGCTCGACCGTCGGATCGTATTCGAAGGCCAATTGCGGTGTCCGCTTCATCCGGAGCTCCTGTGCGAGCTTCGCCTGCAGGATTCCGTGCGCGGCCTCGAGCCCCTGCAGGCTCTTGTCGCGCTTCTTCTCCGAGCCCAGCACGGAGACGAACACCTTGGCGTGCCGCAGGTCGGGCGACGTCTCCACCCCGGTGATCGTCACGAAGCCGATCCTCGGGTCCTTGAGCCCGAGCAGCGCTCGGCCCAGGACCTCCTTGACGGCGTCGTTGACGCGGCGCATGCGCTCATTCACCGGGGACCACCACCTCTCGCTCGACCGACACGAGCTCGTACTCCTGACCGTTGAGATACCGGACGGCATCCTCGAGCAGCGTCTCGAGCTCGCGGTGCTCCCGCGCCACGCAGGCGACGGTGAGCCGCGAGCGCTGCCAGAGGTCGTGGTGATCGACCTCGGCCACCGACGCCCCGAAGCGGTTCTGCAGGTTCGCTTTCGCCGACTTCACGTGCTTGCGCTTGCCCTTCAACGATCCCGCCTCCGGGAAGTGCAGCTCCACCGACAAGATGCCCACATAGCCGTTCATTTCCGGCAAGTGTCGAACCCGCTCGCGTGGATCCGCCACGCCAAACCCCTAAAGGCGGCCGCTCCGCGGCCGCGGCGATCCATGACGGCCTCTACGAACCAGCCGGTGCGGGCGCCGTCGGCGCCTCGCTCAGATCGGTGCGCTCGACCTGCTTGGTCTCGTACGCCTCGAGCACGTCGCCGACCTTGACGTCGTCGTAGTTCTGGAGATGGATGCCGCACTCGAAGCCCTCGGCCACCTCGCGCGCATCGTCCTGGAAGCGCTTCAGCGAATCGATCGTCGTCTCATACACGACGGTTCCCTCGCGGATCACGCGGACCTGCGCGTTCCGCCGGATCACACCGCTCGTGACCATGCAGCCGGCGATGACGCCGACCTTCGACGCGCGGAACGTGTTGCGCACCTCCGCCTCGCCGAGCGTCTCCTCCGTCTCGACCGGGCGCAGCATGCCGATCAGCGCCTGCTCGATGTCCTCGGTCAGCTGGTAGATCACGCGATACGTCCGGATCTCGACGCCCTCGCGGTCGGCGAGCGCGCGCGCCTCGGCGTTCGGACGCACGTTGAAGCCGACGACCATCGCGGACGAGGCGGCCGCGAGCATGATGTCGCCCTCGGTGATCCCGCCGACGCCCTGGTGGATCACGGAGACGCGCACCTCCGGGTGCTGGATCTTCGCAAGCTCGGAGACGGCGGCCTCGACGGAGCCGACCACGTCGCCCTTCAGGACGAGGTTCAGGTCCTGGACGGCGCCCTCCTGGATCGAGGCGAAGAGGTTCTCGAGCGTCGGGCCGCGCTGCGAGCGCTGCGCGAGCTGCTCACGACGGAGCCGTTCGCCACGGGACTGCGCGAGCTGACGGGCGGCGCGCTCGTTCTCGACGACGCGGCACTGCTCGCCTGCGGGAGGCGGATGATCGAAGCCGAGGATCTCGACGGGGTCGCCGGGACCGGCCGACTTCAGCTTCTCGCTCTTGTAGTTGTAGAGCGCGCGCACCTTGCCCCAAGCGTCGCCCGCGACGACGGCGTCGCCGACGCGCAGGGTTCCGCGCTGCACCAGCATCGTCGCCACCGGGCCGCGGCCGACGTCGAGGCGCGACTCGATGATCGGCCCGGACGCCTCGGTGTTCGGGTTCGCCTTGAGCTCGAGCTCCGCGTCCGCGACGAGCAGCACGCGCTCGAGCAGGTCGTCGAGGTTCGTCTTCTGCTTCGCGGACACCTCGGAAAACTGAGTCGTGCCGCCCCACTCCTCCGGCTGCAGGCCTTCCTGCGCCAGATCCGCCTTGATGCGGTCGACGTTCGAGTCCGGCAGGTCGATCTTGTTCACCGCGACGACGATCGGCACCTGCGCCGCCTTCGCGTGGGAGATCGACTCCTTGGTCTGCGGCATCACGCCGTCGTCTGCGGCGACGACGAGGACGGCGATGTCGGTCACCTTCGCGCCGCGAGCGCGCATCTCCGTGAACGCCTCGTGACCCGGCGTGTCGATGAAGGTGATCTTGCGGCCCTTCTGGTCGACCTGGTACGCGCCGATGTGCTGCGTGATCCCACCGGCCTCCGTCTCGACGACGCGCGCCGAGCGGATCGCGTCGAGCAGCGTCGTCTTGCCGTGGTCGACGTGGCCCATGATCGTGACGACCGGCGGCCGGTCGACGAGGTCGTCGGGCGCGTCCTCGAACTCCTCGAGGATCTCCTCCTCGTCCGCGGCGTGCCGGATCGTGATCTCGCGCTCGATCTCGGCGGCAATCAGCTCGACCTCGTCGTCGGACAGCGACTGCGTCACCGTCTTCGGCGTCCCGATCTTCATCAGGATCTTGATGATCTCGGGCACCTTCTGGCCGAGCGCCTGCGAGAGGTTCTGGACCGTGATCCCCGACTCGACGGTCACCGGACCGGTCTGCGGGACGATCTCGCGCGGGGCCTTCGGCTGGCGCGGCGTGTCGTCGCGGCGCTGGCGGGAGTCCTGGCGGGGACGCCCGGCGCCTGTGTCGATCACGACACGGCGCTTACGCCCGGCTTGCGGGTTGCCCTGACGCGGCCTCACCGGCCGGTTGGGTTTATTCGGTCCGTTTCCGTTCGCCATTTTCGGGTTCAGTGTAGAGCCGCGAGAGTGCGGGATCGACCTGCACCGTGCGCCTCAGGGTTCGGTTGAAGGCCCGCCGTGAGAGAGCGCGCTCGAAGCACGCGAGCCGGCGGCAGGTGTAGGCCGAGCGGCCGGGCCCCGGACCCGGCACGAGCTCGCCTCGCTCCGCCCGGAAGCGCTGAAGCTCGGCCTGCGGCGCCTTGCGCCCGCAGCCGGCGCACGTCCGAACCGGCGTGGCGCTCACGCGGCAGGCTGGCTCTCCTCTTCGACCTGGGTCTCGGCGACCGGCTCGACGGGCGGGCCGGTCTCGGGCTCGGGCTCGCGCACCTCGGGCTCCTCGGGTGACGGCTCGGTCACGGGCTCCTCGGGAGGCGAGGCCTCTGCGA
This sequence comes from uncultured Actinomycetes bacterium, assembly GCA_963769665.1. Lineage (GTDB taxonomy): Bacteria > Actinomycetota > Thermoleophilia > Gaiellales > Gaiellaceae > JACCTU01. The sequence goes on from CAVYMQ010000003.1 coordinate 2,187,774, forward strand.
CCTGCTCCTCCTGCCCGGGCTCGGCGACGTCCCCTTCGCCCTCCACGGCTTCCACGTCTTCCTCACCCTCGGCGGACGGCGGAACCGGCTGGATGCTGCCGTCCGCGAATGCGCCGGTCTCGGCCTCGACCTTTGCGAGCTCCTGATGGGCGGGCACGCCGCAGAAGCGCGTGCCGGGCAGCGCGGCGTTCGGGCAGCGCTTGCCGTTCGCGAGGATCGCGGCGCAGCGGCCGGAGAACTCGTCTCCACCTTCGCCGGAGCCTCCGAAGGCGGCCTCGGCCTCGGCCGTGGCGAACTCGCGCTCGGACTGGATGTCGACCTTCCACCCGGTCAGCCGTGCAGCAAGGCGGGCGTTCATGCCCTCCTTGCCGATCGCGAGCGCGAGCTGGTCGTCCGGGACGACGACCGTCGCTTCCTTCGCGTCGTCGTCGAGATAGACCTCGCGCACGCGCGCCGGCGAGAGCGCCTTCGCGACGAAGCGCGCGGGCTCCGGGTTCCACGGGATGATGTCGATCTTCTCGCCGCGCAGCTCCGACACGACCATGCGCACACGCGAGCCACGAGGCCCGACGCACGCGCCGACCGGGTCGACGCCCTGCGCGTGCGACTCGACAGCGATCTTCGACCGGTAGCCGGGCTCGCGCGCGACACCGCGGATCTCGACCAGCCCGTCGGCGATCTCGGGCACCTCGAGCTCGAACAGCGTCTTGATCAGCTCGGGATCGCGGCGCGACAGGATGACCTGAGGCCCCTTCGTGCCGCTGCGCACCTCCGTGATCACGGCCTTGATGCGGGAGCCCTGCTCGTAGCGCTCGCCGTCGACCTGCTCGGAGCGCGGCAGCAGCGACTCGACCTTGCCGAGGTCGACGAGCACGTTGTTCCGGTCGCCGGCCTGCTGCACGATCCCGGTCACGACTTCGCCGACGCGATCGATGTACTCGTCGTACATCATCGCGCGCTCGGCCTCGCGGATCCGCTGCAGGATGACCTGCTTGGCGGTCTGCGCGGCGATGCGCCCGAAGTCCTCCGGCGTCACGTCCTCGCGCTTGATCAGCTCCTCGGGAACCTGCTCCCAGTCGATGTCGAGGTCGTCGTCCGAGACGAGCGTGTGCTGGCGCTCGCCGGACTCCTCCTCGATCCGCTCGAGCTCGTCGATCGTGCGCTCGCGCGCCTCATCGATCAGCCGCTCCTCGAGCTCGGCGGGCAGCTCGATCGAGAAGACGCGGAACTCTCCCTCGTCGTCGAGCTCGACGACGGCGTGGCGAGCCGCACCAGGCGTCTTCTTGTAGGCGGCCAGCAGCGCGTCTTCGAGGGCCTGGACGAGGGTGCCCTCGTCGATGCCCTTTTCGCGCTCGATCGTCTGGACCGCCTCGATGATCTCTCTGCTCATCTCTCTGTTACCTCTCGTCCGTCAGGTTCCCGCGCAGGATTTCCTCGTAGGGAACCTCCACGGCTTCGTTGTCGGTCTTCAGGGTCAAGGCCCGGTCGCTCGCATCGACGACCTCGCCGCGCAGGCGCTTGCGCGCCTCGGTGCGCAGGGTGACGCGGCGGCCGACCGCGCTTCGAAAGTGCTCGGGCTTGCGGAGCGGACGCTCGATCCCCGGCGAGCTCACGTCGATCGTGTACTCGCGCAGGTAGTCGCGGAGCTCGTCCGTGACGCGCGCGCAGAGCGCGTGATCGACGCCGGTGCCGACGCGGTCGATGAACACCGTGAAGCGCTCGGGTCCGTTCAGCTCGACGGCGAGGACCTCGACGTCAGGCATGGCGGTTTCGACTCGATTCGCAATCTCGCGGTGCAGCGACTTCTCCTTGTCGTGGACTTTGGCCATTTTGCAGCCCTTTCACAGAAAATGGGCGCCGCGCGCCCATCTCGAACCTGCCCGAAATGTGGTGTCAGAAGGATAGCAGCGCCACCCCGGCGACGACGAGCGCGGCACCGGCCAGACGTGCCCAGCCGACCCGTTCGTGCAGGAAGAACGCGGCCAGCACGACCGCGATCACGACGCTCGTCTCGCGCACCGCAGCGACCGGGGCTGCCTCTGCGCGGTCGAGCGCGAGCAGGACGAGGACGTACGCGAGCGTCGCTGCGACCGCCGCCGCGAGCGTCGCCCAGCCGAGCTCCGACCGCAGGGCCGACGCGCCTCGCCGGCGCCAGATCGCGGCGAGATAGAGAGCGCCGGGTATGCCGATCACGAGCTCGAAGTAGGCGAACGCGCTCGCGTGCTCGATTCCGCGGTTGTCGAGCAGCGTGTAGCCGGCGATGCAGACGGCGATGAGCGCGCCGAACAGGACGCCTCGGGCTTCGGGCTGACGCAGCCCTCGGACGAGGAGCACGCCTGCCCCGACGAGCGCGACGCCGGCGATCTCACCCCTGGTCGCACTCGCGATCCCAACGGCGAGCACGAGCACCGGCGCCAGCCCGCGGGCGACGGGATACACGACGCTCAGGGCCGAGCGCTCGTACGCGAGCGCAAGCAGTGCGAAGTACGCGAGCTCGAACGCGGCCGAGCCGAGCGCCCACGGCCACACCTCCCACTCCACGTCCCACGTGACCGCGGCAACGGGCGCGAACAACACGACCGAGAGGCCGAGCACCACGGCGGTCGCGGCCTGGACGTCTCGTGCGCGTGCGAGCAGCAGGTTCCACCCAGCGTGCAGAAACGCGGCGGCAAGCGCCAGCATGAGCGCCGCCGAGCTCACTCGAGGACGATCGTCACCGGTCCGTCGTTGACGAGCTCGACCGCCATTCGAGCGCCGAAGACGCCGCGCGCGACCTCGACACCGAGGGCGGCGAGCGCGTCGCAGAAACGCTCGTACAGCGGCTCCGCCTGCTCCGGCCGCGCTGCGTGCGCAAACGACGGGCGGTTGCCCTTCTCGGTGTCCGCGATCAGCGTGAACTGCGAGACCACGAGCGCCGCGCCGCCAACGTCGAGCAGCGAGCGATCGAACTTCCCGTCGTCGTTCTCGAAGATCCGCAGGCGCGCGACCTTGCCGGCGAGCCGCTCGGCGTCCTCGTCGTCGTCCCCTTCGGCCACGCCCAGCAATACGCAGAGCCCCGACCCGATCTCGCCGCCGGGCGTTACCCGTGCGCTCGACACCCGCTGCACGACCGCTCGCAAGGTCGCGCGAGTATGGACGAAGGAGAACCGCAGGAACACCGCTGTCGCAGCGGCCGCGAAGCGGCCGCCTTTACGGGTCTTCGCGAGTCGCGGATCCGCGCGAGCGGATTCGCGGCCTGCGCAGCTAGCTAAGCGTCTTCGGGCGGCTCGAGGTCGCGGATCCGCGACTCGTAGTGCGGCGTGCCTGGGCTGAGCGAGGCGGCGAGCTTGTAATGGCCGTTCGCCTCCTGCATTCGGCCCTGCTTCTCGAGCACGCGGCCGAGCGCGTAGTGGGCGTAGTCCTCGGTCGGCGAGAGCTCGAGCAGCGCCCGGAACTCGGCCTCCGCCTCGTCCCAGCGCTGGAGGCGGAAGTACGCGATCCCGAGCGCCTCGCGGATCGAGGCCTTGTCGGGCTCGCGCTTCTTCGCCTTCTCGAGGGAGACGGTCGCCTGCGCCGGCATCCCCTCGCGGAGGTGGGCACGGCCTTGCTGGAAGAGATCGTACGTGTCGCTCATGTGGTCCTGTTCAGGTACGGGAAGTTCTCCTCTACCAAGTCAAGCGGGTCCGTCAAATCGCGTGTTTTCCCGATCTCGACCGCGGAAACCGGGACGCCGGCCTCGATCGACGCCTGGAACGCGTTGCCGAGCTCGTAGGGCGGCTGGTCCTTGCGGAGGTGCGGGACGATCTCGCCGGAGAGGAGCCAGAGCGGCGCGGCGGCGAACGGGTTCGCGGGGTCGTCGTCGAGGACGGTGGTGACAACGCCGTCGCGGAACGCCACGCCGTAGCGGTGCGGCGGTGCGGGCGCCGGGTTGCGGCGGACGGCGATCGCCGCCCTCCCACCTGACGCCTCGACGAAACGACCGACGTCTCCAGCGGCAAAGACCGTGTCGGCGCCCACGACGAGGCACGGAGCCTCGGCCCCCGCGGCGAGCGCGCGCGCGACGGCGTCAGCGGACCCGTCCGGGCTGGGCTGGTCCGCATACGTCACCTCGAGGCCCCAGGAGCCGCCGTCACCCGCGAGAGCCCGCACCTGCTCGGCGAGGTGCCCGGTGACGACGACCGCGCGCTCGACGCCGGTCGCCGCGAGCTCGCGGAGGAGCGTTCCGAGGACGGGACGCCCGTCGATCGGCAGGACCGGCTTCGGCCAGCGCTCGGTCACCGGGCGGAGCCTCCGCCCCTCGCCCGCTGCCATGACGATCGCGTGCTCGACCACCTAGGTCAGGCCGAGCGACCGAACCGAGACCAGGCCACGCGCACGATCCCAGAACGAGAGCCGGCGTCGCAGCGCGCGCTCGATGCGCCGCAGCTCGCGCCGCGCGCGGCGCGCAGCTTCGTCAGCACGGTCGGGAGGTCCGTAGCGTGCAGCCGTCATCGCGTCGACGAACGGCGCGACGTCGTGTGCGACCTGCTGCCGGACGACCTCGCCGAGCTCTGCCGGCGTCGCGCTCTCGGGAACAGCGATCTTCTGGTCGGCGAGGAACTCGCCGAGCTCGCGGCGGCAAGCGGCGGCGACCTTGCGCGGGTCCTTCGTCAGGAACCGGGCCTTGCGCAGAGCGAGCTTCAGGAGCCCGATCCCGGCCACGAGCCCGAGCGCCACGAGCAGCAGCAGGCGGAGGAGGCTGCCCTCGTCCCGGCCGCTCGTCGTCCCGGCGATGTCTCCCGGCACGTCGCGACCTTCGGCGGCGCGCCCGGCCGCATCGCCGCGGTCGAAGCGTTCGGTGTCGAGCTTGTAGTCCGCAGCGTCGAGGCCGGCGGCGATCGCCGCCGAGACGGCGGCGGCGTTGAAGCCGACCGACGCAGCGCTGTAGGCGCCGTCGAGGTCGCCGCGACCCGGAGTCGGGTCGAACGGCAGCCAGCCGTAGCCGCGGAACCACACTTCGACCCACGTGTGCGCGTCGTGGTCGGTCACCTTCCAGCGTCGGTCGTCAGCGTCGTACGAGCCGCTCGTGAAGCCGGCGCCGACCCGCGCGGGAATTCCGAGGTAGCGGAGCATCAGCGCCATCGCCCCCGCGAAGTGTTGGCAGTAGCCTCGGTGCGTGCGCGTCACGAACTCGACGAGCGGAGGAATGTCCCCGCGCGTCGTCGGGCTCTGGTCGTACACGTAGCTCTGACCGTCGCGGAACGACGTCTCGAGCTCGACGACGGCTGCGTATGGGCTCGGCGCGTCCCCCGCGATCGCGAGCGCGCGCTCGTAGAGCGGCCGATAGGAGCGAAGCGAGGGGTTCTCGGCGAAGATCCGGTCCATCGCCTGGAGCCGTCCGGGCGACCCGAAGTGCGGCGAGGGCGGCGTCGAGGTACGCGACTGCACAACGAGGTAACGGTCGAGCTGGGAGGAGTAGATCGGCTCCGACCGTGCGATGTCACGCACCGCCGGCCGCGGCGCGTAACTCCACGACGTGTACGTCGAGCCGCGTGGAACGCCTCGCGGGACGTACGCGGTTCCCGTGGACTGGTAGAGCACGAACTCGTCCTCGTCGTCGAGCTCGTACCGCACCGGCACGCTGGCCCCGATCAGCCGGTTGTCCTGCAGCGCCTCGACCTCGACGCGTGCTTCGAGCTGCTGCTCCTCGTTGCGGCCGGCAGGCGGCAGCAACGGGTCGAAGAGCGGGTCCGGCTGGACCTCGAGCGTCGACTCGAGCCAGTAGTCGCCGTTGAAGACGTCGAGCGTGGTTGCCCGCCAGTAGCGCGAGATCGGCGGCGCCTCGATCGTGAGCACCGTCGTCTCGCGCTCGGGCCACTCGAGCGCGGCGTAGTTCGAGTCCCAGACGTACCCGACGCTGATCGGCAGGTCGTTCTTGCGCGACGGCTCCCAGGTCTCCCAGCCGAGGAATGCGCCTTTCGCGACCGCCGGCATGCCCGAGACCAGGACCGCCGCGACGATCACGACTGCCGCTGCGACCGAGCCCTGCCTGAGACGTGCCGCGCTCGAGAGCCCACCGAGGAGCACGAGCGCCGCGCCGAGGATGACTGCGCCCCGGCCGACCGTGTTCGAGCTGGTGAGCAGCGTTGCAGGCCAGGCCGCGCCCGCGACGAGCAGACCGGTTGCGAGCAGCGCTCGGCGCTCAGCGACGGCGAGCGAGATCGCGAGCGTGAAGCCCATCACCGCGAGGAGGATGATCCCGTGCATGAGCGGGTGGCCCTCCGCTCTGAACGGCAGCGGCACGTCGTAGTAGAGGTAGACGCCGTCGACGATCCGGCCCCAACCGTCGAGCGGCGATGCGGTCCCGACCGCATGGTGGAGCCCGACGATCGCCGCGATCGGCACGGCCGCGAGCCGCAGACGCCTGCTCGGAAGCAGGGCGGGCCCGATGCCGACCGCGGCCGACCAGAAGAGGATGCTCCACGTCAGCTCGCCGTGCTCGAGCCGGAGCCAGCTCCAGCCGATCACGAAGGCGGCGAGCAGCCCGAGTGCCGCGGTCCTACGCACGGGCCACCTCCCGCCTCATCGCGGCTCCGAGCACGGCGCGCAGGTCGTCGCCGCGTCGCACCACGGCGACCGGCACACCCGAGGCCTGCAGCCTGAGCAGACCCGGCTCGCGCGACGCGCGACCGCCCGCGAAGGTCGGCGCGTCGACGTACACCACCGAGACGCGGCGCTGAGCGAGCGAGCGGTGGACGACCCGGTCGACCAGCGCGGCGTCGAGGCGCGACGTGACCAGAGCAAGCTCGAACGCCCGGGCCGCAGGGCCGGAGTCGTCGACGAGCAGCGCGGCGAGCGGCACCTGGCCGGTGGGCTCGACCGCGGCGAGCGTCTCGAGCGCCTGCCGCCACTCGCCGAGGGCGGTCTGCACACGCACGACCTCGTGCCGGAGCGAGTTCACGACCAGCACCGCGCGCCGGTCGCGGAGCGTCTGCGTGCGGAGCAGCGAGCCGGCGGCCCGCACCTGTGCGTCGAAGCTGTCTCCCGCGACGGAGCGCGCATCCGCGTCGAGGAGGATCGCCACCTCGTCGCGCGGCTCGTCCTGGAGCTCCTTGACCATCAGCTGCCCGCGTCGGGCGGTCGACTTCCAGTGCACCTTCCGGAGCGACTCGCCCTCCTCGTACTCGCGCACGCTGTGCACGTCGAAGCCCGAAGGCCTGCGGAGCAGGAGCCGCCGGCCGTTGTCGGCGCGAGTCCCGCTCTCCGAGAAGAGCACGTCGAGCTCGACGATCCTCGGGAGCACGAGCAGCGCTCCTTGCTCCGCCAGCGGGACGCGGCCTTGCTCGACCCCGAACGGGTCCTCGACGAGCGCGGTCGCCTCGTCGAGCGCGTAACGGCCGCGCGGGACCGACCGAAGCACGTACCGTCCGCGCAGGAACCGGCCGTCCCGGTGCAGCGGGATCCGGCGTTCCCCGAGTCGTGCGAACCGCTCGACGACGCTCACCGACGCCAGCCCGAGCGGGCTGCGCGGCTCGAGCTCGACGTCCAGGACGACGTCGTCTCCTTCCACGTGCTCGACCGAGTCGGAGCGACGCCGGTATGCCATCGGGCGAGCAGCGGCGTGCACGCTCAGCGCTGAGACCAGCACCGTGAGCAGAAAGCCGATCGCGACCGGGTACAGCGCCTGGGAGCCGAACGCCCACGCGGCGACGTACAGGGCGCCGCCGAGCACGAGCAGCAAACGCCCGCGCCGAGTCAGCATCAGACGGGGACGGGAGTCTTGTCGAGCGCGTCGCGGACGAGGTCGACGCTCGTCGTCCCCGCCGCGCGCGCCTCGGGCGCGACGATCAGCCGGTGCGAGAGCACGGCCTCGGCGATCGACTTCACGTCGTCCGGAGCGAGGTAGTCGCGTCCGTGGGCGAGCGCTCGGGCCTTCGCGACGCGGACGAGCGAGATCCCTGCCCGCGGACTGCCGCCGAGGTAAAGGCGCGAGTCCGCGCGCGTGTGGCGGAGCAGCGCGACCACGTACCGGTTGACACTCTCCTCGACGAAGATCGCCTGCGCCTCTGCCACCAGCGCGAGGACCTCCTGACCGTTCGTGACCGGCACGAGCGACTCCAACGGTGAACCCGACGTCTGCTCCGAGAGCATCCGGGCCTCGTCGGCAAGCGTCGGGTAGCCGATCGCCACGCGCATCGCGAAGCGGTCGAGCTGCGCCTCCGGCAGCGGGTAGGTGCCTTCGTACTCGATCGGGTTCTGGGTCGCCATGACCATGAAGGGCGGCGCGAGCTCGTACGAGAAGCCGTCGACCGTCACCTGCCGCTCCTGCATGCACTCGAGGAGCGCCGACTGCGTCTTGGGCGAGGCGCGGTTGATCTCGTCGACCAGAAGGAGGTTCGCGAAGACCGGGCCGGGCCGGAACTCGAACTCGTTCTGCGCCTGGTTGAAGACGTTCACGCCGGTCACGTCCGAGGGCATCAGGTCGGGCGTGAACTGGAGGCGCGAGAAAGAGACGTCGAGCGAGCGGGCGAGTGCCTTGGCGAGCGTCGTCTTCCCGACGCCGGGCAGGTCCTCGATGATCAGGTGACCCTCGGCGACCAGGCAAAGCACCACGAGGCGAAGAGTGTCCTCGGGAGCATGGACCACCCGCTGCAGGTTCTCGACGACCGACGCGATCGTCCGCTGCGCGTCGCCGACGGGGACCGAGCGACTACCGACCGCGTCCATCGGCCTCCTCGAGCTGGCGCGCGACCTCGTCGAGGATCGCTCCGGCGACGGCGCGCTTCGGCGCCTTCTCGACCTGCCGTTCACCGTCCCTGCCGATCAGCGTCACCTCGTTCTCCTCCGAGTCGAATCCGATGTCTCCCCGTGATACGTCATTGAAGACGACGAGGTTCACCTTCTTGTCAGTGAGCTTCTGCCGGGCTCGTTCGATTCCGCCGCCCGATTCGGCCGCGAAGCCGACGAGGAGCGGCCCGTCCGCTCGCTCGCCGAGGGCTCGCAGGACGTCGGTGGTGGGTTCGAGCTCCAGCGTCCAGGCCCCGCCGTCCTTGCCCCGCTTGCCGGCGAGGGCCTCGGCGGGGCGGTAGTCGGCGACGGCGGCGGCCATCACGACCACGTCGGCGTCCGCCGCCCGGGCGAGCACTTCGCGCTCGACGTCCGCTGCACTCGGCGCCGCGACGAGCTCCATTCCCCCGGGTGCCGGCACCGCGAGGTTCGCGGCGACGAGCGTGACCTCGGCCCCCCGGCGGCGCGCTTCCTCGGCCAGCGCGACTCCCATTCGCCCGGACGAGCGATTGCCGACGAAACGCACGTCGTCGAGCGGCTCACGGGTGCCGCCCGCGGTCACCAGGATGCGCTTCCCACTCAGCTGCTCGCGCTGCGCGAGCAGCGTTTGGCATGCCTCGAAGATCTCCTCGGGCTCCGACATCCTCCCCACGCCCCACTCGCCCTCGGCCATCTCGCCCTCGTCGGGCCCGATCAGCTCGACGCCGCGAGCCCGGAGCGTCGAAACGTTCGCCTGGGTCGCAGCGCTTGCCCACATTCGAGGGTTCATCGCCGGCGCGACGAGCAGCGGCCCGCGATGTGCGAGCACAGCCTCGCTGACGAGGTTGTCCGCGATCCCGTGCGCGAGCTTCGCGAGCGTGTTGGCGGTCAGGGGCGCGATCACGTAGAGGTCGGCCCGCGTCAGGTGCGCGTAGAGATCCTCCTGCGGCTCGCGCCTGGCGAGCGCGAAGAAGGTGTCCCGCCGCACGAACCGGTCTGCCCCGTCGGTGACGAGCGGGACGACGTCGTGCCCGGCCTTGACGAGCAGCCGAACGAGCTCACACGACTTGTAAGCAGCAATCCCACCGGTGACGCCGACCAGGATTTTAGCCATGCCTGCATTCTGCCGACAGCGAAGCGGCAGAAACGACCCGAACTTGGGGTTTCCTACTTCGGGTACGTGTACTTGATCATGCCCTGAGCCGTTTCCTCCATGGCCATGGTCAAGTAGTTCTTCGAGCGGGACTCGACGAGCGGCGGAGGAAAGTCCTCGTAGGTGCCCTCACCGAGCTGCTGGTAGTAGTTGTTGATCTGGCGAGCCCGCTTGGCGGTGACGATGACCAGCGCGTAGCGCGAGTCGACGTTGTCCAGGAGCTCATCGAGGCGTGGATGAATCACGTGGGCATGGTAGCTGCACCGTCCAGGGCTCGTCGGACGATTCCGGCCAGCTCCTCGGCGGCCCGCTCCACCTCGTCGTTCACGATCAGATAGTCGCATTGCTCCGCCTGATCGAGCTGTCGGCGCGAGAGGGCGAGCCGCTCCTCGATCTCCCCCGCGCTCTCGGTCGCCCGTTCCCGCAAGCGGCGTTCGAGCTCCTCGAAATCGGGCGCGTGGATGAAGAAGAGAACCGCGTCCGGGACCCTGCCCTTGACGGCGAGCGCACCGTTCGGCTCGAGCTCGAGGAGCGGCGCCTTGCCCTGGTCACGGATGCGGTCGAGCTCCGACCAAAGCGTCCCCGACCGCTGCCCCCACGGGAAAGCGTAGTACTCGAGGAAGTCGTCCTCGGCGAGCCGCCGATCGAACTCCTCGTCGGAGATGAACCAGTAGTGGACTCCGTCGGCCTCACCCGGCCGGCGTCCGCGGGTCGTCGCCGAGACTGCGAGCGCCACCTCGGGCACACGCTTGAGGAGCTCCTGGACGAGCGTCCCCTTGCCGGCACCCGAGGTGCCGGTGATCACGAAGACGGGCGGCGTCTTACCTGTTGAAGAGCCCAACGAGCTCCGACCGCTGCCGTTCCGAGAGGCCGCCGACCGTCTTCGCCTGGCTGATCCGGGCCTGGTTGAGGAACCGTGCGGCCTTCACGCGGCCGAACTTCGGGACGGCCATCAGGATGTCGAACACCTTCGCCGTCTCGACGTACTCGGGCGGGTTGCGCAGGATCGAATCGATGCGCACGTGACCGTCCTTCAGGTCCTTCTTGAGTCTCGCCCTCTTGACCCGGATATCGTTTGCTCGAGCCAGCGCTTCCATGCGCTGGTCGAGCGAGCGCAAGGGTGCTTGCGCCTGGGTCTTGGGCGACACCATGGCGCGGGAGTCTAACAAGTCGTCAGAGCACTGCAACCTCCGTCGAGCAGGTCGTCAGCGCACGTTTGCGTGCGCGTCGGCACGCTCGCGCACGTCGTTTCGATGCGCGACTCCGCAAGCATCGTCCGCGGACTCGAAGCCTCGTGCGCTCCGTTCGACGTCGAGCTCGGCGCGGACGCGGGCTGGCGCATCGGGGTCGGCGAACAGCACCGTTCCGAGCGCGACAGCTGATGCGCCCGCGGCGATCAGCTCGAGCGCGTCGCGACCGGAGCGGACGCCGCCCATCCCGACGATCGGCAGCGTCGTCGCGCGTGCACACGCGTAGACCGCCGCGAGCGCGATCGGCTTGAGCGCCGGGCCCGAGTAGCCGCCCGCTCCTCGCTCGAGCGTCGGCCGCAGCGTCCGCTCGTCGAGCGCGAGGCCGCGGATCGTGTTCACGAGCGAGAGCCCGTCGGCTCCCGCGGCTTCGACCGCCCGCGCCGTCTCTGCGACGTCCCAGGTCGCCGGCGAGAGCTTCGCGTACAGCGGCAGCCCGGTCGCCGCCCGGCACGCTGCGACGATCTCGGCGGCCGACTCCGGTGCCTCGTCGACGTTCGGGCACGAGAGATTCAATTCGATGGACGCGACTTCGTCGCGCCCATCGAGGAGGGTGCACGTTTCCGCGTACTCCTGGGCCGAGAACCCGCCGACGGACACCCAGATCGGAACCTGAACCACTTCCTGCAAACGCGGCAGCGTTTGCAGGAACCGGTCGCGTCCCGGGTTGGCGAGCCCGATCGCGTTCAACATCCCGTGCTCGGTCTCGGCGATCCGTACGGGCGCGTTGCCTTCGCGTGGCAGCGGCGTGATCGTCTTCGTCACGAACGCGTCGAGTGCGCGTGCGACGTCCGGCGCGGTCAGCGCGTCGAGGCAGCCGGAGCCGTTAAGCAGCAGCAAGGACAGGGCCTTCCACGCAGAGTCGCTTCAACTCGCCGCCGACTTCGACGACGCAGCCGTAGCACGCGCCGTACCCGCAGGCCATCGGCGCCTCCCAGGCGAGCTGCGCGTCGGGTGCGAGCTCTCGCACGGCCTCGAGCATCGGCTCGGGCCCGCAGGCGAGGACGTCGTGGCCGACAGGCATCGCCTCGGTGACGTACGTGGGCTCGATCACGACCTCGGCGTTCGGCACGAGGGCTGCTGCCTCGGCGTGCCATTCGGAACGGAAGCCGAGCAGTGCCGGCGGCCCGCCGAGGCGCTCCGACAGAAACGGCAGCGGCGCAATCCCGATCCCGCCTCCGACGAGCAGCGGGCGCTCGGCGTCGAGCCGGAAGCCGTTGCCGAGCGGCCCGAGCACATGGATCGCCTGCCCCGGCTCGAGCGCGCACAGCGCGCGCGTTCCAGGACCGATCGGGTCGATCAGGAACACGAGCTCGCCCGGCGGCGCGAGGCAGACCGACATCGGCCTCGGCAGCAGGCGGCCCGGCGCCTCGAGCATGAAGAACTGGCCGGGTACACCGGCGTCCAGAGGCCCGCGCTCGACCCGGATCAGGAAGTACGGCCCGACCTGTTCGCTGCCGGTGACGCTAAGCCGAGCGCGCTTCATCGATGCGCTCCTGCAGCGACTTGGCGATCTCGGTTCGCGCGTGCGCGATCGCGTGCACGGCCGCGGACGCTCCCGACAGCGTCGTGATGCACGGCACGCGGGCGACGAGCGCCGCCTCGCGGATCGCGTAGCCGTCGGTGCGCGCGCCGCGACCCTGCGGCGTGTTCACGACGAGGTCGACCTTCCCCTTGCGAATCTGGTCGACGACGGTGCGACCCTTCTCGACGATCTCGACGTCGAGGCCCGCGCCGGAGAGCGTGCGCGCGGTCCCCGCGGTCGCGGTGAGCTTGAAGCCGAGACCGGCGAGCGCGGCCGCAACCGGCACGGCATTCTGCTTGTCGGCATCCCGCACCGTGAGAAATGCAGTGCCGGTCGTCGGCAGCTTGCGTCCCGCGGCGCGCTCCGCTTTCGCGAACGCGGTCGGCAGGTCGGCGGCGGTGGCCATCACCTCTCCCGTCGAGCGCATCTCGGGGCCGAGCACCGGGTCGGCACCGGGGAAGCGGTGGAACGGAAGCACCGCGGCCTTGACGCTCACCTCGTGCGGCGTCGCGCGTCGCGGCAGGCCGAGCTCCGCAATCGTCTTGCCGGCCGAGAGCCGGCACGCAGCGTCGACGAGGTTGACGCCGGTCGCCTTGCTCACGAACGGAACCGTGCGCGACGCGCGCGGGTTCACCTCGAGCACGTACACCTCGCGCCCGGCGATCGCGAGCTGCACGTTCAGAAGACCGACGACGCCGAGCGCAGGTCCGAGCCGCCGCACGAATGCGTCGACGTCCGCCGCCTGCTGCGGCGTCAGCGACTGAGCGGGCAAGACGCACGCGGAGTCCCCGGAGTGCACGCCCGCCTCCTCGACGTGCTGCATGACCGCACCGACGTATGTCTCGTGGCCGTCGCAGACCGCGTCGACGTCGATCTCGATCGCGTTCTCCAGGAAGCGGTCGACGAGCACCTTGCCCTCGACCGACGCGATCGCGTCGCGGACCTGATCCTCGTCGTAACAGACGCGCATCGCGCGTCCGCCGAGGACGTACGAGGGCCGCACGAGGACCGGGTAGCCGACGCGCTCGGCGACGTCGACCGCCTCATCGGCGGTCTCGGCCATCCCCCACGCCGGGCACTGCACACCGAGGCGGTCGGCCAGCGCGGCGAAGCGCTCGCGGTCCTCGGCGAGATCGACCGCGTCGAACGGCGTGCCGAGGATCGTGAAGCCGGCGCGCTCGATCGCCCGGGCGAGCTTGAGCGGCGTCTGGCCCCCGAACTGGATCACGACTCCGACCGGCTGCTCGCGCTCCAGGACCGCCAGGACCTCCTCGATCCCCAGCGGCTCGAAGTAGAGGCGGTCCGACGTGTCGTAGTCGGTCGAGACCGTCTCGGGGTTGCAGTTCACCATGACGGCCTCGTAGCCCAGCTCACGGTAGGTCTGCGCGGCGTGGACGCAGCAGTAGTCGAACTCGATCCCCTGGCCGATCCGGTTCGGGCCGGAGCCGAGGATCACGACCGAGCGGCCGGGCTCGGGCGGCGCCTCGTCCGCCTCGCCCCAGGTGGAGTAGAGGTAGTTCGACTCGGCCTCGACCTCGCCGCCGCACGAGTCCACCCGCCGGAACACCGGCTTGACGCCCCACGCTTTGCGCCGGGAGCGAACTTCGCCCTCGGTCGCGCAGCAGGCGGCGGCAATCTCACCGTCGGACACGCCCAGGCGCTTCAGCCGAAGCCAGTCCGAGGCGACGAGGTCATCGAGCGACCGCACCGTGCCGAGCGCGGCTTCGATGGTCTCGAGCTCGCGCACGAACCACGGGTGCATGCCTTCCGGTGTCCACTCGTCGTCGATCTCGCGGGACCGCTTGGCCTTCAGGAACGCCTCGGTGAACGTGCGGCCGATGCCCATCGTCTCCCCCACGCTCTTCATCTGGGTGCCGAGCGTGCGATCGGCGCCGGGGAACTTCTCGAAGGCGAACCGCGGGAACTTGACGACGACGTAGTCGAGCGTCGGCTCGAAGCTCGCCGGCGTCGTCTTCGTCAGGTCGTTCGGGATCTCGTCGAGCGTGTAGCCGACGGCGAGTTTCGCGGCGACCTTTGCGATCGGGTAGCCCGTCGCTTTCGAGGCGAGCGCCGACGAGCGCGAGACGCGCGGGTTCATCTCGATCACGCGCAGGTCGCCCGTGTCGCGGTTGCGCGCGAACTGGATGTTCGACCCGCCCGACTCGATGCCGACGGCGCGCACGATCGACGCCGCGGCGTCGCGAAGCTCCTGGTACGCGTGATCGGAGAGCGTCATCTGCGGCGCGACCGTCACCGAGTCTCCCGTGTGCACGCCCATCGGGTCGAGGTTCTCGATCGAGCAGACGATCACGACGTTGTCCTTCTTGTCACGCATGATCTCGAGCTCGAACTCGTCCCAGCCGCGGATCGACTCTTCGACGAGCACCTGGTTGACCGGCGACTCGCGGAGGCCGGTCTCGACCTGGCGCCGGAGCTCGTCCCTCGTCTCGGCGAAGCCGCCGCCGTGACCGCCGAGCGTGAACGCCGGCCGGACGACCGCCGGCAACGAGATCCCGCCGAGCTGGTTCGGTCCGGTCACGATCTTGGACTTGGGGGTCTGGAGGCCGCAGCTGTGCACGGCGTCGCGGAAGAGCTCGCGGTCCTCTGCGCGGCGGATCACGTCGAGCGGCGCGCCGATCAGCTCGATCCCGAGCGCGTCGAGCAGCCCGTCGGCGGCGAGCTCCGCGGCGAGGTTGAGGCCGGTTTGCCCGCCCATCGTCGGCAGCAGCGCGTCGGGTCGCTCGCGGCCGAGCACGTCGGCGACTCCCTCGACGTCGAGCGGCTCGATGTACGTGCGGTCGGCGAAGCCGGGGTCGGTCATGATCGTCGCGGGGTTCGAGTTGACGACGATCGTGCGGAAGCCGTCCTCGCGGAGCACCTTGAGCGCCTGCGAGCCCGAGTAGTCGAACTCGCACGCCTGGCCGATCACGATCGGGCCGGAGCCGATCAGGCAGATCGACTTGAGGTCGCGCCTACGCGGCAACGGTGCTCAGCTCCTCGATCCACTCGCTGATGATCGGCCATGCGTCGTGCGGGCCCGGCCCCGCCTCGGGGTGGAACTGCACCGACCGCGCGCGGAGGTCGGAGAACTCGAAGCCTTCCACCGTGCCGTCGTACAGCGAAACGTGTGTGGCCTCCTTGTCGTCGGAAGGCGCGACGGCGAACCCGTGGTTCTGGCTCGTGACGAGCACCTTTCCTGTCGCACGCTCAAGCACTGGGTGGTTCGCGCCGCGGTGTCCGAAGCGCAGCTTGTACGTCTCGTGGCCGGTTGCGAGGCCGAGCAACTGGTGGCCGAGGCAGATGCCGAGCACCGGCACGCGCCCGAGCAGCTCACGCAGGACGGCGACTTCCTCGACCAACGGTTCCGGGTCGCCGGGCCCGTTCGTCAGCATCACGCCGTCGAACGTCGCGAGCTCGTCGGCGGACACGTCGTGCGGGAAGACCGTCACCGCGGCGCCCGCTCCGGCGAGCCGGCGCAGGATCGAGCGCTTGCAGCCGTAGTCGACGACTGCGACTCGTGCGAGTCCATGCTCGGAATAGACGTACGGCTCGTGCGTCGAGACGTCGTGGACGAGCGCGCGCCCGGCCATCGGTGGCTGCTCGTCGATCGCGCGCTGGACCTCGTCGAGCGACGCATCGCCGGAGATCACCGCGGCTCGCATCGCGCCGCCCTCGCGGAGCTTCAGCACGAGGCTGCGCGTGTCGAGCCCCGAGAGCGCGACGATCCCGCGCTCGTGCAGCCAGTCGGTCCAGGCGGGGCCTCGCGCTTCGCGCATCAAGACGGCGCGCGCGTGCGGCCGCTTCGACTCGGAGCGCCCTTCGGCGACGCCGTAGTTCCCGATCATCGGCGCCGTGAAGCAGACGAGCTGCTCCGCGTAGCTCGGGTCGGTCACGACTTCCTGGTAGCCCGTCATCGCGGTCGTGAAGACCGCCTCGCCGAACGCGAACCCCTCGGCCGCGACCGACTCGCCGCGGAAGATCGTGCCGTCCTCGAGCGCGAGAAAGCCCGTCATCCCTCGTACACCATCCGTCCGTCGGCGATCGTCGCGCGCACCTTGCCGCGCAACGTCTCGCCGAGGAGCCACGAGTTCTTCGAGCGGGAGCGGAAGCCGTTCTCCTCGACGCGCCAACTCGCGTTCAGGTCGAGCAGCACGAGGTTCGCGCGGGCCCCGACCGCGACGGCCGGCTCGGTCAGGCCATACGTGCGCGCAGCCCCGGCCGACATCCGCTCGAGGATCGTCTCGAGCGGGAGCACGCCGGTCTCGACGAGATGCGTGTAGAGCGCGCTGAACGCCGTCTCGAGGCCCGTGACCCCGAACGGCGCTGCCTCGAACGGCACCTCTTTCTCATGACGCGCGTGCGGGGCGTGGTCGGTCGCGATCGCGCTGATCGTCCCGTCGCGCAGGGCGTCGATCAGGGCGGCGCGGTCTTCGCGGCTTCGGAGAGGCGGGTTCATCTTCAAGTTCGAGTCGAGCGTTCGGACCGCCTCGTCGGTGAGACAGAGGTGATGCGGTGTCACTTCCGCGGTTGCCTCCACGCCACACTCGCGCGCGGCCCGGAGCGCCGCGACGGATTCTCGCGCCGAGAGGTGAAGAAGGTGCAAAGGCCGCTCCTCGTACGCGGCGAGCGAGAGGTCGCGCTCGACCATCACGGACTCGGCGATCGAGGGATAGCCACCGAAGCCGAGCTCCGCGGACACAGGGCCCTCGTGCACGTGACCGCCTCGCGAGAGTGTCGGCTCCTCGCAATGCAGCGCGAGCTTCAGGCCCGTGACGCTCCCGTACTGGAGCGCGCGGCGCATCAGCCCCGGCGCGGTCACCGGGTGGCCGTCGTCGGAGAACGCGACCGCGCCGGCGTCGGCGAGCTCGGCCATCTCGGTCAGCTCGCCGCCGGCCTGGCTTCTCGTGATCGCCGCGAGGAAGCCGACCGGAACCTCGGCCTCGCGCCGCGCGTCCTCGAAGAGCGCGCCCAGCACCGCTGCCGAATCGACGACCGGCTCGGTGTTCGGCATCGCGAGGATCGCGCAGAAGCCGCCGGCCGCGGCGGCCGCGGTCCCCGAGGCGATCGTCTCCTCGTCCTCGCGGCCCGGGACCCGGAGGTGCACGTGCGGGTCGACGAACGCGGGCGCGAGCACGAGGCCCGCGCCGTCGATGACGCGGTGGCCGTTCCGCTCCAACGACGTGCCGAGCTGTGCGATCACGCCGTCGTCGATCCGGACGTCGATCTGCGCATCGACGCCGTTCACCGGGTCGAGCACGCGGGCCCCCGTGACGACCAGGCTCTCGGCGGGTGCGTCTTTGCGGACGAGCATCACGCGACCTCGTGGATCTCGGCAGCGGTCTGAACCGCGACCGGGCCGTGGGTGAGCAGGTCGTAGAGGACGGCCATCCGCGTGACGAGCCCCGCGCGCACCTGGGTCTCGATCAGCGCGTCGGCGGCGTCGGCGACGACCGGGTCGATCTCGACCCCGCGGTTCATCGGGCCGGGGTGCATCACCTTCTGTCCCGGGCGCAGTCGCGCGGGAGTCACGCCCCAGCGCGCGGCGTACTCACGCAGCGACGGCACGTAGTTCGCGCCCTCGAGCATCCGCTCGCGCTGCATGCGCAGGACGTACACCACGTCGGCCGCCTTGATCGCGTCGATGTCGATCGTCGTCTCGCAGCCGAGTGCCTCGATCCCGCGCGGGATCAGTGAGGGCGGGCCGACGAGCGTCACGCGGGCGCCCATCATGGTCAGCGCCTGGATGTTCGAGCGAGCGACACGCGAGTGGAGGACGTCGCCGACGATCGCGACGTGCAGCCCGTCGATGCGCCCGAACTCCTCGTTCAGCGTGTAGAGGTCGAGCAGCGCCTGGGTCGGGTGTTGGTGCTTCCCGTCGCCCGCGTTCACGACATGCGCGCCGGTCCAGCGCGCCACGAGCTGCGGCGCGCCGATTTCGGCGTGTCGGATCACGATCACGTCCGGGTCGTAGGCGCCGAGTGTGATCGCGGTGTCCTTGAGCGACTCGCCCTTGTCGACGGACGAGCCGGACGCCTTGAACGACATCGTGTCGGCCGAAAGCCGCTTCGCCGCCAGCTCGAAGCTCGAGCTCGTGCGCGTGGACGACTCGAAGAAGAGATTGAGGACCAGGCGCGCGCGAAGCGTCGGGAGCTTCTTCATCTCGCGCTCGAGCGAGCGCTCGAAGCTCCGCGCCGTGCCGAGCAGCCGCTCGACGTCGTCGCGCGTGAGGTCGGCGATCGAAAGCAGGTGCCGTCGCGGCGGCGTCTTCGGGGGGAGGTACTCCTCCCGCATCACCTTCAGCTCAGCCAAGGGGTTCCTCCTCCTCTTCTTCTGGGGTGGGTACCAGCAGGACACGGTCGATCTCGTCGACCTCGAGCAGCTGCACCTGGATGTGCTCGCCGCGGGAGGTCGGAAGGTTCTTGCCGACGTAGTCGGGGCGAATCGGAAGCTCGCGATGCCCGCGGTCGACCAGGCAGGCGAGCTGGACGCGCTCGGGGCGGCCGTAGTCGAACAGCGCTTCGATCGCCGCGCGGATCGTGCGACCGGTGTACAGGACGTCGTCGACGAGCACGCAGGTCATCCCCTCGAGCGGAAAGTCGAGCGTCGTCGCGCGCACGAGCGGCTGCGCGTGCATCGGCGCCTCGCCCCCTCGCACCTGGACGTCGTCGCGGTAAAAGGTGATGTCGAGCGAGCCGAGCTCCACCGCTTCGTCGGTGCGCTCGGCGATCAGGCGTCGCAGGCGCTGCGCGAGCGGGACGCCACGCGTGTGGATCCCGACGAGGGCGAGCCGGTCGAGCTCCGGGTTCGCCTCGATCAACTCGTGTGCGATGCGGGTGAGCGTGCGCGAGATCGCGTCGGCGTCGAGCAATACCTTCTCGGTCGAGACGCGTGCAGCAGCCACTCTCGCAACTCCTTTCCGGCCTCGCTGGACCGGGTTAAAGGGGTCGGTGTCCGCGTGAACCTATCCAATGCGCCGGACGGACGGGGCTGAACGCCACGTAAACGAAAGATCCCCCTTTCGGTGCCAACCGCCGTCGGGCGAAATCGTCTGAACGTTCACTGTGGCGCGCTGGGGATTCGATCTGTCGGAGCCGCACCGCCGGGTGCCCGAGCAGCGCCACGTCAAGAGCGTCCGGCCGGCGAAGAAAAAGCCGCCGCGCTGGCTGACGCTCAAGCTCTCTTCGAGAGAGCGCCGGGCGGCTTAGGCCGCCTGAACCGCGCCTGCGGTCGCCGGACCACGCATCATGGCGGCCGTGAGGCGGGTTCCGGCCTGGGGGGTCCTGGCCGCGCTGGTCGCGGTGTCGACGATCGTGCGCGCGGTCGCGGGCCTGCGCGTCCCCACACCGTGGATCGCTGCCGACGAGATCATCTACGCGGAGCTCGGCCGAAGTCTCTGGGAGACCGGCCGGCTCTCGATCCTGGGCGCCGACACAGCGTTCTACAGCCTCGTCTACCCCGCGCTGATCGGCCTTCCGCTCGCGCTCTTCGACACCGCGCTCGGCTACGACTTCGCGCGGGTCCTGGGGGCGCTCGCGATGTCGCTCGCCGCCGTGCCGGTCTTCGCGTGGGGCCGGACGCTGATGTCGGAACGCTGGGCGCTCGCCGCAGCCGCGCTCACGCTCTGCATCCCGGGGCTCGCGTACACCGGGCTGCTGATGAGCGAGACTGTTTTCTACCCCCTTATCGCCCTGGCGGCCTGGCTTGCCGCGCGCACTCTCACCGACCCGACACGCCGGTCGCAAGCTCTGCTCGTCGCTGTCGTCGTGCTCACGATCCTGACCCGGCTCCAGGGCATCGTGCTCGTGCCCGCCTTCGTGCTCGCGGTCGTGGTCTACGCCGCCGCGGGACGAACGACAGCGCCGTTCGCCCGCTTGTGGCCGACGCTCGCCGCGCTCGCCGCCGTCGCCGTGATCGTCCTGGCGGTCGGGTTCGGCGCGTACGAACCCGCCGGGACCGTCGAGTACTCCTTCAGCGATGCCCTGCGCTTCACCCTGTACCACGCCGCCGACCTGCTTCTGCTCGTGGGCGTCGTCCCGGCCTGCGCCGTCGCCGCGCTGGCGCTCGCGCGCCCGGACTCGCCGGAGGTTCGCGCGTACCTCGCGGTGACCGTCGCCTTCGCGGCCGGCTTCGTCGCCGAGGTCGGGCTCTTCGCCTCCCGCTACGTGGGGAGGCTCGCGGAGCGGGACCTGCTCGGGCTCGCGCCGCTCTTCTTTCTCGGCCTCTGCCTCTGGCTCGACCGTGGAGCGCCGAGGAGGCGCACCTCCTCGTATGTCGTCGCCTTCGCAGCTGCTGCGCTCGTCCTTGCACTTCCGCTCGGCCGTCTCGTGCACAAGGCCGCGCTCCCCGACGCGTTCACGCTCATACCCGTCTGGCAGCTCGGGAGCTACGACGTCGTCGTCTGGACGTTCACCGCCGTGGCGGTGCTCGCTTTTGCGCTGCTGCCCAAACGCCTGCTCGTCGCGATTCCGGTGGCGCTCGCTCTTCTCTTCGCCGGCATGTCGATCTCGGCCTCGCGCTACGTCGTCGACGAAGCCGCATTGCTCGAGCGGGCGTTCTTCGGGTCCTCCGACCCGGAGTGGATCGACGCCACGGCGGACGGCGACGTCGCCTACTTCTACGACGGGGAGTCGTCGTGGAACGCCGTCTGGTCGTATGTCTTCTGGAACCGCAAGCTGCGGCGTGTGTACGTGCTCGCGGACCGGGATCGCGTGCCGGGCCCACTGCCGCAACGCCGGGCCGACCCGTTCCCGCTCGGAGTGCTCGACGAGGACTCGCCCGCGTGGATCGTCGGTGCAACGCCGACGTTCACGTTTCCCGGCGAGTCGGTCCTGACGGTCGCGCAGGTCGGGCTCGGCCAGAACGGCCTCGCGCTGTGGCGAAGCGAGCGTCCGCTCCGGCTTCAGAGCACTCGCGCGGGGGTCCAGGCCGCCGGTGACATCTACGAGAAGGCGACGATGGTCGTCTACGGGTGTGAGGGCGGCACGTTCGAGCTGACGCTGATCGCGAAAGGCTCTCCGGTCACGGTGCAACTCGACAACGGCCAGTCGATCCAGGAGCACGCGATCCCCGCAGAAGGGATCTTGCGCCCGTCGGTCCCGGCGCTGGGGCCGGGAGGCGTCTGCACGCTCGAGATCACGCCGAGCAACATCATCGGCTCGACGCGGTTCGAGTACGTCCCGGGCTAGCGTCCGGGGCTACGGGACTGGACCGCGCGCGCGAGCTCGGCGAGCGAGATCACGCCGGACACTTGCCCGTCGTCGACGACCAGTCCGCGGTCCATCCCGCGACTCAGCGCAGCGAGCGCCTGTTCGAGCGAGTCGTCGCCGCTGAGGACGGGCACGACCGGAAGCGGAAGCATGCGCTCGCCGACCGTGAGCGCGTCCCACTCGCCGCGCGGCACATCGGCGATCACTCGAAACGGGAGCAGGCCGACCACGCGGCCGTCGTCGACGACCGGGTACGCGTCCTGTCGGTCGGTCCAGACGACGCCGTCCATCAGCTCGCCGATCGTCTGCTCCGGACCGATCACCGACGGCGCGGGGACCATCAGGTCGCGCAATCGCAGCCCGGCGAACGCGCGATGCACCTGCGCGTAGCGCGCCTCTTCGGAGGCGGCGCCGAACAGGAACCAGCCGAGGAAGGCGAGCCAGAGCCCACTCGTTCCGTTCTCGAAGAAGAAGAGTGCGAGCCCGCCCGCGATGAAGAGCGCGCCGAACGCGCGCCCGATCGCCGCGGCGACCCGCGTCGCCCAGCTGAAGTCGCTGCGCGCCGCCCAGAGAGCCGATCGCAGCACCCGCCCGCCGTCCAGCGGTAGCGCCGGCAGGAGGTTGAAGACGAGTAGCGCGAGGTTGATGTAGCCGAGCCACGCAGCGATCCCGTCGACCTCCTCGACGCCTGCGATCGCGACGGCGAGGCCGACGAAGGCGGCGCCGATCACGAGCGACACGAGCGGTCCTGCGATCGCGATCCGGAACTCCGCGCCCGCTGTCGGGAACATGCCGCGGAACTGCGCGACGCCCCCGAACAGCCAGAGCGTGATCCCGTCTATCTCCATGCCCTCGCGCCTCGCCTGAAACGCGTGGCCGAGCTCGTGGAGGAGCAGCGACGTGAAGAACAGGACGGCCGCGACGACGGCCATCACGATGTAGGTGGAGTCGCCGAGGCCCGGGTTCTGATCCGGGAAGACCGCGGTCGCGAGCGACCACGTGATCAGGCCGAAGACGACGAGCCAGCTCCAGTGGATCCCGATGCGGATCCCGGCGATCCGGCCGAGCGTGATGCTCGAGGTCATCATGCGCTGCCGACCGCGACGAGCCAGCGCAGCTCGAACTCGACGGTTTCGGGAAGCGTTCGCTCCGCTTCCGCGATCCCACGCTCGATCTCGTCCTCGTCGAGGAGGTCGAACGTGGAGATGTGCCGCTCGCGCATTCGGACCAGCGCGTCGCGACGCGAGACCGTCGCGCGCTGGTTCAGCCGATGCGTCTCGACACCGGCGAAGCCGGCCTCGCCCAGCTCGGCGACGAGTTGCGCCTCGGTCGGAAAGCGCGCGAGATCGACTCGCTCGAGCGACGGCAGGTAGCGGGTGAGCCAGTGCGCGGCGAAGTGCGACTCGTCGAAGGTCACGATCGCGACTCGACCGTCAGCCCCGAGGACGCGCCTCGCCTCCGCGAGCGCCGCGGAGCGATCGACGAGGTGGAGCACCAGCCAGAAGACGGCGCGCTCGAACCAGCCGTCCTTGAACGGGAGCGACTCCGCCTGCGCCTGCTTGAGCGCAACGCCCGGGACCTTTTCCTTCGCGACGGCGAGCATCTCGGGCGACGCGTCGACCCCCCAGACCTTCGCGTGCGCCCGCTCGACGAGCGCGACACTCAACCGACCGGTGCCGCAGCCGACGTCGAGCACGCGGCGGCCGCGCAGGTCGGCGGCGCGCTCGACGAGCTCGTAGACCTCCCACCAGTTCTCGTCGACGGGCCGGACCGCGTCGTAGCGTTCGGCGAGCCGCCCGAAGTCGGGGCTAGACGCCGGCGCCGGGCTCATCGGGCTCGGTCATCGCCTCGATCGCGTCCTGCGCGAGGTCGACCGACCCTTCGGGCACGAACACGGCGAGCGCGTCCGCGTCTTCCTCCGGCCGGAGCTCGGACTCGATCCCCGCCTCGGTGAGGATCGACTGGATCTCCTCCGCTTCGGTGACGTCCCCTGCGACCGCCACCTGCACCATGCTCGTCATCTGCTCTCCTCGACGGTCGTGACCGGCTCCGGAGGTGCCGAGTCTACGCGGCGCCCCGAGGCGCCTCCCTTGACGAGCCGCGGCGAGCCTCGCTCGGCGAACGGAACCTCGATCACGTCGAAGTCGCGGGGTACGACGGTCTCCGGGAAGATCGCGCGGGCCTCCTCGGCGATCTCAGGTCCGAAATACCGGCTGGAGAGATGTGTCAGCGCGAGGAGGACGACGACGGCTTCGCGTGCGGCCTCAGCGGCCTGCGCGGCGGTCGAGTGGAGCGTCTCCTCGGCCCGATCTCGCTCCTCCTCCGTGAACGTCGCCTCGTGGACGAGGACGTCCGCGCCGTGCGCTGCCTCGACGACGCTCGCGGCAGGGGCGGTGTCGCCTGCGAGCACGATCTTGCGCCCGGGGCGCGCCGCGCCGACGACGGAGTCGGGCGTGATCACCCGCCCGTCGACAAGCGTGACGGCTTGGCCGCCCTGGAGCAGGCCGCGCTCCGGCCCGATCGGGATCCCGAGGCCTTCTGCGACGTCCGGGTCGAAGCGTCCCGGCCGAGCCTCTTCGACGAGCGCGTAGCCGACGGCGTTCCGGCCGTGGTTCGGCGCGAAGGCCTCGATCCGGTATTCGTCGCGCGCGAGCACGTCGCCCGGCCGGAGCGTGACGAGCTCGTACGGATAGGTGAGCCGCCCGAAAACGCGCCGCAGGTCGCCGAACAGCTCGGAGAGGCCGGGTGGCCCGTAGATCGTGATCGGCAGCTCGCGGCCCCGGAGCGCGAAGGTCTTCAGCATCCCGGGGAGCCCCAGGAAGTGGTCGGCGTGGAAGTGCGTGAGGAAGATCTCTCGGAGCTCGACGAGACCGACGGAGGAGCGGAGCATCTGCCGCTGCGTCCCCTCCGCACAGTCGAAGAGCAGGCGCTCGCCCCCGCGGCGCACGAGCAGTGCGCTCGGCGCGCGGTGGGCCGTCGGCATCGAGCCGGACGTGCCGAAAAAGACGAGGTCGAGATCCATCAGCTCACGGGGGTGCTGCGCACTCTCGTGAGAGGTTACGGCTCTGGGAGGGCTTGGTGGAACGGGCCTCGTTGCCGGGGTGCGCTGGGTGGTGCGAGGCAAGGACGCAGGGAGCGTTCGTATCCGGTGGATACGGGCGCGACTGAGGACGCCGCATCGCGCCGCCCAGCGCGGCCCGGCAGCACAGCGCCCGTTTCGCCGAGCTCTCCCTAAGGGAGCACGATGCGCGCGCCGGCCACCAACGGCCGACCCGTGAGTCCGTTTCGCTGCTCGATCTTCCACACCCCGCCGCGCGGGTCGCCGCCGTAGCGGCTGCTCGCGATCGACCAGAGCGTGTCGCCTGCCTTCACGGTGTAGGCCTGATCGGGTCCCGCGGCGGTCGAGGCCCTGGCCACGACAGCCCAGGCGACGGCCACGACGAGCACCAGGACGAGGATCCGTGCGAACATGTGTTCGGAGCGTAGCGAACACCTGTTCGTGTGTCAAGGGCTACCGAACGACAGTCTGGCGCTGCGGGTTCATCGCGGCCGAGAGCGTCACGACGGGCCGCCCCACCGCGCGGAGCCTGAGCGGCCGGTAGGCCCGGAGCTTGAAGCTCCGGCCGCCGAGCCTGACGACGGCGTCCTCCTCGGCGCTCACCACGACCACGCCCGGGGCTCGCCTCACCTTCGCCCCCACGACCAACTCGGTGTGCCGCCAGTACGCCTGCTTCGCGCGGCAGCCGGCCGCGAGCGCATTGCGAACGGTCGCCCAGGACGGTCGGCGGCTTTTGTCCGCGCGGACGAGCCCCGCCTGCCAGCGGTCGAGGTTGGCCTCGTCGATCAGCCCGAAGAAGAGGAGCGAGCGCACCGACGGATCGCACGCGACCGACCGGATGAGCCGGTCGTAGATCTGCGCCTGCGCGCGCTCGGTGGTCGGTCGCACACTCTCGCGGCCGAAGTACGCGCGCCGCGAGCCGCTCGGGATCGCGACTTGCCAACCGACTTCGTCGAGCTTGAACGTCAACGGGCGTGGCGGCGGGGGAACAGGCTCGGGCGGCGCCGGAGCGGCGGGCGGCGGTTCGGGGATCGGCGGCACAGGCAGCACCGGAGGCTTGGGCCCCGGGATCGGAGGAGCAGGTTCGGGTGACACCGGCGGCACCGGAATCGGAATCGGCGCCGGCGGCAGCGGCTCGGGTGCCGGCAGCGGCGGGGGCGGCACGACGACCGGCGGCTCTTCCGCGACGATCGGCTGGGCGGTCCCGTTGAACGCGTCCCAGAGCGCCTGCTTGATCCGGTCGAGGTTCGCGACGCCGGCGTTCGGCCATCGGTAGCCCTTGGTGAGCGAGTCGCGGTCGCGCGCCGGATACGGATGGAAGCCGAACACGTCCATGATCGGCTTGTCGCGCTTGAGGCGCCGGTAGCCGATCCCGAGGTCGCGGATGAACTTCACCGGCGAGGTCGAGATGTTGCTCTTTGCGCGCGGCATGTCGTTGCCGCGCGGCGAGAGCCCGACGCCGACGACCGTGATCTCCGGATTGACCTCCTTGAGCGCGTCGTACGAGCGCGCGAGGAACGCCGCGAACGCGATCCCCGACGCGCCACGGCCGCGGCGGTCGAACTGCGGCTGCCAGAAGCGCGTCAGGTTCGGCTCGTTCCCGACGACGAACTCGGTCACCTGCGGATAGGTGCGCGCGACGAGCTGCAGCCATTCGACGAACTGGGCAGTCGCGCGCGGCGAACTCGTGATCGCGCGCGCCTTGCCGATGTGGACGCCGAAGGAGAGATGGATTCCCTGCGCGGTCGCCCACGGGATCGAGCGGTCGAAGAACGGCTTCTCGCGGATCTCGAGCGGCTTGGCCGGATCCCAGTTGACCGTCATCTTGTTGGCGACCAGGCCGGTCTGGCGCAACTCGGAGAAGAACCACTCGCCCCCGTCGTCGTCGTACTTGCCACGGTCGTCCGAGACGCCGAAGATGACCGACGGCAACGACGGCGCGGGTTCGTCCGCGGCGTCGGCTCCGCCTGCTCCGGCGAGCATCAGGGCCGCGCCTGCGGCTGCAATCAACGTGAAAAGAACTCGCATGAGGGCGTCATCCGTCGTATCGACGGCAGGCGCGGCAGTCTACAGGCGGCTTTGGACGACGGCCTCGAGCAGCTTCTCGGGGCCAAAACGGACGGGATCGTCCGCGGGAAGCCCGGTTTCCGCTGCAGCCGCCTCGATCGCGGCGTGCGCCTCCGCCTCTTCGAGAAAGCGCGTGTTGACCGCGACACAGGCGACGCTGGCTGGCCGGGCGGGAAGCGAGAGTCGCTCGTGAAGCTCCACCAACGCGGAGAGCGAGGGCAGCGGGTGACCGGGGTACCCCTCGATCTCGGTCGTTCCGGCCAGGTGACACAACACATAGAGGTGTGGCGCGCTGCCGTGGATCAAGCCCATCGTCACGCCGGAGTACGCCGGATGGACGATCGAGCCCTGACCCTCGACGAAGAGCACGTCGGTGCCGCCGCGCCGGTACCCCTCGACGACGAGCCGCTCGGTTGCTCCGGCGATGAAGTCGGAGACGACCGCGTCGACCGCGATCCCCCACCCCGCGATCGCGATCCCGGTCTGACCGGTCGGAACGAACTGCGACGCAAGGCCACTCTCGCGCGCGGCACGGTCGAGCTCGAGCGACACCGTCATCTTCCCGATCGCGCAGTCGGAGCCGACGGTCAGGACGATGCACGTGTCGAGCTGCATGTTCTCGCCGGTCGGGACGTCGAGGTCGGCGGGGGCTTTGCGCAGGTCGCGGAGCTCGACGTTGTGTCGCGCAGCGAGCTCTGACAGCTCCGCGTCGTCGGAGACGAACTCGTGCAGGCCGTTCTCGAGATCGAGGCCCTTTGCGATGCAGCTCTTCAGCAGCTCACGCCACTCGGGCGGAAACCGGCCACCCTGCGTAGCGACGCCGACGAGGGCGGTCGTCGGGTTGAAGCAGAGCGAGTCGTTGACGCTCCCGACGATCGGGATGCCGTCGTACATCTCTCCTGCGCGTGTCGAGTCGAGGATCGCGACGACCGGCTCGGCGCCGTACGCGAGCACACCGCGCGCGGTCTTGCCGTAGTGCGGATCGTCCGAGCGACCCTCAGCGAGGATCAGGTATCGCTTCTCTGACACCGAGCCCCGGCTCGTTCGAGGGAAGCTGCACGCCGTCGGAGAACTCGACGCCCGGCCACGGGTCGTAGGCGAGCAGCAGGTTGCCGTCGAGGTCGACGTGGTCCATCAACGACGCGATCTGCGCACCTGCGGCGACGGAGAGACCGGACTCGACCATGCAGCCGAGCATCACGCCGAGGCCGAGCGCGCGCGCAGCGTGCGCCATGCGCACCGCTTCGCGGATCCCGCCCGACTTCGCGAGCTTGATGTTGATCCCGTGCGCACGCTCGGCGCACGCGGCGACGTCGGCGAGCGTGTGGCAGTCCTCGTCGACGAAGATCGGCACGGGCGAGCGCCGCTTCAGCTCCGGGCCACCTGGATCGCCTGCGGGAAGCGGCTGCTCGCAGTAGTCGATCTCCAGCTGCGGCAGGTTCTCGAGCGCCTCGTCGAGCGTCCAGTACTCGTTCACGTCGACCTGGAGCGGACGGTCGGTCGCGGAGCGCACCGCGCGCACGCGCTCGACGTCGAGCCCGTCTCCTCCGCCGAGCTTGAGCTTCAGGCGCCGGAACCGTGGCGCCGCCAGCTCCGCACGCCGCGCCATGTCGTCTGGGTCGCCGAGCCAGACCGTCCACGACGTCGGCGGACCGGCGCGGCGCAACCCGAGGAGCCGCCACACCGGCTGGCCCGCGAGCTTCCCGCACAGGTCGTGCAACGCGGCGTCGAGCGCAGCGCGCGCGGCAAACTCTCGCTTCGGCAAACGCTCGAAGATCTCTTCGAGCGCATACGGGTCGTCACCGAGGAGCTCGGCGTGCTCTTCGACGTACGCGCGCGCCGAGTCGGCGGACTCGCCGTAGCGGTCGATCGGCGCCGCTTCGCCGAACCCGCTCACGTCGCCGTGCCGGAGCTCGACCTGGCAGAGCTCGACCTCTTCCTGTGAGCTGCGGGCGATCACGAACGTCTCCGCAAGGGGCACGGTCACGAGACGCGCGGTCAATTCCACGAGCGAAGCCTAGCCCGCTATTCTCACCCGCTCACAGGGTTATCGCGACTAGGGGGAGGCGTAACTTGAGAGCAATCTCCACACGCCGTCAGCGTGCGTTTGTCCTGTTCATCGTCGTGCTCGCCGGCCTCACGGCCTGGTCGGTCACGCCCGCCGCCGCCGCGAAGCCGAAAGCGTCGAAGGCAGTGAGCCTCGCCTACTGCCTGGAGCTTCCGGGCGCGGCGATGTTCAACAGCCTGACGCGGCTTGCGTCGTCGAACACGGCGCGAAGCACCGACGGCCGCAGTGAGAAGAACACGAGCGCGATCATGGCCGACAGCACCATTCCTTCCGGCGAAGCGTCGGCGACGTCGACCTCGTTCCGCGCCACGATCCCGGTGTACTTCCACGTGATCACCGACGGTTCCGCCGGCTACCTGTCCAAGGCGACGGTCAAAGCGCAGATCAACGTGCTGAACCGAGCCTTCGCCGGGGGCTACGGGGGCGTGAACACGGGCTTCCAGTTCACGCTCAAGCAGACGACCTACACCGACAATGCCGCGTGGTTCGCGCAGGAGACCTTCGCAGCCGAAGTGGCGATGAAGGAGGCGCTCCAGACCGGAGACGCGAGGACGCTCAACCTCTACTCGACGAGCGGCGGAGGGTTCCTCGGCTGGGCGTACTACCCGAAGATCGTCACGTCGCAGAAGAACGACGTGCTCGACGGAACCTTGATCCACTACGGCTCCGTTCCGGGCGGTCCGATCACGAACTTCAACCTGGGTCACACCGCGACGCACGAGGTCGGTCACTGGCTCGGGCTCGCGCACACGTTCGAGCAAGGGTGTCAGGGCCACGGCGACTCCGTCGACGACACGCCCGCGATGTCGATCCCGACGTCCGGCTGTCCCAGCGGCAAGGACACGTGCCCCGAGCCCGGACTCGACCCGATTCACAACTACATGGATTACTCGTACGACACCTGTTACAACCAGTTCACGGCCGGGCAAGCCGCGCGGATGCAGCAGCAGTGGCTGCACTGGCGCGTCAAGCACGGCTACCACGATTAGGGGAGACGGAATGACATCGACCAAGGCCCGCCTCCGTGTCGGAGTGCTGCTTGCACTTCTCACGGCGATCTCGACCGGAGTCTCGGTGGCACCCGCCGCGGCGGCTCCGAGCACGGCTGACCAGTCGGCCAACTGCAACCCGCTCGCCACAGAGGGTGCGGCGACGTTCAGCCTGTTCGGCGGAAGCTCAGCGGCCGCACGCGGCGGCGATGCCCGCGAGCCGGACCTCGGCCAGGTCCACACGGAGCTCCCGGCATCAGCGAAGGGCAAGGCCAGGAAGAACTTCCGACAATCCGTGCCCGTCTGGTTCCACGTCGTCAGCGACGGTGCAATCGGGAACATCTCGAACACGGTGATCCAGGAGCAGATGAACGTGCTCAACCTCGCGTTCGGCGGCGTCTACGGAGGCGTGAACACCGGGTTCTCGTTCAGGCTGGCCGGGGTCACGCGCACGAACAACGCTGCCTGGCACTACTCGGCAATCAGCGGCGCCGCCGCGCATGCGATGAAGCGGGCACTGCACCGTGGCGGTCCCGAGACGTTGAACATCTACGCGACGACCGCGGAGGACTACCTCGGCTGGGCCTACCTGCCCGACATCGTCACGAAGCCGGGGCAGGCGTACCTCGACGGGATCGTCGTCGACTGGGAGTCCATGCCGGGCGCGTCGACGAGGTACGCCGGGCAGTACGACCGCGGCCAGACGGCGACTCACGAGGCCGGCCACTGGCTGAACCTCGAGCACACGTTCTTCGGCGGCTGCAACGCGAAGGGTGACTTCGTCGACGACACGCCGGCGCAGAAGGTCCCGACGAACGGCTGTCCGGAAGGCCAGGACACATGCCGCGAGCCGGGGTTCGACCCGATCCACAACTACATGGACTACTCGTACGACTCCTGCTACTGGGAGTTCACCGCGGGCCAGACGCAGCGCATGCGCGACGCCTGGCTCCTCTGGCGCGCGTAGCGCCGGAGCACGACCAATGTGAGGACGGGCCGGCGCAAGCCGGCCCGTTTTCGTTCGGGCTAGACTCCCTCTTCCAGCGCCCGTAGCTCAGGGGATAGAGCGCTCGCCTCCGGAGCGAGAGGTCGCAGGTTCGAATCCTGCCGGGCGCATCGACAGTCTGTTCTAACGGTCAAGGCGCGCGGATCGTTCGCCACGAGTCCCAGGTGATCTTGAGGATGATCGCAGTGATAGCGAGACCGATGAGCGGATCGGCAATCCCGAACCCGAGCGCCACGACGATCGCGCTCAAAACGACGCCTAGGCTGACCAACGCGTCTGCGCGCGCGTGGTTTCCGTCGGCGACGAGCGCCGGGCTGTCCAGCCGCCGTCCAGCGCGCAAACGAACGTAAGCAGCGATCTCGTTACCCACGAAGCCGATGACGCCTGCGCCGGCGAGCGCCCACAGGTGGGTCAGCTCCTGGGGGTCGATCAGCCGCATCACGCTTTCGTAGAGAGCGACGCAGGCGCTGACGAAGATCGCGAACACGACGAAGTAGCCCGCGCCCGTCTCAGCGCGGGCGCTGCGCAGCAGGAACGCCGCGCCGAGCGGGAGCGCGGTCAGCGCGTCGCCGAAGTTGTGGATCAGGTCCGCGAGGAGCGCGACACTGTCACTTAGGACGAAGATCGCAGCTTGCGCCAGGGCCGTCGCGAGCAGGATCGCGAGGCTGATTGAGACCGCTCGGACGCCCTCGTGCGACCGGACGATGGATGGGTCCACGAGCCCGTGGGAGTGGCCGTGCGCGTGCGTGTGCGGGCCCTCGCCGTGATCGTGCACGAACGCGTCGTCGTGCCCGTGGTCGTCGTGGGCGTGCGTGTGGTCAGCGGTGGCGAGAGAGAGATGCATGAAGCGGAAACCTATTGGGCGTCGGCGCTTCCAGGGGTTATCCTGCCGGCCACTCGCGGTTTTAGGAAACCTTCATGACTCGGCGCTACCTTGCGTCCGTTCAACTTCGAAAGGACGCTTGATGAGACGCATCACCTCTGTTCTGCTCGTGCTCGGGCTGCTCGTCGGCGTCGGGGCCGCCGTCGCCGTTGCGAAAGCTCCCGGCAAGGCGAAGCCTCGCGCGGCGAAGGTTCAACAGCGGGGGCTCCTGCCCGCTGCGGCCGCGTATCTCGGCGTGACGCCGGCCGTGCTTCGGACCGAGCTCCGGTCCGGCAAATCGCTCGCCCAGGTCGCGACCGCCAAGGGCAAGTCGGTCGACGGGCTGAAAGCCGCGCTCGTCGCCGCGATCAAGACGAGGGTCGACGCTGCGAAGGCCTCCGGCAAGCTGAACGCCGCTCGCGCTGATCGGTTGCTGCAGCGCGCGCCGCAGCTCGTCGAGCGGCTGGTCAACGCGACGCCGCGCGCGCGGACACTGCGCGCGAAGGGCGCACGCGGCGGGCTGCTCAAGGTCGCTGCGACCTACCTCGGCGTGACGAACGCACAGCTCGTGACCGACCTCCGTGCGGGCAAGTCGCTCGCGCAGGTCGCCACCGCGAAGAACAAGTCGGTCGACGGACTGAAGCAGGCGCTGCTCGCAGCCCTGAAGCAGAAGGTCGACGCGGCGGTCGCCGCGGGCAGGCTTCCCGCCGCCCGCGCGCAGAAGCTGCTCGAGCGCGCACCCGCGCACATCGAGCGGCTCGTCAACCGCTCGCGGAGGTAACACCGGGTCGGAGGTAGCCTCGCGCGCGTGCGAGGCTACCTCCGCTCACTCGATCCGCAGCTCCCCCGCGACGTCTGGCTGCTTCAGATCGGCGGCCTCGCGAACTCGTTCGGGAACGGAGTCGTGTTCCCGTTCCTCGCGATCTACCTCACCGACGTGCGCGGATTCGGGATCGCCACGGCCGGGATCGCGATCGCGATTTCGGCCGCAGCGCAACTGACCGCCGGCGTCGCGATGGGGCCGGTGATCGACCGACTTGGGCCGAAGCGCGTGCTGCGCGCCGGTCTCGTCATCCAGGCGCTCGGGTTCGGGCTGCTCCCACTCGTAAGCGAGCCGTGGCACGCGTACGCGCTGCTCGCGTTCGAGGGCATCGGCAGCGCGGCGTTCTGGCCGAGCCAGTCCACGCTGATCTCCCGCCTGACGCCGCCCGCCCGACTCCATGCCGCGTTCGCGCAGCAGCGCGTGACCATGAACCTCGGCGTCGGCCTCGGCGGGCTGACCGGCGGCCTGATCGCGAACGCCGACTCGCCGACGTCCTTCACCGTCCTGTTCGTCCTCGACGGGCTCACCTTTCTCGCCTACGTCGGCGTGCTCTCGTTCGTCCGTGACCCCGGCACGCCGCCGCTGCGCGAGGGCGAGTCAGCCGGCTCGTATCGAGAGGTGCTGCGCGACCGGCTGTTCCTCGGCCTCTGGTCGCTGAACTTCCTCTTCGTCGCCGCGGGCTATTCGCTGCTCAACCTCCTCCCGCCGTTCATCAGCGACCACAGCGGATTGAGCGAGCGACAGATCGGCGCGGTCTTCTTCTTCAACACGGTCACGATCGTGCTCGCGCAGCTCCCGATCTCCCGCTGGCTCGAAGGCAAGCGCCGCCTGCGCGCGCTCGCGCTGATGCCGGTCCTCTGGGCGATCGCGTGGCTCGGCGTGGACGCGACCGGCTACTGGCTCGAGGCGACGGCCGCGTTCATCGCGATCACCGTCTTCGCGATCGTGTTCGGGATCGGGGAGTGCCTGCACGGGCCTGCGCACCAGGCGCTCGTCGGCGAGCTCGGAGCCGACCGCCTCCGGGGCCGCTACTTCGCGCTGCACTCGATGTCGTGGGGCCTCGGCGGTGTTGCCGGGCCGGCGATCGGCGGGCTGATCCTCGCGACCGCGCCGTTTGCCCTCTGGCCGCTCGCGGCGGCGGTCTGCCTCGTCGCGGCCACGGGCGCCATCGCGCTCGAGCGCCTGGTTCCGGAGCCGCTTCGTCGCATTCCGCGTGCGGAGCTCGCGCACGGCGTCGTGCACGGCGACCTGGAGCCCGGCCGAACGCCGGGGTAGACTGCCCGCCGATGACCGTGCACACGGACGATCCCCTCAGTACCGATGCCCAGCCTGCCTCGCATCAGGCGCTCGCGTGGCCGCACCGGTGTTGCGGAGGCCGCCGCACGGCCGCGCATCGCTGAGCTCAACGCACAGGGGCTCACGTGGGTGCACGTCAACGCCCCCGACCAAGACGTCGCGACGGACCTCGCCGCGCGCTTCGGCTGGCATCCGCTCGACGTCGAGGACATCCTCTCGAAGCGCCAGCGGCCGAAGGTCGACGACTACCCCGACTACCTCTTCGCCGTCCTGCACTTCCCCTGGTACGACAGCTCGGTCCAGCGGCTGAACGCCGCGGAGCTCGACATCGTGCTCGGGCCGGACTACCTCGTGACGATGCCGAACGTCCCGCTGCTGCCGGTCGACCGCCTGTTCAACCGGTGCGCCGACGACGAGGAGTTCCGCAACGAGCTGTTCGCGAAGGGCTCGGGCCGGCTGCTGTACGAGGTGCTCGACGACCTGTTCGACTACTGCTTCCCGATCCTCGACAAGATCGCGCACAAGCTGGACAAGATCGAGGACGACATCCACGAGGTGCGCTCCGAAGAGCTCGTGCGCGACATCTCGAACGTCAAGCAGGAGATCATCTCGTACCGCAAGATCATGAAGCCGCAGCGCCCGACCCTGCGCGTGCTCGAGCGGAAGGTCGAGCGCTTCCTCCCGGAGGACCTCGAGCTCTACTTCGACGACATCGTCGACGCGTCCGAGCGAATCTGGGACGTGCTCGACAACTACAAGGAGGTCGTCGAGGCGCTCGAGGACACGAACGAGTCGGTAATCGCGCACCGCCATAACGACGTCCTCCGCGTCCTCACGGTCTTCAGCGTGATCCTGCTTCCACTCACGCTGATCGCGAGCGTGTTCGGGATGAACGTCGTCTACCCCGGCGAGGGGACGCACGCCGCGTTCTGGGTGATCATCGCGATCATGGTGCTGACGATCTTCGCGATGCTCGGCTTCTTCCGCTGGAAGCGCTGGCTCTAGACCAGAGCCGAACCGCACCCGTTATTGGAACCCCTCGGTCAACGGTTCAGATTGCTGGTGCAGCCACTCGGCTAACGAAGCCGCTGAGCGATCGCTGACCGCAACTCTTCAGCGTCGTCCGGAAGGTCGCCACCGACCTCTAGACGCCATGCCTCCAACTCGACTCCGATCAGCACGACATCTGCCTCATCGACAGCTGCCGGTTCTCGCGCATGGATCGCATCCTGAAGCTTTTCGAGAGTGGTCCCGGGCTCGGGCCTCCCGCCCTCGAGCAGCGGAGTGGACGCGATCAACCGCTGGGTCAACCCGGCTGCACTCTGTTCGCTGAGGGTGAAGACCTCGCCACCGACCGGAATCGTGAGCATCTCGGTAGAAGGTTCTACCCGACTCACGTGACCTCAACCGGCCAAGCCGACGAGGCTGCGCTGAGAACCGTTAGTCGGTCAGGCACGCGTCGACGTCCTCGAAGGCTTCTGCGTGTCGGTCGCCGACCTTCAGATCGCCCCTTGCCCAGTACATGACGTTTCGCTTCGTCTCGATCGCGGAGCTGACGATCAGAGCCGCGGCGGCCAAGGCGAACCAGCGCCAGTTCACGGGCGTCGAGTTTTTCGCCGGAGGTTCGGTTCCCCGGAGCGCCAGGGGAGAGTCGGGGCGCTCCGAGGGAACCGCGGGAGGGACAGACGGGTTGACCCCAGTGGCCCGCCTGCCCTTCTCGTTTCGTCTCCTCGCTAACGGCGCCGGGGCGCGCCCGGTTACGGGCTACCGGACGCGGAACGCGTACGGCCCGAACGTCTCCGCCTTGCCGCCCGTCGCTGCCGCGCTGATCGAGATCGCGAAACGCTTGCCCTTGGCGGACTTCGGCAGCTTGAAGGTGCATCCGCCCCGGCCTGTTCCCCGTACGCGCTTGCCTGCGAGCGTCGCACGGCAGGTGAACGTGCCGGCCGTTGCGCTCTCCGCGGTCTCGAACTGAAGCTGGACGCCGTTGACCCTGAACGTCGCTCCCGCACGCGGCGCTGCCGCTGAGACCCTCAGTCTGATCGCCTCGATGTGAGGCGGGGCCAGCGTGTAGGGAAAGTACGTGTCCGTCGGCGCGACATCGGACTGGTTGCTTGGGGCCTCCTGCATCCTCGTCCTCACGAAGAACGCAAACGAGGTGGTGGCCCCAAGTTCCGTGTGGTGGACCCTCGCGACGTAGCCGTTGGCCCAGGCGACCCGGAACGTCGTCCTCGAGGTGGGCTCGAAGCCGGTCCCGTTCCAACGCTCGAAGTCGCTGGTGGTGGCGTCGATCCTGAGCCGGTAGTCCACACCGCCGCCACGGTCGGGAGAGCCGGTGAGGGCGCTTCGGTCGCTGTCGATGTAGATCAGAACCTCGTCTCTCGCCACGAAGTCGGTTCGATTCGCCACCTCGACGACGAAGAGGACCGTCCCGGAGAGGTCGTTCGCGACGGTGACGCCGGTGATGTCGGGCGCGCCGCTGCTGTCACCGGTCGGGTCGGTCACCTCGACGGGGTTGTGATCGGCGACGCGAGCGTGCGCGGGCGACACGAGGAGCGCTGCGACGAGTGCCGTCAACGGGAGCAGCCGGCTGAGCACGGGCAGAATTTAGCGAACAGGCTTTCGAGGCCACGGCCCCGGTGATTGGATAGGTCGCATGCCGAAGCCGCTCTGGGCCCCCTGGCGCCTCGAATACGTCCAGTCGGCGGACGACCAGCCTGGCTGCGTCTTCTGCCTCGCCCAGGAAGGCGACGAGGAGACGCTCGTCGTACGGCGCGGCGAGCGGGCGTTCGCGCTTCTGAACCGCTTCCCCTACTCGTCCGGCCACTTCATGGTCGCGCCGTTCCGCCACGTCGGCGTGTACGGCGAGCTGATCGACGACGAGGTGCTCGAGATCCACCGGCTCGCCGCGCAGGGGATCGAAGCGCTCGGCGAGCTCTACAAGCCGGACGGCCACAACCTCGGTTGGAACCTCGGTCGCGTCGCCGGCGCGGGCGTCGTCGACCACGTCCACCTGCACGTCGTCCCTCGCTGGGAGGGCGACACGAGCTTCATGCCGGTGCTCGCCGACGTGAAGGTGATGCCCGAGCACCTGGCGGAGACGCATCGCCGGCTCGCCGCCGCCTGGCCGAGCTGATCGGCTCTATTCCGAACCCTGCTGGCGCGGCTCACACGGGAGCCCGTAGCGTTGGACGGTGACGAGACGCGGGCTCCTCCTGTTCGCCGCGATGTCCGTGATCTGGGGCATCCCGTACCTCTTGATCCTGGTCGCGGTCCGAGATCTCAGCCCGGCGGTGCTCGTGCTCGGACGAACCACGATCGCGGCGCTGCTTCTGTTGCCCATCGCCGCGGCACGCGGGGAGCTCCGGCCGTTGAAGGGCCACTGGGTCGCGCTGCTCGTTTTTGCCGCGATCGAGATCGCGATCCCCTGGGTCTTGCTCGGCACCGCGGAGCAGCACATCTCGAGCTCGTTGACGGCGCTGCTCATCGCGGCCGTTCCGCTCGTCGGCGCCGTGATCGCGCGGACGACCGGCGACCGAGAGCGGCTTGGCCGGTCGAGCCTGATCGGGCTCATGGTCGGCCTCGTCGGAGTCGCCGCGATCGTCGGGCTGAACCTCGAAGGCGCCGGCGTGCTTCCGCTCACCGAGGTCGCGCTCGTTGCGGTCTGCTACGCGGTCGGGCCGGTGATCCTCCAGCGGTATCTCGCCGATCTTCCGGCACTCGGCGTGATCTCCGCGTCGCTCGCGGTGACCGCGATCGCCTTCGTGCCGTTCGCTCTCGTCAGTCTCCCGAGCGAGACGCCATCGTGGAGCGCAATCTGGTCGGTGGTCGCGCTCGCCGTCGTTTGCACCGCGATCGCGTTCGTGCTGTTCTTCGCGCTGATCGCCGAGGTCGGGCCTGTGCGCGCGACCGTGATCACGTACATCAACCCGGCGGTTGCCGCGCTGCTCGGAGTTGCGATCCTCGACGAGCACTTCACCGCCGGCATGGCCGCAGGGTTCGCGCTCGTGCTCGTCGGCTCGGTGCTCGCGACGCGCCGCGCAGCGCCGCCGGAAGCACCGGCGGCCGTGCTCGACCCGACCCCCGAGACCGTCTGACGCGACGCATGGCGATCCACGAGATACGAGCCTCGGGTCTTGACTCTCTCGCCCTCTCGACCGAGCTCCTGCAGCGCGCTCGCCTGACGGATGCGGAGGCGGGGCTCTGGGAAGCCGCCGATCTGCAGTGGTGGTGGCGGACGCCTCGACAGTCGGACACGATCGACGACCTCTTCTGGATCGATGACGACGGGCCTGTTGCGGGCGTCGTCTTGACGGATTGGGGCGAAGCGTGGGGGTGCGATCCCATCGTCGTTCCGGGTCTCTCGACCGTTCCACTTCCCACCGTTTGGGCGCGCGCCGTCGAACTCGTCGACACCTTGGGGCTCGAAGCGGTCGACGTGCTTGCCCGGGACGACGACGTCGAGTTGCATGGTCTGCTTGGCGACGCCGGCTTCGTGCCCGACGACGACCGATCAGACGGAACAACGTGGATGGATGCCGAGGATCGACCTGGTGCGGCCGCACTGCCGGAAGGTTTCGTGCTCGTGGATCGCGCCCTGGAGAAGACCGGGCCGCACCCCATGCGGCAACGAAACGGAGACGAGGTCGAGGCCCGCCTTCGGCAATGCTCGCTCTACGACCCGACGCTCGATCTCGCGGTCGAGGCTGCTGACGGCCAGACCGCCGGCTACGCGCTGTTCTGGTTCGACCCCGTGACCAAGGCCGGGCTGGTGGAGCCGATGAGGGTCGAGGATGCGTACCAGCGGCGCGGCATCGCCCGTGCCATGCTCACTGCGGGTCTGGATCGGCTCGTGCAGCGAGGGGCACGCCGCCTGAAGGTCAGCTACGCCACCGAAGTGGCACGTGGGCTCTACGTGGGCGCCGGCTTTCGGGTGACCAATACGAGTCGGTCGTACAGCCGCCGGCGTTTGTCGCTTTCAAGTTCCCCCCTTTGAGGGTAGGCCGACCGGTCCCTTCCGACCGACACTCTGGTCAACACAGGGTGCTGGGGCTCGAAGTGCCGCAGCTTCGAGAGAGCTCCGCCAAGCTCGCCACACCGCACCCGCCTTGCAGAACCAAGCGGCCCGGCTTCGCCTCCGGGCCGTTTGCCTTTGGGCGATCGCTTCAGGTCGCCGTCGCGCCGTCGCTGAGCGCGTGCGGGGTCCGAGGCGCCCAGCCCGTGCCGCCGCACGCCTCGCACGGAATCATCGCGGCAGTCTCGAGCGCTTGGGACTCCAGCGACGGCGCGAGGACCAAACCCGCGCCCTCGCAGTCATTGCATCGCGTGGAGTTCGCCTCAGGTGCCATCCCGGAGACGCTAATCCGGGGCTTCGTGCACCAAACCCCCCGGGCGGGTGATTGGTGCTCGAAGCGGGCGATGGGGCTCGAACCCACGACCCTCAGCTTGGGAAGCTGATGCTCTACCAACTGAGCTACGCCCGCGTGGGCCAAGCAGTCTAACGCGCCGAAAGTCGGTGCTCGGCCGCGGAGCGGCCGCTTCAGGGGTCGCCCGACTGCGCAAACAATGAGGGGCCACCGCCGCAGCATGGCCCCTCGGCTCGGGATCGTAGGCGGCCGGTCGGCTGAAGGGAAGCGCAATACTTGAGTCGCAGACGACTTCCGGAGGGGGACCACCGATGACCGCAGCTTCACCCGAGCTCGAGCTCACCGCCAGAGCCCTCGTGGCGCCCGGGAAGGGGATCCTGGCCGCGGACGAGAGCGACGGCACGATCAAGAAGCGCTTCGACTCGATCGAGGTCGAGTCGACCGAGGACAACCGCCGCGCCTACCGCGAGCTGCTGTTCACGACCGAGGGCGCCGAGGACTACATCTCGGGCGTGATCCTCTACGACGAGACGATCCGCCAGAGCTCGTCCGACGGGACGCCGTTCCCCGAGTTGCTCGCGTCGAAGGGCGTGATCCCGGGGATCAAGGTCGACCTCGGCGCCAAGCCCTTGGCGCTGGCGGAGAGCGAGACGATCACCGAGGGGCTCGACGGTCTGCGCAGCCGGCTCGAGGAGTACCGCGCGCTCGGCGCGCGCTTCGCGAAGTGGCGCGCCACCTACTCGATCGGCTGACGACCTTCCCAGCGAGTACTGCGTCTGGACGAACGCCCACGCCCTCGCGCGCTACGCGGCGCTCTGCCAGGAGGCGGGCATCGTCCCGATCGTCGAGCCGGAGGTGCTGCAGGACGGCACGCACACGATCGATGAGTCGGCAAAGGTGACCGGGCGCGTGCTCCAGGGCGTCTACACGGAGCTTCGCGACCAGCGAGTCGACTTCGCCGGCACGCTGTTGAAGCCGAACATGGTCATGTCCGGCTACAGCGCGTCCGACCGTGCAGGCGTGGACGAGGTCGCCGAGCGAACGCTCGACGTCTTCTACCGCCACGTCCCGGCCGCGGTGCCGGGGATCGTCTTCCTCTCCGGCGGGCAGTCGGACGAGGACGCGACCGCGCACCTCAACGCGATGAACGCGCGCGGGCCGCATCCGTGGCAGCTCTCGTTCTCGTACGGGCGCGCGCTGCAAGCACCGGCATTGAAGGCATGGGCCGGCTCGAACGTCGAGGCGGGCCAGCGTGCGTACTACCACCGCGCGAAGCTGAACAGCGCGGCGCGCTCGGGCGCGTACGCGCCGGAGATGGAGACCGCGTCGGTCTAGCGGTAGTCGAGGCCCGACAGGCGGGAGAGCTTCTCGAACGCGTGCTCGGCCTCGACGCGACGCACGGTGCCGGAACGTGAGCGCATCACCATCGACTCGGTGATCACCTTGTCCTGCGTGTAACGCACACCGCGGAGCAGCGCGCCAGACGTCACACCGGTCGCAGCGACGAAGACGTCCTCCCCCGCGACGAGGTCGTCGGTCGTCAGGACCCGCTCCACGTCGTAGCCCGCATCGACGAGGCGCTGCTTCTCGTCGTCGTCGCGCGGCCAGAGCTTTCCCTGGAGCGCTCCGCCGAGGCACTTGATCGCGGCGGCTGCGATGACGCCTTCGGGCGTGCCGCCGATCCCCATCAGCAGGTCGACGTCGGCGATGCCCCCGTGCGCGGCCGCGATCGCCGGTGCGACGTCGCCGTCGCGAATCAGCACGACGCGTGCGCCGGCCTTGCGCAGGTCGGCGATGAGCTGCGTGTGGCGGTCGCGCTCGAGCACGATCACACTCACGTCGCGCGGGTGCTTGTCCTTCGCCTCGGCGACTCTCTGCACGTTCTGTTCCGGCGTGGCGTTGATGTCGATCGCGTCGGCTGCCTCAGGGCCGGTGGCGATCTTGTCCATGTAGACCGCGGCGCCCGGAAAGAACATCGTGCCGCGCTCTGCCACGGCGATCACGGCGATCGCGTTCGCTTGCCCGAGCGCGGTCAGGCGCGTGCCCTCGAGCGGGTCGACGGCAACGTCGACCGCAGGCCCGAAGCCCGACCCGATCGACTCGCCGTTGAAGAGCATCGGCGCCTCGTCCTTCTCCCCCTCGCCGATCACGACGACGCCGTCCATCTGCACGGTGTCGAGCATCAAGCGCATCCCGTCGACGGCGGCCTGGTCGGCGGCGATCTTGTCGCCGCGCCCGATCCAGCGTCCGGCGCCCATCGCGGCGGCCTCGGTCACCCGCACGAGCTCGAGCGCGAGGTTCCGGTCGGGCGGTGTCCCCGCGCCCCCTGCCCGCTCGCTGGTCTCGAAGGCCTGCGTCACGACCGTGATCCTAGGGGAACGACCTCCGGCGTGGCCGCGTCCTCAAGCTCCAGGAAGACCACCGTCGCGCCCGCGGCGATCACGAGCGCGCCGCCGACCACGATCTGCCAGGTGAGCGACTCGTCCAGGAACGCCCAGGCCATCAGCGCGGCCGAAACGGGCTCGATGTACGCCAGGATCCCGATCGCCTGCGCGGTCACGTGGCGCAGCGACCAGATGTAGAGGTAGCCCGAGGGCGCGGTGAAGACGACGCCGAGGGCGAGCACCGCAGGCAGCTCGTTCGCGGTCGGGACGACCCGGTCCGCGTCGAGCAGCAGCGGCGAGATCGCCACCGCCGCGATCGCGTAGTTCCAGAACGAGAGCGTGAGCACGGGCACGTCGGAGACGATCCGCTTGGTCATCAGCACGAGCGCGGCGTACGTCGCGGCGGTGAACAGCCCCGTGACGAGCGCGAGCGGCCGAACCGCTCCGCCCTCCTCCCCACCGAACGCGACCAGGGCAACACCTGCCGCGGCCGGCAGCAGCGCGACGAGCGCGACTCGGCTGCGGCGCTCGGGCAGGACGAACGGAGCGAGCAGCGCGATCGCGATCGGCGCGAGGTACGCCATCAACACAGCGACCGCGACCGACGAGAGCTTGATCGTCACGAAGTACAGGAACCAGTGCGCCGCGAGCGTGACGCCGATCAGCACGACACCTCCGCGATGACGCGCCAATCGGAGCAGCGGGAGCCGGCGAATCGCCGCCGCGACGAGCAGGAGCGTCACCGCGGCGAACGCGAGCCGGTAGAACGCGAGCACCTGCGCGTCGAGGTCGACCTTCCGGACGATGACCGCGATCAGCCCCCACGACGTGGCCAGCGCCGCGACGGCGAGCTTCCACCTCAAGCGGTCACATGCGGTCGGGTGCGTCGACGCCGATCAGGTCGAGGCTGCGTGCGATCACGGCTTTCGTCGCCACGACGAGGCCGAGCCGGAACGGCTGCGCTACGCCCTCGTCGATCACGCGGTGGTGGTGGTAGAAGCGGTGGAAGTCGTCGGCGACGCGGATCGCGTAGTTCGGCAGCGCGTGCGGCGCGCGGCGCTCAGTCGCCTCGGCGACGACGCCGGGAAACTCGGCGAGCCGCTTGACCAGGTCGCGCTCCTCCCGCGCGAGCTCGCCCGGCGGGTCGGCGCTCGGCTCGACTCCCTCGACGTTGCGGAGGATCCCCGCGATTCGCGCGTGCGCGTACTGCACGTAGTAGACCGGGTTCTTCTCGGACTTCTCGCGGGCGAGGTCGACGTCGATCTCGATCGTCTGGTCGTGCCCGCGCGAGACGAGGTACCAGCGCGCAGCGTCGACGCCCACTTCGTCGACGAACTCGTCGAGGAAGACGACGTCGCCGCGCCGCTTGGACATCTTCGTCTGCTCGCCGCCGCGGGTGAGGTGGACGAGCTGGTAGAGGAGCACCTCGACGCGCTCGGGGTCGTACCCGAGCATGCGCGCGACGGCGGCGTACCAGTTGCGCGTGCCGTGGTGGTCGGCGCCGAGCACGTAGAGCGCGTGGTCGAAGCCACGTTCGAGCTTGTCGACGAGATAGACGATGTCGGCGGCGCGGTACGTCGGCGTGCGACCGTCGGAGCGCAGGATGACGCGGTCGTCCTCGTCGCCGTACTCAGACGAGCGCGCCCAGAGCGCGCCGTCCTTCTCGTACGCGTCGACCTTCGGAAGGATCTCCGGCAGCCGGCTCTCGAGGGCGCTCTGACGCACCCATGAGTCGAAGTGGATACGGAACCGCTCGAGCGAAGCCTCGATCTGCTCGAGCATCTTCGGCACCGGGTCGCCGTCCGTCGCCGCGAGCTCTTGGACGTAGTCGCCCCGGTAGCCGTCCTCCGGCGGCTCCTCGCCCCGTCGAACCGCATCGACCGAATCGCGGAAGCGGTCCATCTGCGCGCCCGAGTCGTTGTAGTAGTACTCGCGCTCGACATCGTGGCCGGCGAACGAGAGGAGCCGCGCGACCGAGTCGCCATACGCGCCGTTCCGCGCCGCCGCAACGGTGATCGGGCCCGTCGGGTTCGCCGAGACGGCCTCGACCTGGAAGCGCTCGCGCGGCGCAGCCCAGCCGGCCCCGTAGTCGCTTCCCGCCGCGAGGATCTCTGCAAGCGCGTCGCGGTACCACTCGCGCGCAACCCATAGGTTCACGAACCCCGGCCCCGCGACCTCCGCGCGCTCGACGCGCGGGCTCGACGAGACCGCGTCGGCGAGCTCCTGGGCGAGATCGCGCGGCGATTGCCGCCGCTGCGGGGCAAGTCGAAGCGCGACGTTCGTCGCGTAGTCCCCGTGCGAGGCGTCCGAGGGACGCTCGAGCTCGACCGGGGATCCGGCCGCTGCTTCGACCTCTGCGGCGAGGCGCGTGACGGCATTCGTCGGAGACATGGGCTGTATCGTAGGAGCAGAGTGGACGACGACGCACAAGAGCGGCATCTGAACATCCACCTCGACCCCGAGCACCTCGCGGGCGTCTACTCGAACTTCGCCAACGTCAGCTTCTCGAGCTACGAGTTCACGATCACCTTCGCGCGGATCGACCACGAGGTCGAGGAGGGTGACGTGCCCGGCGTCGTCGTCTCCCGGATCAACATGGCGCCGCAGTTCATGCGCGAGCTCCTGGACGCGATGAACGACTCCTGGTCGCGCTACTCGACCGCGCAGGGCATCAGGGACCTTCCCGAGACCGACGACCACTAATTTCTGGGAGGCGCAAGTCGCGAATCCGCTCGCGCGGATCCACGACCGCTTGGCACCTAAAGGCGGCCGCTTCGCGGCCGCTGCGGCGGCGATCTCACCTCGGTCTTCGATGAGCCCAGGCTTCTGCCAT
This sequence comes from uncultured Actinomycetes bacterium, assembly GCA_963769665.1. GTDB lineage: Bacteria > Actinomycetota > Thermoleophilia > Gaiellales > Gaiellaceae > JACCTU01. The sequence goes on from CAVYMQ010000003.1 coordinate 2,232,381, forward strand.
GCCGGCGCGCTCTGCGAGCGTCGGGTGCGTCCCGAAGGGGATCGTCCACCAGCGCGGCGGGCTCGGGTCGCGGACGCCCGCCTCGGCGAGGTCGGCAAAGAAGCGTTTCGCGCCGGCCGGATCGCGCGTCGTCTCGAGCGCAATCCAGTCCGCCTCCGCTTCGTAGCGCCGAGAGATGGCATTGACGATCGGTGTCGCGGCGAGCAAGAGGACGAAGGCGACGAGGAGCGCGCGCGGGAGGTCCTCGGGCGTTCGTAAGGGCGCGAGCCGGGCGAGCAGCGCGAGCCCCGGCACGAGCAGCAGCACGAACCACGCCAGCCCTTTCCAGAGATGCGAGCGTTTCACGTGCGCGAGCTCGTGTGCGACGAGGAAGGCGCGCTCGGCTGCGGGCAGCGCGAGCGTCGACTCCCAGAGGATCACTCGCGTCGTCGGCCCGATCCCGAGGGCTTCTGCGTTCAGCAGGCGCGTACGCCCGCTCGTGCGGCGCACCTCGACGTCGGGCCGCGGCAGTCCTTCGCGGGCCGCGAGCTCCTCGACCTGCCGGACGACCGCGGGACGCCGAACGGGCTCGAGCCGTGGGCTGACCAGCGGCTGCACGACGATCACGCCGACGCCGACCACGACGAACACCGGAGCGGCTGCGAGCCACCAGCGGCGCCCGAACCGTCCCGCAAGCCACAGGCAGGCGGCACACGCGAACCCGAGCAGCGCCGCGCGCACGACGAGCGGCCCGAGCAGGTCGAAGATCCACGTCCCGTAGCCGAGCTCCGCGATCTCGTAGCGCCGCTGCCACCAGAGCGTCGCGAGCCCGAACGGCAGGCGCGCGACGAGCAGCGCGGCCGCGGCGAGCACACCGACCTCGGCAGCGCGAAGCAGAGCAGGCCCGCGCAGCGGCAGTCGCACGCGCGACAACGCGACGAGTGCAACGAGCTCGGCCAAGAGCGCACCGAGCGCGAGCAGACGGAGCACCGAGTCGTGGCGCTCGGCACGCTCGAGGTCGAGACCTGCAAACGGCGCGAGCGTCGGCTGAACGGCCAACCCAGCCGGCACGTCGGTGCGCCAGAGCAGGAGCGCGGCGACGACCCACACCGCCGTTAGGGTTCCGACCCCGATGCGCGTCGCCGTCATCTCCGACATTCACGCAAATCTGCACGCCCTCGAGGCGGTTCTCGGCGAGATCGACCGCGAGCAGCCCGACGCGCTGTGGTGCCTCGGCGATCTCGTCGGCTACGGCGCGAGGCCGAACGAGTGCTGCCGGCTCGTCCAGGAACGGGCCGACGTGTGCCTGGTCGGCAACCACGACCTCGTCGCTCTCGGAACGCTCGGGATCGAGGACTTCAATGCCGAGGCGGCCGAGGCGGCGCGCTGGACGGCGAACGCGCTGGACGACGAATCGCGCTCCTTCCTCGCGTCGCTCCCGCCGAGCGCAGCGCCCGAGCACGCCCAGCTCTTTCACGCGAGCGCCCGCGACCCGATCTGGGAGTACGTCCTCACGGACGAGGCGGCGACGGCCACCCTGCTCCTGACCACCGCGCCCGTCGTGCTCGTCGGCCACAGCCACATCGCGCTCGCCGTGACCCTCGGCGACACGCTCGTCGAGGGCGGGCTCGCTCCCGGCGGGACGACCAAGGAACTCGAGGGCCGGTGGCTCCTCAACCCCGGCTCGGTGGGCCAGCCGCGCGACGGCGACCCGAACGCCGCCTGGCTCCTCCTCGACTTCGACGCGAGGTTTGCCTCGTTTCGCCGCGTCGCATACCCCATCTTGGAAACGCAGAGGGAGTTGCGAGAGGCGGGGCTGCCCGAGGCGCTCGCATCGCGGCTCGCCGTGGGTCAATGAACGAAAGGGGTGCAAGTTGGCAGAGCTGACGAATCTCGAGGCGAAGCTGGGTGAGGTCATCGGCCTTGCGCAGGCCGGCCAGGCCGCGACGAAGAAGGTCAAGACGCTGGCCCGCAAGGAGAAGCAGAAGGATCTCGTCGAGACGCTCGACAAGATGGCCCAGGAGGCTGCCGAGACCGCGAAGCGCGGAACCGAGGTCGCAGGCCGGTTCGAGGGCAAGAAGTCCGCGATCCAGAAGAAGGCTCGCGAGACGAAGGAGAAGGCGTCTGAGATGATGGACACGTACCTCGACGAAGAGCCCGACGCGCTCGACGGCTTCGAGTTCCTGACGATGGCGGAGGCCGGCGAGGTCGGCCACTGGACGGTCGTGGAGAAGTTGAACGAAGATGCGCGCAACCGTGACGTGCAACAGCTCGTCGAGTGGGCGAAGCCGATCCAAGAGCGGCACTTCAAGCAGGCCATCGAGGGGTCCGTCGTGCTCGCGCGCGAGGAGGACCCCTACGAGACTGCGTCCTAGCCGGCTCGGGCTTCTCTTCCTGCTCGCGCTCGCGGGCTGCGGCGGGGGCGGCGGTGACGCCGCGCCCCCGCCCGGCCCTGCGATCGAGGCCGCGACCGCGGAACAGCTCGCGTCGAAGAGCGACGCGATCGCCGACGCGCTCGACGGCGGCGACGTCTGCGGCGCCGCCGGTCTCGCCGACGACCTGAACGATCAGGTGATCGAGGCGATCAACGCGGGTCGAATCCCGCCTGCGTTCCAGGAGCACCTCCAGGCGCGCTCGAACGAGCTCGTGAACACGGTGAACTGCCCGCCCCCCACCAACCAGGGCGAGACCACCGAAGAGGATGAAGAGAAGAAGCCCAAGAAGGAAAAAGAGAAGAAGGACGACGAGGAGCAAGAGGAGGAGCCCGTCCCCACCGAGCCGTTGCCCACGATCACGGAGGACGACGAGTGACGGTCGAGACGATCGCCGACGGCCGCTACCGGGTCGAGCGCGTGCTCGGCGAGGGCGCGATGGCCAAGGTGCTCCTCGCGCACGATGCCGAGCTCGGCCGCGAGGTCGCGGTCAAGCTGCTCGACGAGGGACTCGCAGCGGACCCGAGCTTCCGTGCGCGGTTCGCCCGTGAAGCGCGCGTCGCCGCAGGCCTCTCTCACCCGAACGTCGTGACGGTGTTCGACGTCGGCGAGGTCGACGGGCGTCCGTTCATCGTCATGGAGCTCGTTCCCGGCCGCACGCTCGAGGAGCGGCTCCGCCGCGACGGCGCGCTCCCCGCGGACGACGTGCTCGGGATCGCGCGGCAGGTGTGCGCCGGGCTCGAGCACGCGCACGCGAACGGGCTCGTGCATCGCGACCTGAAGCCGGGCAACCTGATCGAGCGCGACGACGGCACGATCAAGATCGCGGACTTCGGCATCGCACGCGCAGTCGAAGGCACCGAGCTCACGGAGGCGGGCACGGTCGTCGGGACTGCGGCGTACCTCGCCCCGGAGCAGGCTGAGGCCGGCACGGTGACGCCCGCGACCGATCTCTTCGCGCTCGGTGCCGTGCTCTACGAACTGCTGACCGGGCGCCAGCCCTGGAAGGTCGAGTCACTCGCACAGCTCGCGGGCAGGCGCGAGATCACGCCGCCAGAGCTCCCGGCCGACACTCCGCCCGGACTACGCGAGGCGATCGAGCGTTCGCTGCGGCCCGACGCCGAGGACCGGCCCTCGTCGGCGGCCGAGTTCGCCCGTCTGCTCGACGCCGACGGAAGCGGACCCGGTGACGACGCGACCGTGGTGATCCCGCGCGCGGCACCGCGACGCGGTCGCAGGAAGCGCCGCCGGATCTCGCCGCTCCCCGTGATCGCCGCGGCCGGAGTCCTGTTCGCGCTCGCCGCGATCGCGCTGGCGCTCGGGACGAGGGGCGACGACCCGAATCAGCCTGCCGCGCCCGCCGAGGTCCAGCCGATCCCCGACGGCGCGACGCCGAGCGAGGACGCGCGTGGGCTCGCCGACTGGTTGCGTGAGAACGCGCGCTAGGAGCTAAGTGGAGATGACGACCGCGGGGGCAGGCTCGTCGGCCGAGCTGCCGACCTTGATGCCTTCGCGGGCGAGCGCGAGCTGGACTTCCTCGCGCGCCTTGTAGATCCGCCACTTGACCGTGGCAAGCGTGATCTCGAGCGAGTCGGCGATCTCGGTGTACGAGAGGCCGACGATGTCGCGGAGCAGCAGCGCCATCTTCAGGTCGACGCTGAGGTTCTCGACCGCACGCCAGACGGCGTCGATCGCCTCGAGCCGCTCGAACGGCGCGTCGAGCACCTCGAACGGCGGCACATCCTCGAGCGCGACGACGGCTCTCGGCCGCCGCTCGATCGAGCGCAGCTCGTCGAGGACGCGGTTCTTCGTCACCTGGAAGAGCCAGGTCGTGAACTTCGAGCGCAGCGAGAACTTCGGCAGGCCCTGGAAGACGCGAAGGAAGACCTCCTGCGTCAGATCCTCGGCGAGGGACCGGTCGTTTACGAGCCTCAACACGTAGTTGAAGACGGGCGTTTCGTACGCTCTGAGAATGAGGGAGAAGGCTCGTTCGTCCCCACGTTGAGCCTTCCGCAGAACTCCCAGATCTGGCTGCTGGAGCGACACGGGACGCGGCAGTATAGCCCGGTTCAGGCCGGGCTGGCCAAGGAGTTCCCGGTCATCTCGTCCGGCTTGTCCAGTCCGAGGAGTTGGAGGGCCGTCGGGGCCAGGTCCTTGAGCTCGCCTCCCTCCCGGAGGCGCTCGTCGGGGTCGGTCAGGATCAACGGGACGGGGTTCGTCGTGTGGGCGGTGAAGGGGCTGACGCCGTCCGCTTCGAGCATGTGTTCAGCATTCCCGTGATCGGCGGTGACTAGACATGCACCGCCGAGGTTTTCCACAGTTTCCACAACCCGGAGCAGGCATTCGTCCACGGTTTCCACAGCTTGCACGACGGCCGGGATGGAGCCGGTGTGGCCGACCATGTCCGGGTTGGCGAAGTTGACGACGGCGAAGCCGTAGCCCTCGGGGAGCTCGGCGCAGAAGCGGTCGGTGACCTCGCGGGCGGCCATCTCGGGCTTGTGGTCATAGCTCGGGACGTCCCGAGGGCTGGGGACGAGGATGCGCGTCTCGCCCTCCCACGGCTCCTCGCGGCCGCCGTTGAAGAAGTAGGTGACGTGGGCGTACTTCTCGGTCTCGGCGCAGTGGAGCTGACGGACGCCGTTCTGCGCGAGCACCTCCGCGAGCGTCTGCTGGACGAGTTGCTCGCCGAAGGCGACCGGGCAGTCGAGGTCGTCCCGGTACCGCGTCATGGTGGTCAAATCGACGCCGAGCCCCCGGAGCTTGATCGCTAATTGGCGTGCTCTGTCGGGACGGAAGTTGAAGAAGATCGCGCTGTCTCTCGCCGGGTCGAGCCGCGGCCGGCCCTCCACGCAGACCGGGAGGAGGAACTCGTCGGTCACGCCTCTGTCGTAGCTCTCCTGGACGTAAGCGAGCGTGCTCGCCACCGGCGTGCACTGCCCGACGATCGCGTCGAGTGCGAGCTGCGTCCGTTCCTCCCGGTTGTCGCGGTCCATCGCGTAGTACCGGCCGGCGACCGTGGCGATCCGGTCGCCGGGTAGCTCCGCGAGGTCCTGGAGCGCGGATGTCGGCGACACGTCGCGGCCGTCGGTGAAGGCGTGGATCCACGTCCGCTCGAGCATCCCCTCGCGCTGCGCGAGCTCGAGCAGCGCGCGCAGGTGCTCGATGTGCGAGTGGACTCCGCCATACGAGACGAGCCCGAGCAGGTGCACGTCGCCGTCGCGCTCACGCGCGCGCTGGAACGCACCGACGAGTGCTTCGTTCTGGAAGAGCGACCCGTCGCGCGCCGCGCGGTTCACGCGCTGGAGGTCCTGGTCGAGCACGCGACCGCTCCCGATCGTCAGGTGTCCGACTTCGGAGTTGCCCATCTGCCCGGGCGGGAGGCCAACGGCCTCACCGGACGCCTCGAGCGTCGTGTGCGGGAACTCTGCCCACAGACGATCGAAGACCGGTGTGCGGGCGAACTCGACCGCGTTGCCCGGTCCGGGCGGAGCGCAGCCCCACCCGTCCAGGATGACCAGGGCTACAAGCGGCATCGGGGTCAACAGCTACGCGAGCGGCCGCGAAGCGGCCGCCTTTAGGGATTTTCGCGCGGCGTCGATCCGCGCGAGCGGATCGACGCCTTGCGCAACTAGACGCGGACGGCCGCTTCGCAAATCGCCGCGAACGACTCGACTTCGAGTGCTGCGCCGCCGACGAGCGCACCGTCGACGTTGGGCTGCGACAGGAGCTCCTCGGCATTCTCGGGCTTGACCGAGCCCCCGTAGAGCACGGGTACGTCGAGCAGGCTCTTGATCACCGCGTGCGCGTCCTCGGCCTGCTCCGGCGTGGCCGTGCGGCCCGTGCCGATCGCCCACACCGGTTCGTAGGCGATCGCGAGCCGGTCGAGATTGTCGTCGTCGACCACGGTCTTGATCGCCTCGACCTGGCGGCTGATCACGTTCTCCGTCTCCCCCGCCTCGCGCTCGGCTTCGGTCTCGCCGACGCACGCGATCACGTCCAGGCCGGCGTCGAGCGCGCCTTCGATCCTGAGCGCGGCGGACTCGTCGGTCTCGCCGAAGAGCTGGCGGCGCTCCGAGTGCGCGACGAGCGTGCCACCGACGCCGATGTCCTTGAGCATCCACGGGGACACCTCGCCGGTGTACGGCCCTTCCTTCGCCCAGTGCGTGTTCTGCGCGAAAACGCCGATCTCGGTGACCGCCAACATGCCCACGGCGTCCTGCAGCGACGGAAACGGCGGGCACACGATCACGTCGGCGCCCTCGAAGCCGTGGAGCCTGGCGCGCAGCCGCGCGCAAAACTCACGCGTCTCGTCAGGCCCCTTGTACATCTTCCAGTTCCCCGCGATCAGCATCGGTCAGGCCTCCGGGATCGCCGCGACGCCGGGAAGCTCTTTGCCCTCGAGCAGCTCGAGCGACGCGCCGCCGCCGGTCGAGACCCAGTCGACCCGGTCCGCGAGGCCCGCCTCGTGCAGCGCGCGAGCCGAGTCGGCCCCGCCGACGACGGTGTAGCCGTCGACCTCGCCCACCGCCTCGGCGACCGCCCGTGTGCCCGCAGCGAAGCGCGGCCACTCGAAGACGCCCATGGGGCCGTTCCAGAAGACGGTCTTCGAGCGGCGGATCCGCTCGGCGAAGTCGCGCTGCGTCGCAGGCCCGACGTCGAGTCCGAGCCAGCCCTCGGGGAGCTCGTCGTAGGGGACGACCTTCGTCTCCGCGTCCGATTCGAACGCCGACGCGGCGACGACGTCCTTCGGCAGGACGACTTCGAACTCGAGGGGGTTCGACGTGCGCACCTCTTCCGCCATCTTCCCACCGATCAGCACCTCGTCCGCGCGACCGCCGAGGTTCCGCAGCACTCCCAGCTTGTCCGTGACCTTGGCTCCGCCCGAGATCAGGACGAACGGCCGCTCGACGTCGCCGAGCAGCCGGCCGAGCATCTCGAGCTCCTGCTCCAGCAGGAGACCTGCGTAGGCGGGGAGCAGCTCTGCGACGCCGACGGTCGACGCGTGCGCGCGATGAGCCGACCCGAACGCGTCGTTCACGAACAGATCGCAGCCTTCGGCGAGCTCCTGCGCGAACGAGGCGTCGTTCGCCGTCTCGCGTGGATCGAAGCGCGTGTTCTCGAGGACGACCACCCGCTCGCCTGGGAGCAGCTCGCGCAGGCGCGCGCGAACGGGCTCCATCGCGAACGCCTGGTCCGGTCCTTTCGGCCGTCCGAGGTGCGAGCAGACGCGAACCTCGGTCGCGCCTCGCTCGAGCAGGAGCTGCAAGGTCGGCAGCGACGCCTGGATCCGTGTGTCGTCCGCGACGCGCCCATCCTCGAGCGGCACGTTCAGGTCGGAGCGAACGAGCACGGTCTTGCCGCCGACGTCGGCGTCGCGCACCGAGCGAGGTCTTCGCACTAGAGGCGGGTCATCAGGTCGACGAGCCGGCACGAGTAGCCCCACTCGTTGTCGTACCAGCCGAAGACCTTCACGACGTTGCCCGAGACCATTGTCAGCCCGCTGTCGAAGATGCACGAGTACGACGAGTTCTGGATGTCGGTCGAGACGAGCGGTGCGTCCGAGTACTGGAGGATCCCCTTCATCGCGCCGGTATCGGCGTGGCTGCGGAAGAGCTCGTTCACTTCCTCGACGCTCGTCTCGCGCCCGACGCGCACGACCAGGTCGACGATCGAGCCGGTCGGGACCGGCGCCCGCATCGACATCCCGTCGACCTTCCCCTTCAGGTCGGGCATGACGACCCCGATCGCGCGGGCTGCTCCGGTCGACGTGGGAATCAGGTTGATCGCGGCCGCTCTCGCGCGACGCAGGTCCTCGTGTGGCAGGTCGAGGATGCGCTGGTCGTTCGTGTACGCGTGGATCGTCGTCATGAACCCCTGCTCGATCCCGAAGGTGTCGTGCAAGACCTTGGCCAGCGGCGCGACGCAGTTCGTCGTGCAGGAGGCGTTGGAAATGATCTTGTGCGCCTGCTGGTCGTACGTGTCGTCGTTGACGCCGATGACAATCGTCACGTCGGGATCGGTCGCGGGCGCCGAGATGACGACTTTGCCGGCTCCGGCATCCAGGTGGAGCTGCGCCTGGTCGCGCTTGGTGAAGAAGCCGGTCGACTCGAGCACGACGTCGACGCCGAGCTCGCCCCACGGAAGGTTCTTCGGGTCGCGCTCGGAGAACACCTTGAACTCTTCGCCTGCAGCCGTGATCGTGTCGCCGCCGGCGCTGGCCCCACCCTCGAGCCGCCCCAGCACGGAGTCGTACTCGAGCAGGTGCGCCATCGTCCCGGCGTCCGCAAGGTCGTTGATCGCGACGACGTCGATGTCGGCGCCCTTCCGCACCTTCGCGCGAAAGAAGTTCCGCCCGATCCGCCCGAACCCGTTGATCCCAACCTTGACCGCCAAACGCCCTCCCGTCTTTTGATTTGAACGCGAGTCTAATACCGGAAAAAATTGTGGCGGGCCGCGTCGCATCGCTTGCGATGCGACAAAACGAGGGGACGCCGGCTTAGCCGGTGTCCCCGGCAAGAGTCCGACCGGCCCGCCGTCGTCGACGGCGGGCCGGAGGGGAAGCTCCGAGGACGACCTTCCCCTCCGACTTCACCACGCTCAGAACCTTGGCGCCGAACGGGGTCTGAATTCGACGCCGGACGAGCGCGGACCCGCCGAAAGCAAAGTATGGACGGTTATGAACGGCCATTCAACTGGACCACTTTGCCTCATCTGGAAACAGTTTCGGCGAGTCGCTGGAGGGTCCGCAACCGCCTGTGAGCAGCGGCTTTTGTGGTCGGCGGCTGACATTTGAGCGCGAGCTCCCTGAGTGACAGCGAGGGATGATCGAGCCGGAGCGCGGCGATTTCCTGCAGCTCGGGCCGCAGGCGGTCGAGGCGCCCCGCGGCGACGAGCGCCCGGACCGCCAGAACCTGCTCGTGCGCGGCCCGGCTCGAGCGGACGAGGTTGGCGTGGTCGGCGTTCGCCTGGCGATTGGCGCGGGAGCGCGTCGCGGCGACGACCGCATGCTCGTCCAGCGCGAGCACGACGTCGCTCGCTCCTGCTTCGGCGAGCACGTCCGCGATCGTCTCGCCCGCTTTCGCGTACGCGATCGCGTGCCTCCCGCGGTCGAGGACAGCGAGCGGCACGAGCGACGCGAGGAACTCCGCGCCTTCGAGCGATGCGGTCCGGATCTCGAGGTGTGGCGCGCGCGGACCGCTCAGCGAGCCGCCGCCGAGCAGCGCTCCGCGTAGATACGCCGCCCGGCAGCACGCTCGTCCGACGACGCGGCGCGGCGGACGCTCGGCGGGGCGCAGGCCCTGACCGAGGATCCCCGCCTCCGTCAGCACCTCCTGCGCGCGAGGCGTTCCGGAGACATGCACCTGATAGCGGGTCGACCGGTCGAACGCGCGGCGACGATAGGTGCGGATCTCCGCCTCGACGCCGAACGCGCGCAGGATGCCGAACGTGCGACGCGCAACCGCGTTGCTCGCGAGGTCGAGATGCACCGACACCTCCCCGCGCCCGAGCAGGTGGACGCTCCCCGCCGAGTGAGCGAGGCCCGACAGCTCCGCGAGGCGGTCGCAGTCGCTGGTCGGCGTGATCGCAGCGAGCTCGTTGCGGAGGTCTTCAGAGAGCGGCACGCTCGAGCTCCAGGAGCCGTTGCTTGTACGCGACGCCGAGCGAGCCGTACGACCCGATGCCTCCGGCCGCGACGACGCGATGACACGGGACGACGATCGCGAACCGGTTCGCGGCGCAGAACGTGCCGACGGCGCGCTGCGCGTTCGGGTGGCCGGCGAGCGCCGCGAGCTCGCCGTAGGTCACCGTCTCGCCGTACGGCAGCTCTCGCAACGCCTTGCACACGGCGAGTTGGAACGGCGTCGAGCCCTCGAGGTCGAGCTCGACGTCGAGGAAGTCGTCCTGCGAGCCCTCGACGAAATACGCGCGCAGGCGCTCGCCGAGCCAGTGCGAGCCGGGCGGTGCCGCGTTCGACGGTTTCGGCGCCTCGCTGTGGACGAGCAGGTCCCCGTCGAGCACGAGCTCGCCGACCCCCCAGCCTTCCACCACGTAGCCCGCGTAGCGCACGACTAGAATCGTGCCCGATGAGCGCACCCGGCCTGTTCCGGCCCCCTGCCCCGCAGAACGAGCCGGTGAAGGACTACGCGCCGGGCTCGCCCGAGCGCGCCGGTTTGCGGCTCCGCCTCGAGGCGATGCGGAAGGACCGGCTGGAGATCCCGCTCGTGATCGGGGGCGAGGACGTAACCACCGGGACGACGAAGCAGGCGATCGCGCCGCACGACAAGGAGCTCGTGCTCGCGGACGTCCATCAGGGAGGCGCTGCCGAGGTCGAGCGCGCGATCGCTGCGGCGGGAGAGGCCTGGGAGGACTGGCACCGAACGCCGTGGGAAGAGCGCGCCGCCGTGTTCCTGCGTGCGGCCGACCTGCTCTCCGGCCCCTGGCGCGACACGCTCGTCGCGGCGACGATGCTCGGCCAGTCGAAGACGTCGCATCAGGCGGAGATCGACGCGGCCGCGGAGCTGATCGACTTCTGGCGCTGGAACGTCGAGTTCATGCTCCGCATCTACGCGGAGCAGCCGGTCTCGTCGCCGGGCGTCTGGAACCGCATGGAGTACCGGCCGCTCGAGGGCTTCGTCTTCGCCGTCACGCCCTTCAACTTCACCGCGATCGCGGGCAACCTCCCGGGGAGCACGGCGCTGATGGGCAACACGGTCGTCTGGAAGCCGGCGACCACGGCGATGTACTCGGCGTACTGGCTGATGCGCCTGCTGCAGGAGGCGGGCCTGCCGCCGGGTGTGATCAACCTCGTCTACGGCTCGGGTGCGGAGATCGGGGACGCCGCGCTCGACTCGGAGCACCTTGCCGGGATCCACTTCACCGGCTCGACGGCGGTCTTCAACTCGATGTGGCAGACGATCGGCTCGAACATCGCGAAGGGCCGCTACCGCAACTACCCGCGCATCGTCGGCGAGACCGGCGGCAAGGACTTCATCGTCGCGCACCCATCCGCGAACGTCGACGCGCTCGCGACCGCCATCCTCCGCGGCTCGTTCGAGTACCAGGGACAGAAGTGCAGCGCGGCATCGCGTGTCTACGCGCCCTCGAACCTCTGGCCCGCGCTCCGCGAACGACTGGAAGAGAAGGTGGCCGAGCTGAAGATGGGCGACGTCGCCGACTTCGAGAACTTCATGGGCGCAGTGATCGACCAGAAGTCGCTCGAGACCCAGCGCAGCGCGATCGCGGACGCGCGCGCGAGCGCCGACAGCGAGATCGTCGTCGGGGGCGGCGTGGACGACAGCCGCGGGTTCTTCGTGGAGCCGACGGTGATCGCGACGAAGGACCCGAAGTTCCGGACGATGCAGGAGGAGCTGTTCGGGCCGGTCGTGACGACGTACGTCTACCCGGAGGGCAAGTGGACGGAGACGCTCGACCTCGTCGAGTCCACGTCGCCGTACGGGCTGACCGGCGCGGTCTTCTCGGAGGACCGCGCGGCGATCGACGAAGCCGACGAGGCTCTTCGCTATGCGGCCGGGAACTTCTACGTGAACGACAAGCCGACGGGTGCCGTCGTGGGGCAGCAGCCCTTCGGCGGCGGGCGGGCCTCCGGGACGAACGACAAGGCCGGGTCGATGTGGAACCTGATCCGTTGGGTCAGCCCGCGCACGATCAAGGAGACCTTCGTCCCGCCGCGTGACTACCGGTATCCGTTCATGGCACCGGACTCGAAGCCCTAAGCCTCTTTTCAGGAAGGCGCAGCTAGGCTCCCGGCGTGCGCCGGTTCCTCGTGCTCGCCGCGCTCGCCGGCGCCGTCCTCGCCTCTGCCGCCGGTGCAGCCGAGCGGGTCGGGACCCCCCGCGCCGAGACCATCCGGGGCACTGCACGCGCCGACTTCATCGATCCGCGCGCCGGTCGAGACCGCGTGTTCGCGGGTCGCGGAGCCGACCGGGTCAAGGCTTTCGACGGCATCGTCGACCGGATCAGCTGCGGGCCCGGCGCCGACGTCGTCGCGGCTGATCTCGGCGACCGCGTCGGCAATGACTGCGAGATCGTCAGCCGCCGCCTCGCCGTCGACCGACTCTCCGACCCGGAGTTCAGGCACAACACGCACGTCGAGCCGGACACCCTCGCGTTTGGCTCGACCCTCGTCGCCGTCTACCAGGTCGGCCGTGCGCCGGCGCCTGGGGGCGCGGCAGGTGCGATCGGCTTCTCGACCACTCGGAACGGCGGCCGCACGTGGCGCTCCGGCCTGCTACCGCGGCTGACGAGGAACAACCGACCGCAAGGCGAGTGGGCACGCGCGAGCGATCCGGTGATCGCCTATTCCGCGCGCCACAACGTCTGGCTGGCATCGTCGCTCGTGACGACTCCCGGCATCGCGTCGGGGCTGACGTTCAACCGTTCGACGGACGGAGTGAACTGGGGCGCTCCGGTCGTTGCCACTGCCGTGGTCGGACGCGAACTGGGTGTCGACAAACAGTGGGCAGCATGCGATAACTGGCCGCAGAGCCCGCACTACGGCCGCTGCTACCTCGCGTACACCGACGTCCAGCGCGGCAGCAGGATCTCGCTGCAGACGTCGAGCGACGGCGGATTAACCTGGTCGGCGCCGATCGGCTCGCCGGACAACGCAGGCCGCAACGTGAACCAGTCGCCCGGCGTGCAACCGGTGGTGCGGCCGGACGGCGAACTCGTGATCGTCTTTCTCGGCGACGACCGGATCGCGTCCATCCGCTCCACAGACGGGGGCCAGACCCTCTCGCGAGCCCAGCTCGTCGCCTCTGCGCGACCGACACAGACGCCGAACTTCCGCGCCTTCTCGTTGCCGAGCGTCGACGTCGACGCGTCGGGCCGGGTCTACGTCGCGTGGATGGACTGCCAGTTCCGCCCGACGTGCGGCGACGGGGCCGACCTCGTGCTCGCGCGCTCCACGACCGACGGCGCTCGTTGGGAGCCGATCGCCCCGATCGCGCTCGGCCCCCAGACAGCCGGCTCCTACTACGCACTCCCCGGACTCGCCGCCGATCCCGCGCGGCCTGAGCGTCTCGGGCTCACGTACTACCGGCTCACCGCTGCCGGAGCGATCGACGCGTTCCGCTCGACGTCACTCGACGCCGGCCGCACGTGGGCACGTCCCGCTCGGCTGACCCCCGAGTCGATTCGGCGCGCCTGGCTTCCGATCACGCAGTACGGCCCGATGATCGGCGACTACATCTCCACGTCGTTCGTCAACGGGCGGCCGATCGCCGTGATCATCGTCGCCGGGCCGCCGAGCGGCAGCCGACTCGACGAATCCGCCTTCGCGACTGTCCGCTAAATCCTTACGAACGCCGAACGGCGTCCGTAAAGGGGCGTTCTAAGGTCGCGCTCATGCGCTTCCTCGCCATTGCGGCCTCGTTCTTCACGATCGCGATCCTCGTCGCGCCCCACCCGTAGGGCCCAGGCCCTACCCGCGGCCGGCCTTGTGCAGCTGCGCGTAGATCGCGCGCGCGGTCTTCGGCGGCAGCTGCGGCACGCCCTCGAGCTCCTCCTGCGTCGCCGCGAGGAACGCGTCGGGTGAGCCGAAGTGCTTGAGGATCGCCTTGCGCCGCGCCGGCCCGACGCCGCGCAGCGTGTCGAAGATCGACTCGAACGAGCGCGTCTCGCGCCGTTGCCGGTGGAAACCGACGGCGAAGCGATGCGCCTCGTCGCGGACCCGCTGGAGCAGCTGCAGCCCCGGCTGATGCCTGGACAGGCGAACGGCGTCGGGCTGACCTGGCACGTACACCTCTTCTTCCTTCTTTGCGAGCGCGATCACTGCGACCCGCGGGAGGTCGAACGCCTGCATCGCCGCGAGCGCCGCCGAGAGCTGACCCTTGCCGCCGTCGATCACTACGAGGTTCGGCATCGCACCAAAGCTCTCGTCGTGCTGCGCGGGGTCCGGGTTCGCGAGGCGCGCAAACCGGCGCGAGACGACCTCGGCCATCGCGGCGAAGTCGTCCTGCCCGTCGAGGCTCTGGACACCGAACTTCCGGTAGTGCGCCTTCTTCGCCACGGCGTCCTGGAAGACGACCATCGAACCGACGACCGACTCGCCCTGGATGTTCGAGATGTCGAAGCACTCGATCCGGATCGGAAGCGACTCGAGGTTCAGCGCCTCGCGGAGCTCTTCGAGCGCCTCGATCCGCCGCTGCCGGCGCTGCTCGGTCTGCTGGGCTTCCGACGCGAGCGCGAGGCGCGCGTTCTCGGTCGCGAGCTCTTGCAAGCGCCGCTTGTCTCCCCGCTCGGCGGCCCGCACCTCGACGCGCGCGCCGCGCCGCTCGGAGAGGAACTGCTCGAGCGCCGAGAGGTCGCCCGCGTCTCGCGGGACGACGATCTGGGGTGGGATGCTCGGCGACGAGCCGTAGTACTCGAGGCAGAACTCCTCGAGCACGGTCGTCAGGTCCTGGCCCCCGACGTTCTCGAGGTGGAACGCGTACCGGTCGATCATCTTCCCCTCGCGAAGCGGGAAGATCTGGACGGTCCCGCGATCGGCCTCGAGCGCGATCCCGATCACGTCGATGGTTCCGACCGCGCGCTTGTCCGCTGCCTGGCGTTCGGCCAGGTGCCGGACCGCGAAGAGGCGGTTCCGAAGCCGCGCCGCTTCCTCGAAGCGCTCTTCGGCCGCGGCTTCCCGCATCCGCTCCTCGATCCGCGCCTGGATCGGCTCGGTGTCGCCTTCGAGGAAGCCGATCACCCCGTCGATGATCTCGCCGTAGGCGTCCTTCGAGATGTAGTTGACGCACGGCGCGTGGCAGCGCTCGATGTGGAAGTCGAGGCAAGGGATACCCGAGTGACGCCCCGGCTTTGGCCCCTCGCAGGGCCGAAACTGGAAAACGCGGTTCAGGACGTCCAGCGTGCCGCGTACCTTTTTGGCATTCGCGTACGGCCCGAAATAGACGACACCTCGACGATGCCGCTCGCGCGTGAACATCACGCGCGGGTACTCGTCCTCGACGGTGACCGCGATGTACGGGAACGACTTGTCGTCCCGCAGCCGCACGTTGAAGGGCGGTCGGTGCCGCTTGACGAGGTTCTGCTCGAGGTGAAGCGCTTCGACCTCGTTGCCCGTGACGACCACCTCGATGTCCGCGACCCGGTCGGGGAGCTGCTGAATCGCCGCGCGGGCATCCGGGTTCGCTTGGAAGTACGACCGGACGCGCGGGCGGAGCGACTTCGCCTTGCCCACGTACAGGACCTGGCCTTTGGCGTCCTTGAAGATGTAGACGCCGGGCTTGGTCGGGAGCGCCTTCAGGCGCGGTTCCAACGGTTTCTTCACTTCTGGTGGCTAGCGTAGCCGTGTCCATCGTGCGTACCGGGGTGCTCAAGGGGGTCGTCACAGGGGTCGCAGCGCTCTCACTGGCGCCGGCCGCGCTCGCTGGTGGACCGACGATGGTCGTCGGGACGACGACCGACGTTGCCAAGCAGAGCGATCCGGCGCTTGCCCAGGCCGAGGTGCTCCGGGCGAAAGCTGCCGGGTTCACCGCGATCCGGGTGACCCAGCACTGGCTCCCCGATCAGGTCGAGCCACCGGGTGGCGACCTCGCGGCGCTCAAGAACGCGGTGTTCGCGGCGACTGCGAACCAGATGCAGGTCTTCGTCGTCGTCTCGCATCCGGGCAGCCGCACGACTCCGTTGACCGAGAAGGCCCGAGGGCAGTTCGCGCAGTTCGTCACCGCGCTCGCGAAGGCGCTCCCCGCCGTCCGCCACTACACGATCGGCAACGAGCCGAACCTGAACGGCTTCTGGCTTCCGCAGTACGGGCCGAACGGCGAGAACGTCGCGTCGCCCGCGTACCTCGCGCTCCTCGCCGAGGCCTACGACGCGCTGAAGGCGGTCTCGCCGAGCATCGTCGTTCTCGGCGGTGCGCTCTCCCCGCGCGGCTCCGACAACCACACGCTCTCGCGGCACACGCATTCGCCGACGAAGTTCATCCTCGACATGGGGACGGCCTACAAGGCCAGCGCGCGCACGAAGCCCGTCATGGACGCGCTCTCGATCAACCCGTTCCCCGACAACTCGAGCCAGTCCCCGGCGACGGCGCACCCGAACAACACCTCGATCGGCGTGGCGGACTACGAGAAGCTCGTCAAGCTGCTCGGCCAGGCCTTCGACGGCACCGCGCAGAAGGGCTCCACCCTCCCGATCTACTACGGCGAGTTCGGGATCGAGTCGGTCCCGCCGGCGGGCAAGGCGTCGCAGTACAACGGTGCCGAGCCGACGACGACGAGGCCGGTGGACGAGGCGAAGCAGGCCGCCAGCTACCGCAAGGCGCTCGAGCTCTCGTTCTGCCAGCCCAACGTGGCCGGCATCTTCATGTTCCTGACGATCGACGATCCCCGCCTGCCCGGCTGGCAGTCGGGCTTCTACTACCCGGACAAGACGGCGAAGACGTCGCTGCCGCTGATGAAGCAGGCGGCGCGCCAGACGCGCGGCGGCATCGTCGCGAAGTGCGCGGCGCTCAAGCTGACTCCGACCGTCGACCGCTTCGGGCCGTTCGGCTCCAACGGCCGCTACGGCATCACGTTGCGCTGCAGCATCGACTGCAGCGTCGAGACGTCGCTCCAGCGGATGTCCGACAACAAGGTGGTCGCGAAGCACACCGGCAAGGCGCTCGCGGGCGTCTACTCGGTCGTGCGACTCCCGAAGCTGGCGCTCGTCAAGGGCGTCTACAAGTTCAACGTCGCGTTCTCGGCTCCGGTGAACCGCGGCGCGACGGTGATCAGAAGCACCCGCGCCTTCAGCGTCCGCTAGCGTTTCGCCCGTGGAGGGCCAGTACGTCGCCTACAGCTTCTACCGGGCCGACCCGGCCTGGCGGCGGCTGCCGGTCGACGAGCGCGCTGCCGGCAAGGACGCGTTCGCCGAGGTCGTCGAGGGCTGGGCGGAACGAATGGACTCGCTGCGCGCCTACTCCGTCTCGGGCGTGCGGCCAGACAGCGACTTCTTCCTCTGGAAGATCACCTCGCGCTACCAGGATCTCGGCGAGCTCGGCGCGGAGCTGAACGCGACGCCGCTGGCCGGCTGGCTCGAGACGCCGTACTCGTACCTCGCCACGACGAAGGCGTCGGAGTACACCTCGGCGCGACGGCCCCGCAAGGTCACGCCGAAGGGGTCGCCGTACCTCGTCGTCTATCCCTTCGTGAAGACGCGACCGTGGTACGCGCTCACGCCCGAGCACCGCCAGCGCGCGATGGACGAGCACATCGAGACCGGCCGTCGCTTCCCGACGATCCATAACCACACGACGTACTCGTTCGGGATCGACGACCAGGAGTTCATGACCGCGTTCGAGTGCGACGAGCCGTCCGATTTCATGCATCTCATGCTGACGCTCCGCGACAGCGAAGCCTCGAGCTACACGGAGCGCGACACGCCGATCTTCGTCGGCGAGGCGATGGAGATCAGAGCGGCGCTCGACCGTCTCGACGGCGCGGCGCTGCGCGTCGAGGCCTAGTAGCCGTACGTGTGCTGGCTACGCCACGCGCGGAATCCCGCGTAGCCGCAGATCCCGAGCACGAGCAGGAACGCGACCGCGCCGAGGCCGCTCGCGCCCCAGAAGCCGAACACGAGCAGGTCGAAGGCGATCAGGATCGCCGCGCCGTAGAGGGCGATTTGCGCCCGCATCGGCCAGGCCGAGATCTCCTCGCGCCGCTCGCGCCACATCAGGAAGACGAAGAAGGTGATCGCGAGCAGGAACGCGATCCGCACGAGGATCGCGAGCGACGCGAGCACGTTGTAGAGGTTCAGGACGACCACCACGAGCGAGATCGCGCCGATCACGAGGAAGCCTCGGACTGCCGGGTTCAGGTTGGCCCAGAACCGCTTCATCAGCCCGAGGTCGTCCAGGCTCGGACGGCGAGCGCCGCGGCGACCAGCGAGGTTCCCGCGAACCACGCAAGCCGGCGGCGCGGATCCGCCGGTGCGTAGAACCAGGGCGCGAGCACGACCAGCAGCGCGAGCGTTCCATAGACGTAGTGGAGGTCGTCGGCGGTTCGCCGGCCGTCCCCGACGAGGAGCAGGCCGAGGGCGACCTGCGCGACGCAGACCGTCTGCACCAGCGCGAGCACGTGGCCGAGCGTCGCCCCCGCCTCCGCGCGACGGAGGTAGGTCACCCCTCCCCACACCGCCGCGAGACCCGCAACCGCGATCACCGCGTACGCGACCCAGTTGTGCGCCGTTAGCATCGGCCTGACCCTACAGAGAGGATCGCATGGTCGAGGAAGGCAAGCCCGCACCGGACTTCGAACTGACGAGCGACTCGGGCGAGCAGGTGAAACTGTCCGACTTCCGCGGGAAGCCGGTCGTTCTCTACTTCTACCCGAAGGACGACACGCCCGGCTGCACGGTGCAGGCCTGCGGGATCCGCGACAACTACGGCGCGTTCGCCGACCGCGGTGCGGTCGTGCTCGGCGTGAGCCCCGACGAGGAAACCTCACACGTCAAGTTCAAGGAGAAGTACGGGCTGCCCTTCACGCTGCTCGCCGACCCCGAGCACAAGGTCGCCGACGACTACGGCGTCTGGGGCGAGAAGACCGCGTACGGGAAGACGTACATGGGCATCAGCCGCTCGACGTTCCTGATCGACTCGGAGGGCAACGTCGCCAAGGTGATGCACAAGGTCAAGCCGGACACGCACGCCGACGACGTGCTCGCCGCACTGCCGAGCTAGTAGCCGTACCCCGAGTCGGTCTCGGTGGTGTTCGTCCCGCCGCCGCCTCCACCCCCGCCGCTGTCGTCGCCGCCGCAGCCGGCCGGGACGAGGAGAACGAGCGCGAGGGCCACGAGTGCGAATGCGCGCCTCACGCCACCGAATACGCGAGGCGCCGGTCGGCGGTTTTTGCGCACGACCACCAGACCGCAAGCTTCGGCTCCGGTTGGGGTCTCTAGCTTTGGTCGAGCTCCTGCACCCTGGGATCGACTGCTAGGACACGGGATCCCCGTCAGGCGACGGCTCTGGCGGGGTCTTCCCGTACCCGCAGGATGCGGCTACGTTGTTGGGGTGGAGAAAGCCCAGCAGACACGGCTCGCCCAGAATGAGGACCTCTTCCGCCAGGTCAACGAGCGGATCGACGATCTCGCCGCGAACCACGGTGACGACTCGCACGTGTACGAGTTCTTCTGCGAGTGCTCGGACGTTTCGTGCCTGGAACGCGTCCGCCTCACTCTTTCCGAGTACGCGCACGTTCGGGACGACCCGACCCGCTTCGTCGTCGTCAAAGGCCACGTCCTCGAGGAGATCGAGCACGTGATCGAGCCCGCGGAGGATCACGTCCTGATCGAGAAGGACGGGCATGCAGGCGACGTGGCGATCACGCTCGACGTCGACGCCGCTCACTAAGACGAAGGCGGCCCAAGCTGCCATGCTGGCGCCCGTGGGCGGCCAGGTTCTCTCGACGCTTGGCACCGGTGCGCGCTGGGCCCGCGGCGTCGGTCTGGGGCGGCTGATGCGGACCGGCCGCGATGGAGCCGACGCGGCCTTTCTCCGGCTCGGCCGGCCGCCCCTTCGCACGGACGTCGACGGCCTGACGCTTCGCGGCTACCTCAGGCACCGGAGCTACCTCGCACATCTGGCCTCGGGAGCGTACGAGCCCGAGTACCGGCGGCTCTTCCTGCGCGAGCTCCGGCCGGGGGCCACCGTCGTCGACGCCGGCGCGCACATCGGGACCTACACGCTGCTCGCGTGCCGCGCGGTTGGGTCTACCGGCCGGGTCCTCGCGATCGAGGCGGATCCGTACAACCTGCGCGCGCTCGAGCCGAACATCCGTCGTGCCGGGTGCGCAAACGCGACGATCGTGGGGAAGGCCGTCGCCGATGCGCCCGGCCGCGCCCGGTTCCAGCAGAGCCTCGGCACGATCTCGAGCTCGTTCGAGGCGCGCGCCGGCAGAGGGCCGTTTCGGCAGCTCGACATCGAGGTGACGTCGATCGATGCGGAGCTGAGAGACGTCGACGTCGACGCGCTCGTGGTCAAGCTCGACGTTGAGGGCGCCGAGCCGCAGGCGCTCGCCGGGGCGCGCGAGACGATCGCCAGGGCCGGCTCTGTGGCGCTCTTCCTCGAGGTGAACCCGTCCGCCCTCGCCGCGTCGGGGTCCGACGAGGCGACGCTGCTCGCGCAGGTGGACGCACTCGGGTTCGAAGCGACGCCGATCGGCGACGAGCGCGTCGGGTCAGCCCCGATCAACCTGCTCTGCGTGCGACGCTAGAACCGCGCAACGGAGTCACTATGCGGATGAGAGGACTTGAACCTCCACGGGGTTGCCCCCACACGGCCCTGAACCGTGCGCGTCTACCAATTCCGCCACATCCGCGAGAGGGCCAGTGTAGCGCCTGACTTTCAGGCCCCTTACACGTCGGACGTACCATGGTGCGCCTGCGTCTTGGGGTCCTCATCGCCGTCGTCTTCGCGCTCGCCGCGCCGGGCTCCGCCTGGGCTCGCGACGTCGAGGTCGTGGTCCGGCTCGACTCGCCCGGAGTCGCGGAGGCGAACGCACACAGCCGGGTGCTCAGCTCGACCGCGACGCAGCGGCGCCTCGACCTCCGGAGCCCGACGAGCCGCTCCTACCTCGACGCCGTCGCGCTCTCGCAGGAGCGCTTCGAGGCGAGGCTCGCTCGCGAGGTGCCCGGCGCGGTCGTGTACCGGCGCTACCGCATCACCTTCAACGGGCTCGCGGTCTCGCTCTCGGCCGCGCGGCTCCCGCAGCTCGCGCGCCTCGCCAAGGTCTATCCCAGCACCACGTTCCGGGGAGAGCTCGACCGCAGCGTCGCGATGATTGGCGCAACCTCGTTCTGGGCGGCCCCCGGCGTTGACGCCGGCGCCGGGATGAAGATCGCAATCCTCGACGACGGGCTCGACCAGTCGCACCCCTTCTTCTCGCCCGCCGCGTTCGCGATGCCTGCGGGCTTCCCGAAGGGCCAGACTTCGTACACGACCCGGAAGGTGATCGTCGCGCGTGCGTTTCCGCCGCCCGGGCTGACCTGGAGGAACCGCAACCTGCCGTTCGACCCCGTGCACTCGTCGCACGCGACGCACGTCTCGGGGATCGCCGCGGGCAACGCGGGGACGCTTGCCGGGAACGTGCGCATCTCAGGCGTCGCGCCGCGCGCGTACCTCGGCAACTACAAGGTGCTGACGGTCCCCACCGAAGGCTTCGGGCTCAACGGCAACGCGCCCGAGATCGCGGCGGGGATCGAAGCAGCGGTCGCGGACGGGATGGACGTGATCAACCTCTCGCTCGGTGAGCCCGAGATCGAGCCGACGCGCGACCTCGTCGCGCTCGCGATCGAGGGCGCAGCCGCCGCGGGCGTCCCCACCGTCGCGGCGGCCGGCAACGAGTACGGCCGCTTCCAGCTCGGGTCGGTCGGGTCCCCCGCGAGCGCCGCTTCGGCGATCAGCGTCGCCTCGGTCGCGAACGGCCGCAGCGACCCCGCCGGCTCGATCTCGTCGTTCTCGTCAGCAGGCCCCACGCCGCTCTCGCTCCGGCTCAAGCCCGACGTCGCCGCACCCGGCTCGTCGATCCTCTCGTCGACTCCCGAGGGTGAGTGGGCGTTGCTCAGCGGCACGAGCATGGCCTCGCCGCACGTCGCCGGTGCGGTCGCGCTGCTCCGCAAGCGACACCCCGCGTGGACCCCCGCACAGCTGAAGTCGGCGCTCGTCACCACCGGCTCGACGCTTCCGAGCGGGCCATTGCGCACCGGCGGCGGGCTGATCGCCGTCGGGCGCGCAGACGCACCGCTGCTCTTTGCCGAGCCGAGCTCGATCTCGTTCGGGCTCGTGCGGTCGGGCCAGAATCCGGAGGTGGTCGTCAGGCTCGCCGACGCCGGCGGCGGCGCGGGCACCTGGACGGTGAGCGGGATCTTCGCGACCCCCCGCACGGTGACGGTGCCCGGCGAGTTGCGGATCGCGTTCGCCGACATCGCACGCAACGCCGCGGAACAGGCGGCGTACGTCGTGCTGCAACGCGGCGATCAGATCCGGCGCATCCCGTACTGGTTCCGCGTCACGGCGCCGCAGCTGCCCGCTCCGACGAGGACGCTGACCCGCACGGGCACCTACACCGGCTCGACGGTTGGCAAACCGCGCCGCGTGCAGCAGTACCGCTATCCCGTCGTCGCCAACAGTGCGCAGCCCGGGCCGGAGCAGGTCTTCCGCTTCGCGCTCGGCCGCGAAGTCGCGAACTTCGGTGTCGCAGTGCTTAGGGGTGGCGTGCAACCGCGCGTCGTCCAGGCCGGGGACGAGAATCGCCTCGTCGGCATTCCAGGGCTCCCGCTCAACATCAACCCGTACGTCGACGAGTTCGGCGACGCGCGGCCGATCGCGGGCGCAATCCGCCCTGCCCCGGGTACCTACGACCTCGTCTTCGACTCTCGCGCCGCGGGCGATCGGTTCACGTTCCGGTTCTGGGTCGACGACGCCCGTCCGCCGACCGCGCGTCTCCTGAGCGCGACCGCACGCGGCGGGGTCGTGCGCATTCGAGTGTCGGACGCCGGGTCCGGTGTCGATCCGCAGTCGCTCGACGCCTCGGTCGACGGCAGCACCCGGAACGTCCGTCTGGCGAGCGGCGTTGCGTCCGTGAACGTGAAAAGCCTGGCCCGAGGCGCGCATCGACTCGTGTTCACCGTCGCCGACCATCAGGAGGCGAAGAACATGGAGAACGTCACGCGGATCCTCCCGAACACGCGCGTCCTCCGCGCGACGATCCGCGTCCCCTAGGGCCGATCGCGTTCGTCGATCGTCGGCAGGCGGTTGAGGTCGCGCTCGACGCTCGCGGCGAACTCCTCGCTCTCCGTCTTCACGAGCCGGAGATGTGAGGCCTTGCGGCGCTTCGTGACGACCGGCAGGCGCCCGGAAACACCGAGCCGAGCGCTCAGCCGCGGCCACTCCGCGGCAACGAGCACGGCGACCGCACCCGCGAGCAGCAGCGCGTAGATCCAGCCCACTGCCGGGCGATTCTACCCGTGGCCCGCCTGGGCTAGATTCACAGGGTGCGCAGGCTCGCCTTCGTGTTCACCGTCTTGGTGGCACTCACCGCCCCCTCGGTCGCGTCTGCAGCGGTCGAGACGCTCGTTCTGCGCTCACAGGCGTTCCCGATGAAGCCGTACCAGGTCGTCCAGGGCGTCACGGCGGTTCCCTCGCCGCGCGTCGACGGCTACGTCGTCGGGATGACCGTCGAGGTCGTCGACTCGGCCGGGCGGATCCAGACGATGAACGACGTCATGCTCCATCACGCGGTGTTCGTGAAGGCGCTCGTGCCCGACTACACGTGCGGACGCTTCTACGACTACGACCGACGACCTTCACCACTTCCGGCCGAGCGGTTCTTCGGCGCCGGCGAGGAGCACATGGAGCTGCACCTCCCGGACGGCTACGGCTACGCGAACCGCGGCACCGACATCTGGGGTCTCGTGTACATGCTGATGAACCACCGCAACGCGGCTTCGACGGTGCACGTGCAGTACCGCATCCAGTACGTCACCGGCGAGCCGCGGACGGCCGTGAAGCCGGTTTGGCTCGATGTCGTCAACTGCTACGCGGACCCGATCTTCACGGTCCCTGGTACGGGTGGCCCCGGCTCGAGCTTCGTGCGCACGTCCGACTTCACGATGCCGGAGAGCGGACGCCTCGTCTCGGGCGGCGCGCACATCCACGGTGGCGGTCAACGGATCGAGCTCCGCAACGCGAGCTGCTCGAGCCGCGAGCTCTTCACGTCGCGTCCCAGCTGGCCCGAGCACTACCCGTTGCCGATGATGCACGAGCCCGGCCCGGCGCACATGACGTCGTGGTCGGACGCCACCGGCATCCCGGTCGCCGCAGGCGAGAAGCTGCGCCTCCGCGCGGTCTACGACAACAGCAGGCCGCACATGCGCGTGATGGGGATCATGATCGCGTGGCTCGCCCCGGGCTCGACGCCGGCCTGCGCGCCGACGCCCTCGCTCTCCGACCCGCTCCACGACCCGGCGCCGACGCCGCGCATCTTCCAGCCGCTCCTGCGCAGCCCCGTCGGCAAGATCGCGCGGGTCAAGCAGACGGCGGTCTCGGACTTCAGCTTCCGGAACCAGCGTGTCCAGCTCGAAGCCGGCTCGAGGTTCCAGTGGCGCTTCCTCGGCACCGAACGGCACGACGTCACGCTCGCGAACGGCCCCGAAGGCCTCGCGTCGGCGTCGGTCCGGGAAGGCAGCTTCGCCTTCCGCTTCCGGCGCAAGGGCACGTACAACCTCTACTGCTCTCTCCACCCCACCCTGATGACCCAAAGGGTTGTGGTCCGCTAAAGGCTCTACGAGCATTGCCGATAGGACCCAGATGAACAAGACGACCGTTCTCGTCGAGCTGATCGTGGTGCTGACGCTGATGCGCAGCCTGCTCGTCGCGGCCAAGGTCGTCCCCCCGAGCTGCGCCCGTTGCGGCGTCCAGCTCGAGCGGCGCCAGCTCGGCGAGCCCGTCTGCCGCTGCGGCTCCTAGCCCGGTAGGACCGGGATCTCGGTCACGAAGGCCGCGACGAAGTAGCCGACGCTGAGCGCGAGCCCGACGACGGCGAGCACGACCTGCTGCCAGGTGCTCGTGCGCTCGCGCGTCGCTTCGACCCGATCGAGGATCTTCTCGAGCAGACGCTCGGCGCGATCGAACTCGAGCGCGAGCATCCCGAGCCCCACCGCGATCAGCAGGATGCCCGGCCCGGGAACCCCGGGAAGGGCGAGTGCCGCGCCCGCGACGAGGATCAAGATGCCGATCATCGCGAACGGCACCCGGTAGAGCTTGCTCCGCTGCTTGTGCCGCTCCTTGCGCCGGCGAAGGGATTTGATCGCCGGGCGGGGCTCGGTCATCGCCGGAACCCTAGCGATGGCTCTCGAATCTACGATGCGGGGGTGCAGGAACTGCTCCCCTCCCTTCAGCGCTGGCTCGAGCAGGGCGAGGACGTCGCGCTCGCCACCGTCGTCGCGACCCGCCGGTCCGCCCCACGGCCGGTCGGCTCGGTGCTCGGCGTGTCCGCGGGCGGCGAGCTCGCGGGCTCGGTCTCGGCGGGCTGCGTCGAGAACGAGGTCTACGCGCAGGCGCAGGAGGTGCTCGCGGGCGGTGCGGCGCGGCGACTGACGTACGGGATCACCGACGAGCAGGCGTACGGCGTCGGGCTTCCGTGCGGCGGCGAGATCGACGTCTACGTCGCGAAGGCGGACGCCGGGCTGCTTCGCAGCGTTGTCGAAGAGATCGGACGGGGCCGCGTCGTCACCGTCGAGCCGTCCGGCGATGGGCTCTCCGTCGCATCGCGTCCGGCGCCCCGCCTGGTCGTCGTCGGCGCGATCGACACCGCCGAAGCGCTGTGCCGCGGCGCGAAGTCGCTCGGCTGGACGGCGATCGTGGTCGACCCGCGCGCTCGCTGGGCGACCCCCGTACGCGTGCCGAGCGCCGACGAGATCGTGGTCGAGTGGCCCGACGAGGCGCTCACCCGGCTCGCCCCGGACGAGGGCACCGCGGTCGTCGTGCTGGCGCATGAGGATCGGATCGACCTGCCCGCCTTGCAGCTCGCACTCGCGAGCGACGCGTTCTTCGTGGGCGCGATTGGGTCGAGGAAGACGCAGGCGCGGCGGCGCGAGGCGCTGCTCGAGCTCGGCCTCGACGAGGCTGCGATCGAGCGAATCCACGGCCCGGTGGGCCTCGACGTCGGCGCCGAGTCGCCCGCCGAGACGGCCGTCGCGATCCTCGCGGAGATCCTGGCCGTCCGCGCTGGACGCGACGGCGGCCCGCTCCGCGAGCGCACCGACCGCATCCACGTCTGAGAGCTAGCCCGCGGTCCTGAGCTTCCCGTCCCGGAGGCGGACGATCACCGCATCCACCTCGGCACGGTTGGTGTCACCCGGGAACGAGAGCTCGTTCAGGACGCCGCGGACCTCGAACCCTTTCCGCACCTCCGCGGCAACCAGGTTGGGCCTGGTCGAGGCCGCGAGCTCGATTCCCGCCGCAAGTGCGTTGACGGCGTCCGCCGCGAGCGCGGACAGAATCGTCTCGGGACGACGGCCGTAGACGGCCCGGAAGCGCTCGTAGAACTCGTCGGTCCGGGAGCCCGGCTCGGGGAACCCGAAGGTCGCAAAGAGCGTCTCCTCGGGCGCGCCTGGAGGGGCCACAACCCGCTCCGGCGCGTCCGGCGACACGATGCTCGCACCCCCGCTGTCCAGGCCGAGAAACGCCTCCACGCGCCCCCCGCGGTCGGTCTCCGGGCGCAGCTCGCGACCCGCCTTCCCGTCCACGAAATCCGAAAGCGCCTCGGCCTGAGCGCGCGGCGAAAGGCCCGTGTACGCCACCCGTGGCGACCCGTCGATCACCCCGTCGTCGCACGGCGCGACCGCGTAGCCGCCGGCCTTCGTGACCGCCGAGACGGCGCTTTCGAGGTCGAGCCGGCAGGGCAGGACGAACAGCCGGACACCACGGGCCAGGAGCTCGGGGACCGTCCCTCGGGCGAGTCGGATCGTCAGCGCGCCCCCTACGCCGCCGGCGTTGTTCACGCGGTTCGCCTCCACCCGCGCGCCCTCGGCGATCAGGCGCTCCCCGTCGACGATCCCGAT